>JAUICM010000003.1 GCA_030427885.1 Rhodothermia bacterium | reverse complement strand
CCTATTACCGTGAAGATGCAGGAAGAACCAAAGATACTCCAAACGATGTTTGGGATCCGGCAACTCAGGATTTTGATCGTAAGCCACTTACTTACTTCATCGATACTTTCGATGCGTCAATAGCTTCCAATTCTCCTGCGGCTACTGGTGCAACAGGTGGAGGACAGGTGGGTGCTTCCTGGGGAACGTATATGGTAGATCCAATTGAAGACAACGGTCTGCTTCCCGTATCTGTAAAACTGGATCAGAATTATCCAAACCCATTCAACCCAAGTACTAAGATCAGCTTTACTCTGCCTTCAAGTCAGAAAGTAACGCTAAAAGTGTACGACCTACTGGGTAGGGAAGTGGCAACATTGGTTAATAATGAAACCATCTCTTCAGGTGCACATTCGTTTACGTTTGATGCAGCTAATCTCTCGAGTGGAGTTTATATCTATCAACTGGTAGGTAATAATCTATCTCTCACACGTAAGATGACTTTGATCAAGTAACATACTAGAATGAGGTCAGTTAGCTTGTACTGAAAAGTACGGCGACGAAGAAGCCCTGCATGCGAGAGTGTGCAGGGCTTTTTATTTATTAGTTATTATGCAATAAATGCAAACGATTGCACAGTATTGCACTAATTTACTAGTGAGTTTGCTAATCTAACAATTTTAGAAGCTTACATGAGTATGACTCTTAACGTTAAAAATACCTATAATGATATCATAAACGACGTTTTTAGGTGGGCTTAAATTTTAATATTGCTTTTACATTTTAAACTGGTAACTTATAAATAGTTACTTAACCGATTACTTAAATCTTTGAGTGGCTAGTGTTAAGGTGTGCAATTTATTGCGCACTTAAGAAGTTCCTTATTTAGTTAAAAGCGCCATCCCAGATTCTCTCCGGAGGAAGGCGATGGTGCTTTTTTTTAATGTTACAAATGCAGAGGTATAGAGATATGGTTGGGTTGACAACGCTGGAAGAATACATCATTCGTGCTCAGAATAAATTTCCCGGTGCAACAGGGGAGTTATCACAGTTATTGAGAGATATTGGGCTTGCGGCAAAAATCATTTCAAGAGAGGTTAATAAAGCCGGACTCACGAATATCCTTGGTGCAGAAGGTTCTGAAAATGTACATGGGGAATCGGTAAAGAAATTAGATCTGTTTGCAAATGAGCAGCTTATCTATGCACTTAACAGATCCAATATTACCTGTATGGTTATATCGGAAGAAAATGAAGGGGTAGTAAGGCTAAGTTTAGATGCTGGAAAGTATATTGTGTATATGGATCCTCTGGACGGTTCATCAAATATTGACGTGAATGTATCTATAGGGAGTATCTTTTCTGTTTATATGCGGCCGGAAGGGATCATAAATATTTCAGAACAGGATGCCCTTCAACCTGGAGTTAAGCAGGTTGCAGCAGGTTATGTGTTATATGGCTCAAGTACTGTTTTAGCCTATACAACCGGACTGGGCGTAAGAATCTTTACTTTGGATCCAAGTCTTGGTGAGTTTATTCTGAGTCATGAGAATGTACAAATACCTGAATACGGGAATGTGTATAGTACAGATGAAGGGAGCTATAATTTCTGGGATCCGGCACTTAAGAAGTATGTCAAATACTGCCAGAAAGCTGATGAAGATACAAACCGCCCATATAAAGCACGTTATGTTGGTTGTATGGCTGCAGATGTGCACCGGACACTGATCCAGGGTGGAATTTTTATGTATCCGGATAGCAGCCGTTACCCAAATGGAAAACTTCGATTAATGTATGAGTGTAATCCACTGAGTTTTATCATTGAACAGGCAGGAGGAATGGCTATAGATGGAGAAAGAAGGATCATGGAGATTCAGCCAAAGTCAATTCATGAATGTACACCTGTGTACATAGGCTCAAAGAAAAATGTAGAGAAGCTTATCGAGTTTTTTGAGAAAGAAGGAAGGCACGTAGCTGTACCTTCCCTGTAAGTTTTGTTCTGTTATTAGAACCCGAATAATTCAGGCAGCCACATACTTATTTGTGGGAAGAATGTGATAAGCATCAAAGCTGCAATCATGGCCAGAAACATTGGTAATAGTGGTTTCACTACTTTAACTATCGTGGTATTTGCAACTCCCACACCCACAAACAGAATGGATCCCACCGGAGGTGTACATAGCCCGATGCAAAGATTGAGGATCATGATGATACCGAAGTGGATCGGGTCGATACCCATCTCTACTACAATGGGCAGGAAGATTGGCGTAAAGATCAACACTGCGGGAGTCATATCCATGAAGGTTCCGACAAAGAGAAGAATCACATTAATAAGCAACAAGATGATGATCGGGTTATCGCTGATAGATAACAGCGCTTCGGATACGTTCTGAGGTATTTCCTCAAACGACATCACCCACGACATTCCTATCGATGTTGCTATCAACAACAATACAATAGAAGTAGTGGTAACTGAATCAAGGAAGATCTTAGGAAGTTCATTTACTTTTAGTTCTTTGTACATAAAGCCAAGTACCAGACAATAGACCACCGCAATAGCAGAGGCTTCGGTAGCAGTGAATATTCCCGCTATGATACCTCCGATAACAATGATCAGCAAAAGTAATGCGGGGATGGCATCAAAGAAGCTTTTCGTTAATTCTTTGAACGAAGCTCGTTCACTAACCGGGAAATTTTTCTTCTTCGCCCAGATCGCAGCTACGGTCATGAGCATTAATCCGGTAAGTATACCGGGCAGATATCCGGCAATAAAAAGGGCAGCAATAGAAACCCCGCCGCTGGCCAGCGAATACACAATAAGGATGTTGGAAGGAGGAATAAGAAGGCCGGTAGTCGAAGAGGTTATGTTAACGGCAGCTCCGAATTCTTTTGAATATCCTTCTTCTTCCATACGGGGACCAAGAATAGATCCTATGGCTGAAGCTGCAGCTACCGCGGATCCTGCAATAGCTCCGAAGAGCATTGCTGCTACCACGTTAACGTGAGCAAGTCCGCCGGGAAGGCCTCCCATCATATTTTTTGCCAGACGTATGAGCCGATGGGCTAATCCACCTTTGTTAATGAGCTGGCCTGCCAAAATAAAAAAGGGGATTGCCAGGAGGGTAAAACTATCCAGTCCGGTTCCCATTCTTTGCGCAATGGTTGTAAACGCAGGGAGTGAATCAATGCTGACAAGGAGGGTAACAAGCCCGGAAAGGCCGATACTCCAGGCGATCGGAACTCCAATTCCCAGTAATACCACAAAACTAGCTACCAATATCAATACTTCTGTTAATTCCATAATTCAGTCGGTTAAGATGCTTCGTTTTGTGATGATGGGTTCACTTCAAGTGTCATGATTTCTCTGACCTTGTAAAAGGTGATCAGTAATCCTGCGATAGGCAGAATGATATATACATAGGCTAAAGGCAATTGCATGGCCGCAGAAGTTTGGCCCAGAGTATAAGTAATGTACACCAGTCTGGTTCCGCCGATCACCAGGGTGGTGAATACAAAGAAGATGATCAACAGATTGATGAGTATCTCAAGGCGGTACTTGGCCTTTCCTTTTAGTTTACTTGGCAGCAAGTCGATAGCAAGGTGGTTGCCTCTTCCGGAAGCATAAGCTCCTCCTAAAATACCGATCCATATCATCAGATATCTTGCCAGCTCATCTGTGAAAGAACTTGGGTCGCCGAGGAAATACCGGGTTATGACCTGCCAGCAGACACTCAATAACATCAGTGCCATCAAGAAGGCCAGGAAATATTCAAAATAACGGGTGAATGTACTTTTCATGATTATTTCTGAGCCTCCTGTATTCTTTTGATCAGGTTGTAAAAATCGGGTTCAGTGGCTTTATATTTTTCGAACAGAGCGGCAGTTGCATCAATAAACGGTTGTTTATCCGGATAGATGATCTCAACCCCGGATTCTTCCACTGTTTTAAGAGCTTCAAGTTCAGCTTCAGCCCATAACTGACGCTGGTATCTTGCGGATGAATCAGCAGCAGCTTGTACCCATTCCTGTTCCTGTTCAGTCAGATCATCCCATACTTCGGTTCCGATAAGAAGGATGTCTGGCAGCATAAGATGCTCATCCAGACTGTAATATTTAGCTACTTCATAATGGCGTGACGTAAGGTAGGATGGAGGGTTGTTCTCGGCTCCGTCCACAACTCCCTGTTGAAGTGCAGTATAAAGCTCACCGAAAGAGATCGGAGTTGGTGATCCGTTCATTTCCCGAACCATATTCATCGACATCTGGCTTTCCATCACCCTGATCTTAAGTCCCTGGAGATCATCAGGTGTGAGGATGGGTTTGTCTTTAGTATAGAAGCTGCGTTTACCAGCATCGTAATAGGTCAGTCCGCGCATCCAGTAATCTTCACCGGCCAGTAGTAGTTCTTTTCCGATCTCACCATTCAGTACTTTCAGGGTTTGTTCCTGGCTTCCAAAAAGGTAAGGCAGGCTGTACACTCTGAGTTCAGGTACAAAATTCTCAAGAGCTGCTGAGGATACCTTGGTCATCCCTATACTTCCGATCTGCAAAAGTTCTAGAGCTTCCCGTTCAGATCCTAACTGCTGATTTGGAAATATTTTGATCTCCAGAGTTCCTTTTGAGTATTCATCTGCTAGCTTGGCCATGCGAACCATTCCCAAGTGGACGGGATGGGCCGTATTGAGTGCATGAGCAAGACGAATAGTTTTATGTTCAGTACTTTGTTCGCTGCATCCCGCTAAGACAAATAGAAGCAATAACATGCTTAAGAGAGTTAGCGGTGGTGATGGTTGTTTAATCATAGATTTTATTTTTTGCGGATCGAGTTGATCAATTCGACAGTATTAGTGACATGTTTTTCGAGACCTGAGTAATCTTTGCTGGATAGAAATTCTTTGGTAATGAGCTGGGATCCCATTCCAACACAGGTAACACCTGCATCAAACCATCCCCGAAGATTATCCTCATCGGTAGAAACTCCACCCGTAGGCATGATGCTGGTCCAGGGGCATGGTCCTTTAATCGCTTTAATGAATTCAGGACCAAGAGTACTTCCCGGAAATACTTTTATAATCTCAGCACCCATTTGCTCTGCAGTTGCAATCTCAGTGAGAGATCCACAACCGGGAGACCAAAGTACTTTTCTTCGGTTACAAACGATGGCAATGTCCTCGCGGTATACCGGGGTTACAACAAAGTTGGCTCCTAAAGCCATGTATAGAGATGCAGATGCTGCATCAGTAACCGAACCGACACCAAGGATCATCTCCGGGAGTTCTTTAGCCGCAAACTTGTTGAGCTCCCCGAAAACTTCATGAGCAAAATCGCCACGGTTTGTGAATTCCAAAAGTCGGGCACCGCCATTATAGCAGGCACGCAAAACTTCTTTACATACCTCAATGTCATTGTGATAAAAAAGCGGAACAAAGCCCGTTTTTTCCATTACAGTAGCCACCTGTATTCGTGTAAATCTTGCCATAGGAGTGAGAGTTTAACATGAGAATAACCAACTGTTGAAATACGTTAATGATGCTCTTAATATCAACTTAAAAGCGCTTCTATAACAGGTTCTTACAATCGGATAAAGTCAATAAAATTAGTAGTTAAATAAATTATAATTCCAAATTGAAACGCAGACCTTGTTCCAGACCGCGTAATTCGCTAAGTCCCTTCATCCTTCCAATGCAGGAATAGCCGGGATTGGTTTTCTTTGCAATATCGTCGAGCATCTTATGACCATGGTCCGGACGCATTGGAATCACATGGCCTTTACTTAGTTTATCTGATGTGATAATTGCGTTCATAACTTTAGCGATATATGAATTTCCTTCCAGATGACCTGCTTCATAAAAGCTGCCATCATCTTCGACCTCTACACTACGGAAGTGGAGAAAATGGATCTTGTCAGCAAAGCGGGTAGCCATTCTAACCATGTCATTATCTTTTCTGACGCCATAAGAACCAGTGCAAAGAGTAATCCCGTTATTGGGTGATTCAACATCACTGAGCAGGCGTTCAATATCTTCTTCAGTACTCACGACTCTTGGTAATCCCAAAATGGGGTAGGGTGGATCATCCGGATGGATGCACATCAGTACTCCGGTCTCTTCGGCAACAGGAATAATTTCCTGAAGGAAGTATTTCAAATTAGCTTTAAGATCTTCTTCTGAGATACCCGCATATTCATCCAGTATAACCTGAAATTCTTCCGGAGTATAACCTTCATGTCCACCAGGAAGACCTGCAATTATATTCTTAGTTAGTTTCAGGATTTCCTCTTCGTTCAGACCATTAAAGTAAGCCCCGGCTTGAGCTGTTTGTTCAGCATTATATTCTTTTTTAGCTCCTTCACGTTTAAGAATGAACAATTCGAATGCAGCAAAAGAGATAGCATCAAAGCGCAGGGCATAAGCTCCGGTCGGGAGAGCGTAATCAAGATCCGTTCGTGTCCAGTCCAGAATGGGCATGAAATTATAACAAACGGTCTTTACCCCGCATAAGGCAAGGTTTCTGAGTGTCTGTTTATAATTATCGATGTACATCTGGTATTCACCGCTTCGTTTCTTGATGTCTTCATGAACGGGAACACTTTCAACAACAGACCAGCTGAGACCGGCAGCTTCTATCTCAGCTTTACGTTTTTGAATTTCTTCAAGAGTCCAGGTTTCACCAACGGGAATATGATGAAGGGCATTAACGATACCAGTGGCATCTGTCTGTTTGATGTCCTTAAGAGTAACAGGGTCGTTCGGCCCATACCAGCGCCAGGTGTATTCAAATTTCATGTTATCTGGCCACTCTTCCGGAGGCATCACCGCCCATTAATTTTTCAACTTCTTCTACAGTTACCAGATTGGCATCACCGTAGATGGTATGTTTCAGGCAGGATGCGGCAACTGCAAAGTCGAGTGCATTTTGATCGTTCTCAGGATAATTGAGGAGTCCATAGATCAGTCCACCCATGAAAGAATCACCGCCCCCGACACGATCCACAATATGAGTGATCTGATACTGGCGGGTTTCATACATTTTTTTGCCATCATAAAGCACGCCAGCCCAGGTATTATGAGATGCTGAAATAGATCCTCGCAGTGTTGTGATCACCTTTTTAGCTTTTGGAAATTTCTTCATCATTTGCTGACATACCGAAAGAAAGGCATCGGCTTTAACATTGTGACCTTCAGTTTGAACAGAAATTCCCTCTGGTTTGATGCCAAAATGCATTTCAGCATCTTCCTCATTTCCAAGAATAATATCACAATGAGAGGTGAGTTCGGTCATGATCTCTTCGCGTTTCTCAGCGCTGCAGTATTTCCATAATTTGGCCCTGTAATTTAAATCTGTAGAGATGGTGACGCCCATTTTACTGGCTACTTTGACAGCTTCCAGGCAGGCATTGGCCGCACTTTGTGAAATAGCTGGTGTGATACCAGTCCAGTGGAACCATGAAGCTCCTTCAAAAACGTTCTTCCAGTCAACCATGCCGGGTTCAATCTCTGACATGGCAGAATGAGCACGGTCATATACAACCTTGCTGCCACGGCTTACAGCACCGGTTTCCAGGAAATAGATTCCGAGACGTTCACCTCCACGCTGAATGTGACTGGTGCCAACCCCGCGTTTCCTCATTTCCATCAGGGCACATTCCCCGATATCATTTTTTGGCAGACGGGTTACAAATTCTGTTGGAACACCATAATTAGCAAGTGAAACAGCTACGTTGCTTTCGCCACCACCGTATACAACATCAAATGAACTGGCTTGTGAGAATCTCAGGAATCCGGGAGGGGAGAGTCTCAGCATGATCTCTCCAAATGTGACTACTTTTTTCATTGTTGGTTAGTTTGAGTGATAAAATGTGTATTTAATTGTTTTCTTTTCTCATGGATGATCTTCTGATGATCAATTCAGGAGTAAGTACCGTTTTTGCGGGTGTATGAGTTCCGTTTTTATTCCTGATTCGTTCAAGGAATAAGTTGGCAGTGAAATTCCCCATTTTCTTACTGTGTTGTTCTACTGTACTTAAAGGTGGATCTACGAGTCCAGTAAATGATTCGTTACTAAAACCCACTACAGCTATATCTTCCGGAACATTAAACCCTCTTTTCTTGAGGATCTCGATAGCTCCCATGGCTGCAAAATCACTGGAAGAGAATATCCCATCCGGGGTATTAACCATGCTTGAAATTGCTTTCCCCAGTTCTCTACCTGATTCAAACTTCACATCAGAGCGCATAACAAGATCAGGATCTGATTCAATATTATTTCGCCGAAGAGCATCTTCATAGCCACGCTGCCGGTCCCGGTAAATACTTACATTATCAGGCCCGGCGAAATGTACAATTCTCCGGCAACCTTGTTCAATTAAATGTTCTGTTGCTTTATAAGCAGCCTGGTAATCGTCGATCACAACGGAATCCACTTTGAGGGATTCATCCATTCGGTCGAAGAGTATCAATGGGATACCACGTTTAACGATCTCATCATAATGTTCAAAGGAAGTAGTATCTTTTGCAAAGGAGGCCAGTATGCCGTCAACCTGAGCTTCAAGGAGAGCTTTTATATTCTGTTTTTCTTTCTCAAAAGAGTCATTCGACTGCGTGATGATCACATTATAACCGGTTTCATTGAGCACCTCTTCTACACCACGAACCACAGATCCAAAGAAGTTACGGTCAACGGTTGGGATCATAACACCAATAAGATTACTTGTGCCACGGCGTAATGCAGCTGCGATGCTGTTAGGCTGATAATTCATCTTCTTAGCCATAGCCACGACTTGCTTTTTTGTGGCATCGCTTATCCTTGGATGATCCTTTAGCGCACGTGAAACTGTAGAAGCAGTTACCTCGAGAGCTCTGGCGATATCATGTATGGTAGTCTTTTTTTTCACTATAAGGCACCTGATCCGATTGAATTACCAAATGCAGGAATTTCTCTCAGTTTATCTATGAGTGGTTTCAGGGGAAGAACCATATATCAATACAGAAGTGACTGAACGCTTGAGCTTTTTCATAGTCACTCATTCGAAGGTTTCCCGATAGTAGCAAGAATACCGCCGTCAACATACACGATCTGACCATTCACAAAATCACTGGCCTTTGATGATAAGAATACGGCAGTTCCGGCAAGATCTTCAGGGTCTCCCCAACGACCAGCTGGTGTGCGCTGGATAATAAAATCGTTAAAAGGATGACCATCAACCCGGATAGGTGCAGTTTGTGAAGTCGCAAAATATCCGGGGCCAATACCATTGGTCTGAATATTAAAGCGAGCCCACTCGGTAGCCATATTACGCGTAAGCATTTTGAGTCCCCCTTTAGCAGCGGCATATGCTCCTACGGTGTCACGACCCAGTTCAGTCATCATAGAGCATATATTGATGATTTTTCCTTCACCTCGTTTGATCATATGCTGAACCACATGTTTCGCCATTATGAAAGGGCCAACAAGATCCACATCAATAACTTTACGATAATCTTCTACTTCCATGTCTTTCAATGGAACACGTTTGATGATCCCTGCATTGTTTACAAGAATATTGATTGGGCCGATCTTAGCTTCAATTTTATCAACGTGTTCTTTAGCGGCTGCATCATCAGTTACATCGAACAAAAAACCATGTACCGTGTAGCCACAGGAGCGGTATTCTTCCAGTGCTTTCTCCATTTTTTCAGGAGTAGTTCCGTTGATGATCAGTTCTGCACCTGCTTCAGCCAGTCCTTTAGCCATAGCCATACCAAGACCATGTGTCCCGCCAGTTACTAATGCCCGTTTCCCTTGTAAGTCAAATAGTTTACTCATTTATATATCCTTATTTCATTTCCGTTGGGTCGAATCCGTCCATATCACCATAATCCAGGTTTTCGCCAGCCATACCCCAAATAAAGGTGTAATTACTGGTTCCTGAACCGCAGTGTATCGACCAAGGTGGAGAAAGTACCGCTTCATTATTCTGAAGCCAGATATGACGTGTATTCTGAGGTTCGCCCATAAAATGACAAACGGTTTGTCCCTCCGGTACCTCAAAATAGAAATAGGCTTCCATACGTCTGTCATGTACGTGAGCTGGCATGGTATTCCAAACGCTTCCTTTTTTAAGCTGGGTCATCCCCATTTGAAGCTGGCAGCTCTCAACCACACTGTTTACGATCAGTTTTCTGATTACTCTGTGATTAGCTGTTTCCAGAGAACCCAGTTCAACAACTTCGGCATCATCCTGTGAAACTTTTTTTGTTGGATAAGCATGGTGAGCGGGGGCAGAATTTATATAAAAGAGTGGCTGACTACCATCTTTTTGCATAAAACTAACTTCTTTCTCTCCACGGCCCACATAGATCGCCTCTTTAAAGCCGATCTCATATTCTGTGTCACCTACTTTAACAATTCCAGTATCACCAACATTGATAACACCTAGTTCCCGGCGTTCCAGAAAGAAATCTGCTTTTAACGGGTCAATGGTTTCCAGTTTGAGAGAGGAGGAGGAAGGCTTAGCACCACCGACAATGTATCTGTCGTAATGTGAATAGACGAGATTAATCTCGTCATCAACGAACATATTCTGAATTAGAAAGTCATCTCTTAAACGTTGGGTGCCATAGCTTTTGAAATCTTCTGGATTTGTAGCATAGCGGGTAGTGTAATTCACTGACATGAAAGGTTGGTTAAATTAGAATGTAATCGATTGCACAAAATATCAAAAAAATGTGATACTATATCCAGTGAAATATTAAAACAGTTCAAAATAATTTATCACCGAATCGAAAAGATCCTGAAGTCTGGTATGAAATCAGTTAAAAATTTTTTTCAACAACAGGATCAAAGGAAGGATCTGTTCTCATATTAGAATTTACGATCAGATAACATGTGATAAAATATTTGGTCAACAAAGAAACAGAAAGAGGATACTTATGAAGATCGAGCATTTCGCGATCAATGTAGAGAAGCCGATTGAAATGGCTGATTGGTACAAAGATAATTTGGGAATGGAAATTGTAAAGAAAGATGAAAATCATCCTTATACAGCATTTCTGAGGGATTCTGAAGGAAGAGTAATGCTGGAGATCTATAATAATCCAACTGAAGAGGTGCCGGACTACCGTCATATGAATCCCTTGATCGTGCACCTGGCATTTGTTTCGGAGGAACCAGGTGAAGACAGTAACAAACTGGTGGAAGCAGGAGCAATCATTGTTTCCGATGATCAACTTGCAGATGGTTCGCATCTTGTGATGCTGAGAGATCCATGGGGTTTTTCCATCCAATTATGTAAGAGAGGGAGTCCAATGTTGAAGAAAAAAAACAGCTAATTTCAGATTTTAGTTACCGGTTAATAAAATTTTACTATCTTGGGTGAAATTGAGAATAATTGGAGAGCGCAAACGATTGCGCGTTTTATTTGAAAATAGGAGTTGATATATATGAGAATTAAAAGCCTAACCATCTTTGTTTTTCTGGCAGTTTTGGGATGTGCTCAGGTTGAGCCTGAATATTCCGGACCTGAAATTCCTGAAACTCTTAAATGGTCGGAACGGATGGCAATGTCAGTAATGGCTCGGAACCCCGACCCGATCTACCTCGATTTCAGAACGGAACCCAAATGGGAATACACTTTTGGATTGATCCTTACATCAATTGAGAAAGTAGGAGAGCGTTCAGGAGATGATAAGTATGAGGATTATGTTGAGGAATATTATGACAATATGATCAATGATGATGGCAGTATTGAGAAGTATGATATCACCAATTTCAATATTGATCGTGTTAATCCCGGGAAGCCACTTTTTAAACTGTATGAAAAGACCGGGAATGAAAAATATAAGATCGCGATGGATCAACTCAGGTATCATCTGGAATGGCAACCCCGTAATAAGATGAATGGATTCTGGCATAAGAATATATATCCATGGCAAATGTGGTTGGATGGAGCGTATATGGGTTCTCCTTACTATGCTCAATACGCTTTAATGAATGATGAAGGTGATGAAAGTTTTTCAGATATAGCGCACCAGATCATCACCATGGAAAAGAATATGAGAGATCCCGAAACTGGGTTGTTGTATCATGGATGGGATGAGAGTAGAACCCAGCGGTGGGCTGACCCCGAAACAGGTTTATCACCACACTTTTGGGGTCGTGCTATGGGATGGTATATGATGGCGATCGTTGATATTCTGGATTATTTCCCTGAAGACCATGCTGATAGAAAAGAACTGATCGCTGTTCTTGATCGACTCAGCGAAGCTTTGAGTAACTTTCAGGATGAACAGACAGGTACCTGGTATCAGGTCGTAAATCTTCCGGACAGAGAAGGCAATTACCTGGAAGCATCAGCAACATCCATGTACGTGTATGCTATGGCTAAAGGGGTCAATAATGGGTATCTGGATGAGAAATATATGCAGGTTGCCGAAAAAGGATATGAAGGGATCCTCAATAACTTTATAGTGGTTCATGAAAATGGATTGGTTGATCTTACGGAGGTGTGTGAAGTAGCAGGGCTTGGGGGTAATCCATATCGTGACGCCAGTTTTGAATACTATGTAAATGAGCCTAAAAGAACGAATGATATAAAAGGGGTGGGGCCGTTCATCCAGGCAAGTCTTGAATTAGATAAATAATTTTGAGATCAACAATAGCCATATTATTACTGATCGCCGGGCTGACTTCTTCACTGGATTATGATAAGGCTGATATCACAGTATTTCTTGTCGGTGATTCCACTATGTCCATAAAACGGGCAAGTGCTTTTCCTGAAACTGGTTGGGGAATGCCATTTGTTCAATTCTTTGATTCCACTGTTACGGTAGAGAATCACGCCAGAAATGGCCGAAGTACCCGGTCTTTTATAGAGGAAGGGAGATGGGATCCTATTCTGGAAAAACTTGAACCCGGGGATTATGTATTTGTTCAATTCGGGCATAATGATGAAGTGCCTTCGAAGGCGACGTACACTAAGCCGGAGGAATTTCAGATGTATCTGAAGAAGTATGTGAGTGAAACCCGTTCTAAAGAAGCTATTCCGATCTTACTGACTCCGGTAAGTAGAAGGAGGTTTGACAACTCTGGCAAACAGGTTGAAACTCATGAACAATATTCTGAGTTACTGAGAGAAGTTGCTAAAGAATTGGATGTACCTTTGATCGATATAGACCGGATAAGCCAGACTTTATACAATACATTAGGGGAGGATAAATCCACTTTACTTTTTCTACATCTTGAGGCAGGTCAGAATCCCAACTACCCGAATGGAGTTAAAGATAACACCCATTTCAATGAGACCGGTGCCAGAATGATAGCTGAGCTGGTGTTAAAGGGGATTCAGGAAGAAAAGCTTGAATTAAGTTCACGCATCAAAAGACCGGAGGACAAATAATGAATCTCCGGATGCTGAGCATAGCTGTTGGTGTTTTTTTACCGTTTTACTTAACCGGTGAACTAATGGCCAAATCAGATCTTGGTGCGTATGATCTTATAGTAGCTAAAGACGGGTCAGGTGATTATAATTCTATCCAGGATGCGATCGATGCCAGTAAAGCCTTTCCAAAAGAACGAGTGTTGATCTTTATCAAAAGTGGAGAATACCAAGAGAAGGTCAGAGTTCCCTCCTGGAATACAAAGTTATCATTGATCGGTGAAAATGCCCGAACTACCATTATCATCTGGGGAGATTATTTCAAACAAATAGACCGTGGCAGAAACAGTACCTTTTTTACATATACACTTAAGGTTGAGGCCAACGACTTTTACGCTGAAAACATTACGGTTATTAATTCAGCGGGTGATGTTGGACAGGCGGTAGCAGTTCATGTAGAAGGAGATCGGGTATATTTCGAGAATTGCCGCTTCATCGGTAATCAGGATACCCTATATGCAGCAGGTGAGAATGCACGTCAGTATTTCAAAGATTGTTATATCGAAGGGACCACGGATTTCATTTTTGGCGAAGCCACAGCTGTGTTTGAAGATTGTGTTATTCACAGTAAAAAGAATTCTTATATCACGGCTGCATCAACAAATGAGGGAACAGAATTTGGGTTTGTATTCCTGAATGCTGAACTCACGGCAGAAAATGAACTTGATAAGGTCTACCTGGGCCGACCCTGGCGAGACCATGCAAAAACAGTATTTATCAACTCAAACATGGCGGGACATATTCTCCCTGAAGGATGGCATAACTGGTCAAGAACTGAGGCGGAGCCTGCGCTGTATTACGCCGAATTTAATACTACCGGAGCAGGAGCTTCTACTTCAGGACGAGTGGAATGGAGTCATCAGCTGACTGAGACAGAATCAGGTAAGTACACCCTGGAGAATATTTTCGGGAATTGGGACCCGCAAGCTAATAAGAGTAAATAGTTTATATAATCAATTAATCAATCGGAATATGAGCATTGAAAAGCACGGAACAGATCAACAAGTAGTATCAGATGTTGAGAATATAATGGATCATCTGGGGGACTCGAAGTTATATGTTAATTCGATCCATGAAGATAATGATGACTTGTTCTTTATGATTAAAGAAGGCATCACAAAATACCTGATCGTTGTGCCTGCAGAGAACAATACTGCATTTAACGGAGAGGAAGTGAAAGCAGGAGACAAGCTCGCTCTGAAATGTCCGCTTGACCACAGCAACGCAGAAGCACTCAGGGATCGTTTCGAGTTTGCAAAAGCAGTTTTGATCGGAAAGAATGACTCCTATGGATTTGGAGATCGCCTCGGGAATGCCGGACCTGCGCATCTGCGTTCCGTAAAGGGAACAGGTTTCAAACCAATACTGGCTCAGCAGTCCATTCGTGAATTAGAGCGAACCAATCGTACTGCGGATGAGGTAATGGATGCTGCTTCTTTTTCTGTTTTTCAGGAAGGGTACCATGATGGTTTCGGAGCCGATGGAGACCACCTTAAAACTCCAGCGGATATCGACCGAATGGTGAAAGCTGGGTACACCATGTTTACCATCGACCCAAGCGCTTATGTGGTGAATGAAGTGACTGATCTTACTGAGGAAGAATTGCACGCCCGTGTAGACGACCTTCCCTGGGATGAATTGAAAGAAACTAAAGGGGAGTTGCTGAACAGGATCCTGAATAGCAATGTTCAGCTTCGAACCGGATATAAGATCAAACCTACGGAAGCTGAACTACTTCAGGGAATGGTGAAATATGGAAGAGTGATCACACATACAAAAATGATGGCTGAATACATTTCATCCACGTATCCAGATCACCCTTCTGAACTGGAACTATCCGTGGATGAAACAGAAGAACCTACCACTCTGTTTGAGCATTTTCTTGTGGCGTCTGAATTGTATCGTTTAGGAGTTGAGTTAACTAGTCTTGCACCGCGTTTCTGTGGCGATTTCGAGAAAGGTATTGACTTTAAAGGTGATCTGGATCAATTCAAGAGTGAATATGAACAACATCTTGCTATAGCGGATATGTTTGGTGGATATAAGCTGAGTATTCATTCTGGGAGTGATAAATTCACCGTTTATAAAGTGATCGGATCCCTGAATCTGGGAGCCGTTCACGTAAAAACTGCAGGTACTAGTTATCTTGAAGCTTTGAGAGCATTGTCTGTATGCAATCCGGAGTTATTCAGAAAGATCATGTCGTTCTCGATCAAACGATTTAACGACGATAAGAAGACTTATCACATTTCTGCGGACCTGAGTAAAATAGAGGATCCGGCTTCGGTATCAGATGAAAAACTACCAGATTACCTGGACGATAATCACGCACGTCAGGTACTGCATGTGGCTTTTGGGTCGGTTCTTTCAGGTTCATTACCTGAAGCAAAAGATTTCAAAAAAGAACTTATGACCTCTCTCGAAGAAAACGAAGAGCTTTACGAAGGCTTCCTGCTTCGTCATTTCGAGAAACATTTGTCACCCTTCGCTTAAAGATCTTTTTTATGCTTCGCTTAACTGTTTTATCCTGTTTCTCCATTTTATTTTTAAATGGACTTCTTAGTAGTGTATCCGTTGCTCAAACTGAAACTCCACATATTTCTCAGAGTATGGCAGTCGGAGTTCTTGCTTTTCCGGGTGCAGAAGGATTTGGTCGATTTACTACCGGGGGACGAGGAGGTACAGTGTATGAGGTTACAAATCTCAATGATTCCGGAACAGGCAGTTTACGAGCAGCGGTTGAAGCATCAGGGGCAAGGACAGTGGTATTCAGAGTTTCGGGAACGATCCATTTGTTAAGTGAACTCAAGATCCAGGATGATGACATTTCGATCTTTGGGCAAACGGCCCCGGGTGATGGCATCGCTACAAAAGGATATAACCTGAGGATCGCGGCTGATAATGTGATCATTCAATACTTAAGAATGCGACCAGGGGATATTTCGGGAGCCGAACCAGATGCGATATGGGGCAGAGAACAAACTGATATTATAATCGATCATTGTTCGATGAGTTGGTCGGTGGATGAAACTGCAAGTTTTTATGATAATGTAAACTTCACCCTTCAATGGAATATCCTTAGTGAAAGTTTATATGAGTCCGTTCATGATAAAGGACAGCACGGATATGGAGGTATTTGGGGAGGACAGGGTGCAAGCTTCCATCATAATTTATTAGCACATCACACCAGTCGTAACCCTCGGTTTAATGGAAGCAGATATAGTGGCCGCCCGGATCTTGAACTGGTTGATTACAGAAATAATGTGATCTATAACTGGGGTGATAACAGTGCCTATGGTGGCGAAAAGGGAAATCAGAATATGATCGCCAATTATTACAAACCGGGTCCTGCTACTCCGGATGGTGAAAAGAGTTATCGTATTCTGGATGCCAAACCTCCTAGTGGTGATTTTGCGATGTTAGGCAAATGGCATATAGAGGATAATGTGGTAGTTGGTTTCCCTGATGTAAGTGAAGATAACTGGGATGGGGGTGTCCAACGGGTCAGTCAGGTACAAATGGACACGATCAGGGTGATGGAAGCATTCCCGGCTCCGGAACTTCCTTCTTTCGAAACAGCCGAAGAAGCATACCTCAATGTACTGGCTAATGCCGGAGCTGTACTCCCAAAACGTGATTCACTTGATCAGCGCATAATTGAAGAGACCAAGAATGGAGAAGCTACTTATGGTGGTGTGTTCGGAGAGTATTCAGGTATTATAGATTCTCAGGTACAAGTAGGAGGCTGGCCGGTCCTGGAATCTGCAACAGCACCCGAGGATTCGGATCATGATGGAATTCCGGATGAATGGGAATCAGAAAATGGCTTAGATCCCGAATCACCAGCTGATGGAAAAGAGATCACAGACTCAGGATACTCTAACCTGGAATTGTATATCCATTCTCTCAGTGATAATACGGTCAAAGAACCCATTCCTGCTAATCCAACCCTGATCTCGCCAGTACAGCAGATAAATGTAGAAGTCCAAACAGCGTTCATATGGAACAAAGCTGTAAATGCATCAAAATATCAGATCAATGTTTCTAATTCGGATGATGAGGTACTCTTAGATACGGTAGTTACAGATACCTCCTTTGTGATCACGGATTCAGCTATGTTTCTGGAGGGTAATACCTATCACAAATGGAGAGTCAGAGGTATTAATGCGGATGGTATTACAGGAGGGTGGTCTACATCTTCGTCGTTTGTAACAGGAACTGCAACATCTACAGAAAATGAGACCCTTCCAGCAGAATTTAAATTAGATCAGAACTATCCTAATCCTTTTAACCCTTCTACTGTGATCAGCTACCAATTGTCAGTGAACAGTGCAGTAAGCCTGAAGGTATTTGATATACTGGGTCGTGAAGTGGCAACACTGGTAGATGGAAAGATGAATGCAGGAAGTCATGAGGTTACCTTTGATGCTGGCTCCCTTGCATCCGGGATCTACATGTATCAATTGACAGGTTCAATGCCGAATGGGGAGCGACTTTTTCAAACACGAAAAATGACGCTCCTTAAATAAGTTACCAGGATTGAACGGCTGGTTCTTCGCGGATTATATCTTTGGTAAGCTTGCCGTCAAATTTGATACTTCCCAAAGGGAAATCACTGGTAAAGACCGCTCCCGTGAATTGTCCGGTAAGGAGAAGCGGAAGATGATCTGTCTTATTTTTTAGTTTGATATGCTCCAGATCCATTTCATATACATCTTCAGCGATCATAGCGCGCTCTTCGGAACTTATATTTACGTTTTTCATCACCAGGTTTTTTACCCGGGTTATACGGGCTCCTTCAACTGCATTTTTTACCGTGATATTCTCCAAAGTGATATTCTCGAGCCATTTTTCAGGTAATCCAATAAGCACAATGGCTTTAGGTACTCCATCAATGTCTACATTCTTGATGCTGATATTCCTTACGGCAGGAGAGGGACCGGTTGCTTCAGGGCCGGTATAAAAGGTGTTGAAGTTGATCGCTTCCAGAGTGATGTTTTTCATTTTCACATTCTCAACAAAGATATTCTCGATCACATTGCCACGGCCACGTTCCGTTTTAAAACGAATGCCACGATCACTGCCATCAAAATAGGCATTACTTACATACACATTCCTGATACCTCCGGAAGTCTCGCTTCCAAATACAACCCCGCCACTGCCTGTACGAACGTTTTTGGCTTCAAAATTGCGAACCACCACGTTCTCGGTAGGGATGTTGACCTGTAGTCCTTCTTCGTTCAGCCCGGATTTAAGTACCACAGCGTCGTCTCCGGTCTGAAAATGATTGTACTCGATAAGTATATCATGAGAGGAGTCGATAACAACACCATCACCATTTGGAGCCCTGAGACTGTTTACATTGATATCACGTACGATCGCTTTAGAGCTGTAGATCAGGTGAACATTCCACATAGGTGAATCCAACAGACTGATCCCCTCAACCAGGATATTTGAGGATTTCCAGAAGACAATAAAACTCGGACGCATACCTTCCATGCCTGAACCTTTACCAAAATCACGCTCTTCTAAAGGAACTTTAGTTGCAATAGCTCGTGGCGGTGGTCCGTGCTCTTCAAACCAGGTCCACCAATGATCACCCTGAGCATTCAATAATCCTTTACCAGTAATAGCTACATTTTCAACTTCAAAAGCGTAGATAGGAGGGGAGTAGTTATATGCTTCAACGCCTTCATGTCGTTGAATCACAACTGGTAAATAATCCTCTTTATCTTCACTGAACAGGACCTCAGCTCCCTTTTCGATCTTTAAATTGATATTGCTCTTCAGGTTGATCGGTCCGGTCAGCCATTTTCCTTTTGGGATAAGAACAATACCCCCACCAGCTTCCGATGCTGTGTGGATCGTTTTGGCAATAGCTTCAGTATTCTTGAAGTCAGGAGCTTCAGAAAGAGTTTTGGCACCATGATCGCGGATGTTAAATGTTCGATCAGGGAAATCCGGTCTCGTAAGCTGCTCCATAGGAAAAGGAGGATGAACAGGTGCGATCTCATCCGGAATGTGAGTTATCTGACTGAATGCACTTCCTGAAAAAATAATAGTTAAAACTAGTGTCAGGAATAATACTCCCGGAGACCATTTACTGAATTGGTGTTTGTTCATCTTTAAAATTATGCTGTTTTATTCCGCTGCCCAACTCTTTTCTGAACGGAAACAGAGTTGAATCTATTGTTTAAGTTACCGGTTAAATTATATATATTAAAACCAGCTTTTGCAACCAAAGTACCACATATTTAAAAGTGTGGCGGAGTCAATTCAGGATTAACATTGAACAGGATATTTTCATTAGTAGCACCTGATCCTTTCAGGTTTTCATCAGCTGTATTTTTGCTTATTACAGCGGCTCTTTTAATGATGCTGCCATTGAAAACATCAGCACAGGATGTCAGTAATTCCGAATCATCCTATCTTAAAACTGTTAAGACTTTTGCTGATAATGTACTTCGCTATGGAAAGGATACCTATGGACCAGATCTCTCACCATTGCTGGCCGATGGTATCAATGTGAGAACTAAAGAGCCGGTAAGGTGGGAATTTGAAGATAACTCATGGGTCATCTCAAATTTTGCAAGTCAACAGAATTTGATGCGGGTGCTAACTGGTCTGACAGCATTAACGGGAGACCCAAAGTATCGTAAAGCCGCTGAAGAAACCGTCAGTTATATGTTCGAGAAGGAAAGTGATACGAATGGATTACTTCGCTGGGGAGGGCATCAGTTCGTGGATCTCCAGACCCAGGAACCCAAATTCGATGACAGACCTCATGAATTAAAAAGTCATTTTCCTTACTACGAATTAATGTGGGAAGTAGACTCATCTTCAACCAGGAAGATGATCGAAGCCATGTGGAATGCTCATGTTTTAGATTGGGAAGTATTGGACCTGAATCGCCATGGGGAGTATAACAAAGAGATGGGTGAGTTATGGAGTCATCAATTCAAACAAGCAAAACCATTCTTTCAGGGTAGAGGACTTACGTTCATTAATGCAGGAACTGACCTGGTAGATGCCGCTTTATTTCTTTATAGAAGAACCAGTAATGAAGGGCCGGGAACGTGGGGGCTGAGATTGTACGAACAATATGTAAGAGCGCGAAATGAAAAGACTGGGTTAGGGGTCTATCAATACAGTCAGCCTGTTCAACTCGAGGAACCACCCAAAGAAACTCCACTTACCGGTGAATTGACTTTTTCCAGATATGGAGACCGGGCTAAAAACCAGTTTGGGGAAAAATATGGCGATATAGCTCTGGAAGGGAACGTACTTTGGGGAGGCAGGGTGAGAACTTTGTATGGCCAGAGTTCATTTATGCTACTGTATCAATCGGAGCAGCTCGATGATATCAAGATGGCCTCGAAGATCAGGAAATGGGTATTGAGTGGTCTGAGATCCTATGCTGAAAGGGGGTATGATTCAGAGCGCAATGTATTTAAACCGATGTGGTCGGATGGAACGGATCTGAGTGGGGAGGTTTATCCCCGGACCGGGTATTATGGAAGAAAGGGAACGCCTTTCAGAGCAATAGAACCGGATGGAACTATGCTTTTAGCTTATATCACTGCAGCCAAACTGACCGGAGGCGAAGATATATTCTGGAATGTGGTAAGAAATATCATGATCGATTGGAAGCTTGGAGATATTGGAGAAAGCATTGGGACCGAACCAAAACTGAACTTTGAATCAGAGATCTCAGATGCCACCATCTTAACCGCAATATTGGACCTGTATGAAATAACAGATAAAGAAGAGTTCCTGCGGCTGGCAGAAGTTATTGGAAATAACATCATTAATGCTCATTTTCACGATGGCTTTTTTCGTCCAACCACTGACCATATATATACGAAATTTGATTCACCAGAGCCCCTTGTTTTGCTGATGCTCGAAGCTGCAAAGCAGGGCAGGCCTGAAGTTGTTGACCGTTATCTTACGGGATCCGGTTCAACAGATGGAGAGCCTAATTTAACAGGTCCTCCTGGACGTCCTTCCGATGACTATTTTTACCGGGAGACCTATTCAGATGGTAAATCGAATTGAATAGCTTGACCCGTTAACTCTACTTGATTACATTCGAATCAATCTGGCTTAACCGGTTAAGAAATTATTACTAAATATCAATAAAAGTAGATGAGTTTTATAACAGAATTGTTTTCACTGGACGGAAAAGTGGCCATTGTAGTAGGAGGAAGTGGAGTTTTAGGCGGAAAGATGGCAGAAGCACTTGCATCAGCAGGAGCAAAAACAGCCGTATTCTACAGCGGTAATAAAGAGGGAGCTGATCAACAGGTTGCCAATATCGAATCATTGGGAGGGGTGGCAAAAACATTTCAGGCCAATGCCAAATCTGAAGATTCTCTCAAAGCGGCCATCGATGAAGTAATTGAAAAATGGGGACGGGTGGACATTCTCGTCAATGCACCTGGTGTCAATTCTACTACCCCGATCATGGATCTTACCGAAGAGGAATGGAATAAGATCATTGATATCAATTTAAAAGGAGCATTTCTGGCGAGCCGTATCGTGGCTGCAAAAATGATAGAGCAGGGCACTGGTGGCAGTATTATAAATATGTCCTCAGCCTCTTCTGAGATCCCCTTATCGAAAGTTTTTACCTATAGCATTTCTAAGGCAGGTATGAACAATATGACCCGTTTTCTGGCCAGAGAATGGGCGCCAAATAATATCAGGGTCAATGCGATCATGCCAGGATTCTTCCCGGCGGAGCAGAATCGCAAGATACTTACTGAAGAGCGTAAACAATCGATCTTCAATCATACTCCTATGAAACGTTATGGTGAAGCAGATGAATTGTCAGGTGCAGTGGTATGGCTGGCCTCAGAAAACGCATCTTCTTTTGTTACCGGCTCTGTTATACCTGTTGATGGTGGCTTCACAGCAATGACTATTTAATATTTGTTTTACTAACCATGAGTAAAGAATTCATACACAACGACTTTCTGTTACAAAACGATTTCGCTAAAGATCTGTACCACACTTTTGCGGCTGATGAACCGATCATAGATTACCATTGTCATCTTCCGCCTGATCAGATCGCCGGAGATATTAATTTCCGAAATCTGACTCATATTTGGCTGGATGGTGATCATTACAAATGGAGAGCTATGAGAACCAGTGGCGTAGACGAAAGTTTGATCACCGGTTCTGCTTCGGATAAAGAGAAGTTTTTGGCCTGGGCTAAAACAGTTCCTAATACACTAAAAAATCCATTGTACCACTGGACTCATATGGAACTGAAGAATCTGTTCGGGATCTCAGACCGGCTTTTGAATGAAACTACTGCGGAGGCTATTTGGGAGGAATGTAACGAGAAATTGCAGCTTCCTGAGTTTTCAACACGGGGCCTGCTTAAAAAAAATAAAGTAAAGGTCGTCGGTACTACTGATGACCCAACCGATTCTCTTGAGTACCATGTTCAGGTTGCAGGTGAGGATACTTACTTTAAAATGGTACCAACTTTCCGTCCTGATCGCGGAATGGAGATCGAGAATGGGGAAGCATTCCGTACCTGGGTAAAGAAACTGGAAAGTGTATCCGAAATAAGCATCACTACATTTGATGATTTCATTGAAGCATTGGACAAAAGACATGCTTTCTTCCACGAACTAGGAGGGAGGGCATCAGATCATGGCATAGACGAACCTTACGCAGATTCTTTTTCTAAGTCACAGGTATCGAGCATTTTTGATAACGCAATGCGTGGAAGGATCGTGGAGGAAAAGGATGCCCGTATCTTCAAATCAGCATTTCTATACTATTGTGGGATGATGAATCACTCCAGGGGATGGGTAATGCAGTTCCATATTGGGGCATTGCGAAATAACAGCAGCCGAATGATGAAAGAACTTGGACGTGACACTGGTTTCGATTCTATTGGAGACTATGAGATCGCCCGGCCTTTGGCTAAGATGTTGAACAGGCTAGATTCGGAAGCGAAACTTCCCAAGACCATACTTTTCAATAGTAACCCAAGGGATAATGAGTTGTTTTCAACCATGCTGGGGAATTTTCAGGATGGATCATTTCCCGGGAAATTACAGCACGGACCACCCTGGTGGTTTCTCGATCAAAAAGAAGGAATAGAAGCACAGATCATATCCCTTTCGAACATGGGAGTGCTGGGAGAGTTTATTGGTATGACCACGGATTCCCGGAGCTTTTTGTCTTACCCTCGTCACGATTATTTCAGAAGAGTATTGTGTAACATGCTGGGCGAGGATATGCAAAAAGGAATTATTCCTGAAGATATGGATATGGTGGGTGGATTAGTGAAGAAGATATGTTTTACAAATGCCGGAGCCTTCTTTGGTTTTGAAGTTTAGCATAATCACAGGAACCTGATATATTAAGAAGAGCATAAAAGAAAGGTTGATGGAATTTTGAGTACAGGATCAACAGAATAGTTTATTTTGGATTAACAGAGAAAGCATGAAATCAGTTACGCTACAAGACATTGCGGATGAACTGGGACTCACAAAAGTGAGCATCTCAAAAGCATTACGCGACCATCCGGATATCTCTGTTGATACCCGAAATAAGGTTAAAAAAATGGCTAAGAAGCTGGGTTACCGTCCCAATCTGGTAGCCCGTTCTTTAACCTCCTCAAAATCCAAGACCATTGGGGTTATTATTCCCAAGATAGCCCATCACTTCTTTGCCTCCGTAGTTGAAAGTATCTACAAGACCGCATTCGAAAGTGGTTATGAGGTGATCATCGGTATCTCGCACGAGGATGAGGGACTTGAGAAAATGCACATCGAGACCATGCTCCAGATGCGGGTGGACGGATTACTTGTCTCCGTCACTGAAAAGACAAAATCGGAGGAACGTTTTGATGCAGTCAAGGATATGGGAATAGACCTTGTTTTCTTTGATCGTGGTTTTAAGAATGCAGGTTTTAGCTATGTGCGTACGGAAGACCGTAACAGTGCCAAAAAAGGAGTTGAATCCCTCATTCAGAAAGGATTCACCGACATCGCCCATCTGGCCGGATATGACTATGTTGAGATCGGTAATTACCGAAAGCAAGGATATCTGGATGCACTTAAAGGTGCTGGTATCGCTGTGAACCCAAAAGCAATTATAGAAGGGGGATATAGTGAAGAAGCAGGCTACCAGAGTTTCAAGCGCCTTTTAGAAGAATATGGAGTGCCCAAAGCGATGTTCTCGGTAACATATCCGGTAGCGCTGGGAGCTTTAAAATGTATGAAGGAAAATTCAATTGATCCCAATGATATCACGGTACTCACATTTGGTAAAAGTGATTTCAATGAATACCTGATCTCTCCATTTATGTGTATCGATCAGCCTACTACCAGTCTTGGTGAAAAAGCAGTTACTCAATTGCTGAAAGAGATCAATTCAGAAGCAGATACAGGTCCGGTACTTATCGAGATTCCAGCTCACCTGATCATCTGAGTAAGTCCGATCTTTTAAAAGAAGATCCTTCTGAAACTAAAAAGAAAAAGCTTCGTCTGTTCGGTACCAAGCCATTTACACAATTTATCTAATTTGGTTATTGGGAATTGAATCCTGATAATTATACTATCAGGTAGTTGGTCAATGGGTAAGGTTCTGGTATTCCTTGCAGGGAATACTATAATTATAACCTAACATACGATCATGTTTAAGAACTTTATTCTCATCTCCTGGCGCAATCTGCTGAAATATAAGGGGTATACCGGGGTTAATTTACTCGGACTGGTTTTAGGTATTTCGGCCTTCATTATTCTCGGACTTTATGTTTGGGAAGACATCAGCTTCAATAAATTCAATTCCAACTATGACCGCATTGCAAGAGTCGTAACTATCGACAAAGCACGCGGGGTCTCGTCCCAAAGAGTTGGAGTTTCATATCCTGCCCTGGGTCCTGCTTTAAAAGAAACCATACCCGAAGTTCAGGAGCAGGTTCGGATCTATAATGCTGGAAATACCCCAGTTCGGTACAACAATGAAAATTATCAGGTTCAGAATACATACCTGACCGAAAATTCATTTTTTAAATTATTCGATTTCAAGCTTAAAAAAGGTACTTATGAAGATGTTCTCACCAGTCCCAGAACAATTGTCGTAACAGAAGGATTTGCAAACCGGGTTTTTGGAGATAAGGACCCGATCGGTGAAAGTATTGAAGACCAACAAGGTTCTCTTCTGGAAGTTGTTGGGGTGATGGAAGATGTTCCTGCAAGTTCTCATTTCCAGTTTGAAGTATTACAGGCTCTTGTTCCAGCCGAGGACCAGCAGAATTGGGTGCAGTTTTTGTCATCCTGGAATAGTATCAATGTTCAAACCTACCTGCTATTCGATAAGTCCAGAGATATGGCATCTTACAGTGACAGACTGATGGAGATCGCAACAGAGAATGGGGGGTATGAAATGTTCTTTCCAACCTTGATCCCATTATCAGATGTTCATTTACATTCATCCGATATTCTATTTGATGAGAATAACCGAAAAAGTGATATGAGCAATGTCTTTATCATGTCGGCAATAGCATTGATGGTACTGATCCTGGCCTGTTTCAATTATGTGAATTTGGTTACGGCCCGTTCAGCTTCCCGTGCTAAAGAGATCGGTGTTCGTAAAGTAGTGGGAGGAGTTCGATCACAACTAATATTCCAGCATCTGACGGAATCGATATTTATGGTGTTACTGGCGTTTGTAATGTCATTGGGCCTGGTATATTTCAGTATTCCGATATTCAATGATATTTACTCCAGATTTGCCGATACCAGTTGGCTGCTCGATCCGTCTTTCCTGGGCATCTCACTGATTGGAGTGATCATGATCGGGATCTTGTCGGGATTGTATCCATCACTGGTACTTTCGTCATTTAACCCCTCAACGGTGCTCAAAGGTACGTTCTCAGCGGGTTCAAAAGGATCCATGCTGCGTCACTCACTTGTGGTACTTCAGTTCATTATCTCAGTGGCACTGCTTGCCGGGACCATTGTAGTATATCAGCAAATGTCATACATATTTAATGCGGATCTGGGATATGAAAGGGACCAGATTGTTACGCTGAGCGCTGGTCAGTTAGCGACTCCAAATGCTGCGGAGACATTCTATCAGGAGTTATCTAAAATTCCGGGTGTTGTTTCTGTAGGAGCATCATCACAGCAGATCGGTAACCAATATGGGCGGGGTGGTGTTACTCCCGAAGGCGTTTCCAGTGATGAGAACATAATAACAAGCATCACAAATATTAACAGCGGGTACATTCCAACAATGGAAATGACTATGGCTGAAGGCAGAAATTTTTCAGAAGCGTACTCTGATTCAGGAAGATCAGCTATTGTGAATCAGGCTTTTCTGAGAATGCTTGGATGGGAAGAAGGGGAAGGTAAAAGCCTTACTTTTGGAGCCACCTCAGATAATCCAACTGTAGTTGAGATCATTGGTGTTGTTCAGGATTTCCACTTTGCAACTGTACGTCATGAAGTGGAACCATTGATCATGCTATACTCAAGGGCATTACCTACGGTATCAATTAAAGTAAGCGGCGCAGATATGAGTAGTGCCATTCGTGGTGTTGAAGAAGTATGGGATTCATTTCTTCCTAACCGGCCGTTTGAATATACCTTTCTCGATGATACATTTGCACAGACCTATGCCACCGAACAAACACTTTCAAGCATGATCAGACACTTTTCATTTCTGGCCATTGCGATCGCAACTATTGGACTGTTCATTCTTTCTGTATTCACCGTTCAGCAACGAAGAAAGGAAATAGGGATACGAAAAGTATTGGGATCAACGACAACAGGAATCAGTGTGTTGTTGGGCAGAGATTTCCTGAAATGGATCCTGCTTTCAAACCTCATAAGTCTACCCCTTGCCTGGTTCCTGCTTAACGAATGGCTTTCTAATTTCAGGTATCGAATTGAACTGGATGTATTTCCATTCCTGATCGCTTTAGGTGTTTCAATGATTATTGCGGCGGTCACTGTTAGCATTCAATCGTTCAAAGCAGCCACAGAGAATCCTGTACTAAGTCTCAGAAATGACTGAGATCGGCTAAAATTTTTAAGTCAACAACGGCGACTTGCTGCATTATTGCAGGCAGGTCTCCGTTAGACTTTATTAATGATGCTTTTCCCGTGCTTATAGAGCCCTTATATAAAATAATCTAACCAATTCCGGTTGCACAGATTCTTACACTTCGATCAGACATTAAACTGAAATTCGAGGGTTACTAAATTGAAATCGATCAGTCTACTGGTTCTCATTCTGGGAATAATATTTAGTGGGGTACAGGCACAGGAATGGTCAATCAGGTTTGAGCAGTTAACAACCGAAGATGGTCTTTCACAAAGTACAGTAAACGACATCCTTCAGGATAGCAAAGGCTTTTTATGGTTTGCTACAGAAGATGGTCTCAACAGGTATGATGGATATGAATTCCGCGTTTACCGAAACGATCCTTACGATCTGTTTTCTATATCAAACAACCAGATCTCAAGTATTGTAGAAGATGCCGAAGGCGGACTCTGGATCGGGACAAAGGGAGGGGGGCTGAATAAATATAACCGGGAACAAGACAGATTCATGCATTTCCAGCATGACGAAGCGGACGCGCGTTCTATCAGCCACAATTACATAACCTCTCTTTTTATTGATGAATCGGGTGTGATTCTTGTAGGTACTCAAAACGGGCTGAATATTCTGAATCCAAATACAAATGAATTCAGTGTGTATTCAGAAATGAATGAAAGCACAAGCCTCGGAGGAGACCGTATCACAGCATTGTTCAGAGACAGTAATGATTATATCTGGATTGGAACAACTGAGGATGGGTTATTTCGGTTCGACCGTAAAACAGGTAAGCTGAAGAACTTCAGATTCAAAATTTCAGATCCGAGATCCATAAGTAATGACTGGATCGTAACCCTGTACGAAGATGCAAACAACACATTGTGGGTTGGTACACAGGCTGGAGGTCTAAATAAATATGATCCGATCTCTGAGGAATTTACCCGGTATACTGCCAAAGATCATGACAAGAGTTCGATCAGTAATAACTGGGTGCTTTCATTGTTTGAAGACTCAAGAGGAGCTTTTTGGGTAGGTACACTAAATGGCCTGAATATCCTGGACCGGGAAACCGGGAAGTTCACGAACTTTATGGAACTGAACTACCCGATCAATTTGAGCAACAATTCTATTACCAGTTTATATGAGGATCGATCAGGTGTACTTTGGGTGGGAACCCAAAACGGTGCTCTTAACAAATTTATCCGCTCATCTTCAGAAAGCTTTACGGTATATCAGAACGACCCGTCGAACCCTAACAGTCTGAGCAACAACAATATATGGGCGATATATGAAGATGAAGAAGGTAATGT
Organism: Rhodothermia bacterium; assembly: GCA_030427885.1. GTDB lineage: Bacteria > Bacteroidota > Rhodothermia > Balneolales > Balneolaceae > JAUICM01. Next base: position 591,010 of record JAUICM010000003.1, on the reverse strand, counting down.
CTGGATCGGTACTCAGGGTGGAGGACTTAATAAACTTAGCTCTGAAACCGGATCATTCAAGAACTACTCATTCAATTCCAAAGACCCGGGATCGATCAGCAATGATTTTGTTAATGCTATTCTGGAGGACAACGAAGGTGCCCTGTGGATCGGAACTATTGATGGGCTGAACAGATTCGACAGGAAGACAGAAAAATTCACACAATTCAAAAATAATCCACACGATGCTAAGACTATCAGTGGAAATATCATTACTACTATTTTTGAAGATAACCGGGGAATAATTTGGGTTGGTACCCTCAATAACGGATTAAATGCATACGACCGTGAAACCGGAGAATTTACCAGATTCAAACATTCTACAGAGAATCCGAATACCATAAGCCATAACAAGATATGGTCGATGTATGAGGATAATAAAGGAGTATTTTGGGTAGGAACGCACGGTTTCGGACTTAATAAATACGATCGTGTAAGAGGCACCTTCAAAAGATATACCTATAATCCCGATGATCCGGAAAGCCTGAGTGATAATTTTGTAAATGTAATTACCCAGGATTCTGAAGGACATCTATGGATCGGGACTATTAATGGTCTGAATAAATTTGATCCCCGCACTGAGAAATTCACACGATATACAACCAAAGATGGGCTTCCGAATAATGTGATCTATGGAATTATTGAGGATGACAGAGGTCATCTGTGGCTGAGTACAAACTCAGGTATTGCAGATTTTGATCCGGAAACGGAAGCAGTAAGAGTATATGACCGAGGGGATGGGCTTCCAAGTAATGAGTATAGGTTTGGAGCATATTACAAAGGAGAAGGTGGTACGATGTATTTTGGGGGGATAAACGGAATGGTGGTATTTCGCCCAGATAGTATCAGGGACAACCCATATGTACCTCCGGTTGTGATCACTGATTTCCAGCTATTCAATACGGAAGTTCCTATAGCACCGGTTGGATCTCCGTTGACCAAATCAATTACAGAGACCGAACAGATATCTCTTACCTGGAAAGAAAAGGTGATGTCATTTCAATTTTCGGCTTTACACTTTGCTGCACCAGAGCAAAACCAATACATGTATAAAATGGAGGGTTTTGACGATGACTGGCAGAATGTTGGAAATCGACGGTTTGTATCTTATACCAATCTTCCGGAAGGATATAATTATATATTCCGTGTTAAGGCTTCTAATAAAGATGGAATTTGGAATGATGAAGGAACTTCCCTCCGGATAAAGGTACTTCCTCCGCCATGGAAAACATGGTGGGCATATAGTATTTATTCCATATTCGGTACTGTGATCCTGGTTGGATTCATCAACTTTCAGATCGGCAAAGAACGTAAGAAGAAAGAAAAGGTTCAGCAGCACAATGAAGAACTTGAAGCTCTAGTGAAGGAAAGAACAATTTTGCTAGAGAATGAGAAAGAGAAAAGTGATGCATTGCTGTACAATATGCTTCCAAAAGAGATAGCTGATGAGATCAAAGATAAGGGACAAGCATCGCCACGAAGGTATGAGGAAGTAAGTGTGTTGTTCACCGATTTCGAGAATTTTACTGCAACCGCAGCTACGATGTCGGCCAAAAAGCTGGTTTCGGAAGTAAACGAGATCTTTGAGGCTTTTGATAACATCATTGAGAAGTATGGGCTTGAGAAGATCAAGACTATTGGTGATGCGTATATGGCGGTATCAGGACTTCCGCTGGAAAAGGAAGATCATGCCTATCTCTGTATAAAAGCAGCAAAAGAAATGCAGGATTATGTTACCATGAGAAATGAAACGGCTGCTGTGAAGTGGAAGATGAGAATCGGTATTCACAGTGGAAGCCTGATTGCCGGTGTGGTGGGTAAGAAAAAGTTTACCTATGATATCTGGGGTTCAACAGTGATACTGGCCAGCCGCATGGAAGAAGTAGGTGAGATCGGTAAGATCAATATATCAGCCACCACGTGTGATTTCGTGAACGAAAAGTTCAACTGTAAATATCGCGGTAAGGTAAGTGTAGAAGGGCAGGGCGAAGTAGATATGTACTTTGTTGAGGATGAGATTCTTCAAAAGTAATAGGCAATACTGAAGGAAGGCTGAATTCCAAGATCGAATACGTTGGTCATAGCTGAAGCCCGTAATTCTCTGTTCCGGGTTTCAATAGTAACTGGCTTGCGCTCCGCGTACCACGGATTTCTGTTATCGGTAAGGTTATAGATAGAAACCGATACTTTCAGAGCATTCTCACGCAACAGAACAGAATAGGAGAATGTGAGATCAACGCGTGAATAGTCGGGAAGCCGGGGAGTCTCCTGAAAACGTTGCAGATCGAAACGATTAGGAGAACCGGTTCCATAAGTATACGACACATAAGCATTAAAACCGGTGAACATCGCCACTTCAGAGACCATAGAAAATTGGTGCCTTCGATCCCAGTCGGCGTAGAAATAATCCCCATTATTGATACGGTCATTCCGCAATTTGATGGAAGACAAAGTATAAGCACTGGTAAATGAGATCTTATTGAATCGGTTTTTCATTAAAACTTCGATCCCTTTTCCTATTCCTTCATTTTCAAAAAACCAGGGAGATTCATCGTTTCTGAATGAATTGGAGGCCAATCCGGTATTCAGCTCATGGAACCTGAGATTTTCGAACGCTTTGTAATATCCTTCCACCTGGAGATACAGCATATCAGCTGGTCGAAACTGTATACTGGCTGTGTAATAATTAACAGCTGAGGGTGGCTGATCTTCATTGGTTAGCACCCAGAAATCAGAACTATTGATATTATAGAACTGAAGTTGGTGCATGAATTGATAATTCCGGCTGAAACCGAGTCCGGCTGAAACCATGCTTTCGGGGAAGATTTGAACTTTAGCCCGGGGCGACCACTTCAGATACCGGCCATTACTGAAATAATGGAACCTGTTTCCAAGATTGATATTAACCTGCTCAAAATTAGTGATATCAAGCTGGTGGTAGAGGTCAACAAGCTGGCTGGTTCTACGGTTTCTGAAAGAATTCCTTAACAGACTGATCTCAGTATACTCCACATCGAAATCACTGTATTTTATCCCGTATTTCATTGATAAGCCCTCGAAAGTAGTGTAGAAGGACTGATGGGCGGTAAACTCGGTTAAGGAGTTACTGAGCGATATTCTGGCCGTTATACTGGAATCCCGGTTAGGTCCTGACTGATCCTGACGGAACTGGAACTCAAAGTCATCTTTAGCATATTCACTTTCATAATGACTGAAGCCAAGGCTCGATTCTGAGAAGGTGTTTTCTGAAAGCCGGGCACTGAAATTTGCAGAGACGGTTTTTGTGTCCCAGAAGTTAGTGGTTGTGTATTCCACAGGAATATCAGAAACAGAACGAAAATAATCCTGGCTGGCATCATCATGTCCCAGATACCCGCTTACTGAGAACTGATTTCCATTGGTTGTCTCAAAATAGAGCTTGCTATGGATATCATAGAACTGTGCTTCAGTATTTTCAACATCAATCGTATTCAAACTTATACTTTGTATAAAATTGGGGCCACCCTGGGGAGGAGGGGGTTGCTCCAGGACTACATCTGCAGGCCTGTTAACATCCAGTCCAAACTCTACAAGGCGCTGGTTATTAAGCCAATTGATCTTGTCCAGATATGAAAGTCTTCCGGAAACAAGCAGGCTGGAAGTTCCTTTTAAGAGCGGGATCTCAAGAGTAGCATTTCCGGCAGTATTACTAAACCCGGCTGATCCTCTGATTTCATTCAGTGAAGCTGTTTTAGTGATCAGCGATAGAGTTCCTCCCAATGGTGCCTGAAACTGTGCCGGGGTGATATCATAGTAGAAACCGCTGGTTTTAAGAACATCAGGATTCATCGCATCCAGCAAACCAAAAAGATGACTTTGATGGTACATTACCTGTCCATCCAGTAATACCTGAAATCCATCAGAACTACTCCCCCTGATATTGATCCCGTCGCTTATGGCATTATTTAAATTCACAGAGGGTAACATTTGTAAAGAGCGGACCGCATTGCTTTCACCAAGTGGACTAAATGCACCTACTTTTACCATTCCATCCAGTACAGTGTCAGAAATAGTGTAGAAATTAACTCCTTTAATGACGATCTCTTTTCCTCCGAATTCTTCGGGTTCTATTCTGATAGAAATGTCTTTCCAGAGTGTTTGTTCGTCAAAGGATAGGGCAAAAGATTGGGGTTTGTATCCAACATAGGAAACGATGAACGACAACTCTGAAGCATCAGAATTGGTGATGATATCAAAAGAACCGGATGGATTTGATGCGACTCCTTTAAGTTCTCCGTTATCTCTCCATGAGATCGTGGAATAGGGAAGGCGGTCGCCGGTTCTGGAATCAATCACGAAACCATTCACCCGTATGGTTTTGATGGCGTCTTTCTCACTCGAACGATAGATCAGGGCTTGCTTACGGTCTTCATCAACTTTAAGGCCAATATTATTAGGCTTTAGCTCATCAGAAAGCTGAGCCATTACGGAATTCTCATCAGCTTCCATACTTACTTTGATATCTGATATCAGCGCTTCACGATAAAGAAACCGATACTCGGTATTGTTTTCAATGTCAGTAATGACCTTTCGCAGAGGCTGATTGGTATAGGAATAACTTTGTGCAAGAAGCACAGGCTTAGTAAGAAACAGACATGCAATTACAGCTAAAATCAATCGCACGTTAGCACGCATATTATTCCTGTGAAATGAAAGTGTATTTATTCTCGGTCGTCTCGCGGAACGAGCCACCCAATACCAGTCCCAGGTCATCCAGCGTTTGTGTGATAGAATCTAATCTAAGGGTACCGTCAATGGTGCTGCGGTCTTTCAGGGTATCAATATTGATAGTGATGTTGTAATGCTGGCCGATCTCGGCAACCACGTCCTCAGGGCTGCTTCCATCAAAGATAATGGTATTGCTGATCCAGTCGGTATACACAGCCTCGGAGACCATTTCGGGTTCTGACATTCCACCATTCCCAAAAACGGCTCGTTCTCCGGGTTTCAGGAGCACTTCCTGATCTTTTGCTGAGAATCTCACACTTCCTTCCTCAAGGAAAACACTGGTCTTATTACCCCAGTTACTCAGGTTAAACCGAGTGCCAAGTACTGTAACAGTTCCTTCACCTGAACTAACACTAAAAGGCCGGTTAGGATCGCTTACTACATCAAAAAAGGCTTCCCCTTCAAGGGTGTACGTTCGTTCATCTTTATCAGCAGTAAGCATATAGATCTGAGAATATGGGCGTAAGGTCACTTCTGTTCCATCTTCCAGGCTGATGGTTTGAATAGTGGAGTCGGATTGAGCTATCAATTCTGGTACAGGGCCAAGGCTTATCCAGTAAAATCCGATGAAAGCAGCTATGAGTACCACTGCGGCCGCCACCCATGCAATGGTTGATGAACGCTGATAGAGGGGTAGTACCCGGGTGGAGGTCTGTGCCTGTATTGCTGACCAAATAACTTCGGTTCTTGCATGGCTTTGCTGATAATCATGTATCTCCTGGTTTTTATGATCCACCAGCAACTCAACCAGATCATCTCCAAGTTCAGAAAAAGTCCTGCCTTCAGTAATAGCATCGCCTATAGATCTTGCAAGTATAAGATCGGCGTCGTTTTCGGGGAGATTAGTATCGGTTGTCATGGTAGTGGATAATAGGAAAAGCAGGCTGCTTAGAGCAACCTGCTTTTATTGAAGTTAATTATCTGTGTCTGCGTCGGTCACCCTGTCCGTTTGATTCCTCACCATCAAGCAGTGAGAGGCGGAATACTTTAGGGAATTTGTTGAAACGCATGAGAGCAGTTCCGTCTTCTTCGAGGTCGATCGTACCTTCAACGATCTTCTCTTCAGGAACACCATCCACAGTCTTAATCATATTAATACTGTAAGTAAGGGTTCCGCTTACACCGTTTTCGAGGTTACCATAAGCCAGCACAGTATCTTTGTTTACTTCCACATTTTCGAAAGCGATGCTTACTTCAAATGAGCCTGAGATTGTACTGCTGTCTCTTCGGGTGCCTTCCATCTCACCGGTACCGTTGTGGGTGCCATCGATAGAAAGGGTAGTGCTGGTAGAGTGTAGACCGGCTACGAAGAAGCTATCGATCTTGGTGAAATTAGAGCTTCGGTATGGTGACTCACTCGTACCTGATTTAGAACCGGTAAATGAGATTGTTTCGATCGCCTCTTTGTTTTCTTTGGGGCGCGCAATGAATTCGCCGTCAGGATCGGTGAATATGATCTTCTGTTCAACGCTGATACTTTTCTGAAACCGGTCGTTTTCAACTGAACGCTCAAAAGAGATAGTGTGAACTCCCGTAAGAGAGTCGTACTCGTGGGTGAAATTATGCTCACCACCGCGTCCGCTGCGTTCATTGCCACGGTCTCCGTTATTCTTAAAACGTGCATTTCCTCCATAGCTAATACTCTGGGCATCGATATCAGAAAAAGTGTCATACATGCTCGACATCATTCCTGATTCATCATCAGCAAGAGAGGTTCCAACGATCTGAGCGGCGAGCTCAAGATCTGCTTCTGTGATCTCATCGGTATCATTATTCACAGACGAACAGGCTGCTAAGCTTACCAATAAGGCGACAGCCAAAACTGATAGGTGTTTAAATGTGCTTAGTGTTTTCATGGGGTTTCCTCGTTGTTTGTTTAAGGAGTTTTCATTGATTCACCCTTAGTACACATGAGTGGAAGAGTACCCCTAACAGGAATTGTGAAAAAATACAATTCAAATACCAGGCCAAATAGCTTATTATCCGAACGGAATAAAAAGAAACTCATTTTTGAAATGAAAGGAATATCATTAATCATACTTCTGATGGCGACAGGTGTTGGTCAACTTAAAGCTCAGGATAGAACTCCTTGGAATGGAAAGAAAGCTGCTGTATCACTTACCTATGATGATGCACTTAATGTACATCTGGATAATGTTATTCCGGCGCTGGATGAGTTGGGATTAAAGGGGACTTTTTATCTTACTTCTAATTTTACGGCTTTGAAAAACCGGTCAGAGGAGTGGAAGCCTGTAGCAGTAAAGGGACATGAACTTGGCAATCACACCATGTTTCATCCCTGTGAAGGAGGAAGAGCAGGTCGGGAATTTGTTAGCCCGGACTACGATCTGAATAATTATTCAGTTCAACGAATGGCCGATGAGATCGTTCTTACAAACTTAATTCTTTCAAAGATAGATGGGAAAAAACCGGAAAACAGAACTCTGGCATATCCTTGTGGTGATATGGAAGCAGGGGGAGAAAGTTATGTAGATACTATTCGATCTGAGTTTGTCGGCGCAAGGGGAGTAACCGGGAGATATGAGAAGTCAGGTTCTGTAGATCTTTTTAATATCGGGGCATTCATGATAAACGGTGAATCTGGTCAGGAGCTTATTGAAATGGTGGATAAAGCCATCGAACAGAAAGCGTTGCTGGTATTTCTATTCCACGGTGTAGGAGGTGAGCATGGACTGAACGTCTATCTGAAAGCACATCAGGAATTGATCGAATATCTCAAATCAAAAGAGAAAGAGATCTGGATCGCACCACTGGTGGATGTGGCAGAGCATATTAAAAAAATGCAAGATTAGCAGTTAATAGAAAAAGCACCTGGAATTTGCTAAAGATCCAACTGATCTGATACACTCGTTTTAATTTAAACCTACCTAAACCGCTCCAGCTTCCCGCGCAGATCTTTTAAAGCCAGTCCCATGTGATTCTCAATGGTCTTTACCGAAACCTGCATTACTTCAGCAGCTTCTTTATAAGTGAACTCCTGGATGAAGCACAAGCGAAAAACCTCCTGTCGTTTTTCAGGCATAGAACTGATGGATTGTTCGATAGCCTGTCCCAGTTCCTTTGTTTGAACCAGTTTGTCTGTTTCGTGAGTACCCTGTTCGAGATCAGGTTCAGCTTCTTCAGAGAATTTAGCTGTATCCCGGAATACATTGAGCATTCTGGTATATGCGATTCGGAACAGGTAAGAGCGAAGTGATTTAGATTCGTCGATCTGATCCCGTTTCTCCCAGATCATCACAAAAGCTTGTTGGATCAGGTCTTCAGCCTGTTGCTCAGAAACACCTCTTTTCAATAGAAAATGGTACAGGTAGTTATGATGCTTCTCAAAGAAAGTTCGGAACGCTGTATGATCCCCGTTCTTAATTGCCAGAAGTAATTCCGGGTCATCGGGTTCAGTGCTTCTTCTAACCGCCAGCAGAAAAACAAGGTAAAGTGCGAACATATTCATAAGCGAATATAAAAATGACTGGTTAAGAATAGTACATCATTTATCAGGATTGGCTAAGTTTAAACCATGAAATTGATTTGGGTTACTTTTGTACTTCTTTTTCTGGGTTCCGGAAGGCAGGAACAAACCGTAGAAGTATACCGCGTTGAAAAGGATGGGGTAGTGGAATTACATGCCCGTAATAAGAATATATATCCTGTTACCATTGAGCTTGATGCAGAGCTAAACAATATGTCTTCTAGTAAGAGACTGCCGCTTTCAGATGTTATTAACGGGAGATCAGAGAAACTGATCGCGATTCTTTCGCCGGTTCGGGAAAATGAGAAATGGGAGTTTAAGTCGAGCTATAAATATTATATGGGAAGCATATTCGCGAAGCATAATGATAGCTATGAGTATCGACTTCCTTTCCATGTGGGAGACACACATAAGGTCACACAAGGGTATCACGGTAGTTTTTCACATGTCGGACGAATTAATTATTCGCTCGATTTCGATCTTGATGAAGGAACCGAAGTTTTTGCAGCCCGTTCAGGTGTGGTAGTTGAAGTAGTGGAGAATTTTAACAGTGGAGGCGGATCCGAAGATTATATGCATAAAGCCAACTACATCACCATACTTCATAACGATGGAACCCTGGCTGATTACTCTCACTTAAAGTTGAACGGCGCAATAGTAGCAGTTGGTCAGCGGGTACGGGTTGGTACTTTGATAGGTTATTCCGGCGCAACAGGTTATGCTACCGGACCTCATCTTCACTTTAACGTTAAAAAAGCCAATAATGATGGTGGCTTTATTACACTTCCTGTGAAGTTCAGAACCGGTGAAGGTGTTGAAATGCTTCAGCAGGGTAAAAGCTACAAAGCGATCTGAAAAACGACAAAAGACGGTCGACGAACGGCTACAGCCAGTCGTCATTCGTCAATCGTCGTTCTATTCCTATTTCTTATTGATCTTATTCAACTCATTCAGTGAAAGTCCCTTCATTACTTCTTCGTAATCAGAGATGTCACGTGGGAGGATGATGTTATTCGCATCACGCCCCAGACCTTTGAGTTGCCCAAGATATTTCTCAGCCAGTCTGAGTTGCATGGCTTCAGCTCCCATGGGTTGTGAGAGAGCTTCTGCGATCTTCTCAATAGATATCGCTGTTGCTTCAGCCAGTGATTCTATCTCCTGTGCAACACCTTCAGCCTCGTTGATGCGTCGTTGCATTTCAGCTTGAGAGATGTTGATGATCTCTGCTTTAACCCCTTCGGCATCATTCACTTTGGAACCTTTGATACCTTCAGATTTAGCGATCACAGCCCGGCGGTCGCGTTCAGCGGTCATCTGCCGTTCCATGGCATTTTGCACGGTTCGGGGCGTTACAATATTCTTGATCTCGTATCGGTGAACTTTAATTCCCCATGGCATTTCCATCTCACTAAGTACGTCAACCACTTCTTTACTCATCCGGGCACGTTCCTCAAAGGTCTCGTCAAGATCCATGAGTCCGATCACCGAACGTGTGGTTGTTTGCGCCAGCTGAATAGCCGCATATCGGTAGTTGGTGACGCCATAACTGGCATTTACCGGTTCCATTACACTCAGGTAGATAACGCCATCCACTTCAACCTTAACATTGTCTTTAGTAAAACACTCCTGAGGTTCAACCTCTATGGTTTCTTCTCTCAGATCCTGCTTGTAGACCACTTTGTCGAGGAAAGGAATAAGGGCATGGAAACCAGGCCCAAGTGTTTTGTGATAATTTCCCAGCCGTTCAACGATGTAAGCGTATTGGTTTGGAACCAGCCGGAATGATTGTACCACCTTGAACAGGAAGAACAGGGAGATGATCATCACCACTGCGAAGCTGATATTTTCAATAATGTCTAAAAAACCCATCTTAAGCTCCTCCTTTAGGTTGTTTGTTTTTGGCGTGATCACTAACAACACCAACACCTTCAAAGAAGGTCTTCAGGTTAGCCGTTTCGGTCGGCAGCACTGATACATTTGAATTCTTGATGATATTTCCGAATTCCTCGATGTATTGTTCAACAAGTTTGGTCTTCACAGCCAGTTCTCCGCCAGGTTTTTGCATGGCAGTTGCTATTCGCTGAATGCCCTTTGCTGTGGCATGTGCAACCAACTCGATCTCCTTGGCTTTACCCAAAGCTTCGTTGATTCGTTTTTGCCGGTTTGCTTCAGAAGTGAGAACCTGATATTGCTGTTCCCCTTCAGATTCATTGATCCGTGCCTGGCGGAATCCTTCAGAGTGGGTGATTTCAGCACGTTTCTCACGTTCGGCTTCCATCTGCTTTTCCATCGTATCTACGATCTCGTTGGAAGGACGTATATTCTTGATCTCATACCGCAACACTTTTATTCCCCAGGGATCAGCGGCTTTATCGATCTCACGTACGATATTCTCGTTCATCTTTTCGCGCTCAGAGAAGGTATCGTCGAGAGTGATCTTACCAACTTCACTACGCATAGTTGTCTGGGCAAGGTTTACCGCCGCAGCCTGATAGTTGGAAATACCATAACTGGCTTTGTAGGCATCCATAACCTTGATGTATACCAACCCGTCTACGGCCACTTCAATATTATCTTTGGTGATACAAGTTTGGCTGGGTACATCCAGCACCTGCTCTCTCATCTCCCGGCTGTAAGCCGGACGATCAATAAACGGAACCAGGAAGTGAAAACCCGGTTTTAAATTTTTCTTGAATTTACCCAATCGCTCCTGGATCACTTCTTCACGAAATTCAACTATGATGAATAGCCTTGTGAAGATGAAATACAGGACGATCATGGCAACCAGTAGTGATGTCCAAAACATATTATCCCTTGTTTGATTCTTTAAGTTTTTGATTCACGGGCTCATCCAGTTTGTCCACGGGTTCCACGATCCAGGTTGTATTTTCCCGGTACTTTATTCGAACCTGTGTTCCGGCCGGGATGATACCTTCCATCGACCGGGCCTGCCATGAGATACCCTGATACCTGATCCTGCCCTCATTGCTCAGTTCATCAATGTCTTCTACAACATCCACGATCTGATCCATAGCTTCGTAATCTTCATCAGCATATTTGTAGGAAGTCTCTCCACCAAAATATTTCTTGATAAAGGGGAGGGCGCTTACCGTCAGAACTGTAGAAAGAGCTACCCATGCCAAAGTTGCAGTAACAGGATCCCCGAATAAACCGATCAATCTGAGAATTCCGATAACAAGTCCACTGAAACCGAGAACCATCGACATACCCGTTGGAAGCACTGTTTCCAGTACCATAAGGATGATTCCGCCTATTACAAATATCCAGGTAAGTGTTTCTCCATCCATGATCGATCGAATCTTTATTCAATAGCTGATAGATAGCAAATTGAAAGGAAAAAATCTTAATTAGTTGGCACTATATTTGCCAAAATTTTGGGTATGAAAGAAAAAGAAAAAGATGAGAAAAGAGGGTTGGCGACCCTGAAAGAAACGCTTGTCAAAATTTTTGCTCTGAGTAAGCCCTATCGTGCCCGGTTTTACCTGGCGACGGTTGTGGTTTTGATCGGATCGGCGATCTGGCTTTCGGTTCCTCTTGGCTTACGGGAGTTATTGGATGCAGTATTCGAAGAGGGAAATGATTCACTGCTTAATATACTCGCCATCGGTTTGATGGGACTTTTTGTTCTTCAGGCCTCCTTTACCTTCTTTGGAAACTATCATCTTGAGTGGGTTGGAGAACGGGTGGTGACTGATCTCCGGAAGAAAGTGTATGAACATCTGCACCGGCTTGGTTTCCGCTTTTTTGCTGAACGGAGACTGGGGGAGATCACCTCTAGACTTACCAATGATGTGGGCTCTATTAGAACAGCGTTAACCGATTCCCTGCCTCAGCTGCTTACCATTACCTTTTCAATGGTGGGTTCAGTTTCGTTGATGGTGGTATTAAACTGGCGTCTCAGTGCGGTTATATTTGCCACCGTTCCTTTCGTGACGATAGCGACCCGGTATTTTGGTCAGAAGATCAGGAAACTGTCGAGGGGAATACAGGATGAACTGGCCGAATCAACAGCAGTAGCTGAAGATGCTCTTGGCGCTGTAAGACTTGTTAAAGCTTTTGTGCGGGAAGAGTATGAAGTAGGACGATATTCCAAAGCTATTGAGGCACTGTTTTTAACTGCCCGCCGCAAGGTGGTACTTACCCAGTTCTTCTGGTCGGGTGTGGGGATCATGTTCATGAGTACTCTTGTGATCATATTCTGGTATGGCGGTAAGGAAGTACTTGCAGAACGTTTAACCGCGGGTGATCTGGTAGCTTTTATCATTTATGCGCTTAATATATCACGGTCGATCAGCCAGACATCAAGACTATATACTGCTGTAAATACAGCTGCAGGTGCATCAGAGCGTATTTTTGAGTTATTGGAAGAAGAACCAGAGATATTGGATAAACCAGGCTCTCCCGAGATCGGAGAAATAGAAGGACATATTTCAGTTAAGGATCTAAGCTTTGCTTACGAGCCTGACCGTCCGATCCTGAAGAATATTTCATTTGATGTGGAAGCTGGACAGACCATAGCTCTTGTAGGGCCAAGTGGGGCAGGTAAAACCACATTACTTAATTTGATCCCAAGATTCTACGATCCCCAGGAAGGACGTATCGAAGTGGATGGAAAAGAGATCCATGAAGTACAGGCAAAATCATTGCGGGAGCATATTTCGATTGTACCACAGGAAGTGCATTTGTTTGGAACCTCCATCAAAGAAAATATCAAATACGGAAGGCTGGAAGCTACAGATGAAGAAGTTGAGGCTGCTGCCATAGATGCCAATGCCCATGATTTCATCAGTGAGATCCCTGAAAAGTATAATGCCATGATCGGTGAGAGAGGAGTTAAACTAAGCGGGGGACAGCGCCAGCGACTCGCTATCGCACGGGCTATTCTAAAAGATCCTAAGATACTGCTGCTTGATGAAGCGACGTCTTCTCTGGATTCTGAATCTGAAGCACAGGTTCAGGAAGCACTTTACCGATTGATGAAAGGCAGAACTACCTTCGTCATCGCGCATCGTCTATCGACCGTACAGCATGCCGACCGTATTCTGGTGATGGATAAAGGCGAGATCGTGGAAGAAGGAACCCATCAGGAACTACTTATCAAAAATGGTTTATACAGCCACCTGTATAGTCTGCAATTCCGGGATCTGGACGAAGTGTGAGAACCGAACAACATTCAATAATAAATATTTAAGTAGCATTGAATATTGAATGTTGAATATTCTTGACTAGTTATCTGCCAAATATGCCTGGATCACATCCGAGTAGCTCATATCATCAAGCAGATCCCTGTTATCCAGAACAGTGAGAAACTCGACCGGAACACCTGAACTATACAATCCGATAATACCTGAATAGGAAAACGTATCAAGATAGCCCGCGGTGTTAAGATCATTCAGGTAGGAAATGGGTGTCCCGCTGCTGTACATACCGATAACAGCTGAATAAGAAAATTCATCAAGATATCCTGCTTCGTTCATTTCATTCAGATAACCAAGTGGTACGCCACTTGAGTAAAAGCCAATGACAGCTGAGTACGAGAACTCATCCAGATAGCCCGCCTCGTTCATCTCATTCATATAACCCACAGGAACACCGGCATTGTACAAGCCTATGATGGCTGAATAGGAGAGTTCATCCACAAAACCGGCATTGTTCATTTCATTGAGGTATTCGAGAGAAACACCGCCATTGTATAATCCGATGAGAGCCGAATAAGAGAATTCATCCACATAACCGGCTTCCTGCATTTGAGTGATATACTCAATCGGTACTCCGCCGTTGAATAGCCCGATAATAGCTGAATAAGAAAACTCGTCGATAAGACCTGCGCCATCAAGCTGGGTCAGGTATTCTAATGGAACCCCTCCATTGTAAAGTCCGATAATGGCTGAATAGGAGAATTCATCCAGGAAACCCTGATCATTAAGCGCTTCTAAATATTCTATTGGAACTCCTGAATTATACATTCCCTGAACAGCGCTGGTGGTAAACTGATCCGGGAAAAGTTCATTTACTCTTGCCAGGTAGTCCACAAATTCACCGGAATAGCTGCTGATATTGACAGGAGCAGGTGGTGCAGGCATTTCCGCTGGTGCAGGAGGAGGTGCAAATTCAGTTGTTGGTTCATCACCAAAATTGAATTCATAATTATCAGGACTTTGATCTGCAAAAGGACCTGCGGTAAACAACCAGATCGCAGATATCACTAAAAACACTCCGATCGCTGTCAAGTTTCGTTTGGCGGTCGGCTCTTTATAGCTGTCTTCGATTTTACCCTGTAATCCCGGTTTCTCTTGCATCTTCTGATTTGCCATTTCATTGAGATAGGCATCAAGGTCAAAATCCTGATCAGATCCTTTGTTCGAATATTTTGTCTTCATTGCCATAATGATCCCTTATTTCTGTGATTGATCGGCCGATTCCGATTCTTTCTGCATGATCTTAAGACGTTCAATATCTTCCATTCTTAATGCGTTCTGGATTTCCATCGCTTGTTGGATCTGCTCTGATATATTTCCCAGTTCTAATTGCAGATCTCCAACAGCATTAAGCTTCTCCAGTTTCTCCTGAAGTCTGGTTTGAGTTATGTTTCGTATTGCATCCCGGTTAGCTAGAATACGAGCATTTCTTGCCTGTTCGCTAAAGCGCAATCGATCGATTAATGCTTTTTCCTGAAGCTCGGCAAGCACAAGATTCTTAACATTAGGTTCTGGAATATGAATTTCAACAGGGTCTGGTACTGGAACCGGAGGGGGGGCGAACGCTGCTGTTTCCGGGGCACCAAAGAAACGATCGTTCAGTTTGCCCAGATTCCAGTCGTGATACCAAAGCACAGACAACACCAGTGTTAGCACAACCAGCATGGAATTTTTTGCTGTATCACTCCAAACTGATGACTCTTTCTGAGTCCCAACGGTATTTTCAGTATGATCTACTCTGCCTTTTTCTTCGAGGTAGGCGTCCAGATCGAATTCGTTATCTGACTTTTTACTTTTGAAATTAAACTCTGAGTTATTCATAATCAGTTACCATCAATGTTATATGCATCTACTATGGAGCTGGAAGACATATTGTCTAACAGGCCTCGTTCATTAAGTTCTTTTATAAAGCTGACAGGTACATTATTCTGATAAAGCCGGCTGATGGAAGTACTGCCAAAGTTATCCAATACACCGATCTCATTGATCTCCAGGATGTAGGATACCGGGACGTTATTCTGAAATAATCGTGTGATTGATTGCCCTCCGAAATTATCCATGATTCCTGCTTTCTGGAATTGGTCGATATAGCTCATCGGTACCTCATTTGCATAAAGCTGAGAAATAGAAGTACTGCCCAGATTATCCAGGAGCCCGCGTTCTTTAAACATCACAATGTAGTTGAAAGGCACTCCATTATTAAAAAATCGGGTGATGGATGTACCACCGAAATCATTCAGCATTCCTGCTTTACCGAACTGATCGATGTAAGAAACCGGTACATTATTCTGGTACAATGTCGAAAGTGAAGAACTCCCGAACTCATCCAGATAACCAAGATCGTTAAGAGCAGCAAGATAATCGGTGTAACTCATATCGAGTGGGGGAGCATTATTAGTTCCTGCCGGCACTGGCATTCCTTCGATGTCAGGGATCTCGAAATCAGGTATTTCAATGTCCGGGATCTCGAAATCAGGAATATTAATGTTGATAGGAGGGATCCTGATGTCAATGGCTCCGGTTCCGGCACCCGATGTCGTTGCTACTGTTTGTGGTTCAGGGGGGAAAAAGAATTCGTAAGCATTTTTCGGACTCCAGTCGAAGGCCCATAGAAAAAGCACTGTGAAAACAGCAACGATTGTGAGTGAGTTTTTCACTTTATAGGATCCATCACGATTGATCTCATCCTGATCCGCTTTTGAAGATCCTGATGAAGCGCCTTTTGCCTGTTCCTCAATATATCCGTCCAGATCAAAATCGGGATCCAGGTCATTATTCAGTTTGGTGCCTCGGGTATTTTCTTTAGTGCCCATAATGCTAATCTCAATTTTCTCGTTTGTACAAATCAACCACATCCAGGTAGTTCAGGTCATCATATAAACCTGATTCCTTGAGTTTATCCAGAAATTCCGTGGTAACTCCATTTCGGAAATACTCAGTTATATACACGAATGAAAGATCATCAAGGTAACCGGCTTCTTTCATTTTATTTAAATAATCGTTGGATACCCCCGATCTGTAGAACTCAGTGATCGCCGGAAAAGAAAGTTCGTTCAGGTATCCGGCCTGATCCATGTTTTGTAAATAATCTATTGGGATACCCGCTCTGTAATATTCAGTAATGGCGGGAAATGAAAACTCGAACAGGAATCCGGCTTCTTCCAGCAACTCCAGATACTGCATTGGTACATCATTGCGATAGAATTCTGAAATATGAACAAAGGAGAAGTGTTCCAGCCAACCGCGGTCATCGATCTGATGAATATAACTGATGGGAACACCAGCATCGTACAGCTGTCTGGCTTCAAAGGTAGACAGTTTGCCATCACTTAATAGCCCAAAATTCCGTAATTCGATCAGGTAATCCGTCATCGAAATATCCAGGGAGCTGACCACTGGTGCAACGGGTTCTGCCGGTGCAACGGGAGCTACAGGTTCAACTCGAGGCATCGGTGGGACAGGGGGTGTGGTTACTCCTACACCTACACCAGATCCTGTTTCTGAAACTACGGCTGCATTTTCATCCGACCCAAAGAAAAAATTGTAAGCATTTCCAGGACTCCAGTCGAAAGCCCAGAGAAACATAAGTGCAGCCACCACTACGATAGCGATCGAATTTCGGGTTCGGTAGTTCTCGTCTTTTGGGAGTTCCTCAGGTGCTTGTTGCTGAGCTTGTCCTTCCCGTGATTTTTCCTCGATATAGCTATCAAGATCAAAATTGGGGTCCTTATCATTGCCGAATGCCCGGCCTTTGTTTTTTTCGCGTTGATTCATTGATTTTCAGAGACAAAGTTCTGTCCTGAGACGAGCAGACAAGGGAAATTGTTTCAAATCCGGATCTATTGGCAACAAAAAATCCCGCACCCTGTTCAGGATGCGGGATCGCTTGGTAGTAGTTAGGTCAACGCTTAGATTGACCCTCGTACAATAGATCGGCCAGTTCCACTATTTTCTGGAACTCAGCCCGGTAGCCGTTTTCATCAGCACCACGACCTTTTCTGGCTAGTTCTTTAACCAGGTCGAAGCTGGAATCGGCTTTGAATTTGGAATCCCGTAGCAGCATCCCAAAAGAAGCTACAGCAGAGGCAAACGACAGATCTTCTGACATCTCTGTTGTGATCTGGTCTTTGGTGATCACCGTTGAGATAAGCTTACTGGTATCGCCATCAGGTTGCTTATAACGCAGTTTCAGGGTCATGATCTCATTACTGAAGGAATTGAGCGGTTGCGTAGGCTTCTGATATTTAAGCGGATCCACATCGGTAAGGTCGCTGTCGATATCCACACCCACCGGTATCACTTCGTACAAAGCAGTTACTGTATGACCTGCACCCAGTTCACCGGCATCCTTGGTGTCGTCATTGAAATCCTCATCGGCAAGGAGCCTGTTTTCATAGCCGATCAGTCGATAAGCCTGCACATTGGCCGGATTGAATTCCACCTGGATCTTTACATCCTTGGCAATAGTATGCAGGGTTCCACCCATTTCAGAGACCAGAACTTTTTTAGCTTCCAGCAGATTGTCGATGTAATAATAATTTCCGTTTCCGTGATCAGCGATCTGTTCCATTTTGGAATCCTTCAGGTTGCCGGTTCCGAATCCAAGTACAGAGAGAAAGATGCCATTGTCTCTTTTTTCTTCGATCAGTTCGATGAGTTTCTCATTACTGGATACTCCAACATTGAAATCGCCATCAGTAGCCAGGATCACTCTGTTGTTCGCATCTTTCCTGAAATTTTCCTGAGCTACTATATATGCCTGCTGAATTCCCGCTGCACCGGCTGTTGATCCCCCGGACTGAAGTTTATCCAGTGCTTCCAGGATCGTTTCTTTATCCGCACCGGAAGTAGGCGGGAGTACCAATCCGGAACTTCCCGCATATACTACAATAGAGACAAAATCGTCTTCTCTCAAATTATTCACCAGTAACTTGAATCCTTTCTTGAGCAACGGAAGTTTATCATGGGATCCCATTGAACCGGAAACATCTAAAAGGAACACCAGGTTACTTGGTGGCAGATTTTCGGCATCTACCTTTTCACCCTGGATGCCGATCTGCACCAGTTGGTGTTTTGGATTCCATGGAGCGGGAGCAATCTCGGTATTAACTGCAAACGGATCATCGTCATCGGGCTCGGTATAGCTATAACTGAAGTAGTTGATCATTTCCTCAATGCGAACCGCATCGGCCACTGGAAGATATCCATCCATTATCATACGACGAACGTTGGAATAAGAAGCACCGTCCACATCGATGGAAAAAGTAGACAATGGCGTTTTCTGAGCCCACTTAAAGATATTCTCCGAAATGGTATCGTATTCTTCCGCATTCTGGTAATACTGTGGGGAAGGAGCAGAAGTATATCCCATCCCTGAAACTCCTCTGATTCTTTGTGAAGATTCAGCAGCAAGCTGATTGGTTACAGTAAGAGTTTTTCGATCGCTTTGAGCAGTGACTACAATTTCCTCACCCTGTATGACATCTTGCTTCATTTTGAATACAATGCCTGTCACATCTTTGTCTTTTACAATGATGGATTGGGTTTGGATCTCATAGCCAATATAGACTGCTGAGAGCTTGTGGGTTCCTGCGGGGACTTCCAGTTCAAAATGTCCATTCACATCCGTAGTGGTACCGACCAGCTTTTCTTTGATCGATACCACTACGGCAGCGAGTGGATCTCCGGTTTCCGCATCTACAACTTTGCCGGAGATCTTATACAGATTGGGATTCTCCAGGCATACATTTAAATAATCCTCTTGACCACCTATTATGGGAGAGAGGACCATCAGAAGAGCAGATAGTATCATCTTCATATAACTCACCCTTTATTTAGTTAAGGTTTAAGACAGTGTAAGGGCTGATAATCAACCTTTATATCACATGACAATGCTAAGACGAGGAGGGTGGAGTTTTGGTTGAAAAGAACAACTACCAGAAAAGTCATTGCAAGGAGTATTGAATTGCAGAATTGGGAATGGATGAAGCCGACGAAGCAATCTCAGACAATGTGTTTGGGAATTGTTGTCCTGGAGATCACGTCGTAGGGGAAGGAAAGCATTGAGACCAATCCCGGGGGACTCGGGGTTGAAACCCCTCGCTTGTGAAATCAACAAGCTTACACAAGAAGGGGATTTATCCCCGCATACGAAACACCGATTAGACAAAAATTTTCAGACAGAAGAATGTGAGTAGGAGAGGTTGCACTGGTTACGAAGGTCTTCCTTCGTAATTCAATCCAGAAGCTCCAGCCTCCGGGCCGTATTCCCAGGCAGAACATGGGAACGAGTTCAAACAGCAAACGGTAACCGAACGAATTCATCCTGTCAGATTTTCCCTTCAATTTCAGTATACATCGTATTCATATTTTAGTATTCTTGGACATCATCAACGCAAAACAGGAACGGCAGTTCGCTTATATATAAAGTAGTTCAGTGATCAGATCTTTTATTTCATTACTCATTCTCGCGGTCATTTTCGGAACATATTCGGGCTGCACCGATATTCGCTCAGAACCCAATGAGCTTGAACAAAATGAGCTTGAACAGAATGAAGAATGGGTAATGGATGACTCCTTAGCAGCATACCTGGAGACATTTGAACAGGATTTTGAAAAGGGGTTGGAAAATAAACGGATCCCCGGAGGAGCTGTAGCGATCGTCAAAGATGGCAGGGTTATCTACCAAAAGGGGTTTGGGGTGAAAGAGAAAGGTAAGGAGGGCGCTGTAGATGAACATACGGTATTCAGGTTGGGCAGTGTGTCCAAGGGTTTTGCTTCAGTGCTGGCAGGCGTGTTTGTGGATGAGGGTGTCCTGGAGTGGGATCATCCGGTGTCAGACTATATGGACGATTTCAAGCTGAACGATCCTGATCAGACGGAGAGGGTGAATGTCAGCCATTTGTTATCGCATACCACCGGATTACCACGGCATGCGTACACAAATCTGGTGGAGGACGGACTTTCCCTGGACCGCATCATTCCCCGACTGGAAAATGTACCCTTGATCGCCAAAGAGGGGGAACAACTGGCCTACCAGAATGCGGCCTTTTCCGCGATCGAGAAAGTGCTGGAAGCAGAGACCGAAACCGATTTCAATACCCTGTTGCAGGAAAGGCTCTTTCAGCCGCTGGACATGGAAAATGCATCTTCCAGTTATGACAGTATCCGTAATTCCGGAAATACAGCACTTCCCCATGTCTATCATTCCAGATCGAAGGGGAGGGTTCCGGTCCCGATCTCCAATAAGTATTACAATGCAGTGTCCTCCGGAGGGATCAATGCTTCTGCATCTGACATGGGCAAATGGTTGCTGCTGTTGACCGGCTACCACCCGGAGCTGATCTCACAGGAAACACTGGAGGAGATATATGAACCCCGTGCCACTATGAATAACCGGCGCTTCAGCAGTCATTGGGACGGGGTGAATGAATCACATTATGGAATGGGATGGAGAATCCTTGACAACCACGGACAAAGGGTAGTGTATCACGGTGGATATGTGAATGGCTATCGCAGTGAGATCGCCTTTGCTCCGGATGACAATATCGGGATCTGCATACTCATCAACTCCAATTCCAGCTATCCCCTGGAAGTGATCCCGGAAGTCTTCGAACACTTCAGGGATGATAGTGATGACTAGGGGGTTGGGCGGTAAGTATGAGGGTTAAAATAACGACCCGAACCGTGTTATCAGAGTGGTGTCCGACCACCGGCGGATCCGCTTGAAACGCTTGTTATGTTGCTAAGATTATATCTCTGAAAAAATAATGTCAAACACAGTAGCTGGTTTTCCTTCTAGATCTGTTTTTATTTCTGGTACTGTTTTCCAAAGAAGTGGATCAGGTATGGTTTGAAAACCTAAGCGTTCAATAAACTCATCAATTCTAGTCTTATTCTGCAGAACGCTAGTAGAAAACCCGTCAGTTCTTGTTGCATTTTTTTTAAGTGTGAATCTGAGGATTTTTTTCTTCCCAGTTACCCTAGACCAATAAAAATCCCCTAGTGAACTAATTAAAACCTCAACGATATGGTCTGCATTTAACCAACGATTCTCCTTAGTAAAATTCGTGGTATCCTCTAACAGTTTAGAGTTTCTATCCATATAGAAAATTAGTCTGTTTGATGCACTGTAATTCATATCGTTATTTATATCAATTACAGTTTTGAAGTATTCTTCTGCACTTTTTTGTATGGATATAATCTTGTCTTCAAAACGAGAAGAATAATCCACCTCATTTTTACATGCTCTTAATATAGTTTCTTCTAAGTTAGTATCCATTTAAGCAACATAACGACCTGGCGTTTAAGCGGCGCAGGTTCTCGTTTTTAAATGAAGTAACTGAATATTTTTATTGCCCACAAGCTTTCCAGCGAATCCTGCCGGAGCCTGCACTGATGAAGAAGCCTGCACTGATGAAGATCAGGGTCCGCCTTGAAACGCTTGTTATACCAAGTTTTACCAGCTTACACGTTGTATAAGCAACGATTTTTTGTCAGATAGAAAACAAACAACGAAATATTTCCCTGGTTCTTCGTAAGTATACATCTGGTCGATTTGTTTGCTTTGAACATGAGACAAAAATTTATGGAATTCATTCGGATTGATTGAATTAGTTGTGTCCTTGAATCCAAGCACCAACAGCTTTTGAGGTAATTCCCTATAAAAATCTTCATCTACCGAGGTGATTGCTGTTGAAGTATAATCTCCAAAGTGATCAGGAAAAGTTGCTGTCTTAAACAAAAATTTTCCATTATCAGGAAATTCAAAGCTGGTTACCTCTTTAAAATCATCTCTAAAAAAACTTTCCCCCGGATAAAAAGATCTGTAAAGGATGAAACCAATGAAAAGAATTGGAAAAAGTGCAATTAATCGAAAACGTTTGTCAAAATCTTTTTTCTTGATAAAACGATAGGTGAAGTACGCCAAACCAAATGGAACACCGAAGAATAGCAAAAAAGCTAAAATGAAAAACAAAATAAGAAGTACGGCATCCATTTAAGTTCGAATTTAACTTGGTATAACATAGTATTATGCGAACAAGTGTTCTCATAAACTCCCATTTGGGAGATTATCAGAACAAGTCTGGTGTTTTCAGAGAGTAAGAGCTTGGGAGTTAAGGAGCAAATAGGAAAGTCTTTGCGAGGAGGAACAGATCATATACTTGTGAATGGATGCATTCGACGAAGCAATCTCAGGATATGTGTTTGGGGGTGTTGTCTGGGAGATCACGTCGTCGGTGAAGAAAGGGGCAGCTACTAACTAACTCAAGCCTCCTCGTGAAGGGCGGTGTATATATTAGGTTTTGGGGACTCGGGGTTGAAACCCCTCGCTTTAGAAATAAAGAACGCAAGAAATTGAAAAGCTCCCTCCCCTGAACACAGAGGAGGGACGGGGTGGGGATAGAAAATCCGGAGGGAGGTAGAAGAGTGTTGCTAACCATGAGTAATAGTTCAGAATGCCAGGTACTACAGATGCTGAAATAAATTCAGCATGACGAAGACTTACCAGGGCAGGTGATCCAGGTCGATGTTTCCACCGGACAGAATGATACCCACGTTCTTACCGGCGATATCCACTTTACCCTCCATCAGGGCAGCAACAGGAACTGCACTGGAAGGTTCGATGATGATATTCATCCGTTCCCAGATAAAGCGCATTGCAGAAACAATGGATTCTTCGCTTACCGTCACGATCTCATCCACCTGATCTTTGATGATGGAGAAGGGGAGTTCCCCGAGTGAGGTGCGTAATCCGTCGGCGATAGTACTGGTGTTGTGGTTGGGGAGGAGTGTGCCCTGGCTAAAAGACCGGAATGCATCATCTGCCACTTCGGGTTCGGCTCCGATCACAATGATCCCGGGTTTTAAACCTTTGGCAGCCAAGGCAGTGCCACTCAGTAATCCGCCACCGCCAACAGGAGTCAGGATGATATCCAGCTCAGGATTGGTGGACAGGAATTCGAATGCTGCGGTTCCCTGTCCGGCCACGATCCTCGGATCATTATAGGGATGAATGATAGTTGCCCCGGTTTTTGCCACCACTTCATTTACCGTGGTCTCACGGGCTTCAAGGGTGGAGGCACAGAAAGTGATCTCAGCTCCATAATCGCGAACGGCATCTACTTTAACTTTAGGGGCATTCTCAGGCATAACCACATAGGCCGGGATGCCTTTGATCCGGGCAGCGAGGGCCACAGCCTGGGCGTGATTACCCGATGAATGGGTCGCAACTCCTTTTTTAGCTTCGGTATCAGAAAGGGTTAATATGGCATTGGAAGCACCACGAAATTTGAACGCTCCCACTTTCTGCAGATTCTCACATTTGAAAAACACTTTGGCATTCAGTCGTTTTGATAATTGGGAACTGCTGAATACGGGAGTGTGATGGGCGTAAGGCTTTATGACCTCATGTGCTTTTTTAATGTCCTCTAAACTGGAGATAGTGAGCAGCGATTTATGCATTGGGATTGGTCCTGCGTGATCTGGATAGAAATAAGCTGTTTCGAAGATAGTCCAATTAGAAAAGAGGCTCAAAGCTAATTACAGCAATTGATGAAATTCTATAAAGGACTCTCTGATTCAACAGATTCAGCTTGAAGTTCTTTTTTTCTGATTCGGTTTCTTCGTTTTGAGATCACAGGAACGAAGAAAAGATAGATCCCGGTGATCCAAAGAACCAGCACTATGATCCCCGAAGGCAGAAAAATCCAGAGTTTGGCGGAGTCGTGAAACCAGGAGCCGTCATGAATGGATTCGATGATATCGGATCGGCGGTAAGTGGACTGAAGTATGTCGCCGGTTTTGGTATCGATCTGAATTTCCCAGTGATTATTGGCTCGAACTTTTACCATTCCTTTACCAGGTCGCACATCCAGCCGGTCGATGTCGGACCAGGCGAATATCTCAGCTTCCGGCACCGTTTTGGATATTTCCAGAATGCGGTCAAAGCTCAGAGAAGGTTCTGGAGAAATGCCTTTTTGTGATTCAGGCTGAATCCAGGCCACGTCTTTTTTGAGCTGGAGGATCACACCGCTAACCAGTACAATAAGAAAAGGGAGCGCAATTAAGATCGCTCCCCATCGGTGAATTTTTCTGGAATCACGGCGTGCGTGCCAACTCATATGTGAATGCTATTCTGTTCTGATTTATTTCAGAAGAATATACGGAAGCCGAGCGAGCTGTCCAGACCCAGATCAACATTTGGTGTAATTCCGATATCAGGACCTATATCCATGTAGATCTCAACAGGAGCGGATTCGAGTCCGTATTCGATCCCGAATGGAACTCTCAGGGACAGGGTTGCGTCGGTGTTTTCAGCAAGGCCTAAAGAAAGTCCGCCGCCGAAATATGGGTTAAGTGAGCCTGAATCTACATTGAAGCGTTCACTTCCTCGGTACATGATATAGTTGGCTTCGATTACTGCATTTTTGAAATTGTCAGACACAAAGAACCCGACTGCACCGGTTATTGCAGATGTTTCTCCAATTGGGGCTTTTACCGAAACTCCGGTGGGTGAGAGGAGTTGTCCCCCGATCCCGATTCCCTGTGCAAATGTTGATGCAGTTCCAAATACCAGAACTGCAAATGCTGTGGTCAGTAATTTTCTGGTGTTCATAAAAATTGTAGTTGGTTAGTATGTTAGTAGTCGAGGCCGGGCTGAGTGATCTCAAATCCCTCATCGTCCTTGGCCTTCTGAACCATTTCCCCGACGTCCCTTAATAGCTGTTTGGCGTCGAAAATGATCCCATCTTTAATAGTGTAGGATATTCCTCCGTGACGAACGACCTCATTATCTTCATTAACGTAAATAGAGCCTGTTCCATATAGTACTTTTAAATTTTCCATAGGATTGGCATCCACAATCACCATATCAGCAAGTTTTCCCACCTCTATCGTTCCAAGTTTATCATCCCATCCTAACACTTCAGCCGCTTTGATGGAGGCAGACTGAAAGATCTCAAGAGGGTGGAAGCCTGCTTCACGGAATAACTCCATCTCCTGAATATATCCGAAACCGTATAACTTGTAAATGTAGCCGGCATCGGAACCAAGTGTAACACGACCGCCTTTATTTTTGAATTCGTTCACAAACTGCATCCAGATCTGGTAGTTCTTTTTCCAGGCTATTTCCTGCTCGGTTCCCCAGTCCAGCCAGTACGATCCGTGGGAGATACGACTCGGAGCATAAAATCTCCAGAGGGAGGGGAGGGTGTATTTCTCATGCCACTCAGCACGTCGCTGTGCCATCAGGTCGCGGTTAGCCTCATAAATGGTAAAGGTTGGGTTGATGGTGAAATCCAGATCAATGAGTTCGTCCATTACCGCATTCCATTTTTCTGATCCGGGCTTGGCGGCCTGTTCCCAGAGCTTACCGGCTTCCTCGAAACGGTGTTGCTCGTTGCTGTAATTATAATCCAACGGGTAATCCTGAATGATCTTGTCTTCGAACAGTGCTTCAGGAAGTCCGTACCAGTGCGTCATGCTGGTGAGTCCAAGACGGGCAGAGGTGAGAGCATTATTATATACCACTCTGGTCTGGGCGTGATGTGTCATGGTTCCAAGTCCAAGCTTGTTTGCTTCATCAATAGCGGCGGCATATACATCCCTGGGAGCACCAAAGAATTTGATCCCGTCAGCTCCGGCTTTATGGATCATTTGTACCCATTTCCGGGCATCTTCAGCAGTGAGAATAGGGCCATCGTGTTTTTGCCCGAAACTGATCCAGGCTGAGATCCTTGGTGCGGTGATCTCATTCTTTTCACTCATTTTTTTATGTTTGATGGTCCAGTCCATACCGTTACCGGAAGCTGGTTCCCGGATACTGGTGATGCCATGAGCCATCCAGAGTTTATACACGTATTCCGGAACGGTTCCCTGTGCGGAACCACCGGTGTGTCCATGCATGTCGATGAAACCGGGCAACAAATACATGCCGGATGCATCCAGTACTTTATCGTTTGGGCCAGCTTCAGGTCTTCTTCGTTCATTGATCGGAACACCCGGATAACCCACATTTCGGATCTCTGTTATTGTATTACCCTCAACCACAATATCAACCGGTCCCATGGCAGGAGAACCGGTACCGTCGATTAGATTAACGCCACGAATGATAAGCCGGTCGAATGGACCTTCACCCTCAGAACGGGGTGGTGCATCCGGCATTTGTGCGGTTGAAAGTGTATAAAATCCCAGTACTAATAGTAGTGTCAGAAGTGGTTTCATGTCCCCGGATATTTAATTGTAATTCGAAAAAGCTGATCAAGAGTTAAAGAAGCAATGCACCTTCATGCTTAAGAAGCCATTCTTTACGGTGCATTCCTCCGGCATAGCCTACCAGTTTATCATCAGAGCCAATCACTCGGTGGCAGGGAATCACAACGGCTATAGGATTCTTTCCATTAGCATGCCCTACAGCCTGTGAGAAATTACGATCACCCATTTTTTTGGCAATGGCTCCATAGCTTGTTGTTGATCCCTGAGGGATCTCACGTAATTCTTTCCAGACTTTAGATTCAAATTCAGTTCCGTCAGGACGGAGTTCAAGATTGAATGAATTACGGTTCCCGTCAAAATATTCCTGAAGTTGTGTACGCGCTGATTCTGTGTGGATGTCCGGATCTTCAGGGCCATCAGTATCCATAAATTTTATTTCAGTGATGCCTTCCCCATCCGACAGAATTCGAAGGTAGCCTATGGGTGTTTCCAGATAGCTTTGGTAGATCAATGTGTTAGTTTTTGTCTGAGGATATTAAGCGTACCGAATTATTCAAAATTAAAATAGCGCACTCAATTTATTTATATGATATTCACCTTGAAATATAGTCCAGTTTAAGTGTTTAATATGAAAAAGATCAGATCAGTATCAGCGCTCCTTTTCACGGTATTTGCTGTGGTATCCTGTAATAAAAATATGGATGCACCTGAAGCAGTCGGACCTGTGCCATCACCAGAGCAATTAGCATGGCATGAGATGGAACAGAATGCATTCATTCATTTTACGATCAATACTTTCACGGATAAAGAATGGGGTTTCGGAGATGAATCCCCGGAATTGTTTGATCCATCTGAACTTAATGTGGAGCAATGGGTTAGCGTGCTTAAGGAGACAGGTTTCAAAGGAGTGATCCTGACTGCAAAGCATCATGATGGATTTAGTTTGTGGCCTTCAGAATATACCGAACATGATATTGCGAATAGTCCTTATAAAAACGGAAAGGGAGACCTGGTTCGTGAGCTTTCAGATGCCTGTAAGAAGTACGGTTTGAAGTTCGGGATCTATCTTTCACCATGGGACCGTAATCGTGCCGACTATGGGACTGAAAGTTATATAAGCTATTACCGAAACCAGTTGAGGGAATTGTTCACGAATTACGGGGATGTCTTTGAGATGTGGTTCGATGGAGCCAATGGTGGGGATGGCTATTATGCCGGAGCAAACGAGACCCGAAGAATAGACGGTTCGACCTATTACGACTGGCCAGCTACACTGGATCTGGTGCGGAGCATGCAGGAGGGTGTGATCTTTTTCAGTGATGCAGGTCCCGGGGTTCGTTGGGGAGGAAATGAACGGGCAGAGGCTGGTGAAACTAACTGGGCGACTATTACTACTGACACACTTTATGCGGGTAAAGCAGGAATTGAAGGAATTTTGAACACGGGTTCAGAAGATGGTGAAAGCTGGGTTCCTCTGGAAGCCAATACCTCCATCCGTCCGGGCTGGTTTTACCATGAAAAAGAAGATTCCCTGGTTAAAACACCCGAAGAACTGCTGGATGTATATCTGACTTCAGTTGGCAGGGGATCAACCTTGTTGCTTAATATTCCGCCTGACCGAAGAGGCTTGTTTCACGAAAATGATGTGGAGTCTCTCAGGGCCTGGAGTGCTTTGCTGGAACAGGAATTCGGAACAGATCTGGCAAAAGGAGCAGATATCACCGTTTCATCTACCCGGGGGGAGCGGGATGAATTTTCAGCAGCTTCTCTTATGGATAACAATCCCGAAAGCTATTGGGCCACCGATGATGGAGTGACAACCGGAACCATAGAAATTGATCTGGGTAAAGTTGAAACAGTGAAATATGTAATGCTTCAGGAGTACATTAAACTGGGACAACGAGTCCGCTCATTTAAAGTGAGTGTGAACAAAGAGGGGAAATGGGAAAAAGTAGCTGATGCCACTACGATCGGATATAAACGAATACTTGAGTTGGGACCTGTAGAAACGGATAAGGTCAGGATCGAGATCACCGATTCAAAAGCGGGGCTCGTGATCAAATCGGTGTCAGTTTTTTAAATAAAAATATTTCAGCTTCAGAAATAGTCCTGTAAAAAACTTGTAAATACAATTGGTTACAGGGTATAAAAGTTTTTTCTGTTTAAAGTGTAACAACTACGCTTAGCTGTTCTCTTGAACCTAGCTAAGAGAGCATCTGTATAACCTACAGTTAGTCAACTAGTCACTCCTTAAGCTGAAACCTAAAGCTAAAGCCCCGGAATGAACACCCGGGGCTTTTTTTGTTTGATGATAATTCGATGATAAAACATTTTTTCCCAGTCTTTAATATCCATCCTTAGAATGGCGAGCGGGACAGTGAATATAACACTCCTGCGTCCGCCTTCTGGCGGAGAATAAATCCACTCAGGCCGAGAATAGCTCAAATTTCACGGAAAGACATAGACCTTTGGATTTATTCAGTAGGAGTGCTTATGAACCCGTGAGGCATTTATAGATGGGAGTTTTTGTTACTTTTGTCGGAACAAAAGTAAGTTGAAACTATTAAGACTTATGTAATTTGGTTCGATCGAAATGATTTAAATAAGCAGGTTACTGTCTGCAAAATGTGTCACTTAGCATGGATATATGACGAGAAACAAAGCCTTTTAACACCCCCCTAAATCCTCCCTGCCTGTCCGGCAGGAAGGTCTCAAGAAGGGACTTTTGAAGGGGTCAGAAAAACACTCTGTACAATAAGCTGATATTTCGGGCAGGTTCCGGTCGAATATCCTTAATTCTGGAAAGATGGTTGTACCAGGTTTCATTCAGCATGTTATTCACATTCAGTGAAAACGTATGCAGCAGATTACCACGACTCATTCGGTATTGGGCAAAGGCATCAACCAGAACGTAGCCATCTGTGGAAGTTTCAAATTCTCCCAGGCGATCCTGTTCAGCAGCAATTCTCACCTTTGTTCCTACTTCAAAACCATCCTTCACATATTTGAGTCCAGTCTTGAATTTGAGGGGAGGTATCTGAGGCAAGGGTCGTTTAATACTGAATTCATTGCCGTTCTGAGTATAACTCGAATCCCGGTCTCCAATGGTATAGGTTACCGAGCCATCCAGTACAAAGTGATCCGAGAATTGAGTCTCACCATAAATCTCAAAACCATATAATTCTGCCGTTGTTCCAACAAACTGATAATTGTTCAGATCAGGAAAACGGTTATTGGCCTGACCGGTATTCTGGGCATACAGATAGTTACTGAATCCATTATGATAACCGGTTATCTCGAACAGACTTTTGCGGCCTTTGTATCTCAGGAAGATCTCTTTAGCCAGGCCACGTTCGGGATCAAGATCCGGATTTCCGATCTCATAAGAATAGGATGCAAGATGCGGTCCTTCGGAGTAGAGTTCCTCTAGTGATGGTGCCCGGAATGAATAGAGAGCGGTTGCTCCCACACTAAATCCATTGCCTAAGCCATAAATTGCAGATGCTGAACCCGATAGCGCTGGAAAACTGCGTGTTCGAATGTCGCCGATCGCAGAGTTTGGATCTTCTTGCTTTGGTTTGTTAGTAACCAGGTCGAACCGGAGTCCTGCTTCCAGATGCAGTTTATTAAAATCACTTTCCTCGATCACAAAAGCCCCGATTTTGTAGCTGTTCGAAGGAGGAGTTCCCGCGCCACTTACTGCATAATCTTCCATTTCTGCTGAAATACCGACATTTCCTTTATTGAAAATACTAAATGCTCCGTGAGCTGAACTGACATCAAAATTAGTGGTTACAAGCCCGAATTCAGTACCAACCACATTAGCTGATTCGAATTCTTTGTGATTATAATTCTTGATCGAAAAATCTGCCTCAAGGGTTTTGAACAGACTTTTATTCAGGATCACTTCCGACTTCAGTACGTACTGAAATTTTCGAACTTCAATATCCACACCCTCATCATGTCCATTGGGATCGGGTGGAATTCCATAGCTGCTTAGATACGTCCCAAACGAACCGCCGATATAGCCCCAGTCTCTGACCCAGCTTACACCAACCGCATCATTGGTTGTTTTGAATGAGCTGTTATTCAGAGTGCCGGGAGGGGTTTCTGTATCGCCGGCAAGGCGTCCGTTCAGATCAAAGGTAATAGCAAGATCCCGTACCGGAAAAGTGGCTGTCAGAGCACCTGAAGCTCCGGTATTCACGGTTTCACCACTAAGGGTCAATGATCCGTTTGGCTTTGAAGGGAGAGAGGTAGCCACCTGATTTCGTACCACATTAATCACCCCGCCAATTGCATTAGCTCCGTAAGCCAGGGCGGCTGGTCCCCGTGCTATTTCTATTTCCTGGGCTGAAACAGGATCGATAGTAACGGCATGGTCGGATGACTGAGCTGAGACATCACCAGAAGTGATACCGTCCTGAAGAATTACAACGCGTTCATCGCCAAGGCCGCGAATAACAGGCCGGCCCGGGGCACTTCCATTTGTTCTTTGGTCGAAGCCGGGCAGATTTGAAAGTGTTTGGGAAAGGGTGGAGCCCAGGTCACGCCGGAGATCACTGCCCAGTACTTTTCGGGAAGCATGCTCAAGGTTAGAACCGCTAGTGTTTTCACGGTCTCCGGTAACTTCAATGGCCTGAGAACTCAATAAACTGGGGGTGAGTTCAATATTCAATTCAAGCTCGTCGGAGTCACTGAGCCCGATATCAACTTCAATGGATCTGGTCCTGTATCCAAGCCGGTGAACCGTCAGATTATACACACCATTGGGTATATTTGAGATCTCAAACTTTCCATCGATATCAGCAACAGAGGTACGGTGTATCTCTTCAAGGTGGATGTAAGCAAAACCAACCGCTTCACCAGTTTCGCTATCAGTGATAGTACCAAAAATAGTATTGCTCTCCCCGGAACTAATCAGTCCCGGGAAAAGCAACATCATGTAGATGAATAGTTTCATCAATTAGCCACCGCAGTTACAGTTACAGGAACTCCTGTAGCATTGTAATCGGAGTGTGTTCCATGAAATAGCTGAAGATTTAAGGTCGTGGCACCCTCAGCCTGGCCGTGAAGATGGAATCGCCATTTTCCGTCCTCATCATGTTGTTCAAACTCAGCAATCCCTTCGGGTTCCAGAGTGGCTTTTAAACTATGTTCGTCACCCTCGGGCTGGAATTCATCTCCATCTTCCGAAATAAAGTAGATGGAAATAAGTGCAGTTTCCTCACCGACCTCAAGATTGATAGTACCGGTAAGATTGGTTTCAGGCAGTTTCTCAACAATAACATCACCGTTGAGTTTAAGTCTGAATCCAGCGGCTTCTTCTTCGTGATTCTCGCTGGAAACTGAATTTGAACAAGCCGTAATAGCGAAGCTTGAAAGGATTAGGATAGTATACAGATAGAGGTATCTATTCTTATTCATGATATAAAAAATATTTTAGTGGGTATTAGAATGTGTGACCCGGAGATACGGGCATGAAGGGAGGTATTCTAAACCACAAACGGTGGAGCACGGCCAGGCTCAGCAAGAAAAGAAAACGGAGATATATAGGTCTCTTCAATAACAACAACAAAACTATCAGGATAGAAAGTGGTTTCTGCTGTTATACCGTGATCAAAACTGTTATCAATAACCAGCGAACAAACAGGACAGTTGATATCATTCTGAACATAGTGAGCTTCATCGTGGTGGACAAGGCACTCCATTCCTTCATTATGATAATGGGTCAGTGAGCCAATAAGGCTGGAGGCCACTACCAGGATCAAA
This sequence comes from Rhodothermia bacterium, assembly GCA_030427885.1. Lineage (GTDB taxonomy): Bacteria > Bacteroidota > Rhodothermia > Balneolales > Balneolaceae > JAUICM01. Next base: position 558,511 of record JAUICM010000003.1, on the reverse strand, counting down.
ACGTAATAGATATGTCGGATGCGTTTGTTCATAAAGATCAGTACCAAGATACGTTCTTAAGCGGAATTAAGTGTAGAACACTGTATTTTAATTTCAAATTATTACATCAGCAATTACTGAAATCTAAATGGAAATCATCGGGACGCTAAAAGAGTGGTTCTTTTCTCTTGGAGAAAAGTATGGAGTGAATCCGCTCATATTCGGAAGTATTTACGTCGGGGCCATTCCTTTTTTCACAGTGAGCCTGGGTTGGCTGGTTAAAAATATCCGCAATAAAAAACCGGTTATTTTGCCATTACTGAGTACCTCATTCTTCTTTGTGTCCTCCTATCTGTATTTGGTTATAGCAGGAAGGAATGTTCCATTCTGGGTATATCTGTTCATTGTCGGGATCGTGGGGCTTGGAGCATATTCAACGTACAGGAAAGTGCTTAATAAAGTGAAGGAGCCGTTAAATGACTGAATGGATCCTTGAACTTTGGATTTCAATTAAGGAATTGGGTGCCGAGCACAATGTGGATCCGGTACTATTTGCGATCCTCTATTTTGGAACTATTCCTCCGTATATGGGGAGTATGGTCTGGGCTGTGAAAAATCACAAAAAAGGGAAAGGGGTGGCTTTGCCCGTCATCAGTACCTTGTTCTTCTTTATATCTCCGGCATTATATGTGGCTATTTTCGGTACGGATGTAGCCTGGTGGGTATATCTGATCATAGTCGTAATCGTGGTATACGGGTCATATTCAGTGATGAAAAAGCTCCGATCCCGGATCCGTGAAAGCGAAGGCTGAATATTAGAAAAACGCTTCTACACATTTTCTTCATATCAGGTGGGCATTATTAGGCGATGTTAAAACAACAATGACTCTTGAACCTAAGCATTAATTCGTTTTAAGAGCCGCTAAGAATTCAACTGATAAGAGGTTAATTATGGCTGATTCAAAATTTGTTTACCGTTTTGGTAAAATTACGGATGGTAACCGTACAATGCGTGAGTTAATAGGTGGTAAAGGTGCTAACCTTGCTGAAATGTGTAATATCGGAATTCCGGTTCCTCCCGGATTCACACTTTCAACGGAGACCTGTAAATTTGTGATCGATCACAATATGCAATGGCCTGAAGGGCTTGAAAAACAAGTATTAGATGGAATAAAACATGTAGAAAGTGAAATGGCAGCGAAGCTGGGTGACAGCAAGAACCCACTGCTGCTTTCTGTTCGTTCAGGTGCGGCTGTTTCAATGCCGGGCATGATGGATACCATTCTTAATCTTGGTATCAATGATGATGTGGTAGAAGCTATTATAGCCAAAACAGGAAACGAACGATTTGCATACGACAGCTATCGCCGTTTCATCGATATGTTTGGTGATGTGGTAATGGGAGTGAGCCACGAATATTTTGAAGATGCCATGCAGCATCTTAAAGACGAAGTTGGTATCGAAGAAGATGTTAATCTCGGTGCTGATCATCTGAAGACACTCACTGATCGGTATAAAGCAATTTATCGTCATCATACCGGACATATGTTCCCTGAAGATCCCGTTGAGCAACTAAAGTTTGCGATCAATGCTGTGTTCAAATCATGGAACAGCAGCCGTGCTATCAAGTATCGCGAAGTAAGCCATATCACTGGTTTGATAGGAACAGGAGTGAATGTTCAGGCAATGGTATTTGGCAATATGAGCTCAGACAGTGCTACCGGCGTGTGTTTTACAAGAAACCCATCCACTGGTGCAGATGAATTGTATGGCGAGTATCTAGTGAATGCTCAAGGGGAAGATGTGGTGGCTGGTATCAGAACTCCACAGCCTATTCGTGAAATGAAGAAAAATATGGCTGATGTCTACGATGAGCTATGCCAGTATACTAATAAGCTGGAAGCACACTACAAAAACATGCAGGACATCGAGTTCACCATACAGGAAGGCAAACTGTATATCCTTCAAACAAGAAATGGAAAGAGAACAGGTGCTGCTGCCGTTAAAATAGCGGTAGACCTCGTGAATAATGGAGTAGTTACAAAAGAGGAAGCCATTAGCGCTTTGGTGGAACCTGAGCATATCGAGCAGCTCCTTCACCCACAATTCTCCACTCAGGATGTACTCGATAAAGAAGTATTGGGCAAAGGATTGCCAGCTTCTCCGGGCGCAGCGGTTGGTAAAGTAGTATTCGATTCCAAAGATGCTGAAAAAGCTGCAGAACAAGGCGAAATGGTAATTCTGGTTCGTATCGAAACCAGCCCTGAAGATGTAGGCGGCATGTCATCAGCAGAGGGAATCCTGACCTCACGCGGTGGTATGACCAGTCACGCAGCTGTTGTTGCCCGGGGATGGGGAAAACCATGTGTTGCCGGGTGTAGCGATATCGTGATCAACTATAAAACCAAAACCTTCACCAACGGGGAAGTCACCGTGAAAGAAGGAGACTGGATCTCCATTGACGGAACCCGTGGCTTGGTTATGCTGGGACAACGCGAAATGCATCCACCGGTACTAAGTGAAGAGTATGATACCTTCATGCGCTGGGTAGGTACATTCGAAAAAATGGAAGTTCGTGCCAATGCTGAAACACCTGAAGATGCATCTCTGGCCCGAAGCCTGGGAGCAAAAGGTATAGGCCTTGCACGTACAGAGCATATGTTCTTCAAAGATGATCGTGTTACTGCAGTTCGCAGAATGATTGTTTCTGAAAATGAAGTTGAACGCAGAAAGGCACTTGCTCATCTGCTTCCTTATCAAAAAGAAGACTTCAAAGGCATATTCAAAAAAATGAATGGACTACCTGTGACCGTTCGTCTGCTTGATCCACCACTACACGAATTCCTTCCTCATACCAAAGAAGAGATCAAAGTAGTAGCGGAACAACTGGGGATCACAAAAGAAAAGCTAGCCCGTAAAGTGGAAGCTCTTCAGGAATTCAACCCAATGCTGGGACACCGTGGATGCCGTTTGGGTATCACACATCCTGAGATCACAGAAATGCAGACCCGGGCTATCATTGAAGCAGCCCTTGAGCTTAAGAAAGATGATATAGAAGCTATTCCTGAGATCATGATCCCGCTGGTAGGTAACGTTCGTGAATTCGTAAATCAACGCTCAATTGTTGAACAAACTGCTGAGAAAGTATTTGCTGAGTACAACGACCGTATCAGCTTCAAGATCGGTACTATGATCGAAGTGCCAAGAGCAGCAATTACTGCAAATGAGATCGCCCGTGAAGCAGAGTTCTTCTCATTCGGAACAAATGACCTGACCCAGATGACCCTTGGATACAGCCGTGATGACGCAGCCAAATTCATCCCACATTATCTGGAGGAAGGTATCCTTGCGGACGATCCATTCCAGACTCTCGACAAGAAAGGTGTTGGCGAACTGGTACATATGGGTACTGAACTGGGCCATGCCGGAAACCCAAATATCAAAATTGGTATTTGCGGTGAACATGGTGGTGACCCCGCCAGTATCGAGTTCTGCTATCAGCTGGGTATGAACTATGTATCATGCTCACCTTACAGAGTACCAATAGCTCACCTTGCTATTGCTCAGGCAGTGATCAAACATGGTGAACGCAAAAACCAAGACCAAGCTGCACTGGTCTGAGCTATGAGAGTGACTGTTTCGGGGCCTGGTTGATTGAAACGGAAAGACTCCTATCTTCTGTTGAATATTGATCAGGTTCCGGAGCAGTTTTTTTATGGCTACATATGATTATGATGTTATTGTTGTTGGCGGAGGTGCCGCAGGCTTAACGGCCTCTGGTATCTCCGCCAATCTTGGTGCAAAGACCATGATGGTTGAAGCACATCGTTTGGGTGGTGATTGCACCTGGACAGGCTGTGTACCCAGTAAAACCCTTCTAAAAGCCGGTAAAGTAGCCCGGCAGATCCGTGAGGCAAGTCAGTTTGGACTGATTGATTCAGAACCGGAAATCAATTTCCAGAAAGTGATTCGTCATGTGCATAAGATCAGGGAAGATATCTACAAAGATGCTGACCGGCCCGAGATATTTGAGGATATGGGTATTGATGTGGTTTTCGGTACTGCTTCATTTAAAGATCTTCACACGCTGGAAATCGAATTGAAGGAAGGGGTAAGCAGAACGGTGAGTGCCAGATACATTTTTCTGGCAACAGGTTCCCGCACATTTATCCCAAAGATTGAAGGACTGGAAAGTTCAGGATATCTCACCAATGAATCCTTGTTTGAAATAAATGAGTTGCCAGAAGAGTTGCTGATAATCGGTGCGGGTCCTTTGGGGGTGGAGATGAGTCAGGCTTTTGCCAATCTGGGATCAAAGGTAACAGTACTGGAAGCGACCGATCGAATTATGCCTAAAGACGATCCGGAATCGGAAGCAATACTGAGAAAAGTACTGGAAGAACAGGGAGTGACTTTTGAAACGGGAGTTAGTATTACTGGGATATCAAAAGAAAATGGTAAGAAAGTGATCCGTTTCCAGAAAGATGGCAGCTCCCGTGAAATTTTGGGTACTGATATTTTAGTAGCCACGGGCAGAACTCCCAATATTGAATCTCTTGATCTTGATGCTGCCGGGATCAGGTATCATGCAAAAGGGATTCCGGTCAATGATTCCTGCAGGACCAACCTAAGGCACATCTACGCCATTGGAGATGTAAGTGACCGGTATCATCTCACACATATGGCGGAGCACATGGCCAAAGTTGCAGTGACCAAAGCACTGGTCAAGATACCTATGAAGATGGATATGAAGCACGTACCATGGGTCACTTTTACACATCCTGAGGTGGGACAGGTAGGAGCATCAGAAGAAGAGTTGAAGCGAAAGGGAAAGAAGTTCGAGATCTACCGTTTTCCATATTCGAAAATAGACCGGGCTGCTGCTGAAAATGAAACGGATGGCCAGATCAAGATCTTTGCAAGTAAGTTGACCGGTAAGATCTATGGAGCTTCTGTTGTTGGTGCACATGCCGGGGAACTGATCTCAGAATACGCAGTAGCAATGTGTAACGGAGTAACCCTTCGTAAGCTGGCCGATACCATACACCCATATCCGAGCTGGGGGCTGGGAGCAAGAAGAGCGGCTGACCAGTGGTATATTAAAAACCAAAGTGAGTGGAGCGTTAAGTGGATCAAACGTATCTTTGGATACCGGGGAGAGATCCCGGATTACAGCGACAAAGATCGCATCATCTAAGACAGATTTTAAACAGGCTATGTACATGATCAGAAGAGCAGCAATTCTCAGTGTTCTTTCATTTCTTACAATAACAAAAGGGTATGGACAGGTTGTGGATATCGAAAGACAACGAAACTCGGATGAATCCAAAGCACTTTCGGGTGAGGTTGATATCAAAGGTACTTACCTGGATAACGTTGAAGTGATATATACTTTCGCTTTGGGAGGGAATATCCAGTATAGCTCGGGACAAAATGTATTCCTGTCTATTGCCGATATTAAGATCACCAAATCGGAATCGGTAGATTTTCAGGATGCAGCATTTCTCCATTTCAGATATAACAGGATCATGACAGATCTGATCACTCTGGAAGCTTTTACCCAGATCCAGGACGATAAGATCTCAAAACTAAAATACCGGTTTCTTACCGGGGCTGGAGCTCGTATCACCTTGACGAAGGATTCAAAATTCAGGGCTTTTGCGGGAGTGCTTCCCATGTATGAGTTTGAGGAAATTGATGATGCTTCATCAACCATCAATAAAGCGGTAAGGATCAGTCAATACCTGAATATGTCTCTGGATCTGTCTGATAATTCTTCTATTTACACCACCACTTACTTTCAGCCCGTTTGGAATGGCTGGAGTGATGCCAGGCTCCATAACGAGACCAAACTGGAATTTGATATCACTGATAAGCTGAATTTCAATATTACCAATACCTATTCCTGGGATGCAGAACCACCAGCCGGTGCCCCAGAACGTAAACTGGAGTTAAAACTGGGCCTCGGCTACGAATTTTAATTGATAGAAATAAAAAAGCCTGCTAATCAACTCAGCAGGCTTTTGAGCTACAATCATCTGGATCAGACGATCTGATTTTCTTCCACGACGATGCTGTGCTCCCCGTGATATCCGATGTCCATTCCTTCGAGTTCAAGTTCTTCTTCAACACGTCCACCTGAAGTAAGTAAGGCACAGATCTTCCAAACCACAAAGGTTCCCACTGCTGAATACGCGATGGTGATCAGTACGGCTTTACCCTGAACCCATAATTGCATCGGGTTGCCGTAAAGTAAACCCGCTCCTCCATTCACATCCGGGTTTGCGAAAACACCTGTTAATAATGCTCCGGCAATACCAACCAAACCATGAATTCCAAAGGCGTCGAGGGTGTCATCATGTTTGATCATGGATTTCAGATGAACAACGCCCCAGTATCCTACAAGACCTGAGATCACCCCAATAGCAAGAGCTCCGCTTACGTCTACATAACCTGAAGCAGGAGTGATACCCACCAATCCGGAAACAGCACCCGATGCCATACCGATCAAAGTCGGTTTTTTAACAATGAACCATTCTATGGTCAGCCAGATAAGTGCACCGGCACAGGCAGCTACATTCGTAACCAGAAGGGCGTTAGCAGCAATGCCATCTGCGGCGAGTTGAGATCCACCGTTAAAACCAAACCATCCAAACCAGAGTAAAGCAGATCCCAGGATCATGAATTTGATGGAAGACGGTTTCCGGACCTCCTCCAGACTGTGTTCCATGCGTTTACCTACCAGATAGGAGAGAACCAGTCCGGCCACCCCCGCGTTGATATGAATCACTGTACCACCGGCAAAATCCATTTCTCCTGAATTACTGAGGAAGCCGCCACCCCAAACCCAGTGTGCAATAGGAGCGTAAACCACAATGACCCAGAAAATGGTAAAGATACCCCAGGTTGAAAATCGTACACGTTCAATTATGGAACCACTCACAATAGCTACCGCGATCGCAGCAAAAGTTCCCTGAAAAGCCACGAAGAGCAGGGTGGGGATGGAGCCACTGACATCAGAGACCCCGATGCCGTGAAGCAGAAAATTTTCGATACCTCCAATAAATGCATTTCCCTCACTGAACGCCAGTGAATACCCGGCAATGATCCAGATGATCGTTCCGGTACAGAAGGCCATATAGCTCATACCAATGGTATTGAGTACGTGTTTGTTTTGGGTTAGGCCTCCATAGAAAAGTGCAAGTCCGGCGGGGGTCATAAGCATTACCAAAGCCGTTGCGATGAGAAGCCAGGCCGTATCGCCTGTGTTGATGGTTGCTTCTGCTTCCTGAGCGTACACCGAGATCGCTCCGAATACAGACAGCAACAGTGTCGCTGTGATCCGTTTCATATATACTCCAACTATTTTATTCCGATTAAACCAATTGAGTATAATTAAACGGAGGCAGAAATTCTTTAGGTGAACCGGATGATTAACAAAATTAATTTAGCTTATTACTATGGAAGGGCTTTTTTGTTCTGTATAGAAGGGGTGTGTGGAAAAGTTGTGGGAAAATTTATTCTGACAGCGCTCGAAAAAACTCTTTATGAGCCGGTTGAGTTTTGTATCTCATCCAGTTTACCCAGTGCTCTGTCTTTCAAATTCTGAAACTGATCTTCAGGAATATGTCCGGTGGTGTACTGCATAAACAGCCAGACGATGTAGGTAGCCATCACGTCTTCGTAGCAGTAATGCTCGATCAGATCGAGCTGATCTTTACGATACATTTCCAGTACCATATTTCCTTCCCCCGTCTTTTTGAAAGGAATACCGATCAGTTGGCCAAGGTGTTTTAGTTTAGGCCATGAGCTGGCACCATAATTACTGAATTCATCCACCAGATCGATGTTGTGTTTGCTGTAGCGATAGCGGATGTCGTAATCACTCATGCGAACCGGCATCTGAAGTCCGTGTTTCATAGCCCGGTAAGTGAGTACGGGAATATCGAATCCTTTTCCGTTGTGGTGAATGAGTCCGAAGTCCTTAAAGGTACCAATCGCTTCGAAGATCTTTTCCAGTCCTTCTTTTTCATCTTCACCACTCCATGCCACTTTCTGCCGGGGACCGCCGGTATTCTCCACCCACAATCCAACCCAGGAAACCATACGATGATACATGGGAGGGAGGAAGCCGGATTTGTTACGGGCCAGTTCCTCGCTTGCTTTCTCCAGTAACAGCTCCTCATCCGACTCATGATCGTCAAGTACTGTGCGAATGAATTCGAAGTCGGGAATGGTTTCTAGATCAAATATGAAGAACATGGGAGTATTTGTTTTATCTGATTATAGCTAAGAGTAATTCAAAATGAAAAATTTAAAATTAAAAATGGGTAAAGGATGTCATCCAGAGCGTAGCGAAGGATCTGCACAACAAATGATCTGGTAAGAAAATTGTGCAGGCTCTTCACTTCGCTCTGAGTGACTGAACCTCATTTTTAATTTTAAATTTTTCAATCTAATCATAGTCTTTCAAAGTGTACCTCACGAATTCGAACCGTTCTGGCAATAAGGATTCCTTTTTCATTTGATTTAATAAGTCCCTGGAAACCTCTTTACCCATTATATCCATAGTGAAAAGTTTATCAGCCGAGCTATGTACTATTGAAGACCAAATGATCTGTTCATCTTTATACAGGGTAAGATTAAAGGAATAAGTTCTGCCAAAAATGGATCCGATCCAGGTCCAGCCGGTTTTTAATCCAAAATCAAAAAGGAAGGGGGATCGACTACTTTTCTTTTCTTCAATGAGGAGTATGAAAGCGTCTTTTTTTTTGAGAGGTGAAAAGGATCGGCCGTCTATTTGTTCAAACCTATTTTTGATACCGTTCATCAAAAACTGTGTTTTTGTTTCCAGAATGAAGTCCTGGGTGAAGTCATCCAGACCATCACCCATATCAAGGAGTACTTCAATATTGGAGATTCTTTCGGGTTGCTGAGGATGGTCGATCGTGCTGATCCTGCTGGGAGTACAAACAGGTAACCATAAACAAGCAAGAAATAAGATCAGGGTAATAAGTAGCGTTCGCTTCAGTTGGTTAGTATCTGAAAATTGAGGATGTATTTGTTTGCGATGAGTATAGGTGGGATAATTCAAAATGAAAAATTTAAAATTAAAAATGGGTAAAGGATGTCATCCAGAGCGTAGCGAAGGATCTGCACAATAAATGATCTGGTAAGAAAATTGTGCAGGCTCTTCACTTCGCTCTGAGTGACTGAACCTCATTTTTAATTTTAAATTTTTCATTCCTAATTCATCGTGAGTTCCCCGGCAAGATCAGTTTGATATAGTTCCTCCACTTCTTCACGGGAGTCGTAATTAGCCATCAGCCACATCATTTTAGTGAGAGCAGATTCCAGGGTCATATCACCACCGGAAATAGCACCCGCTTCAAGAGCAGTACGTCCTGCCGGGTATTTACTCAGATCAACCGCATCGAAATCAGCTTGTGAGACGATCACTATGATCACCCCATGTTCTTTACACTTCTGGAAGAAGGGAAGCAGACTGTATTCCCCTTTCATTGGGAAATTACCGCTCCCAAAAGAACGAACCACGATAGCTTTGATCTTTGTCAGATCAAGACGCAAAAGGAATTCAGTGTTCAGAGATGGGAACACGGTGAGAACGAGAAGCTCATTGGAATAAGCCGCTTTCACATCAAAAGGAGGGAGCAGAGTTTTAGGTTTTACATTCAATTCGATATCCAGTCCTATCTCAGCGAGTAAGGGGTAATTTGGTGAGCCAAAGGCATCGAAGTCCCCGATACTCATTTTTGTGGCCCGGTTGCCCTTATACACATGATCGTTAAAACAGATGGCCACTTCCTGTAGTGAAGTGGTTGCCATTTCCACGGCGTTAATGAGGTTTCTGCGGGCATCACTGCGAAGGCTGCTCAGTGGAACCTGACTTCCGGTAAAGATCACCGGTTTTGAAAGATTCTGAAGGGCAAATGAAAGGGCGGAAGCGGTATAGGCCATCGTGTCGGTTCCATGCAGGATCACAAATCCGTCATAGTCCTCATAATGACTGTCGATGCAATTTGCCAGGTTAACCCAATGTGATGCATTTAGGTCGGAACTGTCCTCAAAAAAAAGGGGGTAAGTATCGATCACCGCCAGTTCATTTAGCTCGGGGATTCGTTCATATAAGGTCACTGCCCAGTTATCCGGATTCAGTTCCACGCCTTCGCCTTTAGCACTCATGGCTATGGTTCCACCCGTTTGTATGAGGAGTATTTTTTTCATCTTGCTTCTTTGCTACAGACGTTTAAATTGTTTCTTCACATTCAATTCACGAATGTTCTGCATGTTCATTGACAAATCAAAGCGCAATTAGTGGTAGCGCTTTTTCATAATACTGAGTAAAGGTATGGAAATGTTCACATTGTTTACTCCTGTTCACTAGATCTGTCATGCTGAACTTGTTTCAGCATCTGTTAAGCGTTGACATCTGATCAGATTTAGTTTCTTATTTCAACGCACAACAGATCCCGGATCGAGTCCGGGATGACCACTATGAGATGGTTAATTGAGGTGATCCGGTACCTTGCTCAAAATATAATTAATAGAGCAATCCAAGGAGGTCGCCATGAAAGTATATAATCCTACCCGTGTTAGAAATGTTGTGTTGTTGGGGCACTCAGGCTCCGGTAAAACAACACTTGCCGAAACTATGTTGTTTGAAGCCGGAGCCATAAACAGAAGAGGAAGTATAGAAGAAAAAAATACGGTATCAGATTACCATTCGCTGGAGAAGGAAAAACAGAAATCGATCTTCTCCTCATTCATGAACTTAGACTGGCGGGGTCATAAGATCAATTTGATAGATACACCGGGTACCTCCGATTATATTGGAGAAGTTGTTGGGGCATTAAGGGTTGCGGATACAGCCATTTTTACATTGAATGCTGAAAACGGAGTGGAAGTAGCAACAGACTCGCTTTGGAAATACGGAAGGAAATACAATGTACCTTCTATGTTTGTGGTTAATAAACTGGATAACGAACGGTCTGATTTCTGGAAGACTGTAGACGAAGCCAAGAGTCATTTTGGACGAGAAGTCACCGTAGTACAGTATCCATTCTCTGAAGGCAATGATTTCCATGCGATCATCGATGTACTTCGCATGACTATGTACGAATTCCCTGCTGAGGGAGGAAAACCCGATAAACTTCCTATCCCGGATTCCCAGAAAGAAAGAGCTGCTCAGTTACATCAGGAATTGGTGGAAGTGATTGCCGAGAACGACGAGACCCTGATGGATATCTATTTCGAACACGGGGAACTGGATGAAGAGCAAATGCAGAAAGGCCTGCATCTTTCGCTGGTGAAAGGAAATATTTTTCCATTGTTTGCCGTATGTGCTTCGCGCAATATGGGAACCGGTCGTATCATGGGCTTCATTGATGATGTGGCGCCAAATCCTCTGGAAGTAAACCCACCCAAGACAGAAGCGGGAGACGATTTCGTACTCGACCCTGAGGGCAAACCCGTGATGTTCCTCTTCAAGACTCATTCTGAGTCACATGTGGGAGACCTGATCTACTTTAAAGTATATGGTGGTTCAGTTCTGGCAGGTATGGATCTGGTAAATGAAAGTAAGAATGCCACCGTCCGGCTGGGAAACCTTTACCTGACTGAGGGACACAAACGTATTGAGATATCTGAGATCAAGACCGGAGATATCGGTGCGGTGGTGAAGCTCAAAGAAAGTGAAGTGAATGATACCCTGCATGAAAAAGGTCATTCAGTAAAACTGGATCCGATTCATTTCCCGGCAACAACCATCCGTACAGCGGTTAAACTAACCAATGAAGGGGATGAAGATAAATTGGGTAATGCGCTTCATCAGATCCACCGTGAAGATCCTTCGGCGATCATAGAACACAGCCAGGAACTGAAGCAGATCATCATCCATGGACAAGGGGAAGAACACCTCTCAACCATTGAGCATACCCTGAGAAACAAATTCGGACTGGATGTGGAATTCACTACACCAAGAATTCCGTATCGTGAGACCATCACTCAGGGTGTTCGCACTCAGTACAAACACCGTAAGCAATCGGGTGGAGCGGGTCAGTATGCTGAAGTGCATATGCTGGTAGAACCTTATACCGAGGGTATGTCTACTCCGGATGATATCAAAGTGCGGAATGTGGAAGAACACGATCTGCCGTGGGGTGGAAAGCTGGTATTCCAGAATTGCATTGTTGGTGGAGTGATTGATAACAGGTTCATGCCTGCTATCCTGAAAGGGATCATGGAGAAAATGGAGAACGGCCCAATGAGCGGATGCCGTGCCCGTGATATTCGTGTTTCCGTATTTGATGGTTCCATGCACTCAGTGGATTCAAACGAAGCTGCTTTTAAAACGGCGGCACGTATGGCGTTCAAAGAAGCATTCATGAAAGCGAATCCCCAGTTGATGGAACCAGTGTACGAGATCGAGGTAACTGTGCCTGCCAATTATATGGGTGATGTGATGAGTGATCTTGGTACCCGACGCGGACAAATTCAGGGCATGGATGCGGAAGGTGCGCTCCAAAAAGTTAAAGCTCATGTGCCATTGGAAGAGCTGGACCACTACTCAACCAGACTCAAATCAATGACTCAGGGTAGTGCTACATATTCAAGGCAATTTTCTCATTATGGCTCCGTTCCTTTTGATGTTCAGGAACGCGTAGTACGTGAGAACCTCGAGTTGGAAGAGGCCTGAACCTGAGTATGAATGATGAATAATAATTAAGGCCTCCGGATTTATCCGGGGGCTTTTTTATGTCCATAACTTCCATAAATCAAAGAAGGGCAGGATAATAGAAAGCAATGAGATTAGGACAGCAATAATAATAAGCCTGAGATTTTCTTTTTTGCGATATGCTATTAAGGTGATCAGAAACCCGAGTAATCCAAATCCAGAGAATTTATAAGAAGTAAAAAAGGATTTAAGGCCATAGAAGGCTTGAGTTTTACCATCAGCTTCAGAGAATTCAATACCAAGCTTATAATGGAAAAGTAGAGTTAAAAACGCTCCAATTATACCTAAGCATATGGAGATTAAGCTGAATAATATTTTTCTAGATTCCAAAAGTAGCATGTCCATAAGTTTCAGCAAATAATTCAATCACAGATCTTAGTTTTTCGATTTTCTTGTTGTATGGTGCGTTAAGATTAATCTGAGGGCGGGGATTCCACATCTGAGAATCGAACTCAATATCTTTGTAATTGAAAATGATCCGGTATTCCGCTCCATCCGCAGTAGCAATCTCCAGAGCTGGAGAGCCATTCCTTAAGGCGATTTCTCTTCTTTTAAGGTTGGTATTTTGTAGTTCTATACTAAGTTCAAAATCTTCAAACTCTATAGTATCCAGTTTTTTCAGAATAGCTGTTGTTTCTATTGAACCAACGCTATTCCACTCTACAATGGAATTATCTCTGTACTCAAATACGCTAAGTGAGGGGGAGTGATTAAGATAAAAGTAATAACCATTCTTACCTTCCAGAGGCCCTCCGAAGGCATATTGAACAACTTCGACAGCAAAAACAATTTTACCACTGGGAGTTGGATACTGCATCTCAACTACAGGTTTGCTACATCCTGCTGAAATAAGAATAAGGAAAAGGATTAGTCTCATAATTCAACTTTATACATCAATATAGAATAAAATCAGAAATCTGAAGTCGTCATGCTGAACTTGATTCAGCATCTGTGTAGGGCTACCCTCTAAGTGAAGGATAAAGATCAACAAGTTCAGGATAATGGGATATTCATTCTTCTTCTTTCTTTGAAAGGACCCTTGAATAAATAATATACACAAGCATATATGCTATAAAGATGCATACTGCCATGAGCGCCATGTTAGAAAACCTGGCTTGAAAGGGATCATCTGATTTAAAGATCAGGCTGTAAGAGAGTAATCCAATAAAACCTGAGAAGAAGCTGATTATGATCTGTTTTACCATGAACTGTACGAGGTATTAGTTTCGGGCAATATAGAATAAAATCATAAACCTGAGTAATGTACTGTCGAACCTTGTGCTGAATTTGTTTCAGTATTGATTCAACATCTGTGTTGGGCTACTCTCTGAGTTCAGGATAAAGATCAAAAATTTCTACACCTCACCTCCTTCAATACACTCGGGGTTGAAACCCCTCGTTTGTTTAATGTATGAATCTTACACAAGAAGGAATTCATCTCCGCCATTCGTTTGTCCAGAGCAGGTGTACATCAAACACTTTCTTTGTCGGGCGAATAGTGGTATTCTTTTCGGGTATTGATCGAATCCGAACAAAACCTATAGAAGCTACTATTCTGATCATGAAGAAATTCGTCCTACTGTTTCTCTGTATCGCTATTTCTGTGCCGACATTAGCTTTTCAGTCTGCGGAAACCAAAGAAGAACAACCAGCGCCTTTGCGTTTAGATCAGGGATTCACAGAACTTGATATTCCCGGGTTCAACTTCAAGCTGGTTAAGGCATCTCAGACTGTAGCCGGACTTCAACCCAAAAGCGAAGAGGATTTTGATTTTACTCCATCGGGGGATCTGGAAGCACGAAGTGAAAATGAGTTCTATCACCTGGGTGATCTGAATCTCAGGATCAGACTGGGGGATTCAAAAGAGTGGAAAGAATATTCGAGTGCTAAAAACAGACAGCCGGTAAAAGAACTGGAGACCTCCGGTAATGTACTTGCGGCTTCAGATATTTCGGGAACAATGGGGTGGCGCTTTCCGATTAAGGTAAATCGCTATTGGGAACTGGCGGACAATGAGTTAACCCTACGGTTTGAGATCATAAATACCACAAATGAAAAGGTGGAGATCGGAGCACTGGGTATCCCGATGATCTTCAATAATATTCTGTCGGGAAAGAGTCTGGATTCAGCACATGCCGTTAGTTCTTTCTATGATCCGTATATCGGTCAGGATGCCGGATACCTGGAGGTGACCCGATTGAATGGACTTGGTCCGGCGCTGGTGGTTGTACCGGAAGGAGATACTCCGTTTGAAGCATGGCGCCCACTCAATGACGACAAAACCCAACGCGGAATTACTTTCGAAGGATTTTATGAATGGATGGTGTATTCCAAAGCCTATGCTGAGAATGAGTGGAGTGAAGCGGATCCATGGAATCCACCCACTTCCGTAATTCTGGAACCCACGGAAAGCAAGAGTTACGCGGTTAAATTTCTGATCTCTGAATCCATCCGGGATATTGAGAACACTTTGTTAGAGCATAAACGTCCGGTTGCGGTCGGCTTCCCCGGTTATGTACTACCCATGGACCAGGATGCGAATCTGTATCTGAATTATAATTCTGAGGTGAAATGGATCGAGATAGAGCCAAAGAATTCGGTGGTTATTAAGGAAAGCGGAACCACAGCCAATGGTTGGAAGAGTTATTCATTATCAGGAAAGCAGTGGGGCAGAAGCAGGGTTACTGTGCACTATGAAGACGGCACCGATCAGGCTATCAATTACAAAGTGATCAAACCGGAACACCAGGTAGTGGATGATCTCGGGAATTTCCTGACCACTAGACAGTGGTTTGATACCCCGAATGACCCATTTGGAAGAACGAATTCAGTGATCACTTATCACTATGGAAAGAACGAGCAGGTGGCAGAGGATAACCGCGCCTGGGTGGCCGGACTCAGTGATGAGGGGGGAGCGGGTTCCTGGGTGGCTGCGATCATGAAGCAACTCATTCAGCCCGAAAAAGCTGAGATCGAGAAAATGGAATTGTTTTTGGATGATGTGGTCTGGGGTGGTATCCAGCACGATGATGGGGAAGAACAGTATGCGGTGCGAAAGAGTTTGTTCTACTACGAACCGGATATGATGCCCGACGGAACCTATAGCGATGATGTGCCTTACGGAGGCTGGCCGAGCTGGAATAAAGAAGGAGCAGACCTCATCGAGCGATCGTATAATTACCCCCATGTGGCAGCATTACACTGGGTGATGTATCGCCTGGCCCGAAATTACGAGGGATTGGTGGATAACCATTCCTGGAACTGGTACCTCGAAAATGCCTATCAGACGGCCAAAGCCATGGTCACTCATGCACCTTATTACGCTCAATTCGGACAAATGGAGGGAAGTGTATTTCTGTTCATTCTCATTGATATGAAACGCGAGGGTTGGACCGAAAAAGCCGAAGAACTGGAATCCATGATGAGAGCCCGGGCTGATGTGTGGGAATCACTGGGATTTCCATTTGGAAGTGAAATGCCCTGGGATTCGACCGGACAGGAAGAAGTATATGCTTGGTGCCGCTATTTCGGTCTTGATACAAAAGCACTGGTTACACTGAATGCCATCCTTGGATATATGCCCACGGTACCACATTGGGGTTATAACGGTAGTGCGCGACGTTATTGGGACTTCCTGTATGCCGGAGATCTTTCTCGCGTAGAACGCCAATTACACCATTATGGATCGGGATTGAATGCTATACCGGTTCTTATGGAGTACCGCATGCACCCGGATGACTATTATCTGCTTAGGGTTGGATATGGCGGAGTTCAGGGGTCGATATCAAATATCACCCAGGATGGCTTTGGTCCGGCCGGGTTTCATGCCTATCCATCCACGCTCAGAATTGATTACCTGTCCGGGGATTATGGTCCCGGATTCTATGGACATGCTGTGAATACCGGAATGTACCTGATCGATCACCCTGAATTTGGCTGGCAGGCTTTTGGTGGCAATGTCTCCGAAGATGGTGATTGGGTGGAAGTGGAGGTACTCAACTCAGCCCGAAGCCGCGCCTACATCGCTTCGGTGGGATTATGGCTTACTCTCGATGCCGGACAATTCGAAACCATCGCCTTCAATCCAAAGACCAAAGAAATCAAAGTTCAGTTCGATGCATCTAACCCTTACACTCCCAAAGCCCGGTTACGCATCGAGCAGCCGGCAACGGTAAAAGGAGTGAAGAGCTATAAACTCAAAGGGAAGTTTGCAATGGAAAGAGAAGCCTACGTGATTCCATTGGATTCTGAAGCTAATGAGGTGGTGTTGGAGGAATAACAAACCTATCAGTCGTTGCGAGGAGTATAGATTTTAACTATAGAATTAGATCTTTATCGACGAAGCAATCTCAGGGAATATGTTTAGGGGCATTGTTAAGGAGATCACTTCGTAGGGAAAAGGAAGAGACTGGTAATAATTTAAGCCTCCTCGTGAAGGGCGGTGTAGTATATTAGATTCTGAGAACTCGGGGTTGAAACCCCTCGTTTGTTAAAAATACGAGTCCTTAAACAAGAAGGAGATAGAGGGGTGCAGAACTTAGAAAACCCGGAAATGGAATAATAGAAGCCCGGTCGTTGCGAGGAGTATAGATTTTAACTATAGAATTAGATCTTTATC
Organism: Rhodothermia bacterium; assembly: GCA_030427885.1. Classification (GTDB taxonomy): domain Bacteria; phylum Bacteroidota; class Rhodothermia; order Balneolales; family Balneolaceae; genus JAUICM01. The sequence continues at coordinate 541,160 of JAUICM010000003.1, read as the reverse complement.
GACGAAGCAATCTCAGGGAATGTGTTTAGGGGCATTGTTAAGGAGATCACTTCGTCGGGAAAGGAAGAGACAGGTAATAATTTAAGCCTCCTCGTGAAGGGTGGTGTAGTATATTAGATTCTGAGAACTCGGGGTTGAAACCCCTCGCTTGGTAAAATATCAGCCCTTAAACAAGAAGGGGATTTATTCCCGCAAAACTATTATTTAACCAACTTCCCATTTCACCTTCCTTTTCAGCCATAGTTCTAATCCTAAAAAGAACAGAAATAAGCAGATTGGAATAGTAATATATGGTATGGAAATGAAAGGGGTAATAATGTAAATATTATTGACTGATGGAAACATTGCCCCTGTTGCTAAAACAAGACAGATCTCAAGAAAAAGGACTATGCGCTAGAGGTAGTATATTTGAAGTTATGATTGCAAGTAAGTCCGTTTGAAACGCTTGTTATGTTACCTATTCATAGGTTTTTCCAGCCATGATTGCTTCTGCAAACAACTCCCAAGAGGGAGATACATTTTTGTCCTGGCTGTCAGTTAACCAAGCTCTCATAGATTCGAGAAAACTTTCAATAGATGTATTTTCCCAACCACCTGCATCCGGTCCAAAAGGCGAAGAAGGCTTCTCTGCCTCAAGTGCCACGGACTTCTTTCGATCTTCCTCCGAGGCTTTTAAAAACTTCAAAAAAGAATCGAATGAATCTACTTTTTCTGACATGTTTACAAGTTTAGTTGAAGCAACATAACGACCCGGCGTTTAAGCGGCGAGCCTGGTTTTAGTCATTAAAGTTCCGAACCCTAAACGAGTCCGCTTGAAACGCTTGTTATAGAGCCGGTTTCATTTTGAGTTAGGCTTAATTCAAGAGTGCCTCAACAAGTTTACTTGTAATAAATGAGTATGGTTTATCTTCTCCGATCTCAGTTTCAATCTCATTTTTCAAAGATTGTTTGAGTCTTTGGTTCGTTTCTTGATTATATATTTCGACTAAGCTTCTAATGCTATTTAATCTTTCTCTTCGAACTTCAAGAAGCTCAGGACGATTTAATTCAATATCTAATTCAGTTAATCTAGCCCGTCTATCACCTGGCAAAGCCCAAATTAATGCACCAATTGCTTTAAAATGATTTTCAGGATTGTCAACAAATGGATTGATATAAGGTACATTCTCATCATACTCTGCCCCCTTATTCATATTACATTTAGGGCAGGATAATCCAAGATTCTCATACTCAAAGGTTAATTCAGGATATTTATCTCTAGCTTTTGGTTTTATGTGTTCAATATGTTCATATGAAATGTGTTGAACATTGCTCTCACAATAGATGCATTTACTATAAGACTCTTGTCTCAGTGATTCTTTTACTTCAGTTTTGTTATATCTATTTGATACTGATGATGGTATTTTTTCTCCCCTTTGTATATACCCCATCAGTTCATTTTTCCAAGCATCTTTATTCGCTGTTAAAACAGGAGGCTCGCCATTCTTGTTTAGTTGAATCATAATTACTTACCTAGAACATTTTTTATAGCTAATGGCATTAAATCTTCTAAACCAATCTCTTGTAATTCACTTCTCATTTTTTCAAAAGTATTTTCATCCATTTCCTCGGAAGAGTACTTAGCAACAATCTGTTTTAATGTACCTTCAACCCAAATTGGCATTGTGAATGAAACGCCAAGAACTTCATTCAAAATTTCAGTAGCATTTTTAGCCTTATTCTCAAGATCCAAAAGTTGGCTAACAACCTTATTTTCACCTAATTCATTTTCTTCATATCTCAAGGCATAAACGTTCGAGTCCTTTACCGAACCAATTATTAATGGACTGTGTGTTGAAACAATAAATTGGACATTTGGAAAAGCAGATATAAAATTCGGTAACATCTCCCTTTGCATTGAAGCATGCAGATGGTTTTCAGCTTCATCAATTAATATTGTGATTGGCTGATCTTCTTCAAGGTCCACTAAATATATTTTCCAAGCTAAGTCAATTAAAGCACCAACACCGCCTGATACTGCATCAAGCATAAAATCACCAGATTTACATATCATAACTATTTCGCCCGAACGAATTTTAAATTCGATAAACCCCAGTGTTTCAGGAAGTATCTTTTTTAAAACTACTTGAAATCCTTCATAATAGATTCTTGATTGTTCATCAGGTTCTTGAACGGCACTTTCATACCCTTGATTAGCCCACAGTAATAGTGTTTCTTTGATATGGAAATTTAGTGGTTGTCTTTCATTACCAAATATTCTTTGTCTGCTACTTTGTGAAACAAGATCAAAAGCCTGACGTGCCGTTCTCTTCTTAATTGGTATATGTGGAACATTGGCATAACTAAATAATGGTCTATGTGAATGGATATTGAAGCCACTTACTTTTTGTTGGCTCTGTATCTGAATTTTGTATTGAGGTGAATCAGAATCTGGAATAATTAAAGGTGAAGAATGACCATTACTATAAGTTAATGAGCCAATTTGATTTTCGTTTGTTTGTTCACTAGAAAATAAACTGAAAGGCTTTTTAAAAAATCTTGTGAAGAATCTAAATCCACCAGTTTTTTTATCTTTAGCAGGGGTTGCAAGTTCTCGAAAATTCCAGCCGAAATGCTGGGCAAGCAAATTAAGAAGGGTAGTTTTGCCTGCTCCATTTGCACCAGTCAGAACTGTGAGGTTGGAATGAAATGATAGGTCTAAATCTTCAAACTGTTTCCATTCCTTTATTTTTAAATGCTTGAACTGCATAATGTCTACTCTTTGAGTTTAAAAGGCTCTATAACGACCCGGCGTTTAAGCGGCGAGCCCGGAGTTTAAAATTAAGAACCCGAACCGCGTTCGAGTCCGCTTGAAACGCTTGTTAGGCAACTGATTAGTTAACATTGTAATTTATTTTTAATCTCATATCGATCTCATCTATCCATTTATAAAAATTGGGATGTGGATCTTCTTCAATTTTCTTCATTAAATATTCTTTTGCTATAAGTAATGGCTCAAATCCCTTTTCTGGAAGGTCAGATAAAATATAGAAGTCTGAAGCTTTGATATATTCTTGTTTAAACTTTGCTTGTTTCAAAATTGTGTCAGCAGCACGTTTCCAACTAGTGTAGTTTTCTAGAAATGGGACTAAAATATTTAAGAAATTGTTTTTGATGATGTTCATTAACTGATCTGGGTTATCACTAACTAGATTATACCTGTGAATTCTGTTCATACCAGTTTTATCCCAACCCTTGATTGTATGGCATTGAATTCCAAGAATATTGTCATTCACTTTTTTTATTCCGTATCTGTCAAACACCCATTTTGAATAATAGGTTGAATTAATTCCGCAATCTATCCAGAATTCACTTAAAACATCTTCTTTGTTCCACTTGGATCGCCAAAAATCAATACCCAATATTTTCTTATCGATATTCTTTCTGAACCTGATTTTTGAAGCAGAATATGAATATCCATAAGACTTTAATTCATTGACAAGATAAGATTCAACGTATTTATTAATTAAAACTACAGGTTTCATTAATTGACTTGTTGCATAACGACCCGGCGTTTAAGCGGCGCAGGTTTTCGTTTTTTGTTGAAGTAACTGAATATTTTTATTGACCACAAGCTTTCCAGCGAACCCTACCTGCGTCCGACTTGAAACGCTTGTTAGCCGAATGATTCTTTTTCATACTTGACAATTTCATTACAGTAATCACATTTAAATTCCAATGCTTCAAATTTAGCATCCCAGCCATAGCTTGTGTTACAATTATAACATTTTAGTTTTCTTGGTAGTCTGCCATATTCTTTAAGTAGTTGGAATGGACGAAATAAGTAAATAATGAAGCCAATACTTAGAAAATTTATACCAAATTCTGAATATGGTAATGGACTACTAAACCAGAATGTGAAGTCTGTAGCAAAGCGGAAATTAAATAAGAAGTCAGAGTTTGTATTCCAGAAAAATGTAATAGCAATAGGGGATAACATTGTATATGAAAACCAAGGTGTTGAAAAAAAGACAGCTTGAAACCCTTGACCTAACATTGATAGTAGGAAACCCCGCTGTTTATAGTTCCACAATAAATAGCCTCCATACACAAGTGACAAGGAGGGAATTAAAAACAGGAGGCTGAGAGCTGCAGCTAAATAATTTTCAAGACCGATGTAAAAAGTGAAATACTCAATTATTTCCAGTGTAAGAAGAACCCCTCCAAGTACTTCAAACAATGCTATGATTCGAAAGGAATTATTTTTCAAAGTGTATTTAATTCGGCTAACGACCCGGCGTTTAAGCGGCGCAGGTTCTCGGTTTTTGTTGAAGTAACTGAATATTTTTATTGCTCACAAGCTTGCCAGCGAATCCTACCTGCGTACGACTTGAAACGCTTGTTATGTTGCTGATAATTTAGTTTTTGTGTAACCATCTTTCCATATAAATGACAAGAAATAACCGATTGCTACCCCAACAAATGATAGAATAAGAAAAAGTGCTAGACCATTATTTTCATCCATAAAATAGTAAACCGAATAAATTGCCACTCCAGAAGAGCCACCAACCAAACAAAAGTAGAGTAGTCTATTTTGATCCCAATCCATTAGTAGTTTGAAGATAAATAAAGAAAAAATTGAAAGAGGGAAGCTAAAAATTATACCGAAAATAGGAGTGAAAATTGCTCCACCAATAATTCTACCAATTTGATTAACAAATCCCTGTCCATTTGATTCATAAATTATCTCATATAGTCCCGCAAAAGAACCAGCTACCATTGGTGCAATTACAACAATAAAAAATACGTGTAAGAGATAAACCCCAGAATTTTTCTTTAGTGATTTTATAAGTGGCATTAATTCATATTTATGATAAGCAACATAACGACCCGGCGTTTAAGCGGCGAGCCTGGGATTTAAAATTAAAGACCCGAATCGCGTTCGAGTCCGCTTGAAACGCTTGTTATGTGCGAGTTTTATGAAATGATAGTGTAAGAACAGCGGGTTCTCCAAGTTCAATTTTTCTATAGTTAACAAAGGCAGAGGATTCAATGATAGCATCATAAATTTCTCTATTTCTAGTTGCCAATGAGGACACATTTTCTAATTCAATAATAATGGTTTCTCCTTTACTCGTATGAATTGAAGTCATTCCATCATCTGGAGAATCTAGTGAAGTCATACAATCAATCCATGCATTCATATTTTTTCCATAGAACTTGGGAAAGCCAAATTTTTTGGAAAATAGATCATGGAATGAATCCCAGTCTATAATATCATCAGTATTTATTTTGACGATCTTCATAGTTAAAGCACATAACGACCCGGCGTTTAAGCGGCGAGTCTGGGGGTTAAAATTAAAGACCCGAACCGCGTTATCAGAGCTGTGTCCGACCGCCGGCGGATCCGCTTGAAACGCTTGTTAGCCAAACGGTTTTAGTTTAAAGTGGATAATTATCAAGAGTATCTCGAATTGAGAAATTAATCTTGTCTGCTGGACTCAATCCTTCTATAAAGTCCAATGAATGTTCCAATTTCGAAAATAAAGGAAATAAATTGTTTTCATGATCCGTGAAAAAACTTAATTCAAGCCCATTATCGAAAAAAAGCTTTGTATATAGTACTTGAGCATGCATTGTAATTCCATCCAACGACTCTATGTAATCGGTTGGAATTGATGAAACGATTAAAGATAAATCTCTAAAAAAAGGTTTGGCTTTATAGCTTTCAAAAGTTGTATCGACATTTACATTTTCTACAGGTTCATAGTAAAAATATCCTGAACTGTCGATGATTATATTTCTTTGCGGACAACCTCCGTAATAACATTCGCCAGAAGAAAACTCTATTCTAACTAGCTTTGGTTTATTTCTTTTCGGTTTAAACCGCTCTAGTCGAAATCGTATCGTATCTAATTTAAAATCGTTAACCCTTCTTTGTCGTTGTTCAACTACTGTTTCTAATTCAATATTTGAATCTGTCAATTCCTTGATATAAAAAACGTGTTGAGTAACTTCTTTGTAAGTAATCCTCGATTTATAAGGATCATCTAAGAAAACAATTATTGAATCATCATAGACCTTGAACTTTTGATAGTAAAAATCATTTAAGAGAATGCTATCTCCAGAGACATTTGCATAGAATTGAAACTCACCTGATTCAATACCCCTCCAGTCACCCTGTAAATTTTCAAAATGTTTTCTGTTTTCTGAACAGCCAACAAGTAGTATTAATAAGCAGACTACAAATAAAGATTTCATTCTTAAAGTTTGGCTAACGACCCGGCGTTTAAGCGGCGAGCCGTGGTTGATTTATATTAATGGCGCGTAGACAAGTTCGCCTGCCCCGCTGTTCCCCAAGGAACAGGCGGGGAGTCCGCTTGAAACGCTTGTTATAAGTCATTTTCCTGTCATGTTCCATTTTGGTGCAAGTTGCTTGACAATGTTATCTTCTAGACCTGCTGCCAAATTTAAATGAAAAATTCCAAAGTGTAGCAGCCCATGATCAGGAAGGGCAAAAATATCTATGATAGATCCTTTTTTTATGGCAGTAATTAAATTCGAGTTAATTCGAATATTAGTTGCCTGAGTACTACCCGGATTTTTATATCCATACATTCGCTTTTTAAGTGGCTGAGTTGTTTTGCCTACATATACTGGTTCTCCATCAACCACGAATGAATACAGAATATTTCTAGATTCAGCTTCTTCGGTTATTTCAATGTAAAGACCTTTATCAACGAGTCTTACGTCGCCTACCTTTCTAAAGCCAATTTCCAAAAGTTGTTTAAGCATCGAATGACTTATAACGACCCGGCGTTTAAGCGGCGCAGGTTTTCGGTTTTTGTTGAAGTAACTGATTTATTTTATTGCTCACAAGCTTTCCAGCGAACCCTACCGGAGCCTGCACTGATGAAGATCAGGGTCCGACTTAAAACGCTTGTTAGTGGGCGGAGCTAAACTAGTCAGGGATAATGGGCAAATTAACAAAGGCTTCAAACTTAGTTTCAGTCAGGTTTAATTTAGAATGTGCTGAAATTTTAAATCTATAAATTCCATGAGGAACTCTATTTCCATTGCTATTTTTTAAATTCCAGCCAACAAAGTAAACACCAGGCGCAATGAAGCCGCTATAAATCTCTGTTACTTCTTCATCAGAATCATTTAAAACAATTATTTCAACAAAAGCTGAGTCTGGGGAGTAGAACTTTGTACTTGTAGTAAAGCCATAAGGGTTTGGATAAATATCATCAGCGTAATAACCTTTTGGAATAGGTTCCTGAAGTAGGTTGAACTCCTGTTGCTGTGCAAGTAAGTCACCAGTGAAAACAAGTAAAACCAATAAGAGTAAAAGAGATTTTAAAATGCTCATGATTACTTAGCCCACTAACGACCCGGCGTTTAAGCGGCGAGCCCTGCGTGAATGTAATTAAAGTTTAGAAACTTGTTCGCCTGCTCTCCGAATCCGTCAGCTGACAGAGTAGGGGAGAGTCCGCTTGAAACGCTTGTTAGGCAACCGAAACATTATGAAACACCGCCCCCAAGATCTTTAACACAGAACCATTTAAAAAACCAGATGTAAAGATGCTCTCTATCAGTTCCGAAGCCCGGTACCCATATTAATTTATAAACTCTAGAAACCATGGGAAAAGGGTTAACTACTTGGACTGTGTAAGAAAATGCATCTGAACCATTGGAATTAAGTAATTCCTGACCTTCATTGCTTTCAACAAATAATGGTAATGGTCTCTCATCAATAATTGCTGTGCGACCTGTTCTATTTATCTCAATAACTAGTTCTTCAATTTTAGATCTATTAAAGTCTGAAAATTGTTTATAGTTATCATGATCAACTTCACCAATAAATAGATAAAGGGTATCAGTTTTACCAGTCCAACTTTCGACTTCCTCAACATTAGCTCCAACAAGAAGAATTTGTTCTTGACCATAAAAAAACCATGTAAGCATATTCAATAGGAAAACCCCACCAAGAACTAACACAATGTATTTTAAAATTCTTTTCAAGATTTGAAACTAGGTTGCATAACGGCCTATCGCATAACCGGCGCAGGGATTATGATTTTTTAAAAGGCTAAACATTTGAACAATCATTGACAAGAAATTTAATTTAAAGCCTAGTCTGCGTCCGCCGTTAATGCGGTTGTTATAGCATTTTAGTTTTGCTGAGATTCAATAAGTTTCATGCGAAGTATCTCTTCGTTTAGTTCGATTATGCGGTATCGCAATAAGTCTTCATCCCGTTCAATGATAATGTCTTCATTGTTTTCTGCAACGAGTCGCCAATTACCTGACCTAAAGTGGTGACCATCATCTGGAGCAAGATAAAACCACTCGCATGAACCATCTTCTTCAAAAATGTACTGCATTCTAAACCGACTCGGTGGGAATTCCTTGTAGTCATTAGGTCTAAATATATTTACGTCACTTTCCTGAGATTCTTCTTCATAAGAATGAACCCAATGCTGATTCAGATATTCCAAATTAATATCAGAGGAAGAGTTGTCTCCATCTGAAAAAATTGAACAGGCAGAAAGTGTCAATATCGAAAAGAAAATAGAATAGATAATTAATCGCATTACAACCTCCTCGATTGATTTCTTGAAAATGCTATAACGACCCGGCGTTTAAGCGGCGAGTCTGGGTTTTAAAATTAAAGACCCGAACCGCGGTCGAGTCCGCTTGAAACGCTTGTTATGTGTAATGTTACTTTTGGAATACACTTGGGATTTCTTTTTTAAAACGTTTGATAGCTTCTTCGATAAGGCTTAAAGGAAGATCTTTTTCAAAAACAGAGATCGTGTATTCTTCATTTTTATCATTTCTAAAGATCTCAATTAAGAGTTGTTCTTTTGACCAAATTTCAATTCCAATGCCGTCTCTTTCGTTGACATCACTGCCAATAATGACTTCGTAATCTTTGAGTGATTTACTTCTCATAATTTGTGATTACACATAACGACCCGGCGTTTAAGCGGCGAGTCTGGGGTTTAAAATTAAAGACCCGAACTGCGTTCGGGTCCGCTTAAAACGCTTGTTAGCTGTGTGGTGGTTTAATTAAGGAGAATATTACAGCATATACATGAACTAAAATTGCTAATGTAACTCCTAAAACTATTGCAATTCTAATACCTGATTCATTATCTAAAATTTTAGCAATAAGCACTATTCCTAACAAAATTGAACAATGAAAAATCAATTTATTGGAAGTATAATTTTTTTGAAAAGAGTTCTTTACAGATTTAAATTGGATTGCATTTAAAATCATATGGATAAAACAATTCAATACTTCGAAAGTGCCAAGTATGTACAAGTATACAATTATCAATATTAATAGAGCTTCTTGAAATGAATATTCAATCCACCCAATTAATAATATGATTAATGGCCATAGATACTTGCTATTTTTTTTAGTCCAATTCCAAATTTCTTGACTGTTCAATTTCAACTTTCAGTTATAAGCTTTGAATTAAGCACAGCTAACGACCCCGCGTTTAAGCGGCGAGTCTGAGGTTTAAAATTAAGCTTTCGAACCCTAAACGAGTCCGCTTAAAACGCTTGTTAGGCGAATGTACTAAGTTTATGTTTTGAACACATCTCGCATGTCCCACTGTTTTGAAGCTCCGATGGCTATTCCTAATGGGAAAAGAGACGATGAAAGAAAAAAGAATATCCCAAAGATCTCATTACTTTTAAAAATTGAGATTAAAGCTCCAATCAGGAAAAAAGCAGTACCGAAAATCCCAAAGGACCAAAAGAAGAAAACAGCAGAGTCATAGAGGCTTCTTTTCATGTGCCCAGAGTTACGCTTCTGAAACTTAAGCACATGCCTAGTCATTGGTATTGCTACGGCAGCCATAATGCCACCCAATAATGGGATAATTACTCCATCAGGCAATTCAAAGAATAATAATCCTATCAATACAAAAGCCGAATACCAAGTAACTAGAACTCTTATTCCCCAATATTCGGTAAGCTTGTATCGATTAGGTTTTTCTTCCATTGATCTCTTTAATTCGCCTAACGACCCGGCGTTTAAGCGGCGAGCCTCGGGGTTAAAATTAAAGACCCGAACCGCGTTCGAGTCCGCTTGAAACGCTTGTTAGTAGGCTGGATGCTTTTTATTGATTGTAATGATTTTCAAGTTCTTGGATTTCTTTTTTTGAAAACTCTACTGCTCTTGTTCCATAACACTTACCAGTTACTACTTTGTTATTTGTTGCCACAAAGTTTTCATTTATCTCAGTTTCATTTGTGATGGAGTGGCCTGCAAATACTAAATATTTCTTCCCTTCTTCAAAGAATGAGGCACAACTTGAAAGTTCAGATTCAACTATTATTTGTTCACTTTGATTTCCTTTGAACTTCTTCTCAATCTCAATAACAATTCTTTGCTGGTCAGGCCAAGTTGAAGTACTGTCACTGAAGATATCTTCAACCGAAATTACATTGCCAATGAAAATGAAGTGATACTTTTCAATTCTTTGTTCAAGCGTTTGTTCTTCACAAATGCAGGCTTTGCTGATACCAACAAATAGAAAGGCAAAGAAAAAAAGTAAAATGAATTTCTTCATGATTAAGTAAGCCTACTAACGACCCGGCGTTTAAGCGGCGAGCCTGGGGGTTAAAATTAACGACCCGAATCGCGTTCGAGTCCGCTTGAAACGCTTGTTATGCTTTTGATTATTAATGTTTAAGAAAACATTCCAATTATAAAAATTAGGACTACAAAAAATAATACTAACTCCATGCCAATTAGGAGGTAATATGCCTTTGGGTAGTCTTCTTTTTTAATAGGAGAATAAGCCCAAACTTCTTGGTTTCTTATTTGGACAAATATCATTATGCCCAAAATTACCAAAGAGATTAAAAATGATAAAAATTCACGCATAGCTTAAATCTTACAAAAAGCATAACATATTAATATGCGAATGGGGTTAGCTTATAAGACGTCGTATAAAATTCTGTAAGTTCTGTTCAGCATGTCCAAAACGCATCTTTTCATTTTAAAAGCGATGAAAATGTCATATAACCTTGTCGCATAATATTCCGGTTGTTGTAAGGAATCCCATTCCCATCGGTCTTACTTAGATAGTAACAGTATCAATATTGGCAAGCAACTATGGGTAAATCAAAGTTATTAGAAAAAGTTAGAGAAGAGATAAGAAGAAGAAATTATAGTTACCGTACCGAACAGGCCTATTGTAACTGGATCATCCGGTATATAAAATCGAACGGCACTGTGCACCCCAATAACCTGGGTGATATAGAAGTGGAGCAGTTTCTGAATGACTTGGCCAACCAGAAGAAAGTGGCTGCAAGTACACAGAATCAGGCACTGGCAGCGCTGGTATTTTTGTACAAACAGGTGCTGCATAAGAAAAGTCTGAAACTCGATAACCTGAAACGGGCAAAAAAACCGAAGAAGCTTCCTGTGGTCTTATCTCACAATGAAGCAATGTTTATTCTCGAAAAGCTTAGTGGCCGCGCTCAGATGATCTGTGAATTACTTTATGGAAGTGGAATAAGAATTTCAGAGTGTCTTAGACTTCGGGTTCAGGATGTGGACTTCGAACAGGGCCAGCTATGGGTTCGCTCGGGAAAAGGCAACAGGGACAGGGTAAGCCTGCTCCCTAAAAAATGTACACCTGAACTTCGAAAGCAGATAAAGAAGGTGAATATGATACATCAAAAAGATCTTGCCGATGGATATGGAAAGGCATTACTTCCTAAAGCCCTCGCCATAAAATACCCGGCAGAGCAAACAAATCTGGGATGGCAATATTTGTTTCCCTCCGCTACCATAACAAGAGACCCCCGGTCAGGGATGGAACACCGGTATCACATTTCTGGAAGGCAGATTCAAAGAAAACTCAAAAAGGCGGTGGAATCTGCTAATATTACAAAGAAAGTCACATGCCATACGTTCCGGCATTCGTTTGCAACACAATTACTCAGGAATGGCTACGATATCAGAACGGTTCAGGAATTACTGGGACACAAGAACCTGAAAACAACGATGATTTATACGCATGTGATCAACAAGAGCGGCAATTACATTAAAAGCCCGGTTGATCACCTATAGATCGAAAATCGAAATTGGGTCCATTGGTCTATCGAAAATCAACCCAGCTTATCTACGTAATCTAATTGCTCCCAAGGGAATTCGTTTCGTCCGAAATGTCCGTAAGCAGCAGTTGGTCGATAGATCGGGCGAAGCAAATCAAACCGGGAGATAATACCTTTTGGGGTACAATCGAAGGTTTTGGCAACCAGGTTGGCTAACTCAAGATCAGACATCTTTCCGGTACCATTGGTATCCACACTGATGGAAACAGGCTCAGCAACACCAATAGCGTAGGCGAGCTGAACCTCGCACTGATCGGCCAGGTCTGCAGCAACGATATTTTTAGCGATATGACGAGCGGCATAGGCAGCACTCCGATCTACTTTGGAAGGATCCTTTCCGGAAAAAGCTCCCCCGCCATGCGCTCCGAATCCACCATACGTATCTACGATGATCTTACGGCCGGTTAAACCGGCGTCACCATGAGGTCCACCGATCACAAACTTGCCAGTTGGGTTGATATGGTAGAGTGTATCCTCATCAATTAATTCCTGAGGAATCACGTTTTTAATGAGTTTGGTCTTAATGTCTTCATGGATCTGGGCCTGGGTTACACCTTCGTCATGTTGAGTGGATAAAACGATCGTATGAATTCGTTTTGGCTTGCCCAATTCATCATACTCAATAGTAACCTGACTTTTGCTGTCCGGACCTAAGTAAGGCATCAGGTCGGTCTTTTTACGGATGCGCGCCAGCTCTCTCAGCAGATTATGCGAGAATTGAAGCGGCATGGGCATAAATTCAGGAGTTTCTTTGGTTGCAAAACCAAACATCATTCCCTGATCGCCGGCGCCATCACGGTCAACGCCCATAGCAATGTCCGGGCTTTGGGTGTGGATAGCAGAAAGAACCCCGCAACTTTCTGAATCGAAGCGATAAGAGGCTTTGGTATAACCGATCTCCTTTATAACCTGACGTACGATCTCCTGGATATCCACATAGGCATCAGTGGTAACTTCACCGGAAACAACAGCAAGTCCGGTTGTAACCAGGGTTTCAACAGCTACGCGTGACTTTGGGTCCTGGGCAAGTAACTCGTCCAAGATGGTGTCTGAGATCTGATCGGCTACTTTATCCGGATGTCCTTCGGATACAGATTCTGAGGTAAATAATTTTTTCATTATCGGGTGATGTTCTTTGTAAGGTTCTTTCGGTTGCGAAAAGGACGATAAAGGTAAGAAGATTCATGCTGAAAAAAACAGCAGGATTCGTGGTTATTCTGATCTGCCTGCTGGCGGAGAAGAACCTTAGCGGATAAATGCTTCACTTTAAATGCAGTGCAGGAAGTTGAACAGGGAAATAATAAGAGATCAGAGCTATTTTAAGCCATCACAGTTACAAAAACCCGATGGGATCCTTCGCTAATCGCTCAGGATGACGTTGGATGGGGTCATTTTGGCGGCCCATATACCAGTCATTCTGATCCGCCCGCTGGCGGAGAAGAACCTTAGCGGATAAATGCTTCACTTTAAATGCAGTGCAGGAAGTTGAACAGGGGAAATAATAAGAGAGCAGAGCTATTTTAAGCCATCACAGTTACAAAAACCCGGTGAAATCCTTCGCAGGTATGCTCAGGATGACTTTGGATGGGATCATTCTGGCGGCCCATATCCCAGTCATTCTGATCCGCCCGCTGGCGGAGAAGAACCTTAGGGGACAAGTGCTTCACTTTAAATGCAATGCAGGAAGTTGAACAGGGGAAATAATAAGAGAGCAGAGCTATTTTAAGCCATCAGTTACAAAAACCCAGTGAGATCCTTCGCAGGTATGCTCAGGATGACGTTGGATGGGATCATTTTGGCGGCCCATATCCCAGTCAATCTGAGGCTACTGCCGAAGAACCTTAGCGGATAGATGAATAGTTGTAAATTATGGGAAGGAGTTTGAACAAGGGAATGAAAGAAAAGAAGGGGCATCTTAAATGGTCAAACCCAAACTCCCGGCGAGATCCTTCGCAGGTATGCTCAGGATGACTTTGGAGGCCAATAGCCTAATACTTTACGATTTAAAAAAGCAAAAGAAGGGTTAAGCATGTAAATAATAGCTTCTTTCTTTTTCCGGCTTTTTCCTTTGAGATACTTTTCGGCCTGTATTGCTTCTAAAGCAGTGGGAAATCCTTCATAGTAGACCAAATGATAACAGAAGTACTTACCAGCAAAGGTTTCGGGATTTCCTCGATTATTATAGTGTTGAATAATTCGGTGTTGAAGGTCATTAGTTATACCGGTATACAAAGTACTTCTACCTGGGTTAGTGACAATATATACGTAGTATTCTTTCACGATAAGTCAGACCAATCAGAAAGACACTCCTTACAATATTAGTACATTTGTTTTAAAGCCATTACCCAGTCATTCTGATCCGCCCGCTGGCGGAGAAGAACCTTAGCGGATAAGTGGCACACTTTAAATGCAGTGCAGGAAGTTGAACAGCGGAAATAATAAGAGAGCAGAGCTATTTTAAGACATCACAGTTACAAAAACCCGGTGAGATCCTTCGCTAATCGCTCAGGATGACGTTGGATGGGGGCCCATAACCCAGTCATTCTGAGGCTACTGCCGAAGAACCTTAGCGGATAGATGAATAGTTGTAAATGAAAGGAAGGAGTTTGAACAAGGGAAATAATAAGAGAGCAGAGCTATTTTAAGCCATCAGTTACAAACACCCGGTGAGATCCTTCGCAGGTATGCTCAGGATGACTTTGATATTGGACTATTCACTAAAAAGGTCTGAATTCCCTTTATTGGGATTGATCCCCAGATACTGATAAGCTTTGGGTGTAACGATCCTTCCTTTTGGAGTCCGCTGAAGAAACCCTTCTTTGATCAGGTAAGGCTCATACACTTCTTCAATGGTGCCTTTATCCTCTCCAACAGCAACTCCCAGGGTGCTTAACCCAACCGGACCACCTTTATAATTTTCTATGATAGCGCGGAGCATTCTCACGTCCATCTCATCCAGGCCATTCGAATCCACATCCAGAGCGTTCAGTGCTTTGTCTGCAATTTCCTTATCGATGGTATCAAGGCCATCCACTTGTGCAAAATCTCTGGTTCTGCGAAGCAGTTTATTCACAATACGGGGAGTTCCTCTGCTTCGGCGGGCGATTTCATGGGCTCCGGTCTCCGAAATTCCAAAATTCATAATGTGAGCGGAACGGAGTGCAATACGCTGCAGTAATTCAACATCATAATAATCCAACCGGATATCGATCCCGAAACGGGCACGAAGTGGGGCAGTTAGCATCCCCTTTCTGGTGGTTGCACCCACCAGGGTAAAATGATTAAGCTCGATCTGAATAGAACGGGCATTCGGGCCGGAATCGATCACAATATCCAGTTTGAAATCTTCCATCGCCGAATACAGATATTCTTCTATCACGGGGTTCAGACGGTGGATCTCATCAATAAAAAGCACATCCCCTTCTTCCAGATTAGTGAGCATTCCAGCGAGGTCACCGGGCTTTTCCAGCACGGGTCCTGTGGTCGGACGAATATTCACTCCCATCTCTTCCGCAATGATATACGAAAGAGTGGTCTTGCCCAGGCCTGGAGGCCCCGAGAGGATCACATGATCGAGAGCATCTCCGCGTTGTTTTGCTGCTTTGATAAACACGCTAAGATTCGAAATCGCCTTTTGCTGCCCGATAAATTCTTCCAGCGACGAAGGGCGAACGGTTTGTTCGAAAGCATCTTCTTTATGGGAAGGATTTAGCAAAGGGTTTTGCACAAAAATGGGGATTTACGATGTTAACAATTACTTTACAGAATTATACTTAGTTTTATTACTAATTGCGTATTCAAGTTTAACAGGACTTCATGAAAGACGTTTCATATTCACCAGACGAGCTGGACTTTGATCCAATCCAGGAACAAAAAAAGAGAAGAGGTAAAAAAGTAGCTAATAAAAAGAAAAACGAGGTTCTTAAAGAAAAAGGACTGCATAAGGACCTGCGTTCAAGCACACTTAAGATATTCGGTGGTGATTACTTTTTTAATTATGAACTTAGCTGGCTTAAGTTTAACGAGCGCGTTCTGGCGGAAGCAAAGAATGAAAAGAATAAACTGCTGGAGCGGGTTAAGTTTATAGGAATTGTTTGTTCGAATCTGGATGAGTTTTTCCAAAAAAGGGTTGGTGGCCTGAAACGGCAGCAGCATGCCGGGGTAAAGACCCTGAGTGTGGATGGAATGTCAGCGTCAGATCAGCTATCGGTCATAAGGCACGAAGTTCAGAAAATGATAGAGGAATATCGTGGGTGCTTTTTTAATGAACTTGTCCCAAAACTGGAAGAAAAAGGCATTTGTATTAAGAGCTACGATGATCTGACAGACTATCAAAAAGGGGTAAGCGACAAATTTTTTGAGAAGCAGATATACCCGATTATTACACCACTGGCAGTTGATGAGTCTCACCCCTTCCCCTTTATTTCTAATCAAAGCCTGTCCCTGGCAGTAGAGCTTAAGAACCCGAAAACCGGGGAGAAGCATTTTGCAAGGATCAAGATCCCTTCAAACCGTCCGCGGTTTATTCAGGTATTTCGTCGGGGAAATAAAGTGGTGTTGGTTCCGATAGAGGATCTCATCACTCATAAGGTGCAAAGCTTTTTCCCCGGAATGAAAGTGCTTTCCTCAAATCTGTTCAGGGTAACAAGAAACGCATCGCTGGAAAGGAATGAGGAAGAGGCCGAAGATCTGCTTGAGATCATTGAAGACGAGCTGAGAGAGCGCAAATTTGCTGAGATCGTTCGTCTCGAAATTGACGTAAACACTCCAAAACATATTAAAAAGTACCTGATCAAAAATCTGCATATCAACTGGAATGATGTGTATGAGATGAATGGTACTATAGGCTTGGTGGATGCATTTGAGATTGGGTCACTAACCGGGTTCTCCAGGCTTAAGTCACGGGGGTGGCTGCCGGTACTGCATCCGGCTTTGCGTCATGAGGTGGACGAAGATATCCCGAGTATCTTTCAACTTATCCGGGAAGGCGATTTCATGGTGCATCACCCCTACCACAGTTTTGCACTATCAACACAGCGGTTTGTGGAAGAAGCCACTAAGGATCCAAAAGTACTTGCGATTAAACAGACCTTATACCGAACCTCAAAAGACTCTCCCCTGATGCATTCACTGATGCAGGCAGCAGAGGATGGTAAGCAGGTAGCCGTACTGGTTGAGATTAAAGCCCGGTTTGATGAGGAACGTAACATTCAGTGGGCTCAGCAGCTTGAGAATTATGGTGTACACGTAGCCTATGGAATTCCGGGCCTGAAGATCCATACCAAAGTTACAATGGTGGTGCGTGAGGAAGCAGATGGCCTGCGAACCTATTGCCATATCGGTACGGGTAACTATAATCCCGATACGGCGCAACTATATGAAGATCTTGGTTTGTTTACCTGTGATGAAGTGATCGCCTCAGACATAACGGATATCTTTAATCTTCTTACCGGATATGCTCCGGATCAGACCTTTGAAAAACTGATGGTGGCCCCGAAGCACATGCGTAATCAGATGATGGCTCTCATTGAGTTCGAAATAAATGAAGCCCGGGAAGGCCGGCCAGCCAGGATCATTGCCAAGATGAATAGTCTTGAAGACCCGATGATCATTCAACGACTGTATGAGGCATCAGAAGCCGGTGTTAAGATAGACCTGATCGTTCGGGGAGTCTGCCGCCTGATACCTGGTAAAGAAGGGCTTAGTACAAATATCAATGTACATTCGGTTATCGGTCGATTTCTGGAGCATTCACGGATCTTCTACTTTAATAACGCTGGAAATCATGTATACGCCATTGGTTCTGCCGACTGGATGCACCGAAACCTGGATGCCCGGGTGGAGGCCATTGTTCCAATAGAAAAGAAGAACCTGAAGAAATATCTGCAGTTCATACTGAATGTATATCTGAAAGATAATCAGCAGCGATGGATGCTGAATACAGACGGAACGTATACCAGGATTCAAAAGAAAAAGGGTGAAGGAAAAGTATCCACCCACAAAGTATTGATGAATCATGTGAAGGATTCAGCGGAGCCAATTCCCAGAGAGATCAGGAGTCAGTAGACGGCAACTAATATAGCTTTAGTCGTCAGCCTGTTCGTAATCCACTACGCCAAGTTCATCATTAAGCTTTTGAAGAAGAAGGAACGCCGGTTTTCTGAACACGCCATTCTGAGAATATGCATATCCAACCGCAGTGCGGGCTTCTTCCAGACGTCCCAGGTTTACCAGAGCATTACCGAGATACCAATATGCTTTTTCGGTGATCATACGGCTGTCCTGAACGCGTTCAAGAGCTGAGCGGAAAGCAGCGATGGAAGCCTCATAATCAGACTCGTTATAGAGTATGATTCCTTTATTGGTGTAGGCTTTTGAGCCATAGGGCTCAATATCATAGTTTTCAATAACCTCATTGAACAGAGCCAGAGCCTTCTCGTTATCTCCCGACACCAGTGCGCTGAACCCAAGATTAAGGATCGAATCTGCCGTAGCTACAACCATGTCCTTAGCACGGATTCCATCTCCTGTTTCAACCTGATCCGCCGGGATCGATTGTACAATAAAGTCGCCAATCTCTGTTTTGCTTTCTATTTTGAAAAGTTGAACAAGGGCAACTAATAGTAAAACAGCGGCAGCGGCGGCATGCCAGGTCCAGCGGGGAAGCTGAAGGGTGTTGGCGGGAGACTTTTTCTCTGCTTCGAAAACATTTTCTTCAATTAGTTTCTTTACACCAATCTCAAGTTCAAGCTCCTCCAACAGAGAGGGATTCTTGGCAAATTCAGCCCAAAGCTTCATGATCTCTTCTTCAGTCAAAGACCCCTTTATATAGGCATCTATTTGTTTTCTGATATGTTCGTTCGTATTACTCATGTTTTCAATATCTGTACCTCAGAATGTATTTGTTAGAATACATTCTGCTATGTAAGACCGTTTCGGAAGCAACTCCTTACACTAAAGTGCTAATTTTTTTTCACAACATTCTTTCAGGAGTTTCAGGATCCGGTGTTTTTTGGTCCATGCATTGCTCACGCTGATTCCAAAATGGTCGGCCACTACAACCGCTTCATCACCGGGATTTTCAAACCAGTAACTGATATAAGACCGGAAATCTGGTTTAAGAGCGTTCATACATTTTTTTAAAATACTCTGGCGCTCCTCATCTAATAAATTATTTAACTGATCGCCCTCCACCTTATGAGAGTCGGGAACCTCTTCATAATTAGACTCCTTATTACGGTTGATCATTTTAAGGTAGTCGTTCTTAGCTGTGGTGAAGAGGTAATAAATAATAGCCTCAGGATTATTCAGCTTATCCTCCTTTATTTTCTCGATGGTGAGAAGTAAGGTGTTTTGGGCACAGTCCTGAGCGTCGTGATAATCAGCGCCAACCCGAACCCTTAAAAATTTCATAAGAACGGACGAGATTACGGGAACCAAAGAATCAAGTTCTTCAGTGTCGTTCTGGAGAACGGCATCCACAAATTTCGAGTAGTCCATGTCCTTATTTTATTTTTTTCTACGGGCAGGTTTAAAATAACATTCGAAGCACAAAAGAAAATGAAGAAATTGTACTTTTAACCACGTAGTTTTAAGCATGTATCGTGTCCAGTTAAAAAACTTTGAAGGTCCCCTGGATCTGCTTCTTTTTTTCATCAAGAGAGATGAGTTGGATATTTATGACATCCCCATTTCTTATATAACAGAACAGTTTCTGGAATTCATCCACCTCATGGAAGAACTGGATCTGGATGTAGCCAGCGAATTTGTGTTGATGGCAAGTATGCTCATGTCTATCAAAGCGAAGATGATGTTACCACGTGAGGAATCTGAAGAAGAGGAACTGGACGAAACAGATCCCCGCTATGAACTTGTTCAGCGCCTTCTGGAATACAAGCGATATAAAGAGATGGCAGAAAAGATGTCCGATATTGATGAAGAGACCCGCAAGAGATATACCAGAGGATTTTATGAAGCTGATGAGGTAGACAAACAAGCTACCGGTGAAGCCCTAAAAGATGTCACCCTTTTCGACCTGATTGCTGCATTCAAAAAAGTTCTGACGGATATTGAACGCAACAACATCGTTCATAAGGTTGATAAAGTTGAAGCCACGATAGAGCAGCAAGCTGAATTCGTACTGGTTACCCTTCAAAACAGAGGAAAGCAGTCATTTGCAGAATTATGCAATACCATTAAGAACCGGGTTATAGTGGTAGTAACATTCCTTGCAGTTCTGGAGATGATAAAAGAGCAACAAATCAATTTGTTTCTCGAAGAAGACCCCACCGATTTTTATGTAGACCTTAAGCCTGTCGATGAAATCATCGGCGCATAAATAATAAAATAAATCATGATTAAAAGACTAATACTATCAACGACCATTGTAGCTGCATTTGTAGCTTGCAGCGGGCAGAAAAAAACGGTTGAAAAACCAGCCCCGTCTATTTTCGATTTCGACAAAACAATAACAGCAGAAGGCCTTCGTGCAGACCTTTCAGTGCTGGCTGACGATTCTCTTGAAGGAAGAGACACAGGAAAAGAAGGACTTAACAAAGCAGCCAATTATCTGGCTGCCCGTTATAAAACCTTAGGACTGGAACCTGTTGGTGACAACGGATCCTATTTTCAGCATTTCGATCTGGATGCACCGATCACAAATAGTGTTTCTTATACAGTAACCGATTTGGAAGGAAATGTAGTTGACGAAAGCACGCATTCTCCTGAATCAATCGCGACGTTCAGCACGCTTATCGGCGGTTCAGGTTCTGTTTCGGGCGATATTATATTTGCAGGATATGGCATCGTAGACGAAGAAAAAGGGATAAATCAGTTACCGGAAGAGGTTGAAGGTAAGTGGTTCCTTCTTTTTTACGACCGACAGATCACAAATTTCCGGGCATTGCAGGGAATGATCGGCGAAGGCAAAGCTGTAGGAGCTATCCTGATCATGGATAAAGATGCAGAAGCGTTTAAGACCCAGGCAGAACGCCAGCAGGATAGTTTTGGAAAGCCCGGCAGACTGTCACTTTCCTATCTCAATTCTGATGATGAATTTGCATCTGCTGTTGAGCGCGTAGACCCTGAATTTGCAGCTACTCTTCTTGGACTGGAGGACGTTTCAGCACTTTGGGAACTAGAATCAAAAGTAAAAGAATCGCCGGATGCATTTGAAGCCAGCCCGCTTAAATACAGCCTGAAGCACATTCCGGATTACGAAAATGCAAAAGTAACCGTTCAAAATGTGGTTGCGTTCATCGAAGGAAGTGATTCGCTGCTCAAGAATGAGGTGGTTGTACTAAGTTCTCATTACGACCACGTAGGAATTGGTCGCCCGGATTCAACAGGAGATACCATTTACAACGGAGCAGATGATGATGGTAGTGGAACAGTGGCAACTCTCCACGCAGCACAAGCCATTATGAATGCAGTTCAGGCAGGTGCAGAACTCAAGAGAAGCGTTCTGTTCTTACATGTGGCTGGAGAGGAAAAGGGTCTTCTTGGATCAAGATATTATTCTGATCACCCCATCTTCCCGATCGAGGAAACGGTAGCCAATATCAATATTGATATGGTCGGACGACTGGACCCAGAACACGAAAACGACCCGGATTATATTTATGTGATTGGCGGTAAGATCATTTCATCAGGCTTACAGGCAATGATGGAAGAAGCGAACATGCAAAGCGTGAACATCACACTAAGTGATCGCTATAATGATCTGGATGACCCAAACCAGTTCTATCGCAGAAGTGACCACTGGAATTTCGGAAGACTGGGGGTGCCATTCGTGTTTTTCTTCAATGGTACACATGCTGATTACCACCGCCCGTCAGATTCTGTAGATAAGATCCATTTTGATGCGCTTACCAAAAGAACACAATTGGTATATATGACTACTGCTAAAGTTGCAAATGCTGCGGAACGTCCGGAAGTTGACAACCAGGTGTTTATCGAAAAAACACAGCAGAATCCGAGATAACAGAAGCTATTCTATTTCCCGGTAATCACAAACGAAGCCCAGTGAGCCGGATGGCTGTAATAGGGATGTTCAAGCATTTCAAGCTTGGCATCCCTTAAAGCTAAAGTCTTGTAGTCTACTAACTCCGGTTCATACCAATCAGCCCAGATAAGAAAAGAGTTGAACCAGCCTATCTCTTCTTCTTCATATTCGTTCAGGAGAGTATAAAAATTAGCCATGAACAATGGAGTACTGCGATCATAAATGCTCCACAAGCTGGATACAACCGACGAAGCTCCGGCAGCTAGAAAAGACCGCTGAAGTCCAAGCAGCCCCTCTCCCGAAATAACCTTACCAAGTGCCGTGTTGCAGGCACTCAGAACAACCATATCAGCGTTAAGTTTCAAACGCGATATTTCTGATGCATTCAGGTAGCCATCTTCGCCAAATAACTGTTCCACCTCTGCTTTTTTTGAAAGAATAAGTCCGCTTTGAGTTGGAGAAGTTTCATTGATATCACCATGAGTGGCAAAATGAATGTACTTGAAATTACTCAGGTCCGTGCTTTTCAAGGTTGCTTCTGTAACTTCTTCATTTTTGAAAACAGTTTTGGAGTCAAAATGAACAGCAATAGAATCAACCTCGATGAGAGTGAAAGGAAGAGCAGCAAAATTTTTCTGTGTGGAAGGATCATCGGAAGATTCATTGTATTCAAATCCTGAACCGGCCAAAGCCAGGATATCAGAACCCACTTCTCTGTGGGGGGATTTGATATGATTGAAAACACTAACGGAGGGTAGGTATTTTACCGGATAGTCCTGAATAAGATATCGTCCATCATGTATTAATGCCTCAAAAGGAAGTAAAGCCAGGGGGCCATCAGGAACAATAACAAGATTTTTCTTGTCTTTAAGTTCCTGTTCCAAAGGTTCTATCAGGAGGAGATACAGTGGTTCGGATAAACGGGACAGTGAATCCTGAGGTGTCAGAGAAATGATGGCATCTCTATAGGTATTGATCAAATCAGTGATGCCAGAGGGCATATTATTCAGGTCCATGCTGTTAAAATCAACAGATTCATTTTTGATGGAGAAAATGAACAATTGATTCCTGGTGATCGCATATTCTATAATTGCAGTTTCGTCATCACACAATTCCTGAACTTGTTTAAGAGATAATGTCTTCGGGTAAAGAAAAGCATTCCACGCAGGATGGCTGCTCCTGACCTCCTCTAACCTGGAGTCATATTTGAGCTCAAGATCATTAATATCATTTGTGATCTGGTTAAAAAGGGTTTCGGATTGTACTTTCTCCCTTTCACGATAAAGCTTGTCGATCGACTTTTGGATTTGCAGCAACTGCACCTGAGTCGATTCATTTAGTTTTAATTCGTTTCCTGAGGCCGCCTCTGCAAGCTGATCGAGTAAAGCCCGAGCTTTGGCAGCCTCAAATAACTCAAAAGCCCGCTGATAATCCTTCTTTTTATCTGCGTACCAGTGACCAACGATGTTGTAGAATGAAGCATATTTCGAAAAAACGCTGGCTTTAAGCATTCCTCCGCTGACACTAAGGCGGGCCTTTTCTATCATATCAAAGGCTAGTTCCGCTTTTGCCAGGGCACTATCCAGCGAAACAGGATAGTATGTTTTAGCTAACAAAATTAGTGATGATAACTCAGTGTCTGGACTTATTTTTTTTGAAGAGGCATACAGTTCTTTACTGACCTGAAGTTTGTCTTCATCAGATAAAAAATCAGAATCAAATTCCAGAAGGCGTTCACTGGAGAAATAGCGGATACTGAAATCATTTTCAACAGTTCCTATTTCAATAGCTTGTTCTAAGTAGGTAAATGCATCTTCATACTGGTCCTGTTCAATAAAAAGGTCTGAAAGTTGTAATAATGTAAGCCCGTGGGAATGGGGATAATCCGACTTAGAATAAAATGCGAGAGCTTCAAGAAGCAATTTCTCAGCTTCTTCGAAATCACCCATTCCTTTGTAACATGTACTGATAGAAGTCAGGGTTTCATTAGCGAGCAGATCATTATTCATTGATAGATAGTAATTGTGTGCTCTGTTATAGTAATTGAGTGCCCGCTCAAAATTTTTAATGTCAGAGTATAGATCTCCCAAACCTGCGTAATATTGAGCTATTCTGGAAAGGGTGCCCGTTTCTTCTGACAAAATCAGGCCTTCCTGAAAATAGCGTATGGCTTTATCGAATTGGTTCTTGTCTTGAAAGTGATTGCCGAGGTATCGGTAAATACTGGATCGTAAGACATTATCGTCACTGAGATTTGCCAGCCTCAGGCTTTCCATTAGATAGGGCTCAGCTATTTCATGCAGCCCAAGGAACAGGTAGGTAACATAGATAGACAGATTGGCACGGGCTCGTTGATAGACCTCACCCGAGGGAGTGTACCTTAAAGCCACTTTTGCGGCCTCTAAGGCATCGGCATAATTGCCTTTGTACAAGAGTGAATTAGTCAGGTTTGTAGAAACCCGTGTTACTTTCAGCGAATCGGAGGTGATAAGAGCCAGATGTATTCCCTTCCGATAGGTTTCAGCTGCCGCATCATAGTTTCCAGTAAGGTCCATGATCGCACCTGTCCAGAAATATCCTGTTATAGCCCGGGAAGTATCTTTTTTTTCAATAGCAATGTCCAGGCTTTCCTGAATTACCTGTAATGCCTCGGGGTATTTTTTGTCAATCCTTAACTCTACTGTACGGCTCCAGGCGGTATCAAAATCCTCTTCCCAGGACTGCCCCCAAACCGGAGTGAATATCCCCGGCAAAAGGAGGATTATAAGACTGGAAACCGGGAATTTCATCAGGCGTAAACTTTTGATTAAAAGTGGATAACTCAGTTGAATTTAGCGGGAATATCATGTTTTTTTCCGATTAACAGAAATAATACCTGAAAGGGTAAGGAGGAGTGATGAATACGTTTCGGTTAAAAAAAACAGCGGTGTACAAAAACCCGGATACAGATCCCGATAGTGATCCGGACAATCCAGATACAGATCCGCCAAAACCTGATAATGGTTAAACTTTATAAACCCGGTTCAATACCGGGTTTTTTTATTCACCGAATAAAGCGTTAACAAAGGCTTTTTTATCGAAGACCTGAAGATCTTCTATCTTCTCACCCAGACCAATATACTTCACTGGTACATTCAGTTCGTGAGAAATACCGATCACGATCCCTCCTTTTGCAGTGCCATCAAGTTTTGTCAAAGCCAGCCCGGTGATATCGACAGCCTGAGTAAAGGCCTTGGCTTGCTGCATGGCATTTTGCCCGGTAGAAGCGTCAAGCACCAGAATCACTTCATGAGGCGCGCCTTCTACTACTTTGCTCATTACCCGCTTGATCTTGGAGAGCTCATCCATCAGAGCTTTTTTGTTATGGAGCCGGCCCGCGGTATCTATCAGAGCAATATCGGAACCTCTTGATTTGGCGGCGGCAGTTGTGTCGAAAGCAACAGCAGCAGGGTCTGCATTTTGTCCCTGCTCAATGATAGGAACACCAGCCCTTTCACTCCATATCTTAAGCTGATCCACAGCGGCAGCACGAAAGGTATCTGCAGCACCAAGGAGTACATTTTTACCAGCAGCTTTATACATATAGGAAAGTTTGCCAATGGTGGTGGTCTTCCCCACTCCGTTCACCCCAACGATCAAAACAACATGTGGTTTGTTAGGAAGGGGTGCGTCAAATGCAGCAGGTTTATCCGCGGTGTTTTCCTGTAGCAGGGTTACGATTTCTTCACGCAATAATGCCTGAAGTTCGGCCTGCCCTACAAATTTATCACGGGCTACCCGCTTTTCAATTCTCTTGATGATCTCAATAGTGGTTTTTACCCCAACATCAGAAGTTATAAGAATTTCTTCAAGTTCATCGAGGGTTTCATCATCAACAGTATCTTTACCAACAAAAGCTTTACCGAGCTTGTTAAGAATACCAGCTCTGCTTTTTTCCACGCCTTGCTCAAGGGTCTCTTTTTTCTTTAAGCCTAATTTTTCAAATAATCCCATAGTTCCTAATTGAATTCCGCACCCTTCATGATCTTGCGGTATCGGTTAAAATAATCAAAAAACGAGATGGCCATGATGGTCACGGCGCATCCGAGAAGAAATTCATGTGCAGTTACGGCATCCCTGAAAAAGAAAACGGACAGCCAGTATAAAGCAAGTACATTTACAGAGATCTTGCCACTCATAGTTGACATGGCAACCTTTCCATATCTCAGTTTTATGAATGTGGATCCCGCGAGAATACTTACATCGCGAATGATGAAGAAGATAAGAAACCAAAATGGTACCCATCCTATCCAAACGGTATAAATAAATAAAGTGCCGGCACAAAGTTTATCCGAGATCGGGTCGATCATCTTGCCTACTTCAGAAATTGTATTAGTTCGGCGTGCGACAAGTCCGTCGGCATAATCAGAAAGGATGCCATAAAATATCAAAGCCAGTACGGTATTATTAATGGCCATCCCATTATTGTAGTGAACCCATACAATTGGAAAGGCAACCAGGAAGCGCGTAAACGATATAAAATTGGAAAGGGTGAAGACCCGCCCCGAAACGGCAACCGTTTTTCCGTCTATATTTTTGGTGATACCCAATGCTTTGATTTATTTACGATATTGCCGCAAAGTTAAAGCCATTAAACTGATAAAGCCACTATGAATAACGCAAAACAATTGGTTGAGCGACAAATTTCATCAAAAGAAGTTTTTAAGGGGAAATTACTACATGTGTTTTATGATGAGGCTCGCTTACCAAATGGTGAAACCGGAACCCGGGAATGGATCAGGCATCCCGGGGCTTGTGCTGTAATTCCAGTGTTTGAGAATGGAGATATAATGTTGATCAGGCAATACAGATATCCAATGGCTCAGATCTTCTGGGAAGTACCCGCCGGAAAGATCGACAACGGGGAGGACCAGGATTCCACAGCGTTCAGGGAGCTGGAAGAAGAAGCAGGACTCCGTGCAAAGAGCTATGAATATGTAGGACATTTTTATCCGGGAATTGGATACTCTGATGAAGTCATACACATTTACCTGGCCTGGGATCTTAAAAGTGTGAGTCAGAATATGGATGAAGACGAATTTGTGATCAAAGAGCGTATACCATTCCAGGAAGCAGTAAGAATGGTTCATAACGGAGAGATCAATGATGGGAAAACAGTGATATGCCTGTTAAGAGCCTGGGAGGTCTGGAATAAAAAGCGTGAGTCTACTTAATAATACCTTCTGACTTTGCCAGATTATAAATGGAAGTATGAAGGTCCTTTTTATCTAACTCACGGCGGCCAGCCAACTCATCTACCTCCTGCTGGTTTAGCATTAGAATACAACCCATCGCGTTCAGCATAGCATCGAAGAATCTGGGATCAGCGCCAGAGAGTTTTTTCAGGTCCACACCCTCAGGATTTATTTTTGTGTTGATTAGAATGTAGAATGTGTCGTCTTCGTTTTCTCCAAAGCTGAATATATCCAGCTTTGTCTGGTCAAGAGTTAGCATATTGTTCTATAAAATCTCGTGCTTTGGTTATTTCAACAATCTCATTAGTAGCCCGGTTAACAACCTGAACCTGAAACAGGCTGATGATCGCCTGTTCATTCAGAATCTCGATCACCTCTTCAACAGTATCACACTCCTCGGTCTCACTAACCAGATCGTTGATACCCTGAACGATATACCGGAAATCTTCTTTTTTTCGTTTAGGCTCAGGAACGGGTTGAGGTTCGTCAAAATATTCTCTGATTGCCTCTTCTGTAACATACCAACTCACTCCCAGTTTACGGGCCCGGATCTTTCCCTCACGGAGATAGTTTCGGATGGTTAATTTTGAAATTCCCAGCATCTCATGCAGATCATCGACCGAATACAGGGTTAAACTACCAATTTTCTTAGGCATATTGAGTTGAAATAGATATAATTTTAGTTACTTTTAATTAGTGTATACCAATAATTAAATATATGCAGATTATTATTAGTTATACAATAAGAATTAAATTTGGTCAGGGTATAGTTACGGCCGTATATTGGTTCCAGTTACTAAAAAAACAAAGCAAGGCCAGCTGAAAAGCAGGCTTTTTTTATGTCCGGGAATCAAATCATATCTCCTCTAAAGTCCCGAAAACATACAAGTGCCATAGTTCCTATTTGTTATATTCTTTTTGCGAACGGGATAAAAGTATCAATCACTAACAGATGGCATGAACAAACTATCAGCACTCCTTTTCTCTACACTTGTTTTGTCGTGTACGGGGGCAACAACATTTATAGAGAAAGATCACCAGGACTGGAAAGATGATCCGGTACCATCGGATTCAGATCTGGTATACAAGGTTTTTCTTATTGGCGATGCAGGAGCCCCTTCTCTGGATGTTCAGGAACCAACACTAAAACTTTTTCAATCCCAGATTGAAAAGGCAGGAGCAAACAGTGCCGCCATTTTTCTTGGAGATAATATCTATTTGAACGGACTTCCCGACACCACCCATCCGGAGCGGTCATTTTATGAAGCGCGTATTAATGAACAGCTCAAGACCGTAAAAGATTATAAAGGGAGAGTTATTTTTATACCGGGTAATCATGATTGGGATGACGGAGGAGCGGATGGGCTTAATGCTGTCAGGCGGCAGGAAGTTTATATAGAAAACTATCTGAACAGGGGGAACACTTTTTTACCGGATAATGGATTTCCCGGGCCTGTTGAAGTAAAGCTCATGGATAAAGATGATGACGAACGCCTTCAAAGAGATATAAGGTTCGTAGCTCTTGACACCCAGTGGTGGTTGCATAAAAATGAAAAACCCTATGGTGATACCGGGGAATACGATCTGAATGATGCAGGTGATGTAATAACAGAGCTTCAGGATATCGTCAGAGACCGCAAGAAGGATTTTCTAATAGTAGGCGGACATCACCCTATGGCATCTAAAGGTATTCATGGTGGATACTTTCCATTTAAAACACATCTTCAAGTTCCTGTTATTGGAACATTTTATGCATTGTACAGGAAGATCTTCGGGTATCAGCAGGATTTGGCGAACCGCGGGTACAAATCCATGACCAACTCTTTCAAAGAGGTGTTTCAGGAGAAGACCGATGTTTTTTATGTAGCCGGACATTCTCATGGCCTTCAGTATGAGAATTATGTTTATGCCAAAAGAAACACTCAGCATTATATAACGAGTGGGGCCGGTTCTAAAACAACGTATATAGCAGACGGCCGGGGAACAGAATTCAGCCACGAGGGTAAAGGTTTCATGGCCCTGAATATCTATGCAGACGGCTCGGTCTGGCTGGAAGCCTGGGAACCCGAAAAGGATGGCAGTACCGGTAATTTATTATTCCGCACAGAAATACAGGAGTCCTATGGGGATGTACTGGAGGAAGATGTAGAGGAAATTCCTGATATAAATTATTCTGACAGCACCGTAGTGATGGCCCCAAACAAAGAGTATGCGGAAGCAGGGGCCGTAAAGAAATTCCTTCTTGGAACAAATAACAGAGATCTCTGGGGAATTGAGGCTGAGTTTCCGGTATTCGATGTTAGCGAGATAGAGGGCGGACTTATCCCGACAAGATCGGGCGGACGAGGACAATCGAATACACTACATCTGGATGGGAAGGACGGTAAAGAATATGTGCTCAGATCACTGGATAAAGTAGCAGGTAAAGTTTGGGATGAACATTTGAGAAATTCCTACGCACTGGAGATAGCACAAGAACAATTTTCCATGCTGGATCCGTATGCTGCGGTTATCGTAGCAAAGCTGGCAGGTTCAGCAGGGGTCTATTATGTACAGCCAGAAATTTATTATGTGCCCGACGACCCTAAACTCGGACGCTATGCCGATGAAATGGCGGGAAAACTGGCATTATTCGAGAGAAAGCCGGATGGAGATATGAGTGATGTTTCGAGTGTGGGAAACCGGGATAATGTGATAAGTCACCTGGATATGGTGAGAGAAATTGATGGGGATATTGATCACCGTGTGGATCAGCATAAGTTTGCAAAATTCAGGTTATTCGACATGTTCATAGGTGACTGGGACCGGCATTCAGATCAGTGGCGCTGGGCTGCTGTTGAGCCGGATGACAAAAAGGGGAAGATCTACGAGCCAATACCAAGGGACCGTGACGTAGCGCTTATGAAAATGGATGGGCTGGCTTTTTCGCTGGCAAGGATCGGCCCCTTATCGCAATATCAGAATACTCAGGAAAGCTACGGGAATTTCAAAGGGTTGAATTTCAACTCATTGGGCATCACCCGCACGTTTACAAATAAGCTTACACGGGAGGACTGGATCAAACATGCGGAAAATCTGCAGGAACACCTTAGCGATGCAGCTATTGATAGTGCAGTGAGATTATATCCGGAAGGTGTTTATGATATTCACGGAGAAAAACTGGCAGGGATCCTCAAAGTAAGAAGAGATCAGCTGCAGGAGAAAGCAAACCTCTATTACGAACTTCTAAGTTCGGTCATAACCATACCGGCCAGTAACAAACGCGAGTTAGTAACCATTGAGATTATTGATAAAGATCAGGTTCGGGTGCAGATATTTAAATTATCAGGAAAAGGAGAAGTAAAAGAGCAGTATTACGACAGAACCTTTTTTTTCCCGGAAACCAGGGAAATTCGCCTTTATGGCCTGGGAGGAGACGATCGTTTTGAAGTGTATGGAGAAGAGCGAAACAGAACAAGGATCCGGATCATTGGCGGGCCTGGTAGAGATGAGATCAAAGAAATGGTTCCGGATGCAAAGCGAAAAGTAATAGTGTATGATACCGATCAGGGGAATGATATTTCTGTTGGAAAAGGAACGGCGTTGAAGCTATCCGATGACAGTTTCGTGAATTTCGTTGATTATGAACATGACTACTTATGGAACTCCACTTTGGTTGGATTTTACTTCAACTATAATCATGCTGATGGCATATACATTGGAGGTGGCCCAAAGTTCGTGAAGCATTCGTTCAGAAGGATGCCGGCGCAGGTTCATTACGTAAGGGGAAACCTGGCTCCTAATACGATCAGTGCTAATCTGAAATACAGTGGGGATTGGTATAAAGTGAGCAAATGGCTTGATATTAATTCAGAAGTAGAAGCGCTGCTTCCGGGCAGTTACAGGTACTTTTATGGTTTGGGAAATGAAACAAAAGAAGAAGAACGCGAAAGTATAAACTACTATCGGGCCAAATTGTCGCAGTTAAAAGGACAGGCAAACGGGGTACTGAATCTCAATAAAGTACTGCAGTTGAAATTCGGACCAGGCCTTGAGTATACCAAAGTTCGGGATGTAACCGGGGAGGCGAGCGTACTTAATAGTCCCCAGGCTGGAATAAACCCAAGTGTATTTGAGGACCAATTTTATGCTACTGCTACTCTGGGCTTCCGGGTAAATACCGTGGATAAAAGTGGAAACCCGATGAGAGGAATTGCCCTGGGAGTAGAGTCTACATCGTTCTTTGGGCTGAATGATTATAGTTCAAATCATACAAGCCTGTCGTCATCACTTAAATATTACCTCTCAGCACGAACTAAAAGGCAGATCACTTTTGCACACCGGATAGGAGTTGATTATCTGCTCGGATCATTTCCATTCTTTAATGCAAATGCAATTGGCGGGATAAGTAATCTGAGAGGATATCACCCGAGACGTTTCTCAGGCAGAGGGGGTGTCTATAGCAATCAGGAGTTAAGGGTTGAGCTGTTCGATTTCTATAAATATTATTTAGGCGGCAGGTTTGGAATCCTGGGCTTTCAGGACAGCGGGCGTGTATGGACGGATGATGAGGATTCAAAGAAAATACATCAAGGTTTTGGCGGGGGAGTTTGGTTTGATGTCTTCGATTTTTTTCTGATTAATCTAACGTATGGTAAGTCACAAGATGACTATAGCATTGAGGTAAGACTGGGTTTTATGTTTTGAAAAGATTTAGGCACGATTCTTGTGCGTAGAACCTAAAAAAAACCATACATTTTCGCTTACCGCACTAAGAACAACTAATGGCCAAACAAGTACATCATATTCGGTTACTCGCAGCTATCATGTTTGCTGATATGGTTGGATATACCAAACTTATGCAGGAGGATGAGTCGAGAGCAAAAAAACTGCGTGACCGACAAAGAAAGATAATAGACACAGAGGTATTAGAGCATAACGGAAATGTTATGCAGTATTATGGAGATGGTATGCTCTGTATGTTCGGGAGTGCCATAGATGCTGTTAAAGCGGCACAGAAGATTCAGGTTCTATTAAGAGAAGACCCTAAAGTTCCGGTAAGGATCGGGATTCATATCGGAGATGTAGTATATGATGATGAGGGTGTGTATGGGGATGCCGTCAATATTTCAGCACGGGTTCAGGGTTTGGCAGTACCGGGCTCAGTAATGTTTTCAGGAAAAGTGTTTGAAGAAGTAAGGAACCACCCGGGCCTGAAGGTCAGGGCGTATGGGGAGCACGAATTAAAAAATGTATTTCAAAAAACCAGTATTTATGCCCTGGCAACAGATGGCCTCGTGATTCCAAAGCCAGAGGAGATCGAGATGCAAACGGGCTCCTTTCAGAATAGTATTGCTGTACTGCCTTTTGCCAACTTCAGCAAAGACCCCGAAAATGAATATTTCAGTGATGGAATTACAGAAGAGATCATTAACGCACTGGCAAATACCAAAGGGCTTGAGGTAGCGTCCCGCACCTCTGTGTTCAGTTACAAAAATCAGAATAAAGACATCAGGGAAATCGGTAAGAGCCTGAATGTTTCATACATCCTGGAAGGCAGTGTTCGGATGTATGGAGAGAAGATCAGGGTTACGGCTCAGTTCATAGACGTTAAAGATGGATTTCATTTGTGGTCAGAAAATTTTAATGGCGAACTCACAGATATCTTCAAAGTTCAGGATGATATATCCAGGAAGATAGTGAAACAACTCGTGGAGAATTATCTTGATGATAATCCAAGCAAGATCTATGAGGCTTCGACAGATAGTATTGTTGCCTACAATCATTACCTGAAGGGGCTTTTCTACTGGAATAAAAGAACCCCTGAGTCGGTGCGGCAGGCCATCACATATTTCAATGAAGCGATAAATAGTTGCAGCACATACACAAACGCATTTTCTGCCATAGCCAATTGCTACACGTACCTTGGCGCTTTAGGACAGATGAATGGCAACCAAGCATTCAAACTTGCGGAGAGGTACGCACAGGAATCGATCCGGCTGAATAGCACCAGGTCAGATTCTTACATAGCAATGGGTTTTGTGGATTTGTTTTACAAGCGTGATTTTGCTGAAGCAGAGGCGGCCTTCCGTAAAGCAATAACCCTGGATCCAAATGATCTGCTGGCCAGGCTGGGACTGGCGTATTATAATCGGGCGATAGGTAATTATGAGAGGATGGTTCACCACAACCGTATCGCAGTAAAACTGGATCCCCTTTCATTACCCGCTAAATATGAGCTTGCAAGGGCTGTATCTCTGATTGGAAATTTTAAAGAAGCACATAAAATTTATGAAGAGATCCTGGAACTGGATCCTAATTTCAGAGGCGCTCTTGAAGGCAAGTCTATCACGTACAGTGAATCAGGTGACTTTGAAAAAGCCATGGAACAGGCACAAAAGTATCTGAAACTTATCGATACCCCATTTACTGGTGTTGTACAAATCGGTTATGTTGCAGCACTAAAAGGTGACATTAAACTTGCAGAAGAAAACATCAGGATCCTGGAAGAACGTCAGAGAGCTAATCCCGGGATCGACCTGAGTATTGATTTTGCTCTTATCCACGCTTGTCTTGGAAATGCCGACGAAGCATTTAAATATTTGAATATGGCCGTTGATAAAAATACCGGAGCCATTATTTTTGTTGGAAGTATGTTTCCATTTCATAAGTTAAAGGATGATCCAAGGTATGGTGCCTTGCTGGAAAAGATCGGGTTACCCCGTAAAATCAAAAAGGCGATATGAGACGTGAGATAGGAGTATATATAGACAGAACATATAAAGTAGTTCGTCAGGATCTCATAAACAGATTCAAGAATGCCGGGCTTGATGTCACACCGGAACAATTTGTGATACTTTCAAAACTGGAAGGGGCAGAAATGAGCCAGACAGATCTCGCAAGCGACAGTTTTAAAGATAAGCCAACCGTATCAAGAATCCTGGATCTGTTGGTACGGAAAGGATTTGTAGTTCGCGAACAAGACCCGGATGACGGGCGCAGATATTTGGTTTCATTAACAGATAAAGGCACAAAGATTCTGGCAGAATCGAAACCCCATGTATATGCATCCCGGGAGACAGGCTGGAAAAACCTTGAAGAAAGCGAATATACAGAGCTTAAGCGCTTGCTTGATAAGATATTTGTCAATTATTCAAGGTGATGATCCTCAGGACTCAAAAATAAAAAGGCGCTCCGGTCAGAAGCGCCTTTTTCGGGATTTTAAAGTACAAAAGGATCAGAGCGTGCCTCTTAGCTCCTGCTCACGTTCGATCGCTTCAAACAGAGCCTTGAAATTTCCTTTTCCGAAGGAAGTTGCTCCTTTACGCTGAATGATCTCGAAGAACATCGTTGGACGCGCCTGTAATGTTTTGGTAAAGATCTGCAACAGGTATCCCTCATCATCACGATCAACAAGGATACCCAGATCTTTCAGCTTGTCAATAGGTTCATCAATCTTACCAACCCGCTCTTCCAATACATCATAATACGTGGTTGGAACGGTGATAAATTCAATACCACGATTTCTGAGTTCAGTTACAGTATGAACAATATCATCGGTTGCAACAGCCACGTGCTGAACCCCGGCTCCTTCATAGAAATCAATGTACTCATCGATCTGTGATTTCTTTAGACCAGCTGCCGGTTCATTGATCGGGAATTTAATACGACCATTTCCATTGCTCATCACTTTACTCATGAGGGCAGTATACTCGGTAGAAATATCTTTATCGTCGAAGGAAAGGATCTGCTTGAACCCAAGGACATCTTCGTACCATTTCACCCATTTGTTCATAGCACCCAGTTCCACATTACCCACCATGTGGTCTACATACTTAAGACCAACCGGCTCCGGGCTATAGTGTGATTCCCACTTTCTGTAACCGGGCAGAAAAGCGCCCTCATAATTTTTTCGTTCTACAAAGATGTGTACCGTTTCACCGTAGGTATATATTCCCGAGCGGACTACTTCGCCATGGGCGTCTTTTTCAGTTTTTGGTGCGAAATAAGATTCAGCCCCACGTTTTACAGCTTCTTCATAAGCATAGGTGGCATCTTCAACCCAAAGAGCGATTACTTTAACACCATCGCCATGTTTATCGATATGCTCACCCATTTCGGTTCCGCTATGAAGGGGAGAGGTGAATACCAGCCGGATCTTATCCTGAACTACCACATAAGACTGGCGGTCTTTAAGTCCGGTTTCCAGACCTGCATATGCGAGGGACTTGAATCCAAACGCTGATTTATAAAAATGTGCAGCCTGCTTGGCGTTGCTTACATAAAATTCTGTATAATCGGTGCCCATAATAGGCATGAAGTCCTGATCGACAGTGGCTTCATTTGGAGTGGTTAGTGTTTCCATAATTTGGCTGGTTAGGTCATTTAGTTGTTACAACAACTATTATAGGTTTTTCTTTCTTATTTATAAAGTGAAAGTATGTCAGTTTGTTAGAATTTTACTCAGTTCGATGAAGTGGTTCATCGCCTCAGGATTGCGGCAGGCATCTTTATTTATGCTTTTTGAGAGGTCCATTCCCATCAGAGCTTTTTTGACAGGAACCTCCATTTTCTTACCGCTGAGCGTGTAAGGAATATCTGGAACAGGAATCACTTCATCAGGAACATGACGCGGAGAACAATGTGTGAAAAGATCTTCTTTGATGCGGGCCTCGATTAGTTTTAGCTTTGCCTCATCATGAAGAACCACAAATAATGGCATAAAATCATTTCCTCCTTCTCTTTCCAGGTTTACAATTAGCGAATCTTTAATACCATCAATTTTATTAAGTACGGAGTATATCTCGGCAGTTCCTATTCGAATACCTTTTCGGTTCAAAGTGGCATCAGATCTTCCCTGAATGATCAAGCTCCCATCTTCAAATAATTTGATCCAGTCGCCATGGCACCATTTGCCTGGAAATTTCTCAAAATAGCTGCTCTTATACCGGTCATGATCGGTATCACCCCAGAAGAATATGGGCATTGAAGGCATGGGTCTGGTAATCACCATTTCACCGAGGGAGTCAATGATCTCAGAACCGTCATCGTCATAGGCAAGAAGACTACAACCAAGGGCACGACCCTGAATACGCCCCCTTATAACGGGATTGTATGGGACTCCTCCTACAAAAGCAGTACATACATCAGTGCCACCACTCATGCTGCATAACCAAACATTATCAGAAACTGAATTATAGACCCAGTCAAATGCATCGGGAGGAAGCGGCGCACCGGTGGAGCCAATGGATCGCAGGTTAGAAAGATCATAGTTATTACCGGGTTCAAGGCCCCTTTTCATACAGGCAGTCAGATAGGGAGCGCTGGTTCCAAAATGATGGATTGGTAATTCCGCAGCATATTTCCAAAGAACGTTCAGGTCAGGATAACCGGGGCTTCCATCAAATAACACAGGAACTCCTCCCGCCAGCATACTGGCCTGAAGAAAATTCCACATCATCCATCCTGTTGTAGTGAACCAAAAGAAATTCTCACCGGGCTTCACATCGTTATGGAAATACATGTATTTGAGGTGTTCCAGCAGAACTCCGCCGTGAGAATGTGTGATCGCCTTCGGTTTTCCGGTTGTACCGGATGAATAAAGAACCCAGATGGGATGATTGAAATCGACGGATTCAAATGAAAGAGGTTCAGCAGGCTGGCTAATAACATTTGTCCAGGTTGTAACTTCAATCCCGATTTTCAGCTCTGATGGGTCTCCAAGAAAGATCACTTGCTGAAGAGAAACAATTCCAGCAGCGATTTTCGAAACTTCGTCAGAACGTGAAATGTGCTTTCCTGAATACTGATAAGAATCCGTGGCAATAAGTACTTTTGGTTCGATCTGTGAAAATCGATCAAGAACGGTATCAGAGCCAAAGTCGGGAGAACAACAAGACCAAATAGCCCCAATAGAATTTACTGCCAGAAATGAAACGATGGCTTCCGGAGTGTTTGGAATATAGCCGGCAACACAATCTCCCTTTTTGACTCCCAGACCGATTAAGTGTGCTCTGAGAGCAGCCACTTTTTCCTCAAGTTCCTTCCAGGAAACTGCTATGGTCTCAGAGGATTCCGAGCGATAGTACAGAGCTGGATATTCATCGGTTTTATTTCGAAAAATGTGCTCGGCATAATTGATCGAAGCTCCATCAAACCATGATAAACCGGGCATATTCCCGGGAGCCAATACCGAATCATAATCGGAATGTGAAATGATGCCGAAATATTTCCAAAGGCTTTCCCAGAAATCAGCTATATGGTCTACAGACCACTTCCAAAGCTCGTCATAACCATCAAAAGAAAGTCCAGGCTCTTTCTCCAGCCATTGCTGGTAAGCAAACAGATTCGAGCTCTGAATGAATTCCTTATCCGGTCTCCATAGTATGTTCCCTGAATTACTCATCATTTAATGTGCATAAAGTGATAAATGCTTTCTCAGCTTCACCGGCTTCAAGAAGTTCTTTTCCAAGCATATGAATAGAACGAATTCGCTCCTCTCCCGACAAACGTTCAAATATATCAGAGATGACGGCGTCAGACCGGAGCTGATTAATACTTTCACCAGAAGGAAGTGACTCCAGGTTTCCTAGTCGGCCCAGATTGTTGGCAGTTAGAACGTCACTCTTCCTGATGTGTTCAGGAAGCTTATCTACTCCAATACCCAAAGTTTGCAGTGGTTTCGGGATCTCAAAAATGGCATCACCAAAAGCGCGCGTGTAGTAATTGGCCCCCATCCGGGCGATGAGATCAAGTTTAGTAGTATCCAGTTTTCCATCTGAATTCAGATACTGAGTATTGATGTGTATCCGTCTAACCCTGGAAATTACCAGGTTTCCGGCGCCGCCCTGATCCCCAAGCTCGAGCACCTGGTCAACAGTGCATTCGAAAGAAACGGGACTTTCAGCTACTCTGGGGGGCTTTATAATATCTGAAGGAAGTTCTGTAAAACCAGCTTTAATAAATTCATTCACTCCTTTGTCATACTCTGTACTGGCCAGCGACATCTGCTCAGCCATTTGATAATTCACCACATTAATACATACCTCAGGCACTTCTTTTACATTCTCGTAGGTATGCTTGGTGGTGTTATCTCTTCCACGGCGCGAAGGAGAAAAAACCAGTATCGGCGGGTTGTTTGAAAATACATTGAAAAAACTGAATGGGCTGAGATTCACATGACCCCCGGTATCAATGGTACAGGCAAAAGCAATGGGTCGCGGGGCTACCGCTGAATTAAGTATCCATTGGCGCTCCGGTGTGCTCAGATCATTGGGATCAATGGTTTTGAAATCAGGGCTCATTATTTCGCTGGTAATAATTTAGATCGTACTTCACCGAAGCCAACCCGAACACCATCAGTTGAAGAAAATCCCTTCATGATCACAGTATCACCATCCTCAAGAAAGGTTCGTTCTTGTCCGTTTCTAAGCCCGACTGATTTTGAACCTGACCAGGAAAGCTCAAGCATCGAACCGAATGAATCCGGTTCTTTTCCGGAAATTGTTCCGGAGGCCATCATATCACCAATTCGCACATTACAGCCGTTTACGGTGTGGTGAGCCAGCTGCTGTGCCATATTCCAGTACATATACTTAAAGTTGCTACGGCATATGGTTGAGGACTCATCTTCGCCTTCCGGCTGGAGCTGAACTTCAAGGCTGATATCATAATTCTTTGTACCGGAGTATTGCAGATATGGAAGAACCTTCGGATCCTGTTCGGGCCCTGAAACACGAAAAGAATCCAATGCCTCAAGTGGAACAACCCATGGCGAAACGGACGAGGCGAAGTTCTTGCCCAGAAACGGACCCAGTGGAACGTATTCCCATTTCTGAATATCCCTTGCTGACCAATCGTTGAACAGCACCATTCCAAAAATATAATCCTCAGCCTCATCTGTTGAAACTGTTTCGCCGAGAGAAGAATCCTTTCCAATGATAAAAGCCATTTCGAGCTCGAAATCCATACGTTTTGAGGGTCCAAATACAGGATCACTGTCGGCGGGCTTAGTTTGTCCTTTGGGCCGGTGGATGTCGGTACCTGAAACGACAATAGAAGATGACCGGCCATGATACCCAACAGGTAAATGTTTCCAGTTTGGAAGAAGAGCATTTTCCGGATCACGGAACATCTTACCCACATTGGTTGCATGCTCTATACTTGAATAGAAATCAGTGTAGTCGCCCACTTTTACCGGCAAATGCATTGTTGCTGAAGACGGGTCGACAAAACAGGCATCGTGATTTTTTAAAGGAGAACTTTCATCGCATAAATGCTTTTGGAGTTTCTTCCGAATTCCATTAGTCGTCTTTTTGCCTAAAGCGATCAGATCATTCAGGAACTCATTTTTTGCTGCTTCCAGTGGAATATTGAGGGAGTCAAGTAAACCTAACCTGATTACTTCAGGCAGGTCAATGATCTTATCACCAATAGCGATGCCCACTCTTTTGGAAGAGTTAGCTGTGGAAAAAATTCCAAATGGAAGATTATAGATCGAGAAGTCGCTGTTGTCGGGTATATGTATCCAGGGTTCGATGTTAGTCAATGCTTTTAAGTTAATATTTTAGATCAGATCAATAGCGTTTATTCCTCCAGCCAGGACTGATAATAAGTTCCGTCATCGATTTTCAAGGCATTTTCAGTAACCATCAGTGGTTTGAAGGTATCCACCATAACAGCCCATTCCTTGGTCTCCTTCTTCCCGATGCTGCCTTCATAAGCTCCGGGGTGTGGTCCATGGGGAATACCGGCAGGGTGCAGAGAAATGTATCCCTGCTCCACATGGTTACGGCTCATGAAATCGCCATCAACATAGTAAATGACCTCGTCCGAATCGATATTCGAATGATGATAGGGTGATGGGATCGCTTTAGGGTGATAATCGTATAATCTTGGCACGAAAGAGCAGACCACAAAAGCAGAAGTCTCAAAAGTCTGATGCACCGGAGGCGGCTGATGAACCCGGCCGGTTATGGGTTCGAAATTATGGATCGAAAAACCATAAGGAAAATTATAGCCATCCCAGCCAACCACATCAAAGGGATGAGAATCGTACACTAATTCATGTATCATTCCCTGTTTTTTGATCTTCATGAGGAACTCTCCTTTTTCATCGTAAGTCTCCAGATCAGTCGGCAATTTATAATCCCGCTCACAATAGGGAGAATGTTCTAATAACTGACCGAACCAGTTTCGGTATCGTTTAGGGGTATAAATGGGGACGTGAGATTCCGTGATAAAATGACGGTTGTTCTCATCGTTGAACTGGATCTGATAGATCATTCCCCGCGGGATCAAGAGGTAATCTCCGGGCTCGAATTCAATATTGCCCAGGAAACTTCTGAGAACCCCACTGCCTTTATGCACAAAGATCAACTCATCGGAATCTGTGTTTTTGTAGTAATACTCAGTAAGTGACTTCTTAGGAGCCGCCAGATGTATAGTCACATCGTTATTGGTGAGGATGGCTTCTCTGCTTTCCAGATAATCGTCTTTTGGTTTGATATCCAGTCCCTTCAGCATGCGTGAAGTGATGTTATTTTGTATCGCCACTTTGGGAGTTACATCAATAGGTTTTCCGACCTTACGAACCATGGTTGGCCGGTGAATATGATAGGACAGCGTAGACATTCCGTCGAAACCGATGGTACCAAAAAGCTGCTCGTAATAAAGGCTTCCATCGGGCTTTTCAAATTGTGTATGCCTTTTGGGAGGGATCTTCCCCAGGCGATGATAAATAGGCATAATTGTATGGTTTGGTTAGGCGTCTCGAATTATATCGAATTATGCTCAATTACGCAGTAAAAAAGTTGTTAGAACAACTAATTGTACAAAAGATTGAGCCCAAAGTCATAGCTAATTAATTCAAAATTAATATATTCGTGAAACAAGAAATAACAATGGCAGAACAAGCACCAGAAGAAGAGAAAGAAAAAAAGAAAAAACTTGGCTCCAAGAGTCGTGGAGTTTCCGATATGTTCCGGACTTTATACCGGACACATCTGGATCTGAGTTCGATGGCAGATAGTAAATCGAACATCATGATCAGTATTAATGGTATTATCATTTCTATAATCCTGGCATCTATTTCTCCCAAGATCGATTCTAACCCCTGGCTGCTGATCCCGACTTCAATTCTTCTGCTGGCCAGTGCTTCCTCGATGGTATTTGCAGTGCTGTCAGCGCGGCCCAGAGTAAGCAGCGAAAAAGTTACATTGGATGATGTACGTCAGAACAGAGCCAATATTCTTTTTTTTGGTAATTACCATACACTCCCCAGAGAAGAATATGTGGAAGGCCTGGAGGAATTAATGGTCGACAGTACCCGGCTCTATGATAATATGGCAAGGGATGTGTACGGGATCGGCCTGGTACTGGCAAAAAAGTATAAACTGCTTCGTATTTCCTATAACATATTCATGATCGGGCTGATCTTCTCAGTGATCTGTTTTATTACAGTATTCACAATAATCACTTTTTGATCTCACCCGGAATCTCTCTCTGAAGCAAACGCCTGAGTGATCTTTTGGTTCATAAGGCGGCGGTAATTCTGAAACTCATATTCACTGGCAGTAAACTCTGCGCGATATTCGCCATCAAAACACTCTATGAGTAATTTGTTGGGACGGTCTGTAGGGGTAACAGTCACCTGGATCTTGCCAAGTTTGTACGTCTCTAGTGGTTCAGACATTATTTTGTATTCAGGTTCGTTTGGAAGCTGTAAAGATATTATTTTTAGAATTCAATAATTTGAAAAGAGCTTGTTTTAAGCATGAGTAAAAAAGTAGTTATAACAGGTATCATCGCAGTTTTTGTAGGGATCTTTTTGTTCAATGCATTGAAAAATACTGCGCCAATGGATATTGAGAACGCCCCGGAATGGAGAAATCTTGGTGATGCACAGGTTGAAGCAGCCAGTGAGGACAAGCTGATCCTTGTTGATGTTTTTGAAGTAGGCTGTAAATACTGCAGGGGAATGGAAAGAGATGTGTACCCCGATTCAACGGTAAGAGCAGTTCTGGATGCGGGGTATATACCGGTTAAAGTAGATGGGAATTCAGAAGAGCTGATCACGTTCAACGGAGAACAGGTGGTATCAAGAGAATGGGCCCAAAGTAATGGAGTTTTTGTGTTTCCGGGAACATTGATTCTTGATGCTGATGGAAATTTGCTAAAACAAAGAACGGGTTACATGAATGTTGACGAACTTCGTCAGTTTCTGTATCGGTAGATAAAAAAAGCCTATGTCCCATAATAAGAACGAGGCGATACTTCTCATCCACTGTGATGACAAACCCGGGATCATAGCAGCAGTTACTAAGTATGTAGCTGAGCATAAGGGTAATATCCTTGATCTGGATCAACACACGGACTCGGCCAATAAAAAGTTTTATATGCGGGTATCATGGGATCTGGATCAGTTTGACCTGAACCCGCCCGAGATCGGGCTCGACTTTGAACAGACTCTTGCTTCGCGCTTTGATATGAACTGGAGTCTGAGTTTCTCAAATAAACCCCAGCGGATCGCCATCTTTGTATCAAAGCAATTACATTGTTTATATGATATCCTCTCCCGTTGGCAAACAAAAGAATGGAATGTTGAAATTCCTCTAATCATAAGTAATCACCAGGATGCCAGCGATGTGGCTGAGAAATTTGGGATAGAATATCATTATCTGCCCATCACAAAAGAGAATAAGGCAGAACAGGAGCAAAAACAGCTGGAGCTTCTCAACAGTAAAGGCGTTGACCTGATCGTGCTTGCCCGATATATGCAGATCTTGTCAGGAACGTTCATCAAACAGTTCAAAGACAATATTATAAACATACATCACTCCTTTTTACCTGCCTTTCCCGGGGCACGGCCCTACCATTCAGCGTACGATCGGGGAGTAAAAATAATCGGAGCAACCAGTCACTATGTGACTGAAGATCTGGATGAAGGTCCTATCATTGAGCAGGATATAGTGCATGTAACACATCGTGATTCTGTAGACGACCTGGTTAGAAAAGGCCGGGACCTGGAAACGCTGGTTCTGTCCAGAGCTGTATGGAAACACATACAGAGAAAAACTTTGGTAGCGGCCAACAGGACTATTATTTTCAATTAGACCTCAACCAAATTTACCCAACCATGAATCGATTATTTTTAATTGCTGCACTAATTATATCCTGTGCAGCCGCGGACAATCCAACCCAATCAACCCAAAATTATAGTGCCGAGCTGTACGTGGAAGGTATTCAGGTTCCATGGGGAATGGCATGGCTGCCAAACGGAGACATGCTGGTTACCGACCGGTCCGGGGTTTTGTATAAGATAGTGGATGGAAAACTCCAGGAAGAAACCATCGGGGGATTACCTT
This sequence comes from Rhodothermia bacterium, assembly GCA_030427885.1. Classification (GTDB taxonomy): domain Bacteria; phylum Bacteroidota; class Rhodothermia; order Balneolales; family Balneolaceae; genus JAUICM01. Next base: position 497,454 of record JAUICM010000003.1, on the reverse strand, counting down.
CCGATATTTATGTGAACGGACAGGGCGGTTTTCTGGATATAGCCGTTCATCCGGATTATGACAGAAACGGATGGATCTATTTTGCATACTCCTCAAATTCAGGTGAAGGCAGCGGTGGAAATACAGCAGTTATGAGAGCGAAGCTGGAGAATAATTTGCTGGTGAATAAAGAGGTGATCTACAAAGCAACACCGAATACCGGCCGTGGGCAACACTTTGGTGGAAGGCTGGCTTTTGATGATGATAACTATCTGTATTTTTCTGTAGGGGATCGTGGAAATCGTGACGTTAACCCACAGGATATCACCCGTGACGGTGGAAAGATATACAGACTATATGACGACGGCCGTATTCCTGAAGATAACCCATTTGTTAACGAGGCAGGTGCCAAGACAGCGATCTATTCCTATGGTCACCGAAATCCACAGGGCATGGAAAAGAATCCCTGGACAGGTAAGATCTGGGCCCATGAGCATGGTCCACAGGGCGGAGATGAATTGAACATTATTCAGCCAGGAAAGAATTATGGCTGGCCAATCATCAGTTTTGGGATCAATTACAGCGGAACCGAATTTGCAGAAGACACTGCCCGGGTGGGAATGGAACAACCAATCACCTACTGGGTTCCTTCAATCGCTCCGTCAGGAATGGCCTTTGTGACCTCAGACAAATATCCGGATTGGAAAGGACATGTACTCGTTGGATCCCTCAAATTCGGTTATGTTCACCTGGTTAAACTGGATGGAGACAAAGTAACAGGGCGTGAAGAAGTTCTTACCGATATTGGTCGTGTACGCAGCGTGGAAGAAGCTCCGGACGGAACGATCTACGTGGGTGTTACCGGAAAAGGGATCTACAAAGTAGTGGCGACTCCGGCAGAGTAATTCGATTAAGAATAGAAAATGAGCCCCTGATTATTAGTCAGGGGCTCATTTTAAAAGCTGCTGTTATTCAAAATAAAGCTCCGTAAAATATTTTAGCCTCCAGAGAGGAATAAATATTTTGAAGAACTCATTTTTAGAAATAATGCCTTTCGATAGTAATCGGTATCCATCTACCAGCGGGCGGTATATCAGAACATATAAGATTAAGCCCACGACAAAGCTGATGCTGCTAATATTAGCAAGACTCACCAGCAAAGGAATAGGGAGTAGGATTTGAAAATAATAGATAAGTAATTGCTTCATATCTTCACCTCGTTTAGATTAATCAAGACAATTTTTAGCAGCACAGGCTATTGCAAGAGCAGCAGCTGTTTCAGGAAGGAAAGCAGTCTGGACAATAGCCCAAACGGAAGCCCAACCGTGATTGGCATAAGCATCAGCGAGACAATCAGCTGTAGCCTGGCCACAACTTTCTTTTAGTTTGTTGTCAAAAAACTCTTCTTCAGGCAATATAGTATTCACCTGTTTTACTACCCCATTCAAGTCTATTTCTACTTTGGAAATAAGTTCGTTCTTAAGGGAAAAATAGCTGATAGTCCTTATTTCATCGGTTGTTTCAACAACGATAACCATAGCACCAACTATATTATGTTGGCCATGTTCGAAAAAACTTAATGAATAATTGATAGGGTTGTCCTCATCAAAATCAGACTGTTTAACTACGACTGCAGCACCATCCTGGCCATGAATTTGTGCAATACTTAAATTTTCAAAATCGAACTCGATAAGCTTGTTCTTTTTTAAGTCGTTTAAGAAACCGGGTTTAGCACTGCTAATCCAGGTTAATACTTTTTCGGAGGTTTCAGGGGCAACGTTTGTATTAACAAATAACCCGTTCTGAAATTCAATAACACCCTCATCTTTATTATCAACAGAGCCCACCTGGGTACAGTATGACATAACGAGCGCTGCAGCCAATAAAATCGGAAATACGTATTTAGTCTTTCTTTTCATAACAAACCTTGTTTAGTTAATATTATTAATAAGCGTAAACATATCGCTAATATATTTTTGCTAACTAAACTTAAATTATCAAATAACTTAATACCTAATCTGTGTCTTCTTGTGAATAATCTCGTCCTTGAACTCTAAAAAAGTTTTGTCGAAGTGATATTTTAAATATTTGGAAAGCGAATTATTATCAGCGAAGCCGATATTAACTGCGATAGCAAATTCAATTGCTTCCGGATGTTGTTTTATCTCATTAGAGATTAGAGAAATACGGTAATCGGTAAGAAACTCTTTTGGATTTAATCCGAAGTTTTGAGTGAAAACCCGGCTAAAATAGGATCGGGACAAGTGCATTACCTTTGCCCATTCACTAACATTATGAATAGTTTCGGAGTTTTCTTTTAGTACTTCAATTGCTTTATCGATAGAACATTTCTCACCCATAACCCACCCTACTGAAATGTTGTTTTAATACGTAGTTATATTTAGAGAGCTATCGAAAGCAGATATGTTACAAAAAACTAGTTTCTATACCCCCAGACTCCAGCCCTCTCTGTATTCTCTTTTCACGAACTGGTTAGCGGGTTCATAATTGGTGATTCTCATATTTGGACCATCCCACATCAGTTTAATGCCTCTGCCTGGATAGCGGGTTCGGTCACGGCCCTGATCATCTTTATAATTTTCCTGGATATCATGGCTTCGGATAGCCAGATTACCCATCAAAATACTTTCAGTTAACGGACCAGCGATGTCAAACGAAGAACTCAGTTTCATATTTCCATATCCGGCCAGACACCCCCTTACCCACTGCTGGTAATGACCTTCAGGCACACGTTCTACCGTTTGAGGTACCTTAGTTTCTTCGGTTAATTTAGTAGGTAGCAGACGGGGATCGTAGCCATACTCACTACACATCATTTTTCCTTTATCCCCAATCAGAATAGCACCACTGTTGCCATCGCCCATTACTTCATTTGGCTCAAGCTCTTCAGGTCGCGCAGGTTTGATCCCGCCATCCATCCAGTGCATAGTAACGCCGGGTTTGCCATCTCGCTCAGGGAATTTCAAAACGATATGAGATGATGGAGGGCAGCTTTCAGGATTATATGCCCGCTGGAAAGCTCCGGTATAAACACTTCCCACACTGCATTCCACTGATTCAGGATAACCCAGACCAAGAACCGTAAAAGGAGCCTCCATCAAGTGGCAGGCCATATCACCGAGTGCACCAGTACCATAATCCCACCATCCGCGCCAGTTAAATGGCACCAGGTTGTCTACATAATCTTTTTTGGGAGCGGTACCCAACCACAGATCCCAGTTCAATTCTTTGGGGATCTCAGCTTTTTGCTTTGGCCAGGGAATACCCTGAGGCCAAACAGGTCTGTTGGTCCATACATACACGGTTTCAACCTCACCTATCACACCGGCCTGGTACCAATCCACCAATTGACGAACACCGTCTCCGGATGAGCCCTGGTTCCCCATTTGGGTAACAACTTTATATTTTTTGGCTGCTTCAGTAAGCATACGCGCTTCATAAATATCATGGGTAAGCGGCTTCTGAACATACACATGTTTGCCAAGCTGCATAGCTGCCATTGCCTGAACGGCGTGGTTATGATCGGGTGTGGAAACACTCACAGCATCAATATTGTCTTTCTCTTTTTCGAGCATTTCACGGAAGTCGGTGTAGTATCCTGCATCAGGAAAACGTTCTTTGGCACGGGCAGCCTGCCGGTCATCCACATCACAAAAGAAAGCAATCTTAGCCTGAGGATGCTCTGAAAATCCGGTCATATCACTAAAGCCTTTTCCTCCGGCGCCGATACCGGCAATGTAAAGAGTATCACTTGGAGCAATAAATCCACTCCCGCCTAACACGTGGCGGGGGACAATAGTGAATGCAGCACCAGCCATTCCGATATTCTTAATAAAATCTTTTCGGCTTTGGGTGTTTTTAGAACGTGTATTCTCAGGTTGATTCTTTTTTTCTGACATAAGGAAAAGGTCGTTGGTTAGTTTCGCGACAATTAAAAGAAAAACCGGGAAAATGACTAATCAAGTATTTGGTTGTAAGGAATCCGGTCGGTAGTGGTCTAACTCTTTGTGGGTAACCGGAATACATATCATTTTCCATTTGGACAATATCCTGCAGTAAGGATAGTGATCCAGATGATCGCAGGAATTTTGTTGTTTGATTTATTTAAACCGGACAGAACTTCTGTACTATTGAGTTTTAGCCTGTTGGTGGTCCTTTTTGTTGCGATCGAAGTCTTGAACAGAAAGTCCTTGAACCTTCAGGCAACGCGCGCTGCAGCGGTACTATATCTGATTATGATCATGATGTTTGGAGCAGTCCGGTATTCTTTTGAAACAGAAAAGGTACAGCCAATCACCGTTCAAAGCCTGTCGATCTCAGAATGGGAGTCGTTCCGGTTTACTGGTGAAGTTGAGTCGGTAAGCTACAATTCAGAAGGAGAACCAAGAGCGGATGTTTGGATCACAGGCACAGAACTTAAAGAAGGTGTTATTTCAAAAGAACGGTACAAGATCAGGCTGCTTAGTGACCAGATAATTGAGCCGGGTTCAGGTATCGAATTTACGGGAACGGTAATTCCCGTATCAGAGAAAAGAAACCCGGGACAGTTCAATTACAAACAATACTTAAGCTCCAGAGGAATATCTGTTCAGGTAAAAACAGATAGCCTTATTTCAACTGCAAAGCGGTCAGGTGTTTTACGCTGGGTCTGGTGGAGAGAAAAGGCACAACTGTTGGCAGAACAGAATTTTAATGCAGAGACAGCTCCTATTGCAAAAGCATTGCTACTTGGTAATAAGCAGGATCTGGAAGGGAAATCAAAGCAAGCCTTTGCACGGGCGGGACTCTCCCATATCCTGGCGGTTTCAGGGCTGCATGTTGGTTTTATAGTTGCTCCTTTCTGGTTACTGATCCCACTATTCTGGACACGAAAGTATGGTAAGCAAACGGGATTAGCGGTCCTGATACTAGTCCTTTGGTTCTATGCAGGTCTTACAGGATTCTCATCATCAGTACTAAGAGCCTCATTAATGGCGGTATTTCTGACCTGGGGCAAATTGTTCAGACGATCCCCGGACTCCATTAATTTGACGGCATCAGCAGCCGTTGTTCTATTGATGATCAGGCCATCCCAACTTTTCGAAATAGGGTTTCAGCTTTCCTTTTCGGCCGTTTTCATAATCCTGCTGATACTACCGGTGATTCAACGGGCTCTTCCTTACTGGATGAGACTGAGATGGTATGCAAAACCAATAATGGTGGTGGTAGTTTCAGTTGTGGTGCAACTTGGTCTATATCCGTTGCAGGTCTATTACTTCGGGGAGGTATCAATGGTCAGTCCGGTGGCAAATGCACTGTTTGTGCCGCTGCTTGGACTGATCGTCCCGTTTTCTTTGGTATGTATTTTAGTCTCCGCGGTTGTTCCTGTATTAGGGGAAATATTGAATATTCCGGCTCTTTTTTTTCTTGAAGCTATGAACGCTTTTGTTCAGTGGTCTACAGGTTTTGAGTGGGCCTGGATGGAGCTGGACCGTCCCTCCTTTCTGATCTTTCCGCTATGGTGTTCAATGATACTGTTTATTGCAAGCTGGCGAGTTCCGGAGATGAAATGGAAGTTGCTGAACGTAAGCTTAGTTCTGCTTTGTGTCTTGCAGGTTCAGCAACTTATAAGTCAGGCCTCCAATTCCGATATGAGAGTTACTTTCTTTGATGTGGGTCAGGGAGATGCTGCCCTGATCCAGACTCCAAATGGTAAAAATGTACTTATAGATGCAGGAGTTTGGAGCCCGGGATACAATAGTGGAAAATCGGTGTTGCTGCCATTCTTCGAAGATCAGGGGGTTGAAAAACTTGACGCTGTTGTTCTTAGTCATCCACACGCGGATCACATCGGTGGGATCCTTAGTCTGATAGACGGGATCAGGATAGATACGATATATAACTCTGGATTTGAATATGAATCAGCTTTGTATCACAAGTATCTGCAAAAAGCAGCTGAAAAGAACATACCTGTTAAGGAGCTCACTCTCGGGGATCAGCTCAACGTCGATCCTTCAGTATTGATGCTGGTTCTGGGCCCTGACGGTACTATTCATGATCAGGATCCAAATCAGCATTCGGTGGTGATGGAGTTAATATATGGTGACACAGAAATTCTGTTTACCGGAGATGCCGGAGAAGATCAGGAAATCAGATTAGTGGATGAATATGGCGGGATGTTGGATACGGACTTGTTAAAAGTAGGGCATCATGGCAGCCGAACAAGTTCAGAGAGTGATTTCCTGGATTTGGTTACACCACAAATTGGAGTGGTATCGCTTGCCGAACAAAATCGTTTTGGCCACCCTCATCAGGAAGCTATTCAGAGATTATTGAATACGGACACAGAACTTTATTATACCAGCCGGGATAAGGCACTGATATTTATCGCTGATAGGGAAAAGATCCAGAAAGCAGAATGGTAAGACCGTGCAAATAAAAACAGATAAGTTTTGTTAGTTCAGGTGCCATCAAGTACTTTAGTAGTAACTAGCTAAATTTCAGTGAACCTATCTGAAGAATGTTTTGAATGGATTGACGCTTCGGTCATTCACCTTTCCTAAAGACAAGAACCTGGAAGAGAAGTAATAGCGAGTAGTTATTTAAAAGAATAAGAACGGGTCAATAAAAACCAATTAGTCGGGGAAAAATGAGAACACTTGTAGAAAAGTATTGCGAAGTGCCTTCCTTTATTCGAAAACCAATGTGGAGAATATGGCACAACATAATCACAAAGGTAGATAAGGGAGAAGAGGTAACGTTCATGAACTACGGTTACACTTCAATGAACGGAGAAGGTGATATTAGTTTAAATGAAAAAGATGAGATCAACAGAATTTGTATCAACCTTTACCACACGGTTGCCAGCCAGATAGATCTTACCGGTAAGGACGTGTTGGAAGTAGGCTCTGGAAGAGGTGGCGGAGCAGCTTACATCAAAGAGTACCTGAAGCCAAGGACATATACCGGAGTGGACATTTCTAAAAATGTGATCGAGTTTTGTAATAAAATGCACAGGATCCCGGGACTCACTTTCAGGCAAGGGATAGCAGAGAAACTCGATTTTGAAGACAATTCTTTTGACGCCGTTGTTAATGTGGAGTCAGCACGTTGTTATACTGATGTGAATGCATTCTTCCGGGAAGTTAATCGGGTATTGAATCCGGACGGTCATTTTCTGTTTGCAGATATGATCAAGCGGGATGATAACGGGAAAGTGGAAGATGAGCTAACTAATGCCGGCTTCCGGATCCTGGAAAAAAAGAATATCACAAAGAATGTAGTTCTAGCCCTAGATATGGATCACGAACGACGAAATACACTTATTCAATCTCTCGTGCCTAACTTCCTGAAAGGTGGATTTCTCGAGTTTGCCGGAGCTAAAGGGACACAACGGTATAATTCCTTTGCTTCCGGTGAGATGCAATACTGGGTGTTCCTGCTTAACAAGATTCTTTAATGCAGGATTGTGTTCCAATGCCAGCAGCTCGAATTTGTTAATTAACAGAGGCGCTAAACCAATGCCAGAATAAGCTTGTAAATAGCTGTGAAATTCTCAGATTTAATTACGTAATTAGCAGCTTTAAATAAACCGATAGAGAGTTATCGGGTTTTCGGGAATTCAAATAGTATAAAATGAAACATGAATTTAAGTGGGTACGGGTACTAGGGGTATTTCTACTGGCAGCATTTCTTTCTGATCTGACATTCGCACAGGATTTTCAACGAATTAAAAACAGGTGGAAGAACACTTATATCCATAATCAAACGGGCTCTGTTACAGATGGTAAGATCGATCAGGGTTGGTGGAGCGCACAATGGGTGTTGGAGAAAGTACCAGGCACTGGTTTTGTCAGGATAAAGAACCGGTGGAAAAACACGTATCTCCATAATCAGAATGGGAAACTGGATCTGGGAAAAATTCAACAGGGCTGGTGGAGCGCACAATGGGTGCTGGAGAAAGTGCCGGGTACTGGTTTTGTCAGGATAAAGAACCGGTGGAAAAATACGTATCTCCATAATCAGAATGGGAAACTGGACCTGGGAGCAATACAACAAGGCTGGTGGAGCGCACAATGGAGCATAGAGCCACTTAACGGTGGAGGCGGAGGAAATAATCCCCCCAGAGAGGAAAGAATAACGATTCCGGGAACAAACCAGAGTTTTACCGAAGCACAATTGAAGCAGGAATTGCAAAGAGGGGGAATGAGCCTGGTGAAGTCATCCAATATTCAGCCAAATCAATGTACTATAGTATACCCTTCAGCGAAGTCGAACAGTAACAGTGCATCAGCAGATATGGGATTACTTACCTGTGCCACAAAAGTTAATGACGATGTCTCCCTTAAAACAACAGCCGTTTATGGCGGGTGTGGAGCTTCAGCTAATAATGGTGCGGGGGCAGAGTGTGAGGCAGGTGTTGCCAGCCAGGATGTGACCGTCAGAATAGATAACAGCAGGAATGCAAAATTTAACGTTAAAGGGCCAACGGCCGGGGCATGCGCTTCGGTATCACCAGATAAATTTTGCGCTAATGCCGGAGCAGATGTCGCAGCAAGTTCATTTGAAGTCACTGACAGTCGTGGAAATGGGATCGGCGTAGGTGTATCAGCAGGTATCGGCGCCGGGTTCAGTGGTGGCTATGAGAATGGAATCATATCAGCCGGGATCAACATAAAATTCCTGGCCGGTGGAAGCCTGAGTTTTTCATTGAATGTTGGTGATGCCGGAAGCTCCATTGCCAAGGCAGGCCGCACCGGATATGTATTAGTAAAACGCCAGATCGTGGCAGCAGCTCCTGAACTGAAGCGTCGGTTCAACGGCCTCTCCAACAACATACAAAGCACGGCAAATAAAGTGGTTAAGATAACATACCAGGGAGGCAGAGAAGCGATCGAGTTTCTTGATGGTACTTTCCAGGATATCGACAGAGATGTCTCAAAGTTTTTCGAGGATGCGGGTCATTCAGTTAGCAACTGGGCACTTGGAGCTACAAAGGGTGCAAAATCTCCAAAACTTGCTTCTGGGGAAGGCTACCTTCATGTATTCAATCAGGCAGGATATGTGACCGAAGTAAGTGCAAGCTACTATCTGAATGGAAAAAAGTATTCAAATAAGGAGCGCATTTCAGCCGGATTTACGAAACAATTTTACTTCCCGAGAGGAGCTTACAACATAAATATGAAGACAAAAGGAATAGCCACCATCGATAAGTTGAATTTAGATAAGTCCTACAGTTCGCTGGCAAACCAGAAGAAATGCTTTAAAGTTTGGGGGACTATCTTTGATGTGGAATGGGAAGAGCAGCGCTGCCGGTGAAATACAGGGCTGTTCCGGTTCGGATAATTTTTATGGAAAACTTATCGTGAAGCTGCTCTTAAAGCCTTATATTCCCGATTTGGAACATTCCGGGAAATTCATTCATGGCGAACACAAAAACGGCGACAAAACAGGCGAAGGATCAAGAGGGAGAACGCCCGATCATAGTTAAGGGTGCGCGAACCCATAACCTGAAGAATATTGACGTTGAGATCCCAAGAAATAAACTTACGGTTGTTACCGGGGTATCAGGTTCGGGGAAATCCAGCCTCGCTTTCGATACTATTTATGCTGAAGGACAAAGAAGATATGTTGAAAGTCTTTCGAGCTATGCACGTCAATTCCTGGAACGTATGGACAAGCCGGATGTGGATTTCATGCAGGGCATCTCTCCTGCTATGGCTATTCAGCAGAAAACGACCAGCAGCAATCCACGCTCTACGGTAGGGACCACCACAGAGATCTATGATTATCTGAGATTACTTTTTGCCCGGGTTGGCGTTACCTATTCGCCTGTATCTGGAAAACGCGTTAAAAAGGATTCACCCAGAACGGCGATCGAAGAACTTTTTAATTCGCAGAAAGAGGGAGACCGGTTCTATGTGTCCTTTCCGATCCCGCATCACGAAAAAAAGAAACTTGGAGAAGAACTTCGTGTGCTGAAGGAAAAGGGACTAAACAGGCTGCTGAAATTAGACGATGAAAGCGTGCTTGACCTCACTAGCGACGAAGTAGATTTAAAGAAATTCAAGCCTGATAATTACAGGGTTCTGGTAGATCGCTTAGTGTTGAAAGATGATGAAGCCACGATTACCAGGATCGCGGATTCTCTGGAGACAGCTTTTCGGGAAGGAGCCGGCCGGTGTTCGGTAAAAATGAGAGACGGAGCGGAACTCAAATTCAGCGAGCGTTTTGAAATGGACGGGATCGAGTTTGCAGAGCCAACTCCACAGATGTTTTCATTCAATAACCCCTTTGGCGCATGTCCCAAATGTGAGGGCTTCGGTAAAGTAACAGGCATTGATGAGGACCTGGTGATTCCTGACCCTGAACGAACGATCCGTAATAATGTGATCGCACCTTTCGACTCACCAAAATTCAGTGCACACCTGAAAGATCTGGTTCGTGTAGCTGCCCGCGAAAAATTCTCGATAGACACTCCTTATACCGATCTGCCTAAAGCAGTTAAGGATATTATCTGGCGGGGTAAAGATGAGTATATCGGTATCTGGAAGTTTTTTGATGAAGTGAAATCACAGTCCTATAAAGTGCATATGCGGGTGCTTTTTTCCCGATATCGTGGATACAGCCGATGCCCCGAATGCGAGGGATACCGTGTGCGAAAAGACGCTCAGTATGTGAAGGTGGGTGATATGCATGTGGGAGAGGTTTCAGAACTTACCATCGGACATGCCCGGGAATATTTTGACAAGCTGGAGCTCAATGACTTCGAAGCAGAAGTAGCAGGCCAGATACTGTATGAAATTCAAAAAAGACTTCGATACCTGGATGAAGTTGGACTGGACTATCTAACTCTGGACCGACTTGCGAATACTTTAAGTGGTGGGGAATCACAACGTATCAGTTTGGCCAATGCCCTTGGCAGTTCACTGATCGGAAGTATGTATGTATTGGATGAACCAACGATCGGCTTGCACCCACGCGACAATGACCGGTTGATCAGGATCCTTGAATCACTCAGAGATATTGGCAATACCGTGCTGGTAGTAGAGCATGACCCCGAGATGATGAAGGCGGCAGATAATGTGATCGATATCGGACCCTTTGCCGGTGTTCATGGTGGAGAGGTAGTATTTCAGGGACCATATGATGATCTCCTTAAATCAGATACGTTGACAGGTAAATTCCTGAGTCGTAGAAAGGATATTCCGGTTCCGGAAAAGCGACGCAAAGGAAATGGAAAGACTATCAAACTTGAAGGAGCCAGCGAGCACAATCTCAAGAATATTGAGGTGGAATTTCCTCTGGGGCTGTTAATGGTGGTGACAGGCGTGTCAGGATCAGGGAAATCGACATTGGTTCACGATACTCTGTACGGAGGGATCAAAAAGCATATTGGCAGCTATAACCAAAAAGTTGGACGCTTCAGAAATATTTCCGGCCTGAGCAGCATCCATAATGTGGAGATGGTAGATCAAAGCCCGATAGGAAGATCTACCCGATCGAATCCGGCAACCTATACCAAAGCGTTTGACGGCATAAGAGATGTTTTCGCCAACACTCGTCAGGCAAAGATTATGGGGTATACTCCCGGACATTTTTCGTTCAACGTTCCGGGTGGGAGATGTGAGACCTGTCAGGGTGAAGGAGTTCAGAAGATCGAGATGCAGTTTATGGCCGATATCGAGCTTACCTGCGAAGTATGCAATGGAACCCGCTTCAGGAAAGATATTCTCAATGTTAAATATCGCGGACAAAGTATACATGATGTGTTGGAGATGCCGATCTCTGAAGCCATCGACTTCTTCGTGGATGAACAAACTATCATAAGTAAATTACAGCCTCTTGAAGATGTGGGGCTTGGATACCTGAAACTCGGCCAAAGTGCCACAACCCTATCTGGCGGTGAAGCTCAGCGTGTTAAGCTGGCACGGTTCCTGAGTAAAACCAATACCGAGCACACCGTGTATTTTTTCGATGAACCGACAACAGGATTGCATTTCGAGGACGTGGCAAAGCTTTTGGATGCGTTCAATGAACTGGTTAAGTCAGGACACTCCGTTATCATCATAGAGCATAATCTGGACGTGATAAAATGCGCGGACTGGATCATTGATGTGGGGCCAGAAGGCGGTTTTGGGGGCGGTCAAATTGTTGCAGAGGGAACACCGGAAGATATCATGAAAGTTGAAGACAGCTACACCGGGAAGTTTCTTAAGGATTATTTGAAGTAAAATCTTCATTCTCGAACATTAGAATCAGAATCAATCCGCATTGACCAGGGTATCATTGGATAAACAAAAATCCAATTAAAGATATCAGATATGAATTTTTTAAAGACCATCAGCGGAGTAATGATCATGGGAGCTCTGCTACTTGTTGCAGCTCCCGTTAAAGCACAAACACCACTTAAAGTTGGAATTACAGGCGGTTTGAATATTGCCAATATGAATGACACCGATGCCGACGACCTGGAAAACAGGTTTGGGTTCAGAGGCGGTGTTTTCGCAACGTTTAAAATGCCCGCTTCTCCCATGGCCATTCAGCCAGAGCTTGTATATACACAAAAAGGGTTTGAGGTGGACAACGGAACAGCAAAGCTCGATTACATCGAGATACCTGTATTGGCAAAGTTTGGCTTTTTTACCCCGGGTCCTGTTAAGCCGGAAGTATTTTTTGGGCCATATATGGCGTTCAATATGAATGCGGAAGCAGCAGGTGATAACATCACGATCAATGTGGAAGACGCGGTTAACAAAACAGAATTTGGAGTAACTGTTGGCGCAGGAGTTGATATTGGAAGGTTTAATGTTGGAGGTCGCTACTCAGCAGGTCTGACCAATGTCTTTGATGATGACTCAGGCTCGGATGGTAAAAACGGAGTTTTCTCAATTGTGACATCAGTTGCGTTTTGAGAAGAATCATCAGGAATTACAGGCGGCTTAAGAGGCCGCCTTTTTTTATGTTTTGATCTTTCTAATGAAAGTAGATTTCATAATATCCGTAAACATTAGCTACTTTAGCATGAAATAAAGGACGGTAAGAATTACCTCAATAATATTAAAAAGCTCCCTCGGGGCAATTAAAGTAAAAAGTCGGGGACAAATCAGTTTCTATGTTTTCACGACTACTGCTTCTTAACTGGAGAATCTTCCTCTCCAACCTAAACCGGTTTCAGCTATTACTGATGATCGGGTATATTATGTTCCTGGCCATCATGCTGGTGAATCTCATCGGAACGGCCATAGTGGTGGTTTTAATGGACACAGACCCCTGGATGCAAATGCAGATGCCGTGGCTTACCCCCACGGTGTATATGTTCATTCTTCTGGTATTTGCAAACACTTATTGGGTGATGCACTTTTCATTTACGAACCTGAGGCTGCTCAATATCGAAGAGAACAGGAAGTTGCTGGGATTTGGATTTCCTCTGAAAAGACTGGCGCGCTATATGATGGTGATAAGTTTTTGCCATCCTGTTAATATCATCTACAACTTTACATGGATGGTGTTTCTGCTGGTGCAGGTCAGAGAAGCATATAAGATCCCCGTGGTTATTTCCGGGGTATTACTGAACTATGTACTCATCTATTCCATAAAACACCGGTTTCTACAGATCGTGGAACGACGTTTTATAGCAGTGGTTATTGGGTTTCTGATCCTGGTGTTTTCGTTATTTCAGATGATGGCTCTTTTCTCAGAGAACAAGTCGAAATTACTGTTTGAGATCATACCAAGAGTTGAGACAGTGAATGAATTTCTATCCTGGATACCAGGGGGATTGCTGATCCAATCGGCTCGCACAGATTATGGGTTCCAAAACGCGTTGGTCATGTTCGTTTTCATGACAGTATTGATCGTATTTATTCTGCTTGATCATTTTAATAAAACCTGCGAAGGCCTGCATAAGCCAGCGTTAAGAAAAATTGAAGAGGCCAGCAGTAATCTCTGGAATGTGCTAAGAAAGTTGCTTGGAAGGAATGCCGGTAAATACTATTACTATGTGATGATTCACCCGTATAACCGTTTGCAGGTACTAACTTTGGCGATCATTCCTATCATTTATGTCCCATTGTTGATGAATCTTGAATATGAGATAGCCAAGACCATTGCGATCCCAACCATATTGGCTGGTATACCCGTTGCTTTGCTCGCTATGGGAATGGCAAATATGTATGGGTATGAAAATCGCGAGTTGTTACTTCATCTGCAGTTTCCGGTGAAGCTGGAGAAACAACTGAAAGAAAGATTTCTGGGTGTGATCATCCTACCATTGCTGGTTTTTTATGTGATCACAGTATTTGAATTGCTTGTGATTCCAGAGATCGGAGAAGCGATCAACATTTTTGTAGCAAATACGTTCATGTTTCTGTGTTTTATGCTGCTTTTTATCTGGAGCTCCTACTATCAATACCAAAAAGCTACATATTCATCATTCAGTTATAAGCATCCTATCATATCTCAAAAGGTAACCTTCGCAATATCATTCACCATATTTTCAGTTGGATACCTTGTGTTCGTTCCTTTGAATGGATTAGAATGGTACCGGCTTACTATTATGGGAACTGTGATCATTGTGATGGGAGTTTATCTGTGGCGACATATGGATGTGCTCGTAAATCTTTTCAAAAAAAGAATATTAATGCGTATTTGGAGTGAGCTATAATTAGTACCTTTGAGGTCCATTTTTTAATCAAACTTTTTCTGCATGTTACCAATACACCTTGATCTGGGATTCAATAAGATCTATTTCTATGAAGGGATATATTTTCTCATATCCATAGCAATCGGTGTATTCATAGCCTATAAAAGGGTTAAGAAATATGGAGGCAAACTGGATCTTTTTGACGGATTAATTACCTGGTCAATTATCGGGGCGCTTATCGGAGCCCGCCTATCGCACTATCTTTTCTGGAATCTGGATCTATTCCTGGAGAATCCGGGAGTTTTGTTCAGTCTTTCAGGGGCAGGAAACAGTATTACAGGTGGACTTGTTGGCGGGATGGTCGGTGGTCTGCTGTTTACCCGCCGTAAGAAAATGAATTACTTTGAGTACTTCTCATTACTGTCCCCGGGTATTTTGTTTGCTCAGGCTATCGGGCGTATAGGATGTTTTCTCAATGGTGATGCACACGGAGTAGCAACAAACTCAATCTTTGGGGTTCATTTCCCGAGATACGGAACTACTGTTCCGGCTTTTGAAACAGACTACGGTTTGTCCAGTTCAGCATGGCAGTGGTCCTATCAGCATGGATTGGTTGATCAGGCTTCAACAGTAAGTGCAGCATTACACCCAACCCAGCTTTATGAAATGTTTGGCGACCTTGCCCTGATGGGGATCGTTTTGTGGGTGTTTCATAAGATCTGGAATTCAGATAAGACATCACCTCTGATCTTTTTTATACACACGGGTGGCTATGCCCTACTGAGATTTGCACTGGAATTCATTCGCGGAGATCGTGAATTCATTGCCTTTGCAAATATGACTAATCTCCAGTTAGTGCTGCTAGCGTATGGTCTCTTCACGATCATGTATGCGATCAGGTACTATTCAAAACGAAAATCGAATGCCTGAATCAGCTATATCCATAAAAGAACTGGTTAAAAGTTACGAAGACACGGTTGTTCTGGAAGGACTGAATCTTGAAGTGCCGGAGGGAACGGTTTTTGGCTTGATTGGTCCGAATGGTGCCGGAAAAAGCACTTTGATCGGAGTTCTTACGGGATTACTTAATTTTGATGACGGAGAGATCTATATAAAGGGACTGCCCCTGGATACAAAGAACGAGCTGGAGATCAAAAGGCAACTATCGTCGGTACTACAACCACCGCTGCTTTTTGAGCAATTTACCAGCCTGGAGTTCATAGAATATGTGTGTGATATCTATGAAATCAGTAAAGACGGACTGATTGAGAAGGCGTACTCACTGATGGATTTCTTTGAGATCAAAGATTTCGCGAAGATAAAAGTGAACAAGCTTTCTTCAGGAAGCCGTAAAAAGCTGGCGTTTGTAACAGCAGTGTTGGTTGAACCAAAGGTGATGTTACTTGACGAGCCTTTTGAAGCTGTAGATGTGATCTCCATCGAACGCATGAAGACAGTGATCCGGCGCCTGAAAGCCAAAGGGGTAACCATTATTATCACCAGTCATATTCTGGAAGTGATCGAAAACCTGTGTGATGACATCGCTATCCTGCACAAAGGTCATATTACCGCCTATCTTGATTCGGTAAGCCGTAAAGAGCTACAAAAAGATTCCAGTCTCCACCAGATCTTCGAGAAGTATGTGGAGGTAGAGCGGAAGGATGATATTGTAGACTGGTTGTGATGGACCTATTCTATTTTCTTTTCAGAAAGACAGGTCAAAAGCCAAGACCTAAGGATCTTCTGGTTGTTGTCCCCTTGTTAGTATTTCTATTAATAATTAGTCCTATCCAAGAAAGTTTTTTTACAATACTTGATCAAGCCAGTAACCAGGTAACCAATCAGTTTTTGAAAGATAATATCCTATGGGTCATTTTTGGAGGCTTTTTTATCTGTATATATTTAGTGGACAGTTTGTTTCTCAGAAACCATATTGACTGGGAGAAACTAATTAAGGCATATGAGTACAAGGGAAAGAAAAAGAGCCTGGATCTCTTTATTAATCAAATAGAGTTAAATGGTTTCAGAAATGAATTATCCGGAAAGTTTAGTTTGGACGATAAAGGAATTTATCTAATTGATTCAGCAAAACTGGGGTTAAGATCGGTCTCATTATTTTTACCCTGGAATGTAATCTCTGTTAAGATCGATACCTGGAGAAATATGTTTTTATGGTTTCCTTTTGGTTCAGAGAATGAAGTAATACAGGTTAAAACAAAGTATGAGCCATCACTAGAGCTCCGTATTAAAAAGGGAGAGTTGAAGATAGACTTTGAAAGAGCATTTTATTCGAAAGCAGAAAAGTATTAAACAGTCTCCAGCTGGCGAACTTGTCTACCGATCTTAGTTTCATAGGCTTGAATACAGATCTCAGACAATTCATCCAGGTCATAGGTTCCTGAATTCAGAACCAGATCATAATCGGATGAACAGTCCACGTCATGATTGAAATTATGCCTGATGAAATCCCGGCGTTCTGAGTCCACCTGTTTCACGATCATAGAGGCTTCATTCCATGGGATCTCCTCACGATAGGCATATTTGTTTACCCGATTTTTAAGTGGCGCTACCACCCGCACATGGAAAGCCTGTGGATCCTTGCAAATATAGTTTGCACCACGTCCAACAATGATACTATTGCCATGCTTCTCAATAGCCTGTACCATTTTGATCAGGTGGAGCAGGTAATTCAGGTTGGTTCCTTTTTGATTCATGAACGCGAAAATGGTGTCTTCTAGCAGATCACGGGTTTTTTCATCCAGAGAATAGATGAAGCTTTTATTTCCCCCGATCTGCTCACTTATCATCAGCAAAAGGTCTTTATCCCAAACCTTAAAGCCCAGCTGCTCGCCTATCTTTTTTGCCAGGGCAGCGCCTTTAGCTCCAAATTCACGGGATATTGTGATGACGGGAAGTCGTTTTTCGGGTTGCCTGAATTTATGATCAGAAATGCTTCGTTGTGTCCAGAACCGAAGTTGTTCGTCGATTAGTTGGTTTACTCCTTTTGCCATAATACCCCCTGTATTTTGGTTCAGCAGGTTCCCGGATAAGGTTTCCTATCTACAAAGAACCATTATCAGAAAAAGAAGGGAATAATTATGAAGGGGATATGAAAAAAGGCGACTCGTGCGAGTCGCCTTTAAAAAAATCAAACCGCATATCAGGCGAAAACCCGTCCCCCGGCTTCTTCGAAAGTAATACAGGCATCATAGCGGCCCGGTACCTGAGTATATTGCAAAACCTGGGTCATACCTACTTCGGATGAAAAATAACCGGAGATGGTGAGCTCTTTCATCTTCCAGATAAATGGACGGGGGTGATCCCAGTTTACATCGCCACCAAATACCGCTTCGTGTTCTTTATAGATGAAGTCGGTTTTTTCTTTATTGCTTGCTTCAGTGAATGGCTTTCCAAGTTCTTTTTGTGCTTTTGACTTGAAATCAGCCATGTCTTTGAGGAATTCTTTTTTGTCTTCTTCTTTCCACATAACAAATACCTGATCTTCGATGTAAGCTGGCACACCTACTTTTCGGGCACCATCGGTGTCGGTATCGGGAATAATGATATCAGATATTTGAGCGATGAACTCAAGATCAGATTCGGGAAAATGGATCGCTTCCCGTCCGGGAGTAGCGGAGCATCCATTTAAGAATCCCAGTACGGTTGGGGCGCTGATAGCACCTCCCAGCAGCAAAGCAGTTCGCTTTAATGCTTCTTTTCTGTTGATAAGATTTTTGGTTTGATCAGACATGGCTCTTATAGGTTTCCTTTTTTCAATTCTTTTACGGCGAAATCAGCAGCCCGGGCTGTAAGTGCCATGTAGGTGAGGGATGGGTTTTGGCATCCTGAAGAAGCCATTGCCGATCCATCAGTTACAAACACATTCTGAACCTCATGAACCTGATTCCATTTATTAAGAACAGAGGTCTTTGGGTCACGTCCCATTCGGGCAGTACCCATTTCATGAATTCCAAGTCCGGGGGATGGGTCGCTGTTTCTCTTACTCACGTCTTTGATGCCAGCAGCTTCCAGCATCTCCGCTGCGGAGTCAGCCATATCTTCACGCATTTTGAGTTCGTTATCGCCGTATCCAACATCAAAAACGACGGTCGGCAGACCATAGATATCTTTAACATCATCAGTGAGCCACATTTTATTATTATGATCAGGCAGCCACTCGCCGAAACCGGTAAGCCCAAAAGACCATGAACCGGGTTCGTTCACTTCCTCTTTGATAGCAGGACCGATGCTCAGTTCAGCCACATTTTTAGCCCAACCGCTTCTTGAGGCTCCACCCTGATATCCAAAACCACGTAAGTAATTTGTTTCCTGTTTGCCCAGGTTTCGAAAACGAGGAATGTAAATACCATTTGGACGACGGCCATAATAATACATGTCATTAAATCCATCGTAACGGCCTGAGGCGCCAGGGCCCAGGTGGTGGTCCATCATATTGTGGCCAAGTTCACCGGAAGCATTACCCATTCCGTGTGGAAAGTGTTCTTTCGAGTTCAACAAGATCCAGGTACTTCCTACAGTAGAGGCACAAAGGAACACGATCTTAGCATAATATTCGGTGTATTCTCTGGTCTCAGTATCCAATACCCGAACACCAGTTGCTTTCTGTGTCTCAGGATCATAAAGTACTTCAGTCACGATCGAATCAGGACGAAGAGTGAGATTCCCGGTTGCCATAGCGGGAGGAAGGGTTGATGATTGGGTACTGAAGTAAGCACCAAATGGACACCCGCGAATACACATATTACGATACTGGCAGTTGGCCCGCCCTTTATGAGGTTGAGTGAGGTTAGCTGAACGACCGATGATCATATTTCGACCCTTGAATTTGGCCTCGATCCTTTTCTTTACCTCTTTTTCAACACAGTTCATTTCCATGGGTGGCAGAAAGTTACCATCGGGTAACTGTGGTAAACCGTCTTTGGATCCATTTATGCCGGCATGACCTTCAACATAATCATACCAGGGGGCGATATCTTCGTAGCGAATAGGCCAATCCACGCCATGTCCGTCTTTTAAGTTCGATTCAAAGTCCATTGGACTTAATCTATAGGACTGACGTCCCCAAAGCAGAGAGCGACCCCCAACATGATATCCCCTCATCCAGTCGAATCGCTTAACTTCTGTATAAGGATGTTCAGTATCCTTAACCCACCAGTGCTTGGTCGATTGGCGAACAGTATAACCGGTCCGGTTTTGCTTCTTATAGTCTTTTAACTCTTCAGGAGTGAGTCGGTCATTATGTGGAAGATCCCAGGGCTCTGTAGTAGTGGTCGGGTAGTCTTTAATATGTTCTACCTGTCTCCCCCTTTCCAGCATAATTGTTTTAAGCCCTTTTTCGGTCAACTCCTTAGCGGCCCAACCACCGCTAATTCCGCTGCCTACGACAATAGCGTCATAGGTATTTTGTTTTTTTGCATTAAGGTTAAGGCGCATAAGAAATAATAATTGTTACTTGTCTGCTAATAAAATAGAAGTATTTTCTTGCTAACCTGATTATAGAAAAACGCTTTCAATAATAATAATTGGAGCACCTAAAATTTGTAAACATGAAGATATCCAGAAAAGACGCACTAAAAGGAATAGCCAGCCTTCCGTTGATCGGAGCTTTGGGGTCATCAGAGTCTGAAGCAACTGAAAACCGCAGGCCAGATAAACAGACATTCAGACACTCAGTTTGCCGGTGGCCATATGGGGGAAAAACTCTGGAAGAGCTTTGCGAGTTTTCAGTATCGATTGGTATAGAATCGGTGGAATTAATCAACCCAGAAGATTTTGAAACGGTTAAAAGCTACGGGCTGACCTGCGCGATGGTAAATCAGGTGCCACTCAATTTAACGGATGGGTTCAATGATCCCTCCCTTCATACCCAGCTGTATAAAGACTATGAGGCATTGTTCCCGAAAGTTGCAGATGCAGGATTTACCAACGTGATCTGCTTTTCAGGCAACAGAAGGGAAGGGCTTACTGAGGAACAGGGAATTGAAAATTGTGCGATTGGACTGGAGCCTGTTGTTAAAAAAGCCAGTGAGTATGGCCTTAAGGTGGTGATGGAGCTGCTAAACTCAAAAGTGGACCATAAGGGATATCAATGTGACCACACTGCATGGGGAGTTGCACTATGTGAAAAGCTTGGCCTGGATAATTTCAAATTACTGTACGATATATACCATATGCAGATCATGGAAGGGGATGTGATCAGAACCATTCGGGATAACATCGACTATATCGCTCATTTCCATACCGGAGGTGTACCGGGCAGGAACGAGATCGATGACACACAGGAATTGAATTACAAAGCCATTATGGAGGCCATTTCAGATCTTGACTTCAAAGGTTTTGTAGCTCAGGAGTTCATACCTGCCAGAAAAGACGTTTTTGCATCTCTGAAGCAGGGCGTTGATATTTGTAGTGTATAAAACCATAAACTTAAAATAGAGGGAAGTATCCATGAAGAAACTCATATCAATATTCGCGATCATTTTTGTAATAGTTCCAACTGTATTTGCTCAGATGCCAGATCCAAAAGTACCACAGGGAGAAAACCTCAAAGTACCGGAAGGCTGGCAAGTTCGGTTTGACCACGCCGACCACGATGCTACTATTGGGGACGACCCTGAAACCGCAGATATTTACTTTGTAAATATGACTCCCGGATGGCATGTAACAACAGGGCCGGCAGCTATTTTCTATCACCCCGCAAATACTGTGGAGGGAGATTTTTCAGTGAAAGCAAAACTGCACCTGTTCAATCCAAACGGAAGGAACCGCGAAGGCTACGGAATTTTTATTGGTGGAGAGGAACTTGATGGAGACAGCCAGGAGTATTTGTACTTCCTCATTCGTAATACTGGTGATTATCTGATCAAAGAAAGAGAAGGTGAGGAAACGGAGACCGTTAAAGGCTGGACCGCCAGCGATGCTATTGTTAAGTACACCGAAGACAGTGGTTCATCCGCCGAGAATAATCTGGAAGTAAAGGTGAGTGGCGATGATCTCACGTTTATAATCAATGGTGTGGAAGTTGCTACGCTTTCTGATAGTGATCTGGATACAGATGGGATCTTTGGCTTGCGTGTAAATCATTCTGTAAACCTGCATGTGGAAGATCTGGGATTGAGTAATTAGCACCTTTCGCAGCTTTTATGACATATGAAAGTAGAGAGAGAAGAAACTGGTAACCTTTCAATTACCCATGACGGGTCGGTGCTGTCTGTAATAAGTCTGGCTGTATTTGTGATCGCAGCGGTTTGGTTAGGGATAGAATATGTTACAAATGGTTCGGATAGTGAACGATTTGAGGGATTGATCGGAGTTTCGTTGATGTTCCTTCTGATGGGTATCGTAACCTGGGAAAAGTCCAGTTTCAACTTTGATATTGGGAGAAAGGAGCTCAAATGGAAAAAGGGAAGATATTTCAGGTATCGTTCAGGAAGACTTCATTTTTCCGACATCGAAGCAATAATTTTGGGATCTCCGGTTGGTGATGACGGAGTGCCCAGCGTAAGAATTGAACTAATCACAAAAAAGGAAACACTACCTGTAACAGATTCTTACAAGTCTTACAGAGAAAATTTTGCAGAGGATCTTACAGCAGAACTCACAAAGCTGGTTGGGTTAAAAGTACATGCTACTCCTGAAGAAAGAGCTACAAAACTAAATGAATTGGGGAAAGTATTTGATGCGGTGAAAGTTCTTACCAAGGAAAGCGGGATGACTGTTACCGAAGCAAAAAGATATCTCGACAAATAAAAAAAGCCGCCCCGAGTCAACGGAATGGCTTCTTGATAAAACATTTCTTCTTCTAATTATTCTTCCATGCATGTACGAAGACCCATAGCCGAAGCAATATCTGCCCAGGATACAGCTGAAATATTACCATCATCATGAATTGGGAAGAAAGCTCCGTTTTCAAAACCCGGGAATGCTTTTTGAGTTAAAGTGATGCCATCGGTATTGGTAGTTTTTGGGTTTTGGAAAGAGCCAATTAAATTAAGTTTGCTTCGGTCGAAAACATGAAAGGTGTTTTCTTCATGACTTTGATCGGTAGCAATCCAATAACCCTGATTGTCCGGGCAGCGGTAGAGAGCGATTCCTTCGGTTTGATATTTGAATAATCCTTCTCCGATGATCTTACCTGTGAAGTTTCCGAAGAGGTCGTACACTTTTAGGTGGTTTTGAAGTGAGTCCTCGTCAGCAATGATGAGGCGGTTGAGGCCTTCATCGGCCATAAGACTCTCAACAACCATCAAGGCTCCCTCACCTTCCGTAGCTCCAAATGCTTTCACATGATGGCTTTGCAATAATCCTTTTTCAATGGAAAATGAGAACTCATGTATTCTGTTTCCCAGTTCTTCGATTGGAGGAACCTGTTCATCTTCAGTCTCGTAATTATCAGTTACAAATAAACGAAAAGAACCGTTCTGACCAGGAATGATACTTAAACCATAGGGTTTAATGAGGTTTTCTGCACCAAAAACCCCCAAAGATCTGAATTCGGGAAGTTCGAACACCTGAACCCTGTGATTGTCCCGTTCAATTATTACAGCCAGATCTTCGACAACGGCAATACTATTCGGGCGATCAAGCTGACCTAACCCGGTGCCTTCTTCAGAAAAAGTATGAAGCTTTTTTCCAGAGGAAGCATCATATACTAGCACAACATCTGTTTCTTTTGCTGTCGCCAGAAGCCAGACTTCTCCATTAGGGTTAAACCATATTGCTGGGGTGTCCACATTGTTAGCGGTATCACGCTCGGTCTGGTAAACTTCCGGTACTACGACGATATCGGAATGATCAGCCGGCTGCTTTTTGGAAGAGCATGCAGTGATCAAAATCAGAAAAGCAGTTAATAAAAGAAGTGTTCTCATAAATATATTTATCGACGTAATCATCACAGTTCAAATTTAATGCCTGCATTACCCCAGAAGGAATAGAACTCCTGCTGTTCTGGCCTTGTAGTAACACCATTGTAATATCGAAGCGGCTCATTTGTCAGGTTGATAAGTTCCAGAAAGACGGTCAGGTTTGGTGTAATTCTCTGACTTGCAGAAAAATCGATTTGAACGTGTTCATCATAGATTCGGTCATCATCAGAAGATTCTCTGATCTCATCAACAAAGGAGCCGGCATAGGAAAGAGATATACGGCCTGAGAATCCGGATTTTTCATATGAAAGGGCAAGGTTTCCGGTGTTCTCAGCTTGTCCCGGAAGTGATATGGTTCTAACGTCCCCATCTTCGCTGGTAAGTTCAGCTTCAGACCAGGAATACGTGTAATTGGCATAAAGCCCGAAGCCACTGGCAAATCCTGGCAGGAAGGTAAGCTGTTGCTGCAGGTTGAACTCAAATCCGGCAAGATCAGCATCATTACCGTTGACAGGTTGCACGGCTTCATAGTCTAAGTAAGGTCCGGACTCATCAAAATCATATGTAGTGATATAGATGAAATCAGAGATCTTTTTATAGAAGATACCTGCTGAGATCACCCCGAGAGAATTGAAGTAATACTCGCCCATAAGATCGAAGTTCATAGATGTGGTTGCATCCAGCCCGGGATTTCCAAGTTCTATTTCCTGATCTTCACGATTTATGATTCGGTATGGAGCCAAATCAAAATAGTTTGGCTTGGCAAAAGTGTTGGTCCATGCTGCACGAATGTTAGTAAGAGGGGTTAATTCGTATGTAAGGTGAACCATGGGAAGTAGGAAATTATAATCTTTCGAACCGTTTGATTCGGTGATAGGTAACAGATCACCACTATCATCAAATTCAACGATGTTAGCCGTGTATTCTACTGAAGTAGCCTCATAACGAACGCCGGCAAGGCCACTCAACTTACCTTTTCTGAAATCACTCATTACGTATCCGGCAAAGGTATTCTCAGTAGCACTGAAAGTTTCTGATTTGGAATCTGATTCGCTGTCTTCATCTTCAAATTCGGCATCAAAAGCGGCGCGGTTATTGTTGAAGAAGTCCTCCAGTTTGTCTGGGTCCGGGAAAAGACCAATACCATTTGGGTACTTACCATCCAGAAAGTCATCATCTTCAAAAGAACCCTGAACATCACTATATAAAAAATCACCGTCGTACCCATAGAGTTTAATAGTGGGGGTGGTCTTTTTCTCTTTAGTTCTGTAAAGGCCGCCAAATGATAACTCACCTACAATATCTCCTATTCCATAGGTTTTATGCAGATTAAGTCTTCCGGTAATATTTTGATCGGATGTATTTTCAGAGCTTTCTTCAAATTCATCAAACTCAAAAGCATCATAGTCGTAGGTGTCTGTGCCATAAAGTGCTCCTTCGGTTGTGGTCATAAACTGAGGGTAGTCGGGGTCACCTCCACCAAATTCAATGATCTCAACATCGTCACCGGTTAAAACATCTTCATAAGCTTGCTCGAAAGCCACATTCCGATCGTAAGGAGTGTTTTGATCTGCATAAGAATAAGATCCCATGTAGTCTACCGACCAGCTGCTTGAAAGTACATGCTCGCCTCCGGCAGATAAACTGAAGATCTTTTGCTTTTCGAGCCGGTCTTTTAATTCACGGGCCAGAGCATCGGGTTCAATGGTAAGTCTTCTTCTGTACTCAGTATCGGTGAAATAATTGAAAGCCGAGTTCAGGAATAGTTTTGATTGCGAGTTGAATTGATAATCAATACTTGCAATGGTTCCAAGTCGCTCACGGGTGAGCTCATAATCACGGAGTTCCAAGGCCTCAAGATCACCGGAATCATACTCCATCTCGTTATTGTTAGAGCCGCGATTTGAGCGATTATAACTTCCGGAGAAAATGAAGCCAAGTTTTCCATCGGCCAGTCGATTGCCGTAAGTGAATGACCCAAGACCACCAATTGCGGAAAGATCTTTGGCATTATTGTTATATCCCGGAGCAAGTGTTAAACGAAGGATCTGACGATTTGGAGCAGAAAGGGTTTTCAGATTAACGGATCCGCCAATAGCATCACCGTCCATATCGGGCGTGATCGCTTTATTAACTTCAATACTGGATAGAATATCATTTGGGATCATATCCATGGCTACAAAACGAACATCTCCTTCGGGCGAAGGAATCTGTTCTCCATTGATGCTAACATTACTAAGATTTGGGTTTGTACCCCGGATCTGAACGTAGCGCGCCTCTCCCTGATCCTGTTGTATGGTGATCGCAGGAATTCTGCGAAGTGCGTCGGCAACATTCTGGTCCGGAAAGCGACCAATGAGATCTGAGGCCACCACGTTTTTAATATTAGCCGCCGTTTTCTGCTGATTCAGAGCTGTAGCTTGTCCCTGGCGAATTCCGGAAACAGTAATCCCCTGAAGCTCTACAAAATTATCCTTCAGGCTTGCATCCAAAGTGTTCAATTGTCCCGCAGTTACCGTTATTTGTTCCGAAACGGACTCAAAACCAAGATAGGTGAAAGAAATAGTTTGGGTTCCTGAGGGTACGTTTTTAAGAACATATTTTCCTTCAGAATCGGTGCTGGTTCCAATAGCTGTGCCTTTTATAAATACATTAGCTCCTGGAAGGGGTTCAATTTGATCAGAGGCTGTGACAGTACCACTAACAGTACCCGTTGATTGTGCTGAAATTGCAGGTGAAAAAATAAGAAGTGTGAATAGAAACAGAGATAAAAACAGTAGACGATCTACCCAGTGTGAATACATAAGTTCTCCATATGGTGTTGGTTGTTAATTGACCAGCATAAGGAGCATATGTTGTGATACTGTTTAGTTCGTGTTATTCCTGATTTATGTTAATGTTAGTTCAGTATAAAGTGCATTAATTCAAGTGCTAGATTATTATTTATAAGTATGGTATAGTAGAATGTGGTTATAGTTAATAAGTAAAATGAAAAGATCACTCCTTTTAATAGCACTGGTATTCACTGCCTGTAGTTCAACACATAAATTAAGTGAGACCAGTTATCAGGATCTGTCATCAGGATCTGTGGTACAGGGGAATCCTGCATTTCCTTCAGAAGTGGAGGAAGCGGTCGGCTGGGGAGATATTACCGAAGGAAAATTCAAAAAAGGTCAGGAAGAAATGCGTTTCAATCTGAGTTCTGATAGCGAGCCCTATCATTTGTTCAGAATAACAAACAGAAAGAAAGTGGGTGGAGAAGTGATCCTGTACTGGGAAAAAGAGGATATCGTAAAGTCGGAGAGAATGAAAGACTTTATGAATGGTCGTTGTGAGGAGATCCTTGAAACACAAAGCTATGAATATTGTGTCCCACTTTATGTGGAGGAACCAAACTGGCAACTCCTGTACAACTCTCTTGAAAGTAGTAATGTATGGACTGTGTCCGATCAGCATGCAATTACGACAGATTCACTGGATCAAAATTCGTACTGGAAGATTGACGTGGAGTTGAGGGTAAAGAACTTCTACCGAAGTTATGAACACATCAGTCCGGATCAGTATCAGGATGTTGAGGCTGGCAAGCTTGCAACCAACATAGCAGGCAGGTTGAATACAATGACCTATAATTTTTTAACAGCCGAGAACTTCGATACCTATTCCGGAATAACAAACGGAAAACCAGGCTCAGACTTCATAGAGTGCAATAAAAATGAAGTCTGGAGGTTTAATGGTAGCCTGCAGAAGCTGATAGAGAGAAGTGGATATCCGGTTGCGTTAGAGGAACAGGAGAATATGTACTTCTATATAACGGTTCAGGGTACAATCCGGGAAATATGGCACTCAAACCGGGGAAAATCAGGAGCCGTTAAGAACCTCTATCCTTCTGAGATCAACAACATTTCTGTTGTGAGTTCTGGCACATGTTCTGAGATCTAATCTATACAGGAGAATAATTATGGTCGGAAGAAAAATTCAATTCAGTTTACTGCTGGTAGCCGGGCTTTTATCTGCATGTTCTACCGGAGGTAATGGTGATATTGAAACCCTTCAGGAAGCAAGAAGAGTTTGGAACGAGAAAGGGGCTGAAAATTATCAGATGAACTACAGAGCCACATGTTTTTGTGGGTTTATAGAACCCGTTGTTATCGAAGTAAGGTCGGACACCGTTTCTGCGGTTTTACACCCGGAGACCATGGAAACCTATATGATCGAATTTTCAGGGGAAATGCGCCCGGTAATGGAAGTTTTGCCCGGCTATTTCAAAACAGTGGATCAGCTTTTTGAATTGGCTGAAGATGCCAGTAAGGATGCAGCTGTGTTTGAGGCCGAATATGATCCTGATTTCGGCTATCCTACATTGATTTATGTGGATGGAAATGCCAGTACTTCTGACGATGAATATACCTACACGCTTTCAGCGCTGCAGTTCTAGCAAATAATATTACACACCTAGTTCTTTCTTCAAACGGGCGAGCTTGGTGGTGTTTCCCGAAGAGATCTTACCATCACAGTGAGCAATAGCATCCAGTAAAGTATAGGTGAGACGCTGTCCATCATCAGAGAAGTTAGAACGCACATAGTGGATGGCCTCTTCTATGATCTCCGAAACATGGCTTGTACTCATCGCTCCGATATGACTAAGTGTGGATTGATAGGTACTAAGGTCGTATTCCATATTACTGAGGACCCGTTTAACAGTTTCCTGTTCGCTGAAGGAAATACTACCATCGGTGCTTTCGATCCAGAAGATCAGAACGTCAACAGCTGTTTCGTCGGTGAGGGTATAAGAACTCATTATTAATCAGTTAAATTATTTACGGGTAATTTAGAACTCATCGGCGAGCATATCGCAGATTTCCTCTAACGCTTCCTGCTGCTCTATAGTGATTGAATCACGGGTATGTGAATCAATATCCAACTGAGCTACAAAAACATCTTCTTTCATTATTGGAACAACGATCTCAGATTGTACATCAATGCTGCATGAGAGATAATTGTCCTGTGCATGGACATCCTGGGCCACAAACGTTTCATGCGAGAGAGCGACCTGTCCACAGATACCTTTCCCAAAGGGAATTCGGGTATGGTCGGTGCTGGCGCCAACAAAAGGCCCCAAAACTAATTCTTCTTTACCTGAAGGATCGGCCATGTAGAATCCAACCCAGTTAAAAGTTGGGACTTCGTCAGCAAGCAGCTCGCAGATGGCAAATAACTTTTCATGTCGGGTTACATCCCGGTCCAGAATGTTTTCGGCTGCGGTAACTAATTTTTCTTTTAGGGAGATGGTTTCTGTTGTTGTCATATCTGTAAGGTTTTGATATCGAAAAATAAAAGATTAGCCGAGTAAATAAAGTTAAGCTTTGATAAATGGAAAACTCTGATATACTGAATTTCCGAAAATCATGTGTATCTTTGTTGTATGGGAGAATTTTTTAACGAAATAATATCATTTTCATCTGAGATCCTGGGAACAGGCGGTCTGTTAATAGCGAGTTTCACATCCTTATTTTCGGTGGTGAATCCCTTGACGGCCATGCCGGTTTTTATGTCTCTTACCGAAGATGACAGTAATGAAGAAAAAGCAAAAACGGCCCGCAAAGCAAGTATCTATATGTTCTGCGTGTTGATGATCTTTTTGCTTGCAGGAACCTATATTCTCAGTTTTTTCGGGATCAGTTTGCCGGGAATCAGAATTGCAGGTGGCATCGTGATCGTGCGGGCAGGGTTTTCAATGATGAATCCTGAAACCGGTGGAAGGAAATTATCTTCCGAAGATCAGGAGGCAGCAATGGAAAAAGAAGATGTTTCTTTTAGTCCTTTAGCAATGCCTCTGCTGTCGGGGCCTGGCAGTATTGCCGTGGTGATTGGTTTTGGTTCTCAGGCATCGGGTATTACAGATTATGTTATTAATGGTGTTGCTGTATTTATTACAGCGGTATTAGCGTGGGCTATACTCAGAGTTGCCCCATGGCTTAATAAAATGATCGGAAAATCGGGCATGACCGTTATCACAAGAATGATGGGATTCATAGCACTGGCTATTGGTGTTCAATTCGTGATCAACGGAATAGCTAAGTTTTTCCAGATCAGTTAACCCGGAACCGAAAGCTAAATCTATGTCAGTCCAACATAAAATAGACTACGACCTGTGGGCTAATCAACACACCCTCAAAGCCATAAAAAAAGTTCAGGAAGAGAGTATACAAAATGAGCTCAACCGATTGTTTGCCCATCTTTTCAAAGCACAGATAATCTGGTATAACCGCATTCAGAAGATTCAGGAACAGGTTGAGATCTGGGGAAATTATACCACAGAAGAATGTGAATCGCTGCTGAACGACAGCCACGCCATGCTTGAAGGAGTTGCCTCTAAAATGGGTGAGCGTTGTGCCTACACCAACAGCAAGGGAAACAGTTTTGAAGATAGCGTTGAGGATATTTTTGAGCATGTGATCATTCATGGGCAACATCACAGGGCGCAGATTTTTCTTCTGTTGCGTAAAGCGGGATATGAACCACCAACGACCGATTATATTTTTTATAAGAGATCGTTATAGACTTCGTTTAACATTTATTAGATTAAGCCGGCTTCAGATCAGCCGCAACAGCAACCTAATCCCGGAATTCTGGAAACTTTAGAAAGCATTCTATCAGCCTTTTCATCTTTTATGTGGGGTACCCCACTCGTTATTCTGCTTTGTGGTGGCGGACTCTATTTCATGATCTATTCCAGATTACTGCCTTTCCGCTACTTTACTCACGCGGTAAATGTGCTGAGAGGAAAATATGATAACCCCGACGATCCGGGAGACATCAATCACTTTGAGGCATTATCCAGTGCATTAGCTGCAACCGTTGGTATGGGTAATATCAGCGGGGTTGCGGTAGCGATCTCAGTTGGAGGTCCAGGCGCTGTATTCTGGATGTGGATGAGTGCGCTTGTTGGTATTGCAACTAAATTCTTTACCTGCTCACTGTCGATTATGTACCGGGGAAAAGACTCCAACGGGGATATTCAGGGTGGAACCATGTATATGATCGTGGAAGGTCTTGGTAAAAAATGGAAACCGCTAGCTGCAGTGTTTGCGATTGCAGGATTATTTGGAGCACTCCCTATTTTTCAGGCAAATCAGCTTACGCAGGCGATCCGGGATATCATATTAGTACCAAATGGATTGACTGACGCCAACGATCATTTCTTTTCAGATCTGATGACAGGGCTGGTAATTCTGCTTTTTGTGGGAACGGTGATCTTTGGTGGAATCAAAAGAATCGGGAAAGTAGCCAGCCGTATGGTTCCGGCCATGGTGATTCTTTATTTCAGTTCCGTTTTGGTCATTCTGGGTATTCATATTGATGTGCTCGGAAGTTACTTGATTCAGATCGTGACTGATGCCTTTACAGCGGAAGCTGCCATGGGAGGAGCGGTTGGTGCACTCATTATCACCGGAGTTAAACGGGCAGCATTTTCGAATGAAGCCGGTATAGGTACTGCAACATTGGCTCATGGCGCTGCCAAAACAAAAGAACCGATACGTGAAGGTCTGGTTGCTATGCTTGGGCCATTCATTGATACGATCGTGGTTTGTACCATGACTGCCCTGGCGATCCTGGTTACTGATGTGTGGAAAACGGGCGACCAGAATGGAATTACACTTACAGCCGAGGCATTTAGTGAAGCACTCGGTCCAACCGGGATCTATCTGCTCATGATCTGTGTGGCTATCTTTGCAGGTAGTTCCTTGTTTACGTTCTCTTACTATGGAACAAAATGTCTGGGATTTTTAGCCGGAGCAAACCGTCAGCATATTTATAACTACTTCTACGTTGGGTCGATCCTTCTGGGTGCGGTTACAAGTATTAATGCAGTGATAAACCTGATCGACGGAATGTACGCCACCATGGCGATACCAACCATGACGGTAGCATTGTTACTGTCACCTAAAGTGATGGCTGCCGCGAAAGACTATTTCGGAAGAATGGAGAAAAAAGAGATTCTCTGATCTTTGTTGTAAAAAGGGGATAAGTAATTTCAAATCCCCTTAAAAACTCCTTTCTTTCAGCTCCACCATAATCTCTAGACCAAGGCCGTATGAAAAGAGCAGTTTTTATGCTTTTGGGAGTGATCCTATCTATAAATGCAGCAGCGCAAACCCCATCCATTTCTGAAAAAACAGATGGATTAGAACAAACGAAAGGGTACTTCGATTACTATTTCGATGCAGATAACAACCAGCTTTGGCTCAGGGTCGATAAACTCAACGATCAGTTTCTGTATGTGAATTTCCTGGCAGCTGGTGTGGGTTCGAATGATATTGGCCTGGACCGAAGTCAACAAGGCGGACAACGGATCGTTTATTTTGAAAAGCGTGGAAAGAAACTCTTCCTCGTACAGCCCAACCTTGATTACATTGCGGTATCGGACAATGAACTTGAGAAGAAATCAGTTCGTGAGGCATTTGCATCTTCAGTGCTGTTCGATTTTGATATTGCTGCGGTGGATGGAGACAGCTATCTCATCGACCTGACCCCATTTCTGATACGTGATGCTCACGGTGTTACCACCACCCTCAGCCGACAAAGAGAAGGAAATTTCAGTTTAGATAAAGGGCGGTCAGCAATTTATAAAGAAGGCACCTTCAACTTCCCCAAAAATACAGAGTTTGAAGCCATGCTTACTTTTGGAGGAAGTAATCCGGGTGGGCAGGTAAGGTCGGTTGTGCCGGATCCTTCTTCTATAACGGTTCGTCAGCACCATTCTTTTGTGGAGCTCCCCGATGATAATTATCAGCCCAGAACATTTGATCCCCGCGGTGGTTTTTACGCTACATCTTTCATGGATTATGCTTCTCCGATCGATGAGCCAATGGTGGTTAGATACATAAACCGGCATCGTTTGGAAAAGAAGAATCCTGATGCAAAAGTAAGTGAAGCGGTTGAACCGATCGTGTATTATCTGGACAACGGAACTCCAGAGCCTGTTCGCTCTGCATTACTTGAAGGTGCACGCTGGTGGAATCAGGCATTTGAAGCAGCGGGCTATAAAGATGCCTTTCAGGTGAAAATGCTGCCTGATGATGCCCATCCTTTGGATATCAGGTATAATGTGATAAACTGGGTTCACCGGTCTACACGGGGCTGGTCTTATGGGGGTTCAGTAGTTGATCCGAGAACGGGTGAGATCATCAAGGGGAATGTGCTTTTAGGATCATTACGGGTACGACAGGATTACATGATCGCCACCGGATTGCTCGCTCCATTCAAGGAGGGGGTGGAAAAAGACCCGAGAATGCTGGAAATGGCATTAGCCCGAATAAGGCAATTATCTGCCCATGAAGTTGGCCATACTCTGGGAATCTATCATAATTTTGCAGCCAGCGTTAACGATCGGGCTTCCGTTATGGATTATCCCCATCCGAAAGTAGATATCAAAAATGGAAAACTGGATTTATCTGATGCGTATGACACCGGGATCGGAGAATGGGATAAAGTTACCATCAATTTTGGATACCAGGATTTTCCTGATGGAACGGATGAGTCAGTGGCTCTAAATGACATCCTTGAAAAAGCACATACGGATGGATTGAAATATATTTCTGACAATGATGCCCGTCCACAGGGAGGAGCTCATCCATACGCTCATTTATGGGATTATGGCACCAGTCCCCTTACTCAGCTGGAGAAGGTTTTGGAAGTGAGAAAGATCGCGCTCACTAACTTTGGAGAAGCAAATATCCCCGTTGGTACTTCAATGTCGGAACTGGAAGATGTGCTTGTGCCGATCTACCTTTTTCACCGATATCAGATGGAAGGCACCGTGAAGCTGATCGGTGGATTGAATTACTACTATAAACTCCGGGGGGATAATCAGCCCAATCCGGAGATCGTGGATTATGGAACTCAGATCAAAGCACTGGAAGAAATGCTTGAAACGGTTACGCCTCAGGTACTGGCTGTGCCGGAAAACATATTAGTGCTGATCCCTTCAAGGCCAGCAGGAATATCTTCCAGCAGAGAACTTTTCAGAGGAAATACAGGACCGTCATTAGACGCGTTAAGTATCGCTCAAACAGCCGCTGATGCAGCTATGAGCCTGATCTTTAACCCACAGCGTGCCAACAGGTTGGTTGAATACGGGGCGCGTGGAAAAGGAGCCTCGCTGAGTGAAGTTATTGACAGGACGATGCGCAGAACTCTTGACCAAAAAGTATCAACGGGATACTATGGAGCCATTCAGCAGGTCGTAAATTATGTGGTGGTTGATAATCTGATCAAATTGCATGCTTCCGGCCAGTCAAACCCACTCACAAAAGCGGTGGTGTACAAAAAGCTGATCGCGATCGCTGAAAATCACTCTTCAAGAGAAGATGTAATGTCCTTTCAGTTGTCGGCAATGATAGAAGCTTATCTGGAAGATCCATCTGAGTATGAAATGCCAGATTCTCTGCCATTACCACCCGGTTCTCCGATAGGATCTGGGCCAATGATGTATTGCGACTTTTAATGGCTCTATGAAAGTAATTCCTCCCGAAGTACTGCTTTCTGCTTATGCTCAGGGAATCTTCCCTATGGCGGAATCGAAGCAGTCTGAGGATGTCGATTGGTATACGGCTTCTAAAAGAGGAATCATTCCCCTGGATGATTTTCATGTCTCAAAGAACGTTAGAAGAATTGTAAGGCAGGATAGGTTTGAGATCAGGGTAAATACCAGATTCAGCGAAGTGGTAAAGGAATGTGCCAACAGGGAGACTTCCTGGATCAATGACCTGATCATTGATTCGTTTGAGTTATTGAATCGTCAGAATAATGCACATTCAGTGGAAGTATATCGCAAGGGGAAATTGGTTGGTGGATTATATGGCGTAAGCCTGGGCGCAGCTTTTTTTGGTGAAAGTATGTTCAAGAGAGAAAATGAAGCAGACAAAGTAGCGTTGTATTACTGTCATCATATCCTGAGGTACAACGGGTTTACTCTCTGGGATACCCAATTCTATACAGAACACCTGGCTCAATTCGGTTGTAAAGAAATAGAAGCGGCTGAGTATGAACTTCGTTTAGCAATAGCACTGGATAAAAAAGCGCAGTTCATTTTTGAGAAAGGGCAATGAAAAGCCCCACCATTTCATTGGTGAGGCTTAGGGATTTTAGTAAGTCAAAATCATATCAATATTCGGTTACAACCACCTGCTTAAGAGCCTGGTCACGTGTGATAGAGCCACGATCCAGTTGCTGTAGTACAGATTTCTTTACCTGTATGTCAAACCGGTTTGGAACATCATCCCACCGCCCGTTTACATTTACAGTAAGCAGCAGGTATTGGTCGTTGTTGAGGGAATTAAGAGTACGGCCATAATCAACTACATATTCCTTGATGTTTGTTACGAGGTTAGCGTATGCATCATTGATCCTTTTCAGCATTTCCTCTTCTTCTGCCTTTCGGGCATCTTCATCAGAGTTGACGGTGCGTCCGTTAACAACGGTTACGGCTCCGCTTTGTCTTACCCGGGCTACTGAACCCCAAAGGTCGCGGCCAAAACGGTTGTCAGAATATCGTACGTCAAAAGAGAACAAGGCACCGAAATTATCGAGCATGAGGTAGTTAACCTGCCCGCTAAGACGGAAAGCTTCTTCGGGTTGTTCACGCAGAGCTGTTTCAAAGATATTACCCATTACTTTAAGGTCGAGGTATTCTTTGTCCTCAGATGTCGCTTTTGCGAGTTTACTTTCAAAAGCAGATTCATTGATTGATCCGGATCGATAGGCTTTAAGATCACCTACTTTTGCAGAGACAGAGATAACAGGTAATTTTTCCTGTTCTTCTTTACGGTCGCCTGTCAGGGTGTAAAACCGAACATCGAGATTATCTTTGGAGCCATAGATCACCATCACTTTCTCATCGTCTTTTAGCTGACCAATGGTGGAAGCATAGTCTTTAAGAAACTCGGTAATGCGGGCGGTTACGGAAGCTTCATCAACGGATCGGTCTTCTTCTTTTGCATCAGAATCATAATAAAAGGATACAGACTGTCCATTTCCATTCTGGGAGCTTGAGCGGAAGAAAGCGGTTCTCATACTGGAGTTTGGAACCATAAAGATCACTCCGAATCCGGGTAGGTATGTACCGCGTATATTTCCGGAATTCATGGCTGCGAAACCACTGACCACGTAGGTCTGGTTAGATCCGGATGAAGTCACCGTTGTTTTGAAAAGTTCACCGAGAATATTCTCCATGATCTTGATGTCGCGGTTAAGCCTGTTCGCATCGATGTTTTGAGCCAGAATACTGGTGGATGTAAAGGTCAGGCTCAACAATCCGATCAGTAGATATGTTTTTAATTGTTTCATTGTATAGTCCTGTTAATGTTGTTAATCGTTTGTGCTAACGGTTTGTATTATTTCGCCTAACACCTGATCGGTTTGCCGAAAGCGGTTATAAGTAGTTTCTTCGAGACTGGATAAGCTGTAGTTCATGAGCTCCAGGTCAGTTGCACGCTGGTCATCGATATATTGAGCAAAGGTAGCCAGGGTTTGCTGGAACTGTTCTTCCTGTTGTTCCTGTGCAGCCAGAACGATCTGGTTAACAAGTTGTGCATTTTCCTTTTGCACCTGATTGATAATGAGTTCAACCTGAGAAGGTGTATAGCCTACCTGTGCAGGGGGTTGTTCACCAAAGGTCATGCTAAAGCCGTTGTCACCAATAGATACTTTCATATTGGTCAGGGCGCCTGTAATCACAAAAAGGAAAACAAATCCTGCAATTGCAAAAGAGGTACGGGCAAACCCGGCCTGGGGAGATAAAGCTGTTCTAACCCGCTCCCACCAGTTTGAAGTAGCAGTTTTTTCCCTTGTTTCCGGTTCCATTATCACCAGCTGTTCCTGAGGACTCTGTACCGGCAGATGCTGGAGCATGGAACGGGTCTCGGTAAGTTCTTCAAGTTCCTGTTTAAGATCTGCATGCTGGCTGATATACTGCTCAAGCTCTTTAGCCTGGTCAGCTTCAAGCTCGCCATACATGTAATCCATTAGTAAAATTCGTGCTTCTTCTTTAGTCATAGTTGAACACCTCTTTATTGATATTCCAGGAGTCGAATGTCTTTTTCAGAGTCCTGAGCCCGTAATACAGGCGGGACTTCACAGTATTTTCAGACTCATCCAAAATTTCTGCTATTTCTCTGAAGGTCAGGCCTTCATATTCTTTCATGATCACAACCATTCGCTGATCGTTTGGGATCTGTAACAAGGCTTTGTGAAGTAACACCAAAGCTTCGTTGCGTACCAGTCGCCCGTCGGCGGAGCTGGAGACGTCTGTTTGCGGGGCTTCCTTGAGTGCTTCCAGTGAAGTTGCTCGTTTTCGTCCCACTCTCTTCAGTTCATCCAGGCATAAGTTGTTTGCGATTCGATATAACCAGGAACCAAATTTCGATGCGTCATCAAGTGTATCCAGTTTCTGGTAGGCTTTGATGAAGGTTTTCTGAGTGATCTCAGCCGCATCGTCACTGCTTGCGAAATACCGGTACGCAAAGTGATGGATACGATCCTGCCATCTTCCCACAAGCTTGTTGAAAGCCTGGTGGTTGCCTCCCAAAAAATCCTGAACTAGTTGTGCATCTTCCATGTTATCGTTTTGCAATCCAACTCCCGAATTGGTTTCGGCTATATGACGAGGGAGTTCGGAGATTAGTTTTGTGGAAGTAAAAATTTATTTCATCAATAAAAAAAGTTACTGGTTTAAATAGAACAGGAAAGTTGATGGTTGAGAGTTTACGATATCAATTTTGTAAGGAGTAGATGATAAATGGGTCTTACTTCTAAAAAAAAGAGTATGAAAATTCAGGAATGGGAAATAAGGGTTCCGGTGGAATTAAAAGAAGATGATGTTTGGAAAATGGAAGTCTATCGATTAGGGCTTTTCCTATCAGATGCGTGTTGGGAGGATTCACAAAAAGTATTAGATGAGAAGAGATTTTCATTAGCAGATCAGCTTTACCGTTCTGTAGGTTCAATAAGCGCAAATATTATAGAAGGGTACTCAAGGGTATCTAAGAAAGAGAAAGCCAGATTCTATGAATATTCTTTAGGTTCAGCCAGAGAAGCGAAGGATTGGTATTTCAAAAGCAGGCACATTATTACAACTGAAGTGGCTCAAACCCGGATAAAAATACTTACATCTATCATCAAGCTACTACAAAAAATGATCTCTGACCAAAGAAGAAAAAGCAGGTAACCATCAACCATCAACTCTCACTACTCAAACCCCTAACTCCAACTGTTCAAAATACTCTTTTTCGATGAGGTTCAGGTTGGATAGTGAAATACCAAGTAAACGGATTTCTCTTACACCTGCATCAGTTTGTTCCAGTAGCTTACGGGCTATGGTGGAGATCTCTTCTTTCTTATTTGTGAAATGAGCCAGGGAATGACTGCGGGTTACCGTATCGAAGTTTTTATAACGTACTTTTAAAGTAATGGTTTTTCCGGCGGTTGGGATCTTTTGCATTCCCTCAGAAATGCTTTGTGCCAGTTCCTCCAAAAAATTATTCACCCACTCCAGATCACCGATATCTTCTGAGAAAGTTCGTTCTTTTCCGTAGGATTTACGGGTTCGGTGAGGTTTCACCTCCCGGTTATCAATCCCCCTAACGATCTTATAATAATACCGGCCGGATTTACCGAACGCCTTAACCAGATCTATTTCAGTCCATTTTTTAAGATCTGCTCCCGTCTTGATGCCTAATGCATGCATTTTACTCTGAGTGGCTTTTCCAACGCCATAGAACTTCTTGATGTCGAGTTCTGCCAGAAACTCTTCCGCTTTATCAGGAGTGATCACGGTTAGACCGTCAGGTTTGTTGAAATCGGATGCGACCTTAGCCAAGAATTTATTGGGAGCAACACCGGCAGAAGCCGTAAGCTGTGTTTCCTGCCAGATTCTCGATCGTATTTCCTTAGCAATTAAAGTAGCAGAAGGATTGCCTTTATGGTTTTCAGTGACGTCCAGATACGCTTCATCCAAAGAAAGAGGCTCAACAAGGTCAGTATATTCAAAGAAGATCTCCCGGATGATGTTGGAGGCTTCTTTATAGGCGGCAAAGTTTGACTTCACAAAAATTCCATGGGGACAAAGCTGATAAGCTTTATTGGTGGGCATAGCTGAATGAACTCCGAATTTGCGGGCCTCATAACTACAGGTTGAAACCACCCCTCTTCCACCGGGCTTTCCGCCCACGATCACAGGTTTACCACGCAGAGCCGGATTATCCCGCTGTTCAACTGCAGCAAAAAAGGCATCCATATCAACATGGATGATCTTCCGGATATGTTCAGTGTCTTTCATAACATATATTATACATATAATTTATGAGTTAAGGAATCCTGGAAATGTTAGAATACATGTTTGGTAACAGCCTGATAATCATTGCATGGAAAAGCTTAAAGCGGTATCGTTTAAATAGTTTGAAATCATAAATCCGGAACCAGTACAAGCTTCAGAATCGTAAGAGCGGGTGTATAAATAACAGGAATTTGAAATGAGAATGATCAGGATACTGGTGAAGTCGTCACTTCCTCTCTTTTTGGTGGCAAGTGTGGCTAGTATTCTCACCGGATTGAGCTCAACCATGGTGATCAAGGCTATTCACTCTGCAATAAAAGGTGGAGAGTTTGATGTTAACAGCTTCAGTATCGAGTTTTTCAGCTATTGGTTGATCTACGGAATTTTGTCGGTGGTTGCATCCTATGCCGTTTCCCTGTTAACACAAAGGATCATTCATAAACTCAGAGTGGATCTGTCGAATAAAATACTGGATGCTTCTTTTGCCACAGTGGAAGAGAACCAATCCCGGCTGTTACCAATTCTTACGGAAGACATTAAAACCATTGCCTACTCGATCGATCGTTTACCGGGTGTTACCACAGGTTTAGCGACAGTACTCGGTATTTTAGGGTATATGGTTTGGTACTCGCCAAAGCTGAGCCTGGCAACGCTGGCCATTTTTGTATCGGTATTTCTATTTACTCAGGTCACACTTCCTTATGTAAGGAAATACGCAAATATAGCCCGTGATTATCTGGATAATATCTATGAACTGTTTGAAGGCCTGGTATTTGGGATCAAGGAATTAACCCTGAACAGGGAATTCAAGAAGTCTTACATGGAAGAACAGATCATACCTGCCAGTAAACTTCAGAATAAATACTATCTGAAGGAAAATGTTATTGCAGCGATCACAAATCGCTCAACCGATATGATCCTTCTTTTGGGTATGGCTGTGTTGATCATTGTGATCTTTAAGACTGGATTTGTTACCCTAGAATTTTTTGGGGAATACCTGACTCTGGTCCTATTTACCCTTGCCCCTCTTTCAACGGCGGCAGGTTTTCTTAGCAGTCTGAAACGGATCGAGGTGTCTCTTGATCATATTGAGCAGGTTGGGATCACTATGGAAGACTCCGTAAAAAAGGAAACGCCACTGACCAGTGCAGAATGGAATGATGATGAGCCCTTGTTGGAGCTGAAGGATATTGAACACACCTACTATCATTCCGAAGCCCATGAGAATTTTACCATGGGTCCGGTTGACCTGAAGTTACAAAGCGGAGAAATGCTGTTTCTGATTGGAGGGAACGGAAGTGGAAAAACAACCCTGGCCAAGATCATGCTGGGTTTATACGATCCGGATAAAGGTTCGATGAGCTACAAGGGTGTTCAGATAAACAGTAAGCTTCTTTCATTTTATCGATCCAGGTTTTCAGCCATTTTTGCTGATTCCTATGTATTTGATAAACTTCTGCACATTGATGAAGACAAAGTCATTGAACGGGGACAAGAGCTGATCGAAATGCTGGAACTCACTAAAAAAGTGAGCATCGTAAATGGAGCATTCAGTACCAAGAAGCTTTCCGATGGGCAAAAGAAAAGGCTGTTGCTGATCATTTCCATTCTGGAAGATAAAGAGATCTATTTGTTTGATGAGTGGGCGGCAAATCAGGATCCATACTTCAAGGAAGTGTTTTACCGGAAGATCCTGCCCTATCTGAAAGAAAGGGGGAAAACCCTCATCGTCATTACTCATGATGACCGCTATTTTGATGAGGCCGACAGGATCATGAAATTGAGAGATGGAAAGCCGGATATCGTTAAATAACGAACCTGAAAATGCATAATAAGAATTTCATACTTACCGCCTGCGACGAAGGGTATTATGCAAGTTTTCAGAACCTGCTGTACAGCTATGAAAGAGCCGGCGAGTACAATAACAGTGAGGTGATCTTCTATGATCTGGGCCTTTCGGAAGATCAGGTAGAGCATTTTAAGGATGTACTGCTTGATGAATATCCAAATCTTGAATACAGGAAGTTTGATTTCTCAAAATATCCTGATTTTGTAAGACCTGAATACCGCACCTTTTCCTGGAAACCGATCATCATCAATGAAGTACTTTTTGAGAAAGAGGGGAATGTATTCTGGATGGACAGCGCCAACCTTATCCTTAAGAACCTTAAACCCATCTGGAAAAAAATTGAAAAGACAGGATCATGGATCCCTTTCAGTGGTTCAGGAACACTGGAGGAATGGACGATGCAGGAAACTCTGGATTATATGGAGGTACCAAAAGAGTTTTATATCGCCAGAAACAGGGCCGGAAACACCTGTGCTTTTTCGTATAATAATGATGTGATCCGAAAACTGGTGTATAAATGGCAGAAACTGGCGATGATCAAAGAATGTATTCGTCCGGAAGGAGCTACCAGAGAAAATCACAGGGATGATCAGTCGGTATTAACGATCCTGTTACTTGAAAAACTGGCCAAGAAGAAGATCAGGCTTACTAATGATGAAGTTGACATCAGCTCATCCAAACCGACACCGTACATTAGTGTGCGGAATAAGCTTGATGGACATTTACTACCAGGCCCCGGAGAGCTTTCGTTTCGCTATTTCATGGTCATGAGGGGATTGGATATATTCGCCAATAAAATCAAAGGAAATTGAGCTGGTTCATACCCTTAGTAGCAGTCCTGTTGGTTGGGATCGGAATTGGGATCTACAATTACCTGTCTGGTAAAAAGCTGATCCGGGATCTCATGCATTACGTCCATCTCAGAAAATGGTCGATATATGCATTGGATGAACTATGGCAAAATGATCCTGAGAACCGAAGCGATATTATAGTATCTCTTACTACAATTCCCGAACGTATAGAGGAGATCGACCTGACTCTGAAAAGCCTGATGTGGCAAAAAAGGAAACCGGCGTCCATAAATCTGTATCTACCCTACCGCTCATTTAGAAATGGGCTGGAATATGTAGTTCCGGAGCGCTTTAAACATTTGAAGTCACTCACTGTTATTCGTGTGGAAGAAGATTTCGGGCCGGCGTCAAAGTTCATTCATGCTTTGAGGTCCTTACCAGCAAATCAGCCGATTCTTGTGGTGGACGATGATAACATATATCCGCAGAGCTATATATCAGAATTTGAACAGGCATCAGAAAAGAATG
Organism: Rhodothermia bacterium; assembly: GCA_030427885.1. Classification (GTDB taxonomy): domain Bacteria; phylum Bacteroidota; class Rhodothermia; order Balneolales; family Balneolaceae; genus JAUICM01. The sequence goes on along the minus strand of JAUICM010000003.1, from coordinate 455,444 downwards.
CGGACTCAATTGTCTGTGCCAGTGGCTGGAGAGTTCCGGCCGACCTGATCGATAAGCCGACTACGTTATGGAGTAATATCACCAAAACACCTCCTACGCCGGTTCCCGGAACAAGGGTTTCTTCAAATTACCCAACAGATATCATTCAGGGGTATTCAGGCTATGTGTTAAAGCCTTCTTTTTTTGATCTGGATGAACTAACCAATTATGAAGGAGTTCCGAAACAGGTGCGTTTTGTGGACGATGTATGGGTGAGTGCTCATGCAAAAGTCGAAAAGATCATATTTCCAATGAAGCGATTTTGCTACAGTCCTTTTTTCAAGGGTGATTTTTATAAGGCATCCAGTCTGGCCAAGATCAACAACCATGGAAAAGAAGATTTCAGCGAACGGAATAATTCGGTAGCCCTGAGATTCTTTGGATCCAAATGGAAACAGGAGAGCTGAGCATGGAATCAAAGAACCTGTTGGTCGCGATCATCAATCACAATGATAACCAGAATGGGATCAGTCTGAAGAAGGCATTTGCTCCTTACGCAAAAACCCTGCTGATCGACAGCGGCTCTGATTTTGCTGAGGGTGAAAAGGAAGAGTTCGATATCCGGTTGCCAAATGTGTACTACAATGGCTTGCTGAATGAGGCCTACTCCTATTTACATGGGGAGCTGACCCATCTCCTGCTGATTACCTCTGATGTTGAAATTCAGGATGCAAAAGCGCTGATCGATCGTATCACAGAAGTGTACTCCACTAAAAGAGTGGGAGTATATGCGCCATCAGCGTGTCATTCCACGCATGGACACATGAATAACAAAGGCACAGGGAAACTTCGAAAAGTAACCTTCACGGAAGGGTTCTGTTTTGTAATGCCAAAAGAATATCTGGATCAGATCTGCCCCATTGATCTGGAAGTAAACCGCATCGGGCATGGAATAGATGTATTTATGGGTTACCTGTCTATGAAGAACAAAGAATATGCCCTGGTTGATGACACTATCGTCGTTGATCACCCTCATGGCAGCGGATACAGCGATAAAGAGGCCAGGGTTCAGCGGGATAACTGGTTTGCCCTGCACGAAAAAAAAGCCCGGATATTTCATATCTGGGCTACAACGGATATCCTCAAAAATATATTCGGATTTTACCTGATCCGGTTGAGGATTGGGCTATCCGGATAACTCAAAATACCTGAAGCCATTCTTTTTCAGTCTTTGAATCAGTGATCTTAACCAGGTTTGCATTTTCCATATTATACATCCATATGTTTTGATCATTTTCTTGATAAAAATGATCAGAAATAGAATAGACAAGAGAAGAGCCTGATCCAAGAACAGGGTTGTAAGGCCGAATTTTTTTAAAAGTGGTGATAGTTGTTAATTGATCAGTAGAAATGGAATAAGTGTACATTTTAGAAATCTTTTTCTTGTAGCTACTGCAATTAATTAGAAAAGAATCATTATCGATGAATGAACCAGGAAAACAATTAACCTTATCAAGTTCACCAAAATCATAATCGGATTTATTACTGAGAAAGTTAATGTAAGTGTCAGACCTGATGTCATATAAGTTGGCTGTGAAATGATAAGATTTTGATTCTACCAATGATTCTGTAGCAAAGTAATTTCCACTTGGTGAATAAAACATTCTTGAAAAGAATCCATTTGGAGGTACGAACTCATTAATCGGTTTTCCAAGACTATTCAATTCTATTACAGAATAAGAATCGTTAATCTTCTGTAACAGAACTATCCCGTTGGAATTTTTTTTAAAACCGGTAAACTCGAAAAAAGGGATACTATCATGATCAATGATTTTGATTAAACCAGTACCATCGAGATTGATTGAATACAAATCACTTTTTTCAGTAAGCCCACTAAAAAAGTCTTTATGAGTTCTTTTTGAAGCGAAGATGATTTTAGTCCCGTCTTTGTTAAAATATGGTTTCTCATCATAATACAGATCATGAGTCACCCATATCTTTTCTTTTCTATTTGGATCAAGAAGAACAATATTACCGTAGTAACCTGAATTAATTGATGCTCCCTCAACAAATAGCAGTTTATGGTCAAAGGAGTATTCAATTTTAGCACACTGAGAAAGGAAACTCAGTGAGAGAAAAGAAATAAAAATGAGTGACTTGAAATTCAATTATAAAGCCTCTTCTTCGGCCTGTATTTCTTTAGCCACGGCTTGAACTTCATCCAGAACTCTCAGCAGATTACCGCTCCAGAGCTTGGAGATCTCTTCTTCAGAATAACCACGGCGAACAAGCTCAAGAGTTACGTTGAAAGTCTCGGAGGCATCATCCCAACCGTCCACGCCACCGCCGCCATCGAAGTCAGAGCTGATTCCAACGTGATCAATACCAATCAGTTTTACCATATAATCGATATGATCCACGAGGTCAGAAACGCCCACAGGTTCTGCATCTACTTCAGCCTCGATAAGTGGAGCTGCTTTTGCCTGGATCTCACGGTATTTGGCGATGTATGCTTCTACTTCATCATCGGGCAATCCACGAAGTTCACCCCAGCCCTTTCGTTCGAAATTTTCTTCTTTCATGATACGGTCCATGATCTCGCCGGAAGCTTCCTGATAAGCATCATTTTTCTCAGGGTTAAGGTAACTTCGGAAGGCCACGGTTTGAACAACCCCGCCATTTTCCTTCAGAGCCAGTAATTCTTCGTCACTCAGGTTTCGGCTTACAGAGGGAGCAAGTGCACGCGCTGAAGAATGAGAGGCAATGACCGGGGCTTTGGAAAGCTCAAGCACCTGAAGGTTAGATTCCTTGGATGGATGTGACAAATCGATCATGATCCCCCACTTATTCATTTCTTTAACAGCTTCTTTTCCAAGTTCACTCAGGCCATTATACAACCATACACTGTCGCGGGTACCGGTATTGGAGTCACTGAACTGGCTGTGACCATTATGGGAAAGCGACATATATCTGGCGCCACGATCATAAAATTCTTTAATGCGGCTAAGGTCGGTGCCAACTGGGTACGCATTTTCCACACCGATCATGGCTACTTTCTTTCCGGAAGCGACAATACGTCGAACATCATCAGAAGTAAGAGCCAATTCAATCTGATCAGGGGCGTATTCTTCGGTTAAGCGGTGAATGGCGTCAAACTTATCGATGGCATTCTCATAGGCCGCTGCGTAGCCCTCTTCGGTGAGGGTGTCCTGACCGGTATAAACGATCATCCAGGATACATCAAGTCCTCCGGCTTTCATTTTAGGAATATTGACCTGAGTACTCAGGTCCATTGTGTAGTTGTTATCAGCAGTAAAATTATTGGTGTTGATGTCATCGTGTGTATCAAGAGTGATCACCCGGTCGTGTATAGCCTTCGCCTTTTCAATGGAAGAATCGGCACAATTGGTTATGAATAGCATTAGAAATAAAGGAGCCCAAAGGAATTTTTTCATGGTAGCTTTTTTGATTTAAGAGTATGTGTAAGAGAGACTTTTGCCCGAAAATAGACAATCAGAGCGATAATTAAAGCGAAAATCGGAACAATAAGGAGTTTGAATTGTTAATAGTTGTAGAAAAGAAACAAACCTTAACATCATGATCTATCTCATAATTGATTGTATTGCTACCGGAACCATAATAGGTGTATTAGCCCATATCATATATGGAGAGAAATGGATGGCGATGATGCCCAGTGTGATACTGGCAAATATGGGAGCTATAGTTTTTGGTATGTCACTGGATGTTGTCGGAGTAAACTTCAGAATTCTACTGCAGATCATTGGAACAACTTCGTTCTTAATGCTCATCAGTTATCTGAGAACAAAAAACTACGTTAACGATCCACACATTCTGTATGACAGGATCATGCTAAGAGCAAAGAAAAAAAGAATAGTAAAATGACTCTTCTATCAGCACTAGGATATTTTGGAATCGGAAGTTTAATTGGCCTGATCAGCTATCTCATTCTTCAGGAAAGAGGAATCAAACTGATCGCCAGTGTTCTTGTTGGAGCTATCGGAGGATTTCTGGGAGCAATCATACCCGAATTTTTTGAGCTGTCAGGAGCAGGATATTACTGCACACTTTCATCAGTCTCTATTCTGCTTACCTTCAATGTGTTCAGAACAAAAGAACAGCCAGTGTTTGAATAACCCTATCTAAAATTCAGACAATTTCAGGAACAAAAAGCACTGGTTTGGTATAAGCATTCACTAGAGGCAATGAACACCCAAAAGTGAATGATACATGAATAAAAAAGACCGACAAATCCAGATGTTTTTGCAAATCTTTCTACTCCTGACGGGGTTTTATATCGTCGGGTTGAATATCTGGAAATTAAGTTCGGGCGTTTGGGATAAAGGAATCTTCGAGTTTTATAATGAACGCCTCCCTGTATTTGATCTGGCTGCAGGAATAATCACTGGTACGCTTACCATTTTTGCCAGCTGGATGATGTGGATCAGAGTGAACTGGGCTTATGGATTCGCAATGTTTATAGCAGGCCTCTTGTTCTGCTATAACTTATCAGGCCTGGGTGCAGTGATCTACTCAAATCCATACCACGCTATTCCTATGGCTATTATTTTGATCGTGATACTGCAGAGTATTCCGTTTCTGATCCGACGCACTCACCGGCATCTGTGATCTGAGAACCCCGGACTTTATGTTATCGCGAAACATGGGCATCAGACTGTCCGTGTAAGTCCGCCATGGAGAAGATCTCACAAAAAGACATAGAATGGCTTCTGAGCCCAAAGGAAGAATTCCGGGTTGAGGATACCGTACGGGAAGAAAAAGTAAAAGAACTCTCCTTTCGTCGCAGAATAGTCAAAGCACTCCTATCGGTACTTTTAATTGCTGGTCTTGGAATATTACCCTTCTTCATACTGATTCGAACAGCCGTTTTTTTAAATGTGACTAAAGGAATAAATGGATGGGCAGCACTTCTGGCAGGAATAGGCGCTACGGTGATCTTACTTGTGATCTATGTAGTTGCCTTGTTCAGAAGAATAAAGAACAAGAAACTTCTTTTTCAGTTCGGCCTTGGTGGAGTGAGCACCCTGGTTGGTGGCTTCTGCATTTACGGATTGCTGTACCTTTCAAGTGTGAACGCTAAAACAGACTCCGTCAGAGAGGTATACCGATCTTTACACCCTATCCTCAGGGTAGCCGTAGCCACTACTACTTTAGCAGAAAATGATCTTGTAATTACAGATATTAAGCGCGCACCTGAAGATTATATCGATATGGGATTGACCCCGCTTCAAAGTTCAATGCATTATCCACAGGACGACGGTTTTGTACATGCGATCGACTTAAGAACGGTGGGGCATTCTGAATTCAGGAACAATATGCTGAAGTGGTCATTAGATGCAATGGGGCTTAATACACTTCGTCATGTTGGTACTGCAGACCATCTTCATGTTTCTTTACCAAAAGGTGAATAAAAAAAGCGCTTTTTTATTGTATATAATTAAGATTACTACGACCTTTGGGTGCCTTAAAAATAAGACTAAGAATCAAGATATATGTCTACCTACAAATTCTACGAGCAGGTTAATAAAAATTTCGACAAGGCGGCAAAATACACCCGCTTTGATAAAGGGCTTTTAAATCAGATCAAGGTATGTAATATGGTTTATCATATTACCTTTCCTATCGAAAAGGATGATGGGTCCATCGAAGTAATAGAGGGGTGGAGAGTAGAGCACAGTCATCATAAAATGCCTACCAAAGGGGGGATTCGATTCAGCCATAAAGTGGATGAAGATGAAACCATGGCGCTTGCCTCGCTCATGACTTACAAGTGCGCAATTGTAGATGTTCCATTTGGTGGAGCTAAAGGCGGGGTTAAGATCAGTACCCGAGATTACTCGGTAAGAGAACTTGAGAAGATCACTCGGCGCTATACCTTCGAATTGATAAGAAAAGGATTTATTGGACCAGCAGTGGATGTGCCGGCTCCTGATTATGGTACCGGTGCCCGTGAGATGGGCTGGATCCTGGATACCTACCGACAAATGAAAGACGACCTGAACGCAGAAGCCTGTGTTACCGGTAAGCCGATCCAACAGGGTGGTATCAGAGGACGTACCGAAGCAACGGGTCGTGGTGTATATTTTGGGATCCGCGAGGCATGCAGCATCAAAAAAGATATGGATAAACTTGGCCTCGATACCGGTGTGGAAGGCAAAACTTTTGTAGTACAGGGTTTGGGTAATGTAGGTTACCATGCCTCAAAGTATATGACAGAAGCCGGAGCCAAACTCATTGGTGTTGCTGAACTTGAAGGCGCGATCTATGATCCAAAAGGTATTGACCTGGAAAAACTGGTTGAATTCAGAAAAGAAACGGGCAGCATCATTGGATATGGAACCAGTAAAGAACTTCCGTCAAACAGTGATATTTTCACTCAGGAATGTGATATCCTGATCCCGGCAGCCCTGGAAAGCCAGGTTACCGGAGATAACGCACACGAGATTAAAGCAAAGATCATCGCGGAGGCAGCTAACGGACCAACAACAGCGGATGCCCATGAGATACTGAAGGACAGAGGAGCTTTGATCATTCCTGATACCTACCTGAACGCGGGTGGTGTGGTTGTATCGTATTTCGAATGGCTCAAAGATATTCAGCATGTGCGTTATGGCCGGATGAACAAACGCTTTGATGAATCCAGCTTCAGAAAGATCGTTAATGAGATCGAGAATATTTCAGGTAAGAAGTTCAGTGATGATGAGATGCTTAATCTTACTCACGGAGCTGAAGAATATGACCTCGTAGATTCGGGACTTGAAGAAACAATGATCACGGCATATCAGCAGATCTGTGACGTAAGAGATGAGCACGGCCTGGATGACCTGAGAACAGCAGCATTTATCAGCGCCATTAACAAGATCGGGATCATGTACGAGCAGATGGGGATCTTCCCATAAACGGGAAGAAATTCCAGGCAGTCAGGTACCAAATTCCAAAGAGCTTCAAATTCATTCCGAAGACAACGGGTATTATCAGTTAATAAGAGACCTGCTGTAATTGGAGTTTTTCAAAACTATGATTTGAATTTGATATCTACTTTCTGACGTGCTTCTGAGGCCCTCAAGGCTAACTGCTGCTCCATATTGGAACAGGCAGTGATGAAAGCAGTTGCAGCATTGGAATTCTCATCAGCCAGAACAATTGGTTTTCCGTTATCGCCGGATTCGCGGATCGGCTGCTCAAGCGGGATCTCTCCTAAAACAGGAACATTTAACTCCTCAGCCAATCTGGTGGCTCCTCCTTCCCCGAAAATATGGTATTTCTTGTCTGGCATATCAGGTGGAATGAAGTACGACATATTTTCGATCACACCAAGCACCGGAACATTTACCTTCTGGAACATTGCCACTCCCTTTCGAACATCATCCAAAGCAACGGTCTGTGGGGTTGAAACGATGACAGCGCCGCTTAAAGGAACGGTTTGTACAATGGTGAGCTGGATATCACCGGTTCCCGGAGGGAGATCCAGAACCATATAATCGAGTTCGCCCCATTCCACATCGGTCATGAATTGTTTGATGGCACTGGTAGCCATAGGTCCCCGCCACACCATCGCCTGATTCACATCAACCAGAAAACCCATAGACACCATCTTGATGCCATATTTTTCGAGAGGGATCAGTTTCTTCTGGGTAGTGATGTTCGGCCGTTCATGCAGATCGAACATAGTAGGAACACTCGGACCGTAAATATCGGTATCCATCAGTCCTACTTTAGCCCCGGTTCTTGCCAGCGAAGCAGCCAGGTTAGCAGCTACGGTAGATTTACCTACTCCACCCTTTCCGGATGCTACAGCAATGATGTGCTTTACTCCAGGAAGGATCTGTTGAGGTTGTGGAGCCTGCTGTTGTGGCTGAGCCTTTCTTTTGGATACGTTCACCCCTATCTGAATGTCAACTATAGCTTCGCGGTCAATGAATTTATGAACAGCTCCCTCACATTTCAGTTTAAGATCCTGGGCTAGAGCTTCATTTTGTTCCGGCATTTCCAGAGTAAAGGAAACGTATTTATCCTGAACGATGAGGTCCTGGATCATATCCAGAGAAACTAGGTCTTGTTTTTCGGTAGGATGTAGGACGTGAGCAAGCGCTGTTTTGATCTGCTCTTTATTGATGGACATGGAGAAAAAATTCAGTCAGTTTTTTTATTTCACTCAAAGATAAGGAGAATCAGACAATGATAAAGCCGAACCGGTTAGTTTTGGATAAACTTATTAGCTTAGATAAAATTCAAAGAAACAAGGAAGAATGTCTGAAGACGTTAAAGAGATCGAAACCAGGCTTAACGAAGCTTTTCAGCAATCTGATGATGATCAGATGGAGGATTGTGTTCTTAAACTTTCTAAGCACAACGACCAAAGATCGGCTGCGGCTATATTATTCAGAGCACTACTACTTCGACCCTGGGACGGTAAGAAGTATGACCCAAAAAGCTGGCGCGAAGAGGTCAGAAAAGCATTGGTCACTTTGTATAAGCTGGAGGAGTTCAAACAAGAGGACAAGATCACCGAGCAAATCAAACAACATTTCGAAAATCCAATTGAACAGCTGGGCCCGGTTCACGATCTGTTGATCGAAGAACAAAAATACTGTGAATGGCTCTCACAATATTGGAAACTGATTTTTGAGGCAGTGAATGCCAAACAAGCTGATGACATTGAAACTCTGGTTGATCGGATCAAAGATCTGGAGCAACACCTGAGAAACTTCAGGACAGATATAAATAAAGAAAGAGCACAGTTCGGTCTTCAGGTTATTTCCTCATTTGAGGATATGGTTCGCCACCTGAATGAATAAGATGATATTGATTAATTGATTTTATGAATTATATTACTGTTATACAGTTACTTAAATAACAAGAGTTGAGATCATGAGAACAATATTGGTTTTGGTATTAACAGGTTTAATGTCTCTGTTTCAGAATACAGAGATCACTTTTTCCTCTCCTGTGGCGGAAGAATTCGAGATAGCTTCAAACTATGGAATGAGATTTCATCCCATTCTGCAATATGAACGAATGCACGACGGAATAGACTGGGCGGTTCCTGAGGGAACAGAAGTTCATACAGCAGCTCCGGGAATAGTGAAATATGCCGGAGATAAAGGAATACTTGGCAGAGTAGTTATCATCGAACATGGGTCTGGATACGAAACCATTTACGCTCACCTTAAAACAGAGAAAGAAGGATTGAAAGCCGGAAGTAAGGTTGAAGCAGGAGAGGAAATCGCACTTTCAGGTAAGTCAGGACTTAGTAATAAGCCTCACCTCCATTTCACGATTACTAAAGATGATGAGCCTGTTGATCCTGCTGATTATCTGACCACAAATAAATAACCCCGCCTCTGATTTAAAGCTACCACGCTAAGTAAACAGTTAACTAAACAGAGGTGTAAAAATGAAAAAGCTAATCCTAAGCTCAATTCTGAGCATGGTAGTGGTATTTATAAGTTTTGGAGTTCAGGCCCAAACAAGCTATGAATTCAGTTCTACGTTCGTGGTAGAAAAACAATTCGATTACCTGCGACTTGATAAGGTTAGGAATATATTCAATGCAGCGATGGAAGCCCGGGGTGCTGAATATTCAGAGAATGAAGGGTTCGAGTTTCTCTTGGGTGTTTCTGAAGAGAACGATCATGGTCAGGTAGCACTATCCGTGACAACACTCGGTAAAATGCCCGAAAATATTGTTCAGGCAGGGAAATATTCGCAGGTATTTTATTCAGCCCTGGAAGAAGATGATGGAATTACACGAGTTACAGAAGCTGGGAATATGATAAGAGATGAGGTAACTGAGGGATTTCTTCGACAATTCCAGGTAGTTTGGGGACAGAAGACAGTGATAGTGAAAGCCTCAGATCTGGAGGATGAGATCTCAGAATTGGTAGATGAAATTCTTTCAAATCGATAAACAAAGGATTGTTCTTCAGAAAGACCTGATTTTGAGTTTCAGATGAGTATATTCTCAGAAACTAACTATCAGGTCTACTATGTTTAACAGAACCATACTTTCACTACTTATTATATTGTTGATGGGGATCACCGTAAACGTATCTGCACAACAACCAACCTGGCATACCTCAACACAACTTGAGGATCGCCCTTTGTTCACTGAGGATTTCACCAAAGAAGAATTCGCAAGTCGACGTGCGAAGGTGTACGATGAGATTGGTTCCAATGCGATTGCTGTGATCCAGGGGGCTGGTGCTCCAAAAGGATATCAGCATTTCAGACAAAGTAATGAGTTTTATTATCTCTCAGGAATTGAATCGCCGGATGCCTACCTGATCCTGAATGGAAATACCAGAGAAGCAACGGTATATCTTAAAGAAAGAGATGCAAGACGTGAATATGGTGAGGGTAAACTCCTTTCATTCGAAGATGCAGACCTTGTGAAAGAACTTTCGGGAGTAGAAAATGTAGGTTCTTATGAGAACCTGATATCTGACCTGAATAAACTAAGCCGTTCATCTGAAGTGAGTATGGTCTTTACCCCTCAGACTCCTTACGAGCAGCTCGCAAATACACGAAGTATGGCAATGAGGACCGAACGCGATATGGAAGCAAATCCGTTGGAAACGAACCCGATGCGCTATAAAAATTTCCTGAATGAATTGGGAAATGTGACCTCAGGAATGGAAGTACTGAACCTGGATCCCATAATTGATGAGCTTCGAAAGATCAAAAGTCCTGCCGAGTTAAAACTGATCAGAAAAGCTACAAACCTGCAGGGCGAGGTGATCAAAGAGGCCATGCGTTCGACCGAACCGGGCATCAAACCCTATCAGCTGGAAGCTGCGGGTAAATATATCTACTGGTATAACGATGTGCAGGGGGACTCTTATTACGCATTGATCCATTTCGCCAAAGACGCTTATCAGAATCACTATCATGGCAGCGTTCGAGAGGCGGTTGATGGGGATATGATCCTGATGGATTACGGAGCAGATTATAAATATTACACCAGCGACCTGGGGCGCATGTGGCCGGTGAACGGCAAATTCAACCCGGTGCAAAAAGAACTATATAATTTCTATCTGGGTATTTACAACGCCATTCTGGACAATATCGAGGTCGGACTTACGCCGGTGCAAGTGATGGAAAAGGCTGTGGTTCAGATGGACAAGGTTTTTGATGAGACCAGATTCTCGAAAGAAAAATACAAGCAGGCCGCCAGAGAATTTATCGATGGGTACAAAGAGCGAACAGCCAGCGGAAATATCGGACTGGGCCACGGGGTTGGAATGTCCGTTCATGATGTGGGGAATCTCAGAGTTCCGATAGAGCCGGGAATGGTATTTGTGATCGAGCCCCAATTCCGTGTACCCGATGAAAACATCTATGTTCGTCTGGAAGATATGATCGTGATCACCGAAGACGGAGCAGAAGTGATCAGCGATTTTCTGCCACGAGATATTGATTCCATTGAGAAGCTGATGAAGGAAGAAGGTCTGCTTCAAAAATATCCGGTTCCGGTGGATGAATAATTAGTGATTTGCTAATTCCTTTGTACAAAAATCACTAACTTCGGACTCATTCTACAAGATCCGGATTTAAAACAACTACATGCTTAAGACAACACCATTTCACTCCGTTCATGAAAAGGCCGGGGCAAAACTAGTGGAGTTTGCGGGTTATGAGATGCCCGTTCAATACAAAGGGATTAAAGTTGAACATGCTGCTGTTCGTGAAGCGGTTGGGGTTTTTGACGTTTCACACATGGGTGAGTTCTTTATTTCAGGGCCGGGAGCATTGGATCTGATCCAGAAGGTAACGGTGAATGATGCTTCAAAACTGGTTCCGGGTAAGGCCCAGTATTCCTGTATGTGCTATGAGGATGGTGGTATCGTGGATGACCTCATTGTGTACAAACTCTTTGATGAGGATCAGTACATTCTTGTGGTGAACGCTTCCAATATTGAGAAAGATCTGGAATGGATCAAAAGCAATAACACCTTTGATGCTGAAGTGCATGACAATTCACCTGATACGGCACTCCTTGCGGTTCAGGGCCCGAAATCAGTAGAAACCCTTCAAAAACTGACCGATCTTGATTTGAGTGATATTGCTTTTTATAGTTTCAAAATGGGTGACCTTGCAGGATTGGGACAGGTAGTGTTTTCTGCAACAGGCTATACCGGCGAAAAAGGATTTGAGATCTATTTCGATAAAAACACGGTTGATCCTGAAGCAGTATGGAATGCTATATTCGAAGCAGGTGAAGAATTTGGGATCGAGCCTTGTGGCTTGGGAGCGCGTGACACATTGAGACTGGAAATGGGGTATGCCCTTTATGGAAATGATATCACAAGCGAAACGCATCCGCTTGAAGCACGTTTGGGATGGATCACAAAACTGGATAAAGGGGATTTTATCGGAAAAGAGGTTTTGCTTAAAAAGAAAGAAGAAGGGATAAACCGGCAACTGGTTGGTTTTGTAATGGAAGATGAGCGATCAATTCCAAGACATGGGTACGAAATAATAGACAACGAGGGTAATGTTATTGGTGAGGTTACCAGCGGAACAATGTCAATTACTTTGGGTAAAGGATTAGGGATGGGATATGTGGAAAAGGCCAGTACAACAGACGGCACTCAGATTCACATCGCAATTCGTAAAAAAGCAGCTGGGGCACTAGTGCAAAAGCCGCCATTCATAAAAACATAGATTAAGAGAGAGAATATGCCGGATCTAAGCTATATAGATGTATTTTTTTCCGTTCAAGCCTTCCAGGAGGAGGAGCTCAGGGGAAAAAGTGCTGTTATCATTGATGTATTAAGGGCATCATCATCGATAGTTGCCGCGATAAATGCAGGGGCGAAAAAGATCATCCCTGTAGAGGATATGAGCGATGCTGTTAAGATCGCCAGAACCATGGATCAAAATGACTACCTGCTCTGTGGTGAAAAAGATGGAACGATGATCGAAGGGTATGACCTTGGAAATTCCCCGCTCGAGTATACACCAGAGGTTGTGCAAAACAAGACATTGATCTTCAATACCACGAACGGTACTAAAGCGATCAAAAAAGCAGCACTGGCAAACAGGATCTATATCGGGACCTTTTTAAATCAACAAAGTATTTTAAATGCTCTTGCAGAACATGATGACGAGGTTGTATTGATCTGTTCAGGCTGGCGGGGCCGGTTATCACTGGAAGACACGATGTTTGCAGGATCTCTGCTACATAAACTGTGTAATGGAAAACTCCCCGAGAAAACAAAAGACGGAGCCAAAGTTGCATTTGGTCTTTTCGAAAAATTTGGGGATGCTTTAGAGGAAACCATCGGTAAAAGCGACCACGCTTATCGTCTTAGAAACCTCGTTCCGGAAGAAGACATACCATTTTGCTGTAAAGTAGACGAGTTTGATGTACTGCCTGGAATGAAAGACGGGATAATCACGAATTTAAATGGCTAAAAAGAACAAGTTAAACACATCCAGTAAGCCAAATGGCATTGATTCGGCCCGAAAAGTTGAGATCGTTGGCATCATTGTACTTGCTATTTCTGTGTTACTTGGCCTGAGTATCCTCTCTTACACTCCGGAAGATTATCAGTATGCGAGGAGTATTTCCTTTATGGACCTCTTCAATCCCGATGCCTCGTCCAGGCTGATCCAAAACTGGCTTGGGCCAGTTGGCGCTTATATTTCACACTTTCTCGTGTACAGTTTATTTGGATACACAAGTATAATTCTCTCGTTGATCGTTGGTTATAATGGCTGGCATGTATTCCGCCACCGGCCGGTTAAAGAAAACGGATGGTTAACCATTCTTTGTGTTTGGGCTATGATCCTCTTTTCAACCTTCATAGGATGGCTGAACACCAATGCTGACTTTCCGGATGATTCAGTCTGGAGTGGAGCTGCCGGGGTTGCCATCTCAAGGATCCTGCAAAACATAACAGGTATCGGATCTATTTTTATTCTTTCGGTTCTGATGCTGGTTACTCTTTTATTATTCTGGGACCGGGATCTTCAGAAAACCATCGATGGCGTTAAGATCTGGATGGACAACATGCGTGAGAAAATGGAAGCCGCGCGGGAAGCCAGAGAAGAGAAGAAGGCACAACGCATTGCGGAACGTGAAGCCCGGATAGCAGAAAAGAAAGCTGCAATTGAGGCTAAAAAGGAAGAAAAAGAGACTGAGAAGAAAGAACAGGATCGTCAGGATAAGATCAGGAAAAGGCAGATCGCAGAGGCTAAAGCCAAAGAAGAAGCGGTTAAACCAGTACCATCCATTGATGAGATCGTAGAGAAATCTGAAGAAGAGGATCGCGAACGATTAAAGAAAGAACGGGCGGAAGTACAGGATCTGGACACACGGCCAAGAGCCATTCTTGAGAAAACTGAATCGAAAGATGATAACGAAGAGGAGGGCGATGAAGATGATGTGGAAGTGGCGATCTTCAAAGGCAAGGGTGATGAAGAAGCCGGCGAAAAAGATCTGGAGAAATTAAATCAGGAGCAGGCTAAAGACGTGCCTGTGATCAAGTATAAATTTCCAACCATTGACCTGCTCACAACTCCTCCTAATGAAGGGAATGAAGTTGATCTGGAAGAGATCAAAGAAAATAAACGCATCATACTCGATAAACTGAAGCGCCACAAGATCGAGATCGTGGGAATCAATGCCATTGTGGGCCCAACCGTTACTTTGTATGAACTGGAGCCGGCGCCGGATGTCAAGATCAGTAAGATCGAGAGTTATTCCAATGACCTTAAAATGGCCACGGCTTCGAAAGGGCTGCGTATGCTTACTCCTATTCCGGGTAAATCAGCGGTTGGAATCGAGGTGCCAAACAGCACACGTGAAACGGTTTATATCAAGCAGGTTATCAATACCAAGAAATTTGTGGAAACAGAGATGACCCTGCCGGTGGCCTTCGGTAAGACCATCGAGAACGAAGTGTTTATGCTCGATTTGACGAAGATGCCTCACCTTCTGGTAGCTGGGGCAACAGGTTCGGGTAAATCTGTGGGTATTAATACGATCATCACCTGCCTCTTATATAAGTGCCATCCGGACAATCTGAAATTTGTGATGATCGACCCGAAGAAGATCGAGCTTTCGCTGTACCGGAACATTCAGAATCATTTTCTGGCTATGCTGCCCGATGCCGATGAACCAATAATCACTGACACCTCAAAGGCTCTTGATACCCTTAATAGTGTGTGTAAAGAAATGGATGACCGGTATGATCTGCTTAAGATGGCCATGGTTCGGGATATCAAGGCGTATAACGCCAAGTTTAAAGAAGAAGAACTTGAAGAAGATCTTGGTCACAGACACCTGCCATACATAGTGGTGATCATTGATGAGCTTGCTGATCTGATGATGACTGCCGGTAAACAGATCGAAGAACCGATCGCAAGGATCGCACAGCTGGCACGTGCTGTAGGTATTCATATGGTGGTGGCTACCCAGCGCCCATCAGTGAACGTGATCACGGGTACCATCAAAGCAAACTTCCCGGCACGTGCAGCTTATCAGGTAGCTTCAAAAGTAGATTCCAGAACGATCCTGGATGTTGGAGGTGCCGATCAGCTTATCGGAATGGGTGATATGTTATTCACCAATGGAGCGGGCATGACCCGGATCCAGAATGCATTTGTATCTACTGAAGAGGTAGAACGGATCAATGCTTTTATCGGCGAGCAGGCCGGCTACAAAGAACCGTTTCATCTGCCTATCATACATGAAGACAATTCAGGTATCCCGGATCCGTTAGATGATATAGACGATATGTTTGAAGCAGCCGCCAAAGTGGTGATACTTCATCAGCAAGGTTCCGTATCCCTTCTTCAGAGAAAACTAAAGATCGGATATAACAGAGCCGGACGAATCATAGATCAATTATTTAATGCAGGGATTGTTGGGCCATATCAGGGAAGTACTGCACGAGACGTACTTATTCAGGATGAAGATGAACTTCAGGACATCCTGGATGGGCTTGAAAACTATGAATAGAACAATATTACTCGCCACCGCACTTCTGGTGTTATTCTCAAGTCAGGTTGCCGGGCAGGCAACAACATTTGACGCTCTGAAATCAAAGTTCGATGAAGGTCTTGTATTCTATGCAGAGTTCAACAGCAGTGAATTTGATTCCTATACCGAAGAAACGAATAGCTATACCGGCAAGATCTGGATCGATGATACCAGCTATAAAGTGGAAGGCGAAGTTGAAACACTGGTGATTGACGGAAAGCTATCCCGTGTGTACAACAGCGAGCGCAACAGGGTGATCATCAATGACTATGACCCAATGGATGATAGCTTTGCTCCTTCCAAATTGCTAAGCGGAAACAGTGAAGAATACACTTCCTCTGAAAAGAAATTAAGTAACAGGAATATTCTGATAACACTTCTTACACAGGATGAATTCTCTGATTATGTGAAAGTAGAGATCGAGCTGAATAAAGATCTCGAGCCGGTTAAGATAACCGCATACGACTTTGCTGATAACATCTATACGACCACCTTCAGCAAAGGAAAATTCATTAAGCATACCCCAAATATTTTTAAACTGATCTATCCTGAGGATGCCGAGACCGTGGATATGAGATATTAAACGGATGAAAAAAGCCCTAAAGATCATTAGTAGTTTAGCCATTTCCGGGGTGTTCCTGTGGCTGGCATTTAAGAACGTTGAACTCGAGGATATCATTGAAGCCTCAACACATATGAGCTGGGGCTGGATCCTGCCATTCAGTGTGGTAACCATGTTCTCCCATTTCATTCGTGCAGAGCGGTGGAGAATGCTCTTCATGGACAAGTCTAAAGTACCGACACGCCTGACTCTGCTAACCGGGGTTATGTTTGGCTACCTGACCAACATTGCCCTCCCACGAGTAGGCGAAGTAACCCGCCCGATCTACGTAGCCCGTCAGGTTGGAGAAAGCAATTCAAAACTCATCGGCACGATAGTACTTGAACGGCTGGTTGATTTGGTAAGCATGCTGTTAATCATGGTATTCGTTGGGATATTCCTGATCTCTGATCCGGAAATTCTGACCCGCCTGTTTGGCATCGATTTTACAGACCATACTGTGTACGTGAGCATGTTGAAATGGGGCGCGATCTATTCTGGAATAGCATTGTTGGCCGGATACCTGCTCTATAAACTGTTGGAAAAACTGAGCAAAGAAAAAGGTCCAATAGGTAAATTCATTAACAAGGTTCACGTACTTAGCAGGAAATTTTTTGAAGGCGTGTTATCCATCAGGCAGCTTAAGAACTGGCCGCTTTTTGTTTTATACACAGCATTGATCTGGTTGGCTTATATAACAATGACCTACATTCCATTCTGGATGTTTGATATGCAGATCCATTTCGACCTTTCCTTTGCTGATGCAGTGGTATTAACCATGGTATCAGCTGTAGGGCTTGCGATACCGACGCCAGGTGGTGTGGGCAGCTATCATTTATTCATAACCTACACCCTCTCGGCCTTGTATGGCGTACCGGAGGCAACCGGACTTGCTTTTGCGACAATAGCACACGCCTCAACTCTTGTGATGTATATCATAGTGTCTCCAATCCTGCTTGCCGTCGATAAATACTATTCTTTGAAGCGGGAAGCCCGGAAACAGGAACATTGACAGGTACTTGCAGTACATCAATTTCGTTAAGCTGTTGCTTAAACCTTCTTTCAAAATTTAGTACATTTAGCAAACCACTTCAGATGATGACGCTCCGAAAATCTATACTTATTCTATTTGCCCTGTTTTTGAGTATGAATATTCAGGCTCAAACCACCGGAGGAGACCCTCAAAACTCACTTTTACCCGAGATCAACCCGCAGGATATTGAGATCAGGAGTGAGTTTAAAGCCCGTTTTCCAGGATTGAGAAGACAGCCCATTCTGGGATTTAACCCAAAGCCAAGGGTATTCAGGATCGATCCCAACAGAATGCCTTTCATGGAAACTAAAGAGGAGGCAGTGGCAAGTGTGGCGATGAGTCAGCTCGACAGACCAGATGCACCAGCCCGGAGTATTTTGAGAACACCAGACCGAACCAGAGGGATTGTAAGAGCGGGAATTGGAAATTTTATAACTCCTGAGCTTGAAGGGTATGTCTATCAGGGTATCAACAATAAGAGCAGCATTACGGGTAATGTTGATTACCGATCATCGGAAGGGCATCTGGACGATCAGGAAAGCGGATTTCGTTATTTAAATGGTGATCTTGCATTCAACACAAAGATCAAGAATGACACCAAACTGACTATCGCCGCCGGTGGATTAAGTGACTTTAACAGGCTTTATGATCTGGATCCGGTAATACAGAATGTACTTACAGAAACTGCTAAAAAAGACTATGCGGGTTTTGAAGGAAGGATCACTCTTCAGAAAACGGATAATGCATTACAAGGATGGGATGTTAGTCTCGGTGGTAACGTGTACGCCGTTGATCTGGACGCAGGTTCATCTAACTATACCGGAGAAGTAAATGAACAACGGGCTGAACTTGAGTTTTCGAGACACTGGGCCGGTAGCAGATTATATGAAACCTATTATGTAAACGGATCAGTAAGGGCGGGAAGCTATCAGTATTCAGGAGTGGATGCTCAACCCTGGTTCGATACCCGGGCTTCGATCGAATACAGAAAGCTGTTCAATTTCAGCGCACATGTTTCCGGGAAAATGGGACTGGCTTATATTTCTGATGGATTCTCAAATAAGATCTATATCACACCGGAACTCAAGATCAGATATAACCTGAAGGATGCAATCATTCTTACCGGTGGATTGTATGGAAAACCTGAAATGAAAGGAGTTCAGGATCATCACGAGATCAATCGGTTCTTGAATTTTGAGACCCAACTTCGTCAGAGTTACACTTCAGGGATCTACGGGGAAATTGCTTTTCAGGCGTTCGAAGGAAACAGGATCTTTGGCGGGATCAGTTATGAGTTAACGAATAACTACTCTTATTACGATCAAAAAGCGACATCGATCCCTGCACCGGGTGGATCGGGTCAAACCCTGAATACTTTTTATGAAACCAAATATGCCAAAGCTAATGTATTTGAATTATTTGGAGGGATTACACAGCAACTGGTTCCCGAAAAGTTCTGGTTCGATGCGCGATTCTATGCCCGGAGGCCAAAGCTGAACGACGCAGGAGATATTCCATTTGAGGAACGACTTGGCGTAAACGGATCGCTTTCATACAAACCGATCCCAAAACTTACCATAAGAAGCTGGGCTGAGTATGTAGGCAAGCGTCAGGCAGTAACAGCAGCTGAAGAATTAAATGCCTTTGCTCTTATAAACGGAGGAGCAGAATATCAGATCACGAAGAGATTTGGTGTTTATGTGAAAGTATTGAATATTTTGGGGCAAAAATATGAGATCTGGAGAGGGTACCAGGAACGGCCACTTCAGGCATACGGAGGATTAACCTTTAAATTTTAGATTATGACTAAAGATTTTTTAAAGGCATTTGGGATTGTGGTTCGTGATCAGGTGATCATGAAGAACTCTGTTGAGATATCAGGGTTGGGTACTTTTAAAGCAATGCACCATAGCCAGCGACAGGAAAAAAGAGCAGACGGAACTACAGTGATGCTGCCTCCAAGGGATTCCATCGAATTTGAAGCAGAGAAAAAGGGGTAATGGCAATGCATATAGATCAACCAAAATTTGTAGAACTGTTAGCCGAGGCATCTGGTATTGATGCCGAAAAAGTAGAGCAGCAACTTGGTGAATTGGCTGAAGAAATCCGTCAGGCCATTGCAGATGATGAAGCTTATGAGATCGAGGATTTTGGGATCTTTAGCGGTATTGGTAACCGGATCATGTTTATTCCTTCGAAAGAACTCGAGACCGAGATAAATTTCAAGTATGCCGGAATGGAGCCTCTTGAAGTAGACGAAGATGTTGTAGCAGCTGACGAGCAAGAAGACGATGAGGATCCTTTTGAGGGCTTGCAGATGGCTGATGATGACAGTTCTTCAGAAGGACGAGATCCTTTTTCAGGACTAGTGGTTGAAGATGACGAAGAAGAGGAAGAAAAAGTACCTCCACCAAAAACATCCGGCGACTATAGTGATGAAGATATTTTTGGAGATATTGATGATTTAGATGAGGAAGAAACAGAGACTCCTGAGGAAGAACCAGCAATTGAAGGCGATGACGAAGAGGAAGAGCAGCCAGGTCCGGATGAATGGGGAGTTGAGGCTCATAAAGAAACCGGAGTAAACCGCCTGTTTTCCAGTCTGATGGGCGAAGAAGCACCCGAAGATGACGAACCGGTAGAGGAAACTGAGGAAGAAGCCGTAAACGATGTTGAAGAAGAACTTTCAGGTGAAGCAGCTATTGAGCCAGAAGAAGAGGATAGTTTTGCAGATATTTTCGGGGATGATGATGATGAACCAACAGTAGCTGAAAAAGAAAATGAGGAAGAGGTAGAATCCGTTTCAGGACTGGATGCGGAACTAAGCGATATAATGTCGGATGACAGTGAAGTGATTAAACCAGAAGAACTTGAAGCCGGAATGACTGAAGAATCAACCAAAGCCAGTCCGTTTGCAAGCCTGGGGTTAGATGAGCCATTTGATGATAGTGACGATGATGAGGACGATTTTGATGATCCTTTTGATGCCATTGAGGAGGACGATGAGGAAGAGCCGGAAGAGATCATTCCGGTGATCACCAATATTTCATCCGATATAGAGCCTAAGCCAAAAGAAGAGAAAGAAAAAAAGGAAAAGAAGAAAAAGCCTAAAAAAGATCCTCAACCGGTTAGTGTCTGGTTACTGATAGTGGTTGCTTTGGTTGTTATTACCGGAGCTGTATTTGGACTGGCGTATTTCAAGATTCTTAACATCCCTGGAATAACACCACAGGTGGCTACCAGTCAGCCTGTTGTAAAACCTCCTGTTCAGCAACAGCAGACAAATCCAACTCCGCCGCCGACAGATCCGGAGCCGGCTGCTGTGGAGGGTCAACCCCAGGAAACACAGACAAAAGAAGCGGTTCAGGAACAAGCACCGGCTACTCAGGTACCAGTAAATGCTGATCAGCCTAAATATGGCCTGATGGGTATTGCAACGGAAGTTGCTAATGATGGCTATACCATCGTAGTTTATTCTTTAAGTGTTCAGAAAAATGCAACGGTGAAACAAAAAGAGCTTGCCGAAAAAGGTTACAGAGCACTGGTTACGCCCATACCATCACAGCAATATGGTACGTTATGGCGTGTAAGTATCGGTCAGTTTGGATCGCTTGTTGACGCGGCTATTGCGGGCGAAGAATTAGAAAATCCGTTCAAGGAAAATTACTTCATTAAGAAAATTAAATAACATCTACATGAGCTTTATTCTATTACTATTGCAGGATACTTCGGCGGTGGCCGACTCCCTGGCGCAATCATTGGAAGGTGATACCATCTCTTTTCTGGACCTTCTGATAGAGGGTGGTATCTTAATGATACCCATCTTCGTATTGTTTTTGATCTCCTTTTATGTGATCGTGGAAAGATGGAGTGCCCTTTCGAGATCCCATACAGATACAGGGCGTTTTCTTGGTACCATAGAGGGAATGCTGAAAAATGGAAAATCAGCTGATGCCATTCACTACTGTGATGATTTTGATAAACCACTGGCACGAATCATTAAATCAGGGATTAAACGCCTGGGACGCCCTATCCGTGATATTGAAGACGCGATCGATAATGCAGGTAAAAAAGAGATCTTCTTCCTTGAGAAGCGAATGAACTGGCTTGCAACTATTGCCGGAGTGGCTCCGTTACTGGGATTCACCGGAACGGTAACAGGTATGATCGAAGCCTTTATGGATATTCAATCGCTGCAGGGAAATGTAAACCCAAGCGAGCTGGCTGGTGGTATCTGGGAAGCGCTGATCACCACAGCAGCTGGACTGATCGTTGGTTTGATCGCATTCGGGTTCTATAACTTCTTATTGGGCAAGATCAACCGGTCGATCTTTGAACTTGAGAATGCATCAGCAGATTTCATAGACCTGCTTCAATCACCGGCACCAAAAAAACAGGCATAGAATATGGCCCGCGATTTCAGACGAGGCGATAAAAGACTTACTCCCCTGTCGCTGTTTTCACAGTCGTCACTGACGGATATTGTATTGTTGCTGCTCATCTTCTTCCTGTTAACCTCTTCCTTTGTAACAAATTTCGGGATCAAGGTTAACATTCCTAAAGCTGAGAGTGGTTCGAATAATGAACCTCAGTATATATCGGTATCTATTACCAAGGATAGCCAGTTCTATGTGGAGGGAGAACTTACTGCAAGAGGCTCACTGGCCGGAGCTATTCGAGAAGCCCGTAATACTAAACCTCAGGGCACGATCGTAATACGTGCAGATAAAGATGCTAAAGTAGACGATGCCGTTCGCGTGATGAATATCGGAAAAGCGCTGAACCTGACTTTAATAATGGCTACTGAACCAGGCTCATAGTTAAGAATATGAAACCTCAATTTACAGAAGACGACCGCAGAGCGCTTATTGCCACCGTTAGTATGGCTACGGTACTGCTGCTATTTTCTATCTGGTTTACCATAGATATGGGAAGAAGCCTTCGCCCGTCTTTTATTGAGGTAGAGTTCGGTGAATTCCAGACAGGACGGTTATCCCAATTTTCAGAAGTACAGAACGAGCAGGTTGCTCAACGGCGTAATCCATCAGAAACGGAGACCCCCAAACCCGTAGAAGAAGTACCCGAACCTGAAGAAAAGCCGACCAATCCTTTAGACGAAAATACAAAGCCTGTAGAGCTTCCTGACGAAGTAGAAGATGTTCCTGCTGAAGAAACGATCGAGACTCCAAAAACAGAAGTGATCGATCCGACCCAGAACAATGAGCAACAGACAGAAGAAGTTATTGAGGTTCCCCCAAAAGCAGTGGAAGCTGAAGAAAGTACCGAAGGCGCTGACGAAAGTGGCGATCCTGACGGTGCTATTGGAGATATGAATGCCGATCAGGGTGTGGGTACCGACGAGGACAAGTCAGCGCCATACCAGTTGCAATGGGAAGGTGATATAGAGCGCGCACCTATGGTTCAGCCACTCCCTGTTAATACTGCAAATAGTGAAGCGGTCATTACCGTACGTTTTGAAGTGCGCCCGGACGGAACCGTAGGACGTATCATCCCTATCAAGAAAATGAATCTGGAACTGGAACAGGAAGTAATGCGAACGCTGCGTTCCTGGAGATTCTCCCGCCTTCCTGGTGGTGTTCCCCAACAATCCCAATGGGGTGTCATCACCTTCCGCTTCGTTTTTGATTAGTTGTTCTTACCGTCAATCAAATAACGACACAAAGCAGCATTAACAGTTTTTAAAAGGTCATCCTGAAGTTGTTTCAGGATCTTACGATGTGGCTCTGAATAATATTTCATCTGGATAGTCACCTTGAAACACAACAAAGATTCTGAAATAAATTCAGAATGACGACAAGTGGGCAAAGAGGTGAAGAGTATATATCCAATAAAAAGCCCCGCATTGCTTTAGTGAAGCTTAATACAAGTCAGAGACTTGCTTTGCTTCTTCTCTCAAGTTAAAGACTTGAGAGATCTAAGGGTAACGACGCAGAGCCTCGTTACCAGTATTCAAGATCTGACTATCTTTGCTACCCACTTCCCTCGCTCCGATGCTCCGCGTAGGAGCGAAGCCCAGACCGACTTGAAGATCATAAAAAAAGCCCCGCACATAAACTATGTGCGGGGCTTTTGTTTTAAAAAGACTAAAGCCTCTTACATGCTGGCAAGGTCGCTGATGGTGCTTGCAAGCTTCTGAACTTTGTCAGAGTTAGAAGAAGAGGCAGCCATGCTGCTTACTTCTGATGCAAGGCCTTTCAGGATCTCACTGCTTCTGTCCGGGTATGCTTCAGCATTGGCGATACCCTGACGGATGGCCATTACGCCAGTTGAAGGAAGGTCACCATCACGATCAAGCTGATCAACGTATGCTTTAGCAAGCACATAAGTAGAAGGCCATTTGAACATTGGCTGCCCCTGAGCGTTGAGGTAATCAAGTTTTACCGTATTAGCAGCTGCGATCTCATTTTCAGTGAGGTAGTCACTTGGAGTGAGCTCGAAGATATCAAGACCACGAGCGATCTCAGAACTTACGATAGAACCGTTGTACCAGTACACAGACCAGCTACCACCGTTTCCATAGCTTTCGCCATTGATCGGGCCGTAATCCTGGAATGCAATCTCGATCGGATTGTTAATATCAGTCCAGTCGAAAATTGAGATACCACCCTGATACCATGACTGAACCATGATCTCACGACCAGGAACAGGAATCAGAGAACCGTTATGTGCCACACAGTTTTCAAGTGAAGTTTGAGGAGCCGACATTTTGTAGTAGCTCTTGAATTCCATTTTACCGTCTTCCAGAGTGAACAATGCATCAGCACCCCACTCATAAGGATCATCAACACGGCATTTAGGTCCGCCGCCACCGCCCCACTCATCAGTAAACAGGATTTTGGAACCGTCATTACTGAAGGTTGCAGAGTGCCAGTAAGAGAAGTTAGAATCAGCTACGGCATCAATACGAACCGGATTTACAGGATCTGTAATATCAAGAAGCAGACCGTAACCTTCACAGGCACCACCGGCTAATCCGATCTCAGGATACAGCGTGATATCGTGACACTGGTTAGGTCCTTTACGAGAACTTTCATCGTCATCTCCAGCACCAATCATCTCGTCAATTATACCCTGAATGTTCTCACGTAGTGCAGCACTATCAGCGGCAGTTGGAGCTTCATCAGCAGTACCACCTCGTTCTGCTACCATTCGCTGGAGAAGTCCTCGGGCAAAACGATCATTTAGCACACGCTCTTCGCCACCAAGCATGAAGGTGTAAGCACCTCTTGCTTTTGCTTCTTCATTAGCTCGTTTATCAGCAGGTGCAAGACCATGAGAAGGAGCTTCTTCAAGATCTTCAAAGATTCTTGGTGAACTTACGATAGCTGCATCAGCTGGGTTAGCCAGAGGAATCTTAATAACCTCAATTCTGAACAGAGCAGAGTTCGGATCATCATCCGGAGAAACATCAGAACATCCTGGAAGCTCTGCTTCAGGACGTACGCCAGCAGAACCAGAAACATATACGTAGATGTTCTCATCGTCGTTAGGGTCTTTCATCAAAGAATGGGTATGAGAACCACGGCAGGTTTGAACGTTAGCAATGTATTCCGGGTTCTTAACATCACTGATATCAAAAATACGAATACCTCTTAAACGGATATCGCTAACGGCTTCCTGGATTGGCTCAGAACCACAGTCAAGCCGTCCCCCGTACCCTTCACCGGAAACAGTCATGATATTACCATAAACAGAAACATCACTTTGTGAAGCAGGACATAAGTAGTCTACTACAAGAGAAGGATTTGCTGGATCAGAGATATCCCACACGATCACTCCGTTGTAGTTACCCTGAAAAACATAATTGTCTTTGAAGGCAAGGTCAGAGTTGGTTACGCCTAAGAAATCTTCTGGTGGAGGGGTGTGTGATACACGGCTCAAATTCCAGTAAGCTTCTTCTGCATCAAAAAGACCAGCACCTAAACCTACGCGAGGGTCAGGTGATGGGGCAGAAAGCTCAGAAATTGGAGTCAGACTTGGTGAGCTGACAGGAACATCAGCTACCGGTTTCGGGGAACAGGCATAAGCGCCCATAAGGATTGAAGCCAGTAGTAACATCCATGTGAAGCCGGAACCTATCCCCTTGGTTCGGGCAGCAGGATTGCTGACAGTAGTAGTAGTTTTTTTCATATGTACTATTCGATTGTTGTTAGATTTGCTGTGTGTTGAGTATAAAATGTTTATGGACTCTGGGGGTCGCCTTCGAGTTCTGCAAGCATAAGTTTCATTCTGTTGATCTCAGTTACCTGATCAACCCGGATATCAGCGGACAGGCGGAAGGCATCTTCGTCTTGAACGGCTCCGTCAGTATTAACAAGTTTGTCCACCATGGTTATGGCGCCGGAATGATGCTGGATCATATATTTCAGATACAATTTATCAAATTCCTTTCCTTTTGCTTCACTAAGCTCAAGCATTTGTTCCGGACTCAGCATACCGGCCATTTTTGTATGATCCATGTGGCTGTGTTCTCCGCCGCCGTGTATCATGAGCTTTAAACCATCAACGTGTACTTCTGGTACCGGTTGGTCTCTAAGCCGAAGCCATCGTTGCATAAGGGCGATCTCATCATTTTGAGCATTGATGATACGGCTGGCCAAAATCTGAATTTCAGGACTGGCACCATTTTTTGGAGCAAGGTCTGACATGATCAATGCTTGTGCGTGGTGGGCTATCATGCCGTCCATAAATTCAACATCAGCTTGAGTAAAATGGGTACGACTTTCTTTTTTCTTTGCCCAATATTTGGCCTCCAGTTCTTCAGCATTATCAGGGGCCGGGGTTTTGGTTACCGTAGCAGTAGAATTTTCAGAATCTGATTCAGATTGGAAGGGTTCGGTGCTTTTACAGGCGAAAACTGTAGTGAGAAGCATTAAAACAGAAAGTGCCCGGAAAGTAACCGAGGTTCTATTTTTGAGTTGGATCACAGATAAATCTCTTTTATTCACGTTAAAAATAGGATATTTATTAAAGAACCCTATTATAAGTGCATTCTCAGAGAAATACCATATTGATAGAATAGCTAAAAAACCTTTTACAGTTGCCTCTATTTGATCAAAGTCATGCTCTTGGTAAGCGACGTATGTTCCGTATCGAGCTTATAAATATATACCCCGCTAGGGATATTGTCGCCTTTGAATTCGATCGTGTGTTTACCGGCACTTTTAAATCCATCGACCAAAGCAGCAACTTCTCGTCCCAGAGTATCGAAAACTTTTAACTGAACCATACTGTTCACGGCCAACTGATAACTGATAACAGTACTTGGATTAAACGGGTTTGGATAGTTCTGATCCAGCCTGAACCCCGAAGGAGTTTGACCTTCTTCAATTCCAACTTGGGTTCCATCACCCTCATACACCAGATAACCCCAGGCTGGGAGGGTAAATTCAGAGTCTTCGGTCAATGTTACGTCCTCGTCCGTGAATACATTTTTGTAGTTACCGGTCCATGAACTTCCCCAAAGCGTGAATGTTTTCTCCTGATCAGAAAGATTAGTGAGAACGAGAATGGTATCTCCTTCAAAGCTACGGCGGAATGCAAAAATGGAAGTGTTATTAGAGGAAAGGAAACGGCGGAAATAGTTTTCAGGATTTCCATTCCATAGGGCCTTGTTTCTTTTTTTCAGCTCCAGAAGAGTGGTATACATTTGCAGATTATCATCCAGCTTCCATTCGATCTCATCTTTCTCGAAAAACTGAAGTTGTTTATCCAGCCCCGCCTCTTGCCCACTGTAAATAAGAGGCATTCCGTTGAGGGTAGCAGTTAGAACGGCAAATACATCTGCAGCAGCACCAAAAAGAGTATATGTAGTTCCTTCCCATGAATTAATATCGTGATTGGAGGTGAAGTACATTCGGTATTCACCATTCGGATAATTCTTTTTGGTTTCGTCTTCAGCATAAGAATTCAGCGAATTACTGTTGCCACCGCCGTTTGCAATGTCATGGAAAACCCCGCTTTCAAAACCATAAAGGCCCCAGCCAAAACTCATATCAAAACCAAGGCTGGTAAGTTTGGGATCATCTCCTTCAGCAAGTAGAAAAATGTCTGGTTTATGAGCTTTTAAAGCAGAAAGAGCTTCGGTCCAGAAATCATCAGGAACGAAAGAAACGGCATCAAAGCGGAAGCCGTCTACTCCGGCACTGTCTACCCAGAATTTTAAAGCATCAATCATGTAGTCGCGCAATCCCTGCTTAGAATAATCAAGTTCGATCACATCCGACCAGTTAGTGCCAGGAGGTGGAATAAAATTCCCCTGATTGTCTTTTACATACCATTCCGGGTGACTTTCGGTGAGTACATTGTCCCATGAAGTATGATTCGCCACCCAATCGATGATCACATACATGCCGCGGGAGTGCGCATCGTTAACCACAGCTTTAAAATCCTCCATATCACCAAACTCAGGGTTTATCCCATAATAATCCTGAACAGAATAATAGCTGCCCAGAGATCCTATCCGGTTTTGCTGGCCAATGGGGTTTATGGGCATGAACCACAGTATGCCAACATTCATTGCTTCCAGCCTTTGAAGATGTGTACGAAAAGCGGTGAAAGTTCCTTCTTCGGTATACTGACGAACATTAACTTCGTAAATGCCAAGGTTATAGCTCCAGTCCTGATGTGTTTGTGCGGTAGCAGATCCGGCAAACAAAAGCAGAAAGAGTAAAGTCAACAGTGAAAGTCTTAATGGATAGTGTTTTAAAAAAAATTGCAAAGAAGTCAGGTTTACTTATGAGGGAATTACACTGAATATAAAAAAAGAAGGGGTGAGTTCTGGGGGTACTAATTACAGCCGGAAGCAAGAATATGTCGTGAAACGAGAAAGTATACTATTGAATCATCGGAAGAGAAAATAGGAGTATTAATGACTATTTCATCGTTTGATCGTGCCTCACCAGAGACCGTTCCCACCGGAACCAAAGTAGTTTTGTTCATGGTTTCAAGCTCAACAAGTACAAGGCCTTCCTCACTTTCAAAAAGAAATAGATCTCCTGCATTTGAAAAACGAATACTAGTGTCGTTAGAAAGGGAGTTGGACAAAATGGTCTTTTGATGCTTTTCCACATCAAAGATAATGAGTTGCGGACCAGACATATAGGAAACAAACTTCCCGTTCCCGGAAACCTTTACCGGCCGGTCTGCAAGCCCGATCCAGGTGCTGTCGTTGGTTGTAGTGTTCTTCAGATAAAGAGAGGTAAATCGGTCGCCGTTGAAATCAGTACTGTCTTTTATGAAAACAAGGTGGATTCCATCGGGGCTGATATCAGAGCCTCGCCATCGGGGGGTATAGCTGGTTTGATGAGAAAGGCTTTGGTCACTGAAATTATATATGAAAAGCCCGGAACCGGAATTTATGTCGCCGTAAGCGGTAAAAAGAACCCGTTGACTATCTCCTAACCAAACCGGACTCCAGGTGGATTGAAAGTTTGGGGTAAAAGGAAAAGTGGATTTATTCTGCCCCAAAGAAGTTGAATATCCGATCTTTCCTTCTTTGTCTGAATCCTGGTAAACAAGAGTTTGACCATCAGGAGAAAGAGCAACTCTCCAGTCCCGTGAGGTAACACCGATCGATGAATCTGTTTTGGTGGTTAGATTGACCTTATTAACAGCAGAAAAGGTTAGGTCGTCGACATAATACAGGTTCGAGTTGTCTGGTGTTATTCCAAAAAGCAGGTAATTCAGGCTGATATCAGAATCTTCCCAACCAGAGTACTCCGCCTGAATCTGTTTGGTTGAAATAGTGGCAGACCAGATTTCGATCTCATAGCGGTCTCCTTCGTCCGCACAGTTATTGGAATTTGGTGTACAACCAACCATTGCAACTACAACTATAAAAGAGAAGACCCTGATATTCATTTACAATACCCTTAGAGAAAGTTTTAAAATATCAAAATAGCAAACCCTTAGAAATGGACATATTGTTAGAAACAAAAAAAGCTCATATTTGTTGCGTAAAGCTATTAAAGGTATTAATTAAGAGTTATGGATTATCTCGAAGAAAAAGGGAATGACCGGGAATCGTACATAGACTGTTATTGGGAATCTCATGATATGGCTGGGGAGCAATCATATGTATATCCATCGGTTCCTGAGCCATATATCAATTTGTACTTTCCAGTCGATTCTGAAGAGAAGGCAAGGATAAAGGGAATCTCCTCAAAGAGTGATTTCTTTGAGATGCGATCAAAATTATTTGGAGTCCGGTTTTTTCTGAAAGGGTTTTATCAACTGGGGCTTGGTGCTGCATCCGGGATAAGTGATAGTATAACGGATCTCGAAGTGATTTCAGGAGATAAAGAAACGGAATTAGCTAGAAGCATAGCTAAGGCTGCATCTTTTGATGAAAGGGTACGGATATTCAGAGATTATTTTGATTCAAAAACTGAAACCCCAATCTCCGGGCAGCAAGAGAATATCTCCGAGGCGTTTCAATATCTGGTTAAAGAATACCGTTCTCCGAATTTGATCAAAGAATATTCTGAAAGATCCGGCTTTTCCACACGAACTATACACCGATGGTTCAGTAACAACATCGGAATTCCACCTAAGCGGTTAGTTCGAATTGCGAGATTCCACCAGGCATTGAGCGGACTTCATACGAACAAGGAGCCCGGCTTCTACTACGATTGCGGTTATTTTGATCAGGCACACTTCATAAAAGAATTCAGGGAGTTTACAGGTATCACTCCCGAAGAATATTTCAGGATCGTGTCCGATTTATACAATTCATAGGCTAAAGAGATCCGGAAATTAGGCCCAGTTGATGAAAGGATAAACAAGCTATGAATAGATCAAGGTCAGAATTGGAACCGGCAAATATAATAAGAAGAGGAGCAGCATTCCTGCTGGATAGTCTGCTGATACTCGTATTTGCACTGTTTGTACTCCTGCTTTCTATAGGAGTAGATTCTATCATTCCGTTTCACGCGAAAATGGAACAGAGTTATTTGTTCAGGCATGCTATTTCTTTGGTCACTCTTACCCTTCCGGTGATATTGTTTTTCACAGCTTTGGAGAAAGGGAAACATCGGGCTACTCCAGGGAAAAAATGGATGGAAATAAAGCTCAGTGAAACAGGGGAGCGATCATCCTGCCTGCTGAGAAATATCCTGAAGTTTTTACCATGGGAAATTGCACATACAACGTATCACCTGTACCCTGATTTTTTTCTGACAGGAGAAATTACAGGCATTGGCGAGGTATTTGGCATCTCTCTTTCCTATCTCTTAATGCTGATTTATATAGCGACAGTACTATTTCGGAGGGATAAAAAAGCACCACATGACCTGATCAGTGGCACACAAGTAATCAAAAATTAAGAGGTAGTATCATGAAAGAATGGAGAGTAATAGCACTGTTAATAGCAATGCTGATAGTAGATCAAGGGTTTTCACAAAAACAGGACCTGACGGCGGTAAAGGCGTCGTTTAATATTGGCATTGATGCAGTAAACAATCACGGTATCGAACAGTCGTTCGATGTGGTTTCCTATTCAGAATTCGCAAATAAGCAGTTCAATCTTGGTTTTGAAGGCGGAGTATTTTTTGATAAATGGTATTTCGGAGGGGTAGGAAATGTAGGTTTTGGTAGTAGCTATACCATAAACGAAGACAAGACCAAAGCCAGTTCAGGGAATGCTATGGTAACAACAGGTTATCAGGTCCTGAAAGGCCGGGGCTTTATTGTTTATCCGACCATTGGACTTGGAGTTGGCGGTTCAATGTTGAGTACGGATTCTGGCTCGGAATTACGATCACACTATATGAAAGGTGGTATTATGTTGAATTCAGACCTGTTCTTAAGGCCGGGGAACAAAAATGGCGGATTAGTGCTGGGTATTTCCGTAGGGTACCAATGGAATATGTTAGGGTCAGGATGGACAGGTGAAAATGGCAGTAACATATACTTCCGGGAATATGAACCGGAAGGACTTCAGGTTTCACTCAAATTGGGTTGGGGTGTAAAGAACAAGTGATAAAATACTAGGATAATGAATCCGGCTGATATCAAAGCCGGATCATTGTTCTACTTTATAGAAAGAAGTTCTGAAGAGGAATAGGTAGAACATCAGGAAAAAGGCAACGATCATAAGAATAGCTACCGTAGAAAATAACCAGGCCAGGTCAATAAATTGTGGCCCAGATAGCATGTATAACATGATGAAAGAGAAAGCATAACCGAATGAAAAGGCAAAGAGGCCCAGGTACATCAGTTTGTTATGATGACGTTTTAACACGGTTCCACAATTTATGCACCCTACAAGACCAAGCATTCGATCTTTAAATTTTATTCCTGTACCCGACCATTTTAAAACACTGAATGGCTCTTTTCCACATTCAGGACATTTCATGATCACTGCATTTTCGGAGTGAGGGTCTGTATTGGAGAACAATTTGTATAACGCATAAATGGCAATGAGAGCCATCAGGCTTGTAATGAAAAATTGATATATCAACTCTCCATCAAAAGAAGTGGATTCGGAATCCGATTGGGCCCATAAATTAACCGGAATAAAGAGAAAGTATATGGTGGCAAGTGTAAGTGCAGCCTTAAAAATTTTCATACCCTGATCATTAATTAAAGAGTAATGAAATAAATCAGAGCTAAAAAAGAAAATGTCCCCTTTTCAGAGCAATGGGTTACGATTCATTTTCATCCGGATCCTTTTCAGAATTTGCTGAAGGTAATGCATTCCGGAAATTGATATCCCGCTGTGGAAATGGTATTTCGATATCGTACTCATCAAACTTACGAACGATCGCCTGGTTCAACTCATTCTGGATATTATAGCGCTGCTTAACATCGGGTATCCATACCAGCAGTTTCATATCCCAGGATGAATCTCCAAAATTCCGTAAATGAACATCATGAGGAGGATCTTTCAGTACATTATCACATTCCTCAGCAACTTCGTTAAGTGCCTTCAGAACTTTATCAAGATCAGAGTTGTAAGACACGCCCACATTGATACCTAAACGATAAGTTGGGTCACCATGGGAGAAATTGATCACATCTTTCGATACGAACTCAGAGTTTGGAACAATGATCGAGATGTTATCCAGTGTTTTAACTTTGGTAGAACGGATGTTGATCTCCTGGACATCCCCTTCCACGTCATTCACAGAAACACGATCCCCGACACTTATAGGTCGTTCAAATAAAACGATCAGGCCTGAGATGAAATTGGAGGTTACATTCTGAAGGCCAAAACCAATACCAACAGAGAGAAAACCAAATATCACGGCCAGTCCGGTGAGATCGATTCCTAAAAACTGAAATGAAATAAAGATCCCGATTATCACAATCACATACTGAGACATCCGGGCAAGCGTGTAGCGCAAGCCACTATCTTTGATAAACCGTGGCAGGATCCTGTGATTGAGAAGTCTTTTTACGAAAGAAGCCAGGTAACTGAACCCTACTATGAACAGAACAAAAATAATGAGGGAAAGAAAAGTAACAGGGGTATCCTGAATCCGGAACAAGGTAACGGTAAGAAGATCCTGAATATACTGGAAGGTCTCAGACACAGAATAATCAGTGGGATTAGGAATATTCAATGTAGAATCGGCACTGATGATTGCGGAATCAGTTTGAACTGAATCGGTTTGTTGTTGCAGCGCCCTGCCAATGCCTTGTAAAAGAGAAAATTGTAAGTAGGCCATAATCTTAAAATGTATCCCGAATGTACAAAATCGTTATGAGTTTCCAGTAAAAGCTACATTAAAAAAGGGGGAATTGTTCCAAATCAAAAAAGAGCATATAAAAAAAGCCGGAAGGAATGAACCATCCGGCTTTAGAATCAGTAGTATGTTATTTCTTTAACTCGAAGAGTTCAGTTTGCCAGATCTCATCATTGTAGTCTTTGATGGTTCTGTCGCTTGAGAACTTGCCGACATTAGCCACATTTATAATGGCTTTTTTATTCCATTCGGCTGGTTTACGAAACACCTTCTCAACGTTTTCCTGCTCTTTCACATAAGCTTCGTAATCAGCGAGCACCATAAAGTAATCGCCTTCATAGAGCAATGCATTGATGATAGGTTCAAACAGCGATTTGTTATCAGGTGAGAAAAATCCTTCCCTGATCTGATCCAGCGCTCTTTTGAGTTCTGCATTACCATGGTAGTAGGTTTGCGGATTGTAGCCCGCTCTGCGAAGCTCATCCACTTCCTCAACAGTAAGACCGAAGATGAAGATGTTATCATCACCCACTTCTTCTTTGATCTCAACATTGGCGCCATCAAGGGTACCTATGGTCAGGGCTCCGTTTAGGGTAAATTTCATATTACCTGTTCCTGAAGCCTCCATTCCGGCAGTTGAGATCTGCTCCGACAGATCGGCAGCAGGGATCATGGTTTCAGCCAGGGTCACACGGTAGTTTTCCAGGAATACACACTTTAGTTTATCCTTAACATCGGGGTCGTTATTAACTACATCTCCAATGGCATTTATGAGTTTGATGTGCAATTTAGCCATGGTATAACCCGGAGCAGCTTTTCCACCGAAAATGACTGTTCTTGGTACTACATCGAGATCAGGATTTTCCTTAATGCGATTGTATAAAGTGATCACATGCAGGGCTGCCATCAATTGACGTTTGTACTCATGAATACGCTTGATCTGAATATCAAAAAGTGATTTCGGATCAACATCAATATCCATTTTCATTTTGATGTAATCAGCCAGCTTTTTCTTATTTGCCAGTTTTATGTCAGCAAACTTCTTCTGGAATTTCTTGTCATCAGCCAGCTTTTCAAGCTTGTGAAGCTCACCCAGATCAGTGATCCAGTCATTGCCGATATTCTCGGTTATAAGAGCGGAAAGATCGACGTTACATTGCTTCAGCCAGCGACGTGGTGTGATTCCGTTCGTTTTATTGGTGAATTTATCCGGATACATCTCATCAAAATCACGGAACATTGATTCTTTAAGTAGTCTGGAGTGCAGCGCAGCAACACCATTAACTTTTTTGGATCCTACAATACCAAGGTGAGCCATATGCACTACCGGATGTTCGCCTTCGCTGACAATACTCATGCGGCTCATTCGATTACGATCGTCCCCAAACTTCACTTTAATACTGTCCATGAAACGACGGTTGATCTCGTAAATAATATTGAGGTGTCGCGGAAGCAGGTTCCGAACCAGTGATATCGGCCATTTTTCCAAAGCTTCAGGCAGAAGTGTGTGGTTAGTGTAAGCCATGGTATTCACGGTGATATCCCAGGCTTTTTCCCAGGTCATATCCACTTCATCCAGCAGAACACGCATTAACTCAGGAATAGCCAGATTTGGATGGGTATCATTACACTGAATAGCTACTTTCTCGGGAAGCTTGGTCCAGTCATCTGTCTGGTTTTTAAACCGACGAAGGATATCCTGCATGGATGCTGATACAAGGAAGTACTCCTGCTTCAGTCGAAGTTCCTGACCAACGAACATTTTATCATTCGGATAGAGTACCCGGGTGATGTTTTGCTCAAGCTGATTATCACGAACGGCGTCAATGTATTGACCCTGGTTAAAACTCTGAAGATCCAACGCAGTATCAGATTCAGCTTTCCAGAGGCGCAGATTGTTCACAATGCCATTGTCGTAACCAGGAATAGGGGTGTCGTATGCTACAGCCAATACCTTATCGGTATTCTTCCATTGATATTCGATCTCACCTGAAGGTTTGCTGAACATCTCCTGGTGACCGTAAAACTCAACCGGATACTGGATCTTGGGACGAACTACATCCCATGGATTTCCATATCGCAGCCAGAGATCAGGTTTTTCGATCTGAAAGCCATTAATCACTTTCTGGTAGAACATTCCATAATCGTATCGAAGGCCATAGCCTGTGGCTGGAATTCCGATAGTGGCCATTGAATCAAGAAAGCAGGCAGCAAGACGGCCAAGACCACCATTACCAAGTCCTGCATCCCATTCAGCATCTCTGATATCATCGTAGTCGAGTCCAAGGTCAGCACAGGCATCAGCAACTTCCTGCTGAACATCCAGGTTTACCACCATGTTGTCCAGAAGGCGGCCGATCAGGTATTCCATCGATAAATAATAAACCCGTTTTACGCCAGAGGTGTGATATTGCTGTTGAGTATTCAGCCACCGATCGTGAAGCCGGTCCATCAGCGTTAAAACTACACTGCGGTAGTTATCCCAGTTAGTTCGGGAATATTCGTCTTTAGCCAGTGTATGGCGTAGGTGTAATTTAATGTCCTCGCGCAGCGAGTCCTTGTTTAGTCCGGATCGGACTACAATCTCATCGTTGTTTTTATTTTTAGTCATCCTGCAAAAAGGTTAGTGAGGTCCTATGAAATCGGATATTTATTAATAATGTACTAGTACTCAGTTTCTTTTTTGTAAACTCCATTATCTGGGTTAAAAAGCGGACGGGTCAGGTTCGCTTTAAAACCAAGATTATGAAACGACTCATACGCATGAATAGCAACAAAATCTTGCTCAAAAACGCCAAATACGCTGGAACCGCTTCCGCTCATCGAGGCGTATGAAGCACCAAATTCATAGAATTGATCTTTAAGATTTCCAACAAGTTCGAGACGGGGAAAGACGGCTGGTTCAAGGTGATTCATAAGCAGATAATGCCACTCTTCGATGTCATCTTCCAGGAGTACATTCCGGAGCGAGAACTCAGGTTCAGGGTTTGGTTCACAGTATTGATATGCTTCCGGAGTTTTGCTTTCAATGCCCGGGAAAGTGGTAACAATGTATGCATCCGGTTGAATGTCCAGAAACTCGATCTCATCCCCGAGGCCAGTTCCGAAACCAGGTTTTCCATGAACGAAGAAAGGAACGTCTGCCCCCAGACGTTTTCCAAGCTTAGCGAGGTCATCAACAGAGAGCCCAAGATTGGCGATCTTATTGATCATCCGCAAAGTAGTGGCGGCATTACTGCTACCTCCTCCGAGACCAGCACCGGCGGGAATATTCTTCTCAACATTAATGGTGAAGTTATCTCTCAGTCCGGCTTCTTCCTGAAGAAGATTAATGGCTTTAACGATCAGGTTTGAATCATCAACAGGGATCTTCTCATCACTCATTATGAGTTCCATCATTCCAGAAGGGCGTATCTCAAAACGGTCGTTCCATTCTATAAAGCAAAACCCGGTTTCAATAGTATGATAGCCATTCGGAAGCTTCTCCAGAATATTGAGCCCCAGGTTTATCTTAGCATAAGAATTAGAGATCCAGAGTTCGTTCATATAAGAGCCTCTTTGCCCGTCAGTTTTATATTAGTTTAAGAATTCTTCCTTATTCTTCATCATGAAGTCAAACGCGGCATCGTGGTCATTTGGGATATCGCCATTAAGGATGGCTTCCTTAACCGCATCTTTGATATCGCCCACAGTTTTACAGGGTTCCAGATCGAGGGCGTTCATGATCTCTTCCCCACTTAGTGGATTCTTCCATTTACGAAGCCGGTCTTTTTTCTCTACTTCTTCGATCTTTTCCTCGACCTTATTGAAGTTCTCCATATACCGCTTCACTTTCGACTCATTCTTACTGGTAATGTCAGCACGGCATAAGGTCATCAGGTCATCAATATCATCCCCTGCATCAAAAATAAGTCTTCTAACCGCACTATCGCTCACGATATCCGAAACCAGGGCAATTGGGCGTAAGTGCAGACGTACCAGCTTTCGTACATAATGCATTCGTTCGTCTAGAGGAAGCCCAAGTCTTCTGAAAATACTTTTGGTCCATTTGGCACCGAGAGCATCATGCCCGTGGAAGGTCCAACCGGCTTCCCTGTCAAATTTTTGAGTAGGAGGCTTTGCAATGTCATGCATTATGGCGGCCCATCTGAGCCAGAGATCGTCACTGACCTCCGCTACATTATCCAGAACCTGAAGGGTGTGCCAGAAGTTGTCCTTATGCCGGTGACCGTTCTTTTCTTTAACCCCGTGCAGATTATGCATTTCATGGAAGAATTCCTTGAGCAGCCCACTCGAGAACAGAAGCGCGAAACCAACAGATGGCTTTGGAGACAGAACGATCTTATTGAGTTCGTCAATGATACGTTCTTTGGAAATGATCTCCAGACGTGGAGCCATTTTTTGAATCGCTTTAAATGTCTTTTCCTCGATCTCGAATTGGAGCTGTGAAGCAAAGCGAATAGCTCGCATCATTCTCAAAGGGTCGTCATCAAAAGTCTGTTCTGGGTCAACTGGTGTTCTGATCAGTTTGGCTTTAAGATCGGCCAGGCCCCCAAATGGATCATTTAGTACTCCGAAACTACCCTCATTTAAAGACCATGAAAGAGCATTGATGGTAAAGTCACGACGAAGCTGATCATCCTCCAGCGTTCCGTCTTCAACAAGGGGCTTCCGGGAGTTTCGGCGGTAGCTTTCTTTACGGGCACCAACAAATTCGAGCTCAAGTGCTCCCGTTTTTACCTGTGCAGTTCCAAACTGCTTAAAAACAGAAAGATGGGAATCAGGAATATTTTTCTGAAGCTGTTCTGCCAGTTTAATTCCCGAGCCAAGTGTAACAAAGTCTATATCAGGTTCTTCTTTCAGACGATCCAGGTAGTAATCACGGACATATCCGCCGACTACGTAAACCGGCTGATCGAGTGAGGACGCGGTCTTACTTATGACCCGGAATACAGATTTATGGAGATCAGGTATTTGGTGCTCAAAATTCATGGCACGAAGATATGAATGTTCGAAGTAGCTTTCAGCGGTAGTTTTTTAATTTTAGTTTCAAATCTGGGGGAGATGTCTTAAAATCCCTCGAATTAAAAATAAGATCATGAGTTTTCCATCTAAGTGGTTGATCGCAACAAATGGCAGCAGATATGCCAGCGAAGCAGTTAAACAGGCTGGGTTATTAAGTTCTGTCCTCACCGAAAAACCGGAAGTAACAATTCTGGTTGTCGCAAGTGAGAAAGAGACCGAAGAAATAGCTCTGGGGATAGTAGAAATGGCTAAGTTTTTGTTTGAAGATGAAGGTAAGAAATCGGTTGAACCTCATCTGGAAGTGCGAATTGGCCCACCCGGGGAAACTATTGTAAATACAGCTAATGATTTGGGTTGCGATCATATTCTGATCGGAGGGGCGGACTTCAAATGGGATATCAATGACGGCAAACCCGGTGGGGTCAGTAATTATATCATCGCTAATTTTGATGGCGTGATCACGGTTGTGAAGTGATCATAATTCTCTCACCTTCCCATATTTATCAAGCTCAGCACCACAATTAGGACAAGTCCATCCACCCCATAAGGCTTGCTGCAAATTTGCGGGTTTACGAACCCGAGGCATTGTTTCGCTACATGAAGGGCATACAACCTCCTTAGTGTTGATACCAAACTTGCCGGATTTAGGCCATATTTTTAAAATTAATAGCCCAATGATCACACCGAATGCCAGAATAAGAATAAGAGATTTAACCATTATTACTTATTACTCCAGCCTTCATAGAGCTTAGAGCGGCTCACCACTTTCTCCAGGTATCCGCGGGTTTCTTCATAAGGAAGATTTGCGATCAGGAAATCATAGTTCTCCTGATCACTCATTGTTTCCAGTTTTCTCATGGCTTTTGATTTGCTTCTGCTGGGGTCATAAGCTTTATAAACATTTCCTACTCCGGTGTTATAGGCGGAAATAGCCATGTACAATTTAGTCTTGCTGGATTTCACATCTTTCAGGTAATCATTGATAAGAATGTTCACATATGCACACCCAAGCTTTACATTATTATCAGGCTCGAAAAGGAATTTTTTCGTTGGGATACCATCTTTCTTAAACACTTTGCGATAGGCGTCCCGACCTCCGCTTGTCGGAACCAACTGCATTAATCCATATGCATTTGCAGCAGAGGCTGCCATCGGATTGAAGTAGGACTCTGTGTGTATGATGGCAAATACCAAAGGCGGATCGAGCTCATACTCCTCCGAAAAATCATACACATGACTGGAGACTTTTTCCGCTCTTGTTTGAATATGGTTAGGAGCCAATGCAAAATTGACGGTTAAAACTGTTCTTTTAACGCCATCAAGACCTGTTACGGTAGTCTGCTGAACATTATTTTCGGTAATACGCTCAGCAAAATCTTCATTAGTTTCTTCAGGTTCTTTATCAACCTGATCTTTTAAGACAGGTTCTTCCAGAGCAGGAGCTTCATCAGGTGTGTCATCAGACTCAAATCCCATCTGTGTACCCTGAGACTGTATGGTTTGAACTACTTTTTCAGGAAGATCCTCAATTTCTTCTTCTACATCTTCGGGTTCTTCCACAATTACTTCAACAGTAACCTGTCCGGTCTCAAAATTGGTTTGTACACGGGTAGTGCCCCCATTCATATACTCGACCCATTCAGTTTTGGAGCGCTCTTTAAAATCTCCCCACATACGCTCCATTTCATCTTTATAATTTTGAAACTCTTGTTTCATCATAGCAGCATAGGCTTTGTATTCTCCTTCGGTGTCTGCTATCTCTTTTCCGAAATTAGCTTTAAAGCCTTCCAGTGCAGCATTCATAGAATCACGATATACCTCATAATCTTCTTGCGCCTGAACAGAATTAATACCTAAAGCTAGCCACACAATTAAAAGTAAACTGTATCTCATATTTCCCCGATTTTTTTGCCAATTATGGCTTAATATAGGTAACCGCATTCAAAACAGGAAGCCCCCGGATATGGGTATTATGAAAGGCTTAATTCCTAAGAAATTCTGTAATCAAAGGAATAGATTGCTGTGGATTTCCCGATAAAACATCCTTACCGGAATCCGGGATTCTCTCAAGAGAACTTTTTGAAAAGCTATTTACCCATTGTTCCTGCATACTCAGTCCTGAAGAATCCTGTTCTCCAAAAAGCACCAATACTTTGGTGTTAAGATGTTTAAGTGTGGAGGTATAATCCCAGGGTCCGTAACTATCGGAAGAATATTGGGCAGTGTATTGGTAATAATATTTTACAGAGTTGTCAGTCCCACTACACGTGGTTCCCTGATAACTGGTCGGTTCACCATTAATCTCTGCAATTACCTTGCTGATCCTTTCAAATTCAATGCAATCTGCCATTGGGGATTCAGAAGTGCCGTCCAATAAACCGAATAATAACTCTCCGGCCTTTCTATCTAGTTCAAGATCGATATTTGGGTTGAAGGCTTTTTGGGACTCTGAATAATATTGAGCAGCCAGTTTTCTGGAAGGGCCAGTAGCTGCGTGTAAAACCAGTTTGCTTATTCTTTCAGGGTATTTTTTTAAATATTCTGCTACAATTATCGCTCCAAAGGAATGTGCCAGTATGTTCATTTTGGAAATCCCAAAGTGACTTCTTACTGATTCAAGATCGCTGGTGAAAAATTCAGCGGATAGTTTAGTGGTATCCTCTGGTAATGCAGAAAGTCCTCCTCCACGCTGGTCATACAAAATAAGAGTAAAATCCTTTGACAGGGGTTTAACAGAAGGTAATATAGATTGGATCCCGGCTCCTGGTCCGCCATGAACAACAACTAAAGTATCCTGAGAATCACCATAAATTTCAAAATGCAGGTATTCGTTATCCGGAGTGTCAATATATCTACTGGTAAAATCTCCTGGGCTATTATTACATTTTGTCAGAAGGAGAAACAACATGATAGAGCATAATATTGAAACAGGTATAGTTCTCATATCAATCTCATTATTATTGAATAACATCAATACCGCCAAGCCATGAGGCAGCACTGTCAGGCCAGTTAGAAACCGCATATTCATTTTGCCAAATCCCATAACCATGACCGCCACTTTCGTATAGTTGGAACTCAACCGATACTCCTGCATTCTCCAGTTCTTTATCGTATAAAATGGTCCCATCCACAAAATTGATGTCATCCCTTGTTTGAACTATGAAAGTGGGTGGAATATTTGCTGAGACAGGAATTTCGTCTGCAACAGCACTTTTCTCTTTGTTATCCAGATAAGCAGGATACATCAGTATGGAAAAATCAGGGCGGGAACTTAACAGGTCAGCATCATCGATCTTTGAGTAAGATTCATTATTGAAGTCGGAACTGAGACGAGCAGCCAGGTGACCGCCAGCTGAGAATCCAATCACCCCTATCCTGTCAGGATCAATATTCCATTCTTTTGAGTGACTTCGGACCAAACGGATTGCTCGCTGACCATCGTGAAATGCTTCTGTCCGTTTATC
The DNA here is from genome assembly GCA_030427885.1 of Rhodothermia bacterium. GTDB lineage: Bacteria > Bacteroidota > Rhodothermia > Balneolales > Balneolaceae > JAUICM01. Next base: position 413,602 of record JAUICM010000003.1, on the reverse strand, counting down.
AGGGGTGGAGTATTTCACCAAAACGGCAGTGATACCAAGGGTATTCAACCACTTTGCTACGTCTGTGCCTTCTTTATTCACTGCCATGTAAGCATATCCGCCTCCCGGGAAGATCAATACTGCTGGTGTGGGAGCATCTGAGTCAGTAACCGGATAAATGGTTAAAGAGGGATTCTTCACTGAAATCCGGATCACACTATCACCGCGGGAAGGTTCCGGGACTTCATTATTCGGGATAGTATGATCACGGCCTGGCCACAGATCAATAGTTCTGGGACTGGTAATTTTACTATGCGAATCACATTGTAATAATAGGGTTAACAGGGGAAGAAGTATCATTGACTGAAATTTCATAAGAATAAAGTATAAGGAGGCAATGGTTTATCAAAATATCGGGTGAGAATTAACAGGCTGTAAGCAGGAATATTTCAGTCAGAGTTGGTAACAGCCATCCGTTGATATATTTCATATATTCGTTTTAATATTGGAACAAAATTATAGGCAATGGGTGAATATGACACCCAGACTTACCTCAACAAATAAAAGAATCGGCTGAACCTTGTATCACTCTATTATTGACTACGTATCATTTCTGTTTTGTCTGGTTCTGCTGCGTTTTTTCTGGTACCGGATTCGGTTTTTTCTTCATGTATTCCAGCAAGTAGGCTACAAACACAATGAGTACCGACATTGGCTTAGGGATCATTGGGAAGACAAAGTAATTCCGGGCGATCTGGCTCTCTATAATATTTTACTATTCGTTGTTGTAGTAGGTTTTGACTGGCTTGAAGTTGAGATCACTAACTCGGCACTTGCAGTAGGTTTATTTTCCTGGGCGTTTTTCTGGTTTGGTCCGGTAGGCCGGTACAAGGCTGATAAAGTTAAGAAGCCTCTGGTTTTTACCGCCCGGGTTAAACGCTTGATGATCCCGGTTCTGATCTTCTGTTTTTTCTCTCCTTTATACTTTACCGTCTGGTCATATACTGGAATTCTTCCCTTTCTTTGGAAGCACGTCCCGACCTACGACTCCGGACTCCTTTCTTTTGATGTGGTGCTTCTGGTTTTCGGATGGATTTTCGGAGCGATCATTATTCCATTTACAGTACTTGCCGGAAGCTGGTTAACCAAACCAATCGAACTATACATACAGAATGGTTTTAAAAAACAGGCCCGGAAGAAGCTGGCTTCCATGCCGCACCTGAAAGTAATCGCCATTACCGGAAGCTATGGTAAAACCAGTACCAAGTTCATGATCCGGGATCTTCTGAAGGAGCGGTACAGCGTGTGTTCAACTCCGGGCAGTTTTAACACCCCGATGGGAATCTGTAAAGTCATCAATAATGATCTTCAGTCACATCATCAGATCCTGATCCTGGAAATGGGAGCCCGTTATGCAGGTAATATTCAGGAACTATGTGATATCGCCAGACCAGACATCTCAATTGTTACGAATGTAGGAGTGGCACATCTGGAAACTTTCGGGTCTCAGGATGTGATTGCTAAAGAAAAAGGGACCTTGGTTGATAATCTGGATTCCGGTGGGGTTGCGGTTTTGAATGCTGATGACCCCCGGGTTTCAAAGATGGGAGAAGGCCGCACCGAAATAACCCGGATATTAGTGGGCCTTTCTTCGGGAAGCATACAAGCTGGAGATATCTCCTATGATACATCAGGATCTCATTTTGAAATAGATTTCAATGGCGAAAAGCAACAGTTTCAAACCAGATTACTGGGAGCTCATAATGTTCAGAATATGCTTCTGGCTATAGGAGTAGCTCATCATATGGGGATTCGTCCAAAGACAATGGCTATTGCAGCGAAAGCGATCGAACCAGTGGAACACAGGCTGGAATTAAAGCAGCAAGGGGATATTTTTGTGATTGACGATGCCTTTAATTCAAATCCCGTTGGCGCAAAAAATGCGGTGGAGATCCTTGGACAGTTTAATTCAGGAAAGCGGATCATCATTACACCGGGTATGATAGAGCTTGGGGAGTTGGAAGCAGAAGAGAACAAAAACTTTGGTAATGCCATAGCCAGAGCTAAGCTGGATCTTGTCATTTTAGTTGGCGAAGAAAGAGCAATTCCTATAAAACAGGGAATTGAAGAAGAGTCAGATTCGATGGAAAATGTGAGAGTAGTGAGCAGCTTGTTCGAGGCAAATGACATTGTAAGAGAAATAGCCACCCCTGGCGATGTGATACTTTATGAGAACGATCTCCCGGATGTGTATAACGAGCAGTAGCCTGTTTTATAACTTGATAGTTGTTGCCTGAAACTACTGGAAAACGGCATTATTCAAATCGTACTGCTTCGGCTGGCTGGATCTCAGAGGCGCGTTTAGAGGGAAACCAGCTGGCAGCAAGACATAACAGAAGACTTCCGGTAAGTATGATCACGATATCCAGTAACTGAACGTCAACGGGATAGGCATTGATCACAAAAGCTGAAGAAAGTTTCAGTATTCCAAATTGTTGTTGTATCCAGCAGAAGCCAAATCCAAGAACACCACCAATTCCGCAGCCGATCAGCCCAATGTAAAGACCTTGCTTGCGGAAAATAGTTTTGATCGATGATTTCGAATATCCCATTGAGATAAGGATTCCGATGTCGCGACGTTTCTGAATCACTATCATGGTGAGAGATCCGATAATATTCAATACAGCAACGATCACGATGATCATAAGAATCACAAAAGCGCCCCACTTCTCCAGGTACATAACATCATACAATGGTTTCTGAAGATCGTACCAGGTTGATATTTTATATTCATCGCCAAGGCGCGATTCAAGTATTTCTTTAACGCGTGCAGCGTCCTCATTGCGGGTAAGCTTAATATCAATCCCGGAAATTCCGCGTCTCACATCGAAAAGGCGCCGCGCTGCTTCAATATCAACGAAGACTTTAGGAGCGTCTGCTATCTGTTGGAGAAAATATGCGCCTCGTACTTCAAATCTATAGGTTCTTGGTACGGTTATCTGGGTAAGTGCCCGCTTCATTCCAGCGGGGCTTAAGAGCGCAACCTCATCCCCAACCCGAAGCCTCATATCTGATCTCATCTGTTCATGAATAATAATGCCCGGTTGCCGGTTTCGTACTGAAACATCAAACACGCCTGAGGTCACACTTTCTTCGATATCCACAAGTTTGAAGAAGCTTTCGGTATCTATTCCGCGCACATCAACCACTTCATTTTTCTTGCTATCATTGGCAAGGATAGCTTTTCCTTCCATATAAGGTGAGGCGATTACGATCTCAGGTATTGAAGCCAGTTCATTCATCAGGGCTTCATTTTGGCTGAATGTGGGAGTTCCTGAAGCTTCAATGCGCACATCGGGATCGTAGGAAAGCAACATGTTCTTAACCACATCAAAGAATCCGTTAAGGATCGACATCACTACAATGAGTAATGCCGTTCCGATAGTAACGCCAATGATACTGATATAGGTAAGAGTTGAGATCAAAGAGATATGTTTTCTCGAAAACAGGTATCTCCTCGCAATGAATCCGGTGTTGTCCATGCCCAAAAATAGACAATCACTACATTGGAAACACACGCCAAATCCTGCCTTAAGGTTTTGGTCAAAATTTGTATCTTTTTTCGTCCTTCACACCTAACTGATCCTATGAGTTCAACACTAGCGGCGGAAATAATTAATTCACTTTCTGATGGATCACACGGAGACCCATTCTCTGTTCTGGGAATGCATCAGGAAACCATTGAAAAAAAAGAAAAACTTGTGCTGCGGGTTTTTCGTCCTGAAGCAAAGAAAGTATTCGTCAATATTGGTAAGGCAAAGCCAATAGAATTAGACCGGCTTTCGCAAGAAGGATTATTTGAGCATGTATTCAGCCGGCGCAAAACAAAAGCTGATTATACGATTACAGTAGAGCCCTATGATGGGGATAAGTTCACTGTTTCTGATGCCTATGCTTTTGACAGAATGGTGGAAGATTTTGACCTTCAGCTTTGGGGAGAAGGAAATCACAAGCAGGCGTATCATTTTATGGGCGCGCATATTAAGAAAGTAGGCTCAGTCGAAGGAACGCATTTTGTTGTCTCTGCTCCCAGCGCAAGCCGGGTAAGTGTAGTTGGCTCGTTCAATAATTGGGATGGCCGTGTTCATCGGATGAGAAAATATCACGATCAGGGGCTTTGGGAGATATTTATCCCACACGTTGATGAAGGTGATTTTTATAAGTATGAGATCAAGACTCCCGTGCAGGACCCGCCACTGATAAAATCGGATCCCTTTGCATTTAGTGCTGAGTTGCGCCCCGGTACCGCCTCAAAAGTATATGAACTGGATGGATATAAATGGGGAGATAAAAAATGGCTTGATACCCGTGAAAAAACTCAGGCTCACGACCGGCCATTATCTATTTATGAAATCCATGCCGGATCCTGGAAAAGGAAAGTGGATGAAGATCCGGGATTTCTGAGCTATCGCGAACTGGCTGATGAGCTGGTTCCCTATGTTTCAGACATGGGGTATACTCATATCGAATTGTTACCCATCGCAGAGCATCCTTACGATCCGTCATGGGGATACCAGATCACAGGGTATTATGCACCAACAAGCAGGTTTGGAAGCCCGCACGATTTCATGTACTTCGTGGATGAGTGCCATAAAGCCGGGCTGGGAGTGATTGTAGATTGGGTTCCGGCTCATTTTGCGAAAGATGACCATGGTCTCCGCCGTTTTGATGGTACCGGATTATATGAGCATGAGGATGATCGTCAGGGTGAACATAAGGACTGGGGCACCTGTATTTTCAATTTCGGGCGCACAGAAGTGCAAAACTTTTTGATATCAAACGCGCTCTACTGGATGGATAAATTCCATATCGACGGGCTCCGGGTTGATGCTGTGGCATCCATGTTATATTTAGATTACTCCCGAAAAGAAGGAGAATGGATTCCAAATAAATACGGAGGCCGGGAGAATATTGAAGCCATCGATTTCCTCAGAAAATTCAATGATTCCGTTCATCATCATTTTCCGGGGGTTATAACCTTTGCGGAGGAATCTACCTCATGGGGTGGAGTGTCCCGCCCAACCGAAACAGGAGGGCTTGGGTTCGACTATAAATGGAATATGGGCTGGATGAACGATACTCTCAGCTATATTGAAAAAGATCCGATTTATAGAAAGTATCATCAGGGTGAACTTACTTTTTCCCTGATATATGCATTCAGTGAGAATTTCACCCTTCCGTTTTCTCATGATGAAGTGGTGCATATGAAACAGGCAATGCTGGCTAAAATGCCCGGAGATGACTGGCAGAAGTTTGCAAACCTGAGGCTCATTTATACTTACATGTACGCACATCCCGGAAAGAAACTTTTGTTTATGGGGTCGGAATTCGGGCAGTGGCAGGAATGGAGTGAATCCAGATCGCTGGATTGGCACCTGCTTGACTGGGAGAAACATATAGGCATGCAGAAATTAGTTAAAGATCTGAATTTATTGAGCAAAAGTGAGGCATCGCTGCATGAGGTAGACTTTAACTGGAAGGGATTTGAATGGATCGATTTTAATGACGCAGATAACAGTGTGATATCTTTTGTAAGAAGAGCAAAAGATCCTGAAGATTTTGTTGTAGTTGTGTTAAATTTCACGCCTACTGTTCATCACGGCTATGCTATCGGTGTTCCGAAGGATGGAGAGTATGAAATTATCATGAATAGTGACTCTGAATATTACGGCGGCAGCAATGTGGGAGATGCCACACTTTATGCAGAATGGGGAGAATGGCAAAATCAACCGGCCAAAGTTCAGGTCACGGTTCCTCCTTTGGCAGGAATCATTATAAAACCCAAGAAATAAAGTATATGAGATTTCCTCGTTCGTGTGGTACCCTGGTGCACCCTACATCTTTTCCGGGAAAGTACGGCATCGGAGACTTTGGTAATGAAGCACGAGTTTTCATCGATTTTTTGAAGGATACCCATCAGACGATCTGGCAAATGTTACCACTTACTCCAACTGGATATGGTAATTCCCCTTATGCCAGTTACTCTGCGTTTGCTGGTAATGTGTATTTAATAAGTCCGGATATCCTTGTAAAGAAGGGCCTGATAACTCCTGCAGAAGCTAAGAAAGCCGAGTTACCTTCCGGAACTACTGTGCTTTATGATGAAGCATTCACTAAAAAAGACCAGCTGCTTGAATTGGCAAGTGATCGGTTTTATGAAGGGCTGACGAAAGAAGAAGAGAAGAATTTTAAAGCGTTCAAATCAGAAAACAAGAAATGGCTGGACGACTACGTGCTTTTCATGGCATGTGCCATTCATTATAACAAACAACCCTGGAACACCTGGGATGCAGATATAGCACAACGGAAACCGGCTGCTATGAAAGCATATAAGGCCAAATTTACTGAGCGTATCAAGCGGATCTACTGGATGCAATACGAGTTCTATAATCAGTGGATGGATCTCAAGAAATATGCGAATGATAATGGAATCCGTGTGATCGGTGACATACCCATATTTGTGGATCACAACAGTTCTGATGTCTGGGCAAATCCAGAATATTTTGAAGTAGACGATAAAGGAAATCGTAAACTGGTAGCTGGTGTACCACCAGATTATTTTAGTGAAACTGGACAACTTTGGGGAAATCCACAATATAACTGGGAAACCCTGGAGAAAGACGGATTCTCGTGGTGGGTTGACCGGTTCAAGCATATGTTCAAAACCTGTGACGCCATTAGGGTGGATCACTTCAGGGGCTTTGATGAATATTGGGAAGTAGCCGCCGAAGAAGAAACGGCGATCAATGGCAGATGGGTAAAAGGGCCGGGTGAGAAACTATTCGATACGATATTAGAAAAATGTGGGGAACTGCCGATATTGGCGGAGGACCTTGGTTTTGTAACCGAGGGAGTGGAAAAGCTGAGAGATAAATATTCGTTTCCTGGAATGAAGATCATTCAGTTTGCCTTCGACTCAGACTCATCGAATAGTTTTCTGCCGCACAATTATCCTCAAAACTGTGTTACCTATACCGGAACGCATGACAACGATACCACGATAGGCTGGTTTCTTTCAGCGCCTGAGCAAGAGAAGCATCATGCAAGAACATATACACGTTCAGATGGCTCAAATATTAGTTGGGAGTTTATCAGATTGGGTATGATGTCGGTGGCAGATCAGGCTATTTTCCCGCTGCAGGACTACATGAGTCTTGGTGGAGAGCACAGAATGAATTTCCCCGGAAAGCCGTCAGGGAACTGGCAATGGCGTTATACAAACCAAATGTTCGCAGAAGTAGACAGAGAGCAAATCCGGTTTTTGGTTGAGCTAAGCAATCGCAGGATCATTTAGAAACCCGAACCTTTAAAAGAAGTGGCCTTTTTTGTATATTGGATGCTTCGATTTACAATTATATTATGTCGTTTTCTCTAAACAATCTTCCAAAAAGGTCAGAAAAACCAAGAAAACATGGAATCACATTAGTACTCGATAAAGGGTATAGTGTACGTCAAGCCGAAGATTTTTGTGAGGTTTGTTCAAATTATGTTGATGTGATCAAGCTGGGATGGGGTACTTCGTACGTAACTCAGAGTTTGGATGAGAAATTAAAGGTGTATTCCGAAGCGGGAATACCAGTTTACCTTGGAGGCACCCTTTTTGAAGCATATGTACTCAGAGATCAGTTGAATGATTATCGTAAACTGATGGAAAAGTATAATATTGAGTACGTTGAAGTATCGAATGGAACGATCTGGCTTTCAGATGAACGCAAACAAAAGATCATAAAAGAACTAAGTCAGGATTTCACGGTCTTTTCAGAAGTGGGAAGTAAAAACCCTAATGAGATTATACCTCCATACAAGTGGGTAAAAGTGATCGAGCAGGAATTGAATGCAGGTGCCGATAAGGTTATTTGTGAGGCACGTGAAAGCGGAACAGTAGGTGTGTTCAGGCCTAACGGAGAAGTGCGGTCAGGTTTAATAGAAGAAATCACCGATCAGATTTCGATTGATAAATTGATCTTTGAAGCGCCAAAGAAAGAACAGCAGGTTTGGTTCATTCGTAAATACGGCAGTAATGTAAACCTCGGAAATATTCAGCCGGAAGAAGTAATACCTTTGGAAACCTTGAGGCTTGGCCTTCGAAGCGACACATTGATGGACTTCTATTCCCTGGATGAGGGCAACGAACTAGATAAAGTTATAAAAGAGAATACAATCTCGAACAAAGAGTAAGTAAACAATCTATGAAAATATTATACGCAGCGGCTGAAATTTCTCCATTTGCACGAATGACTTATACAGCCGATTTGCTTCGGTTTTTACCAGCTTCTTTGCAGGATAAGGGGTTTGAGATTCGGATTTTATTACCGAAGTACGGAACCATCAATGATCGCCGGAACAGGCTTCATGAAGTTATTCGTCTTTCTGGTATTGAAGTGGAAGTAGGTGAAGAAAAAGAGAGTATGAAGATCAAAGTAGCAAGTATACCCAATGCTAAACTGCAGGTTTACTTCCTTGATAATGATACTTACTTCAAGAGAAAGGGGATGTTTAAGGATCCTAAGACGGATGATTTTTATCCTGATAACGCTGAAAGACTTGCCTTCTACAATAAAGGGGTACTCGAAACAGTTATGAAGCTCGGTTGGGAACCGGATATTATCCACTGCCATGACTGGCCAGCTGGTTTGATTCCGCTCCTTGTTAAAACCAAGTATAAGGATGAGGAGATCTTCAAGAACACACAAGTGATCTATAATCTTCACCATCCAGAAAATGAAGGAACTGCTGATACAGCTAAAATACTTGAGCTGCTTGGGCTGCCGGAGGATGTTGACATCAATAAATTAACGGACAACGGCAAAGTAGACCTTCTTAAACTTGGGTTAATGTACAGTGACCATGTAGTAACCGGCAACTATCTGAAAGATGAATTTGATGAGGTTTTCAAAGAATTAGGAGTAAAACCAGAACAGATCCAGGGTTCTCCTGAGGATGTTTCAAGCAAATTCGCAGATTATTACAGAACAATTGCTGATTAGATCAAAAACATCAAGATTTTATTAATTAATGAATAGCATATCCAAAGCTGCCCTGACACGGCGGCTTGCTTTTTCTGTATTCTCCATTCTATTACTTATCTCATGTAGCGACCCCGCTTCTGTAGGGGGAAAGTTTGTTGAGCAATCAGAAGTAAAAGTAGACACAATTTACATCAACAACCTGCCGACGGATAATACTGACCCTTATCTGGGCAGATTGGCCTATAGTGCACTGGGAGAGTTTTCTGATCCATTATATGGTGATATCAGTTCTTTTTTAATGGTTAAACCATCCATAGTGAAGAGTGCAAGTTCACCAGACCTTACAACATCGGATACCTTTTCACTTAGGTTGAATATTCATGAAAAAGCACGGTACGGAGATACAACTGCTACCGGCATGTATTCAGTATATCGAATCAACGATTCTTGGAGGGGAACTACCTACAAGAAAAGTAATTCCGTGACATGGGGTTCGGAGCTAATAGGTCAGTTTGAGATCAATAATACCACTATTGACACCGCTGGTTTTGTGGAAATTCCATTGAATGGTTCCTGGGTAGACGATTATATATCGTATTTCAACATGGATGGCGACTCTGTAAGAAATGAGAATTACCGCAGAAATGAATTCGGTTTGGCAATTGTACCCGATGGCGGCAATAACAAGCTGGTATATACCAGCATCAGCTCAAGCAGGCTCAGGATCATTACAGCCGCTGATACTTCTGACAAAGTAATGCTGGACTGGGCCTATGATTACGATAAAGGTGCTGATAATCAGTCCGCCGATCATCTCAATTTGTTTAATACCTATGAGAGATTCATTACCCTGAATCTGGAGGATATTGTTGCTCAGCTTCCTAACCAGAATTTCTTACGTGCAGAACTTGTTTTTTCAGAGGACACTACCTTGATGAAGCATACCAGCCTAGGTACTAATGAGATAAGGCCCAGGCCGTCACTCTATGTGTTATCCCCAGGGCCAACTGAGGATAAAGCGTATGCATTTGCCTTTGAAGGATCGGGTCTGAGCGGTCCATATTCTAAAGGAAAGTATACATTCAATCTTACCGCATTATTTAATGCAAATCTATTTGGTAGTACAGCACTTGATGAGGTTTATATTTATCCGTTTGCAAGCGAAGGCCTGATGGCATACAGTTCTATTTACGGAGTTAATGTCGCTGATAAAGCCCTGGCTCCTAAAGTGATCGTTTATGGATTAGTAAAGGAGACAAACTGATGAGTAGCATTAAAAAAATATCTTTACTGATTGTATTGGCATTAGTAACGGGAACTGCATTTGGACAGGTTACTGACCCAAGTGAATCAAGATCAGGGTCAGTTTATTCTGCCGTAGGTGTTGGATATCCAATCGATCTTACCTCCGCAGTATTTAAATCTCAGGGTGTTTTTGGAGTTTCAAGCTTAAACAGAGAATCTTCGAATATCTCTAACCCTGCATTGTGGGGAAGAGCGCTTGTGACAAGGGCTTCATCCGGGATACAGTTTTCTTCATTCAGCAGTAAAACCGACTTGTCCTCAGAAAAGAATTCTAATCTTGAGGCAAATTACCTCCACGCCGTATTTCCTCTCAAAAAAGACAGACTGGGACTTTCTGTAGGCATGTTCCCTATAACCAGGTCTAATTACAGTATTATTGATCTGAAGTCGTTCAATACCTCACCAACAGATACAGTTTACTATACTAATGAAGTGAGAAGTTTTGGTGGTTTGAACAAATTTGAGGTTGGTATCGGTTTTAAGCTCACAAAAAATATTTCTATCGGTTATGCTCCTTCATTCGTGTTTATGAACCTGGAGAATAGCGAGAAATTCAGATTCAGCTCTACCAGCTTCTCTACTCAGACACAAAAAGCAACGATGACTGGGAATACCCTGGCGCATCGTTTTGGATTGACGATAGGATATGGAGGAGTCTTCAGAAAAAGTGACGTAATTTCTCTGGGAGCTACCTTGAATCTACCATTTTCAATTAACGCAGAAGAAGAATTTAAATCCCAGAAAAGTGTGGAAGGAGTAGGCACGGAAGTTGACCTTTCTGCAGATCTGGCTCTGACTGAAGGTAATATCAAGATGCCTCTTGAGGCTGTATTCGGACTTGGTTACGCACCTTCGTCAGTGCTCAATTTTTCAGCTGAAGGGATGCTTCAGAAATGGGGAGACTTTTCGAATGACCTGAGACCGGGAGATGAGGTTTATTTGAAGGACAGACTTAAGTTCGGAGGCGGTATTCAGTACCATCCATACAAAAGAAATTCTACGTTAATTTTTTCAAGATTTAAATATTCTGCTGGAGTATCTTATGACACCGGTCATCTGAGATTCGAAGAGGATGACATTAGTACCTTATGGCTCAATGCAGGGATAGGCTTGTTGTCAAGAACAGCTTCATCAATAGATCTGAGCATCCAATATGGAATCAGGGGTACAACAAATAACAACTTAATAGAAGAGCGTATTTGGTCGTTTGGTTTCTCCGTGAACCTAACCGAAAATATGTTTGTCAGACCTAAGCTTAGATAATTCTAAGGTAATAATTATATAAACTCGAAAGTTTATATAAATACATGATTAACTAATTAAAGAATACAATGAAAGTATTAGCTACAATAGCAGGGATTTTGTTAGCAGGCTCGTCGTTTGTACAGGCGCAAGAGAATTGTAATCCAAACCCACCAAATGGGATGAGCGAAATAGCTGCATATTCTATTTTTGGGGGTAACTATCAGAATGGAGACTATCCATTTGCCCTGAATTATGGAAGATGGATGCTATGTAAGAAGCCAAAAACTATGGAGGGTAACCCAAGATTTAATCTATCTACCCAGTTCAGCAAACTTATCAAGATCTATACTGAGATTGGATTAGAGAAGCAGAATCCCAGTGAAAGAGAGGCGTATCTGGACAGTGCGTTAATGATTTTTGAAATGAGCTTTGAGATTTTCACCGATCAGGAGCAAGACAAATATGAACTTCATCAGCGACGCGGAAGATATTTTCTGGAAAACTACAGAAACATCGAGAATGGCCTGCAAAGAGCCTATGAGGACTTTGAGGCGATGTTCAGGATGGACGCTGAGAGGACAACCAAGCTCGCAAAAGGATATTATCTGAGAGTTACTCTCGATAACATGGTTCGCGATGATGCACGAAAGCAGGAAGTGGTCGACATGATCAACACAGCTAAACCATTTGCGAATGAGGAGCAGCTTGCATACTTCGACGAATTATTGAATAAAGTATTTGATTCTCCGGAAGAAAGACTTGGTTTTTGCAGCGACAAACTTGAAGCGGATCCAAATTCTATCGAAGACCTGAAATGTGTGGCTGATGCTCAGGAAGCTCTGGATATGCAACAGGAGTTGATTGTGACTTTAAGAAAGATCCATAGCCTGGCTCCTACTTTTGAAAGTGCTCTTTCACTCGCTGACATAGAGAAGGGTAATGCCAGCTATAAAGAAGCTGCCAAACTATACAAAGAAGCACTTGCCAGTGCACCGGATGACAAAAACAAAAAAGAGATCAATCTTGACCTGGCAGATGTTTATTCAAGTATGGATGATCTGAAAACAGCAAAAACTTACATTAATGCTGCACTTAAGATAGATTCAAATTATGGTCTGGCCTACCTGAAGATGGCCAATATTTACGGGCAGGCAGTTTCAAAATGTACTGAGAACAGAAAACTGGAAGCAAAAGACAAAGTGGTGTACTGGGTAGTGGTTGATTACCTGAACAAAGCTAAACAAGTAGATTCTTCCGTATCTAATGCGGTTACTTCTCAGCTTGCAACCTATGAAGCGGTAACACCAAGTACCGAGGATAAGTTTTTCACATTAGGATATGAGCAAGGACAAAAAGTTAAAGTGGATGGTTCATTGATGAGCTGCTACAGCTGGATCAACGAGACCACCACGGTTAGATAATTTGCTATCAAGCAAAACATTTGTATCTTTTCTCATCTTCAAGAATTGGTGCGGATAATAAAATCCGCACCACCTTTTTTTCAGCTCTCCTTAGATATTAATCCACATCATTATTGATTGAGTTTTCGGGAACCCCGATTGATAGGAGACTAAGCAACTTTTATAACGTTTGAATGGCACGGAATAGAAAAAACTATAAGAACCGTAACAAGAACAAGAATCGTAACAACAACAAGAAAAACAGAAACCAGAGTAAAGGTGGTAATGTTTTTATACCCAAATTCTATTGGAATAACAATCAGGGTATAGCGGGACGATATGCAGGAGTTCTAGAAATAAATGAAAAAGGCTGGGGCTTTATCCGCAAACTGGATTACGAGTTCAGTTACAGCCCAAAGGATCCGTTCTTAAAACCAGAAGAAGTTAAAGCACTCGATCTTCGTCAGGGACTGGTGCTGGAAGGAGAATTTGAAGAAGATAATCAAGGGAACAAACACGTCTTTTCCGTAGATGTAGTAAATCGACAGCCGGTGGAAGCATGGACCCGATGTCCTAAATTTGAGCGCCAGACACCAATCATGCCTGTTGACTGGATCAAAATGGGTGAACGTGCTGATGACACTGAAATGAGAGTGATAGACCTGGTAGCTCCGATAGGAAAAGGTCAGCGTGCATTGATTGTAGCCCCCCCAAGAACAGGTAAAACGGTATTGTTGAAGCAGATCGCGAATTCGATCTCGGAAAGTCACAAAGATCTTCACCTGAGTGTACTGCTTGTCGACGAGCGTCCGGAAGAAGTAACCGATTTTATTCGTTCTACCGACGCAGAAGTTTTTGCATCTTCAAATGATAAAAAGACTCAAAGCCATATCCGCATTTGTGAGATGACCCTTGGATACGCAAAACGTAAGGCAGAAATGGGTGAAGATGCTGTTCTGCTTATTGATTCACTCACCAGATTGGGCCGTGCTTATAACGCCGTTCAAACCAATAGTGGTAGAACTTTATCGGGTGGTTTGGATATCAGGGCTCTTGAAATACCCAAGAAGATATTTGGTTCAGCCCGTAAGATCGAAGGCGGTGGATCGCTTACTATAATAGCAACCTGTCTGATCGAGACCAATTCCAGAATGGATGACCTTATTTTTGAAGAGTTCAAAGGAACAGGAAATATGGAGCTGGTACTTGACCGTGAGTTGGCGAACGACCGTATTTATCCGGCTATAAATATCACCGCGTCAGGAACCAGAAATGAAGATAAGTTCATCACTGATTCCCTTGAAGAACGAAATATGGTTCGAAGATATCTTTTGAAGAAATCTCCAAAAGAATCGATGCTTGGACTACTAAAGGTGCTTAAAAATACCGAAAGCAATCAGGAGCTGTTAAACCAGATCGCAGCGATCGTTTAACTATGCTACTGGTATAGAAGGGTCAATTTCTTTGGCCCAGGCTGTAATTCCGCCTTTTAGATTGGCAACATTACTGAAGCCTTTGCTTTCCAGATATGAGCATACCCTACTACTTCTATTGCCGGAGCGACACATTACAATAACTTCTTCGTCTTTCTTGTCTTCGATGGAAGAGAACCGTGTGTCAATTTCCCCAAGGGGTATATTCTCTCCTTCCAGATTAGAAACCATATATTCGAAGCCTTCCCGTACATCCAATAGGTAAAAATCTTCTCCGGTTTCTTTCTTTTCTTTCAGTTCCTGAACTGTTACTTCTTTCATGTCTCAGTGCAATAGTTAGTTATATCGGTCTAATTTAAAGGTCTCACCAAGATACAGTTTTCGGGCTTTTTCGTCATTAGCCAATTTATCAGCTGAACCTTCCATAAGGATCTTACCTTCGAACATCAGGTAAGCTCTGTCGGTGATAGCAAGAGTTTCGTGTACATTATGGTCAGTGATAAGAATACCAATATTTTGGTGACGTAATTTTGAAACGATCTCCTGAATATCCTCAACAGCAATCGGATCCACCCCCGCAAAAGGCTCGTCAAGAAGAATGAATTTGGGATCAGTAACTAGAGCGCGTGCAATTTCGGTTCTCCGGCGCTCTCCGCCTGAAAGGCTGTAGCCCTTACTGTCTACTACTTTGTGAAGGGAGAACTCTTCTATTAGGCGGTCACAGCGTTTTTTGATCTCGGCTTTGGAAAAAGAATGGAATTGAAGCACTGATTCAAGATTTTGGCGAACAGTAAGATTCCGGAATACACTGGCTTCCTGTGCTAGATACCCAACACCCATTCGGGCCCGTTTGTACATTGGGGTTTTGGTGATGTTAGTTTCATTGAGGAAGATTTTACCGGCATTTGGAGTAACCAGGCCAACCATCATATAAAAAGTAGTGGTTTTACCAGCACCATTAGGACCAAGCAAACCCACGATCTCACCCTGCTTCACATTTATGGAAACATCATCAACAACAGTACGCTTGCGATACTTTTTAACAAGGCCACTGCTGTGTAGGGTTAATGTAGATGATTCACTGCTCATGCAGAGAAGGTACTAAATCCTACGCTACCGACAAGGAATTGAGAATAGATTCAAAGATAGGCTTACCATCTTCCGAACCCAGGATCTTCTCCATAGCACGTTCAGGGTGAGGCATCATACCAAGAACATTACGGCCAGTGTTTGTGATCCCCGCAATACTATCGATAGATCCATTAAAATTCGATTCTTCAGTAAGATCACCATTTGCATCACAGTATCGGAACAGCACCTGATCGTTATCTTGTAATGATTTAAGGCCGTCATCACTTATAAAGAAATTTCCTTCACCATGAGAAACAGGAATATTGAAGATCTGGCCTTTTTCCAATCCGGAAGTATATAAACTATCAGTGGTTTCACATCTCATGTAAATGTCTTTACAAACATGGCGCAGTTTCTGATTATGCATCATAGCGCCCGGAATTAGATGCGCCTCCAAAAGAATTTGAAATCCATTACAGATTCCCATTACCGGACCGCCCTTTTCGGCAAACTTAACCACTTCCTGCATGATCGGAGAAAAGCGGGCAATAGCTCCTGAGCGAAGATAATCCCCATAAGAAAAGCCGCCTGGAACGATCAGAAAGTCGATGCCCGCAAGGTCGGTATCTTTATGCCATAGAAATTTTACATCACAATTCATTACATGCTTCATTGCATGATATGCGTCATGATCACAGTTAGAGCCAGGGAATACGATTACGCCGAATGTTGCCACGGTTATCCTTTTATTTCGGTAACAAGTTGAATTTCTTTAAGCACGCTGTCGATGCGAAGACATTCTTCAAATTCACCTTCGTGAACGATCGCTTTGCCTTCGTTGTGCACCTTCCAGGTGATCTCTTCAGCCCGGGATAAACCGCATCCCGTTGCCTTCATTAGTTGCTCGATGACCTCATCAAATGTGTGAATATCATCATCATACAAGATCAAACGCCAGGGAGATTGGATCGATTCTTCTACCTTCTCCTCGGTTTCAGTCTCAGTGAGCTCTTCCGTACCAGACATCACTGGTTCAAGATATGTCTTGTAAAGAGCCTCGGAGATCATGGGTTATTCGATCTCGATTTCGAAGTCTTCCATTACTTCATTGGCAAGCAATTTAGAGCAAGCCGATTCTACAATTTCTTTCGCTGCAGATTCTGAATCTGCTTCCACATCCAGCTCAATAAACTTACCAATTCGAACTTTTGAAACCTGATTCAATCCCAGATTCTGGAGTGCGTGATGTGCAGCCTTGCCCTTAGGGTCTAATATGGAAGGGCGCAGAGTTACATTAACTTTAGCTTTGTACATGGTTTGACTTCGTTTAAAAGTGAAGTTCAAAAATAAGGCTTATATAACTTAGCCGCTATTAGATACCCGGTTTTTTTTGGGGTTTTGATACGATAGAAAATGAACTGTCATTCTGATCCGACAGTTGGCGAAGAAAGAACCAAATTGGATAATCGAAAAGGTCCTTCTTTCACTCAGGAAGATTTCAACGTTGAAATGATATTTTCCTTCATCTCCCCCACGCTCAACTCAGAAGCATCCATCCACTGAATGAAATCCCATCGGCGAAACCAGGTGATCTGCCGTTTGGCGTAACGGCGCGTATTGGTCTTTATCTTAGCAATCATCTCTTCTTTGGTGAAGTCATCATCAAAATAGCTGGTGACTTCCCGGTAACCCACCGTTTGCAAGGCCTGAAGATTTTTGGAATATCCCCGATCCAGAATCGATCGAACTTCATCTATCAAACCCTGTTCTATCATTAGGTCTACCCGTTTATTGATGCGTTTGTGGAGAGCTTTGCGGGGGTGATTCAATCCAAAAACAATAGTATTCTTTGGTGGTTTGACCTTCTCATCCGAATGGAAAGAGCTGAACGGCTTACCGGTTTGCATCCAAACATCCAGCGCCCGAATGATACGCTGACGGTTCATCCCATCCATTTTAGGAATGTATTCGGGATCAACTTCTTTGAGTTGTTCAAAGAGCGACTCAAGCCCTTCCTTTTCGATTCGTTGATTTAATTCCGCAATGTTAGCTTCATTCGAATTGGGGACATCATTAAAAGGCTGGATCAGTCCTGTGAGGTGTAGAGTACTTCCTCCAGTGTAAATCGCATGTTCAGAGTTCTTCAGGATCTCACTCTCCCACTTCTCAGCCCGTTGAACAAACTGAATGGCGCTATCATCCTGATCCAAATCCAGATTAGAAATGTTGAAATGTGGAATGCGGGCGAGCTCTTCTTCTGAAGGTTTGGCGGTTCCGATATCCAGATGCTTATAACACTGCCGGGAATCCACGGAAATTATTGAAGTGCCCAGTTCCTCAGCAAGTTGAATAGAAAGTGCGGTTTTACCAGAGGCAGTTGGTCCCAGAAGTATGATTCTCAAAATGTAAAGTTTTGGAATGATGGTTGGGTTCAGTCTAAGGTAAATAAATAATTCCTAAGAATAGGATGCTTGTATAAATTGCTAATATGCTAATGGGTAATCGTTAGCATAAAAAGTTCTAAAACAGCAGGATATATTTTTATGTACATTGCCTGCCATGTTGAGTTTATAGCTGGGATATGTTATTCAGAAAAGCTTTAATGTGGGTATGCCTGATACTGTTCGGTATCCCGGGAATGCTGATGGCTCAATCATCAGAATTAGACCTGAGAGCGCATGACTTTGAGAGTGAACCCATAGTTTTTGTTAAGGGTACCTGGGATTTTTACTGGGATCATTTGTTGTTACCTGGTGAGATCGACTCTTCAGGTATTGTCCCACAAAAAGTGAACTTTCCTTATTTATGGTCCGCAGATCAAAAGCCTGCTTACGGAGCAGCAACGTACTATCTCAGAGTACTATTACCGGATAATTCCGGTCCACTTTCTTTGGAAGTACCGGATGCCTATTCGTCGTATCGACTGTATATAAATGGAGTATTATTTGCTCAGAACGGGGTTCCCGCTAAGGAAAAACAAGATTATATTCCGGCATGGCGTCACGTGCTCAAACCACTGGATGCTTTGCCGGATTCGGTACTAGGTAACACGCTGGAGCTGGTCTATCATATTACCAATTTTGATCATAGCAAGGGAGGGACTTCACAGGAGTTGATTCTGGGTGATACGGAAGTGCTTCGGGTTAAAAATCTGAAAAGTACCGTGTATGCCTGGGCGTTAACCGGGGGGCTGCTGCTGGCCGGCTTCTTTTTCTTAGGATTATTCTTTTTCAGCAGTAACGATCGGACGATTCTATACTTCGCTCTCTTCTGTCTGATTTATACCTATCGGGTTATCGGGTTTGGTAACTACCCTTTACACGATCTGTTACCCGATTTACCATGGTTTATGACGGTCCGGCTGGAGTATATCAGTTTATTTCTGGCTGTCTACTTCTTTGGCTTGTATACCTGGAACCTGTATCCTAAAGAAACTTCAAAATTATTAATGCAGATACTAAGTGGCATCTGCCTGTTGTTTGTAGCCCTCACTATTTTTACATCGCCACTGATATTTACCCGGACAATTACACCTTTTTTCGTAATCCTGAGTGTTTACATCGCCTATGCTTTTTATATCTATGTGAGGGGGGCGATCAACAAAAGACCCGGATCCGCTTTTGCATTGGCCAGTACCGGCGTGGTTTTATTCGTGTTTTTATATCAGATTGCGGATTATTTTGGATATGTGAATCCATTGCTGATTCTCAGCTACACCGGGCAATTGCTTTTTGTTTTCCTGCAGTCCCTGATTCTAAGTTACCGATTTACCAAGGCTCTTGAGGAAGCCCGGATAGATGCTGAAGCGGCATCCAGAGCTAAGACGGAGTTTCTTTCTACCATGTCCCATGAGATCCGTACTCCGCTGAATGCAGTGATAGGCTTCTCCGGTTTGCTGGATGACGGTAGTCTGAATCGTGAAAAAGCCGAATATGTACGAACCATCAGATTAAGCGGAGAAAATCTGCTGGGTATCATTAATAACATTTTGGATTACTCCAAGATTGAATCCGGTAACCTGGATGTACAACTTTCAGAAGTGAACATACAGACCACTACGGAGGATGTACTGGAATTACTTTCGTCACTGGCGGGAAAAAAAGATCTCGAGTTACTTTATTCGATGGATCCGAATGTTCCATCGCTCATTCAGACCGATAAAACACGTTTACAACAAGTACTTATTAATCTGGTTAGTAATGCCGTGAAGTTTACCGAAAAAGGATCGGTACTCGTTCAGATTTCCCTGAGTGATGAATATGATCGACCGGGAAACGTCAAGTTTGAAGTTAAGGATACCGGTATCGGAATAAAGGAAGAACACCTGCAACTCTTATTTAAACGCTTTTCTCAGGTGGATACAGGTTCAACCCGTCGCTTCGGTGGAACTGGGTTAGGACTCGTGATCAGTAAAGAAATAGTAGAAGCCCTTGGGGGTTCAATAACAGTAAAAAGTAAATTCGAAATGGGTACCACCTTTTCCTTTACTATTGAAGCGAAGGATTTGAGTGATGGTGTTGAGCGGCCGGCACGGTATAAAAAATTAAAAGGCCTTACAGCTCATATTGTGGACGATAATGAACCAAATAGAATTATTCTTCAAAAGCAGTGTGACCTGGTTGAAATGGAATCCAGACTTTATGAAAGGCCGGAGGATTTAGCAGCTAAACTTGAACTGCTTTCCGCGAGTGATTTTTGTATTCTTGATATGCAGATGCCGAATATGAATGGAGTGGAGCTGGCAAAGATCATCCGGGAAGAAGCAAAAGAACAGCCCAGGTTGATCCTCTTAAGTTCCATTCATGAAACCATTCCTAAGGATGAAAAAGCCATCTTTGATCTGGTCTTAAGTAAACCGGTCCGGCAATCCCAGTTAATGGATCATCTGATTCATCTTATAGATAAATCCGTAGAAGAAGATGAAGCGTTGATCGATACCAAGGCGGTGGTGGAAGAGGCTGCAAAATTGTTTAGTGATCTAAAAGTGCTAATTACCGAAGATAATATCATTAATCAGCGGGTGACGCTGAAAATACTGGAGAAGCTGAGCATACAGGCTGATCTTGCGCAAAACGGTAAAGAAGCGGTGGCAATGTCTGCAGCCAATGACTACGACCTGATATTGATGGATATGGAAATGCCCTTGCTGGATGGTATTGGCGCCACAAAAGAAATACGATCAAATCTCGGTAACGCATCTAATGATTCAACCATTATAGCCCTTACTGCTAATGCGATGCTGGAAGACAGGCAACGGTGCTTTGAAGCTGGAATGGATGATTTCCTAACCAAGCCCATCACAATCAATAGCACGTTTAAAATGCTGAAACGGTGGGTGAATAAGTGAAGTTTTGCTGTTCCTGTTCAGTTGCTTAAAGCTTAAACTTCAAAGAGATCCGGTGCGTGTACCCAAGATTACTTGATGTTCCGGCGAAGCTGGCAAAGCCATAGTCGATGTAGAATGTTGAAACCCGGAAACCTAAACCAAGTGTTGGTGAGACAGTAAAACCAGATTCAGGATCGTCGATGAAATCTGTTAGTCCTGCCCGAAGAGAAATCCGGTTCTTATAAGTAGCTTCTGCACCCACATGAGGTTCTATACTCATTCGGGAAATGTTCAGATAGTACGCCCGGCGATTTTCAAAAAGAAGGTTCAGATCCAGCGCAGTAACAAAATCAAAATCCGAAACGGAGAAGGTTTTAGAGGCTCCCAATCTGACAGAAGGTAACACAAATTCATTTTGTCCGGTTGGGATGGAATCCCCGAAAGCTTCTTCAAACCCCTCAAATTCATCTTCATTCACTGTCCACATTTTCTGCATGGTGGTCACATCCTGGATTGAAGCGCCCAGATCAGCAATGTCGGTTTTGTATTGAACTCCCACATCCAGTGAATACCCCCAGGCGTTGGCAAATGGTCCCAGGCGCTGATTGATGATCTTTACGGAAGCTCCATATGAAAGAAGTTCTGAATGCTGCCTGGCATAAGAAATGAAGAATGCCATATCTGCGGCACTGAACTTAGTGATATAAGCTTCGGGGTCTTCCTTTGGACCGCCATTGGGTCCGCGGTCCTTGTCCCATGCATTAAGCGTGTTAGCAATATTATCAACACCCTGCCGGAAAAAGCTCACCCCTATAACACCTTTACCTGATGATAACGGCATAGCAGCAGCTCCGTAATCATAACCAACAATGCCACCAAAGCGCTCAGAATGCATGTAAATTAATTCCGGAGTATTTAATGAGGACAGACCAGCTACATTCCAGTAACCTGAGGTAACATCAGATGTGAGTGCTGAATGAGCACTTCCCATACCCAATGCTCTTGCACCGGCACCCGTACTCAGGAAATCATTGCCATATTTGGCCACTGTGCTTTGTGCGAAGGCAAAACCAGAGGTAAGACTCAGAATAAATAGCGCTAAAAAGATCCTTTTCATTAAAAAGAGGCAAATTAATGGTAAAACAGTAGCGCTTTAACGATAGGAAAACAGGGTTATTTGAGTGGTTTTTTTGCACGCTCTCTGGTTGCAGAGAGAACGAGGATTTCTTAGTATAAGCACATCATTTTGAAAGGGCAAGATTGGGGAATAAATTGTCCTGAAAACATATTAAACACGGATTCATGAAATTTTCTGTATCAAGTAGCGAACTTAACAAAGGCCTTTCAGCGGTGATCGGTGCTGTACCGTCGAAAGCAACCCTTCCTATTTTGGAAACCATCTTGTTCGAAAGTGAAGATGGGCGGCTTAAACTTACAGCCACTGATCTTGAGATCTCTATCATTGAGTATATAGATGCTGATATCGAGGATGACGGCGCTGTTGCAATTCCTGCACGCCGCTTACTCGAGACACTAAGACAACTGCCCAACATTACCGTGTTCTTTGATGTGGATGAGCGCAAGAATATCAACTTCCGCACCGATAAAGGTAATTATAAGCTGGTAGGTGATGAAGCCGAGGAATTCCCAGAAGTGCCAAATCTGGATGACGGAACCCATATTGTTTCGACTTCTGAGTTGGTTCATAAAGCGATCAATAAAACTTTGTTTGCAGTTTCAAGTGATGACCTCCGTCCTGCAATGATGGGTGTGTATTTTCAGATCGGGACGGAAGAAAGTAAATTTGTAGCTACCGATGGACACCGTTTGGTCAAGTACACAAACAAAGAGATCACTTCCGAAAGCCCCGTGAACTTCATTATTCCGGATAAAGCGCTGAGTCTGATACAGAAAACCATTTCAGGTGATGATTGCGATGTAACAGTTACTCAGGATCATGCACGGTTCAAAAGTGGTAATACCATTCTGATCACAAGACTTATAAATGAGCAATATCCGAATTACGATTCTGTAATTCCCCGTGACAACGACAAATTTCTTACCATCAGTAAAGATCAGATGCTCTCAACTGTAAAGAGGGTTTCTATATTCTCGAGCTCAACTACTCGGCAGATCCGTCTGCAGATGGAAACGGATAAACTTACCATTCGCGCTGAAGACCTTGATATGAGCAGCGAGGCGAAAGAAACAATCGAGTGTGAATATCAGAATGAAGGCATGGAGATTGGTTTTAATGCGAAGTATCTGGGCGATGTGTTAAGTAATATCGATGATGAGGAAGTCAGCTTCGAGTTTTCTTCTCCGAATCGTGCCGGTATTGTTAAACCTTCATCAGATGATGAAAACGAAGACATCCTGATGCTCGTGATGCCGGTTATGCTCAATAGCTATGCTTAATGAGCCAAATAATCACTCTTACTTCTGATTTTGGGCTGCAGGATCATTACGTGAGCGCCATGAAGGCGGCGATCCTGGGAATATCCCCTGAAGTGCGCCTTGTTGATGTTTCTCATGAAATTCCTGCTCAGGATATCATGGCAGGAGCATGGGTGATCCGGAATGCAGCATTTATGTTTCCACCGGGAACGGTGCACCTTGTGGTTGTAGATCCGGGTGTGGGAACAGACCGAAAACCCATTGTCTTAAAAGTAGAAGATCAGTATTTCGTAGGTCCCGATAACGGGATCTTTTCTTTGTTATATGATGAATTCAAATACAAAGCCATCAAGCTGACCAATCAGAAATATTGGAGAGAAGAGCGGTCAAGAACGTTTCATGGTCGCGATATTTTCGCTCCGGTTGCTGCTCATCTTAGTAACGGGGTTTCGTTAAAAGAACTGGGAGATCCGGTCAAAGACCTGGTGACCTATCACTGGGCAGTGCCGATCGGAGACAAGGACGGACTACAAGGCTGGGTAATTCATATAGATCGTTTTGGGAATCTGATAACCAATATATCTGAAGATCTGCTGGAGGAGACCATCGGCAGAAGGAAGGTCAGGATCTATGTCGGGAACACTATGGTCGATCATCTGGTTAATACTTTTGGAGATGTTCTACCTGGTGAACCAGCTGCTTTTATTGGAAGTTCAGGTATGTTGGAGATCGGGATCAACAAAGGAAATGCTGCAAAGATGTTAAGTGTTGATAAAGGCGCACAGATATCTCTCGTGTTGCAAAAGTAGCGAAACACTGGTACGATTAGGGCGTAAGCAGTCTCCCATTAAAAGAGAAGGATATGAATTTAGAATTACGATCACCTGAAAATGAGCGTGCAGGTATTCACGTACCGGATGGAGTGGCCAATCTGCTAACTCCGTTTAATGGCACCATTTGTTCGCAGGATGGTGATGAGTATCCCGTAAAGAATAACATCATCGACCTGCTGGGCGAAGAACCCGGGTTTACCTCGCTGGCTTCTTATTCCAATCACTGGAAGCTAACAGCTGCGATCTATGAAGATATATGGAGAAAACGCTCACTCTCCCTCTTGTCCGGGGAAGATTTTCCGATCGAAAAAGAACATGAATTACTGATTGAGTGGACCGCACCCAAAGAAGACGGACTGTATCTGGATCTGGGATGTTCAACAGCTTTGTATGGTAGAGCTCTGAAAGCTGCTCAAAAGAAGGCGAATATTGTAGCGCTCGATTTTTCTTCTCAAATGCTGGAAGAAGCAAGACTCAAAGCAGAAGCTGACGAAACCGATATGGTATTTCTTCGGGCCGATGGACGTGAACTTCCTTTTTTCAGCAAAACCTTTGACGGTATTGTCATGGGTGGAACACTGAATGAACTTTCAGAGGAGATCAAAGTACTCTACGAAGCCCGAAGGGTGATCAAGGAAAACGGGGTGTTTTTTGTGATGCATCTCATTAAGAGTGATGCCTGGTACGGAAGGTTGCTTCAGGAATCTATTGCTCTGGGAGGGATCAAGTTCTGGTCGAAGGATGAAAGCAACAAACTGTTTGAACAGGCTGGATTTAAAATAACCGAGCAAATAGTAAGAGGGATCGTCTGCTTCACTAAATTAACACCTGCCTGATTTTATCCTGATTTCACTTCTGTTATCTTAGGGCTTTAAATCATATTCAATGAGCCCGTCCAAGTCATTTAAAAAGATACTCCTGTTTTTACTCCTGTTTGTTTTGGGAACCGGGGAAGTATTTTCTCAGACATTCGACAAAGAAGCATTATTGAGATTTGCGGAGAATCAATCAAAGAAAAAGGTTCTGCTGAGCACTCAACTTCCGATCATTTATGAATCAGCGAATCTGGCGGCAGCCACAGCCGTTAATAACAATCAGCTTTGGAGCGGAGGAATTGCGGGATTAAGCTTATCAGGAAATGGAATAACGCTTGGATACTGGGATTCAAATCAGCCATTACTAACTCATCAGGAATATTCAGGTCGGGTGACATGGGAGGAAAGTTCGGTTGGAGCCAATAATGCTCATGCTACACAAATGGTTGGAACTATGGTTGCAACAGGAGTTGATTCTGATGCCCGGGGAATGGCGAACGGAGCACTCGTTGAAGCGTGGAACTGGACCGATGATATTTCAGAAATGGCGATATCAGCTGCTGGAGGGTTGCTGACATCGGCTCATCCTTATACCGAGATAGCAGGCTGGACGACTAATAGCAGTATTTGTGGATCTGGCTGGACCTGGTACACTTTACCTTCAGTAAATAGCTCAAAGGCATATCAATTTGGGTACTATGATTCGCAGGCTCAACACTGGGATAGTGTGGCATATATGGCCCCGGATTACCTCATCATAAAAGCTGCGGGGAATCAAAGAGGAACTGGACCTACAACACAACCGCTCACCCACTATACACTGAATGATAGTTTTGTTTGCATCGAAGAATCCGTTACCCGGGAAGTAAATGGTGGTGCTTCTGGCTTTGAGACCGTGAATGCGGCTTCAGTAGCAAAAAATGTTCTTGTGGTAGGAGCAGTTCAAAGTTCAACAGGAAATTTCGATGACCTGAGTTCAGTTACTCCACTTTCATTTTCAGGGTTTGGCCCGACGGATGATGGTCGTATCAAACCGGATATCGTAGCGCCTGGTTCAGGTTTGTATACATCCACATCATCGTCAAATTCTGCATATGCTACTTCAAGCCAGACCTCCGCAGCCACAGCGGTAGTAACAGGCTCAGTAGCGTTGATAAGAGAACACTATCAAAGCCTGTATTCCGATACGTTGTCTTCGGCTTCTCTAAGAGCTTTATTGGCACATACCGCAGATGATATCGGCAATGAAGGTCCTGACTATAAAACAGGCTGGGGTTTGCTGAATACTGAGCGTGCAGTTCGTTTTCTTTCATCACAAAATTCAGACCCGGGCTTATCTGTTTTTAAAGACACCACTCTTGTTGATGGAAACAGTATCAGTATTGAGTATGATCATACTTCAGAACGTCCGCTGATCATAACAATAGCCTGGACGGATCCAAAAGGAACTTCACCAATCACAGGGGATGATCCAAGCGATGTGATCCTGATAAATGATCTGGATTTGGAAGTAACTGATCCTGAGATGTCAGTACATCAGCCCTGGGTTCTGGACAGAAACAATCCTGATAATGCGGCCACATTTGGGGATAATGACGTAGATAATATCGAACAGGTCTATATTTCAAATGCATCAGCAGGAACATATACGGTTACTGTTTCAAACGAAGGCTCATTGCAATCCGGCAGCCAGCGGGTATCCATTCTTATAAGTGAGACAGAACCAGAAGTGCTGGTGGAGACCATTGCAGATGGGAATTGGTCGGAAGCTTCAACCTGGAATGGGGGTTCGGTACCGTCCTCTTCATTCTACAGAGGAGTAATAAAACATGATGTGGTACTTGATCAGGATATTTCTATAAGAGGGTTAAGTTTTGATGGAGCTACAGCTGAACTCGGATTAAACGGGAATGATATTTCATTATATGGTGGTATTTATCACAGCTCGGGAGGGTTAGGTTTTGCAGGGGATACCAGTTCAAGCCTGACAATTAATGATTGGGAAATGGGTTCGGGTGCCCTGAAATTTGTAACTGGTAGCCAGTACCTAAGTTCTTTGATCATCGATATCAATGAGGATACAGTGACACTTGCCTCTGACCTTGAACTATACACACAATTGAGTCTTAATTCAGGATTTTTAAATCCGGCAAACAAGGCACTGACACTGATCAGTAATAATTCCAATACGGCCTACCTTGAGAAAAGTGATGGGCTAATATTAGGGGATCTGAAATACTCCAGATTCTTCAGTCATTCAGGTTCGGGCTGGAGGGTCATCTCCTCTCCTTTCGATAGTTCCATGTTCAGCGACTTGAATGATCCCTTTTTCACACAGGCCGGAAGCTGGGCAGACCAGTCTGTTTCAGAAAACGAATCAACTTATTGGTTGTTCAATGAGGATAGTCAGAGTTTTTCAGGATATGCCGGAAATGATACTCTCTTTACTCCCGGACATGGCTATCTGTTTTATATTTTTGATGAGGAGCCGAGCGGAAATTCAATATTACCGGGATCAATGGTATTTAGTGGTAGTGAACCGGATTCGGTGATAATAGACCTGTACCGCGGTGTAGATGATGCTTCGAGTTATAATTTGGTTGGGAATCCTTTTGCAGGCACCATCGACTGGCACGAGATTGTGAGCGATGGAACCTCTTTGGGGTCAAGCTATGCGGTTTGGGACCCTTTACTAACATCCGGAGGAGGCAGCGCTGGTTTTAAATACTACAGTGAAAGCTCCGGATTAGGTGATGCGGGCAGATACATTCCCCCAATGCAGGGCTTCTTTGTTCAGGCTATAGATAATGAGGCGGTTTTGAGATTCAGGCAGAATCAGAAGTCCACAAATACACCAGTAAAATATGGGAAGGCAAATACTGCAGGCCAACTATCCTATCTGGAGTTTACGCTGACTAAAGAAGGGAAGGTTCTTGATAGTCAGGCTAAACTGATCTTTCATGAATCCGGAAAAGAAGGCTCTGACCCATTTGACGTATTGAGGTTGAGTTCCCTGAGTGGACTAGAGAATAATTTTTCATTCCTGAGATCTGATGGAAAGAAAACTGTGTTCGAGGGGCGATCAACAGAAGGAACGGTTGAAGTTATAAAGTCATCTGTGGAACTGAATGATTCTGGAGAATACAAATTGGAGTGGGTTAATACCGTAAGTATTCCAGATGATTGGGCTGTTTTTATAGAAGATCAACATTCGGGAAATAGAGTGGATATGAGAGAAAACTCAGCTATCAAGTTTACTTATGAAGCAGGTGATAGTCTGTTTTTTGTGATCGAAGTTCAGAAGGGTGTCATAAACAATACAGAAAATGATAATCCCATCGAGTTTGGATTGAGTCAGAACTATCCGAATCCATTCAACCCGGTTACAGTGATCAGTTATCAGTTGGCAGTGAACAGTGATGTATCCCTGAAAGTGTTTGATATGCTTGGAAGGGAAGTTGCGGTATTGGTGAAAGAGCAGAAAGCTACCGGGAAATATCAGGTTAGTTTTGATGCTTCATCACTTGCCAGTGGAGTCTATTTTTATCAGTTAAAAGCAGGGGCTTTTATTGAAACCAGATCTATGTTGCTGATCAAATAATCAGTCAGGTATCCGAAAGATAATTGGTACACTGTATTGTACACATACGGGTTTTCTATTTATCTCTCCAGGAGTAAATACGGCCTTTGCAACCGCCTCCAATGCGGCCTGATCAACGCTAGTTTCCACCCCTCGAATTACTTCAGGGCCAACCACACTGCCTTTTGCATTTACATAAAAACGAACAGTCACTCGTCCTTCTTTTCCGGCTTCGTAAGCTGATGGTGGAAATTCTACAGTGGCCTGAAGAGCTGCAAGTCCACCTTGTAATACTGGCATTTGTTCAGCTACTATGTAAGCATAGTCACAATTTGGTAGCCAAACATATTCGACATCAGACTTATCCAGATCCTGTTCATTCTCAAATACTCCGCACCCCTGATACAGGAAACCCAGAATAAGTATGAGGAACAGGTTTTTCACACTACATCCTTTCGGGAGCAGTTATTCCCAAAATAGTCAACCCATTTTTAAGAACCTGTGCAGTGGTTGATGCCAATATAATTCTTGCCTGAGCTAGTTCCGTATCAACACCAATAATGCGGCAATCGTGATAGAAGGTGGTGAAAGCTGAAGCGACATCATTCAGGTAGTTGATCACCCGATGAGGTTCTTTGGCATCGGCCGCACTTTGAACGGCATCAGGGAATTTGAAGATCGTTTTGATGAGCGCTGCCTCAGCATCCTCTTTTAGAAGATTGAGTTTTACTTCGCTATCAAATGAATATTCCTCTTTGGCTTTTCTGAGGATACTGCAAATACGTGCATGAGCATATTGCAGATAGAACACGGGATTTTTCTCACCAGCTTCTTTGGCTTGTGCGATATCAAATTCAAGGTGTGTATTTGGAGAGCGCATGAGGAAGAAGAACCGGGTCACATCCGCACCTACTTCATCCATCAATTCATCCAGCGTTACAAAATTTGCTTTACGGGTGCTCATCTTAAATGGCTGGCCGTCCTTTACAATAGTCACGAACTGATAAACGATCACGTCTACTTTGTCGGCATCATATCCGAGTGCAGTGAGTCCGGATAATACATCCGGATAAGTGGCGATATGATCAGCGCCGAAGATATCGATGCATAAGTCGTAGCCGCGATCCAGTTTGTTTGCATGATACGCGATATCTGGTAAACGGTAGGTTGGTTCACCAGTGCTTTTGATGAGTACAGTGTCTTTTTCTTTACCGAATTCCGTGGTTTTGAACCAAGTAGCTCCGTCGGCTTCATATACCAATCCTTTCTCTCTCAAACGGGATACAACAGAATCGATATCTCCATTTTCATAAAGACTGTGCTCGTTGAAATTGGAGTCCATCAATATCTTAAGCCTTTCCAGTGTGCTGTTGATATCGGCAAAGATCTCAGCCTGGGCTTTTTCTTTAAATGGCTTCCATTCGTCAGATTCTGCCAGCGAATCACCTTTTTCTTCGATCAGCTCGGCGGCTATGTCTTTGATGTATTCGCCTTCATAACCACCTTCGGGAAATTCAAAATCTTTCCCCAATTGTTCCAGGTATCGTGCCTGAACACTTTGTCCAAGCACGCGCATCTGTCGGCCCGCATCATTGAAATAGTACTCACGCTCTACTTCGGCACCGGTCCATTCCATCAGTCTGGAAATGGTATCACCGAGAACGGCATTTCGTCCGTGACCCACGGTAAGCGGTCCGGTTGGGTTGGCACTCACAAACTCGATCTGGATCTTCTTGCCGGAGTTAGCCGTGGTTTTACCATACTCATCACCAGCCTCGATCACTGAAGAGAGTTCGTCATACAGATAATCTTCAGCGAACCGGAAATTTATAAAACCTGGTCCGGCAATCTCGACAGCAGAAATTTTAGATTCGTCGTAATCCAGTCCTTCCACGATCTGTTGCGCTATTGCCCGAGGGTTATTTCTGAGTGGCTTAGCGAGCATCATAGCAAGGTTTGTGGAGGCATCGCCATGACTGGCCACCTTTGGAGCTTCTAAATGGATAGATGGAATTTCTTCCAGTTCAAACTGAGCAAGAGACGCTTTTAAGATCTTTTCGAGGTAGTCGTTCATTCGTGTAGTCGTTTCAAAATTCAGTCAAAGATAAGAGTGTGACAATTAAGAATTAAGAATTATTCAATTAAGAATTAGACTTAGTTGATGAGATTTTGATCTTGCCAAGGATTGCCAATATCTCTTCAATATCCTGAAGAAGAGATTCAGCCAATTTTGTATTGATAATCTCTGCCCCTTGAAGAACTCTAAGCCAAAATTTAGTTTCACGGGCTTCTTTGTAAGCAATAGAAATTTTGTGGATAAAGTCTTTCTTAGATTCTCCACCAATTGCCTCTTCAGTATTTGCTCCTATCGATGTTCCGCTTCTTAAAATTTGTCGTGCTATGTCGAATTGATTAGTAGAATCACAAAGCATCTTATTAAGCTTAACAATTCTGATAGCGAAATCGAAAGTCTTAATGAGGATAATATTTTCTTTCATCGTTAATTGATCATTGAGTAATTCTTAATTGAAGAGCTTTTCAGCTCTTAGGGAAACAAATTCATAGCCCGCGATGATGATATGGTCGTCGACAGGGATGCCGAGTAGTTTTCCGGATTCGGCGATTCGTTTGGTCAGGTTGACGTCTGCAGTTGATGCTTCTGATCTTCCTGAAGGATGATTGTGAAGTAGAATGATGGAGTTGGCTTGGTTCAGAATGGCTTGTCTTATTACTTCAGCTGGTTCCACGATGGTGGCATTGCTTCCTCCTGAGCTCACCTGATGGAAGCCTGTCATCACTTTTTTGTTATTCAGGAAGGCAACGATGAAGACTTCTTTGGTTAGATGACGGAGTTTAGGTCCAAAGAAAGCAACGGCATTTTCAGGGGATGTTATTTGAATTTCCTCTCCTAATCCTGCGACCTGTATCCTCCGGGCAAGTTCGAACGACGCTTCGAGAGTAACTGCTTTTACTT
Source organism: Rhodothermia bacterium (assembly GCA_030427885.1). GTDB lineage: Bacteria > Bacteroidota > Rhodothermia > Balneolales > Balneolaceae > JAUICM01. The sequence continues at coordinate 382,215 of JAUICM010000003.1, read as the reverse complement.
TAGCGATTCCAGGTATCACACCCAGCTCATTCCATTGTTTTTTGAGGAGGGAATGAAGTCCGCCAAAGTGATCCAGTAAAGCCCGCGAAGTTTCGATCACATTAAGCTTTTTGGTTCCGGTTCTGAGGAGAATGGCAAGTAACTCAGAATCGGAAAGAGAACCTGCTCCGTATTTCATAAGCTTTTCGCGGGGTTGCTCATCAGGACGCATGTCTTTAACAGATCGGTTAAGGAAATCGGTAGTTGAGAAAGTTTCAGTATTCATAGCTAACATTGTTTTTTAATATGTTAGACCAGAACAGAAGCCATTCCTTACAAGAAAGTTTTGGGTCATTGCGAGCAGAGCGAAGCAATCTCAAAATAAAGGGGGTCAGTTTTGAGAGAGATTGCTTCGTGGGAAATCCCCAAATCATTGAAAAACCCCAGCCTCCTCGCAAAGACATCTTATTCTGTCATCCAAAAGGGATATGGAAAAAAATACTGAACGTTACTTAGACTCTTTAGATCTCTCATATTCATTCGAGATGACAACAAGAGGGATCACAGTCAATACTTAATCTTCAGTGTATTCCAGTATGTCTCCGGGCTGGCAATCCAGCACTTCACAGATCGCTTCCAGTGTTGAGAAACGAATGGCTTTGGCTTTCCCGGTTTTAAGAATGGATAGATTACTCATGGTCACCCCCACTTTTTCAGAAAGTTCGGTGAGGCTCATTTTCCGCTTGGCCAGCACGACATCCAGGTTTACAATGATAGCCATAGATCAAACGGTGAGTTTTTGTTCTTCGTATTGTTCCTGCGCTTTTCTCAAAATAATGGAAAGGATATAAGTCAATGCTGAGCCCAATAGTAAACCGAATTTTACTTCGAAGAAGAAAGAGAACCTCATCCCGAAATAATCTGCAAATGTAAATAGATTAGTGAAGTTTTCAACAGCTTTTAAGGCAAATGCGATAAGAAGCATGATAGAAATAGTATAGATATGATCGGCATTATTTTCTTCAAAAACATGTCCACGTTCAACAGATTTAAGCACTTTTAGAAATAGCCACAATCCATATATAGTAACTCCCAAAAAAGCTAAGCCAGTGATACCCAGTATCACAAACTCTGAGGTATGATTTTTTGCCAGGTAGGATAAAGGAACAGATACGGTTCCACTTTCAACTTCAAATTCTGTCGGTAATTTATCGTGAGAAAGTGAAAGCTCATCTTCATTCAATTGTATAGATGTCCGTAGAAGTGGAGCGTCAGATTCGGGATAGATCAAACCAAATGTGAGATAAACCGGATAAGCAATTGCTGATAGTAGAGAAAAATAGAAAAAGCAATTGATAAGGAATAAACTAAAGGAAAGGGAAGTATTATTTTTCAAGCTGTCCATTTTTTACACCGTTAGTTTTTGTTCTTCATGGATACGGGCTCCTTCTTTGAATACATATCCTAGCAAAAGTATTACCATCCCAATAAAAAGGTGGAAGTCGAGATTGAAATGATGCTTAAAGACAAGGTCGGATGAATATGTTTGAGTATTTAGTAATTCAATAATTGTCCAGCTATGGAGAAAGTTTAATAAAGGATAAAGCAGAAGCAAAATACCCATGATGTAAAGTCGTCTTGGGTTTTTACCATCGAATGGATTTTGTTCAGCAATAGATCGAAGAATTCGCGACAGTAGAAAAAAGAATGAGAAAAGAACGGAGAATTTTAAAGTCCGGGCACCAAGTATGGCATAATTCCATGATTCAAAATTCTCGCCATCTGACAGTAGAACCGGTTGTACATAGACATCAAATATCATCAGGAAATTATTCTCTGCAGTTTCATAATCCGGAAGGTCCATTCCTCTGGAATCAATTCCCACCAGAGGGTCGATTCCCGGAACGCTCATAAAAATGTCTGTTCCTGAAATAAAGTACATACTGAGTACCGTGAAAAAATTTAATACCAAACCAATAGTGAAAAGCCAGGTGAGGTAATGTAAGGTGTGCCGTAACGACCAATCTTTCTTAAGTTTCATAACCCTGATTTTTATTGAAGTTCAGGACAAATAAATAAAACGAATTTATGAAAAGCAATAATTATTTATTGATAAACAATAAACAATACCCGTAAAACGATTCATTATTATTTGCGAGCGGAGCGAAGCAATCCCCAAAATCGATGCTTTTACCTGAGATTGCTTCGTCGGGAAACCCAGGTTTATTGAATAAAAACAGCCTCCTCGCAAAGACACTATATTTTGTTAACCCGAACGGATGTGAGGAAAAATACTGAACGATAATAGAACTCTATAGATCTCTCATGTACAGTCGAAATGACAACATTGGAGGATTCTTATTCCTCGCCGCCGCCCATTAGTGGTTCGTTGAAGGCGCGGATGCTGGAATTAGGCAGTCCATCAGGATAGGAGTCCTTAACCATTTCAATGGTCTCGATGACGATCTGCAGGTGCATCTCTTTCGAGTTTTGATAGAAGGTCTGGGCGGCCTCAGAAAGTTTAGGTTTTCCATGTAGTGGCTTGTCGCTCACACAAAGCAGTGTAGCGTGCGGAACCCGATAACGGAATCCGTTGGTGGCTACCGTAGAGGATTCCATATCAATAGCCAGGCTCCTGCTTTGGTGTATCTTCTGTACTGTATCTTTAGCTGAGAACTCCCAGTTACGATTGGCTGTGGTATATACAGGTCCGATTCGGTGTTTCAAGCCGTGATTATCCAATACTTCCTTCAGATAAATATTGAGCAGGTAGTTCGGAATGACCGGATTGCCTATTGGGAACAGTTCATCCAGCACTTTATCATCGCGGTAATAGCTGCTGGCGAGTACAAAGTCTCCGATCTCCTGGTGGTTTCGTAACCCGCCGCAATGTCCCACCATTACCATGGCATCAGGGCGAAGTACACACACGTGGTCGGTAATGGTTTTGGCGTTAGAAGGACCCACTCCAATGTTGATGAGTGTAAGTCCCTTGTTGTCGGGAAGTTTGTGGTGATAGGCTGGCATTTGAACACCATCACGAGCTGGTTTTACACAATCAGGATATTTATCCAGAAATACCTCCACATGCATAGCATAATTGGTAAACAGGATATATCGCTGAAAATCACAGGGATCAGTTCCGGTATAATGTGAAAGACGATTCAGTGAAATATCGGTTCGTTCCGGACTGAAGAGGAACATCTTCTTTTTGGTGAAATCCCATTCTTCTTCATCTGTGTGATCAAGAAGTTTTGGGTCGTTCAGAGGAATAACAGGTCGCGAAGCAGTGATCTCAATATCCGCATTCTTGGAAAGCAGCCGATTCATTTCACGCAGCAGATACCACCGGAATGCCTTTGGTTGTGCCAGTTCCCCTTTGATCTTTGGGTTGTGTTCTGAGTATTCCCGGTGAACGATCATCTTTGGGTACATACCCTTAGAATAAATTTCCTCCATCAGGTCGCAGGCTTTTTCCGTAGCTTTGGCAAGGGCTTCCGGAGAAGTGAGTTCAGAATGAATTAATCGCATTGAATCAGGCATATGAGTAAGACACCATTTAATTATACCATTGAACCATGGATCACCACGGGTGAACGGGAGGAATATACAACGAATATCTTCAAGGTATTAAAGAGAGATATGGAGATTCAGTCGGAAGGTCATAAGGCCACGTTCAGTGTATTGGAATGTCCCGACTGGATTAATGTGATCGCGCTCACGCCTGAAAAAGAGATCGTGTTGGTGGAACAATACCGTTATGGAATCGAAAAACCGACCCTGGAGCTGGCAGGTGGAGTTTGTGATTCGGGTGAAGACCCGCTGGAAACATCAAAGCGGGAATTAATGGAAGAAACAGGGTTTAGTTCTGAGGAATGGATCTATCTGGGAAAGGTGAGTTCTAATCCTGCAATGCAAAGCAATTATACCCATACCTTTATAGCTCGGGATTGTGTGAAGACATCAACCCAGCAACTGGATGGCAATGAACGTATTCATGTTCATGTAATGCCAATTATCGAATTTCTGGATATGGCAGGTCGTGGAGAGATCGAGCACTCACTGGTTATGGCAGCGATCGGAAGATTTTTATTGAGTGAGTATAGTTAGTCCTTTTTCCAGAATTTAAAGGGACTCCAGTCAGTTTTAGGAATTAGCAGGGTAGGAACCTCTCCTCTGCTTTTTCTTTTTTCGATCTCAGCTTCTACTTCTTCGATCATTTCAGGGTACTTAAATTGATTAATATGATTTACCATATCATACAATTCTGTGAAGCTGTATTTTGAGTAGTCTTTCATAGTTGTTATAAAGCTTAACTCCTCAAATAAAAGATGAAACTGCACAAGTATCAATCCAAAGTTGAATGGACGGGAAATCAGGGTTCCGGAACTTCTGGTTATCGTGATTATGAACGGGCACATTCGATTAAAGTAAATGGAAAAGCGGAAATCCTTGCTTCTTCTGACCCATCCTTCAGAGGAGACCCGGAGAAGTATAATCCTGAAGAGCTGTTTTTGGCTTCGTTGTCTTCATGCCATATGCTTTGGGTATTGCACCTGGCATCGGTTGAGGGTGTAATTATAAAGAGTTATAAAGACTATGCGGAGGGAACTATGGAGGAAGCCAAAGACGGAAGCGGCAGATTTACAGAAGTGATCTTAAAACCCGAAATAACGGTAACGGAGGAACGAATGATAGCCAAATTGAATTCCATTCATCAGAGAGCAAATACCATGTGCTTTATTGCAAACTCCTGCAACTTTGAAGTGAAGCATGAGGCCACTGGCAAAGTATAAAGGAACTATAAACTGCAACACTAACTAAGAGAGTACTATCTTTAGCGTAATAAAATTTAAAGGATGATAGAAACCGGAAAGAAAATGGATACCTCATTCAGCATCAAAGTTGTTGAGGATGGGGAGGAAAAGGAAGTGGAATTCTCAGAACTGCTGGATAAACCAACAATAGTGTCGGTGTATATGTCGAATAATTCATCGAGCTGTGACAGGCAGGCGCTGAGTGTAAGCGAGAATGCCGAGTGGTTCAGAAAGCAGGGGTATAATATCTACACTCTCAGTAAGGACAGCTGCAGATCGCATAAAAACTACACGAAAAAGCATAATATCAAACATACGCTTATTTCCGACCCGGATCAGAAGTTTGCAAAGGCGACCGATTCTATTATTGAAAAAAATATGTTTGGACGAACATTTCACGACCCTTCACGTTCGGCCTTTGTTATTGATACGGATGGTACTATTTTGGCATCCATTAAAAAAGTTCGTACAAAAGAGCATGCAGAGGAGTTGAAAGACCTGATCCGTGATCTGAAGTAAAAAGTATTATTCATGAAAAGTCTTGTAATAGTTGAGTCTCCCACGAAGACCAAGACCATAAGCAAATATTTGCCGAAGGGTTATGATGTAGATTCGTCAATGGGTCACATTCGTGACCTGCCTTCATCAGCAAAACAAATTCCTGCCAAGTATAAAAAAGAATCCTGGGCTACCTTGGGGATCAATCCTGATGACAGGTATTTCGCGATCTATGTAACTCCGCCAGATAAGAAAAAGATCGTAAAGCGGCTCAAGGATAAATTGAAAGATGCAGATGAACTTATCCTCGCTACGGATGAGGACCGTGAAGGGGAAGCTATTTCCTGGCATTTACTGGAAGTATTGAAGCCAAAAGTACCAGTAAAAAGAATGGTTTTCCGAGAGATTACCAAAGAGGCTGTTCAAAATGCACTAGAGAACACCCGTGATATTGATATGAACCTGGTGTTTGCGCAGGAAACACGCCGTATTCTGGATCGCCTTGCTGGATACACGGTATCACCCCTGCTTTGGAAAAAGATCTCTCCGGGCCTTTCGGCTGGACGTGTACAGTCGGTTGCAGTAGAGTTTCTGGTAGAGCGCGAGCGCGAGCGTATGAAATTCAGAAGTGGTACGTATTACGATCTGCAGGCAGCTTTACAAAAGTCAGGTGATAACAATGAATTCAAAGCCGATCTCACACACCTGAATGAAAAGCGTTTAGCCAGTGGTAAAGATTTTGATGAGAATACAGGTAAACTAAAGAAACCAGATTCAGTCGTACTTCTGGATGAAGAAATGGCCAAAGCTCTCGTTGATGATCTTAAAGGGGCTGATTGGTCGGTTAACAATGTTGAGGTTAAGACCCAAAAACGTAATCCGGCACCTCCGTTTATCACATCTACCCTGCAGCAGGAAGCGAACAGGAAGTTTGGGATGTCGGCACGTGATACGATGAGTGTGGCACAGAAATTATATGAGAAAGGTTTTATCACCTATATGAGAACGGATTCAACCCGACTCTCAAATCAGGCGATAGATGCAGCCCGGGATGCGATCGTTAGTCAATATGGAGAAGACTATCTGTTCGAACGGGTAAGAAATTATAAAGCCAGTGGTAAAGCAGCTCAGGAAGCACACGAGGCTATTCGCCCGTCGGGCTCCAGATTTGTTCAGCCCGAGAAGTCTGGCCTGAAGGATAGAGAATTCAAACTTTATGATCTCATCTGGAAGCGGACCATAGCAACCCAGATGGCTGAGGCTGAACTTGAATTTACCAATGCCACTATTACTGCTAAGAATAATGGAACATCAGCAGATTTCAGAGCGGGTGGGAAGAAGATTTTATTCCCGGGATTCTTCCGCGCCTATGTGGAAGGCAGCGACGACCCGGATGCTGCGCTCGAAAATCAGGAGAATTTCCTTCCGCCATTAGCTGAAGGCGATTCCACGGATCTTCAGGATCTGAATTTCAATGCGCATGAAACCAAGCCACCAGCGAGATATACAGAAGCTACCCTGGTTAAAGAATTGGAGAAAAGTGGGGTAGGTCGGCCAAGTACCTATGCTGCAGTTATCTCTACAATACAGTCACGGAATTATTGCCGAGCGGAAGGGAAGGCATTGGTTCCAACCTTTACGGCATTTGCAGTAACAGCTCTTTTAGAGGAGCATTTCCCGGATCTGGTAAATAGTGAATTCACCTCAGCGCTTGAGGATAAACTGGACGGCGTTGCTGCCGGAACGGAAGATCCGGTAAAATACCTGGACGACTATTATAAAGGAGAAAATGGTCTCAAAGCTAAGGTAGATCGTCAGGAGGATAAAATTGATCCGCAAAAAGCGAAGTTACTGGATCTTCCTCTGGATGGACTTGAGGGAATTTCGGTGGCTGTAGGTCGATTTGGTCCTTATGCAAAGATGCAAAAGAATGGGGAAGAAGTGTCAACTTCACTTCCTGAAGATATGGACCCAAGTGATCTGACGGTTGAAAAATTAGATCAGTTAATCAAACTATCCGAGGAACAGGATAAACCATTAGGGATACACCCTGAAGAAGGGCTGCCAGTGTTCTTGCTATCTGGCCGGTATGGACCATATGTGCAACTGGGTGAAGTATCGGATACCAATAAAAAGCCGAAACGTGTTTCGCTGCTGAAGGGAATGACCCCGGAATCCATGGATTTTGAGACAGCGCTTAAGCTGCTTGAACTCCCAAGAACCTTAGGTGAGCATCCTGAAGATGGAAAAGTGGTAAAAGCAGGAGTGGGACGGTTTGGTCCGTTTGTGGTTCATGATGGAAAATTCAAGTCACTCACTAAAGATGATAATGTTCTTACCGTTGATCTGAAGCGGGCCATTGAATTGCTGGCGATGAAGAAGACTCCTAAGAAAAGCTCAGAGTTGAAGGATCTTGGAAAACATCCGGATACAGATCAGCAGATTCGAGTAATGGATGGAAGGTATGGTCCATATATAAAGCACGGAAAGAAGAATATTGGTTTGCCTAAAGGAACTGATCCTCAGGCATTCACGCTGGAACAAGCGGTTGAGTTAATTGCCTCAAAAGGGTAAAAGTAACAACTCTATTGCGGTGGGGTTGACAGCACCAATTCTTGGAAGTATTTTGTTTAAGTGATTTATGGCGAAAGCTTTTCGCCCGATGATCAAAACCATTCACCATGCAAAAAAGAACCGAGTTCCACTTTAAGTATCCGCCCAATATCCACGAGCTGGATCTGGCTACAATGGTGAATATGTACCGCAGCCGGGGAGAACCACGCAAAGCTCCGGCCGGTGAATATATCGCTTGTGCGATCTCTCAGGAATTACTCCGTGAAGCAAAATGGTGGTTTGGTTTGTACTACTCTCAGGAGGTGTGGGATGAGCTGCTTACCAAAGGCAGTGAAGGCTTCCCACTTACCGATATAGAGCTTAATGTGCTCGGTGTTGTTTATATGAGTGAGGAGGATGTACCCCATCGCGAGTTTGTTGAGAAGAATGCTGGTGTAACTGAAAAACTGGCCTACCTCATCGTTAGCGATTTAAGAACCTTTGGTTTCCTTTCAGAAGATGACAGTGGATTTCTCAGGATAACACCACGTGGAGAAAAAGCACTGCATGGGATAGCCAGAAGGATATATGAAAAGAGATTCCTTCCCGAAATGATCAGTGACGAACCCGTTCGCGAAGAGCCGAAGATCGAGCAGGCACAGAAGAGAGATAAAGAACAGACAAGTTTGTTCTAAAATACTGACGGCAGAAGCAGCGTAAATAAAAAAAGGTGTAGAATTTTACTCCTACACCTTTATCTGTTAAAAAGATCAATTAGTCCTGCATCAGACGTTCAGCAACATCAAATGTATTATTTGAAAGCTCAACATCAGCAAGGCGTTCTGTTGCATCGATCGTGATGCTTTTGATAGATGACGCAGCGGCAGGGATCGTGAAGGTATAAGAAGGCTGAACCCATGGCCAGTCTTCCAGGACCGTTCTTTTAGTATCATTTTCAGCCGGTTTTTCCCCTCTCATAATGCGAAGAGGAATATAAAAGATCTCTTTTGAGCCGTCGGTGTATTCAACTTCAACATCGAGTGGCATCGGCATCAATCCGATCTTCTCAATCTCTACTTTGGTTTTTGATCCATCTCCAAGAACAGAATGGATTCCGTAATCAATGGTTTTTGTGGTTTGAACGAAGTACTCGTAGTACCAGTCCAGGATCATACCAGATTCTCTTTCCATAAGACGAATGAAATCCAGATCCGTCGGGTGTTTAAGCTGCCATGTTTTGTGATAGTCTAACATGCCTTTTCTGAAAGCTTCATCACCAATGATGTAACTCAGCTGGTATAAGAAAACTGCCCCTTTAGAATAAGAGGCAATACTGTAAGCCTGATTTGTTACGAAGTGATCAGCGTGTGTGGTTAGAGCCTCTTCGTCTCCGGAAGTTGCGATAAATCGGTAGCCACGGTATGAACCTCCATGAGGATTTCCGGTTATTCCTGAGATACCAGCGATCGTTTCAGAAGTGGCAAAACTGGTAAAACCTTCATCCATCCATGCATACAGAGATTCATTTGTACCCAATACATTCTGGTACCAGCTGTGGAACATTTCGTGTACGGTAACTCCTACAACGCTTCGGCTTGCACCACTGATCAGAGTACCCATTGGGTATTCCATTCCACCATCGCCACCCTGAATTACTGAGAACTGGGGGTATGGGTATTTGCCAAAATGTTCGTTAGCATAAGTCATTGCCCGCACAGCAATTTCAGGAAGATCTTCCCAGGCTTTACGGTAAACGGCATTTTCCTGAGTAGAAGCATTTTCGTCGGGATTTTCCTGATAGAGGAAATGCATGGTAGCTCCACCAGGAACCTGTGCGGTGGTATGGATATAATCGGGGTCAGCGGCCCAGAAGAAATCGAGTACGTTTTCGGCTTTGAAGTGCCAGGTGATCTTATCGTTTTTATACTTGATCTGATGGCCGTCATTCTCATAGCCATGACCCACTTCATTTGGGTTTTGCACAACTCCTGTTCCACCAAGAACATATTTGTTGTCGATACTGATCTTTACGTCAAAGTTTCCAAATACGCCATGAAATTCACGACCTATATATGGATTCGGATTCCATCCCCGAACATCATATTCGGACATTTTTGGGTACCACTGACTCATTGAAAATTCAACACCAGTTGCATTATCCCAACCGGAACGACGGATCTGACGAGGAACCTGAGATTCGAATTCCATTTCGAAGGTAGATTTCTTTCCCGGCTTGATAGGCTTATTAAGTTCAACAACCAGTATCGTTCCGTCCACTTCATAGTCAACAGCTTTGCCATCCTGCTTAAGTGAAAGAATGTGATGATACCCGATCTCATCTTCAGGGAGATTGTAGATTCGGTCCATCACACGACGATCAGGGTCTTCAATGGTTCTGGAGCGAACGTCCATCATGCTTCCGGGCTGAAAAGCGTTGAAATAAAGATGGTAGTACACCCGGGTTAGCTCGTCAGGAGAATTATTTGTGTACACCAGCTTCTGCTTACCAGTGAATTGATGGTTCGGAGCATCAACATCGATCTCCATGGTATAATCCACTTCTTGTTGCCAATAGGAATCAGCAGGCTGAGCTACAGAAAGCGAATAGGATATAATCGTTAAAAGAAAAAGTGATAGTAATTTTTTCATGGTAAATATTGTTCAGGTTAAATCAGCTAAAAGGAAGCCACAAATTCATAAAGAAGCCACCCGTTTTACACTTTTTAAGTGCAGTTTAGAAACTACTTCTGCTTGTGAAAGCACGGCTTAATGTGGCTTCATCAATAAACTCCAGTTCAGTACCCATTGGGATACCGTAGGCAATTCGGGTTACTTTCACTTCATAGGGAATCAGCAGTTTATTAACGTAGTATGAAGTAGCCTCGCCTTCTGCATCGGGGTTCAATGCCAGGATCACCTCATCAATATGTTCATTTCCTCCCACGCGCTTGAGGAGATCCTGAATTCTGAGCTGATCAGGTCCGATGTTATCCATAGGCGAGATAACCCCACCCAGAACATGGTAGCGACCACGGAACTCATTGGTCTTCTCGATGATATAGACATCATTGAATTCCTCAACCACACATATCTGCCCGTTTTCTCTTTTTGGATTATCACAGATCTTGCAGGGATCGGAATCACTTACATTCCCACAAACCGAACAACGGGTAACTTTATTTTTCAGATCGATGATGGCATTAGCAAGTTTGAGAGCATATTCATCGTTTTGCTTCAGAAGGTGAATGGCAATACGCTGGGCTGATTTGCGACCAGTTCCCGGAAGCTTGGAAAGCTGCTCAATAGCCCGCTCTAAATATTCGGAGGTTATCTGCATGATGGAATTAAAAATGAAGAATTTAAAATGAAAAATTGGAGGAACTTCATTCTCAATTTTTCATCTTGAATTTTAAATTCCATCAGAGTCCAAATTTAGAAAGGTCCATTCCGGGAAGTCCGCCACCGGGTATCATTCCTTTGTAGGCGTCCTGCATCTGGCTTTTAGCAGCTTCGTCAGCTTTTTCAAGAGCTTTATTAACGCCGGCAACCACAAGGTCTTCCAGCATTTCTTTGTCATCCGGGTCGATCACATCTTTATCAAACGTGATGGAAAGTAACTGACGGTTTCCGTTCGCCTTTACTTTAACCATACCACCGCCAGCCTCAGCCTCTACTTCTATTTCACCAAGTTTAGTCTGGGCTTCCTGCATTTTAGATTGCATTTCCTGAATCTTGCCGAACATATCGGCCATATTAAAATCACTCATTGTCCTAATTCATTTAATTAGTATTCCAATTCTGCCCCAAATCGTTCAACGAGTTCACGAACCATGGGGTCTTTTTCCTGTATTTCTTTAAACCGCTCGTACGGATTACGCGCGGTTGACTGTTTTTCTGTATTGTTTACCACTTCAGCTTTAAAACGTAACATCACTCCAATCTGTTCCTTCATTCGTAAAGAAAGATCATGGGCTTGCTCTTCCAGCATTTTCTGGGCAAATGAGTTATCGCATTCAAGGATCAGTTCGTGTCCTTTCAGCCTGGCAGGTTTAGCGCGCTGTACCTGAAGTTCGAGCATTTTTGGAACCTGATTATTCAGCGAATTAAGGTAATCGTCCCAAACAGCTCTCACATCTTCTATAATAAGTTTCTTTACCGGAGAATCATCAGCATTAATTGAAACTTCAGAAACCGGTGCTGGTGTACTATTTCCGTTTCCATTTGGAAAGTGCAGAACACGTGCTTTTTGGGTGATCTCCGTAACCAAAGCAGGCTGCCCCATATCATATTCATCGTTTACAGGCTCAGGCTCGGGTACGATCTCAGGAACAGGTTCGGGCTCGACTAATTCCTGCTCATTATTTTCTTCCTGTTTTTCTGAGACGGGTTCTTCAGCTTTTTTCTCCGGGGCTTCGGAAGCTTCTTTTATGAGGATTGGTTGGTTACTGAAGTTTTTTTTTAATTCGCCCAGCTCCGATAAAAGCTTATTCAGGCTTTCAGTTCTCTCCATGTGGATCAGCTTAAGCAGGGTGATCTCAAACTGTATTCTTGGCTGGCTTGCGTCTTTAAGTTTTATCTGTGCTTCACTTACAATATGAAGCATTCTCATCAGATCATCCCGCGAAAAATCGGAAGCAGTTGCAGAATACTTTTTCTTTGTTTCTTCTGATGCTTCTACCAAGTAAAGCTGCGGACTGTGATGTGAGATATACAAATTTCGCAAGTGTTCGGCTAAACCAATCAGAAATTCCTGGATATCATATCCCTCCTGAAGAAGGGTATTGATGAGCTCAAGTCCGGCATCAGCATCATGTTCCTTAACACAATTCATGAACTGAAACAGGCGATCGGTACCAACCACATTCAGCGCCTGAAGCAATTCTTTATGGGTGATGGTATCTCCACAAAAGGCGATTGCCTGATCCATCAATCCAAGAGCATCACGAAGAGCTCCGTCTGCTTTCTTGGCGATCACATGCAGTGATTCTTCATCAATAGCGATCTCTTCGTCTATAGCGATCTTACGAAGCCGGTGCACGATCTCATCAACCGCAATGCGTTTAAAGTCGAAACGCTGAACCCTCGATAAAATAGTTGGCAGAACCTTATGTGGTTCAGTGGTGGCAAATATAAAAATAGCGTGTTCCGGGGGTTCTTCCAGTGTTTTAAGCAAAGCATTGAAAGCTGCTTTCGAAAGCATGTGAACCTCATCCACGATATACACTTTGTAACGGCCATTGGATGGAGGAATTCGAACGCTTTCACGTAAATGATGGACGTCTTCAACTTTATTGTTTGAAGCGGCATCCATCTCAAGGACGTTCAGGGTCTGGTTCAGTGATTCGCCGTCAACAGTTGAATCGATCTGGTTTATCACACGGGCAAGTACACGCGCCATAGTGGTCTTACCAACGCCACGAGGTCCGCAAAACATATAGGCATGAGACAAACGATTTTGCCGGATTGCATTCATCAGCGTACTGCTGACATGCTCCTGAGATACAATATCCTCAAAACTTTGCGGGCGGTATTTTCGGGTAAGTGCTCGGTAGGTTTCTGACATTCTTTGCGATCGTTTTGCTAACTGATGGAATGTACAAAATGATGGGCTTGGATAGTAATAATGAATAAAGATTGATTCACTTTTGTAATGAGCAGTTGCGTTGACAATTGCAGAAACGGAAGTGAGATACCACCAAGTGATCTTTTAAACAAAAAGACTTGTTCTGGCAGGTATTTTATTCATATGTGCAGATACGTAGAAGCAATCATTCAAAAAATATTCTATCAGGAAAACAAAATTCTTATTCGGCTACAAAAGGTCCCTGCCAAATAACCTGATGAATCATCCATTTGCCATCCTCTTTTGACAGTAAAAGGTAATCGTATCCCCACCAGGCGGTTACCTTAGCAACAGCAATTTTGTCCATCAGATCAAGAACTTCAGCATTTTTTGGAGCATTTTCAGGAGGATGATTACCAGACTCAGCTACCCGTTTTGCATATTGAACTGCCTGGTCGAAAGTCATAAAGTCTTTCTCTCCATATTCGCCCGTCTCACGACTTTTCCAGTATCCGAACTTTAGTAATTGTGGGGAAAGGCTTTCCTGCAGCTTCAAAGTATCACCCTCATAAAACCCTTCAATATAATTCATTGCAGATCTCATAACAGCGTTCTTATCTGCAGACTCCTGAGCTGAAATATTACTGATGAATAGAATTGACAGAACAAGACCAAAGAGATATCTCATAAGAATAAAATTTGTTAAGGTATTGAACATAGCACGAATAAAATGAACAAGGGTTTCAGGAAGTTTTTTCGTCAATAGACATAGAACATGTCAACAGTATTACAGATTATTAATCCCGAACCAATCGTTCTCCTTCTCCGATAAGGACAAAATTTTCATCTCCAACGGCGTCATTGAACTCGTTGATCGGTTCATCATGGCCGTCGTCAGCCAAAGGAAAAGTTCCATAGTGCATCCCGATACTGAGTTCTGAACCCACATCATTATGAATTTGTACTGCCTGCTGCGGGTCAACATGAACCGGACTCATAAACCATCGGGGAATATATGCGCCAATTGGGATCAGTGATGTTTTGATTGGTGAATAGCGTTCACCTATCTCTTTAAAGAAGCTGTTATATCCGGTATCTCCGGCAAAGTAAATATTCCCTTTTTGGGATTTGATCACAAAACCAGCCCATAGAGTTTTGTCCCGGTCAAACATTCCACGGCTCGAAAAATGCTGAGCTCGAACAGCGGCAACATCTACAGATTCAGAAATTTCTGTTTCCTGCCACCAATCAAGGGAGGTGGTTTTTGTGATGCCTTCTTTATTCAGATATAGATCGACTCCAAGTGGTGTTATGAATAAAGGATCATGATCGGCTTTTAACTTCTTTAGAGTACTGATGTCCAGATGATCGTAATGGTTGTGGCTGATCAATACCAGGTCGATGGGGGGAAGGTCTTCGAAACGAATTCCCGGAGGCCTCATACGTTTAGGGCCGGCAAAACTAAATGGACTAACACGCATACTCCATACCGGATCAGTGAGAATATTCAATCCATCAGTCTGGATCAGAAAAGAAGAGTGATTTACATACGTAAACACCTGGGTTGAATCGTTCACACGTTCCACTGGTTTTGGACCGTATTCAATATCTGTTTCCGTTATTTCTTTCCACTCACCCGGTTTTCGGGTAAATGCCCATTTCAGGAGATCAATAGTTCCCTTTTCATCATAGCCATCATTATTGATGAATTTTTTGCCATCGAAATGAGCTGATGTTGGTCCTTTGTATACAGGAGCAGACATCCAGCCACCAATTGAAAGAATAAGTAGAATGATGATGGAGAGAACGCCCAATATCCAAAGTAAAGTCATGCTAATGAGTGAGGTTGAATCCAAGAAGTATTGAATGAATGAAATTATTAATGAAATGCTGTGAGCAAATAACATACCAAACACTCGTTACATTGAACCCGTGATCAACAAACTGACATAATGATCCAAAAAGAGCGTAATCTTCCCGGGTGCCCAACAGGTGGTTTTTCTTGGAAGTTCCCTGGAAATAGTCTGAGATCGAATTCTATTTCAAATGTTTCTCAAAAAATTCAAAGATCCGGCGGTATTCATCGTACCAGGAATCAGGATCCTGAAAACTATGCCGTTCACTTGGATACATCATCATCTCAAAATTCTCGTTGCCAGATTGAATAAGGCGCTCGATATATTGCGCAGCATCCTGGAAGCCGACATTATTATCGATGAGACCATGAAGCAAGAGCACAGGTTTGGTAAGAGAGTCTGCATAAGTGATTGGTGAGCTACGGGCGTAATTAAGGGAATCCGATTCAGGAGTTCCAAGTCTTGGAAGTGTGTACCATGGATTAGTGTGGTAGTAATTTTCCCAGTTCGTTACGGATCGGAGTCCTGCGGCGGCATCAAATGATTGAGGAGCAACACCCACAGCATAGAGTGCCATAAAGCCACCGTAACTTCCTCCATAGATCCCGACATTTGAAGTGTCCACGGAAGCATAGTTTTCTGCCAGGTAACTCAATCCATCCTGGATGTCTTCGGTTTCATATTTACCCATCCAATTAGTTACATCCTCGCGGAACTTTCGACCATATCCGGTGCTGTGACGGTAATCCACTTCGATCACATAATATCCGTTCAGGGTCAGGAACTGGTTGAACATGTATTCCCGCCAATAACTAAAGCTCCATCCTTTAAATACATTCTGGAGCGAACCGGCGCCGTGTACAAACACCACAACCGGGTTTCCATTTTCTTCATCAATCACAGCAGGTTTGAGGATAGAAGCTGATAGCTGTGTCTCACCATCGCGACTGGTGAAGCGCACGTAATCTTCTTTTTGCCAGTTTATGTCGTTGAAGCTTTCAGGCACAGAGTGGGTGAGTTGGATCTCTTTTCCGGGTTTTTTGATATCTATCAGATAAAGGTCGGCAGGTTGATTGAAATAGGTTTTTGCATAAACCACATATCGTTTGTTTGGACCCAGAGAGAAGCTACGGCGGTGGCCTTCGTCACTGGTTAGTGCTTCCTGTTTATCGGAATTCAGGTCAAGTTTGTACAATTGAATATCGCCCGGATCATTCTTACTGGTGGCGATTACCATAGTCTTGTTATCAATGAACTCGGCGAAAGGAATATCATACGCACCATGAGTATGCTGTTTCATTCCGGTTCCATCAGAATTCACTGTATAGATGTGATTCCATCCATCACGCTCACTTTGAAACATCAGCTTATCAGAACCAGGTACAAATTCGATAGTTCGGCCATACAACCAGCCTTTGGTAGAATCTTCAAAAAGGACATATGAAGTGTCATTAACCAGGTCGTAAGATATGATCTCTCGTTTCTTCATTGCTGGGTCAGCAAAATCAGTGACAGCAAAATTACCAGTAGGACTTACCCTCACGGAGGTCCATCCTTTCTCCCTGAATAGTTCTGATATCTTACCACTCTTGATATCAACTGCAGATACTATGGTAGTGGATAGTCCACGTTTTGAGGCTCCGGTTTTTACGTAGGTGTCAACATATTCGGGGAAGTAATACTCTTTAGCATCTGAATTATCAGATTGTGAAAGTACGAGTCGGTTTGATCCTGCCCAGTCTACAATATTATAGCTTGGTGAGTTATCGTCTTTTCCTGTTACCTGTTTGATATAAGATTCTCCGATTCCGGTGATCCATACGTCCCCGTTTGCTACATAAGCCAATTGAGTACCATCAGAGCTCCAGGTGGCATCATAGTCAAAGGCTTTTGAAGCGACAATGGTTCTGCTGTTTTTAAATTCTGCGTCGGAAATCACAAGGTCTCCCTTCTGTTGATACACCAGCATTTTTCCATTTGGGGAGGTGGTATAGAAGCGTTGAAGATCATCCGGTGCAACGCCCAGATCTTTACCTTTCAGATCCGTCATGTGAGTCTTGGTTTTCTCATCATCTTGTGACTGCCAACGGTAGTACAGTGTTTTACCGTCAGGGGAAAACCCGGCGAAGGAAGGCCTGTTCCCGGGAATGTAAGGTTCGTGAAAGATCGATTTTAAATTCAGAGCATCAGTACCTGTTTGCGAAAAAGCGGTTGATGCAGAAATGGTGGTAAGGACCAGAAAAGAAAGTAAACGTTTCATAGTAATAGGAGGCGAAAGCAGAATTAAAAGGGACTATTAAAGCAGAAATATAGTCTAAAATTAACAGGCAGGAATAAAATTTTTGTAAGAATGCTTATTCATTACTCTCATTGCTCAAAGCGGATTCAAGAGGCTTGTCAGGAACATAATCAAGTGGAAGCATAGTAGAGATCCGTTCCCAACCCCATTTCCCGGAATACTGTAGATGTTCCGGATTGTAGAGGTTACCAGCATCATTAACCAGGAAGAAAGGAACATTAGTACCATATCTGATGTAACTGATACCTTCACTGTCACCAATGCGGCCGGATTGGTCAAACGAAACCTTGTACCCAATGTTTACCTGTTCATCGCTTAGCATAAAAGAATGATATTTCTCACTAAGCATATTCCATCGCTCCGGATAATATTCGGCCAGGGTAAAAAGGTCGTTCAGTTTTTTCACAACCCCTCCTCCTCTCATTTGAGTGAATCCATTTTCGTCCAGAGTTTTATCAACCAGGCTTTTGAAAAAATGTTTCGGTGAACCATAATAGGCTTTTCTCCTGTTTTCCTTCCAGGTTTCTTCTTCTTCAGGGGAGCTTGGTTTTTTACTTTCGAATTTAGAGTAGAGAATATATCTGCCGGAATAGGTTTTCGGATTGAAGGATACACCTATAAATTCAATATTTATAATATATCCCATAGCTTTGTTCTCTACTTCAAGTGGAGCCTTAGTGGTAACATCGATAAAACCATTAAGGCGCATATTTCCAAACTCGATAACCTGGGGATTTCTGATTTCTACTTCCTGGCTGAACAGTCCCATCCCGATGAAAAAGATCTTGAAATCACTAAAAGCCTCTCTCCATTTTTTGGTGGAAGAAGTAACCACGATCTCTTCCATTTCCAGGCCGGTTTGGGTAAGCTCGAAATTACAGATCACGTTATTTCCGGCATCAATAATCACATTCACTCCACCGGGTTCATACCCGATAAAACTGGCAGCCAGATTATAACTTCCGTGCTCGTTTGTTGTGAACGAATACTTCCCATCGGAATCAGTTTGCGCACCAATAGTAGTGTTCGATAAAAATACATTAGCACCGGGAATAGGCTCACGGGTCTTTGCATCGATCACTCTTCCATAGATCAGACTTTGGCTGAATGACAACTCACTAATTAATAGTGCCAACAGAAAAGGAAGTAGTATTGAGGTATTTCTGATCACGTGCTAATATCAGTTACTGGTTGTCGGGATATACTCTAAAGGTAAAAGTACGGAAGCTCGTTCCAACCCCCATTTGCCGGAATACTCCAGCTGTTTTGGATCATATAGATTTCCGTTATCACTTACAATAAAGAATGGAACTTCAGCTGAGCCATAAGATACGTAACTGATCTGTTCCCGGTTTTGAATTCTTCCGGAGGATTCAATCCTGATATCGTGTCCAATCGCCATTTGATATTCAGTGAGGGTTAATGCATGGTAATTGTTCAGGATTTGGGTTCCTTGCCCCGGGTAAAACTGATAAACAAGGCTACGGTCTTCAAGCTCTGAGATCTGTCCACCCTCGCGAAGGATCCGGAACCCCTCTGATCGGTAATTTCCACTTAGGTAGCTACTAAAAAAATGCTTGGGAGAACCAATATAGGCAGACTGACGATTTTGAATCCATTGGTCGTGCTGCTGAAGGTTCGAGGGGTTCATTTCAGTGAAGTTAGTATACACTACATATCGGCCATCGTATGTGTTGGGATTAAATACAACATCTAGAAAGTCGGCAGCGATTTCATATCCTAAAGCGGTATTTATAAACCTGAGAGGAAGTTTTGAGCTTACGGTTATAAATCCATCTCCGTCAGGCTCGCTGAAGTCAAGTACCTCACCATTTAAAATTGTAACCTCATCACTATACCGACCCATTCCAATAAAAAACTGACTGAAGGATTTAAATCGTTTGAACCAACCTTCATTCGAAGCAGTAACGACGATCTCATCAAGTTCTATACCGGTAAGTTTCAGGCTCAGATTCTGGTGGATTACCGGGTCATCATCTACAAAGATATCGACCGCTTGAGGTTCGTACCCAATGTAGCTGGCGACCAATGTGTAACCACCTTTAAGCTTTGTCCTGAACGAGTAGGAGCCATCCGCATTTGTCTGCTGCCCGGATGTTGTTCCGGATAGATAAACATTTGCTCCGGGAACAGGTTCTCCGGTTTTACTGTCGGTAACCACTCCTTTTATCTGAATTTGTTCTTGCGCCAAAACAGGTTTCAATAGAAGCAACAATAATATTGAAAGCAGTAACCGTAGAACCATATTTTGAGCTTAATTGGACATTAATTTCTCGATCTCCTCAATCGCCTTTGGAACGTTGGTCAGATTTTCATATCCGGTTTCTGTTACAACAACATCATCCTCAATACGAATACCACCGAAGTTCATCAATGACTTAACTCGTTCAATGTTCAAATATTTTGCTTTTTCAGGATCTTCAATTGCTGGTTCCAGAACAGCTGGCACAAAATAAAGTCCTGGTTCGATGGTAATTACCATTCCGGGAAGTAGTTCTCTTCTTGCCCGGAGGAATTTTATACCTGGTCGGTCGATTCGGTCAACTCCTTTTGGATATCCGCCCACATCGTGAGTATCTAGTCCCAGGAAGTGACCCAGGCCATGCGGGAAGAATAAAGCAAAGATGTTTTCTTCCATGATCTCATCAAGGCTTCCTTTTAGAACGCCCAGGTCCAGAAGTCCCTGCATCATTACTCTGGCAGCCAGCATGTGAAGGTCTTCCATTTTGGCGCCCGGTTTTACTTCTTCAATAACCTGGTTCTGGGCATTTAAAACCGCATTATAGATACCCGCCTGTGTTTCGGTGAAGGTTCCGTTCGCAGGAAATGTTCTGGTATAATCAGCAGCATAACCATTACATTCGTATCCTGCATCCATTAAAAAGAGATCGCCATCATTCACTTTGCTGTTATTTTCAACATAATGAAGAATAGAGGCATTTACCCCGGAAGCAAAGATCCCATTGTATGCATCAAGCAATAATCCGTTCTCAAGATTTACTTTGCTGAAGATGGCTTTGAGTTCGTATTCGAACATTCCTGGTCTGATAGATTTCATCACTTCTGTATAAGCCAGGTCGTTAACCCTGCAAGCTTCTCTCATTTGATCAAGCTCCCAGTCAGTTTTAAGAACACGGCAATATGTCAGAGCGTCAATTAGGGCTTCGGTTTCTACTTCAAAACCACGATCGAGGTCTTCGATATACTCAGCCTGCTCTTCATCAAGGCAATACACAGTGTCTGGTTTCAACTCATTGAGTACATGAAGCAGTTCATTTGAGTAGTGCAAATGATCCGGATTATATTCTTTCTGATACTGCTCCAGCGTTTTCACATATCCGTGCCAAACTGCATATTGTGCATCCCGCTTTGGAACAAACAGATGATATTCTTCCTTCTTCAGATCCAGAATAAGGGCACAGTCGGCTTCATTAGCACCAGTGAGATACCAGAAATTCGATTCCTGACGGAAAGGGAATTCATAATCTGTGCTGTAACGATACATGGTGTCAGCGCCCTGAATAAATACGACTCCGTTTTGGTTGTCATCAAAAAGTGAGAATAGTTTTTCGCGGTGAATATGATGCATGACTGTATAGGATAGTTTTAAATAATTTCAAATAAGGATAGTAAATCGCGGGTCTAATATCGAGATGGGAAAAGAGCTTTAACCCTTTTTCATCTTTTCTCCATTTCCGATAAAAACACCCAGAAAACCCTCTTTAAATGTAATTTTCATGTGTGGTCCGGTGATTTCATTTGAAGTTCCATCCTGTCCCCCAAATTCGAGGGTGCTGTTGGTGAGTGGGTAAAGAACATCGGTTGAGGTAAACTCTTCAACCGGGGCTCCAACCGGAAAGAAAGAGATCTTAGTGCCTACAGGCAACTCGGGCTCATAAGGAGATCGGGTTAAAATTGTGTCGCCGTAATCATCCCTGAAAACAATAGAATCAAAGCGATCCCAGTACCGGCAGAATACAGAAAGGTTTTTCATGGTATGATCAATGCGTTTTCCTAATGTTCCTAGAACAGTACAGGTTTTAGCTCCTTTTTTAAGTACATATTCGAGTGCTTTTTCGAGGTCATTCGTTTCCTGGTCCGGATCTTCAAGAATATTGATGCCTTCATGATTGGTATAAGCAAAACTGTCCATATCACCGATCACAAGATCAGGAGTAAATCCATACCCTAACAACGCATAGCCCCCACTGTCAGCGCCAATTACAAGCTCGGCTTCGTTAACTTCACGTTCTAATAGTTTTTTGGTGGGAGGGGTGCCTCCGCAGACAATAAGTGTGTGCATCTATCCGTGTTTTTACCCAAGGATAAAAAATCGTGGCAAAAGAAATGTAATTGCTTTACGATTGGGCTATTTTTGAGAAAAGGAGATTTATGTTCAAAGAGTTTATTTCAAAGATAACGCGTCATAAAAAAGTCGCCGTTTTTTCACATGTACGCCCTGATGGTGATTGCCTCGGTTCACAGATAGGTTTGTGTTTGTGGCTTCAGAAAAATGGGATCGATGCTACGGCCTATAATGAAGATGTGCCAGCAGATAACCTTGTTTGGTTGACAGATCTTTTCCCTGTAATACAACCCAGTAATGAGGATCTGGATCAGTTTGATGCATTCGTGGTTGTAGATGGGAATGCTCTTCACCGTTTTGGGGAAGTGGCAATGAAGGTCGAAGAAACAGGGAAACCTATTTATATGATCGATCACCATCCCCAGCCGGATGATATTTTTGAGGAATTTGTCTCAAGAACAGACTATTCATCAGCCTGTGAACTAGTGTATGAATTATACGCTGAACACGATCCGGATCAGATAGATGCACCTGCAGCTAAGGCCTTGTTCGCAGGAATACTGACAGACTCAGGCTCTTTTCAGTTTGATAGTGTAACACCGAATACACTCCGTGCAGCATCGGTTCTTTTAGATAAAGGAGGATTCAAACCGAATGAGATCGCCGAAAAGATCTATTCAACCAAGACGATCGACCAGATTCATTTGCTTAGCAGAGCGTTAGGGACAATAACTTTTCATGCAAACCAACAAATTGCCAGCATGTACGTTACCAAGGCCATGTTTGAAGAAACAGGAACGGCTAAGGAAGACACGGAAGGTTTTGTGAGCTATCCGTTGAGCATAACTGGTGTGAAAGCCTGTGTACTGTTTCGGGAAGATGATGATCGTATAAAAATGAGTTTACGTTCCAGAAGTGAGATAGATGTAAATAGGTGGGCCAGAAACCTGAATGGTGGTGGCCATAAAAAAGCAGCGGGAGCCTGGCATCCGGGACCGCTGGATAAAGCCATAGATGAAGTAATTAAGCTGGGAGAAGAACAGCTTTAAAACATAACCGATTACTCTATGAAGAGATTACTTAGCGCCGTATTAATCACAGGGTTTATGATACTTGGTTGTAACAAGCCATCAGAGCAAGACTCTGCAGCCAAAGCCCCGGCTGTCTTAACAATGCCAGTGACTGATCAGCCAGCCAATGCTAATGAATCCATCAGTGCCAGCAGAAATAATGCAATCACGAACGCGGTTGAAGAAGCAAGTCCGGCCATTGTAAGTATCACGGTTACAGAACTTCAGACTGGTTATACCCGTAATTTCGATATGTCGATATTTCGATTCTTCAATCAGCCCATTGAGCGGGAAGTTCAAAGTATGGGATCCGGATTCATCATAAGTAATGACGGCTTGATCGTTACTAATCAACATGTGGCCAGTGAAAGCGCTAAAACCATTATGGTAACTCTGGCAAACGAAGAAAGCTATGAAGCTGAGCTGTTAGGCTCTGATGAACTTGCGGACCTGGCCCTGTTAAAACTCAAAAGTGATAAAACAGATTTTCCATTCATCAAATTTGCCGATTCTCATGATGTAATGGTTGGCGAGTGGGCCATAGCTATGGGGAATCCATTCGGGCTTTTTGCAGATGGTAAGCCAACCGTAACGGTGGGTGTTGTAAGTGCGACAGAACGTGATTTCCGTCCCAATCCACAAGAACCACGCGTGTATATTGATATGATTCAGACGGATGCGGCCATTAACCGCGGAAATTCTGGTGGACCACTGGTAAACAGTGATGGGGAGGTTATCGGAGTAAATACCTTTATTTATACAGGAGGAACAAGTGCCGGATTTGTGGGGCTTGGTTTTGCTATTCCAAGTGAGCGTGTTCAGAAGATCATAACTCAGCTGAAGGAATCAGGTACTGTTTCATTAGATTTTGATCCTGGATTCGAATTTGAGGCAATGACACGCCAACATGTGTATAGATATGGTCTGCCACCGGTACCGGGGTTATTTGTAAAGACCGTAAACAAAGACGGCCCTGCTTTTGATGCTGGAATCATGCCAGCTGATATCATCATTAGAATAGGGGATCAGAAAGTTGCCAGCGAGATGCATGCATGGGCTTTAATGCGTGAATTTGCTGAGGGAGAGAAAATGAAGATCAGGCTATTCAGAGATGGCAAGGAATACGAAACTGAGATGGTACTCCGAAGAAGTGTAGCCGGGAGATAAGTCTTCAGGCAACCTCAGAGATTGAGACAGAGGCACGAAGTTTAGAGTTTCCTTCACCGGTATAACTACCGGTTATGGGCATTGTTAACGAAGGGTCGAAACTGGTGGCAACGGGGATATAATGTTCATCGGTAAGTAAGCCCGAACTGGGATCGATGCCGATCCACCCTGCTCCGGGAAGTAAGACTTCCACCCATCCATGTAGTTCATGTCCGTCGCCAAGAATGGGATTATATGCATAACCACTTACAAAGCGAGCAGCCAGGCCGGTGCTGCGCAGCATCTCAATAAGCATCCAGGAGAGTTCTTTGCAAGAGCCCGTACGTTGCTGATAGATCAATTCGGAATCAAGTGTCACGTTTTGATCTTTAGGCTCATAAGTAAAATTATTGAAGATATACCGCAGCAGATCTGTTATGAAAAGCACGCAACTATTATCACATCCCTTGATCCGGCCACTTAAGAATGAGCTGTAAGAATACGTTTGATTATAGCCATGCAAATACGGAATCAAAAGATCCCTGAGCACCTCGGGATAATGAAAGTGATTTTGAAAGAAGCGGATCGGTGGATCTATGATAAAATGAAAAGGATCGAAGCGCTCTACATCTAAGGTCAGGTCTGCTTTAATATATATCTCCTTCACGGGAACTGGCTCCATCCAAACCTGGAAATAATGATTGTTCTCAGCATCGATACGTTCCGAGATGCTCATGGGTTCCGGTGTAATCCTAAGGTCGAATTTCTTAAGAGTGATATGCGATCTGCTTTGCGGGCGCAGGCGAATATAGTGCGGACTCAGATTAACCGGCTTGGTATAATTGTAACGGGTTCTATGTACAATATTGAGTTCCACTAAGATGAAAGGCTAATTCGGTTGATCGGGGCTTTTTCAGGCCCGGTAAAAGCCTTAGCCAAAGACGTATTGGGAAGTGTATCAATAGTTTGGCGTAACATATTATTCCAGAGCTCAGACATTTCTCTCAGATCTCCCTCATCAAAACGATGTTCCTGAATGAAGAAAGAGTTGTTCTTCATAACTACGGTGTCAACTGGATAGCCAACATCATTAGCGGAAATACGGGTGGCATCAAAAGAAAGGAAGGCACACTTGAGTGCATATTCCAGGTTTTCATTATAGCTAACCGATCTTTTAAGAATAGGATGTCCCGAGCCTTTATTTCCTATAATCACAAACGGGGTGCTTTCACCGATCTCGATCCAGTTCCCCTCAGGGTATAAAAGGAATAATTTTGGAGCGGAGTCATTTTCAAGCTGTCCGCCAATGATCGCGTGCAGATTAAACGAAAACCCGTTTTCTTCCAAAGATACTTTGTCCTCTTTTGCGACTTGTTTTACCAGATCTCCAAACCGACTTACTGTTTTATAGAGTTTGGTGAAATTGTCGCCCTCCGTTTCCATCATCTCACCGAAATAGGTGATGGTTTTATCTCTCACAGATCGCAGTCCGGAGGTCATGATAAAAAAACAATGTTTGTTACCATTAATGGTAAATACTTTTTTGGAAGAAGTGGTTTCAGTACCGGAAGTGATTCTGGTATCAGAAAGGCCAACAAGGCCATATTTTGTTTTTATTCCGAGGCAGTAGGTCATGAATTATTAAACTGTTTTTGCATGGTTAGGGAATCTCCGATCGTAAAGAAATTAGCATGAATGGCATCAGAAATATGGTTGATTTTCAGCTGTAAATCATCAAGAAATTCATGTATTCCAATATCGATCACGTCATTTACATCGTAATACTCCAGCTGAGAGCAAAGTGATCCCAGCCGTTTCTCAGAAGTGTTTTTAAAGCCTCTTCCCGTTGAGTTGGTAAGCCGGTGAAGACATTCCTGGGCTTCCATAAGCGAAAAATAGATTGATCTGGGGAAGTATTTGTTGAGCACCAGGAACTCTACAATACTTTTAGGCTCAATACTACCATAAACCTGCCTGTAAATATTGAACCCTGATACTGATTTCAGAAGAGCCATCCAGTGGAGGATATCGATAGTGCTGCCAACCTCCTGAACTGAGGGAAGGAGGATATGATACTTTACATCAAGGATCCTTGAGGTTTTATCTGCACGCTCCAGGTACTGACCCAGCCGAAGATAATGCCAGCCATCAGTTCGTGCCACACTATTATCACTGATCCCATATAAAAGCTGGATCCCATATTTAACATCATTAATGAAACTCCTGGGATCATCTAATTTCCAGACCTCTCTTTCGGCTCCTTCTTTCATAAAGAGATAGATCTCGTTTAATTTTTCCCAGCTTTCTTTGGTGATCTTTTCTCTTACCATGCGTGAATTTTCCCGGGCATTGGAAATACATGAAAACATGGAATTTGGGTTCTCAAGATCGAAAGCAAGGAAATGGATGGCACTTACCCGGTCGAAATTCTTATACAGCGAGACAAACACGTCCCGGTCGCCGGTTGCAGAGATCAAGGGATCCCATTGCTCTTTCATACTTGGAGGCAGATCGAGCATCAGATTGAAATTAACATCAATAAACCGGGCATAATTTTCTGCCCGTTCAATGTAGCGTCCAATCCAGTAAATAGAATCGGCAACCCTGCTCAGCATAAGATATCAGTTCGTTTTATTGATCATTAGTTGTATAGCACCCAGGTATCTTTGCTGCCACCACCCTGAGAAGAATTCACGACAAGCGAACCTTTTTTGAGGGCAACCCTGGTGAGTGCTCCGGGATGAACTTCGATCTCCTCACCATAAAGAATAAATGGCCGGAGATCGACATGCCGGGGCTCGATGATATCATCTATCAGAGTTGGTACAGTAGAAAGTGACAAGGTGGGCTGGGCGATATAGTTTCTAGGGTTAGCAGCTATTAATTTTTTGAACTTTTCGTGTTCTTCCCTGGTCGATTTTGGCCCTATCAGCATTCCGTAACCTCCTGCAGCATTGGTTTCCTTAACCACTAATTCATCAATATGCTCGAGTACGTACTTCCTGTCTTCCTCTTCAGCGCATATATAGGTCTTAACATTAGCCAGGATCGGATCTTCATCCAGATAATATTTTATAATACGGGGTACATATGCATACACAGCTTTATCATCGGCAATACCAGTTCCCGGCGCATTAGCAAGGGCAAGATTTCCTTTTCGGTAAGCATTGAATAATCCGTGTGCACCCAGCATACTGCTAGGGTTGAAGGTGAGTGGATCCAGAAAAGTATCATCGATTCTTCGGTATAATACGTCTACCTGATGAAGTCCCTGCGTGGTTTTCATGTACAACTTATCATTATTGGTAACCAGGTCCTGACCAACAACCAATTCTATTCCCATCAATTGAGCAAGATAGGAGTGCTCGAAATAAGCGGAATTGAAAACACCAGGTGTCAACAGACCTACAATCGGCTGGTCTTTACCTGATAAATACTGAAGCATGCGCAACAACTTGCTGGGGTAATCAGAAACATGGCGTACGCCCAGATTACTAAACAGATTGGGATATACTCGTTTTAGAATCTCTCTGTTCTCCAGTAAATACGACACACCCGAAGGACAACGCAGGTTATCTTCTAAAACATAAAATGTTCCATCGTTATCACGTACAAGATCGGACCCCGAAATATGGCACCAAATTCCCTGAGGCGGGGTCCAGTCTTCCAGGGGCTTCAAATAATTACCACTTGAATAGATCATCTCTTTGGGTACAATACCATCTTTGATGATCCTTTGTTTATTATAAATATCCTGAATGAAGAGATTTAGTGCGTGAACCCGTTGCTTCAATCCTTGTTCGACCAGGCTCCATTCTGATCCTGAGATGATCCTTGGAATGATATCCAGAGGAAGGATCTTTTCTACACCTTTATTATCATGATACACATTGAAAGTCATACCCATAGCGATCTGGGCACGATCAGTAGCTTGTTGCAGTTCAGCGAGTTTGCCGGATGGGATGGAATCCAATACTTCATTAAACGGACAATAATGATCGCGACACTGCCCCTTTTTCACCATCATCTCATCGTAATGCCCATTAACTGTATAGGTTTCTGATAATCTGTTCATTTATTATTTAAGTAATATCATAATAATACCTAAATAATTTAATATTATCTCTGTTATTCACAAACATAGATTTGCGAATTAAAGAAATTATCTAAGGAAGAAAGGCAGGATTAAGATAAGTTTTTGCGAACGCGCTCAAGCAACCGTTTGGTTTTTATGATTCCCTCGGCCGGATACAGGTCTTGCCCTTCATATTCAATACCAACATATCCACCATTAAAACCGGAATCCCGGATGATCTTGAACAGGCGCATATAGTCGAGGTCAGCCTCGTTGCCATTATCGTCAAAACGGAAAGTTTTGGCGCTCACTCCTTTAGCGTAAGGCATCATTTCTTTTGTTCCCTGGTAAACATCATACTGCTCTATACATTCAGAGCCCCATAATTGACCATTTTTACGGGCTACACAGAAATTGCCGAAGTCAGGAAGAGTTCCGACCCATTTGCTGTTTACCTGTTTTATTACTTCTGTAAGGCGCTTTCCATGAGAGGAATGACTTCCGTGATTTTCAACGATCACACTGATCTCAAAATCAGCCGCAAAAGCTGCTAGACGTCCCAGGCCATCTACCGAGGTTTTTATCCAGGTTTCGGGATCATTCTCACCAAAAAGATTGACCCTGATAGCATGGCAACCTAAAAGTTTTGCAGCACCGACCCATTTATAATGATTCTGCACAGCCGCCATTCTGGTCTTATCATCAGCTGAAGAAAGCTCTCCCTCGTTGTCAATCATGATAAGTACAGACTGTACCCCATGATCATCAGCGCGTCGCTTCATTTCCCTTATATAAGATATATCAGATGCTTTATCCGGGAAAAATTGATTTACATACTCAATGGCATCAATACCATAGTTAAGTTTAGCGATGCTTGCGAAGTCGAGATGATCAAATCTCCCGGCAAATATATCAGCCTGATGGCTCCATTCGGCTAATGATATCTTAAAGTCAAAAGAGCTTTTATAATGATCTCTTGAATCAGATAGGGAAGGTGCTATCATTACAGAACCAGCTGTTAAGGCTGTTTTTTTGAGGAATTCAAGTCGATCTATCTTCATAGTGCATATGATTTACTACAAAATTAAGTTAATAAGCTCACAAAGAAGAGCAAATTAATAACGTCTTTAGCTTGCCAGCATATTGTATTTTGTTCAAATGGTGAGATAAGTTGTTTCTAATTTGACAGCGTTTTTCTATTTTGTGCAAAATTTGCTCAATCAGTCTGATGCATAAATGAAGGTCACACTTAAGGATATATCTGAAGCCACAGGCTTTTCAGTTTCAACAATTTCCAGAGCGGTACGGGGTGAGGGTCGGATTTCGGAGGAAAACCGTCGAAAAATCTTAGCCAGTGCGCATAAATTAGGTTACCCCTTGCCAACCAATGGCAGATCTATTCCTGAGAACCAACCGCCCTATATTGCTTTGATAACTAAATTCAGAACTGGAGAATTTTACTCTTCTTTCTTTGTAGGTTTCTCGAATGCGGCTGTTAAGAAAAACATAAATATAAGTTTATTTAGTATAGATGATGATGTCAGCCGGGTCGATCAACTGATCGAAAACCTGCGTGCACTGGGGTATACCGCAGCGATAATCTTTGTCCCGGAATTAAAGGAGCAGGAATACCAGCATATACTGCATTCCACTCCAAATGATTTTCCAATAATATCCTGCTCAAATATTGATAACTCGGTTTTAGATACGGTTACATTTGATGCATATCAGGGAGCTACACTGGTTGCCAGACATTTTCATGATCAGGGATTTAAAAAACTGGGAATCATTGAAGGCCCTTCCGCAATGCCGGAATCGAGGTTCAGAACCAATGGTTTTAGCGATTATATTACTCATGTGGCAGACGAAGAGATAGTATGGAGCTTTCGTGGTGATTACACGCTCGAGTCGGGAACCAGGGCCTTTCAAAGCTTTGAAAAGAAAAAAATTAAACCAGAAGCAGTTTTTGCTGCAAATGACGCAATGGCTGTAGGCTTCATGGAAGCAGCACGGCAAGCAGGATATGAGTTTCCCCGTGATATTGCTTTGGTTGGATATGATAACCTACCTGTTTGTAATACTCATTATCCTAAAATTACATCAGTAAACACCGATTACACACGCCTTGCAGTAAACACATTGGACAATCTATTGGCTCGCGTAGGAAAGCCAAATAACCATCAGGGTATTGTGAGTATGGTACCAGTTTCACTGGAAATAAGAGAGTCAAGCTTAAGAACTTCTAAAGAGTAGGCAATAATTGAGCAAATTTTACCAAAAAACACGGAAAAGTTTGCTCAAACTTGTTTATTTTTTCTCCTCGTTTAAATATACTAATATTCAATTTCGGGAAATAAACCGAAACTGTATTTAATTGAGCTCAAATTCAGAAATGTTGGGGTGTCTTGGTAAGATTGAGGGACAAACTTGAACGATTTTTTGCTCAAGGTATATTTGGAAGAATATCCATGAAAGGAATAAACTAGCTGTATATGTTTTTAGGAATAGATCTTGGGAGCTCATCAATCAAGTTGTCATTATATGATGGTAAACTAGGTCAGGTTAAGGCTTCTGTTACTCATCCAAAACAAGAGTTGAAGATTGATGCTCCTGAACAAGGATGGGCTGAGCAGGATCCCGAGATGTGGTGGCAAAATTTTCTCCAGGCTTTTTCTCTGTTGATCCAAAAGAGCGGGCTTGCCCCATCCACTATCAAATCGATTGGGATCTCTTACCAGATGCATGGACTGGTTCTGGTAGACAAAGACCACCAGGTATTAAGGCCATCAATTATATGGTGTGATAGCCGAGCAGTAGAAGTTGGCAAAAAGGCGTTCAATTCTTTAGGGCCTGATTTTTGTTTGCCACATTTGTTGAATTCACCGGGTAATTTTACAGCCTCAAAACTAGCGTGGGTTAAGCAAAATGAGCCGGATGTATATGAGAAGGTCTATAAATTTATGTTGCCCGGTGATTTCATCGCAATGAAACTTAGTGGAAAAATTACGACTACAGAGACAGGTTTATCTGAAGGTGTATTCTGGGATTTTGAGAAAAGAGAAGTAAGTTCAGAACTCCTTGAAGAATTTGGGTTCACGAAGGATATGGTAGCCGAAACAGTGCCGGCTATCGGGGCTGATCTAACCCTTGATGCTGAAATTGCTTCAGAATTAGGAATGAATGCATCAACAACAATTTCGTACCGTGCTGGTGACCAGCCCAATAACGCTTTTTCATTAAATGTATTGAAGCCAGGCGAAATTGCATCAACAGCGGGAACGTCAGGTGTTATTTATGCGGTAACAGATAAAAATGTGTATGATCAGAAATCACGGATCAACACCTTTCTGCATGTAAATGATAGTGAACCCGATCCAAGAAATGGAATCCTGATCTGTATAAACGGGACGGGAATCTTGTACAGCTGGCTTAAGAACGTACTTAACTCCGGCAGAGGAAATATAGACTACACCCAAATGAATCAGATGGTAGATTCTGTGGCGCCTGGCGCTGAAGGCCTGAGTTGCCTTCCATTCGGAAATGGGGCGGAACGTATTTTTGAGAACAGACTGGTGGGGTCGCATTTTCTGAATATGGATTTTAACCGTCATCAAACCAGTCATATTTTAAGAGCCTCCCTCGAGGGTATTGTATATGCACTCAATCTTGGATTCGAGATGCTTTCTGATCTTGAAGTTTCGCAAAGCAAGATAAGAGCTGGGCAAGCTAACCTGTTCCTGAGCGAGTCATTTCGCGAGATCTTTGTAAATGTTACAGGAACCCCTTTGGAGATCTATGATACTGACGGAGCAGCAGGTGCTGCCCGTGGAGCTGCATTAGGTTCTGGTTTTTATTCTTCAGCAGAAGAAGCATTCAGCAGCCTAACCAAATTAAGTGAGTATGAGCCCGATGCAGAGTTGAGCTCAACTTACCGAGACCTGCTCAATGAGTGGCAGGCAACCATTGAAAAACACTCTTTTAACACAAAATGAATCAGGTTTACCTGAGATAATATTATTGACCTATGAAACCACTTATTGGAGATAAAGAATACTTTAAAGGTATCGGAAAAATAGAATTTGAAGGTAAAGGCTCTGATAATCCTTTCGCCTTTAAGTATTACGACGAGAATAAGGTCGTAGCCGGGAAAACCATGAAAGAGCATTTCAAATTTGCGATTGCTTACTGGCATACACTGTGTGCAACTGGTGGTGATCCTTTCGGTGTGGGTACAAAAGAATTTCCATGGCTGGTGAGTAATGACCCGTATCAGCAGGCGAAAGATAAAATGGATGCTGCTTTTGAATTCATTACTAAGATCGGTGCTCCATACTACTGTTTCCATGATGTTGACCTTATTGCAGAAGGCGATACGCTGAAAGAATTTGGCAAAAGAGTGGATTTCATCACAGACTATGCAAAAGAAAAGCAGGCTGCATCAGGAGTGAAATTATTATGGGGAACGGCTAATGCCTTTAGCAACCCGCGTTATATGAACGGAGCGTCCACAAATCCGGACTTCAATGTGGTTGCTTATGCTGGTGCTCAGGTTAAAAATGCACTCGATGCCACTATAAAGCTAGATGGCGAGAATTATGTATTCTGGGGTGGTCGTGAAGGATATATGTCTCTGCTGAATACTGATATGAAGCGTGAGCAGGATCATCTCGCTCGTTTTCTACACATGGCAAAAGATTATGCCCGAGGCCAGGGTTTCAAAGGAACATTCTTCATTGAGCCAAAACCAATGGAACCATCAAAACATCAGTACGATTTTGATGCGGCTACTGTTCTTGGGTTCCTTCAAAAATATGACCTGATGGATGATTTCAAATTAAACATCGAGGTTAACCATGCAACACTGGCTCAACATACTTTTGAACATGAATTACAGGTTGCAGCCGACAATGGCTTGCTAGGTAGTATTGATGCTAACCGTGGTGATTACCAGAATGGCTGGGATACCGACCAGTTCCCGGTTGATCTATTCGAAGTAACACAGGCCATGCTTGTATTCCTTGAAGCTGGTGGGCTGCAAGGCGGTGGCGTAAATTTTGATGCCAAAACACGTCGCAACTCTACTGATCTGGAAGATCTGTTCCACGCACATATTGGTGGTATGGATGTTTTTGCCCGCTCATTGATGATTGCAAACGATATTCTGGAAAAATCTGCATATAAGTCACTAAGAAAAGAAAGATATAGTTCATTCGATAGTGGAGCGGGTAAAGCTTTTGAACAAGGAGAATTGACTCTTGAGGGTCTCTATAAGCATGCACTTGCTAATCAGGATATTGAACCTAAGAGCGGCAAGCAGGAATTATTCGAAAACA
Organism: Rhodothermia bacterium; assembly: GCA_030427885.1. Taxonomy (GTDB): domain Bacteria; phylum Bacteroidota; class Rhodothermia; order Balneolales; family Balneolaceae; genus JAUICM01. Next base: position 348,699 of record JAUICM010000003.1, on the reverse strand, counting down.
TCATCAATCAGTATATCTAAGATATTGGCAGAATGACCCGATCTCTTTTTGATCTTAAAGGAAAACTTGCACTGATCACAGGCGGAGGAACCGGCCTTGGGTTTGGAATAGCCAGGGCTTTTCTGTCACATGGTGCAAGAGTAGTGATCACAGGTCGTAGGGAGTCGGTGCTTCAGGAAGCTGTTGATGAACTTGGAAAAGGGGCCAGTTATTTGGTGAACGATGTTTCGGACATCAAGGCTCTCCCCTCTTTTGTTGAAAATCTGGAATCAGTTTTTGGTCCGCTTGATATATTGGTGAATAACGCCGGGATCAATATGAAAAAACCACTCACTCAGGTTTCTGATGAGGAATTTCAGAAGATCATAAATACGAATGTGAACGGACTTTTCTCACTCACTCGCGAAGTAGCTAAAAAAATGCTTGCAAGGAAGTCCGGTTCCATTATCAACATCACTTCAATGGCAGCGTTGTATGGCATAAGTGATGTAACAGCCTACACCGCTTCAAAGACGGCGGTATTAGGAATGACCCGTTCGCTTGCAGTGGATCTGTCAGGTGAAGGAATTCGGGTGAATGCGATTGCTCCGGGCTTCATTGATTCTCCTATGCTGAGAAAAGCTTTCGATTCTGATCCTGAGCGCCAGCGAAAAGTTCTTGGAAGAACCCCAATGAAGAGATTGGGAGAACCTGATGACATTGCCGCAGCAGCAGTTTACCTGGCTTCGGATGCAGCAAAATTTGTAACCGGGGTTAACCTTCCGGTGGATGGAGGTAATTCGATCGGGTTTTGAAAGTGATCAAACTACATATAATTATTCTTTTGGTATTGATCATTGCCGGATGTTCAGGAGCTCCGAATTCAAATACAAATAAAGCCGAGGACGGGTATAGGGCCTGGCTCAGATATGAGAAAGTTGCTGACAGTGAGTTACTAGATCAATACCGGTCCAAACTGAGCACCGTAACCCTGTCAGGAGATTCCCCAACAACAGAAGTTATTTTTGATGAATTGCAGGAAGCGCTACCGGGACTTTTAGATGCAGAAGTAAGCATCAGAAAGCAGGGTTCCTCGGATCTGATCATTGGAACACCCGAAAGTTCAGACTATATAGCTTCGGCAGATTTTGAAGGTTCTCTGTCAGGTGCAGGTGATGAAGGATTCCTGATCGAAGAGATTGAAGGTTCTGTCGTAGTTGCGGCCAATACCGATATCGGATTGCTATACGGAACTTTTGAGCTACTTCGAAAAATTCAGACACATACAGATCTGGATGGTATATCCATTGAAAGTACTCCAAAAGTAGAGTACCGGATGTTGAACCATTGGGATAACCTGGGAAGGCTGGTTGAGCGTGGTTACGCCGGTCTTTCGATATGGAATTGGGGAACACTTCCTGAATATAACGACCCGCGCTACACCGATTACGCACGATTGAATGCTTCACTCGGTTTGAATGCTGTTGCAGTTAATAATGTGAATGCAGACCCGAGAATGATCACAGATCAGTTTCTGGAAAAACTTGTTACTATTGCAAAAGCATTGAGACCATATGGGATTAAAGTCTTCATCTCTATTAATTACCAGTCTCCAATAACGGTTGGCGGTTTAAAAACAGCAGATCCCTTAGATCCTGGTGTGCGTGAGTGGTGGAAGAAAAAAGCGGATGAGATCTATTCACTTATACCGGATTTTGGCGGATTTCTGGTAAAGGCAGACTCAGAAGGGCAACCGGGTCCGTTTGCTTATGGTAGAGATCATGCGGTTGGGGCCAATGTACTTGCTGAAGCAGTAGCTCCTCATGGTGGTATTGTGATCTGGAGAGCGTTTGTGTACAGCCCGGAACAATCAGATCGTTTCAGGGAAGCTTATGATGAATTTGTGCCTCTGGATGGAAAATTCAATGAAAATGTGATTCTTCAAACTAAAAATGGTCCGATTGATTTCCAGCCAAGAGAGCCGTTTTCTCCATTATTCGGAGCGATGAAAAACACAAATACCATGCTGGAGCTCCAGATAACCCAGGAGTATTTTGGTTTCGCTAATCACCTTGCATATCAGGGCACTCTGTTTGAAGAAGTACTGGAAGCAGACACTTATGCTGATGGGGAAGGCTCATCAGTCGGGAGGGTTATTGATGGAGAGGTATTTGATTATAAACATACCGGTATGGCCGGAGTGATCAATATAGGAAACGACAGAAACTGGACCGGACATCCTTTTGTTCAATCAAGTTGGTACGCTTTTGGTCGCCTTGCCTGGGATTATACATTATCAGCAGAAGATATTGCTGATGAATGGGTCAGAATGACCTTTACAAATGATCCTGCTTTTGTGGATCCTGTTCGTGAAATGATGATGGATTCCAGAGAGGCGGGAGTTAATTACAGGATGCCTCTGGGGCTTACACATCTCTATGCTCAAGGCCATCATTATGGCCCGGCACCATGGACAGCAAATTTACCAAGACCAGACTGGACAGCGGTATACTATCATAAAGCAGATAAAAACGGAATTGGGTTCGATCGTACCAAAACGGGTTCAAATGCAATTGAGCAATACAAAGAACCACTCAGAACAATGTTCAGTAACGTTTCCACCACCCCCGAAAAATATTTACTGTGGTTCCATCATGTAAGTTGGGGTCACGAGATGCAATCGGGAAGAACTCTTTGGGAAGAGTTGGTATTCAAGTATTACTCCGGAGTTGAAGCCGTTCGAAATATGCAAAAGCAGTGGCAAAAGATGGAAGGAAAGATCGATGAAGCCCGGTTTGAATATGTAAAAGCATTACTGGAAATACAGGAAAGAGATGCAGTAAGGTGGAGAAATTCATGTGTTCTGTATTTCCAGACATTTTCGGAAAAACCAATACCTGAGGGGTATGAAAAACCCGAACACGATCTTCAGTATTACATAGATCAAGAGCAGAAGGCGTATGTGCCAGACCCCAGATATAATAGATGAAATAAAACAGTTTAAGCATTAAAAAATATAATTATGAAAGAGCCAAGATATTTATTTCCAGACGATTACATGGCAGATCCTTCTGCTCATGTATTTGATGGAAAACTATTTATCTATCCATCTCATGATTGGGAAAGTGGAGTACCTGAAAATGATAATGGCGATCACTTCAACATGAAGGATTACCATGCATTTTCAATGGATGATATTAATGGGGAAGTAATCGACCACGGGAAGATTCTTGAAGTAGATGATATTCCCTGGGCAGGTAGACAATTATGGGATTCAGATGTAGCACACAAAGATGGAAAGTATTATCTCTATTTCTCTCTGAAGGATGAAAACGACATTTTTCGCATTGGGGTAGCCATAAGTGATAAACCTGAAGGTCCTTTTATACCTCAACCAAATCCGATAGAAGGAAGTTACAGCATAGATCCATGTGTATTTGAAGATGATGGCGAATACTTCATGTATTTCGGTGGGATATGGGGTGGACAGCTGCAACACTATCGAAATAACAAACATCTTGGCCGCGAAAACTTTCCGGATGATAATGAGCCAGCTTTATGTCCAAAAGTTGTGAAGATAGCTGATGGAATGCTCGAATTTGCAGAAGAACCAAGGGATCTGCTGATAGTTGATGAAAATGGAGAACCGATAACTCAGGGAGATACAGAAAGAAGGTTTTTCGAAGCGTCCTGGATGCACAAATACAACGGAAAATATTACTTCTCCTATTCTACCGGCGATACACACATGATTTGCTATGCTGTGGGAGATAATCCATATGGTCCCTTTGTGTATCAGGGAGTGGTACTAACCCCGGTGGTGGGTTGGACTACGCATCATAGCATAGTTGAATTTAAAGGGAAGTGGTATCTCTTTTATCATGATTGTGTGCCTTCCAATGGAAAAACCTGGCTGAGAAGCATGAAAGTGGTGGAATTGGAATACAATAATAACGGAAGTATTAAAACAATATCCGGTGTGCACGAGCTCGATCGTGTCTCGGTTGAAGGAGGAAAAGATTGATGAAAAATTTAAAGAACTTTGCTGTGGTTGCAGCCCTGGTTATAGTAGCTGCTGCCTGCCAGAAAAACACAGACGAACCGTTGTCACTTAAAGAAGCATTTAAGGATGAATTCTATATAGGTACTGCACTCAATACCTGGCAATACACTGAGCGGGATACTTTAGCCCTACCGATTATAGAAAGTCAGTTTAATGCCATAACAGCTGAGAATGATATGAAATGGATGTACCTGCATCCACAACCGGATAGTTTCTTTTTTGATCGTGCAGATCAGTTTGTAGAGTTCGGAGAAAAGAATGACATGTACATTCTAGGGCATACCTTGGTTTGGCATAGTCAAACCCCAAGATGGGTATTCTTCCATGAAGACGGAAGTATGCTTTCCCGTGATGAGTTGCTTGAAAGAATGGAGAATCACATTCATACAATCGTCACCAGATATAAGGGCAGAGTTGATGCCTGGGATGTTGTAAATGAAGCTCTGAACGAGGACGGTACCATGAGAAATTCACTGTGGTACCAGATTATTGGCGAAGACTTTGTTGCAAAAGCATTCCAGTTTGCAAATGAAGCTGACCCTGATGCAGAGTTCTACTACAATGATTACTCCTTAAATAATCCCGATAAAGCAGATGGCGCTGTTCGATTGGTAAAATCGATTCAGGATCAGGGAATAAAGGTAACAGGTATTGGAATGCAGGGGCATTATGCGTTGGACTTCCCTACAGCAGATGAACTGGAAGCAAGTATTCTTAAATTCAAGAAACTGGGTAAAGTAGCAATTACAGAATTAGATATGGATGTGTTGCCTTCAGCATTTGGTTATCAGGGAGCTGATGTAAGTCGCAGAGAAGAACTCAGAGAAGAATTAAACCCATACAAAAATGGCCTGCCTGATTCTGTATCAGCAGCACAAACTGCTCAGTTTAAAATGTTTTTTGAAATCTTCCTTAAGCATTCAGATGCCGTTAACCGGGTAACAACCTGGGGTGTTACCGATGGAAATTCATGGAAAAATGGATGGCCCATGCCGGGAAGAACGAACTATCCGCTTCTTTTTGACAGACAAGGGCAACCAAAACCGGCTGTTGATGCCATTATTGATCTGGTTAGATCAAAGTAGGGAAAGTATTAAAGCCTGATGGCAACATATACGGACAACATATCAACCACTCAGGCTGAGGAAAGTGATTTAGATACAGCCATCTATAAAGACCCGGATTACTCTGTAGAAGACCGCGTAAACGATCTGTTGTCCCGGATGACTCTGGAAGAGAAAGTAGCCCAAATGATGGGCATCTGGAATGATAAAAGAGAAGCTCTTACAGATTCAAACGGAAATTTCGATTTTCAAAAAGCTAGTAAATCCTTTGCTCATGGGAACGGGATCGGTCAGGTTGGCCGTCCGAGTGATGCTGGCAAAGATCCTCAGGCCGGCCATGAGGCAGGTTTTGATGCCCGCCAAACAGTAGAACTGACCAACGCCATTCAAAAGTTTTTTATTGAGAACTCGAGACTGGGCATACCGGTGTTTTTTCACGAAGAATGTCTGCATGGACTGGCTTCAAAACATGCAACCAGTTTCCCTCAGCCAATAGGTTTGGGAGGAACATTCAATCCTGAGCTCGTTGAGAAACTCTATGCGATGACCGCAGAAGAAACCAGGGCCAGAGGCGGTCACCAGGCATTGACTCCGGTAGTTGATGTGGCACGTGATCCACGCTGGGGCCGTGTGGAGGAAACATTCGGGGAAGACCCTTATCTGGTGTCTCAACTTGGAGTTGCTGCGATCAAAGGGTTTCAGGGCGATGCCAGTTTCGACAATAAAAAGCATGTTGTGGCAACGCTGAAGCATTTTGCGGCTCACGGCCAGCCGGAATCAGGCATGAACTGTGCTCCGGTAAATATTTCAGAGAGAGTTCTCAGGGAGACTTTTCTAACGCCGTTCAAAGAAGCTATTCAGGAAGGTGGCGCAATCAGTTTGATGGCCTCTTATAATGAAATAGATGGAATTCCGTCACATGCCAATGAATGGCTTCTAAGAGATGTGCTCAGAGGTGAATGGAACTTCGAAGGATTTGTGGTTTCCGATTATTATGCAATTTGGGAGCTCAATAAACGACCAGAGACCCATGGTCACTTTATAGCGGAGGACAGAAAAAAAGCCGCTGAACTGGCAGTAAAGGCAGGAGTGAATATTGAACTTCCAGAGCCTGATTGCTATTTGAATGTGACCGAATTGGTACGGGAAGGCAGGATCAAAGAAGAAATGATCGATGATCTTGTATCACCCCTGCTATACTGGAAATTTAAAATGGGTCTATTTGAAGATCCGTATATGAATCCTGATGAAGCAGAAGAGATCTCCGGTTCAGAGAAGAACAGAGAGATCGCTTTGCAGGCTGCTCAGGAAACCATCACAATGCTTAAAAATGAAGATGACCTTCTTCCTCTTGATCTCAATAAGATCCGGAAGATCGCAGTGATTGGCCCAAATGCCAATTGCAGTTTAATTGGGGGATACAGCGGCTTACCTAACTATAATGTAACCGTTCTTGACGGTATCAAATCGAAAGTTGGGGACAAGGCCGACGTGGTTTACAGTGAGGGATGTAAGATCACTGTCGGCGGCCGCTGGGAGGAAGATGCTGTTGTTAAGAACAGCCCGGAAAATGATCATAAAATGATAGCGGAGGCTGTTGAGTTAGCTAAGGATGCGGATGTAATTATTCTTGCAGTAGGCGGAAATGACCAGACTGCACGAGAAGCATGGGCAAATAATCACATGGGTGACCGCACCGACCTGAACCTGTTTGGACTGCAGGATGAACTTGTAGATGCGATGGCTGCGACGGGAAAACCATTAGTGGCACTTATTTATAATGGCCGTCCACTGTCGATCAATAATATTGCAGAAAAAGCCAGCTCTGTTCTTGAATGCTGGTATGGCGGACAGGAAGCCGGAGCAGCCGCAGCTGATGTTCTGTTTGGAGATGTGAATCCGGGTGGTAAATTACCAATTTCGATACCTCGTTCGGTTGGGCATTTGCCGGTGTATTATAATTATAAGCCATCAGCCCGCCGTGGTTATCTGAATGACGAAGTTTCAGCATTGTATCCATTTGGTTTTGGGCTGAGCTATACCACATTCAAACTCGAAAATGTAAAGCTTGAAAAGAGTATGATTCCGGTTGACGGGAAAACTCTTGTAACTGTTGATGTTACTAATACCGGAGATAAAGCGGGGCATGAAGTAGTACAAATGTATATTCGGGATATATTCAGTTCCGTAACCCGACCGGTTAAAGAATTGAAAGGATTTAAAAAGATATGGCTTGAACCGGGCGACACAAAAAAAGTAAGTCTGGATATCAACAAAAAATCGCTGGCCTTTTTCGATGTAAGAATGAATTATGTTGTAGAGCCGGGCGAATTCGAGATCATGATTGGAAATTCATCGAGAGATGAGGACCTGACAAAAGTAATTTTAACAGTAGCCGAGTAACACTCAGGGTACTTAACCATCACATTTAATAACACCAGTATGAGTACAATAAGACAAAGGCTGTCGGTAAAAGAAAAAGTCGGTTACAGTTTGGGGGATATGGCTTCAAACCTGTACTTCCAGACCTTTGTAATTTTCATGCCCATATTTTATACCGATGTATTCGGTCTGGCTCCTGCAGCAATGGGTACTATGATGTTATTCTCCCGATTCTGGGATGCGGCTAACGATCCTATCATGGGTGTGGTCGCCGATCGGACTCAAACCAAATGGGGTAAATTCCGGCCATATATAGCTGGTTTTGCCATCCCGATTGCTATTGCCGGCTTTTTTGCATTCAGCACTCCAGACTTGAGTGAAACAGGGAAATTGATTTATGCTTATGTCACATACATTCTGTTAATGATGATGTACACTGCGGTTAATGTGCCTTATGCTGCATTGATGGGAGTTATCAGTCCAAATTCAGCAGAAAGAAACTCAGTTTCTCAATACCGTTTTGCAGCTGCTTTTATTGGTCAGTTTGTAGTTGGTGCCGTTACTCTTGGATTAGTACAATATTTTGGTAGTGGTAACGAAGCTTATGGTTGGAAAATGGTGATGGCGCTGTATGGTGTATTTGCGGCGGCATTACTTTTCGGAACTTTCTCACTTACAAAAGAACGGGTGCTTCCGACAAAAGAAAAACGAAACAAGATCAAAGACGACCTCAAAGATCTTCTGAAAAATAAAGCATGGGTCTTGATCGGGCTGGCGACCTTCTTCCAGCTTACTTATATCGTGATGAGGGGTTCATCAACCACTTATTACTTCCGATATTTTGTAGGTGATCAGGAGCTTAATTTCCTTGGAATGCATATTGACCTGGGCTATGCATTGTTTGCTTCTTCATTTATAACTACTGGTACGGTAGCTACATTTGTCGGAGCATTGCTTACTAATACCTTTGCCAAATTCTTTTCAAAGAGCGTGATCTACTCCCGTTTCTTAATTATAAGTGCACTTTGTTCACTATCATTTTATTTCCTGGCACCGGATAACGTGATCCTGATGTACGTTTTGAATGCATTGGTTTCCTTCTTTTTCGGGTCAGTTTCAGTAACTCAATGGGCGATCTACACGGATACAGCCGATTATGGGGAATGGAAGTTCGGACGTCGTGCAACGGCATTGATCATGGCGGCATCACTTTTTGCTTTGAAAATGGGTCTCACAGTCGGTGGTTCAATCGTAGGCTGGGTTCTTCAGGGGTATGGATTTGAAGCGAACGCAATACAATCAGCCGAATCTCTTCAGGGAATCAGATTATTGATGAGTGTATTTCCTGCGGTATTTGGTATCGTTGGGGGTGCTCTGATGTTGTTCTATCCATTAAATGATAAAATGATGGTTCAAATCGAGGAAGACCTGACAGCACGAGAAGCAGCTTCAGAAGCTCCTGAAAACTAATTGAAAAGAATATCATAGGGTGATCTCATGAGAATAATGATAAGATTTAAGATCGTGGCATTGGTATTGCTCATGATTTCCTGTACTCAGGTTCAAAAGCAGCCTGAAGTACCTTCCTTGTACGAAGCTTATTCTGATGCCTTTATGATCGGTACGGCATTGAACAAGGCACAAATTCTGTCGGGCGATCCCATGGCTTTAACCGATACTGTTCGCTGGGATCGCAGGGGATATTTCGTTGAAAGAAAGATCATTCCCGATGAAAAAGGTCTTGCTCTTGGTGCAAAACACTTCAAAGCCGTTACTCCTGAAAATGTAATGAAGTGGGAAGAAATTCACCCTGAACCCGGAGTGTATGATTTCGAGGCTGCTGATCGTTTTGTTGATTGGGCAGATCAGAATGATAAATTCATATCAGCTCATACGCTGATCTGGCACAGCCAGACTCCGGACTGGGTGTTTATGGATGAGCGCAGACAACCACTTACCAGAGAAGCACTTCTTGAAAGAATGAGAGACCATATTCATACAATCGTTGGTCGCTATAAAGGCCGAATTGATGGTTGGGATGTGATCAATGAAGCTTTCAATGATGATGGAACTCTACGAGAATCAAAGTGGCAACAGATAATTGGGGATGACTTTCTGGCAAAGGCTTTTGAATTTGCCCGTGAGGCTGATCCGGATGTGGAACTATATTACAATGACTACAGCATGGAAAATCCGGAAAAAAGAGCCGGTATTATTAAAGCTGTACGGGAAATGCTTGATGCAGGTGTGCCAATAACAGGGATTGGTTCTCAAAGTCATTTGAGCCTGAATAACATGCCGGATATGGAAGAAACTGATCAAATGATAACAGATCTATCCGGGCTGGGCATCGATGTGATGATCACCGAACTAGATATAAACGTACTACCTGGTTTCAGGAACGAAGATGGTTCGTTCAACTGGAATACGAATGCGTACACAGAAGCACTGCCGGATAGTGTTCAGGAGGAATTGACGAAGGCATATACAGATTTGTTCAGTGTATATATGGATCATAAAGATGTAATCAAAAGAGTAACACTCTGGGGAGTTTCTGATGCAGGTTCCTGGCTGAACTATTTGCCGTTTGAAAGAGTGAACTATCCGTTACTTTTCGGCTATGACAATGAACCAAAGCCAGCCTTTGATGCATTAATTGAGCTTGGAAAAAATCGCTTAAAAAATTAACTACCGAAACCGAAATGGCTAAAATCACCGAAGCCAAAGTTATTGTCTGTAGTCCCGGACGAAATTTTGTGACCCTCAAGATCATGACGGATGAAGGAGTGTACGGCCTGGGTGATGCCACGTTGAATGGACGCGAACTCTCGGTAGCTTCCTATCTCAAGGATCATGTAGTTCCCTGTTTGATAGGACGCGATCCATCGCAGATCGAGGATATCTGGCAGTATCTGTATAAAGGAGCATACTGGCGGCGTGGACCAGTTACGATGTCGGCTATTGCTGCGGTTGATATGGCTTTGTGGGATATCAAAGGCAAAATGCTGAACACACCTGTGTATAATCTGTTGGGTGGAAAATCCCGCGAGAAGATCATGGTGTATGCCCATGCCAATGGAAAGGATGTGCAACATACGGTAGATGAAGTAGGCCGGCATCTTGATATGGGATACAAAGCGGTTCGCGCTCAAAGCGGGATTCCTGGAATAGCGGCAACTTATGGTGTATCTAAAGGAAAAGAAGAGTATGAGCCTGCCGAGCGCGGACTTCCAACCGAAAGTCTGTGGTCTACAGAAAAATATTTGAACTTCCTTCCATCTCTCTTCAAAGAGATCCGGGATGTGTATGGGGATGATCCACACCTGCTGCACGATTGCCACCACAGGCTGACCCCGATAGAAGCCGGAAGACTGGGTAAAGAGCTGGAACCGTATCACCTGTTCTGGATCGAAGATGCCGTTGCGGCTGAATTGCAGGAAGGCTTCAGGATAGTACGCCAACACACCACCACTCCACTTGCCGTTGGGGAAGTATTCAACACTATCTGGGATGCCCATATCCTGATCTCCGAAATGCTGATCGATTATATCCGGACCTCGCTTGCCAGAGGCGGCGGGATCACACACATGAAAAAAGTAGCAGCATTTGCTGAATTGTATCATGTGAGAACAGGCTTTCACGGTGCTACAGATCTTTCACCGGTGACCATGGCTTCTGCCCTGCACTTCGACCTGGCTATCAACAATTTTGGGATTCAGGAACATATGCCACATCAGGAGATCGTTAAAGAAGTATTCAGCTTTGGCTATACCTTCGAAGATGGGTTTATGTATCCCGGAGATGATCCTGGTTTGGGAGTAGAGATTGATGAAAAGATGGCTTCCAAGTTCCCGTATGAACCCGCATACCTCCCAATCAACCGAAAAGAAGACGGCACGCTGTTTAACTGGTGATTTGCTAGTAATCATTTCTTTTTTGTAAGTCATTTATATATAATGGCTGATATTTCTATCCAACCTATTGTTTTATAGCAAATGAGGAGATCATGAAGAAAGCGTATCTAGTATTTTTTCTACCACTCATTTTATTGATTAATCAGTGTAAAGCTCCAAATGGTCCCGAACCTATTGAAGAGGAAGAGCCAATATCAGAGGAGCCATTAGAAGTTCCGGGCAACCCATATAACCTTAGTGCAAGTGAGGATCTCTTTCTGGATAAGATTGTGCTGAGCTGGGAAATGGACTCAGTCGCTACGTCCTATGAGATTCACAGAAGTGAAACGGAGGAAGGGGAGTTTCTTAAAGTAGGAAGTTCGGATTCACTAGGTTTCGAAGATTATACAGTGTCAGAACCAGAGGTCCCCTACTATTATAAAGTCAGGGCAGTAAGTTCAGATTCCGTATTAAGCGAGTTTTCAGAGATAGCAACAGGTAGCTTGTATAGATTTAAGCTAAGCTGGTATTTCGAAGTTCGGCAGATAGATACAAAGAGTTCATTACACATTGGATGGATAAGATCCAGATACGCGGATCATTACGAGTTATATCGTTCTATTGGAGACAGTCTTAATTTCGAATTAATTTCCACTCAGGAAGAATATATATTTGAGGATGAGGGGCTCACCCCAGTTGTCGATCACTACTATAAAATGAGAGCCTGGAATGAAAAAGTAGGATATACCGAATTTACCAAGGCAATCAAATCCTATCCTTATGAGGAGTATCAAATGACTAAAATGATGATACGACCTGGTAGTGAGGAAGGACAACTGCACAATCCGTATGGGATATCATTTGACGAGGAGAATAATTTCTATGTATCTGAGTCAGGAGGGGCTTATCGTGTTCAAAAATTTGACGAAAATGGGGTTTCTAAAGGAATTGTTGCTGAAGGTTATACCCCAAAAGGCATACATTTAACAAAGGATAACTCAATAATAGTGGCCTTTAGCGGGGAAGGAGTAAAAGAATTTTCAGCAGCAGGAAAGCAATTAAAAGCATGGAGCAGAGATACATTTAATAGCAGGGAGATCGATCTTGATGCATCAGGAAATCTTTATGTCGCGGATATCACTAATAATATGGTTCGCAAATTTGATAAGAACCGGAACCTAATTAAAAGTTGGGGACCCGTTGTTGGCGCCCTGGAGTTACAAGGGTTATCCGGACTCGAGGTAATTGGTGAACAAATAGTAGTTAGTGATAAGAGCGGAATCTGGTTTTTTGATAAAACCGGGGTTTTTCAAAGCAGATTAAACAACATAGATTGGGTTGTATACATAACTGAGTATGATGGGTTCTTGTATCTTTCAAAGAGATTTGAGGTCATTAAAATGGATTATTCCGGAAAGATATATGCCAGGATAAAGGTCAATGGCATGCTTAATCCAACCGGAACTGCTTTTGATGAGCAGGGAAAATTATTTGTTATGGATGATGAGTCAGAGAATTATTCTGTTAAAGTCTTTGAAAAAAGAATTAATTAATTGGGCAGTATCCTCATTTAACAAGCAGCATCTTTCTGGATTGAAAGAAATCTCCTGCCCTGATCTGGTAGATATAAATACCTGAAGCTAATCCAGCAGCATCAAAAGTAACCTGATGAGTTCCGGCATTTTTAAATGCATCCACAAGTACTGCGATCTCTCTTCCAGTCATATCAAACACTTTAAGCTCAACCTGGCTGTTCTCTGCCAACTGGTAACTGATCACTGTAGAAGGGTTGAAGGGGTTTGGATAGTTTTGAGCGAGTTGCATTTTATCGGGTATGGAAAATTCCTGTTCACTGGAAGTGGTCAGGCTTACAATAGATTCAGCGGCTAAGGTGCCAATCAGGTTTTGGGCCAGATCACGCAGGACAACCTTTACAGTGTCGGCTTCTTCCGGATAAGAAAAGGGAATATCAAAATGGTATGCTTCGGTTGGAGTAACTTCGGTCCCTTCCGTTTCACTGATGAGTTCTCCTGAACTGTTCATAAACTGAAGACTTGCGAAGCCATTGTAAAAGACTCCAAATGAGCCGATTAACCGGTCTGTATCCTGGTATTCGAATGTAGTCACAACCCCCGCATCCGTTACAGAAAGAACCGGCCCTTCGGAAATTTTAGCCGCCCACCAGTTTTCGGTGAAGGTATAATTTCCTCCTTCCGGGGAAAGCTCAACAATGGGACTTACGACTTCGGTTTCGAGATAGTAAGGGGAATTCTGAACCCAGACTTCTACCCGTGCTCCCTGGTCTGGGTATTCTGCTTCTTCATCAATATCGAAGGTTTTGACATACACATAGCCATCGCGTTCATCCACATAACTAATCCAGCCAATATGAGAATCCGCGAAGATCTTTTTACTGTCGGGGCGGTACTGAACGCCATAGACTCCCGGGGCAACTTCACCAACCCAGGCATCAGAGTTTCCGTCTTTTCTAACCCCGGAATTGCCGTAGCGGCTATCAGGGTTAATAGGAAAATAAACCCAGAAGTTCTCAAAGTCAGTTTCACCAGGGTGATTTGTTATTTGTTGGGTTACATCCCAAACGCTCCAGCTTTGAGGTGCATCGCCATGATTGATGATGGTTTGTTCAATTTTTACACGACTCGTATTCTTAAACATGGTGGTTCTTCTGCTGAATTGAAGGTCGGGTGTCAGCCATTGTTCCACCGGACTTGTTACCACCAGGCTTACGGAATCAGCGGAGGTATCGGCAGTTGATTCATATGCGCCAAAGTCGAGGCTTGGAGGCGGAGGCCAGTTCCAGCGTTCCTGGGGTGCAGGCCAGTTTTTGAATCCCCCGAAATTATGAAAAGTGAAGCTGGGTCCCGGAGTATAGGTATTACCAAACTCGTCCTCATTGATGAACATAGATGGATGATCCCCCAGATCATATTGCATAATGCGGGCGCCAATGGCAGGAACAGTTGAAAGGGTGATCAGGTCATTTTTCATGACCCAGGTATTCCAGCCCCAATCATTATAATTGTCCACCAGATCGATCGAAAGGCTATCCTGGGCAGAAGCAGAATTAAAAGGCAGAATGGTTGATAAACAAAATATGCTTAGTACGACGGTGAAAAAATTCTTCATCAAATAAGATTAATGGATTATTGAGTTGAGGGGGATAACTTCAGGATTCATAGACAATGGAAGCCAGTCATTATCTAAGCATGTCTTCAGAAAAATCGACGAAAATTGGGAGAATTTTAAGAAGAAGTAAAATCACGAGATGTCAAACTAAGTGAGACATCTCATAATTCAGTAATTAGTTTATTTAAACTGTACCCAGTCTATTTCAACATTATTTCCGGCGATAAGACTCAGTTTAAGGTCTTTCAATCCTGCACTTAGTCCGGATACAGGAACAGAAACTTCTTTCCAGGCTGAAGTGGAAGGAATCTTTATTTCTGATGATTTTCCATCCATCGTTTCAATTTTAAAAGTAGCACCTGATTTCGACAGAACTTTTATGCGGATACTTTTTGGAGCTGAATCGAATTGTACATCATTATAGCTCACCCAGGCATTATTGTTGGAAAACTGAGTTTTCCATCCCGCAAAGGTATCAGAAGTATCATTGAAAGCTATGCTTGTTCCGGATTCGCTGATGTCACTATAGCGATCAATCTGAATTTTATCAGAGGCTTTAGAAATACCCACTCCACGATGCGTTGATACAACCTTTTGAATGCTTCCGTCTTCATTGAAGAACAACTTGTCCGCCATGATAGAACGATTTTTGTCGAAATCAGGTGAGAGGTCATTATGGTGGTAAAACAAATACCATTGCCCTTTGTAATTAACAATAGAATGATGATTGGTCCAGCAGCCGGATGGATGTTCATCCATGAAAATGCCTTTGTATTCAAAAGGGCCCAGTGGATTATCACCAGTTGAATAAACCAGGGCTTCCGTTTTTTCAACCACACGAGGATAAGTCAGATAGTAAATCCCATCTCGTTCAAACATGAAGGGACCTTCACGTAGTCCTTCCTGTGGATGATCAGTATCGAGGCGTTTAGGTTCGGTGGTGATGTGAAGCATATCATCACCAAGTTTTGCACCATGAATACCTCTGCCTGACCAATATAAATACGTTTGTCCGTCATGATCAGTAAATACATTTGGGTCGATTCCTGAAACTCCCTTGATGGGCATTTCCTCGGGCGTGAATGGCCCGTACGGTGTTTTCGAAGTTGCTGCACCAATTGCAAAACCCCGAATACCAGAATTGGTATCTGCGATGGCAGGGAAATAAAAATAATATGTTCCATTCTTGAAATGAGCATCCGGTGCCCACATAGCATTTGCATCGCTATTTACCCAGGCCACTTCTTCCTGATCTACAATTACCCCGTGATCGGTCCAGTTGACAAGGTCTTCGGATGAAAATACATGATAGTCTTTCATGCAAAACCAGCCAGTATCACAATTTACATCATGAGAGGGATATACATATACTTTTCCTTCAAATACCCGTGCAGTAGGGTCGGCTGTAAATTGATCAGTGATCAGAGGGTTTTGGGCTGATAGCATGTTTATTGATACTATCAGCATAAGTGGCATTAGGATCAGCTTTTTCATAATAGCTTTGGGTTGGTGTTATTAAGTAATGAATATCGAGCGATGTTTGATTCTTTATGGTATAAATATCAGTCTAAGACTTAAACAGATATTGTGAGAAGAGGTAGAGGTCATTTTTCCAAACCTTAAAGTCGTGTCCACCCGGCTCTACATAGAAGACATGAGAAACATTGTGCTTATCTAAATAGTCGTGTGTTCTTTTACTAAAATTCATTAGCCCGTCCTCATCACCGCAGGATATCCATAGAAACTTCAGCATCTTATTCGTTTTTTCAGGTTCGGGGACAAGTTCTTCCGGGGTTTTAGTATTTGGGGCAGAACTGAATCCACCAACCCAGGCAAATACATCCAGGTTGCCCAGCCCAAAATTCAGGGATTGTCCTCCACCCATGGAAAGTCCTGCAAGTGCCCGGTGTTCACGGTCTTTTATGACCGGGTAATTTGATTCTATGTAGGGTATAAGATCATTCAGAAGGTCCTGCTCAAAAGTAGCAAAAGCTGCCATCTTTTCGGGATCGAAGATATTACCATCAGCACGATCGTCTTTCATTGCCCGTCCGTTGGGCATTACCACAATCATGGGTTCCAGCTTACCTTCCGCATAGAGGTTATCCAGTATCACCTGAGGGTTAGCTCCGTTCAGCCACTCGTTATGATCTCCACCTATCCCGTGTAATAAATAAAGTACCGGATACTTTTTGCTTTCAGAGTAACCCGGTGGAGTATATATATTTGCCTTCCTGTCAGTACCCACCGTTTTAGAAGGATACTCTATGGTTTCTATGGATCCTTTTGAGATATCGGATCTCTCGACGTCAAAACCTTCTGGGGCCTGTTGGATCGAATCCTGGGCAAAGCCAGAAAAAGATATTAGAACAAATAATGCGGTAAATAATTTTTTCATTTGAATATCAAGCTTGTGTTATAGTTCGGAAGGAATCTATACCAGAAAGAGAATAGTCCTTAATATTACCTTTTTTGGTATGGACTGAATGCGGATAGGCCAGAAAACCAGTGGGCTTATTCATATAAAATTGGTTAGATATATCCCTTTAACTCCATGTTGTAAATACGATTAACTGTATACAACATTGTTACTTGCATAAAGTGTTAAATAAACACGTAATCAACAAGTAAAAATATTTAACGGGAACTATTCAAAGAGCAAGAATTTGCCGGATAAAGCAGATATAACACTATTTAATAGTCTGTTGTGTTGATTTGTCTGTTGCAGCTACTATATTCCATGCTGGAAATCTGAATGTCACACTTAAACAAAACAATCAATCCATGAAACGACTATCACTTTTGAGTTTAATACTATTAATAGTTCCCTTTGCGGTGTTGAACGCACAGTCAACAGCAGATGGGGAAATGGGATCAATGCAGGGATTTGCCCGTGCCGTTGATATTGCCGGAGGTAATGTATTTATAGGAGAGCCTTCAAATTTTCACGAGCCTGGTGCCGTGTATGTATTTTCTAAGTCTGGTTCCAACTGGGAACAAAAAAGCCGCCTGAAGGCATCCGATGGTTCCATTGGAGATAATTTTGGCGCATCACTTTCAGCTGATGGCAATCGGGTACTTGTGGGTGCCTCTTCTGCTAATTCAAGATATGGAGCAGCGTATGTATTTGAACGATCTGGTTCAAAATGGGTTGAATCTGCACACCTATCCATTGAAGGTGACACTGCAGCAAGTATGTTTGGTACGAGTGTAGCTCTTAGTGGAAATCTTGCGTTTGTAGGAGCACCTGTTCATGCAGGTGGAGCTGGTTCTGTGATGGTATATCAGCGCTCAAACAGGGGTAAGTGGTCTCTGTTAACTACGATCGCAAACCCTGATACAGCCAACTCTGGTTTTGGTGCAGTGATGGCGGCAGAAGGTTCTACACTTGCTGTTACTGCAGGTTCCAGAAGCGGAAGTGCAGTATATGTATTTAATAAAGAAGGAAATGACTGGAGCTTCTCAGGTACTTTAAGTAGCCAGCAGGCAGATGAAAGAAGCCAGTTTGGTTCAACATTAGCCATTCATGGTGACAAGATCTTTGTTGGTGCTCCACGTACTGGTTTTGCAACTGGTAATGTGTTTGTATTTGGAAAAGAAGATGGGGAGTGGCATCAGGATGGCACACTATCCGCATTTGACGGACAAACACGATACATGTTCGGTTCTTCTATTGCAGTGGCAGGTTCAGAGCTTTGGGTAGGCACACCAGGTGCAGATGGATCAAAAGGAATGATCTATCAATTCCAGATGGGCGAAGATGGCTCATGGTCAGGCTCAACTAAGCTTGCTGCAGCTGACCAGGAATCAGGAGATTCTTTCTCAGGTTCACTGGCTGTTGAAGGGGCTACTGCAGTTGTAGGTATGACCGGTGACGATTATGGTGCAGGTTCTGCAGTTATCATGACAAAATCCGGCTCAGGCTGGAAAGCAGATAAAGTGATCATCGGTACTGGTGGTGACGATCTGAAAGCAATCACTGGTGATAAAGTACAATGTAAAGAAGGAAAAGCTGACCAGTTCGGATGTTCAAATGTTGATCTCATCTCATTTCTTCCTATCAGCGAAATGGGTGGAGAACGTGGTGTTCGCCTGAACGATATCTGGGGCTGGACTGATCCTCAAACCGGTAAAGAATATGCGATCGTTGGACGTAACGAAGGCACTTCATTTGTTGATGTAAGTAATCCATCAAACCCGGTTTATGTAGCTAACCTTCCAATGACAGAAGGTTCTCGCGCAAATGTATGGCGGGATATCAAAACGTATAAAGATCACGCTTATATTGTAGCCGATGGTGCAGGTGAGCATGGCATGCAGGTTCTGGATCTCAGCATCCTGAAAACCTTCAAAGGGGAGCCACTCCAGCTTGAAGCAACTGCGATGTACAAGAATATCCACAGTGCACATAACGTGGTTATTAATGAAGAAACCGGATATGCTTATATCGTTGGTAGCAGCGGTGGAGGAATGACATGTGGTGGCGGACTTCACATGGTCAATATTCAGGATCCGGCAAACCCGGTTTTTGAAGGATGTTTCTCCGACCCATCAACAGGCCGTTCAGGAACAGGGTATTCTCATGATGCTCAGTGTGTGATCTATCAGGGTCCGGATGCAGAGCACCAGGGAAGTGAGATCTGCTTCGGTGCTAATGAAACCGCAGTAAGTATTGCAGATGTAACCGATAAGAAAAATCCGGTTGCTCTTTCGACCGCTTCTTATCCTGATTACGGATATGTTCACCAGGGATGGCTGACTGAGGATCATCGCTACTTCTTCCAGAATGATGAGCTCGATGAGCTGATGGGAAGCGTGGAGCGTACCCGTACAATGGTTTGGGACGTAACCGATCTGGATGATCCACAATTGCTGAAAGAATTCTTCATCGATATTCCTTCATCTGATCACAACCTGTATATCAAAGGTGATAAGATGTACCAATCAAATTATGTGAGTGGTCTTCAGGTGATCGATGTAAGCGATGCCGCGAATCCAAAGAAAGTTGGGGAATTCGATACTAACCCATTCACTGAGGATGCACCTGGATTTGCAGGTACTTGGAGTAACTACCCGTTCTTCAAAAGCGGAGTGGTTGTAATGACCAGTGGTCGTGAAGGCATGTTCGTTCTGGAAACAAACGAAGAAGCCATCAACCAATAAATTGAACAAAGGCAGCTGTATGTACCCTTTCTTTGAGAGGGGCATTAAGCTGCCTTTTTTTTGTAATAAAACCGAATACTATCATTATGAGAGCTTTATTGATCGCATGTCTGACCCTTCTACTTACCATCATTTCTGGTGAGGGATATGGACAAACGCAGAACATCTATGTATGTAATCAGGGATCGGCTACAGTATCGATAATAAGCACAAAAACGAATGAGATAACTGCTACGGTAGATCTAAAGAAGCTGGGCTTTTCAGCAAATGCGAAGCCACATTATGCTATTGCAGAACCAGACGGATCATTCTGGTATATCACAATGATAGGAGAGAATAAAGTGCTTAAATTCAATCGCGATAATGAATTGGTTGCATCTACTGAGTTTGAAGTACCAGGCCTTATGACCATGGATCCAAATTCAGATCTGTTGTATGTAGGCAGATCCATGAGTGCAGTGAACCCACCTCAAAGCTTCGGTATCATCCGGCGCTCTGATATGGAGTTATTGCAGGAAGTTGATCTTTTCTTTGGCAGACCACACGCGATAGCCACTATCCCGGAAACAAATTGGGTTTTTATAGCTAGTTTGTCTTCCAATCAGTTTCTTTCGGTGAACACTGAAACGGAGGAACTCGACCTTAAAGATCTGGATGGTATGAATAACGTGATCGTGAATTTTGCGATCTCACCCGATAAAAAAACCATGGTTGCCACCGGACAGGTAACCGGAAAATTACTGGTATTTGATATCACCGATCCGGCCAGTCCTCAATTAACTGAAACGATCAGTGTGAATGCTGAACCCTGGCATCCGGTGTATTCCGCTGATGGAATGTATGTATATTTTGCCAACAAGGGTGCGAATTCAGTTACTGTGGTGGATATGGAAGCTAAAAAAGTAGATGCTGTAATTGAAGGAAAAGGCCTGGCTCAGCCACATGGTGCAGGATTGTCAGCGGATGGAAAATATCTATACATCTCCAACAACAATATGAAGATGAGTGATATGAATGATCATTCATCGCATGGTAAGCCGGGTACGCTGGTTATTATCGATACGAAGACACGAGAGATCGTGAAAGTACTGGAGATAGGAATGAATCCAACCGGATTAGGTACCAATGTACAATAGATCAGAATATAGTTCAGCCATTCATGATTGAAAACCGATTATTAAAGACCCTGACAGTTGTTCTGATTGCGGGGCTGACCACCTCTGCTTGTACTTCTTCGGGTTTCGTAAAAGAAGGTGAGTCGAGTTCTTTACACTATTATCAACAGGTTAATCCTTTTCCTTTTTTTGATGATCAGGGAAATAAGATCACGTATCCGTTTATGGGCGGATTCAATACTCCGCGCCCGGTATTTGCAGATATCGATAATGATGGCGACCCCGATCTGTTTCTTCAGGAGAATTCGGAAGACCTAATGTTCTTCGAGAACACAGCTCCGGGAACGGAAGCTCCACTCGAATGGAAAACAAACAAGTACAAGGATCTCGATATCGGTGAGTGGTTCCGTTTTGTGGATATGGATCAGGACGGCGACCTCGATCTGCTTGCGGAACAACCCTATAGCTACATCCGTTATTACCGGAATGAAGGAACCAAAGAGGAAGCGAATTTCGTATTGGCGGCAGATTCCCTTCGGGATATCAATGGAACACCCATATTCTCAGACCGCCAGAATATTCCCAATGTCACAGACATCGATTGTGATGGAAAGCTGGATCTGTTCATCGGTAGCCTGGATGGAACCCTTGCCCGGTATGAATCAAAAGGAAGGGATGAAAATGAAATACCGCAATTTGAGCTTGTGACCTCACGGTTTCAGAATATTGAGATCGTGAAGCAGTTCGGAACCATGCACGGTGCAAATACCATGGCTTTCATGGATATCGACAGTGATGGGGACCAGGATATTTTCTGGGGTGATTTTTTTGAGCCAAGTATTCTGTTGCTTGAAAACAGGGGAAGTTGTTCCAACCCGCAGTTCGTAGGAGAGCCGATCTCATTTCCACGTTCCAACCCCGTTATGACAAGTGGCTATAACGTACCGAGCCTGGTGGACTGGGAAAATGATGGAGATATGGATCTGTTTCTGGGGGTTCTCGGCGGAGCGTATAATACCAATGAAACCACATCAGAGAATTTCTATTTCTTCGAGCAGAAGGATAATGACTTTCACTTAACCACAAGGCAATTCCTGACCATGCTGGACGCCGGTGATGAAAGTATTCTATCAACGGGAGATCTGGACGGAGATGGAGATTTAGACCTGCTACTTGCAAATAAGATCGACCCGAGTGCCAGTAAGACATCGGTAGTATATCGCTATGAGAATAAAGGAACTTCTACAGCACCCGAATTTCATTTAACAGGCACACTTGATCTTCCTAAAGCCTATCACTTTGCTCCGGCACTGGCCGACCTTAATAACGACGGCCTGGCCGATATGATCCTGGGAAGCTGGAAAGGCAAGATGGCCTACTACCGAAACACCGGAAATGGATTTGAGTTGGTGAATGAAGTGATTGCTGAGCTGGACCGCGGAAGCAATGTAGTTCCCACTTTAACAGATATTGATAACGACGGTGACCTGGATCTGATCGCAGGTCAGTCTGGAGGTGAAATTGCGTTGTACCGGAATACAGGAGGTATTGATTCTCCCGTATTTGAGTTAGAAAAAGATGCCTTTGCCGGTATCGAAGTTCGCCACCGAAGCGCCCCTGCACTCACCGATTGGGATGGCGATGGGGATCAGGACCTCTTCCTCGGCAGTAAGATCGACGGCTACAAGTATTTCAGGAATGACGGGACTGCTGAAGTGCCCAACTTCGTGGAAGCTGAATTCCCCTTTGAGGTCAAATTCACCCAGCTTGGCAGTCCCTACTTCGCCGACCTCAATGACGATGGCATTCCCGAATTCCTCTCCGGTACCCGTGGTGGAGGAATATTGTACTACGGAAATTAAATTTATGCCCTCAAGGGAGGACATTTTCTTTTGTCATTTCGAGCGGAGTGAGAAATCTAACGAATTAAATTCCTGTGATTAATTACTACATGGTCACTGGTATGGAAGTCTGGAGACTTCGGGAGCTTCTTCTTTTAAGTCACAGACTGAAAAGATTTGGGGTAAGTCTCCCCTTGAGGGGAGTACCCGCGGATGCGGGGGAGGGGTGTGCGGTATGATAACAAAGCAAAAGCCCCAACGAACACCCTCCGATTTTCCCGCAAGCGGAAAACCTCACCTCCCTCAAGGGAGGACTATTCAGAACTAATGATCATTTTGGATTTTATTGTCATTGGTATTATCCAATCCTCAGGAAAAGCAGAACTAATAACTTCAATATTACCAGAAATATTCTGTTCTACCGTACTTTCAAGAATCCAGTTCGATTCAGGATCCAATTTATGGGTTGAAGTAAATTTTCCCGTGAGATTATATTTAGATGGTAATCCCAAATACTGGGAATCTTCTGTTTCTTCTACTGTGGAGAATTCAGAAATACCTGTGATGATAATTTCATTACTATTCCACTCGGTCAGTGTAAAAGTATTTTGAAGATTGCCACTCATTCGCGATTCAAGTTTAATATTGTTGCTCCAGGATTCTCCAATAGAAACTTTACCTGAGGGAAATATTGCGGTTATCATTTCGGTATTTCCTTTAAAAGCCTTTTCCCCAAAGGCTGGTTTAAGTTGATCAACTATCAGCTGTTTTTGTTCCTCAGACACCTTGGGAACACCATTAAATAGATTTGAAAAAAGACTGTCTATATTGGTTATTTCCGAGATGGTTCCATTTCTGTTCATTTTGATGTTATACTCTCTTCCCAGCATATTTTTCATAAAAGAGGAAAAAATATCCTCAGAAGGATTTTCCGAGGACATGATAACAGTACCCTCAGGTGTGATCATATTCATCCCAATTTGAGTGAATGATACGGTCATAGAGTATTCGCTATTAATATAATCGGTTACTCTATATCCCATATTTCCGAAAATATTCAATGTCACTTTTTGAGTCATTCCCTCAATAGTTTGTTCGATCTCTAATTCACTCGTCATATTTTGGAAATAGGTTTCCCCAACTTTAAGATTGAGACCAAGCTCGTATTCAGAAAGTGAAAGATTTAGAGCGATTAAAAGACAAAGAAAAGATTTCATAGTAGTAAGCTATTTGGTTTCCAGACTCATCACAAAATCATAGCCTTCATTCAGGTATCCGGCTAAGGTTTCGAGATCGTCCCAAAAAGATTCAGGAACCAGGACATAGCCATTCATTTTGGCTCCGTAAGAGATGTAATGTCCACTCCCCCACTCCTCGAAATACTTTTGCTGTACTTCTTTTGAAAACCTGATACCCAGCTCTCCATCTTTATTCAGTTGCGAAAACATATGTCCGTTAGCCGATGTGTATAACATGGATTTCCCCTTCAGCTCAAATCGCGGACATTTGTCGATCAGCTTGGTATATAATGCTTTCTTCTTTTCGTAGGACATGCCTGGTTGGATTTGTGATCCCATCAAAAAAGCAGAAATAAATACACGGAAACAAGCCGAATTAAGTAGGAGGGTTTTACAGGCTCATCCACCTGTTTTATATCAAACTTTACAAAGTCTCCCCTTGAGGGGAGTACCCGCGAATGCGGGGGAGGGGTGTGCGGTACTCGAACAAAGCAAAAGCCCCAACGAACACCCTCCGATTTTTCCGCAAGCGGAAAACCTCACCTTGCTGAAACGAGTTCAGCACAGGCTCCTGAAGGGAGGACTTATCTCATTAACAATGAAACTCTTAGGATTTTATGCGAACAATATCCATTTTCCTCTGTTCGCTTAATACTAAGCTAGGTGCTTTGCATATAACAGGTGGTAGTAAGCTTTAAATAAATATTTATTTTGCGGTATTTACCAAGACTACTGAATGACCGAGAGTTTTTTCAAGAACTGAATTCCGCTCTTGAAAACATTAAGAAACCTAATGAAAAACTCACTCTTAAAATCGAGCATTTTCTTTATAGGGCTTCTTGTGTTCTTTATAGCTTAGAAAGAATGTATTCAGCTGAACAGGCGTCTGTTAACATTGTTAGATCATACATAAAACAGATTAAATTTCCAGATAACGGAAGAATCTCTGTTTCTGTTGAACCACTATTCGAAGTTTACTCACAGATTCCTGCTGCTCTTTCTCAATTAGTAAACATGCAAAATTTACTACTAGAAATTTTTCAAGGTCTCTTTGAAATAAAGAAATCAGTTCCTGCTAGTTTTCGAAAGGCAGTTACGAATGGACTTACTAAGTATGGATTTGATAAATACACTTCAACTTTAGTATCTGCTTATTGGGAAAAAAACGGGTTATTAATTAGGAATCTGCGAGACCTAAATGAGCATTATATAGCTTTGGTAGACCATACATTTTTCAGTTACACAAAAGATCCGGGTCAAATTCTAGTTTTACTTCCGGATAACCCAGAAACAAAATCGGGCGATAAATTTCTTTATAAAAATGAACTAGATGCTTATGAAACTATTGCTAATGGTTTAATTCATCTTGATGCTTTAGTTTCGATGGTTTTAGAAAAGCTGGAATATAAGCCCAAACGTTTCGAATCTTCCTTATATATGGGACATATGGGGTCATTAGAAGAAGAACAAGAACGTACACTTGGTTTAATGATTACCATTACAAAAGTTGAGAAAACTGAATCAGGAAGTAAACTCCACCTTGATACTGTAGAAATTCAACAAATTATTCCAGCCAGAGAGGGAGCAGGAAATATTGCGGTAAGAAAACTTAAGACTGATTCTGAGATTGATAAAAGTTAATAAGCACCTAACAAGCGTTTCAAGTCGGGCCCTGATCTTCATCAGTGCAGGCTCCGGTAGGGTTCGCTGGAAAGCTTGTGGGCAATAAAAATATTCAGTTACTTCAACAAAAACCGAGAACCTGCGCCGCTTAAACGTCGGGTCGTTATACCCATGAGTAAATCTGAGTATCAAAAAATCGTGGAAAAGTTTCTTAGACCCACATTAATTGAAAATGGGTTCCATGAGATTAGGTTGATCAATCTAATAAAACCGGAAATTTTGTATCGAAAGAATGACCTTTGGTTTGGTACTTCTTGGGACAGGAGAGATCAATATTTAGATATCAGCTTAGGCCACTTGTACTGGTTCAAAGATTTCATGCCAAGAATTGTTGTTGTCGGAGACTATTCTTCTTATTCACATGAAATTGATAGACTCAAGAAAACCAATGAAGATTTTTTGAAGTCTGTTGTCTCAAAAATTGGGGAAACACTACCTGATGCAATGGAAATTTATAAGGATAGGTATAATCTTATTTTTGAAGGTTATATAAAAAAGCGATCTCGCTTGGTTGATAACTTTGAGGAATACTTGATAGGAAAAGCTACAGATCAAAGTTTAAACAAATACTGGGCATAACAAGGATTTCAAGCGGATACTTGAACTAGGCTTTGAGTACGAATAAATTGATAAAGAAACTATTTCCGAACCGATGGCAAGATCGATTTTTCTTTTTCTACTTTTTATTGGATGTAATTACACACCAATCTTAGCTCAGAATTGTAATTACGAGATCGAAAGCTTCAGCAAAGATGAACAGTCCCTGATATCAAACTTTAATAATGATTCTGAATGTTCGTATGAAGGAAGTCTGATTGCTGCAATGCTTAAGTTCTATCATAATAGGGATATAGAAAGTGCGGAAAAGTTAGTGGAAATAACCCCTTCAGGTAAGTCGGAAGCCCAGAGGTATTATCTCACTGAAAATGCAATATGGAACGAAGGTAGCGAGCTATTAGAGGAAATGGAAAATAGTGTAGATCTTGATGCTATTTCTCTTAAAACTTTTGTCGGGGCAGCAGAAATTACAGGTAATTATTCTCCAGTTTTTCAATTCTATTATGCTTCTTCAGAATATTCATGGTCTGGGGAGTTTATCAATCTGTTTAAAAAACTAATCCTGGTAGATCCAAATATATTCATGGATTCTTTAAGTAAGACAAATGAATTTCTTAGAAAGGATATCGTATGCAGGATCGAAGAATTTACAAGCCCAAATGAAACGTTGGAGTTGAAGGGAAAGATGAGTGAAAAGAACAGGCAATTATTTGAAGTCAGCAGCTGTTTTTAGACATTCGACATACACCGGGTCTAAGAGGGGGTGTCTTCTTGGTGTTATTGTTGTTGGATCAATAGGTGCTAAATTTAGAAGAACAATTAGAAGAACTCCAAAAAGTACACCGGTACTTATTTATAAAGAAGGAAAATTACAGGTTAAAGAGTAATGCCAAAATTCATATTAAATACTTTATTGGTAATGCTATTACTGATTATAGCATGTAAAAATATCAATCATGTTCGCCAACCTGAATTTTCAAGTGATAAGGTTTATTCAAAAGTAATTTCAATAGAACATTTAAATGGTTATTTATATGAATTTTTTCAAGTTAAATGTCCAGGAGCTACTTCTACACATATGGGAAAAAATTGGTGCGTTCGTAACTCAGTTGTTTTTTCTCCAGAAAAAGTTGAGAACCCCTCTGATATATTTATTAATGACTCATTAAAAATGGATTCAAAATTATTGTTTGTCTTAGATTTTCTTAAGATAGAAAAAGTTGCATCAAATGACGATTTTGAAATAGAAGAAGCGGATTCAACAAATTTCATTAAAGCAATTAATGAAGGGGTTTATTATGTAGGGAGCCTATTAACCTCAAAGGAGAACCCACAATCAAAAAATATTGATGAGTGCAAAAAAATTAGAAATGAAAGGAAGTTTAAGATCACAGAATGCAAAATTGAATCTGAGGTTGGAATTAGATATAAAGTTCATAAAAAATTAGTTACCTATGTTACTTCACCAACGATAAAGGTAGCGAACCTAGGAATGCCTGTTAAGTTCATGGGGGATTATTTAGATGCAATATGGGTTGTTCCAGGAGATTCCTTTTTGCTAAATCATTTGAGGGAAATAAGTCAATAAGGAATAGATTTTCTTAATGAAAAAATTGTAGACCAACGAGTCTTATGAACTATTCCAAGGTCCATCTTTTATTACTTTTTTACCTTGTTCCCAAGCTCCTGCTTGGGAATGTATACGGAAAGCTCCGGCTTCCACTTCAGAGAATTACAAATGAATCCCCTACTAGCGCAAGCGTCCGCCTGAACCAGTATTGATTCAGCATAACTATAAAGGTTATGGGATGTAGGAAAAGAAACTATTTCTTCCGGAAACTCTCTGGTGGGCCGAGGTAGGAGTCGCCCACTTCGCCGGTCTCAACCACGATCTTCTGAACGGCGATGCCGGGATCTACGGTCCAGATCTTCAGGACATGCTCACCGGGCTCGGTGATGGTGTGTTTGCTTACGATCTGGTTGCGGTAGTCCGCCACGATCTGGTACCAGTTATAGTCTTCATGAACATTGATGATCTGTGGCTCTTCATCATCAAAAGAGATGGCAAAACGCAGGCCTTTAGACTGGTTGAATTCGAGGGTCGGCATCAGGTCTGTTTTTACCGTGAACTCGCCTGTGCTGAAGAAATAGATATCATATTCCAGTCTGGGGCTGTAAATATCACCCGGATTCTTTTCGGAGAAATCGGTGACCGGAGTCGGAGTTACGGCTGAAAGCGTACGCCCCATTTGTGGAACGATCATCCAGTCGGAATCACCGCGTGTGATCTTACGGGAAAAATGTTCAGGTTCAATGGACACATAATTGTTGCCTTCCACAAATCCTGTAAAATCATCCAGATCCGTTTCAGGACTGAATACCGGAACCTGAATATTGATGGTGGTTTCGGTGCCATTCACGCTGATCGTTTCGTTGAACATCCCAGATGGAACTTCAGCCCAGTTAATATTTACCCAGATCCGATTCTGACCAACAATAGTTCCTGAAGTTGATGAAAGCTCGATCCAGGGAACGGAAGTAGTTATTGCATAGTCGAAATTTTCTTCACCCTGATTAAAGATCTCAAAATGGAATCGCTGCTGGTTGAATTTATCAAACACCGGAAGGGTGATGGCACTGTCCGGGTTTTCGGTCCAGTAGTCATTAGTACCTTCAATGGAGATTCCCATTTTGGCTTCTTGCGGAACCGGGATCTTAACCGTATCCGGCATATTATTTTGTTCAGGCTGTTGCCAGTAGGTATACCCGATGTGAGTCTGATCCATCATATGATTCCATTTTCCATCGTTTATGGAATGGTATCGGTTAGTGATGATCTGGTCTTCTACAAAAAGTTCATTAACGAGATCCGCAGTTACATTGGTGAGCGATCGCTTTTGCTGGGCATACAGGCGGTTTTTGGCTGCTGTAACATACAACTCATTCAAATTAGCACTTGCTTCCACTGGGTGAAGCACTAACTGATAAAAGGCATCTTTGTATTCAGCCGGTATCTGCTGATACATCACCTGGGTATATTCTTCGAGTCGATTGTAGTTCTTGACAATGTTTTCAGCTTCCAGAAAATTGGCAAGACTATAGGTTTTCGGTGATAGGAGTTCCGGTTTTCTGCGGGCATTGTATCTGGTATAGGTATCCAGAATACGGGCGATCTCAGCGCCATAATACGGGCCGAAGATGTCGGTTGCCCATCGTTCCGAATAATCCTCCATATCCTCTAACTGCATTGCTTCCGGATCCCAGGCATAGTCCAGGAAGAAAGAGATCGGGAATTCCATGGGCTTCAGGTCTCCCACATTCACCAGCCACATGCGGTCAACGTCATATTCCCAGGCAAGGTGCATTTGTTCCCAAATTCGGGATACTTGATTAGTGTTGATCCATTTGTAATTTCTTGGCCCGCCTACATAATCAAAATGATAATAGATGCCCCATCCACCAGGATGATCATCGGCTTTACCCGGTTCAGGAAGTAACCTCAGGTTCCCCCAGTTATCATCAGCCAGCAAAAGCATAACATCGTCAGGCACGCGCATGCCTTTCTCATAATACTCCTGAACCTCTTTATAGAGCGCCCATAGTTGAAGTTCTTTTTCAGGATCCTGCTTTGAATATTCGCCAAGGATCTCTCTCTGGTCGGCAACGATCTTTTGAAGCAGTTCGATATTCGTGTCTTCACTCATGGCCATATCGCCATCCCCACGCATTCCCAAAGAGATACTGGCTTCGTACTCTCCAATGCGTTTGATGCCATCGATCCAGAATTGTTTGAGGGTGTCCTCATTGGTTTGGTAATTCCAGTTACCGGAACCATAGCGTTCCCATTCTACATGAGCCCGGCCCATAGGTTCATGGTGAGAAGTGCCTATCACAATACCATAAAGATCCGCGGTACGGGCATTTAATGGATCATCGTCGTAAAAAGCCTTTCCCCACATTGCCGGCCACAGGTAATTGCCTTTCAGGCGTAAGATCAGCTCAAATACATCGGCATAAAAGTCATGGTTGAAGCCACCATAACGTTCGTTAACCCACCCATATAGTGAAGGGTTTTCATCATTCAGAAAAATACCACGGTACTGAACAGAAGGTTTATCAGTTAACTTGCAATCAGGAAGAACACTAACATTCGATTGAGGTTTAACCGGAACATCAGCCCAGAAGTACCATGGGTTGATACCGATCTGTCTTGAGATCTCGTAAATTCCATAGATGGTTCCGCGCTTATCACTTCCGGCAATAACCAGGGCCTCCTGAACATCCGGAAAAGGATTGGTGAGCACTTCTATATGATATCCCTCCCATTCACTCTTAATATCCGAGACATTGATCTTGCCTTCGCGGATGAGTTGGTCGATCTGAGGGTTATTACCGATCGTGCCGGCTATGACCATTCTCGGGGCAGGTTTGAATGTAGAAGTATTAAGATCGGGTTTAGCACCTGTTACTCGTTCGAGATCATCCCGTAGATCTTCCATGGTTCTGATAACACCGGGGTAATCGTA
Source organism: Rhodothermia bacterium (assembly GCA_030427885.1). Lineage (GTDB taxonomy): Bacteria > Bacteroidota > Rhodothermia > Balneolales > Balneolaceae > JAUICM01. Next base: position 318,047 of record JAUICM010000003.1, on the reverse strand, counting down.
ATTACTGATAAAAAGAGGAACGGGCTTAGAATTGACAGCGATATCAAAGCATCCGGATACAGGGTTTTGGGCGACCCCGATCACAGGGAGAAGCAATAAGATTGGTAAGATCAGTACCCGGATATTCAACCGAGAATTCATAAAAACAGCCTTGTTGAAGTAAATATGTCGCATTAATCGAAGTTCAGTGCCAAAACAAATGTTTTGCGAGAGATTACAAACCTGAGATTTAAAATGCTCAATTATCTTCATAGCACCAAGTCAGGTTTACATTAGTAATATATCTGGTGCAGTAAGGAATGTCATCCCAGAATATACTTTTTGATGAAATCATTATTGAACTTTCCTTCAGGGTCTGATTCAAGGATCAACTTCCTGAAATTATTCAATGCAGGATATACTTCCTTAAGTTCTTCATGGCCCATATGAAATAGTTTTCCAAAGTGAGGCATAGCAGAATAAGGCCTGAGGGCTGCTTCCAGTTTTGGGAGGAATAGTTTGATCCCATCCCATTTTTTTAGCCAGTTAAAATGTATCCCTACGATGTCCTGTCCATTGGCCGGACTCATCCATAGGTCATCAGCGGCAACAGATCGTATTTCTGAGCCTCCAAGGATCGGTTCGAGATCTTCTTTCAAAGACTGAACAGCTTTGAGCGCTTCAACAAGATTTTCTCGGGGTAAGAAATATTCACTCTGTAATTCATTACCCATTTTCTCTGGTTCATGGAGAGAGTAATGTGGCAGTGATTCATGCCAGGTAGCAGGTTTGCCAAATGGTGAATATGACCGGCCTTCAGATGCTTTGCGGGCTTTTTCAGGAGGCCTTGATCTGGCTCCAAAAAAAGTATCCGGAGTGGATAATGGTTCTTTTGAGCTTGCTTTCCGCTTCAATACCAGGGTCTCACAGTAATCATTCTGCCATGTGGGAAATAAACTTACACTATATGCTGAGTTCGTAATTTCACCATAGTGCTCATATACTTCTGAAAATGGGATATTTTCGTACGAATCCTGTTGAATAAGGAAACTTGGCACCAGATCAAGTGTATATCGGGTTATTATTCCAAGGGCGCCTAGGCTTACAACCACACCTGGAAAAATATCAGGGTTTTGTTCCCGGGTATATTCAACGAGATCACCATTAGCTGAGACCATCTCCACACCGCTTACAACCGTCGCCAGGTTTCCCACGCCATTTCCTGAGCCATGGGTTGCCGTTGTTACAGCTCCTGCAACTGTGATATGTTTTAAAGAGGCCAGGTTTGTTAAAGCGAAACCAGTTTCTTCCAGAACAGGGCAAAGTTCGGTGTAGGTAATACCAGCCGGGACTGTGGCTTTCTTGTTTAATGTATCAATGATAACCTTTTGGTTCATTGCTCCGAGCCACAATTGGTCAACCGAAGAATCTGCGATACCATTGAAGGAATGTCTGGAACCGATCACTCGAACCTGTGATGAACTACTAACAATATCCTGAATTTCTTCAACGGATGTAGGTTCGTGGTAACGCCTGGCCGTAAATGAAGTATGTCCAGACCAGTTATGCTTGCTTCTGATATTCCCCATTAATAAGAACCGTTATTTGTTTGGGATGTTCAAGATCGCTTCAACAGCAGGTTTTGGGGTTAGATCACGATTGAAAGGTAATGGATAGTTTGTGCGCCCTGGTATAGGATATCCATTTTTCCAGCTCATGTTATCATGAACACCCCAGAATGTAACACGATCGATCTTGTCTCTTCTGTCATAAAAGATCTGAAATAGTTCCTGATAACGTTCGGTAAGCTGTTGCTGAATTTCATCAGGTAGACCGTTTGGATATGGGTCAAGGAATTCTTCAAACTCCTCCAGTTGAAATTGAGGATGCATCATACCTGTACCGATGATCTGTCCTTCTTTAGTAAGAGGTAATACATCCACATCCAGTTCGGTGATCATTACTTTCACACCAAGTGAAGCAAACGAATCAATGGCTGCCTCGACATATTCATTCTTAGGGAAGTTAAGTCCCCAGTGACCTTGTATTCCAATTCCGTCAATTCGAATTCCTTCATCCTGAAGCATCCGAACCATTCTGACGATCCCGTCACGTTTAGCGGGTCTCCATGCATTGAAGTCGTTATAATAGAGCTCTGCATCCGGGGCGTATTCCTGAGCAAAAAGAAAAGCATTTTTAACCATTTCATCCCCATCACCAACGCCGTTAACCCAGGTGGTTGGCCGGTATGACCCGTCGTTGTCTATTACTTCGTTCACCACATCCCACGCATCGATCCGTCCGACATATCTGCTCGCAATGGTTTCAATATGGCTCCGCATTTGTTCGATCTGTTGAGCAGGAGTATTAGGCTCTCCATTTTCATTTGTAAAGAACCAGCCCGGTGTTTGATTGTGCCAAACCAGGGTATGCCCGATGATGTACATATTATTAGACTCGCCGAAATCAACAAACTCATCAGCCGGGCCAAAATTATAGACTCCCGGTGCCGGATTTATCGGAGCTGCCTTTAAAACATTTTCAGCAGTGACGGTATTGAACTGATCCAGAACAATTTTTTGGAGAGTTGAGTCGCGGCCGGATGTAATGCCTCCATTCACAGCAGTTCCTATCAGGAAGGCTCCATTGTATGCTTCTTTAAGAGATGAAGGTGTCACTTTATCACTGGTTTCGGCACAATTACTAAGAAAAAGAATGGCAGCTATTATTGGCAGGAAACGTTTCATTACCAGATAGTTTGTGTGTGGGATTAGGGTAAGTGTTCTCGACTTGGAGAGATAATTGAGCAAAATTTGTCTAAGTGATGTTGGTCTGTATGTATGCATTTTAGTTGAATAAACATAGAAACGCTTTCGAAAATTAACAAAAACGGATTACTTTGTTTGCTCATAAAGTGGGCAAATATTGCGTTTATTTTTCATTTAGTGTGAAATAAACACTTTTTTTTTTGTAGATTCGGTAAAAGCGCTTCCGCTGTAAACCTTCATAAGTAGATTATAGCTCAAGAAAATTTAGATATGGATAGAATTAAACCGATTGTTGGAATTGTAATGCTGGTCTTAATTTTGACCGGATGCAAAAATCAGGGTTTGGATAAGCCAAGTGCAGATCCTGTTTTCACATCGTTCACATATGAAGGAAGTGATCCAATTTATGAAAATTTGCAGGTCGGCAATGATGAATATTTGAATCCTATATTAGCCGGCTTTTATCCGGATCCGAGTATTACAAGGGCTGGCGATGATTATTATATGGTGCATTCTTCGTTTTCGTATTTCCCTGGAATTCCAATTTTTCATAGTAAAGATCTGGTAAACTGGACCCAGATTGGAAACGTTTTAGACCGGCCCTCCCAGCTACCGGTAGATAGTCTGACAATTTCCAGAGGTGTTTTTGCCCCAACCATTGAATACCATGATGGTACGTTTTATGTATTAAATACTTTGGTTGATGCCGGCGGAAATTTTATGGTAACAGCAAAAGATCCTGCAGGCCCATGGTCTGATCCGATTTGGCTGGACCGTGTTGGCGGAATAGATCCTTCAATTTTCTTTGATGATGACGGAAAGGTTTATGTAATAAATAATGATGGGCCAGAAGGAAGGCCTCTTTATCCGGGGCACCGTGCAGTTTGGATCAGAGAATATGATCTGGAAACAAATAAAAGCATAAGCGAGCCTAAAGTAATCATCAATGGTGGAATTGATCTTTCCCAAAAGCCGATCTGGATTGAAGGGCCGCATCTGATGAAAGTAAATGGAGAGTACATTTTGCATGCCGCAGAGGGCGGAACAAGTGTAAATCACTCTCAGGTTGTTCTTAAAGGAGATAATCCTTTAGGGCCATTTACTCCGGGGCCAATTAATCCCATTCTTACTCAGCGCCATATTCCTATTGAGCGGGATTTCCCAGTCGCATATACAGGTCATGCTGATATGGTAGAAACAGCATCGGGAGAATGGTGGACCATATTCTTAGGTGTGCGCCAGTATGATGGAAGAAATTTTAATACAGGTCGTGAAACCTTCTTATTGCCAGTAACCTGGAAAGATGGATGGCCGGTGATTCTGGAGGGGGATGAAGCTGTTCCGGTAAAAGCAAAAAAGCCAGACCTGCCAGCCCAGCCTGAACCTGCAATTCCTATGAATGGTAATTTTAAAATTACTGAACAATTTGATTCGCCCGATCTGCAGGACTATTGGCTATTTATCAGGACACCAAAAGAGAAATGGTACTCCACAGGTAATGGCAGCCTGAATATTACATCAAGGCCGGATCATATTACCGGACTAGGTCAACCCTCATTTATTGGCAGAAGACAGCAGCATGCCTATGCCAGTGCTTCAGTGAATATGAGATACAAACCAGAGGAGATAGGAGATGAAGCCGGTCTGGTGGCATTTCAGAATAAAGACTTTAATTACTTTTTTGGAGTGCATCAAAATGATGAAAATGAAACACTTCTCGAGCTAAGAAAACGAACTCGTCGCGAAGAAGAGGTTTTAAAATCAATTGCATTCGAAGGTTCTTCAGTGTCCTTGAAAATAGAGGCGCGGGGCAGCGAATACGATTTCTATTATTCAGTATCAGAAAGTGATTCAGACTGGGAATTGTTTTATGAAGGAGCGGATGGAACTATACTGAGTACAGAAGTTGCTGGCGGATTTGTTGGAGCAGTTATCGGAATGTATGGCTATTCCAAAAATTGAAATTAATTATCTAATAAAACTAAATAGTTTAAGAAATGAAGAATATAGCTATTACAAAAGGAGTTAAGGGTAGTGCTAAACTGGGTCTAGCGGTGCTTGTGGCATTAGTTGCTTTTATTAATGTGAATGCTCAATACATTAATATAAACAGTAATGGGAGTTTTGAACTTTCAGAAGTAACAACTTCCGGAGATACTGCAAGTGTTGAGGGTTGGAACTTCTTTGTTCAGGATGGCGCAGGCGGATCTTATGCGATTGTTGACAGCGTGTTTAAAGATGGCTCCAAGTCTTTGGCAATAAAAGTTGATAGCACAGGAACAGAAGAGTGGAGTCTGGGCGCCGTAAACGAACCTTTCAAGGTAACTCCAGGTACAACTTACAATGTTAAATTGTGGGCAAAGGCATCAGAAGCAGGTGGAACAGCAAATTTCACAATTGGCTTGCCTGCCCCTGATTATACAGAATTAGGTAGAATTGGGAGTGGTGATGTATCTTTAAGTACGGAATGGCAGGAGTTCAGCCTTAGCTTTACAGCTCCAGCTGGTTCTGATACAGCCAGAGCACCTTTTCATTTTAGTTTTGCTGCCAATGTTGGAAAAACAATCTATATAGACAGTGTTCGAATTTCCGGGCCAAATGTATTGCCGGTAGTAGTGGAAGCTGAAACGGGTGAGCTCGGTGCGCAGATTACAACTGTGGAACAGGGTGAAATTTCGTTTATCAGAACCACGCAAAACAATCCAGATCTCATACCGGGCTCGCCAGACAGGGTTGTAACATATTCAGTAACATTTCCAGGAGCAGGAGGTTATGACTTGTTTGCGAGAGTAAGAACAGGTTCAGGAACCTTTGATGATGATAGCTTCTTCTATGGCGCTGGCTTTGGTGAGCAGAATCCGGATAGCTCTTCTGATTGGGTAGTAGTAAATGGAATGGCTGCAGCCGGATTTTCTAATAGTGGTGATTTGGTTCGTGGGCCAGGTGGTGCTGGATCCGAAGTATGGAAATGGGTGAATCTTTCAAGAAATAATTACTTCACCGATCCGGTTACATTCGTCATCGAGGAAGGGGACTCTCTGACCAAGACCTTCCAGCTAGGTACGCGGGAAGATGGCCTGGATATTGACAAGTTCGCCTTTGGTGATAGTGCGGTATTCTTTACGGTCGAAAATTTAGACAGCCTTACAGCTGGTTCTCTAACTGATCCCACAGATACCGGTGTAACCTACGAACCTATAGCAAAAGGGAAGCAAAAATTTCTTGGAAATATATACTCCACAGCTCAGGTTGTTGACTTTGAGCAATACTGGAATCAGGTAACTCCGGAAAATGCAGGGAAATGGGGTAGTGTAGAAGGCACCAGAGACCAAATGAACTGGGGCGGTATGGATGCAGCGTATGACCTGGCCAAGGATAACGGCTTTCCGATTCGTTTTCATATTCTAATATGGGGAGGGCAGCAGCCAGGTTGGATTAATGATCTGGAGCCAGCAGAGCAGCTCGAGGAAATTGAAGAATGGTTTGCTGCAGTTGCAGAGCGATATCCGGAACTAGATTACGTAGAAGTTGTAAATGAAGGTTCTAATGGTCACCAGCTTCCGGATGGGCAAAGTGGTCAGGCAAACTATATTGAAGCGTTGGGTGGTACCGGAGAAACAGGCCATGACTGGATCATAACAGCGTTTGAAATGGCAAGGGAATATTTTCCGGATTCAAAACTAATGATAAACGATTATGGAATAGTTGGAAATATTGGGGCAACAAATGTGTATCTGAATATTATCGAGGATCTTAAAGACCGGGGCTTGATCGATATTATTGGTGTTCAATCTCATGCCTTTTCAACAGGTTCGGCTTCAGGTGATATAAAACGAACCCTGGATATGTTAGGAGCAACTGGACTCCCAATACAAGCTACAGAAATGGATCTTGATGGTAATCCTGCTGGAACTGATGAGCAATCAGATCAGGCACAGTTACAACGTTACCAAAGAGTGTTTCCAATATTTTGGGAACACCCCAAAGTGATGGGGGTAACCCTGTGGGGTTGGAGACCAGGGTTGTGGAGAAATGACCAGGAAGCGTTTCTAATTCGAAGCAATAATGAAATCAGACCTGCCTTAGAATGGCTGCGTGCATACGTTGATACTGCTAATGTTGTATTAAACGTAAGTAATGAAGACTTGGGAGAGGGAGAAATTCCCGCTGATTTTGAGCTAACCCAGAATTATCCAAACCCATTTAACCCCAGTACACAAATATCATATACAGTTCCCAACAACGAGTTTGTAACTCTGAAAGTATATGACATTACCGGGCGGTTGATCCGAACGCTGGTAAATAAGAATCAGATAGCAGGGACCTATACGGTTAATTTTAACGCATCAAGTATTTCTTCAGGTGTATATTTTTATGAACTTAAGTCCGGTTCTTTTAGGGCTGTTAGGAGGATGACACTTATAAAATAGTGGGAGTAATTGTAAAAGTGCCTGATGTGATTCAGGCACTTTTATTCGTTGAGCAAAAAGTTGCGCATTTTTATAAAAAAATTGCTCAAATTTTTTTTTTTAGATCGAGCCAATTGATATATTCAAGTGTGTAAGCGCTTTTAATATGAGCGAAAAAACATATTAACTTTTAAAAGTCAGATGTGAATTGATATGCGGAAAAAATTTTTCACAGTTTTAATACTGTCGTTTGTAACTATTACGGGAGCGCTTTTCGCTCAGGACTCCAGATTTGGAACAATTAGTGGAGTTGTTAGTGAGGCTAGTACAGGAGAGTTTCTTGTAGGGGTAAATGTTGGTATCCAGGGAACAAGTCTTGGGTCTCCAACAAATATTGATGGAGAGTTTATTATCAACCGGGTGCCTGTTGGTTCTTATGTGTTAGTGATAAGCTCAATAGGGTACAAACCTCAAGAGATTGAAATAGAAGTTGTAAGCGGTGAAAAAATAGAAGTGAATGTGGCGCTTGAACAAGAAGCTATTGAAGGAGAAGAAGTAGTGATCTCCGCTCAGGCTCAGGGTCAGCGTCAGGCAATAAATGAGCAATTAACTGCGCGAGAGATAAAGAATGTTGTTTCATCAGAAAAGATAAGGGAACTACCAGATGCTAGTGCGGCAACGGCAGTGAGTCGTCTTCCAGGTATTTCACTTGAGGGTGGCGATAAGGTTGTAATTCGAGGTATTCAGGCAAAGCAAAATGTTGTAATGGTCAATGGAATACGTTTACCGTCAACAGATGCTAACAACAGATCCACTGGATTAGGTTTTATCTCCTCGAACATGCTTTCAGGAATTGAAGTTACCAAAGCATTGACTCCGGAAATGGATGCGAGCGCTATTGGTGGGGTGGTGAATTTAAGACTGAAAGAAGCTGATGAAGGGCTTCATGGTGACTTCATGCTTCAGGGAGATTATAATACTCAGGATCATACAGCTGATAACTACCAAATATGGGGTAGTGTTAGTAATCGATTCTTTAAAAATAAGCTAGGGGCGTTTATACAGGTGAATGCCCGTAGAGTAACTGGTGGGGGTGACGTAGGTAGTGCAGGCTTTGGACGTGTTGATCGTTATTCTGAAATTAATAAGGTGTATGGACAGGCTGTTTACAGTTTGAATTCATTCACGTACTCAGATCAGGTTAGTATTACAGATGAGCGTGGTGGAAGTATTTTATTGGACTATAAACTTCCAAATACTAAAATAGTTCTGCAAAACACGATCGCTCTCCGGGATAATGATTACACAAGTCATCAGGATTTTTTGGATCTGGCGAATACAGCCCGGCGCTATACTAGTTCAAGAGATATAAACAGTAACAAATTGCTTGTAAATGCACTTCAGGTAGAACAAAAATTAGGTGCGAGTACACTGGATCTGGGGGCTTCACGATCACTTTCTGTAAGAAGAACAGATTTAAGTTATGGTGGGGGTGATTTCTATTTTAGAACAAATTATGTAGCAAATGATCCATCTACACATCCATTTTCTGATAGATACAGAAATGTAGATAACAGGATATTATTGACACCGTATGATGTGTTCGATATTCAGCTTAATGAAAATAATGCTTCCATGGCGGAGCTTTCGGAGTTAGGGGAAACCAGAGATACAGATTTTGATGAAGAAATTAAGACTGCGTATATAAATCTGTCTGTACCTGTTACCCTATCCGAGAAGATTTCAGGTAAGTTTAAGGCAGGTGGAAAAATAGAGCAGAGTGACAGGAAAAATGATTACACACGATTTTATGCCCGTTTAGGTGAGCCTATTAACAACCAGGGAGCTGCAGAGTACATGCAAAGTATTGGTGCTGATCCAAATAATAGATTGCAATACCGCGACTGGCTTGATCCCGATTATAAAGATAACAGAGGGCAGTACTTCTTAGGTGGAAGTTACACCATGAGTAATGCAATTGATGTAGATAAAATGGATCGGTATATAAGACTGGCTGCTCCATTGTGGGCTCCGGGTTTGCACCAAACCGATTCATGGAGAAACGATTATTCTGGTACTGAAACGATAACTTCGGGATACTTACAAGCTGACTTCAATATTGGTGAAAAACTCTCCATTTTGACAGGTGCCAGGTATGAAAGTTACAATATGGACTTCGATGGCAATTTTGTATATGTAACTCACAGTGTAGACGGACTGGGCCAGAATGTAGATACGCTTAATACTGTAAACAGAACTGTTGGACAGTGGTTTCCGAATTTTCAGGCTAAATATCAGGCCACCGACTGGTTTGATATTCGCTTTGCCTACACTGAGTCTATATCCAGACCAGATTATAATGTTATTGTTCCTTCCATTTACATGGATGGTAGAAACGGTGGTTCTGCAGGAAACCCACTTCTTAAACCTACTACATCTCAAAACCTGGACCTGTATTTTTCATTCCACGCAAATAAGTTGGGACTTATTACCATAGGAGGTTTTACTAAGAAACTGACAGATGTATTCTATTCTATAAATAGATTTTATAACCAGTTGCCAGAAGGTGGTTTCTTCCCTGACTCAGCCGACTTTGTAGGCCTGGAAAGAGATTATAATATCAGAGAGATGTATCAGACAGCCGGAATAGGTACTAGTTATAATAACCCGAATCCTGCTTATGTAAAGGGGATAGAAATTGATTGGCAGACTAACTTCTGGTACCTGCCAAAGCCATTCAATTCTTTAGTGTTTAATATAAATTACACCAAAGTATTTTCGGAAATGGATTACCCACAGGTAATTGTAAAAGACTCGGTTGATAATTCAGGTATTTTCCCACGTATTGTAAACTATCAGGTTGATACCGTTAGAACTGCACGATTGATACAGCAGGGAGATAATATTGTTAACATTGCCCTTGGTTATGACTATAAAGGTTTCTCCGGACGCCTATCCTTCAGAATGCAGGGTAATGTGCTAACCGGTATAGGTGGCAGACCTGAAGATGATAACTTCACAGGAAATGTTTACAACTGGGACTTTACGATCCGTCAGAAATTACCAATTGATGGCCTCAGTCTGTTCCTGAACGGGGTAAATATTTTCCATAATCCAGTTAAGACATACAGAGACTTTAAACGAGCACCTGATGGTGAGGTGAAACAAAACCTGTCATCAATAGCCTACTATCCCAGAAGGTTCCAGATTGGTATCAGATATGGGTTCTAGTAAGTAAAATTTTTACACATCAACACTTCAAAAACTAAAAAAGGAGTAAATATGAAAAAGATAACGCTACTAATTATAGTGTTTATTATGGGGGGAATTTCAGCCTCTCAGGCACAAGTAGTTGCTGATTTCGTTAGTGAAACAAGGGGCGATACATTAGTAGTTAAAGACTTCGTAGCAATGGGTAGCGTAGCAAATTCGCTAGGTGATCTTGTTGAGATTGATTCTTTAGCACCTGATACCCGCGTTTATGAACTGACACAAGGTGGATTTTATTTCCATACACGTGCGGTTGGAGTAACAACTGATCGGGAACTTCACATTGCTGGGGAAGATGCAACTCCTCATGTAATGAGTTCATCTGAAACAGCACCTCCTCGCCTTATAGGTACACAGGTAGGTGACGCAAACAGAAATGGTGGATTCATTTCTTACACAACAAACACTTCTATTAAGAATGTGATTGGTGGTGCCCACTCAACAAACGAATCTCAAGGTTGGACATACTTCGATGCTAGCGCATCTGGTGCTACTCTTACCTTAGATAACGTTTACATGGAGCACACCAACTGGGTTTTTGTTCAGTCTAACACCTACCCAGATAACAGCCTTAAAATCTTCAATAGTTATTTCGTGAATATGAACGGTAATGGCTGTAGAAGAAATGGTGGAGTATACGACAACGTTAGTAACCCTACAGATACAATGTGGGTTGAGAACTCAACACATGTGATGGGTGCTGGTATGTTGTATAAGTTCAGAAGTTTCCCGGTTAAGAAAGCCGTATTCAATCACAATACTTTTGTGAATATTTCGAATGCAGTATTTGAAACTATGGGTTACCAGATTGACTGGACTGTTACAAACAACCTGTTTGTAAACACTAATGTTCAGGCATACTATCCAGGTCTTGATGTTGGAGAAACTGATCAGGATCTGCTCCCAACTGGTATAATCAACGTTGATACTTTAAATGCAACTAACAATAAAGTGGCAACTATCTATCTTCCAGATGAGTATCAGAATTCAGATTCAACTACCTGGGGAAATCTGAGAAAGATTCTTGTTGATGGTAATGCTGTTTATTGGTCTTCAGAATTGGATGATATCGTATCAGATACAGAGGAAATGCACGCAACATTCCTTGATACTGTTACTGGCGGCCCTTCTAACGGAGAGCTTATCAATTCAATGATGACTATGAATACCAGAACTCAGGCCATGTTTGACAATGATGATGCCTGGCCTCTACTTTCTGAAGGTACCTGGTATATGGACGGCGATCCTGGATTTACTGAAGACTTCGGTATGCTGGATGCAAGTGCTGCCCTGGGTGACTTTATTGAATTCACAGTAGCATCATTACCTGATGCAAACGCATTAGTAATGACAGATATGAGAACAGAAGCGAATCCTGGATCAGGAGAAACTTTTGCAATATCTGACTGGCCAATTCCGGTTGATCTTTCCTACTCTAACACCACCTATCTTTCAGGTGCATATGGAGGCTTACCTGTAGGTGACCTTAACTGGTTCCCAGCTCAGAAAGCAAGCTGGAATAGAGATGCTGAGTATACTGCAATATGGGCTGCTCTTAACAGTGGTGGAACTATTACTTCTGCTGAAGAGCTTGAAGACAGTCCAAAATTCATTGGTTTAAATCAGAACTATCCAAACCCATTCAACCCAACTACAAATATTTCTTTCAAATTACCTGCAAGTCAGCGTGTAACTTTGAAAGTGTATGATATGCTGGGACGTGAGGTTGCTACTCTATTGAACAATGAATTTGTGAATAGCGGACAAAACAATGTAACTTTTGATGCTGGTAACCTGGCTAGTGGAGTTTACATGTATGTACTTCGCGGAAATGATTTCTCAGTGTCTAAAACGATGACACTTCTGAAATAGAAATTGTTTTTAAGCAATATTCGATTAAAAGCCTTGGTTATTTTAGCCAAGGCTTTTTTTAATGTTAATCTCAAAAAGATCGCAAATGAAAATCAAGGGAATTCAGGTTGGTTTTACCCTTTTATTAGTTCTATTAATTTCGTGCAGTAATAAAAATCAGGACTATGCTGCAATTGTTGCTGATGAATATGAAATATCTGTACAAGAACTGAGAAAGTATCACGAAGACTTATTTTTTGGGATGAGGTTTCCTGATTCAGAATACAAAGGGTTTGGAGAGGCACTGGAAGAACTTGTAACCAAGAAACTTAAACAACTGGATTTTGTTAATTTAGGACTTAATCGTGATCCTGACTTAATGAAAGGAATTCAAAGAGTCATAAATGAAGAATTAATAGTAGAGTATTTCGACAAAGTTTACCTCGGCAAATATATCACTGATGAGGTTATTTCAGACTATTACGAGGGCCTAGGCAAGGAAGTATCGTACCAACAAATTGTCTTAAACAAAAACAGATCAAATACCGATGAGCAGAATTTAGCTCTAAAAGAAAAAGCGGTAGAAATTAAAGAACTTGCGGAAGCAGCAGGTAATTTTTCAGAGCTGGTTGAAAAGTTTTCAGAAGACAGAAACACCAATCAAAAAGAAGGGAGAATGCCTGTTTTAAATTGGAAACTAAGTACAAGAACACCTGCTAATCAGATTATTTTCAGGATGCCGGAAGGAACTATAAGGGTAATTGAAACAACAAACAGGTTCCGGATTGTTAAAGTAAATGAAGTAAAGGATATTGAACTAAAACCTTTAGAAGAGATAAGGGGTGAATTGTTCGAAAATCTTCGAGAGGTATATTCGGAACGTGGATTCAGAGAATACGACAGAGATAAAGCTAAACTGCTTGATAAAAACCAGTATGTATGGAATTCGGATGGAATGAGACAACTGGTCAGCTGGTCCAGGATAGATGGTTTTTATAGTCAGGATAAGTATAAAGAGACACTAAGTAAGGCTATTGAAGAGGGTAATAATTTTAAGATACTTGAATATGAGAATGGTGTACTCGATCTGGAGAAATATCTTTACCTGCTAAATAACATTCTTACAGTAAATGTTTCACAAAATGTGGTTGCAGATGATCTGAAACAGTTCATCGATGAAGCATTACGTACAGAGCTTATAGTTCAGAAAGCAAAAGACATGGGTTTAGATAGTAATATTCTATCCATGAATACTGATAGCGATGTAATACTTTCTGAATACGAAATACTGTACGATGAAAAGTTTATTTTTTCAAAAGTTCCGGAAATGAATAAGCAGAACCTTGAAAGTTTTTATGAAGAGACAAAGGATACTCTCTTTTATCAACCGGATAAGGTTAATATTTATGCAAAAGAGTATACATCCAAAACTGAAGCTGTAAGTGCTGTAGATAAATTGGAGTCTGGGATAGAATTTGAAGATCTGTTTAATGGTTGGCTCGTAAAATCATACTACATAACTAAGCAGGGAAATATTGAAAGTTATATGAGTAATGAACCACCTTACTTTGGAAAAGAAGCATTTCAATTATCAGAAGGTGAAACTACGGGTCCCGTTGAGTTCGAAGAAAATGGGGAAACAAAATATGCTGTAATAAAAGCAGCAAATGTTCAAACTGAGCATATCCAACAGTTGAGTGATGTACATCCCAGAATATTGAAAAGGATATACGATACCTACTATTTTAATACATACAGTGAAGAAATCGCAAATAAACTGCGGAATAAATATTCAGTAGAAATAAACACTGCTTTATTAGCGGAATTGGCAGCATCACAGGGACAATGAAAAAAATAAACCAGGTTTTACTGGTTCTGTTCTTAACATCAGCATCAGTTCTTAATTTCGAAATTATAGCTACACGAATTTCATCGGTGATTTTCGTGAATAGTTATGCATTTGCAATTCTTTCGTTGGCAGTAATGGGGCTTTCTTTGGGAGGTGTCTACGAGTATTACTTTGGCAGATCGGGTAATGAGGGTGAATCTCCAGCTGCTAATGAGGTTTACAAACCTGTTATCTATCATGTTTTAAGCTGTATCCTGTTTGTATTTTTTGTAACACAAATTGAAGCGGCGACGTCACCCTTTCTATTCTTTTCATTTATAGTATTCCCGTTCTTTTTTGCGGGAAGGTTTTATTCAAAAGCATTTAAGTCATTTTCTTCGGATAGCTATAAAATTTACTCAGCAGATCTGGCCGGAGCGGCTATTGGTTCATTATTGCCATTACTTCTAATTCCACTCGTTGGACCTGTTAATGGAGTTCTAGTTGTAAGTATCATCCTTTCGGCTGCGCTGACAGGACTGTGGCTTTATTCAGAAAAGTGGCTAAAAGCGGGTTCAATATTCGTAGTGGGGATTCTATTATCAACACTAATAGCCTTATTTGTTCCTAAGGATTGGCTGGGGAAAATTCCGATAGGTTATTTTGAAGAAAAGGATATCTATCATGTTTATGATGATCCCGGTATAAAATCATCAATAATAAAATCTAAATGGAGTGTTTTTGGGAGGTCTGATTTAGTAGAGCACAGCAATCAGGATCTGGTAAAACATATTTTTGTTGATGGCGCTGCTGGGACTCAAATGTATCAATTCGATGGTGATATACAGAAGATTGATCCCTACTTGAGTACTCTTTTGCTTCAGTTTACCACCTCGGTTCCTTTCCTTATGCTTGATGAGGATCAAAAGAATTCGATGTTGGTAATAGGTCCGGGAGGAGGAAAGGAAATTCTTACAGGCTTAATAGCTGATGTAGCATCTATTACCGGAGTCGAAATCAATAAAGACTTTGTTGAAATAGTAAAAGAGGAGTCAGACTTTAATGGAGGCATTTATACTGATTTCCCTCAGGTAAATATTCAGGTGGCAGAAGGCAGGCATTACGTAAAAGAAACAAGTCGAACTTTCGATTTAGTTGTAATGGCACTTCCTTCCACCCAACAGCTTCAAAGCATCGAGAGTTATGCATTAAGCGAGAACTATCTCTTAACAGTAGAATCTATACAAGACTATCTGGATGTTTTAACACCTGAAGGTGAGTTGATACTCACTGTTCATAATACCTGGGAACTTAGTAAGCTGATAATTACCACTCTGAAAGCATTCGAAGAGATTGGTATAAGCAGGAAAGAGGCGTTAAATCATTTTCAAATTCTCGAAGCTGATTATTCTCCTACTATAGTTATAAAAAAACAAGTATTTAAAGAAGAAAATATTGGAAACCTAATTTCTTTTTTGCAGCAATTGCCACCTGAACTTCCCAAGTTTACCTACATCCCATATACATGGCAGGAACTCCCAAATACTCTGGTAAACCGTTTACTACATAATATCCGCGATGACAGTAAAAGCTTAAGTGAGATAATTGATGTTCAGGCGTATAACATAAAAGCTGTAAAAGATGATAACCCTTATTTTTACAACCTCAACAAAGGGATTCCAGAGAGTTTTAAATCACTGCTTACATTTGTTTTTATATTTATTTCGATAATAATAATAGTTCCCTTTTTCTATGCTAAGAGAGCAAAGCCGGATTTAAAAACAGGCACATTAGTGCAATATGTTTTCTTCTTTATGGCCTTGGGATCAGGTTTTATGCTGATTGAGCTGTCACTTTTTCAAAAACTAATATTATATCTGGGTTCTCCAACAATTTCTCTTTCGATACTTTTGTGTTCAATATTAGTAGGAATGGGGCTTGGAAGTATGGGAGTTAGCAAACTGAAGTTTGAAAGCCCGTTTAAGTTACTTTTGGTAATCAGCTCGTTAATAATCGTAATCGGTAGCCTTGCTATTATAGTATACCCACTCATACTCGAAGGTTTAATAGGAGACTCGCTAATTAAAAGAGGAGTGATCAGTTTTCTATTAATTTTACCGCTTGGCCTTTTGTTGGGGATTCCTTTTCCCACATGCATTGGATTACTGGAAAAGGAAGGATTGAAACAATATATCCCATGGATGTACAGTATCAACGGAGCGTTATCAATTACCGGTTCAATACTGGCAGTAGTTGTGTCAATGATGTGGGGCTTTATAACAGCTTTTTTTCTTGGAATTGCCTTTTACCTTTTGATCGCTTTGATATTGATACTGAATAGGAATAAAACCCTGGCCTAAAAACAGGTTGTAATTAAGAAATAAAAAAAGGCTCATGCGAATATTCACATGAGCCTTTTTTGGTTTAGTAAGTTCGGTAATTGTCTAGGAGAAGTAGATGTAAATAAATCCTATAACAACAATCAGTAATACTGAAAGCACAATGTCCAATGTGTTGCGACTTTCCCTGGATAAGCGTTTATCTTCTTCCGTAAGAGTTCCATAAGTAAGTCCGGAGATCTTCTCATAAGATGGAGGCTCATTCATGTAGCTCACAATAAACATAACAGCTATACAAACAGCAGTAATGATCATACTGTAGTACTGGAAGAACATATTGTTGACGATCCAAAGGAAAGATCCTGTTTCATAAGTGAAACCTTCCATCAGGGTAACAGGAGTATCAATTGCTAAACGGAAAATACCTAGCGCAAAACCAACGCAGAGCGCCCAGAGAGCTCCTTCTTTGGTCATGCGTTTATTAAATACTCCAAGGAAGAATACCACAAAGATAGGAGGTGCCACATAGGACTGCACCCCCTGCAAATAATCGTACAAGCCACGACTTCCCTGAATAACAGGTATCCAAAGCAATCCGATAAGAACCATGATCACAGTAGCAATCCGTCCCATCCATACCAGACGTTCTTCCGGAGCGTCAGGTCGGTATTTCTTATAAAAGTCCATGGTGAACAGGGTTGAGGAAGCATTAAAAACACCTGCAAGGGAACTCATCAGAGCCGCCAGTAATCCTGCAACTACGATTCCCCGGACTCCAACCGGAAGAATATGTGCTACCAAAAGCGGGAAGGCAGCCTGGGCATTCTGGTTGATGACCATTCCCTGATCATCAATAAGTTGCTGACGAAGAACATCCATCTGTCCGGATTTAGCTAGTGCAAAAGCAATAATACCAGGGATGATGAAAATGAAAACAGGAAGTATCTTAAGGAATGCTGCTGCAATGGTACCACGGCGACCTTCAGCCTCATCAGGCGCACCCAACGCTCTTTGAACAATATATTGATCTGTAGTCCAGTACCATAGTCCTACAATAGGTGCCGCAAAGAGTACTGCAAACCATGGATAATTAGTGTTGAAGTACCAGGCCATTCTTCCTTCCTCGAGGACAGGTGCCCAGGTTGACTCGAATCCATCGGGAACCATCGGCTTCCAAAGGTTGAACATTTCAGCACCAGCGACATCATAAAGATTATCCCAGCCACCAATAGCTTTCAAGCCGAAATACAGAACCAGGAATGACCCAAAAACAAGTACCAAAGTTTGGATCGCCTCGGTATAGGCCACGGCCCGTAGTCCCCCAAGTATGGTGTACAATCCGGTAAATAAAATTACTAGTATTGAACCGATCCAGAAGCTATTAAGTCCCAGGAAGTGAACATCAGGTAGCAAAACGCTGAATACGATACCGCCTGCAAAGATACCAACTGCAATCTTAGTGAGAACGTAAGCGACGAGTGAGATCCCGGATAATAAAGTTCTTGCCAATGGTGAGAATCGCTTTTCAAGAAATTCAGGCATGGTGAATACTTTAGAGCGGATATAAAAAGGGAGCATGATCCAGCCTAATACTAATAAACACCAGGCGTGGAGTTCATAATGTGCCATGGCAACACCATCAGTGGCACCCGACCCTGCCAGGCCAACAAGGTGTTCTGATCCAATATTTGAGGCAAAGATAGAAGTACCAACAATCATCCAGCCAAGATGCCGTCCGGCAAGGAAATAATCTGCTGCTGTATCAGTTTTTTGTTTTATGACCCACCAGGCAAGGCCGGCTATGATTAGGAAGTAACCAAAAATTACTATCCAGTCTAAAGTTGCTAAGGTTCCCATTTTTATAGTTTAATTGATTTGAATATTTACCTATAGCATCAAAGCGCCATCGATTAAAATTAAAGGAAGCTAAATTAACTATAAGTGTTATGAATACATTTATTTTAGATTCGATTATATGAAAGGGCTTTCACATATCAAAAATATAACAGACATAATCGAGAAAATTTATAAAATTTTGAACTCAAGGAGTTTATTTTTTGCTTCATGTTTTGTTAAAAGAGCCCATTATTTGAGCAAAAAAAATCATAAGGAGTATGTTTGTTAAAGCTAATATTAATAATATTATAATTAGCCAAAATTTTGAAATAATGAGTATGATTTATTGGATTAGGGGAATAATTAGTTCAAATTCTTGAATTATTTTGCTCAATTTTTTTTCAATAATTTCACTGTTTTATATATTAATGGGTGAGGAAAGCCACAATGGGAAGAATAATTAGCCTTATTGCATAGAAAGAAATTTAAAAGAACCTATATATCTGCATAAGGTTAATACATACAGGCCTGCCTCCCGAATAAGGGGGCAGGCTTTTTTTTATATATTTTTGCGCGCTGATCTGGGTAAAGAGAATGTTAATTCTCAATCTTGTCTGATTTTCTAAACCATGAAAACCATGTTATTGCTCAGAAAAGCGGTTACATAAGTACGTCCCTAAGTCTATGCTGTCCTTGACTTAACAGGACAAATCATGCAGTTTAGTGGCATGGAAGCAGTAAAAATGCAAAAGATCAACGAGTCTCTGTCGTCAGCGCATATCGATGCGAGGATCGCTCATATCCTGAATAAGTATAAGTCAAAAGTTCTGATCACCACTTCATTTGGAACTACTTCGGTAGTGCTTTTGCATATGATCAGCAGGATCAAGCCCAATTTCCCAATCCATTTCGTAGATACAGGGTTCCTGTTTCCTGAAACTCATGTTTACAAAGAAGAGCTTATACGAAGGTTTGGCTTAAACATAATTACTCATAAAGCTGAATTCGAATTGAATCAGAAAAGCCGGCATTCCGAATTATGGAAAACAGATCCGGATCTGTGCTGCAATTATAATAAGATTCAACCTGTAGAACGTATTTTAGGGGATCATGAAGTGTGGGTATCTGGTTTGATCGGGTATCAGAATAGTTTCAGGACCGGGCTGGATATTCTTCAAAAGCGAAAAGGTGTATACCGGTTTTACCCGATCATAGACTGGACTGAAAGTCAGGTAAATGAGTACATGGAATTCTATGCTTTGCCTAGACACCCATTGGAAGGTTTAGGCTTTGCATCAGTGGGCTGTACTCATTGTACAAAGAAAGGAGATCATCGAGATGGAAGGTGGAGCGGAACCGATAAATCAGAATGCGGGCTTCACACCTAGTTCATATCCTTAGATTCGTCAAGCAGCCAGTTCAGATAATCCTCATTCCCTTCGTCCTCTGTTATAGTTAGCGAGATCACACAAGGACAGTCATAGGTATGAAGCTTTTTAACCCGTTTAGTAAGTTTCTTAACCTTGGAATAGTGAGTTTTTGCAATAACTACACATTCCGATTCTTCCAATAGTTCATCTTTCCAGCGATAGATAGAGTGCATCCCCTCTATGATATTTACACAGGCAGCCAGCCGGTTCTCAACCAAGTCCTTTCCAATGCTTTTAGCCTGATCAATATTGGATGTGGTTATATATATGAGTCGCAGGTTGTTGTACATGCCTTAAAATTCAAAAACAGAAAGGAAATGCCAAATAGAGTTTAAAGATCGGAGTGGATTTTTTTGGGGTTACAAGGTGGATTTTAAAAGCAAATCCCCCTATCTTTGCAAGCTCTGAATTTTGCGAGAGTGGCGGAATTGGTAGACGCGCTAGATTTAGGATCTAGTATCTTAACCGATGTGGGGGTTCGAGTCCCCCCTCTCGTACTTTCCTACCCATTTTATCCTGTTTATTTTATTGACTGAATCCACAAAAAAAGCGGAGCATTCGTGAATATTTCTGTAAAAGAGATTACTTCTGTAGACAAAGAAGTAACACTAAAAGCAAATCGGGAAGAACTACAACCTAAATTCGATAAAGCCCTGAAAAACTATCAGGGTAGAATTAATCTTCCGGGTTTCAGACCAGGCAAAGTGCCTATGTCGATGGTTAAGAAAAGGTTTGGTAACGATATCGAGATCGAAGAGATCAACAAATACATCCAGGAAGTGTTCGAAAAAGACATAGTTGAGGAACACAATCCTGTTGGTGAAACTCAGATGATTGATTTCCAGTGGGAAAACGATGAACTTGAAGTTGTGTTCAAGATCGGGGCGAAACCTGAAGTTGAGTTGGCAGATCTCAAAAAGATCAAGGTGAACAAAATGGTTCACGATGTTGATGACAAAGAGGTTCAGGAAGAGATTGAGAGGACACTCGAGCGTCAGAGTAACTGGGAAGACGTTGATGCCAAAGTTACTAAAGACCACCGTGTGATCGTTGATGTTGAGTCATTGAATCATGGTGATGTTGATGAAGATCAGACGCTGGATCTGAGAGATGAAGGAACCAAAGATTTTCTGAAGGCACTGAAAGGCAAGAAAGCCGGTGATGTTGTTGAGATGAGTATCCCTCATGGAGATCATGAGGATGAGCTGAAGATCACCCTTAAAAAGGTTCAGAAACCTTTGAAGGTAAAGCTGGACGAAGAGTTCATCAAAAAGAACAGTAATGGAGAAGCGTCTAACGAAGATGAGTTCAAGAGCTTCATCAAAAGCAGGATGCAGCAGTATTATGATCAGACTGCAGACGACATGTTCAATAATGAAGTGGTAAGTGCGTTAGTTGATGCACACAGTTTTGAAGTACCTGATGCCTTTGTTGAGCAGGTCAAAAGCTCGTATGTAAATCAGTTGAAGCAGCAGTATGGTGGAAACCTGCCTGAAAACTTTGATGAAGACAGTTACAAAGCTGAAATGACCGACCAGGCTAAGCGTGAAGCTATGTGGTATTTTATTAGCCAAAAACTACAAGAAACATTTGAAGATATCGAAATAAAACCCGAAGATATCGACGAGTTCATTTCCATCGAAGCTGCGCGTTATGGTGCAACGGTAGATCAGCTTAAAGGTTATTACGCTCAAAATCCTAACATGCTTGAATCTCTCAGAAGTAGTATCAGGGAGAATAAGGTTTTAGACAAGCTGCAGGATGAGGTAAAGATCACAGAGCTGGATAAAGACGCCTATCGCAAGTATCAGGAAAAGAAAGAGAAGAAAAAGAAATAATTCATTCTTACAGCTATGATTAAGCAACCCATTTTCGAACAACCCGTTTTTGACTCCAGATCTGAGATCGAGAGTAACCTGATCCCTATGGTGATCGAAACCACCAGCCGTGGAGAGAGAGCCTACGATATTTATTCTCGTCTTTTAAAAGATCGCATCATCATTCTGGGTAGTCCGATCAATGATGTGGTTGCCAGCTCAATTGTAGCTCAGTTACTATTTCTTGAATCAGAAGACCCTGAAAAGGATATCAATTTGTATATCAATAGCCCTGGAGGTGTGGTATCATCCGGTCTTGCGATCTATGATACGATGCAGCACATTAAATGTGATGTTGCTACCACTTGTATGGGTATGGCTGCAAGTATGGGAGCTGTACTTCTTACAGCAGGTACTGCAGGTAAAAGAAGCTGCCTGCCACACGCGCGTGTCATGATCCATCAGCCACTTGGTGGTGTTCAGGGTCAGGCCAGTGATATTGAGATCGAGGCTAGAGAAATCCTTCGCATTAAAAAGGAATTAAGCCAGATCATTGCTGATCATAGTGGCAAATCTCTTGATGATATTTTAACTGACTCTGACCGTAATAACTGGATGTCAGCTGATGAGGCTAAAAAGTACGGTTTGGTTGATAATGTGATCGCACGCGCTGAAGCTGCTAAATAAGCTTATTTTTTATTATTTTTGAGGTATGAGCAACAACGAAAAAAGTAACGATATCGTAAATTGTTCGTTTTGCGGACGTTCAAGCCTGGAAGTAAACAGCATGGTTGCTGGCCCGGGTGTTTATGTATGTGATCGTTGTGTTGAAGATGCTTCAAGCATAATCAAGAGCGATCTGGCTTCTCTGGCCCGAAGACGCGAAAAAAGCTACAAGCCACTCCTGAAACCGGTTGAGATAAAAGCCAAGCTAGATGAATATGTGATCGGGCAGGAGCTGGCGAAAAAAACCCTTTCCGTAGCTGTTTATAATCACTACAAAAGAATCAGCAGCGAAAGTCTCGAGATCGATGATACCATGATCGAAAAGAGCAATATCGCACTATTGGGGCCAACAGGTAGTGGTAAAACCCTGCTAGCTCGTACGCTTGCTAAAGTTATTGATGTTCCATTTACCATTGCCGATGCCACCGTACTTACTGAAGCTGGTTACGTAGGCGAAGATGTTGAAAGTATTTTGAGTAACCTTCTTCAGGCGGCCGATTATGATGTAGAGCGGGCTAAAAGAGGGATTGTGTATATTGATGAGGTGGATAAAGTTGCCCGCAAGAGTGACAACCCCTCTATTACCCGTGATGTGAGCGGTGAAGGCGTTCAGCAGGCCCTGCTGAAGATTCTGGAAGGTACAGTAGCTAATATTCCACCAAAAGGAGGAAGAAAGCATCCTGAGCAAAGTTTTATTCAACTTGATACTTCAAATATCCTGTTCATTTGTGGAGGAGCATTTGCCGGTCTCGAGCAGATCATTTCCAGAAGGCTTTCTACCAGCGCGATGGGTTTTCATACCCAGGATCAGGTTAAGTTTGATAAAGAAGATCCGGAAATATTTACTCATGTTGAACCTGAAGATCTTCAGCATTTTGGTTTGATTCCCGAATTGATCGGTCGACTACCGGTTATTTGTGGACTACATGAGCTTTCTGATGATGCCATGCTCGACATTCTGCAAACACCACGTAATGCGATCACTAAGCAGTATAAGAAGCTGTTTAAGATGGAGAATGTAGAACTGGAGTTTGAAGAAGATGCACTTAAGGCAATCGTAAAAAAATCTAAAGCCCGAAAGACTGGTGCACGTGGTTTGCGTTCGATCATGGAAGCTGCCATGCTGGATATTATGTTCACACTGCCGTCGATGAAGAACATTGCACGGTGTATTATCACCAAAGAAACCATTGAAAAGAAGGCCCCACCAGTGTACGAGAAGCAAAAAGCTTCTGCATAATTTTAGAGATCCCGCCAGGTTTGAGCGGGATTTTTTGTTTTAGGGGATTGCCATCACATTTCTATATTTAGGCGGAATAATAAAATGCCATGAATCTCTTTGCACAATCCGGTTGGATCAAGATCTTTCTAGTACTTTTTCTGGTTCTGCTAGGGGCAGGAACTCTTATCTATAACAATTATCTCGTTAATAAGATACTTGAACAGGAGCGGGTTAGTGTGGAATTATGGGCCAAAGCTATTGAGTTCAATGCAGATCCCAGCCATCAACGGGCGACTTCTTTATTACTTGAAGCGCAGGATATTCTCAGAAGAAATGAAACTGTTGGCGACAGTGTAATCGCGATGCTCAGTGAAGTTGAATCACTAAAAAACTCCAGAGATTTTGTTACGGATGAATTGATCCTGGATGAAGATCATAATTTCAGGAGTCCGGCTGTATTGGTAGATGAGAATGATAATCCTATTGCCACGCAACATCAGGAATACACCTCTGATTCAACTCCCCCAAATGTAACCGTAGAATATAGTTTCATTAATGTTGATCCGGAAGATATTAACACCGGGACTAAAAGAGCAGAACTGGTTGAGGAGCTGAAGAGTGTAAATCCTCCTATTGAGATCGTTATCGAATTCGAGACAACCAGAATCGTGCAGTATGTGTACTATGGAGAAAGCCCTACGGTAAGTTTGTTGCGCTATGTACCATACATTCAGATCGCAATTCTAACACTACTACTGGGTATTGGATATACCACTTACAAAAGTATTACAAGAATCGAACAATCGAACCTTTGGGTTGGTATGGCTAAGGAAGCGGCACATCAGTTGGGAACCCCGATCTCGAGTTTATTTGGGTGGATACATTTGTTCAGGGATGAGTATAAAAATGATGAATCAGGCAATAAGATCATCAATGAGATCGAGAATGATGTACAAAGATTAAGTGGAGTGGCTGAACGTTTTGGTAAGATCGGATCAGAGCCGGAACTCAACCAAATGGATGTTAAACCAGTTCTGGAAGAGGTTGTCGGATATATGGAGAAAAGATTACCGAGGCTTGGAAAAGGTGTTGAGGTAAGAAAATCACTTAAGGCGGAAGGGATGGTAAAATTGAATCCTGAACTGTTCCAGTGGGCAGTGGAGAATCTGGTAAAAAACGCAATGGATGCGCTAAAGGATAAAACCGGGGATTCGTTCATTTCGGTTTCATCTCATCAGGAAGATGGGCATATAGTGATCGACATACAGGATTCCGGATCGGGAATAGAATCTCGCAATGCAAAGAATGTATTTAAACCAGGTTTCAGTACAAAAAAGAGAGGATGGGGTCTGGGCCTGAGTTTGACCAAGAGAATCATTGAAGATTATCACAAAGGTAAGGTGTTTGTACTGCGCTCAGAATTGGGTGAAGGAACTACCATGCGGATCATGCTGAATCAAATATCCTGAATTCGTTCTTAGTCGTCAGTATAGCCGCGTTTCTTGGCGTATTCGTAAAGCTCGGTTTTGAGAAGGTTTCTTCCACGGTGTAACCTCGACCTGATGGTACCGATGGGGACATCCAGCATATTCGAGATCTCTTCGTAAGTGAAGCCATCTACATCACACAAAAGAACAACGGTTCTGAAATCTTCCGGCAGCTTTGCTAAAGCAGTAGAAAAAGTATCGTCCATCAGATCCCGAAAAATCAGATGCTCCAGGTCACTGGTGTCGGTGCGTTCGGCCCGTATTGACTCATAGAATGACGATACCTCATCATAATCGATCTCCTGAGGTTTTTTCAGGTTCTTACGGTAGTTATTAATGAAGGAGTTCTTCAGAATCCGAAACAGCCAGGCTTTAGCATTAGTACCTTTTTCATAACTGTCAAAGAAGCGGAATGCTTTAACAATGGTATCCTGTACAAGATCTTCAGAATCACTTGGGTCAGTGGTTAATTTCAGGGCAAAATTATATAAAGCATCCAGATGAGGTATTATCTCCTCATTAAAAGCTTCTTGTTTTGAAAGGCCACTTTTACCCACAACTATCAGATTAATGTTCTTCTAAGAAAAATACGTAGTTAATAAAATACAATACCAGTGTACTAAACTCTTAGCAGTTAGATAAATAGAAAAAGTAAATAGTTGTAGTAGAGACTATCTAACTTAAAGAACAGTAATTACTAATACATCATACAGGGCATGCGTCCACGCTGCAACTCCAAACCCTCTCCAAATATATATGCCATTTAGTATTAAGCCAAAAAGAAATCGATAGAAAAAAGAATTGAGAGTAAACATATCTCCCATTGAGCCCATATAATGGATCGCACTGAATAATAACGCAGAAAGTGTAACTGCTGCTATATAGGAAGCCCACTTTTTATGATTGAAGAGTTTATTAAAGATGAGAATGAATACAGAAACTAATATGACCCTGAAGAATAGCTCTTCATAAAGTCCGGCTCCGAGTGAAAGTGCCAGTTTTTGCAGATATGATAATGACTCAACAGGGTCAGAGGCCTGGAAATTCAGGATAAGAGAAATGAGTGTAGAGCTTATGAATGCAACCACAACCGCATAGATCAAAGATTCGATAAGCATAACGGGAAAATATTTGAACTTCAGCTCTTTTAAACGTTCCCGTTCTTTATATAAAATGAAAAATCCAAGCAGCATCATTACCAGAAGGGATACTGAAACTGCGTTAACACCAAAATAGGTGAACAAAGACTTCATCCACACATCCACACTTATCCGTACTATATGATCAGCATTGGGTTGTGAGATAAGGATGAGTCCCTCATAGATCAGAAAAAGAGGCAGACTCAGCAGAAAGCTGTAAAGCAGATTATGCGTGTTATTGAAATATTGCTTTACAGAGTTGATCATTAGCTGCCGGTATAAATTGATACTTTAGGATTTCCGGAATTCTGGAGCCCTAATATTCGGAATGCCTTCGAGGAAAGTTTCAGCCCTGAACCTGTAATGCGGTCGTTGATACGAACATATAATCCGGATCCGTTTTCAGGGTTTTCGATGAAAATGATACTACCGAGAGCAATGTTTGAATGCGCTGCGGTCAATTCTTCCGGATTGTACAGTTCTCCGTTAGTGGTAGAATTACCAAACTCGTTACGGGTGTAAGATGACGCCCCAACCGAGCCAAGGTCCTGAAGATCGGCCTTATTCAAATAAGGATTATCAAAGCTTCGCGAAGGTGGAAGTAAGACCGTGATCTGTTGACCACGTCCAATTCCGGCAACATTGATCTCAGGGTTCAGCTCCTGTAATTCCTGTTCGGTCATTTTGAATTTACTCAACAACGAGCTTAGTGTCTCACCGCTTTCAATGGTATAAAGTGCAAAAGTACCCTGGGGAGCAGATTCCTCAGAAAACTCAGAGACTACCGGTGCCACACTTTTCTTCCTCACAGCTATTTTCTGACCGATGCTTAACACATCGCTGCTCAGGTTATTAAGTTCTTTTAGTTCGTTCACTGTCATATTGTGAGCACGGGCGATATTATAAAGATTATCACCACTCTTGATGGTGTAATAAGTATTCTCAACAGGAGCATTCACATTGATGAGTGGATCGGAAGGTGGATCCGGCTCAATATCTTCTGGAGGTTCAGGAGTGATATAATACACCAGGTCCTGGCCAATTGAGAGCCCGGCATCAGAGAGCTCATTCCACTGCTGGAGCTCCGAAACAGATACATTCAATATTTTGGAGATAGAGTAGAGGGTTTCCCCCTGTTTGACGGTATAAGTTTTTTGTTCCTGTGCATAAATACTTGTACCACATAAGATCATTATAATCAGTAGAAAGAATTTCTTCATATCAACTTTCCAATTCTAATTCCAGATTTAAAAGTGCACCCTGAAGTTCTGCTTTAGCATGTTGATCTTTTGCAGCTTCAGCGATTTCTATTCCTTTCTTATAGGTATCAAACGCTTTTTTGTTCTCACCATTTTCAGTGTATAGCTTTGCAAGGTGATAGTACACTCCGGTATACTCAGGATCTGTTTTAACAACGTTTTCAAATAGCAGGAGTGCTTTATTACGCTCACCGGTTTTTAATAATTCCAGGGCAAGGGCAAACTTTGAGAAGGAGTCCCCTGGATTCTCTTTAATTCTTGATGCCAGTTTTGAAATATTTGAAGTCACTACACCTTGAACTCTTTATATCGTTCTTCAATCTCTGAGATGGAGTCTCCACCAAATTTCTCGAGAAAAGCATTTGCCAATACCGGTGCAATCGCACTTTCAGCTACTACAACAGCTCTTGGTAATGCACAAACATCAGAACGTTCGTAACGTGTTTCTGTTTTCTCAAGTGTTTTCATGTCCACCGTATTTAACGGATTTAACATAGTAGGGATTGGTTTCATAACCCCACGGATTATGATAGGCATGCCCGTGCTCATTCCGCCCTCAATTCCTCCGGATCTGTTGGTACTCCGCTTAAATGTCTCTCCATCATGAATGATCTCGTCATGAACTTCATGTCCCGGACGCGCTCCGGATTCAAAACCAAGACCTATCTCAACACCTTTCATAGCCTGGGTTCCCATGATCGCCTGAGCCAGCATCCCATCCAGTTTTCGATCCCAGTGGGTGTAACTTCCCAGGCCTGCGGGAACTCCGGTAACAATGATCTCATAAACTCCACCCAGGGATGAACCTGCTTTTCTGTATTTCTTGATCTCATCAATCATTTTTTCTGTCAGGCCGGCATCCAGACAGCGAACCTCAGATTTATCCGCAGTTTTATAAACCTGTTCTGCACCGTTTGTGGCAATAGAATCTGAAATTTTACGAATCTGGTCCCAGGATTCATATCCCGCACTGCCAATTCTGAGCACATGTCCGCCGATCTCAATTCCAAAATGTTTAAGAAACTGTCTGGTAATACTGCAACAAGCTACTCTCATACCGGTTTCTCTGGCACTGGAACGCTCAATTACCGGTCGAATATCATCAAAGCGATATTTCTGAACTCCAACAAGGTCGGCATGACCGGGTCTGGGAAGGGTGATTTTCTCAATTCCATCGGCTTCCGTTTCTTTATTCATTACAACTGGCCAGCCGGCTTTATCTTTTTGAAAAGCACGGTTTTCCATGAACATAGCTATCGGGCCACCCATGGTTTTACCGAAGCGTACTCCCGAGCTAATTTCAGCCCGGTCTTTTTCAAAAGCCATACGCCCGCCACGGCCATATCCTTGTTGGCGGCGTGCAAGATGTTCTGCGATCTCATCTTCAGTAATAGGAAGTCCGGCAGGTACCCCTTCTACAATACCCGTCAAACCGGGGCCATGAGATTCGCCTGCAGTGAAATATCTAATCATTAGGTGTTGTCTTCATTTTCAATTTGTTCAGCTCTTGCAGCCAATGACCGGTCATCTTTGCACATTTCCGATCGGAAAATCTGAATCTTTCTAAGGTCTCCAAGAACAACCAATGAATCTCCGTGATGAATCCTGTCCGTACTTTTTGGATTGAATTTTATTTTTCCATTGGTTTGCTGAATAATAGCAATAATTAAAACGTCATATTCAGTAGGTGCGTTAATTTCAGCGAGTGTTTTTCCCGATAATGCTGAATTTTCTGTGATCAGTACTTCATCAAAAGTGTGGTCCTGTTCATCATTGCGCGTCATGGACTCAATAAAATTATCTACGTTAGGCCGTAGTATCACGTTTGCCATTCTGTCCGCGCCAATATCATAGGGTGAGATCACCTTATCAGCTCCAGCTCTAAGAATACGAGTCCGGTTAGAATTTTCATTAGAACGAACCAGAATAAAGATGTCCGGATTTAATTCGCGGGCAAGCAAAGTGGTAAAAACATTATCCTGATCGCTGGATAAGGCACAGATAAGGGCTTTGGCTTTTTTAATACCCGCTTCTTCCAGAATGTTCTCGTCCTGGGCGTTGCCTTCTACATATACAAGTCGGTCATTTTCAATTCTGTGAATACTGGATTCTCTGTTTTCAATAACAACAAGATCCAGCCCGGCATCAGTGAGAACTTTCGCAATTCTGTGACCGATGCGTCCATAGCCGCAAATGATATAATGTTGATCCATCTTATCCAGTTTTTTCTTCATGGCCCGTTTCAGAAAGAGTTCACTTTCAAAAATAAGCTGAGTGGTTTGTGATGCAATATATGAGATAACACCGATACCCATTACAAAAATGAGCATAGTGAATAGCCGGCCTTCGATCGATAATGATTTGATCTCAGTAAAGCCTATCGTGGATATTGTGATGAAGGTCATATAAAGGCCGTCAAAAAAGGCCATGCCCTCAATCAAATGATATCCAATAGTACCAAAGGCAAATATGAGAAATAGCACCAGGGTTGCCAGCCCGATCCGAAGTGATGCAGGGTTACTAACAACGGTAGAGTAAAGTCTGTTCTCCATATTATCTCAATTGAGATCGGATACTGATCTGCAGGATTCCTCCAACTCTGCTGTAGGAACTTCTGCTGATATCAACAATAATACCTTTGATGTTCATGCCAATTCCAATACCTACGCCAGCCAGATCAATGGTGCGATCTGTTTTAGTCTGTTCATGCAGATAGCGGTTGTAGCCAAGACGGAAATGGAAATTTTCTCCCAGAGCTGCCTCCCCCCCTAAAATCACATGCCGGAATGCATTGTCTAAAAAGCCGGGTGTAGAATCCTCTCCGTAGACTCTCATATCCCAGTTATTCAGCTGCCGGAGAGTAAGGTTGATCTGAAAAGGGAATTTTTCTGGTTTTTTGGAAATACCAAGAGATATGTCAAATGGCAGGTCTTCTCGGTTTCCGTTGTAATAGCTGAGCTGCTCACCAAGATTTCGAAATGAAAGCCCGGCGCTGAAACGGCTTTCTCTGTCAATATAATACAGGCCGCCAGAAGCAGAAAGGGCCGTTGAATTATAGATGTGGTATGAAGAGTGAATGAAATCCACACCTGCACCGGCACTAAGTTTATCAGTAAGTCTCGTACTGAGAGCTGTTGTTAAAGAGAGGTCTCTCGCACTAAAATCACCGAGATCGTTGCCACTCTCATCCAAAAGATCCATTTCGCCATAACCAGCAAATCGTATTCCTACACCCAGTGTTCCGATCCCATCAAAATGATAAGCACCGTTAGCAAAGCCAAAACGGGCGTCGGATAAATAGTTTACAAAAGAAGCGGAGAATGTTTTAGATGTTTCAGGGGTTAGATATGCCGGGTTCAGATAAATGAGCGAAGAATTGGCGTCATATATACCCACATGATTTCCGCCCAAAGCGGCGGCCCGGGCTGAAGGAGTAGTTTCCAGGAAGCGAAAAATGACAGAATTATCACTTTGAGCAAGGCTAATTACCGGCATAACAGCAAAAAGAAGTATCACTATGTGATTACGAAGCTTTAACATGTGAAAATGACAATTAGTGGAAATCTTTCGTAATATAAATAAATGATTTAGGAACAATTTAACTTTATTATTACCCCCCCGCTCGAGAGAATCTCAGTAATTGTTAATGGAAGCAATAAAACAGTTTGGCCAGTATTCACTACTTCTTTTTCAGGCACTACGTTCGATAACAGAATTTAGTACCTATAGAAAGAATCTGTTCAGTGAATTTATAAAAATAGGATATGAGTCTATCCCGATCATGTTATTGACCGGGTTTTTTACAGGAGCTGTGCTAACCTTGCAAACAGCCTACCAGCTGGATACGGATCTTTTTCCCAAGACGATAGTTGGTTCTATTGTAGCACAATCTATTGTTATTGAGCTGGCTGCAGTAATAGGCGCTTTGGTATTAGCAGGTAAAGTTGGAGCAAGGATCTCAACAGAACTGGGAACAATGAGAGTTAGTGAGCAGATCGATGCGCTGGAATCTATGGGGTTCAACTCGGTAACATTCCTGGTTATTCCCCGTGTATTGTCAGGTATTTTCATGTTCCCTGTATTATATGTTTTTGCAGCCGTAACCGGGGTGTTGGGTGGAGTTATTATCGGGGCGGTGGACGGAATACTGCCATCCGCAGAGTTCATGATCGGTGCCAGAAGCTTTTTTAACCCTGAGGCTGCGGTATTTGGGATCCTGAAATCACTCGTATTTGGATTTGTTATTACATCGATATCCTGCTTTAAAGGATATTTTGCATTTGGTGGCGCTGAAGGAGTCGGGAACGCAACCACTCAGGCTACAGTATTAAGTTGTATGTATGTTATCCTTGCCGACTTTGTGCTGGCAGCAATACTATTGTAACTCAATGATAGAGATAAAGAATCTTACTAAATCGTTTGGCGACCACCTTATCTGGAAAGATGTTACTTTCAATATTGAGGATGGCGAAACTTTGGCCGTGATCGGTAAATCAGGTTGTGGCAAATCGGTGCTTTTGAAGCATATAACAGCATTGTTATACCCTACCTCAGGAAAAGTGTATATTGATGACCATGATCTCTTTACACTTTCATATTCTGAACTAAGAAAGATCAGGAAGCGCTTTGGGACCTTGTTTCAGGGAGCAGCGTTGTTCGATTCCATAAACACATTTGAGAATGTTGCTTTCCCACTACGTTACTTTACCGATCAAAGTGAAGAAGAGATAAGAAGAAATGTTCAGGAAGCGCTGGAATTAGTAAATTTAGGGGGAGCCGGAGAAAGGCAGACCTCTGAATTATCTGGTGGAATGAGAAAACGGGTTGGATTAGCCCGGGCAATCATTTTGAAACCGCAATACCTGTTATATGATGAACCTACGTCAGGACTGGATCCGCAAACATCTGATGAGATCAACGAATTGATATTGAATATGGCTGATACCATGGATATTACCTCGATAGTGATCACGCACGACATGCATAGTGTGTTGAGCATCGCCGAGAAAGTAGCATTTCTCGATGATCAGCGGTTAAGCTGGTTTGGCACCGTAGACGAAATGAAAGAAAGTGATTATCCACCACTGGTAGACTTTATAACGGCCAGTGAGTATAAAATAAAGGCAATCTAGAGGAAGAATTTGAAGAAGTTAAGTAACGAAGTAAAAATCGGACTGGTGGTTCTTACCGCGATCCTGATCGGGTATCTTGGGTACAGGATTATGAAGGATGAACCGTTCTTTTCCAGCCCGAAAATATTATATACCTCATACGATAACGTTGGGAAACTGATTAAAGGTGGTAATGTTTACCTGAATGGTTTTGTAGTAGGGTCTGTTGATAAAATGACCTATATGCCGGAAGTGGATAGTATATCGGTAAGACTTGTGATCAAGGAAGAAATGATAAGGATTCCAGTGGGTTCCAAAGCATTGTTAGTTCCGCCTGATGTTCTTGGAAACTCTTCTATCAACATTATCAAGTCCTCAAATCAACGAATGATCAATTGGGGAGATCATTTGGAAGGAACAAGAAAAACAGGTTTAATGGACACTTTTTCTGACAAAGGAACGGCTATTGCTGATTCAGTAACCACAACGCTGACCCTGGTGAATAAGCTGCTAAGATCAGCCAAAGATCTTGAATCTGAAAAGAAGGGAGAAATCGGTGAAACCATCTCAAATCTCAAGCAAACAAGCGAAGTAGTAAAAGAACTTTTTGAGCGCAGAAAACTGGAAGTGGATTCTATAATTGTGGATGCGCGCCACACCCTGAAAAATATGAGTGCTATCAGTGATTCATCAAAAGACGAACTGGTTTCATTTATTGATAACCTGGAAGCATTCAGTCAGGATCTGGAGGTTCTGAGTGAAGAGCTAAAAGAAACAACCACTTCACTAAACAGTATTCTTTCCAAGATCGATACCGGGGAAGGTACGCTCGGTAAAATGGTTAACGACCCGTCATTGTATAATAATCTTGACAGTCTTACTGTCAATTTCAATGAACTTATCAAGGGAATAGAAAAAGATCCCCGCCGTTACCTTAAGCATATGCGTCTCGTTGAGGTATTTTAACGATTTTAGCTAAGCCTGACTTTCAATTACTTTGCTATTCGCGTATATTTGCAGGCTTATGACTTGAGGTTGTTGTTGCCTCATCCAAAGAAATTGAAATCAAAATTATAAGTACGATTTAGAGGATACCTATTATGGGTGTAATGGGAAAATTTAGAGATAACACCGGTGTTATCTTGTGGATTCTGATTGGTTCATTCGGATTGCTGTGGGTGGTAATGGATGTATTTGATCCAAACGCGCTTAGCATGGCTCCAAGATCATTGGGATCAGTAAATGGCGAAGCTATCAGCTTTGATGAATACAACAGCCGGGTTCAATACTATTCTAATGCCTATTCTCAGCAAACGGGCTCTTCCATGACCGCGGAAACACGTGCTATTTATGAAGCGCAGGTTTGGGATGAATTGGTAAGTTCAAAATTGCTTGAACAAAAAATGGATGAACTTGGGATCACAGTATCAGATCAGGAGCTGCTTGATATGGTTTATGGTGATAACCCGGATCCGCTGATCCGCCAGTATTTTGCGCGTGAAGACGGAACCATAGATCCATTCATCGTTCAGAACGTGCTTTCTTCAGGCGAATATACCCAGGAAGCTATTGCAATTGAGCTTCAGCTTCGCCAAAAACGGCGACAGGAAAAACTAAGAAATTTCATTACTGCTGGTCTTCAGGTTACCGATCAGGAGATCATGGAAGAATTTGACAAACGCAATACCTTCGCTTCCGTTTCTTTTGTTCGTTTCCCATACAGTGAAGTTGACGATGCTCAACTCTCTGTTTCCGATTCTGATGTTGAAGATTATTATAATGCCAATAAAGAGCGATATAAAAGGAATGAATCGTATCGTGCCAAATATGTGGCATTCAGTACTCTTCCAACAAGTTCTGATACCGCTGCTATCATCGAAGAAGTTGAAAAATTAGTTCCCGACTTCGAGGCTGCTGAAAATGATTCAGTATTTCTAGTACAGATGCAGAGCAGTACTCGGTTCAATAATGTTTTTGTGAAAAAGTCTGAGATCAGAGAAGAATATGCACCGGTACTCGATGTTAGTGTAGGCGAAGTAACTGAGCCGATCAACCTGGGCGGAAGCGTTGCTGTGATCAAGAAGATTGCTGAAAAAGGCGATGAAATTAAATTCGGAGTAATGTCCCGTATCTTTGAAGCACTTCCTTCAACAGTGGATAATGCAGCCAAAGCTGCAGATGACTTTGAATTCTATGCATCTGAAGAAACCAGTTTTGAAGATGAAGCTGAGCGGCTAGGACTCACTGTAATGGATCTTTCAGCAACTAAAGGAAACTCCTTTATTTCAGGGTTGGGTTCAAGCCAGCAAACCATGAACTTCCTTTCAGGTGCAGATGTAGGAGATATCTCAACTCCGATCGAATTGGGTACTCAGTTCGTCGTTGTAAAAATGACTCAGAAGACCAAAGAAGGATATCGCCCACTGGCAGAAGTAAGAAGCCAGATCGAGACTCAGGTTAAAAATGAGAAGAGAAAAGAAATCACTGCCGAAAAAGTAGCAGGACTACTTTCTGCTAACCCAGGCCTTTCTGCTTTAGCTGAAGCAGATGGAAAAACAGTGATGGATGTTGAGAATCTTGCAAAAAGCAGCACAGTTCTAACCGGTGGTGGACGTGAGCCAAAAGTTATTGGTAGTATCTTTGGATTATCTGAGGGCACAGTTTCAGGTCCTGTTAAAGGTGCTTCTGCAGTATATGTGGTTGAAGTGAAGAGTATTACTGAACCTAATAACAGTACGCTTGATGAAGCAACTGCATCTACCATACGAGGAGACCTCGAGCAAAAAATTAATGAGAGATACCTCTCAGTATGGCTCGATGAACTCAAAAAAGAAGCTGATATCGAAGACAACAGAAACCGTCTGGTTCGGTAAGTAAAAAGAGTTTTTTTATTTGAAGGGCGGGAATCTGATTTCCGCCCTTTTTTATTTCTTTAAGTTTTTATGCTGCTGTCAGCTTGGTAACTTTCGGCATGGTCAAAAATACGGATCAACATAACGATGAATATTGGATGCAGCAGGCGCTTGAGCTTGCCGTTAAGGGAGAGGGCCATGTCTCTCCAAATCCTATGGTAGGTTGTGTGATCGTTTCAGAGAAAGGCGAGCTTATTGGCGAAGGATATCATCAAAAATATGGAGAGGCACACGCTGAAGTAAATGCAGTGAATTCTGTAAAAAATAAAAAGCAGCTGAAAGGCGCCACCGTATATGTTACTCTTGAACCGTGCTCTCATTTTGGAAAAACACCTCCTTGTTCCACTATGCTAAGTAAACTGCCGGTCAAAAGAGTAGTGGTGGCACATCAGGATCCCAATGCCAAAGTGGATGGAAAAGGTATCTCTGAACTTCGCAATAAAGGTATTAATGTTGATATCGGAGTTTTAAAAGAACAAGCTGAACTACTGAATGAATTTTTTATTCACCATCAGACTTTTGGAAGGCCCTTCATCACTTTGAAAGTAGCACAGACCGCAGATGGATATCTGGCGGCACCAGATGGGGATTCCCAATGGATATCAGGAAAAGCTTCCCGGAAACTGGTACATAAATGGCGGACTGAGTACGATGCTGTTTTAGTAGGAAGAACCACAGCTCAGGCTGATAATCCGAGTCTAACGGTTCGCCATGTGAAAGGGCGGCAGCCCAAAAGAATCGTTATTGACGGGCCCTATGAATTGCCCAGAGAGTTGAATCTCTTTTCCGATAAGCATGAAGATAAAACCATCATTTTAACCTGGAATAAGAAGGCTTCTGAAACCGATGCCGACCCCATGCTAAAACTGATGCAGCATAATTACTTCCGGGGTGAGATCATACAGGTCTCAAAGAAAGACGGGCATATCGATCTTCATCAAGCCTTCAAAGAACTTGGTCAAATTGGGATAAGCTCTGTTTTGGTGGAAGGAGGGCAGCAATTGTCATCCGCTTTACTTAGAGCAGGGCTAGTGGATAAGATCGAATTATTTATCGCTCCTAAAATGCTGGGAGGCGGTACCCGTTCATTTCTTGATCTGGGAATTAACAGAATGAGGGATATCCTCGATCTGAAAGAGGTCACATGGACCAAAGTTGGTGATGATATGTTGTTAACCGGATACTTATAAAGGATAATTATGTTTACAGGAATTGTACAAGAGATAGGAATTGTTGAAGAGGCAAAAAGCCTGAATGGCGGTGGAATGGAGTTTAGAATATCCTGCTCATTTGCGGATACCTGCCACGTGGATGAGAGCATTGCAGTAAATGGAGCATGCCATACCGTTACTGCATTCGGCCCTAACACATTTACCGTTCAAAGTGTTGAAGAAACGCTGCGCAAAACTTCCATGGGTGATCTTCAAAAAGGAACGGAAGTAAATCTGGAAAGATCACTGACTCTTCAGAAAGGAATTGAAGGCCACCTGGTGCAAGGTCACGTGGATATTACCGGCACTATCAGCTCCATGGAAAAAGAAGAAACGGGATGGTTGATAGGGGTGGAATATCCGGATGAGTTCTCTAATATGATCGTTGGCCGGGGAAGTATCACCATGGAAGGAATAAGCCTGACCATAGCACGAGAAGAAGGCAATGAATTCGTTGTAGCGATCATACCCTATACCTGGGAGCATACCAATCTGCACACCAAAAAAATCGGTGATAAGGTAAATCTGGAATTTGATGTGATCGGAAAATACGTCGTAAAGTATCTTGCTAATCTGGATAAAGGCAAGGCTTAGTTGTATCCCTTTCCGGTTGGGGTGGATCGTCTTTCCAGATTCTTAAGAATTGGTAGTTTCTGGAACAGCGTCTGGATCTGCGCACTGTTCACGCTTAAACGGAAGAAGTAATACTGGTCATCGCCAAACGGTTTGATCTGAAATGAAAGGTCCCAGCATTCCAGGTTTCTGGTAAGGTTAAACTGAGACGGCGTTAGTTCCTTCTGAATAAAGTCATAACCGATCTGAGTGCTAAAGCGCCATTTTGGTGTTAGATTGAAAGTAATATTGGTGGCATTCAAAGTTGCACTCCTGGTTGGAGAATCATCAAAATTATATCGCCAGGAATAGCTGAAATTAAGACTGAAGCTCCATGGGGAATTAAGTGGATCAATAGGTACGAAACCGAATCTTGGGTCGATAGGGTTAAACCTGGATTGGTTATAGGGATCATATTGCCGGCGGTAAACCGGAGTGAATACAGAAACACTTTTTCCTCCCCTGAAGGAAGTTGTGGCACTTAACCGGAAATTCTCAAGCTGTGCCATTTTTCCACCATCCTCGATCAGAAAACGATCGAATTGTCTTCCCAGGCTGTCTCTTTGGTAAAATGAGAAGTTTGCAGAAGCACTAAGGCTTATCCCTTTTATAACCCGCGAAGAAAGGGAAGTAGTGAGCGGAGCAAGTTTTAAACTATCAGCTGCGAAGTTATAGGAAGAGTTCAGGGATAAATTGTCAATAAGTTTTAGGTTTGTCTCAGAGGTTTCACCGGTGGTGTCGCGCTTCACGATCTTGGTTTCAAATACATTACGTAAACCAAAAGAGATCGAGCGCTGCTCACCCCTGCCGGGACCGGGGATCAATGCATTTTCAAAAATGCTGTATTTCTGAGTTTTAGTTCCTGCAGAATCAGCCTGGACAGTTCTGTAATAACCCCATTTATCATCACTGAAATCAGGACGATAATTGAGTGATATCGATGGAGTAAGGGTATGTCTGAATCCCTGGAGATTGCCTATTTTTGTGTTCGAAATACCATAAACCGTGGTTGAAAAACTCAGGCTGGTACTGAAATCACGTGCCGACCGAAAACCGATCTCTTTTTGGGTTTCAATTCTGTTCGAATCCAGATTGAAATATTTCAGAGTCGAAGTTGGGTACCAGTATTCGTTGTAAGACCCACTAAGAGAAGAATTGATGAAAGTACTGTTAAGGAGCCTTCCAACAGTTGCAGTAGCTGTTTGTTTCATGGCACCCTGAATGTAGTCGTTATCACCGGTGGCTTCCCGGTAAAGGTCCGGGTTTGTTAGTGCTTCGTAAAAAGTAGTCTCAGCAGAATCAGCATCGATAGGGCTATAATCAAATCTGGATTTAAGGCTATTGGTGTAATTCATGGTAATGCTCTCGTACCAACGTGGAGAGGAATTGCTGGGACCAGTATTTTGAAACGGAGTGAATCGCTTGGTACTGAAAGTAGCTTCCGGTCCCAATGTGGTCGAGTTTTTAAAGAAATTCTGAGTTAACTGAGCGGAGGATCCAAATTTAAAGACACCTTCCGGTTGGTTAAAATTGTATCCGACCCGGGAAGTTGATGAGGTCTGGGCTTTATCATTTATATCAAAAGAGTTTCTTCGATAATAGTCGGCTGTACGGATATTCACATTGGCGGATAAATTAGCATAGGGTGAGATATCCTGATTATGCTGGATCGTTAAAGATTTATTGACCCTTCTTGAAAAATCAGGATCTGTTGGTTCAAGACCCTGCTCCCTGGAATACCCAATCCCGATTGATCCGCTGAAACTGTCTGCTTTGCGGTATTGTGTTCGCGTATCCAGGTAGAATGACCCTGAAGTATAGATATCTACACTAGCCTGTGAAGTGAGGTAATCGTTGAAATATTGAAACCAGCCCACATTATTAAGCCCTATCCCGCGAGTCGACTTCGCATCAAAAACATAAGTTGGGGTGAGCAGGCCGGATCGCTGTTTTTTGATATCGGTTGGCACATAGCCAAAGGGGAAAACGATAGGGTATGGAATATCAAGGATATAGATACGGGCATTAGCAAAGAAGATCTCATCCTGATCAACCACCTTCATTTTCTTCGCTTTGATATAGTAATACAAATAATCGGGTGGACACGTTGAGTAAATACCATCTTCGATGAACACCTCGGACTCACTCACATTTTTAACTTTCGAACCGATCAGGTGCCCTTCCCCAACATTGATTCTGGCTGCTTCGAATTTCCCCTTTTTAGTCTTGTAGTTGAAGAGAATACGGTTGCTTCGAATTTCCTCACTATCTCGGGTAAGAACAGGCAGCGACAGAGTGTCTTCCGGTGTTTCCGAGGTTGCCTTGAGGGTACTGGTGTTCAGATCCATCTCAACAGCTCCCGAGGTCAAAGTGCCGGCATCATGCGAAACCTTAGCTGATCCATAGAGTGTGGCCGTTCGCCCGTTTCTGAAGTCGACGATCAAGGAGTCGTTCGATTGAAACTGAACTGCATCCTTAATATTACTGGTTTTCTGTTGGGGAGCTACAGTACCGGCTGGAACCGAAGCTTTGGATGTATCCTTTTTTTGAGGGCTGATCTGAAATGCTGCCACAGATGCTGAACACAGAATCCAAACCAGGAAAATACTGAATACATATCTACCTGTATGTTTCTGAACCGCATCAAGCATATTTTGGATTAGTTAAGAAAAAGAATCGAAGGCAAGCCCTGCTGCACCTAATAATGAGCTGTCGTTTCCAAGATCTTCATAAACTAGCTCAAATCCATCTAAAAACGGAGGCATTACATGTTTTCGTACAATTTCTTTTGCAGGCTCGAACAACCACTTGCCGGCTTTAGAAACACCTCCGCTAAGTACGAACTTACGAATATCCAGGATATGCATATAATTAATGATCGCATACCCGAGTCGCTGTCCTGTTTTCTCGAGGATCTCGATGGCAAGATCATTTCCTCTGTTTGCTTCCTGGGTGAGGTCAATAGGTTCCAGCTTATCAAAGTTGCCATTAAATTTCCTGTAAAGATCATTACCTGGGTATTGAATGATCATATCCGAAGCAAAGCGGCTCAGAAAGCGCTGCCCGAGATAGGCTTCGATAGTTCCTCTGGTAACGCTATTGGAAAGAGGTCCATGGTAATCAATGATCACATGCCCCAGTTCTCCGGCCATTCCACGAGTGCCTTTAAACAATTTGTTATTGATAATGATACCGCCGCCAACTCCGGTTCCCAGCGTGATCATGATGAAGCTATCGTACTTTTTACCAACACCGAAATGCATAGAACCTATTGCGGCAATGTTGGCGTCGTTTTCGATCCTGCAAGGCATACCGGTACGCTTTGAGATCTCTTCAGCAGCATTAACCTGCTCCCAGCCCGGGAGATTAGGGGGGTGAAAAACCGTGGTTTGATCGATACTTACCATTCCCGGTAATCCCATGCCTATACCAATAGCACCTTCACGTTGAGCTAATTCCTCAATCGTGCCAGCTATTCTGTCCAGTAAAAGATCTTTTCCTAACTCCGCATTGGTTGGGGTGCTTGTCTGCTCGATAATCCCCTTTTCTTTATCAACAACGGCCGCTTTTATATTGGTGCCGCCAAGATCAATCGCAATTGCTTTCATCCAAAATTAATTAAGTAACATTTCCTTTACAGGAAAGACGTAAATAATACTCCGAAATCAGTATCATTCTTCTGAGGGTTTGATCTTATAAACTGTTTCACCCGGTTTTCTCATCCCATATTCTTCCCTTGCAATTTTTTCCAGTAATGCCGGGTTGTTTTCAAGAGACTCCGTCTTTTGCTTCAAACCTTCCGACTTCTCAGCAAGTTCTTCTGTTCGGGTTTTAAGTTCGTCTTTTCTTTCTTCCAACTCCCATCTTGTCTTAATACTGTAAGAATCAATAAATGCAAACCATACAACAACAAATGCACCTAATAGAAATATTAAAAAAGACTTTCGCCATCGGAGGGGATTTAAAAGCTCTAGTTTCATAGATGATCTACTGATGTTTTAACTTTGCAGTAATGAAAAATACATTAATTTGATAATTAATAATAATCAAAGGTTCACTATGTGTTTGAAGAGGTTCCTACTTTTATCAGCTTGTTTCCTCCTCATTGTAAACGAAGCGCATACACAGACTTATAGCTCTGAATGGATAGAAGTGTACTTTAATATGCCTGCCGGAGAAACAGACAAATATCCCGGTATAGAAAGTAATCACAGCTGGGATCTGATCGGAACCTTGGTCTCTTTGATTGACAGCGCCTCAACCAGCGTTGACCTGTGCATATATGACCTGGAGAATCCCCGAATTTCTGATGCCCTTGTTCAGGCTAAAAGCAGGGGAGTTCGAATTCGGGTAGTGACAGATAATCACAACAGGAACGATGGTTATTTGGTGGATGAGGCCATGTGGCTGGCCCTTGGAAATGCAGGAATTATATCAATTGATGATGACGGCGATATTTACAGATCGGCCACGGATATTACCGATCACCGGCTGGTGAATGCTGGTGCCGATATGCACAATAAGTTTGCAGTCATCGATAAACTATCCCCTTCAACAGGGGACGATATTGTATGGACCGGATCTACAAATCTGACCTATACCGGAGCTTATAACACCAACAATGTGGTTGTTATTAAAGATGCTGATGTCGCGCAAGTTTATACCGAAGAATTTGAGCAAATGTGGGGCGGAGATGTTGATGAACCGGATCCTTTAAAATCCAGGTTCCACAAAGATAAGAACGATGTAAGCGAGCATATTTTTGATGTGGGGGGCACCAGGGTAGAGATCTACTTTGCACCGGTTAACAGATCTGACACAAAACCCAGCATAAGTGATCGTCTGGTCGAGCTTCTTGAGAATGAAGCACAATCAGATATCAAATTTCAGGCTTTTTCCATCACTCCGGATATTCCTATCAGCAAAGCAATGTGGAGCATATCGGATACATCCGATGTGACACTGGAAGGAGTTATCGATCCGGGTTTTTATAGCAGATACAGGAATGCGGGAGACATTTGGGGTTCGCCAGAGGCACAAATAGGAAACCGAAAGATATTACCTGCGAGGGAAACCAGGAAATTGCACCATAAAGTGATGGTGATTGATGCTGATAATCCGAATGATGAAGATCAGGCTGTTGTGGTGACTGGATCTTACAATTTCTCCAATAATGCAGAATACAATAATGACGAAAATCTGCTGATCATTTTTTCGGATACAATAGCTGCTCAGTATGCACTGGATTTTGAAGGAGCCATGCAGCGTGCTGAGGGAAAACTGGAAGCACCTGCTCCACCTGTTGAAGTTGGTATTTGGCATGAAGTCTATGCAATAAGAGACGGTAGTTATTTTGAGGTAGAAGTTATGCCGGGATTTGGGTACCCGGTACGATTACTGGGTGTGGATATACCCTCGATATTCTCGGGAAGAGATTCTGCAGATTATTTTGCGGGTCCATCGGCCGACTACCTCCGGAATGTATTGGAGGGCAGAAAAGTGAGAATAAAAGGGTATGACGGAACTGAACCGGAATCGCGATATGGTGCGTACCGCGCGTATGTAGAAGTTGATATTGACGGGGAGGCGATTCCACTTAACAAATTGATCCTTGAGCGCGGCTATGGAACTTACTCTGTGTATTATCGCCAGGATCCGGATTCAGTTGAAAAGTTTAAGAAGTATGAAGCAACAGCACGAGTGAATGAAGAAGGGATGTGGAAAAGCCCGGAAAAAGTGGGTACACGTGTCCCAAGAGGTAAGGAAGCTTCACAGGGAGATGCGGTCGAGGTTGTTTACCCGATCAATATAAATACTGCTGATCAGGCAACACTGGAGCTACTGCCGGGAATTGGAGAAACCTATGCCAGGCGTATCATTGATTACCGTGAAACCAATGGTGGGTTTAAGGCAGTGGATGAATTGATCAATATCAAAGGGATTGGCCCGAAAAGGTTTGAGAAACTGCGACCCGTAGTCACTATTTAATTAATCATTTCTTAACCGCAGGGGATGAGGATAATGCGTAAATAAAAACCCCGTCCGAGATCAATCGAACGGGGCTGGTCAAGAGAGAGTCAATATGAACTCTTTTGGGGATATATATGTGTGAACCGGGTGGGACTCGAACCCACGACCCACGGCTTAAAAGGCAGTTGCTCTACCAACTGAGCTACCGGTTCGGTCACAGAACCCAAAGATAAGGCTTTTAGGTGTATAGTTTCAATCAAAAAATGACTGAAAAAGTTAAAAAGTTCTTATCGGTCTGTTTGTAAACCGGAGCGAATGATCTCCACCAACTCTTCTTCTAATCTGAGATCCGGCTGCTCAACTATCCTTCCAATTTCTTTTTCCTCGTAATAAATAATAAAAGTTGGAGTATTCGTCAAGTTAAAACGTTCATAAGTCCCTTCAGGTTGGCTTTTATCCTTGGATATACCTGTATAAGCAACACCGATATTGGGGTTCGATGCTTCCTCTATGATCTTGAAAAAAGAAGGCAAATGTTTCTTTGTGTCATGGCACCAGGTGCCGAAAATCACCGAGATATAAACTGGAAATTTAATCTCGGACAAATATGAAATAGCGGAGGAATCTGGCTCATATCGCTTCGTGTAAATATCAAAAATGCGGTGTTCTGCGCGTACTTCCTCAGCAGAGGTGCTGCCAATTATGTCACTGCCTTGAGCCATGAGCCGAGAAACGGAGGTAAGGCTCCAAATACATGTGAAGACGATTAAATAAAATTGCCTTGTTCCCGACATAAGGAATTCTGTTGTTGAGATAGTATCTTTCGGAAAGATAGTTTTAAAATTGAAGAAAAGATGGCAAGTATATTCACCCGGATAATTAACGGAGAACTCCCCTGCTACAAAGTGGCTGAAGATGAAAATTTCTTCGCATTTCTGGATATCAATCCTATTGCAGAGGGACACACACTGGTAGTTCCAAAAAAAGAAGTGGATTACCTTTTTGATCTGGAAGACGAGGTTCTGGCCGGGTTAACTTCGTTTGCCAAGAAAATAGCACATGCGATCGATGAATCTCTTGGTACATTGAGAACAGGGATCATAGTTGAAGGTCTTGAAGTACCTCATGCCCATATCCATCTTATTCCGATCTACTTCGAGGGTCAGCCTGTGAGTCTTGGCCGGAAAACAGAAGTGAGTGAAGACAGAATGAAAGAATTAGTAACTCTTATCAGTAAGGCGGTCAAAAAATGAAAATACTTGTAATCAACGGACCAAACCTTAACCTGTTGGGTACCAGAAACGTGAATGTGT
This sequence comes from Rhodothermia bacterium, assembly GCA_030427885.1. GTDB lineage: Bacteria > Bacteroidota > Rhodothermia > Balneolales > Balneolaceae > JAUICM01. Next base: position 273,558 of record JAUICM010000003.1, on the reverse strand, counting down.
ATGGAACAGGCACACTGGATGAATTAAATGCTTTTCTGGCTAATGAATTTCCTGATCATGATCTGGAGTTCTTTCAAAGTAATATTGAAGGCGAAATCATAAACAAACTGCAGGAATCCATGAAGAATGGAACTCAGGGACTGGTGTCTAATTTGGGTGCCTATACTCATACTTCGGTTGCACTACGAGATGCGTTGGAACCAATCGACTACCCAAAGGTTGAAGTACACATATCAAATATTCATGCACGCGAAGAATTTCGGGAGAAGTCGTTAACAGGTGAGGTCATGGATGGCATCATCACCGGTTTCGGGAAATTCAGTTACGTGCTTGGTATCAATGCCGTAGAAAAACTATCCTCAACTAAAGATTGAAAAAACTTAAAGAGCTTTTTTCTGATACCCTCATTTACGGGATAAGTAGTGTCTTTGCCCGCTTCCTGAACTATCTCCTGGTTCCATTTTATACCGATGTTTTTGAAGCGGAAGTGTATGCTGTTGTTGGCCTCGTATACGCCGCCATTGCATTTTTGAATGTACTTTTCACGATCGGACTGGAATCTTCCTATATCCGGTATGGGAAAGACAGGGATCAGGCTAAGAGCTATTTCAAAACCCTTCAATTATTTCTGTTTGGTTCTTCTGCAACACTGATTCTGTTGCTTTGGATATTGAAACCATTGCTTACACCTGAGCTGGGTCTGAGTGGTGATAGCAGAATGATCTTCGAAATGATGCTCGGGATCCTCTTCTTCGATACACTTTCAATTGTACCGTTTGCCGAACTTCGACTCTCACAAAGAGCTAAACTATTTGCTGTTCTTAAAACCGGAAATGTGATCATTCAGATCGTGCTGAATTTTTACCTGATACTAGGAAGAGGATTCGGGGTTGAAGCGGTATTCATAAGTAACCTGGCCGCATCTGTTATAACAGCTTTTGTTATCTGGGTAGTCACGATCCCGATGTTTGCAGGAAGTTGGGACAGAGAGGTACTAAACAAGGCTCTTGGTTTTGGCCTGCCATTTATTCCGGCGGGAATAGGTCATGTGATAAATGAAATGCTCGACCGGTTCTTTCTGAATAATATGTCGGAATCAGCCATATACCACATTTATGGACAGGCATATTCAGCGGAGCATATTGTAGGAGTGTACAACGCTTGTTATAAGTTGGCCGTGTTCATGCTTTTACTGGTTCAAATGTTCAGGATGGCCTGGCAACCTTTTTTTATGAGGCATTCTGACCAAGAGGATGCACCTGAGTTATTTGCTCAGACCTTTACCTACTTCAATGTTGGAGCTGCGGTAATATTTTTAGGAGTTTCATTGTTTATAGATCAGATCGTAGCGATCAAGATTCCGATCCTGGACGCGTACCTGATCGGTCAGGAATACTGGATGGGTTTGTCGGTTGTTCCGTTATTGCTCATGGCGTACTGGTTTCAGGGATGGTATGTCAATTTCTCTGCAGGGATCTTTATCGGGGAGAAGACAAAGAAACTGGCTCAGATCACATTGATCGGAGCGGTAGTTACGATAACACTGAACCTGATCCTTATACCGATTTACGGAATGATGGGGTCCGCCACAGCTACTCTCGTTAGTTATCTGGTTATGGCCCTGCTTATTTATAGCTATTCCACAAGGTCGTTTAGTGTTCCATATAAACTCTGGCAAGGTTTTGCAGTAGTTGGAGTTACAGGCATAACAATTTTTGTAAAGCCTTTTTTAAATGACCTGAATTTTTCAGACATTGCGGCGTCGGTTGTATTATTTACACTAGGAATTATAGTGATCAGTATTATTAGTTTTGGCCGGAAAACCATACCGGCTTTGGGCGATGAGAAGTAAGTGAGCGCCTTTTAAAGTTCACCGAGTTATTTGGGACAACAATTATGAGCAATGATTACAGGATTGGAATCTATGTAGATGCCGTTAATGTAACTATGAACGGGGGATACGGACTCCGGTACGATATTCTCCGAAAATTTTCGTGCAGATGTGGGGGTATAGCATCACGAATGAATGTCTACCTTTCTTATGATGAAGACCGGATCAAAACGGATACAGACTATCGGAAAAAGACGGCCCGGTTCTGCGAAATGCTTCGGGACTTTGAATATAAAGTGACCGAAAAACCGGTTCAGACCTACACAAATCACGAGACCGGAGACAAGATCAGTAAATCCACCATCGATATGGATATGGCGGTGGATATGATGGTACAGTCCGATCATTTAGGTAAGATCGTTTTACTGACCAGCAACGGAAGCTATTGTTCGGTGGTTAATGCTATTCAGGATAAAGGATGTAAAGTAGAATTGGTTGGTTTTGATAATGTATCCTGCAGCCTGAAAAAAGCAGTGGATTCCTATGTATCCGGCTATCTGATACCAAAGATCTTACCTATTGAATCTCCATATAGTTGGGGGAAACCTGGCTCCAGAGTTCGAGGGGTTTGCTACGACTTTTCCCAGCACGATGGATATGGATTCATGCGCTTCCTGGTAAAGCTGAATGATAAGCTTTGGATCACCGACTCACGTGATGAAGAATCACCATATAAAACAGTATTTGCTCATATCTCACAGTTTGAGGATGACATCGATCCCGCTTCTCTTCCAAGTCGGGAACTGATCTTCGAATTCGATGTGGTAGAAAACGATAAGGGTTTGGTGGCTGAAAATATCGTACTTGTAAGCTCCCCGAGTTAGGTAAGATGGTACCTAAATTTTAATAAGAAGATCATTTACCCAGGATTCGATCCATCACCCAGTTGGCATGAGCTCCCGTAGTTCCCGTACTCGGGCTTTTACCCACTCCTCTCAATTCATCCACTACCGTTTGTATTAGTGGCTGCTGTACGTGTTCAGGATAAGGAACGGAAAACTCCTCCCGGCCTGATTCGGTTTCCAGAACAATCGGAATATCGCCACTGAAGCAGCCGAATGATATCCGCCCTTTATCGCCCATAACGAGAACTTCATCTTTAAACTGGTCGAAAAGACAGGTAAATGTCCAGATCCCGTTTCCTATCAAACCCGATTTGAATTGAAAAGAAGCAGAGATGCTATCCTCACCCGGGTTTGGTAAAAGCTCACTATTTGCAACTCCAGAAGCCTGATCTATTTCACCAAAAAAGTAACTCAAGAGGTCTAATTGATGGGAAGCCAGATCATGAAAATGCCCGCCACCTGAGATCTCGGGATCGATCCTCCAGTTTGAAGAAGGGTCGTTATCATCGTCTTTTGGAGACTTGAACAAGGTGATATTTACTAAACAGGGATTTCCAATTACACCCGAATCGAGTAGTTCTTTTACCTTAAGGAAATAGGGAAGCATTCTTCGGTAATAAGCCACAAAAAGTGGAACCCCGGCCTGTTCACAGGCTTTGATCATTTGCTGGCACTCAAGGAAAGAGCGGCCCATCGGTTTTTCCACATACACCGGTTTACCGGCTTCCGCAGCTTTGATCACGTATTCCATGTGTGAGGAGGGAGGAGTGGCAACATAGATGGCATTCACATCGGGATCATTGATGAGGTCATCAGCATTTGAATACCATTTGGGAACATTATGGCGTTTCGCGAAGTCTTCCGCTTTTTCCGCATTCCGGCGCATAACTGCTACAAGACTGGAGTGCTCTGTTTTATAAAATCCGGGTCCGCTTTTCACCTCACAAACATCACCGCATCCAACTATTCCCCACTGAACTTCATCTATATTCATACTTATTTGTTTTTGGGATTAAGGATAGGTTTATCATTGGTTCCCGTCCAGGAGCCGTATACCGGATTTGGGAGAACAAACCATTTCAATCCAAAGTTAGATTTGTACTGAACGAGAAGCTCATCACGTTCCGCTTTTGTCATTCCCTTGGCAGGCAAAAAATCATTGAAATCATCTCCGAATAACATAAGTATTCGGTATTTGGATGCAATTACTTTCCGGCGTTCGATTTTTGAGGAGGTCCAGTTGGGCTGTTCATTTTTCAGGAGTACGACATCCGTGTCTTCAGAAACAGGAAATCCCAGTTCTTTCAGGTTAGCGCGCGTGGCTTCTTCTGTAGTTGCTTCACGGTTACTCAGATAAAACACAGTGATCCCCAGATCATTCGCTGCTTGGGTAAGTTCTACAGCTCCGGGAACGGCATCTGCATTTCCTTCAAGTACCCATTCTTCCCATGCAACCGGATCATAACTGGAATTCAGGGCGATCATTCTGGACTGGAATGGAGAGTTATCGAGTACGGTCTCATCAATATCCAGGATGATGGCTGGCGGGAGACTCTCTACTTTTTGACCCTTTTGTTCAACCGATGCAGTCCAGGTCTTTTCCTCCAGTGCTTCATTAAGATGTGTGGCAGCTGTTTGATACGCCATTCTGGTGAGTGCATCATATTCCACGGCATTCTGAACCCAAAGGGTAGCCTGTAAAGTCGGGTGACTTTGCTCAACAGGTTTTGTAGTGGAACATGCCAGAAAGAGCAAGGGAGTAAGTAGTAAGTAGGATCGCTTCATATTCAGACCTTGGATTGTTAAGCCCTCCCTTGAGGGAGGTGGCATTTTTTGCTTGCTCAAAAGACGGTGGGTGTCGGATAGCATTGCGTGCTGTGAACACCCCTCAGAAAAGTTGAAGAACGAGTTCAACTTTTCATCTCCCCTCAAGGGGAGACTTCCTTTTGGGTAAACATGACAAACTTAACTAATAATGATTAACTAAGTATTAGCAGCCCATTTTAAAACCGGTAAAAAAAATCCCTCACATGAAAATCATGTGAGGGATCAAATGTGCAAGTAGTGAAGACCTTAGTCCTCGTTTGTTTACTTATTCATTAGTGCTTTGAATTCATCCAAGGTACCGCGAACGGCTTTGGCTGATTCTTTAAGAAGATCGGATTCTGAATCGGTTAATTCAACTTCAATTACTTCTTTAATTCCACCTTTGCCCAGTTTAACCGGAACACCGATGTAAAGATCATCGATACCGTACTGGCCGTCGATGTGAGCACAAACCGGGAAAATTCTGTTTTGGTCTAGCATGATAGCTTCCACCATCTGAGCAGCGGCGGCACCCGGTGCATACCATGCTGAAGTTCCCATCAGGCCAACAAGCTCTCCACCACCTTTCTTAGCGCGGTCAACGATCTCGTTCAGTCTTTCTTCTTTGATAAAATGCGTGACAGGCATACCAGCAAGGGTAGTGAAACGTGGTAGCGGAACCATGGTATCACCGTGGCCACCCATCAGTAATGCCTGAATATCTTTAGGAGATACATTCAATTCTTCAGCGATGAAAGCACGGTAACGGGCCGTATCAAGAATACCAGCCATTCCCATTACTTTTTCGTAAGGAAGTCCGGAAGCATCTTTGGCAACCTGTACCATCACATCAAGAGGATTTGATACCACAATAATGATCGTATCAGGAGAGTATTTTACAAGCTGCTCGGTTACGCTCTTCACGATATTAGCGTTGATCCCGAGAAGGTCATCACGGCTCATGCCTGGTCGACGTGGAACACCAGCAGTGATCACACAAACGTCTGAGTTTGCAGTGTCTTCGTAATTAGTGGTGCCTTTAATTCTGGTATCGAATAAGTGGATCGGAGAAGCTTCCCACTGATCCAGTGCACGTCCCTTTGATGGATAGAAGGTTTTATCGCCGTCTTTTCTTTCAAGGTCTACGGCTACTACTTCATTTGCGAAGTCGCGCTGGGCTACACTCAATGCTACGGTTGACCCTACGTTTCCTCCAGCTCCTACAACTGTTACTTTCATGATTGGATATTGTTTAAAGTTAATCTGTGTTTAAAAACTTGCGTCTCTTCAATTAGGTTTGAAATTAAGAATTAAGAATTAAGAATGTAGAATAAATGAAGATGTTGATGACATTCTTAATTGAATCATTCTTAATTTTTAATTTCTTCGGGAGTCCTGTCCCCACATCAGTTTTTTTCTGAGCGTCTCGAAGTAGTTCTGGCCAGGCAGATGGATCAGGTTAAATGACTGTCTGGAATGTACGATCTCAACTTCAAACGGAAGTTCGGTAACATCTGATATCACTCCGTCATAAGAAAAAATGATCCCGCTTTCCTGTTGCTTCACAGTGATCTTGAGGGGATTATCCGATCTTAGTACCAAAGGACGTGTTGTAAGGGTATGGGGATTGATGGGAGTAACAAGCACAACTCCTGAACCGGGGGCAACAATTGGTCCGCCGGAAGACAGATTATACGCGGTTGAACCTGTTGGAGAGGAAACAATCAAACCATCTGCCCAATAGGTATTGATGAAGTTGCCATCATATTCAGCACTGATGTTGACCATGGATGTGGTATCCTTTCTTGTGAACAGGAATTCATTCAGTGCAAAGAACTGGTTACCCTGACTGTCTGTAGCTTTAAGATAATGGCGTTTATCTAATGTATAATCTTCAGCAAGAACCTGATTAAGTGCACGTTCAAGTTCCTCGTTTTGAATATTGGTCATAAATCCAAGCCGTCCGCTGTTGATCCCAAGGATCGGTTTTCCGAAGCGACGTGATATTCGCGCGGTGTACAGAATGGTACCATCGCCACCCATTACCAAAACTATATCAGACTTTTCAATAGACTCTTCATCTGAAGATGTTTTGATCAAAACGGAAGATTCTCCAATACCTACCTGATCGGCTACTTCACCTTTAATGAACAAGGAAGCATCTTTCCCCTCAGCCCATTTCAACGCAGAGTGAATAACTTCTTTAACCTGATACTTGGTAGGATTTGCTACAATGGCGAATTTCATAATACCCTAAGGTAATGATCTTATCCTTTAGTTCCCTTTAAGCCTTTTATGCCTTTTGCGGCTTTTTCACTCAGAAGATTGGTTTCATAACTTCTGATCCGTCCGTTCTTTGCCTGGTGACGTTTGAGTGAGATCCCGATCAATTCTTCCATCAGATCTTTAAAACTGATCTCGGATTTATCCCAGAGGTAGAAAGAAAATGAACCCGGGATGGTGTTGATCTCATTAAAGTAGACTTCTTCAGTTTCTTCATTAACAAGGAAATCGAGCCGGGCCACACCGGCAGCATCAAAGGTTTTAAAGGTATGAACGGCCATTGTGCGGATTGTTTCTGTTAACTCAGATGAGATATCAGCCGGAATAACACGGTCGGCTGAAGCCATCCCTTTTTCCGCACTACCCCCGCTTTGGTATTTATCTTCAAAGGAAAGAGTTTCGGTCGTGCCAAGGGGTCGTTCACATACACTGGCACGGCAATCTTCAGCCGTTCCCAGAACAGAGCAGTTGATCTCCATAAGCGGATGAATGGCTTCTTCAACCAAAAGGTGTGCATCATACCGGAAGGCCGTTTCAATGGCTTCGATCAATTCGTCACGATCGCCCACTTTTTTAACCCCGATGCTGCTACCCAATGAAGAAGGCTTAACTACCAAAGGAAAGCCAAGTAGTTCGGCTTCATTCAAAATGGTCTCCTGATGATCTTCCCAGTCTTTCTCATAAAAATCGAGACTCGAAGTAACGGGAATACTGTTGGCCTCACAAAGTTGCTTCGCTTTCACTTTGTCCATGCCAACAGATGAGCCTAAAACCCCACTTCCTGAATAAGGAATATTAAACATTTCGCACACTCCCTGGAAAGAACCGTTTTCGCCTTCACTCCCGTGGAATGCACATATTACAGAATACACGGGGAATGATTTCGGTTTAGCAAACAAGCCTTTTGAGTCCTGCTCTTTAAGCAAAGTTCGCCCGATATCATCTTTTACAAACGCACATGCATGAGATTGAGATTCAAGTTTTGGGAGATCTTTGTAATTACTAAGGTCTTTAAGCAGCTCACCGGTAAGCCAGCGTCCCGATTTTGTGATATACAGAGGAATAGTTGAATAAGAAGAATCCTCAAGGGCTGAAAGTACCTGCATTGCACTGAGTACAGACACTTCATGTTCAGGTGAAACACCCCCAAAGGCTACAACAATGTTTTTTTGAGACATTTTGGCTTTGATTTACTCTTTGAATAATACGGAGCGGAAATATAGGGAGAAATAAACTCCTTTCTTCCAATCCATATCGCCAAATTTAAAACAAGTTCCTGGCGAACCCGAAGAAGTTTCCAGGGGAATTAAAAGGAGGCTGTTGTGTTGTCAGCCAAAAGTCTGGGTAATGTACTACTGATAGTGGTACCAATAGTGATATGTCTGTTAGTATCAGAAGTGATGCTAAGAGTTCTTATGAAGGAAGAGCTTTCGCTGCCGGCAGATGAAAGGGAATTGTTATATCAATATGACAAAACCAAAGGCTGGGTTCCGAGGAAAAGCTCTAAGGGAGATTATCAGGGAAGCATAAGCATTAGGGTCAGTCATAACACTCAAGGATTCAGAGATGCGGAACCTCTATTTGAGAAAGCTAACCGGATCATGTTTCTGGGGGATTCTTTTGTATGGGGATATGATGTAGAGCAGGAGGAGCGCTTTTCAGACCTGCTTCGGAGTAGTCTTATCGAATGGGACGTATATAATCTGGGAGTGAGCGGATATGGAAGCGACCAGGAACTAATACTGCTGAAGGAAGAGTTCGATACGTATAAGCCTGATCTTGTATTTCTGGTTTATTGCACTTCCAATGATAAGCTATATAATTTAATGAATTTAAGGTATGGTGGTTATTACAAACCATATTATCAGCTTAATGGGAATTCAATTGAGTTGAAGGGAAACCCGGTACCAAAAGGGATTCGGTATTTTATTAATGAAAGTGTCCTGAAAAGATCCTTTCTCATTCGCCTGGCTATGAAGTCCTATTATGCTACGTATCATTCTAAAGTTAAACAGAAAGAAGACCCTACCTTTGAAATCATGAAGGAAATGAATCAATATGTTCAATCTAAAGGGAGTACACTTGTGGTTGGTTTTCAGAAAAAATATCCGCTGATGGAAAGTTTTTTAGAAAAGGAAGGAGTTGAATTCATAAATTTAGAGAACAAGCATGTCTACAGACTGGCCGGGCAGCATTGGAACCCAGAAGGACATATCTATGTTGCCAGAACAATAGAAGAATATTTACTGAACGACCGTCTGTTCTTATCTGAAAATAATTAGAGTTGGTAAAGTATGGCGAAGGTAATAACAAGCCTTTCACAGCTGGATTTTAGTTTGGTTGACCTGGAATCTATGCCGGTTCCCGGCAAGGTTATGGTGGTTACACCCGGACACTTCGATGTAGAGTACATTATAAATCCACATATGAAGGGAAATATTGGTGATGTGGATAAGGAAGCTGCATTCAGAGAATGGGCTGTTATAAAAGAAACCTATCGCAAATTAGGACTTTATGTACATGAAGTTGAGGGAGCTGAGGGCTATCCTGATATGGTTTTTTGTGCGAATCAGAGTTTACCCAATATTACTTCAGATGGGGTGAAACAGGTTGTGATGAGTGTGATGCATGCACCTGAGCGGAAAGGGGAAGTACCGTTTATTCAGAAAGTGTATGAAGATAGCAGCTATGATGTGGTTCACCTCGACGAGTCGAAATTCACTGACTTTGAAGGCATGGGCGATGCAATATGGCATCACAAAAAAAGATTGATCTGGGGAGGATATGGATACCGCTCGTCCATGGATGTATATAGCCATATATCGGATACTTTTAAAACCCCGGTCATTGCACTGGAGTTGGTGAACGAGAAGTTCTATCATCTTGATACCTGCCTATGTATATTGAATGAAGAAACCGCCCTGATCTACCCCAAAGCATTCTCAGAGGAGGGTTTGAACCTAATTCGGGCTATGTTCCCTGTAGTTATAGAGGCCGACAAATATGAAGCCGAAGAACTTTTTGCTTGTAATGCTACCTGCCCCGATGGCGAGAATGTGTTGATACAGGAAGGATGTAATAAAGTAAACTCAGCTTTGGAAGAAGTTGGTTTTATAATTCACGAGGTCAGCACGGCCGAATACCTTAAAAGTGGGGGAAGTGTTTTCTGTATGAAGATGCTTTTGTGGTAATAATTCAATTAAATCCTGATATCAAATTGAATCCAATTCCCACACTTCGTATCTTAGGCGAACTTTAAACAAAGCTTCAGAAGAAATAAAAAGTATAGCAATCCATAGCTTTGATACATCAGCCATGCGAACCAAAAAAAGGACGCAAAGCTGATGTATTTTTTTATAGATCATATAAATTCAAAAATCCGGCGCGATATTCGTAGTCGGATTTTTTTTGATTGGCAACTCACGTTTGGCTCTTTAATCGATCACAAGTCAAACACGCTCCTTAGTCCGCTTAAAAGAGCAATACCAATAAAGGAGTTCCCCTCACCGGGAGGGAATAATAGGCGGGGTCAATCAGACTTCTTTCACATCATTCAAAACAAAATCTAGACCATGTCATTGTATCTAAGAAAAAAAGCCATCCTTGCACTAAGTGATGGAACGGTTGCTCACGGCTGGGCGATCGGACACGACGGAATTACCGGAGGCGAATTATGCTTCAATACCAGTATGACCGGCTACCAGGAAATTTTTACTGATCCAAGTTATTACGGTCAGCTCATGATGATGACCTATCCCCATATCGGGAATTACGGAACTATGGATCGTGATGATGAACACCGCAAAGTAATGGTTGCCGGTGTTATCTGTCGTTCTTTTTCCTGGGAGTTTAGTAATTCAATGGCCGACCGAAGTCTTCAGGAATATCTGGAGGATAACGAGATCACAGGGATCTCGGGAGTTGACACCAGAGCTCTGGTTCGCCACATCCGCGAAAAAGGGGTGATGAATGCCGTGATATCATCCACCGAACTGGATGAAGACAAACTGGTTCAAATGGCAAAAGACTGGGATGATATGGAAGGTCTTGAACTGGCCACAAAAGTCACCAGAGAAGAAGCTCAGACATTTCATCCGGAGGGAGATTCCAAATTCCGCGTGGCTGCGTTTGATTATGGAATCAAACAAAACATTATAAACAGCCTGGTTAAACGAGGATGTACTCTGAGAGTATTTCCGGCTCAGGCCTCTCTCGAAGAAGTTAAAGCCTGGGAAGCCGACGGGTTTTTCTTCTCAAACGGACCTGGAGATCCAAACCCTACCGGAGAATATGCACTTGAGATCGTTGAGTACGCGAAATCAACAGGGAAACCTTTATTTGGGATCTGCCTGGGACATCAGCTCATGGCCCTTAGCGAAGGGATCAAAGTTGGGAAAATGTTTGTTGGGCACCGTGGAGCAAACCATCCGGTAAAGAACCTGAAAACAGGACTGGTTGAGATCTCAACCCAGAACCATGGATTTGCAGTAACAGAAGACAGTGTTGACGAAGCCATCGCAGAGGTTACACACATAAACCTGAATGACAACACTGTGGAAGGCCTGAGTTTCAAGAAATTTCCCGGTTTCAGTGTGCAATATCACCCGGAAGCATCTCCGGGGCCGCATGACTCAGCGTATCTCTTCGATCAGTTCATCGACATGATGAAAGAATAAAAAGGAATTCCAGCTTAACACTCACTAAGACACAAAAAAACACCGTACCAAAAATGCCAAGACGCGACGATATACATAAAATACTGATCATAGGATCCGGACCAATAGTAATTGGTCAGGCCTGCGAATTTGATTATTCAGGATCACAAGCCTGCCGTTCACTTCAGGAAGAGGGCTATGAGATCGTCCTGATCAATTCAAACCCGGCTACGATAATGACTGATCCCATCATGGCTGATGCGATCTACATGCTGCCTATGACTACAGATTCGATCAAAGAAATTGTAGCCAAGGAAAAACCGGATGCAGTACTTCCAACGATGGGGGGGCAAACCGGTCTGAACCTTGCACGTGATCTTGAAAAAGAAGGATTCTGGAAGGCTAATGGGATCCAGATCATCGGGGTAGACATTGATGCCGTTGAATTAACGGAGGACCGTCAACTGTTCCGTGACAAAATGGAAGAGATAGGGATCATGCAGTGTCGGAGCCGACAGGCGGAGTCTTTGCTGGATGCCAAAGAGATCAAGGAAGAACTTGGTGGACTTCCGATCGTGATCAGGCCTTCATTTACCATGGGGGGTGCTGGTGGAGGTATCGTTTGGAATGAGGACGAATTTGATCAGAAAGTGCTTCGTGGATTAGAAATGAGCCCGGTGCACTCAGTACTTATTGAGGAGTCCATATTCGGCTGGAAAGAATATGAGCTGGAGTTGCTCAGGGATGCCAACGATAATGTGGTAATTATCTGTTCTATCGAAAATATGGACCCTATGGGTGTGCATACAGGTGATTCAGTGACTGTGGCACCAACACAAACCCTGACCGACAAACAACTGCAGGTTCTTCGTGATGCGGCCATCAAGATGATGCGCTCGATCGGTACTTTTGCCGGAGGATGTAATGTTCAGTTTGCGGTGGAACCCGGAAGCGATCGTTTTGTGGCTATCGAGATCAACCCGCGTGTTAGTCGCTCTTCAGCTCTGGCATCAAAGGCAACCGGATATCCGATCGCGAAAGTAGCAACCAAACTGGCTGTCGGGTACACACTGGATGAGCTGAAAAATCAGATCACCGGAAATACATCAGCCTGTTTTGAGCCATCGATCGATTACGTGGTGTGTAAAGTGCCTCGTTTCAACTTTGATAAATTCCCGGGAGTGGATGAAGAGCTTTCAACACAAATGAAGGCGGTTGGTGAGGTAATGAGTATCGGCCGGAATTTCCCTGAAGCGCTGAACAAAGCCTGGCAGTCGATGGAAGTTGGCCGAGACGGGCTTGGTGCTGATGGTTATGAAGAGATCAACCGAAAAGAAGTGCGTGAACGCCTGATGAAACCATACTGGGACCGCTCTTTGCAGATCAGAAATGCATTTAAATTAGGAGCATCCGTAGAAGAGATCGCCGATATCACTAAAGTTGATCCCTGGTTCCTGCAGCAGATCAGGTATATGGTTTCACTGGAAAACCGAACGGAAGGAATGAATCTGGATGAGCTTTCTAAAGATGACTTTTTTGAGCTGAAACAGGCAGGTTTTTCAGATACCCAGATCGCCTGGTTGCTAAGTAAGTCCGGTGAAAAAGTAACCGACTTCGAGGTTCGTGAAAAGAGAATTTCATTGGGTCTGAAACCAGCATTCAAACTGGTAGATACATGCGCGGCGGAATTCCCGGCGAAAACTCCATACTACTACTCTTCCTATGAAGGTGAGAATGAAAGCGAGGTTACCGATAAGAAGAAAGTTGTGATCCTGGGAAGCGGACCGAACAGGATCGGACAAGGTATAGAGTTTGACTACTCCTGTGTTCACGCTGTATTTGCAGCGAAGGAAATGGGTTATGAAGCGATCATGATCAACTGTAACCCTGAAACGGTCTCAACGGATTTTGATATAGCTGACAAACTTTATTTCGAGCCGGTATATTGGGAACGTGTTCTGGATATCATCGAACATGAGAAGCCGGAAGGAGTGATCCTCCAGGTGGGTGGCCAGACAGCCCTGAAACTTGGAAAACGATTTGTTGAAGCTGGGATCAAGATCTTTGGAACGGCATTTGAGATGATCGACTTTGCGGAAGACCGCGGAAGTTTCTCAGACCTTCTTCTGAAACTAAAGATCCCATTCCCTGAATATGGTACTGCTGTTGATGTGGATGGAGCATTGAAGATCGCAGACAGGATCGGATATCCGGTGCTTATCCGCCCAAGTTATGTGCTAGGTGGACAAGGCATGAGAATCGCGGTTAAAGAAGAGGAACTACGCCGTTATGTGGATCGTATCCTAAAAACGCATCCCGAAAATGCATTCCTGATCGATAAATACCTGGAGCATGCGATAGAGGTTGATGTGGATTCAGTGTATGATGGAAAGCAGCTGCACATCGCAGGGATCATGCAACATATCGAGCCCGCAGGTGTTCACTCCGGTGATTCGACTGCGGTTCTTCCACCTTACTCATTAAGCGATAAAGTGATCAAAACCATCGAGGAGTATCAGGAAAAGATAGCGGACGCTATGAATATCGAGGGCTTCCTGAATGTGCAATATGCCGTTAAGGAAGAACAGGTGTATGTACTGGAGGCGAATCCTCGATCTACCAGAACAATTCCATTCCTTGCCAAGGCAACGCAACGGCCTGAGGCTGCCATTGGGGTCAAGGTAATGCTGGGTGCAAAACTCAAAGACTTCGATCTGGAATCCAAACTCGATCAGTGGGCCATCAAAGAACCGGTGTTCCCATTCGACAAATTCCCTGGAGTTAAAAAGGAATTGGGTCCTGAAATGAAATCAACAGGTGAAGCCATTTACTTTGCCAAAGACTTCAACGACGAACATTTCAAGAAACCATTCGAGTTTAAAAACCTGTATCTCAGTAAATAGGATCGCTTATTATATTGATTGCTTTGCTTTCTCCGATTTGAATCACAATAAATTTTTCTTGTAAGGAATTGCCACAGAGTCAGTCTTACATGTATGAAATATGTAATAAAATAGGATGTTCAATGCAATCAGAAAAGTCAAGCAAATCAGTAATGAGGTCTTCCCCTCCCATGGAGGGGAAAATTTTAAAATTCTATTGAGATAATTAATCAAATAAATCAATGATCCAGGAAGCAAAGAAAATTTTAAGAGAGACCTTTGGGTATGATGAGTTCCGCCTTCAGCAGGAAGCTGCGATAACCCAGGTGTTAGATAAAAAAGATGCAATGGTTATCATGCCAACTGGTGGAGGTAAATCGCTGTGTTACCAGATCCCAGCTATGATCTTTGACGGGATGACCATTGTGGTTTCACCACTTATTTCCCTTATGAAGGATCAGGTGGAGCAATTGCGGGAGTATGATATTCCAGCGGTTTACCTGAACAGCTCTCTTCAGCCTGAAGCTTATGAGTACAATGTAAAGAAGATCGTGAATGGAGATGTTAAGCTTCTTTACCTGGCTCCGGAAACACTGATGATGGAGCGAACCCGTGAGATGCTCAAAGATCTTACTGTCGATTGCTTCACTATTGATGAAGCACATTGTATTTCGGAATGGGGACATGATTTCAGACCCGAATATCGTCAAATGGCAGAGGTCAGAAAGGATTTCCCTGAGGCGGTTTGTATCGCACTGACAGCAACAGCGACGCCCCGGGTTCAGGAAGACATCAAGAACAGTCTGAACCTCGAGGACTCAGAAGCCTTTATTTCCAGCTTCGATCGTGAAAATCTGTTCCTGAAAGTGGTTGATAAGAAAGATCCGGAGAATCAACTACTGGATTTTCTGTATACCCGAAAAAATCAGTCCGGAATCATTTATTGTTTTTCTCGCCGGCAGGTAGATGATCTGGCCTATTTGCTGGAACAGGAAGGATATTCTGTGAAACCCTACCACGCCGGACTTGGAGCCAGAGACAGGGCCATCAATCAGCGTGCTTTTATCAGGGATGATGTCCGTATTATCGTGGCAACAATTGCATTTGGGATGGGGATCAACAAACCGAATGTGCGCTATGTGGTTCACTATGATATGCCTCAGAATATAGAGTCATATTATCAGCAGATAGGTCGTGCAGGAAGAGATAGCCTGAGGTCTGATTGTATATTACTCTTCAGCTATTCTGATACACAGAAGATCAAATACTTCATTAACAAAAAAAGTGAGAATGAGAAAAAGGTTGCTGAGGGGCACCTTGACGACCTGCTGAAGTTTCTGGAATCAACAGAGTGCAGAAGAAAGCCATTGATGAGTTATTTCGGGGAAGAGTATGGAGACGAAAAATGCGGGATGTGCGACAACTGTATTTCTGTGGATGCTGATGTTGAAGATCTGACGCTTCAGGCGCAGAAGTTTTTATCCTGTGTAATACGAAGTGAAGAGAAATTCGGAGCCAACCATATAGTTGATATTCTTCGTGGGTCGAAGAATCAGAAGGTGCTGGAAAACGATCACGATAAACTTTCAACCTATGGGGTAGGTAACGAGTGGAGCAAAGACCAATGGATTCAGCTTTCCAGATTGTTGATCCGTCAGAATTTTGTGAGTAAAGGAGAGTTTGGGAGTCTGAAGATCGAAAAGCCTGCACTGGCCGTTCTGGATGGCTCCGAAAATGTATTTGGTACACTCGATCGCACCAGTACTTCTATCTCAGGAGAGGAAGTGACCAGAACTTCATCAGAGATCGAGAATGAATACAATGAGGAGTTATTTGAGTTGCTCCGCCAGAAGCGTAAAGAACTGGCCGATGAGGATGATGTACCACCTTACGCGATTTTCCCGGATACCACCCTTATCGAAATGGCCTATTATTTTCCGCAATCAAAGGATAATCTGGAAGCACTTTACGGTGTAGGATCAGTAAAAAAGGAAAAATTTGGCGATGCATTTGTGGGCATCATCAAAACCTTTACAGCCAAACATGGGATCGAAGAGCGACAGAAGTCGTTACAAAAGCGTGTTCAGAAAACGAAAAGCACTGAGAAGCATGATCTGATCGGAGAGGCATTTAATGATGGTCAGTCTATTTCACTGTTGGCTGAAGAACACGGTGTAAAAGAAGTCACTATCCTTACACATCTAAAGAAATTCCTGGATGAGGATAATGATCTTCGCCTGGATGGATTACTTGAAGCCTCAGGATTATCAGATCGGCAAAGAGATCAGGTACTTAAAGCTTTTAAAAAGAAAGGGCCGCTGATGTTGCGGCCCGTGTATGATCTTTTGAATAAGCAGATCGGTTATGATGAACTGAGAGTACTTCAATTGTACTATCTGGCTCAGAATAAATAGTACTTATTCTGCCTGTTAAAGATCATAAGTGAGAGTAAGCATAAAACTTCGCCCGCTCTCGGGGATATTGCCAATGCTGGTGTGTTGATTGTAGTAATGGTCAAACACATTGTGCACACTGAGCGTTGAACGCAGACTATTATTCAGCCATTTCCGGCTTAGCTCAAAATTCAGAACTGCAAAGGAATCCGTTTGGTCTTCAATGGTTGTTTGATTGGCGATCCTTGATTGCTCGGTTGCCCATTCAAGAATTCCTGAAAGGGAAAATCCTTTGCCAGCATACGAGGTACTTACTGATCCATGCAAAGGAGGGATCAGTGGAAGGGGTTCATTAAGAGTTGTATTCTGGGCGTAGGTATAAGCTGTTCTCACATCGCTGGAAAAAGAGTTACTCCAGTTTCGAAGCCACCTTAGTTCAAAGCCCGTCATGTATACATCCCCTACATTCTCATACCGTTTGAACTGGAAGAACTGGTTTGAAATGCTTCCATCAATGATACCGGATATGTATTGGTACATTTGCTTGTAATACACAGATACTGAAAGTGCATTATCGGCGATCTGGTATTGTGAGCCCACCTCTAGGTTCAGAGTAGTTTCCGGATTGAGGAAGGGATTTCCATCATAGAAATAGCCATCAACATAGTTGTAGATATAATGCCCGTACAGCTCAATGTAGTTTGCCTGTCGCTGAGAATACACAGCTTTAAAGCTGAAGTTCAGGTTTTCCGTTGTGGGGAACCAAAACAGATTTGCTGAACTTGAAAACAAAAACCTCGCTCGCGGATTTACTTCCTTTCCATAGAGTCCTTCAAAAAAGGATCTGTTTCCATCATTGGTTAGTTCCACTCTGTTAAACTCTAGGCTTTCTTCCAGCTTTAGCAGCAACGAGTTGGAAAGCGAGAAACTGGATTTAGCACCAATGCGGGCACTTCCGGTATAAATATCACCGAGGTTGGTAATATACATGTCCGGTATGTCGAACAGACTTTCCATCTTCATATCACCAAAAGCTTTGGAAAGGTATCCTTCCACAAACAACGATGTTGGTTGATTACGGATGTAAAGATTACGGCTAAGTTTAAGTCCAGCTGTGTTGGTGTTTCCATCCATAGGCATATGCATATTTCGCATAACGGGACGGTTGGCCACATCTCTGCTATAATCATCCATCTGATGGTTTATAACATTTCCGTATACCAACAGTGAAGTAGTTGGGATATCAGAATTTTCATTCATCCAGCTATACTGTACCCGCAGCATGTTGGCCAGAGCACGGGTTGCATCCATTAGCAATGCCGGATATCCAACGTTACGGGCATCATCAAAGATGTAGTTCACATCCAATACATTTCTGGAAGGAGTTCTGAGCCTGTACGCCAGATTCAGGTTAACTTTATTGAAGCCCGAGTTATTGATAGTAGAGTCATTTCCAGCAACAAGGTTATCAGCTTGTTTAATACTCCCAGAGAAACGAATTGCGTGATTTCCTTTTGAAATATCGGAATTAACGGCCAGTACTCTGTAATAATCGGGATATCGAAGTCCGGATTTGATATTGAACTTGAATGGAGCAAAGTCAGGTTTTTTAGTAACCAGATTGATACTGGATTTACCATTTCCATTTTCAGCAACACCCGTACCACTCTTGTCGATCTCTAGTTTTGAAAGATTATCGCTTTCCACGTAAGCGGTCACCGGATCCATCTTATCCACACAGGCCTTAAAGACCTGCATGCCATCAATAGTGAGATTGATACGCTGATCATCAAGACCACGAATCGTTGGTTCCCAGGCAAATGCACCCCGCTGGATCATTGAGACTCCATCCACATTATTCAGCATACGGTCGAGGGTGAGATGGGATGAATTATTGTTGTAGTCTCTAACATCAGGTTCGCCCATATCGCCTGCATATACCACCAATTCGTCCTGCATCTGATATACAGCCGATACCAGATAGGCTGTATCAACTCGCTGGGTCATGGAAAATTTCAATGTTCTGTACCCCACAAAATGGATGGTGAGATCCCGGATATCAGAAGGAACAGAAACAGATCCATCAGAATCGGTATAGCCGATCATTGATGATGCATCCATGATATGGACATCCTGTAGAGGAGTTTTCTTCATTGAGTCGAAAACATACAGAGTTTTGTCCTGTGCATTAGAAACGACAGATGAAATCAGGCTAATAAACAGTAAGAGCTTTAAGATCTTCATAATGTTAAAATGCCGGGACAGGCGTTCACCTGTCCCGGATCTTTGAAAGATTACTGAGCTATTACGCTGTACTCGAAGGTAACAGCAGAAGTTGTATCCGTGCTGGTCATGACCTGTACTTCGGTGGTCCAGGTTCCGCTCATGCTATAATTAATGGAGCCTTCATACATTCCATCCCCTTTTGTGGTAGGAGTTTCGAACTGAGTAGAATGGCCTTCTCCACCACCCATATCCATGAATGGATATACCGATAGTTCAGCATCGTCCACAGCTGGGAATGACATCATGTTTTCTCTTTTGTGTACCATGAATTTCAGATCCTGATTGCCAGTTTTTGGACTGGTTGGTGCATACCAGGTTATGAAGTATGTATTACCATCGCCACTTTGAGCACTGGTGATCATCCATGATGATTCAACTTCGATATCTACAGTACCAGATACAGTCATGTCATCCGAAGTAGTGAATTCAAGCATGATATCCCAGGAGCCCATTTCACCTGAAGGCATAATGAAGTTTACAGAGCTTTGGTAGTAATCACTGAACTCCTCCATCATTTCAGGGCTTGTATATGGGCAGGAATGACTCATTTGGGTCATGTGCATCATTGGCATTGCTGAGATCTGTGCAATATCAACAGAAGATCCGTCTTTGGTGATCTTCCAGTAAAGGTTGTTGTATCCGGTTCTCAGGTCGTTGTCAGATAGGAGTTCTACCTGGTAGCCATCGATCATAGTGGTAACGATCGGAGTTGCTTCAAGTTCAGGATTATCGCTGCCGCTATCATCACAGGAAATAGCTACAACGGTTAATAGTAATACAATAGAAATATTCTTTAGAATAGAATTCTTAAACATAGTTATATGAATTAGGTGTTTGGTTTTCTTTTAAATCCGGGGAAAGAAAACTACACCTGGGGAGGGCGGAAAAGGTCGTCTACATGGCTGTTGCCGGGAAAGACGTCTATATAACCGGTTTGTGAAGGAAGTTCTGTAAAGCCCGGTTCAATTGCTTTTTCATAGAAAAAAGCCTTTATCTCAGTAAAGGAGGCTACAGTAAGTGTTTCTTTTGGTTTCTGATGAGGTTTCTCAAAGTAACAGACGTTAATGGTGTCATCAGCATCCGAGATATTAAGACCGTCATTTACATCGTCTGCATTTCTAGCTCGCAGTTCATGGTGGTGACAGGTACAGATGGAAACTCCATCTTCAACCTTACACGTACAATACCCGATACTGCAATAGCTGTTCTCATGATGCATGTGTTCTTTTGCCATCTCAAGGGCAGTCCAGCCAAAGATATTCCAGAGCATCACACAAATACTCATAATGGCTATTAGGGATCGATATGTCTGTTTAGCTCGACTCAATTATGAAAAAATTGTGAAGAAAGATAAGCCATATACCAGACTTAAAACATCAAAAAACCTGAATAGATTGTAAAAAGTAGCCTTAGAACACTGAATACCGTTTTATAACAGGAATGTGCTGTCAGCAGTCCTTAACAGGTAGTATGATCTTGAAGCAGGCACCACCCTCTTCTTTATTACTCGCTTTGATGAATCCGCCATGCTGACGAATGATCTCATTTGAGATTGCCAACCCAAGGCCGAGGCCAAATTCGGCTCCTTGATTTTTAGTGGTGAAATTAGGTTCAAAAATACGTGGCAGTATTTCGGGGGGGATGCCGGGACCGTTGTCAGAGATAGCTACTACAATCTTGTAATCCCCTTCAGAATATGTGGAAATGCTAAGTTTACCTCCATTTTCAAGCACATCGCAGGCATTTACGATGATATTGGTCCAGACCTGGTTCAATTCACCGAGTTTGCCACATGTGCTAGGAATTTCTTTGAGGTCCAGTGTTACATCCAGAAATTTCAGCCGGTTAGTAAGAATAAGAATAGTATCCTTGATTCCTTCCCGTATATCCATCATTTCGGCTTCGTTGTTATCTTGTCGGCTGTAGCTTTTGAGGCTCCGAACCAGATTGGCAATGCGTTCGCTTGCCACCTGAATGTTGTGGATGAATTTACCGGCTTCAAACTGCTGTGTAAGTGTTTCAATAGGAATTTTCTTTCGGTTTTCCTGAATGATCTTGTGAGCAGAATCAGGCATTTGTGCCAGCTTACGGATAGTAGATCGCTCAGCAACCCATGGAAATCTATTGTGAATTTCAATCATTCGTTTCCGTTGCTCATCGCTGCTCAGGGGCTCTGAATCAAGGCCAATACTGAAAATAGCTGCACGAGGGTCAGATTGTTCCAGGTTCAGAAAATTCTCCTTCAATGCTTCTGAAGAACGCAGGAGTGCTGCCGCCGGATTATTTACTTCATGGGCAAAACCCGCGACCAGTTCTCCCAAAGTGGCCATTTTTTCCTGATGAACCAGTTTTTGATGTGATTCCTCCAGTTGCTGATACGCCTTTTTTAGTTGTTCCCCTTCTTGTTCGAGTTCTTTATTTAAAGAATGCATTTTGGATTCCAGAACCACATTCTTCATAAAACGCTCAGTCATATTACTCACCATTAGCTGTTGCAGAGGGTGACTCAGACGGGGGTGATCATTCATGTACTGCTCAAATTCACCTTGTTCTATTTTCAGTGCAGAGGTATGTTCATTTGCAATGGCTGAAGTGATAGATTTATTCCCGGTCGCAAAAGCGACAAGACCTACATAGTGTCCATTTTCGAGGGTAAGCAGATCAAGAGAGGTTCCGTCTTTATTCATACGGTTAAGGCGGACAGAACCCTCAAGGAGCAGATATAAGTGATGGAGATTGCATCCCTGCTCAAAAAGAACTTCATCTTTATCAAAGCTTACTACATGCTCGCGGAGTTCTTCGGTTTCATCAATGGCACGACGAATAAATCGCAGCGTAACGTCCCGGTCATTTATGATCGTGCCTTTTTTCATGTTATCGATCCGTAATACGCCCACTTCTGATCACATCAGCTAGCCGGATACTATCCAAAACCGACATGAACTTCATAGGATCGTATTCTTGTTTTATAACGTACTCAGTTAATTCATCTACTACCACTTCATGGAGTTTCTCCCGTGTCCATGGTTTGGCAATATAGTAATTCAGGTCGGCATTATTGATGGCCTGAATTGTGTCTTCCAGACCAGCCTGACCAGTTACAAGAACTTTTCGTGATTTTTGTGAACGATCGTCACTTTGCAACGAAATCAGGAAGTCTACCCCATTTTCACCGGGTAGTACATGATCACAAAGAATCAGTCCAACTTCACCTCCCGATTCGTAAATCTGTTCTGTAACACGCTTTGCTTCTTCTGAAGTATTCGCAGTTTCGACCGGAAAAGTATCTTCGAACTTTTCAAGATCATTCACGAGAGCATCCATAACTTCGAGCTCATCTTCAACAACCAGGATATATATTTGTGGTTCCATAGTAATCCGTTCAGTTTATGATTAGTGGCCAGTAAAAGAGTGCGTATACAACGATCACAACAATGCCCATTACTCCGACTGCGAATCCAGCTTTGGCCATATCTCTGGTTTCGAGCGAGCCTGTGCTCATGGCAATGGCATTGGGTGGGGTGGAAATCGGAAGCATCATGGCAAGACTCGCACTTACTCCGATCACAAGACTAATGATGATAAGACTGAATCCTTCGCCTGCAATACCCGATGTGGCAAGACTCACTGCTAATGGGATGAGCAGGGTTGCAGTAACAGTATTTGACAGGAAATTCGACATCAGGATCGCAACGGCACTGAATACAAGGATCAACATTAGTGTACCGAATGAACTCCAGTCTATGCTGGTAACAATCCATTCAGCAAGTCCTGTACTTTTCATGGAGATACCGAGAGAGATACCGCCGGCTACCAGCCAAAGTACTTCCCAGGGCAATTTTCTTATATCATCTTTTGATACAACTCCGGTAAGGGTCAGAAATACTACCGGTATCAATGCGGTGATTGCACTTTTAATTCCATGAAAACTTTCAGTCACCCATAGAAAAACAGTGATTACAAAAATACCATATAACATCAGCGCATTTTTAGACTTATTAAACTTTCCACTCATATCAAGTGCGATGGTATCAGTAGAAGGTTTGAACATAAAAAGGAGCAACAGCCAGGCAAATATCAGCATGATAATCACCAGTGGAACAGCAAGTATCATCCACTCCCCAAATGGAATGTTTACACCTTGTTGTGAAAGAGCCCCGATAACCACTGCATTGGGAGGGGTGCCAATAGGAGTGGCTATCCCACCAATGTTTGCTGCAAAAGGAATAGAAAGGGCAATTCCGATTCGCATAGGGTCTTTAAGGTCTGTTTGTGCAATGATCGGAAGGATAACAGTCATCATCATTGCGGTGGTGGCGGTATTGCTCATAAAAGCTGAAAGCAATCCGGTTACTACCATCAACCCCAGAAGGATAAAAGCAGGTTTAGTACCAAATGGCTTTAGAAGAAGACGGGTAAGGTTTTTATCGAGATTATATTTTACTGCAGCATCGGCCAGGACAAATCCGCCAAGAAAAAGAATGATGATCGGGTTAGCAAGTGTGCCCATAAATGCGGTATAGGAATCAGGAGTATAGGTTTCCGTTGCAGACTGGAAAAGAAAACCTTCCTTACTTAACAGGATAACCTGAAGGAAAATCACCAAAACCGAAGTGGCGTAAATGGGAAATGGCTCAAGCATCCAAAAAGCGGCTGCAAGGAAGAAGATACCCAGGGCCACATGTCCGGCCTCCGACAGTCCCTCAATATTCAGGAAAAAAGGAATGATCAATCCAATAATGCCAAGTATAAGTCCGTAAAATTGTTTTATAGAGAGCTTCATTGCATTAATTATTAAGGTTTAGAAACTGAGGCTGAATTGAACAAGGAATTCGAGGTAATCCTGAATTTGATCTCCAGGATAGGTATCCCGGACATATCCTATCTCACTTTGTAGTTTCAAAGTGTGCCCAATGAAGAATTTGTTCAGTCCTAGCGTATATTTTTCCTGTCTGGTAAAATTGCTTCTAAAACTTTGAGCCTTTGTGTTTGGGTTAAGCAGGCTGAATCTGAATGTTGGCTCAACTGTTTCTGAAATAAATTTACCACCCTGAATGTTGAAACCATCTCCGCTTATAATGTCAGAATACATAATAGTGCCATTTATATTAATCATTTCATTATCTACGGTACGATTGATGTATTCTCCCAGTAGAGAAAGCCCATTGTACTTAAACACGAAATCAGCATAATAAATACCAATATTGTCTTCCAGCCCATCCCATGCAGGATTACCGTATTCGGTAAAAGCATCAGTATTGAGATAGTATGCAGTACCCAAAGCCAGTTTAGGAGTGGGTTCTCTGAATAGGTCACTTTCGGAATAATCGCCCCCTTTATTAAACAGACCAAAAGGGAGAAGGTCCAGGCGGGCGGTGTAAGCCCAGCCCCCTTTTGCAGTTTTGGTATTCATGCCTTCACCATGAGTTACAGCACCAGCGGCTTTAAAGGCAAATGATTTAGAAACAGGGAAGGTTTTGTCGATTCGAACTCCAAGATCCCAACCCATAAAAAAGAATCTGCTTACAGGAGACCGGTCGATCATTTGAAATACCTTTGAGACAGTATGGAATTGGCGACCTGATGGAGGAAATAATTGACCGAAAGCAATTTGAGTGTGTTTATCGGGTTTCCATCGGTACTCTGCATTGAGTAGTCTTACAGTCCCCCTGTCCATGCCAAGTTGAATGAAGTAATCCATTTTCCCATGAAAAATGAATCCTCTGAATTGGGCTCTTCCCCGCCTGATAAGATACTCAGCGGAAATTGATTCATCATAAAAAGGTGCAGTGAGAACAAATTGCTGTTGAAGCCGGAATCCGATCTTGAAGCCCATTGAGCTGTCCGGACTTATTATGTTCAAACCCTTTTCAGGAGAAAAACCAATACTTGGTTCAATAGTTTGTGCCCGGGTTGTAAAGGAGAGTGTTACAAGAATAAATGCTGTGAAAACAGGTTTTAATAACTTCATTGTTTGTCTTAGAGTCCGTCTTTCAATTGATGAATAAATGTAAATACTTTTTATTTACATTCGACATTAGTCTTCATATAAGAATAATATGTGAAGTTTTTTCAGTGTGTTAGGAAAGAAGCGCTTCCAAATAAAAGAATTTCAATTTTGTTGAGAATAAGTTTTACCATTAGCCATGATCATTAAACCAGACATACTATCAAAATTGTCATCGCTCGAGTTGAGGGCGAAAAAGATTGTTGAGGGATTTATCTCTGGCCTTCACAGAAGTCCCTATCATGGATTTAGTGT
The DNA here is from genome assembly GCA_030427885.1 of Rhodothermia bacterium. Lineage (GTDB taxonomy): Bacteria > Bacteroidota > Rhodothermia > Balneolales > Balneolaceae > JAUICM01. The sequence goes on along the minus strand of JAUICM010000003.1, from coordinate 248,255 downwards.
GGAGTTTGCAGAACACCGGCCATATAACCCTGGTGATGATTTTAAGCACATAGATTGGAAGGCGTATGGAAAGAAGGAACGTTTCTATGTAAAACAGTATGAAGAGGAAACGAACCTGCGTTGTTATGTCTTGCTGGACACGAGTTCTTCTATGCAGTTCAAGCATTTTGGGGAATGGAGTAAACTTAGGTATGGAACTCATTTTGCAGCTTCTTTACTATATATGATGCATCGGCAGCGGGATGCTTGTGGACTTATCCCTTTCAATTCAAAGATTGACAATTTTATACCTGCAAAAGGGACCTATGCTCATTTGCGACAGATCTATATTGAGCTTGAGAAGGAGTTGGCAAGGGAGGAGCAGGAAAATCAGGAAAAAAGGGTAACTGCATCTTCAAAGGTCATTCACGAAGTTGCAGAGCGATTGAATCACAGAAGTCTGGTAATCATTATTACAGATCTTTTTGAAAATGTGGATCAGCATGAGGCGCTAGTCTCAGCCCTGAAACATCTCCGACACCGAAAGCATGAAGTTCTGTTGTTTAATGTATTAGAGAAGCGCAGCGAACGGGAACTTGCCTTTTCGGATAACCGGTTTGTTTTTGAGGATATGGAAACCGGAACGGAGATAGAAGTACTGCCGGCACAGGTTAGAGAGGATTACCAGAAAAAAGTGGAAGAATACACTCACCGGTTTATGATGGCATGTAGTGAATTTGAGATCGATTTTGAGGAGATTGATACAGAAGGTCAGTTTGATCAGGCTCTTTTAGCCTATTTGAATAAAAGAAAAAGGCTGGGTTAAAGGAATGGTCCGAAATGAAAACCGATCCCAAAGAATGGTACCACCTGTGAACTATTCAAATTCTTAAAAACACCAAGCTGTGTTTCGAATAGCATCGCAGAAAAAGAAGCTTTAATACCAATGAATTCCTGATCTTTCAGCACTCTGGAATTGTCGAAATTGGTGAAATAGTAAAGCCCAAGACGGTAGCCAACTGCCAGAACCATGCTTTGTGAGTAATTAAAGTAAGCAACCCCAAGTCCTCTGCCACCTTTATACAAAGAGCCCTCAAAAGAGATTCCTTTAAAGGAATGACCGACCATATTAGGTCCGTAAGGAATACTGTCAGGGGTGGATACAGTCTGGAGTCCAAGATAGATCTCTGCATTCAAACTATAAGACTTTGGAAGATTATGCATCAAACCAAGACTGAAGTCGGGTTTTATTGAACGTTTGGTGGTGTAAGTGACGTCTTGATATTGAGCGAATAAAGAATTTGAAAGTAGGATTAAAACTGAGAGTGTTAGTGAGAATCTTAGTTGATTAAATACAGTCATAAGAAGGGTTCGGTCAGGTAACTTTACTATTCTTGAGAATTTTATTGAGCAGTGCGGGAGAAAGTCTTTTCAATAATAAGGCGAAACGTTCTTTGGGGCTTGAAATGTAAATCTCTTCTTTGCCAGCCTTAACCTTCGACCAGATCCTTGAGATCATTTCATCAGCATTCATTGCGTTTTGGTGGAGTGCCCCCATTTTCCCGAACGAACTGCCATCAGCAGTAAGTGAGTTTTTGGTGATGTTTGTTTTGATTGGACCTGGGCATACTATGGTTACTGCGATATTATATTCGTACATCTCCTGGCGGATACAGTCGAATAGTCCCTGGAGGGCATGTTTACTGGCAGCATAACCGGATCTGAATTTAGTGCCGAATTTACCGGCTAAACTACTGGTTACGATGATCTGTCCGGATCGTCTTTCCATCATGGAAGGCAGCACAGCACGTGTAAGTTCGGCAGTCCCAAAAAAATTAACCTCCATTAAACGTCTTATGGTATCCATATCAGTTTCGGCAAACAAAGAACGCTGGCTTATGCCTCCGTTATTAACCAAAACATCAATACCGCCAAAAATGCTCAAAGCTTCTGAGGCTTTGGATGCCAGACTTTCGGGGTTGGAGAGGTCGAGTGGAAGGATATAGCAATTTGAGTGATCAGCGCCCAGTTCTTGCTTTACACGCTGGAGTTCCTCTTCCCTCCGGGACGAGAGAATAAGTTTTGCATCTTCTTTAAAAAAAGCTTTTGCAAAAGCTTCGCCAATTCCCGAAGATGCACCTGTTATCCAGACGGTTTTATTTTTATAATTCATTCTGATTAATTTTACGAGAACTTAATCAATTTCGGGAACGTGAACATATATCATACAATTTTACTTGTAGAAGATGAGGAAGAGTCAGGCGAAATGCTTGCTAACTTCCTGGAACTAAATAACTATAAGGTCTTTTGGGCTAAAGATGGAAAGCGTGCATTAGAGATCATAGATGATAATGCAGATGAGCTGGAACTGGCAATTCTTGATATTATGGTGCCTCATCATGATGGAAAAGAAATATGCCGGCACATTAGGCAGCATCCGGTGATCAGCGATATCCCGGTTCTTTTTCTGACAGCAAGAGACGAAGAAAGAGATGAGATCGAAGGACTTGAACTGGGAGCGGATGACTACATAAAAAAACCAGCAAGCTTAAATCTGGTTAAAGCTCATGTTGATTCTCAACTTCGGCGCCAGAGTCCCGAGAAAACAAACTGGTTGAAATATGACCATGTTTATCTGGATACCGATTCTAAGGAAATGTTTATCCATGAGGATAAGGTAGACCTCACAAATACAGAGTATGTGATCGCTGAGTTATTTTTTCAGCACCCTAAACTGGTATATAGCCGGCAGGAGATCCTGGAACATATTTCGGATGAAGAGAAATACATTTTTGACCGAACAGTGGATGTTCATATCAAGAATCTCAGGATCAAGATGAAGGATGAAGGTAAACTAATAAAGACCTACAGGGGTGTTGGTTACGGGTTTAACCGCGAATACCTCCGTTCATGAATATCCAGTCAAAGCTGGCTTCGGTATACATCGTATTGCTCTCGATCGGTGTTATCGTTATAAGTGCATATGCTATTCTGAGTATCCGTTCATTTCTGTACGATGAAGCGGTTCAGAAATTCGAAAGTGATGCCCAGACCTTTGCCAAGTCGCTGGAGACTGAAATATCTAATCAGGATCTTTTTGATAAGGTCGAATTTATGTCAGATCTGACGGGATATAATGTTGCTTTGTTCGACGAAGCTGGCAGTCTTATCGTGTACGCACCCTTCGATGAGTCGCAATTCACTGATTCCCGGGAAATGATGAATGACGATCTTCAAGCCGATTTAGCGGGGGATAGAACACAGGTTATCCTGAACGAAGAGAGTTTGGATAAACTGATCTCATTCCATCGTATTGAAGTAAATAAATCGGATGCCCGTTATCTGAGGATCAGTCAGCTTAAGGAAGATCTGTATGCGGCGGAAGCAAGTATACGCCACCTGATCTATGGGGCTATGGTGGGTTCGATACTGGTGGTAGTTATTGTGAGTTTTCTTTTTGCGCGCTATCTGGCAAGGCCAATAACACAATTAAAGGAAGCTGCACTCGAGATCGCAGAGGGGAATCTGGACAGAGAGATAAACCTTAATCGAAATGATGAGTTTGGTACACTGGCAGAGACCCTGAATCAAATGGCAGGCACGCTCAAAGCAGATAATGAGAAGTTGAAAAATTTGAATGAGAAGCAGAATCAGTTCTTTGCAGATATTGCTCATGAAGTTCGAAATCCACTGCACACTATTTCCGGGGCAATGGAAATGTTGCAAATGGAAAACCTGGCAGCGGAAAAGAAAAGTCAGTATATGGCAACTGCACAAAAGCAGATCGAGCGGGTAGTTCGTTTATTTGAAGATATTAAATCACTACAACGTTATGATCTGGATGCAAGCTTTATTAACAAGTCTAAATTTGATGTAAGTGCAGTGGTTAAGGAAGTGGTGAAAACCTATCAGCCAATTGCTACTGAGAAGGGAATTAACCTCAAGGTTATTCAGATCGAAGAAAGTATTGTGGATGCTGATGAAGATAAGATAGAACAGGTGCTGGATAACCTGATATCAAATGCCATCAAGTATACCAACGAAGGAGAGATCAAAGTGAAGTGTGTTCATCACGGAAATGAAGTGGAGATATCAGTGGAGGATACGGGTATAGGAATTGGAGAAGAGCATCTGGAGCGCTTATTCGACAGGTTTTACAGAACTGATAAAGCGCGTTCAAGAGATAAAGGAGGTACAGGATTAGGCCTGGCTGTTGTAAAAGGCATTTTAGCAGCGCACCAACGGGAGATATTTGTGGAAAGTAAACCGGGTGAAGGCTCCAGATTCTACTTCTCGCTGCTTACTGAGAAAGAGCAGGCTTAATCGTTCAGATATTTATACAAGTAAGTTGCCAGCACAGATCCTGTGATTGGAGCCAGAGTGTAAATAGGTATGTATTTATAGGAAGCTCCGTTGATGGAGATTAGATCCAGAAGAGAAGCCCCAATAGAGATTGCCGGATTAAGAATTCCACCAGAGATATCCTCGCTCATCAGAATTAGCGCCGTTAAGGTTACTCCAATGATTAAACCAGCAGACCGGTTTTGCTTATAGTGCTTAGTTGGAAAGGCGTTGAGATAAACAAATACCAACACGAAAGTAGCAATTAACTCAATGCTCGTTTGCTGATATATGGTTGTTGAAGCGGGGGGTTCAACATAAAAAACCAGATTCGAAAGCATCAGATAAACTCCGGAGGCAGCAAAAACACCTAAGATCTGACTTATTACATATCCAATGAAGGTGTTAAAATTGATCTCTTTTTTCAGAAAAAAGGCAAATGAAATGGCAGGGTTAAAGTGAGCCCCGGATATATGGGAACCCCCAAAAACCAATGCTGCTACTAATAACCCAATAGCAAATGCATTACCGGTCAGCCCTACAGAAAGCACCAGAAAAAAGGTGCCTATGGCTTCCATTACATATTTACGCATTCCCGACCCTTAAATCTTGAATAACTCGAATCCTTCCTTTAATTGGGGAAACTACTTCCGCCTTCAAGGAATTGCAAGAGATATCTTACTCCGGTATATAATATAAAAAACTGAATTTTATAAATATTTGACTTCATTAAAGCTATCAAAAACCTATTTTCAACTTTTTAAATATTATGTGAATGAAAATAGTTGATAAGCTCAAGCAGCGTTGGCAAATTGAAAGCAGCTGGCAGGTATTTATAATTTTAGTTGTTTTCGCATGCACAGGCTCAACAGCAGTATATGTAAAGAAGTATATTTTTGATCTGTTGGGTGTTACTCCTGACCTTTCGTGGTGGATAAGAACGATCATATGGATCGTAACAATTCTGCCTTTATATAATGTCCTTTTGATAATTTACGGAACCCTTTTTGGACAGCGGAAATTTTTCTGGTGGTTTCTTAAAAAGACCTTTGGGCGGCTTATTCCCGGCATTTCATCTGAAAAGGCTTCTTCCCCAGACCCCAACACTATTTCTTAAGGGCTTCTTTGTCTTTATTTGGAAGTGAATCCACTATAAGATCGTAGGAATGTATGATCAGTTCTTCTATGAGATCATCGTCCAGTGAACCGGTTGTATAAACAGAATTCCAGTGTTGTTTATTCATGTGATAACCAGGACGAATCTCATCAAACTGTTCTCTTAAGGTTATAACGCGATCGGGATCACATTTTAAGTTGATGTATTCAAATTTTTCCACATCAGTAAGAGCAAACATCTTCCCCATTACTTTGAACACAAGTACATCGGGTCCAAAGGGAAACCCTTCGGTTACACCAGGAAAAGAGAGGCAGAAATTTCTGTATTGTTCAATATTCATGAATGCAATAAAAAAGAAAAACCAGTACAGGTCAATAGAGGGGTTTCATGCTGATAAAAAAAAGCCTGCTTTTCAGGGCAGGCTTCTTGACTTCAATATGTCGACTTGATAGTAAGCGACACGAAAGCTCAGACACTATTCATTATTCAAAATAAACAGAACCGTCGGTTTGCAGGCCGTATTCAAAAGTAAAATATGGGCTTGCTGGTCGGGTCATGAAATTGGCAAACTCGTCCGTTGAAGTATCAGGATCTCCCTTGTAGTAACTCAGGATCTTAACTTTTGCATATTTCGCATCAGGAGTTTTAACGATCAGGGTTACTCCATCAATAGCCAGGATAGCATGCTGTGGTCCGGACGGAGCCTCACCGGTGTAGTTATACCAGGAGCCGGCTTCGGTTTCATTTGCAAAACCTTCCGTTGGTGTTTCAGAAATGGTTTCAAAGGCTGCATTCAGCGTTAGAATTCCTCCACCATTGCCTGAGTTAGCTAAAATAGTAGTATTGCTAAAAGCGATGTCCCATTGAGAAGAACTTGAGTCAGCTACAATAACACCTTCTTCAAGATCATAGAAGGTATATCCTGGATTGTTTTCTGTGTTACCGGGAATGTCAGTAGCAGTTTGAACTTCAACAACGGCTGGACCGTCGTTACCCGAATCTTTGCAGGCAAAGAAACTGAAAGTTAAGGCTAATGTTAAGATGAGGGGTTTAGTTAATTGTGATCTCATGAGGAATATTTAGTGTAGTTTTATATTTAACTGTGTATAAAAAGTGATGCCGGGATTTGATGGCAGAAACTGAGTGTTCTGGTAGTTTGTGATGTTATTAATGCCAAGTTGTAACCGAAAGCGCCCGTGGAAAGTCTTGGCTATAGATGTGTTCACCAGTACATAATCCTGGGTATACTCATTACTGTCGATCTTGTCGTTTACATTCAGATCAGCAAAGCCGTATCTGCCTCTGTATTGAATTCGCACACTTGCATCAAGTGCGAGAGGCTTAATGGTGTAAAATATTTTTAGGTTACCCGTATGTTTGGAACGGTTGAACATCTCTGAGTAGCTGGTTTCTGTAACAGTCACAACTTGTCCGTCCATTACTTTATCGACTTCTTTTCTAAGCTCTCTTTTTGCATCCAGGAACTGATAGCCAACTGCGATGTTCAGGCCGGTTATGAATTCCGGTTTGTATCGAAGTTCTGTTTCAAGACCCTGAGTATAGATCTTGTTCAGGTTGAAATACCCAAATACCGATTGTCCATTTGTTTTGAGTGCAATCCGTTGAGTTTCAATAAGGTCCCGGACATTATTTCTGAAGAAATTTGTTCGGATCTGAACCCCTTCGACCGGGAACAGATCAACTCCGGCATTGTAGGCATACGAATGTTCTGCTTTGATCTCCTCGATGTCAGCAGGGTTGTAATAAAGGTCCTGGATCTTATTATCTGCCTGAAGTTGTGCAATTCCTTCCGCGACGGTTGAGGAACCAAAAACAGAATATCCTGCAACGGGGTTGGTGAAGTTCAGGAATAATTGTCTAAAATCAGGAGCTTTGAATCCGCCCCCCATGGAAGCCCGGAAATGAATGAAGTGGTTGGGACGGAAGAGTCCTGAAAACTTTGGACTGAATTGGGAGTCATATTCGCTGTGGTCATCATACCGGAATCCAGCAGTAAGGGAGAGTTTGTCTGAAAGCTTCCATTCATGTTGGCCGAATGAAAAGTAGCTGTCAAAATATGGGATATCGGCGTAGATGTCTGCAGTCAGATCTTCGCGGTTCATTCCCACTCCAAGCACGGTTGTATGCTTATCATTCCAATAAGAGGAACCTTTGAATTCAATCTTATTCAGAGTCTGTTCAAAAGAGTCATAGAAATAAGAGGTTCCGGTATCATTATAGTCTAGTTTACTCTCACTATTGAAAGCGCTGAGAAAGCCCGTAGCCTCCACAAAGAATCTGGATCCCAGGCTAAGCGATATCTCAGGGGTGATGCTGTAATCTTCCTGATATTCAGATCCTGATAATCCTGCGGGTTGACCAGAGACGGTGATCTCATCACTATAATTTTGATCTTCTTTGTAGTATCGGCCATTCAGGCTAAGGCCAAGTATACTGGAAACCCGGTAATCAGCTCCTCCGGCAAAAGTATAATTTCTGTATTCGGGGATAGTTGGAGCAACAGTAGCTTCATTGAGATCATAGCCAGCTGAGCCATTTATATTGCTGAAAAACCGTCCGTTAAGATTGTTCTTTTTGAATTTCAGATTAGCAGATCCATCGAATGAAGTATTTGATCCATATCGTCCCTTAATATCCGCACTGAAGGGTTTACTACCTTTCTCAGTTATAATATTAATGACTCCTGCCAGAGCATCGCTGCCCCAAAGCGCTGATGAAGGCCCCTTCACGATCTCGATCTGTTTTACATCACCCACAGCCAAACGGTCCAGGTTGAGGGTTCCTGCCGTCCGGCCTATCACGGGTTGATTATCGATCATGATCAGGGTGTACTCAGGATCAAAACCCTGAACCTGAATTCCGGTTCCATGATCTGAAACTACATTAAGTCCGATTTGTTCATTCAGGATATCACTGAGGCGCAAACTCCCGGTAAGCTCAATTTCTTTATCGTCCACAACGGTTACCGGTACACTTACTTCTTCTAATTCCTTTTTGGTCCTGGATGCGGTTACTACCACGGGTTTATCTTCATAGATCTCGGTATTCAGGGTGATCTCAATATTCAATACATCGGCCGAAGAAATAGTTATTCCGGATCTGTATCCCTCAAATCCAATGCTGCTTACTTTAATGGTGTAGTTTCCTGGTTCGATACCTTTTATGGAAAACTGACCCAGATCGTCAGCAATTCCCCATTTCTCAGGTGTCAGATAAATATGGGCTCCGGATACAGGTACTCCATATTCGGACATGACTGTACCCGAAAGTTCGGCAGTTTGGCTGAAGCCGAGTGATGAAGTGATAGCAAAAAAAATACTTCCGAAGAGGAAGTTTTTATAATGGAACAAGGTTAATACGGATTTCTTATTTAGAACAAATCCAAATTAACGGGCGAATGTGAAGATTTTGTGAAGATGAAAATATTAGGCCATTTAATGGTATGGCCGGAATATGAAAAGTATGTGAAGTGGGGATCAGAATCAGGTTTTTCTGATTTGAAACATTTTCCATGAAAAGTAACCCCAGCCTCCAATAAGAGATAAACCACCAATAGGTGTAACCATACCCAACCAATCTGCATTTGTAAGACAGAGAATGTACAGACTGCCAGAAAAGATCACAGTTCCAACTATTATTAATAGTGCCTGTAGCTTTAGGTCGGCTCTGTAGAATTTTGATATTATCACAAGTGCCATCAGGGCTATCGAATTCCATGCCTGGTATCGAACAGCCGTTTGCCAGGTTTCTAGTCGCTCCGGACTTAATATGTCTTTTAGTGCATGTGTGCCAAAAGCACCAAATGCGATTGAAGTAGCGAATAATATGCCGGCCAAGCCAAGCATTTTAGAATTTGTCTTCATCATAGATCAGAATATTAAAAAAGCCGACTCAATCAGGTGAGTCGGCTTAGCAAAATAAGAACTTTGATCAGTCTTTAGAAGTAGTGATTGTAGTAGAAGTTTCCATGGTCATTGGGATCTGCATTCCCTGAGTGGTTACGGAGCCTTCCATTAACTGAGTAGCATCATAAACGGTGCAAATTCCCGATTTCGGATCCAGAGTTAGTTTTGCTTCCTGAGTTCCTTCAAGAGCGGCATCCAGCTGCATCCCATTCTGGGTTATTTTACCACTAACAGTTAATTCACTGTTTACCAGAATCGTGGAATCGTCTTCGTACAGGTATTGTGAGTCGAAGGTGACAGGAAGACCGTTAACGGTAACATCCCGTTTTTTACTCCACGCTTCCGTTTTTGAAGTTGGATAAATTGAGTACTGATTCTCCAGGTTGGCACGAATACTTTCTTCAGAAAAAGCTGCGGTTATCTGACCGGCTTGTGCTGCCAGCGGGCTACCCTTAAGCTCTTCTGTTATGGCCGCCTGAATTTCTTCAAGCCCGGTGATCTCTTGTATCTCACCATATTCATTAATGGTAAACTGATAAGACTTACCTTTAAGAACTCTGAATACTCCATCAGCTTCAGTCTCGCCTTCAGAGTCGATAGTTTGAGAGAACATAATGCTGCTGAGTTCAAGTTTAGTAGATAGATTAGTTGAGGCAAGAGTGAAATTTGAGCCATTAACCTCAACAACTTCCAGTTTTTCCTGTGTTGAGATGTCCTGGTTTATAACATTTTTTTGGCCCATAACCGTTTGAGTAATAACCTGGTTTATCTCAGAACTGGTGGTATATGAGTCCCCCTTAGTTAAATTATAACCTGATACCTGCCAGGCATTTGCTATCGCTGAAAACGCGAATACTATGGCTACGATGAGTGTAGATCTTTTAATCATGATAGGATAGTTCATTTATAATTGTTAGCCCCGGATTCCCTCACCCGGATATTAATTATATAGATAAGGCATAATTTGATAAAAGCACAAAAAAAGAATGCATTGCTACTTCGTTTTTTATCGTCTGAAGGGTGTTTGTGGATTAAATCTTGGTTAAATTCCTGCTCAAATTGAAAAACATTGATAATATGAGCAACGCAAAGATTTTAGTATTTGGATTATTGTTAACGGCAGGCTTAGCTGCTTTTTTATTCTGGCCCGGAAACGAACGTCAGATAAGTGCTGATACCGATGGAAAGATAGAAGTGGTAATGTATAAAAATGAGGGTTGCCAGTGTTGTACTAAATGGGCTGCTCATATGAATGCAGAGGAATTTGCAGTGGAGGAGAAGCCAACTTCTGAATTGAACGCCATCAAACAAAGCCACGGAATTACACCTCAGCTTTCATCATGCCATACCGCCATCGTAGATGGATATGTTGTGGAAGGCCATGTACCAGTAGCAGATGTACAAAGAATGTTAAAGGAAAAACCTGATGCGGTCGGATTAACGGTTCCGGGTATGCCAACAGGTTCTCCGGGAATGGAAATGCCAGGCAGACCAGCCGACAATTATGATGTTTTGTTGATCAATAAAGATGGATCAACCTCAGTGTATGCTTCTTATTAAGTAGTACTGTAGAAAAATTCCAATCCGGCAAACAAACGATTTCGTATGAATAACTGTTAAGCTTGATCAAGCTTAATTATTCGTACTCCGAATAACTCAAACCGACAGAAAGCCCGGACTGTGAAATGTCCGGGCTTTTTTGATTTACTGATTTTTTTGGACCGGAAGCATGATAAGTGTATCTCCGGAACTGAAATTAAATTCAAATTCAATGCTATCACCGTCTGAAAGATCCCGGTATGGCTGGATGATCATAATATGAATTCCTCCGGGCTTCAATTCAACGGATTGGCCGGATGGCGTTGGTACTGCTCCAACGGGTCGCATCCCCATTAAGCCATCTTCAGTTTTGTATGATTCATGAATCTGTATGTCATCAGAGATGTCTTCGGAGCTAATGCTCCATAAAGTATCAGACTTAGTGGTACCATTGTAGATCGTAAAGTAGGCGGCGCTCATCATACCAGATTTACCTTCACGAACCCAGCCATCACGGATCTCAATTTTGCCGGTAAGAGTGTTTTGGGATTCAGGTTCAGGCTCTGTCTGAGCTTTGCCGCAACCCTGGAATATTAGTCCCAGAATGAACAGAAAAGTGAATGTCAGCTTCATCGTAAGGTTTTAAAATCTTCAACTATCAGGTTTGGGATACCGGGCATACTGCCACCATATTCAATTATAACTCTTGATTTCTTATCCAGTACCATGATCTTATCAGAATGGTTCATGAAATAGATCTCCTTACCGCTGTCGGTTGTTGTGGTGAGGGAAACCTGAGAACGAACACGGACACTGTCCATAACTTCTGAAATAACGGCCGGATCACCGGTGAGAAAATCAAAGTTTTTACCCAGTTTAAAGGTCTCTTTGTACTTGCTCAGTACTGATGGGGTATCTCTTTCAGGATCGAAGGTGATCCCTATGAACTGAATATCATCCGGGTTATTCAATTCTTTCTGGATCTTGATCATGTTTTGAGTGATCAGCGGACAGACGTCCGGGCAGTTAGTGTAGATGAATCCCAACACAACAAATCGCCCCTGGTAATCATCCGGGAAGGTAACAGAAACACTGTCCTGGTTTATTAACTGAAAGGATTTATCGCCAAGATCGTCAATAACTTTAGGTCCGGATTGGCAGGATATAATGAGGAGACTTAGCGATAGAAAATAAAAAAGCTGCTTCATGGTAATTTAATGTGCATGGTCATGTTCGTGATGGTGAATAAGCTCATGATCCTTAGCACTACAGGGTTCAAATTCGAATTCCAGTGTGGAGTGAGTGATCTCAAATTGATCGTGTAATAATTTCTTGATGTTCTGCTTCACTTCTTCCATGGCATGAAGGTCTTCCTTTTTGATCACCACATGGCACTCAAGCAAGATCTGTGTTTCATCGAGGCGCCAAACATGTAAATGGTGCACTCCACAAACTTCATCCACACTTTCCATAACTTCCTCAAGTTCTGAAAGAGCAATTTCTTCAGGTTTCGACTCCATTAATATGTTAATGGTCTCTCTGAGCATGTGATAAGAATGCCATAGGATATAAACGCCTATCCCTACGGTTAGTATAGTATCCACGATGTACCATTCGTACTTAAGGATCAGCCAGCCACCAATGATTACACCAACGGAAGAAAGTCCGTCAGATAGAATGTGAATAAAGGCACTTCTCATATTCAGGTTATCCTTCGACTCTTTCCAAAGCATCCATGCCGTAATGAAGTTCCCGAAGAGCCCGACAATAGCAACCCAGAACATGGTAAAACCATCAATAGATTGGGGATCGAAGAATCGCTCAACACCTTCCTTGATAAGGAAAAGTGCTACAATGACCAGGGTAATCAGGTTTATGAAGGCTCCTATGATCTCTGCCCGTTTATATCCGAAAGTTTTTTCGGTGTTCACCCCTTTCTTGGAAATCTTTCTGGCAACAAGGCTGATTACGAGAGAAAGGGTGTCATTCAGATTATGAACAGCATCAGAAAGAAGGGCAAGGCTATTTGATAAAATTCCCCCTATAAATTCTGCCAGTGTAATCGCTAGGTTGAGAAAAATGGAGATCCACAGTTTGACAATCGAGGTATCATCAATACTGGGATGATGATGGTGATGAGAATGTTTGTGATCGTGTGACATACCTTAAAGGTATCAATAATGAAGACAATATTGTATTCAATAAAACGATCAGGCTATATACCAGAGAGAGAAGCTTATGATCAAAGAAAATAGCAGGATGTAATAAGCCTGTTTTACCGGTTTGTCGGGCAGGAGCTTGTACACCGGGTTTTCATTCAGGTATTCCTTGATTTTCTCACGCTCAAAAAGCTCGTCATCACTGAGGTCTCTGGAGTGTTTTGTGAGTAGATCTTCTTTTCCTTTTAGCTCATTTACATTCTGGCTCAGAAAACTGGCTATGGTTCTCTCATCAACATTGGCTAACCCGCTTATGATCAAATAGGCGGGAATTCCGACCATAAATATGGCGATGGCTACTAAGGATTTATCATATACGGTAAGGTCTATAAACAAGCCAAGTATCATGCTGATCATAGCACCGAGGCCCATGATACAGAGCAAGGCACTTAGTATAAGTCGTAATTTCCAGTTATTGATTCCTTCTGATAGCACAGAGCACCATTTTTTGTATTAAGATGAAGATAGATGCAAAAAGTGTCAATCCCCGTTTAAATTATTCCATTCTTCCAACAGCATTTCCATGAGAGACTGAGCAGAAGTATAGCCTAAGTGCTTCATTTCAGCCTTTGAAAGAACATCATCAACTTCGAAGGTCAGAGCATCGGCTCCAAAGGTTTTATAGATCCAGTTCTTTGAAATTGGAGAATCAATATCAAATTCCTCGATTGTAAAAGCTAATTCAGGGAAGTTTTTCTGAAGGCTGCTCACCCATTTTTGTGTAAAATTATCGGGAAAGGTCACAATCTCTTCATTAATGGGATAGAAAATATTTTCATTAGTAGAGTGGAAGTCGATACCATAGTAAACCTTTTTGGAAGAATCGTTCTTCAGGGGAATTAATGCGTCTTTAACGGATCGTGTTTCCGGCTGATTAAAGTACTGCCAGTCCCTGTTCAGGTCATTACCGCCCACATTATGCCTCCAATGCCCGTTAAAAACTCCGTCCGGGTTTATCATGGGGAATGATTTTATGATGAAACGGGATCTGAATTTCCTGGCCAGTTCAGTTGAATCCAGTAAAGCGTCAAGAAAATAATGATAGGTCAGGTAGCCTGATGTTTCAGGGGGATGCTGCCGGCTCAGCAGTATCAGTACGCCTGCCTGTATCCCGGGGTTTGTTTCATCAACAGTGATCTGGTATACCGCTCTTTTCTCGTGAGAAAGTCCGGCAGTGTCAATACTGATGAAGGATTCATTATACTCACTAAGCTCCGAAACGAGATCTGAATAGGTAATACCATCTCTGAACTGAGCGCTTAGAAATTTTGGTTCTTCTGTCAGGTTGAGTTTAAACTCAGCCGTTCCGGATGAAGAATCGTAGCGCACTGAATCAACCAACTGATCACCGAATTTAGGCTCGTACCGGTGTCTGGCATTTTCATATCTCAACCGTAGTACAATACTTCTGGTTGAATCACTCCATATACTAAACCCAAACCATGGACTATTATTAATAGGGGCATTTTCAGGTTTGATATAAACTTCAAAAGTATCTTTTGTGACTACATAAAAGTCATTCATCCGGGTACTTTCGTCTTCATTACTAACCCAGACTTTGGGGTTTCCGGCGCCAATCACTCGCCGTTTTTGGGGATATACAAGCTTATCAACGGTATTGGTCACTCCGGGAGGATCGTAGGAATATCCCGTAAATTCTGACGTTGATTTGCATGAAATAAGAAGTATTGGAACAAGAATCAGTAGTTTTATCTTATACATTAATAGAGAGCAGTTAAATTTGCCCTATAGTAATGAAACGTAATAAACTTATTAAGGACATTTTATAGAATTATTGTGCGGGGTAAGATTATCGATATCGCCAGGTTTAGTATTGACTATCGGATTAGATATACCTCCCTGTTTTTGATATTCCTGTGTTTTATGATGAATCCTGGAAGGGCAGTGGCTCAGGACGATGAAAACTCAAACGGTAGTTTCGATAGGATTTGGTCAATCGACATCGAAGGGAATAAATCCTACGAGGATGTTGTGATAAAACAATTTATTGCAAATGATGCTCCAAACCTTTGGCAGAAGATCACCTTCTTTCGTCAAAAGGGATTTTATCTGTCAGAAAATGAGATCAGGCGGGATGTAATTCGGATCCAGCGATTTTACAATGTAAGAGGTTTCAATGATGCAGAAGTGAGTTATCGGATCGAACCCAGAAACAAGCCCTGGAAAAAAGAGCTCATTTTTACAGTAAAAGAAAACTATCCCATCCGGGTTGATTCGGTTGAAGTACATATTGATGCCCCAAAGCAGGACAGTCTCTTTATGAGCAATAGCAGTTCTTTTCGGTCAGCAATAAGAAGATTGCCATATCGAAGAGGTCGGGTTTATAAGCCGGTGGAAGAGCAGGAAGTGCTTGGGCGCATAAATGAAGGACTGAGAAATTTAGGCTACCCTTATGCTGAAAGTTCATTAACAGCAGTTGTAGATACTGCCGCGAAACAGGCAGACGTAAGTATAACAACCCGACCCGGGCCAAGAGCACGCTTCGACAGTGTCCGGATCGAGGGCGAAACCACACTGGACGATTTTTACATAAGAAGGGAGACCGGTATTAAAAAGGGGGAATATTTTAGTGATAAAAAACTTAGAACGGCTCAGAGGGAAGTATATAAACATCATTTGATGCGTCTTGCTTTAGTTTCGATACCAGATCAACCCAAAGACAGTACGATAGATGTTTTGATAAGAGTAAAGGAATTATCGTTACGTTCGGTGCAGTTACAGGGAGGAATTGGTGGTTTTGATCGGCTTCATGAGCGGGTTAGTATTTATAATTTTTATAAGCTATTTCGATTTCAGGCCGGCTGGATCTACCGAAATGTGAGAGGGCGTGGAGAGCAATTCAGCGTAAATACCCGTCTCTCAGCGTACGAAGCTAGTTTAAGTACCGAGTATTTGTTTCCTTATGTGTTCAATACAAAGAGCAGTGTTAACATCAACCCTTATGCACAGGTACGTGTGGAAGATTCTTATTCGATCAGGTCGTTGGGTCTTATCAATACCTTTGGATATGAATATAATCGGAACCTTACCGGAACATTTTCCTACGAATTTGCTGTGAATGATGAGTTTAATGTTAAAACCGATATTGATACGAATGGCGGGCTACCGGATTCAGTTCTTTCGTATAACATTTCATCTTTTCGGTTCAACTTTTACTACGCTAAAGGTCTTGGTAATGATGGTGATGGATTTATTGTTCAGCCGTACTGGGAGCTCTCTGGTTTATTTGGTGAATCAACTTATAGTTTCCAGAAGCTGGCTATCGATCTGAGACAGTTCAGGAATCTGACTGGAGATCTGGTTTTTGCTACCCGAGTTAACGCTGGGGTCATGTATTATGCCAAACAGGATTCGCTGCCCAAGGATGTCAGGTTTTACACCGGTGGTACCAGCAGCGTAAGAGGCTGGGCCAGAAAGCAGCTTGGTCCCAAGAAACCCGTATTCGATGATGAGGGTAATTTTAAAAGGTATTCAGGCATCGGCGGAAATGCTCTTATCAACTTCAATATTGAGTTAAGGCAGGGGATTGATCCTTTATTGAAAGGGGTAGGATTCGCTGTATTTTTGGATGGAGGTCAGGTGTACAGTAGACTAACGTCCATAGGTCAGTCCGAGCTGCAATATGGCGTGGGTGGCGGCATAAGGTATCGCTCTCCAATAGGACCAATCCGTTTTGATATTGCCTATAAGGTGAACCCCACGGATGAAGATCTGAATATTTATGAAGGTGTTGATTACGGAGGAAGGTGGGCACGGTGGGGGTTCCATCTTAGTATAGGGCAGGCGTTTTAATGACAGATAAAAAAAGAAATACCGGTCTTAAGGTTTTAAAAGTGTTTTTAATAACACTCACGATATTTGTGGGGGTACAGATCCTCGGAAGGGTTATGCTGAATTCCAGCCTGGCACACAATTTTGTAAAAAAGAAAGCTACGGAACTGGCAAATAATAGTCTCAATGGGAAATTAAGTATAGGCAAAGTAAACGGGGATCTCTGGAAAGAAATACTTATTACAGACGTTCTGCTATCGGATCCTGATACTGTATTTAGTGCAGATACTATCTACGCCAGTTATGATATCTGGAGTTTTTTAAAGGATACATATTTGATCAATGAGGTTCATATAAAGGGTGTGAATTCACGGATCGAAGAAAGGGATGACAGTACCTACAATGTGCAGCATTTGCTGAAAAAGGGTCCCCCTGAAGCAGCTCAACCCGAAGAACCTGGTTCTCTGAATATCATATTCTCGAAAATAAGCCTCAGGGATATAAACAGCCATTTTATTGCAGCAGATTATCTTCCCGATTCAGTTCTTACGTTGCAGGGATTAGATGCAGACCTATCGGCCAGTATCGGAGACTCATTGGGAATAACGCTAAGCAGCTTAGATTTTCAGATCAAAGAAGGGCGGTTACCGGAACCCATAAAGTTCAGCGCTTCTGCAGGCTATTCAGATGATAAAGTGAGCTTTAATCAGCTCGTCATTGAAACCGGACGAACTTATATCAAAACGCATGCGAATGCTGATATCTCGGATTCCACCTTTAGCGCTGATGTAGCTTCAGCTCCTTTTTCTTTGGAAGATATCGGGCCATATCTCGATTACCCGATTCCATATGATGATGTGGATTTTGAATTGAGCCTCTCCGGTAGCCTGAAAAATTTAAGTATCAAGTTGCATGCGGATCACCCCAAAGCTAGAAACATAGAGGTTTCAACCTTAATGGATCTGTCTTCCGAACCAGTAGCACGTAATTTTGGTATCCTGAGTGGACCAGTTGATATCGGTTATTTTTTGGGAGATACCATAAATGTCTCTGTTCAGGATTCCAGGATCACATTATCAGGGTACCTCGAACAGGATATGAATAAAACGGATGCAACATGGGGATTCACATTCAATAAGCTCAGGTACGAAGATTATTATGCAGACAGGATCACAGGCTCGGGTACACTTGTGGAAGACGACCTGGTTGGGCATCTGGAAGTTCATGCACCAGGAAGACAGGAAGTGATATTGAATCCTTCTCTGTTTGGCTTACTGGAAGAGGAACCGACCTGGAGTGTGGGGGTTTCCGTTCGCAGGATCGATCTGGCATATTGGCTTAAAGATGATGCCATGGAAAGCTTGATCGGACTGGAAGCATTTGCCAAAGGAAAGGGATTAGCGCTTTCAGGGAATACGATAGAGTATTCGGTAAAGACGCTTCCTTCAGCGGCCCGCAAGGGATCTGAAAAAATTAACATGATTGCCGGGCAACAGTTCACATCTCTTAAGATCGAGGGGATTTTGAATGAGCAAAAAGCCAAAGCTAAAGGGAAGCTGCGACTGATAGAAGACGAGTTAACTTTTGAAGCATCCATAGAAGATTACCTAAAGGATAAACCTTCATATAAATATAAGGCTTCGACAAGAGGATTTGACCTGAGAGAAATAACAGGGTTTGAAGATTTTCCAACTTCATTGAATATGAATGCTAATGGTGAAGGCATTGGTTTCGACCCAACCGAAAGCGTGGTTTTCTGTTCAATTGAAATTGACAGCAGTGTAGTGAACGGCGCTTCATTCAATAAGTTTACAGTAAATAGTACGCTCAGTCAGGGTATCTTTACCATGACGGATGGGGAACTAAGGAGTGATATCATTGAGGGTACTTTCTTCGGTAAGAAAAATATATTCGACTATACTGATCCAGATAACAGGTTGTCTGTGGATATGAAAATCAAAGACCTTCAGCCGCTTGCACCATTGGCCGGACTGGACCTGCTTCAGGTTACGGGTTCTCTGAAGGGAGATATAGTGCAGGATTCTTCCAGAACACTGAAAAGTAACATCCAGCTCGACCTGGATAACATTCAGATCGATACTATTTTTACGGCTACCAGAATTCATGGAGAAACAATTGGTTCGCTGGAAGAACTCCGCAGGTTTGAAATGGACCTAAGTATAAGCGACCCGGTGATCTCAGGGATCAGGTTCCAGGATATTAAGCTGGGCTCGGAGGGGATTGCAAATGCTGATACTCTGTATAGTAAATTTATTCTGGAAGTGATCGGCAGTGCACGTGGTCGGTTATATCAGAGTGGCGAAATGGATCTGAGTCTGAGTTCAAACTTATTTAATATCAATTTTGATCGTTTCGATATCATCACATCAGAAAGTGAACTGCTGCTTCAGGAACCATTCCATGTTCGCTACAGTAATTATGCAATAGGTACTGATACCCTGGAGTTGAGATCAACTTCCGGTGCATTTTTAGAATTTTCAATTCCCTATGCTGATAGTGTTGAACAGCATGCATGGGTTTTGGGCGAAAATTTTGATTTTGGGTTGATTCAGGAAGTTGTATTTGGTGAGCGGTTTTTGGATGGCGTTTTATCGGGTGGCTTGAAGATGGATAAGAATGCCGATACTCTTAATGGTCAAGGAGATCTGAATCTGACAAGACTAAGTTATAACGGAGTAACTGCCGATTCTTTAAAGTTCAGCTTTTTAACTCAAAAAGAGCGCCTTACCGCAAATGGCGCTGTTTACTGGGATGGAATAGAAAAGATGGCCGGTAACCTGAACATCCCATTTTCATTAAAGTCTCCGGAAGAGTTGGACGAGGCTTTTTTCTCAAGGAAAATTAGCGGAGATCTGACAGTTAAACCAACCAAGATCGACCATTTTCAAGGGGTATTACAAAAAGTTGATATCAATGAAACTAATGGAATAATAAGTTTTAATGGCCTGATGAGTGGGACCGCTGGAAAACCAATATTTAGGGGTGATCTCAGGATCGATGAGCCCGTTCTTTCAGGTATCAAACTGGATCTCATAACAGCCGGGTTTAATTACGACAACCAGGAGAGTGAGATAAAGCTGAATGCCGACATCACTGCAGTTCAGCAAAAAGCAGCTTCAGTAAGTGTGAACTATCCCTTCGCTTTTGACTTTAGAACTCTGGAAGCCAGAACCACAGATGAGGAAGAATTGATCACCATTCAGGTACTCACAGAGGATTTCAATATTGCAGTCTTTAATGATTTCCTTAAAAAGCAGTTCACGCATGATCTTAAAGGAACTTTAACGGCTGATTTTTCTCTAAAAGGAACCACAGAAAAAATGGAACCAAAAGGGTATATCCGTTTGAATGACGCAGAGGTGTCGGTACCTGTGGCTGGCATAACACTTCAAAAGATCAGATCCGATCTGGAATTCACAAGTACAGGGTTGAAGGTGAAAGAACTTTCCGCAACAAGCGGTAAGGGTACATTCCGCGCAAATGGCAATATTGAAATAAAAGATGGTCGTCCAGATAATATAAACCTGAAAGCCACTGCCAACCAGTTTCGACTTGCCAACAACCAGAATTACAATCTGGTTATAGATATGAACAGTACGGTTAGCGGAGATATAATGCGGCCAAAGGCAACCGGAAAACTTAGTATTAGAAATGGATTTGTGTACTTAGATGACTTTGGTGAAAAGCAGGTAGAAGAAGTGCACCTCGAAGGCGAGTCGGAACCTTCATTTAGTCCTTACGACTCTTTGGCTATCGAAATGGAATTCGAGATCAATAGGAACTTCTTTGTTAGGAATCGTGGCTACCTGGGAATGGAGATCGAACTTTTAGGTAATCTGGATGCAAGAAAAGAGACCAATGGTGATCTCTCATTATTTGGTTCTTTGTCAGGAGCTGGGGGTTATGTTCGCCCGTTGGGTAAAAGATTTGACCTTGAAGTGGCAGACCTGACCTTTAGCGGGCCGCCGGATAATCCTGAGCTGAATATCAAAACGAAATACACTCCTCCGACAAGGCAGAAAGGGGAGGCTATTGTGGTGTATTATATCATTGAAGGGGAGGCTCAGGACCCCGAATTCCGATTTGAAAGTAACCCCATGATGGAAGAGTCAGATATTGCCTGCTATACTCTGTTCAGCCAGCCCTGTATCTCAAACGATGGAATTCAGAATACTTTTGCCAACAGCGGGACGGGGATAGCCACCGATGTACTTACCGATGTACTCTTGAATCAACTGGGCTCCATTGCTACAAGTAAACTAGGTGTTGATGTGGTTCAGATCGATAATACAGGTTCAGGTTCACAGAAGGGAACATCCATTAAAACAGGATGGTATCTGAATGACCGCACGTTCTTCGCTATGGTGAACGAGATCACCAGAGCCACCCCGAAAATGATGTTCATATTGGAATATATCCTAACCGAGAACCTGGATCTTATCGTTGTTCAGGGAGATGACAGCAGAAGTGGAATGGACCTTAGATATCAATTTGATTACTGATCAAAACCACAACTCTCGCCACGGCAACATTCATCTGTATTGATTCCACAAGAGGCACATTGGCCGTGGCCATGAACCCAAACAAGTTCCGCATGCTGCCCGCAATAAATACAACGACGGGGTTGCTGCGCCTGTTTAACAGCTTGATGATCATGTGCAGATTGATCAGTAGAAGAGGATGTACTCATAGATAAAATATTAGTCGAGGGAACCAAGGTATCTGCCTTTTACAAAATTAATAGCCAGTATTAGATTCATGCAAAGTGATGCAAGCACCGAATATACGATAGACCAAAGGTCAACAATAAAAAAGGCACTGATTATTATAAGTGAATCAACAACCATTTGAAAACGGCCTGCATTCACATTATGATATTTCTGAAGGTACAATGAGACAATGTTCATGCCTCCAAGGCTGGCTTTGTGCCGAAACATTATGAGTAATCCCGTGCCAATCAGAAATCCGCCCATAATAGCTCCGAACAATTCATTGATCTCACCAAACTCGATCAAAGTAGGGATGAAGTCTGAGAAGAAAGAAACTCCCAATACAGCAATGAATGTCTTCAGAGTAAATTGCCATCCCAGTTTCCATAAAGCCAGGAAGTAGAACGGAATGTTGATCACAAAGAATACCACACCAAATGAATAGTTTGATGCATAAGCACTTAGAAAGGCGATCCCGGCCGTTCCACCCACCAAGAATTTCAAATGAGTGAACATGGTAACACCGAATGATACGAGTAATGAGCCGATCAGCAGTGCCTGAATATCCTCCAGAAGGGTATGCTTCTTTAGTGAAGGATCGATATCGATAGTTTCAGTTTCTCTCTTTTTGCGGTGCTTTTTTTGGTTTTTAGTGGACATCAGGTTTCATGTTCGTCCCTGATCAATAACAGAATAGCTGAGTGAGGGACGATAAGATATTTTTCGTTTTCGAATTCAATTTCAAAAGACCGGCTTTTTAGAAAGATCGCAAGATCTCCTTCAATAGCCTGTAGTCCGATATACTTGGTGTCTTCAGTTGCTTTCCAGGATTCGTCATAATCGTTGTTGGGAATAGGGTAGCCCGGTCCGGTTTTAAGGATGTAACCACTCTGTATCTCATCCTTCTCTTTTACGGAAGCAGGGAGAACCAGGCCACTTCTGGTACGGGTGTCCATATCTCTTGGTTTGATGAGCACACGGTCACCCACTACAACAAACTTATCTATAGAATTAAGGTACTCCTGTATCATTGCTGAAAATTTTTCTTTAAAGATACGAATTCCTAACATTTTTAAATTGTTTGCGTGAGAACAAAAGTCCTTAAACTCAATGAATGCATATGAACATGACGAATAAATTATGTGTAATAACCGGCGCCAATTCCGGCATTGGTTTCGAAACTGCCAGAGAGCTTGCAAAACAGGGAGCCTTCATTGTTATGGTGTGCCGGAATGAGGACAAAGCCCTTGAAGCAAAAGAAGAGATACTCAGGGAAACGCATTCTGCAGGGATAGATATCGTTCTCTGTGATTTCTCCAGTCAGGACGAGATAAGAAGCGCAGCCGCAGAGATCAAAAAGAGATACGAGAAGATCGAAATACTTATTAATAATCATGGTTTCACAGGGTCAGGATATAAGGAAACAGTAGATGGACTTGAAGAGGTTTTTGCGGTAAATCATATTGGATACTTTCTGTTTACCAATCTCTTGCTGGATACATTGAAGAATGCTGACAAAGCACGAATTATAAACGTTGCGTCTACAGCTCATCGTAACGGAGAATTTGATCCTGAGAATTTGCAGTTGAAAAGAAATTATCAGCCATGGAAAGCCTATGGAAATTCAAAACTTTTCAACATTCTTTTTACTGTGGAACTGGCGAAACGTATCGAAGATTCTGGAGTAACTGCAAATTGTTTGCATCCGGGAGTAATTGCTTCAAATTTTGGGAATACAGGTCCCTGGTGGATCCGTTTTTTCTTTGGTTTTGCTAAACCTCTTCTCAAGTCAAATAAAGAAGGCGCTCAAACCACCATCTATCTTGCTACATCCGATGAAGTTGAAAATGTGAACGGAGCTTATTTCAAAGATTCAAAAGCAGCCACTCCAAGTAAACTTGCCCGCAATGAATTTGCCGCAGAAAAGCTATGGGAAATAAGCGAAAAATTGTGTGGCCTAAGTTAAAATACCGCTGGACTTAAGAGGAATTTTACTGCTTTATTATTATGTAGATATTTGGTTAATTGGTAATGCTTAACCAGCCAATTCTAATATGCTTAATAAGTCCGTAAACTTTCTGGCTCTATTCATTGGATTCATCCTCATTCCTGTCTCACTTTTTGCTCAGTCCCGGATTCCGGATACGTATCGCGGTTCCGAGAATTCAATTGTCCGTGGTGTACTTGATGGAAATGATATTATATCAAATTTTCGTAACCATGGTGAGATGGCTCGGTGGGGAGATTTGCCCTGGGGGATTTGGGATCCCTGCAGAAGCATTAGCAGTGAATGTGAATTTTCCGGGGGAAGGCATGTAGATGGAATAGGATTTCTATTTGCAGCTGAAGTACAAGGTGAAAGACTGAAATGGTATGAGGGAGCTTCAGGCGATACCACACTTAATCCGGTTGTTTTGAATTACAGGACAACAGGTCAAAGAGAAAGTCCTTATACAGGTGATATTTGGGGTTGGCTTCCATTGAATGGTTTTCATAACCCCACAAGAAGGTCCCCAATTAATGATCAGCTAGTCCCCGTGCCAGCAGCCAGTGATGATATAGATTCCTGGCCAGATAAATGGCCCGATCGTTTGTCAGAAACCAAAGATCCGGGATGGGAAGGCTTCTGGAATGGATATAGAGGCAAAGGGTTATCAACGGGAGACCAGGAGACATTTTATGTAATGGACGATCTGTCCGACCGGGAATATGGAGCCAATATTGAAACAGATGGTCCACACAGTTCATCAGGAGTCTATTTTCCAAGCCCATTTGATTCTACAATGTCCGGACTTGGGATTCAAACGGAAGTAAGAACGTTTCAATTCAATAATGTTCTTGCAAAAGGCATTCTCTTCACTCATTACCGAATAACGAATATTAGTGAAAAGGATCTCGAAGAAGCATGGACAGGAATAGTTCTTGATCCCGGACTTGGAATGGATGAAGATGACGATAACATTTTGATCGACTACCAAAAGAACCTGGCTGTATTCTGGGATACAGATGGAGTTGGAGTGAGTACTACAGGAGGTCAATACAATCTGGGTTATATAGGATACTTTTTATTAGAATATTCAGGAGTCGAGAACAACGGAATCGATGAAGACAATGATGGGATGATAGATGAATCCAAGTTTAACGGCCCGGGAGAAATGATTGTCGGACAAGATGCAATTGAAAGCTACTTGAACGAGAACTATAATATGGACGCCTTTGATAAGAAGTTCATAGATCTGGAAGAATTTCCTGCGTATCAATTTGGCATATGGTGGACGGGTGATGAAGATCTGGACTGGGTGCCTTTTGATGATTTCAATGGGAACGGAAGAATGGATGAAGAAGAGGGCGAAGGTTTACTGGACGATGTAGGGCGTGATGGGTTAGGGCCTTATCACGAGAATTATCCGGGGCCTGATGAAGGAGAAGGTGACGGAATACCAACTCAGGGAGAACCAAACTTCGGGGAATTGGATATGATGGAGGCTGAAAACAGAAATTTCAATAACCGATTCGCAAATCCTCAGTTAAGTCAGGTTTATGAGTCTGGAGAATTATTAAGAGATGATAACTTTTTATTTCAGTCTATTAAGAGTTCTGCTCTGCGAGAAGACCATCTCCCAACTCAGGAAATAAATAATGACCAACCTTTTTTGTTGACAGGGTTTGGTCCAAATGAACTAAAGGCTGGTAATTCAGCCTACTTTATAACAGCACTTGTGTTTGCTCAGGATTATGAGGAGTTGTTATCAAAAGTGAAATTAGTGGAAACCATCTACGAAAGCGATTATGGCTACCATAGCAAATTCCTTACCGGGGTTGAAGAAGACAGGCCGAATATTCCACTGGAGATCGAGTTAAGT
The DNA here is from genome assembly GCA_030427885.1 of Rhodothermia bacterium. Taxonomy (GTDB): domain Bacteria; phylum Bacteroidota; class Rhodothermia; order Balneolales; family Balneolaceae; genus JAUICM01. The sequence goes on along the minus strand of JAUICM010000003.1, from coordinate 222,749 downwards.
CAGAACTACCCGAATCCGTTCAACCCATCTACCAATATCAGATTCAGTTTGTCGAAAACTGAATCGGTGTCGCTGAATGTGTATGACATAACCGGGAGATTGGTATCAACGGTTTTAAATGAAAAGTTGTTCAACTCAGGTCGGCATACCGTTCAGTTCAATGCCGGTAATTTAGCAAGCGGGGTATATATCTACAGGCTGAATGTGAACGGGGAAGTGTTTACAAAGAAACTTACGCTCATTAAGTGATCAGACTTCTTGTTTGAACGGTTTAACCAGAGCTTCAGTGATCCGGCGAAAAATATGTCTTTTCTTCCACCTCGCAGGGTCAACAGGTTTTGAATACTGAAGATCTTCTTCAAAATGTTGATATAAAGTGTAGTTAATCCCTTTGTCCAGCAGTACCAGGTTGATCTCGTCATCTTTAAGCATGGATCGGTGATTGAAATTAGCAGAACCGATACAGGACAGTTCTTCATCGATCAACATAACCTTGGCATGCATCATGGTTTTGGTGTAATAAGAGATCTGAATTCCATGAGAGAGTAAATCCTCAAATACATCTTCCGCCGCCAGTTTGGTAATTCGCTGATCGGTATGTTCACCTGGGATCAGGACCCGGATATCTATTCCTTCAGAAGCTCGTTCGCAAAGCAGGGTTACTAATTCCTGATCCGGATTGAAGTAAGCAGTACAGATGATAATTCGTTTTTGAGCAAGCTTGATCAGGGATTGATAAAGCAAAACGATATCGCTCCAGCGGACAGATGAGGAGGTGCGTATGGTCTGAATCAAAGTAGATCCGTTGGTTTCAGGAATCTGATCGGCAAAGAGATCCAATTCCAGTGCATCGTTTGATTCGATCCAGTTCTCAATAAATCCCGATTTCATTCCGAGCACTGCAGGCCCCTCAATTCTGAAATGAGTATCCCTCCATTCGGATGAGTTACGGGCATCACCTTCCCATTCTTCAGCTATTCCCACCCCTCCGGTAAATGCAATTTGATTATCGCAGATAAGGATTTTTCGATGCGTTCTGTTATCAGCTTTCCAGACTTTCCATCGCATCAGTGGGCGGAACCAGACCACATGAACCCCGGAGTTCTCCATAAGGGTGATCAGATCTTTATTCATGGGCAGAGCACCGTAGGAATCCAGTAAGACCTTGACATCCACTCCTTCCTCTGCTTTTGTAGCAAGTGACTGGGCAAAAACTTTAGCAATATTACCCTGCCAGTATACAAAGGTGAGGAAGTCAATAGATGATTTGGATGCGTCAATGGCACTGAGCATGGCAGGGAAAATCTCATCCCCGTTTTTTAGTATAGCAACCTTGTTTCCTTCAGTGAAAGGAACTCCTATGGTTTGTTCTAATACATGCTGATAGTTCAACCTGAAATTTTATTAAGTAGTAGGTCTTTTGCCCATGATCAGTGAGATTACAAAAAGAGCTAGAAAGACAAAGAAAAAGATCTTAGCAATTCCAACCGCAGCACCTGCAATGCCACCAAATCCGAGTATTGCTGCAATGATTGCAACTACAAAAAATGTAATACTCCAGCGTAACATGATTCCATCCTATTTTTTTCGGGAAAGAACAACTCCAACAAGAAGAACAATGGCCGAAACGAGGATAGGGACATAATCACCAGTACTTACAGCGATATCAGCGCCAAAAGCTTCAAATGAGTTGGAATCCTGGATGTACATGTATCCAAAATAGAGAACCCCAACCAGTCCTCCTGCGGTTAATAATCCGCCAATATTTTTTTTCATGTCGTGTTGTTTTCTTATTAGTATTTGAGCTTTTGAAGTGTTCTGCTGGAATATTTGTTTCAGAAATTAATATTGAAACTGCTTTAACGGCTCTTTTTACCCTCAATCAGCATTTCTATTGTTTTCTTAACTCTTCTTTTCCTGGTCTCTTCTTTTTTTGCTTCATGGATCCACCCCACATATTCACGCTTATGACTGAAAGCCAGAGATTCAAAAAATGCGTTCGCATCAGGATTGTCATCAAGTTCTTTCCGGAGGTCTTCTGGAGGAATAACAGTTTTGGTATTCCGATCTACACCGGGGGGATCCTGACCGAATTTAGATGGTTTTTGCCGTTCTTCGCCATGTTTAAGCCTCATGCTCGACCAGTCATCATTCAATGAGATGAGCCGGACGGGTTCCAGACCGAAGGGTTTAAGCGCCTCCCAGGTAGAATCACGATTCAGATCGGTCTCAATATTCCCGGATTTTTTTGGATAACTCAGCCATAAATTTCCTTTTGTTTTGGTCTTCTGATCAGCCTTGGAAACAAGCCGGGTAAGTTCCTCCTCATTTCTGGTAAACAAGATAACAGTATCATATTGCTCATCAGGAGCAGGTTTATATTCAATTCGTACTCCATCAAATAAAGGATGAATATCGGGATTCGAATTCATCATAAGTACAGAGTATTCTTCCTTGATCTGGAATTTTTTAGCAAGCGGATTGGTCATAGTTAAAAGAGCTCGATTAATAGTAGTAATGTGATTACTTTTGGGTAATGAATCAAATGATGGAAGCAGTAAAAACAAAAGTAGATATCCAGTCGAAAAGCGATCTGTACAAGACAGCTTTAGTGCTCAGTGTGATCACGATCGTATATAATCTAATTGAGGGTGTGATCTCGACCTGGTTTGGAGCACATGATGAAACACTAGCGTTGTTCGGCTTTGGAGTCGATAGTTTTGTAGAAGTGATCTCAGGATTAGGAATTGCCCATATGGTGCTAAGGATGCGAAAGTCGGAATATCTGGGAATTGATGAGTTTGAGATCACAGCGTTGAAAATTACCGGAACGGTATTTTACATTCTGGTAGCCGGACTCATCATTGGCGCGGCTTTAGCCATTTACTCCGGAGCAAAACCTCATACCACTGTTGTAGGGGTTATAATTTCATCCATTTCAATTGCAACGATGTATGCCTTATATCACTATAAGATGAAAGTGGGTACAGCGCTTGATTCAGCTCCCATCATTTCTGATGCGAATTGCACAAAAACATGCTTTTATCTCTCATTCATACTTCTGGGTTCAAGCCTGGTATATGAACTTTTTAAAGTTCCGTATATAGATGCAGTCGGTAGTTTAGGGATTGCCTGGTACGCCTTCAAAGAAGGAAAGGAAGCCTTCGAAAAAGCAGCACATAAGACCATGGTCTGCAACGATGGCTGTTGTTAATAACCGACTTATTGTAATGTTTCGATAACTATAGGTGCTCGATCTTGTAAACGTAGATCAGATGAAGACCATTTCTCTCTCGCCCCTCTATAACTCCACCTTTTAAAATCCCAATACATCTTTTTGTTTAAAAACGAAACCAGTGTGTATCTGTATTCATATCCTAGCTTAGAGGTGAAATCCAATTCTGATAAATTGAGTGTATAATTTCCAGAATCAATATCTGCAGAGAATGGTGAATCAAAATTATGACTTTCAATCAGATTATAATTCGATGAATCAGTTTGAAAATTGAACTCCCTTTTTATTTCCCCTGAGAACACATTTCTGTCTTTATTAATACCAATAGCAGAAAGTGTTGAAATCCAACTTCCTTCGATAGAATTACTGGAGTTTTCATTGCCAATTAAGATCTCAGAACCCATACTTATTAACCCATATTCATCGAGAATTATTTTAGATGGGTAGAAGGTTATCATATGAGATGAGGAGCCACCTATAAGGGAGGTATCGATAAACACAAAAGAAAGGTTCGAAGGAGTTACATATCCATTTTCTATTACATAGTCTCCACTAATAACATATTGCAAAGTGCTAAAATCTTGACCGTAATAGAAGCTATCTATGAAAGTGTTATTTGGTAAATAGTTAACAGTCATATAAGTAAAATCCCATTGACCCAATAGTTGTTCTTTTAAAAGCTCATCTTGAGTTGGGGTATCATTGTTGGTTAGTGAGCAGCTAAGAAGAAAGAGTGGGATAAAAAGAAGAGCATACTTCATAATGAATAATTTCATTAAATAATATAGACTTAAAGTATGGCAATAAGTGCAAATACAAAATAGCATTTTAATGCTAAGTGCGATGAGGAATCCGTTAATATTAATCGTTGAAGAAAGTTTACCATAAAATTTAAGTTTGAATATTCTTGGTTTAAAGGACATTCAGATAGTTAAGTTCAAAACTTGTTTCTATTCTTTTTATTTAAGGTGATTCTTCATTAATTAGCCCTCTCACTTAAAAGGAATAGAATATGACCAACAGAAAACTAAGAATGGGAATGGTCGGCGGAGGTGTTGGAGCTTTCATCGGGGCCGTTCACCGGCTCGCAGCTAATCTTGATGGGCAGATCGAATTGGTTTGCGGAGCGTTCAGCAGTAATCCCGAAAAATCAAAGAAAACAGGAGAAGAGCTATATCTGGATCCTTCCCGTGTGTATGGATCATATAAAGAAATGATCGAGGTTGAGGCTGCCTTACCGGAAGATAAGCGTATGGATTTTGTGTCGATTGTGACGCCAAATCACGTTCATGCTGATCCGGCTATCATGGCACTTGATCATGGCTTTCCAGTGATTATTGACAAACCATTGTGCTTTAATATGGAGGAAGCATTTGCGATCAAGGCAAAGGTTGATGAGACTGGTTTGCCATTTGCTCTCACACATACATATACTGGATATCCAATGGTGAAAGAGGCTCGTCAGTTGGTGAAAAGTGGAAAGATCGGCAAGGTTAGAAAGGTAACGGTGGAATATCCGCAGGGATGGCTTGCAGCAAAAGAAGAAGATGGTGATAACAAGCAGGCTGCATGGCGGACAGATCCCTCAAGATCAGGAAAAAGCGGGGCCTACGGAGATATTGGAACCCATGCAGCAAATATGGCCGAGTATGTTACGGGATTGAACATCACAAAAGTACTTTCCCAGCTTACTAAAGTTGTACCGGGACGTCTGCTTGATGATGATGCAAGTGCATTACTGGAGTTTGAGGGTGGTGTACCCGGAGTACTTTCAGTTTCCCAGATCTCTGCAGGAGAGGAGAACGCTATTAAAGTCAGAGTGTATGGTGAACATGGAGGTCTGGCCTGGACGCAACGCGATCCTAATACGCTGACTGTTCTATGGAATGATAAACCAGATGAGATTTATAGAACCGGAACAGGGTATGTCTCTGAGGCGGCTCAGGCTAATTCCAGAACTCCTGCAGGGCATCCTGAAGGTTACCTGGAGGCGTTCGCCAATATCTATCGGAATTTTGCTATGCACCTGAGAGCATATTCACAGGGCAAAACCCATAATATGGAGATCTACGATTATCCGGAAATTGAAGACGGAGTTCATGGAATGAGTATGGTGGATGCGATCGTTGAGTCGACCGAGAATGGGAATGTTTGGGTGGCTGTTGAGCATTAGCTCAACAGAATTAAAAATTCATTACCTCAATAAATCAACGTTTAAGAATTAAAACAGATAGCAGGATTTAAGATGAAAACAATTAAGGGACCGGCCATATTTTTGGCACAATTCATGGATGATGCGGAACCGTTCAATAACCTTAAAAGTATCTGCGAGTGGGCAGCAGATCTTGGATATAAAGCAGTTCAGATCCCCAGCTGGGATGGCAGAGTGATTGACCTGGAAAAAGCCGGAACCAGTAAAGATTATTGTGATGAAGTTAAAGGCATCGTAAATGAGGCCGGACTGGAAATTTCAGAGCTATCAACTCATTTACAGGGACAATTAGTTGCTGTTCATCCTGCGTTTGATACGATGTTTGATGGATTTGCACCGGAAGAGCTTCATGGGAAACCGAAAGAGCGAACTGAATGGGCTAAACAACAGGTGAAGTGGGCTGCTACTGCGAGCAAACATTTTGGGATTGATGTAATGGCGAGCTTCTCAGGTGCATTAGTCTGGCCCTATGTGTATCCATGGCCACAGCGTCCTGCGGGCTTAGTTGAAAATGCTTTTGAGGAACTGGCAAAAAGGTGGTCCCCGATACTTGACCACTGCAAAAATGAAGGAGTGGATGTATGCTATGAGATACATCCAGGTGAAGACCTTCACGATGGAGTAACCTTTGAGCGATTTTTAGAAGCGACCAACAATCATGATGCAGTGAAGATGCTCTACGATCCTAGTCATTATGTGCTTCAGCAATTAGATTATTTACAGCATATCGATTTTTATCACGAGTACATTCGTATGTTTCACGTCAAAGATGCCGAATTTAATCCAACGGGTAAGTCTGGAGTTTATGGAGGATATCAGGGATGGGTTGACCGACCCGGGCGCTTCCGTTCTCTCGGAGATGGACAGGTTGATTTCGCTGCGATCTTCTCGAAGCTAAGCCAGTATGGCTACGATGGATGGGCTGTACTTGAGTGGGAGTGTTGCATTAAATCTCCGCAACAGGGTGCCGAAGAAGGTGCTCCGTTCATTGATGCTCATATCATCAATGTAACAGAAAAAGCCTTTGATGATTTTGCAGATGCAGGAGTAGATGAAGCAACCAACAGAAAGATCCTTGGGATTGACTAGAAGCTAAAAGAGGTTCTCAATCCAATTAAAAGGGCATCATTAATACCCGGGGCCAGATTTGGGTTCAGTACATATTGAGTATCGAACTGAAAGGATACAATTTCGGATAAGGTGTACAGATAGGTTAGCTCTACTATTTGTTCACTATCTGAATAGATCTCTCCATTCCTTTCTGCAGCTTTGAGGAATTCATCACTATTTACCGGCATTGAGTAAGCCAGACCAATCTGATCAGAATCGCGATAGGTAAAAAGTCCGGTGTAGCTGAGACCAGCTCCCCAATACGAATTAAAGCGGTTGATATCCCGGTTGGTAAACCCGGTTCGAAAGAATGCAGCTAAACCTTGTTGAACATCTGATTTTTCAGAATAGATCTTAGCCTCCAGAATTGCATAAACACCATGGTCAGATTCTGGATTTCCAGACCAGCCGGCTCTTTTTTCAGAGTAATACCACCCACCGATCACAAACCTGAAAGGAGTATCTTCATTCACTCCTCTTTCAAGAGGGTAGTGGTTCGGTCCATTCATTTTAGTGAGGCTTATTTCAGAAGCAAAGAGGTAACCTTCGGAGCTTCTTAATTTGACCTTTGTTCCAATAGTGTTCGCGGGATCTGAGGGTACAGCATCTAAGATCGCAGCTTTGAATGTTAGCCCTTTCAATGGAATTACTTTAAGCCGGGCAGCAAGTGAAGTTAAAGGGAATATTGAGGGACCGGTTATTCCGGAAGAAGAAAAATCAGGGCCAATGCCATGTGAACTGTTAAGAAATAACTGGCTTGTGTTTACAACATCAAACTCAGAATTCAGATCATATAGACCTAGCAATAAAGAGGTTTTAATGTCGGGGATTTGTTTGTCTATCCAGGCCTCATAGATCCTCCAGGAATTCTCAGTTTCTATATTTGATATCGTCTGGATATCACCTGCCAGTTCTGAAATGCTACCACCCTGATTGCCCAGACCGTAAAGGAAAAAGGAAAATCCCGGGGCATTAAACCCAACTTCCGCGTCGATGTTATCAAAATACCTGACGCCAGTGTCTAACCCGCCTGAGACATTCGCGAAAATATCAGCAGTATAGGTTAATGAGGCATTGAGGTTGTTTATCAGTTCCGCTTTAATTTCCTGCGCAAAAGCTGCTGAACCCAAAAAAGATAATGAGCTCATGATAAATAGAATTCGTAGTAGCATAGCATAAGATAAAAAAATTAGCCAAAGCTAAACTTCTGTATTAAGAAAGTATTTTTATCTAAAAATTATAAAGTTTGGTATTGGTGCGAATAATGGAGACCTTTGTGTATACAAGTTAAAGGTCAGGAATCGGTATTTCTCAGTACAGTATTTGTTTTCCCTTCTCTAGTTTGTTCAACTAATTTTAATTTTTTCACAGCCCGATATTGAAATCAAAGCGCAGTTTAATATGTGCTTAAAACTGTACCTGTGAGTAACACTTTTTTTTAATACAATGGAATACGGTAAAGTAAAATGGTTTGATGGTGAAAAAGGATTTGGATTCATTTCACCGGACAACGGAAGCAAAGATGTATTTGTTCACCGCAATAACATCGAGAACTTAGGCTACGGCGAAGTTCTTAACGATGGTGAAGAGGTAGAATTTTCTATCGAAGAAACTCCTAAAGGCCTTAGTGCTGTTGAAGTTTACAGACTTCAATAAGCAATAAAAGCTTTATAAAGTTTAAGCCTGATCTCTCTGAGGTCAGGCTTTTTTTATTCACTTACTTCAAAATTCGGGTTTTGTATGATCCCGAATAGATTGCCAAATGGATCAATTACCGCTGCTACAAAGATATCACCACCCACATTCATGATCTCTTCTGAAGGAGTAGCTCCAAGCTCCAGAAGTTTATCCCAGGCAGTTTGAATATTTTCCACTCCCCAATAAACGGTGGCTCCATCGGTGCCTGGGTTCCGGTCTGGCTGTAATCCCAATTCATAGCCACCCACGTCAAATCCGACATAGAATGGCTCATTAAAGTATGGTTCCTGCCCAAGAACAGCTGTATACCATTCTCTTCCTTTCATAATGTCCGGGGTTGCATAAATTGTAGTTCTTAAACCTTTGATCATGATGGCTCCGAGTTAAGTGACAAAACCAATAAAATCTATTCGAAGCAGAATTCATAACAAAGAAGAGATGAAATAAAAAAGCCTCAATGGGATCAACCATTTGAGGCTTGGGGTACAGAATAATCTATAATTTCACAGGTAGTAAACCGTGGTTACAAGAGTGCCGGTAAACTGACCGTTTAATTTTCTTTTTTGGGGAAGATCAACATCTATATCAACCTCGTGAATATTTTTTTCAATTTTATGGAGGCTGTCAGATTTCAGTGTCAATTCTTCTCCGTATTGGTTTGTCAAAGTAACATTTTCAGATATAGTGACCTCGGCATCTGTATTAGCCGCAGCTGTAAATCTGAAAGTTCCACCTTTTACTTCATTGTTAACAAGATCCATTTCTAAAGGTGTCACATCTGTAAGAGTAGCGCCACTCACAACTGTTACAGTTACTCTCATAGTTGCTGTAGCTGTTTTCTGGGCTTGTACCAAGCCAGGTAGGAAAATGGTACCTAAAACGATTAATAATATTTTAACTGAGCCTCTCATACTTGCTAACGTATTCTGAGGTAATAATATTAAAATTCTCTAACATTAGAAAATTTTAATATTAATTTTCTTTAATAAATTAAACCGGAATAACGCTTTCGTATTGAGCCACAAGTGAATACAGAAATATTAGAATTTGTGATTCTCTTCGAGGAGGGTCTGAAAAGAGGAGGATTTGCTCACTATAGATTAGAACTGATTTGGTCCGCCCGCTAAATTATGGCGAGTAGGCCTAAAATTTACCGCTTGCTTAGTAAGCAGCAATAGTGAATATTTGAGCGGGTACAAAGTCAATAAAGTAATAGCATAAAAACGTTGAGGGTATATAAATTAATTCTGCTCATCCTTTGTATTACTTCGATCGAAGTATACAGTCAAACGTTCATACTCCAGCCAGCCAAAGCTCAGGATTCGGATGGAGACTATGTAGTAAAACTATTACTTAAGAAATCTAAACCATTCAGGTTAGTATGGACAAAAGCGGATGGATCGGGTTTAAATCTCTCCGACAAAAATGCCCGTTTGATTATTGGTAGGTCGTCTAATTCTTATAATACAATCGAGGTTCCTGTATCAGGAAACAGAAAAGATCTGATACCAAATGATATCAAACTTGGAGCAGGCAGGTATTATGCACGCATAACAAACTCTTCAAAAAAGACAACTGCGGAAATAAAAGCTGATCATGATGCCAATCCGGGATCTATTATTTATTCTAATGAGATTTTACTTTTGGTGGAGGCCTCCGAAGCACCTGGAATAATAAATCCAAGAGGGAACATCACCAATCCCACACCTACCTTTCAGTGGTCTGCAATCGCAGGAGTTCCTTCATATTGGTTGATCGTTTCAAGTACTCCTTTTGATATTGTAGAAGATGAAAATGGAGATATTTCCATTGAAGGAGCAACTATAGTATGGCAGTATATCACAAAGGGTACTACCGCAGAATATGGATCTGTTAATCTGCAATCTCCTTTCAAAGATGATGCCCCTCCACTTAATGCAGGGAAGGAATACAGTTATACAGTTCTTAATGTATATGAAGAAAATAACCCCGTTTATACAAGCCCGGTTTTTGGTGGGATAATTCCATTCACTTTTGTTGACCCTAATGCTGTAGCAAAACCCAATACTATCAGCCCTGCTGATAATTCAACATTCTTCTCAGAAAATACCATAACCTTCGAGTGGAGCAAGGTAGAGAAAGCAGTAAATTACACAATCAATTTACTACAGATAGTTACCCAACAGGGTATTGATGTAACGGTTCCTATCTGGACCAGCACGACAACAAATACACTGATTGAATATCCTGCTATTCAGAATCTTAAAAACGGGACTTACATTTGGAATGTTATCGCCAATAATTCGAATGGTGGGGGTACTACAAGTTCAAACAAATCATTTCAATACAGGGTTGATACAGGGGAGTTCAGGACAGAAATAGTTTCAAGTACTGATAATTCGAGTCTACTGGGTGTTGAGTTATCGGCAAGAGCGATATCAGGTGGTGTGACACCATCTATTCCATATTTTGTCCAAAGTGAGGCATACGATGACAGTCTGGTTGCTGGTACATATGAATTTAAGGCAGTAAAAACAGGATATAAGACCACCACTCTTCAGACGGTGATTACCGCTGATAAAACGAAAAGGTTCAATATTCTAATGGAGCCTTTTCCTTCCTCTTTAAAAGGTCTGGTGAAGGATGAAACGGGTGCTAACGTTTCCAATGCAACTGTAAAAGTAGTTGATAAGTCCACTAATATTGAAAAACAAACTACAACCAATATAAATGGCCAGTTTAGTATTCCTCTGTCGAAAGGTTCTTATACGATAAATGTTCAAAAATCAGGATTTATAAGCCCATCAACTGTTTCTGTAACGCTTAATCAAAATGAACAAAAAGATCTTACCGAACCATTTGTATTAACAAATGATCAGGCGACGGTGTCTGGTTTTGTTTATAACCAGGACAAAGCACCAATTCAAAGAGCAAATGTCACCATCACAAAAGGGAATAAAAGCTATGTAACAAAAACAAATGGGTCAGGTGTATTTCAATTCACGGTTGCCAGTGGAACGTGGAGCATTTCAGTTGACAAAATTGGTTTTGTTAAGCCTAAATCGAAATCAATAAGTCTTTCAACCGGTGATTTATTGAGTAATCAGGATTTTACGCTTGCAGGAAATGCAAATCAGGTAGTAGGCTTTGTAAGGGAGAGGATCACAAGTGAGAATGGAACAGTGGGAACCGCTCCATTTGAAGGAATAACAGTTACGGCTGTTCCGAATATCGGTTCTCCGATATCAACTGTTACAGAAAAGAATGGACAGTATACACTGAGTTTAAAAAGTGGTTCATATACTATTCAGGCTGAGAAGCCAAGCTATACGTCAACCCAGGATCGGGAACTGGTGATCGGGATCGCGATAGGGGAAACTGTTTCGGGAATGGATTTTGAACTGACTCCCAACCCAAGTTCTATTTCAGGAGTTGTAACTTTGCCGAATGGCAATGGAGTTGCGGATGCAAAAGTTATCATTCAGAATATTGGAACAGCGATAACCTCAAGTAGTGGATTTTACAAATTAAGTGTACCACAGGGATCTCATTTGATAAATGTGTCAAAAACAGGATTGGTGTCACCTGCCGGGAAGAATATTTCGATTAATACCGGCCAAAATCTGACAGGAGTAAACTTCACAATGACTCCTAATGCGGGGGTGATTTCTGGTAAAGTAAGCTCATCCGGTGAGCCGCTATCGAATACAACAGTGTATGCCATTAATAACACAACGAAGGAGAAAGTATCATTAGTTAATAATCTGGATGGATCATTCTCTTTTAATATAAAATCAGGGAACTGGTATCTGAAAGCAGTAAAGTCGGGTTTTCTAACCGATTCGACATCAGTCAAAAGTGTGGGACCTGGTCAGCAGCTTGTAAATCAGAATTTTTCGTTAACAAAAAATCTGACAACTATCAGAGGTACTATTACGGATGGAACAAATCCGCTTCGAAATGTGACAGTAATAGTAAGTGGTTTAGAAGGAAATACCTTTAGCCAAAGCACGGTTACGCAGATCAACGGTACTTTTGCATTAAGCATACCAGCCGGGAAAAGTTATAATATGTCTGTGTTGAAGGATGGATACAGAACGGCCAGTTCAACTACAGCTATTCTGGTACCGGAGCAAACAGTCATAAAAGATTTTAGCTTATCGGCGAATCCCAGTTCGGTAAGTGGTATCGTTTCAGTGGAAAGTGGTACGGCATTATCTGGAGCAAAAGTTATTGCTATAGATACAAACGGTATAAAGCAGGATAGCACTAATACAAAAAGTAACGGGAGTTATTTACTCGGGCTGAATCCGGGAACCTATACGCTGAAAGTTGTTAAACCCGGATATTCTACCGCAGAGAAAAAGACGATTCTGAATATTGGTCAGAATTTAACAGGGGTTAATTATTTACTAGCCGAAAATTTTGTATTCATAAGTGGAAATATTACCGATGAAAACGGGAATCCTCTTGAACAGGTATTTGTGAATCTGAGGAAGGCCAGTGGCGGGGGAGCCAGTTCTGTAACTGATCAGGGTGGTTCATTTAGCTTCTCAGGATTAACGGGAGGCAATTATTCAATAGTAATTTCGAAGAAAGGCTTTATTGAAAAAACAATTAGCAGATCTGCGAAAGATGGTGACTATGTTGCGGTTGATGAGAAGCTAACAGAAAAGAATGGAGCAATTTCAGGCAGGATCACTGATACAAATGGCAATGCTTTAGCTGATGTTACCGTTTCAGCGGTCAGTGAATCCGGTAATGAATATACCGTAGTCACTGATTCACGAGGTACTTATGAAATGAGTTCGCTGGAATTAGGAGCATATACTATTAACGCGTCTATTGTAGGTTATAGTTCGGATACGGAAGCCAATACAACATTAACTGAATCATCGTTAACAAAGACTGGGGTTAATATCACAGATCTGGTTGCGAATAATGCTGTTATAAATACGACTATCAAAGACCTGGCAAGTTCTTCCCCTCTGAAAAATGTTCAGGTATCAGCCGTTGGTTCAAAAGGTTCAGCGTTCGGGTTAACAAACTCTTCAGGAGTAATACAGCTTACTAACTTAAGTCCGGGATCCTATAACGTAATAAGTTCCAGAACTGGTTTTAAATCTGACACAACAGAGGTCACGATTCCGTCTTCAGACCCAACCGTAAGTGTGAACAGGACTCTCCGCGCAAATAATGGTAAGATTGTTGGTTCTGTTATCGACCCGGATGGAAATACTTTAGGATTCAGGGTTTCAGTTAATGCAAGTGCCGCAGATAAATCTTACAGCACATTAAGCTCTACTTCCGGAGCATTTACTTTTGAAGGCGTGGAGACCGGGTTATCCTATAATATATCAACAGATATCTATAAGGATGGATATGAAAATGTGGAAGCTTCTGTACAGGTTCCTGTTGGGGCCAGCCAGGTGGTACTAAAAGACGACCTTGAAGTAATAGTTAAGAAATCCAGTATTTCAGGAAGTACCTCTATCAGTGGTGCAACACTTTCACTTATTGATGCTGATACACAGGAGATCATCGAACTTACAAAAACGGATAACAGTGGAGATTATACCTTTAGCTTTCTGGGTTCGGGGAACTATAAAGTGCAACCTAAAAAACAGGGCTATAGCTTTTCTCCTGCCATTTCATCTGCGATAACATTGGGAAGTGAAGATTCGAAAACAACGAATTTCAACGCAGTTGCCAATATAGCTACTTTGGATGTGCTGGTTAAAGATGAAGCTCAGAAAGGGGTATCCGGGGTAGATGTGACAATAATATCAGCAGATACAACTGTAATACTTTCAACGAAAACCGGCTCATCAGGAATTGCACGTTTCAGCAAAATCCAGGCATCCACATATTATATAGTCAGACCAGTAAAGGATGGCTATACCGCAGAGCCAACCAGTAAGGATATAACTTTACAATCGGGGGACTCACTTTCAACCTCATTTCTTCTTAAAGCTAACAGCTCAGGAATAAACGGAGTGGTAAATTCAGTTTCAGGAGATTCTGAGTCTGCTTTGCAGGGGGCTACAGTTACAGCCGTTTTTGTATCAACAGGGCAATCTGTTGAAGCTGAGACCAATAAATCCGGTAAATACAGCTTTGCCAGTGTGGCTTCAGGAACCTATTCTTTAATAGCAAATAAGCAGGGATTCACACCAGATACAGTAGAGGTTACCGTTAATGCAGGTCAAAGCCTTGATGCAGATAAACTGACATTATCACCCGCTGCTGTGACCATTGCCGGAAATGTAAAACTAAGCGGAGAAGGAGTTTCAGGAATTTCAGTTACCGCCTTGTCAACAGGAACATATGAAGCGGTTACTAACTCTTCGGGTAAATATCAGTTTCGAAATCTGCCAATAAAGACGGGTGAGAATGATACTACTGTTTACCAGATTAAAATAGTTGAGGGTGTTTTCACCAAAACATATACGGCAAAAATAAGCTCAGATAAAGTTGGGAAAACAGTTACAATGCCACTCACAAATCTGCCGAGTGGTAAAATCGAACTTCTCGTTACAGATGGTGATGGCCCGATTGAAGGCGCCGAGGTTGTATTTGGCATCTCCGGTGGTGCATCGGAATCTGAAATAACCGGCACTGACGGACAGTTTCAGTCCTCAGAAAATCTGAGAAAGGCAACATACACTGTCAGTGTTTCAAAAGAGGGGTATTTATATCCTCAAAATACAATAAGAATAGAGCTGCCTTCTGATACCGCTGCTTTGGAGCGCAATGTTTATCTGCCATACAAACAACTGGAGGTTCAGGAAATACTGGCGGATGAACAGACTAAGGTTAGTGTGGTAAATGCATCAGGTTATGATAATAGTGGTGCATCAGGCTCCCTGTTTTATAAAAAAGCTTCAGAAAGTCAGTACAGCGAAACTACATTTGTCACAAATGGTGATACTTTGGTGGCATTCCTCCCTGAGTTTGGTTCAGTAGAAGAAGTCTCTTTCTACGCTACCATAAGCGATACCAACCGGAACAATGTATATGTCAGTTCAGAAAGTTCCATTGTACCATTAGCCAGCGGTATTCTAAGCAATATTCGTGTTACTCCAACAATTGACGGCCAGTCACTCCGGGTTGGTGACAGCTACAACATTGAATTATTTGTAAGAGATGGGATCAATAAATCATTGGAAAATGAATTCGAAGGGACAGCTTCTGATGGTAGTATTGAATGGGAAGTTCTTTCTGAAAACCCGGGAATAAGATTATATGAACAGGATGGAACCACCGTAAAACTGGATGCTGAAAAAGCAGGCTTCTATAAACTACAGGTATTGGTAAACCTGGATGGAACCACGATCAGTGAAAATCTTGATATTGAAGTTACCAACATCCCCATAAAAGAGATAAGTGTGAGCGTCCCGGCTAAGCAGATCGCGAATTCCGAGGATCATCTTTTTAGCTATAGCGCTGTGGATACTTCGGGTAGTTCGGTCATTCTGGGAGAAAGCCTGAAATGGGAGGTCATACCATCAGCTTCAGGAAGTATTGATGACAGAGGTCTTTTCCAGCCAGAGAATGATCTGATGATAGGATCCTTCCGGGTTAAGGTGTCGGATCCGATATCAAATAAGTCAGGCGTTTCGGATCTTGTTGAATTAACCGCGCAGATCGAACCGGAAGCAAGTTATATACTATCGGATGGTAACGGTCTGGAATTAAATTTTGAAGAAGGCTCCGTTGATATTCCTTCGCAATTATCACTTGGGGAAACCACTCCTCCGGAAACGAAGAAATTTGTGTTCGCACAGGGTACAAATACCAGTTACACTGTTTCAGATAAGATCTATGTGTTGTCTTTTTCAGGAAGTGATCTTAAAAAAGCAGCCAGTTTAATTCTTCCACAAGATTCATCTTTGAGCCTTAATTCCGGTGAAAAGAAAATTGGACGATTTAATTTCACTACCCTTCAATGGGAGATACTCGAGGAGAGTAACGCAAAATCTTTTGCTGCAAACAGTGCAGGAGCGGTAAATATTGAGCAGCTGGGTCAGTTCGCAGTAATGGCTGAAAACGAGCCGTTAGGAATTAAATATGCAGCAGTGTTACCTAGTCCATTCTCCCCGGAAATTGCACCCGTAAAAATCGGCTACTGGCTGGATACTGCGTTTCCTCCGGCAAGAGTAAATGTCCGGATCTTTAATATGAGGGGGGAACTGGTTCGTACCCTTCTGGACGATGATCTTCAGCAACCGGGCAGATATGGCTCCTCTTCGAGTAACAAAGAGATTACATGGGATGGTTTAACGGATGCAGGCAATATGGCTCGAAATGGCCGCTATATCATACAGATAAAAGCAAAAGACCAGCAGGACGAAGTGGTTAAATTACTTCAGGTGGTGTTAGTGAAATGAAAAGAATAACTGCAATATTATTGTTTTTGATATTGGGGGTTACTACTGAGGTTACCTATGCTCAGGAATTGTCGGGCATACCCGGATCATTTGTCGATATCGGTTTCGGTACTCGTCCGGTAGGTATGGGTTTTGCCTATGTAGGCCTTGCAGATGATGAAAATTCCAGCTATCTCAACCCTGCTGGGTTGTCGCAAATGAATGAGTATAAAGTCAGTTTTTCTCAAACAGATCAGTTCGGGATCATAAAGTATAACTACTTTGCTGCATTGGTGCCCATTCCTTTCAAAGGGCAGTCAGTGGGATTCTCGGTATTGTCTTCAGGAGATGAGATGATGAATGAGCTTTCTGTTCATGCGGCCTATGGCATCCGGCTGAAATTCATCAGCATTGGTTTGGGAGTCAAATACAGAAATGCGGCGTTTGGCAACAACACCCTTCGAAGAGAAGACTATATCGTTTTTGATGAGAGTGAGATCGATGCAGGATTTAATCAGCAGGTATATGGCGATGCAAATGGATTTGGTGTAGATCTTGGCCTCATGTTTCACCCCACAAGAAAGATGAATTTTGGAGTAATGCTCCGCGATATATATGCACCCATCAACTGGAACAGTAAAGCAAGAGGAAGTGGCTATAACCCGAAAGGATCCTACGAAGAGGGTATGCCGATGGAATTGATCGTAGGTTCATCGTTTAAAGTTTCAGATAATCTGATAGCAGTAGGAGATTTTCAACCGGCCTTAACCGGAGAAAGAACCAACTGGGTGAGAATAGGTTTAGAAGGCAGACTGGTTAAAATACTAATGCTCAGGGCGGGTACTGAACAAGGGGTTAATCAACTTGATGATGATAAATATACACTGGGAACGGGCCTGGATATTGAGATACGAAATAAACTCAGGATACAGTCAGATTTTGCTTATGTGATCGATCCGATATACAACACATTAAGATTCAGCTTCGCGATAAGCTTTTAGATATGAGATTAAAAAGAGTACATATCATTTTGTTAGTTGGGATCATGATCACATACATGCCATCCGGGGTATTTGCCCAGGAAGAGGATAGTTCTCCGAACGAACTGCATTTATTCCGGGGTGGATATATGGACCTGAATTTTAGTATGGGTGTGAATACTGTCGGAAGTAGTCTCGGTTCAGGGGGGATGGGAGGACTGGTTACGTCACGAGCTCATAATGGCGCGCTAAATGTAAACCTGAACCCGGCATTACTGGGCTATATGAGACAAGGCCAGATCACCTATGACAGCCGCGTTGGTGTGGGCAGTTCACTTACATCCGGTATGAATTCATTTATAAAAGGAGAGGTGAATTCACAGCTTGAAACAGCAATAAATGATGAATTTGCAAAAGAAGATTCGTGGCAGAAGTTTCCGGAAACCTACATTCAGGCAACAAAAGTCAGAGATCTGGATGTTGGATTTGATAGTGAGGTTTCCTCGATTGCATTTGCTGCTCCACTTGGGCCAAAACTGAGTATAGCCGGAGCATATACATACCCGGCTTCAATAAATTTTGATCTTGGGGTAACCGGTCTGGCGGCTAAGCTTGCCCAGGAACAAGGAACTGAAGAAGTGGCTATTCGTTTTGATGTACTGATGAACGTTTCTTTACTAACGAAGATGACCTTCAAGATGAATACACTTTCGGCAGGATTCGGATATAGCTTCATCGATACGGAGACCAAAAAACTGGCCTTTGGCGGAACGATCACTCGCTATCATATTGACAATACCCGTAAGCTTGAAGCCGATCTGTCTGGAATGGTTGTTGTTGGTGGTGCAGATGAGCGTTATTTCAATAATCCCGATGACCCCAATCTGAATACCGAAGCCGGGGAATCGAATGCATTTTTTATGAATGCGTATGGAGAATTCGAAGCGTCTGCCTATGGGTTTAAAGCAGGCCTGAATTACCAGCCATTGTCCTGGTTGAATCTTTCGGCTGTATATGATCATATGCCGGCATTCAATCTAAAGGGGAATAATAAAATCGCACAAACATATCTTCCGATTTTCATGGTTGGAACTGGTGAAGAAATCCTTAAAGGTAATATTCAGGTTTCACTGGATAGTCTTCAGGCCAATAAGCCTAATCTTACTACTGAAAGAGATATTTCGTCCATAGTGGAAGATGGTGTTTTGACCCTGCCGTCATCGGCAAGAATCGGGGTGGACCTTTTTATGGGCAGGCATACCATGGTACTTAACTATACCAAATACTTTGATTCCTTTTCATATGAGTATGGCGATAACATTATTGGGAAAAATGCCGAACATGGAATAGGGCTAGGTTTTGACTTCAGAATGAAAGATCAGTTCAACAGTTGGTGGCAGTTCCTTGAGATCCCGGTACGCATCCTTTATCTGGATTTTGATGGAGTCCTGTTTCAGTCATTGGGCAGGTTTACCAACTATTCGAACTCCCATTACAGGTTTGGTACCAATGTATTAATAGGAGACGCCCTTGTAAGCTCTGGCAATGAAGGCTTAAAATCCACACTGGATCTCCCACTACCCCAAACATTCTCTATGGGAAGACAATACAGCATCTTCAATAATATTGATGTAGGGGTTACAGTGCTTGCCGTTCCTGATCTTGTTCTAAAATATTCTGTGGGGATTCGTTTTTAGTACGAGATAAAATAAAAGAGTCGGGATGACAGGATTTGAACCTGCGACCTTCCCTATACTCTTGTAGGGACGTGCTACCGGGCTAGCCATTTCTTTCTAGCCAGAAGTAAGCTCTTGAGGGTTTTTCATTGCCTTGAGCTTGTTCTCAATGTGTGAAGCTTCACTTTTGGAGTCACATTCTGTGTATCCTTTGAGCCTTCAAGGCCTTTTGCCCCGGGTGTATTTGTTTTGGGAGGAATTACGACTGAAGAGCCTTTTTTCTAAGTCAGAAGTATGTCCATAATAATGCAGGTTCAGTATATAAAAGAAGGACGCCAGCTTAACTAACATCCTTCTTTGTACAAGTCGGGGCGACAAGATTTGAACTTGCGACCTCTCGGCCCCCAGCCGAGCGCGCTACCGGGCTACGCCACGCCCCGAACAATATTGAGTTATCAAAGTTAAGCCCTTTCACCTATTACTTCAAAACTAGATCGGAATAATAAGTTTAAAAGTTGTGCCTGATTTTTGTTGAGATTCTATATCAATGGAGCCATTCGCTTTTTGGACAAGATACCGTACCAGTTTAAGGCCATAGCCAAAACCTGATTCTCCGGAGGTGCCGCCAGAACTTTGTGCTGAACCAGATAGTATGTCAGCTATTTTATCTTCAGATATCCCGATTCCGGTATCAGATACCGAAACATGGAGTTCTTTAGTGGTTTTACTGTTTCGGTTTATATCAAGATTTACGGAAACAGTACCCTTTGGCTCGGTGAATTTTATCGAATTCGAGATCAGGTTCCCCACAATCTGGGTGAGCTTAGAGCGGGAAAAATATACTTGTTCGGTGGATTCATCCGCTTCAATATTCAGAATAATATCTTTTGCATGAGCCTGTGGCTGGTATAATTCGTTCAGTTTTTGGCAAAAGGAATCCATACTTATCTGATGTACTCCCGGACCGTTACGTTTGGTGGTCTCATTCATCACGTCTTCCGCCATTTCCAGCACGGATTCACCTCCCTTCTTAAGTATGGAGATCATCTCAGAGACCTCATCAAAATTATTATCCTGGATATCCTCTTCGATCATTTCTGCAATACCCACAATTCCGCCTATAGGCCCCCTTATATCATGACATATTTTACGTTGTTGATCGTTGAGTATCTGAATTTGTTCTTTAAGCGATTTTGTCAGGGAAAGGTATTGAATCCGTTGTACGATCTCATTTGCGATAAGCTTAAGAAGCTCTTTCTTCTCCGGATCAAGTTGTTTAAGATCCGGATCTAATACACACAAAGCTCCAATATTATTTCCATTATCAGTTTTCAGAGGAATACCATAATAATATCTGAGCTTCTCTCCGCTGCGAACATATTCTTTGTCCTGAAATCGTTGATCGTTGCTGAGATCAAAAACTTCAAAATCCAGGTCCTGTGTAATCGTATAGGTACAAACAGAATCCTCACGATTCATTTGCGAGCCTTCCAGCCCCTGATAGGCAACCGTCCACTGGGTAAAACCATCAATGAGATTAATATGAGAAAACCGAATACCGGTGACCTTTGTAGCCAGACTGGTTAGATCGGCAAGATTCTGGTGAAGTTCGCTGTAATCCAGGTCAAGCTCTGACAAGTCGATCAGCCGATCGAATTCATTTTCAGGAATAGGAATGTTCATACACGGGCTGTTTTTTTGCGAAGTATAGTTTTGATGCCGGAGAGTTGCCAATAAGTATTCTTAATATTCTCCTCCAAAAATAAAACCGGATAAGGATAAAATATCTCTTAAAATCTTTCTCCGATTTTTACAGGAGTTGGTGTATTTTAGCGGGATCAATGTTAGAATTTAAGCACTTTTTGAAATGAAAAAAGTATATGTGGGTATGGGTACAGATCTCATACATCACGGTCATATTAATATAATCGAGAAAGCCCGGGAATTGGGAGAGGTCACGGTAGGGTTACTATCTGATGAAGCAGTAACCAAATATAGCCGGATGCCATTTTTGGAGTATGAGGAACGTAAACGAATTCTGGAAAATATTAAGGGCGTATCAAAAGTGATCTTGCAGGAAGAACTGGACTATGAAAAGAATCTGAGAGCATTGAGGCCAGATTATGTGGTTCATGGAACTGATTGGCAGGTTGGGCCTCAGAAGCATATTCGTGATAAAGTGATCCGGATTTTGAAGGAATGGGATGGGCAACTCGTTGAACCGGATTACACAGACGGGATCTCATCCACAGGCTTGAGAAATGCCATGCGGGAAGTAGGTACTACTCCGGATATTAGGAGGAGAATGCTTCGTCGTTTGCTGGCAGCGAAACCCATCGTACGGGTTTTGGAAGCACATAACGGGATTTCCGGATTGATCGTGGAAGAGACCAAAGTGGAAGCCGAAGGGGAATTAAGAGAATTTGACGCCCTGTGGGTGAGTAGCTTAACCGACTCAACAGCTAAAGGAAAACCAGATACTGAGTATGTAGACAGAACATCCAGGATTCAGACTATAAACGACATCCTCGAAGTAACCACAAAACCGATCATACTGGATGGCGATACTGGTGGTTTGACCGAGCATTTTACAATGATGGTCAAAAACATGGAGCGCCTGGGTGTTTCCGCAATGATCATTGAAGATAAATCTGGACTAAAAAGAAATTCACTGTTTGGTACGAATGTAAAGCAGGAACTGGAAAATATTGATGTGTTTTGTGAGAAGATATCATCCGGTAAGAAAGCACAGCTAACTTCTGACTTTATGATCATTGCCCGGATTGAAAGCCTGATCGCAAATGCTGGAATGGAAGAAGCTCTGAAAAGGGCAAAAGCATATATCGAAGCAGGAGCCGATGGGATCATGATCCACAGCCGGCATAAAGATGGTTCTGAGATCATGGAGTTTATGAAGGAATACAAGAAATTTGAGTATAAGGTCC
This sequence comes from Rhodothermia bacterium, assembly GCA_030427885.1. GTDB lineage: Bacteria > Bacteroidota > Rhodothermia > Balneolales > Balneolaceae > JAUICM01. The sequence goes on along the minus strand of JAUICM010000003.1, from coordinate 200,545 downwards.
CGGTGATATCTGTTCCTTCTTCATACAACCAGTTTACTGAAGATGAACTGTATGAAGCTGGCTTCAGCGTGGTGATCTATGCGAACCATCTCCTAAGAAGTGCTTTTCCGGCGATGAAAAAAACAGCGGAGACGATCCTGGAGAACAAGCGATCGCTGGAAGCAGATAAATACTGCATGTCCATCAAGGAGATCCTGGAGATCCTGCCTAATTAAGGAGAACATGTTAAAACCAGCATTCTTATATGAACTGCTAAAAGATCAGGGAGTCGATTTTAGCCTTGGTGTTCCTGACTCTTTGTTGAAATACTATTGCTCCTATGCTTTCGATCAGGGTAGCAGGATCATAGCAGCAAATGAAGGCGCGGCCATTGGTATTGCAGCTGGATATCATCTGGCAACTGGAAAAATACCGATGGTGTATATGCAAAACTCAGGTTTTGGAAATACAGTAAATCCGCTTACTTCACTTGTCGATAACGAGGTGTATTCTATTCCTATGCTGCTTATGATCGGATGGAGGGGTCAGCCTGGTAAAAAAGACGAGCCACAGCATGTAAAACAGGGCCGAACCATGGAGGCTCAGCTTCAGGCTCTGGAACTTCCTTATATAATTTTATCAGGGGAGGAAGATAAAGCCAGAGAGCAGGTTTTGGAAGTAATTCAAACCATACAAAAAACTTCAGGGCCTTCGGCCTTGCTGGTACCACCGGATACTTTTGAGGAATACGTGCTGAAATCCGAAGAGGCATCATCAGTGTACACACTCAAAAGAGAAGAAGTTCTGAGAGTGATCTCAGCTCATTTGGGGGATTCTGACATAGTAGTATCTACAACAGGCAAGACTTCCAGGGAGTTGTTTGAGCTCAGAGCTGAAAAGAATCAGGGACATCAACGCGATTTCCTGACAGTCGGAAGTATGGGGCATGCATCACAGATCGCTCTGGGAATAGCCCTTGAAAAAAGTGGACGAAAAGTATATTGCATTGATGGTGATGGGGCTATGATCATGCACATGGGTTCACTGGCAGTTATCGGTGAACTTGCACCGAAGAACTTTAAACACATTTTGATTAATAACGGTGCCCATGAATCGGTTGGAGGTCAGCCAACGGCCGGATTTGTGACAGATTTTGGAAAGATAGCCGATGCCTGTGGATACAAGAATGCCTTTCGTATTTCAACAAGAGAAGAATTAGAAAAAGTACTGCCTGAATTCGTAACACATGAAGGTCCTGTATTGCTGGAAATAATGACAAAAACAGGTTCCCGTAAAGAGCTGGGAAGGCCGACAATAGCTCCCAAAGACAACAAGAAAGACTTCATGAAATTTATATCTGAAGGAGAGGAATGACATGAATGATCTGGAAAGAAAGATCTTACTAAACCCCGGTCCGGGTACAACTTCCGATTCAGTAAAAAAAGCGCTGGTTGTAAATGATATTTGTCCCAGAGAGGATGAATTCGGAGACCTGATGCAGGATATTGTTGAAGGATTGGTTAAGATCGGGAACGGAGAAGGTGAGTATGAAGCCTGTATGTTTCCGGCCAGTGGAACCGGAGCAGTTGAGGCTATGTTAACTTCTGCGATTGGTAAGAATTCGAAAGTTCTGATCGTAAAAAACGGTGCGTATGGAATCAGAATGGCTGATATATGCCACTCTTACGGCTTGAATTTTGATACTGTCCATAAATACGGCGAGTATCCGGATCTGACCCTGATAAAAGAAAAGTTATCTGCTGGAGATTTTACCCATTTGGCAATGATCCATCATGAGACGTCTACCGGGATGATGAATCCTCTCGAAGATGCAGCTGAATTATGCGAGGAACTGGGTATTGATCTGATTGTGGATGCAATGAGCTCTTACGGAGGGTATCCGATTGATCTGATGAAAACCAAAGTGAGCTATCTGGCGGCTTCATCAAATAAATGTATCCAGGGAATGGCTGGTCTGGCTTTTGTGGTATTTCATAAAGATAAGCTGGATGAACTAAAAGATAATACTCGGAACTTCTATTTTGATATTTACAAGCAATGGTATCATTTGAAGGAGAAGAATCAGCTTCGGTTCACTCCTCCTGTTCAGATCAGCTATGCTTTCCATAAGGCGATAGAGGAGACCATAGAGGAAACGGTTCAGGCAAGATGGGAAAGGTATCAGGAAAACTGGCAGATGCTGTATGATTTGATGAAAGAGCTCGGGTTTACTTTCTTTCTTCCTATGGAGCAACAATCAAAAATATTGATGGCCATAAATCTGGACGAAAAACTACCGAAAGGATTTGATGACTTCCATGACTATTTATACGAAAGGAATATTACTGTATATCCCGGGGTTATACCGGAAAATAAAACCTTCAGGATGGCTGTTATCGGTGACCTTAATAAAGAGGATATGAAGTATGTTGGCGAGGTAATCCGGGAGTATTTAGCAAATCAATGAAGCCCAGGAACCTGTTAATTGTATTTATCCTGATCTATTGTGCTCTGTTCGCTTATGCGCTAAACAGAAGTATGAACCTTGAATTTAACGGAGAGCTGATAGCCTTATTACCAACCGAAAACGTACACCTCTCAACCTATCGGGAGCTATCAAGGTTGAACAACAGTGAGGGTGGATTCGATCTCATCATACGATCGGACGATGGAGATTACCTGGTCACTAAAGCAAAAGCGATTACTGTTGATATACTTGAGCTGAAGGATCAGGGGGCAAAGATCTTCAGGGCAGCAGAACTTGAGAACGATCTGTATGATATCCGGTATTCAGCTTTGTATCTGATGACAATGGATGAGTTAGATGCCACTTTTGAAGATCTGAAAGAGTACATAGATCAAAAGAAGATGGAGGAAAATCCATTTTATGTAGAAATGGATGAAGATACCAGCAATGGGGAAAATGAGCTTGAAATAGCTGCTGAGAGTTCAGTGTTGCTGGAGGAAGTGTCCAACTCAAGGCGATATTCAATCAATGAAGACAGTACTGTGATCCGGGTTAGCTTCATACCTGACTTTGTAAAGAGTGATTACAACAAAGTTGAAGGGGCGTATAATATTTTGCTTGAAAAGGCCGGAGAGCTGGAACAACAATATCCTCATCTTGATTTTTTCTGGGGAGGCTCCTACGTCAGCCAGTATGATAAGATCAACGATATTCAGTATTCCGTTTCAAAGGCTCTCATAATTGGAGTTCTGAGTCTGTTTCTGTTTCTGATCGGGTACATGTTATATGTGAACAGAGGAACAGGATATAAACCGTTTTATATAATTTCAGACCTGATCATCGTGTTTTTTATTCTGTTCTCAGGGTTCGTGATCTCACTTGGGATATCGTCTTTTCTGTTTGATGAGATCAATGTATTTACGGGGATCATATTCAGTATACTTTTTGGGATCAATCTTGATTACATCCTCCATGTATATTCTATCAACAAAAAAGGAGTACTCGATACATCGGGGCTAAAAGGTGTTGTCAGCTCCTACTTTTCCTCGACTAAACCCATCATCTTAAGTTGTCTCACTACCGGGCTTGCGATCATGAGTCTCATATTCGCCGATTTTGATGGATTCCGTCATTTCGGGATGATCTTTTTCATTAACATCATTGTGAATCTGATTTCTACTTATTTGTTTTTACTGGTCTCGCCATCATTGGGAAAGCAAGCTGATGATGAACAGGAAGATGAAGCAATTAGCAGTAGTTTTGCGGATAAAGTTTCTGCTAACAGGTCGCTCAACAGAATGCTCCTGCCGGGTATCTTAATTGTGATTGGAGGCTTCGCTTTTTTTGGATCATCCCACCTGAGTTTCAATTTTAGCTTTTCGGATCTGGAGCCGGAATCTAAACCAAGTGAATTTCGGGATCTTTCAGGAGAGGTCAATACCGGGGCCGATTATCATGAGCCTTCTTTTTACATCACAGACACAATTGAAGAATCGAAAGAGCTCTTCGATCACATTCGCAATGGTCTGGACAACTCCTATACTGATATAGAAAGGGTGGAGTCGTTTTCAGCAAGATATCCTGCCAATGAAAAAGAATTTGAGACAAAGAAGGAGAAAATCGACTCAATTTTGGGCCTGATAACCAGAAACAAGGACTACCTGGAAAGTGCAGGTGATGAGGCCCGGGAATTTATTGACATTGCCCTTGCGACGGTTCCTCCCACAGTGGAAAATCTGCCAAAATATATCAGAAACAGGTTTTTCTTTCAGGATGGTTCGATAGCACCGATGGTAATCATCTATCCTAAAATGAGTTTATCCAATGGCGAGACATCCATCATGTTCCGTAAAAGTTCAGGTACCATGATACTGGATTCAGGAAGGGAATATTATGCTGCTAGTACTTCGATCATTGCCTCAAGTATTCTGGAATTGCTGATCAATGAATCGACCTACCTGTTTCTGACACCAATGCTCACTATTGTAGTGCTGTTGCTGGTGTATTACCGCTCCTTCAAAGATACCTTGATAGCTGTTGCTCCACTGCTACTCACATTTATGATGCTACTGGGACTGAAACTGATCTTTCGATTCGACATCAATCTGTACAATGTGATTGTTTTTCCGATCATAATTGGTGTTGGGGCGGATAACGGGATCCATTTAGTAGACTCTTTGAAAAATTACCGCAAAGTATTTCTTCCTCATTTTCTGAAGGATAAGTTTCCGGTTCTTTCTGCGTGTTCAGTAACTACCATCCTGGGTTTCATGGGCTTACTCTTTATCGATCACCCGGGAATGGAGTCGATTGGGGACCTGGCAATTGCAGGAATATCCGGGACGCTCCTGTCTACCTTTCTTATTTCTCTTGTAGTTGAGTCATTTCGTTCGGAGACTGAGTAAGGTCCCACTTGTTAACCTGATCAAGGACTCGCTGGTCGGCGCGTTGCTGAACCTTGCCTGCCAGGAGAAACAAGGCGTAAGATGCAATATTCAGGAAGGCGAAGTAATCAAAATGGCCGAAGAGGGATGAGATCACAATTCCGTTTCTCATAACATTCGACCCGGAAACCCATGCCCACCAGCTAAGTGCTCCTCGTGTTTCGCTCAGAAAAAGCTGTTCAAAGTCACTGCCATACTTATCTTTGGCTTGTTCAAATTGTTTGGTGACCTCATCGCTTCGGAACTTGAATCGATGCTGTTTTTTTACATAATCGACTAAAACGATGTACACAAACTTTTCGAATAATGTATTGCGTACAAAGTGCTCCCGATAGTAATCAGCATCTTCATTTCGTTGATTATCAGTTCCGCCACAGAAAAAGATGAATTCACCTTTATAGTATTCATAAATGCAGGTTTTGATGCTATGAACAGCTCCGGAAACAGCACCAAGGGCTAAACATCCCAGAAGAGTGTAAGTGTCAACAAAGTACAATATTGCCCCGATGTAGCAGCTGATAAAAACAACATTATCGATGATGGCATCGTAATAACGCCCCATTTGTGACTGCCGGTTATACAAACGAGCAGCCTGTCCGTCTGCACTATCCAGTACGCCTGCCAGAGTGATCAAAAAGCCAGCTATTCCGGTGTAGAGCAGTGAATCCTGACGGAAAAGCATTGCACCGCCAACCATACCTATGAACATTCCCAAAAGCGAGATCGCATTGGGGGAAAGCTTTAGTCCGCCTCCCAAAATTTTAGCCAGGATGTAGCCTCCGGGACGGCTGAAGACCAGGTCGTATTTTTCTTCCGCAGATCTGTTTTTGAAAGAGTCTGAGAAATCATCAAAAAAACCGGAAAAAAACATCTGCTTGATTACTGGCTTATTAAGTTTGTTGCAACCTGATTCAATTTACCAACCAACTCCGGGTCCGAATTTTGCAAAATTAGTTCCTGCTCAAATAAATAACTGATGGTGTCAAAATTGCTAGAGCCGTATAAAACGGTTTCATCATCCAGGATAATTAATTTCATGTGAACCATCTCTCCGCCTGCATACAAGTAATTAATATTGTTATACCTCTTTATGGAATGTAGAAAACTGACATAGCCTTTATTATTCCGCTTTGGCAGAATCACGGTATTATCCGGAATCTTTGAAATTGCATCCAGCACAGGATAAGAAATATAAGGAGAGATGGCGACTACCTTTTTAGCTTTTTTAATGGCCGAGAGTATCTTCTGAAATGCAGGTTTCGTTTTTCTTCCGTTCAGGATATAAAGCCTTTTGCGGGGATCAATATCTATGACCGGATCAGTGGGAGACCCATCCAGATCTGAATGGAAAGATTTGTTCAGTGCAGAATTTGTGGCGCTGTCTTGGTGGCGGAACATAAGATCTGACCACTTGAAATTATGCTCCGTAAAGTTCATCCCGCCCAGATATGAAATATCGTCATCGATCAGAACCAGTTTCTTATGATTTCTTGCCGGGTATTTTCGCAAGAACCATCCCATCGGATTGGTGAACCTGATCCGTACACCAGAATCAGATGCTTTTTTGAGAAGAGGCTTGAGAGCCAGCCGCTCTTTTAACGCTCCGTTTTTATTAAACAGGCCCCAAGGACTTACCAGAAAAGTATCATTCACTACAAAACGCGAATAACTATCGATCAATAAAGTACGTTCAATGTTTGGTTTACTTTCGAGCAATTCGATAAGTTTGCACCCAACCTGGTCGGCTTCAAAACTCATGCACTGAATTGCAACGGAATTACGTGCATTTTGAACATCGATCGAGAGTTGTTCGAAAAAACTTCCGCTATCCGCAAAAATTGTGGTGCTATCAAAAGTAGAATTCTCAGACATATAAGCGTTGCGCTATTAATATGAACATCATTCAGGTTTGTCCTTACGATTTATCGATCCCCGGAGGAGTTCAAACCCATATTACACATTTAAGTAATCAGCTGGTTAAGAAAAATCACCGGGTGATGGTAGTTGCGCCAAGCTTAAAGAAATCAGGCTTTGGAAGAAAGTTTGATTGTGAGGTTAATTATGTAACTGATTCAAAAAGAATTGGGATATGGGGTACTTCCATAGATATTACCCGGATGGATAAAGATGAGAGAAAAATATTCAGAAAGACTATGGAGGATTTCAATCCGGATGTGATCCATTTTCATACGATCTGGAACCCGTTCATGCCTACTCAGATATTGAATATGGCTCCGAAAAGCGTAAAAAAAGTAGCCACCTTTCATGATACGCCTCCTGACTTCGGAATCGGAAAATATATTGGCTCAAATTTAATGAAACTGGGTGTTCGCTATTATTTTCCAAAGATCGATGAGATCATTTCTGTATCGAAGACACAATCTGCCGCAATGGGAATGAACGATGAGAACAGCCCGGATAACTTCAGGATCATCCCGAATGGTATTGATGCAACAGTTGAAAGATCTGATTCTTCAGAAAAAGAGAATGTCTTCAGGCTGATATTTATCGGGCGCTTTGAAGAGCGAAAAGGGCTTAAAGACATTCTTGAGATCTATAAAAATCTTAAGCAGAATCATACTAACCGAAAGATCGAACTGAAAGTGTTAGGGAATGGCCCTCTGATGGGGATGGCAAAAAAGTATGTAGTTGATCATTCATTAGAGGATATCTCATTTTACCCGAATACCAGCGATGAGGAGAAGTCAGAGTATCTGGGGCAATCGAGTTTACTGGTAGCGCCTTCTCTATATGGTGAAAGTTTCGGGATTGTGTTGCTTGAGGGTATGGCCATGGGTGTTAAAGTGGTTGGGTATGGAAATTCAGGATATTTGAATCTTGGCCGGGAATATGGAATTGAAAATTTCCCAACACCGGGCGACAAAGATGGTTTATACAAGATCATAGAGAAGCACATGACTGATCCCCGGAGTACAGATCACCTGATTCGGAAAGGATTTGAGATTGCAGAGAAGCACGACTGGAAAAATATCACCAAACAAATTGAACAGGTGTACCTTAGAAAACAATGAGCATTAAAACGGCGGTTATATTAGCAGCAGGTAAAGGCACAAGATTAAGAAGTGTTACAGGAGATTCATTCCCCAAGCCACTTACGCCACTTAATGGAGTGCCAATTATTGAATACTCTATTAAGGCTTTGATCGGTGCCGGAGTAAACAAAGTATTCATTGGCTGTGGGCATATGATCGAAAGTTTTAGTTATCTGGAACAGAAATACCATGAAGTTGAGATCGTGGAAAACCCTTTATATGATGTTCACGCCAGCATCTATACGTTGCTGATTTTCAATGATCGGGTAAAAGCGCCGTTTTATTTGTTGGAGTCGGACATTTTGTATGATCCGGCAGCGCTATCAAGACTTGAAGGCGGTTCAAAGAACAAGATACTTACCTCAGCTCCTCTGGATCTGGACGATAATGTATACTTCCAGTCAGATTCAGGTGTACTCACCCGGTTGACAAAACAGTTGAGGGGTCAAAGCAGTCCGGAAGGGGTAATGACGGGGATATGGGCACTGAAGGAAGGTTTTATCCAACGGTATAAAAGGTTTGTTGAAGATGGGGGCAATGATTTAAGTAAAGATTATGAAACCGTGATTGCGGAGTATTCAAAAACTTCAGAGCCGGTATTTATTGAACATTTTGAGGATATGAATTGGTGTGAGATAGATAACGAGAGACATCTTGAATATGCCATGAGTAAAGTGCTTCCAGCAATTAGTGAAGAGGGTACTAATTAGATGAAGTTTGATATCGTATATACCTGGGTGGATGGCGGAGAGCCAGACTATATCGAAATTTTGAATAAATATGCGAAGGTAAAAAAAGACCTGAATCCGGAGCGCTATCGTGATGGCTTTAATATGCTGAAGTATAGTTTTAGGTCACTGGAAATGTATTTTAATTCCTTCAATAAGGTGTATGTACTCACAGCACGTCCCCAGGTTCCCGAGTGGCTCAATATCGATCATCCTCAACTGGAAATAGTTCACCATGATCAGGTTATCCCTGAAGAATACCTCCCAACATTTAACTCAAATGTGATCGAAAGTTTTCTGCACCGGATCCCGGGAATTTCAGAAAATTTTATTTACCTGTGTGATGATTTTCTTTTTGGGAATCGTATCAGCATAGACTCATTTTATCGGAATGGGAAGTATCGGATCTTTAATACTTTATTTGGGGAAAACCTCAGATGGCGTATTTACGATGGATTTCAGGATATCTTCGGAATGGGTATTATTGAACATCAACCTACTTTGATCAATAAGAAGTTTTGGAAAGAAGCATATGAACTATTTCCGGATGAAGTTGAGCAAACAAGAAAAAGCCGGTTCAGGGATGACCGTAATATCTGTCCAATAAAATTGTACCGGTATTACATGCTAAAGTACCATAGAGATAAATCAGATCCAGTAAAAATATGGGAGCTTAACAGGTTATTTCGATTTCATAAGATCACAAAAAATCTCAGGAAGCAGCAAAAATTTGTTCAGGCTATGCAAGAATGGAGTCCCGATTACTATTGCATGAATGATGACCTGGGCGATCATCCTGATTCAGAGGTAGTTAAGCTGATCAAAAAGTTTTTGGAAGATAAATATCCCGAGCCTTCTGGCTTTGAAACTACTTAAAGGATTATTCAATTCTGATAAGCTAAGATTTCATACCTTTAAGATGTAAGAATACAAATATCATCTATCCTTCTATGTCCGAGAGTAAAACATTTAACCTAAGAGTTGTTTTTCAACTGATCGTATTTATCCTGATCACGCGGTCAATTCAGGCGCAGACTATAATTTATGATCAGACGGATATTTTCAAGAATTACCAAAGTGGATGCTATGATGAGAATATCAACTTCTTTCCCTCAATAGCATGTTCAGATAGCATAAAAGGTACATTTAATCTCCTTCCGGTATACTCGAACAACTTATATAACACACGGTACGCTAAAAGCCTGAATGATGGTCCGGCCTGGGGAGGAAGAGGATTCAATACCACTTTAGGGTTTGGATTCTCGGGCAGAGTTGGAAGGTTTAGCTATGTGATCAATCCGATCATTCATTACTCAGAAAACAAAGCTTTTTATACCGGTGGTGATCTGACCTCGAGCCCTGAATATCAGTACCCATATTACAGAGATAGGATAGATCTGGTATCCAGATATGGAGACGAGCCATATTTTGTAATTGCTCCGGGACAAAGTGAAATAAAGTTCGAACTGGATAGGGTTGAGTTCTCACTTTCTACCCAAAATATGCGTTGGGGCCCTGCTTTATATAATCCGGTGATCATGAGCACCAATGCCCCTGGGATCCCACATTTCAGGATAGGAACTACAAGACCACTGCGCTCAAAAATTGGTGATTTTGAGATCAATGTGTTTTGGGGGGGGCTTCGTGAATCTGATTATTTCAATGAAGATCCCGATGATAATTGGAGATATTTCACTGGGATGAGTCTTGGTTATGCACCAAGTTTCTGGGACGGTTTTTCAATTGGAGTTAACAGAGTATTTCACGCCCAAAACAGATATGTAACTAATATTTTTAAAAGCGGAACAGTATTATTTACAAAAGGCTTCTTTGATGAAACCAGAAAGCTGAATGCAGCAGGAAGAGTAACCAATGACATTTATGACCAAATAATTTCAGGAACTCTGCAGTGGAAAAATGAGAAAGATGACTTTCGGATTTATATGGAAATATTCAGGGGCGATTTTGCCAGTGGGATAGTGCTCTTATTAGAGCAGCCAGAAGCAAACGCCGGTTATGTGTATGGTATTTACAAGAAGTTTAAAATGAAGAAAGAGAGGTCAATGGTGTTCACTTATGAACATAATGAGCTCGCTACATGGGAAACAAGTTACCAGTTTGCTCCTACGGTTTATACCCATAGCATAAATAAACAAGGATACACAAATTATGGGCAGGTGTTAGGGGCATTTATTGGGCCGGGAAGCCAGGGTGATATGGCTACCCTTACCTATTTCTGGAAGAAGAACTTTCTGATGTTGGAGTACCAAAGGGCCAGATATAATGACGATTACTTTTATGTTACATTTACTGACAGAAGTGGCCCTACACCTCAGGATATTGAACACCAGGTTGGGTTGAAATACTCAGGTTGGTTTTCGAATATTGAATACACGATCAGTTCAAGCTATGCACACAGGGATAACTATCTTTTTGATGATGATACTATTTTCCAAAATGTCCATTCGTATATTACATTGAGATATCATTTCTGATGCACTTTTTGCGAGTAAATACAATTAAAGGGTCTAAAGTTACTCTGTTGGTATTATTTCTCGGGTGTTTTCTTACCAATCATCCAAAAGCCCAGACAATCATATATGATCAAACGGATCTGGCAACTAATTATAATGGGACTTGCTACGCTGAGAATATCAATTTCTTTCCTTCCATAGCTTGCAGGGATAGCGTGAAGGGAGCATTGAATGTACTTCCCATATACCTTAATACGCTTTATAATACCCGATACGCCAAAAGTATAAATGATGGTCCGGCCTGGGGAGGCAGGGGCTTGAATACAACATTTGGGTTTGGATTTTCAGGTACGATTGGTCGACTTACTTATGTAATAAATCCAATCGTTCATTACTCTGAAAACAGAGCGTTCTATACAGGAGGTAATCTAAATACGAGACCGGAATATCAGAATCCTTATACAACAGGCATAGATCTGGTTTCGCGATATGGGGATGACCCACTATATATTTTCTCTCTGGGGCAAAGTGAGTTAAATATGAATCTGAATAGATTCGAGGTGGCTCTTTCCTCCCAGAACATGAGATGGGGTCCAGCATTGTATAACCCGATAATAATGAGTACTAATGCTCCTGGATTCCCACACCTTAGAATTGGCACTTCAAAGCCGCTAAAATCAAAGGTCGGTGATTTTGAGGTCAATATTTTTTGGGGGTTACTCCGGGAGTCTGATTATTTCAACAATGATCCTGATGATGACTGGCGATATTTTACAGGTCTTAGTTTGGGTTATCAACCTAGCTTTTTTGAAGGGCTATCAGTTGGATTTAATAGAGTGTTTTATGCTCAAAACAGGTATTTGAGTAATGCGTTTAAAACAGGCAGTGTGGTTTTGTTTAAAGGATTTTTTGATGATAAGAGAAGAAATCAACCAGATGGATCCTTTGTAAATGATATCTACGATCAGATTATTTCCGGAAGTATGAAGTGGGAAACCAGTGCAAAGGACCTATCTTTTTATCTGGAACTATTTCGAGGTGATTATGCCGGAGGAATAGTCCAGTTGTTAGAACAGCCGGAAACTAATGCAGGTTATATGATTGGCATGAATAAGAAGTTCGAGATGAGCAAGAAGAGATATATGTTGGTTACTATTGAGCATAGTGAATTGGCAACCTGGGAGACGAATATTTCTAATCCGGGGAGTTTGTATACTCACTATATCAATAAACAGGGTTATACAAATAATGGCCAGGTTATCGGGGCTTCGATAGGGCCGGGAAGTCAGGGCGATATGATCACAATATCATACGGTTGGGATATTTATCAGCTTATGATCGAATATCAACGTTCACGCTACAACGATGATTACTTCTATTCTCACTTTACAGATCCGACAGAGGCAACACCTCAGGATATAGAACATCAGGTAGGGCTTAAATTTTCGGGTTCTTTCGCAAAGATCTCCTATACCATAAGTTCTTCATACGCAAATCGGGATAACTATCTTTTCGATGACGACACTGTACTTCATAATGTACATTCATATCTAACCTTGAGATATCATTTCTGATCTCAGGGTTGAGTCTGGCATAATTCGACCAGAACTCCATTATTATCCTTGGGATGAATAAAGGCCACAAGCTTATTATCGGCACCTTGTTTTGGCTGTTCATTTAGAATTGTGAATCCTTCACCTCTGAGGCGGTCCAGTTCAGCATGGATGTCTTTTACCTCGAATGCAACATGATGAAGACCTTCTCCCTTTTTCTCAACGTATTTTGCAATTACAGAGTCTGGTTCAGTAGCTCCTAATAATTCTACTTTAGACTCACCGGTATTGAAAAAAGCTGTTTCAACTTTTTCGGAAGATACCAGCTCTCGTTTGCTGCATGGTGAATTCAGAATAGTCTCATATGTTTTGATCGCACTTTCAAGGTCTTTTACGGCAATTCCAATATGATCGATATGCATTTCGGTGTATTTTGTTTTAGTGTAAAGGGCAATGATTTTGTACTATTGCCTTCCAAAAATGAATAATAAAATATTAAAATCACATTAAGCAGATGAAAAGATCTCTCATCTTGATTTTCGCACTTCTAACAACCGCGGCTTGCAGCAAACAGCAAAGTGAAGGGCAAGCTCCCCAAACCGATAAAATAGTAAAGATCAGTACCGATTATGGTGACATGTATGTAGTTCTTTATGATGAAACTCCAATACATAAAGCGAATTTTTTAAAACTGGTAGATGTGGGCTTCTATGACAGTACAACATTTCACCGTGTGATCCCGGAATTCATGATCCAGGGCGGTGATCCGAATTCAAAGGATAATATTCCATTTAATGATGGCCAGGGTGGCCCGGGATATACACAGGAAGCGGAGTTTAATTCAGATCTTATTCACAAAAAGGGAGCCCTTGCGGCAGCCAGGCTTGGAGATCAGCAAAACCCGGAAAGACGATCCAGTGGCTCACAATTTTATATAGTTCAGGGGAAACCGGTTAGTTCTCTGGAACTCGATCAGATTCAGGAAGGTCAGAATCAAAACGCCAAGCAGCTCATTATGAGGGACTACATCCAGGCCCCGGAGAATAAGGATGTGCTCGAAGCTTTAAGACGCAATCAATCAGCAGGCAGAATTGACAGTGTAGAATCAATTTTGAAAGAAGTTGAAGAGGAAACGCTCAGTGATTATATCCCGAGAGTATATTCTCCGGAACAGAGAAAAATATATTCTACTCTGGGAGGGACACCCTTTCTTGATAACAATTACACAGTGTTTGGTGAGGTGATCCAGGGACTGGATGTGTTAGATAAAATAGCAGCAGTAGAAACGGGTCAGGCCGACCGGCCGGTATCTGCGGTACCTATGACCATGACCGTAGAAGAAATGGATCGGGATGTGATAGCGGAGAAATTCGGATATAATTACAACTGATGAAGCGGTTTGTTCTTGGGGTTCTTTTAATCGGTACTCTGGTTTCAGCGTGCAAAGAAAGAACCACAGGAGCGTATTTTTTTCTTAAGGAATACCCCGAACTTACTTTTTTGGATAAAGTACAAGGGGTGATCCCGGCACAGCTGTTTATCAAACGTACAAACGCAAACGGGGCAACTTACTATGAAGTTCAGGATCCCGGACTTCGTTTGGTTTACAAAAAAGATAAGCAACCTTATTCAGGCTATATACGAACTTACGATTGGGATGTGTATAACGTGGAAGCAGTGTTCAGAGATGGGTACATTCAACGCTTGAGATTTTGGCATCCTAACAGGCAGTTGGGAATGGATGCTGATTTTATAAAGGATTTTGGACAGGTTTGGAGTTTTAATGGAAAGCTTCTGGTGGAATGGACCTCATCACAGACGATCTACCGCAATTCTCTCACAAATAAGATAAAAGAACTTCATGAAGATAGTGTATCAACATATTTTGATAAACATGGAGAAATAAGATGGTATACCGTAAGGAGCGATTCTGCATCGACTTCTTATTTTTCAGATGGAACGAAGAGATCTGTATTTCCAAAAGGGGGGAATGGTGAGGTAAAAAGGTGGTATAAAAATGGGAATCTGGCGGTGAAAGGGGAGTTCAAAAATGGTGAAATTTCAGGAACATGGATCGAATATGATTCTACAGGAAATGAGGTAAAAAGAGAGATTCATTAAAAAAACTAAAAATTTAATTTGAAAAACCCTTCTAAACTCACATTTTGTCGGAGCTAAGATCCACAAATTAGTTTCTATGTGGCGGCCTATACAATTAGATTATATTCTGGGGAAATATGAACCATTCGATTTAAGAGTCATCGGGGCTTTAACAATCTGGATAGTTCTTATCTGTTTTGCTATTTGGTTGACCTTGACGAATCTTCCGGATGACTGGGTTACTTTAAACGCTGATCGAAACCAATTGATCAAATTCTTTTTGATCAACCCCCCATTACTTTTGAGTTTGTTACTGTTGTTCTGGTTTGGATTTGAATGGTCATTCATCCCCATTTTCTTGTCCATGTTTGTGATTGGAATTTTCAGCCACCTTGAGTTCCAATGGTCTATTTTATTCGGAATGGCATTTGTGTTCGGGTTATCAATTGTGGCAATAGTGTATCACAGCATCTCTGTCGATTACTCTCTGAGGAGTATCCCAAGTGTGATCGTCTTTGTATTTACCTCATTTGTATCGGCTACAGCCAGTTCACTTGGGGCTTTTATCTGGAGCAATTCGCACGAATTATCGGCCACCCAAACAGCTCAGTTATGGAATGCCTGGTGGGCAGGAACCTTTCTACAATCAGTGGTAATAATAGCTCCGGCACTTTATCTGTTATCACCGGTTGTGGAACGGCTTAAAGACAAATGGTATGATGTTCCCCCACGCCCCGAGGTTTCTACCACCTGGGTTTACAGTACAGTGGTGCTTACAACCGTTGTGATCTCAATTTTCATTTATTCAGGGGAATTACTAGGCAAGCAAAGACTTGCAGAAGAAATTTCGTCTATGGAGGTGAAATCTCTTGAAGCGATCATGAGTTCCATGGAATCAGTGGAAATAATAACATGGGTTTCAATCTGGATCGTTCTTTGTGTTGGACTTGGTGGTGTTTTCCTTATCGGAAGCTGGAATAAGGAATTAAAAAAGAGTGTTGATATTAAAACTCAGTCGCTCAAACAGATAGAAGAAGAACTCATTCAATCTCTCTCGGAGAAAGAAGTACTTCTCAAGGAGATTCATCACAGAGTTAAAAATAACCTCGCAGTAGTAACTGCTTTGCTGGAATTGCAGTACATGAATACGGAAGACGTTGGTGTTAAGCACGTACTTAGTGATTCCAGGTCTAGAGTGAAGTCGATGGCATTTGTACATGAAACTCTTTATCAAACTGAGAATTTCTCAAAGGTAGATCTTCAGGAATACCTTGGCCGATTATGTAAATCGATCAATACGTCTTTTAATCCGGTGGGTAAAAAGATAAAGCTCGATCTTGATACCAGTGGGTTTCAGATGGAAATGAACCGTGCCATCCCGCTAGGGCTTTTATTGAATGAGCTACTTGTGAATTCCTATAAACATGCTTTCGTTGATAAAGATGAGGGAGAGATAAAGGTAAGGTTTCAGCAAGGTACCGATCATCTGGAGTTATCGGTTCAGGATAACGGGGTTGGTTTTAAGCAGCCACATCCTGAGGATAAGGGCTCAACTAAAAATCTGGGAATGACCATCATCAAAACCCTGGTTCGACAGTTGAGAGGTGAACTCGATATGGATTCACAACCGGGAAAAACAAACTTCAGGCTTCGAATTAAACAGGCTTCGTGATTTATTTTGTGATTTTCTTCAGGGGTGTATTTGTGCTGAAATTTTAAGTACACTTGTTCAATCTGGTGTACCTCCATCAGAGAATATTTAAGCAAAATATTCAGAATATGAAGCTATCCATCCCGTCCATTTCCCAGATCATCAAAAGTACTTCAAATACCTTTCTGAGGTTTCCGGTTGTTTTATCATTAGCATTTATTGGTACATGTGCAGCGATTTATCTGCTTGAGTTATCGGATACTCAAAGTGGAGCCTTTTCAGTTACGCTCAGATTGTTTGTGATCTCCGCCCTGGGAATTTCTTTGAGTTTTGCCATTGATGTATTTTCGGAGCGTTCTGAATTTAGTCCCTTAAAGAAGAACCTGCTCAGGTCCGTCGTAATTCTGATTCTGGTAACCTACTATTTTCTGAATGGGGATGGCTTTTCGCAAGGACCTCATGAAGTGTGGTTCAGGTTCGTACTATTTGCATTGGTCACTCATTTGATGGTAGCGTTTGCACCATTCATCGGTAAGGGAAATGTTGAAGAGTTCTGGGAATACAACAAGACTCTTTTCCTGCGTATTCTTCTTTCGGCACTTTATTCCGCTGCGCTATTTATTGGGCTTATTATTGCCATGGCAGCTATTGATAATCTCCTCGAAGTGAGTATAAAAGGGGAAAGGTACGGGCAGCTATTTATATTTTTGGTCGGGATATTCAACACTGTCTTCTTCCTGTCCGGTGTGCCGGATATTGATCCTGACACAAAACTTGAATTAAAGTATCCAACGGGACTAAAAGTATTTGTTCAATATGTACTTATTCCTCTGGTTACGATCTACATTTTGATTCTCTATTTATATCTGGGGAAGATCATTTTTGAATGGGAATTACCAAATGGCTGGGTTTCAAATTTGGTTCTCAGCTTTTCGATAGCAGGAATCCTTTCCTTACTGCTGTTATATCCAATACGGAACAGTAAGGATCATACCTGGATTTCAGTGTATTCAAGGGGATATTACATTGCACTTTTACCCTTGATCATGTTGTTGATGGTATCGATCGGAATAAGGATATCAGAATATGGGGTTACGGTTCCAAGATATTTTGTGGCAACGCTTGGAGTTTGGTTAAGTGGAATTGTGATCTATTTTTTGATCAGCAAAATAAAGAGTATCAAAGTGATTCCGGTATCACTATGTATTATTGCGATACTTTCTTCTTTCGGGCCCTTTGGAGCATTTGAGGTATCAGAACGGAGTCAGCTGGGCAGATTTACTGAGTTGTTAACAGAGAGTGGAAGAATGGGAGAAGATGGCTTTGTTAGTACTTCTGGATCTGATCTGGAATTCAACCAGAGAAAAGAGTTGAGTTCAATTGTCTTTTACTTAATTGAAACTCATGGTATTGATGTACTTCAACCTTATTTCCAAGAAGATTTTTATGCGAAAGATGACACAGTAAATTCAGGTTCTGATATCCTGGGTCTGATGAACCTGGAGTTTGTTTCAAAATGGGAGACTGCTGATTCATACAATAATAGCATTTCTCAGTTTCGATATACTGCCGATGGAACCTGGTTCTCAGGTGTAAGTGACTATGATGTGATTCTTGGAGATATAACTTTTGAGAATCCAAATAATTTATCTGTTGAACTGAATGAATCAGATCACCATTGGGAATTCAACTTAAGAAACATTGATGGTGTATTGGATGTCTATGAAAAGAACTCTGAAAGAGTGATTCAGATAGATCTCTCGGAAATAGTTTCCCGTCTTGGAAAAACTGTGAATTTAAAAGAGGGTGAATTATTTGTACCCAGGGATAAAATGATCTTTGAATTTGAGAATGATGAGTTAAAGCTCAAACTTATGGTCAAATCAATAAGAGGATATAGAGGAGACAATCTCCAGATCGATCACCTTTCATTCGAAGTGCTAACAAAGATCAAATGATGAAACACCACCCTGTAAAGACGGAGAGAAAGTACCCATTCTGGTTAAAGGCGTCAGTAGTGATGATTGGTTTGTCACTATTATTTGTGATACTCAGCTATGGAAAATTCATTCTGATGCCGCTCGCATTCTCTGCTTTTTTCTCCATGCTTCTGAACCCCATTGTACAAAAACTGGAGAGCTGGAAACTGGGCCGGGCATTCAGCATTATACTTTCCATAATATTGGTGGTCATTGTTGTAGCCGGTATCATCTCTTTAATATCTGCTCAGTTTGTTCAGTTTGCCGAAAGAGTTCCTGAGGTCAGTGAGCGACTTAAATCCGTAACTGCAGATGGTATTCGTTTTCTGGAAGAGACGGTGGGTTTGTCGGCGGAGCAACGTTCCAATTACCTGGAACAGGGTTTAAGTAATATCATCGACAAAAGTGGATCTTATTTCAGTTCAATCCTGAGTGCCACTACAAGCACATTCACTTTGATGTCTCTGCTTCCCATTTTTATGTTTTTCATGCTTTACTACCGTGAGATGTATCAGACCTTTTTTGAGAAGCTGTTTGAGAGAAAAGAGGGGAGCTCAAGCATTGATGAAGTTCTGGTTAATGTACAGGAGGTCACCCAAAATTATCTGGTGGGTATGCTGACTGTGATTGGGATACTTGCGGTTTTGAATACAACCGGTCTGCTTATTATAGGACTCGAGCACGCGATATTTTTCGGGGTATTTGCATCACTGCTCGCAGTAATACCATATATAGGTATTATTATCGGCGCGTTACCTCCGTTGTTGTTTGCACTGCTTTTGGGTGATTCACTGTTAACCCCGGTTTTGGTGGTAGCAGTTTTTGCGGTTGTTCAGTTTCTGGAAGGAAATTTCATCACTCCGAGAATCGTAGGATCTAAAGTAGCTATAAATCCATTTATGGCGATGCTTGCACTGATCATTGGAGGCGAAGTTTGGGGAATTGCGGGAATGATCCTCTTTGTTCCTCTGATCGGCATACTAAGAGTCATTTTTCAGGAAATCGATGAACTCCGGCCCTACGGGTATCTGCTTGGCAATAAGATCGAATACGATTGAACTACTACACCGCAAAATTCTTTTGATACCATTTCTCATTTGATTGAAATGGCAACAGGAAAGAGGAAGAGTAATTGATAATGAAATTTACTACTCCCAAAATAGCTGCCATAAATCCAAGGAACATTGCAACCACAAGCATAATCAATAAGCCCACCATAGCCATGCTTCCTTCTGTTTCCCAATCCCGTTTCCAGGGTCCGTTTCCGGATTTCACATAGTATTTGGTGCCATTGCCTAAAAATAGTCCGGAAATAATACCGCTTAAAAAGCCAGGCATCATGCCGAAGATCTTCATTCTTTTTTCGATACCATACATTGTTGAACGGCTGGAAAGAACATAGAAAATAACACCAAGTGTGTGAATAATGATGAAATTGGTAAATCCGGCCGTAACGAGCATTAGAACCCCGATACCAATGCTGCATAGAATGATCCACCATGAGCCGGTAAAGACGCGTTGAGAACGGTCGTTATATACTGAAGACATTTCGTTATAACGTTCAATGAGATCAGGATCAGTTGGATGGAGTTCTGTATGAATATAATCCAGAGCTTTTTTCATGAACTTAGCCTGGGTTCCTTTTGTGATAGTGAGCATCTCCTTACCATCATCAATAGTGAAAGGAGTCAGTTTTTCTTCAATATTCTGAAGAATTATATCAGTTTGTTCATTACGTTCGGCCTCGGTTAAACTACCTGAGTATGATAATTCCTCAGAGGTTTCTTCCTCATCTTCATCAAGAGATTCATGCATATTTGTATACACTACGATTGGCAGCAAGAGGAAGACACCAACCAGATACCCAAATGTTATGATCAGCTCAAACCAGTCTATACCTCCACTGTTCGTTTCAGTAGTGGCGGGTTCTGCATAAATTAAAGTACTTAAAAGAAGAGTAAGCAGAGTGGCTAAGAACATTCTTTTTTTCATTGTATTCCCCCAAAATGTTAGACGAGTTACTTCACACAAGTTGTTGTGAAAAATGTAGCCCGGTAAGAATTTAACAGGCCTGAAGCGATACCATTTACTTCAAGCTAAGGTGGACTCTAAAAAAGAAATGTGAAGGTAATATGAATCAGTTAGGCATTTCAGAAATATTGCCTTAAATGCTTAGGTAAAAATATAATCTCACTAAAATTTTAGGTTCTGGGATCAAAGAACTCTCTGATATAAGCATAATCTCCTGCGAGGCGGCCGATCGGATCGAAAGCTTTAATATCTACTTTATCATTTTCCATATACAGTTCATCCAGTATGTGGTAGCAAACAACTTTACCTATTACGAGGCTACTCCCTCCGATCACGATGATACGGTCCAGTTTACATTCCATACTGATGGGTGACTCTTTAACCCGCGGAGAGTCCACAGCATGACCGGGTAACTCAGTTACTCCGGCTTTTTCAAACTCACTTACTTCAGCAGGAAATCCCTTGCTGCTAATATGCATCCCTTCCGCCAGTTTCGCAGAGACCATGTTCACTACAAACTCTCCGGTATCCTTTATGTTTGCTAGTGTGTCTTTATCCTGAACAGGACGGTTACCAATGGAGAAACCGAGCATCATCGGGTCGCTGGATATAACGGTAAAATAGCTGAACGGGGCAAGATTTGAGATGCCTTCAGCACTAACTGAAGAAACCCAGGCAATAGGTCTGGGAACAACAGTGCCTTTCAGCAGCTTGCTCATCTGATGGTTTTTGAAATCTTTCTCTTCAATGATCATTACAGGTTCCGTTATCGGGCTTTAAAAAATGCCATTACATCTTCTGCGCTTTTGGTATTTAACACACGCTCTTTCTCATATTTTCCTTTTCGTGCGATCTTAACACCATACTTCATCAGATCGATCCCGTCTATGTTATGTGCATCAGGGTTGATGGAAGTCATCATTCCAACGGCCCTGGCTTTATTACCATAGCTCCAGTCCAGATCAAGACGCAGAGGGTTTGCATTTATTTCTATAGCCGTGTTGTGTTCTGCTGCAAGTGCGACAAGTTCATTCAGGTCGATATCGCTTCCATTTCTCTTCAGGAGTAGTCGTCCTGTTGGATGGCCCACGATCCGTGTGTATGGATTTTTGATCGCATTTCGGAAACGCTCCATCATTTTTTCTCTGGGTGTTTCCAGGCTTTGATGAACACTCGCGATCACAAAGTCGAAGCCTTCCAGAATATCATCATCATAATCCAGGCTTCCATCAGCCAGAATATCAGACTCAATACCTTTGAAGATCACAAAGTTCTTTCCGGCGCTTTTGAATTCTTCGTTCAGTTTATCGATCTCTTCCCACTGTTGTTTGATCTCGTCTTCGGTCAGGCCGCCTGCATAAGCAGCTGTTTTAGAGTGGTCGGTCATGCCCAGGTATTCATATCCCCGTTCCATACAGGCCTCAGCCATTTCACGAATGGAGAACTTACCATCACTCCAGGTGCTATGCGCATGGATCACCCCCCGCAGATCGGACTCCTGAACCAGAGGTAATTCATCCTGTTCTTCAAAGATCTCAAACTCACCACGGTCCTCACGAAGCTCAGGTGGAACCCAGCTCAGGCCCAGCAGCTTATAAATATCAGCTTCTGTCTCAAAGGAATGTGGAGCATCTCTGTTTGTCTCCCCATTCTCGAACAGATCGTACAAGCCAAATTCATTCAGACTCATTCCCCGCTCACGGGCACGTGAACGCATTACAATATTATGCTCTTTGCTGCCTGTGAAATACATGAGTGCCGCAGCAAAACTTTTCGGAGGGATGATCCGGAGATCAACCTGACGGCCTTCTTTTGTTCGAACAGAGCTCTTTGATTCTCCCCGTCCCAGGATTTCGGTTACCCGCTCATGACTGGTAAAAGCATCAAACAGATCATTCGAGTATTCTTCCTTGGCCCCTACCAGAATATCGATATCGCCAATGGTTTCTTTGGCCCGGCGAAGCGATCCGGCAACCTCGATCTTCTCAACCCCGGGCAAATCCTTCATGCTTTCAACGATCACTTCGGCAATTTTGGTAGCCTGATCAATTCTGCACCGCTCGTCAAACTTTTCCATCCATTCGATGGACTTGGCGATCTTCTCCGCTGATTTTCCACCGAGTCCCGGTAATTTTGCCAGTTCACCACTTTCGATCAGGCCTTTGAGTTCTTCGATCTCAGTGATACCAAACTCTTCATGGATCTTAAGGATGTTCTTAGGGCCGAGACCAGAAATATCCAGCCATTTTATTAAACCCAAAGGTACTTTTTCCTTGAAGGCTTCTAATACCGGCATCTTTCCGGTTTCGGCATAGGCATAGATATCTTCAGCGATTGATTTACCGATCCCTTTTATATCGGTCAGATTTTTATTCTCGATATATTCGTTGATATCATCACTCAAGCCTTTGATGGTCTGGGAGGCTTTATCGAATGCAATAGCTTTGAACCGGTTTTCTCCGGCAAGCTGCATGAGTTGGAATACGAGATTCAGTTGTTCTGCTACATCCTGATTGGTTGGCATTTCAGTAGGTTTAGTAGGTTACTCTATTTCTTTTTTAAAGTACTGGTATAGAAATGAAATCTGAAGATTTAAGCTAGTTCAATTTTCCTATTTCCTGATCGATCCATTGTGCGAATTCAGAAACCCGGGTATAATATTCATATACACCATACACTCCCTGGGGTCTTTGTAAACCTCTTCCGTTTTGATATGAGCTCACTCCCATCAGATAAGGCTGACCTTCGTTGAACCATAAGGCTGGTCCGCCACTGTCTCCGGGACCACTGATACCTTCTAAAGGCAATGCATTTTCCGAACCCGGTTCATCAAAAGTGAACCTGATAAAACCATTTTCAGTAATTTGGTCCACCTTGTTCTGAGCTGCCCGCATAATCTCATCTTTAACAATAGCTCCATCAATCATTCCTTTATCTCCGGTTCCTGCCCATCCTGTACCGGCAAAAATAATAGACTTACCAAGTTCGTCATTTCCATAATAAAGCTTAGCAGTTTCAACATCCGGAACGCCTTCTTCTAAGATCAGGATTGCGATATCGTTTTCAATCCTTCGCTCCATCACAAATTCGGGATGAATAATGATATTTTTGATTGAATAGTTTTTTCCGTCAACGGTAACGTAAGTACCCTCCTCGATCATAATAGCTACATGTGCCGCAGTTATGATGACATTATCCCGGATGAATGTGCCACATCCGGCGCTCAGGTTTACTACAGACCCTGCATACTTTTCTGCTAACTCAATATACTCCGATTCCCCCACATCGTGTCTCATCACAATAGGAGAAGCTAAACTATATAAACATATTATGACTGTTATCAACGATGTTGAAAGTTGCATGATGGCAATTATTTATATGCTGAAGCATAGCTTTTGAACCCAATCTAAAACTTATGTAAAAAGGTTGTTCATTCCATTTGTATGCTGTAAAATAACATCAAAACAAAATTGGTGTCAATGAAACAAATGTACCTTATTGCTCTCCTGACAATGCTCCCAATGGCGGGGTTTTCACAAAATGAAGAAGTAAATAAAGTTATGGACGACTGGCATAATGCGGCAGCCGAGGCCGATTTTGATCGCTATTTTGGGCATTTTGCAAATGAAGGTTCCATATTTATGGGCACCGATGCTACGGAGCGCTGGAATGTGGAACAGTTCAAAGCGTATGCTAAAGTACCTTTTGAAAGGGGAAGAGCCTGGAATTTTACGCCGATCAAAAGACATGTGATGTTTGATGAAGATGGCAACACAGCGTGGTTTGATGAGGAGTTAGATACCCCTAATTTAGGGCCGTGCCGTGGAACAGGGGTGTTGGTCAAAAAAGATGGAGTATGGAAGATCGCTCACTATAGCCTGACAGTTCCCATCCCAAACTCGATCATGGACAGTGTAAAAGATCAGATCGAAAAGGCACTTAACAATGAAAAATGAAAGATTCAAAATTTAAAATTGGCTTATGCTCAATTTCAAATTTTGAATTTTGAATTCTTAAATCATCACAATGAAGCAGAGTATCACATTATTACTATTCATCCTTTTTCTCAGCGTAAACACAAACGCTCAACTTCAGTCACCAGCTGAGTTTCTGGGATATGAACTGGGAGAGCAGTGGACACCTCACTACAAAGTTGAAAACTACTTCAAACATGTGGCTGAGAATTCGGATCTGGTTACATTCCAGGAGTATGGTAAAACCTACGAGGGACGTGAACTGGTTTATGTAGTTGTGACCTCCGAAGAAAACCAGACTAATATTGATGAGATCAGATCTAATAATTTAAAGCTGGTTGGCTTTGAGGCAGGTGATCCCACGCCAAATCAAAAACCAATTGTCTGGCTGAGTTATAATGTTCATGGCGACGAGACCTCTTCCAGCGAAGCAGCTCTTTATACGATCTATGAATTAGTTACTAACAAAACCGCTTGGCTTGATGATGTGGTTGTGATCATGGATCCGATGATCAATCCGGACGGACGTGACCGGTATGTGAACTGGAATCGCTCTGTTACGGGTGCTCAGTTTGATGCACACCCGGAAGCCAGAGAACACAGTCAGCCCTGGCCTGGAGGAAGAACCAATCACTACTATTTTGATTTGAATCGTGATTGGGCATGGCAGACACAGATCGAAAGCCAGCAGAGAATTGAAGCCTATATGGAATGGATGCCCCAGGTACATGTCGATTTTCACGAACAGGGATATAATTCACCCTACTATTTCGCTCCGGCAGCAAAACCATTTCACAATGTGATCTCGGAATGGCAAAGAGAATTTCAGACTCAGATCGGTAAGAACCACGCCAAATACTTTGATGAAAATAACTGGCTCTATTTTACTAAAGAAGTATTTGATTTGTTCTACCCTAGTTATGGGGACACCTGGCCAACCTACAATGGAGCTATTGGCATGACCTACGAGCAGGCTGGTGGCGTTGGTCTTGGAGTTCAAACAGCTCAGGGAGATACACTGAGTTTGTATGATCGCCTGTTACATCATTCAACAACAGGGCTGTCAACGGTTGAGATCACTGCTAAAAATGCAGAAAAAGTGATATCAGAATTCGCAAAGTATTTCAGTGATGCACGAACCAATGGATCGGGGAACTACAAGACATTTGTGGTAAAAAAGAGCAGCAATCCTGATAAAACGGCTCAATTGATGCGTTATTTGCTGGATCAGAATATTATGGTTCGCGAGGCTGCGAATAACAGCAACCCGAACGGGTATAATTTTTCAAATGGACAGACCGAAAGAGTTCGCATCGAGAAAGGCGATTTCGTGATAAGTACACGTCAGCCACAGGGTAATCTGGTAAGAGTATTGTTTGAGCCAAAGCCTGAATTAGCCGATTCTATGACCTACGACATCACTGCATGGGAAGCACATTATGCATTCGGAGTGGATGGATATGCCCTGTCCGGCGAGATCGAAACCAATGGTGTTTCCCTCGATACAGAAGCATCTCTTCCGGTTAATATTGAAAAGCCCTATGCCTATCTAGCTAAGTGGAATTCAATGGATGACCTGAAATTCTTAGCTAAGCTTTTGAGAAACGGTGTTCGTCCACGTTTCGCTGACGAAGGATTTAGTATCAATGGAAGCAGCTATGCTGCAGGTACACTGGTGATTACAAGGAACGGAAATGAGAAACTGGGAAGTGATTTCGACCGCATTGTAGAAGATGCGGCTGACCTGTTGAACCGAGAAGTTACTCCGGTTGCAACAGGTTTTGTTGATAGCGGAAAGGATTTCGGGTCATCATCAGTAAGCTTAATTGATATTCCGAGGGTCGGACTGATTGCTGGTGATGGTACCAGCAGCAATGCCGTTGGGTTTGTATGGCATTATTTTGATCAACAGATCGAGTATCCGATCACACTGGTGAATTTGGATGATCTGAATTATCTGAATTGGGATGATTTTGATGTTATGATCATGCCATCAGGATCGTATAGCGATGCATTTGGGGGTTCCGGACTGGATGATCTGAAAAGCTGGATAAGAGGTGGGGGAACGCTGATCGCTCTGGATCGTGCGAATGGATTTTTAGCAGGAAAAGATGGCTTTAACCTATCCAGAAAATCCCGCGAAGGTTCTGATGATGAAAGCATGGATTCCAGACTCAGAAAATATGACACAGCCGGACGTGAATCGACTACCAACTCTAATCCCGGCGCAGTTTATGAACTTCAAATGGATATAACTCATCCACTGGCTTTTGGATATGATGAATCTTACATGTCCCTGAAGTTAGGTTCCACATCCTATGAATATCTGTCGGATGGATGGAACGTTGGTGTAGCCCGTGATGGAACCCCACGAAGTGGCTTCGTTGGGGCTAATGCTCAGGACACGATCGAAGGCTCGCTTTCCTATGGCGTTCAGGATATGGGCAGAGGTCACGTAGTATACATGATCGATAATCCGCTGTTCAGAGGATTCTGGCACAACGGAAAACTACTGTTCGGAAACGCGGTATTCTTTGTAGGGAATTAGCGGCTAATAATAAAAGCCTGAAATACGAACGAGTAATTATGGACAACCGCAGTAGGTTGTCCATTACAGAACCCAGGGACATAAAAGCTGTCATCCAGAGCTTCCAGTACAGCCCTGCTCAAACTTGGCGAAGGGTTTTGCATAATTCTGTAGTCTCCGGGTACACCCAGACTATCAATGGTGTAGATTACTCTCACTATCCCATTCTCCCTATTATAACGGGCTTCTTGTGGGTATCCTACCTTTTTCTCCAATGCCAATACGCCCTCTTCCAAAAATGGGAAGAAACTGGACTCTGGATCACATTGAAGCATAGGATCACTCCATTGCATGTTGCGCTCAGAAAGCATTTGTTTAGCCTGTTCGGGAAAGGAATCGTACATACTTTTTGCTTCCGGATAGGTCAAGGTTTTTTGTGGAACAGCCCTCGGCTGCAGATCATCATAAACCAATTCTTTTTGAAAGGTACATGAGCTGAAAAGAATAAGAGAAAAGATAAGGGGTTTGAAATTCATGCGAAGAAAATACATGAATTTTATCAAATAGTTGGACTTAAATAACAGATAATTATTGTATGGGTCCTGAATAAATATCGAACGGGGTTAAAACCCCTGCTTGTGTAAGTTTTTACTTAGTACTCAGGTTTTTTTACAAGCAGCAACTTCAGTCACGCCTCGTCTTTCGGATTAATATAACTGGTAAGGATGCTCTGCGTCGATACCCAATGGTATAATCTGACGCAGAGCAATTGAATAAGGATGGAGTTAAAGCTGAAGATCCATAGTAATTCGGTTTCCATCCCGAAGAACTGTAATAGTGGTAAGTTGGCCTTTTTTAAGCTTGTTCAGCGCTCCCATATATCCATAGATGTCTTCGAGTTCCATGTCTCCAATGGCAACAATGACATCGCCACCTATAAGTCCGGCATTTGCAGCAGCTCCACCAGCATTGGTTCCGGTGATCTTCATTCCTTTGCCATCATATCCATAATCAGGAAGTACACCTAAGGTTGGGCCATCCAGTCTCATGCTCTGGCGTTGTTCACTTGGTGCCTCAGTAAATACAAGCTGATCCTGATTCAATGCATCGAGTTGTTCTACCACACGAACGAGATGGTTCAAAGCAAGAACTTCTCCCTCCGCGTTAATGTAGTCTGCATCATCCGATGGCCGGTGGTAATCAGAGTGGGTATCAGTGAAATAATGCAGTACCGGAATACTTTTATAATAGAAACTTGTGTGGTCGCTGGAGCCGGTTCCATCTTTAACCAGGTTCAGATCCAGAGAGTCCGTATTTGCAGCGTTCATGATATCGGTCCAGTTCTCAGCTGTTCCCATTCCAAAGATCATGAGTTTATTATCACTCATTCTGCCGATCATATCCATATTGATCATAGCAAGAGCATTACTGAGATCTACCGTCGGGTTATCAGCATAGTGTGCAGATCCAAGTAGTCCCATTTCTTCGCCAGAGAAAGCAAGAAACAGAATATCAGTTTCAGGACGATTAGATGAAAAATACTGAGCAAGTTCCAGAAGCCCGGTGGTTCCGGAGGCATTATCATCAGCTCCGTTGTGAATTCGGAGTTCCTCACCACGATAAAGCGAACCAAATTTGCCATAACCCAGGTGATCGTAGTGAGCACCAATAATGATAAACTCATCAGAATCTCCGGTTCCCTGGAGCAGAGCGGCTACGTTTTTTGATAGTCTTTTCTCCCCGGTAGTATCAGTAGAATGAGGGTTATTGAGCACTGAGGTATTTATGGTGAATTCCTGGAAATAGGTTTGGCCGTTACCTGCCGGCTCTAGCCCAAAATCTCTGAAATAATCCGCTATATAGTTAGCTGCTTTGGCTTCATCAGCGGTTCCGGCCTCACGGCCTTTGAGCTCATCAGAAGACAAAAATGTAATATGTTCGGTAACATCTGCAGCGGTGATGTCAGTTGAAAGCTGTGATTCATTAGAGCTATTTCCACTACAGGCACTAAGAAGTACAAGCAGGGAAAGTGTAAAAAGTGAAGTTGATATTCGGTTCATAGTCTTTATTGGGTTGATAAGGCGAAAAGATACGCAGTTTTGTGAAATCAATATGAAAAGAAGCGTAATAAGCGAACAGCTCTAGAACATGGAATATAAACTAGAGCTCGTTCCCAAGCAGGAGCTTGGGAACGAGTGAAAAGAGATGATTTTAATAGGTCTTAAAGCTCAATTTTAGGGTATTCAACTTCAGATACTAAAGCTTGAGGAACTGTATCTAATTCTAGAGCTCTTTTTTTAAGAATTTCTTCGAACTTTTTGTATTCATCTGAAAATGAGTCTAGTTTGAATAATGCTTTAAGGAGTTGATTTTTGTCAAAGCTGTTATGTGGACTCATTTTTACGAAATCAATATCAACTTCAACTATGAATGAGAATAAATATTCTTTTTTTAAAGTAATTGGGTAAAGGTTAAAAATCTCATCACCAAGTCCTGATTCCATATCATTTAGAGTTTCCCTGATCAATTCTTCAAGAAATAAGAAATAGATTCTTTCCTTATAACTAATTCTCGCAGAGTCGAAGCCTTTTCTAACTATACTTAGATAGAGAAATAATTGAGTCCATAAAAAAGAAATTTCGATGTACTTGTTGGAGTATTCATAACAATCCAAATCAACTAATTCTCTTTGCCCTTCATAACCTTTCCTGAATTCGTAGTGAATATTGCATGCCCACTCGCGGTCATATTCAGTAAGAAACTCCGAATCAGTAATTTTGTGAAGGGTCTCATGTATAAATTTGAAATCATGAAATTCACCAATGAATGTTATTCCAAATTTATTCTTAGTTGGTTTTGAGAAAATCATAATTGAGGTAATTCAATATGTCCAAATTGGTTTGTACGATAAGATAATAACTAAATACTCTAAACTTTGTCTCATTCCGAAGGTCCCCCTTCGGAATGGAGTCTGGAAGCTCCAGCTTCCAATATTATGCTCTGGAAGTACAGATTCACGAACAGACCTGAAATCTTACCCATATAAAAAAAGAGAGCTCTAGAACTTGGAGGATAAACTTCCTACCTTTGTTGCACGGTTAGGGGTGTCCCAATTAAATGGGGCTGAGATCATACCCTAAGACCTGATCCGGGTAATACCGGCGGAGGAAAACCTGTTCCTATCTCAGACATGCCTGGCAATGCACAGGCGGGTTGACCTCCTCCATTAATCTTTAATTTAATTGGAGGATCGATGTTCTCAAAAACATTCAATTCCACACTGCTTTTTGCAGTTTTTTTAACTTTACTATCATCTATTAAGATACAGGCACAGACTATTTCTGGTACTGTTCTTGATGTCCAAAACAAAGAGCCACTGGCCGGAGCTACCATCAAACAGATGAATACTTCCAGCGGAGCTGTTACCGATGGCGACGGGAAATTTTCATATACACTTAAAGAAGGAGCTCCGCGAAGAATTCAGATCAACTTTCTGGGATATAGATCCAAAGAGATCGAGATTCCCGTTGATAATACTGACATGAGGATATTTCTTGAGCCGGAAACATATATCAGTGATGCGGCTTTTGTGGAAGCTACCAGGGTGGATGATGCCACACCATTTTCATACACCAATATCACAAAGTCTGAGATCGGGGAGAAAAATCTGGGTCAGGATGTTCCATACTTGTTGAGGAATACACCATCGGTGGTAACCACTTCGGATGCAGGTGCAGGTGTGGGATACACTGGTATCAGAATCCGGGGCGTTGATCCGGCACGAATCAATGTGACCATTAACGGAATTCCGGTAAATGATGCCGAATCGCACGGAGTATTTTGGGTGGATCTGCCTGATATCGCTTCTTCTGTTGATAATATTCAGATCCAGCGCGGAGTTGGAACGTCAACGAACGGAGCCGGAGCTTTTGGAGCTTCCATCAATCTGCAGACAAGCAGCAATAAAGTGGAACCATTCGCAGAAGTGAATACAGGTATTGGATCCTTCAACACAAGGAAAGCCAATATCATGCTGGGTTCCGGCTTAATGGAAAATGGCTGGATGTTCGAAGGACGTCTGTCTAAGATTGTCTCGGATGGATATATCGACCGCGCAGATGCTGATCTGTATTCATTTTATCTTTCCGGTAGCAAACGAGGAAAACGTAGTCTGTTGAAGGCGGATGTATTCTCGGGAAAAGAGATCACCTATCAGGCCTGGTACGGAGTTGAGGAAAGTGTGCTGGAGTCAGGGGATCGAACCTTCAATGAAGCGGGAACTGAAAAGTCAGGTAATCCATATGAAAATCAGGTAGACAACTATCGTCAGGATTATTACCAACTGCACTATTCCTATCGTCTGACCGATGACTGGACAGCCAATGCATCTCTTCATTACACAAAGGGAGAAGGCTATTATGAGGAATACAAAGCCAATGAACTACTGGTTGATTACGGGATCAATTCTGTTCAGCTTAACTCTGATCTGGTACGCCGACGTTGGCTGAATAATGATTTTTATGGCGGGATCTTTTCAACAAAATATTCATCCGGAGAATCATGGAACGTCACCCTGGGTGGAGGATATAACATTTATGATGGCGGTCATTTTGGGGAAGTGATCTGGGCACGTTACGCTGGGGACAGTGAAACAGGGCAGAATTATTATGACAATGATGCCGAGAAGAAGGACCTCAATATTTATGGGAAGCTTCAGTATCTGATAGGAGAGAACCTGAACGGGTATGTTGATCTGCAGTACAGAAATATCAATTATACCTTCTTTGGTTTGGATAATCAGCCTGGAGGTGGAACGGTTGCAGTTGATGTAACGGATAAGCTCGGCTTCTTCAATCCAAAAGCAGGGGTTGTTTACCGGGATGAAAGAGGCCAGCGTGCATTTCTTTCATTTGGTATGGCGGGCAAGGAACCAACCAGAGATGAATATGTAAACTCAACCCCTCAAAGCCGCCCGAATGCCGAAACTCTTTATAATGTGGAAGCAGGATATAGCCGAGAAATGGGAGCTGCTTTTGCAGGTGTTAATCTGTACGGAATGTTCTACAAAGACCAGTTAGTATTGACTGGCCAGATCAACGATGTGGGAGCTTATATCCGCGATAATGTTGATAAAAGCTATCGTGTAGGAGTGGAGCTGGAAGGAGGATATCAGTTCATTCCCGAATTCGGCTGGGCGGTAAATGCCACTCTGAGCAGAAATAAGATCGATCAGATCTCTGAGTTTATCGATGATTACGATAATGGAGGACAGATCGAACGCCAGTTCAGCGATACTGATATTGCATTTTCCCCAAGTGTGATCTTTAATTCTGTGTTTAGCTATACCAAAGGAGGCTTTACCGGAGATCTCACTACCAAATATGTATCCAGACAATACCTGGATAATACCCAGGATGATGCCCGCTCTCTCGATCCATATTTAGTGAATGACATTAAGCTCAGTTACAAGCTAACGAGACTTGCTTTCGCAAAGGCGATCACCGGAACTTTACAAGTGAGTAATATTCTGGACGCAGAATACGAAACTAACGGTTATACCTACGGCTATATCTGGGGTGGAGAACAGCGCGTAAATTATTATTATCCTCAGGCCGGAACGAATTTCCTGTTCCAGGTGAAGTGGGAATTCTAGAAGCTTTTCTTTAGGGCAACAAAACGGGGGCGAAGTAGTAGACCATGTGTGTAATTTCGTCCCTGTTTTATAGCGGCTCGTACCTGATAAACAGCGGCTAATCACTTAGATACTGGTATGAAAGCAGCTAATAACGATATTCTCATCACTAACAAAGGGATGTTGAAGAAGTATCTTGAATATATCGTAGTTGCTGTATCAGCACTCATTTTTACTTTTTATCACGCAATACTCACAAGCCTGGTAATTTCGGGGGCCGAAAGTTTTGATTTTAGCTTCCTCTACATATTTGCTGTAGAGTGGATAGCTTTTCTACCTCTGGGAGCGGCAATGGTTCTTGTGATATCGGCGAGTAAAAGGAAGCCTGAGTTTTTCTCCAGATTAAAACCATCTGTTATATTTGGCCATATCGGGATCGCACTGGTTGTGTTTGTAATTCACAATGTATGGCAGGTATATATGAACTCTATATTCCTGGGAACCATGTTTGGCTGGATGGAAATATTCGGCGATTTCATGTCCTTTCTGGAAATGAGGTTTCTGGCGTATATCACCATTGTGGGCCTTGTAGCCGGACTTATCAAGATCAGAGAACAAAAAAAGATCGTTGAACGGGAATCAGAACTTAAACTGGAGCTTCAGAAAGCCAGGTTAAAGGAAGTTGAGCTGAGATTGAATCCCGAGATCATTTATCCCAACTTAGAATTTATAAAGACCAAGGCAGGGAACAGCCCTGAAGAAGCCTCACAAATGGTGATACTGATGGCCGGTATCCTCCGAAAACTGGTGGATAAGATGGATGAAGAAAAAGTATCTGTCTCGGAGAATACCCAGTTGTTCAGAATGTACGCTAACCTGGTGAAGCTCAGGCTTGAGAAAGCATTTGAAGTAGATCTTGGTGATGATAAATTTCCGGGTTCGGAGAAAGTGCCTTCATTGATCCTGTTCATTCCACTGCTGGAGAAAATACTTTTCGGTGAATACAAAGACTTTACTAAAAACTTCAGAGGTCTGGGATACCATTGTAAAACCGGAGCTGAATCCGGGCTGACACTGAGTATTTCTATCGATGGTGTTCAGGATGGTAATGCACTTCTAAAAGCACTTGAATCTGAAGATGAGGTCAGGAATATAGTTCAGCTATTAGAAGGGTTTTCAACGAAAGAACACAGGCTGAATTACTCTGTTTCGGGCGACAAGCTGGAATTGATCGTACTGGTGAATGCAGGGAAGGAGGTCGAATATGCTTAAGAAGCTCCTCTTTGTGGATGGTGCCGGTAAAATGATGATTTTGCTGGGTGGGATGTTCTTCACCATTGTGGTAGTGGTGAACGCCTATTACCTGAAGGATTCTGAATTTCACTGGATCATCGTTCGCTCTCTGCTGATGGTGATCATACCAGCCCTGTTACTTCCGGCTGTAGTTTTGGTCTCGGTCAAGGTTCCCTTATTCGGGCACTGGAAGAACCTGATCGCTCATTTCTTTATGGGTTTACTGTTCGTGGCCATATTTATTTTCACCCTTCAATCACTGCTTATCGCCTGGGGTGGATATAATATTTTTCAGCAGGACATGGCCCGGATCATCAAGATGCTGGAAAGACAGCTTCTGTTATCGGGATCAATGGCTTTTCTAATGTATTGGGGAATAGCAGTGTTATCGGGATTACAACGCTACTATAAAGATCTGTCGGAACTGAAAGAGCGTTCCAATAAACTGGAAGCCCAGCTTTCTCAGGCTTCATTATCAACATTAAAGGCGCAGTTAAAACCCCATTTCCTATTCAATACCCTGAATATGGTCGATTTTCTGATCCACACAGATCCAAAAAAAGCCATCGATACAGTTTCGAAACTGGAGGATCTGATCAAGACTACCTTCGATACCAATCAGCCCGATTCCTGTACGATAAAGGCGGAGATTCGCTTTCTTAAGAAATACCTTAGTATTGAGAAAGCCCGGTTCAAAGACCGCCTGTCGGTAAAGATTGATATAGATGAGGCAACAGAAGAGGTAAGCATTCCCTGTTACCTGATCCAGCCGTTGGTTGAGAATTCGATCAAACACGGGGTTGGAAAGTCGATGAATAAATGCACTGTTACCATCAGGTCCAGGATTCAGGAAGAGTTGTTGGTGATTGAGGTTCTGGATGATGGTGACGGACCCAAAAAGAAACCTGAGCGTTCGAATTGGAGTATAGGACTCCGAAATATCGATGAGCGGTTGAAGTTATACTTTGGACAGGGAGCACTTCTTGATGTGGGTATCCGAAAAGAGGGAGGGTTCAGATCTTCAATACTCATTCCCAAAAAATATCTACTGCTATGATTAAAACAATACTGGTTGATGATGAGCAACACGCAAGGGACAGGCTGAGCTATATGCTAAGAGAACTGGATCAGGTTGAACTGGTTGGAGTGTGTAAAAACGGAATCGAAGCAATTGAAGCGATCGAAGAGCATCAGCCCGAATTACTGTTTCTGGATATTGAGATGCCGGAAGTGAATGGTTTTGATGTACTCAATAATATGGATGTGGAGAAAATGCCGGTGGTGATCTTTGTAACAGCGTTCAGCGAGTATGCCGTTAAAGCATTCGAAGTGAATGCCCTGGATTACATTCACAAACCCTTCGATAAAGCCCGCCTGATGCAAGCAGTTGAGAGAGCCAGCAAGTCACTTGATAGCTATGATGAGAAGGAAATGCGAAGTAAGATCGAACAACTATTGAAGGGGCAAACGGAAACTGAACACCTGATAGAGCGGTTCATCATCAAGAGTGGAGGCAATATCTACATAATCAGAGTGGGTGAAGTGTTATGGATCGAAGCCTCCGGAAACTATGTCAATATTGTGACAGAAAAGAAGAAACACCTCCTAAGAAGCACCATGAGCGGGTTAAAAAGCAAATTAAACGAAGATACTTTTTTCCAGATCCATCGTTCCACGATCGTAAACCTGGATCATGTGGAACGCGTTGAGGAGTGGTCGTACGGCGACTATAAAGTGATAATGAAAAATGGAGAGGAACTTAAAATGAGTCGTAATTATAAAGAACTTATCCAAAGCTTTTAGCAGTCTTGTCACAGCAGATTAGCAGTTTGTCCCTCCATAACCCTACTCGTCACATTTCTTTTTAACTGCAGAATAGCACCTCTAATATGTTATCTGGCTCGCCATAACAGGCGAATAAATCATTTAACAAGATTTGAGGTAACTATGATAAATAGGCTACAACTACTCACACTTTTTGCAGTGAGTATAATATTCAGTGGCGCAGCTGTTGCCCAAAGCGGATCTGTTTCAGGCTCGGTTTTGGATGCAGCTACAGGCGAAACACTACCCGGCGCCAATATCTTTATAGTGGAACTGGGACGAGGCGCAGCAACAAATGCTGATGGAGAGTACACCGTAACAGGCGTTACTCCGGGAACATATACGTTCCGGGTAACTTACGTTGGCTATCAGGAACTCAATGAACAGGTTCAGGTTGGATCTGCAGCCGTTCAGCGAGACTTTAATCTGACTGCCGACCTCCTTGGGCTCGAAGACGTTGTTGTAACAGCATTAGGTATGCAGCGCTCAGAGCGATCGCTGGGTTATGCGGTACAGGAAGTAACAGGAGATGAACTCGCCGTTTCAGGAGAGGCAAATCTGGTGAACTCAATAGCTGGTAAAACAGCAGGTGTATTGGTGAACAGTTCCAATGGACAACCAGGTGGTGGCTCAAGGATCATCATCCGTGGTAATGCATCACTTCAGGGAAATAACCAACCATTATTTATTGTGGATGGTATTCCGATCAGTAATGATGAAGACGATAATGTGTACGGAAATGCAAATTCTACCCCGCTATTTACGGGTAGTGCTTCTAACCGTGGGCTTGATATCGATGCGAGCAACATTGAGGAGATGTCGGTTCTTAAAGGAGCAAGTGCCACGGCGCTCTATGGCTCCAGAGCAGCGAACGGGGTGATCATCATCACCACTAAAAATGGTAAGCTAAACCAGGCTCCTACGGTAAATATTAAAAGTTCTATCACTTCTGCTGATGCTTTTACTGATGGATATCAAACAGACTATCTTGGCGGTATCGATGGGTACTATTACAACGGCCTTCCATTGTCGAGAGGTGGATATGTAGAACCAGGTGCACCTTCAACAAACCCGCAAACAACCCGAAGCTGGGGGCCTCATAAAGACGAGGTAAGTGCGCAGGTACTTTCAGATCTTGGTGTGGATCATATCCAGACTTATGATCCAAGAGCGGAGTTCTATCAAACTTCCATGACCTATGCGAATTCAGTAAGTATTGCAGGTGGTACCTCAGGAAGTACATATTATGCGTCGGTTGCGAATACGGATCAGTCAGGTATTGTTCCGGGAACTGAGCTGAACAGAACCAGTGTGATGGCGCGTTTTTCAACGGAACTAAGTGATCGTATTGATGTTCAGACCGCCGTTAACTACATCGATACCTATAATAAATGGCTTGGCGAAGGAAATGGTGCCGCTTCATATTTGTATGGACTGAACTTCACTCCCATTAACTTCGATCCAACTCAGGCAACCTGGGAAGATGGAACGCAGCGTAATTATACAACCGCGTTCAATAACCCGAACTGGCTTAGTGATAACAATGGTTTTTACAGCGAGGTCGACCGCTTTATAGCGAATACATCTGTGAATGTGAGACTAGTTGACTGGCTTGAGCTTAATGAGAAGATCGGTATTGATACCTATTCTGATAAGCGGGATGGCCAGCGAAATGTTGGCACTATTGGTACTCCTGATGGAAGTATGTACAACCAGAAGATCAACAGAACTGAGATCAATTCGGATCTGACTCTGGGTGGACAACGGGCACTTACAGAAGACATCACCCTGGACTTTCTGGTTGGTAACAACGTGAATATTCGTAATTATTCTTCAACCGAAGTGTTTGGTAACGGACTCAATGCACCGGGTTTCTTCCATATCTCAAATGCGAATATCGTAACCGCGAATGAAGATATCGAAGAGCGACGACTGATCGGAGTCTATGGTCAGGCGACCGCAGATTATCAGAATCTGGTATATCTGACATTGACCGCAAGAAACGACTGGTCTTCAACCCTTCCGGTTGACAACAACTCGTATTTCTATCCATCTGCAAGTGTGGGATTTGTATTTTCTGATGCATTTGGTATCAATGGAAATATCCTGTCTTTTGGTAAACTGAGAGCATCCTATTCTAAGATAGGTAATGATGCACCGGTGTATTCTCTGGCTACAGCTTATCTGCAGAGTAATCCGGGTGATGGTGTTCGTGGGAATATCATCTATCCATACAATGGAGTTAACGGATACCGTTTGAGTACTGTTATTGGTAACTCAGAGCTTAAACCAGAA
The DNA here is from genome assembly GCA_030427885.1 of Rhodothermia bacterium. Classification (GTDB taxonomy): domain Bacteria; phylum Bacteroidota; class Rhodothermia; order Balneolales; family Balneolaceae; genus JAUICM01. The sequence goes on along the minus strand of JAUICM010000003.1, from coordinate 162,541 downwards.
ACAACTTCAGAATATGAAGTAGGTGTGGACCTGAGATTCTTTCAGGGTCGCGGTTCACTGGATGTATCTTACTATACCAGATCTACCGTAGATCAGATCTTTCAGGTACCAACTTCCTATGCAACCGGTTATGCAGCCAAACTTGCCAATGCAGGCGAGATCAAAAACTATGGTCTTGAGGTATCAGCTGGTGCAACAGTAATTCAAAGCAGAAGCTTCCGTTGGGATCTGAACCTGAACTTCTCGAAAAACACAACAGAAGTTGTTGAATTTGCTCCCGGTGTAGAGAACATCTTCCTCGGAGGATTCAGCTCAATTCAGGTTCGTGTTGAAGATACCAAGAACGGTTACGGCGTGATCTGGGGTTCCCGCTATGACAGAAATGAGGAAGGTCAGCTTTTGATAGGTGATGACGGCTTGCCATTGATTGCGGGTGATCTTGGTGCGATCGGTAATGTACAGCCCGACTGGACTGCAAACCTGAGAAGTACGATCAACTTCAAATCGTTTACCCTAAGTGCATTGCTTGACAAACGACAGGGGGGTGATATCCTCAACTTCGATCAATACTACAGTGTGTTCTACGGCACATCAGATGTGACATCTGACCGTGGATCTACCTATGTATTCGAAGGTGTGAATGCAAACACAGGTGAACCAAATGACGTTGAAATAGTTCGGGATCAGGCGTTTTATCAGGGCCATTACACCAATGCCTTTGAGAACCTGGTGGAAGACGGAAGCTTCCTGAAACTACGTGAAGTAAGCCTCTCATACAGCTTACCGGCCCGTGTACTCGCTAAAGTTCCATTGAAAGGACTAACCATCACCGGAACAGGCCGAAATCTGTGGATCGATAGTGATTTCTCCTATAAAGATCCTGAAGGCAGTCTGCTCGGAACCGGTAATGCACAGGGATTCTACCACGCAGTTACACCGGGAAACAGAAGTTTCTCAGTCAGCCTGAACCTACAATTTTAATCGTCAGGAATAAGCATTATGAAATCAATTAAATATATATCAAGAACAGTATTAGTAGTGACGTTCCTGGCTTTGGGATGGGCGTGTGATAGTTTCCTCGACGTGAACGAGGATCCTACTTCACCTACAGCAGTTGCAGAAAATCTGCAACTTCCCGCTTTGCTGGGAGAATTCAGCTACGAAGTAATAGGAAACGAGCCATCCAGAACAACATCGCTCTGGATACAGCAAACAGCATTTACCGGCTTTGCTCCTTCTGCAGATAACTACGACCACGACGAGGCGGACGTAAATAACATGTGGAACTGGACCTATGCCCAGGTGCTGAACAACGCAAAACAGCTGGACGAGCTTGCAACCAATAATGGTAATTATGCCTATTCCGGGATCGCAAAAGTGATTGAGGCCTGGTCATTTGCAATACTCACAGATCTCTGGGGAGATATCCCATATACAGAATCACATGATCCAACTAATCCAACTCCGGCTTATGATACTCAGGAGTTCGTATATGGGAAGATATTCGAACTGCTTGATGCCGCAATCGCTGATTTCCAGCAAACAAGCCCAGTCAGTCCGGGTACGGATGATCTGCTATATGGTGGAGACATGGATAAGTGGGAAAGACTTGCCTATTCACTTATAGCCAGATATAATCTGCGCTTGAGTGAGGCGCCAGGTAATTCTGCTGCAACCAGAGCCCAGGCTGCACTGACTGCTCTGGCTAACGGTTTCCAGGATAACAGTGATGATGCTGATTTTGCTTATTATGATCAGGATGGATCGCAAAACCCATGGTTCCAGTTTGTCATAGATGGTAAATGGGACACAAGGAATCAGCTAAGTGCAACCTATGTGAATATGCTCACTAATCTGAATGATCCACGCCTTAAAGTACAGGCAAGAGCGCCAGGTGCCGTTGACAATAATGGCCTGGTAGCCGGTTTTACCTACGATCCTGATACTACAACCTTCATTGGTCATGTAAATGGACTGGATGGTAACGGCGCGACGGCTTATTCCTCCATTGGTAACTTCTACAGTGATCCTGATGCTCCTCTTACATGGATGAGCTACGCTGAGTTGAAGTTCATTGAAGCTGAAGCCACTCTGATCTCAAGTGGGGCAGCCGCTGCTCAGCCGATCTATGAAGAGGCTATTCAGGCATCCATGGACAAACTGGGTGTTGACGCTGCTGACGCAGCTACCTATATCACAGGTCTGCCATTGTTAGCGGCTTCTGCTGATCCATTAGAGGATCTGATCGTTCAAAAGTCGATCGCAAACTTCCTGAGTCTTGAGGTATTTAACGACTGGCGAAGAACCGGCTATCCGGAACTAACCCCAATCACGAATAATCCCCGGTCTCCAAGCGGCGCTATACCGGTTCGCTATCCATATCCATTCTCTGAACTGAGTAATAACGTGGATAATGTACAAGCAACGGGTGTGCCAACAGGTGTAAATGCTCTGGAAACGAAAGTGTGGTGGGATGCTAACTAGCTCAGGCTCCCATCAGGCTAAGCCCTAAAGGAAAAGAGTCGCTGTGGTAAACAGTGGCTCTTTTTTTGTTTTGAGGTTCAACACTTCAACAAGCGGACTCATCACAAAATAAAGCAGTACATCACATTCGTTTCAGGACTCCAAAAGCAGCGCCTATATTAGGCTCAAGCTTGATGCCCACCTACTTATAAACATAGATGACCAACTATTAGTAAATAGGAAACTTACCCACCGGGCATCAGGCTTATTTTTTTCTCATTTGCCTGAAATGAAAAAGGCCCTTCAATTAGAAGAGCCTCTTGTAAATGTTTGAAGAGCTGAAATTACATACTCAGAGTGATTGGGATGGCTGTCATAGTAGACCCCCAATGAAGATTCAGATGAGCTTTAGTATCTGAAAGAGTATCGAAATAAATAGTGAACCACTCCATATTGGTAGCATCAGTTGTAGTTACTGCAGCAGGTACTTTAGCAACATCTTTAGACTCATCGTAGCCAAATGCTCCCCAGGCTGGTCTCGGATCTTCTTCACTTCGTATCAGCTGGCTGTTAAGAATGAAGGTCCAGTTTTCACCAGGTATGGTGAATAGCGCATAAGTTCCGGCAGGAACAGATTCACCCCCAAACATTACATCGCTGGAGAAAGTAATAGTAGTTGACTCATTAGCACCTGTTCTCCATACTTGGCCTTCAGGTGCGAGAGATGACAGGCTTCTGCCTTTGAGTCCTGGTCGACCATACGTAATGGTAACAGTAGTTTCACCAATATCCTGACTTACGGTTGCGTTAGGGCTAGGGCGGTTTCCTTTGCCACGTTCCTGTGCTTGTGCTGCATCTAGGGACAAGAGAAGTCCAAAAATAAGAATTGCCCCTAAGTTAGTTAGTAATTTCATAGTATTGTTTTTAATGGTTATTCGTTTGGAAATAGTGATTCATCAATACCCGGAATAATCTTCAAGGCATTTTTATAGTATAGTTTTTTTAACACTTCATCAGGTAAATTCAGTCCATACATTTGCCAAAAGGCGTGACGTTTTCGGAAGTAGTCGAAATATTCATCATCTGTTTCTAAAACCCTGAAATAAGTATGATATTCATGAGGGCGATAAGTGTCTTTTCCGAATAGAAGTCGATCCTGATATTTAATAAAAAATTCCTGTGCATGTCTCGGTTGGCGGCCTAGTTCAGCAATGATTGCTGCGATTTCTGTATACACATTTGGGTAAGTATCTAAGTGCTCGCCTAGTCTGTCAAGGTCGTTAGCCATCCATCCAAAATGAGCATTAATAAAAGTAGTTTCAGGATGTTTTTTGAAAATATTCCACTGCTCCTGCATTATTACTTCCCAACTTGGGTAACGGGTAGTATCTCCACGGTGACGGTCCGGATACTGCTTCATTTCCAGCCAGCGTTCATTATGCTCATCAATAGGTTCCCAAAATACAGCAGGTTCTCCGGTATGGATGAGAACAGGAATTCCGAGTTCCCCTGCTTTAGCCCATACAGGATCAATTCGAGTGTCGTCTGTGTGGACTCTGTTTCCTTCAGAATCCAAAACAGTGAGGCCCAGGTTTTTGAAAATTTTAACTCCTCGGGCACCATTGTCGTAATCGGTCTGTAACTGAGCAACAGCATTTTCAGTCCATCCGGGTTCATCTATCCCATTAAAATCGATATTAGCAAAAACCACGAATCGTCCGGGCGCAAGTTTATTCGCGTTATCTACCATTGCTTTTAGTTCCTCACCGGAGCGGCCACTCAAATTTACAAGCACAGCCATATTCAGGCTGTCCATTTCGCGGGCTGTTTGTGCGAGATCCATGGTGCCCATTCTCCAAAGGTGGCTATGCACATCAATGAAAGGATATTTAGTGGAAGTGGTTATATGTTCAGGAACAACTAACGTGGATGTTGGCTCATATTCCTCAATATCCATTCTCATTTCAGTTTCCTGAGCGAATGCTGTTAGCGTGATTAGAAAAATGGGTAAAACGAGTAGTTTTTTCATAAATGACCTTTTAAATCCTTTTCTGAATAAAATGAATAGTAAGCAGCCAACCAACTGATTTACAAATAATAAAAAAAGCCTCTGGAACCCCAGAGGCTTGAAGATCAGGAATTTGTCTTCTTGAGCAAGTGTTTATACTGCTTCTTGAACTTCGCGATCTTGGGCGCGATCACATATGAACAATATCCCGCATTGGGATTATTCTCATAATAGTTCTGGTGATAATTCTCAGCCACATAATAGTTTTTCAGTGGCTCGATCGTTGTAACAATAGGATCGTCCCACAGCCCGGAAGCCTCTGTTTTCTTCAGTGATTCTTCGGCGATCTTTTTTTGTTCTTCATTATGGTAAAAGACCACAGAACGATATTGTGTACCTACATCATTGCCTTGTCGGTTCAATGTGGTTGGGTCATGGGTATGCCAGAAAACTTCGAGAAGTACTTCATAGCTGATCACACTTGGGTCATATATAATTCGGGCTACTTCCACATGGCCGGTTCTTCCCGTAGTGACTTCCTTATAAGAAGGGTTTTTAACATGTCCACCGGAATATCCCGATTCCACATGCTCCACTCCCTGAACTAATTCAAAGACGGCTTCGACGCACCAGAAACATCCGGCGCCAAATGTTGCTTCTTCCAATTTCTTCTCCTTTTCCTGTGCCTGTATTTGTGTTGAGATCAAGCCTGCGACAAGCAGGATCAACATGGTTATTCGTTTCATAATTCTACAAGATCTTTATTTATGGATAGAAATGACAAAATGCGACAAATCATTCCTTTTAGCTTTCAAAGTAGTATAAAGCATCAAGTTTAGAGTCACGAAAGTATAACATTTAGTTATTCATCATCCAGAGGAGAAGTTTCAATTTTATGAAAGTCTATGTATTCAGGATCTTCATCACTATAGATTGCTCCGATAGTGAGTAGTTCGTTTTCCAGATCAAAAGTCATTGAAACCAATTCGTCATCCAAATTATAGAATGTCATGTGCATCGACTTTTCATTAATAGTGAATTCTGTTGCATCAATCCGGACACTTTCATCACCATCATAAAAAAGAACAAACAGTTGTTCATCTTCAGCCAGGAGCTCTCCTTCCAGTTCCCAGTCACTGTACATTGAATAGATCTTAATTCTATCATCTATTATGATTAATGACTCAGCTTCGTCATCAGAATCTATCCAGATACCCTTGAATTCTTCTGGTGGAAATTCCTCAATACGGATAGTATTAAAACTATCTGGATTGACGAAAGAAGTGATTAACACTAAAAGAGGTAAAAATATTTTGGTAAGCATTGAGAGAGAGTTGACTTACATTTTGATCAGAATAGGAGAAGGGCAGTTTATTGTCAATCTTTAAACAAAAAAGCCTGTCTTTTTGAAAGAGACAGGCTTTTAAAAAGTGCTCACGAATGGAGTCGAACCATCACGACCGTTAGGTCACACGCCCCTCAAGCGTGCGCGTCTACCAATTCCGCCACGTGAGCAGGAAAGGGCGACAAATATACCGCTTTTACCAGTCAAAGTTCAATGTATGACAACAAAAAACCCGACACTTAAATAAGTGCCGGGTTACGCTGATTAGTCACCGTTCCTGGTGTAATCTTTCAGGCGTTGGCGAATGTCATATTGAATGGCTTCTTTCTTTTCCAAAAAGACGGAATATTGCTCTTTACTAAGGATCTTATGAATGGCTTGTTGATGCTCATTCCGTAATTCCCGGGCCATATCCATCTTTTTTTGACGGTTTACTTTTTGGTCACGGAGCTTATCAGCTTTTGTAGCTGCATCATCATTTGCCTGGGCCAGTTGCTTCTTTTGAACATCTGTAAGTTTCAGATACTCATCGAATACAGCGATCTGAGCTTCACTTCGTACTTCAGATGGTACATCACGAAGGCGATCCATTTCAGGACCGGCACCCGGTCTTCCATTACCCGGACCTCTGTCACTCGGGCGTTGTTGGGCTAAAGCTGGTACTGCAAGTAAGAGCGCAACTATAAAAAGTAAGGTGGATTTTGCTGAATTTTTCATTGTTTTGTGATTGAGTTGGCGACCAAGCTTTATCAATACAAACCAATGACGAGGCTAAAACGAAAATAGTTTATTCAAAGAAGTAAAAATATTTTTTGAAAACTGTATTAGTATTAGCTTCCTGTTCAACCTTTTAACTTTATGGATATGAAAAGATTATTACTGCTGGGATTAGTTTTGGCAACACTCGCTTGCGCTGAAGTACGCTATGTAGGAGAGACATATACTCCAACCACACAAGTAGATGTCTATTTTGATGAAAAGAGTATAGAGCATGAATTCACCATAATTGGCCGGGCAATTGGAACCGGTGGTTTTGGGCTATCAACTGATAAGATTCAGAAGAAACTCGTTGAGGAAGCAAAGCAAAGAGGTGCAGATGCAATCCTTATTACCGGCGTTGGCAAAGATTCTGTCCCGATAGGAGAAAATAGCTCTACCGATGAAACACAGATCAGTGCTTCCTTTTTAAAATACGATGATTAAAAGAGTCTGATTTTCAGCACTTCTGAATCCGGGTTTAAATCAGGATCTATTCTTCTTCAAGCTGACGTTGAGCGTACTCATTATCGGGATCGATCTTGAGTGCCTGCTCATAATAAGTACGGGCTTTATCAGCCTGTCCACCTCGTTTGATCATGTCTCCCATAAGGATCCAGTTTTCTGCATCCTGAGGATCAGCTTTTATACGGCCGATGAGGTATGGAATTGCTTCCTGACCACGATCAGTCATAAGCATCAACATAACTTTATTGCGGTGTGCAGAGTTTGAATCAGCAATCTCAATAGCCTTATCAAAATCTTTTTCAGCGTCTTCGAGGTCTTCTTTCTGCATGTGGATGTTGCCGCGTAAATTGTGATAAGCAGCATTACCTTCACCCAATTCCATTGCTTTTTCGATGGATTTTAAACTCATATCCAGCTGATTCAGCTGTTGCATGATCAATGCTTCTAAATAATGAGCCTCATGAGATTCCGGATTTTCTTTCTGGAGTTCTCGGGCGATGTCTAAACTGTGGTCGATGTCTTTGTCTTGTAGTAGCTCGAACCCACGGTTCAATTTCTCTTCAAAATTCATTAGTTACTTAGTTTTATCGGATAAGTCTTCATATTCAGCTTCTTCTATTTGGTCGAAATTCTTTCGACCAGAACGGCCGGAGCCCTGGAATGGATTAAATTGCGGACGTTTCCCACTGGAAGGTAAGAACATTCGTCCTATATATTTAAGCAGAACGTAAAAAAGGAACGTAAAAAACAGAAATTTCAAAAACATGACTAAGGAGCAATATGTATGTGCGTGTTAGAGTGAACGGGTCTTTCAAAAATTTGTTCTTCGATGTACGCTAAATGCTCAGGATTGTTTACAAAATCAATTTCCGTAGTATTTATAAAGATCACGGGCGTACGATTGTAATGATAAAAAAAATGATTGTACGCATTATTCAAATCACGTAAATAATCCTCTGTGATATGCTGCTCATATTCCCGCCCCCTTTTGTTAATGTTTTCCATCAATCGCTCAACAGATGATTGAATGAAAATGATCAGGTTTGGCTGGGCAGCAATACCAGTCATGATATTGAAGATGTTGTCATACAGAGCCAGTTCGTCCTCATCCAGATTCAAGCGTGCAAAGATCCGGTCTTTCTCGAAGATATAGTCGGAAATGGTAAACTGATGGAAAAGATCCTTGCTCAGCATATTCTGTTGCTGCTTGAACCGGCTTGCTAAAAAAGCAAGCTGAGTCTGGAAAGCATATCGCTCGCGATCTTCATAGAATTTGGGAAGAAATGGGTTATCCTCAAACTCTTCCAGAACCAGCCGGGCCTGACGTCTTTCTGCCAGCAATGAGGCCAGAGATGTTTTTCCGGCCCCTATCACTCCTTCTACAGCGATAAATTCAAAATGATTGGGCATGTTCACCAGTTAAGGTCCGTCTTCGAAATTTTTAGTTTATCTGCCTTGGCTATAAGATCGTCGATATGTTGAGCAGTTGAAGGATCCTGCCACTCTGGAAAAACGTCTTTTAAAGGCAAAAGAACGAATAAACGCTTAGTGTATTCGTTATGAGGAATGATAAGGCTATCTGTTTGAACCACCAAGTCGTCGTAGCTAATAATATCCAGATCTAATGTACGAGCCGTCCATTTTGGGTATCGGGATGGGCGCCCTTGTTTTTTTTCCTGAGCTTTTAATTTTTCGAAAAGTGATTCAGGGCTCTGATCAGTTTCAATAACAGCTACTGTGTTAAGAAAATCATTCTCAGAAGGCCCGACGGGTTCTGAAATATAAATGGGAGATCGTAATACAGGAAGGTCCGATAACTCATCCAGAAACCTGCCAGCCTGTGTGAGCTGCTCCAACGGATTGTCCAGATTAGAGCCCAGGGCAATGATCACCGTGGCCATTTCAGAGTCACCTCAGAATAATCAGCGCCGCCTTCCATGGGAGGATTTAATTTTCGAACGCTCACCGAAAACTCATCTGAAAGAGGTATTTCTTTCTGGATCTTATTTCCTATCCGAAGAGCGAGTGTTTCGATAAGATTGACAGATTTTCCGTGCATTACCGAGGCGACTATTTTTTGGGCCGTTGAATAATCAATAGTTAGTTTCAAATCGTCTTCTTTTCCAGCCTTTTCAAGAAAAAGTTTGAAGACCAGATCTACTTCGAAGTCATTACCCTCGATTCGTTCACTTTCAAAAAAGCCATGGTTGGCTCTGAATTTGAGTCCTTTTAAAACCAGTTTATCCATAGAAGATTAATAGCCACAAAATCACAAAATCACAAAAAGAGATTTAATAATCAGGAAGATTATTTCTTTGTGATTTCGTGATTTGGTGGGGAGAATAAATTATAGACTGGCTACTTCAATTCGCTGGTGGAGTTCTTCCAGAATGCGTTTGTGTTTAGGGCTGGTTGCAATGCGTTCTTCCACAGTTGAGATGGCATGGATCACCGTAGAATGGTCGCGCCCACCAAAATGAAGGCCTATAGTTTTCAAACTGGATTTAGTAAACCGTTTGGACAAGTACATCGCAATCTGGCGTGCTTCAACGATCTCTTGTTTTCTGGTCTTCTCGCGTACTTTATTGGTATCAATTCCAAAATACTCACATACATAGTTCTGTATTGACTCAATGGAGATCTGAGTATGAGACTCTTTCACCATGTCTTTAAGTACACGCTTGGCCATAGCCAGATCGATGTCATCAATATTCTGAAGAGAAGCGTGAGCAAGAAGTTTTATGATCGCGCCCTCAAGGTCACGAACATTAGATTTAAAATTATGAGCGATGAATTCAATGATCTCAGGATCGATCTCAATGCCGTTGTCGTTAGCTTTACGTTCCAGGATAGCATACCGGGTTTCATATTCCGGCATCTGGAGGTCAGCGCTTAAGCCCCAGCTGAATCTGGAGATCAGACGCTCCTCAATATCTGGAACATCTTTGGGAGCGCGATCGCTACTCAAAACGATCTGTTTACCGTCCTGGTGAAGCGCATTGAAGATATGGAAGAATTCTTCCTGTGTCTTTTCCTTACCACTGAAGAATTGAATGTCATCAACGATGAGAACATCAATATTGCGATAGAACATAGAGAACTCACTGGCCCGGTTATTTCGTATCGCGTGAACAAATTCGTTAGTGAAGGCCTCTGAAGAAATGTAGAGTACTGATTTTTCATCACCGAACTTCTGTTTGATGCGGTTACCGATACTCTGGATCAGGTGAGTTTTACCCAGACCAGTAGGGCCATATATAAAAAATGGATTGAAAGAATTGCTTCCGGGATTGTCAGCAATTGCCATAGCAGCTGAACGTGCAAGCCGGTTACAGTCTCCTTCTATATAACGCTCAAAAACATAAGAGCTGTTCAGGTTCGAATCGATCTTAGTCTTTCGGATACCCGGAATTACAAAAGGATTTTCAATTCGTTCAGGAGAGTATTCAGGATATCCCTGGATGTGTTGATCCTGAACGGGGGGCATTGGTCGCTGGGGTAAACGAACAGATCGGTTGTTTTCAAATTGTTCTGACTTCTCCATAAGCACAGAATACTCAAGCTTGCCTTCAGGTCCCAAAATTTTTGCGAGTGTAGAACGAAGCATATTATAGTAATGCTCTTCCAGCCACTCATACCAGAACTGGCTCGGAACCTGAATGGTTAAGGTATTATCGATCAGGCTCACCGGCTTAATTGGCTCAAACCAAGACTTAAATTTTTGGTAGCTAATATTGTCCTTAATTATATCCAGGCATTTCTCCCAAGCCGCCTCAGCCGATACCATTTGCAATGTTCCTTATACCTCCGGAAATAAAATTATAAGTTCTTTGAGCGAGTTTAGTTATCCACAGCGAACTGAAACCATTCACACTGTTTCTGCGATTGAAAATGGAGAATTCTGAACGACTTGTCAAACCGGAGTTGAAGCATTTTTAGAAAGTTATCCACACTCATAAATAATTTATAAATCGCTGTAGCTCAATGAGTTAAAAAATATACCCTGTTTTAACCCCAAGCTTGGGGTTTCCAGGTAATATTGCCATAACATACAATTAACCTAATCTGAAGACGAAGATCTGTGAATAAAAATACTTTTCCACAAGTTTTCCACATTTTTTAAAGTGAAAGTATTTCGGAAATTCAAAATTAGAATTTCAATTATTTCAACTTTTTTGCGATCAAAAACCGATCCTTATTTCCGTAGTCCTTCATCACCGATGCCGACCAGTTTGGAGTAGAAAAAATTTCCAATACTTCCCCGGCATTGTTCTCGTGAAGTTCCAGATATAATTGCCCACCAATGTTAAGGTGACTAAGTGCAAAATCATGAATGGCCGAGAACATAGATGAGGTGGATGAACAAAATAAGGCAAGGGAAGGTTCAAAATCTTTTACTTCCTTATCCAGACCTGCACGCTCATTTTCTAAAATATAAGGGGGGTTAGAAATGATGATATCAAAATTCTGATCTTCCCCGAATGCTGAAGGGTTGAGAATATCGTCTTTTACAAAACTGATATCTGTTTCATTAAAGGCTGCATTTTCTTTGGCGATCTCAAGCGCTTCATCAGAGATGTCACTGGCAAATATGTTAAAAGCGGGCTCTTCTTTTTTAAGAGCGATAGGAATACAACCTGATCCTGTTCCAATATCTAAAATCCTGAGAGCGGGATTTTCTGAATTATTATTTAAAACCAACTCCACCAGCTGTTCAGTTTCCATTCTGGGAATAAGTACACCGGGCCGGACTTTGATCGTTGTGTTATAGAAGTCAGTTTCTCCGGTTATGTATTGAAGAGGTTCGTGCTCGCTTCTTCTTTTTACCAGTGGTTTAAGGAGGGAAAGTTCATCCGGGTTAAGGGGGCGGTCATACAAGAGATAAAGATCCAGCCGCCGAACATCCATTACATGAGCAAGTAACCACTCGATACTGAAGCGTGGATTTCGGATGCCTTTTTCTTCAAAATAGGAAGTTGCCCATTCCAGCATGGACAAAACATTCCATTCAGAAGGAGGTTTTGGCATGTAATTATTCTTCTTCTTTTTGGTCTGAAATGCGTTCTTCCTGTACAGTCAGGCCGTATCTTTTAGCAAAGTCGAAAATAAAATCAATTACATTCGATTCAACATTTCGTTCCTCTGAGAGCGAGCTGCCTCTGAATCCCATTCGTCCACCTGTTTTCTTGAGAATGATCTTGTTGTGCTTCGGAGAGTTCTCAAAAATACAGGTAAGCGTTACACTGGAATTAATCTGTTTTTCGTATTCTTCGTAAACGGCAACAAAATACTGCTCATTCGTTTCTTCAATTGTTCTTGAATAGAGAAACTTTGGCTCCTGATCGCCAAATAATTTTGATGACATTCTTTTCAACGTTGCTGCTGGTCCAAAAACCAGATAGGTAGTGTGTGAGTTCATTCCTATAATTTATCGAATAAAAATTCTAGTGTGCCTCTTAAAAAATTTGAGAGGAAAATAACAGGTTATATACTTAAGGCAATAAGAAATTGAAGTTTTTTTCGTTGATTATTTGTTATTTACAAACTGAATTATTCCCAAAGGTATGAAAATGAAGAATTTTATTGCACTTACGCTGGTGTTATTATTAGTCGCGGGTACAGAGCAGGTCAAGGCACAATATGGTGAACCAGAACTTCAGGGCATTCAACAGCCCAAGAATTTATATGATGAAGGGTTCAGATCCGGGTTCGGATTTAGTTTTAATCTGAATGATTTTGGCTTTGGTTTAGGAATGCAGTTCAGAAAAGGCCTCAGCTCGTACACCGAAGGTTTAGTGAATTTAAAAATAGCAGGCTTGCGCGATCCCAGCGAACAGACTTTCATTGATTACTATTTCGGGAGTAAGACCATACCAAGTAAGTTTAAAAGGGTAATTACCTTTCCAGCTACTATCGGGATCAAAAGACGGTTATTTGCACAGGCGATAAATGATAATTTCAGGGTTCATACTTCAATGAGTGTTGGACCTACACTTGCCATAACCTATCCATATTTCAAAGATCAGAATGGAAATGGGTTCAGAGAATCAAATTTATACGAATACAGCAGCTTCGAGCCAGTGTTGGATATTTTTCAGGGCTGGAAAGATTCAGAAACTCTGTGGGGATGGACTGGTGACCTGGTTCTTGGTATCGATTTCGGTGATAACTTTGCAAAACTACAAACCTTTCAGTTTGGATATAGCTTCTATTACTTCGATTCCGGAATTCAGATCATGGAGCCGTTCCAGCCTGGACGGGATGGAGCTGGCAATATCATCAGAAACCCGGATGGTACTGTAGATCAGGATGCCTTCGTTGAATCATATGATGCATCCAAATACTTTGGTTCGGCTCAGATCACATTTGTGTTTGGATGGATGTGGTAGAAGATCAAGCCTGAACTTTCTCTCCTGTTAATTTTTCGAACCAGTCGGCCGGATCTTTCAGATTCTCAATAATAAGATCCGGTCCATGTGTTTCAAGATCGCTTCGACTGAACTTTCCTGTAGTTACAGAAACGCATTTCATACCGGCTGATTTCGCACATATCACATCTCTTGGAGTATCTCCGATAATAATAAACCGCTGAGGATCAGGTTCAACTGTTAGCATATCCTTAATAGAGGTTAGTGCAAGCTGTGGGAGCATATTCCTGTCTTTATGGAATTCACCAAATGCTCCAAATGCGAACTCATGATGTATATTGGCTGTTTTAAGTTTGATGATAGCTGCATCAGGATAGTTACCGGTAAGCAAACCGGTAACAAAACCTGGCCGGTCAAAAAAGTCGATAGCCTCATCAATATGTTCATGTCTTAAAACATGATTCTCATTGATCTCTTTCTGGATCCGTTCGAGATACACTTCTTTAAAAGTCTGGTAGAGATCTTCATCGTAGTCGTGATTAACGAGAAAAGAAGAAATGATATCATGATCTGTCCTACCTGAGAATGGATCTTTTTCCATACCGGGATAATCAATTCCCAGGTCATCAATAATACTTCGTAATAAAGGTCGGTTAAAATTTCGGTCTACAGTGAGAAGGGTACCATCAATATCAAAAAGAATGATCCAGGGGTGAATGATCGACAAGGTTCTTACTTTATTTAAAATTTATATTACTCTGCTAATTTACGAAAACTTATTCATCAATGACTTTAAGTACATATTAAATCGTAGTACCTTTAGTCACTTACTAACTGATCGAAAAAATTAAAACGGAGATAAAATGAGTTTTATTGAAGACATCAAAGCTCGGCAGGTAATCGATTCCCGCGGAAATCCAACAGTGGAAGTGGATGTGATCCTGGATAGTGGAGCTTTTGGACGTGCTGCAGTTCCATCCGGAGCCTCAACCGGAGAACATGAAGCGGTTGAATTAAGAGATGGTGACAAAAGCGTGTATGGAGGAAAAGGGGTAACCCAGGCTGTTGAGAATGTAAATACAACAATAGCGGGTGAATTAAGAGGAATGCCAATTTACAACCAGATCGATTTGGATTCGCTCTTGATGGAGCTCGACGGAACACCAAATAAAGGTAAACTGGGTGCGAATGCAATACTTGGTGTATCTCTGGCAGCTGCTAAAGCCGCTGCAAATGAACTTGGAATGCCACTTTGGAGATATGTTGGTGGAGTGAATTCTAAAGTAATGCCTCTTCCAATGATGAATATTATTAATGGTGGTTCGCATGCAGATAACAGCGTTGACCTTCAGGAATTTATGATCATGCCGGCTGGTGCAGAATCATATTCTCATGCGCTTCAGATCGGAGCTGAAGTATTTCACACCCTGAAGAAAGTTCTTGGCGATAAAGGCTATAGCACTGCTGTTGGAGACGAGGGTGGGTTTGCTCCAAACCTGAAGTCCAATGAAGAAGCACTTGAAGTAATCATGACAGCTATTGAGAAAGCAGGGTATACTCCAAAGGATGATGTTCTGATCGCACTTGACCCTGCTTCGTCTGAGTTTTACAATTCAGAATCAGGTCTCTATGAATTCAAGTGGAGTGATGGTTCCAAAAAAGATACTGACGCCATGGTTGAATTCTGGAGTTCATGGGTTGATAAATATCCTATTATTTCAATTGAAGACGGAATGGCTGAAGATGATTGGGATGCCTGGAAAAAGCTTACTGATGCTATTGGTAGTAAAGTACAGCTTGTTGGCGATGATTTGTTTGTAACCAATACCGAAAGACTTGCAACGGGTATTGAGAGAGGCATCGCAAACTCAATCCTGATCAAAGTAAATCAGATCGGAACTCTCACCGAAACACTGGATGCTATCGAGATGGCCCATAAAAACAGTTACACCGCTGTGATCTCTCACCGTTCTGGTGAAACTGAGGACGTTACTATCGCAGATCTTGCTGTGGCTACGAATGCTGGTCAGATCAAAACAGGTTCAATGAGCCGGACTGACAGAATTGCTAAGTACAATCAGTTATTGAGAATCGAGGAAGAACTTGGCGATTCCGCAATCTTCCTGGGTCATGATGCTTTCGGGCTCTGATCCTATTTCTTAGTTTTGACTTAAAAAAGCCCTCATAGCAGGGCTTTTTTCATATATACTTTATAATTTTTTCTTACGATTTATTGGTAAATAGTATACATTGAAAGTTTAGACTCACGAAGTTAAAAGATCAGCGAACCCTCATTTGAATGAAAAAAGCAGCATTAGTCGCCCTAAGCCTGGTAGCGCTTTTAGTGTGGACTGCAGTACAATCTGATGCCCTGCAGGCACAGATTTATATTAACGAAGTTGTAGCCAGTAATGCTTCAGGACTGGCGGATGAAGATGGCGATTTTCCGGATTGGATCGAGTTATATAACTATTCTGACAGCACAGTTTCACTGGAAGGATATGGGATCTCGGACGATTCACTTGACCTCTTCAAGTTTACATTTCCTGAAGTCAGTATAGCGCCGGGTGAGTATTACATTCTGTTCGCTTCTGATAAAGAACAGGTGGGCCAGCTTTTCGATTGGGAAAATGTGATCGTACAAGGAAATTCAACAAAGTACATCATACCTGAATCAGCAGTGGATGACAGCTGGATCACAAATGATTTCGATGATTCAAACTGGCAGGATGGTGTATTTGGAATTGGGTATGGAGACGGAGATGATGCAACTACAGTACCAGATGGAACCCTCTCTATATTTACCAGAACATCATTTTCAGTAGAGAATAAAGAGTTGATCAATGGAATGTTGATGAAGCTGGACTTCGATGATGGCTATGTTGCCTACATCAATGGAACTGAGGTGCATCGCGAAAATATGGTTGGCACCGCTCCATTAGCATATAATGCAACGGCTACCATTTATACTGAACCTATGCTGATTCAGGGGCAGGAACTACCGGAGATAGACCTGAATAATTTTCTGGACCTTGTTCAGCAGGGAAAGAATACTCTCGCTATTCAGGTTCATAACAACAGTACCGGGTCATCGGATTTGACGCTGATCCCTTTTCTGGATCTTGGAAGTTCAACAGAAACCTACCATCTGAATTTTAAGCTGAGTTCGGAAGGGGAAGAGCTGTTTCTTACTTCACCTGATAGTGCTAGTATCGACCACCTTGCTTTTCCGGAGTTGAGAACCGGAGAGTCTTATGGTCGCTCAGCAGAAAATGATTCACTTTTCTACATTTATTTGAATCCAACACCTCGACTCGCTAATACATCAGAAGGCTATGTTGGAAGAAGTGCTGATCCCGAACTTGATAAACCAGAGGGATTTTACAACGGGCAGCTTAGCGTAGCTCTGGCAGATACTTCACTGGGAGATGTTATTCGCTTTTCATGGGATGGTCGAGATCCCACTATAGAATCATTGCCATTTAGATCGGATGCCAGAACCCTGTCTAAGACATTTACTCTAAAGTTCAGATCATTTGAACCGGGTAAACTTCCAAGTAATATTGTTACCAAAACCTATTTCAAAGATGAGGAACATGAACTGCCCGTAGTTTCATTGAGCACTCACCCCGACAACCTCTGGAGTGATGAGTCAGGTATTTATGTGCGTGGTACAAATGGAGTTTCAGGAAACTGTGAAGGAGAAGTGAACTGGAATCAGGACTGGGAGATACCTGTTACCGTTGAACTTTATGAGAAGGACAAATCGAGAGCATTTGTCTCCGGAGCAGGGGCTAAGATATTTGGAGGTTGTAGTCGTTCGAATCCGGCGAAATCATTGGCCATTTATTTCAGGAATGAGTACGGGAATTCTGAGCTGGAATACAAACTATTTGAAGAGAAAGACATTGATAAGTTCCAGGCATTTGTGCTTAGGAATTCAGGAAATGACTTCACCTCACAGGGACATTCAATGATCCGTGACGGTATGATGAAAACCCTGATGGAGGGCAGCGCTCTTGACTATCAGGCATTCCGTCCGGCAGTTCTGTATATCAATGGAGAATACTGGGGGATTCATAATATCCGTGAGAAAGTGAATGAGCATTTCATTGAGTCGAACAGTGAAGCAGATGCGGATGAGATAGATCTTCTGGAAGGAGATGGATGGGCTATTCACGGAGATAATGAAGCTTATAATGCATTCAGAGATGCCCTTGGCTCAGCAAATATGTCTGACCCCGATCAGTATCAGGAAATTGAGGATATGATCGATATTGATAATTATACCGATTATATGGCTGCAGAGATCTACTATGCGAACACCGACTGGCCCGGTAACAATATCAAATTCTGGAGAAACAGGCTGACAAACGGCAAGTGGCGATGGATCATGTATGATACTGACTTTGGCTTCAATTTATATGATTATAACGTTGTTCAGAATACCATAGAGTTCGCACTGGATCCTAATGGTCCCGACTGGCCAAATCCACCATGGTCAACCTACATTTTCAGACAAATGGTTCAGAGTGATGTATTTGTTCAGAAATTTGTCAACAGGATGTCAGACCTGATGAATACCAGATTTGAAGCTGAGTATATCAACTCTGTAATAGATTCTTTATCCGGATTGATCGAGTCAGAGATTCCGCGCCACGTTGCCACTGTAAGGAATGACCAGGCCTGGGGCTCAAGTGTCAGTACCTGGCAGAGTGATCTGAATACTATGAGGGATTTTGCGGATAATCGCAGGTCCTACATGGAAACTTTTATTCGGGACCGTTTTGACCTTTCCCTACCCCGCAGTATAAAAGTAGATGTTTCAGATTCAGAATACGGTGATGTGCGGGTAAATAGGGTTTATCCTGAAAACTATCCATGGTCGGGAAAATACTTTGGCGGGGTGAAAGTACCGGTAACTGCAATTCCAAAGCCCGGATATAAATTTACAGGATGGAGCGGTGATTCAGATTCTAAAGAACACAGGATCATGGTGGATCCGGGTTCTTCATTGGTTGCAAATTTTGAAGCTTCTGATGGTGAAGAAACCACTGTAGTGATCAATGAGATCATGCATAGTAGTAGCGATGAATTTGACTCAGGTGATTGGATCGAATTGTACAATGCTGCAGGATATGATATCGATATAAGTAGCTGGGTTCTCAAGGATAGTGATGATGATCATGAGTATATATTTCCAGATGGAACAGAATTAGCTGCTGGCGCTTATCTGGTTGTTGCCGATGATCTGGAAGATTTTAACGGTAGTTATAATAAAGTAAGTTCACTTTTTGGTGAGCTTGGATTTGGGCTTTCCAGTAATGGAGATCAGGTGAGGTTGTATACTGACTCTGGTGCGATCATTGATTCAGTAGAATATCTCGGGGAATCACCCTGGCCAGCCGGAGCCGTTGCAACGGGATATAGTATGGAACTGGAAAACCCGATGTCGGATAATTCACTAGGAGAAAACTGGGTAGTTTCGTTAAAAGTTGGTGGCACGCCGGGCACTGAAAACGGAGTGAGCGTCTCAAAAGAAGAAGAGACAGAACTACCTTCAGAGATCCAATTGGACCAGAATTACCCAAATCCGTTTAACCCAAGTACCAGGATCAGCTTTAGATTACCACAGCAAAGTATTGTTAAGCTTGCAGTATACGATGCCCTGGGAAGAGAAGTGGATGTGCTTGTGAACGGTGTTAAGAGTGCAGGCAGCCATTCATTTACATGGAATTCCGGAAGCAAAGCCAGCGGTGTATATTTTTATGTGCTGGAAACAGGGGCATTGAATATTTCTAAAAAGATGGTTCTTATAAAGTAAAACACCTTTATATTTACTATTAGTTTTAAAATTTATTGGTTATAATCCCAATAGATTAAAGAGTTAGCAATCATAGAGGTATCATTGAAAATTCAAATGCTACAAACAGCGCAGGCTAATGTTAAGCCAACTGTAAGAAATGCAAAGTGGGAAGTTATTCTTACAGACCCAAGTCTTAACAAATTCAATTTCGGCCGTCATATAACAGACAAATATCTGATGACAGATATCATTTCTCCGCATGGCCAAAAATCGATCCTGTATAATACAGTTACTAATCTTAAGGATGGTACAGTAGTGATCGGGTTGAATTTTGAAGAGATCGATCAAACGAATATTGGGAGCATTTCGATAAAAAGTTCAGACGCTTTTTTTGAAAACTGGAAAGTGATGCTTAAAGACAACAGGAATGAAGAAGCTGCTGAAGTTTCCGGAGAAAGTGTATATGAAATAAATCCGGTTATTGAGGTCAATAAATTAATGGATCTTGGTTTTATTGATAAAGAGAGTGGACGGAAGAAACCGATCTTTGAACTTCATATCTCACGAATTTAATCCGAACTAGATCTGGTTCAGGAATACAGAAAGATTCTTCTGTGTATTTATAGAAAGCTTTTTCCTGAGGCGATAACGTCCCTGATCCACACTTTTTGGAGAGATATTCATGATTCCCGAGATCTCTTTAGAACTAAGATTCAACCTAAGTAATGCGGATAATCTCCGTTCCTGAGAGGTAAGATCCGGAAATTTGGTCTCAAGGTTTTTGAAGAATCCCTCACATGCCTGTTCTACCTGAATATCAAATTCCTCCCGGTCTTTATTGATCATGAGGTTCTGGAAGATCTTCGACCCCAACCTGTTTATATGTGTAAGGGCCTCCTGATTCCGGATCTGATTTTTGATCTGAGAAACTTCCGATTTCACCTCGTCAAGGAAATCATTCTTTTCGACAATATGGAGTGCATAGTTGGTTAGTTCCTTCTGCAGGTTTTCTTCCCTCAGCTTTGAATTTTGAAGCTCTTCTTCGGCCAGTTTCTTTTTCGATTCTGCAATTTCATTGTCTTTCTCTAAAAGCAGCAGTTCTTTTCTTTTGCGGCTGGCATATAGAATTGAGGTAGCAGATATTAGTATAAGGATGATGCCCGCAACAAGACTAATAACGAGATTTCTTGTTTTGTGAAGTTTATTCTCAGCTTCCAGAACTGCGATCTCCTGCTCCTTTTTCTCGGTCTCATATTTAGCTCTCATTTCCGCAAGCTTGTTGTTCGAATCTTCATTCAGGAGGCTGTCATTGAGTTCCTTAAAGGCTTTGTAATGGGTGTAAGCGAGCTCATAGTTACCGGTCTTCTCATAAGAAGCGGCCAGATTATCATGTGCATCCTTCTGTTCATAAATGATCCCAAGATCATCAGCTATTTCCAGGCTTTGTGTAGCATATTCTATCGATTCCTGGTATTCCCCTTTATCTCTTGAAACAGTACTCAAAACCTTAAGAGGATAGGTAAGCATAACAAGGGCATTGTGCTTCTCAGCGATCTCTTTTGCTTTTAAACTATATTCAATGGCCTGATCTACAGAATCCATTTCCTGATACAGCATACCCATATTCAGGTAGGCACTTCCCATTCCCATTTCATTGCCTTGTGAAGTTTCGATCTCCAGGTATTTTTTATAGTAGATGAGAGCAGAATCAAACTTCAGGGTTTCATAGTACACATTGGCGAAGTTGTTATAGACAAACCCGATACCAGAAATGTCATTTGCCTTTTCAAACAATTCAAGAGATTCATTATAAAAGTAGATCGCTTCTTCATATTTGTATTGGATAAAGTAAATATTTCCAAGTCCACGGAGTATATGCGCCTTTAAGGAAATATGATCGTCATTAAGAAGTTCAGCGTATTTTTGTGCCTCTTTTAAAGCCGATAATCCATTGCTGTAAGAGCCAAGACGCATATAAGCTGCTGCAACAATATTCCAGCTGTAGGCCGAATAATAAAGGTGACCCAGTTTCTCAGAAAGATCTTTAGCCCGCAGGGCATATATCTCAGTAGAATCGGGATTAGTTTGATTGAATTTCTGAGCGATATTTAAATAGAGATCAATTTTGACAGTATCGGGAGTGCTGCTGATGATCAGAGATCTTAAGGAATCAATGCCTGTATTTTGTGCAATTGCGGAAAATGGGAGGATCAGTAAAACAATCAGATATAGAGATTTTCTGAACAACATAGCGTTATCAATTAGGTGCTTTGTAACCAGTAGTTTCTTAATCATAACCAAAAACACCTTAATATCATCGGTTTCTGATCTCTACAGAATCTCTACAATCACAACAGGTAAATTTTCAAAAAAGAGTTTTAATCGTCATTGAAGGGCATTATGCGCGACTTGTATTTCGATTAGGCCTGATCTTGATTTAGATCATCCCTACAAAACCTGAGAGCAAAACAGTATTTATCTCTACAAAATATCTACGAGTTGAAAATTGTTAGTGTTGCTTCATTAGATTTGTTGTAGACAAGCCGATAATCATACACAAGGGTTAAACTTTATGAATACGGGTAATGAGGTTATTACTAAGTCCTGCACTGAAGTGTGGAAAATAGAGCTTACAGATCTGGGAGTTCATCAGGCATTTATGGGATATCCGATGGGAGATAAATATCTGATGATCGGGATCACATCGCCTGATATGGAAAGCCAGATCTCTATCAATTCACTACCGGATGATGAGCTCGAAGAGATCAGGATTCCCATAGAGCTTGAAAGATGTAATACTGAACTGATGGGGTCCATTGAGTTTACTGGTATTGAGAGTTTATTAGATAACTGGGAGTTATACTTTTTTGACAACAGAATAGAATCCAGAATCAGGGTACAACCCTCAGTCCCTGTTTATATCCATAAACCGGAAAGAAACACACGAAGCGAAAAATTACGCCTTGCTGGCTTTGCAAAGAGTAATAAGGAATGTTCCTCAAATTTTGAACTTAGAATAAAGCGAAAAGCAAGCTAACACAGAGACACCCCACCAGTGCACTAATCCTGAAAACATGACCCCGAATAGAGACAATCCGGAGAAATCACTGGTGGGTTTTTTAATTCTAAACATTTAAATCGGGTCTTTTTATTACTACTATTGGCTCATGCGCATTACACATCTTGAGCTGCTCCATTTTAGAAATCACAAAAAGAATCAGGTCGATTGGGCTCCGCACCTGAATGTGATAACCGGTCCGAATGGAGCCGGTAAAACCAGCCTCATTGATGCGATCCATTATCTGTGCATGTCACGAAGCTTTGTATCCACTTCAGATATGTACGTGACTTACCAGGGAGAGAGCTACTTTTTTTTAAAAGGTGACTTCACCGGAGAGATCCGTTCTGAGTTTGAAGTAAGCTGTACCTATTCCCGTGGGGAGGGTAAGAAGATATTTGTGAATGATGGACCTCTGGATAAACTATCGGACCTGATCGGCATGGTCCCGGTTGTAGTGCTTTCGCCTGATGATAAGAAACTCACTCTTGAGGGGCCTGCAGAACGGCGCTCTTTCCTGGATTCCTTTATTAGCCAGATATCAGTTGGGTATTTACGGGATCTGATCGATTACCGGCGCATTCGGAAACAGAGGAATACATTGCTGCAGGATTACAGAGGTCCTCAGAATATGCTTCAAATGTATCTTGAGCCATGGAATAAGCAGCTGGTAGAAACTGGTTCCCGGATCATAGCCAAGCGCTATGAGGTACTGGAGAACTTTAAGGAATATCTGAGCAGGGATTATGCAATGATCTCAGGAATGAACCTGACCACCGGATTGGAGTACCAGACATTTTGTGAAGCTTCAGCAGATCCGAAAGCGATCGAAGAACAATATTACAAAGAACTGGAAGCGACCTTCGAAAAAGAAGTGGAGAGGGAGCAAACGCTTACCGGACCTCATCGGGATGAAATTATTTTTTACCTGGATGATTTTGAGTTGCGACGTTTCGGCTCTCAGGGGCAGCACCGTTTGTTTGCACTATCATTGAAACTGGCACAGCTTCATTATTATTCAGATGAACTTGATGACCTGCCGATCTTTATGCTCGACGATGTATTCGGTGATCTTGACCTCCATAAGACTGGGATACTTTTGAAGGCCTTGCAGGAACATTCCGGACAAACATTCATTACTTCTGCGAATCCGGTTCCTTTCGAAGATTTTGTTACCTTTGATGGAAACAGGAATAAGTTTTACAGTGTCGTGGACGGACAGATCACTGAAAGGGACCGTTAGTTAATCAATTACCATGCGTTTAGATAAACCCAAACCACTTAGTTCCGCACTACAGGATTTTCTGGATCGGTTTCCTCAGAAGAAGAAATTGAAACAGGGAATGATACTGGCGGCATGGAAAGAAGTGGTAGGAGAACGTATAGCCTCACAAAGCGAAGACCTTCATTTTGAGGGAGATAAGCTCGTTATGAGGGTTAAGAATCCTTCCTGGAGACACGAGATACATGCAAACCGCTTCAGTATTGCCAAGCGCCTGAATGCCAAAGTTCGGGGACAGGTAATAGCTGATATTATAGTTCGGGGCTAGTTGTTTATACCACACGCTGACTCTATATTCCCTGATCATGACGGCCAGCGAGCTAAAAGACCTAATCATCAATCGCATCAGTAGATTTTTCAGGCTGGGAACCCCACCCGGAGCCAATGAAATTGATGTGCGTGCCGCCCGCCGCGAAAGAATAGCTGTTTTTGCAATAGCCTATGTAATGGCACTGAGTTTATGGTTTATCGTAAACCTGAACAGTGATTATAATATCAGTATAAATATCCCACTTCGGCAGGGCGCTATTCCAGATGATATGGCCCTTGTTGAAGATCTCCCAGAGTTTGTGCAGGTGGAGGTAAGCGGTGATGGCTGGAAACTCATCGGACTATATAATAAACCCCCGGAAGTATTTATTGATATCACAGAAGGAGAGGTGAATTTGTCAGATCAGGTTCGGCAAAGGTTTGCTGTTGAACAGGATGTATCCGTGATCAAAGTTCAACCTTTTATGGTTAATATTGGCCTGGAGCCAAAGATATCGAAGAAAGTTCCAATTCGTTTAAATACCGATATCAGCTTTATGCAACGCTATGGATTTGTTGGCTCGCCGAGTATATCTCCTGACAGCCTTACTATCACAGGTGCTGCATCCCAAGTTACCGATATCGACGAATGGGTGGTTTCTGATACCCTTAAACTTGCCAATGTACGAGAAGACATCGATCAGAATATTCCTATTCAGGCTGAAAACCCACTTATTATTCCCTCAATCGATCGAATAGCTTACACGGCTGATGTCTCGGAGTTTACCGAGGGAGAGCTTAGCGTATATATCAGAACCCGAAACCTGCCACGGGGCCAGATCATTAATTTCAATCCATCGGCTATTACGATCAGATATGATGTACCAATCGACCAATATGCAGATGTACAGAATATTCGTCCGTATGAGGTCTATGTGCCTTATCAGGAGATCTTAGAGGATTCGACAGGATTCGTAACGCCGGATATAGAATTGACAGCAACGCAGTATCAGCTACGTCTGCGTAGTTTCCAGCCTAAAGCAGTGGCGTACTTCAGTATTGTGGATCAATGATAAATTGAAAGTTGAATGTTGATATCCCTCAACTTTCAATCTTCAAATTCTCATATGGAGCAATGACTTCATCCACATCCCGTGTCCCCTCAAAATAATTAAGCACTTTTAACATCACTTCATCCACAAGAATATCGGGACAGGAAGCACCGGAAGTGATAGCTACTTTCAAAGGATTCTTATCAGAAGGAAGCCAGTCTTTCGTTTCGAGGATCTCCTTTTTCCACTGGTCGAAATGATGAATTTCCGTTTCAGATTTTAGCTCCGAGGCATCCCGCACATGATACGTTGAAAAAGAATGCTCAAGGATCTCCACCAGATGCATGGTATTGGAAGAGTTGTATCCCCCAACCACCAAAGCGATATCTGCATCGGTCTCAGCCAAAGCAAGCGTAGCCGATTGGTTCTCATTAGTAGCGTAGCAAAGTGTATCAGAAGTATCTGCAAAGTGATTCAGAATATCTGTTTCTCCATGGATCTTAACGGCAGCTTCCTTCAATATATCCATGACCTCCTGAGTTTCGGTAGCCAGCATAGTGGTTTGATTGATCACACCAAACCGTTGCAGATCTTTATGGGGATCAAATCCGGGAGTGGATTTATGGCCGAAGTATTTCTCAAAATCGGAATCAGGCCGGTCCCCGGTCATGATCTCAGCCAGTATACTCGCTTCTTCAGGATTCAGTACCACCACAACAGCAGAATGTTCGGCACTGTGAGAGAAAGTAGCTCTTGTTTCCTCATGCTGATGTTTGCCGTGCACCACCAGGCTGTATTCTTTTTTACCGAGCTGTTTTCCACGTTTCCAGACCTTTTCTACAAAGGGGCAGGTGGTGTTGAACTCATACGGATCGATCCCCACTTCTTTGAGCTGAGCCTGGATCTCCAGTGTCGTACCAAAGGCAGGTACGATCACGATATCATCAGAATTAAGAGAGGAGATAGGAATTCGCTCGGTTCCATCGGTATCAAACAAAAACTTCAACCCTTTGGATAAGAGATTCTCATTCACGGTTGGATTATGGATCATCTCCGAGAGCAGGTAAATATTCTTATCGGGATGCTCATCAACCGCCCGGTAGGCAATATCGATCGCATTTTCCACCCCA
The DNA here is from genome assembly GCA_030427885.1 of Rhodothermia bacterium. Classification (GTDB taxonomy): domain Bacteria; phylum Bacteroidota; class Rhodothermia; order Balneolales; family Balneolaceae; genus JAUICM01. The sequence goes on along the minus strand of JAUICM010000003.1, from coordinate 136,556 downwards.
TAGCAAAAGCCAAAGAATCGTGGAATCAAGAACTGAACCGGACCAAAATCCAGTACTGTCGGATCCAGTTCTTTCTTCATGGGATCTGTGATCTTGGTCGCCTCTTTCACCTTCCGGATGATCGGCGATTTGTACATGTCGGGGATGTTGAATTCTTTACGGGCCATAGGTAGTAAATATACGGAGAGAAGGAGTAGGATATCTAATAATCAGAGAAGGAATAATGGTATTGAATTGAACATTTTAAAAAGTAGAAGTAAGCCTTTGGCAGGTCATCCGGAAGGAAGTAGCAGATCTTCCAGAAAGAAAGCAGAAAGCTCAGAACGTCCTGAAAGACCTGACTTAGCATAAATAGCGATAGTTTGGGTGCGAACGGTCTTTACACTCGTATAGCGTACATCAGCTATTTCTTTGATGCTAAGCCCTTTTAGAAGAAGAAAGGCCACGTCTTTTTCTGCTTGTGTTAAGCCCCAAGAAGTCAGTTGCTTATCAATTTCACTACTTAAGCCTTCTAGGTATGATCGGGAGACCTTCTTCCACCTCAGAGCTTCTTTTTCGAGTTCTGCGTTGGATTCTTGTTCTTTTTCAAAATTCCTTAGCAGCATAAAATGACCCCTCATCAGATAATAAATACCGGAAAGCGCAAACAATGCAATAGTTGATTCTATAATGATGTGCCACCAGGCAACCCCGTCAAAATAATCGGTATATATATCTACCGATGTGAGCAAGGCAATAGAAAGCAATATTATGGAAATAGCTACGCGTTCACTTTTTTTCATAAGCGATTAATCATCATCATCTTCGTCATCTTGCTCATTTTTATATTCAGTTTCTGATTCATGTTCGGCACCCTCGTATTCTCCAAGCTGTAACTGATTCCCAAAAAGGGCTAATGTACGGGTGTTTGTATCATAGTTGGAATATACATAGCCGATCCAAGACAGGCTTAGCAAAAGGAAAATAAACCCCATGACCGGTCGGGAGGAATTGATTCCGGTTTTATGCTGAATGGGATCTTTTTTTCCATTAAACATACTACTCCAAAGAGAATCATTATGAACCATATGATGCAAAAGTAAACCTGCCAGGTGAGCTGCTACGGTAATAATGAAAAGGTTTGCCATTATCTCATGAGCCTCTTCATAAAACTCAGATTCATTACCTGATGCCATGATTATGCCGGAGAAACCGAGTCCAAGAGTTAAAGAAAACATGAGAACAGCTGCTGCACTTGAAGCAGGATTATGACTGAAATATTTTTTCGTTCTGCTGAATAATACATCTTTGAAATACGAAAAAAGTTCAACAGGATGTAACCGGAAACTTGAAAACTTAGCATAAGTTGTTCCAAAGATTCCCCACAACAACCGCAATGCTAATATAAAAAGCATTGTTATTCCTGCTAACATGTGGTAGCTGAAAATCGGGTTATCATCATCTGAGGTTTTTGCTATGGCAAAGGCAGAAATAAAGAGAGCAGCAAACAACCAGTGAAAAAATCGGGTTGGGAGATCGTAAACAGTAGTTTTTTCCATATTGCTTCAGGTTTATAAAAGTTACCCAAAGGTGGAAATCAACAATCATTTACGCATCAGTCATATGATGTATATTTGAGGTATTGCTGAATTTCAAGTCTCTATTCTCATCAAATAGAGGAAGATATATAAATTTCAGGGATGCTGAATTCTTTACGAGCAATAGGTCTTAAATATAAGGAGAAGCATTACGAATAATGAATAGCTAAAATGAATATGAGTTAACCCACCCCTCAATCCCCTCCCAGGAGGGGAGGCTCGTTGTTCAAAGCCAGTGAGTTTTAAAATGCCGTACTCTTATTCCTGATTCTTAATTCAAAATTGGAGCTTCGCGCCTAAGCAGCGTCATCAATATCGTCCACATCACCCATTTTAACTCCTACAAGGCGGCTAACACCGGTTTCAGGCATGGTCACACCATACATCATCTCCGCCTTACTCATGGTCTTTTTATTGTGGGTAATGATGATGAACTGAGTTTCTTTACTGAAGTTCTTGATCATCTTGGCGAAACGCTCAATGTTGGCGTCATCTAAAGGTGCATCAACCTCATCCAGTACACAGAAAGGAGAAGGTTTAACCAGGTAGATCGCAAAAAGAAGGGCAATAGCGGTAAGGGTTTTCTCACCACCTGACAGCTGTGATATTCCGGAAGGACGTTTACCCCGTGGTTGAGCTTTAATCTCGATACGGGCCTCAAGCGGGTCCTCCACATCCTGTTCAATGATCAGGTCACAATAGTCATCTTCGAAGAAGAGAGTTTTGAATACCGTCTGGAAGTTCGTTCTGATCTTCTCAAATGTCTCGTTAAAGCGTTCAGTGGCTGTGGTATTGATCTCTTCAATTGTTTCCAGTAACTGTTTTTCAGCTTTATCGAGGTCATCGATCTGAGTTTCGTAGAAGTCGAGGCGTTCTTTTTCCTCCTTATATTCTTCGATGGCCAGCGGGTTTACTTCACCGATACTGTTGAGCTTCTGTCGTAACCAGCCAATACGCTGTTTTACCTCATCGGGAGTTTTATCTTCGGGCATCTCAGCACCTTCGATCTGTTTCATCAGAATGCCATATGTTTCCCAGATGTGGTCAGACAGTCCCTGGATCTGCATTTCCATCTTTTCCCTGGCCATAGCCAGGTGATGCACCAGTTCCATGTTTACTTCCTTCTGGCGGCGAATTTCTCTCAGATTCTTCTCGATCTCATTGATCTGCCCGCGTTGTTTGGCAGCAGACTCTTCCGCCTTCTGCAGAGACTCATCGGCTTCAACTTTCAATTCCTGATTTACAGTCAGTTCTTCCTCAAGACGCCCGATGTAGCTGGTATACTCAGTGATGTTCTTCTTTGACTGCTCCGTAAGCTTCGTACGATTCTCTATACGGGACTGAACACTCTGTATCCCAGTCTCCGCCCGCTTGACATCACGTTCGTGGTTCTCAACCTTATTCCGCAGATCCTGATGTTTCAGCTGGGTATCGTTGTAGCGGCTTTGAGCAATAGCGCGTTCGTCTTCCAGCGATTCGAGCAACTCTTTCTTATCGGTTTGCTGCTTATCAAGTTCCAGCATTTTCTTTTGCAGCTCTTTCTGTTTTGGTTGCATGGAATCGAGTTCCTCCTGTGCAGTACCTTCGCTGCTTTTCAGATGGTCTTTCCGGTTCATCAGCTCGGTGATATTCTTTTGATAAACCTGAACTTTCGAACTCAGACTATGCTGTTGTTGCTCAAGGCGTCGTACTTCCTGCTCTTTTTCTTTCAGGTTTGTACTGAGCAAACCGATATCGAGCTTATCATATTTCTCAACGATCTGAGCCAGATACTCTTCCAGCTTTACAATTTCTTTAGTGGTTTTGGCTTCTTCCTTCTCAAGTCGCTCGATCTTATCCTTTAGCCCAACCCGAACCCCGGTATTCTTACTTTTGCTTCCACTCTGATAGAACCGGGCATTGGTCACTACTTCGCCATCATAAGTAACGCCAATGGAGTTGCTATTCTTCAATCCGGAATATGCTTCTTTTACCGAATCGAACACCATCACATTACCCAGAAGTAACTGTTTAAGGGCTGAATAAGCAGGTTTGGCTTTCACATTATCGAATAATGAGCCTTTCTGCACCTCGTACCTGGCAGCGAGCTGATCCAAAGGAATGAAGGTGGCCCGGCCTTTTTTATTTTCTTTCAGAAGCTTTGCAGCACGTTCGGCATCTTCAAGCGTTTTGACGACCACGTAATTGAGAGCATCTCCTAAAACAGATTCAAGTGCTACGGCGTGCTTTTCATCCGTGTCGAAGATCTCAGAAACCGTGGTGATATCTTTAAAATCGAATCGGTGGTTTTCGAGCAAATACTTTACGCTGCCCGGAAAAGCTTCGTTTGAATTTGCCAGGTCGTTCAACAGGCCGATCTCGTTCAGAAGTGATTCTTTCTGACTCTGTAAAGTCCTTAGCTCATCTTTGATCTCATTCTGCTTATTGGCAAAGCTTTCTCTTTTCTCCCGTGATGTTTCCAGGTCCTTCTCAAGTTCGTCCCGTTCGGTAACCAGTTTCTCAAGCTTGCCTTCAATAAGGCCTTGCTCGCCATTCATGTTGTCGATCTCATCGTTCAGATCAACGATCTCATCATTGATCCGCTCCAGATCGCCTTCTGTATTTTCAAGCCGGGATTCGATCTTGATACGCTTTGCCTGCAGCTGATTCAGCTCATTGTTAGTGGCACTCAGCGAAACTTCAAGTTCGTACAGATCGTGGCGTTCACGGTTGTACTGCTGCTGAATCTGAGAATACTTTTTCTTGGAATCTTCGAGAGCTTTTTCAGATTTATCGAGATCGTCATCAAAAGATTCGAGCTTGCTTCTGCTGTTATTCAACAGGTCCATAAGCTCTTTGAGATCGACCTCTCCCTGCTCAATATCTTTGGTATATTCCTTGATCACCTTTTTCTCATTCTCAATCTTCTCTTTGGTGATGCGGATATTGGTATCAGCTTCCCGTATAGAATTATGAAGCTGACTTACCTGGCGCTGAGCCTCACCCTGCTGTCGTTCTTTCTCAATAAGCTGAGCACGGGCCTTTTCATCTGCCGATTCCAGTTCATCAGTGTTTTTAGTGATTTCTTTCTTTTCTTTCTCTGCATTTGTGATCCGTTCCTGAAGAGGTTCCATCTCTTCCTGGATCTTTTTGAAATCGTGCAGGGTCAGAGCTTTGTCTAGTAATTCAAGCTCATCTTTATACACCTTGGCTTTTTCAGCTTTCTCAGCCTGGATCTCCAGAGAACGTGCCTTCTTGCGAAGCTCGATCAGTAGGTCATCCACACGCTGAAGGTCTTTACGAGTCTCGTCCAGTTTGCGAAGGGTTTTTTTACGCTGATCCTTATATCGGGTAACACCCGCAGCCTCCTCAAACAAACGACGTCGGTCGTTATTTTTATCATTAAGGATCTCTTCAACCATTTTCAGCTCAATCACCGAATAGGCATCAGAGCCCATACCGGTATCCATGAACAGCTCCATGATATCCTTCAGACGGCAGGAAGTACCATTAATGAGATATTCTGAATCACCTGAGCGGAACAAACGGCGTGTGATGGTAACTTCACTGTATTCGATAGGTAGGATGCCTTTATCATTTACAAAAGTGAGCGAAACCTCCGCCATCCCCAAAGCCTTCTTTTTCGAAGTACCATTGAAGATCACATTGCTCATGGCAGAAGACCGGAGCAGGGACGGGCGTTGCTCGCCAAGAACCCAGCGCAGTGCATCCACAATATTAGATTTACCACAACCATTGGGGCCAACGATAGACGTTATTCCGCTATCGAAGCTCACTTTGGTTTTATGAGCAAAACTTTTAAATCCCTGTAAATTGAGTTCGGATATATACACGAGCTAGATTTAAAATAAAAAAGTCTTTGCGAGGAGATGCGAATGCATTGACGTGGCAATCTCGTTTTTAAGCCTATTCATTGAGATTGCTTCGCTTTGCTCGCAATGACTATTATACGGTCATAATTTCTGATTCTTTCCCCGCCAACAACTCATCCACTGCTTTGGTATGATTGTCTGTTTTTGCCTGCACTTCATCTTCGGCTTCAAATCTGGAATCTTCGGGAAGTGATTCTGATTCAACCGTTTTCTTTATGGTCTCGTTGGCATCACGTCGCGAGTTACGAATACTGATTCTGGCCTGTTCAGCTTTATCTCTGGCCACTTTCACGAGTTCTTTGCGTCGTTCTTCTGTCAAGATAGGAAGTGGAATACGAACAAAATCTCCATCATTCATCGGATTCAAGCCAAGTCCTGCAGCCATAATAGCTTTTTCAATATCAGGAAGGGTTGATTTATCGTAAGGTGAAACCATAAGCAAACGAGGTTCCGGAACAGTAATATTAGCCAGCTGTTGCAGTGGTGTTTGTGCTCCGTAATACTCAACCTTAACACCAGAGATTAATGCGGGATTTGCCTTACCTGTACGGATATGCGAGAATTCACTTTTGAGATACTGGACGGCGTCATCCATTTTCATGTCCGCTTCGTCAATTATGTCCTGTAGTTCTTCGGAGATCATACCTGATTGCTTTGGTTTGAATGGGGCTGATAACCCTGTTTTTTAATTTCGTGAAGTTAATAAAAGTGAGCAATAAATCTTAATGAAAGTGGGGTTTTACACATATTATATGCTTGTTAAAAATTATCTGCATTAAGGAATTAATTAGGAAATTTTTCATTTATAATGTTTAATGAAATTTTGTGAATTTACAGATACGGAATAATTTGGGTACTACTGAAGTTGAACAGGTCAGGCAAAATATTGAATCCAAAAACGATCGCATTTATTTATGTGCTGTTTGCTGCTCTTTGGATCATATACTCAGACAAAGTAATCGCAGTATTTGCGAATGATATTCAGGACATAACCTTTTTTCAGACTATAAAGGGTTTGTTCTATGTATTAATATCAGGATTATTGATTTACTGGTTGGTTAACAGGTATGATAAAAAAATCAAACTGGGTACAGAGTTTTCTGATAAGATACTCGAACATTCACCACTGGCGATCGCAATTCTGGATCTAGATGCTCATGTAACCTATATAAATGATCAGGGAGCAGAGATACTTGGGTTTGACAGATCTTACATCGTGGGAAAGAAATTAGTAGACCTGCCCTTTACTACCTCTCATTTGAATGGTACGGTAATTAAAAAAGAGGAGCGCCTGCATCACCGGATAATGTCCGGAGAGCAGATGGTAAGTGAGAGGTATCTGCTCAGGTTTGAGGATGGAACTGAGAAATTTATCTCGAGTAATGCTGCACCTATCAAAGACCGGAATGGAGAGATCGAATCTATAGTGTTTATCGTTGCAGATAAAACAGAAATTATTAAAACGGAAAGTGCATTAAGAGATCAGGAGGAACGATACAGGCTCCTTGTGAATGAATCTCCTTTTGGGATCGGGATCCATCAGGATGATGAAATTCTATTTGTAAATCCTGCGGGCTGTGAATTACTGGAAGCAGAATTCGATGAACTAATTGGTAAAAATTTAAGTGAGGTTATGCATGCGGATACCTGGGAACAGATTCGGAAGGCCAGAGAAGAGGATCTGAGTATGGTCAGGAGTTATCCTTTTGTGGATGAATTCAAAACGAAAAGCGGGAAAGTGATTCCTGTGGAAGTGTATGTTGCTGACTTCATATATATGGATAAAAAGGCTACTCAGATAATGGCAATTGATATAACCGAACGTATTACCAGAGAAAAGAAACTTGAACAAACCTTGCAGGAAAAAGAAGTACTCATCTCCGAGATGAACCATCGTGTTAAGAATAATATGGCGGTGATCTCGGGGCTTCTGCAGCTACAGGCTATGCAATCGGATGATGAAGTGCTGAATGATCACCTTATGGATTCCGTGAGCAGGATACAGAGCATAGCTATGATACATGAAGAGCTATATCATGCAAAAGATCTTAAAAACATCCGGTTCGATAAACATGCGAAGAAACTGGTGGATATGATATCCAATCAGTTTAACTATGTGGATGTAGATGTAAATTTTGAACTGGACAAATTAAAGATAAACATTAATCAGGCCGTACCGTGTGCCCTTTTTCTGAATGAAGCGGTCAACAATGTATTTCGCCATGCGTACTCAAATGGTAAAAAAGGTGAAATGAATATACTTTTCAAGAATAAAGGTAATCATATATCAATATTGATCTCTGATAATGGAATTGGAATACCTGCAGAAAAAATAAAGGGTTCAGGAACAGGGCTTGGAATGCAGCTGCTTCATCTCATGGCAACTCAACTTCATGGTGAACTTGAAATAATCAGTGCTGAGAACAATGGAACGAAGATCAGCCTTGAATTCAACACAGAGAAGAAAATAAAAGGAAGTGCGGCCAGCGTTTCAATTTAGCTTATCCATTAGGGGTAAGCCGAACCGGAGGTGTATTAAGGTTAATCAATCTTAAATACACAACAAAACCATGCAAAAAATAAGAATCAAAACGGGGATAATGCTTTTGATACTCACTTCAGGGCTATTCATTTCCTGCTCCTCAGGATCCTCATCAGGCGAAGAAGAAAACGATAAGATCGATATTACAGATTCGATCTTTACGAATATTAGTTCTGATTGCACCGAGTATGCGGAAGAATATGTCTCTTATGTACAGGATATTCAGAAGAATACTAATTTCGAGGGCTCGGTAAGCGTAACTGCAGATGATGATAATTGTACGGTCTCAGTGAATGGAATTCCCAACCACGACTTTAATGATGTAACTGCGCATTTTGCCACAGATGTGAGTGAGAATGACAGGGTGTTTACGGTTCCGAAATCACCCGAAAAGAATCAACAATGGACAGAGCTTTCACAACTCTACTACGATGCTATTATGCTGAACGGGGTAGTAGTGGATATGCTTTCTGCCGGATGTTATAAACCAAACGATCCGCAGGCTGATAATGACGGAAATACCGCTATTGGCTGTACCCAACAGGATGGCTGGCTCTTAGATCCATTGGGGACGGAATCGAAATTTGGTGCCGATTCCCATAATGCTCATACCCAGCCCGATGGCACCTACCACTATCATGGTGATCCACGAGCCATGTTTGATGACGTACCTGGGGATAGCGGTTCACCTGTAATTGGCTTTGCTGCTGATGGCTTCCCGATCTATGGCAGCTACTTTCTGGATCCTCAAACTAATCAGGTGCGTAAAGCAGTCTCCGGATATGAACTCAGATCAGGTACCCGTCCCGGTCCTGATGATAATGACCCGGGCGGAACTTATGACGGCAGCTACATTGACGATTACGAGTTTACCGGCACCGGCGATCTGGATGAGTGTAACGGCATGACGGTAAACGGTCAGTACGGATATTATGTAACCGATACCTATCCGTGGATGATCAAATGTTATTCGGGAACTCCGGATGCCTCTTTCAGCAAAGGCATGCCCAAAGCCAAACTGGATCACGACCATTTTCACTGATTCTTTACATGTCTACCTTAGGAGGGAGACAGATCACTCATTTATGTGAGATCAGAGGGAGGACCAGTGAGGCTTTGTAACAGCAGCCCACCCGGGCCTCTCCCTGAGACAAAACAAGTTTTGACTTGTCCCTCTCTAAAGAGGGATAGGTTTATCTTTGTGGATAAAATAAGTCTCCCCTTGAGGGGAGTACGCCGAAGGCGGGAGGGGTGTCCGTATTAATTTGGGAGTTAGTTTCCGACACCCTCCGGCTTTTGAGCAAGCTCAAAATGCCACCTCCCTCGAGGGAGGACTTTTCTACTATGAAAATATCTTTAAGCCGTCATCCTGAACCATGATTGATCCCTAGCTATATTCACGATGACAAAATCCTTAAAAGCACTCGTCATCCTGAACTTGATTCAGGATCTTATGGAACGGCTACCGAGTCATGTATTGGTTCTCAGTTCTTTTGGACCGACCCTGAGCTACCACAGTGCAGGCTCCAGAACCAAAAGCTCCAGATCCCGAAGCTTCGGGACTTCCGGGCATATGATCCCAGGAGTTCTTCTTAAAACAGAGAGAGCGGATGCAAACGAAGTGAAGAATCACTCCCAAACAACGGTAGTTCCCAGGTCCTCGCCGTCGCACACGATCTTTTTGAAGGCTCCTTTCTGGTTCATGTTGAACACAATAATAGGAGTTTCGTTTTCGCGGCACAGGGTGAAGGCGGTCAGGTCCATCACAGAAAGGCGTCTCTTTAATACTTCATCACCGGTGATGGTATCGAATTTAACGGCATCCGGATTTTTTTCGGGGTCTGAATCATAGATTCCGTCCACTCGGGTTCCTTTCAGGATCACATCGGCTTCAACCTCAATAGCACGGAGGGCTCCGGCAGTGTCGGTGGTGAAGTAAGGATTTCCTGTTCCTGCACCGAATATAACCACGCGTCCTTTTTCGAGGTGACGTACAGCACGGCGCCGAATAAATGGTTCTGCAATAGCTTCCATGCGAATTGCACTGAGCAAGCGGGTCATCACATCCTGGCGTTCCAAAGCATCCTGCAGAGCCATACTGTTTATCATGGTGGCAAGCATACCCATGTAATCACCCTGCACACGATCCATGCCTTCGGTAGCTCCTTTAACGCCACGGAATATATTTCCACCTCCGATCACAATGGAGACCTCCACGCCTTCTCTCTGAACGGCTTTGATCTCTTCTGCATATTGTGTGAGGACATCTCCATCGATTCCATGTCCTTGTTCCCCGAGTAAAGCTTCTCCGCTTAATTTGAGTAGGATGCGCTTGTATTTATTTGCCACGTGGTTGGATTTCTAAAAATTAAAAGACAAAAAAAAGGCTGTCCCGGTTTTGGGGACAGCCAAATGTAAAGAAAAAATGATTAAGCGTCTTCGCCTAATTGAATTCGGTGGAAGGCTTTCGCCAGAGGAGCACCATTTTGCTCCAGGTACTGCTTAACAGTAACACCGTTGTCTTTTACGAATTTCTGGTTCAGAAGAACACGCTCTTCGTAGAAGCGGCGAAGTTTACCCTGAGCTGCTTTTTCAGCGATCTCAGCAGGTTTTCCTTCGTTGATCAGTTGCTCTTTAGCGATCTCAAGTTCTTTCTCAACAACAGAAGCATCAACTTCGTCCTGAGTAACAGCAAGTGGCTTCATTGCAGCAACTTGCATAGCCACGTCTTTACCGATCTCATCACTTTCAATAGAACCGTCGAACTCAACGATCACACCAAGCTGGTTGCCCGGGTGGATGTAAGAAACCAGAGAACCATCAGTTTTTGCAAGTACCACGGTGCTGATCTGGATCTTCTCACCGATCTTACCGGTCATGTCCTGCAGATGGTCACCAATAGAACGTCCGTCCACTTCAACTTCCATAAGTGCGTCAACAGTTTCGATATCGTTATCGTAAGCTGCGTTGAGGAATTTATTAGCCTGAGCCTGGAAATCTTCGTTACGTGCCACGAAGTCAGTTTCGCAATTGATTTCGATAGCAGAAGCTTTTTTAGCATCGTCACTGATACGGGTAAGAACCAAACCTTCTTTAGCTTCACGGTCAGCTCTCTTATCAGCTACTTTCTGGCCTTTTTTTCTGAGGATCTCAACAGCTTTGTCGAAATCTCCTTCGGCTTCGGCGAGGGCTTTTTTACAGTCCATCATACCAGCGCCGGTCATGTCTCTAAGTTTTTTAACGTCTGCAGCAGAAATGCTCATTGTTATAACTCTTTTTAAAATGGATTAAAATTATTCTTCTTCGTCGCTGTCGTCAGAACCATCTTCAGCTTCTAAAGTTGGCTCAGCAGCTTTCTTTTTTCGTCTTGAACGAAGTTTTGTTTTCACTTCAACATCGTCGTCAGAATCATCGTCATTACTGTCTTTAGATCCTTTTGCTTCGGCAGCTGCCTGTTCCATGAGCTCTTCTTCTTTCTGAGCTTCACGTTCTGCAGAGCCTTCAATGATAGCATCTGCAACCTGAGTGGTGATCAGCTGGATGGTTCTTGCAGAGTCATCATTACAAGGAATGATGAAGTCAGGAACATCAGGATCACTATTGGTATCAACCATTGCGATGATCGGGATGTGAAGTTTAATCGCTTCACTTACAGAAAGGTGTTCTTTAATGATATCAACCACAAAGATAGCACCGGGAAGGCGGGTCATATTAGCAATACCGCCAAGAGTATCTTCAAGTTTGTCCTGCTCACGTTCAAGCATCAGACCTTCTTTCTTGGTAAGCTCAGCCATAGTTCCGTCTGTTTTCATACGCTCGATCTCTTCCATGCGGGAGATGCTCTTGCGGACAGTGGAGAAGTTGGTAAGCATACCACCTAACCAACGATGAGTAACATAAGGCATGCCTGCGCGGATAGCCTCGGTTTTGATGATCTCAGTTGATTGCTTTTTAGTACCTACAAAAAGAATGGTTTTACCAGCACGGGCAAGTTTCTGAACTTCGTCGAGTGCTTCCTGTAGATAGTTTTGAGTTTTCTTGAGGTCGATGATGTGGATCCCGTTGCGTTGCATGAAAATGAAATCTTTCATTTTCGGGTTCCAGCGTCGGGTCAGGTGACCAAAATGTGCGCCTGATTTTAACAGGTCTTCAATAGATGCAGCTTTAGGCATTGTATTAGTATGTGTTTAGGTTAATCCTCTGTGCGGGTCATCCCCAAAAAAACCAATCCCGGCCTTAATACCGGGACACCTGGCTTTGAGTCGCCACACATGTGTGTTTAAAAAATGTTGTATAAGCGTAAATATTAACGCTTAGAGAACTGGAATTTCTTACGTGCTTTTGGCTGACCTGGTTTTTTACGTTCAACCATTCTGTCATCACGTGTAAGAAGACCGTGCTCTTTAAGAATTGTATGCAATTCTTCGTTCTCGCCGTCGATAGCGCGGGCAAGAGCGTGCTGAATAGCACCAGATTGTCCTGCTTTTCCGCCACCGCGTACGGTAACTTTGATATCGTATTTACCTTCGGTCTCAGTAACGTGCATTGGGAGCAATGCGATGTTACGAAGAGCCTTTACAGGAAGGTATTCTTCAATAGATTCTTTGTTAACGATGAACTCGCCTTTACCCGGCTTGATATACAAACGAGCAGTTGAGGTCTTTCTTCTTCCGATGTAATTAGCTTGTGCCATTATTCAGTCTGTAATCGATTAAAGCTCGATGATTTCTGGTTTCTGAGCTGTTTGCTCGTGTACAGGACCAGCGTAAACACGCAGATTGGTCAGTAACTTGCGGCCTAATCTGTTCTTAGGCAGCATTCCTTTAACAGCTTTTGTTACTAAAGAGGTAGGGTCTTTTGCCAACATATCCTGTGCACTGGTAAAACGCTCACCACCTGGATAGAAAGTGTGACGGAAGTACATTTTGTCCGTCATTTTCTTACCGGTTAGTTTTACTTTTTCTGCATTGATAACAATTACATTATCTCCGGTATCCATGTGCGGAGTAAATGTGGGCTTATTCTTGCCTCTCAAAATAGATGCTACAACAGTACTCAATCTGCCCAATGGCTGATCTTCAGCATCGATCAAAACCCAATTCTTCTCGATGTCGCTGGGTTTAGCTGAGTATGTTTTAAAACTTAAAGTATTCACGATAAAACTCGTTGGTTTGCTTTTTTGGAAAGACACTAAAAGTACGGCAAAATATCTTTCATATCAATAATTGAAACACTAAAATTTCAAAAAATTATACAGAATGAATAAGTTTTCCTGAAAGTGTCTTAGATATGAGCAGTTTCAAGCCGGAAAAGTCACCATTCAGCTCCTGATTTTACAAACTGGTACGTTCACCTGATGTTTAAACTGAGGAGATTTTGTATCATCGCATGGATATCACATCATCGTGCTATCGTCAGGAACATTATTTCTGAAAAGATTCCGGCTGCTACAAAATAAAAGGTTACTAATGAGCTACAGTTCTTTCCGGATCTCAAAAGGATCCAACAGTTTGGTCGTCAAAATAAATTCTTTCTGGGGTATTCTACTATTGTTTTCCCTGTTTAGTGTGAGCAACGCGTTCTCACAATCCGTAAGGGGAATCATATCAGATGCGAATAATGCCACTCCTCTCGTATCTGCAAACATCGTACTGCAGACTACAGATGAGGAAATGTATGCAGGAACCTCAACTGATGGGAATGGACTGTTCGTTTTCAATAATGTAGATGAAGGCACTTATATAGTAAAAGCCACATATATAGGGTATGAAATGTACCAGGATACTATTGTAGTTGACTGGACCACTGATGTTATTACGCTGAGTATTGAGCTGGAACCCGGTAAAAATCAGCTTGGGGATATTGTGGTAACTCAACGTGGCAGAGAAGCAGATGTTGATGTGGGACAGCAAAAAATTGATCGTATCGATATCAGAAGAGCACCGACCCCGGCAGGTAGCGGTGACCTTGCAACGTATATCCAAACACTTCCGGGTGTTGTGGCAACAGGCGACAGAGGGGGTAATCTCTTCATTCGCGGAGGTACGCCTTCCGAAAACCTGACTCTTATTGACGGAGCCCTGGTGTATCAACCCTTTCATATTATCGGATTCTTCTCCGTGTTTCCGGAAGAAGTGGTAACAGAGGCTGATTTCTATGCGGGTGGCTTCGGGCCTAAGTATAGTGGCAGAACCTCATCTGTTCTGGATGTGAAACTTAGAAATGGGGATTTGTACGAAAGACACTGGTCTGCTTCTGTGAGTCCTTTTATCGGACAGATCTATTTTGAAAGTCCGATCAAGAAAGGAGAGACTGCCCTTATCGTTTCTGCAAGAAATTCATTTATCGATCAGGCGAGTAATCTATATGGCAACAATCAGCCAATGAATTTCAACAGTCAGCTGATAAAATATAACAAAGCGATCAGCGCCGCAGGTTCTACCTGTTCTGCTTTATTTATGAGGACTAAAGACGAAGGTCAGCTAGATTATGAAGAAGGGGATGTATATCGATGGAATAATTTCGTGTTAGGTGGCAAATGTGCGGCTCTGGGTCAGCAGGGTTCGGTTTCATTCTTCGATATCAACTTATCAGTTTCACATATTTCGAACGAGGTAGGAGATCCAAACGATCCTGAGCGTCGTTCAAGTGCTACCGTTTTCAATACTCAGGTGAATATGGTGCAGGTGGTAAACAAACTTCGTCTTGAGTATGGTTTTTATACAAACATTCGCTGGTTAGATCACGAGATCAACGACTATTTCATTGACTTGAATATTGAGAAAAGAGTATTGCTTGGGTCAGGTGCATATCTGCAAACTATTATACCAATTGGCGAAAAGATCCAGCTTAAACCCGGGGTTGCTGCTTCATGGTATCTGTTCAGGTACGGAGTAAGTCTGGAGCCAAGGGCGCAGGTTTCATTTCAGCCAAGAGGAAAGAAGAATGAAGAGCTGAGCGCAGCCTGGGGGATCTATCGACAGCCACTAACCGGCATTACTGATTTCAGAGATGCAGGTTCTGCTTTTACGGTTTGGTCAACGGCGCCTTACGACGGTGAGCAGATGACCTCAACCCATGCCATGATCGGATGGAGACAACCGCTAGGAGACCTGATCGATTACTCAATTGAAGGATATATGAAATGGACGGAGGATCTTCCGGTATCAACCTGGAGTACGATCGCACAGTTCAATACTAATGTTTCACTGGCTGATGGAGAAACCCAGGGAGTGGATGTTAAACTGAATTATGATGGAAGGGTGTTTTACAGTTCTGTAGGATATGGGTACGCCATCACGGAATACACTACGGCTCAGGATCTGTTCAGTACCTGGTTTGGTGAGCCTATTCAGAAATATAATCCACCACATGATCGTCGCCATCAGGTCAATGTGCAGGCTGGTCTTGATTTTGAGAAATTCAAGATCAACCTGAGTTGGGATTTTGGTACAGGTCTGCCTTATACAAGACCTCTCGGCTTTGATGATCTGATTCGTTTCGAAGACAGCCTGCCTGATGTAACTACAGAATATGGAACACCAAGAGTTATTCTAGACAAGCCATTTACAGGAAGAATGCCCGAGTTTCATCGTTTGAATGTATCTGTGGAGAAAAGCATTGATCTGCAAACTCTGTGGATGAAGCTCCAGGTAGGTGCTATAAATACCTACGATCAGCGCAATATCTTCTATTATGATGTGTATACACAGCGTCGTATCGATCAACTACCGTTCTTTCCATATGCGTCCATTAAAGTTGAGACCAAGCGATGAGAAGTACTGCTAAAAGAACTGCTTTTTTATTCAGAAGCCTGGTCTTCTGTATAGTTTTAATGGGCTTGATCTGGTCTGCCTGTGAATCACCATTTGATCCACTTGCAGAAAATGACGCCTACGCTTTTTCGATAAATGGAGTGGTGGATCTGAGTGCAGATACCCAATGGGTGAGGGTAATGCCGATCAGGGATTCACTCACCTTTGCAGCAAAAAAGAGCAATGCTACCGTGTTATTAAGTTCAGGAAGCTCAACAATTAATATGAAGGATTCAGTATTTGCATACCACCCCAGTATAAATGATGTGACATATGCTAATAATTTCTGGACAAAAGATAGTCTGGTTGGTGGGGTAGAATACACTCTGAGTGCCTCGAATGACAGTGGAGCTTTTGCGTCAGCTACTTTTTCTATACCAGCTGATTTCCCCACCCCGGTAGTAGATTTCCGCCCTGAAACCAAAATAGCTTATGTGCAGGTATCCGGAATTGAACAATTAGTAGTAGCTGAAGCAACTTATATCCTCAGATATATTGATGCAAACGGAAGACCACAAACGTCCCCTCCGCTCACTGTAAACCAGTTTGAAGTGGAATCGGTTGAGAGATATCGTTCCGGGGATTTCACGTTCAGGGTAAATGATATGCCTTATTTTGCGGAGCAATTAGGAGTGTCTGTAGAAGGAATTACTATACTATATTCTGAGATACTGATTATTTCAGGGAATGATTCATGGCCCCGGAATCTGGATATTGACGATGACCTGTACGTGCTATCAGAAGACTTTTATAATGTTGAGGGAGGTTTGGGAACAGTGTCCGGAGTGGTAAGTAAACGGGTGCCACTGGAAAGCTGTTATGATAGCAATAATGATCTGGTGGCATGCCCAACTCTGCCGGCCATCAATTGGGATGAACAAAGGTATGGAGACTAGCATCATGAGATCTCAGGATATGCCACATAAAAGGAGTGTAATGAGACAGCCATTGCTGGTTGTACTTGGTCTTATTGCACTGGTACTTGGCAGCTGTGATTATAATTTTGAACCTCTTCAGGAAAACGACCAGTTTTTCTATTCTATGTACGGAGTACTGAATACTTCTCAGGATATTCAATGGATCCGGGTAACTCCGATCAGAGAAACATTGTTTTTAGATGATGATGAAATTGATGTGCGTGTGACCCTGACAAAAAACAGTACTGGACAAACCGTAGAGTTGCAGGATTCCCTTTTTGATTTTTATGCAAGGGTAGGTGATATCGTGAGTGTGCATAATTTTTATACTGATTTTCCCATCGAATTCGGGGAAGAATATACAATACGTGCTGAAAGGTCGGACGGAATGGTAAGCTCGGCTACTACCCGGATCCCTTCCCGGATCGATGCCCCAACCTTCAGTTTTAATTCCAATACTCTTGGGGGTATCATACAGGGCAATATTCAGGGTCAGATCGTAGTGGCAGATGTAGACTATTATTATGTAGTGATCGACGAAGAAGGAATTCCATTGAGAGGAAAGCTCAGAGTATCACAGATAGAAAGAGAGCGGCTTGTAGTTCAGGAAAACGGGGATTATAAGATCACAGTAAGCGACCGGAATTATATTGCCGGGGAATTTGGGGTAAGTCAGTCGGCCGTAACTCTTGACAGCGCCGAGATCTTTATCGCCATATCAGGAGATGACTGGCCTGAGTTCAATAGCCAGTCATCTGAAGAGTCTGCATTACCACAATCAGCAACCAATGTTATGAATGGCACAGGATTAGTATTGGGTGTGTCCAGCATAACCCTTCCCTTCGAAGCCTGTTATGATTCAAACAACATGCTCATACCCTGTACTCCAAAAAATTCGAATCGAAAAGTGAAATTGTCTTTAGAGAAGTAATAAATCCGAAATTATTATGAACACAGTCAAAACCAATGAGAAGGTATTTTATATACATTCCGGGATTGCTGTGTTACTCCTAATCATGATGTTGGGGTTTTTGGGTTGTGAAACGGCATTTGAGCCGCTGCAGGAGAATAACAGATTTCATTATTCCATGTATGGTTTCCTGAATACCTCTCAGGAGGTACAATGGATCAGAGTAATGCCGGTTCGGGAGAGTCTTGCCCTCAGTGATGTTCCTATTGATGCAAAAGTTACTTTGATCAAAAACAGTACAGGAGAAGAATCCGAATTGAAGGATTCACTTTTTGTATTCTATTCAGGTCCGGATGACCCGTTTTATGTGCGAAATTTCAAGACTGATTTTCCTATTGAATTTGATGAGGAATATACCCTGATCGCTGAGCGGTCGGACGGCGAGAAAAGTACGGTGACAACCTACGTGCCCCCCATTTTTGAGCCTCCCGTATTTGGCTACAATGAGAATACCTTTAGCGGGGTGCTGGAAGGTCAGGTAGATAACAGGTTAGTGGTTCTGGATGTGGAATATTTCTGTACGATCATAGATAAGTTTGGGAATGAACTCAAAAAAAGGGTCGAAGTTTCGCAGATCGAAAGGGAAAAGGTATTTATTCAGGATAACGGAGAATACAGGGTTAACATCGGAGACCGGAAATTTATAGCAGATCAGTACCTGGTATCGTCAGGTGATGTCTTTGTAGATAGTGCCAATATATTTATTGGAGTAGGTGGAGATGACTGGCCTTATATAAAAGGGTTGTCGAGCGAGGAAGCGGCATTACCTGAGTTAGCAAATAATGTGGAAAACGGTACGGGCCTGGTACTTGGGGTAGCCAGCCTTACCATGCCATTTAAAAGTTGCCGTAATGCCAATGATGAGCTGGTGCCCTGTCCGCCGAAAAATGTGAACTCTAAAATAGCAGGTCAATGAAGAGAGTAATGTTATATTTGGTCATTTTAGTGGTGGGATTTAATATCAGCTGTGAACAGAATTTCCAGCCCTTTCAGGAGGGTGACTACAATTTTTCAATAAACGGATACCTGGACCTTCACTCCAATGAGCAGTGGTTCAGAGTAAATCCTATTCGTCAGAAGATAATAGCAGGGGCGAATTGGGATTCACTTGGGGTGGATGTTACACTTACCAGAGAAACAACTGGGGAACAGTTCAGGCTTTCTGCTCAATTATTCACTTTTTATGAAGATGGTCAGGACACCGCCAATTTCTGGAATTATGTTCTGATGGACTCCCTTAATGCCAATGAAGAGTACACGATCAGAGTAACAGGAGAAGACGGGCAATCTAGTTATGCGACAGTGAGAATGCCGGATACCTTTCCTAAACCAGTTGTTTCTGATTATGATAATGACAGTTTCACTGGATTAATACAGGGCTCGGTAAAAAACAGAATTGTACTCGCAACTCTGGAATATTCGTTAACGGTAAATGGACTTTGTTGTGTTTACTATAAAACGTCTAAGCTCAGAGAAGGTAATGTTCAGGTTGATGAAGATGGGAACTTTAGCGTTTTCATTGATGATGCTACTAATTTAGATAAAGAATTTCCAAGATGGGGCTTGGATGAATTTGGTATTAGTCAGGTTATTTTCACTATTGCAGTAGACAATGGTAGCTGGCCTGAATCGTATGGTACTGGTTCAGAAGAAAACGCGATCCCGGATACACAAAATAATGTTGAGGATGGTCTTGGGGTAGTTACCGGTTTGGCAACTTATACAATGCGAGTAGATACTTGTACTCTCCCTGATGGTTCAGAATGTCCAATTTCTGATTCAAGATCAGATCGGAATAAACTTTTAAAGTATTCTGAACAATGAAGAAACCGGGACTTCCGATATTGGTATTGATCTTTCTGTCCGGACTGAGCTGCGAGCAAACTTTCGAACCTATTCAAGAGAGCGATTATAATTACTCCATTTATGGGTATCTGGATCTGAATTCCAATGAGCATTGGTTCAGAGTCACACCAGTTCGGGAAACGATCTCTTATGGCTCGAGTACCGATTCTTTGGATCTCTCGGTAACCCTCAAAAGAGAGAGCACCGGTGTACGTTCTAAGTTATCAGGGCATTTATTTACCTTTTTTGAGGATGGTCAGGATACGGTCAATTTCTGGAATTATGTTGCAAGGGATTCTGTCTTTGAGCAAGAGGAATACACTATTACAGTAACTGGAGAAGGCGGTAAAACAAGCCATGCTACAGCAGCGATTCCTCCGGCTTACCCGATACCGATCTCTCAAGAATTCAACTCAGGCAGACTGACCGGAATGGTTGCCGGGACAGGAATTGATAAATATGTGGTGGCTGAGATCACTTATATATTTGAACATGGTCCAGTAGAAGTAATTTTTAAGAGATCCCATCTTGAAGATATTTCAGTAGATGAGAATGGAAATTTCAGGATCGCATTTAATGACTGGCCGGCCCTTCTGGAAAAATACGGAGCGATCACAGTTCAGGGACTAGCATACCGTGACGCCTACATGATTATCGCTTCGGGCAACGAAAGCTGGCCGGAGTCAGCAGGAACCGGAAGCGAAGAAAATGCACTTCCCGATGCTCAACGAAATGTGCAGGATGGATTAGGCGTGGTTGCGGGTGTGGCTGCCTATAAAATATCATTGGAGCCCTGCTATGATTCCAATCATGTTCCGGTAGCCTGCCCGCCCAGAAAAATAAAACCTTCCGATCTGGTTATAGCGGGAGGACAATGAAAAAATTACGTGTTCTGATATTATCTGTAGCTATTGTTTCGGGTCTGGGATGTGAAACAGCATTCGAGCCGTTGCAGGAGAGCGATTACAACTATTCTATCTATGGATATCTAGATCTGTATTCCAATGAGCACTGGTTTAGAGTTACTCCTGTTCGGGAAACGCTCTCTTATGGTTCAAGCACTGACTCACTGGATCTTTCAGTAACACTTAAAAGAGAGAGTACTGGTGTACGGTCCAAGTTATCAGGGCACTTATTTACCTTTTTTGAAGATGGTCAGGATACTGTCAACTTCTGGAATTATGTTTCAAGGGACTCTGTCTTTCAGCAAGAGGAATATATTTTAACGGTGGAAGGTAATAACGGGTTATCGAGTCGGGCTGATGTTAGAATTCCCGAATCATATCCGGTTCCAGTATCAGAAAGCTTCAATGAAAGGTCTTACGAGGGGGTGGTAACAGGAACGGAAGTCATTAAGATGGTGGTGGCAGAAATAACCTACACTTTTCTTTTTTTTGCTGGTTTTGGTGATCCTGATACGATAAGAATTAAGGTATCTCAGTTGGATAAGGTTGTTACTGATGAACAAGGGAGTTTTAATATTTCTTTTAATGATCGAGCTTACATCAATGATTATTTCGGAACCGGAATAGGACAAGCGAGTCTTCGTGACGCCTACATGATTATCGCTACGGGCAACGAAAGCTGGCCGGAGTCAGCAGGAACCGGAAGCGAAGAAAATGCACTTCCCGATGCTCAACGAAATGTGCAGGATGGATTAGGCGTGGTTGCAGGTGTGGCTGCCTATAAAATTTCCCTGGAGCCCTGCTATGATTCCAATCATGTTCCGGTAGCCTGCCCGCCCAGAAAAATAAAACCTTCAGATATGATGATGGGGAAAGGTGAACAATGAAAAGGCTGCGTATTCTGATACTGCCAATTCTAATTGTTTCCGGAATGAACTGCGAATATACATTCGAGCCACTACAGGAGAGTGATTACGTTTTTTCGATGTATGGATATCTGGATCTGTATTCTGGTTACCAATGGATAAGAGTCTCTCCTGTAAGGGAGACAGTAATCAGTTTTGGGGATTCGAGTGATACCAGAGTTACTTTAAAAAGAGAGAGTACGGGAGTGGTTTCAGATCTGCCAGGCTACAAATTCACCCGGTTTGTAGATGGGAAGCAAGTATATTACTGGAATTACCTTTCAGAGGATAGCCTTCATGGAGGGGAAGAGTATACGCTGACAGCTACGAATTCAGGTGGAGAGTCAAGTCATGCAACGGTAAAGATCCCAAAGGAATTTCCGTTACCTGTTTCTCAACATTTTGATGGAACCCGTTTTTCCAGTCTTGTAACAGGATCAGGAGTAGAGAAATTCGTGATACTTGAACGGGTGTATATGATGAATACAGCCAGTGGTTTAAGGTTAGTAAGGATCACAGAAATAGATGAGAATATGGTAACAATAGATCAAAACGGTAATTTCAGGATCGTACTAAATGATAATGGGAAAGTCTCAGATGCGCTTGGAAATGCTGCTGTCCGGGTTTCAGTAAATGATGCTTATATGATCATAGTTTCGGGCAACGAAAGCTGGCCCGAGCTAGCAGAGAGCGATGAAGCAGCAGCCTTATTAGATGTACAACGCAATGTGTCAAATGGATTGGGAGTAGTGGCAGGGGTTGCAGCGAGATCAATTTCATTACTGCCCTGCTATGATTCAAATAATGTTCCGGTAGCCTGCCCGCCCAGAAACATTAAAAGAGCTGATATTTTTCCGGGAACTCCCGAAGTCAGTGTTTATGAATAGGAATTCTTCACAGTTCTTATTAGTTCTATAACAATAAACTATGTGAAGAGGCGAACAAATAGCCAAAAAGATTTGTATTTTTAGTCGAGTAAAAAGGGAATTAAACCATCGATTAGATAATGAGCGAGAATTTTAAACAAACACGAGTCGAATTTGAAACGGGATCAGGCAAAGCCAATCTATACAGCCTGGACAAGTTAAAGGGACTCGGTTACGATAACATTGAAAAACTTCCTTTCTCCATAAAGATATTATTGGAAGCAGTACTGCGTGAGTATGATGACTACCTGGTAACAAAGCAGGATATTGAAGCGCTGGCAAACTATGATGCGAAGGATCCGCAGGGCGAGATCCCATTCAAGCCTTCACGTGTGGTTCTTCAGGATTTTACCGGTGTACCAGCTGTAGTTGATCTGGCCGCACTGAGGTCAGCAATGAAACGTATGGGAGGTGATCCTAATGCCATCAACCCACAGGTTCCTGTTGATCTGGTAATCGACCACTCTGTTCAGGTAGATATGTTCGGAAGCGATGCCGCGCTGTTTTTCAACGTTGAGAAAGAAATGGAGCGTAATAATGAGCGCTACGAATTCCTGAAATGGGGTAAAGAAGCATTTGATAATTTCCGGGTAGTACCTCCGGGCCGCGGAATCGTTCACCAGGTGAACCTTGAATATCTGGCACGGGGTGTATTTACCCGTGAAGAAGAAGACGGTTCTGTTACCGCATATCCAGATACTCTGGTAGGAACCGATTCGCATACTACTATGATCAACGGACTTGGTATTCTTGGCTGGGGTGTTGGTGGAATTGAGGCGGAAGCAGCAATGCTTGGTCAGCCTATTTCGATGTTGGTACCTGAAGTAGTTGGTATGAAACTAACCGGCGCACTTCAGGAAGGAGTAACAGCTACCGATCTGACACTTACTGTAACCCAAATGCTCAGAAAGCACGGTGTGGTTGGTAAGTTCGTGGAATTTTATGGTGATGGTATCAGCAATATGAGTCTGCCAGATCGTGCCACCATTGCAAACATGGCTCCTGAATACGGAGCAACCATGGGATTTTTCCCGATCGACGCGGAATCACTACGTTATATGAGAAGAACCGGTCGCTCAGAGGAATTAGTACAGCTTGTTGAGAATTACACTAAAGCTCAGGGCTTATTCAGAACCGACGATACGGTTGACCCTGAATTTACATCAACACTACAACTTGATCTGAGTACGGTTGAGACCTCATTGGCAGGCCCAAAACTTCCGCACGACCGCATTGTCTTGAGAAATATGAAGAAGACATTCGAGGAATCGCTGGTTAGTGATAATCCTACGATGGGCTTCAACCTGGCTAAGGAAAAACTGGCTAACAAAGGATTGTACAAAAATGGCCAGGAAATTGAGATGAAGCATGGTGATGTGGTTATCGCAGCGATCACCTCTTGTACCAACACTTCAAACCCAAGCGTAATGCTGGGAGCAGGTATTGTTGCGAAGAAAGCCGTAGAAAAAGGACTTACTGTTCCGGCTTATGTGAAAACATCACTGGCACCGGGCTCCCGTGTGGTAACCGAATATCTGAAAGAAGCTGGTCTTACTGAATACATGGATAAACTCGGATTCAACCTGGTTGGATATGGATGTACCACATGTATTGGTAACTCCGGACCACTTCCGGAACCGGTTGAGAAAGCAATCCGTGAAGGCGACTTGATCGCAGCGGGGGTTCTCTCAGGTAACAGAAACTTCGAAGGACGTATACACCCATGGGTGAAAGCGAATTTCCTTGCGTCACCTCCATTGGTTGTAGCATATGCACTGGCCGGTACTGTTGACATCGACCTGGCAAGCGAGCCTCTAGGTAAAGACAAAGATGGCAACGATGTGTATCTGAAAGACATATGGCCAACAACAGAGGAGATCGCAGCGGAGCTGGATAATGCAATTCGTCCGGATCTGTTTGAAGAAATGTACAGCGATATTTTTGACTCTCCGGCATGGGAAGAAATTCCGGTAACAGGCGGTGATCTTTTTGCCTGGGATGAAAAGTCAACGTACATCCAGGAACCACCTTTCTTTATGGGAATGGATGAAGATTCAAAAGAGATCAAACCAATTACAGGTGCAAGAACACTGGTTAAAGTGGGAGATTCAATCACCACTGATCATATTTCTCCTGCAGGTAATATCAAAGAAGATGCACCGGCAGGTGTATACCTGAAAGAACATGGCGTCGAAAAGAAAGACTTCAACTCTTATGGCTCGCGACGTGGTAATGACCGCGTTATGACCCGCGGTACTTTTGCGAACGTACGTTTCAAGAATCAGTTGGCTCCGGGTACTGAAGGTGGATTTACCAAATATCATCCGACTGGTGAGATCACTTCTATTTTTGAAGCCTCACTGAAATACAAAGAGAATGGAACTCCGCTTGTAGCACTTGCCGGTAAGCAGTACGGAACGGGTTCTTCCCGTGATTGGGCTGCTAAAGGAACCAACCTTCTGGGTGTGAAATGTGTGATCGCTGTTTCTTATGAGCGAATTCACCGTTCAAACCTGATACAGATGGGTGTGCTTCCTCTTCAGTTTAAAGACGGAGATTCTGCAGATGCTCTTGGATTAGATGGATCAGAAACCTTTGATATTCATGTGGATGATAATGTGAAAGCCCGTGAAGAGATCAAAGTTACGGCAACCAAATCTGATGGATCAGTTGTTGAATTCATGACGAAGTGCAGGATCGACACACCTGTTGAAGTAGATTACTACCGAAACGGTGGAATTCTCCACACTGTATTGCTCGACTACCTCAAAAAGAGCAAGAGCTAAAACTTAGTTTTGTAAAACAATATCCCTGATCAAATTATTTGGTCAGGGATTTTTTGTTTTTATAGTGCGGATACGGCATCTTTAAAGCCACTCAAAAATACTTTGTAACTCACCGAACCCATGGCGGAAAATTTTAAACACATGCAGTTGTTGTTGCACGCGATCGAAGGCATAAATCGTACGATGGAACTGAAGTCACTGCTCCTTAAGTGTATGAATTCGACTACCCAGTTGATGGAAGCCGAAGCCAGTTCTCTCATGTTACTCGATAATGTATCCGGTGAGCTACATGTGAGTATTCCGACCGGTCCGATCAAAGACAAAATCAAAGGTATGAGTATCCCCAAGGATAAAGGGGTTGCTGGTTGGGTATTAAAGAATAAAAAGCCGTACATCTCCAATTCGATGGAGAAGAGTGAGATATTCTGGGGCGATCTGAGCTCGGAATTCAATACTCAGAATATCATTTGCATTCCCCTTATCAATTCGAAGGATGAAGCCATTGGGGTCATTCAGGCTCTGAACCGAAAAGGTGGTAAAGACTTCAGCGAAGACCAGATCCCTACTTTTGAAACACTGGCCGGACATATAGCACTTTCGATCGAAAAGGTGAAAGAAGTAGATGATCTTAAAGAGCAGATCCAGAGTAAGGAAAAAAAGCTTAAGGAAGTTCACCAGGGACTAAAGAGCAATCTGGGAGCAATTAATGCACTTATCCAGCTGGAAATACCGAATATTGAAGGCGAGCTGGCAAAGTTCATTCTGAAAGCTACTGGTTCCCGGATCGAGGCGATCGCAAACGCACATCATATTTTATATAATCAGGACGAGTTTGAATATCTGGATCTTGGTCTATATCTGGGACGACTCACCTCTGTGGTATCCGAGATCTTTGAAGATCCGGATAAAGACATCAGCCTGATGCTGGATATGGACAAGATAGCCGTGAAGGCTAATGTGGCACTTACCGTTGGTTTGGTGGCAAATGAGGTTCTAGTGCATATGTACAAAGATGCATTTGAGATCGAGAAGTATGGAAAGATCACCCTTTCTGTAAAGAAGGATGAGAATAACAGTGTTCAGATCTCCTTATCAGATAATGGCTCTGGCCTGAGATCTAATCTGGATGGCAGTTCCGAGGATTCGCTTGCCTCAGTCATCATTCAAACACTGGCCAGTAAACTGGAAGCAACCCTTTCTCAGCGTGAGAACGAAGAAGGCGGAACTACCTTTACCATTCTATTCTATATCTGATCTGGTTCCTCAGAAGAGCTGTGGAATCACATTGAAGATTCTTCTCTCTACTCGCATTCGCTCGTATGACAGTGTCCCTTAATTAAGACTTAGGCGACACAGTAGTCTTTGGGATGCCTCCCCAACCCTGTCATCCTGAACCGCCGAATGGTGGAGAAGGATCTATTTCTGTATGGGTAAAAGGTTGTAGAGGTTTTGATTAGTATTAATTTTGTAGTGAATAATGAAATGATTACACTCGATTTATAGATACTAATAAATATGAAAGCATTGAGCTTATTTCAGTGTTGGATTAAAGAGAGAGAAATGTTCAAATTGAATACAATTGTTATTGCTTGTCTTTTGTTTGTAGCTAGTATTACCAGTTGCAATATCTTAGGGGGCGGGGATGATGATGAGCCCTTAGAGCCCGGGCCAAGAAACTATACCTGGCAAGTGGATACAGTAGCCAACGGTCCCTCGGGTTGGTTATATGATATCTGGGGTTCCTCACCGGAAGATGTTTGGGCCGTAGCCTCCAGTGGACTTCATACGCTGTGGCATTTTGATGGAGAAAGCTGGGAGCCTGCACAGAACATTTATTCTTTCGAAGCGGTATTCGGATTTTCTGAGGCCGACGTATGGGCCGCAGGAAGCGACGGGAGGATATATCACTTTGATGGGGGTTCCTGGAAATTGGATTACACGTTTAATAAGCCAGGCATGTATTCCGGGTCAGTAACAGACATCTGGGGGAGATCCGGTTCCGATGTATATGCAGTAGGCACGTTTTCTATGTCAAATGAATCAAAGGCACTGGGATTTGTTTTGCACTATGATGGCAAGGACTGGAAAGAGGTGCTAACGACTGATTTTGGGGTTCAGTTTCATCGGGTAAGAGCAGATAATAAACTACCCTTGATACTGGGTACAAAAATAGAAGAAGGTTCTGCTGTAGATGAAATGATTATTTACAGTTTAAATAGCAAAACTTTAGAAGTTGTTTTTCCAAATGCAATGGGAAAAGGATCTTCTTTCTGGTTGAATGATGTTTCAGATGAAGTTTACATTACTACAGAACATTCAATACTTACATATGAAGGTGATGAGGTTTTATCATTTTCTACCAGAAACGACATTGTCGGGGTCTATGGTCGTCATAGAAAAGACCTTCTGATTCTCACTGGAAATCAGGTGCTTCATAATAATGGTGAGAATACGGTTTCATTATTGGAAGATTTACCTCTTAATGTATACCGTGCTCAATTATTTAGTGAAGAAGCATTTTTTTTAGTGTGGGATTTTAACAATGGAACGAACCTGATCTACCACGGAACCTTAGAAGAACAGGAGGAATAGTGCTTTCTAAAATAAAATAGGGGCGGTGTTGCAGCACCGCCCCGGTAACGGATAGCCCCAAAGGTCAGCGCCCTTGATCGTGCAATAAGAAGGCTTTATTCCCTTTCATAATCTTATTGTTTAATGTTTCTTATTTATAACCAAACTGATCAATGAGAGTGTTCTCGCCAATATCATTATGTATACTTTGCTTTTTTTCAGGCTGTGGCCTGTTCGACAATGACAGTACTGATTTTTTTAAGGTAAAAGTAGTTTCCGCGGTAGAGGCGGCCTTAGAAATACATGCTTCGGAAGGTTCAGTCATACGTATTGAGAGGGATGGGAACGAGATATCCTCCTTTCGGCTGAACCGCGCGGATACGGTGGTATACGACACAGGGCTTGAACCTTCCACTTCCTACATCTGGAAAGCCAGCCACTCCAACGGACGGGGAAGAAGTATAGAAAGGCAATCCACTACCTTAGATACCACTTCCAGCAATTTCACCTGGCAAACATTCACATTTGGGGAGCATTCCTCCAGTATACTTTATGGAGTGTCTGTTATTGATGAGAATGACATCTGGGCGGTGGGAGAGATCCATAGGAACGATTCTACCGGGCAGGCGGATAGCAAAATTTATAACGCGGTTCATTGGGACGGAGAAGACTGGAAATTAATAAGACTTCAATTTTATACTTTCTGTAATCAGTCCGGTAGGGGTTCATATCGGGCAACTTCTGTCATCGGTTTTTCTGAAAATGATATTTGGGCATCTTCTCTTTCACAGGTAACTCGATATGATGGTACAGAACAAAAAGTAATAGAATGTATTCCTACTTCTGTAAACAGACTTTGGGGAACGGATAATTCAAATGTTTATGCAGTTGGGAGTAATAGTACTATCTCACATTATAATGGCCAAAGCTGGCAACAGATCGAAACGAATACGGAACTGGATTTTTATGACATCCACGGGAATGAACAGCAGGGGGCGGTGGCGGTGGCGGCAAAACAATCCCAAAGTTCAGATAAACTTATTCTGAGGGTCAATGATGATCAAACGGTAGAAATATTGCCTTCAGAACCTATTCCGTCCAGTATCAGCGGAATCTGGTTTGATGAACAGGGAATTACCTATGTGGTAGGTAACCGTATATCCTTGAAATCGAAGATAGATTCTTCCCTGCCCTGGAAAAACCTGAACAAAGAAAATATAGAACACCCCTATTTGTTTGCCATCGATGCCAATGGCTTGAATGACCTGATTACAGTTGGAGGATTTGGAAGAATACTGCACTTTAATGGTGCCGGATGGACCAAATTTGAGACAAACATAACGGGGAATCTGTACGATGTAGCCATAAAAGGAAATACAGTTGCATCAGTAGGCTTAGATGGCAGCAGAGCTTTTATAACTATAGGCAAGAGGGAATAGCAGACAACGGAAGGACAAGGCGATGAATAACACCTGTAACCTTTAATTGGAGAATATCCATGAAACCAATCACTTGTGATAATAAACGAAAATGCAGAATTAGGTCAATGAGTATTGTTGCCATAGCCATTATAATAACTACAGGAGGAACCTCAAGAGCCTATTCTTATTGGCAGGATTTTTTGTATTAAAGTGAAAGTCTATGGATTTCTTAAGTTAGAGACTTGTGTAATGCAAAAAAAAGGAGTTGTATATTCAAGGGGGCTATCAGGGTTAAAAGCAAATAGGAAGTCTCGAAGCCACCCTTTCCAAAAGAGAGAATATTGAGGGTGGAACCATCTTCACCATCCTTTTCTTTATCTGATCTGGGTTTTTCATTCCAGTCCGCTCATAGTAAAACGCCGGGCAAAAATATTGTGAAAAGGGGCTTTCAGCATCCTCCTGACAATGAGATGTTTAAATGAGGGAAAAAGGGATTTACGTCCCAGTTTCATATTCCATTCAGCTCTGTTAGCTACTTTTCTTGCGATCGGTTTTTGCTTGGATTCGTAGATAAAGAGATCGGCTATGGGTTGGTCTTTAGATATTCCTCTGCAGAACGACATCACGTTTGCCAGGTGCCAGGCATCCATCCAGCCCAGGTTCATTCCCTGCCCCCCGATCGGACTCACCACGTGAGCAGCATCTCCTGCCAGGCAAACACGGTCTTTCACAAATTGATCAGCAAAGTATTGCTGAACTCCAAAGCTGCTCACCATAGATGCGGAAGCTGGATCGGGTTTAATGCCAATTCTGGAATCGATGATCTCAGTGATCATTTCAGCTGTGGGTTCTTTGACGTACGTATCTGTTTTAACCACCCATCTGCGAATGCCATTGGTGGAAGGAAAACATTCGATCAACCCACCTTTTGGAAGATAAACAACAGCGTCATTTTGATATTCCGTGTTGTCTGCAAAGTCCCCCATGATATAAGTATCGGGATATTTTTTACCCGAAAATTCAATTCCAGCTGCATCTCTCACGAAGCTGTTTTTTCCGTCACAACCTATTGCATATCCGATATCAGCAGAATGTGTATCTCCATCTTTCAGGAATGTGATGGTGACCATATCATCGTGCTGTTCTAATCCTGTAAGCTCACAGCCTTCGAGAAGGGATCCCGGTGACCGTTTTTTAAGTTCATCCTTCAGAATAGACTCGGTTTCAGATTGGGGAAGAAGGAGAATGTATTTATGAGAACCGGGTATGATTTCAAAGTTGATGCGTCCCAGTTCTTTCTGACCGGAGTGGGCAACACCTTGTCTGACTTTAATTCCCTTTTCAAGAAATTGCGATGTGATCTCCAGCTCATCGAAGATATCAAGAGAAACAGGGTGTATTCCCAGGGATCGTGAATCAGGAACTACTTCTGTTCTTTCTTCCAGAATTGTGAAAGGAATTCCCCTCTTATGAAGACTGAGCCCCATCAGTAGCCCAACCGGACCTCCGCCAATAACAACAACATCTTCTATATTAATGCTCATAGATCAAAAGTAATCGGTATAAACCGGGTGTTTTTAACTTCCATTTTTCCGGTATCAAAGCTCGGAGCTCTTTTCTGGTAAAACTTCGTTTGATGGAAGTAAGGCCATCTTTCACAATATAGGAATTATGAAATATCAGACGTGCGATGGTTGTGAACATGACATATCCAAGATCACTACGCTCTATGTCGTTGAACAGAACCATACTGGTGGATAGGGAACGGGCGTCATTAAGCAGTGAAACTAAGGCCGTGTCATTCAGGTGATGCATCAGGTGATTGGAGATCACAAAATCATATTGCAACCCTTTATTCAGAAGGTCTGATGAACTGCAATGCAAAAACTGAATATTTGGGTCCTCTGGAAGTTTTTGAGCAAATTCAAAAGATCTTCGATCGGTCTCAATGGCTGTGATTTTGAGTTTGATACCATCTTTCTTAGCCCATTTTGAAATCGAAACGGGGATATCACCACCACCGAAACCGATATCCAGCAGAGTATATGTTTTTGAAGGACCGCTCATCACAGGCCGGAGCATAGTTTTATAAATACCTCTCCAGTTACATAGAAGCAGGTTGATCATTTTGAATTGCTGATAAGTATTATCCAAGAGTTTTGGATCGCAATCCTTGGAGTCCATTAACTCGGACAAGCCGGAATTCCGTTTTTTAAGGAAATGCGGCATGGTCAGCCACCATTCTCATCAAAAACAGTAAAGATTCCCGTTTCAATGGTAAGGCCCGGCCCAAACGCAATTGGGAGCACTTTTGCATCATCTGGAATGTCACTCTTTCGTACGTTATCGAGAACAAAAAGGATCGTGGCGCTACTCATATTCCCATATTCAGCCAGAGCATCCCTGGAGGGCTTAACCTGAGATTCCGATAATCCCATAGATTCTTCCGTCTTATCAACAATAGCACGGCCACCGGGGTGAACAGCCCAGGTATGAATATCCTCTTTCTGGATGCCCATTTTGTCGAAGATCGGTTGAATAACTTCTGGCAGATTTGCACTGATTATATCGGGCACATAACTGGTAAGCACCATATTGAATCCATTGTTACCAATGGTCCATGCCATATCGCGTTCTCCCTCATAAGCTAAAGCCGAGGCAAAAGAGTCCATTCGAAACCCTTTATTGGAACCTTTCCTGGCAGATACAATTGCCCCGGATGCTCCATCGCCGAACACAGAATCAGCAAGCAGGCTGTCGATCGTGTCTTTGGCCTGGAAATGAAGAGTGCATAGTTCACAGCTGAGTACAAGAACGGTGGCCTCGGGGTCAGCTTCACAGATCGATTTAGCTAGCTTTAAAGCTGGAAACACGGCATAGCAACCCATAAAACCGATGTGAAATCGCTGGGTGGAAGTAGAAAGTCCGAGATGGCGCACTACTTCAAAATCAGGTCCGGGAGCAAAAAAGCCGGTACAGGATACCGTGATCACATGGGTGATACTATGTTTATCCAGGTCAGGATTTTGAGCAAGCAGCTTATCTGCCACTTCAATAAAAAGCTTGGTAGCTTCTTCCTGATAGATCAGATTTCGTTCTTCTGTTGTGGGAGAGTCATACTTTCGCATAGCTCTTTTAAAGAAAGAGTCAGGGTCGGCGTTGCGATAATCATTACGGATGAGATGCCTTTTTTGGATACCCGATTGAGTGTAAACCCGGTGAAGGATCGCCTGTGTTCTCCGGTCTCCGGAAACACCCTCTTTCATGATCTCCCTTAAAGATTGCTGTTCCTCAAATGTTGGGGGAACTGCTGTTGCAATATCATTTATATAAATTGCCATACCAGAGTTTAATGGTTTGTCAGGGCATTTAAAAGGCCTGATTAATGGCTTTTTGTGAGCAAATGAAATCGAACGTTATGGAGAACAGCGGCTACAGTTAATCCGGAGATCAGGCCGATCCATAATCCTCCGGGGCCGTAATCGAGTTCCAGGCCAAGATAATACCCGATCGAGAATCCTAAAACCCAATAGGATATCAGATTAAATACCATGGGCATCCTGGTGTCTTTCAGTCCCCTCAGCGCACCAAAACCTCCTACCTGAAGTCCGTCTGAGATCTGGAATAAACCGGCAAAGAAAACGAGTGATACAGCCAGCTTGCTTACTTCCGGATCGCTGGTGTAGATACCTACAATAGTTTCCGGAATAGAAAAGATAAGTGCGGCAGTCATAGTCATGAAAAGTGCACAGACTCCGGTTCCTAAAAATCCTCTGAAACGGGCATTAGCAATGGACCCCTGGCCGACAGCCATTCCAACTCTTTGAGAGATTGCCATAGATAAGCCGAAAGGAACCATAAAGATGGTGGCAGCGATGTTGATCGTTACCTGGTGTGCGGCTGATGCAGTCACACTAAGTGTACCCATTAATACACTTACAGAAGCAAACAGTAACACCTCCATCATGGAACTCACTCCATTTGGTACTCCCACATGCAGAAGCTCTTTGATGTACTTCCATTCAGGGCCCCTGGTTTTTGCGAAAATATGGAAACGCTTGAATGGTTTGAAAGACATGGTAAACAACACAATGGCAATACCGCCTATTGTTTGAACAATGGTTGTTGCATAGCCGGTTCCGATAGCGCCCATTTGAGGAAGCCCGAATTTGCCGTACATAAAAATATAGTCAGCAGGGATGTTGAGCAGCATAATTGCACCCGCGATAAACATAGGGGGCTTGGTTACTGCCAGTCCTTCGCTGAAATACCGGAATCCGGCCAGGACAAATAAACCTGGAATACCCCATGAAACAGACTTCATATATCCGGAAGCCAGTGGAATGATCTGGGGGTCGACTCCGGTCCAGGTCATCAGGATATCCAGGTTCCTGACTATAAAAAAAGACGGAATAGTGAGAAAGCCGATCAGCCATAACATCTGACGTGCACTTTTGCCAATCTTATCAAATTGTCGGCCTCCAAGAAACTGAGAAACAACAGGGTTGATGGCTACAAGCGTGGCCATCCCAAAAAGAGCGATCGGAAAATAAAGAGCGTTTCCAACAGCAACACCCGCGAGGTCTGCTGCGGAAAGATTCCCAGCCATGATCGTGTCAGTCACATTCAGGCCCATTCCCAGTAACTGAGTTCCCACAATAGGGAGGCCCAGTTTCAGGAGAATAGAAGATTCTTTTTTTATGTCCGAAAGCTGATGATCCATAACAAATTGATGAGCTGCCTATGGTACGAAAGAACCATTTAAGTAGCAGGGAATATTTCCGGATAAAAGGTGATCATAAAGTAAACTAACAGGTGGACAACAGGTTAGTTTCAGTCTTTCTGAAGCGGAATCCGGATGGTAAAAGAAGTTCCCTGACCTTTGGTAGAAATAAACGTGATCTCTCCGTCATGTTCTTCTATGATCTTTCTGGAGATGGCAAGTCCAAGACCGGTTCCACTGGATTTGGTAGAGAAATTTGGGACAAAGATGCGTTCCTGGTCTTTCCCGGAGATTCCATCACCGTTGTCTGTTACTTCTACAAATGCATTGGAACGCTGTGGATCTGTAAAGGTGGTGAGCGTTATAGTTCCCTTTTCGCCAAGGGCTTCGATCGCGTTTTTGATCAGGTTAACCAATACCCGGCGTACTTCTTCCTTCACACCCAGCACAATAAGGGGCCGGTCGGAAGTTTCCTTAATAAGCGAAAAGGATTCATCCTGTTCATACAATTCGGCTACAGATAGTACAATTTCATTCAAGTCAAAAGGAAAGAAATCCTGTTCCAGGGGTTTAGCAAATTTAGAAAAGTCAGATGCGATCTTGTTAAGAGAATCGATCTGCTCGATCATACTGGATGCGATTTTAGTGATCTTTGGATTATTATCACCGAGCTTCTCACCCGTGGCCTGTAATTGGCGTTGAAGATGCTGCAGATTTAACTTCATTGGGGTGAGTGGATTCTTGATCTCATGCGCAACCTGACGGGCCATTTCTTTCCATGCGGCTTCCCTTTCCGTTTCAGCCAGTTCTTTTTGAAGAGTGATAAGCCGTTTACCCATCATATTATAGGCGCGGGTTAGTGTACCTATTTCATCCTCACTATACACAGGTAAGGTTGTCTCAAGGTTTCCATCCGAGATCTTTTTTAAGCCTTCCCTCAGAGCTTCAAGAGGAGAAGTGAGTTGGGAGGATATAAAACCCACTGCAAGCATAAGTACTCCAAATATCAAAGTATAAAACCCAAGGAGGAAGCTTGTGGTGGTGAGCAGACGCTCATAAAATTTTGGCGCTTTAAGGAAAGTTGGAATCGCAGCAATCCCGGCGATCTGGTTTTCGGAATTTAGCCAGGGTTGGAAACCGATCATCATTTCTTCGCCATCGAGTGCAACAACGATCAGTTCCTGACTGCTCTCACTGTTCATAAGATTTTTGTAGACTTCCCAGGGAACAGTGGTGGGCAGTACGTTTTGAGTGAATATCTGTGTTGTGGTAGAATTTATGAGAACCCCGTTTTCATAGAGAGCGGCATCAACATCCAGAATTGAAGTGATACGTTGAAGACTTTCGGCGCCATTCGAATTATTGATTAGTTCACTTTCAAGATTGGTGATCAAATTACCCAGGCGGTCAAAAAGCCGTTCCTGAACGTCATCGTTATTCTGGCTGTTCAACACAAAATAAGAAGCTCCAACCAGAGCGATCAAACATACCAGGCTGGCGAGAATAAAGCGGTCGATCAGGCGGTCTTTGAATCTTCTTGCATATCCGAAGATGTGCCAGTCCTGTTTCCATGAAACAGCGAGGAGTATTAGTAATCCAAGAATAACCAGAATGAAGAAAAAGCGGAGGAATGAAAACAAATGCTGTGTAAAGGAGAATTTTTTCGATGCTACCCGAATTATGGAATCAGCTCCGTTTTTAATGTAGAGTTCATTCACTGATTCAGAACCATAGATGGTTGTAGTCTCATAAATAGAATCGTTCTCGACGAGATTTTCCAGAGAAGCCGAGAGTAAGGATGGCTCAGGGATCTTGAGCGGAATCCCGGTGATGGAGCTTCGGATAGGAGCCCGGTTCAGATACTCTGTTGCAGTCAGAGTTTGTTGCCATGACGAAGCCTCGTTCATAGAGATCATAGTCCGCAAAGGACGGTCGAGCTGGGGCAGTTCTTTATACACAGAACAAAGGATCCAGCCCAATTGAGTGTCAGACTCTTCACTTTCATATAGTGGGATCCAACCCCTTCTGAATGCTGAATAATTTGCATTGATAGTATTAGCATTGAAAGGTTGATTTCGAATGATAGGGCGCAGATTGGATCTTCTTATCTGCTCATCTTCATATGGAATTTTCAGTTGTCCGATCCGGTATGCAGTACTCCATTGGGGAGGCGAAAGACTAGTGGTGTAATCACCAATGATGTTCCCATCCGGACTGATAAGCTGAACAGAGATTGTATATCGCAGCCACTTAGGCTGGATCACTTCTTCTACTGCCTGATCAAATATGGTATTGGAGAGGGAAGAATTTTCATTCTGCAGTTCATAAGAGAGTGTTTGCAACAGATCTACCGTGATCTCTTCAATCTCATTTTCTTCATCCACAGAAAAAGATTTAGCTGTATTAAGCATTCGCTCCTGTTGCCTCATCATATCCCCTTTAGTAAATGCTATATAGATAAAGCAAACAGAGATATAACTAAAAAAGAGCAGCAGCCGCAGTTTAGAGGTATAGGAGTAATTAGGATTTCTACGAAGCTGAGATACTGCAAAAACAAGCAGCACCGAAAAGAGAAGTCCGGTGATAAGAAGTATCCATGAGTGCTCCTCATCACCAGGGAGTAAAGAAGAAGTGACCATACTAAAGGCAAGAAATCCTGTAACAAGTCCAATTATTACGGTCCAGAATTGTTTTTTTGTCGTGTTGAGTAGAAACCAGTAAAGGGTAGCAAACACGATCAGAATGGAAATGAAAAAAACAGCTGCTGCAAGGTATAGAACAAGAGTTTCGGGATCGGGGATCAGTTCCAGATCCATTACCCGAACTGAAGAAGAGTATACCACTCTCTGGGTGGTGAACAGAAAACGGTAAAATATGATGCCGGATGATATTCCAATAAAAAAACTGGTAATAAGGAGCCTGGTAGGGTCAGAAAACAATCTGAAGCGCCGCGTCTGAATCATGAACTGAGTCATGGAAAAACAAATGAGTACTGCTAGGATTGCATTTACAACATATTGAACAAGAGTGATCTGCTGCAACATACTGTAACGGCTGCCTTCAATTTCGATAAGGGGATAGATGCTTTTGATAATCAGCCATATCATGGTAAAAGCAGCAACCTGGATAAACAGACCAGCCCAGCCGCCAAGATCCTGGGTGAATGAAATGATCAGGAATCCGCCAAAAACAAGGAAAAGCATGAAGAACAGAGCCCGGACAAGATTGTTCTTATCATTCAGAGTTTGTTTATAAACCTCAAAGTCGGATTCGAGCGTGTAAGCAGTGGCTATAGAATCACTATTACTGGTGGATAATGGAATGGAGGATAATAGGCCTTCTTGTGGATATTCTGAAAAACTGAAGTGTACAGGATATTGTGATTTTGTGGTGAAAAGATCCTCCGGGTTAACCTCCTGATCATTACCTAATGCAATGATATTATCCTGCTGTAGTTTAACCCGCGCATAGAGATCATATCGTTGCACCTGCTCACCAGACCGCACGAAAAAGGGAATGATAGAAAAAAGGTAAACCACATTATTGTCGTTCCCGATTGAGACATAAGCTGATTCGCTTTGCTCCAGAAGTTGTCCCGAATATTCAGAAGGGACAAACCCATCCCAGAGCCATCTTTCACCTTCTCTGAATACAATGAATCCCCAGAAATCGTATTTATCCAAAGCATTATTCAGAGTGATATCGTTACTGACACCTTGTTCAATACTGGTTCTGATATCTTCAGCAAGATTCTCCGAGTTACTGGTAAACTCCTGCAGATAGGTTTGAAAATTCTGCTGCGCTAAAGAAACGGAAGAAGCGGCAAGTTCACTGATATCTTCTTTCTCAGGCGTATTATTGAGAGCATTCCACTCAAAAAAAGCATAACACACAACCACTGAACATAGCAGTGCAAAAAGGATGCTGGTAAGATATTTTTTTATCGTTTCCACTATAGGTCAACGAAATAAATAGGATTTGTATATCTGCGTTCAGACCAGGTTACTGATCTCGGAATCGTCTGTACCGGAAAGAACTTGTTTGATCGCATTAGCAGCTAACATACCAATTGCTTCCCGGGTTTCATAGGTAGCGCTGGCAATATGAGGCAGAAGAGTGCAATTTGGAGCACTAAGTAATTCCGGATGTACTGTTGGTTCTTCTTCAAATACATCTAACCCCGCCCCCGAAATGCTGCCTTCATGCAAAGCTTTAGCAAGTGTCTCCTCGTCAACAACAGGTCCCCGTGAAATATTGATCAATATGGAGTGTTGCGGCATGATGTCTAAGATCTCTTTATCAACCAAGTGATGCGTTTCCGGTGTTAATGGACAATTCAAACTTAATACATCACTTTGGCGGGCAAGTTCCCGAACATCTGAAATATATTCAGCTTCGAGGGAGGATTCGATGTCTGAGGGCAATTGCGATCGGTTGGAATAGAGGATATTCATGCCAAATGCTTTTGCCCTGTGAGCAAAGGCCTGACCGATCCTTCCCATTCCCACTATCCCGAGTTTTTTGCCTCTCAGTTCCATTCCCAGGAAGCCAAGTGGTTCCCAGCCTTTAAAATTTCCGGCTCTCAGATATTGTTCAGCATCATTGAAATGTCTGCTGGTCGCCATAAGTAAAGCCATGGCGAAATCGCCACAGGCTTCGGTAAGAACATCCGGAGTATTTGCTACTTTGATCCCCAGTTCTTTTGCGGCAGATACATCAATATTATTATACCCCACTGCAAAATTAGCAACGATCTTAAGGGAGCTGGCCTGCTCAAGCACTGAGCGGGATACGGGAGTAGAAAGCATGCACATAAGTGCATCGTAGTTTGGGAGGTCTTTTCGGAGAGTGTCTTCAGAGTCGTAAGTGCCTTTCCTGCCAACTGTTACCTCACCAACACGGTCAAGGTATTCGATCACATTATCCGGTATGGGTTCGGTGATCAGGATCTTAGGTCGACTCATGATACGGGAAGAGGTTTACTCGTTTTCTATGAAGGTTACTTCAGCGTCATTCCACATGCGTTCAATATTATAGAACTCACGCTTTTCTTTACTCATAACGTGAACTACGATATTAATGAAATCAAGAATGATCCATGAACGGGCTTGTAAACCTTCCTTTTTCCAGGCCTTCTCGCCCGAGTTTTCGCGGACTTCATCTTCAACAGAATCGGCTATTGCTTTGATCTGTGTGTCTGAATTACCGCTACATATCACAAAATAGTCGGTAAGAGTGGTGAGTTTCGAAACATCCATCACCACAATGTCCTGCCCTTTTATTTTTTTGATCCCTTCAATAACCAAATCAACTAAGGTTTTAGAGTCTGGGACTGCGTTTTCAAATTGTTCATTAACAGGTTGTTTAATATCGGTCATCTAATCTTTGTTAAGCTGTTCGTAATCGTGGCCAATTACCACGGTTACATCTAAAAAATAATCAGGAGATTCTTCTCTGATCACATTGATCGGATCCACTCCCAACGCGCTGGCAACTCTTCGGGCATTATCCAAAACCCCACTTCGAGAGATCACAATAGTTTTTTCAAGATTGAAATTGTCGTAGTTGCCGGTTTCAACAACATCAAACCCATTTTCTCTGAGTACTCCGGTATATGCGTTTGCAATTCCCGGAATTCCACATCCATTCAATACTTCGATCTGAATGACCTCACTGATCAACTGAGATTCAGTTTCAACACGTTGATTAAAAATCCTTGGATAAATGATGCGGGTGCCGAGAGCGACAAGTAAGATAATGAGAAGTACACTTAAAAAACCTATAGCGGCATTTAAAAAGAGCTTTTCGGAGCCGTTTCCAGATTTTCCTTCCTGGTTCTCAGCCATTCAATATAACTTTAATACCAGCCATAATTTCTGAACCGGTCGTACCGGCTGTAGCCGTAACCATATCCAGAACCAAAAGGACTATAGCCAAAGTAGTTAGGAATCTGGCGATATTGTATGCTGATGTTAGCTTTATCACTGATCTGGTAATTCAATTCAGCATTTTCAATAACCACCTGATTCTCGAAACCTCCCGGAGAGCTGTAGGCATTTCCACCAAATGGTGAATGAAGGAAAGAAACATCAACCCGGCCATTCAAACGTGGGCTTAATGAGAATTGCATGGTATTGGTGTATGCATTCACATTCTGGTAATTACCGCCATAAGAGCCAAAGTTCATGCTGTATGAATGACTCATCTTGAAAGTTCTGAAAAAACGGTCTAAACCATTGTTAACAGTAGGGGCGTTAGTATTTACTATTGGCCCACTGTAATCATTTGGGGTAGTTAGATCTTCACGTAACTGTGCATCCGCAGTTCCTGCAACAAGTAGAGTGATAAAAAGGGACGATAATAATAATTTTTTCATGTGCTCTTAATCTTTCAAATCAAACGTTAGAGCTGATTGCGTAGTATAACGAATTGGTATTTAATAATAAACTGGGGCTGAATAGAATATAGATTGATACAAAGCTAAAAAAAGGGTAATTTTACGCTCTTTTGAAAAAAGTTATACTAACCG
The DNA here is from genome assembly GCA_030427885.1 of Rhodothermia bacterium. Classification (GTDB taxonomy): domain Bacteria; phylum Bacteroidota; class Rhodothermia; order Balneolales; family Balneolaceae; genus JAUICM01. Next base: position 96,253 of record JAUICM010000003.1, on the reverse strand, counting down.
CTCAATAAAGGATTTGGAGAGATGAAACTCACCGATTTTAGATATGAACTAGAAGGACTGAATGTCCCTGACGCTCCACTTGAAAAGCGCGATTCTGCAAAGTTAATGGTATTAAACCGTGCTGAGCAGACAATAGAACATAAGAAATTCTCAGATATTCACGAATACATAAACGAAGGTGATGTTGTGATCTACAACAACACTAAAGTTTTCCCTGCAAGACTAAATGGCAAGAAGGAGAAAACAGAAGCAGATATTGAAGTGTTTCTGCTCAGAGAACTTCAGCCCGAAAATATGCTCTGGGATGTTTTGGTAGAACCTGCGCGAAAAATAAGGATTGGTAATAAGCTATACTTTGGTGAAGGCGATGATGAGTTGATGGCAGAAGTAGTTGATAACACAACTTCGCGTGGACGAACAATACGTTTTCTTTACGATGGTCCAAATACTGATCTGTATGGTAAGTTAGATGCTCTAGGAAAAATGCCACTACCTCCATACATCGAGCGCGAGCCTGTTGACGAAGACAAAGAGCGTTACCAGACAGTGTATGCTACAGAAAGAGGGGCGGTTGCTGCTCCGACGGCAGGAATGCATTTCACTCCGGAATTGATCAAAAAAATCGAGAAGAAAGGAGCAGAGTTCCTTCCAATAACACTGCACATAGGATGGGGAACATTCAGGAATGTCGAGGTAGAAGATCTTACCAAGCACCGAATGGATTCTGAGAACTACTTTATTTCAAAAGATACTTCTGATAAGATCAATGTGGCTCTGAAGAGCAAGAAAAATAAAGTAGTTGCGATTGGTACAAGTGCTGTTCGTGCTATAGAGACCAGTGTGATGGCAAGCGGAATGTCGAAGCCGGGAACCGGTTGGACCGATAAATTCATTTATCCCCCATATCAGTTCAAGATCACTGAAGCCTTAGTGACAAACTTTCATCGCCCGGAATCAACTTTATTGATGCTTGGCGCTGCTTTTGCAGGATACGATTTTCTGATGAAAGCATACGAAGAAGCAAAGCAAAAAGATTATCGCCTGTTCTCATTTGGCGATGCAATGCTGGTCATTTAAAATGACAAAACTGGCGGTCATAATTCCGGCTGCCGGTTCGGGGTCCCGGATGGGATCCCGGCTTCCTAAGCCATTTATAAAACTAGGAGGTATTCCAATCCTGGAGCGTACCATCCGTGCCTTTCTACCACTCGAAGATCTTAGTCAGGTCATTATATCAACTTCAGCAGAATGGATAAATGAAGTTGAAGCTATTTTTGAGAAGATCAATGCCCAGAAAGTGAAGTTAAATGTGGTAGAGGGTGGGGCAGAAAGACAGTTCTCTATAATGAATGCTGTGAAAGTGTTAGATGATGATGTGGAGCTGGTAGCAGTTCATGACGCGGTTCGTCCTTTTATATCTGCCAGCCTGGTTAAAAAATGCTCTGCTAAAGCTACTGAATTAGGCGGAGCTATTATTGCAGTTCCGGCAAAGGATACGATCAAAGAAGCAGGTGAAGACCTGATTATAAAGCATACACCGGACCGCTCAAAATTATGGCAGGCTCAAACACCACAGATCTTCCGGAAAAGTATTTTTATTGATATGTATACTTCAGCTGAAAAAGAGGGCTTTGTGGGAACGGACGATGCGTCCCTTGCTGAAAGAACGGGTGTTAAAGTCGGTATTGTAGAAGGTGACCGACAAAACCTGAAGATTACATATCCGGTAGACCTGAAGATCGCAGAGTTAATACTAAAAGAAGGAGAGGCATAATGCGAATAGGATATGGTTTTGATATCCATCAACTTGTAGGAGGTCGGAGGCTGATTTTGGGCGGTGTTGAGATCCCTTTCGAGAAAGGATTATTAGGGCATTCAGATGCAGATGTTTTATTACATGCCATAACTGACGCTTTATTGGGTGCACTAGCTTTAGGGGATATTGGGAAACACTTTCCTGATACAGATCCGGATTTTAAAGATGCTGACAGCCGGGTACTTCTGCGACATTGCTATAAGCTTATCAAAGATAAGGGCTATGAACTGTCAAATTTAGATGCAACAGTAGTAGCTCAGCGCCCAAAACTTATTGGATACATTCCGGAAATACGATCCACAATAGCAGAAGATCTTGAGGTGAATATCAACCAGGTTTCTGTGAAGGCAACAACTTCCGAAAAGCTGGGATTTGTTGGGCGTGAGGAAGGTATTTCTGCAACCGCAGTTGTATTGATCCAAAAGAAAGAAAATGGCTGATCAGATTGTACAATCTATAGTGGATTGGGTAAGTGTATTTCCTCCATTGGGGATTTACCTGTTCTTTTTTGCGATTGCCTATCTGGAGAATGTTTTACCTCCTGTTCCGGGGGATGTCTTGCTCGCTTTTGGAGGTTATCTCGCGGCCGAAGGAATTATTGGTTTGGGTCCGGTCTGGATCGTTACAGTGATTGCTTCGGTGTTGGGATTCATGAATATGTACTGGTTGGGGTATAAACTCGGGGGAAGTATCGAGAGCCAAAAAGACGAGCATTTTCTCCTTCGTTTCATTAACTACCGATACTTCAGGAAGGGGAAGGTATGGATGTATCGTTACGGACAGTGGGTTGTGTTTGCAAACCGGTTTTTGGCGGGTACAAGATCGGTGATCTCAATCACTGCCGGGATGTCAAAACTCAGGATCAACACCACCATTTTAAACTCATTTTTTAGCTCCGTTTTATGGAATGCTCTCCTGCTTGGTATGGGGTGGTTTGTAAAAGATCATTGGGAGTTGATCGGTGAATATCTATCTACTTATGGTAAAGTGACATTGGTTTGTATCGGTATAGCTATTCTGGGGCGGTTTTTGTGGGTCAGAAAGAGGCAAAATAAGGCGCCCGAAGAATCTGAGAAAAAATGAAAATTTTTATGCTAAAGATGTTGACAATCTTAAGTGTCATGGGTATTTTTGAAGTCTTTCGCAAAAAGCCAGTGTAGCTCAGCTGGTAGAGCAACGGTTTTGTAAACCGTCGGTCATCGGTTCGAATCCGGTCACTGGCTCAGATGCGGATGGGGAGATACCAAAGCGGCCAACTGGGGCAGACTGTAAATCTGTTGTCTTACGACTTCGTAGGTTCGAATCCTGCTCTCCCCACTTAATTTATTGACTAGCGAGCGTAACTCAATTGGTAGAGTGTCAGCCTTCCAAGCTGAATGTTGCCGGTTCGATCCCGGTCGCTCGCTCGAGACCAAAGCCGATATAGCTCAGTGGTAGAGCACTTCCATGGTAAGGAAGGGGTCGTCGGTTCAAGTCCGACTATCGGCTCAGTTGATGGTTGAATAAATTTTTAATCAATACTAATAATAAGATTTAAATCATGGCAAAAGAGACCTTTCAGCGAACCAAACCCCACGTGAATGTGGGCACCATTGGGCACGTAGATCACGGTAAGACAACGTTGACTGCGGCGATCACGACCGTAATGGCGAAGACTTATGGTGGAGTAGCACAGGCATTTGATCAGATTGACAATGCACCGGAAGAGCGCGAGCGTGGTATTACCATAGCGACAGCGCACGTGGAGTATGAGTCTGCCGAGCGCCACTACGCCCACGTAGACTGCCCGGGTCACGCTGACTATGTAAAGAACATGGTAACCGGAGCCGCTCAGATGGACGGTGCTATTTTGGTAGTAGCTGCAACTGACGGTCCTATGCCACAGACCCGCGAGCACATTCTTCTGGCGCGCCAGGTAGGGGTGCCAGAGATCGTGGTATTTATGAACAAAGTGGATCTGGTAGACGACGAAGAGCTGCTGGAACTCGTAGAGCTGGAAGTGCGTGAGCTGCTGTCGAGCTACGAATTTGATGGCGACAACATTCCTGTGATCCAGGGATCAGCGCTGGGCGCCCTGAACGGCGAAGCGCAGTGGGAAGAGAAGATCGTGGAGCTGATGGCAGCCGTAGACGAGACCATTCCTACTCCTGAGCGTGATGTAGACAAGCCATTCCTGATGCCGGTAGAGGATGTATTCTCTATCACCGGTCGTGGAACTGTGGCAACAGGACGTATCGAGCGTGGTGTGATCAAGATCAACGAAGAAATCGAGATCGTAGGAATCGTGGAAGCGCCAATGAAGAGTGTGGTAACTGGTATTGAGATGTTCCGTCGTCTGTTAGACCAGGGACAGGCTGGTGACAACGCAGGTATTCTGCTGCGTGGGATCAACAAAGAGCAGATCCAGCGTGGAATGGTGTTGTGTAAGCCGGGATCAATCACCCCACACAAGAAATTCGAGTGCGAAGTATACGTACTGAGCAAAGATGAGGGTGGACGTCACACTCCATTCTTCAAGGGATACCGCCCGCAGTTCTATTTCCGTACCACCGATGTAACGGGAGCGTGTGAGCTTCCATCGGGTGTGGAGATGGTAATGCCAGGAGACAATGTGAGCCTGAGCGTGGAACTGATTCAGCCGGTAGCGATGGAAGAAGGGCTACGATTTGCGATCCGCGAAGGTGGACGTACCGTAGGTGCCGGTGTTGTAACTAAAATCTTAGATTAAGTCTCAGATTTTAAAACTTATTGATTATGCATTCAGAGTAGGTAGCTATGCTGCCTACTCTTGTGTGTATCTACGGGTGTAGCTCAGTTGGTAGAGCACTGGTCTCCAAAACCAGGTGTCGGGAGTTCGAGTCTCTCCACCCGTGCATAACTAAATTATCCTATGGAAAAGCTTACAAATTTTTTTGACAGTGTTATAAAGGAGTTCAAGAAAGTATCCTGGCCAACACAAAAGGAATTAATTGATAATACCATCATTACTGTAGTGTTCTCGATCATTCTCTCCGCATTCATTTTCGGAGTGGATCAGCTGTACAGTAAGGTATTAGAAGCGATTTATTAATAAATAATGAGTAAAGAACTAGAACATGGTTGGTATGTGGTTCGCTGCTTTTCCAGCCATGAAAAAAAAGTAAAAGAGTTTCTGGAGCGTGAGATCGAAGAACAGGATCTGGGCGACAAGATCAAAGATGTTCTTGTGCCTACTGAAACTGTAGTTGAGATCCGTGGTGGAAAGAAACGAACCAGAGAAAAGAATTTTTTCCCTGGATACATACTGGTTAATACTCATTATGATGAGGAAGTGAATAACCTCATACAAAGTGCACCATCATGCCTTGGTTTTCTCAAAGTAGGGAAAACACAGACGGTGCCCACTCCGCTGAAAAAGCACGAAGTTCAACGCATCATTGGGCGAGTGCAGGAAGCTGGAGATGAAGTACGGAATATTGAAATACCGTACAGCGAAGGCGATCTGGTTAAAGTGATCTCCGGGCCATTTAAAGATTTTGATGGTACCGTACAGGAAGTAAATCCCGAAAAACTGAAGCTTCGCGTATTGGTGAGCATTTTTGGACGACGTACTCCTGTTGAAGTAGATGTGAACCAGGTTGAATCCGCAACTTAACAAAGAACCTAGTTGATGCACACTAGCTATTACGCTTCAAAAACTAAAGTTATAAAATTTAGGATCCTGAAAATCCATGGCTAAAAAAGTTGAAAGAATCCTGAAGCTCCAAATCGTTGGCGGACAGGCAAACCCTGCTCCCCCTGTTGGACCGGCTCTCGGTCAGGCAGGTATCAACATTATGGAGTTTTGTAAAGCCTTTAATGCTAAGACTCAGGACAAAGCCGGAACAGTAATTCCTGTTGAGATCACTGTGTTCGGGGATAAGTCTTTTACATTTAAGACTAAAACCCCTCCAGCACCAGTGCTTCTTAAACAAGCAGCAAAGCTGAAGTCCGGTTCAGGTGAGCCAAACCGAGTAAAAGTTGGTACGGTAACCTGGAGCCAATGCAAGGATATTGCTGAGCAGAAAATGGAGGACCTTAATGCGTTCGACATCGAAGCCGCAGCAGAAATGATTGCAGGTACGGCTCGTAGTATGGGTCTTAGAGTTAATCGCGACAGATAAGGAATTGTAATCATGGCAAAAAGAGGAAAAAAATATCAGCAGGCCGTGGCACTTGTTAATCCGGATTTGGAATATACTCTGGAAGAGGCTTGCGATCTTGTTAAGAAAACATCGAGCACCAATTTTGATGCATCCGTTGACATCGACATCCGTTTGGGTGTAGATCCGCGACATGCAGATCAAATGGTTCGTGGAACTGTGAGCCTGCCTCATGGTACCGGTAAAGAAGTTCGTGTTTTAGCGCTCGTTAATGAGTCAAAACAAGCTGAAGCAACCGAAGCAGGTGCTGACCATGTTGGTCTGGATGATTACATCGCAAAAATTGAAGACGGTTGGGCGGAGATCGACGTGATCATCGCTACACCGGATGTTATGGGCAAACTCGGTAAGCTTGGACGATTTCTTGGTCCACGCGGCTTAATGCCGAACCCTAAAAGTGGAACCGTAACAATGGATGTGGCCGAAGCTGTGAAAACAGTGAAAGCCGGACAGATCGATTTCCGTGTTGATAAAGCCGGAATCCTTCATACATCTGTTGGTAAAGTTAGTTTTAACGCAAGCGACCTGAAAGAGAATGCGGAAGCATTCCTGAATACGGTTATGCGCTTAAAGCCAGCTTCTGCTAAAGGTATTTACGTTAAAAGCGTATTTATGAGCAGCACTATGGGGCCAAGTATCCCAATAAGCAGAACCGCAGTTACATCCCTTAATTAGGAGGAATTAAATTATGCCTACTGCAGAAAAGCGAGCAGTTTTAGACGAAATCACAGAAAAGCTGAATAATGCCAATGCATTATACATTGCAAAATATTCTGGCATGTCTGTTGACGAAGCTAACAAGCTGCGAGGTGCATTTCGTAAGGGAAATGTCTTCTTCAAAGTTTACAAGAATAAACTGATGAAACTTGCAATGGAAGAAGTTGGCGGATATGATGCCATCATTCCATCTCTGAATGATCAGAATGCATTTGCTTTCGTTGAAGAAGAATTGTCCGCGCCGGCAAAGGTTTTAAAAGACTTTATCAAGGAAAACAACAATAAGCCACAGTTCAAAGCCGCTCTTGTAGACGGTGAGTTCTATGGTGAAGACAAGCTTGATTCGCTTGCAGCAATGAAATCTAAAAATGAGATCATTGGTGATATCCTTGGTTTACTTGCAGCTCCAATGGCAAACGTTATTGGCGCATTGAATTCGCAAGGCTCTAACCTTGTTGGTGCTGTGAAGACCATCGCTGAAAAAGGCGAGAACTAACCCCTTATAATCAACTAAGAATTTTACTTAAAAAAACAACTGGAGATAAAAATGGCTGACGTTAACAAACTAGCTGAAGAGCTTGTCAACCTAACTATCAAAGAAGCTAACGAGCTTGCAAAAGTTCTTGAAGAAGAATACGATATCAAACCTGCCGCTGCCGCTGTTGCTGTAGCTGGCCCTGCTGCTGGTGGTGGAGACGCTGCTGCAGAAGAAAAAGATGAGTTTGATGTAGTTCTTACAAGCGCTGGTGCTAAGAAAATCGCGGTAATCAAAGAAGTACGCGGTATCACCGGACTTGGACTTAAAGAAGCTAAAGAACTCGTAGACGGCGCACCTAATACAATTAAAGAAGGTGTTGCTAAAGCCGAAGCTGAAGAGCTTAAAGCTAAGCTTGAAGAAGCTGGCGCTGAAGTAGAGCTCAAGTAAGCATTTAGTTTACATTTCGTTGGTAGCCAATGTCGTGAAAACGGCATTGGCTATTGGCGTCTATATCACTTAACCCGGTGTTATACGGGTTTGTACTGTACAATTACCCTTCAATCTAAAAGGAGAGGTCCTTTTGAGCAAGAAGATGCAAATTATTCCAAATACGGAACGCCAATCTTTTGGGCGCACACAACATGTTTTAGATTATCCGGATTTCCTGGATATCCAATTAGAGTCGTTCGAAAAATTCGTACAACTTGATATTGCTCCAAATGAGAGAGAGAATCAAGGTCTGCAACGAATTTTTAATGAAAACTTCCCAATTCAGGATACCCGAGAAACCCACATTCTTGAATTTCTTTATTATAACGTTGATGTGCCTCGTTACACAATCAAAGAATGCCAGGATCGGGGCTTAACTTATTCTGTTCCTCTGAAGGCAAAACTTCGTCTTTCATCTGTGGATGACAGCGATGAGGCTTCAGAAACAATTGAACAGGAAGTATTCCTGGGCGATCTGCCCTGGATGACCAACCGTGGAACTTTCATTATCAATGGTGCTGAGCGTGTTATCGTAAGTCAGTTACACCGTTCACCAGGTGTGTTCTTCGGCCAGTCTGTTCACCCGAACGGCACTCAGCTTTATTCTGCACGTGTTATCCCATTCAAAGGATCATGGATCGAGTTCACTACTGATATCCGTGACGTACTGTGGGCTTACATTGATCGTAAGAAAAAGATCCCTGCAACAACACTATTGAGAGCACTTGGTTACTCAACTGATCTGGAACTGCTTGGCTTGTTCGAGCTTTCCGAAGAGATCAAATTTGGTACCAAGGCCGATTATGGTAAGAAACTGGTTGGCAAACGCCTGGCAGAGAATATCGTAGTTGAAGAAATGGAAGAGGTTGTTGATGAGGAAACCGGAGAGGTTTCAGAAGCCCTCAACAGAAAGATTATTTTTGAGCGCGACCATGAGTTGACCGAAGATGATTACGGTATGCTTAAAGAAGCAGAACTTAAGAACGTACTTGTTCAAAAGATCTCGGCTGAAGAATCTGAGCGTTCAGTAGTAATGAATACCCTCAGAAAAGATCCTACCTGGGATGAGCACTCTGCTCTCGGTGAAGTTTATCATCAGATCCGTTCTGGTGAAATGCCTGATCCTGAGACTTCAAGAGCTATCCTTGAAAGATTGTTCTTCAGTGATAAGAAATATGATCTTGGTGAAGTAGGTCGTTACCGTTTGAATAAACGACTACACCTTGATGACACGGATGTTCAATATCTGACCAAAGAAGATATTGTTGCAATCATCCGTGAGGTTATCCGCCTCAAGAATCTAAAATCTCAGGTAGATGATATTGATCACCTGAGTAACAGACGTATCCGTACAGTTGGTGAGCAGCTGGGTCAGCAATTCGCGATCGGTCTGGCTCGAATGGCCAGAACTATTAAAGAGAGAATGAACTCTCGCGACGCTGAGCAGCTTACACCTCAGGATCTGGTGAATGCACGTACCATTTCAAGTGTGATTAACACCTTCTTTGGTACCAACCAGCTTTCACAGTTCATGGATCAGACCAACCCGCTTGCCGAGTTAACTCACAAGCGTCGTATGTCCGCTCTTGGTCCTGGTGGTCTTACACGTGAACGAGCCGGTTTTGAGGTTCGTGACGTTCACTATACTCACTATGGTCGTCTTTGTCCGATTGAAACCCCTGAAGGTCCTAACATTGGTTTGATCTCTTCATTGTGTGTTCACGCCAAAGTGAATGACTTTGGTTTCATCGAAACGCCGTACCGTAAAGTAAAAGACGGTAAGGTGTCGAAGGAAGTTGAATACCTTGCAGCAGAACAGGAAGATGAGACAGTAATTGCTCAGGCAAATGCTGAACTCGATGATAAAGGCCTGTTCAAAAATGAAATGGTGTTCTCCAGAATGCGTGAGGGTAACTACTCTAACGCAAGAAAAGAGGAGATCGAATACATGGACGTTGCCACCAACCAGATCACATCTCTGGCTGCGGCACTGATTCCATTTATTGAGCATGATGATGCAAACCGTGCCCTGATGGGTTCGAACATGCAGCGTCAGGCCGTTCCACTGCTTCGACCAGAAGCACCTGTGGTTGGAACCGGTCTGGAGCATCGTGCTGCGAGAGATTCCCGCGCTATTATTACTGCTGAAGCCAATGGTGAAGTAGTATATGTAAGTGCAACTGAAGTACGCGTTAAATATGATCGCACCGAAACCCAGCAACATTGCTATTTCGATGGTGGTATCAAATCATACAGCCTGGAGAAATTCACCAGAACTAACCAGGATACAGCTACCAACCAGCGCCCTATTGTTAAAGTAGGAGACAAAGTTAAAGCTGGACAGGCTATTGTTGATGGATGTTCTACCGATGGTGGAGAGCTTGCTCTCGGACGTAACCTTCTTGTGGCGTTCATGCCTTGGAGAGGATACAACTTTGAGGATGCGATTGTGATCTCTGAGCGTATCGTTCAGGAAGATATTTATACATCCATTCACATCACTGAATTCGAACAGCAGGTTCGAGACACCAAGCGTGGTGAAGAAGAGCTAACACGTGAGATACCTAACGTAAGTGAGGAAGCAACCCGCAACCTCAACGAAAAAGGTATGATCCGCGTGGGTGCTAAAGTAGCACCGGGCGATATCCTTGTTGGTAAGATTACTCCTAAGGGTGAAACTGATCCAACTCCGGAAGAGAAACTTCTTCGTGCGATCTTCGGTGACAAAGCCGGTGATGTTAAAGATGCATCTCTGAAAACACCTCCGGGCGTTTCTGGTACTGTTATCAATACCAAGCTCTTCAGCCGTAAACGTGATGAACTAGTATCACGTAAAGAAGAGAAGAAACGTGTAGAACAGGAGCAGGAGCGTCATGCGCAACAACTTGCTGAATTAAATCAGCAGTGGGCTGACAAAATGTACTCTCTGCTTCGCGACAAGACTTCTCCGGGAGTTCTTGACTACAGCAACTATGAGTTGATCCCTAAAGGTGAGAAGTACAAGAAATCAGTATTCGAAGAGATCGATCCGGTAAACATCAATGAGAACATTGACTGGGCTACCGATAAAGAACTTGTAGAACACGTTAAATTATTATTCCACAACTACCGTGAGCTTCGTCGTGAGATCGACAGTGAAGCTAAGCGAAGAACATTCGCTATTCAGGTAGGAGACGAGCTGCCTCCTGGAATCATCCAGAAAGCCAAAGTTTACATCGCTAAGAAACGTAAGCTTCAGGTGGGTGATAAGATGGCTGGTCGTCACGGTAACAAAGGTGTTGTTGCCAAAATAGTACCTGTGGAAGATATGCCATTCATGGAAGACGGAACTCCTGTAGACATCTGTCTTAACCCACTGGGTGTACCTTCTCGTATGAACCTTGGTCAGATCTACGAAACCATTCTAGGATGGGCTGCTAAGAAGCTTGGAACCACATTCGCATCGCCGATCTTCGATGGTGCTTCTATGGATGATGTGAAAGAGCAACTACGCGCAGCCGGACTTCCGGAAGATGGACGTGTTAACCTTTACGATGGTCGTTCAGGAGAGCCATTCTCTCAGAAAACCACGGTAGGTTACATCTACATGATCAAATTGAATCACCTTGTTCAGGACAAGATGCACTCTCGTTCTATTGGGCCATACTCTCTTATTACTCAGCAGCCGTTGGGTGGTAAAGCTCAGTTTGGTGGCCAGAGACTTGGTGAAATGGAGGTTTGGGCACTGTATGCGTACGGAGCTTCAAGCATCCTGAAAGAAATGCTCACTGTAAAAAGTGATGACGTGAAAGGGCGTTCCAAAGTTTATGAAGCCATTGTAAAAGGTGAAAACCTTCCTGATGGAGACGTTCCGGAATCATTCAAGGTATTGCTGAGAGAGCTTATGGGTCTCGGCCTTGAAATCCACTTAGACTAATCACTGTTAATAAAATTCGGAGGAAATAACCTTGCCAATTACTAAAACATTAGCAGTAACGAACGACTTTAACAGCATCGGGATATCCCTTGCTTCTGCTGAAACTATACTCTCACGCTCACACGGTGAGGTATTAACACCAGAAACCATCAACTACAGAACCTTTAAGCCTGAGATGGATGGTCTTTTCTGTGAAAAGATCTTCGGACCAGTTAAAGATTATGAGTGCCATTGCGGTAAATACAAGCGTATTCGCTACAAAGGCATCATCTGTGACCGTTGTGGTGTTGAGGTAACCAGAAAAGCAGTTCGCCGCGAGCGAATGGGACATATCACACTTACAGTGCCTGTTGTTCATATCTGGTATTTCAAATCTCTTCCTAACAAGATCGCTTACCTTCTGGGTCTTTCTTCAAAGAACCTAGACCGCATTGTGTACTACGAGACTTTCGTGGTCATCAATCCGGGTCTGGCTCGTGACCTCGGTTACGCCAAAGGTGATCTGATCTCTGAAGAAGAGAAATATGATATTTTTGATCAGCTTCCTGAAGACAACTTCGACCTTGATGATGACGATGAGGATAAATTCATCGTTAAAGAAGGTGCTGATGCTCTTGAGGCCATGCTTGCTGATCTGGACCTTGATGATTTAGCATACCAGTTGCGCTACGAAGTGAAGCATGAGACTTCACAGATGCGTAAGAAAAAGAAACTAAAGAGACTTCAGGTTATCGAGAGTTTCCGTGCTGCTGCAAAGCACACAGAAAACCACCCGGAGTGGATGGTTCAACGAGTGATCCCTGTGATCCCGCCAGAACTTCGTCCTCTTGTACCTCTGGAAGGTGGTCGTTTTGCTACTTCTGACCTGAACGATCTGTATCGTCGTGTTATCATCAGAAACAACCGTCTGAAGAGATTGATTGATATCAAAGCTCCGGACGTGATCCTGCGTAACGAGAAGCGTATGCTTCAGGAAGCAGTTGATTCTCTGTATGACAACTCACGTAAATCAAATGCAGTTCGAAATAACAACCGTCCTCTCAAATCACTTTCAGATATGCTGAAAGGTAAGAGTGGCCGTTTCCGTCAAAACCTTCTTGGTAAGCGTGTTGACTATTCCGGCCGTTCTGTGATCGTGGTAGGACCTGAGCTCAAAATGCATGAGTGTGGTCTTCCAAAAGAGATGGCTGTAGAGCTGTACAAACCATTTATTATCCGACGACTGATCGAGCGTGGTTATGTTAAAACCGTGAAAAGCGCTAAGAAAGTTGTCGATCGCCGTGACGCGGTAGTATGGGAAGTTCTCGAGAATGTGATCGATGGACACCCTGTAATGCTTAACCGTGCACCAACCCTTCACCGTTTAGGTATCCAGGCTTTCCAGCCGGTACTTATCGAGGAAAAAGCAATTCGTCTGCACCCACTGGCATGTACAGCGTTTAACGCTGACTTTGACGGTGACCAGATGGCGGTTCACTTACCATTGAGCCACGATGCTGTACTCGAAGCTTCAATATTGATGCTTGGATCACACAATATTCTGTCTCCTGCAAACGGTGGCCCTATTGCTGTTCCTTCTCAGGATATGATCCTGGGTCTGTATTACCTCACAAAACCACGTAGTGGCCAACTTGGGGAAGGAAAGACCTTTTCATCTATGGATGAAGTGATCGTGGCATTCGATCAGGGACGTATTGATCTGCATGCTAAGATCAATGTCAGAATCCAAACTGTGAATGAAGAAGGTGAAACTGTTTCTGAAGTGATCAAAACTTCTGCAGGTCGTGTTCTGTTCAACCAGATCGTACCTGAAGAAATGGGTTACATCAACAAAACACTCGGTAAGAAAGAGCTTCGTATTCTGATCGGTGATATCCATGGCAAAGCAGGTACTGCTAAATGTTCTGCTTTCCTTGATGATATGAAGAAACTGGGATATGAGAATGCAACCCTTGGTGGTCTTTCATTCTCACTCGATGATATCATTATCCCTGATGCAAAAGCGAACCTGATCAATGGTGCCAAAGATGAGGTAACCGATATTCAGGGACGTTACGAGATGGGATTCATTACCGATAACGAACGTTATAACCAGGTAATTGATAAGTGGACAAGTACCACAAACCGTGTATCTGAAACACTATTCCAGGCACTGGCTGATGACCGTGAAGGGTTCAACCCGGTGTTTATGATGGCTGATTCCGGTGCGAGGGGTTCTAAAGAGCAGATTCGTCAGCTCGGTGGTATGCGTGGTCTGATGGCCAAGCCACAAAAGAGTTCAATGCAGCAGGGCAACGAGGTTATTGAAAACCCGATCCTGTCTTCATTCAAAGAAGGTCTTTCAGTACTTGAGTACTTCATTTCTACTCACGGTGCGCGTAAAGGTCTTGCGGATACAGCTCTTAAAACTGCCGATGCGGGTTATCTGACCCGTCGTCTGGTAGACGTTTCTCAGGATGTGATCATCACTGAAGACGATTGTGGAACCCTCCGTGGTATCAGAATGTCGGCTCTGAAAGACAACGAAGATGTTATCGAGCGTCTTGAAGACCGTATTATCGGACGTTTCTCATTGCATGATATCGTAGATCCTATCTCTGATGAGTTGATCTGTGAAGCAAATCAGATGATCGATGAGAACGTAGCTAAGAAAATTGCGGAAACTTCTATCGAAGAAGTTGAGATCCGTTCAGTACTAACCTGTGAAACAGGCCGTGGTGTATGTGCCAAGTGTTACGGACGTGACCTTGCACGAGGAACTGTGGTTGAAAAAGGGGAAGCTGTAGGTGTTATCGCTGCTCAGTCAATTGGTGAGCCTGGTACGCAGCTTACACTTCGAACCTTCCACGTTGGTGGTACGGCTTCACGTCTGGAGGCAGACTCACAGCACAAAGCGAAATTCGACGGTAAAGTTGAATTCGAAAATGTGCGTGTAGTTGTGTACGACGACGGTGAAGAAGAGCACAATGTAGTGCTTAGCCGTGCAGGTGAAATGAAAATTGTGGACGATGAAGGTAAAGTCCTTATCAGCTATAACGTACCTTATGGTTGCGAAATGATGGTTGAAGAAGGAGATATGGTACCTAAAGGAGCTCAGCTCTGTAAGTGGGATCCATATAACGCCCTCATCTTCTCTGAAATTGATGGTAAAGTTGAGTACAAAGATATTATCGAAGGCATCACCTTTACTGAAGATACCGATGCTCAGACTGGTCACCGTGAAAAAGTGATCTCTGACTCTAAAGATCGTTCTCTTGTTCCAACTCTTGTAGTTAAAGGTGCAAAAGACATCGTTCGTGAAAGTACTCTTCCTGTGGAAACACACATCGTAATTGACGATGGTGAAAAAGTTTCTGCCGGTCAGGTTATCGCGAAGATCCCTAGAGCGACATCTAAATCTAAAGATATTACCGCGGGTCTTCCTCGTGTGACGGAGCTATTCGAGGCTCGTTCTCCAAGCGATCCTGCTGCAGTATCTGAGATCGACGGTATCGTTGAAATGGGTGGCCGTAAGAGAGGTTCTCAGGAAGTGATCGTTCGTTCTAAAGACGGAACTGACGAGAAGAAATACCTGATCTCTCTGAGTAAGCACATCCTTGTACAGTCGAACGACTTTGTTAAAGCAGGTCAGCCATTATCTGATGGTACTATTCCTGCTCAGGATATCCTGAACATTCTTGGGCCATACGCGGTACAGTCGTACCTCGTGAATGAGATCCAGGAAGTTTACCGTCTGCAGGGTGTGAAGATCAACGATAAGCACATTGAGGTTATCGTGAGCACCATGATGCAGAAAGTTGAGATCACCGATCCGGGCGACACAATGTTCCTCGAGGGTGATAAGGTAGACCGTTTCGAGATGAACACACGTAACGATGAGCTGATCGGTAAATTTGTTGTTACCGATGCCGGCGGAAGCGACCTTAAGAAAGGTGCTATCCTCGATCGTCGTGAAGTTCGTGATATCAACAACGGATTGATCAAAGACGGAAAAGATGAACTGCAAACCCGTGAAGCTGAGCCGGCTATTTCTAAGCCGATCCTGCTTGGTATCACCCGTGCAGCCCTTTCTACGGAAAGCTGGTTGTCTGCAGCATCCTTCCAGGAAACAACTAAAGTTCTTACCCAGGCTTCTATCGAAGCTAAGAAAGACTTCTTACGTGGTCTTAAAGAGAACGTGGTTGTGGGTCATAAGGTACCAGCTGGTACTGGTCTCCGCGATTACAACGATATCATCGTTGGATCGAAGAAAGACTTCGAAGAAGGCGACGAGGAAGTCGCAAAAGTATTCGAAGCGCTCAGCGGCGACAATGACGCGGAACAAACCGTTGAAGGCGAAGAATAAGAGTATTCGTCTCTAGCTTATTTAAAGCCCGCACATAATTTATGTGTGGGCTTTTTTTTATGTCTTGTCTGTAAGGGCGTATCGCGATACGCCCTTACAGGAAGATATAGCAAGAAGAATAACCGTCATTGCGAACGGAGTGAAGCAATTTCTGGTAAGGTGCCCATAGTTTCTCATGTCATTCCTGCGAAGGCAGTAATCTTAAACTCTAGCTTTGGACAATAATTTGTTGACCCCATTTGCCTTCCCCTTCATAAGGGGAAGGATTCTTTGACATGGTGAGGTCCTCTGCCATCAGACTTATCCTCAATGAAAACAGAATTTCGGGATGGATTTTTCATCTCGTTACGAAGGTCTCCTTCGTAACGCAGTCCGGAAGCTCCAGCTTCCAGTCAGCATTCCCAACGGGACGTTGGGAATGAGAGCTAAAAAGCAGGTCATTGCGAACGTAGTGAAGCAATCTCTGGTAATTTGCCCATTGTGAGGAGATTGCTTCGTCGACTTTGCACAAATCCTCAACATATTTAGGCCTCCTCGCAAAGACCATCATGTATTAAATATTTAACCGAGCTTTATAGATCTCAAAAAACAGCCTCGCTGCCGGATCAATGATCTCATCCGGGAAATCATAGGAAGGATTGTGAAGGACAGGTACATTTTCACCGGACCCAAAGCCAAACTGTGCTCCCTTATTGGTGGCCGTGAAATAAGCAAAATCCTCCGACCAGCTATTGGGCTCTGTCATTTGTTCCAGTTCCAAGCCATTGGTTGAAGCAGCGTCAGTGACCATCTCCACACAATCAGGATCGTTCATAGTGGCAGGGTAGTATTCACAATAAGAAAGGCTGTGTTCGAGTCCTGCTTTTTGGGCATGGGATTCAATGATCTTTTCGGCTTTACTTCGGAGCAGGTCCAGGTCTTCATTTTCGAATGTTCGCAGAGTGATGCCAAATTCTATACTTCCGGGACTCACTCCAAAAGCCACTTCTCCCAAACGGGTGTAGATTAGCGTAGCAACGGTCTTTCCTTTGAAAAGATCTGATGGAGTATTCCCAAGTTCCAGGATCTCAGAGATGATGGTATTTGAAGCGAAATAGGGATTCAATCCATTCTGGGGTTCGGCTGCATGAGAGGTTCGTCCCTCCAGTTTCACGGTGATCCCACAGGAAGCCGCACTAAAGCTTCCTTCTTTTAACAACACCGTGTTTATGGGTTTTCCAGGGATGTTATGCAGAGCAAAGATATAATCCGGGGAAAGGGCATGGAATTCTTTGGACTCCACCACATCCCTGGCTCCCAGATAATTTTCCTCTGCTGGTTGGAATAACAGGACTACTTTACCTTTTTTTGGTCGCTGTTCGGCTATAAGTTGTCCCAGCCTGCAGATAATAGCCATATGTCCGTCATGACCACAAAGATGTGCGACTCCGTCAATAGAAGATTTATACGCTAGCATGGATTTTTCCTGAATGGGAAGAGCGTCCAGTTCACAACGGAATACAATCGTTTCACCTTCCTCTTTCCCATTAAATACAAAGGCCTTGCCAGTTTTTGAGATATTGATCTCTTCATCAGGATTCAGAGGTGCCATGAACTCAGAGATTCTTCGGGAGGTCTCAAATTCCTGGTTCGATAATTCCGGATAACGATGGAGCGTATGCCGCAGATTCACGACATCCTGTAGGTCATTCATAGCAGTAGGTCATTTTTGCAGATGATAGCATAAGAGTGATGAAATTGCCAAAAGACTTTGTAGTCATTCCTGCGCAGGCAGGAATCCAGAGATACATGGTTGACCATTAATTTAATACTAGATCCCCGCCTTCGCGGGGATGACTAACTTAAGGAAGGTGTAATCAGGATTACTTAATAAGTGTCATTCTTTGAGTTAGTACCCCGAATGAACCGCTCAGCTGATAAAAGTAAATACCACTGGCCAGATCACGGGCATCAAAGGTTACGCTGTGATTTCCCGCTGGCTGAGCCCCATCTACCAGCGTGGCCACCTCTTTACCCAGCATATCGAACACCTTTAAACTCACGTTGCTGTTCACTGGTAACTGAAACCTGATCACTGTACTTGGGTTGAACGGATTCGGATAGTTTTGCCGGAGACGTACCTTATTTGGTAATTCCCCATCATCTTCAATAGAAAGCCCGCCATTTACTCCATTCACTTCGATATAGTCGATGCTCATCCAGTTCCAGAATCCATGAATGGCTATTTCATTTTCAAAATTTTGTTCGAAGTCATAGAGAACCGCCTTGTTCAGCCAGTCACTGGTGTTCTCGGCAGTAAATTCAATAGTAGATACAGTATCCCCATTAATTACCAGGTACTGGCTTTTAGGAGTATCATAGGTAAGTTGGTATCTGATATTAATAACATGCTCTCCGGACTCCCATAGATTGAACACAGGAAAAGTCACGGTCCAGGCATCTTTCAGATCAAGGAACTCGCCTTGGCTGGCGGCATTACTGGTAGCAACGGTTGAACCTCCGGTGGTGGTTGCAGCCTCAGCTTCAAAGCGGGTGAAGTCACCTTTGTTTTGGAAGATTGCCAGTGGGGCAGATTGAATGGCAATTCCAGCATTGTCGGTAACAATTGCGGTAACATTGTATCTGGTTTCATCGCCAAGATGAAGCACAAAGGAGTATACAGAATCGGTATCAGTCTCCATGGCTTCACCATCCACATAGAACTGAACAGATTCTACTAAACCTGCTCCCTTACTAACATTCGCAATGATCTCCACAGAATCTGAATCGGTAATGAAATTACCGGAAGGACTGGACAAACTGATGGATGGAGGTTGAATGCCTGATGCTTCACCATACGCAGTGAATTCATACAGGGAATACCCGTAGACAGTAGCCCTGTCGATACCATGCATTCTTAAGAAACGTCCGGTGGAAGGAGTATCAAGAATGATGTTATCCTCACCGCCATCACCAACACGTTCTTCATAGGCTGTTTTCCAGATGTAGCCATCCAGTGAAGTCTGAATGTCATAAGAAGATCCATAGGCCGCTTCCCATGTCAGTATCACCTGATTTACATCAATATACTCACCCATATCCACAGTGATCCATTCGTCGTCCGGGGTACCATCATATTGAGGTTCAGCGGGATTATCTCCGGTACCATCACTCCAGGCACTGCTCCATCGTGTGGAAAGATCTTCATCTGTAGCAAACTCGGGAAGCAGCGGGTCGCCACAGCAGGTTTCATAGGTGCTTGCATAGACAACCTTACCATAAGTCCTGTTTATTGCAGATGGATCGAGTACCTGAATAGTTACATATGCGGTATCAGTATCGAGAGAATCGTCTTTATTCCAGGCAATGAGTTCATAGGTGGTAGTTGTATCAGGAGATACAGATTGTGAACCAACAGAATCCACTTTAAGTCCGTCAAGGGTGATCGTTGCAGCATCGAATACTTCCCAGGTGAGGGTGGTACTCTGACCACTTTCTATAGCACTACGGGCAGACTTGAAAGAGGCGATCCCAAATCCAAGATTCACGGAAGCCTCAAAAGGAGCAACCGGCAGACCTTCCTCATTATATAAAGTTACGGGTCCGGGATTGTATTCCCAGAGGTATCGAATGGTTACAGGTTCAGGAATCTCGTCATTCCAGACCACCACGCTATCACCAACGATCTTAGCAGTAGCCCATGAAAATAAACCTGATGGTCCCGACAGGGCAAATCCGGTAACAAATTCGGTTTCATGATCATCTGGAAGAGTAAGGCCGGAGCCGACATCATCAAAAGCTATGACCACTGATCCTGAGTCGGTGAGAACATTGCTTTTATATCGAGGACTTTGTGCTACCACACTATCACTATAAATGATATTTCTGGCCAGTAAGGCCAAACGTTCACCTACTGGTTTTTTATTGGTCGGGTGGATATCCACATCTCCGACATCGATCGTGATGACTTCACCGGTATTTGGTAATTCAAGAGCACTGCTTTGTTGAGCCCGCAAGTGTGGCCATGCATCCCAACTGGAAGGCGTATCACCGGCTGGTTCGCCAAAATTCGGTAACTGAACCCATAAGAATGGCAGGTCACCAAGACCGAGGCTGTCTCTCCAGGAAGTGATCATATTTTTAAAGTGAGCTCCGTATTCCAGGGCATCTTCCATGCTATCCCCGTTAGACTCAGCCTGGTACCACAGGATTCCTTTGTAAGTAAAAGGAAGGATTGGGTGTACCATCTTATTATAAATAAGGGTAGGCTGTCGTTCGGTCTCTCCATTGGCCAATGTCACATCTGTCTCATCAAAACCCAGCATCTGCTCACTCATAAAAGCTTCGATCCTGGCACCACCGTAGGAGTTATTGATGAGTCCGATGGCAACTCCTTTTTCAGTATAGATTTCTTTTGCGAAATAATATCCTACAGCGGAGAAGGTACCGGCAGTTCCTGAAGTTGCTTTTTTCCAGGTAGCAGTTGCAAGCTTGTCAGATATTTCAGATGCAGTTGCCTTATTGATCTTGAATTCTCTGATATTGGGATAATTTGCTGATGCGGCCTCGGTGATACCCCCATCAGATGCACTCAGAGTAAATTCCATATTTGACTGCCCACTGATCATATATACATCACCAACCATGATGTCCGTGTAATTGAATATTTGATCTCCGGAAGTTATGGTCATCCCAAAGGGTCCGCCGGCATCAAAAGCCGGAAGTGATACTTTCCACGTTCCGTCCGGACTGATCACTGTGCTTCTGACGGAATCTGAAAAAGAGACAGTTACGGTATCTCCGGAAGTTCCCCATCCCCAGACAGGAATGGGAAGTTCCCTTTGAACCACTGCTCCATTTCGGAATAATTTTGACACACTGGTTTGTGCCTGTGCCAGCGTTGATACTATGCTTAGAAGCAAAAGGGGAATGAAAAGGCGTTTCATTATAAACTGCATTAAATGGTTAGATAAGATCTAAGTTGGTACTTGAATAGTAATGATTTAAGCCTATTAATCAAATCATTTTACTAATCATCTGGGCGCCGGAAATAATGTAGTTTTGAGATGTTCAATACTGATATCAGAATCAGGATCAAATGCATCGGAACCCATATATGTAAGAATGGACCGGTACAGCTGTTTTGCTGCTGGTTGATCCATGATATCAGGTAGCCTGGACATGCAAACCAGTAGTTTCCCTTCTCCAACTCCGAACTCGAACACCAGACCCAGTTTATGATTTCGCTGGAGGTTATCGATCACCTGAATTACGGGACGATACCCTGTATCTGTCTCATTAAGGATCAGCGGATTACTTGCTTTTATCACAGAATACCACTGCCAGTTCGTATGGAATTCGGTTGGGAAAGAATTGAAAATCGGGTGTTCCGGATCCATTAATAAGCTAAGTGTACCTGCGGAATAAGGTTTGTCATTGGAAATACTGATGCCCTTGAACATTTCATAATTCCAGAAGTTGGGAGGAAAAAGACCTCCAACACTGTTATGCTCAACATCTTCTTTTTTAGGAAAAAGGAGCACTTTAGCTCCGGATTTCAGTTTGTTCAGAATGTCATCGTCGATGCTTTCGGCTATTACGATGTTGGTTTCAGGAAGAGGATCTTTGGGGGATGGATAAACCCAGACAGGGTAGGTGTTCGAATATTCAGTATCAGAAAGCCGGAGAGATAAATTCAGGCGCTGGGTATGATCAAACCCATTTAAGTCAACAGAGATGGTTCCTAAGTCGGTGAGCACACCCTGACGCATCTTTTTAGCAGGAAGCTTGCCCTGAAAAACAAATTCCCCTGAATTGGTAGTAAGTTCCCAGGATACTGAACTATTAAGGTCACCTTTTGAATAGTTAGCCACCTCAATGTTCGCGGTATACGTTTCCTCGTTGGTCCATACAAATTTTTCGAAACGGGCAAGTACAACCACATCATTGACCGATTGTTTCCAGACTTTCTGGTCAACCACTTCCTTATCATCCATAAAAGCATCCAGGATACCAACCAAAGCAGTACCCTGCCCCGGGAAATCCTGAAGGTCAAGCAACTGGAAACCAGCCAGGCCGGTTGTTCTGAAAGCAGCTTCCATTTCAGCTTTATAGGCAATGGCCGACCATGCACCAGATGCTTTTTGAAATTCTTTATTCTGATCCATCATACCGGCTTTATCTAATCTGTCGCGAAACACTTCCAAATTCCAGGCTCTCACCGGTCCGGTGTACTTATCAATCTCGGAGTAATCCGGATAGGTCTGGTACTGTCCAATTTCATGGGTGATCAAGGGAATGCCGATCTCAGATACCGGATAATTAAAGTCAATATCGGTGGATGGGTAGTGAGTGTTCAGGATTCCGCCATCTTTTGAATCCGCAAAGGCAAGGGTCAATCTCGTATGCGTTAGCTGAGTATCTCCGTCAGAAGGTGTTCTGGCTCCCACAAAGAAGTCAGATACTTCACGGGGCCCTGCATATCCGATACTGTTATTGGAACCCATGGTGTAAAGAGGACGCGGGTCATACTCTTTGAAGGCTTTAATGTTTGCTTCTACATTATCGTGTCCGCTCCAGATCTCATTACCTGCAGAAAACATTACAAATGATGGGTGGTTGGCATACTCCTTCAGCAAAGCCACGCCTTCATCCCGAAGCATCATCATTACATTAGTTGAATCCAGGCCGCCCCAAAACGGGAGTTCAGTCTGCAGATAGATCCCAACCTGGTCAGCTGCTGTGAAGGCTGCTTCCGGAGGCGTGTAAGAATGAAAACGATAGTGATTGATTCCCCAGGATTTTGAGATCTCAAAAACTCGTTTCCAGCTTTCTACATCGGTTGGGGTATAGCCTGTAAGAGGAAAAGCAGCGGCATCGTTTTTACCTCTTAAAAACACCGTTCGCTGGTTCGTTCTGAAAACCGTACTTACAGCTTCAAAATCACGCATCCCGAAAGGAACTGTTTTGGAGTCTTTGCGTTCCCCTGCAGTAAGAACAGCAGTGAGAGTATATAATGGTTGTTCATATTCATCCCATAATATGGTTTCATCACCCAGAGAAAAATCGAGTTCAATGGATTGATTCAGATCGATTCGTACAGTTTTGACAGGCAACAGTTTTGATCTGCCTCCGAATGTTCGTTCAACAAAAAGTTCAACCTGCAGATCCCGAAGTTCTGCCCCGTTTTCAATTTCCATTTTGATGTCGATGCTTTTAGAATAAATATCTGGGTAGACCTGAAGATCAGAGATATACGTTTTTGGCATCGCTTCGATCCTTAATTTTCCAATAACCCCATTCCAGTTGGTCTGGGTCTCATCCGAAAAAATGTGGGTTTCCCGGTACGGAGTCAGATCCAGACTATTATCTATCATCAGGGTGATGTAATGAATCCCGGGTGTTAATTGGTCAGAGACATCATACCGGTGTGGAGATTGCAATATCCCGGACTCACCAATGAATGTATTGTCTACCCAAACCTTTGTCGTTTTTGTTCTTTCCAGGTAAAGCTGCAGATGTTGTCCGACAAATTGCTACGGTATCACGACTTTTTTTCGATACCAGGCGGGACCCTCATATTTGTAGAGCCGGTTGAGGTGTAAAGTAGTAGTATCAGTATTTTGGTACCCTTTTTTATTTTCATCCATTGTACCCGGGAGAGAGATGGTGTCGTTAAGATCATTCAGGTACCATTGTTCGGTTTCCCCTTGTTCTGCAGGGTCAATCGCAAATTGCCACACACCGTCCAATGCAATATATTCACGATACTCAGGAGTCGTGCCCGAACAGTTACTTAGAAAGAGTAAAAACACAAAAAAGAGGAGCTGGAGTCGATTCATTTTGAAATTATACTTCTGTGATTAAGCTTCCAGAGCATAAAAAAATTGGTCAAACAAATGGAATAAAAATAAAAGGGCATAATGAACCGAGATGCGTTAAAACACCTTGCAAAAAGATAGGACTTATTCTAAGTTCGGGCTAAAATAGCTATCAAAGCTATTGTATTAACCTCATTCATTATTGCAGACAGGCCAACCTAAAATGAAAGTAAAAATAGTATTAGCCCTTATACTGGCGAGTCTTATAGTTGTAAATTGTAAGTCTACTAATAGCGAGGAATCTCCAAAAGGAGTGATCTGGCTAACTACATCAAGTCAGCAAGCTAAACTTGAAAAACTGGAAGGGAGAATATCTACCGGAGACAGTTCCTCAGGAAACCAGGTGATCGAAGTTAATACGTCAGAGACGTATCAAACAATAGATGGATTTGGATACGCTTTAACCGGAGGAAGCGCTGATCACCTGATGGGAATGGATAGCGATTCCAGATCCGAATTGTTGAAAGAGCTTTATGGAACAGGGGAAGGGGAGATTGGTCTTAGCTATGTACGTGTTAGTATCGGGGCATCTGATCTGAATGCCGAAGTGTATTCATATGATGATCTGCCGAACGGCCAGACGGATACAGATATGAGTGAGTTCAGCCTGGGTAAAGATCATGAAAGTGTGATCCCTGTTCTGAAAGAGATCCTGGCAATTAATCCTGACATCAAGATCATGGGGTCACCGTGGTCGCCACCAGTTTGGATGAAGCGATTTGATATTGCCGTTGAGAATGGACGTGACCCTGCGTTACCTCCAACAGTTGGAGGGGCGCTTAAAACGGAATACCATGATGCATACGCGCTGTATTTTGTGAAATACATACAGGCAATGGCTGATGAAGGAATTACGATCGATGCTATCACTGTGCAGAACGAACCCCTGCATCACAGAAATAATCCAAGCCTTCATATGGAAGCCTCTCAGCAGCGGGACTTTATTAAGAATAGTCTGGGGCCAGCTTTTGCAGAAGCCGGAATTGATACCAAGATCATTGTCTGGGATCACAACGCAGATAATCCAAATTATCCGATCTCGATCTTGAATGATCCCGAAGCAAAACAGTATATCGATGGTTCAGGATTCCATTTATATGGAGGTGAGATCTCCGCTTTAAGTACCGTAAAAAAAGCTCATCCTGATAAGAATCTATATTTTACAGAACAATATCAGAACTCAAATAGTAATTTCGGATCTGACATAAGCTGGAATATCAGGAACCTGATTATCGGAGCAACAAGAAACTGGGCAAAAGTAGTACTACACTGGAATCTCACGAACAACCCAACACTTACACCATATACTCCGCATGGAGGCTGTGGTGTGTGCCAGGGTGCAGTAACAATTAATGGAAACTCTGTAACCAGAAATGTTGGATATTATATCACGGCACATGCTTCAAAATTTGTAAGACCAGGTTCGGTACGAATTGAGTCAGAGCAAATTGCGGGATTGCCTAATGTTGCCTTTAAGACAGAAGAGGGCAATGTGGTGATCATAATGATGAATGAAACAGATTCTAATCAGGTATTTGATATCTCAGTAGATGGAGAGTTATACAATACTTCATTATTACCCGGATCGGTTGCAACGATAATTTTATAATGAACCGGGTATAAAACCTTTACAAATGGCGAATAACAAGAAGAATCAGAACCTTCTCTTTTGGGGGATTACACTACTCTTTCCCGTAATATTACTTTTATTGGTTGAAGGTGCGTTAAGAATAAGTGGATATAAAAGTAATACAGCAGACCTTTTTATGGAGGTGCCTACATTGCCTGAGTATAAGATAGTAAATCCGGAATTTGTTGGTAGATACTTCCCCAATTTTGTACCTCAGCTGGCTCCAAATCCTTTTAAAGAAAAGAAACCGGAAAACACATACAGGATATTTGTTTTTGGAGGCTCGTCTACCCAGGGATTTCCATACAACTTCTACGAGAGTTTTTCAGCTAAGCTTGAGCAAAGATTATTACTTGAAACGAATGGCTTGAACATTGAGGTCATTAATTTAGGAATGACAGCTGTCAATAGTTATGTAGTATGGGATCTAAGCTCCAGGGTAATGGAGTATGAGCCGGATGCTGTTATTATTTATGCGGGGCATAATGAATACTATGGGTCTTTTGGGGTAGGTAGTTCCCAGTTTGGTCTCGGTAAAAATATTGGATTGAAGAGGTTGATCATAAAGCTTAAGAATTTTGCGTTATATCGATTACTCGAAGACCTGATGAAGCCTGAAAAGAGTGAAACTGAGTCCAGAACTATGATGGCTCGTGTAGTAAGTGAGTCGGAAATTGAACTAGGAGGGGACACATATCAGGCTGGCTTAAGACAGTTCAGAGAAAATATCGGAGATGTGATCAGTAATTTTAAAGAAGAAGGGATACCTGTTTACATCGGAAATCTGGCATCCAACCTGAAAGACCAGGCACCACTGGGTGATAATGAAGAAGCCAGGTTAGAATTTGAAAGAGGAATAGCATTATATGATGCTGGAGAAATCGACTCAGCCTTGACAGCCTTCGAGAAGTCAAAAGATCTTGATGACACACGATTCAGGGCACCATCGGCTATCAATGATATTATTTATGAGTTTTCAGACAAATATGATGCAACTTTGGTGGATGTAAGAAAACTATCAATAGATAGTTCCAGGAGTCATATTCCAGATAATAGTTTCTTTGATGATCACCTACATCCAAACTGGAGAGGACATCAAATGATAGCAGATGTGTTTTTTAATTCATTAGTTAAAAATGATCCTGTCTTGAAAAAATACTATTTGCCGAATGAACTATTTGAATGGCACAGTATCAGTCATTTTGAGGATACATTTTCAAAGATCCCTATAGCAAGATTAACAGCAGGATACCCCTTTTCAAAGGGTTTGACAGCAGATCAGGAATACCGAAATTTTCAAAACATATTTAATAGCTATCTCAGGAAATCATATGTTGATTCGCTTGCAGCTGTTACATGGAGGTATAACAAACCAACAGTTTTATCATTAACAGATGCGTTGAATGATTATCATAAGAAGGAGGATACCGTAGCAGTTGTGAAGCACTATCTTGATCTTGGCTACTGGCAACTTTTCAATGAAAGTCTGCTCAAAAAGGGAGTAAGTTATTCAATCAATAACCGCAATCTTGACTCCTATAATGCTTTGTTTCTACACATTATAAACAGTAAAGACCGGGAAGACGCATTTTTTAGCAATTCATTATCAGCGATTTACTTGTTACATCAGGATTTGGATAGGGCTTCAGTATGGCTAAAGAAGAGTGAAGAGCTGGATCCTGAATCAAAAGAACTTCTCTATAATTATGCCCGATATTATGTGATGAGTGGAGATACACTACAGGCAAGAGAATATTATCAGAGATATATGAATCAAGTGCGACAGAATTAGATCTGCCGCACTTGTTATTCATTTCAATCGACGAGTTTAAAGTCTTTGGAGAATTGATCTACTGCAAGAGTAAAGTCGCCTTCTTCAAGCAATATAGCTCCTGTTTTATCAGGGAATGATAAGTCTTTCATTGGGTCAATCTTAAAACTAACCGTTTTGGACTCGCCAGGTGCCAGTTTGATCTTCTCAAAATGACGTAGTTCTTTCACAGGTCTTGTGATAGATGCATACTTATCAGTCAGGAACCAGAGTACTGATTCCATACCTGCAATATCCCCGGTATTTTTAACTGTAACTGATGCGGTGAGGGTGCCATTTTTTTTCAAAGATGCTGAAGATAATTTCAGATCAGAATACTCAAATGTGGTGTAACTCAATCCCTGGCCAAAGCTATAAAGAGTAGTTGAAGCAAACTCTTCCTGAGACTGGTTACTTGGTGTATAAACAGCCATTTTATGGTTGTAAGGATAGAATGAGCCAGCAAATTTTGGATAAGTGATTGCCATTTTCCCACTTGGTACTTCAGTACCGGCAATGATATTGGCAATAGCTTTACCACCTTCATTTCCTGGAAGGCCGGCAAAAAGCACAGCATCTACTTTATCAACCATATCGGTAATAATACGGGGTCGTCCTTCTACCATTACCAAAATTTTGGAACCTTTAATATTCTGAGTTGCATCAATAACATCATATTGTTCCTGAGGCAGGATCAACGTATTTATATTACCAACGCCTTCAGTGTAAGGTGTTTCCCCCATTGCATAGATCACAACATCGGCAGCTTTGGCTTTAGAAACTATGGCAGAAAGATTCTTGCTGCTGATATCCTCGATAAATTCAACCTTTGCATTCGGGAATGCTTTTTTAGTGGCCGTAAATATAGTTTCCACATCATCAGGATATCGTTCTTCCTCTCCACCTTGCCATGCAAGAGTCCAACCGCCGTTCAAATTTCTTTTTGAATTAGCAGAAGGTCCTACGATCAGGATGTTCTTAGCTGTATTTGCCACAGGAAGCACATTGTCTTCATTTTTAAGAAGGACAATTGATTCTACAGCGGCATCGTAGGCCATTGCTTTGTGCTCGGGAGCTCCGATGCGGTCAAGTCGTTTATTACTTGGGTAAGGATTTTCGAATAAGCCGAGCTTAAATTTAAGCGTGAGGATCCTTCTTACCGATTGATCGATCCTTGATTCAGTGATACGTCCTTCCTGTACAAGCTCGATCAATGCATTAGTAAAAGAAAGGTCGTACGGGGTCATACTCATATCTATACCCGCCTCAACAGCCAGGTAGGTAGCTTCTTTGATATTAGGTGCCACATGGTGTTTAGTAACCAGCTGATCAATGTCAGCCCAGTCAGTAACTGCTACTCCCTCAAAGCCAAGATAATCTCGTAACAGCCCTGTCAGAATTTCTTTTGAAGCATGAACAGGAATACCATTTATCTCACCGCTATTGATCATAATAGTTGATAATCCGTTGTCCATAGCAGCTTTGAAGGCAGGAACAAAGAATTCGTAGATCTGCTGCTCAGGAATATGTGCCGGAGTACGATCCCAGCCGCCTACAGGATCAGAATATCCGAGAAAATGTTTTCCGGTCGCTGTCTGCTTATATGGGGCTATTTCCGGATTGTGTTCCAGGTTATAAACATAAGCTCCGCCAAGTACTTCGGCTACATGCGGGTCTTCACCATAAGTTTCGTAAATGCGAGGCCATAAAGGGTTTCTTCCCAGGTCAAGAACCGGCGCAAAGATCCAGTGATGTCCCAGATCAGCAGATTCCATACCTGTAACAATAGCGTTATTTTTAGCATGCTCAACATTAAAAGTAGCACCAATATTAAGATTGTGTGGGAAAATGGTACTGTTTGCAACATAGCTGGCACCATGCATGTGATCAATTCCATAAATAATGGGAATTTTAAGCCTGGAATGCTCAACAGATAGGTGCATGACCTCATTCATGTACTCGTACCATACATCACCGGGAACAGCTTCACCATTAAGGAAAGAGCCAATGTGATGATCACGGATAAATGGAATAAATTTTTCAGGATCTAAATACACATCCCGTTGTTGCCCCGTAGTATTAATAACGGAAATATTGAGTTGAGTCATTTGGCCAACTTTTTCAGCTAAGGTCATTTGGTCAATTAACTCCTCTACTTTTGCGCTGATGTCATTGCTCTGCGCAAAGATCTGAGTACTTACCAAAGAAATTAGTACTAATAGTAAGTATTTGATTCTATTTGTCATGTTTTTAGTAGTTAGGTTGAAGATCGAATTGAGAGAGTAACAGGAATAATGCTAAGAACACCACTGTGGTTGCTCTCCGATTTCATTTTCTCTTTAAGGATATTGAAGGTCTTTTGTCCGAGTATTTCGTAGTTAGTATGCACAGAAGTAATAGAAGGGTGTACATAATTGCAGATCGGAAGGTCGTCATAGCCAGCAATCGCAATCTGCTGAGGAATCTTAAGTCCGTCTTTAGTAGCCTGTTCCAGGAATCCCAGGCACATATAATCATTACTTGCAAACACAGCACGTGGCTTTTTATGCAGGGCTGAATATTCTTCATATGCATTCTTACCTGCATCAAAAGTATAGTCACCCTCAAAGATCCAGGTAAGATTCATATCACTTTTCTGGCTTATATAATCTGTGAATCCATTTTTTCGTAACAAGGACTCATTTTTATTAGTTGGGCCGGTGATAATTCCCACATCGTGATAACCTTTCTCATAGAAGTGCTTCGCCACGATGTATCCACCACGGTAAGAATCGAAGGTTATAGTATCTAAAACCGGATTAAACAAGGGAGCCGCAGATATAAGACTGAAGTCCTTAGGAATACTATCAAGCATATTTCGGTAATCCTGCTCTTGTAAAGTTGGAAGGAACAGGACTGCTGCATCGATAGAATTATGAGATAATTCAGTTAAGAACTCACCTAAGCTACCTTCCGCCGGATTGAATGTATATAGTGAGAGGTTGATATTGAAGCCCTTGGTTGCAGAGTTAAAGCCGTAAAAGAAGGTAGAGTAAAACTCATCCGGATAGAATGAAGTAACCAAAGCTACCTGCAAACGTTGTTTATAGTCGTACTTACCATTTAGCACTCTGGAGTTAAGAGGGTAGTTGATCTCCTGAG
Organism: Rhodothermia bacterium; assembly: GCA_030427885.1. Classification (GTDB taxonomy): domain Bacteria; phylum Bacteroidota; class Rhodothermia; order Balneolales; family Balneolaceae; genus JAUICM01. The sequence continues at coordinate 65,871 of JAUICM010000003.1, read as the reverse complement.
CTGCTTTGATGGTGAGTTCTACATTTTTAGAACTGGTTTTAGATTCTCCTCTCAGAATTCTTGAAACAGTTGAAATAGATAATCCGGTTTTATCTGATATATCCTTTAGTGTTGCTTTCATGTAGTCGTTGGATACCAATTATTGTGGCGGGATAATAATAATTAATTTTATGAAAAAAATTATCACTTCTCATGAAAATAATACGCAAAACTAAAAGCGCTTTCAAGTTTAATTAATCAATTCATTTTATTAAATAGGAATTAAAAGCGCTTTCATACCTCAAATCTGGGAAAAATCTCATACATGTGGGATTTTTTTTCATTTCAGTAGAAAAAATTCGCCATTTGGTGTTGTTTCTTTGGAAGGGTTTCTATAAAATCGTGCTATTCACGAAAATTAACATTAGGGTACCTATTATTTGATAGGGGATCCCGGTTGAAAAAAATTGTGAAACTATAAACCCTAACGAAATCAGGATAAAACATGATTAGAGCTACAATTAAAAAATCGGCTGCTCTGCTACTTGGGGCTGTGCTGGTTGTAGGCCTTGCTTCGGCGACCTATGCTCAGGATAAGCCAGTGATGGATGATGAAGGTTTCATTTTCTTTATAAATGGAGCGAATGTCCAGATACCTCAATTAAATGGTAGTGTTGTTGCAGATCCGCTAGATCCAACATCTTCAAACCGAGTGTTCTTAATTTCCTATGCTGACTGGTCTGAGAGTGGATTCAGATGGCCTTCAGGTGGAGACAGAGATTCAGTTGGTGTGGATGCAAGCGCATATACAGGTATGAACTACGGCGAAACCGATACTTTATACATGAAATTCTTATCTGATACCTCAAACAGAGGTAAATCAGACTTTATCGCATTCATGGATTCAGATGATGACACAAATGCACCACTCGATCCAGATCCATTCAATGAAAATGCAGATCTTCCTTTCAGATTAAGATGGCAGATCCCTGCAGATATGCATGATGGACAGTGGCATGAAGTTGCAATTCCTCTTCCTCCTTCAACAAAAGCACTTTTAGATTCTGCTAAAGCAGGTGTTGACGCAAATGGCGACAGCCTTGAAGTAGAAGTAGATGAGCTTTTCATGGGATGGAATTATGCCGGAGCATGGGCTGCTACTTCAGCCAACGGACACTGGGATGAATCATCTCCTTACTGGAAAGAATTTGACTGGGAAGCGGTCAAGTACTTTGGTCGTCACATTGACCACGCTGATGGTGGTGGACCACTATACTTTGATTATTTCTCAATTGGTGTTCCACCAAGTGAGTTAGTCGACAGTGCTCCTGCTGCACTTTCAAGCATAAGTCTTTCAAATGCTGATGGTGTAAATACAGTTTCATGGACAGGAGCATCCGGTGTGGGTGGTTATAATGTATACTTTTCAGAATCCGAGATCACAGATGTTGTTGCGGATGGTGTAGTTAGACTGGCTACTGTTCCATTTGATGGAACTCTTTCAGTGGACCATTCTATTACTGCTCCACATTCTGATTTAGCTTCCGATTTTGAAGCATATTACGCAGTTACAGCTACTTCTCAGTTTGGTTCTGAAAGTGCTCCTGCAGCTGATATGATTTCTGCAGATGCTAAAGTTGAACCAAGTTATGCATATGAGCTTGATACAGATGGAATTGATGCAGTTTACGAAGCAATTGGGGATGCTACTATTCCTGATGCAGCTACTATGGCATCATTGTTCCCTGAAGGTTATAAACCTTTTACCATTGACGAAAATCGTAAATATCTTGAAAACGGTAACGGTCTGACTGTTGGTGATGATGATATTTCAGCGAAATTCTGGCTTGGATTTGGTTCAACCGACAATGAACTTGTGATATATGCAGAAGTTACTGATGATGCACTTGTTTTTGCCAGTGAGACTATTACAACCGGCGCAGCATGGGCATATGACAGTTGGGAATTAGGTCTGGGTAATTACACACCAGAATCATTCATTATTTCTTCTACTCATACCGAGTTCTGGAGAGGTGAAGATCCGGACTATCAGTTCCGTGCAGGAATGAGATCTGATGCGGATCCTTTTGTTCACGAAAGTGCAAGAGATGATGTGATTCCTAACTCTGAAACTATTGGTGAAACCACTGATACAGGATACCGACTTTTAACTCTTATCAATACTGTGGAACTAAGTACTGCTGAAGCCACAGCTTCTGATGAGTTATTCGACTTCCCTGGTTCAGATGAGATTACTCTGTATCCATTCAACGTTGCTATTAATGATGCTGATGATCCTGCAGTAACTCGTGAAACACAGCTTTCATGGAGTAACAGAGCAGGTGGTGATACCTGGTGGAACACACCAGCTCGCTGGCAAACAATTGCCTTCGTTGGAAGAAACAAAGTAGGTATATCTGTTGAAGAAACAGCTGATAATCCACTGGAATTCAGCCTGGATCAGAACTATCCAAACCCTTTCAACCCTACAACTAAGATTGCATTCACGCTTGCAAGCACGACTGATGTAACTCTTGAAGTTTATAATATGCTTGGTCAGAAAGTGGCCACATTGCTTCAGAATCAGAAGATGACGGCTGGTAAGCACTATCAGAATTTCGATGCTGGTAGTCTGGCTTCAGGAATGTATTTCTACAGAATAAGTACTCCATCTTTCGTTCAGTCTAGAAAGATGACCTTAATCAAGTAGGTTTAAACTCACAATTCCAATCGGGCACAGCATTCGAGCTGTGCCCGTTTAAATTTCTCACGCCATGAAGAAACTCCCGTCATTAAAGCACGCGATATTATTTGTAATCGCTTTTTTGATTTCTACCAGCTTAGTATTTGCCGGTACAAAAGGTAAAATAGCAGGTAAAGTTGTCGATGAATCAGGTGAGCCTCTCGCAGGTGTTCAGGTATTCATAGATGGAACTCAAAAAGGTACTACTACTGATGTTGATGGAAACTACAGCCTTGTAAATCTGGAACCCGGTGAATACACCGTTGTGTTCAGATATATTGGTTTTGCTACTACCAAGGTAGAAAAAGTGAAAGTTATAGTAGATAAAACCACTGAAGTGAATGCTACACTTCAGGAAGAAGTGATCGCAGGTCAGGAAATTGTTGTTACCGCGGAACGTCCAATTGTAGAAAAAGACAGAACAACTACTACAGCCTATGTAAGTTCTGATCAACTTGAAAATCTCCCTGTGGTCAGCGTAAATGAAGCTGTTAACCAACAAGCAGGTGTTGTTGATGGTCACTTTAGAGGAGGTAGAACCGGTGAGGTTGCTTATCTCGTAAATGGAGTGCCGATCAACAATGCATACAATAATAATGCTGCATTTGAAGTAGAGCAGAACATGGTCTCCAGTCTGGAGGTTATCAGTGGTGTATTTAACGCTGAATATGGCCAGGCTATGAGTGGTGTTGTAAATATTGTGACCAAAGGTGTATCACCAAAGTGGTCCGCAAATATGTTAGCGTATAGTGGAACCATCGTTAGTAACAGAGAACTTGAATTCGTATCAAGAGATACCGATGCTGGTTCGTTTCTTAGCTATGATGATTTCTCGCAGGAGAAAGTAAGTTATACGAAAGCATCTTCTAAGTTTGCTAATCGTGACCTTCAGTTTTCAATTGGTGGTCCTATCATAAAAGACAAGCTGGGTATACAAGCAACTATCAGATATCTGAATGAACCTGGTTATCTGATCGGTCGTGATCTGTTCAAACCATCAGATCAGCAGTTCACGCAAACGGATAATGGTATTCAAAGTGGAGTATCTGGTGGTGCTGAAACTGATAACTGGATCCTTGAGTCAACAGGAAGTGGGGATTATCAGGAGCTGAATCGCCACACCAGATATTCATTGAACTCTTCACTTGTTTATCAGGTGAATAGTGACCTAAAGCTAGATTATAACATCTTTCTTCAAAAGAATGATGGTTCGAATTATGACCATTCATATAAATACAACCCTGATGGCATAAATAACTATTATAATCTGTCTCAGAATCATATTCTTGGGATTCGATATTCAATTGGAGCAAATGCCTTTGCGAACTTATCGTATAGTTATCTGAGAGATCAGGGTGAGTCCAAACTATATAATGATGCTTCAGCAACGATACTTGATCCACGTTATGTGGGTCCGGATCAATCGAGTCAGCAGGGTGCTTCAGCCTTCAATATGGGTGGTAACTACCTGAATTCTTCTGAAAATATCACCACAACACATACTATAGTGGCTGATTTTACTTCTCAGATTAACAACATTGTTCTATTCAAGGCGGGTCTTTCAGGACGTCTTCACAATATAGACAATGAGTCATTTGGTATTACAACAAATGCCTTCGGAGAACCAATACGATCAGATAACCCATTTAATAACTCAGCGCTGGATGTGAGTCCTTATGAGGCTGCCGGTTATTCTCAGGTTAAACTTGAGTTTGAGGATCTTATCGTGAATGCAGGTCTTCGTTTTGATTACTTCGAGCCGGATTTTGTAGTTCCTGTAGATCTTTCTCAGGGCCCTAAAGATGAAATTCTTGATCCTTCAAGACCTGCTTCTGATTCCGTATTCATTTCGAACAGGAAAGCAGCAGATAATTCATTTCAGATAAGTCCTCGATTGGGTATTGCATTTCCTATATCTGAAACAGGTGTAATGAGATTTTCGGCAGGTTTGTTCTTCCAGACCCCTCAGTTGAACCTACTATATGCGAATAACGACTTTGAGGATAACCCTCAGTCAACAAGCATTCAGTTTGGTAACGCGTCTCTGAAAGCTGAAAGAACATTGTCATTTGAGGTAGGGCTTCAACAAGGTTTGACAGAAACCTTGGGTATGGATCTGACCTTATTCTCTAAAGATATCAGAAACCTGGCTGGTACTGAGGTATACAGAAATTTTGACGGACGGTATATTTCAAGAAATGTGAATCTGGATTATGGAACTGTAAAGGGTGGAACTCTTTCCCTCTATCAACGAGGAGATGGTCCGATAACCTGGACGATCGATTATACTCTTCAGTTTGCAAGTGGTTCAGCTTCAAACCCTCAGGATACTTTTAACAGGGTAACCAGTGGCCTTGATCCTATTATCAAGATCAACCGTCTGAACTGGGATAGAAGAAATGTGTTGAATAACACTATCACATGGAAAACAAATATTGGTTTTACCATTTCAACAATAAACAGCCTACAGACAGGAACCCCTTATACTTCTGAGCGAAACTTTGTTCAGTCTTATGTTCCAAATAATCAGGACAAACCTATTTGGTTTAACTCGGATGCTCGGGTTTATTACAAACCTGGATTCCTTACCTATGACATTCAGTTGTTCCTACAGGTAGATAATATCTTTGACAGCGCTCCTCACTGGAGTGTATTCAGTGATACCGGACTTGCAACTGAATCTACAGAGCTGGCACGTACTCTTCGACAAGGTACAATACCTGGCGGTCTGAATTCATATTCTGAGTGGTATCTGAATGAAAGTATGTTAGGTCCTCCGAGAACAATAAAGGTTGGATTAAGCTTAAAATTCTAAGCGCGTCACTAAACAAATAAAGAGTATTTAAGACTGAATTCTATGCAAACTAAAACAAGACTAGGCCTGTTAGCGGTATGCTTCTTACTAGCGGCTGCAGGTAATGCACAAGCACAGATCCCTGATGAATATAATGGAGTTGTGTACAGAGGAGCATTAAACTCTGTCGCAAGAGGGGTCATGGATGGTAACCTCATTGAAACTAACTACAGAAACCACGGAGAGTTGGCTCGTTGGGGAGATATTCCCTGGGGAGTATGGCCTCGGAATATTGGGGGACGCCACATTGACGGTGTAGGCGTGGTAGTAGCTGGTTATGTTGATGGGGCTGACGGTTCCAGATTCAGCAGCTATGCTGATTATGTGGAATGGAAAAGAACCTATGTAATTCCGGATACGACACTGAACCCGGTTATGATCAACTATAGGGATGCAGGTGTAAGAACCAGTCCTTATTCTGGTGATGTTTGGGGATGGTTGCCTCTACCGGGTTTTAACAACCCATTAAGAAGAGCTCCAATTACCGATGCTCTGACTCCTATTCCGGCTAAATCAAATGATCCTACTTCATGGCCTGATTGCTGGCCTGATCGTTGGTTTGAACCAGGCGATCCGGGCTGGTGTGGTTTTTGGGATGGTCGTGATGGTAAATTTGCGAATGCTGATCAGGAATCATTTTATGTAATGGATGATTTTTCCGATATGGAATATGGTTTTGATCTCGAAACAGAGGGTCCACATAGTGCATTGGGTGTTTATTATCCAAGTCCGGAAACAGATTCATTAATGGGTGGATTCGGTATGCAGACTCAGGTTCGTATTTACCAATGGGCAAATATTCTTGCTGAGGATACTATGTTCCTGATCTATCGAATTACCAATAAAGGAGATGAAGATCACGACCGTCTTTATTTTGTTCAAATCGTGGATTATGGTTTGGGACAAGATGAGGATGATGACAATGCGAGTTACGACCCAATTCTTGACGTTGTATATGGATGGGATTCCGATGGTTTAGGGACACCTACCAATGGTGGTGCTCAGTATGAATTGGGTTATACCGGTTTTGCATTCCTTGAATCACCTGCAAACGACAGAAACAATCAGGATGATGATCAGGATGGTATTACAGATGAGTCTCGTTTCGATGAAAATTATATGAGACTGGATTCCGAAATAGCTATCCAGAATTTTGTTCAAAACAATTACAATGTAGCTGACTTTGAAAGCTATTACAGTGATATCGTCGATCGTCCTGCTTACAAAGAAGGTGTTTGGTACACAACCGATGAGAATATGGACTGGGTTGGATTTGATGACGCAAATAACAACGGAACTCTTGATCCAGGTGAAGTTCTCAATAATGACGTGGGTCGTGATGGTTTAGGTCTTTTTGATCTGAATTACCCGGGCCCGGATGAAGGGGAAGGAGACGGAATTCCAACTCAGGGTGAACCAAACTATAACGATCTTGATGTAGACGAATCTGATCAGATCGGTTTGAGAGGTTTTGACCTTAATACCCGACCATTTTATGAAAGTGGTAATAACCTTAGAGATGATACCTGGTTATTCAACAGAATCAGAATTAGTGAATTCCCTCTTGGTACAATACCTCCAAGTGATCCTGTTGCCAATGATGAGCCATTCTTATTATTCATGTCGGGTCAGGTTGAGCTAAATCCGGAAGATCAGTTAGGTGGTAAATCTACTGATTTCTTCTCAACAGCATGGATATTTGGAAATGATGAACAAGACTTCTTCAAAAACCGAAGAACAGTTCAGAATATTTATAATGCTGATTATAAATTTGCTCAGCCACCAATTGTCCCAACATTAACAGCAGTTACTGGTGACAAGCAGGTAGTTCTTTCCTGGGATACTTTGTCAGTTCGAAGTTATGACAACTTCCTTCAGGACTTCGACTTTGAGGGTTACAAACTCTATAAAGGCACGAATAACCTGTTTACAGATGCCAGAACTATTACTGATGTAAATGGAACACCAACATTCTATAAGCCAATAGCCAGATGGGATCTTGATAATGACATTAGTGGTATGAGAACCATCCTTGAGGGCGAAGCAGTATACGATCTTGGCTCTAATACAGGTTTAGCATTCCATTATGTTGATAATGATGTGGTAAATGGTAAAACCTATTACTACGCAATTGTAGCATATGACCGAGGCCTACCTGCAGAAGAAGGCTCAGATGCACCCGGAATTGATCCTCAGGAAAATACATTCAGGGTTTCTGTTGATTTGCAGGGTAACCTGACGGGTACTTCTATTAATACTGCAGCGGTTGTTCCGGTAACCACACCAGCAGGTTATGTGGATGGTGGAGCCACTATCGATTTGAGCACTGTAACAGGTGGTACTGGTACCGGTTCTGCTTCTGTTAGTGTAGTGGTAGAATCAGAGTTGGAAGACTCGTATCTATATAGAATTGAGTTTACAGATTCAAATTCTGTTGTAGCTGATTATCGTGTAACAACAGGTTACAGAATTAAAGAACTGACCCAGAACAGAACAGTTGTAGGAATGTCACCATTCGCTACCTCTACTTCTGTAATTAATGGCTTCACAGTTAATCTTACCAACTCTGAACCAGGAGAGCTACTGGAGAACAAATCAGGATGGGTTTCCAATCAGGGGACTGAGAATGAATTGTTCAACTATGACCCGACTGAACTTGATGGATTGAGTACTGATTGGGAAATAGAAATTGATGAACAAAGAGATGGATCCTCAAATGGTTTCCGGGCTACAGATAGTGATTACGAATTGCTGTTCGTAAATCCTGCTGATAGTTTGTACAAACCTCCGAGAGTTCTTGGTGGTGGTTTCTCAAGAATTGAGATACCTCTGTTTGCTAAGAATTCTACTACAGGCGCTCCAGCAGAGATCTTAGTGGTCGATAATGACGAAAGTGAAGATATCAGTGATGGTGATCAATTGATCGTATCTGAAGAAGATTCATTAGGCAGGATCGTATATCGCTTTGTTATAGCTATTGATGCAGGGCCTGATAACATTGCACCATCTCCCGGAGATAAGATTGTAATCTCTACATCACGTGCCTTTGGTAGTGATGATTACTTCGAATTTGGAGTAAGAAAAGGGTTTATCGATGACGATCTGGCCAAAAGTGAACTTGAAAATATATATGTAGCTCCGAACCCGTATGTTGGTGCTGCATCCTGGGAAAAGATTTCAAATTCTATTGGTAGGGGCGAAAGGAAGATCAGTTTCTTTAACCTGCCAAGAAAATGTACCATCAGGATTTTCAATATCAGGGGTGAACTTGTTAAAACCATCGAACACTCGGGCGAATTTAATGAGGGTTCTACTTCCTGGGATCTGAGAACAAACAACAACGAAGACGTCGCATACGGTGTCTACTTCTACCATGTATCTGCCGAAGGTATTGGTGAGTATGTAGATAAATTTGCGGTAGTCAAATAGTAAGAACCATTCATTCTTGAAGATCTTAATATGAAAAGCATGAAAAGAATAACAATACTTTTACAACTCATCGTTTTGTTGGGTATCTCAGATCTGTATGCTCAAAGCAGGGTAGGTACTACTGCTGCTCCATTCCTCACCATGGGGGTTGGAGCAAAGGCGTCTGCACTGGGGCACGCAAATACGGTTAATGGCTCAGGTGCAGAAGCTTTATTCTGGAACCCTGCAGCAATCTCTCTGGAAAACGAGGGTAGCACCAGAAGCTCTGGATTTTTTAGTGGTAATAAACTCTTTGCTGATGTTTATGCCTACGGATCAGGGCTGGTTTTTCCAATTGGCGACACCGGTAAGAAAAGATTCGGATTCGGAGTCAATTTTGTTGATTACGGCAGGCAGGATGTTCGTACTGTTGAAAACCCGGAAGGAACGGGAGCTACTTTTGGCTCACATGACCTGAGTATAGGATTGACATACTCTCAGAATCTAACAGAGTCATTCCACTTCGGTGGAACTGCAAAAATCGTTCAGCAGAAGATCTATGATATGACCGCGGAAACCTTCGCTTTTGATTTCGGATTTATTCTGAAAACACAATATCTGAATGGATTAAGAATCGGAGCTTCGATCTCAAACTTCGGCGGTAAAATGCAGATGGACGGGATCAACTCTGAGCACTTCGTGGATATTGATCCAACCAGTGAAGGAAATAACGATGATATTCCGGCAAGAATCTATCTGGATCAATGGGATCTTCCTTTGTCATTTCGATTTGGGATCTCATTGCCGGTTATTAAAACAGAAAACCTGGAATGGTTGATCTTGTCTGATGCTCAACAAACAAATGATAACGATCTTAACATAGATTCAGGATCTCAGCTGAGTTATATAACCAATACTGTGAAGTTCCATGTTCGTGGTGGTTATAAAGATTTGTTACTTGGTGATAAGGTTGATTCCCATGTTACCTATGGAGCAGGTTTTACATTAAAAACTTCATCAGGTGTGGCAATTGGAGTGGATTTTGCTCAAGTTCCATTCAATTATTTAGGACAAACAACACTGGTTGATTTAAAGCTCTATTTCTAAATGTTAAAAACTTTATTGTGCAAGAATGGCTGCTTTGTTCTAAAGCAGCCATTCTTTTTTTATTTACTATTCATCCTGCTGATTACTTCAGCTAACTGTACCAAAGAAACTCCCGATCAGGATAAATTACTCTTTTCTGTAAACGACATTGAAGTCACTACTTATGATTTTGAAGTGGCTTATGTGAACTATCTGATCAGAACAGGCAGAAATGATAGCAGAAATGAACGCTACGCATTTCTCAATCAGATGATCGATAAACTTGCAATGGCTATAGATGCAGCGGACGAGGGATTAACAGATAACAGTGTATATCAGGCTGCTTTAAATTTTCAGCGAATGAAGTCTACTGTAGATGTTTACTTCGTTGACGAGATGGAAGAGTTGCTAGAACCTCCAACAGATGAACAAATGAGGCTTGCATATGCTAAGTCTAAACGTTCGGTTTATGTAAGGCATCTATATTCCAAAAATGAACAGGATCTTCAGGAACCTTACAGAAGACTTAAAGCGGGTGAGGATTTTATTGATGTAGCCAATGACTTCTATAAAACCGAAAAATATGACTCTTCTGCAGGATATTTAGGTCCGGTTAGTTATTTCGGTGTTGATGATGCTTTTGCAGAAGCTGCCTATTCAACAAATCAGGGAGACTTCACTAAACCTGTACGAACCATGTTTGGTTATCATATTATATATGTAGAGTTCATTGAATTTCCGGCAATGCTGGCAGAGGATGATTACCAGTATCGAAAGCAGGGCATCAGAAGCCAGGTAAGGTTACGTAATCAGGAGCTGGTTTCAAACGACTATATACGTGATCTGATGGGATCATTATTAGTTGAAGTAGATCGCGAAAAAGTGCTTGAATTGATGGAAGCGATCAAGGGAGTAAATCAACCTGAGATACAGAACGAAAATGATCTGTCGAATGAATTGCAAAATGATGGCTGGAGAAGTTCAAATCTTGACGAACTCAGGGCTGCTTTTGATAATGATGCCGTTCTGGGAACCTACGTGCTTGGAGGAGAACGTCAGGAATTTACTTTTGATGATTATCTGAGATGGTTACCATATTTATCATTCGAGGAATCAAAAAAGAGGACGGGGGCTTCAATTGGAAGAGCATTGAGAAATGAGGTTCTCTATAAGATTGGTAAGGAAAAAGGCTATGAATCTGATCCAAGAGTTGAGAAGAAAGTAAGACAAAGAGGCTATGAAAAGCTTTCAGAGCTTTATCAATATGAGTTGACCAGAGAAGCACTAGAAGATACAAGCGATGTAATTGTTCCGTCTTCATTCAGAGACCGGTTGGTTAGAAATCGTGATTTTCAGATGATCGCCAGTTACTGGAAAATACCAGCTTCTTCAATGGATGAGGCTATTGAAATTAAAGGGGATATTGAGAATAAAGGAATTCCTGAAAGCTATGATAGTTTTCGGGAATTCAGTGATGAAATTATATTATCTACAGATTCAGATTATTCTCTTGTCAGAGATGGTTTGATCGATATCCCCGTTGTTGCACATTCATCTGATGGCTGGATGGTATTGATGGTAACAGATAGGAAGATCACGGAAATCGATAAGAACACAGATCAGTCTGAACTAAAACTTAGATATAAAGTTTTCAATCATATCAATACTGAGATCTCAAGTATCAGGGAAGATTTAGAGATCAATGTGGATACAGCATTATTTAATAGTATCTATGAGCTTTATAAAAAGCGATCTGAATAACTATTTATTGCTTATAGAAAAGCCCCTGCATTTAATATGCCGGGGCTTTTTTGTTTTGTGAAATCACATTAGTTCTTTGGGAACATACTGATTGCCAAACCGCCACCCGGAGCGAGTTCAAAATTCATGGATGAGTTACTGTTAAGTTCTGTTTCGGTAATATCGATACTCAAGGGGTTGTTATCCCAGTGAGCATCCTTTCCGTCTTTGTAGATCTTAGCAATATATTCAGTTCCAGGTTCCAGAAAGTCGAAAGAGATAGTTACAGTGCGCGACTCTTCATTGGTAATGCTTCCTAAAAACCAATTACCTGTTCCCCTTTCCTGTCTGGCTATTGTCACAAAATCTCCTATCTGACCATCAAGAACTTTAGTTTGCTCCCAATCTACCCCGACATCCCGAATAAATTGAAGTGGCGGATCATTAGCTTCGTAATTCTCAGGAAGATCAGCGGCCATTTGAATGGGACTATAGATCACTACGTATAAAGCAAGTTGCTGAGCTAGCGTGGTATTAACCTGATTATTTGGTTTGTTGTATCCATCCAGTTTTATGTTAAAGATTCCCGGCGTAAAGTCGATGGGTCCAGCCAGCATACGGGTAAATGCAACCGTAGGTAAGTGATTAGGTGGGTTTCCTCCATCAGCGGCCCAGGCATTGAATTCCTGACCTCTTAAGCCTTCCCGTGCAATAGCATTTGGATAAGTTCTTCGAAGCCCGGTGTCTTTTATGGGTTCATGGGCATTGATGGCCACCTGGTACTTAGCACCTTTCACAATAGCACGACGATAGTGATTCACCATCCACTGACCATGGTGATACTCACCTGTTGGAAGCAGTGGTCCTACATACCCGGTTTTTACAGAATGTATACCCAATCTGTTCATCAGGGCATAAGCCGTATCCATTTGCAGGTCGTAAGTACGGGGGGCGGCCGAAGTCTCATGATGCATGATCATCTGTACTCCTTTTTCATTGGCATACCGCACCACTTCTTCGAGATCATAATCGGGATAAGGGGTAATGAAATCGAAAACTCCTTCACGATCCGGAAATCCGATCCAGCGTTCCCAGCCTGTATTCCACCCTTCTACCAGAACACCGCCGAATCCATTTTCAGCTGCAAAATCAATGTATCTTTTGGTGTTTTCGGTAGTTGCACCATGCTTACCACTGGCCATATCCCAGGTTGAAACACCCGCATGCATTTCCCACCAGATTCCGACATACTTCATTGGGGTGAACCAGGATACATCTCCTACTTTATTAGGTTCATTCAGATTAACAATAAGTTTTGATTCGATAAGACCCGGCGCATCTTCACTTATTTGAATAGTTCTCCATGGAGTTTTAAATGGCAGCTCCCTCTTCACCTTATATCCCTGAAGGTCAGAACCAACCAGTTCACTGGTCATACTTAAGTTATCGGTATCGATCTTGAGGGTCATTCCGGCATAATCAGTTAGATTTGCTTCATGAAAGCTCAGATGAGTTCCATCCTCTGTACGCATGGTAACTGGAGTGTTCACAGCATTTTCCGGGATATAGGTTTGAGCCAGGTTCTCGTGATTTACAAACTGAAGAGCATCGATCTCAGATACTTTTGTCTCATTATAAAGGTGTTCGTAGATCTCCCAGTCGCCCGGTATCCACCAGGCTGTATGATCTCCGGTCAGATCGAATTGTGTATTCTCATCCATGATGATGACAGAATCAACGCCATCCTGCTCAGGGAATTCATATCTGAAACCAATGCCGTCATCATATGCTTTAAAGTAAATGTTAAGCGCTCGGTTTGGACTTTCTTTTTCGCGGAGATTCACGACCAGCTGATTAAAATTGTTTTCAACCTCACGCTGTTCACCCCACTGCATTTCCCAGTTCTCCTCAAAATGCGAGATATTTTTATCTATGATCTCGAAGCCGGAATTCATAGAAGGCTGATCTTTGAAATCAAAGCCCATAGATGAAGGTTTGATAACATTTTTTCCATTGAAAGATACATTGTACGATGGAGTGCCATTAGCAGAAAGTTCGAATTGAACAGTGATATTTCCGGAAGGAGAGTAAACAGTATTAGTATCAAGGTCGCCAAATTTAGAACAGGCCGATAGCCCAAGTAAAGCGACAAAACCCAGTACGGAAAGCAGGTTAAAGATTCTCATTATTTCTTGAATAGTTAGTTGATATTAATTCGTTGAAAGTTGGTCCAACAGATCAGAAGCCTTGCTTATCTGAAGGGTTGCCAGATATTCAAAAACGAGATCTAATTGAGCCTGAACATCAGCATCGTCTTTAAATTCCTTTCTTAATGTGTAGAGCTGATGAACTAATTCAAGTTCATCAACGGTATAACTCACGCCGGCAAACTCCTGAATGGTTTCAAGAAATGAATACCCGAACTCATCAGTGGGTTCCAGCATTGTTCCCTCTCCAAAATCATTCCAGGTTACCAGCTGAAGATGTTCTGGATTATTCTGCTCTGCATAGGCGAGTGTGGCCTCCAGGGTGGCTGTTCCGTTATGTTGAATTTCCCATCCAATAAAATCGCCGCGACCACCTTCTTCATAGAAATCTACAAATCCCGGATAGGCAGATGGAATGGAGAGGTCATACCGGTTTAGAGTATTATTGTAGAAGTTTTGTAATAGCGATAAATGATTGCCATTACCATTATAAACCCAGGCATATTCACCTGAACCAAGAGTACCAAGATCATTTTTTTCACCCCAGATAGAAAGGAAATAGGGCTTCGGATCAATGTTCTCAAAAATAGTGGACCAGGAAGAGCCTGACTGGATATAAGTAGGAGTAAATACTAGTGCTACATTCTTGTCATCAACTTTGAGGTAGTTGTCATGACTGAAGTAGTTGGCCTGAATATATTCAAAGTCAGTTTTTGCGGCTTCCAGAGAAGAAGCTGCTGCCCCCTGATTCACAACGTTCTCAGTAGAACCGTCTTCATAAACGATTGAGAAGCTAAGCCCTACTTCCTCAATTTTTTCGATGAGAGCTTCAGTTCCTTCCAGGTTATCACGATAATCATAAATATCATAGGTTCCATACCAGTCTATCATAACTCCATCAATACCAGTGAGTTTCATCAATAAGAGATGATATTCAACAAGATCAGGATCTTTAGAGGAGTAGGGCCCGATCAACGGATAGTAATGAGAAGCTATTTCTCTTTTACCATTCCCGTCAACATTATCAGGATTCTTGTTCTCCAGGGTCCAGTGCGATCCCCAATATCCATCGTAAGGCTTAGACTGGAACCATGGCATATAATGGGCATAAATCTGTGTACCATTGGTTTTAATAACATCTTCAGGTATCACTTTTTCCGTTTCAAAAGTGGCAGTGATGTTCATTTCCTGGTTGATGGTTACCTGGGCGATCTCATCAGTTCCGGATATATCCCCAGACCAGCCAATAAAAGTCCAGTCCTCATCAGGCACGGCTTGAAGCTGCACAATGGTTCCATGATCGTAATCTGTTTTGGCCTGAATTACTGTTTCTGTGACTGTTCCGCCACCAACAACGTCTATATTAAGTGCATAACTCTTGATATCGAAGTTAGCAGTAAGCACAAAATTACCTGTCATGTTAAGCAATACAGGATTATCGCTGGAAGTAAATGATCCACTCCAACCCGTGAAACTATAGCCTTCTGCAGGATTGGCCATTAACTGAAAATCGGAATTCTCTAAAAGCAATGTATCGTTTGAAGGGGAGACAGAACCAGCATTTTCCGGCTGAATTGAAACATTGATATTGAACATGTTTGGGGAGTTGCTGTCTGTGCAAAAAATTCCCACAATGCTCAGTAAAAGTATCAAGCCAATAAACCGTTGATAATTCATGCTTTATTAATCTTTTTATGTACTTAATTCTACATAAATAATATTCGCAAAAACATGCTTTTATCAAAGAAATTCAGTCAAAAAAAAGACTACAAACGAAGTGTGATTATTGAATAAAAACTAAGAGAATTATTTCCAGTAATTATTGAAAACTAAAACTAAAAAATGTGATCTAAACACTTTTTATTTCTTCCTTCATTGCATCAGAAAACCGGTCGATCTCTTCCAGAGTTGAGTAAACATTGGGAGTAACTCTGATACCTTTGAATTGTGCATGGTTGATCGGGGTGGTTATGATCCTGTGTTTTGCCCACAAGCGGCTATTTAGTTCATTGGGTTCAATACCCTTGATCTCAACTGTAGCAATAGCACAGGCAAATTTAGGATCTCTGCTGGTATGAAGAGCAACTTTGTCATCATCGATGATCTGATCGATCCATCTGTCATTCAGATATTTCAAACGGGCTTCTTTTCTGTCAGAACCGATTCCTTCATGGAAGGTGATGGCTTCCCCGATAGCAGAATAATTTGCGGCCGGATGTGTTCCGATCTCTTCAAATTTTCGAATATCCTCATCCTGAGATTCTGCAGCTGCCATTAATGGCCAGAGATCTTTGATCTTCTCTTTGCGTACGTACAACATTCCTGTTCCGTGGGGTGCATACAGCCATTTATGAAGGCTGGTAGTATAATAATCACAATCCAGATCGGCATGTTTAAAACTGAAGTGTGCAAAAGCATGAGCCCCATCCACGATAACGGGAATGCCTTTCTTGCGGGCCATTTGTACCACTTTTTTGACAGGCAGGATTTGACCAGTCAAGTTAATGATATGACACATCAATATGGCTTTAGTTTTAGGGGTGATATTCTTTTCGAACAATGAAACGATTTCATCTTCATTCTCAGCGGGCACCGGAATACTGAATTGCTTTAGTACTATTCCATCTCTTCGCTCACGCTGTTTAAAGGTGTTGATCATCCGGCCATAATCCTGATCGGTAGTCAGTACTTCATCTCCGGGTTTAAGATCCATCCCCAATTGGCAGATCTGCAGACTTTCCGAGGCATTCCTGGTAAGAGCGATTTCTTCGGTATCAACCTCGAACATTCTTGCAAGACGTTGGCGAACACCTTCTCTACGAGGTTCTAAAATACGCCACATATTGTAAACAGGAGCCTGATTTGAGAAATCCAGGTGTTTTTTCATTGCAGCCTGCACAAATTCAGGGGAAGGACTCACACCCCCATTATTCAGATTTATGAGACTTCGGTCTACCGTGAATGCCTGTTGTACCCGGAACCAGAATTCTTCATCCCTGGCAATTGTTGAAGGTGAGCCTTTGAAAGCGTTTAGCTCTTCAAGAAGTTCCCCGGATTTAAGTGGATTGAATAGTGAGCCCATTGCAAAAGCAGCGGCTCCGCCAGTCATTTTATGTAGAAATTCTTTTCTGGAAGACATAGATCACCTTTAGTTTGTTACCCAAAGGGATTTAAAGATAGCACTGCAAAAATGCAAGAGGAGAAAAAGGGTCAGAAAGTCAGCGAATCCCGGACTGTTTGAATTTCATCCATATAGGAATGAAGAAAGGATGGGACATCTTCTTTATTGGTATCAAGGATCCAGTATTTATGGATGGTCCCGCTTTTAAGCTCAATGTAGATCCCCCCCTGATCGTATGAATCCGGTTGACCATATACAGTACCGGATTTAATAGATTTCAACTGGTTAGGGAATGAAAGCCATAGTTGATTGGATTCTTCAAAAAGTGAAGATGATAGCTCTATAAAATCTCCAACATAAAAACTGGTTTCGTTGTGAGAACTTGGGTATTGATCATTACGATCTTCAAATAACTTATCACTTGTCAGCTTGAATATTTCAACACATTGTTCTCCAAGGCATTCTCCATAGAATGTTCCAAAGAGTAGAAAATCTGTATCTGTACTGGCATCATTTACTGAATTGCAGTTCAGTAAGAAGAATGGAAGAAGTAAGAAACAGACCAGCCTCATAATAATTCAGAGATTGGTTAGCTGATATTAGTTTTTGGCTTTCTCGATCGATTCGAGTAGTCCTTCTGCTTCCTTGATAAGGCTTTCCGCTTTCTCTTTTGCTTCAACAACAACTTTCTCGCCTTTTTCTTTGGCTTCAGACATCAGCTTCTGTTTTTCCTTTCTCAATTCATTGATAAGGTCAGTAAGCTCGTCTTTGTAATTACTTAGTTGGTAAGAAAGGCGGTCTCTTGTATTCTTGCCTGTATCAGGAGCATAAAGAAGTGCCATAATAGTACCTGCTGCTGCTCCGGTCAATAAACCCGCGATGAAATTTCCTGATTTGCTCATGACAGTCTGTGATTAATGTTTGCTTTAACTCTATAAACAAGAATAGCTAAAACAAGTTCCAAATACCAGATTACAAAAGTAAAAAATAAATATTCTGGTAAACTGAAAATCGTGGGTATCAGTATCTAAGCAACTACTTCAGTGTTGGTATCTTTTTTTCTGAGTCCCTTCATCCAGGCGATCATCTGATTGAATCCAACCGATAATGCAGGAGTGATAAACAGTGTTAGTATTGCTCCGAACACAAGCCCGCCTATTACTGCTTTTGCAAGAGGTGACCAGATTTCAGCCCCGGATCCTAATTCCAGAGAAAGAGGGATCATTGAACAGATCGTGGTAAGTGCGGTAAGGAGAATTGGACGCATACGGCGTCGGCAAGCTTCAAGAACATGCTGCATGTACGGCGAATTTTTCCGGGTGTCAAAGGGATTACCTTTTGTATATAGATGAATATAATCCACTAACACAATACCATTGTTTACGATAATACCCACCAACATGAACATTCCGATCTGGGCAGTAGTGCTAAGAGGACTTCCTATAAGCATAAGGTAAGCGAGAGCTCCAAATGAGGCCATGAAAATACAAAGCCAGATCACAAAAGGATCTCTGAAGTTCTCGAACAATGAGGCCATGATCATATACATAAGCAGTACTGCAGCAATAAGTGCCCACATGAATTGATTAGCATTTGCATCAGCTTCAGCAGTACCACCGGTAAACTCATATCGGTATCCTTCCGGCATAACAATTTCATTCTCGAAGAAGGCTACAATGTTTTGGCGGTATGCAGCAGCATCACCGTTAACACGTATATTCACATCTAGGAGAGTTTCACGGTCACGGCGCTGAAATGAATTAACCCCTTCTTTTTGTACAAACTC
Source organism: Rhodothermia bacterium (assembly GCA_030427885.1). Taxonomy (GTDB): domain Bacteria; phylum Bacteroidota; class Rhodothermia; order Balneolales; family Balneolaceae; genus JAUICM01. Next base: position 46,947 of record JAUICM010000003.1, on the reverse strand, counting down.
ACCAACAGCTACTATCGGAACCCGCTGATCATCAACCTGAAATACTTCTATATCGTACAGATCATCACGGTTTTTTAATGCAGATTTTCGGGTTCTTACCTCGATAGGGATCTCGCGTCCACCAGAAATGTAGTAGCCGGCCTGGTTACCAAGTGTCTGAGTTCGCAGGTTAGAAGCAATGGAATTCAGGTTTGTTCCAAGCAACCCAAGGCGTTCCCGGTCAGCCAGAAAGTGGATCTCCGGAGTTGGGTCTGTACGGCCATTATCTACCGAAATGATATTCGGGTCTTCGTTAAGTTTGGTCTCAATTTTTTGAGATATAGCGAGCAGCTCATCGATCTCAGGTCCGATAAGACTAAGGCGAATTGCCCCGGCACCAAAATCGAAACTACGACCGAATCTAAGTCCACCACCTTCAACACGCACCCGTACCGTTACTCCCGGAGATACAAGTTCATTTCTGAGTTTCAGAGACAAAGCAGTAGTACTAACAGAGCGTTCACTTTCAGGAACCAGCACAACACTGATCTCACCGCGATTGGTTTGTTCTGAGTAACGGCTTCTTCCGATCGAAGTGATCATGGTTTTTACTTCGGGCAGAGAGTCAATTTGTGCGGCAAACTGCTCCATTACACCTATAGTCTTAACCAGCTTACTTCCTTCAGGAAGAGTAATATCAATATCGATCTGCCCTGAATCGGATTCAGGAAAACCCTCTTTGTTGATCTGAATAGCCATAATGATGGTTCCGGCAATTATTCCGATCATAGCTAAAACAGCCACCCATTTTTGATGCAGCAACCAATTAAGAACTTTTGTGTAGCCACGTTCCAGTTTGGAGATCCCACGGAAGGCCAGATTCCGTTTATTGAATTGTGATCCGTCCAAAGTCAGAAGAGAGATCACAGGTACCAGAATAATGGAGGACAGGAATGAGAATCCAATGGCAAAACAGATGGTGAAAGCGAACTCACGGAAGAAAGCGGCCTGAATACCACTGAGCATAATGATTGGAACGAAGACACCCAGAGTTGTTAAGGTAGAACCCAGAAGGGCTCCGATCACTTCATTGGTACCCTGCAATGCTGCCTGAAATTTTGGGAGACCGTCCTCAAGCTTACGGGCAATACTTTCGGTTACTACAATGGAGTTATCTACTAAAAGCCCGATGGCCAGTGCAAGTGCAGAAATAGTGAGAATATTTAGAGTAAGATCAGCAGCATACATGGCTGCGAAGCTGGCGGCGATAGAAACAGGAATGGAACAAGCCACTACTAGTGAAATTCTCCATCCGCCCATAAAGATCAGTATCACCAGTATCACAACGATCAAGGCACTTGTAGCAGATTGAGAAAGATTGTTAATGGAATCCTCAATGTTACGGCCTTCATCAGAAAGAACCTGAACAAGTACGCCCGGAGGCATGATCTCGTTGATCTCAGGAAGGGCTGCCTTAACTGCATTAACAATGTCCAGAGTGTTGGCATCAGAAGTCTTTTGGATATCGACAGAAACCGAATTGCGGCCATTTACTTTTACCAGGCTGGTGATATCGGTAAAACCATCTGATACATTCGCCACGTCTTTAACCCGGATTGGAATTCCATTTTCCGAGATCTTAACGATCGTGTTAGCGATCTCATCAACGGTTTCGTAGTTAGACTGGGCCCTCACGCTGTAGCTGATTCGGTCAGAAACTATGTTGCCTATAGGTTGTTGAGAGTTATTGGATCTCAAAGCATTCTCTATCTCTGAAGGAACGAGATTATACTGAGCCAAAGACATTGGGGATACATCTACATAAATGCGGCGTTCAAGACCACCCTGAGTTTCAGCAGAAGCAAGTCCGTCGATTCTTTCGAGCCGTGTTTCCACAAATTCAACACCCAGATTTCGAAGCTCATCAAGGCCGCGATTACTTGCATCGATACTCAAACGCATGATCGGCCGGCTTTCGGGGTCGAACTGGAATATAACGGGTTCTTGAGCTTGCGAAGGAAGTTCATTTCTGATGTTATCGATTGCTTCCCGGACCTTAAGTTCGGCTTTTCGCATGTCAACGCCTTCCTTCATTCTAAGCATCACAAAAGCGCGGCCACTGTTCACCCTGGCTTCGAGAGTTTCGATACCTTCGATTGCCGAAACAGCCCCTTCAATAGGATTTACGATGATGCGATTGATGTCTTCAGGAGAAACATTCTGATATCCCGCGGATATTGCCAGAACCGGAATAATGGTAGATGGGAAAAGCGTAACCCGAAGGTTTTGAAGTGAATACACTCCAAAGAAGATCACAATAAGAGTGACCATGATCACCGTAATAGGACGATGTAAAATGGAACCAGCTACACTGAATTGTTTCATGCCGTTACCTCTTCTTCCTGAGCTAAAGGATCAAGTTTATGAACTGAATCGAAGCCAAATCGTTCAACAGTAGAGTTGACGATTTTATACAAGCAGGGTACCACAAACAACATAAGTAAAGTCGACATAGTCAAACCTCCAATTACAGTTCGGGCCATAGGACTCCATGTTTCTGAACCTGAGCCGATCTCTAAAGCAAGTGGAACCATAGATAAAATAGTAGTAAAAGCGGTCATAAGGATCGGGCGTAAACGCCGGGTTGCACCTGTAACGATCGCTTCTTCACGACTGATACCACGAGCCTGGAGGATCTTGATATAATCGATCATTACGATACCATTGTTTACCACAATACCGGTAAGTAGGATAAGCCCAACCATGGAGGTAACGCTTATAGATGTGCCAGTAGCCCAGAGCATTAAAAGTACCCCGGTTAGTGCAAGAGGAATAGTAAAAATAATGATGAATGGTTCTACCAGGCTTTCAAACTGAGATGCCATTACCATGTAGGTAAGAATACCCGCTATTGCGAATGCGATCATAAGAAAATTGAAAGACTCAGCCTGTTCTTCTGCAGTACCAGCCAGCTCATACCGGTAACCATCAGGCCATTCGATTTGATCGAGAATATTTCTGGCTTCATCAGAAGCGGCTTTAAGGTCAATATCACTAAGATCTGCAGTGACCTCAGCTACCCGTTCCTGATTTATTCGAAGAACATTTGTTGGCCCGGTATAACGCTCTAGTCGAGCCAGGTTTTTAAGAGGCATCCAGGTTCCGTCTGGTGCCTGGATCTGGATGTTTGAAAGATCATCGGATTGAGATTTATCCATTGGATCAAGTTCAACTAACACCTCAAATTCAACACCCTGATCCACAAAACTGGTTGCAATGCTTCCTTTAACGGCATCACTCACAGAACTTGCAACAGTATTAGTATTCATTCCCATACGCGAAATACGCTCCCGGTCCATTACCAGCCGTAGTTCCGGACGTCCCTGATCTGAAGTACTGAAAACATTAGCTATTCCATCGATAGCCATAAGTTTTTCTTTAACACCATCGGCAAGTTCTTTTTTGATATCCGGGTTATATCCGAATATTTGAACGATAAGTCCATTTTCACCATCCGGACTCAATGGGTCGATGATCAATTCTTTGATCTCTACCCCGGGAACTCCTCTGAGTGCATTCAACAGGGAAGAGGTAATCTCGAACTGAGTTCGCTCACGGTCTTTTTGTGGAACTAATTCAATTCGAACAGTACCACGGTACCCACCTGGATTATCGGCACCCTCAATTCCTTCTTTATCTCCATAATCAGAAACAATTAAGCGGGCCTCGGGCACTTCTTCTTTAATGATGTATTCAACTTGTCGGATAGAGCGCTCCAGTTCAAACAGGTTCACTCCGGGTTCCCGCTGAACTTCCAGGGTAAAAGCATTTTCATCAACACGTGGGAAGAATTCACCGCCGAGGAGATAAAATATTGGCAGGGTGAATACAAATAGCAGAATGGATGCAGTAACTACAGTTCCGCTTTTTTTAAGTACGGCATCTAATTTAACCTGATACCAGGTTTCCATTTTATCCAAAGCACGGCTAAAGAAATCTGCAATCCTATTTTTGGCTTCAAAACTTTCAGCTTTTTCTTTGAAGAACTGAGAGGTCATCATTGGTATAAGTGTAAGAGCCACCAAAGAAGAAACCGATAGTGAGAATGAGATCGTCAATGCAAGATCTTTGAACAGGAATCCGGCGATACCCGGTACAAACAGGATCGGCAGAAATACAACAAGTGTGGTTAATGTAGAGATCACAACCGGAACAGCTACTTCTTTAGCCCCCTGAACAGAAGCTTTTTTGCGATCGGCTCCACCTTCTCTGAAGCGGAATATATTTTCCAGAACAACCACCGCATCATCAACCACCATACCAACAGCAAGGGTCAGGCCTGAAAGAGAGATGATATTCAAACTGAGATCTGCAAAATCCATCACCATAAATGTGGTGATAATAGAGATCGGGATCGAAATAGCTATGATGAGCGCTGAACGACCACTTCTCAGAAATGCTAAAAGTATCAAAACCACGAGTATCACAGCCTGAACACCTGTCATCAACAGGTTGCTGATGGACTGTTCAATGAAGTCAGCTTTATTAGTAAGTACATCGATATTTACATCAGGAGGGAGGCTTTTCTTGATATCATCCAGGCTGGCGATGGCGGCTTTGGCTGCCGACACAACATTGGCATCACTCTGGCGGTAGATATTCAGGATCACTCCATCATTGCCGTTGATGTGTACATTTCCTACTGGTTGAGCGATGCCATCTTCAACATTAGCAACGTCTTTAAGCAGCAGTGGCTGACCGTTACGCACCGTAACAATAGTATTTCTGATCTGATCTACATTCTTGAATTCTCCGATCGTACGAAGTGAATAAATCGTGTTTCCTTCCGTAAGCTGTCCGGCCGGGACCTGGATATTTTCCTGACGAAGCTTATTGGAGATATCCGAGATCGAGAGGTTGTATAACCTCATCTTTTCGTTATTGATCGTAACATTGATCTGCCGCTCAAGTCCACCCGATGTCTCAACAGAAGCAACGCCGTTTACACGTTCTAGGCGTTGCTCAAGCACCTGGGTAGCATACGTTCTGAGTTCTCGGGAACTGCGAGCATTCGAAGTTACCGTAAGAACCACGATCGGTTCCTGGTTCGGGTCGTAAGAAAACACTAAAGGCGACTCCGCATCATCCGGGATGGTACGCTCTACAAACCCGAGTTGTTTACGAACGTCATTCTCAGCTTCATAAAGGTCAGTTCCCCAATTAAAGTTCAGTTTTACAACCGAAGCTCCCTGGCTTGATAAAGAGCGAATTCGCCGTATTCCACTGATACTTCCAACCGATTCTTCGATAGGGCGTGTTACCAGCGTCTCAATATCCTCCGGAGCCACTCCTTCATAACTGGTATATACCGTTATGGTAGGGAATGAAACATCAGGATATAGATTTAATCTGAGGTTCTGTAATCCGAATATCCCAAATCCAACCAGGATCAGGGTGGTCATCAATAAAGTTATCGGGCGGTCTACCGCCAGTTTTGATAATGATCCCATTGTATCGGTTAGTTAGCAGCTGTTGAGTCAGCGTTAGACTGACGTTCCTGCATCAATTTCTGGAAGTAGGCCCGGCGTTCATCGGGACTCATACCCTGTAATTTTTCACGCTGTTCAGCAGTCAGGCTTGGGAAGTTACCTCCTCCAGGACGGCCCCCCGGTTGTTGACCTCTTGTGATAGTTTGTCCTTCAGGAGCCTGAAACGCCTGCCCTGAAGCAACAGCGATCTTAGAACCATCTTCAAGACCTTGCTGCCCGGTAATGATAATATGGTCGCCAGGCCTTAAACCAGCGAGCACTTCAATCTTATCACCTTGTTCAATTCCCAACGTAAGATTTCTGCGTTCGGCTGCAGAATCACCTCTGGACACAAATACAGCATAAGTTCGCTCCAGTTCGATAGTATTTGATTCAGGATTTACAACAGTTTCAACTTTTTCGACGAGAGCGCTTCTGGGAACTGTAATAGCTCTTTCTTTACTGGAGATGTTGATACGGTTCTCGACCAGTACGCCCGGGTAAATGGATGAACCGATCTGGCTTAGCGTGACAACCACTTCACCGAGTCCGGTAGTGGCGTCTAATTGAGGGCTCTTTCTGGAGACAACTCCTTTGGCAGATACGCCGTCTTCATTCGAAACACGTAGATTAACTTCCTGTCCCACTTTCACAGCTCTCCAATCCTGAACCGGTACATACACCCTTGTTTCATAACCGGTAGTATTTGCTACCTCAAAAATCGCCTGGCCTGTGGAAGCAAGATCTCCTTCTTCAAGATTTCGTGCAGTAACAACACCTTCTACCGGAGACCGTACTTCTGTATTGTTGAAATTTTCCTGAGCTTGGGTTAGTGATGCTTTGGCAGATTCAAATTGAGCGACAGAGCTTCTGTAGGTTGCCTGTGCGATATCGAATTCAGAAGCACTAATAAGATCTTTACTTAATAATTGTTGCTGACGGGCAAATTGAGAACTATCCCGTTTCATAGCTATTTTGCTTTGCTCGAGTTGAGCCTTAGCCTGATTAAGCTGGTCTTTGTAAGTAGCATCATAGATCTTGGCCATGAGTTGCCCTCTTTTTACAGAGTCCCCAAGATCTACATAAATTCGGGTGATCCTGTTACTCACCTGAGGGTTGATTGCAACAACGTTCTGAGCTTTAACACTGCCATAAGAACGGACTTGTTCAGAAATGGGCCCAAGTGTTACAGGTTGAGTTTCAACAGTAGTAGTTCTTTGCATCCCGAAGCCACCAAATCCCGAAAATCCAGATGGAGGGTTTTGAGTTGAGTCTGAGTCACCACAAGCCAAAAATAATATTGAAGTAATAAATGCCGAAAAGAGTAGTTTTTTCACTTTTTTTGAGGTCTTACGAGTTGTTTTAGATAAAGACACTAAAGTTCGTGAATTAGTTCTGTTATACGTAATATCAGCATGTAAAAAAAAGCAATGCCCCATTTACAAATTGAAATGAATAGCAGTTTACATTTATGTAACTTTACAGAACAATTTTAAAACTAATCTCATCATTCAATGAAGTTTTTTATCGATACTGCAAACCTTGAGGAAATTCAGGAAGCCAACGACCTTGGGGTTTTAGACGGAGTTACTACTAATCCAAGTTTATGTGCCAAGATCGGAGTTACCGATTTTGAAGGTCACATCAAGAAGATATGTGATATTGTAGAAGGGGATGTATCAGCCGAAGTTGTTTCTACCACATACAATGAGATGGTAGAAGAAGGGCGTAAAATTGCAAAGATCGCTGACAATGTGGTTGTAAAAGTACCACTTATCAAAGATGGTATTAAGGCGATCAAGACCTTTTCTGATGAAGGAATCAAAACCAACTGTACTCTGTGTTTTTCATCCACACAGGCACTGATAGCGGCAAAAGCAGGTGCAACGTACATTTCTCCTTTCCTTGGACGACTTGATGATATTTCAACGGATGGTATGCAACTCATTCAGGATATCGTTCAGATATACCTGAACTATGGTTTTGCTACTGAAGTACTTGCTGCAAGTATTCGCCACCCAATGCACGTGGTTGAATGTGCTAAAGTGGGAGCAGATGTTGCTACAATGCCACTAAATGTTATCATGGGACTATTGAAGCACCCATTGACAGATTCAGGTCTGGCTCGTTTCCTTAAAGATTGGGACGATCTTCAGGCAAGCCTGAAAAAATAAGTAATTGATCATGAAGAGCCGGATTCAACCCGGCTCTTTTTTTATGCCTTCCCAATCAGGTTCTGTGCGATGATAGATGACGATAGTACACCAGGCAATCCAGCCCCCGGATGTGTTCCGGCGCCAACAAAATACAATCCATCCACATCTTCTGATTTATTATGAGGCCTGAACCAGGCTGACTGGGTCAATATTGGTTCAACCGAAAAGGCAGAGCCTTTAAAGCTGTTCAACTCATTTTGAAAATGCAGGGGATCGATGTAGTGTTCTGCAACCAGATTTTCCTGCAGATCAGGTAAGTAATTTTCCTCCAGAAAATTCATGATAGAATCCCGGTATTTTGGAGTAAATTCTGTCCAGTCGGTGCCACTGTCAAGGTGAGGAACAGGTGATAGTACATAAAATCCTTCGTGGCCTTCCGGAGCTATACTGCTGTCAGTGATGGTAGGCATATGCAAATAAAGGGAGAAATCGTCGGCTACATGTTTCTTATGGAATATATCGTCGAGCAGTCCTTTATATCTCTTTCCAAGTATGATATTGTGGTGAGCAAGACCCGAATCGAGATAACGCTTTTTAGTCCCGAAATAGATCACGAACAAAGACATACTGTATTTGGTCCGTTCGATCTTGCGGTCGGTATACTTTTTCCGGTGCTCGGGCTTAATAAGATTTTTGTAAGTAAATGCTACATCGGCATTACTTACTACTACATCAGCGTCCAGTTTCTCTCCATTACTGAGACGAACTCCTTCCGCCTTTCCATTCTTTATCAGAATTTCATCGACTTCAACATTCAAATGGATCTGACCGCCTTGTTCTGTGATCAGTTTTTCAAATGCCTGTACAATGGCTCCGGTTCCACCCATAGCATAATGAACTCCCCACTCACGCTCGAGATAATGGATCATTGCATAGATAGAGGTAGTATCAAATGGATTCCCCCCTACTAAAAGCGGATGAAATGAAAAGCATTGTCGGAGAAAGTCATCCTTTATGAATTGAGAAACGTATTTATAAACATTTTTATAGGATTGCAGTTTGATCAGATCGGGAGCAACCTTAAGCATATCCGTAAACTTTAGAAATGGTTTATCGGCTAGTTCTGTAAAACCTTTGTCAAATATTGCTTTAGTGGTACTCAGGAATTGTTCGTACCCGGCGATGTCGGATGCATTTCTCTTGGCGATCTCCTTCAAGGTGAAGTCATGATCATTATTGTAATCAAAGCTGGTTCCATTGTGGTCAAAGATTCGGTAGAATGGGTCACAAGGAACAAATTCAACATAATCGCTTCTTTTTTTACCGGCAGTCTCCCAGATATCATCAAACATGAATGGAGCAGTAATTACGGTAGGTCCCCCATCAAACCGAAATCCATTTTGCTCATACACGTAAGCACGGCCACCAAGTTTATCTCTCTTTTCCAGGATAGTAACTTTATGTCCTGCAGATAATAAGCGAGATGCGGCACCAAGTCCCCCGAAGCCGCTTCCAATAATAATTATGTTCTTTGTCATTGATCTTCTGTTGTTTGATTCAGGCACATAACCGAAATCTGAGAAGTATCAATCCCGAAAAGAACTAATCATTTTCAATTTGTTTAACAAAGCCATCATGTCCGTCAGCTTGTAGTTTATCCAGTGCCTGTTTTGCATGTTCAGGATCCTGATAGGTGCCAAAATATACTCTGAAAACTCTTTCTCCATTAAGTCGTAATTCCTCTACACGGCTGCCATCAACTTCAGCAGCCTTTTTCTCAGCAAAAGCCCTGTCCTGATAGGAACCAAGCTGAACAGTGTAGTTGGCCACTTTGAGATCGGTAACCCTGGAATTATCAAGGTCTCCTTTAACCAGGTATAATCTCACGCGGGCAGTTCCGGGTTCAATTACTCCAAGTCGGGTAGCTGCTTCCCGGGAAAGATCTATGATCCGGTCTTTTGCAAAAGGCCCACGGTCATTAATGCGGACTTTTAGAGATTTACCGTTATCGAGGTTTTCTACGATTACTTCGGAATTAAAAGGGAGAGTACGATGGGCGGCAGTCAGTCCGTCCATGTCATAGGTTTCGCCATTGGCAGTAAGTTTGCCATGAAAATTGGGCCCGTACCAGCTTGCAACACCGGTTTCAATGGCTTTCATGTTCTTTGAAGAGCTGCCGGAACTAGTACCAGTTCGGGAAAAAGTACCTGACGTTATACCACAGGCAGATGTGAGCACTGACAATACTATAGCCAGAAGCAGGAGTCGGGTTGAATTCATATGCAGATGATGTCGCTTAGCCGTTTGCTAAATATATTTTCAATTACTCTAAATTGAAATTAAGCTTTATTAAAAAGTACCTTGAAGGTTGTTCCTTTATCTATCATTGACTCAATAAGGATTGTTCCTCCCATTTGCTGAACCAGGTTTTTTACGATATACAAACCTAAACCGGTTGATTTTTCATTGGCGGTCGGGTTCGCAGAAAGTTTTTCAAATTTACGGAAAAGACGATCTTTGTCGAGATCAGTTATTCCGGGACCCTGATCCTGAACAGATAGCTCAACCTGGTCTCCGGCCTCTTTTAGTGTAATAGTAACAGTGCTTTGTTTTGGAGAGAATTTGTATGCATTACTAATCAGATTTTCCAGAACGCTGCTAATAGCATGTAGATCTCCTGTAATAGGAGGTAGATTCGGTTCCACATTTAGCTGAGTTTTTATGCTTTTTTCGTTACCCAGAATAATGATAGAATTATACACGTTGCGGACGATATCGGATAATTGAAGTGGTTCAAGCAGGAGGTCAGTTTTTCCGGCTTCAATTTTGGAAGCATCCAGCATATTGTTAACCAGGTACTCCATTCGGCGGCTGGAATTGAGTATGATGGAGTTATAGTCTCTGAGTTTGTCAGCATCGATAGAGTTGCGATCTTCAATCATAAGGCTGGAAAGCAGCATTATGGAATTCAATGGACTTCGCAGATCATGAGATACCACTCCAATAAAATGGTTTTTTTCTTTATTTAGTTGATCCAGTTTTTTTGCAGCGTTCTTCACTGCTTTAGAACTGCGATATACCATAATAGTTAGGATCAATAGCAGGGTAAACATGATACTCAATACGATAAGAAAGATCTGTCTCTGCTTTAAGGTAGACTCTGTTTTTTCGAGTTCACCCTCAGCATTTCTTACTTCCTCATGTTGATTTACCAACCGTTCTTCTAAAGCAGACTGTAGTAATTCAAATCGGGCATCACTCAGATTATTATACTCTTCAAGGGCAGAAAGAGCTTCTCTATACATACCTAAAGATCGATAGGTCTTTGAGAGCTGATTATAGGCTTTCGCCATGTAGGAGGCTTCTTTCTGATCTTTGAAAAGGCTAAGGGCTTGTTGTGCTGCCGAAAGGGATGCCCTAAAATTGTTTCTTTTGTACTCGATCAATGAACGGGAATAAGAAGCAATACCACGGTAAAATCGTCGATCATGATATTCAATAGCAGGTAATGCGAGCGTTAGTATTTCTTCTGACTTATCCAGCTCATTCAGGTTAGCATAAAGCTCAGATAAAACCGCATAATGGAAAAGATAATCGTAGTTAATCTGAGAACTGGTCTCAGGAATATAATCTTTGAGCTTTTCGGTATAAATTCTGGCTTGAGATGTATCGCCTTCAATTAAATAGATCTTTGCAAGTTCATAGGTAGCCAAAGATTTATTTCGGGCATTTATGAACTCCCGCTCTGCCTGATGGAGAAATATCTTTGCGGTTTCAAATAGAAGGAGTTCCGTGTACATAATTCCAAGATCGAATTGAATATATGTACTCTGTGATTTTATGGGTGAGTTCTCACTATTTTGCAAAGCAAGGGCAAAATTTTCTGAGGCCTCATTAAAATTGCCTTTCTTTAGATATGCCGTTCCCAGGTCAGAATAACTGTATACAATCAGGCTCTGGGCCTCTGCCAGCTGGGCAAATTTGACGGCCTTTTGTGCTACTTCTAAAGCCTTATCCGTATCATCATTGATATAGATATAATAGAGTTCCCGATGAAGTCCAGCCCGTGTTCTATCAGTTTTGGCTTGTTCTAATTCCTTTTCAACTCGCTGGATAGACTCCTCTTTAGTCTCCAATCCTTGGAACTGGGAATAGGCTGGATTTGTGGTAATAAATAGGACGAAAATCACCCATAAAAAAGCACTGGGGGATAAACTTCGGGTTGATTGTTTCACCTAATTAACTCCTTGCTAAGCTTTTATGAATATAGAGTAAGAAGACCTTAAAACGAAAAGGTAATGTGGAGCTCTTTACCATAGATGAACAAGTGTGATTTGATTGATGTAACGGATCATGTAGTCAATAAAAAAAATAATAATGCCGGAATATCCTCTGATGAGGATTCTATAAATAGTTTTTACTCTACCTGATCTTAATGAACGTAATTAGTTCATATTTTTTATTGAAAACCGCCTGTTCATGTAGTTGTAAAATTGAAATTAAAGTTTGTTTTTTTGTAGAATTTTTATTCAAAAAATAAATTTAGTTGGAGATTTTATGAAAAAGCTCTTCATGTTGACAGTGATGGGAATTTGTACGATGTCTGGCCGGAATACTAACGCACAAACACTCATCTCCACAGCTTTCGGGGAATTCAGTAATTCTTCAGTACAAGTAATTTTTATGAGTGGAGAGTCGGTTTCGGGAGATTTTAGTTCTGGATCGCTCAGCTTCAATAGTGGTTTTATATCATCATTAGATGGGATTTTGACTTCAAAGGAAACAGAAAATCTGGAGCTTCCTGATAAAATTGAGCTAAGTCAGAATTATCCGAATCCGTTTAACCCATCAACTAAGATCCAGTTCTCCTTACCTAAATCGTCAAGGGTTAAGTTAGAAGTATACAATTCGATCGGGGCGAAAGTAGCGGTACTCTTAGATGAAGATAGACCAGCTGGATTTCATAGTGCGACCTTTAATGCTGGTTCATTTGCAAGTGGAATGTATTTCTACACTCTTACTGCCGATGGAAAAAATATTATGACGAAAAAAATGATTTTAATCAAATAAAAATAAAACGAAAGACAAATGAAAAAGCAGCTTATAAAAACTATTTTCGTTCTATTAGTGATACTAATATCTACAAAAGTATATGCACAGGTTCCGCAAGGATTTAATTTTCAGGCGGTGGCCAGGAGTGTGGATGGACTACCACTTATTGAACAGGAGCTTGGAATACAGGTAACCATTTTAATGGGATCTGAAAGAGGAGAAGCAGTCTATACAGAAACCCATCTTGATACAACAAACGCCGTGGGATTACTTCAGCTTGTCATCGGAGAAGGGATTCCTTCTGAGGGTAATAATTTCAGTTCAGTGAACTGGGCAAGCGGAGATTATTATGTAAAACTAGCGATAGATCCAACCGGGGGTACGAGTTATGAGGATCTTGGTACTACACGGCTGCTTTCAGTTCCATATGCATTATTTGCTCAGAATGTTATAAATGGGGGGGCTACAGATTCTACGGCTAATAACGGCTTCAATGATTTCATAGAAATTAATACTGATAATGCTGCGCTACAGGATTCACTGACTATTATCAGGGCTGGAAGCGAATCAGAAGAAGAATTAGCCTACGGTTTGAACGTTATTGGTCTTTCAACAGGTCGCAACAGGCCAATTCATGGTGAGATTCGTGAAGAGGCTGCAAATGGTGCAAGCCAATTTGCGGTAAGTGGAACTGCAAGCGGGCAGGGTAATGGTACTCATATTGGTATGATTGGTACTGCATGGAATCCGGATGCAACCAACGGAACCCGATATGGTGTGTACGGGCAAGCGGCGTCACAGGCAAAATATAATTATGGTTTAAGCGGAGTTGCCTCTGGGTCCGGAAATGGAGATGAAGGAAAAGAGTATGGGCAAGGGTCCATAAATTTTGGGCTTTCAGGTTATGCCGAGGGCAATTTATGGAATAATACAGGTCTTGAGGCCAATGCATCAGGTGAAAATGGAAAATGGAATTTTGGAGTGCATGGTTTATCCTCGGCTGGAGTTGCTGATTCAGTAATAAATCATGGTGTAGCTGGCCGGGCATTTGGACCTGGTGTTAACTATGGAGTATATGGCTCTGCCTGGGAGGGAGTAGAAAATTGGGCTGGATATTTTGATGGAGACGTTAATGTGAATGGAACACTTATGGTAAATGGTTCTCCTATCGGAAGTAATGGTTCTTCAGGTTTTCCAGACAGCACCGGATTTAGAAATATTGAGTTACTAAATACAAACCAGGAAAAAGCAGCCCGGCTTCTTACCACTCAAAGTGGTGCAGGTCAGCTCTACTTTTATCAACAAAATAATGCACAACCTACGGCATGGTTTGGTAATTATGGAATTGGAGGCTTTGTTCAGGTTGTTGGCTATAATGAAGACGAATCATATGCGGGAGGGACTTTGATAGGGAGTGCTTCATGGAACAACAACCTGCCGTTTTTCTCAATGGAAGGAACTTCTACCAGCCCTTTTGTATCTCTCGTGTCTATGGGTGGCAGGTTGAATGATTTAAATAATGAGGTGCCGTACTTTGAATTGCAATCAACACAACGTGGGATAGACCAAAAAGGAACAGCTATAAGTATGGGAGTATCAAATAGCTCAACAGGTAATGATCCTGACGGTACTGCCGGAGAAATGATTCTATGGGGAAATTCAAGTCCGAATGTTCAGATCAGTGGCCAGACATGGGAGAACTCAGATCTTGGTTACATACAATTGTGGGGAAGCACCGAAGATGGCAACGGTTGGTACCATAATAATGTATTCCTGACCGTAAGTTCTGATGGCACAGATGAGTGGGGTGACCTTAGCCTTTCAAAAACAAATATTGCTGGAATGACCACGGAATCTATGATCAGCCTGAACGGTAGTGATGGCAGCGTACATGCAAGTTCAGCGTATTTAACAGGTGAAGTTGTGGTAGATGGCGATCTAACAGTAAATGGGTCTATAATCGGTAGTGATTCGGGTCCAACTACTTCAATAAATGTAGTTGATGCTAACGAAAATTCAGCTGTTGATCTATATGCTGAGGGAGAAAATCAGGACCAGGGAGGAGGAGCATTTTTCTGGGGACCTAATACACCAAACATTCAAATGGGTGCACAAAGCTGGAACAATGCTGATATGGCGTATATTCAATTATTTGGAAATACGCCGGATGGTAATGACTGGTATGTTAATAATGCCGGGCTTTTCCTTGATACAGATGGAACTCATGATTGGGCAACTTTAAGTCTGAATAAATCAACTATTGCAGACGGAACTTCAGAGGGAACCATTCAACTTGACGGATACAGTGGGAAAGTGCAAGCTAGCGAATTGTATATTGAGGGTGACACTGCGAATGATGAAGTAAAAAGTATATCCGGTGGGAGTATTAGTGGAGGGCAGAACCCATACACTGATGGGTTTGTACTTAATCATAATCAAAGTGGTGGGCCACTGCTCGAGATGTTTGTAAGCGGAACAAAAATGATCGACATCAATGGATCCAGTGGAGGAATCACAGTAACCTCACTAACAGAAACTTCTGATCGTCGCCTGAAAACTAATATTCAGCCTCTGTCAAATGCACTGGATAATACATTACAGCTTCGTGGAGTAAGTTATAATTGGATCGATAAATACAAATCTGCTGACAACCAAATTGGGGTAATTGCTCAGGAAGTGGAGAAAGTCTATCCTGAGTTTGTTCATACCGATGAAGACGGAATGAAATCCGTAAACTATTCTCAGATGGTTGCTGTTCTAATTGAAGCAGTGAAAGATCTTAACGCAAAGATCGAAGTGCTAGAATCAGAAAATTCTGATCTCAAAGACCGTGTTGCTGAGATTGATGGAATTAAGTCTCAATTAGATACAATTATGAGGCTTATTAATACTGAAACTGCGAGTGTAGGAAAATCAGTTTCAGAAAAGTAAGATAGGTTTACCCAATTAAGTTAACCCTGGTTTGTCAATTGATGAACCAGGGTTTTTTATGTAGAGCCGATAGTCGGATTTGAACCGACGACCTACGCTTTACGAGAGCGTTGCTCTACCCCTGAGCTATATCGGCCTAAAAGAGTTCTCAATAATGAAGAGAATTAAAATTAATAGTACTCAGTATTTTGATAAATCTGCAATACTTCCTAACTACTATGTAAAAAATAAATGACGGTTACGTTCACTATCATCGCCATAAACGTGGTTATTTCTTTTATAGCATTTTATGTTCCTAAGGTGATGGAGCTTGGATTGCTCATGCCATACCGAACCATCAGGAATAACACCTGGTATGAGCTTATCACCTCAGGATTTCTTCATGGTGGGATCACTCACCTTTTATTCAACATGTTTACGCTCTTTTTCTTTGGGAGTGCTTTAGAATACACCATCGGGGCTGAGCACTTTGTGATCTTGTATTTTACCGGCCTTATTGCCTCATCCGTTCCTTCATTGATCAAAAATAAGGATGATCCGGGGTATGCCACAATCGGAGCTTCCGGAGCTGTAGAGAGTGTGCTGTTCGCCTTCATAGTTCTTTACCCGTTCGAACCAATTTACCTGATGTTTATTCCTATTGGAATACCGGCACTACTTTTTGGAGTCTGCTTTGTGTGGTACAGTATTTGGGCTAGTAAAAAGGAAGGTAAGATCAATCATGAAGCACATATTGCAGGTGGTGTGTGGGGACTGATCTATATGTTTGCATTCATTCCCAATACGATCGATCACTTTCTGACCATGATAGGTGTGCTTTGATCAATTTTCAGAAATCAACAAGGAACATTCAAGTAAAGTGATTACCTGAATGTTGATCATTCCTTGTTGAAAATAGAATTAGTTTAGCCGTTTTTGGCCCGGAACTCTTTCATGAACGCAACAAGAGCTTCTACGCTTTCCTGAGGACATGCATTGTAGATACTTGCACGGATTCCACCAACACTTCTGTGTCCTTTAAGGGCATCCAGGTCATGTGACTTAGCTTCTTTAAGAAAAGCAGCTTCGAGTTCTTCAGTATCCAGTCTGAAACAAACATTCATATCGGATCTTGAAGCTTTTTCAGCTGTTCCCCGGTAGAAGCTGTCTGCATCTATCTCGTTATAGATAAGAGCTGCTTTGTTCTTATTAAATTCCTCGAAATATTTTAGTCCGCCTTTACTTTCAACCCATTCGAGCACCAGATTAACCATATATACAGAAAATACAGGTGGTGTATTGAACATAGTACCAACATGTGTTTTATAGTTGATCATAGTTGGAAGATCTGTCTTTTCGATCTTATCAATGAAGTCTTTACGGATCACAACAATGGTTACCCCTGCAGGGCCAAGATTTTTCTGGGCACCGGCATAGATCATACCGTATTTATCCAGATCAACAGGCCGGGATAAAAAATCAGATGAGGCATCACAAACAAGTGGTACTCCATTCGTTTCCGGCTCAGATTTGAATTGAGTACCAAAAATGGTGTTGTTTGAAGTGAAGTGAACATAACGAGCGTCAGGGCTGAGGTTTAACTCATCGTTGCCCGGGACTCTGGAAAAGTTCGAATCCTCGCTGGTAAATGCCACATTTACATTACCGAACAGTTTAGCTTCTTTTATAGCTTTTTTGGACCAGGTTCCGGTGTTGATGTAATCAGCAGTTTGCCCTTCAGCTAAATAGTTGAATGGGATGGTAAGAAATTGTGTGCTTGCTCCGCCCTGCAGAAATAGAACTTCGAAATCATCGCCAAGCCCAAGGATCCGGGTTAACCGTTCCCGTGCTTGTGCATCTACTTCTATATAATCAGCACCACGGTGGCTCTTTTCCATGATAGAAGTTCCTGTTCCGTGATAATCAACTAATTCTGCCTGTGCTTTCTGGAGGACTTCGAGGGGCAGTACAGCAGGTCCTGCGCTAAAATTATGTACTCGTTTCATGTTTATGAGTGTAATGTGAGTGATAAATTAAAAAGAGTGAATTAACAATCCTGACCTGAGTTTGGGCTCAAACCAGGTTGACTTAGGAGGCATTAATAGCCCCGCATCTGATACCGCAACCAATTCTTTTATATCTGTTGGATACATGCTTATGGCCAATTCGGCTTTTCCCGAGTCCACAAGATGTTCGAGTTGTGTGGTACCTCTTATTCCGCCAACAAAATTGATATTCTGATCCGTTCTTTGGTTGGTGATATTCAAATATGGTTCCAGAATATATTCCTGTAAACGGGATACATCAAGTTGAGCAGCAGCGTTATTCTTTGAGGATTCCGGTAAGCTTACTCCAAACCAGGAGCCCTTAAAATACAAACTAAGCGAACCTTTTTCAGTTGGTAATGGAGTGGCATCCTCAATAAGTTCAAACTGCTCTGCAAGTTTTTTGATGAATCCGTCTGGTAGCGAATATATAATCCTGTTATAGGCCAGTATTTCCATTTCATCTATTGGGAACAACACGGCCGGGAAAAAATTATACTCTTCCTTACCTGAGTGTGCTGGGTTTTGTATTTCCATATCATGAGCTGCACGGGAAGCACTTGCACACCGGTGATGACCATCCGCAATGTAGAGTTTTGGGATATCAGTAAAAGCCAGAACCAGAGACTCCGTATTTTCGATTTTCCACAATGTGTGTTGTACGGAATCGGGTGCTTTAAAATCAAAAACTGGATCAGTCTGAACGATTTCGTCCATGATCTTTGTGATACCAGCCAGATCATCGAAGATCATCATAACCGGTTCTGCATGAGCTTGCTGGGTAAGTATATGCCTGGTACGGTCATCTTCTTTATCCGGGCGCGTCAGCTCATGTTTCAGAATAACCTCATGATCATAATCCTTTACACTTACACATCCGAAGATCCCGGTCTGAGATCGACCATTCCAGGTCAGGCGGTAAACATAAAGTGAGTCCTCATCATCCTGTTCAAAAAACTCAGAGCCAAAAAGTGAGCGCAGATTCTCAGCCCCTTTCTGATACACTACATCTGCATGAATATCAGTATCAGCTGGCAGGTCTATTTCCGGACGAATTACATGGAGGAAGCTATTGGGTTTACCGGAAGCAAGTTCGCGGGCTTCATCGGTGTCAATAACATCGTAGGGAACGCAGGTAATCTCACCGAGAAAATCGGGTATTGGCCTCCATGCTTTAAAAGGCTTTAGTATTGCCATTTCTGAATAGTCTCACTTAAATTCTTAAGGATTAGAAAGGTAAAGAAAAAAGAACTTTATTAACTTTAATTCATTAAAAAAATACAGCTAATAATTGGAGTAAGATTAAGATGATCAACGAAGGAAATTTAAATAAGGACCAACAGGATCAGTTATTGTTTATGATGCTGATTCAACAGCATCAGCAGATCGGAATGATGGGATTGGGTAAGATCAAGAATCCTGCTACAGACGAGATCGAACGGGATCTGCCATCGGCTAAATATGCCATTGATACACTGACGGTATTAGAAAAATATACCAAAGATAATCTTCCAAAGGAATTGAAGGGCTATCTGGACCAGGTTCTTACCAACCTGAGACTGAATTATGCCGATGAATCAAAGAAAGGTGGAGACAAGAAGCCATCTTCAAATGGTTCAGATGATTAAGCCAGTTATTGCAGCTGGAGGTGTAGTATACCGTTATCAAAGCGGATGTGATGAACCCAAAGTGTTACTCATTCACCGAAATGGGTATTGGGATATACCAAAAGGAAAAATGGAGAAAGGCGAGACTATTTCTATGTGTGCTGCAAGAGAGGTTGCTGAAGAAACAGGTTCGGAGCTCCCTTTGATAGTTTCAGGTCTGGGAACAACATATCATGAGTATCAGGAGAAGAAAAAGCTGATTGGTAAGACGACTTATTGGTATTCAATGATATTTTCAAAAGAGCAGGAACTTAGCCCTCAAACCAGTGAAGGAATACATTCACTTGAATGGGTTGTGCTTTCCGAAGCTATAAAAAAGGTAGGATTTGAGAATCTGAAGGAAGTACTTTATTCATTCGAAAAAAGTATTTCATAAAACAATCAGAAATAAAAAAAGGCGTGATTCAAAATCACGCCTTTATAAGATCTGAACAAGACTTCTTAGTTCTGAAGCCTGAATACGATTGGTAACGAGTACTGAACACGTACCGGTCTACCACGTTGCATACCTGGTGTGAATTCAGCTTGCTTTACGGCTGCAAGTGCTGCTTCATCACAACCTCCGCCAATACCGCGGATAACACGTGGATTCTCAACTTTACCATCTTCGTTCACGATGAACTGAACGGTTACACGGCCTTCAATACCTGCACGGCGGGCCATCTCAGGATACTTAACTTTTCTTTGAAGCTCAGCAAGTCCACCATTCAATTGAGGCATGTTTTCTACAACCACAAAGAATTCTTCTTCTTCTTCTTCAGCTGGTGGTGGTGGTGGTGGAAGATCCATAGGACCATCAAGGTCAAACTCCAAATCCAGGTCAACAACGTCATCTTCTATGATCTCGTCGTTAGGAACCTCTACCGGCACTGGTGGGCGCGGTGGTGGTGGTGGAGTTTCAATTTGTTTGGTTTGAATTACTTCCTCCATAACAACTTCCTCTTGTTCATCAATTGCTATGGGAGCTGGAGGAGCACTGTAAAGATTTACTCGAACCAACCCGATAATAATCAGGAGAGCGACAATAAGTCCGAATTGAAGGATGAGATTATAAGATCTCCTCAAGTCGGCTTTCGCTGATTTTCTTTCATTAATCATATTTTAAGACCTAGTTTGTAAGGATAAAAAGGGACGCAAAAAGAACGGGATTTTTTTAAAAGCCCGCAAGTCCAATATGTCACATTCTGTATTTGTAACGTTTTTTATCACTGTTTCGTTTGTGTTCTAATTATTCATTTTAAATACAACAACTTGGCTCATACGTACATTCACCAAATTGCCGTTTTGTACTCCGGGAGTAAACCTCATTAGCTTGATTGCTTTGAGCACTTCCTCATCGCAGCCACCTCCGATTCCTCTGATTAACCGGGGTTCTTCAACTTTACCGTCCTTGTTAACGATAAATTCGATATACACTCTTCCCTGAATACCTGCTGCCCGGGCTTTTTCAGGATAGATGATCTCACTATATAATTTTTGTAGTCCACCTTTCATTTCCGGCAATACTTCAATGCCAAAAGTATTGAAAATTTCATTTGGGTTATCAGGTGGGTCAGGAGGAGGAACAATTGCATCACCAAGCTCGAATTCAGGAAATTCAATAATATCCACTTCTAATGGGGTATCATTGGGGACTTCGATAGCAACCATTGGTTTTAGTGGTGCTGGCTTTTCAGGTGGTATAACTGGGGGAGTATTAACTAGTGGTACATCAGGAGTGATGCCCGGTTTAAGATGCCCTGAGCCCGTATCGTACCGAAACTCGGTTTTCGTAGCTGCTATCAGGAATATCAGCACCAATATGATTCCCAATTGCATAAAAATTGTGTGGAAGGATCTCAGATCTGCTTTTGGATTTTTCTTGACCATCTCTTCAGGAATTAGTTAATCATGCATCACTAATAAACGAAACATGCATAGCCCTGAAAATCACATCATCATGCAGTCTGTTCTTTTGGCTTCGTAAATGATCTTCTGAATATGATTTTCAGGATAAGAATAGCGAAGGCAGAACCTATTGCATCAGCTATAAAGTCGAGTAACTCCGGACTGCGATTTGTAGGAAGCAGAAATTGAAGGAACTCAATGAGAATACCATAGAAAGATCCCCAGAAAAAGATTACCCATAAATTAGGCTGCTTTTGTTTCCATACACCCAGCACCAATCCGTACAAAAAGGTCCAGACTGCAAACATGATGAAGTGGCCGAATTTGTCATAGTCCCAGATCTTTTTGGGTATGATCTTATCAGAGGGTAATAAGGTGCCAGCTAAAATAGCTATAGTTGCAAGGACCAATGATATTACCAGTATTTTTCTGTATTTGAATAAAAGAGTCTTGATGATATATGTATTTAAATAATATCCAGTGGTTCCAACGTATTTTCGGAACTTAAGATATGATTATCTGCTTTTTCTTTTCCATCTAAAAGTGCTAAACAGCCGGCAAGTTCCCCTTTTTTTTCAATCAGCCAAAACGCTGTCGTTTTTCCTGCCAGAACATCCCCGAATCCAGCCCTTGAGAATATACGGGTATCATATCCTGTGATCATGGAATTTCCATCTGATGTTGAAATAATAGAAGGAAGACCTTTTGATAAAGTAATGATATTATTTTCTGTAGAAAATTCCTGAGTTGTTGAAAGTCTTATGGAATCGGTTGTAAAAGTAGTGACCGAAAGTTTTGAAAATTCTCCGGGATGAGGAGTGATAAGCCAGGAAGCAGTTTCTGGTTTTGAGAGCAATTTCCCCTCATTCATCGCAAAACAAGCGTCGGCATCAATAACAACATTGCCTTCATATCTAGAGAGAAACGAGCGTACGAATTCAACAGTTTCTTTCGCCCTACCAAGACCTGGGCCAATGAGAACCACTCCTGGTTTCTCATTTATAATATTTAAAACAGCATCCAGCTGGTCAGCCGCAAAACAATTGCTTTGTTCAGATCCGATGGTTTTTTTGATGATCTGGGGAAGGTTTTTCTCGTAAATACTGAGCAAGCCTTTTGGGGTAATAAGGACGACTGCACCCACTCCCACAGCCCAGGCACTTTGTGAGGCGAGTATAGCTGCACCAGTTAGGCCTGATGAACCGGCAAGTATATAAACCACTCCTCCGTCATATTTATGTGCTCTTTGATGAGCTTTCTTCCGGTTCAGTTCAACCCAGTCCCGATCTATCAGAAAATGCCTGGAATTTTTGTATTTAGATGGGAAAGGCAATTCGCAGAAGATAATTTCCCCGCAAAGTTCATATCCCGAAGAAAAATAGAAGCCTTGTTTAAGGGTTCCGAAAGCGAGGGTAAAATCGGCAATAACAGCGGACCCCATAATCTCTCCGGTGTCTGCATTCAGACCGGTCGGAATATCCATTGAGAATACCAGAGCCTTTTGTTTATTTATCCAGTCAATGACTGTAGAGTACGGTTCTCTGATATTTGAATTAAGCCCGGTTCCCAGCATTCCATCCACTATAAAATCAAAGTGAGTCTGTTCAGGGAGCCCGGAAAAAGAAGCATATATAATATTGTTAGTATTCAGAGACCTGAAGAGTTCCAGGTTTTTATTGCAGTCCGGACTCAGTGAATCTGTTCCGGAAACAAACAGGAGAGAACAGGTATACCCGTTTTCAGAAAGGATCCGGGCCACGACCAGGGCGTCACCTGCATTGTTACCCTTTCCGCAAATAAATAACCCATGTGAATCCGATTCAATTTGATGCTGAATAAAATCAGCGGCGCGGGTTCCGGCTATTTCCATCAAAGTGAACCCATCAATACCAAACTCATTTATGGTACGCTCATCCAACGAACGGCTGCCTTCAGCGGTGAACAACTGGTATGAGTGTGGAATATTCATTAATGGATTTCTAAATCAATATTGAAGGAATTTATCAAGAATTGATACGAATTCAACATGAAGAACACACCTGTCCCCTCTCAAGAGGGGAACGTATAATTATTGTTAATAATTTGAACAAAGAGCTTCCCCCCATCGGAGGGGATTAAGGGGTGGGTTAAAAAACCCGGTACTCTTAGAATCAATATGCCTTAGCGAAGAGCACTTTTTTCTTTGAAGGTTTTCCAGTGACCATACATTTGCCTTCTTCGCTATCACCAAATGGAATGCAACGTATGGTTGCTTTGGTCTCTTGCTTGATCAATTCTTCCGTTTCAGGGGTACCGTCCCAGTGAGCGTAAATGAATCCACCTTTCTCTTCCAGAACTTTCTTAAAGTCCTCATAAGTATCCACATGAGAGGTCATTTCTTCGCGAAGATTCTTAGCCTTTTCAAACAGATCATTCTGAATGGTTACAAGAAGTTCTTGGACCAGATCAGCAATTCCATCTCTCGATTCAAACGTTTTGTTCAGTGTATCGCGGCGGGCTAACTCCACATTTCCCTTCTCAACATCACGAGGACCAATGGCGATTCTCAATGGAATACCCCGTGCTTCATGCTCAGCAAATTTAAATCCTGGTTTGTAGTTATCCCGGTCATCGAGTTTAACCCTAACTCCGGCCTCTTTCAGTTCATCAAAGATGGATTGACCATATTCCAGAACGGTAGCACGTTGTTCATCATCACGATAAATTGGAACGATCACGACCTGTACCGGTGCAAGCTTTGGTGGGATAACCAGACCCTGATCATCAGAATGAGTCATAATAAGTCCACCGATCAGTCGGGTAGATACACCCCAGCTGGTTGCCCATACTAATTTGTGCTCACCATCGCTATCCTGGAACTTCACATCAAATGCTTTGGCGAAATTCTGACCTAAAAAATGTGAAGTTCCAGCCTGCAGAGCCTTGCCATCTTGCATTAAAGCTTCGATACAATAGGTTTCTTCAGCGCCAGCAAAACGCTCACTTTCGGTTTTTGCGCCAGTGATGACGGGCATGGCCATATATTCTTCCGCAAAAGTGCGGTACACTTCCAGCATCTGCTCGGTTTCAGCAACAGCCTCTTCTTTGGTAGCATGAGCAGTATGACCTTCCTGCCACAGGAATTCCATGGTTCTCAGGAAAAGACGCGTTCTCATTTCCCAGCGAACCACATTTGCCCACTGATTGATAAGAATTGGCAGGTCTCTGTACGATTGGATCCAGTTTCTGTAAGTATCCCAGATTATGGTTTCAGAAGTTGGGCGAACAATCAGTTCTTCTTCAAGCTTTGAATCCGGATCCACTTCAACGCCGCCATCAACAGCTTTAAGCCGGCTGTGAGTTACAACAGCACATTCTTTAGCAAAGCCTTCCACATGCTGGGCTTCTTTGGATAAGAACGATTTCGGGATGAAAAGAGGGAAATAGGCATTCTGGTGACCTGTTTCCTTGAACATGGTATCCAGACCTTGCTGCATGTTTTCCCAAAGCGCCATTCCGGTAGGTTTGATAACCATACATCCGCGAACAGGAGAATGCTCGGCCAGCTGAGCTTCCTTAACTACATCCAGATACCATTGTGAATAATCTTGTTCTCTTTTCGTGATCTTCTGTGCCATTAGTAAAATTTGACTGCGTTTTTATCAAAAAATGAAGGTAAGGAAGTTAATAATGAGATGAAGAAGTTTTAAACAAAAAATCTTTACGTCTAATACAGGAAAGCCTTATATTTGGTGCTCTTTGCGAAAACGCATGGCGTGGTAGCTCAGCTGGTCAGAGCGCACGACTCATAATCGTGAGGTCGGGAGTTCAAGTCTCCCCCACGCTACACAAAGAATTATAAGCCCGGTTCAATGGAATGAGCCGGGCTTTTTTTATGAATTTTATCTTGATAATTCAGGATTTATAGTATAAGCTTAGCTCGTGATTAATGTTTACTTAAGAGAGATCCCGATGTCATCAAATTCGAGAATAAAATGATAAAAGCAGTTTCAGGAATCTTTTGTCTGATCTGTGTTGGACTGTTATCAAAAGAGCTGTATGCCCAGGGAGACTTCAAGCTGCACGATAATGGAGTGACTATAACCTGCGAGGGGGCCAGCTCGGGAGAAAAAGCAGATGTAGGAGGAATAATTTATACGGCTGTAAACAATGAGACACTACAGGATAGTGTAAATGCCAAAGCTGATCTTACGAAAGTCTGTACTTCTAATGTAAATAGTATGGCGAATCTATTCAGAGGTGATTACAAATTCAATCAAAATATTGCTTCATGGGATACCAGATCAGTAACTGATATGAGTAGTATGTTTGGTGGTGCAAGTACGTTTAATCAAAATATTAGTAACTGGGATGTTAGCAATGTAGTTGATATGGGAAACCTCTTTGGTGGAGCTAATAAGTTTAATCAGGACATACGAAATTGGGATGTGGGCTCTGCTGAAGATATGAGTGATATGTTTAGAAATGCATTTGATTTCAATCAAGATATAGGAAATTGGGATGTGAGTAATGTAAAGAATATGAGAGAGATGTTCTTTGGTGCAGTATCGTTCAATCAAGACATAGGAAATTGGGATGTAAGTTCTGTAAGCAATATGAATAATATGTTTGATGGAGCAGAATTGTTTAATCAGGATATAGGGGGTTGGGATGTCAGTTCAGTAACAGAAATGAGTTACATGTTTAATTTAGCAACTTCTTTCAATCAAGACATAGGAAATTGGGATGTGAGTTCAGTAGAAACTATGGAATTTATGTTTGGCAACTCATGGACTAATGAAGAAGATAAAGATAGGACACTTTTTTTTAATCAAGATATAAGTGGCTGGGATGTAAGTTCGGTTACAAATATGCACGGAATGTTTGCTGGGGCATCATCATTTAATCAAGATATAGGCGATTGGGATGTGAAAGCAGTGACTGATATGAGCTGGATGTTTTCAGACGCCAAATCGTTTAACCGGGATATAGGAAGCTGGGATCTAAATTCTGCCAAAGATGTTTTTGCTATGTTCTGGGGTGCATCATCATTTAACATGGATATTAGCAATTGGGATGTGAGTTCACTTCAGAGTTTGAGTTATATGTTTGCAAACGCTAAATCGTTTAATCAGGATTTAGGAAGCTGGGACCTAAGTTCCGTTAATAACCTTCAGGGTATGTTTCAGGGTGCAACATCTTTCAATCAGGACATAGGTAGTTGGAATATGAGTTCTGTTACTGATATGAACTGGATGTTTGATGGAGCAATATCGTTTAATCAGGACATAGGAGAATGGGATGTGAGCTCTGTTGAAGGAATGAGTTACACGTTTGCAGGGGCAATATCGTTTAATCAGGACATAGGTGATTGGAACACAATAAGCGTAATAAGTTTTGCAAACGTGTTTGAGGGTGCAACATCATTTAATCAGGACATAGGAAATTGGGATGTGAGTTCAGCGATAAATATGGGTCGAGCATTTGTAAATGCAACGGCCTTCAATCAGGATATAGGAAGCTGGAATGTAAGTAGCGTAACGCGAATGGACCGTATGTTTTGGGGTGCAACATCTTTTAATCAGGATATCGGGGACTGGGATGTTTCAAATGTTACTGAAATGTGGTGGATGTTCAGGGATGCCAGTTCATTTAATCAAAATTTATCAGGCTGGTGTGTTTCAAATTTAGCGACTGAACCAGATGGTTTTTCAACTTCAAGTCCATTATCAGAAACCAACAAACCCAAGTGGGGAACCTGCCCCGGGAGCACTTCGGTTGAAGAAGAAACCAAAATTCCTTCAGAATTAAACCTCTCCCAAAATTATCCCAACCCCTTCAACCCGACAACAGTGGTCCGTTTTCAGTTGGCAGTGAACAGTGAGGTTTCGCTGAAGGTGTATGATGCGCTGGGCCGGGAAGTGGCCGAGTTAGTACAGGGAAGACTGAGTGCCGGAACCCATGAAGTTAGCTTTGATGCTAATGGCTTGTCATCTGGAGTGTATATGTATGTTCTTTCTACACCGAATGAAGTGATCTCACGAC
Organism: Rhodothermia bacterium; assembly: GCA_030427885.1. GTDB lineage: Bacteria > Bacteroidota > Rhodothermia > Balneolales > Balneolaceae > JAUICM01. The sequence goes on along the minus strand of JAUICM010000003.1, from coordinate 19,699 downwards.
AGATGTTACTGGTTAAGTAGCCTGCTTTTTTCTTATCAGGCTATTTCCGTAATTCAGGTATGATCTACCAGGAAATACAACCGGCTGAAGCACTTAAAAATTACATCCACTCTTATTGGAGGTTTGAAGTGGATGCGGAGTTCTATAAAGAACCATTCATGCATTCTATTATGGCGGATGGTTGTACTTCCCTGGCATTTATTAAGATTCCGGGTGTACCGGTAGTCGTCAAATCATTAACAGGCCCAACTGTGTCGAATATAGAAGTTCAGGTTTACCCCGGCATGGTTGCAGTAGGAGTACGATTTTTGCCGCCGGCACAGTTCTATCTGCTGGGCATAGAAGGGGCTGAACTCAGAGATAAAGATCTGAAAGCGGAATCTTTTAGTGCTCGGTTAGATCTGGATGAACACCTGGTTCATCTGTCCGATAAAAAGATATTCAGCTTATTTGATATGAGTCTGAAAGAATATTTGGAAAAAACAGATCTGGAAGAAAATTTCAGCGTAAATAATGCGGTCAGCTTCATAATAAAAGAACATGGGAAAGTGAAAGTTTCTGATGTGGTGAAACAGTCTGCTATGAGTGAGCGCCATCTTCAGAGAGAGTTCAAACGGCTGGTTGGACTTACGCTAAAAGAATTTGCCCGGGTTAGAAGGATAAGATCTACCACTATTGAGATGCTGACCAGCGGGGAAAAGACGTCAGCCATCATTGACAAAGCCGGTTATTTCGACCGGTCTCATTTCAATAGTGAATTTTCATTGATCGTTGGGAATAACCCGTCCGGTTTTAAAAAGTACATCGATCAGATCAATCATATTGACCTGACCAGGGATTGAGATTTGGCGGGTTTTTACAATATCAAAATTTAATGAGTTGAGTATACTAGCCTGTAAATTCAAACAAACGGAGAGGTTATGTATTCAAGAAAATTAGTTATCACATTCATTTTAGTTTTGTCAGTTACTATGGTATCAAAAGCACAGCAACCGCAAACGGTTGATAAAGAAGCCCAGGTGGAGATTGCGAAGCTGGAATTCCTTACCGGCAATTGGAAAGGGACCGGATGGATCTACACTCAGCAGGGAATCAGGGATACCTTTGATCAAACGGAAGTTGTTCAGTTCAAAAATGAAGGTACTGCACTTTTGGTTGAAGGAAGAGGGGTTTCAAAAGGAGTAGTGATTCATAACGCTCTCGCTATTATTACTCCGGATAAAGAAGGTGCATACAATTTTGATTCATACTTATTCAGTGGAAGGTCCGGAAACTATAAAGGGGAGATGAAGGGTGAGAATCTTTTTTATTGGTATCCGTCGGAATTCATCCGGTATATCATAACACTGAACGAAAAGGGTCAATGGTTTGAAAAAGGAGAAATGAAAAGGGGAGATAACTGGTTTCAGTTTTTTGAAATGACGCTGGATAAGCTGGACTAAAAAAAGGAGTTAGTACCACCAACCCCATAAATTCCATTCTTCCATTTTCTTTTTGAGCCATCCGTGGAATTGGTAACCGTAAATCCAGCCCATTATTAAACAAAAGATCAGATAGCCAATAAATAAAGGATTTTTATAGAGTAGAACAATAGAAAAACCGCTTCTGAATCCAAAAGTGAAGGTGATCTGGAGAAGGATAAACCCCTCTATTACCCCCACGACCGCATCCCACAATCGCCTGAATAAGCCCGGCGATTCTTTGTGTTTACTCTCATCGATCTGAATATTGTTTGACATGATTTTGAAAGTAGTAGATGACTAAAAAGTTTAAACATAAAAAAAGCCGTCCCCAAATCAATGGTCGACGGCTAATATCATCTACAGACGGCTATTACCCCATTTGCATATCAAACTTAGTTTTTAGCCGGCGTACGCTCAATAGAAACATTTATGTATTTTGACTACGTATTTATACGTATGCTTAGAAACTTCTGGCAATGGACTTCTTGTTTTCAAGAGCGTATCTGACCAAACCAGCCGTATTTTTTTGTCCAAGTTTCTTAAGCAAATTTGTCCGGTGTTTGTCTACCGTTCTGGGACTGATATAGAGTTTATCAGCGATCTCGGAACTTGTAAGTCCTTCAACCAGAAGCGCTAAGACTTCCTTCTCACGCCGGGTGATATGATGCTTAGCTTTACGGATACGTGCGAGGCGTAAATATTCGCGCGTCATCATTTTGGAGAATTGTTTGCCGATGAAGTTTTCACCTTCGGCCACTTTACGGGCAGCATCCAGAAATTCAAGTTTGTGCGCGGATTTGAGCAGCAATCCACTGGCGCCTGAATCCAAAAATTCATCAAGTACCAGATCAGAATCTTTATGGGCCATTACGAGAATATTGGCTTCGGGGTATTTATCGATGATCTTATCAGCCAGCTGGATGCCATTGATTTCCGGCATGGTAAAAGAAATAACGCATAGATCGGGCTGAACACTTTCATAAGCGGTCAGGATCAACGCTCCGTTGTCGATCTCACTGCAAATGGTGAACCCGTCCTCACGTAGGATGGAACTTAATCCATGCCTGAATATTTCGTTGCCGTCTGCAACAATCGTTTTGATTGTGCCCATTTAAGACCTCCCCAGGCTCAAATGATTTAATCTTTCATAAAGAAGGACAGATAATGTAGCTAAAAAAGGGGCATAGCCCCAAAAAAAGTTATGTCCTTTCTCTTATCGTTAGGCTGAGGAGCTTGTAATTGGAAATAAACCCGTAGGGGAAATTCATAAATTGCCCCTACGGGTTTGGGTTTGCTTCAGCAATTCTTTCAAAAAAATTATGTAAGGTGACATCAAAGCGAGCGTTTCGTTTTCATAATGCGTATTTTCAGCGCCTTTGCAACAGAATATTCACTCCACGATTCATCGTAATTAGAAAATGACTTTAAAAAGAACACATACCTGTGGCGAGTTAAAAGCGGAACACATCGGCCAGGAAGTAATATTGAACGGTTGGGTTGGCCCCCGGCGCGACCTTGGCGGATTGATCTTTATTGACCTCAGAGACCGATATGGTGTAACTCAAATTGTTTTCACAGAAACGGATGTAGAACTGCATGCGAAAGCAGAACATCTGAGAGCAGAATATGTAATTGGTGTGAAAGGGAAGGTAATTGCCCGTGGCGAGGAGAATATTAATCCGAACCTGATCACAGGTGAAGTTGAGATCGAAGCGACTGACCTGATCATCTACTCAGAAGCTGATACTCCTCCGTTTGAGATCAAAGATGGAATTGCAACGAATGAAGACGTGAGACTTAAATATCGGTACCTGGATCTGCGTCGCCCTGAAATGCAGGAAAAACTGATGCTGCGTTCCAAGCTGTATCAGGCTGTGCGTGCCTATTATCATGGTCTGGAGTTTGCAGAGGTAGAAACACCTGTATTGATGCGCAGTACCCCAGAAGGTGCACGCGACTATCTGGTACCGAGCCGGGTGAATCCCGGAAAATTCTTTGCTTTACCTCAGAGTCCGCAAACCTATAAGCAGCTGCTGATGGTTTCCGGGTACGACCGATATTTTCAGATCACTAAATGTTTTCGTGATGAAGACCTGAGAGCTGACCGCCAGCCTGAGTTCACACAGATCGACGTTGAGATGAGTTTTGTGGATGAAGAGGTGATCTTTGAAACGCATGAGGGCCTGATCAAAAATATCTTCAAAGAAACGATCGGAGTGGATATCAAAACTCCGTTTCCTCGTCTCCCTTATGAGGAAGCAATGAATACATACGGTTCTGATAAGCCAGACACCCGGTTTGGACTTGAGTTCGTGGATTATTCAGAAATCGTAAAAGATGCGGAGTTCAAAGTATTTTCAGGAACTGTGGCCAATGGCGGAGCTGTGGTTGGAATTACTATTCCCGGGCAAGGAGAAATGGGCCGTGGTGCGATCGACCGCTGGACTGAAAGAGTTAAGAAAGAAACGGGAGCCGGTGGACTTATCTATATCAAGCTACAGGAAGATGGACCATTATGTAGCGTAGCTAAATTCCTGACCCCGGAGATCGTGGAGCAAATGGTGGATGCTTCCGGTGGAAAAACCGGAGATCTGGTATTTATTCTTGCCGGACCAAAACCTTCTGTGCTGGAGCAATTGGGTCACCTGCGGCTAATTGTTGGAGAAGAATTCGACCTGATCGACAAAGAAGCTTATAACCTGCTTTGGGTTACAGACTTCCCATTGTTGGAGTGGGATGAAGAAAGTCGTCGTTACCATGCAATGCACCACCCGTTCACTTCTCCAAAAGAAGAAGACATGGATAAACTGGAATCTGATCCGGCTTCAGTAAAGGCGCGTGCCTACGACCTTGTTCTTAACGGTTCAGAGATCGGAGGAGGATCCATTCGTATCCATAACAGAAAAGTGCAGGAGCAGATGTTCAAATTGCTGGGAATCGGCGATGATGAAGCAGAAGAGAAATTTGGGTTCTTGCTCGATGCATTCAAATACGGAGCTCCGCCGCATGGTGGTATTGCATTTGGGGTAGATAGAATTGCGATGCTGTTAACCGGCGCCAGAAGTTTGCGTGATGTTATCGCATTTCCAAAGAACCAGCGGGCTCAGAGCATGATGGATAATTCGCCTTCAGAAGTAGATGTGGAGCAGTTGAATGAATTGCATATTGCTCTGAAAAGAACGCTAAAGTAACTAATAGTCTTTGCGAGGAAACTCATTGAGTATTGTGATATCAACGGTTGTTGACGAAGCAACCTACTGATTGGAGTCATTATGTATGAGATTGCTTTGGGTTTTGCATTCGCAGAAACCCTCGCAATGACGGTTAACTATTTTTCTATTTATGAAAACTGCAGGAATCGACGGTTGTAAATTGGGATGGATCCTAATCAGTTTTACTGATGGGGAGGAAAAGTATCAGGTACTCGAGAATAAAGAGGCGCTGAAATCGGTTTTTGATTCCTATGACAGGATCTATATTGATATGCCCATCGGGCTTGAAGATGAGGAATATACCCGGGCCTGCGATACACTTCTCAGAAAGAAATTAGGCTCAGAATATGCGTCCAGTGTTTTCAGTCCTCCTATCCGTCCGGCTTTATACGCGCCCAGTTATGTGGAAGCAAATATGATCAGTTTTGAGTACAACGAAAAAAAACTATCGCTGCAAGCCTGGAATATCACTCCAAAAATTAGAATGCTGGATGAACTGTTAAGAGAGAATCCTGAATTCAAAGAAAAGGTGTTTGAGAGCCATCCGGAATATTTATACCAGAAACTCAATGGCGGAATGATCTACCAGAAGAAGAATCTGAAAAAAGGGGTTCGGCACCGTCTTGAATTAATTGAAGAACACGAACCTGTAGCGGATGATTTTTTCCGGGATATTAAAGAAGAGTGGCGAAGAAACGAGGTAGGAGAGGATGATATAGTGGATGCTATGGTATTAGCCTTGTATGCTAAACGATCTGAGACGGATGGTATCAAATCGATACCGGAAGAGATCGAATATGATTCCGAAGGCCTTCCTAAAGCTATTCATTACTAGCAATATTCAACTTTCAATGTAAAGTGGGTAACTGAATGTTGAATATTGAAGATTGTCATAGTGTTAACAAATGATAATCATAGATTCTTTGTATCGGTTGAGGAACGATTTTCTGATGTCTAATGCTTACATTCATAGCAGTTAAATTATTGGAGTTCAACAAGTACGAGATACTTGATGGCTCAAAATTGAAAAGTTAAAAGAGGATATTATGGCTTATACATTACCTGATCTTCCGTATGCATATGATGCTTTAGAACCGCATTTTGATGCGCGTACAATGGAGATCCATCACACAAAACACCACCAGGGTTATACCAATAAAGTAAATGCAGCTCTGGAAGGAACTGAGTTTGAAGGAAAAGATATTGAAGATGTTCTTTCAAACATTGATGCATTACCAGCTGATAAGAAACAAGCTGTGATCAATAACGGTGGCGGATTTGCAAACCACTCGTTATTCTGGACTATTCTTTCTCCAAACGGAGGTGGAACACCTTCAGGTGATCTGGCTTCTGCAATCGATTCTGCATTTGGCAGCTTCGATGCGTTTAAAGAAGAATTCAGTAATGCAGCAGGAACCCGTTTTGGTTCAGGTTGGGCATGGTTAGTTGTTGATGGTGGAGAACTGAAAGTGATCTCTACCGCCAATCAGGATAGCCCGATCATGGATGGTGCTACACCAATTTTAGGTTTGGATGTTTGGGAACATGCGTACTACCTGAACTACCAGAACCGACGTCCTGATTATGTTTCAGCATTCTGGAACATTGTAAACTGGGACAAAGTTGCTGAATACTACGCTGCTGCGAAGTAATCACAACGAACGTTTAACGACGAATGTGAAACGGCGATGAGATTACTCATCGTCGTTTTTTATCTGTTTCAAGTCATCCTGATCCGCAAGCTGGCGGAGAGGATATAGTTGTAGAACTATTTTGAGTACAGATTAATACGATAAGGTTCTTCGCTAACACTCAGAATGACTGAATTCGTCTTACAGTTGAAAAATCATTATTTTTAGAACGAAATTATTTTAAACCAATACAGGTACTATTATGCAATTTGGATTTGGAATGGGCCCCGACACTTCTTGGATGAGAGAAGAACTGACTCAATTCGGAGTGGAAGAATTGACGACCACCGATGATGTGGATCGTGCAATGAAAGAATATAAAGGCACCATGTTAATGGTGATCAACTCTGTATGTGGATGCGCTGCAGGGAATGCACGTCCAGGATTAGGTATTGCTCTTCAGCAATCTGAAGCTAAACCTGATCATATGGTTACGGTATTTGCCGGACAGGATAAAGAAGCAACCGCACATGCACGTGCATATTTCAGTGAGTTTCCTCCTTCATCACCTTCTTTCGCTTATTTTGTTGATGGTGAGATCAAAGCAATGATCCCACGTCACAGAATCGAAGGCAGAACCAGCCATGATGTGGCAGCCGATCTGAAAATGGTATTCGAAGCTTTTGCCGGAAAGGAAGAAGCAGAGAAGTAATTACTTATTTCTATTATTATTAAAAAAGCCCGATGCTATGAGTGTCGGGCTTTTTTTATGGTTCGAATTTATTTATTAGAAAGTCCTCTTTTGAAGGCGGTGCCTCAAGCATCTTTTAATGAATCGGGAGGAAGTATCGAGGCGGGGGGTGTTTTTCGACCCACAGGACATCTCTCTGGTTTTATAAACACCATAAATGGGGTTTCTAAAACTGTATCCCTTCGAGGGGAGACTTACTTTCCCTTACTGAAATCCACTTCTTTACCGTCTTTGTAGATCTTCAGGCCGTCGGGTTTACCTTTGCTTCCACCGGGTCCGAATTCAAAAACTCCGGTAGTTAGTTCATCTTCAGATCGTTCTTCGCCCACTTTGCGGGGTTCATCTTTATAGAAAGAATCCACATGCAGGGTTTGAGTAGGGAAGGCGAATTCGACACCTAGTTCTTTAGCTAAACGCAGGATCTCCAGCAGGAAGTTATGCCGTTGTTGAAGTTCAGTGCTCCAGTCGGGGACATCAAAGAATACATACACCAGTACATCCAGCGAATGAGCGCCGAATGAATTGAAGTGTACTTCATAATAATCCTGACGGAAGTGTTTGTTAGCTTTGATGATCCCTTTGATCCCTTCGACAAAAGCCTCCATTTGTTCGGGACTGGTGGAGTACGTAAGGTTTAACACCGTTTTTAGTCTTCTGTAACGACGCATTCCAAGATTATCGATGTCCGTAGTTGCGATACTGGAATTCGGCATCGAGATCACAGAATTATAGAAGGTTCGTATGCGGGTAGTCCGGAACCCCACTTCTTCTACGGTTCCTTCTACGCTACCGATCTTGATCCAGTCACCGATGCGGAAAGGTTTATCAACAAAAATGGTGATAGAGCCAAAAAAATTAGCCAGAGTATCTTTAGCGGCAAGAGCAACAGCCAAACCACCAATACCAAGACCAGCAATAAGGGACGCTACATTGTATCCCTGATTCTGAAGTACCATGATCACACCCATCACCACAATAAAAAAGCGGAGAGTTTTGCGGATCAGTGGAACAAGCTGGTCATCGAGGGTATTCTCAGTTTTAGAAGTGACCACGGAAAGGTATTTCGAAAATACATCAGCCAGATTGTAGAATAACCAGACAAACCCGATCGAAACAGCAATATCAAGGATAGCTGAGAGGTACATATTCACCGTTACCGACAATTGCAGATTGGTATAGGTAATGGAGAAGAAAAACATCAAAAAGATAAAACCTGCGGGCTTATCAATGGTGTCAAGAAGGTCATCATCCCAGGTAAATTTGGTTTTCTGTGTGATCCTGCGGATGTAATTATCCAGGATAAACTCGAAGATCTTTCGAAGAATCAAACCAATCAGTAACCAGAAGAACACCGCCAGATATTGCCAGATCTCAATTCCAAGCCAATCTTTTTTTGTCCACTCCGGCAGTCGGTCAAGAACTACTTCCACATACGTGGAAAAGGTCGAACGGTACAGATCCGGGATCTGCTCAATAGTTTCTTTGGAGAATACCCATTCATTGTTGTTTTTTACCAGGAATACCTCGGGCAGACTGGAGAACAGAATGTATTGGTTCAGACCTGAAAGACTATCGGTGTAGTTGGGATTAGTGGGAATCTTATCATATTCCACCAATAGTCCACGGGCGTCAAGCACTTTGAGTAGCTCTTTCGCCAGATTCACCTTTTCTGATTTCTCAATATCAGAAAGTTTCAAGGTCAGGATAACACGGTCAAAATTTTGGTGCCCTTTCTGCTGCCAGTGTACAAAAGTGTGTGCAGCTCTTTGAGGGTTAGACAAATATCCTGTAGCTGAAGAAGCTTCCTGAAATCCATATAGCCCGGATGGCAGGATCAATATTAAAGCAAAAAGTACCGTGTGGAAGAATGTTTTTGTATTCATACCTAAAGTTAAGAAATGTGCTAAACGGTTGGAACCGATAATCTTAATTTGTAGAACCATTTCAAATCTATACATTGAAGAACAAATAGGGGTGTCTGGGTACAAAGATGGGGTTTAAAAAGGTCTTCTACTCGTAGTGATTATATCCTCTCAAATTTAAAACCATAAAAGGGGTTGAAATGAATCAATCAAAAACAGAACGGAAGAGGAATATCGTAGCTTTTGCTGCTTTTTTCTTAGCAATGATCCTATTTGCAGGATCAACACCAGTACAAGCACAAAGTAAAGGGGGGCCAGACGGTTTTATAGTCAAATGTAAATATAAAGGTAAGCCACATGATTCAAAGCCTGTGCAACCTCAGCAGATCCGAATCATCATAGCTAATTGTCAAGCATCTGGAGGAAAAGTTGCGGGTGTTACTCCATATTATGGACCTATAAAACATGACCCCCCTTCAAAAGATGATGATCCAAAGGATGATGGTGGTGGGGCAGTAAAAAACCCAAAGGATGCAACCAAGGGGTAGCGGTTGTGATAGTTTAATATAATTATCAGATAGTGAAAGGAATGGCTTTACCGTCATTCCTTTTTTTATAGTAAAGTGGAATAATGTGAGAATTTTGTGAACTAATTGTGACTATTTCGTTATGCGCGTGGGTGATGTTGGATCGATATTGAGCGAACAAACGCTCAATCAATTTCTACGCAATGAAAACAACCAGACAATTATTTAAGTCAAGAACTATACTCATACTTACTCTTCTCATCGGTTTGACGAGTGCTGCATGCAGTGATAACCCTTCTGGTCCGGAAGTAAAAGACCCGGATACTGCTCCTGAGGCTTCAATAGACCGTTTCAGTGATGAAGCAGGTAATCTGTTCAAAAGAAGTGCAAATTCAGCTCTTCCCGCAGCCAATGCTCCCATTGATTTTGATATGGCTCCCTTTATCACAAAAGGATTAGGACCTGATGGCGAAATGAGCGAGTATTATAATTTCGATGTAATGCCCACAGCTCCGGCTCCTATCTATGTGTTATTCCGCGAAGGAGAGGACACCCCTGTTGAAGGACAGCTCAATATTGTTAATGTGATTCCCGGTGATGAGGGATACAACGATTTTTGGTTGGTGACGAAAGTAACAGTTCCATCTGACTATGAGGCTAATACCATCACCAGCTACGCCGCATTAGCTGGCGAAGGTTATGAGATGGAAACAACCAACATGCTGGTGAATTGCCCGATCGTACCTAAAGGATCAACTGCGGATAAAAGGTTTACTAGTACAGAATCAAAAGACCTGATGCGGGGCTGGTATGATGATCAGGTCGTCTATTACTTCACCTTCCAGGAAAAGGCGTTGAGTACCGGTTCGAACGGGCAAGTTCCATTATCGCCTATATATGTCGCTTTCAATGTGAATCCTGGTCAGGATGGAGGAGGACCGCCATCAGGATTTGTAACAGAGATGAATTCTGATCAAACACATAATGTACCTGCTACATTGCCTGATGATGCAGACTACTCTCCGCTCTGGATGGTGAACATCTTCGACAATGCAGATTTCAGTAATGTTTCTGATCTGAGTTCAGCACAGTCGGCAAGTATTCTGGCTCAGGGCGCTGCCATCGTCAACTGCCCGATCGTGGAAGTGAATATGTAATTTCGACTCCGAGATAAAGCCCAAATACACACCATTCTGTGTAAAAACGGGATGGTGTTTTTTTATTCAACGTCCCATGAATACCAGGTGAGCTTATCTCCATCTAAATTCCTGGCTAATAGAATTCCATCATATAAAGCAATGGGGGTGCCGATATGATCGATTATTTCAAGTGGTTCCGATCCGGGATCCCACAGGAATTCAGATTTACCGCAAATAACCATGCAGGTTTTAGTACCAATTCCGGCCAGCCCCCCTTTCACTGATCCGTAATTATGTTGAGGGTCGAGCTGACGTGACGGAAAATTATAGCTGCACTTGTTCAGGCTATCCAATGCGATAAGCCCTGATCCATATCCATGAACGGCGAGAGAATAATTGCTTCCTACCGGACTGATCATCTCTACCGGATCATAAACCACATCAGAAAATATCAGGGAGCTGTAATCCAGTTTCTTCATTTTTCCAAAGGTCTTGTACTCGATCACTGTGCTCCAGATAAAGCCATAACATCCCACAAAGATCTCAAATGATCTCTTATCTATCTTTTTGATGGATAGGGAATCGGGATTGTCAAGATACATTTCTCGTGGTTTAGCCCAGTATTCTTTTGCCCTGGCTGTTCTCTCTTTTCTTTTGGTTATCTCTTCCTCCAGAAGTCTGGGATAGTCAGGGTCGTCTTTTTTATGAGAAAGATAGAGTATGGCATCGGCTTCGATTCCGGGATGTGTATCAGTTATAAAATTGCGGGTACTCAGTATTAAATTGCCGGGATGATCCAGAAACATGTTCGTTGCAGGGTGTCGTTCGCCCGTTTTTGTATTTTGGATATACACCCATTCTTCATTGTCATTAAATGGACGGTGAAAAGTTACCCACCATTTCCCATCAGGTGTAATTGCCTGAGCATAACTCCGGTTCAGAATAAATTTTTCTTCTCTTGTATTGATGTCATATATCAGCAGTTCGGGGCGTTCTTTTGCATCTATCACAACACGATTACCATCTTCGTCGGTGTCAATGATCAGGCTTTTGTAGGGTTCATCAGAATGAGGAACCAGTGTTACATCATGGTTGGTTTTTTTAATAGATAGCGTGGTGGGATCAATATCGAGTGAGTGCAGAGATTTCCTTTGTGATACATAAATAATCCTTTTTCCCGATCCTGAAAGTACGTGATCATAATTTATGGGATACTCAAGGGTTGCAGACCCCACCACCTGAAATTGAAGTTTCCCCGACATAGCCCGTTTTATAGATCGTTTTGATTTCGCTTCAAAAAACTGAAATAATAATTTTCAAACAAGACTGAATTCAGCAATGTATCCGACCAGCGTTCAGCACAGTCCGCAAATATTCTGGCTCAGGGCGCTGGAATTGTGAACTGCCCGAATATATAAGTAAACATTTGATTTCAACTCTAGTAAAATTAAAAATTGCAAGCTATTCCGGGTTGTCACGGGATCGCGTTTGATTTATTAACATTGCATGTATATACTCCCGACCAATGTAAAATCAGGGGTAAACATGAAGTATTTAGTAAGTATTATTGCATTAGTTAGCTTAAGCTGTAGCTCATCAAAACCACCGGCATTACCAGATATGTCAAGTTTTTCAGAGGAAGAAAGATGTCCTGCCCATCAATATGTAGAGGATGGCAAAGTTTCTGCTGCATATTATTTCTGTGACAGATTTTATGACCAAAATGGTCTTGGCCCTGACGGGGAACAATTGGTATACGGAGTTGGTGAGCAGGATTCCAGATCTGTTGATATTGGTAGCAGAAGAGCTAAAACAGCCGCTCAATCAAACCTGGGTGAAAAAGTTGCAAGACTAACTAATCAGATCAATGAAATTGTGGAGACTATTCAAAGTGAATCCAGTGAATATCAGGCTTCAACAGTAGAATTTGATATCAATTTGAATGGTGTAAAGGAAGAAGTAAGAAAATGTACTTATAACGAAAACATGGGTAATTATGATTGTTATTCAGTTGTAAGTATCAACAAAGACAGAATTACGTCAGGTATTGAAGATAAACTTCGATATCAGGACGCCTCTTTATATGAAAATGTGGTGAATTCCGAAGAATATGTTGAATTGATCGCTGAATTCAGATAGAGATTTTCCTGAATAGTTAATAATTCTCCAGAAGTGGGATAATCTGTTCTTCCAGTAAAATGAAAACCGGACGTTTATATGTTCGCCTGCGGCTTTCGTTTGTAACCGAGGAAGTGATGACAACAACAGCATCCAATTCAGGCAACATCATGATGTACTGCCCGCCATGTCCCCATGCAAAGTAAGTGGTATATTTTCCGGTTTTTGTATTCCACCACTGATAGCCATATCCGTATGGATTGTAATTGCTGTGTGTGTAGGTTTTGAAGGATTCTCTGATCCATTCTTTTGCTATTAACCTCTCTCCCTCCCAGATTCCGTCATTGATAAGCATTTGTCCGATTTTGAGCATATCTGAAGGTTTGAGCGCCAGATTATTTCCACCCATATAATTTCCCTGAGGATCTTTGTCCCAGCCGCCAACCTTGATATCCATCGGATCAAAGAGATATTTCTCTGCAAATGCCTTAGTACTCATTCCGGATGCCTTAGTTATGATGACTGAAAGCAGATGGGAAGTTCCGGTACTATAGACCATTCTTCCGCCGATCGGGGAAACGAAATCCTGATTCAGGGTAAATTCCACCCAGTTTTTACTCAGCACCCAGGCACCATAATTACCTGAACTGGTAGAACGGAGTCCGGCCTGCATACTCAGCAAATTTCGTATAGTGATCTGTTCCTTTTTGGGATCGGGATTTTCTTCAAAATACTCCGGAAAATAGCTCAGGATCGGTTGGTCGATAGAAGGGATGAAGCCCTGTTCAATAGCAATACCGGTCAGCAACCCGATGATACTTTTAGAAGCTGATTTAATGTTATAAGGCTTGTTACCGCTTCTTCCATTGAAATATTGCTCTCCGATCAATTGGCCATGCTGTTGAATCAATAAACTGCGAACACTGGATATCTTATCAGCAGCTGAAAAAATTGATTCCAGATCCGGTACAGTCGCATTCACCTCAATATCATCGGCAGGTTGAGCCTGAACACCTGTACAGATTAACAGAAACAGGAAAAGTATGAGGCTATTCTTCAGTCTCTTCTTCAGATTTGTTTCCTTTAAAACGGAAAGTGACAGGAATACTGTCTTCATAAGGCGTTCCAATATGATAAAGCTCCCATTCTGAATCATAGTTTAAGATACGATATCTGAGTAATGAGACCAGATCTTCGGTGCTTCCGGTTTCCTCATCCCAATCAAAAGTTTCAACGCGGAAACGCATTTTACGTTGTTCACCGTTCACAAAAACATCCAGGTTGGCAACTTTATCTACATTGGGGATGGTAAATTGTACTCTGACATTATGCATAATAATAAGAATTTGTTGATGGCTTGTGACGAAAGGTCAACAATCATACCAAAGTGATATTATGCTTTAAAATGGTATAAATAACACGGTTTTCAGATCTGTGATGTTCATTTTGATACAAGATGTGTTCGAAAACGAACATGCTATTCAATTCTGTTCCATATATCTATATAGATCTTCCATTCACCCTCAATCTTTTTCCATACGATCACATACTTTCCTTTCCAGCTTGCTTCATCTCCGTTTTGCATGCGGGTTCTTCCTTCATAACGCCCCATATCATAGGCAGTATCGCCGGTAATGGTGATCTCAACAGGGTGAATTTTATGATATACAGTTCGGGAACTGCCACCTGGAGTCCAATAGGCTTCAATCGGATCTCTTCCTGTGATGATGTCCCGGTTATTTACCAGAATACTGGCGTCCTCAGTGTAAGACTGACCAATGGCTTCAATATCTCCGGCCACTACAAATCCCGAGAAGGCGTCTATGTTCTTGAGAATGGTTCGGACTTCCTCTTCACTGCCGTTATAGGTTTGAGCTGAAGAAAGCATCGGTGTAATAAGAAGTGCTGAAAGTAATAGTAGTTTTTTCATCGGTTTTATTGACAGGAGTTGAATAAACTGGTTTGCGATCAGGATTTTAACACGTTTGAAACGGCAGAAAGTTACCTGCTTTCAGTGATGCCTTGAATTGCAGGAACAATAAAGCGATCGAAAATGGTTTGCGGAAAATTGGGACGTTGCAGGTTCCAGGCCGTGATCACACATACAATATTTTGTTCTGGCCAGACAATGATGTTTTGTCCACCTGTCCCACGGGCAAGGTATACAGTACCTTCTGGTTTTTGAATGTGTTTATCTCTGATCTGTGGATTAACCCACCAATAATACCCATAATCGAAAGAGCTATATAGAGGATTATCTTCCGCATTTTTTACTATTGACGAGGTAGACTCTTCCACAAACCACTTGGGTAAAATGCGTGTTCCTTTCCAGACTCCTTTATTTAAATATAAGTATCCGAATTTAGCCATATCCACGGGTCTCATGAATAATAACACAGCTCCATTTTGGTCAGGTCCTCCATTTCCAGGCCAGAAACGATAGCGCTCAATTTGCAGAGGAGTGAACAGATTCTTTCGGGCAAATTCCTGAATGGGTTCTCCGGCCAAGGCCTGAATATATCCGGCTACCAGTACTGGATTTCCTTCATGATACTGAAAATAGGTTCCGGGAGAATATGCCATAGGTCGATCCAGGATCATTTTATACCAATTACCAGGTGTATCAAGAATCTTTCTCCAGGTGTTGTTTGGATTTACCCATCTTGATTCCCATTCGAATCCGGCTCGCATGGTCATAAGATCGGCAAGACTAAGTTTTCTTTTTTCCTCAGTTAGTTCTGCAATTTCAAAATCATTCTGGAAAACCGGGTATACAGGTTTGTTAATATCATCAATCAATCCTTTCTGAATGGCAATTCCCACATATGATGAAACTACACTCTTGGTGACGGACTGAGTTTGTTGAAGCGAATCCCGGTTCCAACCATTAAAGTAATTCTCATATACCAGTTTTCCATTTTTCACGATGATAACTGAATGAATGTCTCCGAAATCACCCACGTCTATCTTTACTTCCATTTCAGAAAGGGGTGCTTCACTGATATCGAATTCTTTCAAAGTTCCGGAAACCCAATTATGATCCGGATAGATCTGAGCTAAGAGCGATTGATGCAACGATATTAAAAAAAGAAATAAGAAGATCTTTTTCATGTGAATCTGTTAGTACTATGTGTTTAGTATTAAAGATTAAAATAAAACCTCAGGTTGTGGTCCTGAGGTTCAAAGAAAATTACTCTGCCAGGTAAGGGTTATTCTCAACCAGCATTCCATCCTGCATATTAATGACCCTGTTGCCATAAGAAGCCATTTTCTCAGAATGAGTAACCTGAATGATGGTAACTCCATCCTCTTCATTCAATTGTTTGAACAATTCCATGATCTCTGTGCTTTGGTCAGAATGAAGATTGCCAGTAGGCTCGTCAGCAAGTATCAGTTTGGGACTGCCAATGAGTGCACGGGCAACTCCTACGAGCTGCTGCTGGCCACCAGATAGCTGATGTGGAAACAGATCTTTCTTGGCTACGATATTGAAACGATCGAGCATATCGGCGACCATACTTTTTCGCTCACTACCTTTTACTTTCCGGTAGAGCAGGGGCATTTCAATATTTTCGTACACAGTGAGTTCATCGATCAGATGATAGGCCTGGAACACAAAACCGATATGTGATTTATGATATTGGGATTTTTGCTTCTCATTGAGTTTATGAACCGGTTCATCAAAGAAGTAATATTCGCCGCTGTTGGCGTCATCCAGAAACCCGATGATGTTAAGGAGGGTTGATTTTCCGGCTCCGCTCGGCCCCATAACGGACACAAATTCACCTTGTCCAATTTCCAGGTCAATGCCCTTAAGAATAAAAGTACGCTGGAATTTTTTGTCCAGGTATTTATCGATGTCTACTAGTTTGATCATGTTTTTTCACTGTATTAATTATTCATTTCTTAAACTGTCTACCGGGTTTGCTATTGCTGCTTTGGTTGCCTGCCAGCTAATTGTTATTAAAGCCATCATCAAAGCCAGAAGAGCTGAGATACCAAAGATCCAGATATTAATTTCTGTTTTATAAGCAAAACCGGAAAGCCAGTTATTTAGCAGGTACCAGGCTAATGGAGCCGCAACTGCTGAGCCGGCCAGTACCAGGATCATAAACTCTTGCGAAACCAACAACAGGATATTGCCAATACCGGCGCCGAGCACCTTACGGATGCCGATCTCTTTTGTTCTTCTGTGAATGGAGAATCCTGAAAGACCCAGTAACCCAATCAATGCGATCACAATAGATAAAATGGAAAATATTCTGAATAATAGGCTGAATTGATCCTCCAGCTCATATTTCTGGTTATAGAAATCAGTAAGGAAAAAATATTCAAAAGGACTTCCAGGAAACAGTGATGCATAATTTGTCCCAACAGAGGATAACAAGGGTTCAATGTCAGCAGCGGATGTTTTCACAGAAAAATAATTAGCATCGTCAGTAGCGGAAAAGATCACCGGTTCAACGGCATTCTTTAGATTTTCATGATGGTAATTGGTGATCACGCCCTTGATGCTATGAGGGTGGTCATTGATCATAACTTCTTTACCAATGGCTTCAGAGGCAGTTTCAAATCCCATGATCTCTGCTGCTTTCTGATTGATTACCCAGTCCTGAGAATCCGGATCGGGGAAAGAATCGCCAGCTAAAAATGTTATTCCGTACTGATCGAAATAATCAGGTGTTACCGCAAGTTGAGAGAACACTCCATTTACGGGAGTTTGATTGATCCTGATCTGATCGGTGAAACGATAGATCTCCTGTCCGGGTACGGTCTCAGAGCCGGATACCCCAGTTACCCCTGCAATGGATGAGACCTTATCTTTGAAAACTGTAAAGTCAGACTCGCCACTTCCAAGAACAGACTTGGGAGCTTTAACGATCAAAACCTGCTCAGAATTAAAACCAAGATCCTGGGTCTTGAGGAAGTCAATTTGACTGGATATGGTAAAGGTAACTGACAACAACAGGACAAATACAGCAAATTGTGTTGCTACTAATACTTTCTGAAGACGGGCACCACTGAAATTTGAAGTTACTTTTCCTTTGATGGTCTCTGAAGGAGTCAGTCTGGAGATGACATAGGCTGGATAAAGGCTGCTTAACACAGTAAGAATAATGAATGATCCAGCCATGATCGGCCAAAACCATATTCCACCCAGACTTCCGGTAAGTGAAGTCACAGGAATACCAAACAAGGAAGAGAAGTAAGGCGAAAACACTTCAGTTAGTGACAATGCCAGTATCAGAGCGGTGAAATTAATGATGGAAGATTCCATCACAAATTGAACCATAAGTTGAAATCTGTTGGCACCTGATACTTTTCTGATCCCGATCTCAGTAGAACGTTGTTCGGCTTTTAAGGTAGTGAGATTGGTGTAATTAATATACCCAACGATCAGGATCAGTACACTCACCAGTACCATGAAGTACACATAGGTCGCATTTCCGTTTGCGGTTGCTTCGTGCTGGAGCTCAGAATGGAGATGAATCTCGGTTACAGGCTGAAGATGGTATCGCCAGTCAGGTCCATTCGGATTTGAACGTTTATAGATATCAGAGAAAAAACTTTCCGCTTTCTCAGGATCGGCCTGGTCATTGAGCTGAACATAAGAATAGGTCTCACTCCAGGTCCATGAATTATCAAACATATTCCCGACAAAAGTATGGAGGGTAGAGTAAGAAATAAGTACTTCCGGCTGTATGTGAGAGTTTTGTGGAATGTTTTTCATCACCCCCGTGACCTCATAATCCAAAGACTGACCATCAAAATTATCTGAATTTATCACGATGGTTTTTCCTATCGGATCTTCATTCCCAAACAGAGAATTAGCTGTATTCTGAGAAATAACAACAGTGAATGGTTTAGTCAGGGCCTGAGCTGGATCGCCCTGCAGCAATGGAAATGAAAACAGATCCAGGAACGAATTTTCAGCAAGATAGATATCAGGCTCGCTAATGGCTTTGTCGCCTGAAGTGAGTACTCCGTCAGGACCAAGAATGATCAATCTGGCATACTTATCTATTTCAGGGATCTCATCAGTAAAGGAAGTGGCAACTGCAGGTGCCACGCGTGCACTTTGAGTCTGAAGCACTCCGTTTTCATACATATCGACGCTGATGCGATAAAGCTGGTTTGATTTCTGGTGGAAGTCATCGTAGCTGGTCTCAAAGGCCACATATTGAGCGATCAGGAGACAGGCCGTTATACCTATCGCTAGTCCGCCAATATTTATGGCTGAAAACCAGGGGTTCTTACGAATATTCCGAAGAGCAATTTTGATGTAGTTTTTAAGCATATTGTTCAGCTAGCAGTCAACAGTAGTTTGATCACTGTTTACTGGATACTAATTTCAATAACCATACCAAAATTTAAAAATCGTCTTAGTTGTTTCGAAAGAGATGTTTTTAGTTACAAATATGTACGTTTCTATACAGAAGGTGTCCGAATGCGAACAGTTTCAAGGGAAAATAGTAGCAAAATGTTTAGAAGATCATGAACTCAACTTGCTGTTTATTGAGTGATGCGAGTTTTAACTGAATCACAGGTTTAAGAGTACAGCTTTAATAGTGCCCCAGCTTTTTAGTGATGCGATGATAACAGGGGAAATACTAGAAAGAGAGTTACCCACCATTCAATACTATCTGTGGGCAAGATTATTTAACGAGTTTTCTAAGAAGTACCAAGCAGCGAAATAGAATGAAAATGGCAACTAACACTATTTTTGTGAAGTCCTTTTAGAACTTCGAATTTAGGAAAAGGTAAAAGAGGAGGGTAAAAGAGGAGGGTAAAAGAGGAGGGTAAAATTTTTTCCTCTTTCGTTTAAATAATGTTAATTCCTGATGTAAATCAATTAACAATCTAATGAGATGAAAAAGGTATTGGTATTAGGACTTGGACTACTTGGAGGAATCTTTGTTGGCACAATTGCCGGAAATTCTCAAAGAACAGTAATTAATGCAGATTCTGAGATATTTGCTTATCCATGTGAAGACG
>JAUICM010000002.1 GCA_030427885.1 Rhodothermia bacterium | reverse complement strand
GGAGGGAGACGTTTTTTAAAAGTTTTGGAGCTGAATATCAAAGTCCCCTCCCCTAAACTTAGGGGAGGGATAGGGAGGGGTCTTTTAAAGGCTGAGTGGTTTAATCAATTTCCCAGCCCTTAATTTTCCTCCCGATGATCCGTCGTCGCTTTTCACCCGTCATATTTCTGAGGTCGGTATAATATTAGTCATCCTGAGTGAAAACGAAGGACCTAATCGAATAAATGGCTTGGGCTGAGTTTCCTCCAACAAACCCAAACCAACGCCGTCATCCCGGACCCCGATCCGGGATCTTACGATTCTATCTCCCAACCCTTAATTTACCTCCTGGGACTTTTGAGCGGTCAAAAGTCCCCAAAACCCGCCGACTACGAAATACTCCGGGTTCGCTTGCCGGATCATCTTCAAAATAACAAAGATCCATGCTCACGAGAGCTCGTGAAGCAGTGTCATCCGGTGTGCTATTTTGCTCCCGATGATCCGTCGTCGCTTTCCACCCGTCACATTTCTGAGGTCGGTATAATATTAGTCATCCTGAGTGAAAACGAAGGACCTAATCGGATAAATGGCTTAATCTGAGTTTCCTCCAACAAACCCAAACCAACGCCGTCATCCCGGACCCCGATCCGGGATCTTATGAATCAAGCTAAAAACCCGTAATGAAAAGACCCCTCTCTGTCTCTCCCCTTTGATAAGGGGAGAGGACGTTGGAATAACGCTCTGAATAAATAAAGAGTCATCCTGAATGAAAGCGAAGGACCTAATCAATTAAATGTCTTGGGCTGAGTTTCCTCCAACAACCCCAAACCAACGCCGTCATCCCGGACCCGATCCGTGATCTTACGAATCGAGCTCCCAGCCACAATTTTTCTACTGTACTCTTGTATCAAGACAAAAGTACCAGTAAACCAACATAAGCCCCCTTTCATCAAACCTGGAAAATCCCGTATTTCAGTCATAGTCACGGAATAACACAGCCTAACAACACCCCGCCTTGAATACCTTCTTTGAGACCACTCATTTGTTTGCGTCCTATACCGCGGAGCACCTGCTGGTGGCGCTTGCCTTTGTGCTGTTTGTGGTGCTCCTGCTCCGATGGATGAAAACCCGGTCCCAAGAAGAACAGCGAAAGGTGTTACTATCCTATGCGTTTTTGCTGTCTTTTGTACAGCTGGGTAAGATTCCCCTTAACCTCTACACCGGAACTTTCGATATCACCAGCGATATTCCCCTGCACATGTGCAACTTCCTGCCCTTTGTGATGGTGTGGATCTATACCTCCAAAAGCCGGAAGGTGTGGTCGGCGGTGTTCTTCTGGGTGGTGCTGGGCGTCTCCCAGGCGAACATCACGCCTTCGGTGGAATTCTCCTTATTCCATTACGATGCCATCCGCTACTGGATGGTGCACATGGGACTGGTACTCCTGGCGCTTTATCCGTTGATCTTCTGGGGCTGGGACCTCGAATTAAAAGACATCGGCCGGACCCTGCTCTGGCTGAACGTCACGGCGGTGATCATTTACGGAGCCAACCTGCTGCTGGGCAGCAACTATTTCTATGTGATGGGCAAACCCGAAGGCACCACCTTCTTCAGCATCCTGCCGCCCTGGCCCACCTATCTGATCGTCCTCGAAGTCATCGTCCTGATCTGGTCGCTCATGGTGTATGGGGTGGTTCGATTGTTTAAACGACGAGCTTCTGATATTGAGGTGATTCTTGAAGGGTAAGGATATTTGCAAAAAAACCGATAAGCACCTTTCGGACAAAACATCGTTATCAATCGGCTAAAACATAGTTACATTTTGTTGAAAACATAGTGATGTTTTTGGGGATTGATAAGCATCGGTTGAAATAACAGACAGTATCGTAGATTTTTGAAGCCTGTAAGGGAATTTCTCAATTGTAGTTAATCCCTGATTTTGTTAATTCCAACAGAAATAATCCTTTCCAATCACTCTTCCAATGACTATAATCTCTTGATATTCCAACGCCTAAAAAAAAGAATTGAATGGAGAAAACAGAACAGGAATTTTTAAGAGACCTGGAAAAGAAATTGTGGGCAGCCGCAGATAAACTGCGCAGTAATCTGGATGCTGCCGTATACAAACATGTGGTGCTGGGACTTATCTTTCTGAAATATGTATCCGATGCCTTTGAAGACCGCCGGCAGGAACTGAAGGAACATTTCGCCGATCCCGAACACGATTTTTATATGCCACGGGAACATTTTGATTCGGACGAAGAATACGGGCAGGCCATAGAAGAAGAACTGGAGCTCAAAGATTATTACAAAGCCAAAAATGTATTCTGGGTGCCGCCATTGGCACGATGGGAGTTACTCAGAGATAACAACAAGCTGGCACCCGGTACAGAAATAGAATTACCTGAAGGAGAGACGTACAAATTTCAGGGTACCGCCAAACTCATTGACGACGCCAACGCAGCTATTGAAAAGGAAAATGAAAACCTCAAAAACATCCTGAATAAGACCTATTCCCAGCGTGAACTGCCTGCTGGTAAACTGGGTGAACTCATAGATTTGTTTTCAGATACCAACTTTACCGCCAAGGAATACAACGGCAAACCGATTGGCTTAAAGAGCAAAGACATACTTGGACATGTGTACGAGTATTTTCTTGGAGAATTTGCACTGGCTGAGGGAAAGAAAGGTGGACAGTATTACACGCCTAAGAGTATAGTACGATTGATGGTGCGCATGCTCAAACCCTTTGAAGGCCGCGTGTATGATCCCGCGATGGGTTCCGGGGGATTCTTTGTACAGAGCGAGGATTTTATTGAGGAATTTGGCGGACGTATTGGTCAGATTAGTGTGTACGGACAGGAAAGTAATCCCACCACCTGGCGGCTGGCGGCGATGAACATGGCGATTCGCGGCATTGATTTTGATTTTGGCAAACAACCCGCCGATAGCTTTACCAACGACCAGCACCCCGATCTCCGGGCCGACTTTGTGATGGCCAATCCTCCCTTTAATGTGAAAGACTGGTGGAATGCCAGCCTGGAAAATGATCCCCGCTGGGAATTCGGTACCCCGCCGGAAAGCAACGCCAACTTTGCCTGGCTGCAGCATATGCTATACCACCTTTCCCCAAACGGGAGTATGGCCTTGCTGCTGGCGAATGGCTCCATGAGTTCCAACACCGGAGGAGAAGGAGATATCCGTAAAGCGCTGGTGGAGGCCGACAAAGTGGAATGCATTGTGGCTCTGCCGGGGCAGTTATTCACCAACACCCAAATCCCCGCATGTATTTGGTTTCTCACCAAAAATAAAAGGAACGGAAGTTCCACCCCCGATGGCCGGGGACGTGGAAACCGGGAAGGCAAAGTGCTGTTTATTGATGCCCGCGAAAAAGGCTACATGAAAGACCGGGTACTGCGCGATTTTAAACAGGAAGAAATAGACCAAATAGCTCAAACCCTCACCAACTGGCAGCACAATGAGGACTACGAAGACCTTCCCGGTTTTTGTAAGTCTGCCACCAGAAAAGAAATTGAAAAGAACGATTTTGTACTCACTCCGGGCCGTTATGTAGGCGCACCCGATGCTGAAGACGATGGCATTCCCTTTGCCGAAAAAATGGAACAACTCACCGCCCGGCTGAAAACCCAGTTTGAAGAAAGCGAAAAACTGGAAGCTCAGATAAAAGAAAACTTAGCGGGGCTGGGGTATGAGCTCTGAGTGGGATTCGAAAGAATTAGGAGAGTTATTCCATCTTAAATCAGGTAGTACTCCTAGCAAGAAGAAGAAGAATTACTGGAAGGGAAATATTCCGTGGATTAGCGCTTCTTCTATGTATGATTTCTTTGTTTCTGACTCAGAGAATAGAATTACAGAAGAAGCACTTAATAGCTCAGGTAAATTGGTAGAAGCAGGAACAGTTTTATTACTTGTGAGAGGAAGTATATTGCACCAGAGAATCCCAATTTGTTTGGCGACCAGACCAGTTTCTTTCAATCAAGACGTGAAAGCCTTAATCCCCAAGGGAGAGATAAGTTCAGAATATATTTTTTACTGGCTTCGTGGCTATGAAAAAAAGTTACTTCAAATGGTAGACGAAACTGGAATTGGGGCTGGAAAGCTTGACACAGAGCTCTTAGAGAGAATAGAAATACTTTTACCTCCTAAAAATTATAGAGAAAAAGTCATACGCTGGATTAAGGTATTCGACCAAAAAATCCAGCTTAACCAGCAGATAAACGAAACGCTGGAGGGGATGGCGCAGGCGATCTTCAAAAGCTGGTTTGTGGATTTTGATCCGGTCCGTGCAAAGATACAGGCAATACAAGATGGCCAGGACTCCGAGTTGGCCGCGATGGCGGCCATTTCCTCCTGCACCAAGGTTTCGGCGGACGGGGCCGTGTTATGGGAGGAAACCATGTCAGCCTTAGATCAAAAGCTGGAAGCCATGACTGAAGACCAGCGCCAGCAACTTGCCCAAACCGCCTCCCTCTTCCCGGACGAACTGGTGGATAGTGAGTTGGGAGAAGTGCCGAGGGGGTGGGAGGTTGTAAATCTTGGAAGTGTAATAGAAAACTTCGACTCAAAACGAGTTCCCCTATCAAGAAGAGAAAGAGAAAAGCGTAAGGGGAGTTTCCCATACTATGGAGCTACATCTATAATGGATTATGTAGAAGATTTTTTATTTGATGGGATACATGTTTTAATGGCCGAAGACGGAAGTGTAATGGATGACAAAGGAAAGCCTATACTTCAGTATGTCAACGGAAAGATCTGGGTTAATAATCATGCACATGTTTTGAAAGGATTGAGTCCAGTATCTGACGAAACGCTTTACCTTTTTTTAAAAACTGTTGATATAAAACCTTATGTAACAGGAGCGGTTCAGCTTAAAATTAATCAAGGAAATATGAACTCAATACCTTTCCTAAAAGCTGATGATGCAATTCTCGAATTATTTTCAGAATTGGTTAAGCCAAGTTTCGAAATACGATTAAAAAATGAGAAAGAAACTGAAACTCTATCGAAAGTAAGAGACACTCTTTTACCTAAACTCATTTCCGGGGAGATTGAGGTATGAGTGAAGACAAGAGTAATTCTGAGGATCGTAAAAATTCACATCTTGAGAATATTCCAGAATGGCCGGATTTTAAGCTTTTTGTAGAATATGAAAGCGGAAGGATTCCTACGACAAAGGTGAAAGGCTGGAGGCATTTTTCAGAAATCCTAGAAGAAGGTTTTTTTAACCGGTATAAAACACAATTGGTTTATAGAGGACACCGTAGGTTTGACTGGCCCTTAACTCCATCTCTAGGTCGGTTAGACCACAGGGGAATTATATCAAATGAAGTTGCTGAAGAGCAAATTAGTTTTTTTCGAAAAGCCGTAAGGGGTAGAATATTAGATCGTACATTGGTTGACCTCGAGGAAGTAGATGAACTTTGGGCCGTTGGGCAACACCATGGACTTATGACTCCATTATTGGACTGGACATATTCTCCTTATGTGGCTCTGTTCTTCGCATTTGAAAAGCCGGATTCCACATCTGAGTTGGATAATCCTTACAGGACAATTTATGTACTGAACAAATCTTACATCGAAGGAAGTCCTAACCCCATTCAAATATTGGAGCCCCGTAAAGATGACCACGGAAGATTAGTTAATCAGGCGGGGTTATTTACACTTTCAGAATTCGGGGATACCCTTGAAAACCAGCTGATAAATTCTTTACAGGATGAGGAAATAATTGATGTGTCTGAAGAGGAAGAAGAAAGGGAGTTCGCTAAATATATTTGCAAAATTTATATCCCTAATGAAGATAGGGATGAATGTATTCAACACCTGAGAAGAATGAATGTTCATCATGCATCACTTTTCCCGGATCTTCAAGGAGCGGCAGAACATTCAAACGCCATTATCACGGAACTGAAGAAGCAGGAAGATTTAAGGGAGGCTGAAAAAGAACTAGAAAAAGAAGAGCAGGATAAAACTGCTGAAGAAGCTACGGAAATTGAAATTCCGGATTCATTATCTGAACTGATCGAAAACTTACTCAAGGAGCCTGAAGAAAGTAAACAAGTTGAGGCGGGACGAATCAGATCCATTACCAAAGAGTTAGCCACCGAAATTGAAAAACATCAATTCGCAGATTGGATTAAAAGAGACTCTGTTCAAGCACAATTAAGAGTCTTCAGCAGAGTAATACTTCGTAAATATGGCTATCCAAAATCTCTCATTGAAACGTTTGTAAATTCTATAGTTGAGAAGCTAAAAGAATTTGATCAAGCTGAAGAGGAATGAAAATAAATAATGAACTATGAAAGCTGGAGAAACTACATTACTCAAATTTCTAAACGCCACTCGTCAGTTTGTTATACCGGTATATCAAAGAACCTATAGTTGGAAAAGACATCAATGCCTTCAATTATGGGAGGATATCCTCAGAATAGGTTCTGATGCAAAAAATCAGGGGCATTTTATAGGTTCGGTCGTATACATTCAAAAGGGGCTTTACCAAACTTCGGCGGTTCCTGAATTACTTGTTATTGACGGGCAACAGCGATTAACGACACTGTCATTATTGATTTCTGCTTTGGCCAAGGTCATAGAAGAAAAAGATCTGGATATTGGGATAAGCTCCAAAAAGCTGCAGAATTATTATTTGTTTAACTCCGAAGAGGAAGGTGACCTCTATCACAAGCTTTTGCTTACTCAGGGAGATAAAGAAACTTTGAAAAGGCTGGTGAAAGATCTGCCTCTTCCTGAAAAACCGTCTCCCAGAGTGTATGATAATTACCGGTTCTTTTATGAGAAAATGATTTCCGAAAATTATGATCTGGAAAAAATATATGCCGGCCTTCAAAAACTTATCGTGGTAGATATTTCCCTTGACCGGACACACGACAATCCTCAGTTGATTTTTGAAAGCCTGAACTCAACGGGATTAGATCTATCTCAAGCTGACTTGATTCGCAATTATGTGTTAATGGGACTTGAGCTTAAAGAGCAAAACAGACTGTATGAAGATTATTGGCGTCCGATGGAGCTTAGATTCGGTCATGACAGCTTGTATTTGTTCGATAGCTTTATGCGCGATTACCTGACCCTCAAGACAGGAGAAATCCCAAAAGTGAATCAGGTGTATGATGAGTTTAAAAAATTTGTGAAGCAGCAGATGTCAGGTACTGTCGAAGAGCTTCTTAAAGAAATACATACTTATGCCGGGTACTACGTAAGTTTTGCCCTATTGAAGGAAGAGGATACTGAGTTGCTTGAAGTCTTTAAGGATATTAAAACCCTTAGAGTAGAGGTGTCTTTTCCACTTATTTTGGAAACCTATGTTGATTATAAAACAGGATTATTACTGAAAGAAGAATTCATTCAGATACTTCGCCTGATAGAGTCCTATGTTTTCCGGCGAGCTATATGCGGGATTCCAACAAACAGCCTTAATAAGACATTCCAGACATTCACACGAGGTATTGACAAGTCAGATTATCTGGATTCGGTAAAAGCAGCATTTATTACTAAAACAACGTATCGCCGTTTTCCAACAGATAATGAGCTTGTGCAGGAGCTTGAAGTCAGGGATGTTTATAATTTCAGAAGTAAAGCATATTTGTTGAATAAACTTGAGAATCGTAACCGGAAAGAACGGGTTAATATCGGGGAGTATACTATTGAGCATATCATGCCCCAGAACAAAAATTTGAGTGAAGACTGGAAACGGTCGCTGGGCGAAAACTGGGAAGTTATTCATGAAAAATTTCTTCACACCCTTGGCAATCTGACTTTAACGGGCTACAATTCAGAGCTTAGTGACCGTTCCTTTATTGAGAAAAGAGATATGCAAGGTGGATTTAAGGAAAGCCCGATTAGATTAAACCAGGGGCTTGCCACTAAAGAGGTTTGGAATGGTGAGGAAATCGCAAAACGAACTGAAAAACTGGCAAAAGAAGTAGCTGAAACCTGGATGTTTCCAAATCTTTCAGATGAAAAATTAACTCGGCTTACCCAGAAGGAAGAACCAAAGGAAGAGCAGGAATATACACTTGAAGATCACACATACTTACAGGGAGAATCGCTATTTTTGTTCGAAGGTTTGAGAGAGCAAATTTTAGATATTGATTTATCAGTAAGAGAAGTGGTTAGAAAACTTTATATCGCTTATAAGAGCTCTACCAATTTTGTGGATATCATTCCTTACAAGACCGAACTTCTTTTAGTATTAAATTTAAATTTCGATCAAATCGATGATCCTAAGGGGCTTTGCCGGGATATAACTGGCCTCGGGAAATGGGGAAATGGAAATGTTGAATTTCGTTTATCACAGATGGATCAATTAGAATATGCAATGTATTTGATCAGGCAATCTTTTGAGAAACATGTGGACTAATACGGGGCGTTCATTAACCAGCAAATAAACCCGCAACAGAACCCGCAAAATATACTTTGTATATCGGTATAATATTCAGATATTAGCATGGTTTGTATGCACTTAATGCATATGTATAACCCGCAACAGAACCCGCAAAAATTATCGAATATGTTTGATCGTCCGGCCCATATGGAACCGATGTTTCCGCGAGAACAACCAGCTCTGGTAGCGCTGGCGATGAAGGTGTATGCGGAGGCCGCGGAGCTGGGGGGCATGGTGCATCCCGTCACCAAAAAAGAAATCGCCCGGTTGTTGCGCCATATCAACAGCTACTATTCCAATCTGATTGAAGGAGAACATACCACTCCGGCTGAGATTGAAAAAGCGGTAAAGCGGGATTACAGTGAGGATGAAGAAAAGAAACGTCTTCAGAAGCTGAGCCTGGCTCACATCGAGGTTCAGGAACTCATTGATAAACGTTTTGAAGCCGGAGAAGATGTGAACGTATGCTCCACTGATTTTATCTGCCGGATTCATAAAGAGTTTTATGAGCGGGTCCCGGAACATTTCCTAACCATTAAAAATCCGGATAACGGGGAAGTTATCACCATGGTACCGGGCGAGCTCAGAACACATGATGTACGGGTAGGCAGGCATGTGGCTCCGGACTGGAAGAGTCTTCCGGAGTTTATGAAACGCTTTGAAGAGACCTATACTTCAGATACAGTAGTTGGGCACAGAAAACTGGTTACGGCTGCTGCGAGTCATCATCGTCTTGCATGGATTCACCCTTTTCTGGATGGAAACGGTCGGGTAACCCGCTTATTTACCTATGCCTTTATGCGAAAGGTAGGAATTGACTCACACGGACTCTGGACCTTATCCAGAGGATTAGCCCGAAGAGCAGAAGAGTATAAAGGAATGCTGGCCAGTGCAGACAGCGAACGAAAAGGCGATTATGACGGAAGAGGAAATCTGTCGGAAAAAGCATTAACCGAATTCAGTAGATTCATTTTTGAAGTGGCAGCGGATCAGGTTTTATTTATGAAAAAGCTGCTGGCATTGGATGGTTTATATAATCGTATTGAAGGCTATGTAAATCGCAGGGCGGATAATACCCTGATTGACGAAAAGCCACTGAGAGTGGAAGCAAAGCATGTACTTACCGAAGTGATGATGCGCGGGGAAATTGCCAGAGGGGAAGTGCCCCGGCTAATCGGATTAGGCGAGCGAACGGCAACCGCGTTAATCAAACAACTCCTGGAAGAGGAACTGGTGGTATCTGATTCTCATAAAGCTCCGATACGATTTCATATTCCGGGAAAAGTGGTGGGACATTATTTCCCTGATTTATATCCGATGGGGACCATTTAAAAAGATAAACCGATGAATGAAAACGAACTTGAATTATTAGGCCTCGACTGGTTCAGAGAAATCGGATGGAGGGTGGTGTTCGGGCCGGATATTGCTCCCGATGGAGTGACTCCGTTAAGAAAAGACTATCACGAAGTACTGCTCGGTCCAAGGCTAAAAGAAGCACTTGTTCGGATAAACCCATCGGTCCCCGAAAAAGCACTGGATGAAGTGGTTCATATTTTGAGCACGCTGGATCATCCTATCCCTGTTCATAGAAATTATATGTTTCAGCAGCTGCTGATTGACGGGGTATCGGTGGAAGTGGAACGGGATGGAAAAAAAGAACCCGAAATAGTTCAGCTCATCGATTTTAACGAACCCTCCAAAAATCAGTTTCTGGCGGTTAATCAGTATACCATTCAGGGTAAGAATCAGCTTCGACGTCCGGATATTATTGTTTTCATTAATGGGATTCCACTTGCGGTACTGGAATTAAAAAATCCCGACAACGAAGAAACGGATATCTGGAATGCCTTCAATCAGATTCAAACCTACCAGGATCAGATTCCCGATCTGTTTACCTACAACATTGCCAATATCATCAGTGACGGATATCAGGCTCGGCTCGGTTCACTGACAGCTCAGTCGGAGCGCTACATGCCGTGGCGGGCGATCACCAACGAAAACGACCGGCCTTTGCTGGAGTTTGAACTGGAAACGCTGATCAAAGGTTTTTTTACTCCCGAACTTTTTTTGGATTACATCCGGCATTTCATTCTGTTCGAAAGAGACGGGGATAATCTTATTAAAAAGATTGCGGGGTATCATCAGTTTCACGCCGTTCGGGAAGCAGTACGCGCGGTGCTGGTTGCTTCAAAAGCGAATGAGGATAGGGTGGAAGAGCATCGCGCTACCTATGCGGATGAAGTGAAACCCGGCTCCAAAAAAGGTGGGGTGGTCTGGCATACCCAGGGTTCCGGTAAAAGTATTTCTATGGTGTGCTTTGCCGGCAAGCTGTTACAACAACCGGAAATGAAAAACCCGACGATTGTAGTAGTAACAGACAGAAATGATCTGGACGGTCAGCTCTATCAAACCTTTTCGGCTTCACAGGATTTACTAAAACAAAAACCGGTTCAGGCGGATAGCCGGGAAGAATTGCGGGAACTGATTTCATCCCGCGAGTCGGGAGGCATCTTTTTTACTACGGTTCAGAAGTTCTCTTTAATTGATGACGAGGCTGAACATCCATCTCTAAGCGACCGTCATAATATTGTGCTGATTTCCGATGAGGCGCATCGCAGTCAGTATGGATTAAAACCTACCTACAACAAAAAACAGAACCGCTACACTTATGGGTATGCCCGCCACATGCGAGACGCTATTCCCAATGCTACCTTTATTGGTTTTACAGGGACACCCGTTTCCTTAGAAGACAGGGATACCCGTGCGGTGTTCGGAGATTATGTAAGTATTTATGATATCCAGGATGCTGTGGATGATGGAGCAACCGTTCCTATTTATTATGAAAGTCGGTTGGCGAAGCTGGACATCAACAAAGAAGAACTGGAAGAACTTAGTCGACAAGTAGATGATGTCATTGAAGAATACGAAGATGAAACTACACGCGAAAAGACGCTGAGTGAATGGTCAACACTGGCGAAACTGGTGGGTTCCGAACCCAGAATTAAACAAGTAGCTGAAGATTTGGTTACTCATTTTGAAAAGCGACTTTCATCGATTGAAGGGAAAGCCATCGTAGTTGGAATGAGCCGGGAGATTTGTGTGGATTTGTACAATGCCATTACAGAACTCAGACCCGGGTGGCATGATGAAGATCCGGAGAAAGGAGAGATTAAGATTATTATGACCGGTTCTGCCTCAGACATTCAAAAGATGCAGCCTCATCTCTATCCAAAGAAAACGAAGAAGCGCTTAGAAAAAAGATTTAAAGATCCAGGGGATGAATTTAAGATCGTTATCGTATGTGATATGTGGCTTACCGGGTTTGATGCACCCTGTTGCCATACCATGTACATCGACAAACCCATGAAAGGACATAATCTGATGCAGGCGATTGCAAGAGTGAACCGGGTTTTTCAGAATAAGCAAGGTGGATTGGTGGTCGATTATATCGGTATCGCCAATGAGCTTAAAAAAGCATTGAAAATTTATACCGAATCGAATGGAAAAGGAGCTCCAACTCTAGAGGCGGAACAAGCCTATGATATTGTACTCGAGAAACTGGATATACTACGGGGTATGTTTCAGGGCTTTGATTACTCAGACTACGAAACAGAGACTTATAAACTGGTTGTTCCCGCAGCTAACTATGTATTAGGAATTGAGAACGGTAAGAAAAGATTTCTGGATACGGTACTTGCTCTGAATAAAGCACACTCATTGTGTAATACGCTGGATGAAGTCATTGAACTAGAGAAAGAAATAGCATTTTTCAATTCAGTAAAATCGGCAATTAACAAATATTCATCGGTAGAAAAGAAAAGGCGTCAGGAGGAAAAGAACAGTGTTCTAAAACAAATTCTTGATAGTGCTATAAGGGCAGAAGGGGTCGAAGATATATTTAGCCTGGCTGGGCTTGATAAACCTGAAATTGGATTATTAAGTGATGAGTTTTTGGAAGATGTCCGCCGAATGAAATACAAGAATCTCGCAGTTGAGTTGTTGGAAAAGTTACTGAAAGACGAGATTCGGTCAAGAACACATACCAATATTGTACAGCAAAAGAAGTTCAGTGACCGGCTTATCGAAACTCTTCGAAGATATCATAACCGTGCTATTGAAACGGCTCAGGTCATAGAAGAGCTGATTCAAATGGCCAAAGAGTTTCGGGAGGAAATCCAGAAGGATAAAAACCTCGGGCTGAACAATGATGAGATAGCTTTTTATTACGCTCTCTCAGAAAACGAAAGTGCAGTTCGCGAATTGGGAGACGAAATCCTTAAAAAAATTGCAGTAGAAATAACAGAGAAGCTTCGAAAGTCCACAACGGTTGACTGGCAGAAGCGGGAGAATGTTAGAGCCCGGTTACGAATATTAGTTAGAAGAACTCTTCAACGTTACAAATACCCTCCCGATAAACAGAAGAGAGCAATGGAATTGGTGATGGACCAGGCTGAGGCTTTGGCTGATAAGTGGAGTAGTTAGCATTAATATATAATTGAGGAAAGATTATGGATCACTTTAAAAATGAAATTATCTATCCCGATAGCACGAATACTTATACATCAGTGTGTTCAGAGGGGACTCTAGTAGTAAAATTCGGGCATACATTTTCAGAAGAAGGAAACGATATGATTGAGATAGAAGTGAATACCCATAAACCATATAATATGAGGGGTAAAAGTTCGCGGGTTACTTTCTCTAGAGTAACTCTCGATAGAATAATAGGTGCTTATCTTGAATTGCTTCATTCCAAACCATCTATTGAGAAAGATTATTTTGGCAAGGAAGTAAAGGTTTATAACAAAGAAATTGTTTTAAATCTGGATTGAACACCTTTCTTAAAGGTCAACAAAAAAAAGCCCCCCGGCTGTGAAAATTCCGAGAGGCTTATTATTTAGGTGTACACCCGACAAGATTCGAACTTGTAACCGCCTGATTCGTAGTCAGATTTTATTATTGTATCAATCTATTTCAATCTGTCTAAAACATCTCTTTAAAGTATTTAAATGATATTTTTTCTGTTTCAATTGGTGATATTCTTTTCAATCATTTTCGTATTTTGTAGTCCCCATGTGGTCCCTAGAATATAGTTTATGCCGACTAAAAAATTAACCGATTCATTTATAAGAGCTTCAATAGTTCCTGCAGGAAAAGACCGAATAGAGTATTATGATACTGTAGTATCTGGTATGGCATTGAGGGTCACAGATAAAGGATCAAAGTCCTTTTTCTATAGATATCGGTATGGTGGGGATAGCAAAAGATATACAATTGGTAGCTACCCAAAACTTACATTAGTAGAAGCAAGAAAGATTGCAAAGGAATTGGCTTATCAAGTATCTCAAGGAATTGATTTAAACTATGAGAAAAAAAAGAAGCTATTAGAAGAACAGAATAGGATTACATTTAGAGAGTTAGCTGAAGAATTCAAAAGGGGACACTTACCAAACTTATCGGAAACTACTGCTAAAGAATACGTGAGAATCCTTGAAAAAGAATTAGTACCTAAAATTGGGGATTTGTTCATTGAAGATATTTCACGAAGAAAAATCATTAGTCTGCTTGATTCGATAGCTATAGATAGAGGAAAGAAAACACTTTCTAATAGAGTAGAAGCAATACTATCTAGTACCTTATCATTTGCAATTGGGAAGGCCTATTTAGAAATAAACCCAGTTTTGCATATCCATCGGAAAGTAAAAGAAAGGAGTAGAGACAGGGTGTATTCTGAGGAAGAAATAAAAAAACTATGGGATCATTTTAATGAACAAAAAGAACCAGTAGCATCATTATTTAAACTATTACTTATAACTGGCCAAAGACGAGGAGAGACACAAAATGCGAAATGGAAAGACATTGATATAAATAAAAAAATTTGGGTAATAGGTTCAGGTGATACAAAGAATAGTAAACCACATACGGTACCGCTTTCCGAGTTGGCTTGTGACATCCTATCAAAATTAAAAGAAGGGGATTCTGAATATGTTTTTAAATCGCCTAAAAAGGATGCCCCTATAAAATGGATTCATAAAGCTACAAAAAGGATAAAAAAAGTAACTGGGATTACGGATTTTAGGCCGCATGATTTACGTAGAACAGTTATGACAAAAATGGCTGAACTTGGGACACCCCCGATAGTAATTGGGAAATTATTAAATCATTCCGGTTTGTCTGGGGATAATACAGTTACTGCTATATACAATAGATATGATTATTTTGACGAAAAGAAGACAGCGATGGAAAAATGGTCTAAAAAAATAAACAAAATACTTAGTTGATTAGGAATTATTTCAAATAATAGCTTTTAGCTTGCAAGAATAGTCATATAATTATTACAACCGTAATAGGTTTTTCCAAATCTTTCGAGTAGATAGATAAATCGATGCGTTTCTCTTTGATTTAATACAACTTTACTATCAAGTGTTGACAAAATCTTTAGGTCTTTATCATTCAATAAATCTCTGAAGTTGCTTTCATGATTTTCGAGAGCATCCTCTAAAAAATGGTAAGCGGTGTCTTCTAAATACTTTATTAGTTTTCCGTTACTTTCGAACGGTTGGGATTCTTTGGAAAAGTAAGCGTTATACCTATTAAAACTTTCCGAATCAGAGTTTTGAATTAAATCTTTTATTATATCGGAATAAGTACATGCCAGGTTGTAACGAACTTTTTTCCTCTTTGGCTCTGATGAGAATTTATCCATAGCATTGTTATATGCATTAATAGCCCTTAAATATTCTCCTTTACGATCATGTGATACACCTAAATAATTCCAAGCTTCTCCTAAGAGATCATCTGGTGAATTATGAGAGAAACCTTTGATTGCCAAATTTAAATCTTCTTTAGCATGTTCAATATCGTCCCAAGTATCGGTTATGTAGCAATGGCATAAACAGAACAATCCAGAAATAAAGTGCTCAATTGGTTTTCTCTCCTCTTTACGTATTTGTTCAATCTTATAGTATTCAAAACTCAACAACCTATAAACTTGCGGATCAATATCCCCTAAATTGATTGAAAGAAGCTGGGCTAGTTGAATATGTTCAACAGATAATAAAAGATTTTCTGTTTTGGTTTTTAAATCATTGAGAAAATGTTCTCTACTGGTAATGAAGTCATTAAATCTTTTCTCCATAAAAGACTTAGCTATGAATTTGCCTCCAAAAATTAATACAGTAGCAAACGAAGAAGCTGTGCCTATTATAATGATTATAATAGCCCAAGTTGGCAGGTTAAAAAAATATTCTATTATCGATGATAATATATCACCATTTTCAGATTCTGTTCCGTCCATAAAATTAAATTGATAAGAAACAGTAATGAATCCACATAAATTTGTCAAATTTGGAGTTGAGTTAGAATATCATGTTTTAAATGGAGACGGGACACCGGCATACGGTTTTGCTGAAAAAGTTATAAAGAGAACAGAGGTTCGGAACTTAGTCCCAGAGCTTGGCAGTTTTCAACTGGAGCTAAACCCGGGTCCCTGGAACATGGATGAATCCGGAATCCAAAAAGCAATTGATGATCTCAAAAATGCAGAAGAAAAACTGAGAACAGAGATTAAGATAATTGATAGTAATAAAATGCTTTCAACTAATGCATTCCTTCCCAGAGTTGATGAAAGTATTGTAAATCACACTCATTTTTTTACTAAAGGTCGAAGATATAGAGCAAGTTGTAACTACTTTAGCAAAAGGAGCTCAGAGTTAGAACTATCAAATAAATCAACATTTATTTTGCCAGGAGAATCTGGGGTCGCATGCATAAATGAAATACATTTTCATGTTCAATTAGATTCTGATAATAAGAATATATCCTTGTTTAATTTCTTGAATGAAAATGGTGAATCTATAGTAGAAGATTTTAAACAACCTATTTATGTAAACGGTAGTAGATTTTCCGAACATTGCACAACACAAAAAATATTCGAACAAGCTAATGGTGAGTTATCAAAATGTGGTACTTATAAGAGGGTGGGCTACCTACCCCATGATATAAGAACTTCCAAAGAATATTTTGAGATAATCAAAAAATTCCGTCCAATTAGTTTAGGTGATAACATAACATTGCCTTTAGAAGACACAGTTTATTTTTGGGTCAGACTAAGAGGTAATCCTGGAAATCTCAGAGTTGAGTTTCGTCCAATTGAAATGAGTTCAGAATGGGATCAAAGAATATTAAGATTTATGGAAATTGTAATTAGTTATTGCAAAAGTCTTTTTTAATAATATTTTACAGGGAAGAAAATTTTTTGTTATGGGTAATCAAAAAGAATACAAGGTATCATTCAATGGGAATAGTTTTAGTATCAGTCCCGATGATAACTTATTAGAAGGAGCAGCGAAATCTGGTATTTCTATACCACATACGTGTGGTGGTAAGGCGAAGTGTTTGACGTGTAGGTTCGAGCTAAAGAGTGGTGAAATCACGGCTCTTACAGATAGGGAAATAATAAAAGAAAAAAAATTATCTGGTGATAGATTAAGTTGTCAATCAAAAGCTAGATCAGATTTGATTGTTGATTTTGCAGGCCCAGTAAAGGAATCTACTTACATTTCATCAGATGAACATGAGTTCAAAAAGGATGGCAGAGAGATAATTGTTAATTCTCGTGTAAATAAGAGAAAAAAGTATGATAGGTCATTACTTCTAACTGAGCAAGAAGCGCTAAAGTTTTCTCAGCTGGAAATGAACAATTTTCTTGAAAGAATAGCTAAGAATGATGAAGAAGAGATAAAAAATGGAACCCTTAAACCTGCCCCATCTTTTGGTTCTGAAGGATACACAGTACAAGAATATAGTGCAGCAAGAAATAGAGAGCGTCTACTCTATTTTAACCTGGAATTTACTAATAAATGTAATCTAGCTTGCACTGGTTGTTTCGCAGGATTTGGTGATGTAAAAAATGTGTATGATACTGAAGAGTATGAAGCTGGTTTTAAAAATATAAATAATAATGTTAAAGAAACCCTTTCTTTAGATAAGCTAAAGGATATTATAGATCAAGCAGCTGATCTAGGTGCAAAAACAATTGATTTAATTGGGGGTGGAGAACCTTTATTGTCACCACTTTTTTTTGATCTGTGTGAACATTCTGCAAAAAGAGGCTTAGAAATTGAAATATTTACTAATGGTACATTGATAACTAAGGAAGTGGCAGAAAAAATGGCATCATACAAAGTGTTGCCATTCGTAAAACTTTATAGTAGCAAATCTTGGGTTCACGACGAAATGGTAGGTACTCCAGGAATGTGGGAGAAAGCTGTTCGTGGAATCAATAATCTTTTGGATTCAGGCTATGGTGGAAGTTCTGGACTGCCTATTAGTTTAGAAACTATTGTTGTGAGGAAGAACTTAGACGAGTTACCAACTATGTGGCGTTATGCTAGAGAAAATGGCATGATACCATATTTTGAACGCTTTGTTGGATGTCATTATGATGGAGACCCAGGTGAACTATTGACTCCTTCTGAGCTTAAAGTTTTATGGGAAGAGCTTTGGTCAATTGATAGGGGGGAATATGGTTTCACCTGGCCTCTTTTACCAATAAGAGTAGGTTACACTTGTGCCACAAATTTTTATTCTCTCTACATAAATTATGAGGGGGATGTTAGGCCATGCAGTGGTACTTTTGTACCACTTGGCAATACGAATCAAATTTCACTTGAAAAAATTCTAAAGGAATCCCCAGTAGTAAAAGACTTAAGGGAATATGAGAGACCTAATGACAGTTGGTGCCAAGGGTGTTATTATTATGAAACTGATAGATGTCCGGGTTGTCGAGGGATGGCTCAAGCAAATGGAAGTTATATGGCTGATGATCCTCTTTGTTTTCATAATCCTAATAACCTAAAAGAAGAAGCAAATCCTAGGAATTCACCGCACTTAACAAAAATTCCCTCAACTGTATTGAAAGACAATCCTGAAATTCTGGATCTCAGAGACGACATTATAAGGCACCCTATTTTTCATGAGTTAAAAAGCAAGGATGCATTGAAAAAGTTATTCGAAGTACAAGTCTTTTTTTCATGGGAATACATGCAATTTGTTAAATGCATTCAAGCAGAATATTCCCATGGAGCAGTTCCATGGATACCTGGAAAAGACAGTATTGTTAATCGATACTTAAACGAATTACTATTGAAGGAAGAGAGTTATCTTAACTCAGAAGGACTACCGATAAGTCATTTTGAGCTTTGTATGTTAGCTGCTCAAGAGCTTGGGATTAATGATCAAGATATTCAGATGTTTCTTTCTGTATTAGTTGAAGGAGACATTAAAAAGGCAATAGATAAGTGTGATACGAATTTTACACTTAAAAGAATGCTTTTAGACTCATGTCAGATTATAGAAGGAAAGAATCTAAGCGAAATAGCGGGGGTTTTGTTGTTTGCAAAACAAGATTTAATAGCTGATTATTTTGAGCTTATTAATGAAAATACGAAGCCAATTTTCAGCGAAAAAGAATATCCATATTTATTGAGTTATTTAAATGAGCACCTGAATGTTAAATATGATATTAGACAAATTTTTCCAAGAATCGCTGGTGATGACTATATAGTTTGGGATATAGGTGCAAAGGCGGCCATTACTAGTTTGAGAAATAGAAAGTCTGTGCTTGACTACGTTTATAAACAATTAAGCAATTCAATAAAAATTGAAGAGAATTCCTTCTAAAATTGTTTTAATAACAACTAGTTATTTAGCTTTACAATTTACTTTGCATGCTACAGATATAATAATGATTAAAGTTCTGATTGTTATTTGTTTGGGATTTTTAATGGTAGGGCTTTATACACTTGGGCATGAAATTGTTCACCAAAGAATATCCAAATCTAGGTTTCTTGATATAATCATTGGACAAATGATAATGATCCCAATGTTTGTTGATTTTACCGAATACATCAAAGGACACACACTTCATCATGGATATTCAACAACGAGTGAGGATCCAGGTTATGTGGACCGTCCAAATTCTAAAGTTGTTCATTACTTGTTCTTGGTTCTTCATTATTTGAATCTTACATATCTCGTTACGATCCCAATTGATACTTTGATATCGATCAAAAAGAACGGAATAATTAAAGGAAGTAGTCATTTATTCCTTATAGCCATTTTATTTGGGCTAGTAATCTATTTTTCGGATTTCTCAGCTTTTCTCTGGCATCTTCTTTTTCCATACATCGGATTCTGTTTTTTTAATACAACTAAAAATGCAGCAGAGCATGATTATTTATATCAAGGGGAGGAAGGAAACCGTAGACAAAATCTTACAACACGCTCAATAAGATCGCATCGAATAACAAAATTCTTTTGGTCAAACTGTATGTATCATAAAGAACATCATTTAAATCCACGCGTCCCATATTATAAATTACCATCATTTTCTACTGAGTCTGATATTTCATATATGAGTTATATTCAATTCACTTTTCTTAGATATAAAGAAGGTCTTCAATATCCATTTTTTATCTGAGTATCAGTTGGAAAAGTTTCTTATGATACATCTATCAGGTTTTTAAATGAATGAAAGTCATCATAAGATAATTTCATGGGGTGGTCGAGAATTTATTCTTTTTAAAAAAACTTTCTCACCTAAAGAATCCTCGTTAGCATTCTTAAAAATAGATTTCAATAGTTTGGTTGGAATATTTAAATGTACGCTTGTAGACTTATGTTGTGGATGTGGAGTATTAGGTATTTCAGTTTTTAAAAGAAATCCTCAATTATTTACTAATTTATTTCTCTTCGATAACTCAGATGACGCATTAGTATCAAGTAGAACAAATCTTGATTTTCATAATGTGGATGCTAAAATCTACAAGTGGAGCGCTGGTGAATTGGTAAACTTGAAGGGGCCAATGATTGTTCTATGCAACCCACCTTTTGTTCCATTAAAAGAGTTTAAAACGGATGAGCCAAACTGGATTAAAGATTCAATATATGGGGGGGAAGATGGTTTAAAAATAGTACGGAAAGTGTTTATGAGTCTAGAGAATACTGACTGTACTCTTGTATTAAAGAATAGAAAAAAACAATTATCGGTTTTAAAAAATGAAATTTTAAACTTTAATTTTTTGAAATCAATTCCAATTAATGATGAGACATGCTTAAGCATTTGGATGAATACCCGGTTTGAAAAAGCATTTGAATCCTTTTAGGATTAGTTTAGCGCACTAATTAATTGGTATAAGAACAATGAGCAATATCGCTCATCAAATCTATAATTCTTATACCCATGAACAATCAACTCTTAACCCAGTGTGGTTCTTCTCGTGTTTCGTTGGAGCAGTTACTCACCATTCCGGTACCCAAGAAAACCAAATCTTACACTCCGCTAAATCACTACGATTTCGCAGTCAACATTCTGACCATTGCCTCAGATCTACTGAAAGGCTACCGCTTCGATGGAGATAGCTATGCTCTATCATCAGATGGCCAAAAGATGTTCGGAGTGATCACTTACCGGAAAATTAATCCGGGACCAAACGAAGAACTCAAAGTCGCCATCGGCTTGCGGAACTCTTACAACAAAACGATGTCTGCTGGGCTAGTACTAGGGTCTAACGTTCTTGTATGTGATAACCTCGTTTTCTCCGGGGACATCAAAGTAATGCGTAAGCATCAAGGCGAAGACATGCACGAGGATCTGCATGATCAGATAGTAACGGCCATATACAGAAGCCAGCATAATTTCCATCAAATTAGCCAGGATGTGCAGGCCATGAAAGAACGGCCAATGAACCAGCAGGAGAAGTACGAGTTTATCGGACTACTCACTGGGGAAGGCATACTTTCCCCAACACAATCCACTACGGCCTTTAAAGAGCTATGGAAACCTTCTCATGAAGAGTTCAGAGCAGACACCCTTTGGGCTGGTTACAACTGTGCAACGGAAGCCTTAAAAAGCTCGCCGGTTGATAAAATTATCCAGCGCCATAGTGAGCTTCACAAGCTCACGAAAGGGTTATACCTGAACTAAGATGGCTAAGATAGAACGGCTCATCAGCCTACTGGGTGAGCTTACTAAAGAAGTTGCCGTACTGATTTTTCTATGGTGGTTAGAACGCCAGAGAAAGAATCGTAAACGATAGCCTTCAGATTCCTGAGGGCTTTTTATTTCCTACCTAAAACACTTAATCACAAACATTATGAGCATTAAATTATCCGAGCATCTTCCAACCGATGCCTGGCAGGAGGAGCGTGCAAACTACATTGGAGGAAGCGAAGTAGCTGCTATCCTAGCTGAGTCAGAGTATTCCACTCCGCTACAGGTATGGATGCGAAAGAAAGGATTGCTACCCCCAGTAGAACAATCTGAGGTTATGTACTTCGGACATATCTTTGAGCCGACTCTTGCAGCTTACTTTGAATCTTACTCTGGGCTTAAAACCCGTAAGCTCTCAGAGCCAATCGTGCATAAGGAGCATAATTTTCTTAGAGCTAATATTGACCGCCAGGTGCTAGCCAGTCCAGAGAATGGGTTAGATAGTACAGCTGTTCTTGAACTAAAAACCACAAACTCGCATAGGTTAAAAGCCTTAGATGGAGAGATCCCGGATGAGTGGTACTTGCAAGCGCAGCATTACCTTGCGTTGAGTTCATACGAGGTTGGGTTCCTACAAATTTTTGTCCGAGATACCTGTGAGTTTCTTGATCCATTAATTATTGAGCGTGATGACGAACTCATCATTGATATGGAAGAGCAACTTGTACAATGGTGGCAGAAACACATGTTGGAAGGAATAAGGCCCATGCCAATCAATGGAGAAGACGCATTGATCTTATATCCTGAATCTAATCCAGAGCAGGTGCTAGAAATAACACCGGCAGGATATGACCTGTA
Source organism: Rhodothermia bacterium (assembly GCA_030427885.1). Lineage (GTDB taxonomy): Bacteria > Bacteroidota > Rhodothermia > Balneolales > Balneolaceae > JAUICM01. The sequence goes on along the minus strand of JAUICM010000002.1, from coordinate 642,968 downwards.
CAATGAGCTACAGCAGGTACGTCAACGGAAGGCTGATCTTCTTGAGATAGAAGAGCACCTGAAAACAAAGCTCAAGGATAAACTCGGTAAAGCGGAGCGGATGGTTTTGGGAGGAAAGACGCTCATAAGCTGGAAATCACAATCCCAGAATAGGCTCGATACGAATGCCTTTAAAACGGCTCACCCCGAGCTGTACCAGCAATTCGTAAAACAAACATCAACCCGGCGGTTTACCGTCTATTAAACAGGAGGCAATCATGTCATTAATCATAAAAGAAGATCCATCAGAATATCCACTGTGCCCTGATGGACTGCATGGCGCAGTCATTGTCGACGCAGTTGATCTTGGCAAGCAGGAAAGCCCGTGGGGAGCTAAACATAAGCTCTCTCTGGTCTTTGAAACACAGCTACAGGATGAGGAAGGCAATCCATATATTTTAGCCAAGAGATATACCTGGAGCTTGCATGAAAAGTCCAGCCTGAGAAAAGATCTGGAGAGACTGCTCGGTAAGAAGTTTACCTCCGATGAGCTTCTTGCTGGTGTTGATCTGGAAGAACTCATTGACAGGAGTTGTCAGATTCTTGTTGTACATAATGAGACTGAGGACAGAACCTATGCTAATATCGAGTCTATCCTACCTTACAAGTCTGCCAGTGGTCAAGTGGTGAAGAATGCCATAAAGTCTTCTGGAAATTATCAGCGAGTTATTGAACGGCCTGATTACAAGACTCCTGAGGAGTTTGCTTCAAATGGAGTTTAGTGCTTGGAAAGAGAAAGCGTTGCTTTCTCTTTTAGGTTTATTTCTAACCTCATTAATTTTTTGAAAACTTATATTATATATATAGATTCAAGTTTATAACAAAAGTGATTTAATCGTAAATATCAATTTACCAACAACATGAAATCTATTAGATATTTCATATTAATGGTCACATTAAAATTTTTATTTATATGTTTTGTTTTTGGGCAAGAGAATTCAAAACCTAGTCTAAATGAAACAATAATATGGTTAAACGTAACAGCAAACGAATTAATAAGAGAAGCTGAAATTAAAGAAGAGTCATTTTTTAGAGCTGATTACACCAGTGTATCTATAAATGGATCGAATATAAATTTTATACTTACTAAACGTATTATATATAAAAATGAAGGTTATTTAAACTATACAGTTACCAAAGTTGTATTACCCGCAAGAAAAATAATATCGTTCTTAATTTATGAACAAAAGCTAGGATCAAGAATATATTACGAGCTCGCAATTCTTACAGCCACAGATAGTGATATTATTTTTGAAGAAAAAAAATATGAAGATGGTGTTTTAGTTTCTTCTAAAAAAATTTCTCAAAACGTATTTGTATTGGGTGCGACTTATAATGATGTGCTTTTTGAAGATAAAGTGTCCTTAGAAAGGATTAAATCTGCCTTAAAGCATTTTGCAGAGTTGAACGGCGCTCAAGTTGAAGAAGGTCAAAGTACGACTTTTTAAAAGTACATATTTAACTTGCATGTAGAAATCAATATATCAAATATGAAAAAAAATATTATAGTAATTTCTTTATTATTTTTTGGTCTAATTTATTCCTTTTCTTATGGGCAAAGTATTAACCGACTTGGACCAAATTATTTTATAGCCGGTATTCCAACTCAGGAATTTGAAATTTTTTCATCTGCAAAAGTCTATGGTAAACAAAGACAGGCAAATTGGTGTTGGGCGGCAAGTATACAAATGGTTCTTAACTATCATGGACTATATGTTAAACAAGAGCAAATAGTAGAACGAATATATGGAGGTTTAGTTGATAGGCCGGCAAATCAACAACAGATATTAAATGCACTTAGTGGCTGGGCTTTTAATGTGTCAGGAGGGAAATCTAACATTTATGCTAGACCTGGAATTAATAATCCTAATGAAATAACTCAACAACTAGCTTATAAATGGCCTTTGATCGTAGGTCTTGAAATGCCAAATAATAGTATAGGGCACGCGTATGTCTTAACAGCTATTTATTATTCAGTAGATCAAAATAACAACACAATCCCAAAAAAGGTTGTATTAAGAGACCCGATGCCTGGTTATCCATCTCGCCAGGAATTAAGTTGGAATGACTTCCAAAAAAGATTATTTATGATTATAAGAGTTGGGGTTTCAAGATAATGAAACTCTAACAATGAGATTCTTTTAAGCGTTTTTAGTGAGATGAAAAATTTTAAGTAAACTTATTTTAATTCACATTCTGCTACATAAATATATCCATCATAATCCAATGTAAGTATTCCCTCATCCGTTACATCTCTATGTGCAACTATTGTACTAGCTTTATTTGTTAATTCCATTGAAAAATATTCTTCTCCATTTTCAACCATATATCCAAAATTGAAATTAATCTTGTTATCAATAGAAACGTGAATAATATCTCCCTCACTTTGAATGTCTTTTAGACGTTTAACATGTGTTTCTTTGTAATAGATTGTTGCATTTGTCTCATTTTCCCTTCCCTTTATCAATTCACATTCTATCTTTTCGATATTTGATCCGCTGATTAAAGTATGAAAGTCTGCTTGATTATCAGGTATTGTTAAAATTAGTATAAATAATATCAATCTTATCATAACGGTATATCATCAATATTTTATAGATTTATGCTCTATTCATTATATATAATGGTACATATTAGTTAAATTAATATTATAACCAAAATGTAAACTAGAAAAAGGGTTTTCTTCAAAATGATTTAACCATAAATTAAATGTGCTATAGTTCTGTGAAATCACCTTATTGAAAATTAGATGGCGGATCTGAATAGGAATTGAATCCTTAACTAATAAGTTTAGCAGGTATTTAAAGTAGATACAACGAAGTTAAGGACTCGCCATGAACGATAAACTGAGTATCGCCATAAATTCTCAGGATAAAGAATTTCTACTTTACCCATCATTTCCTACTTAAAATAATTTAGCATAACTGGATAATTGATATGGAAAAATATATACCAATCGATCACCACCGTTATTTTAGTGATCCTGAGTACAGAAAAAAAGTTTTAGAGGAGAGGAGCGGACTTGCACCCAAGAATAATTTTTTACTAGACGAAAAATCAAACCCCGTTTTTGAATTTTGATCAGCAAATTATTTAATATTTATTACTAAGACATACTTAATTAATTTAATTAAGCTTAAAATCCTTATACTAACGATTTTTTCTTCTATTATTACTATTGTACTAAACTGGAATGAATTTATTGATCTCTTGAAAAAGCTTGTATCCTAAAAAAGAGTTGATAGTATAAATTCGAATTTGGTATAAGAACAATGAAGCTTAAAGCTTGACTAGTTGAGGGAGGTCTTCGGGCCTCCTTTTTATTTATAGTGACAAAAAGATAGTGAAGGTAAAAAACCTCCTGCAGATTACAAGCGGGTCATAAACAGATCTGATTATAAAAAGCCAGAGGAGTATTCATTAAATGGAGCTTGATGCTCCGGAGAAAGCAATGCTTTCTCTTTAGATTTACCCTTTTAAGTTACTAGTATATATGAGTATAGAATCTTGTGAATATAAATTATAGTTTATCATTATTAATCTGATCAAATTGATATGGAAAAGTTAAAGACTAAGGATAAAATTATTTATTGGGGTATAATCCCGCTTATTGCAGCTTTCATTCCTATAATTTTTGGGTGGCAATCAATAGCGAGACTCAATGGGTGGATTCCACTAACTGAATGTCCGAATAGTCCATTAGAAGTGAGTATTATAAGCCCCGGAAACGAAGTACAAGTACCAGTAGTAGATAGGGTAACAGGTTTTGAGCTTTATAATACCTCAATTATAGTAGAACCATCTAGAGAAATTGATGATGAAATTAACATAGGATTACTTACTAAAGGTGAAAAAGACAATCAGTTCAACTTGCAGATTTGGACAGGAGGTTATTCACTTGAAGATGGAAGCTATAGAAAATATTCGCCTAGAATTAACTTAGATAATATAAGCTCTTCCTATGTTGAAGTAAGAGCAGTACTCCTAAAGAATAAGGGAAATTTTGGAGAACACTATTCTGAGATCTCAGAAATTACTAGGTTTAATTCTTTTTTGAGTATTTCAGAACCAATAAAAATATTCTTTAAGAAATAACTCATTTAAAAATTGACATGAGCTTACTGAAAAGCGCTATTGATTCAATATGTATGGGTGTAGAGGATTATAAGGCTTCAAGTAAAAGAAGAATTATATCAGCCACTAGAAATATTTATTCAGGAATTTTACTACTTTTTAAATACAAACTATCCAGTTTAAGCCCAGATGAGTCTAATGAGGTTCTCATTAAAACTCGAATTTTACCTAAGGTAAATTCGGTGGGAGAAATTTTTTGGGTAGGTGTGGGTAAAACAACTGTAGATGTTAGAACAATACAAAAACGTTTTGAATCCTTAGATATTTTTGTTGATTGGAGTAGGATTAAGAAAATAAATGAATATCGTAATGATATTGAGCATTATTTTAGTACTAATACACAAAGTTCAATACAACAGCTTATTTCGGATTCATTCCTAGTTATTAGGGATTTCATTACGGATCATCTCCAAAAAGACCCAAGAAAGCTTTTGGGTGATGAGATCTGGAATATTCTATTAGAAGCAAATGAAGTATTTGAGAAGGAAAAGAAAGAATGTGAAAAGGCTGTCAACACACTCATTTTTTTTTCGGAAGAAACAAAAAAAGCTTTTAATAACTATTCATGTAAAGCATGTGGTTCAGCATTGATTATGCCTAGTTCTTACAATATTGATGCATGTGAAGTAGAATATGAGTGTAAGTCTTGTGGAAAAGTTCTTCCATATCACAAAATTGCGGGGGTAGCAGTTTCTGACCACTACAGTGTACAAGTTTATTTGGCACATACTGATGGAGGGGAAACGCCCATTTCTGAATGTCCAGAGTGTGGCGGAGTATATATTTATGAAGAAGGTATTTGTTCCGAATGTGGGTGTGAAGCTGAGCATGAATGTATAAGATGCAGTAATACTATTACACCTGAGGAGTTAATTACTTCCCCATATTGTGGGTTTTGTAATTATATGATGAGTAAAGATGATTAATTTGTGATTACATCAATACACTAAGGTTTTATTTCTAAAGAATACTCATCTATCTTTTTAGAGAAGTCATCAACTGTCACATCTAAAGTAATGCAGAGACGGTAAACGGTATGAATAGTAGGCTTTTTTTTAGAAGTCTCAATCTCCTCAATCATTGTCCGGTGTACCCCGCTTCTTCTGCTAGAACAATCTTATTAGTTGATAGTATTACAAACGAACTTGATTTTAACTTCTAAGCTTAGCTAATTGTATGTTCTAAATTTAGAGCAAATAAAGGGGGTGCTATGTCTGGATTTTTAACTAAGTCAAAGTTTGTTCAATCATTGGATTGCCCAACCAGATTGTACTATGCTATTAACGATGAGTACCCCTCTACAAAAGATGATAACGACTTTCTTCAAGCACTTGCAAAAGGTGGGATTCAAGTAGGTGAGTTAGCAAAACTTTACTATCCCGGAGGTAGAGATATTGTTACGCTGAATTATGAAGAATCTATTCAACAAACCAATGAAGAGCTAGAAAAGAAATCAGCTATTATTTATGAAGCAGCTATCTCGCACGAGCAATGTTTCATCCGGGTTGATATACTGATAAAAGAAGATGACAGAATTGACCTAATCGAGGTTAAATCGAAATCATGGTCACCGGACACCAATTTTTTTACTGTAAGGAATCCTTCGATTCGATCAAAATGGCAGAAATATCTTTACGACATCGCTTTTCAATATTGGGTGGTAAAACAGGAATTTCCGGAAAGTGAAATTGTCCCATACCTGATGCTAATTGATAAATCTGTGGAAGCCTCCATAGATGGGTTGCACCAATACTTTAATGTAGTAGAAGATAAAGGCCGTTTTAGTGTAGAAGTTAAACCAGATACAAAACCAGAGAATTTAGGAAATCAAATTCTGAAAGCTATTCCTGTAGCTGAGGAGGTACAAAAAATACTTGGTGGCGAGGGACGTGAACCACAAAGTGAATTAGAAGCGAAAGGTTTTGATGCCTGGATAGAAGGGCTTAGCAACTTGTTAGCGAACAAGGAAAAATATCCTGTTGAGATTGGCGAGAAATGTAAAAACTGTGAATTTCGTGTACCCATAAAATCTATAAAGGAAGGCGAGAAGAGTGGTTTTGAAGAATGTTGGGTTGAGTCACTTGGGTGGACCCAAAAAGATTTTGAGGCTCCCCATATATTTGAACTTTGGAATGAGCGCGGAATCCAAAAGAAATACCTGGATAAAGGTGTTTATAAAATGGAGGAAATGATACCCGGAATGCTTCCTGCGGCACCTGATACTATATATGAACAGGTTGAATGGGATAATGATCAAAGAAAGACTGTCCAAATAATGAAACAGACAGGAAATCATGATCAAAGCGAAGCGGTTTTGGGAGGGCTCTTTGCTGAAATGGATACCTGGAAATATCCATTACATTTTATCGATTTCGAAGCAATTCTATCAGCAATACCATTTCATAAAGGTTTAAAACCATATGATTATATACCATTCCAATTCTCTTGCCATACTTTGTATGAAGATGGTCGTGTCGAGCATAAAGCAGATTGGATTGAAGAAAAGCCAGGCAAACTTCCTAGCATTGATTTTGTAAGAGAGCTAATGAAATGCCTTGGTGAGGATGATGGTACAGTATTTAGATATCATACTTTCGAAAATACTGTGCTCTCTAAGATGAAAAGTCTAATCGAGGATCATAAGCCAGAAGATGAAAGTGATTTAAAAGCTTTTATTGATACGCTGACTACCGGAGGAGTTCGGGAAATGGTAGATCAATACAAATTAACCAAGCTGTATTACTATTCAACACTAATGGGAGGTTCAATAAGTATTAAAGATGTGCTACCTGCCGTGCTCAATGAAAGCCCGGTTCTTAAAGAAATCTATAGTAACCCGTATAGTGGGTTGTTCATAAAGGATAAAATTCTATATCAAGTTGATGAGGCCTCAGGGCTTGCTATGAGCCCATACAAATTACTTAACCCGGTTGGTTATGGAATTCCCGGGTATGAAGAAGGTGAAAAATATGTGGCTGAAACTATTGCAGAAGGTGGAAGCGCGATGATGGCCTGGAGTAGAATCCAGTTTGACGATGTTGATGATGAAAAGAGGGCGGCGATATTGCAGTCCTTATATGAATATTGTGAATTGGATACACTTGCTATGGTTATGATTCATCAACACTGGAGTTGGCTAAAAAAACAATAGAAATTATACATTCTTAAATACAAATTCGATTATGGCAGAAAAGAAAGATGTGGCAATTATGATGTTAACATTCATCAAGGATCGTACCAGACTCGATCAAGAAGTAGCAGTTAGATTAATACGTGAACAATTTGGGGAAGATTTTTTGTATCGAAATGCTAACGGTAATTTTGCAATCGATAAAGGAGTGCTCAAAGAGTTTCGTAAATTAACTGAAGATACCGTAGTATGGGATCGTGGATACCGCGAATGGAGATTGAGAAGAGATCATGACCCTAAAGGTACTCGTCAAGTTGATTGATAAATAATACATTACAGACCTAAATTAATTTAATGCTGCAAAAAGAACGATTAGATAATCTCGCGAATGAGATCTGGAAAGGGGCAATATCCCTTCGTAGTAAATTTAAAGCGCGGGAATATTCTGCAATTATCCTACCCATGATTATGATCCGGCGCATTGAGTGCGTGTTGGAAGCTAGAAGGAAAGAGTATAAGGAAGAGATTATCAAACAAGACTCCTCACTATCAGACGAGAACATTGAAACTCTTCAAGAATCAGATCCGGAAGCGGCCAAAGAAAAGCGAGCGACCTTACTTAAACGAATAAAAGTCACCGAGCAAGCGGAAAGTGATTTTTATAACACTACTACCTGGACCCTTCAAAAAATATTAGAAGAAAGTGCTACTCAAGTAGCTGCTAATTTTCGCGAATACTTAAATGGTTTTAGTGACAATATTGATGACATAATTGAAAAGTTTGACTACCGAAACATGGTGGGCAAAATGGCAAAGGCTCATCGACTGGCAAGTATTATCCGATTGGTAGCTGAAGAAGATTTTGGACCTGATAAGCTCTCTAACTTAGAAATGGGTTATGTGTATGAGCATCTGCTTCAAAAATTTTCGGAAGATGATGCTAAGGATACAGGGGAGCATTTTACTCCAAGGGAGATTATTCGAATCATGGTGGATCTCTTGGAAATAGATTTCGATCCCGAGTCAGCTACGGAGTCGATCTCCATTTATGACCCAGCCTGCGGTACTGGTGGAATGTTATCTGTTGCTAAAGAACACCTGGTGGATAAAGCTACCTCTGACGAAGGAAAGGCTAAAACCGAAGATTTAGTAATATTAAGTGGTCAGGAATATTTACCTCAGAATTATGCTGTTTGTAAAGCTGATATGCTTTTAAAAGGAGATACGGACAGTAATATTACATTAGGGAACTCCCTTATTCCTGATATAGAAAGTATCCAGGAAGACGGTGACAAACATTCCAGTTACCAATTCGATTATATGATCTCAAATCCCCCATTTGGTGTGAATTGGGGAGATTATAAAGACGAAGCCTTAAAGTTATCATCATCAAGGTACAGGGCCGGTACTCCGGATGTTGGCGATGGGGCATTGCTATTTCTTCTTACAATGATTGAAAAAATGAAGTCACAGGAGGAGGGAGGTTCCAGGATTTCTATTCTGTTTAATGGTTCCCCTTTAAGTAATGGTGATGCTCTCCAAGGTGAAAGCGAGATTCGAAGATTTATTCTTGAACAGGACTTATTAGACACTATTGTAATGTTGCCGGATCAGATGTTTTATAACACGGGTATCTACACATATATCTGGGTTTTGAACAATAATAAACCTGTTCATAAAAAAGACCAGGTACTTATTATAAATGCACGTGATCAATTTGAGAAGGAACCAAAATCATTCGGTAATAAAAGAAATCGAATCACGGATACGCACCGTACGTGGATTAATGATCAGTATGAAGCCTGGGAAGAGAATGAGTTTTGCAAGAAATTTCATGTTACAGACTTTGCCTTTCATAAAGTAAACGTGGTGTACTGGCAGGAAAATGAGAAGGGAGAACAAGAGTGGATAACAGAGGAGTTTGATGTAAAACTAACTTCTCAGAATGTTAAGAAACGCTTTGATCTCTATGGTGATTTTACACTCTTTGTTAATCTTTCTAAAGGAAAAGAATCCTACAATTTTGAAATTGAGTATGATGGTGAGCAAGGCTTTGACCCTATATTCAGGGAACTGTTAAAAGATGAGTTTCCGCAACTTAAGGGACAGAAAGTAGGGCAAATCAATAAATTTTTAGAAGACTATACCATTACTGCGACCTTCCATCATCGAAATTATATTGAGGATACTGAGTATATCGCATTTGACAGAAATGCAGAGGACAAAGATGCGTATATAAATGAGTTTCTAAGTCGGGAAATTGATTATGAGATAATAACCTGGCAGGAGGTAGAACAGCTCGGATATGAAATATTACCTAATAAATATTTCTATAAATATGTGGAGCCAACCTCAAGTGATACACTGATTCAGGAATTTTGGGAACTGGAAGAACAAGCTGAAGAACTTCTTCAAGAGATCCGGGAGTTGTAGATGTCGGAGTATTCCTATAAAGATAGCGGTATTCAATGGTTAGGTGAGATTCCTACTCACTGGAAACCAATGAAGCTGAAGAAACTGATCAAATTGATACCCAGTAATGTAGACAAACGTACTGAAGATGATGAAACACCCGTTAAGCTTTGCAATTATGTAGATGTCTATTATAACGATGTAATAGATTTATCTATAGAATTTATGTCAGCTACTGCAAATGATACAGAGTTGAAACGTTTTCAACTTATCGAATCGGATGTAATCATTACAAAAGATTCCGAAGACCCCCATGATATTGCGGTACCGGCTTATGTGAAGGAAACTGAGGATAAACTGTTGTGCGGATATCATCTGTCCATTTTGAGAAATAACAGTCATGAATTGAATAACCAGTTTCTATTCTGGGCATTGAAGGATGAAAAAATTGCTTCACAGCTTCATAGGGAAGCAACTGGTATTACACGCTGGGCAATTGGTTCAAAGCACGTTAAGAACTCGATTATTGCTTTGCCTCCATCTAAAGAACAAAAAGCTATCGCAGATTATTTAGAGAAAGCCTGCGCAAAAATTGATCGGGTTATTGAGATGAAGAAGGAGCAGATTGAGATTATAGAAAAACAATACAACTCTAGAATTCATGAAGCTATTACAGGTGAAAATTTTGGAGTTAGTGTATTTAATGATATTAATTCGATTGATAAGCATCCCTTAAATTGGAAGGTCAAGAAACTGAAGAACATTGCTTGGATTAAAGCAAGTAGTGTTGATAAGAAAACTGAGGACAATGAATTACCTGTGAAGCTTTGCAATTATGTTGATGTCTATTATAACGATATAATAGATTCAACAATAGATTTTATGTCAGCCACTGCCAATGAGGGAGAAATAAAGAAGTTTCAATTAAGAGAAGGTGATGTGATAATAACAAAAGACTCAGAAGACCCAAGTGATATTGCCGTACCTTCTTTTGTCAAAGAAGCTGAAAATGGACTATTATGTGGCTATCACCTTACAATGATTAGGTGTTATGAACATATGATGATTGGTGAATTCCTATACTGGGTCCTGAGAGATCAACAAATCTCCGATCAATTTAGCTGCAATGCAACAGGTATAACTCGTTGGGGCGTGTCATCAAAAAATATCAAAAATGTGATTATTCCAGTGCCTCCAATAGCTGTACAGAAGCAAATTATATCAGAAATGAATTCTATCCGTAAGAATTTTTCCGAAGTTCAACGAAAGTTGAGATCACAGGTTGAATTACTCATTAAGTACAAAAAATCAATCATTCATGAATGCGTAACGGGTAAAAAGAAAGTATTCGAAGGAGAACCGGAAAGTTTGAGAGCAGAAGCAGTATGAGTTAATCCATGATTTATGCCCAGTAATAAAGAAACCTTATTCCAAGATCATATTGGTGCTTTTCTCGAAGACACACATGATTTTGATGCTGTAAGAAAGGAGGACTTACCGGATAATCCAGAACATATTATCACAAAAGACCTGCTCACCTTTATTGCTGACACCCAGGAAGATAAGTACAATGAATTGTACGAGAATTATGGAGAAGATACAGCTCAGCAGATCATTAATGCTCTTATCGAAGAGACGGAAAAAACACCCTTATGGCTTCTGATTAGAAACGGGATTATTGTTCGGGGAGTAAAGCTGGAATTGTACAAACCCTATCCCAGAAGAGGTACGGAAAGCCAGTTTGAAGCGTATGAGAAAAATCGTTTTTCTTACAAGAAAGAGTACTACTACAATCCGTCCACTGGAGAACGGATAGATATAGTCATATGGCTAAATGGGTTGCCTATTATTGTTTCAGAGTTGAAACACGAGGATGAAGGGCAGAATGTGGAAGATGCAATACACGAAAGCTTTTTAAAACGTGATTTAACGAATCCCATATATAAACTTCCTTTTTTGTTCCTTGCCTTAAGCAACACAGAAGCAAAGGTAGCTACGAATCTGAGATCAGAAAAATCGTTTCTCTGGTTTAATTCTGATCTGGTAAATAAGGCTGAAACGGATGGAGAATACCCTGTCGAGCATGTATACAGGTATGCTCTATCAAAGCAAAGTATTGCAAATTACTTGGAGCACTATCTTGTATTTGTTCCGGCCAAAGAGAAGAAAACAGCTGCCGGGGTAGAAATTGAAAAAGAATCGTTTACAATCTTTCCTCGATATCATCAGGTAAGGGCCAGCAAACTTATTGCAGATCTAGTTGGAGATCACTATGAGTCTAAAAGAGAACTCGGATTAAAGTATTTGATTAATCATAGTGCAGGATCTGGAAAAACCCTGACGATTGCATGGATGAGTGATCTATTGGATAGTTTGTACACAAGTGACGGAGAAAAGGTATTTGATAATATTGTCATCTTAACTGACAGAAGGGCTCTTGATAAAAATGTTCGTGATGACCTGGAGAAGTTTGCTCACCTTGGCGAGACGAAAATCAACATTTCTAAAAAGTCAGGAGATCTCGCAAAATTTTTGGATGCCAACAGAGACATTATTGTAACAACCATCCATAAATTTAGCTACATCAAAGATAAGCTTGAACAGAGTGAGGCGTTAAAGAATCGAAAAGTGGCTTTTCTGATTGATGAAGCACATCGCTCACAGGATGGGAAATTAGCCTTATCAATGATTGAACAGTTCACAGAAAGTGTTTCTGATGATGATACAGAGACCGAAGAACTCGAAAGACTGAATATCTCCAATCAAGTGTACGTAGCTTTTACGGCTACTACAACGGCAAAAACAGTGTCATTCTTTGGAGAACCAGTTGACACCTACTCTGAAGAAATGGCCATAGCAGAGGGCTACATTCTGGATGTTGCTCAGAGCATCGTCTCATATAAGACCTTGTATCATTTGAAAACTACGAGTGCTCTGCCGGATACTGATTTTCCAGCAGGGATTGTAGCGCAGGCATTGCAGCGTAAAGCATTTGAAGATGATAGCATCGTACAATATAAGTCTGAGATTATCATCAAGATGTTTCAGGAGAAGGTAATTTCTTCAATAGATGGAAAAGGGAAAGCTCTGGTAGTTGCAAATACTCGTATGGCGGGGTTAAAGTACTATGATACCCTCAAATCCATTGTCGAAGAAAAAGAATTAGGAGTGGGAGTTTTATATGCTTTTAGTGACTTTGCTAATGAAGAGACCGGCGAGGTAATTGAAGAGCATACGCTTAACGGGATAAAGGAGTCAGAGGATATTGAAGACTTTTTTGATACGGACGAGTTTCGGATTATGGTGGTCGCGAACAAGTTTCAGACCGGTTTTGATCAACCCCTTTTATCTGCAATGTTTTTAGATAAGCCGGTGAAGAATACCAATGCAATTCAAACGGTTTCTCGGTTAAACAGAAAGCACCCGGATAAGGACCAGCCAGATTTATTGGTCGTAGATTTTACCAATAGTGCGGATGACATTTTTGATGCTTTTAATAAACACAGGAAAGGATCTCCATTTAAAGAAGAGGAACCTAGTAAAGAATTACTCGACGAAGTTTACGAAGACTTCTTAGGCTTTGAGATATTCACACCGGATGAAGTAACAAAGTACGTTCTTGCATACTTGGAAGCTGAAGAGGAAGCCAAGAAAAGGAAGTCAACTGCCGATGCGATTCTCAGTAATATCAATCAGGATTACAGGACTCAGTTTAAGCAGGTTCTACAGAACTCAGAAACTCAAAAAGAGTTCATTGCCCTTCTGACCAGATATTGTAAGCTTTATTTTTTTATAGCCCGTTTCTTTGAATTAGAAGACCACCTCCATGATTTTGCAGTGTTTGCAGAAGTGATGAAAATGCTGCTCGTAAATCGAGGAAAAACTTCTGAATTAAAAAAATTGATTGAAGCTGTTGAGCTGGAGAAAGGGGCATTAAGACACAAAAAAACAGTAGTAAATGAACCAACAGAAAAGCCGGTAGTAAAAGGTGGTCTAAGAATAGGTAGTGGTGGAGGGGGTGAGCCAGCCCGATCAACTATAGAGGAAATGATTGAAACGATAAGAGAGAAGTATCCAATCGATGAAAAAGAAGCGATTGTGATCAAAGAAATTTGCGATGAAGTTTCAAATATGTATTCGATCTCAAATCCCATCATTCAAAACCGGAATGATGACTTGTATTTAAAGAACCGTGCAAAACCGAAAGTGACAAAAGAGGTTAAGAAGGGGTATATAAAGAGGGAAATGTACGATAAGCTTGAAAACCCCATGTACACAGAGCGCGGTGGTATAATTTCCTTAATGGGAAGGTCTATCATTAAAAAAGTACTGATGAGAGAAGCTTCTTAAACACTAACTTTTAATTTAAATAAAATGATCGTTGGAGTATTCCTTAGACACTATAAAGTCTTTAGAAATATTAACTATATACCGTTATCAAATGGTAACTCATTTACAGCGATTATTGGTGATAATGGTGTTGGGAAAAGCACGGTATTAGAGGCTCTGAATCACGTATTGAATGAAAAAGAAGAAGCTAAATGGTTTAGAAATAATATTGCAAAGTCAGAAGGCAGTTCAGATGATCTTTATATAGCCCCGGTGTTTTTAATGGATAAATCAAATATTCCAAATCGATCTGTTAAATATAAAGACAAGAAAAGGGTCAAGTACACAGAGATACTAGAAAAACTAAGTAATCTATTTTGGGAAAGTAATTATAAATCGAGTGATGCTCATTCAGAATTTATAAGACACAGAGATCAACTCATTGAATTAGGGTACAACAAGGATAAAATTTTGCTCATTGGTGGCAGAAGAGAAAATAACCTATCCGCATTTCATTTTGGACCTTACAATACAACTTCAACAAAGAATGGGCCATTGCCTGTGCTTAAGCAATTATTTGATGATGATGAGCTTACCCTGGAAGAGGTTGAATATGTCTTAAACTCAATGTACGAAGATATAAGAGATAGGTATAAGTACATATATTTACCTGTTGAATTGGATATACATGAGTATTCGAAGCTTGAGTCTGAATCTATGCAGCATCTTATGGACAGAGAAATTAGTGATGAGATTCAAAAGCTGTTCGATGAGGATATTGTATCAAATATAAACTTAAGATTGAAGGAGTATATTGATAACATTCAGTCATCCATGGAAGGATATGTTTACAAACGGATGGGAAATAAAGAGAAACTGACAAGGGAGGATTTAGCTGAAAAAGCCATTGAAAATTACTTCTCGATAAAGAGTTTAAACAAAGTAGATCAAAATGGGCAAACGTTACCAATTAACCATTTAAGCTCCGGGGAAAAGAAGAAAGCTTTAATTGATTTGGTCTATTCTTTTCTAAAAGATGGTACTGAGAAGAACAAGGAAGTAATTATTGCAATTGATGAACCAGAGTCCTCCATTAATGTATCAAGTAGTTTTGATCAGTTTGAAAAGGTTAAGGAAATATCTAAGAGTAATCAGGTTGTAATAACAACTCATTGGTATGGATTTTTACCAGTAATGATGGATGGACTTGTGAATTTTTTATCGATCAATAAAGATAACACAGTTAGTTCTTTTCCAATGAAGCTTGGAAATATACCAACAGAAATAAGACAGCTTAAAAAAGAATTAAAAGGCGCACTACCATCTAGTATTCAAATTAAAAGTACAACTGATTTGGTTCAGTCAATAGTTGCGTCATTACAAGCAGATAAGCCATATAACTGGTTGATATGTGAAGGACCTACTGAAAAAATTTACTTTGAACATTTTTTTAGTGATGAGATTAAAACAAACAATCTGAGAATATTACCAGTTGCCGGTAACAAGAATGTGAAGAAGTTTTATGAATACCTATTAACTCCAATTTCAGATGAAGAAACTGATTTTAAAGGTAAGGTTATTTGTCTCATCGATACTGATGAACAACGATTAGAGGTCTCTCTCAACAAAACAAAGCCTGTAAAGAAAAGGATTGAATTTTTGCGATTACTCAGAAAGAACGGGGAGATTGTACTTATTGATGCGGATAGTGCTGATGCAAATCCACCAACTGAAATTGAAGACTGCCTACATAGAGTGCCCTATCGCACCGTTCTCTCAAAAATCTGTGATGATACTTTAAAACCAGAGCTCGAAAAGTTTAAAGAGAAAAATGATAATGATATATCCGCTACTGCATATGATTTGACTGAGGATCAAAGAAAAGCAATTAAAGACTTCTTTAATAGAGACAAAGGGAACAATAAGTTGATATTTGCGGAAGAATATGTGAAAAAGGTAGAGTCCTATAAAACTGATCGGACGCCTACTTGGATAGCTAGGCTAAAGGAAAAGCTTTGAATATTAATAATCTTGTATTGAAATGAAGCATTTATCAATTAGGGTAGCCTGGCATGATAATAAATGGAATGGAACGGTTTGTAATCGACCTAACCAAAATAGCTACTGTTTACAATTACCACGTATTTATGAAGATAAAAAAGAAACTGAACCAGCAGGAGCAAAATGGGATGAACTAAAACCCGAGGAATTACCACCGTGTAAAGCTGAGGGAGGGGCATTCATGAATAAGAGCACATATGTGAGAGGCTTTAACCATCCATATGCAAACAATGATACACATAGCCATCTTAGTTACACATTACATGATGTGCCACCGCACACAACTTTTGCAGTACCATTTAAATGGATGCTAATAAAGAATCAAGATGGTATAAATGAAGAGTTCCCCCATTTAATCCAGAAATACCAAAAACCTCCTTTCAAATCTCCCTGGGTATTTGATGATCGAAGACAGCAAGATTTGCTCAATCATTTTTTTGGTGACCTAAAGGAAGAGGAATCGCTAGTAATTTTCTATACAAAAAATGGACAACCAATAAATGAAGATGTAAGACGATTATTAATAGGAGTAGGTGAGATAAAAAAAATTGGCAAAATGCTGTCATATAATAAAAGTAATGACGGTCGAGATTTTCCGATTTGGGATCGCCAAATAACTCATTCAATTAGAGATCATGAGGAGGATAATTCAAATAAGGGGTTTCTTATACCGTACCATGAATACTTAGAACTTCCTGAAGATTTCGAATTAAAGATTGATGGAGTAATTAAAACTAAACAAGAGTTGATCGACGATATCACAGTTTCATTATTGGATATTGGACAAGATCAAAGTAGAATCGAAGAGTTTTCCTATGGCAGTGAGCATATAAGTAATGAAACTATGCTGGCTACACTTTCAATTTTGAGAGGTATACTAGAAAAAATAAGAAGACATGGAGTAGTTAAGGGACCATGGAAAGAGCGAGTTCTTTGGATCAGTGAGCAGATTGGTAGGATAAAGGATAGAATGGGACCTTTTCCGGCTTTTGGAGAGGCTATCAAGGCTTTTGGGTTTAGATCCGGACATCTTTTTGCGAAGGATATTTATGATTTGAAGTTGTGTGGATCAAAAGACGATCCTTGGGATATTTTTCACAACGCGGTGAATGGTAGGATTTCTGCACTATCGGGGAAGGAATACTATAAGGATCTTATTAGTCAGCAAACATTGTGGTCTGGACTACCTACAGATCTTGAAGATCTACTAGTAATGCTTTCCAGATTTAGATTGACTACTAAACAAATTCGTAAATGGTACAATCCCGATATTAGAGCAAAATTCTCCGCTTGCAGTACTCAAGAGTTATTGAATAATCCCTATCTCTTAGTAGAAGATGACGACCCAGAGCTTGATGAATATCCAATCTCGATTGAAACAATTGATGCTGGTGTATTTGAAGATCGTGCTATACAGGGGGAAAACATTCCAGAAGATAATTATCTCATTGAATCTAATGAAGACCCAAGAAGAGTAAGGGCTGCAATAATTGAAATGTTAAAGAGAATATCTGAAAATGAAGGGGATACTTTACTTTCAATTAACGAGATATGTGAAAGAGTTAATGCGCTACGGATTCCTACAGATATTGAAATAGATTCAATTTATTTGAATGCGCATTCTAATTTCATCGAAGAAAAGTTAATCAGAATAGATACCGGTTCTATAAGCGGTTTTCAACTAAAGAAGTATTCTGATATAGAAGATTACTTGACTAAAGTTTTTGTTGGAAGAGCAACAAGAAAGATTGAAAGCACCGGAGACAAATGGCATGAATTGATTATTCAAACAATTAAAGAATCGGGGGCAATTTTCGATGAAACTAATGAACGTCACAAAGATGCTCTTGAAGATCAAGAGGAAGCACTTGAAAAAATTTCAACTCACAAGTTAAGTGTACTACATGGCCCTGCGGGAACAGGAAAAACCTCTGCTTTAGGTGCTTTTGTAAAGTCTGAAAAATTGCTTCAGGAAGGAATACTATTATTAGCACCAACAGGAAAGGCAAGAGTTAGACTAGGGAGAATGGCTGGTATTGATGCATATACTATTGCTCAATTCCTAACTCGCCTTAAAAGATTTGATTGGAAAAGGATGAAACCTCGGTTCAATGGTAAGGAAAAATACCGGGGTGAAAAGACGATCATCATTGATGAATGTTCAATGCTAACAGAAGATGATGTTTATGCTCTTTTCCAAGCAATAGATATGGCTCATGTAAATAGAATTATATTGGTTGGTGACCCATATCAATTACCTCCGATTGGTGCCGGGAGACCTTTTGCTGATCTTTGTTCCTGGCTCGATATCGAGTATGAAGACCAGGGTAAAATTGAACCAAAAAGAATTGCAGCAGCAAATGCTCTTGCCCGCTTAAAAATAGTTGTTAGGACTTCAAAGGGTGATGAATCTGATACACTATCACTAGCTAATTGGTTCGCCGGTCGAAAATCAGAGAAGAATAACGATTCAATATTTGAACGGATAAGTAACAATGATAGACTTAATGACTTGAGGGTAGAGTTTTGGGACTCAGATGGTGATATAGAAGACCTATTCAAGAGTGTATTAGTTCAGGAATTGGATTTGAGTGGAGAAGGGGATTACAAAAATTTTAATTTAGCATTAGGTGCAAATGTGAACGGATACTTTCCTAGTGAGAATCCGGATGTAATTGAGAACATGCAGATTTTAACACCTCAGAGGAGTCCAATATGGGGAAGTTACTCACTTAACAGGTTCATTCAGGAAAAGTTTAGGAAAAGGCCAACTCAATACTGGGAAAGAACTTTGGGCGATCAAAATATTTGGCAAGGAGATAAAATAATTCAGCTTAAAAATGAGAAAAGGAAACCCTTTAAAGCTCAAAATGAGTATCAGCTGTCGAATGGACAAATAGGTTACGTTATGAATGAGAATAAAGGGTTTTTAAATGTGGCATTTTCAGGACACCCAAATTTAAGTTTTGGATTTAGCAGTAGGGATTTTAGTGAGGATAGCGGGCAAATTGAGTTAGCATATACAATTACAATCCATAAAAGTCAGGGTAGTGATTTTAATAAGGTATTTTTGATTATTCCCAAACAAAGTCCATTGCTATCGAGAGAACTACTATATACGGGGTTGACCAGGGCGAAAGATAAACTCATTTTGTTGGTAGAAGGTGATGATTTTAGCTGGATTGGTAAATATTCCAGTGCGGAAGCGTCTTTAACTGCCCGAAGAAATACATTGCTATTCAATACTGACATAAGGGATTCCAAATCATCAATCCCTTATGTCGAAAATCTAATACATAAATCAAATGACGGTACTTTTGTAAGGAGCAAATCTGAGGTAATTATTTGCAACTTATTAGCTGAAGAAGGAATAGAATATGAATATGAGAGAAGGCTAGAAACAAAGGACGGTTGGCGATTACCGGACTTTACTTTTATTGATCCTGCTGGAGAGCTAATCATACTAGAGCATTTAGGAATGTTACATAAGCCTGCCTATAGAAAAGATTGGGAAAAGAAGAAGAAATTTTATGAAGAGCAGGGTTTTATTGAGGGAGTAAATCTATTTATTACAGTAGATGATGAAAAAGGGGGTATCGATTCTCAATCTATAAAAGATGGGGTAATATCAGAATTGAAAGCCTTGCTATAATCCTTGAGATATTTATTGAAATTAAAAAAACCCTCGTTAATGAGGGGGTCTAATTTCCTTAATGGGAAGGTCTATCATTAAAAAAGTATTGATGAGAGAAGCTTCTTAAATTTTTTTGTAAGGAGTACCAATTTCAACGGTCTTACATATGGCTTATTCGAAATAATCAGATTATCAAATGCCTAAAAATAAAGATGCGTTAACTAGATATCGTACGATAGATCAATACCTGAGGCGAACAAAATTTGCAAAAACTAGTAGATTGGCAGAAGTATGTGGAGAAAGGTTAGGAATTCCCATCTCTATACGTACAATCCAAAAGGATATTTTGGATATGAGAGAAGATACTGCATTGGGATTCTATGCTCCTATAATAGAGGATAAGAAAAGACAAGGGTATTACTACCCTGAAGATGTGGACAACCTTTTTCCAGCTATCGAATTGGATAGTGATGAGATAAGTGCATTACTTTTTTATGGTCAGATTCAAAGTCAATACAATCAACTAGGGATATTCGGAGCAATAACGGAAGCAGTAGATAAGGTTTTAGACGCAGCAAATGTAAGGCAAGAATACAGAGAAGTAGTTGCGAATCAACCAATAATTCAAATGGAGAGGACGCCTCGAATAAAAGGGAACGAGTTATTAATTAAGCTCATTCAAGCTCTTAGACTGAAGAAAAAAATCCGCTTTAGTTATCAAAAGTTTGGGGAGGAGAAAAAGGAAAGGGTTATATCGCCATATATTCTTAAGGAAGATAAACACATGTGGTATTTGATTGGTAATATTGATGGAAGGGATCATGTTACTACATTCGCAGTGGATAGAATGTCAGACATAAGAATTCAGCGGGAAAGAATAAAAAAATCACCATTCAGTCCAAGAAACTATTTTAAATACTCCTTTGGGGTTACAGTAACTGATGATGAACCTATCAATGTAGTACTTTCATTCACTCGTATGCAGGGGCATTATTTAAAAACTCTTCCAATCCACGAGACTCAAAAAATATTAGTAGATAACGAAGATGAACTTAGAATTTCTATTCAAGTTAAGCCAGCTTATGAGTTCTATTCAAAAATATTAAGCTACGGGGATTCTGTAAAAATTATTTCTCCAGAGGAGGTTCAACAAGAAGTGAAAGAAACTCTTCGAAAAGCACTTCTTCGATACGAAGATTAAATTTTCTCAAAATTATTTTTCACCGCGCAAGTACAATGCGCGGTGATGTCGTTTCTTCCTTATAAAACTCAATTTGAAACTATAATTAAGGAAGAATTATGGCAAACATTAATGAATTTCATTTAGGAACAGTCATTTCAGTTCCCAAAACCTTCATTAAGCATGTTGGGATTGTCACTGGAAATTACCACCAAGGACAACCTACCATAATCTCAAATACTCCAAAGTACGGTCGCGTGGTTGAACATACATTGGAAGATTTTTGTGGGGGTAAAGAATTCAAGGTAGAATCCGTACCCCAGACTTATATGGATGGTTACAGAGCTGTTC
The DNA here is from genome assembly GCA_030427885.1 of Rhodothermia bacterium. Lineage (GTDB taxonomy): Bacteria > Bacteroidota > Rhodothermia > Balneolales > Balneolaceae > JAUICM01. Next base: position 621,698 of record JAUICM010000002.1, on the reverse strand, counting down.
AGAAAGCATACTCTCGACTAGGTAAACCATACCAATTGACGAAGTATAACTGCGAACACCTTGTAACAGATGCTTTTTCATTAAAACCGCAGAGTCCCCAACTTGCTAGTTGGTCAACAGCTTTACTTGTTGGCACGGGACTACTGTTAACACTAACTCAAAAACGATAAGGAGCTAATCATGGCAACTAATCCACCTAAAGGTGATGGGCATCGAAATGGTGCTGTTCGCCAAAGAAGTCAAACTTATAATCCTCAAAATGACCGTTGGACTAAACGTGGTCCAGATGGGAAATTTATGGATCAAAAATCCGACAATAAACCTTTTAAAGGCGTACGAAAAGAGAGATGAAATTTAAATTTTAATCTATAAAACAGAAAATTATGGCTAAGAAATATACTTTTAAAATTGAAAACCAAACGCATATTTGGGAAGAGCAGTTTATTACTGGAGCACAAGTGAGAGCTATTCCTCCTGGTATTCCGGAGAATATGGACTTATTTATTAAGCGTAAAGGGAGTCCAGGCGAACTAGTGGCAGATAGCGATACGATTGATTTAAGTGAAAAAGGCATAGAACGGTTTTACTACCAACAAGCAGACTCAACTCCAGGCTGATGGCTTTATTACTTGATGAGGATTATGATATTCTTCGAGATTCCGGTTTAGAATATTCAGAGGATGAAGAGAAAAAATTTTTGATTATAAAAAACTTTCCATTGAAAAAAGGTTTTTATGAATACGATAATAAAACATTGTCTGAAGTAGAAATATTGGTAAAAATACCAAATAACTACAATACAGCTGGAAATAATATGTTCTGGACATTCCCAGTATTAAAACGATCCGATGGTAAACCTATACCACGGGGTGGAGAATTGGGATGCAAATACGTTATAAATTATGAGGGAAAAGAATTTTGTAGATGGTCACGTCATTATGCGACAAATTCTTGGAAAGCCAAAGTAGATAATGTTCAGAAAATTCTCGACCGAGTGGAATGGTCATTGAAAAACCCGGACTCAAATAAATGAGAGGCCCTCGGATTACATTACTTGGGAGCCATGCAAAAAGGCTCAAAGATTGGCTTTTAGGTCACCCGGATAGCCATGAACGAGGTGCAATTATACTTTTTCGAAGAATATCTAGAAGTATCAAAAATTTAGAAAGATCCGATAGATTTCTTGCTGTCGATATTATTGAAATGAATAAGGATTGGGTTTTGGAAAGCTCAAAGACCCACTTCAAAATTAATATGCGAAAGTTTCCTAAGATTTATTTTCGATGTGAACAAGAGGGACTAGAATTAGGATTTGTACATAATCATCCGAGTGGGATTAATGAATTCTCAGTACGGGATGATGTAAATGAGCAAAACATATTACATGGTCTAAGTAGGTGCAATGGAATTAACTCTTTTTTGATTTCCATGATTCTTGTTGATGAAAATTGGCTAGCAAGAATTAGACACGGAAAAGACCCTGAAAGATTTCAAAAAATAAGGCATGTAAGTGTTCTTTCTGATAAAATAGAAATCTATGGATTTGAAACACATGATGAAACTCAGGAGTCCCTTAAGAGACAAGAAGTTGCTTTTGGAAAACCATTCAATGAAAAATTGCAGTCACTTAGAGTTGCTGTTGTAGGCTTGGGCGGAACAGGATCTCCCACGGCAACTATGTTGGCGAGAACTGGGATAGGAGAGTTAATAATTATTGATGGGGACGCGCTCGATAAAACAAATATGAATCGTGTGCATGGGTATACTGAAAATGACATTGGAAAGAAAAAAGCTGAAGCATTAGCCCATTATATTAATAGTTTAGGATTGAATGTTATTGTATATCCAATTCCTGAATACTTAGGTGAATCTAGTTTATCTATTGATGCGTTATCAAGTGCTGATGTTGTTTTTGGTTGTACTGATGATGTTCAGGGTAGAGATTATTTAAACCAGGCTTATTCATATTATTCTCAGGTACTAATTGATTCGGGTATGGCTGGTAACGTCGAAGAAAATGTGGAAGGCAACCCAGAGTTAAGAAGTCAGAAAGGAAGGGTGAGTTGCATACTTCCAGAAAGCGGAGCCTGTTTAAGATGTCAAAGAGTAATAACAGATCAGAAGCTTTATAACGAAACAACATTGAAAGAAAATCCAGAGTTGTTAGAATTGGATTCCAAAGTACTAGAAGAAGAGTATTATATAATTGGAGGGACCGTTCAATCACCTGGAATAGGTCCATTCACGAGTATCACTGCTAATAATGCTGTAGCAACTTTGATGAACCTAATTAACTGTTTTCGAAAGGTCCCTTCTGACTTGAGGCAGGATAATATATGGATTGATTTTATTCATCTTCACATACATAGCAATATGCCAGTACAGGACAAAGACTGCCTATATTGTGGGTCAAATATACTATTAGAAAAAGGGGAACAAACCTACCGTTTAGGTATCCCTCAATTAGGGAAGATACCTCAAAATGTTAGTTAATTTTTTTCATCAGATTAGGAGTAAGCTTCATTCACTTTTTGGTAGAAATAAGCAGAGGAAGGTCTATTACAAAAAAACCCATTTTGTCGGTATCACACCAAAAAACGACAAAATACAAAGAAAGCGTTTTTACATTGTGATTTATGAAGGAGAACCTTATTGGGCTCTCTTTAAATGTCCATGTGGATGTAATACAGTTATATCTCTACCGATGACTAAGGATAAGTATCCAAATTGGACAATTGAAGTATCAAAGAACAATAGGCCAACTTTATTTCCATCAGTATGGCAGAATAAAGGGTGCAAAAGTCATTTTTGGGTTAAAAATGGATTGGTTGTTTGGTGTTCCGATACTGGTACTTCTCCAAAAAATATAGAGGTGTAAAGCAGATGTGGTTAAATCGAAATGATGATAATTCAAGAAAATGAATTGGATTCAAAATTTCTAAATACCCTCCCAATTTGCTCACTAATATCCATGTTCAGCAAGTCCGCATATCGCTGAGTAGTCTTAACATCTGCATGTCGTAGCCAGCGTTGAACAGTATAAATTGGTACTCTGCTTCGACCTAGTATCATTTATTAGGAAATTCTCCATTATTAAAAATCATTTTAGCCATTATGGGACAGATCGGTTGATGCGTGAAATTGACTAAGTATTTTCTGTTTTAAAGTGAGGTAAGGTTCATACGTACTGTGGATAACTAGTGGAAAGGTTGTGGAAAAGAAACTGAGATAGGGTATTTAAAATTAAGTAGATTAATGTGTATAAATTATGTGTATCAATTATTAACAAATATTACATCCTATGAAAACTACAAAGTCAAGAGTTAGGAAGTTGGCACGTATCTCAGTAAATAAACTGAGTGATTATTTGATAAGTACAGCTCATTCACGTAAAACTATTATCAAAGATCAGAAACATCCGAAACCATTTAAGACAGCATACTATCAACCCGCTGAAAATACGATTATAAACTACTTTGTTTCGGGAGGGAGGAACAATTCTATAATCGATACTGAAATAAAGCACCTCAGATCCCTTCGAAATTTAAGCGATTATCAGAAAAAGAGAAATGATTCAAACATACTTGCCCTGAAAAATTTCTCGAACACAATTGATGAGATAATTAATCTGGAGGATTATTCAATTACAAGAGGAAATACAGATGTTGAAAAGCTGGAAATAGCAGGTGTGAAAATAAGTGTTAGACCTGAAGTGATACTCACTTCAAAGAGTACAAACCATGATGATATTGGTGTAATAAAGCTATTTTTTAGTAAGAACAATCCGCTCGATGAAGAGATGGGAGACTATATTACGACCATAACCCATCAGTGGGTAAAAAATAATCTTAAAATTCAGAAATGTAACACACCTAACGAATTAACCTTCGTATTGGATGTTTTCAATGGAAAGATTTTTACTACCCCGAAAGCATTCAAACAACGACTGAAAGATGTGAAAGCAGCTTGCGAAGAGATAAACATTATGTGGCCGCATATGTAGTAGAAAGGGTATATAAAATATTGCGCATTACCGTGACAATGATGTATTACAGAGACTTATTCAGTGAACTCAGTAATACATTAACTTCAATTTCTAAAGAGTCAGCAATCTTAAGCAGGGTATAAACAGTAGGCATAGTTTTACCGCGTTCTATTAGATCGATCATATTTCTATGGAGCTCAGCCCTGATTGCTAAATCAAATTGCGAGATCCCTGCGTTATCTCTCTCACGCTTCAGATTTAGCCCAATAATCTTCTGAATCTCTTCTTTTGTTTTCATGCTGCATGATGCAGCTATTCTTATCTTGACTTAGCACAATATATTGTGCAGATTTAAGGTAAAAAGTAACTGTAATGTTAAGGTATCTATTAACACTCGGAGCTGGATTATTGGTTTCTATTGGACTATTAAGTCCACATATGAATAACAGAGAGGAATCGATAAAAACCAGTAAATGTCTCAGATGTTCTGAAGGGGTGGGTGAACTTCAGCAAAGGCACAAAGGGAAAGTATCATATACATGCAATAATTGTGGCTCAACTTGGGTGGAGCGAATTTAGTGGGAGATAATGGAAGAAAAGAAGAAAAAAAGAAAAAATCAGTTCGCTATGACACGCTTTTCCTGGCTACTTCTATTACTCTATTAGTGCTGTTTTTTATTTGGCCATATATAAGTATCAAACCAAATAGAGCTACTGAGATTGAAAAACGTGCTGAGATTCCTAAGATAATGTCAGAACAAGAAGCTAAACTGTACGTTGAACAACTAAGTGATGAGATAGAAGAAAAAATTAAGGATGTATCGTTCATCATTAATATAAGTGATTCAATTTTATCTCAGAAAATTCCAGAAACTGAACCAGCTGCAATCACTCAACGAATCTCAAACTCATTCACTTTCAGTGGGGTTGGGCATCGTCAGAAGCTGACAAGGTTTTCGAAAACATTTGCAACAGATTCAGGCTTAGTAATTGTTTTAGATAGTCTAAAAGCTCGTATTAACCAAATCGATAAGCAGCTTAATTATTCAACCAGGATAGCATTACAGGAGAACAGCATTCGAGCAATTCAGCTAGCTGTTGAAATTGATACTGTAAAATACCTTTGGGCTGTTGTTGTAAAAGAGATTATATCAACCACTGATAAAAGTAGCTATGAGGTTCAGAACAATCGCACATACGAACCTGCAATATTGGTCACTCGGAGAGGACGTTTCACAAGACAACAGGATTTCGAATTACCAGTAAATTTCAAGAATGAAATTCCAATGAAGTTAAATAATGGCTTCACAAGTAATGTTCGTGTTTATGAGGAATATGAATTAGATGAAAAAAAAGCTGAGTTGAAAAAAGCCCTGATACGATTGAGAGAAGCAAACTCTGAACTACAAAATATTAAGCGTACTTTACTTCAGATAAATCAACAAATTGGTGTAATGAATTCTTTGTATGCAAAAGTAGTCTCTATACATGTATCAGGTTCCAACTGAAGACCAACCTACCCTTGCTAATCTAATAGAGTTAGTCAAATCAAAGCTCTCCCACCTGCTCACTAATATCCATATTCAGCAAATCTGCATAGCGCTTAGTAGTCTTTTTAACTATATGTTGTTGTTGATTAGGGCCTAATATTTACTGCCTCCTAGAAATGGGCTGCTTAACAAAAAAATTGTAAGGAATGTATATCTCACCGGTCTTACTATTTAGTTAACCAATAATGGAGAAAAGTATGGGAATTAAACCAGGACCCAAAAGGAAAGCAAAATCAACCGGAAAACCAGATCGTCGTCAACGTGACAATAAAAAGACGCCCGGTAATACTAAGACGTTAAAACCTCACAAGCATAAAAAAGGGGATTGAATTAAGAGTGAGATTTTAAAAGGAACATATAAGCCCCATCTCAGGGGCTTATAATTTATTTATCGGTGAATTGATAGATCATATGCTGAGCATCTTTTAGTTTACACCAACCGTTACTGGCGTGACCGATAATAGATGGTTTGTATAGTTGGTTCCCAGCAAACGTACGAACGAGACTGTTAGATTGATTGATCAAAGCAACGCTTCCTATGTCTTCGATATACGCTTCAACAGCTATAATCTGCCCGCTACGTTGAATGATGTCAGTAATCTCTCCTGTAACGTAAAACCTATTCAGGTGAGCTTCATTAAGTTTGTTGATGCATCGTTTTACTCTTCCATCATTATTTAAAGGTAGCTTTTCCTGTAAGTACGATTTATAATTCTTGAAATCGTAGGTATTACTGGCGATTGGATATCAGCTGTAAAATGAATGCGTAGGAGTATGCATACCTCCTATATCCAATAGTTGTGGGGAAGCATATACAAATATACCGAGATAGTCTTGGTCTAACAGATCCCGATAGTAAGGGGTATTGTTAAGTATGGTATTAGTTGTTGGTTTAAATTTTACAATTCTAGTTTGCATGGTTTTCTCCATTAGTTTTTGTTTTAGTTAAAAATTTGTTTGCTTGAAGTAAGCATTGATGTTTGATATTCCTGTGATTAATCATTGATAAACTGCTGTGAGATTCTGAGTGGCAGGTTAGAATAAATATGAACTTCAACATCTTCCCGCAGTGCCCGGGCTCTACCAGCAGCTTGAATTAAATCACTTTCGATTAAGCTTAACTGAATCTCACGAAGAGATTCCTCAGAGAAGGTATTAAAGCTAAACCTGAATCCATTCCATTCTACCGTTTGCATGGTAAAAGTCTTGTCTACCTGATTGATATCAATCCCCATGACCTGAGCGAGCAATAAATACTGGGCGTTGTGACGGTGAGGAGTCCCTACTACATTAATTGATTTTCCAGTGTACTGGTTATACCCCGAGCAATTCCCAAATCACATGTCAGGCGCTGCTCCTTTTATCTGTTTGTTGAAGCTTTTAAAAGTAATAGTAGGGTAGGGCGAAAGTTTCTGATTTAATTCATCGGTATGTTTTGCGAGAGAATTTCGTGAGTAAGAATACTTGGTATGTTGGGTGATCCTACCCGCATGAGACACCTCTGTAATGTCAATAATCTGGACCCTGTCCCCGTATAATTTCTTATAGATATCAGCAGGAACCGTTGCGCTCATAATAATGATCTTTTTGTCTGCCGGTAAGTCTTCGGCCTTCACAAAATGAATTAAATCACGGTTATTTTCATCTTTATAGAAGTAGTTGGAACCCAGAAACTTAACGATATTGCTATCCACCCCTTCGGTATGCATTACAGTGTAAGCCTCAGATGAAATATCAGTGCGGTACGTTTCTGGAAGGGTATATACCTGACCTGCAGGTACTCCCTCTAAATAACGCTGAAGCGTTAGCAATGTGGTTGATGTGTTTGCAAACATGCTGGAAATACTCTGATTTCCGATCTTTTTCAGGTCAGCAATTCTTAGGGTATCTACATCGTTAAGCAAGGCTAGTGGGTCCTCATCAAAGATCACAGTATCATGCTCAAACTGGGTATGGATAGCTCGGCTATGGGTTGTAAACACCGTTTCATACTTTTTTTTGATCTGCTGGATCTTGCGGACATAGTCTTGGGCTCTTAGCTGATCTATCACGCCACCACAGGCCCCATTATTTAGGTCTCAAAGTATGCTATGGACCTGTTTTATAAATCCAGCTTTTAACAACCTTTCTAACGATTCATTAAGCTGTGCATCCTGAAATACCGGGAACGGGGGAGTCAAATGTGCATTGTTATGTTCGGTTCTGCTCTGAAATTGCTCTAGCTTTAGCTCATTGGTAGGAAAGGCAAGCAGGACCTCATCCAGCTCTTTAATGCGTCGAGACTTTCCAATTCCAGTGGGAAGCTTAAAGATAAAGATGTCATCGCTGAGGCAGTCTAAGGCGTTGTTAAACTCATAATCAAAAAGCTGCTCAGCATTGGTTAAAGAAATGGGAGCAGGAGGGTTGAGGACCTCCACCCCTTGAAAAATATCCCGCTCTGCAGTGAGAAGATTATGGTAGCGGTGATCCTCTGGGTATGGTGAAAACAGCAGTAAGCGCTGAGGAAAGTAAGCGGTTTCCACCTGAGCATTATACTTACTAATCACCCTCATCAGCTCAAACCGTCCATCGTTGGGATAAGGATTCGTACCTTTATGATGGCGATTGAACTCCTTCAGTCGCTGCTCATAAAGCTGCTGACCGCCTTGCATTCATGCTAGATTCTGAGCGATTCCAAGAAGCTGTGCATACGTACATCGCTTATTGCCATGGAGAAACTCATCAAAGATCCGGACTCGGGAAGCCAGTTTTTTTCTATCAACGCATTTGTTCCTTTTATTGCGTTTAAGCATCTCATAGTAGGCAAGCTTTTGCTGATTTGTGGCTTTTGAGCGGTCTTCTATATATATACTATAGGAAGCCGCTGAAAAGCCATGTTTTCGAGCTCCTATTGCACCGGGGGTTTTGGGGTTAATCTTGCGTAACCGGCCTCCACCTTTTAACTTATCACTTTCGAGTACGCTGGTAAGCAACTCAACAGAGATTGGAGTTGGGTTAAGAAGTTCCCCTTTTTTATTAGTGCCATAAAATAAGCGAGCTGGGTCTTTACAGGCTTTATCTACTTCGGGGAACAGCGCAATTAACCCGTTCATTAAAAAATTACGGGTGGGCAAGTCCGTGATCTCTGTATCTAAAAATAACACCAGTCTAAATTTTCGTTTTCTTGGAGTATCGCTAAAGGTAGGATATCAGCAAGTCGGTATTATGCCGTAGCTTTTTAATCGTTGAATAACTTCATATGGAGTAATTCCGCAGTCAAAATCTAAGGCTAAGTTCGACTGCTTAACTCAGTTGGTATTATTTCGGGTGCCGTTAAAAACGGCGGGAGATCAGGATTGCCCCTGCTCTACAGCATTAAGTAGATCGGCTGGGGAATCCGCTTCTACGGTACGCAGGTTTTTGCTGATTGTAGCGACTCAGGAGCCACTAGGTTTTTCAGAAAAAGATTGGGGGTGAAGGGAGAATTCGAATTTCATTTTTAACTTTTTTGATGAAAGGGTACCATTATTTATAACCTACTTATACTCTATTCATTATAGAGAACTTAGTCAAGGGAATCTTCAAAAAACGTTCAAATAATTTGACTAAACCGAAGATTATTAATAGAATAAAGTAATACAAAACAATAGGATATCATGGCAACAATAATTAACTTAAAAAAACTAACCTGACCTTCAATCTGTCTTCAAAAGAAGGTGATTCTCATCCATTATTTGGTGGGTTGCAATAACCAAAAATTTGCAAAAAGCTTAGGAGTGGTGAAAGGGTATATATCGGAGATCTATCACCTGGGCCGAATATATAATCCGAAGTACGAATTCCTACATTCTTTAGGTAGTACTTTTAATATCGATAAGGATTGACTGATGAATTCATCTATACTTCCTTCAGAAATCGGGAAGTACTGTAACGAATTTTTAGCTATTCAATCCGAAGATAAAGTGTTTAACGAATTTCAGAAGTGTATTCAGAACTATTTACCAGTGGAATTAGTAATGAAAGACAGATTTTATAATGGGGAAGGTATTTCAGAAAATAGGTTGGACGAATTGATAATGTTTTTTAAACCTATTACAATGAATCCGAAAATAACCTCATAGCATGAGCAGTAATCTTACAGACGAAATATTAGTCTGTGTACTGCAAAATTAAAGTGCTGACCTATTTTTAAGATTTAATTCTGATGAGGAGGCGTAAGTTCGTGCAGCGCTGATAATATTTACAGAAAGCAAATAAACTTAATGAAGCACTTTTTACAATAAACGCTCTGCAAACTCTCGCAACTTTTTTGCAAGTTCAGCTTTACTTTTAATCGTCCCAGACCCAATACTTTTATGATAAAGCTAAACTATGGAGTCGCCTGTGTATATTTATTCAGTATTATTTTTTTAAAAAAGAAATAGTAATTTTAATAAAATTGCTTTTGTAAAGTCCAAGGTGCATGCTATCCTTGAACTCTACAGTTAATATTTAATTTGCAGTCACGATTTTATATTCCAGTTAATTCAAAGCCATAATCATGTAGATATATCATGATTTCAGTTTTGATAGCATCTGTTATCATTTCGTCAGGTAAGTAAAGCCTGGACTTATTAACTAATGCTGTATGTTGTTCTAACTTATCAAAAGTACAACCACCAGTGGCTACGGCTAATGAAAACTCATCATTCCAATTATTGACTTCTGCATCATGTCTGAGATGAATTTTAAGCCGGTGCATAATCACTTCTTCATGGTCATAAATTACGTTTCTTAGTTCTTCTAATACTTTTTCAATGTATTTGTTTTTTTTATCATAAGTTAATTTTTATTGAGTATTACTCCGTTCTTCTAAGGCCTCCATCCATTTGTTCTGTTCGAGTTTTTGTAGATTTCCTGTAAATCGCCCGTCCAAATAAATTAGTTCTTTACTATCCTCACGTTCTACGATTGCTAAATGTTCAGATTGGTAGTAAAGCTCGTTTTCATCTATATCTTCCAGAGAGATTTCTTGAATTTGTTCTGGAAACTTTCGTTTTAGTTCATGATGGAACCACTCAATAATATCAAAGTGATATTTTTCTGGATCGGGAACATCTACAGTAATTGTAGCAAGATGTTCATCAGCCATTTCTGAGTCTTTTGTGCGTAAAAAGACTTTAGTTACAGTTTTATATGTAATGTTTTCAATTCGGGGCATATAATAGCTCCATGTTGTGAGCAAAGCTAAAAGCTGGACTTTCCAGCCTTTTTTGCTTTAAGCCAATTTTCTATATCAGACTCAATCCACCCTACAGCTCCAGCTGATATACGAATGCAGTTAGGAAGATTACCTCTATTCTGCATTCTCCAGAGAGTTGTTCTGGAAACTCCGAGAATTTCGCTGAGTTCCTTAGGTCGAATGATTCTGGTCTTTAAGATTGGCATATACCTTTGCTCGTTAAAATTTACACAACAAAGGTCGGGGTGTATTCTAAGGAGGGCTACAGAAAAGGGTGGGATTATTCCCTTTTATTTCCCCCTTTTTTCCCTAGCTATTTCAGCGGATACTTCATCAAAAATATCCCTAAATGTATCTTCATGTATAAAAGGAAAATCGCCACAATAGGTGGAGCTACAGATTTTAAAAATATGAGAAGGTATAAAAACCTTGCCAGCGCTAAATATTTTTACTTCTTTATCCAGTTCAGTTCCGTTAATCTTCTCTAAAGACATACTAAATGCAGAATTAGATTTAATTTTCTTGGTAATTATATCCCTAAAAAATTCTTTGTATCTAGTCCTTACCTCTGTTGTTTTTTTAGGCTTAGCATTGGATAGATTTTTTTGAAATGAATGGTGTTGAAAAGCTATATCAAGCCTTTTTTTTGCATCAGTTGATGCAACTCTTATTTCAGAATAAAGTTGGTTATTATAGTCTTCAACTAAATAACCAGATAAATCAAATATTTGATCGATTGAGGTATGGTATATATAGCGAAGGCGATTTTTTTTATTCGGTTTATTTAAAAGAATAAAATATGTGACGAATCGCAGGTCAGTTTTAATTTGACTTAATTTGTAACCTGCAGGCACAGAAATCTCGAGTAATGTGTTTTTTGTTAGATTATTGCTGTAATTAAAAAAACCATTCGAAGTATAAAAATTGATTTGTTGTGGATCTTGTTGATCACCCAAAATATCATCATTAAAACGATGATATGGATTCACAACTCTTTCTTTAAGAGATAGGTTTGTTGTTATGTATTCGAATTGATTATCAACTCGATCACCTAAAATCTTTATGATTTTATCTATTTTTAAAGATTTGTCCACCCTTGAATATCTAGCGAATATGAGTAAAAGAAAAGTAATACTAGATAGATTTGTAGTCCCTATGTGGTCCCCAAACATAAACAGCGATAAATAGCTTGTATAAATATTTACTATAAATTGCTGTTAATTATTAAGTACACCCGACAAGATTCGAACTTGTAACCGCCTGATTCGTAGTCAGGTACTCTATCCAGTTGAGCTACGGGTGCATGTTTTCAATATGTATACTGAAGCATACTGATTTGTAGTCAGGTACTTCCCGGAATACCGGGACTGAGCTACGGGTGCATTTCTTCAGTAAAATTTCTCATGTATCGGGATACCCAATTCCAGAGAGCCCCAAAGATAAGGACTTATTACACTGAGGGCAATATCTTTTTGAAGCTTATCCCTGCCCTTTGTATTCCAGGGAGAGAATGGTGATGTCGTCGGACTGCTCAGCTTTGCCCACGAATTTAAGTACATCTACCAACAGGTTGCGAACCATCTTGGTGATATCATCGGCTGCATGTTTCTCGAGGAAGGCTTCGAGGCGGGGTTCTTCGTACATATCTTCGTTGATGTCCATGGCTTCCGTTACACCATCCGTGAACATCATGATCTTATCGCCGGGGGCGAGGCTCAGTTCTTTGGTCTCGAATTCAATAGGTTCGATCTTGCCAAGCAGCAGGCCAGAGGTGTTCAAACTTCATTCAATCTTTGGGTCATCACTGTGAAAGAAGATGGGAGAGAATTGAAAATTCAGTTTGTGAGAAAGTAAACAGGGTATCGGGATATGATTCAGCTATCCGTTATGTGATAGGGCATAAAGACAGAGAGATTTGTCTTTATAATGGATCTGATAACTATCAGATGCCTTAGCTCACATCTTCGTATCCGCTTTTTATAATGGTTGAGATCATTTTAAACCGGACTTTAGCAACAATAGTATTTCGTGCATGTGCGGGAATGATAATAGACTCGCCAACACTTAACAGATGGGATACACTATCTATTAGAATCTCAGCTTTTCCGTCAATGATTTGAAGAAAAGTATCGAAAGGGGAAATCTTTTCTGCTAAAGCTTCCCCGGAATCAAATGAAACCGCGGTAATATTACCCGTTGATTTCTTGATGATCGTCTTTATGAGTACTGAATTTGGTACATATTCAATAATTTCAACTACTATAAAGATCTTCCCTTTATCTAATTCTAAATTTTTTGGGGTCTCTTTTTTTGATTCTTCCATTTTCTGCTCTGACCTGTTTAATTTTATTTAAAACAATTCCTTACTGCATGGTACAACCTTTTTGGCTATAAAGTGTTACATAAGTATTACATGCTTTTTTACACATTTTGCAATAAATAAGGAGGGGCATAAAAATCTGTCATATGAAAAAGGCAGATAATTCTTTTTGCAGAGCTTTTAACCTATTCTGTGAGGTTGCTCCATAATACCCCTGATACCAGTCAGCAAAATGATGTATTCCTTCTTTTATATTGATTTGGGGCTTATAGCTGATGTATTCGTATAGCTCAGAAACATCGGCCCAGGTTTTTTCCACATCTCCCGGCTGCATTGGTAAATAATTTTTTACGGATTCAATTTCCAGCTCTTCTTCAAGAAGCTGTATAAAACTCAACAGGTTTACAGGAGACCCATTCCCAATATTGAATAAATGGTAGGGTACCTGCGCATGCCCTGGAGCTCCATTTTGCCCATTACCATTATGTTCGGGATCCAAAGTAGATTTTTTTGCATCACTTTGAGGAGGTTTAGGAATAAGCCGGAAGATGCTTTCAATAATATCATCGATGTAAGTAAAATCTCTGGCCATTTTACCATGGTTGTATACATCGATTGACTTTCCCTTATTCATAAGGTTGGCAAATTTATAATAGGCCATATCCGGTCGTCCCCATGGTCCATATACGGTAAAAAACCGAAGCCCTGTTACCGGGATTTTAAATAAATGAGCATAGCTATATGCCATCAATTCATTGGCTTTTTTAGTTGCGGCGTATAAACTTATTGGCTTGTCCACTTTATCAGAGGTTTTATAGGGCATTTCTGTATTTGACCCATATACCGAACTGGAGGAAGCAAAAATGAGATGCGCAGGTATATTCTGCCGGCAACCTTCAAGAATATTCAGAAACCCCTCTACATTTGAAGTAATGTACTCATGCGGTTTATCAATACTGTACCGAACTCCTGCCTGACCTGCGAGATGAACCACAACATCAAAATGTTCCCGGGTAAACAGATCCATTATTTGCATTTGGTTGCGTAAGTCAGCTTGAATAAAGGAGAAATTCTCAAAGCTATCGCTTTTAGTGAGCACATTATATGAACCAATGCCCGTCGTATTTATTCCCAATTGATCAAGCCTGGCATACTTAAGGTTTAAACTGTAATAGTCATTCATATTGTCCAGGCCTATCACTTCAAAGTTCTCGCTAAGTAATCGTTTTGAAAGGTGAAACCCGATAAAACCTGCAGCACCTGTGACCAGAACTTTCATAATTGTCCTCTTGCTTCAGGGAGTGAAGGTTTTTCCAGGGATTTCATATGTGGCTTAAGAAGCATCACATTGAGTGCAAAAAGTGGAAGCTTTATCATTCTTCGCCACCTTGAAGGGTTCAGGAATAAGCGATATATCCATTCCAGGCCACTCTTTTGAAGAATCACGGGAGCCCGTTTCACTCTTCCTGCGATAAAATCCAGACCACCACCTATTCCAATTATTAATTTACAGTGAGGTAAATTTTTAAGGTTCTCATGGATCCACTTTTCTTGTGAAGGAGCACCAAGAGCCACAAAGATGACCGAAGCTTTTTGAAGGTCGTATTGAACTCTTATGGGAAGTTGTTCGAATTTCAGGTCTGGCTTATCGGGCGAATAAGTCCCTTCCACTATTAAGTGATTTATCCGCTTCTTAAGCATTGCAGATGCCTGAAGAGCAATACCCGGCGCGGCTCCAAAGAAATAAACCGATTGAGAATACTTTGCTGCATGTGTGCAAATTAATTCCATTGAATCGGAGCCTGTTATACGTTCAATATGTTCATTATACAAATAGCTGATGGCCCAGCTGATCCCCACACCGTCAGCTGTGTTAATACTGGAAGTTTTTAACACCTCTTTGAAGTCGTTATCAATAATAGAATGAATAGCGATTTCAGGATTCACGGTAACCACGAAAAGGGGGGGGGAAGTTGACCGGTTATCTTTTAAGCGTTCTTCCACCAGTAAATAAAATTCCTGAATTGAATAGGGAGAAATGTCGACGCCAAGCACTTGATAGGAGTCTTTTTCTTTGAGGGTGGAGGTCATAGTGTTCTCTTGATTTTTGATAGCATATTTTTTGTAATTGCAATTCATATGCCAACAAAAGAAAATGGCTCAGAACGGTACTTCTGGCCTGTAATCAATCAGCTAAGAAAAAGAGGTGTTACCATACTACCCGCCATGTATACCAGAACTGGGTAATTTTTCCCCGCAGGCAATAACTATTGTAATGCAAAGAAAGGACTTTCAACCGTATTAACATTGGCGATAAATTTGGCTGGAGCTCCTCCCCAAATAGTAAAAGGAGGTATATTTTTTGTAACTACCGACCCCGCTGCTATTACCGCTCCCTGCCCGATAGTTACTCCTTTGAGGATAATGCATCTGCATCCGATCCAAACCTCATCTTTTATTTGAACCGGCTTATGCAGAATTGGGGAAGAGGCTATGGGGTGAAGATCCGAGTCCATAATAATTACATCCCAGGCTATTTTGCAGTTTTTGCCTATGGATACACTTTCTTCACATACTATAAGTGTATTTCTATTTAAATAGGATCCATTTCCAATTTCGAGATATCCCTGTTTACCTATTTCCAACCTCACTCCCGAATAGAATTGGCAATTACCTGCTGTTAGCTTCCCGCCTTTGTTTATTACTTTAGGAAAAGGCCGCCCACCTGTTGCAATTAATATTCCATGCCGGGAAAATTTACGCGATAATATCCATCCGGAAAGATATTCCCTGAACGGATATTTTTTTAATCTGGAAATGATCCGGCTAACGGTGAATGGTGATTTCATTGCTTTTATAAGTTTGTTTGATCTGCAGCTTCTATTGCAAAAGCAGTGCCTGTTTTATAACCAGTGTTCCAGGTCAAAATCTCTTATTTAAAACAAAGTGCCGGAATAAAAAGGTTTTCTAAAGGAAGGGACCCTATGAGGCATTATTCATTCATTTCCAGGGTCCATTTTACCGGAAAGGCGATCATTTTTTTAGCTGAAACTAGATGAATGGAGACCATAGAGATGTGTGAATTATTTCTACAATGCTTGTGTAACTATGTGCCTATTCTGCTTCCTGCTTTTCTATAGAAATTGGATCACATTAGAAAAACCATGTTCCAATTAGCTCTAACGGATGTTTCAATAGTTTTTTTCTGTACCAATTACTCTTTGGCATATCAATTGTAACGTTGAGGCCAGCCTGAGGCATGTATCATTAACTCATGGTCAGCTGTGAGACTAAATTCTGACCGGAGCATATTTGAAGTAAACACCAGGCAAACCTAACTCTGTGTATATGAATATTGAACTATTTACGACTGCTCCGGAATCTACTTCACTGGAAAGGGATGGATATCTGTGTGAGTTAAAAAGAATTGCCCTTGAAAGCGAAAAACATGGGTATAAAGGCATTTTAATTTACAGCAATAACCGCTTAGCTGATCCATGGATGACCGCAGGCTTTATCCTGTCGGAAACCGAAAAGCTGTTACCGATGATCGCCCTGCAACCGGTATACAATCATCCTTATACCGTAGCAAAGATGATTTCTACGCTCGCATTGATGTATAATCGACCAATAGCATTAAATCTGATTGCCGGAGGGTTTGTGAATGATCTTAAAGCTCTTGGCGATCAAACAGAACATAACAAAAGGTATGATCGGCTAATTGAATACACGGATATCATTCAACAACTTCTGAAATCTAAGCTGGGGGTAACTTACGAGGGCGAGTATTACCGGATCGAGAATCTTAAATTGGAGCCTCCTCTTCCTGAATCACTCCAACCATCGTATTACATCTCAGGATCCTCACAAAAAGCTAAAGAAACTGCCGCCAGGTTATGTGCCCAGCTCATTGAATATCCGGAGCCTTTTGATGCGTACTCAAACTCGCATGAGAACAAAGACTATTTGGTGAAAGGGATAAGGATTGGAATCTTAGCGAGACACACGCACGAGAAAGCCTGGAGTGATGCCAGGGAACGGTTTCCGGAAACAAGGATCGGAGAACTTTCCCATGAATTAGCAAAAAAGACCTCAGATTCTGAATGGCATGAAAAACTTTCAAATCAGCATCAGAATGGAAATGGTGATGCCAATGAGCCGGTCTATTGGTTGGGGCCTTTCAAGCATTATCAAACTTTTTGTCCGTATCTGGTGGGGGATTTTGAAGAAGTGGCCTCAGAACTTTCCAGCTATATAAAAACAGGCTGTGTTACCTGTATACTCGATATCCCTGTTTCAGAATTAGAACTTCAGAATACGCTGAGAGTTTTTAACCAGGCACACTTGCAGGCTGTGGAATTATGATGATCTATGATTGGTCCCGGGAACAAGCCAAAAAAAATGGCGATCAGATAGCCATTTCGTTATCTGGTGAACATGTAAGCTACGGCACGCTTGAATCACAAAGCAATCAGTTAGCAGGAAGGCTGCTGGTAAACGGGCTTGAAACAAGCAGCCGGGTTTGCCTATTCATGGAGAAAACTCCTAAGACTATTATCGCGATGCTTGGAATCAGCAAAGCAGGTGGAGTGTATGTTCCGCTGGATATTCATAGCCCGGCTGAACGATTAATCAAGATCATTAAATCGGCGAGTCCTTCTTTATTATTGTTGGATCATATTTCAATTCATCTTTTCCAGTCACTTATACAGGTCGATTCATCGCTGGGGGATATTCCATGGGTGTGGTGGTCAGAAAATGAGATGGAATATGCCGATGATTCAAAACCGGGCTTCATGTTTTCTGATATCAAAAAAGAAGCTGACTATCCCCATCAGGTAAGAAATGCAGAATATTCCCCGGCCCATATTTTATTTACTTCTGGTTCAACCGGGGATCCAAAAGGAGTGGTAATTACCCATAAAAATATCTGCTCTTTTATTGAATGGGCGGTTCCCTTTTTTGATATGAAGCCTGGAGAAAATACCTCCTGCCACTCTCCTTTGCATTTTGATCTTTCGACATTTGATATTTATGGAGCATTTGCAGCAGGTTGTCACCTCCATCTTGTACCCGCTGAAATAAGTGCGAACCCTAAAAAAATGGTCGCCTTTATCAGGGACAATGAATTACATCAGTGGTTTTCAGTTCCCTCTGCCCTCAGTTATCTGGCTCGTTTTAACGCCATTCCCAAAGAAGGATTTCCAACGCTAAAAAGACTGCTTTGGTGTGGGGAGGTTTTTCCTTTGCCCGCGTTACAGTATTGGATGAAGAAATTGCCCGGAGTAAAGTTCACCAATCTTTATGGTCCAACTGAGGCGACTATTGCCAGCAGCTACTATGACGTTTCGGAAATCCCTGAGCTGGACACTGAAATTCCAATAGGGAAAGCATGTGGTGGGGAAAAACTCCTGATTCTGAATGAAAATTTACACCAGGTGAAATACGGGGAGGTCGGTAATTTGTATATTGCTGGTTCAGGGTTAAGCCCGGGCTATTGGCTGGATCAGGCTAAGACAAATGCGGCCTTTATTTGGTACACTAACGAGGAAGGTGATTGGGTGAGAATCTATAAAACGGGTGATATAGCCTCATTAAGCGGGGACGGATTCGTATTTTTTCATGGAAGATCAGATTATCAGATCAAGAGCAGAGGGTATAGAATTGAGCTGGGTGAAATTGAAGTAGCATTGGGCCAAAACGATCTTTTAAGGGAATATGCCGTGGTTCCCGTGAAAAAGAATGGATTTGAAGGTACTTCCATTGGATGTGCTTTTGTGGGTTTAAATCTGAGTAACGGAGAGCTGGCTCCTCAATTAAAGCAAAAGCTAAGTCATAAAGTCCCGGCTTATATGATGCCTCAATATTGGAAGGAGTATGATAAACTGCCCAGAAACGGAAACGGAAAAATCGACCGGAAAAAGCTTTCCGAAAATTTTGAATTGTAAATGGCTAATTAGCTTTCTCCTGTAATAGCGTCACCTTTAATTATTGTTTTATGAAGTCAAAAATATATGTTCAACAAAAAATCAGTCTTATTGTTTGCAAGACGCTAACCATTGAGAGCATTGATATTGAAGAAGATCTGTTTGATATGGGATTGCTTGATTCATTATCACTTGTTCAGTTAATGGTAGCTATAGAAGAGGAGTTTGAGGTTACAATTTCTCCTGATGAACTAGACCTGGAAGACTATAAATCGGTTCAAGCCATGTCTGAGATGATCAACCGAGCTGCATTAACATCCATGTTTAGTGATTTCGGATGGATGAAAAATGGGTGATAGATCAACATTAAAACTAAATAAAACCGATTCGAAATCAGAGGCTCAGAGTACTGAAACTCCTAAAAAATCAGGGCGAAGCAAAATAACCGCCATTCAGGAAAGTGACATTGAAGAGGTTGCAGCAATGTCTCAGATCTATTTCCCAGGCAGTAAAAATGTTTCTCTGGAGTATTTGATTGAAACAATAAAGCTCCTCTATTTTACACACGAGAACACCACTCCTGAGGTCTCTTCACTGGTTAGCAGATCCGCTGACGGCTCTATAAATGGGTTTCTTGGTGTGACACCAAGCAGTTTTCTCTATAAAGATGAGAAAATGGTAGCGGCCCATAGCCATCATTTGATGGCTACCGAGAAAGGACGTTCTATGTTAGTTCCCATGCGTATTCTTCAGCAGTTTCTTTCCGGTTCTCAGGACTTTTCTTTTGCTGATGGATCTGTTGAGTCAAGCAAATTACTTTGGGAAAGGCTGGGTGGCTCGCCTTCAATCTCTAACTGTATATATTATAAAGTTCCGCTTCGCCCGTTTTCGTTCGCTTCCAGAATGGCAGAGAATCGCGTACCCCGAATCGCCAGCAAGGTTCTCGGCAGTTTTTCAGGAGCCTTGGATCTTGTCGCGAAAATATCCCGAATACCCGGTTTTAACCGGAATAAGCCAATGGTAAGTTTGCTGCCTTTAACTCCTGAGCTATTACTGGAAGCATTACATCTCGTAAAAAATAATTTCTCGGTTTTTCCACTTCACAATAAGCTTAAACTAACACAACTTTTTCATTTGCTTGGCAGAGAGCAAAGGTATGGCGCACTGCATAAACTGGCACTTGTAGATGACCAGGAAGGTATCGTTGGTTGGTTTATATACTATGCTAAAAAAAGAGGAATTTGTGAGGTTATTCAGGCCGTAAGCATTTCCGGTAAAGAAGATGTTTTGTTCGATACGCTCACCTGGCATGCATTTGATCAGGGTGGGATTGAGCTCTCCGGAAGGTTAATGCCTGGTCATATACGGTCATCCTTCACTAGTAAAACGATCAGTATACCAGGAAGAATGTGGACCTTAGTTCATAGCTCTGATCCTGAATTGAAACTTGAGATTCAAACAGGAAATGCTTTCTTAAGCCGGCTTGAAGGGGATCTTTGGTTGCTTTGAGAGCTTTTGCCTGAATCAGAGTTTATCTCTCTCGGTTTTGATCCACTTTACCTCTTTTCCATTCTTTAGCGCTTTCATATATACCTTCAGCTTCCAAAAAGCATATACGGGTAAATGCAGGAGGGATCTATACAAAGACTTTTCAGCTTTCGCGATGTAGAGCCCCAGAAACAGGTAGGCAATTCCCAACGCTACCAATGTTCCCCAAAGCAGGAACAATTCGATAGAAATAAAGCCAACTAACCAAAAGAGAAGACTTACCATAAATATGGAGGAGATAATAAACATCATGTTGACGAAAGGGGGAGTTATCAAATCAATAAAAGTATCGAAGTGCGAAATGGAGCCCTTTCTGAAAGATTCAAAAAAGAATTTTGATGCATATGCTCTGATAATTTGAAAGCGTCCGATTTCCCATCTCGAGCGTTGTGACTCCGCGTTTGACGCATCAATAGGCATTTGTGCCAATACAGTAGCTTCCGGTGCAAAAGCGATTTTAATTCCATGGAAAATCAGAATTAGTCCATACTCCACATCCTCGGTTAATGACCATGCCTGCCAGGGAATTTCTTTTAAGATACGGGTATCAAAACACATACCATTCCCCCGAAGTCCCATATTGAAATGGAGCACTTTGCGGCCAAGGGGTTTTACATAGTTGAAAAGCAGAAACCCGATCCTGGTGGCTTCCACACTCCAGTTTCCTGGTTCTGGCAGTACCAGGTCACTGCTTTGAATAACCCGGGAGCCATGCTCCAGATAGTAGTTCATCACTTCAAGATAATTACCGGAAATAAGGCTGTCCGCATCTACTACAATAACTGCATTGTAATCTTTTTTGGAAGCTAAGACCTGATCAAATGCCCAGCGTAGAGCATACCCTTTACCTTTTTCGGTATTATTCGTGCGCTCCAGTACCGTTACTCCCAGAGACCGTGCCAGGGAAGCTGTGCTATCTGTGCAGTTATCAGCTATAACAAAAACATCATATAAATTTTTAGGATATATAAGCCCGGAAAGACTATAAATAGTTTTAGCAATAATTTTCTCTTCATTATGGGCGGGAATGATGAAAGCAAATTTTCTGAATGTATCTGCTTCAAAGAATACCTGTATCTTTGCTTTTAGTGCCATCACAGCTAAAAAAAGCTGATAACACAGTAATGGAGCAAAAGCAAAAAACAGGAAAGCAAATACATATTCAAGAGCATTCATTTTATTCCCTTTAATATCTCTTTAGATCGTGAAATAGCGGTTAATGAATCCGAAGGAAAGCAAAAAAATGTGGTTACATATGCAAGGATGGCGGTATAGTTAATAGCGGGTTCGTTTACCAGGTAGTTTGCAAATTTGTCTTCATAGTTTTTACCGGGGTATTCAGAAATGGGTGTTCCTTTTAGTGACGTGAAATTATTCGGCCCTCCAACCAACATCCCGGGAACCGGAGTTGAAAACAGGTTAAGCTCAGAAAATTGATGATACGGATGCAGTACTGATGCCGAACCAACTCCTGTTACCTGAGAAAGGGCAAAAGGATTTCTTCCAAATATATAGTGCAACTGATCGAGTGCGGCCTGCGAGTACTTTACATTTTTTGTGATCTTATAAGCATGGATCAGGTTGAAAGCATATGCTAATGCAACACTGTTTGATCCCCAATAATACTGGCTTTGTCGGAGCAGATTTTGGTAGTTATTGTTTTTTTGAGTGCTTAATAATGCATCACCCTGCTGTACCACCATTGTTTTAATTTCTTCTTTATTCAATACATACATACCCTTTGTATCAGCCGATAAGAAAGCCTGTAAAGCCAGCATATGTGCATCTCTCCAACTGAGTGGGGGGATTGAAGTTATATTTAGTCTTCGATAGTTTTGAATGAAATAAATTAAATACTGGCTGTCCCCGGTAAGTTTATAGAGTTCTATGGAAGCCCAGAGGCGTTCATCCAGTTCTATTGGATCGCCATATTCTCCTCCGGTAACCCCAGCAGGATTTTTGAATCCCCCCAGCGGGATATTGGCAGGGTTTTCATTAAGAAATTTCCAAGCCTTAATAGAAGCTTTTGAAAGTTGAGAAGAAAAAATCGGATCAAATTCCTTCAGTAACCGGGAGCCTAATGCAGCCGTGGCAGCGAACGAAGCGGTAGCAGCGCTGCTTATACCAAAAAGGTATCTCTCAGAGGGGTCCTGGTCGGGAAGAAACTCTCCGATCCACTTCTCCTGTGATACTTTGTGATACACTCCTCCATCAGGGCGCTGCATTTTAAGCAACCATTGTAATCCCCAATGTACCTCATCCAGGATATCCGGGATGCCATTTCCTGACTCAGGGATATCCAATTGGTTATCTTTGAAATAGTTTGGATTTTCTTCATAAGAGTATAACAGCAATCCGGCGGTCAGGGCAGTATTTACGGAAAACTTATTATAATCACCGGCATCATGCCATCCACCAGTCAGATCCGCATACATGTTATTATTTTTGTAAAAAGGAGCATCATCAAGGTGGCAAATCTTGTGACCCCATGGCGAGCTGGTATTAACTACGGTTCCGCATCTATGGTAGTAAAAGCTTTCAATAATGGTGTTTAAAGCAGTGTTGTATACTTCTGATCCAATAAAGAAAGGCCGGGAATTTAGTTTTGTACTTCCATTTGTTCTGATCTGGTATTCGCCTGGCTCGTTAAAATCAGAAAAGTCGATAATGGTTACACTATCTCCTGTTGCAACATCGGGTCTTTTTTTAATTCCCATAAAACCCTCATAAACAACGACCGAATCTTTTGTTCGAATAAGGGCGAATTCTTCAGCTTCCGTATTTACCAGATAGGCTTGTTTAGGGGTATTCGTTTTATATCCTACCATATCTACAGCTATCATTTGCTTAGAGACTGGTTTTGAACACCCGATACAATGTAAGAGCATCAACCCAATAAAAAAGCTTGTATTAAATTTCAATTTGTTCGAGTTGATAAGTTTTCCGGGATTCAAATTCATTGATTGAACTCATGAGTTCACTTTTAATTGAATCAACAAATTGCTCTATGTTATGGTGGTCTTCAATATATTTTCGGGCACGGACGCCTATTTCCTCGCATTTTTTCGGATCATTCCATAATTCTAAAATTACTTTCCGCATAGCATCCGGATCACCCTGGGGCACATAGATACCAGTAATTCCGTCCTGTATCACATCGATCTGCCCATCCGCTTTCGTACAAATCACGGCTTTTCCCATAGCCATAGCTTCAAGAATACATGTTAGGCCATTATCCGAATCGGTTGGCAAAAGGGGGATAACAACAAATTTTGACCGGGCATATAAGTTTCGCAGAGAAGCTGGTTTTTTTTTGCCAACAGTAATGGTGGAAGGTAAGTCCTTGATATCATATAAACTTTTAATTGTACTGAATATCTGTCCTCTTGAATCACCAGCTGCAATATGGCAGGGAATACTTAGCGGGCGGAGGGCCTCTACCAAAGTAACGTAGTCCCTTGCCTCCATCCCCACTGAGCAAATCATATCGGTGGGGGTGGTTTGGGGCTTCCAAAACTGCTGATCTATTCCCCGCTTTAGTAAAATAAGTTTCTCTGAGTCTACACTAAGCCTGTTGATAGCTATATCACGTTGCATAGATGACCAGATCAAAAACCTGCTGATTGAATCTTTGGTCTTTTTTAAAAACCACATTTTCCACCTTGATTTTTTTTGATCAACTGAGGTAATGCGGGAAATAACTACTAAATGGGGTGTTTTTATTTTCAGGTATTTCATGATCATGGCCAGAGGCAGCCCTACCTTTTCAGAATGAGAGAGGATCGCATCGTAGTTTTTCAGAATGAATAAAGCTTCAATGATTTCAGCCAGACTCACCGGGAGAAAGCTGTATATGAATTTTCGGGTTGAAGGTGGGCTCTCTTTAAGATATCTCTCATCCAAAACTTCCGCAGAAATAGCATGGTCGAGAAGAGTGGACCGAGGGATCAGGTTCTTCTTTTCGAGCTGACTCATCTCTTTGTCAGAAAGTTTATTCATCCCTTTTGATATGATATAAAGTGTCTTCATTTATATGGGTTACTTAGTTATATTTTTCAAAAACCGGATTAGTATATGAGGCATTTTTCTTGGCCTGGCCATTAGTAGAAGCTCTCTTTGAACTATATTTTTTCTGTGTTTCCCGTCCTGATTTGGCACGATGATATAGCCATTCCACGTATTGGTATGGAAGCAGTAGTTTGGCTATAAAACCGAGCATAGAAGTATTGTGGTTTATAGCTAATCTCCGGATATCATACTTTGTCTCTCCATATTTTGGTGATCCGGAATACACTCCACATGCAAATGAAAATCCCGATTCAGATACAATCCCGCTTACTCTGTTATCCAGAATTCCATAAGGGTAAGCAAAGGTATGAATCGGGGTATTGAGAATAGATTCGATCTGATATTTGGATTGCTGGATCTCGAATTCAACTTCCTTATCCGACAACCCGACCAGGCTAATATGGTTTAGAGAATGAGCACCAATTTCGAACTCAAGGTTTTTAGCCATTCTTATTTGCTCGTCGGTCATTAATTCGCACACATCTTCCTGATCCAGTTCATCCCATCGGGCACGATTCAATCTTCGGTTCCCCATTACAAAAATGACTGCTTTCATATCAAATTCCTGAAGAATAGGTATGGCATTTTGAAAGGTGTCGAGATAACCATCATCAAAGGTTATAATGATGGGCTTTTTAGGGAGCGTTAGTTTTTCTTCCTGATAAAGCTGGTAATCAGAAAAAGTAATGGGGGTAAAGCCAAGCTTGTCTATGATCTTCATTTGTGTTCTGAACTGAACAATGCTTACATAGTGCCAATGCGTTTGAATTCGGGGCTTGCTTTCAATTACCCGGTGGTACATCAATACTTTAATATTTGATAACCTCTTTGATTTTTCCATAGCCGGTGTTAATGATTACTCTCAATACTGGATGTCCTGAGATTTGATTCTCAAATGGCAACAAACGTGCCACCGTCAATTTTTTACCGACTTTTCTTTAAATGCTCTCAGAGCAGCAAAAACAGCGTATCCAGGTTCTCTTTCTATTTTTTGGGTGTGGAATTAATGCTCAATAACACAGTATTGTGTAATAACTTTACGACCACCTTTTTGGAATCCATTTACCAATTTTAGCCTTTATGGTGGTGCTTCGAAATTCCAGATAATTAGCTAATGGTACAAAAAAACCAGCCTTTTGAAATTGCACATTCAGCAGAAGAAACTCTTTTTTTATGTGCTTGTAAAAGCTGGCAACCAGATAAAGTGCTTTCACAGAAAGTTTCCCAAAACCGTGCCTGTATGTTTGAGCAGGAATTGAAATTTTCCAGTTTTGCAGCTTCCCCTCCGTAAAATCATACTTATAACTTTCTTCCCCTCTTAATAACTCAATATGTTCTATAGATTGGCTAAAGCAATCTTCAATAAGGTTCAGGAGTAACCCAATACCGGGGCGGTATTTAGAAGAGGGACTGTTCTCATTAAACCCACTCATGTAATCATAATATGCACCATTATATTTCAGCAACATTCGCACGGCACATACTCCTGAGCTATCCACCGCCTGCTTTATCCAAAGCTGATTTTTTGGGTAGCTGATACGTACAATATCATTGAAAAACCGAACAAAACGGGGGTCATGGAAAGTACCGGGGAACCCTAATCTGTTCCAACGTTCCTGATGAAGTCGGCTAAGGTTGTCCACCATCTCGAACACTTCTTCAAGAGTGGTCGCTTCTTCTATCTTATATCCGTTTGAAGTGCCTATTGCTCTTAGTGTCTGCCTGAATCGACGTCTTGCATTTGATTTGGATTGCTTAATGAATGTATCAATAGAGTTTGATTCACTAACATTAATAATTGGACAGACAGATGAAGGTTCTATTTTTACCGGCCAGTTCAATGTCAAAAGTCTGGGGTACAGGAATCGCTTAACAAAGCTATCCTCCCTGACTTCATGAAATT
The DNA here is from genome assembly GCA_030427885.1 of Rhodothermia bacterium. Taxonomy (GTDB): domain Bacteria; phylum Bacteroidota; class Rhodothermia; order Balneolales; family Balneolaceae; genus JAUICM01. The sequence continues at coordinate 595,197 of JAUICM010000002.1, read as the reverse complement.
TGATCACGCAGTCAGAGAAGTTCGGGTGTTGGATCAGTGAGAAAAAAACTTTTACCACTGCTTCGTGGTAGTCTGGATCAACCAGTAAGTCCATAAAATCACTGATGCCATAATCATCCAGGAAACCAATCGCTTCATTTTTACTTCCTCCGCTGCCTATAAGTTGAAGACGCTGATCAATAATTTTCCCTGTAAAAATAGTTACCCCTTTATAAAATGGGAAAATAGCTACCAGTTTAGCTCCGTCATGAATTGTGACAACATATAGAGATCGATGCTTATTCTGTCCAAAATGTCTCCACCAGCAAATAGCCCATTCCGGTGACATGCACAACGTTTGTGCAGATTTTTCAGCCAATGCAGACCATTCTTTTCCGAATTCTGTGAATACTTTTTCCCGGGTATGTACTCTTACCCTTAATTTCGGTACTTCGCTATCAATCAGAAGCTGTGGTTTGGCAGCCAGTTGGGTTCGGGGTAGGATCATAGATGTGTACCTGCCTCATGTTCTGGTTGGAAGCTATTACTTTCGTTATCCATGCGTTCAACCGCTTCTTCATGTATCTTCAGGGGTGATTTAAGACCCAGTAATTCTTCATAAGCTTTGTCAATTAACTTTCCTATGTTGGGCCAGCGGTATTTATTTATTACTAAATCATATCCGTTATCGACCAGGCTTTTTGAAAGTTCATTGTTCGAAAAGAGTTCCATCACTGCTTCAGCAAATTCTTGGGAAGTATCTCCAATGAGTACGGACTTTCGGTTTTCTACATCAATACCTTCACACCCAATAGATGTTGTGACTATAGGTTTCTTCAAGGCAAGAGCTTCCACAATTTTGAGGCGGGTACCTCCGCCCATCCTCAGAGGCACTACATACACCGCTGCTTTTTGGATATAAGGCCGGGTATCTTCCACAAAACCAGTTACAATGATATGCTTATTCGCTCTGCGCAATAAAGCATCTGAAGGATCTTTACCAATAATGGTGATGGTTGTATCAGGATACTGATTCAATATTTTTGGGAAGACTTCGTCCAGAAAGTAAAGCATGCCATCCGAGTTGGGCAGATACTTCATCATTCCCACAAAAACCAAAGAATGCGGGTTAGGTTTTAATTTGAGAGGATGAAAATAGTTCGCATCCACTCCATTAGGGACGAGGTATTTTGGGGTATTAAGAACAGAAGTATTTAAGAGTGCAATGTCTCGGTCGCTGGTAACAAAAAGAGCGTCCTGCTTCCTGCAAATCCCAATTTCTTCTCTCGAAAACTTATAAGATTCATAATAATAGAAAAGCTTTCTGAACGAGTTCTTTACAATAGCCATCCGTCTGAAGTTATCATATTCAACATTGTGGCAATCAATTATTTTCAAGGCGTTACTATTGAGCCGGTTCATAGCCAATACCGGGAACTCACTTTGGATGATATCGAACTGTTCACGACTTAAAAGAATATCCAGTTCCTTTTGGAGTGGTTTTGACTGCGAAAGTTTATACCAATGGCTATGTGACGAGAATAGGGAAGCTAAAAGTGACCACCGTTTTAATTTTTCGGGATATGGATGGTCAACAAAATGAGTTCGGCCCTTAAGTAAAGGAAATCTCTCTACCAGCAAATTCTCATCTTTTTTGCTACTGAAACCTGCAACTGTAACATCATGATGTTTTAATAAATGAACTAAAATATGATAGATGCGCAAAGCTCCGCCAAAAGTAGGTTTAACCGGGTTATATGGCATTAGGTATAAGATTTTCATTCGGTTCAATTATTTGAGGTATGAGATTAACTTTCGATGGCCGGATGAGATAAATCGTTTCATCTCGTCCAATTCGATGTGATCAAATGTTTTAAGCAGCAGCAATACCGTTACATAGAAAAAACCTGCGATGATAAAACTCAGCATCCAGTACATCCTGGTTGAAAAAAGAAGCAGCACCAGAAAACCCATAAGAATGCTTGCTGCTATTGGTTTATAAATAAAGGAGCTTTTGAATGTCTGCAGGTATTCTTTAGGAAGCAGGAAAAATGCGGAGCCCATCACAAATAGTTCTGTAAAAAGGGTAGCAATAGCGGCACCTATCCCTCCATTATCATACATATTTTGTGTATAAGGAATGAGTAAGTAATTGATGATTATATTAATGGCTATGGCTGCAAACCCGGTCACTGCCCATGCTTTTTGTTTGTTAGCAGCCCCCATTATTGCACTTCCTAAAATGATATCTATATAAATAAAGGGAATACTTACGGCGAAGATTCGGAGCACGATCACTGAAGGGGTAAATTCTTCCAGACCCATAAAAAATTGAACGATAGATGTTGAGAATAAAAAGATGAGAAATGAAACTGGAATTCCTAAAATGAGCATTAGCCTCAAGCTCTGGCCTATTGTATTCTCCAAAACCCCATCTTTATTATCCCATAATTTTGAAAAAACAGGGAATATCGCTGTTTTGTATATGATCGGAAGAACCATCACGATGTCGAAAAAACGAAAAGCACCACCATACCAGCCAGTTACCTGTTCTGAAGTAAGCGAGTTCAGCATTACGGCATCAATTCGGTAGTAGATCACCGAAAATAACGAGAAGAGAAAAAAGGGCATACCTGAACGGAGCAGGGTAAATATTTCCCGATCAAAGCGGTAGCTAAGGTGAATGATTTTTCGGGAAAACCAGAAAACAACGGCCAGGTTTAAAAAAGCACCCACGCTCATAACAATTGCAACAGCGGTGGAGGTGGCACCAAGCAAAAGCACCAGAATCGCGATTGAGGCAACAAAGAATTTTTCAGCGATGTTGCCTATCGAGGGGTATTTCATTTTTTCTACCCCCTGGAAGTAAGCACTTAAAGCGGTAGAACCACCTTCCCAAAGCTTGCCAATAGCCAGAATCAGAATTAAGAAATGTACATGCTCCGAGTAGCCAAGAACCCTGGAGAAGCCCAGAATAAGACCAATGGAGAATACCCAAAGCGCAACTCTAATAAGTATATAGGTTCCTAAAATTTTAACACCAGTTTCCTCGGAGCGAGCTACTTCTTTCGTAATTAGATAGTTCCCGCCAAAGTCTATAAAAAGTCCGAGCATCATTCGTATTGATAAAGCAAGGTAAAGCCGGCCGAAATCAGCACTACCCAGATATCGGGGTAAGAAATAAAGCAATACAAGGCTTGAGCCCCAGGTTACTACCTGAGCACCGAATATTACAGAAACATTACGGGCTACGGATTTCCCTATTTCGGTATTGGTGTTGGTATTACTCACTCACTGTACCGTTTTCTGATTTCAAACGATCTATAACAGGTAGCAGCCCCATCAAACATCCCAGGTACAGCATATTTCTATAATAAGTGAGTTGCAGGTCGAAGAAGGAAACCACCATTTGGTTAATTACAGCCAGTACTATAACCAGTGTTATAACTTTCAGGTAGGGATCTTTCAGGCGCACAAAGATTTGAGTTCCCTTTGCAACAAAGCAGTTAAAGAAATACCAAAAGGCAAAAAAGCCGGTAGCCCCTAATTTTACTAATACCCAAATGATTTCGTTATGTGGAATGTAATCCTGAAGGGGAAATGGAATTCTGACTAATGGAATCGGCTGGTCGTACTTTACTCCAAACCCGGTACCAAGAATCGGTTTTTTAATGATGGTTTGCGAAAGGTCATAATTTTCAAAAGCCCGGTACAGATTCGAAGAATAATCCTGGAAATTGGTTTCTTTATCAGGCTTTTCTATCCCGGATTTGATCATTTGTACCGGTCTTCCTAGCGTGCCTGTATTATTCCAGAAGGCAGCCCCATAGATAATAATTACTAGCAGAACGGGTAAGAAATAGGTTAAAAACTTGATCCTTATCAACGCCGGTAGAATTACAACCAACGCTGACAGGCTAACCATTAAAGACGCGTAAGAAGCACGGCGCTGTGCTACGTAAAACCCCAGACCGAGCGGCAGAAGTAACATCAGTAAGGATCTGAGTTGCCATTTACCGGTATTAAAAACAAGGAACCCAATCAACAAAACAAAAAGAGTGACCATAAATACGGGGTCTTCATGGTTTGTAAGCAACGCATACCCGCCGGTAGTAAAACCAAGGTCTATGAATCTTAGCACCCCCTGAATGGCTTTAATTGTTACGCCAATGATGAATAACCAAAAAAGAATGCTTATTTGTTTTTTGGTATCTAAGATTTGGGGAACGATGATATACATAAGGCACAGATAGAACAGGGCCCGAACTTCCCACAAGGCGACGAGAAAATCACCCCCGTTTTTTAAGCCATAGAAGAATCCAAAAAGAAGGAACCCAAAGAAAAGTAAAAAGGAACCCCAAACTGACAGGGGTTTAAAAAAGAAGTCTTTTTTGATACATGCATGTATAAAAAGACCAAGGCAAAGAAAAAGAATATGAATTTCAAAAGGGGCTATTACACCCTCATCAAAATAAGGGACATAAGGGATTTCCTTGAGATTACGGAAGAAGTACACAGAGTCGGTAAGTGCCGGGAAGCTGGGGATCTCATACTGCTCAAAGAGGATTACAGTGAACATGAACAAATACAGGCTCAAATCTAAGCTAAGCAGGCTTAGCACTAGTACAACGCATAAATAAACTATACCAACAGCAAGATGGACGTTCCCATCAAAATAATAGAATGAGCCACACATAATGGCTGCTAAGGTGATTATAATAGGCAGAACCAGAGCGTTCTCTTTATCTAAGCCCAATGGGAAGAGCAGCATTTTTTGATAAAGCCAGCCGACGCTAAAATTTTGAGTTGTCTTCATGGGCGTTTTTCCATAATCAGGTTTCTGGAAACTCCCATCTGAACATTATAATCATTACAAAGCCAACCAGCAGAATTGTAATAAAAAAAACAGATAAGTAGGGGATACCGTCATTCTCAGTTTGCTTTGCTCGGTACATTACCGCCAGGTGAAAGAATATAATGACAAGTAAAATTTTCATGCCTTGGTAACCCGATTAAATATGTAGCCGATGAATTGTGCTTCGTCGAGGTGCTTAAATATTTTCTTGAATTCTGCTTTTTTTGTTCTATTGCTGTCGATCACACTTACAAGCCCGTCAATCTCATTAATAAAGTGAATGGGAAAGTCATCGATAGGAAGAATGGAACTCATATCTATGATCACAAAATCAAATTTCATTTTGAGTGCATAAAAAACCTGCCTGAGAACAAGGGTGTGCTCAATGCCCGGAACTATCACTTTGCTATCTCCTGCGGTCATCAAAAAGAGGTTGTCAATGCTGGTTGGAACTACTCGCATTTTTTTAAAAGCTAATGCTTCAGAGATCCCGGGGGTAAGCTCTGTACCAAAAATGGTATGCAGTTTCGGGCGCTTGAAATTCATATCCACCAATAAGGTTTTTTGTTTGTACCCGCTGGCAAGTGAAACCGCCATGTTTGCAGCAACCAGCGTTTTGCCATCATTCCTGTTTGCACTTGTGATACCGATAGACATTTTCGAATTGCCAAATGCTGCTGCAAGCTTAGAAAAGTTGAAACTGTTGAAGTACTTGGGAGCGATCACTTTTGGATTCGCTTTTTTTAGTGCTGGTACGGTAATGCTTATCGGTAAAAGAGAAGAGTCACCGACAGCCACCTTTCCGTCTGTACTGACTTCTTCTGAGTTAATTTCTTTCTTATCAAATATTTTTATGCTAGTCATAGGTGGTTCCAGCTATTTAGCCCTGACTTATATAAGCGATGATAGGTTTATCGTAGGGCAGATCTTTTTCATCGCGCATGGAAGTATCCATGACTTCTGCTAATGCGCTGCCAGCGATACCCATAATTATGCCGATAACTAAACTAATGCTTAGTACGACCTTTTTGTTGGGGCTGATCGGTTTTCCCGGAATAAACGGAGCATCTAATACAATGAACTGTTCAGCGCCACGCTTACCTATATCCCTGGAGATCTTTGCCTGCTCCAGTTTCACCTTCATCTCGTTAAGTAATCCTTCATAAATACTAAAATCTGAAAGTTGTGAGCCGGCTCGCTGAGTGGCTACATAGGATCGTTGCATTTCATTAATAACCTTTGCCTTTTGGAGAACCAGATCCTTCTTCTGAGAATTATACCGGACAATATTCGCTTGTATGGTAGGTGGAATGCGGTTTGCCGTTTGTACGATTTGTACGGATAGTAACTTTAGCTTTGGATAACTTTCAGTGAACTGTTGTTTCAGAACATCATACTCTTTTAAAAGTACTTCCAGCTCATCTCCGAACTGGGTTTCGGAAAGAGGAAGGCTGTACAATAGTTTTATGCCGTCCGCTTGATTTGAGTTATTCTGAAATTGCTTAAGGATTGAAAGTTTTTGTTCCTCTTGTATAATTTTCCATTCAGCGCTATCAAGCTGCTCATTAAATGATTGTAACCGTTCTTGAAGAACGGCTGCGTCACTGGGTAGTTCTTTAAGTCGATCCTCGGTAGTATTTACGGCCTGATTTCTTTGAGCGGTAACAATCACTTCCAGCTCATCTAGTTTGTTACTAAAAAAAGTAACCGTTTCATCCTGTTTACGACTTTCCATCCTAAGTCTTTTGTCGATAAAATAATTGGCAAGTAGTTCAACGCCATCCCGGGTGTTCACAGGATCTGTATTTATGTAACTTATATCGAATGAGTCAGAAGCCCGGGAACTTGTCTTAATATTCTTACGGGTTTCAGCAATCAATAACTGCTTCTCTGCATCAGTTTTCACATTCGTATCTAATTGAAGGCTATCAATGAGTATTTCCATAGCCGATCTGCTGAAAATAATTTCGTTAAATGATTTCAGCCGATCTTCGGAAGCAATATTTACTGCCATTTCATACAACACCAATGGGTTGAGAGTCTCATCTTTCTGAACCAAAATTGACGTGTATGACTGATACTTTGGTTCTATAAAATAAAGCGCTATTACCCCTGCCGACAGAAAAAGAAGGGGGGTTATAATCAATAATAGTTTTCTTCGTTTAGCAGCAGCTTTGATATCCTGAACAACATCTTTTATCTCATACATGACTATAATTATTTAATGAACATGGGGGAGGTGAAATACATTACCAGGACCATGGCAATTGCTATGCCAAGATTAAAAGTGCAGGGAGAAACTTGATTAAAACCGTTCCTAAGCAGGCTATTAGGGGCTTTATTAGAAATGTAATTATCTAAAGCAGGCTTCCGAATTTTAGGAAGCCGCATAAAAAGAAAAATAATTACACAGTGTTGCTTTAAGATGTATAGTTAGTTCACAATGCAATTTCTAAAATCTGATTCACAGAGAATTTTTTGTTCCTGTAATATTTATTAAGACACTAATTATACAATACTTAATAAGTATATAAATCGGGGAAGTTTTAGTTTGGCACATTTGTTGTAAACGGGTTCAGGGAAATCAGGCCATCCAATTATTAGCCCCCTCAACCGATGAACATCAAATTTACAACCTACTCGCACCTTTTATGGTTTATCATTTTAATAGTAATGGTTTCCGGGTGTTCGTCCAGCAGGGAAACAATCACGTCACAAAGGCAACAGGTTAAGCCCAATGTAACGGAGCAGCCCACAGGTTCTGAAAATGCGTATAGAATTCGTCCTGGAGATGAAATGGAGATACTTGTTTGGGAACAACCAAGTTTTAATACGCTTACCGTTGTTTCAAGTAGTGGAACCATTGCAATACCTCTTATCGGGGAACTTCAGGTTACTGGGTTAACAAAAGAAGAGCTAAGCAGGGATCTCAAGCGTAAGCTATCAGAGTATATTCGGGGGGACATCAACCTCACTATTTCGATCAGAAACATAGATAATATGATGGTTTCTGTTCTGGGTATGATCAGTAAACCTGATAACTACCCGGTTGTGGACCAGGTCTCCATTTTTAGAGTTCTGGCTACCGCAGGTGGTCCCACCGAAAATGCCAATCTTAATAAAGTAAAACTATATAGAAGAGAAGGTCCTGAAAACTACCTGACTTTAAATTTGGTCGATTATTTAGAGAGTGGTCAAATGAATTCCCCAATCATTGTAGTGCGTCCCGGAGATATAATTTTCGTACCTGAGCAGGAAAATGTGGTTCGTGAGATGTCAGAATTTTTACGGGATGTCATCATCCTGTTCGGAATCTTTAGAATATTTAATTGAATGGAAAAAGTGCTTAAAAAAATCATTGGCGTTTGTTTTACTGGAATTATAGTTCTGAACACCCAGATTCCTGCATTAGCACAGATATATAATGCAGAGGAGAACAAGGGGATCATAAGAACTCAAAGCCAATCCTTCGATACCAGGTCGTTAGCTATGGGAAGTGCAACAATAGCTGATCTGTTCGGCAACGTATCCATGGGAGTGAATGCTGCATTACCCGGACTTTATAAGAACGATCTCTTTTTTCAACTGGACACATACCATAACTGGGACACTAATTTGATTCAATATGGACTGACTTTACCCACAATTACTATGGGCCCCCATCATATTACTGCCAGGCTTAGCTTTCTTAATAATGGCTATGATGAGATCAATTATTTAGGCACGTCAACCCGGCCTGAGCCGGACGTTAGTATGTACCAGGCTGATGTGGCCTATTCCCTTGCTCTGAGCGATGTGTTTAGTGTTGGTGTGTTACAAAGTGTGTCTTTTATAAAAAATGAAGAATCTCAGTATTTAACATACATCGCCGACCTGGGACTGGTTTATGCCCCTCAGGGATACGTCTCATATGGAATGGTTTTTCGTGGAATCGGACGAACACTGAACTATGAGATTATTGAAACCGGGCAAACAACTTTGGGATCAGGTACCTCAACTAAAAGCCTTGAAATAGGTGCAACTATCCACTACCCGATTGAAGATAGAACATTCCTTTCAATTTCATTATCCAACCAAAAACGCTTTACAGAAGAAGGCCTTTGGTATAAAGGAGGAATCGAGATTCTTCCAATCTCTGTACTATCATTGAGAGCAGGAGTACTCGCGCAACTTGATGATTCAATATTTATTCCCCGGTTTGGCATTGGAATAAATATGCATACCGTTCGGGTGGACTATGTGATTGCTCCTAATGATTTGCTTGGGGAGCACTTTCACCAAATGGGTTTAACCATACAATTTTGATGTTATGATTAGCTCATCCAGTCTAAAATACTCAAGCCCTGAAAGTTATCCGATAAATCCAGGTCATGATTTCGATTCCGGGAGTGTACTCATGCAGGATATTTTTAGAAAAATCCTGTCCATAGCCTGGCTTGAAAAACATATAGTTCTAATCGGAGAAATTGGCGTCGGCAAAAAAAGACTGGCACAGATAATTCATAAACACAGCAAAAGAGCTAAAGGTCCTTTCCACTCATTTTATTGCATTGACGTTAATGATAATGAGTTCAAGGAAGCATTTTGGGAGCATATTTATTTTCAGGATGAGCATGTACATCTCAAATACAGTCTGCTTGAAAAGGCAAGCAACGGAACAATTTATCTGGATCAGTTTTCAGAATTAACTGATGAATATATACTCAATGTAGTTGAGTCGTATGTGCGGGGATGTAACCAAACATTTCGGTATAACCCAACGTCGTCACCGAGGCTTATTTTATCCATTACACAAGAATCATACCGCAGGCTTAACAATACCAAAGTTTGGGAGAGGCTGCTCAGAGATTTAAATCCCATTTCAATTGCTATACCCCCTCTTCGTGAACGAAAAGAGGATATCCCTGAGCTGATCAACATTTTTTTAGCCGAGGGAAGAATAGCCGATCCTGAATGGAAACAACTAAGTATATCTGCAGAGGCTGTTGCGGAATGTTTAGGATATGAATGGCCTGGAAATATAAGGCAGCTTAAAAACGCCATTATGCAGGGGGCCGTGCTCTCGCGTGGGGAAACAATTAAGTGCTGCCACTTGCCCTTCTCTATGAGCTGGAAGCTGCCTTATAAGCCTGACGAACACCGAACTACCACTAAACGAAACTCAAGGTAGGCAGAGTTATGATCGTACCATTTATTTTTTCTTTTTTGTTGGCTGTTGCCATATCTCTGATTGCCACCCCTCAGGTAATAAAATTAGCGATCAAGGTTAAAGCTACCGATGCCCCCGACGAGCGTAAGATTCATCATACCATAATGCCTCGGATCGGAGGCCTGGCGATTTTCATTAGCATTGCGGCCTCCTTCTTTGTTGTAGCAATGATATATCCTGAATTTTTTGAACACCTAAAAACAGATTTGTGGAAATGGGGGGTTCTCGCGCTTTGTTTCGTGTCGATTTTTGCTTTAGGCTTTTGGGACGATCTTAAACCTCTTTCCCCGGAAATTAAATTTGGGATCCAGTTTTTAATTGCCGTCCTGGTTTACTTCGCGGGGTTTAAGATATCAAATATTACCAATCCTTTAGGTGAGGGGATGCTGGATGTACAATTTATCGACTTTCCTCTAACTATACTTTGGGTTGTAGGTATTACTAATGCATTTAACCTTATTGATGGGTTAGACGGTCTGGCATCAGGTGTAGGCACCATAGCATGTATTTCCATTTTTACAGTTTCTGCAATGTCGGGACAAATTGGGGCGGCTCTTACATCGTTGATGATTGCCGGGGCGTTAGTTGGTTTTTTGAGATACAATTTCAAACCTGCACGGATATTTCTGGGAGATTCCGGAAGTCTGATTATTGGTTTCAGCCTTGCACTACTTTCTATTCAGAGTACTGCAAAGATTTCTACAGGGTTTGCTTTATTATTTCCCATTTTGGTTCTGGCTCTGCCGATTACCGACACGCTCATTTCTATGATCAGAAGGCTTATCGGAAGTTTTCTGTATCGAAATCCAGGTGGGAAATCATCATCATTGCCCCGTCGGATTTATGGAATGTTCAAACCTGATAAATCTCACATTCATCATCAAATTCTTTCATTTGGTATATCCCATAGAAATACAGTGCTGCTTCTCTACTTTATTTCGGGAATTTTTGCATTTGGTGCATTCTTGTTTACTCAAATTGAAACCGTTCAGGGTTCCATCACAATAACACTGTTACTCGCCTTTATACTTGTGCTTTGTATTAAGAACCTGAGATATCACGAAATAGCCATTTTTAATAACGGGTTGATGATGCCTTTTTATGAAAAGTGGATATTGAATCGTACCGCGTTCATGGGCCTGGCGGATCTGATTTTTATAACCATTTCCTACTCCTTCAGTTATGCATTAGTAGAGAATCTGTACCCTACGGTAACAGACTTTTTGAAATTTGAAAATACCTTATTCCTGTTACTCTTAGTACAGATCGTAATGTTTTGGGTAACCGGGTTGTACCGTGAAAAAATGGATCAACTTGGTATCGGGAATGCCTTACATATTACTACAACAGTGTTTTATACTGTTGGTGCTAGTGCATTTGTACTGTCTCTTGAAAAAGAACTGCTTGTTATGGTAGGAGTTCAGTTTCTCATATTGGATTTTTATTTCCTCCTCACGTTTACCTTAGGGTTCAGGATGATCTATCAGGCACTCAGTTTTTGGTTTAATCGAGATAAAAAAACCGGAGAGAGCATCTTAATCTATGGAGCCAGAGAAAACGGAACTACCATTCTCCATAAAATTATAAACTCCCGCAACAACTCAATAAAAGTACTGGGTTTTCTGGATGACGACCCCGATTTAGAAGGTAAATTGATTTACGGGTATCCCATTTTAGGAGGCCATTGGAAATTGAGTAAAACACACAATAATCAAAAAGTAGACTCCATTTTCATATGTGACAATGATATCAAGAGTGAGAATTTGAAAAGACTGAGACTGATGGCACAAAAAAAAGGGATCAAGATCAAAAAAATGGAAGTAAGCCTTCATGAAATTAAGATAAAACCAGATGATCAATTGCCCTCAAAAAAGAACATGATTAGCACCCCTGTTTCGGCCAATTCCCACGCAGACAAAGTATATACGGAGTTATGAACTTGAAACAGAATCTAAATTACAAACCCCGGATATTGGGAATAAATTTTCTTAGCCAAGTCAAAATCAAAGGCAGAATCTTAATAGGATTACTGTTCATTCTCTTGTTTTCTTGTTCACTCTTTGATAATAATTCCGGTGTGCCGGTTAATGAAGATATTTGGGTGAATGCATACCTCGCATCCTGGCAACATAATCCCGAAACAGAATTAATTAATAGCGGCACCATTAAAACCGATGACATTGATTGGGAAGCCTTTACTCATCTTACATATTTCTCCTTACACATTTCAGGTGACGGAACTCCATCATTAAGTTTAGACCCTAACCTAAGGTACAATTTCAATTCCGATCGGTTGAAGAATATCGTTCCCGCAGCTCATGCTCATAACGTAGACATTATCTTTAGTGTAGGCGGTGGCGGAAATTATGACGGCTTCAGCGCTGCCATTAATGAGGGGAACAGAAGACAATTCATTAACACCATTTCTATGTTTATCACAGAATATGGATTTGATGGGGTCAATCTGAATATGACTCCGATTGAAGTAACGGATTACTCTAATTATAGTGCCTTTGTTAAAGAGCTTAGTACGTGTTTCGATACTTTAAAAACTGGTCGGAAAAAGCGTCCATTATTAACTCTGGCAGCTCTTAAAACAGAAGGCATTAGTGATTTTTATGCCAGCCTGCAACAATACTTTGACCAAATGAACATTCTGACATTTGATATGGCTCAGCCCTGGAGAGGTTGGATCACCTGGCATAATTCGGCTCTATTAAATGCGGAAGTTGTCTTCGAAAATTCCGGGGATCAAAGGCTTCCTTCTGTTAATGAAAAAGTGAATGAATGGATATTAGCAGGCATTGACCGTAGCAAGATCGGGATCGCTATTAATTTTTATGGGTCCGTTTGGTCGGACGTGCACCTCCTTGATAAATGGGAAGCCTGGCCTACCCAGGATATGTCGATTTTTGATACCAAACCTTATTCATGGCTTAATGAGTCCTATAATCTTTTAGAGTATGAATGGGATAATAGTTCTAAAGCTTCCTATCTAAACCTCTCAGAACCAAAGCTTTTTATAAGTTTTGAAAATGAAAGATCCATTGCTGAAAAAATGAATTATGCCAAAGTAAATCGTTTAGGGGGTGTAATGATCTGGGAACTGGGAGGAGGTTTCTCAGAAAAGAAAACCCCAAAAGATCCTCTTCTACAGGCAATAAAGAGTCACCTTAATTAATAGCATATTATGCCACAACAACAACAACAAACAACCCAAATATCCAATCGATTTAGTAACGCCTTTAACTTACTTAAAGGAGGATACTACTCAATCTTTATTGAAGAGTTTTTAAAAAGGGTTTATTCAGAATCATTATCCTTCGGATTGCAAAGAGATCTAGATACTCATTTTGAAGCCCCAAAAGCACGAATCAGAATCTCTATCCGGTCTCTTAGAAGAGAAGATGTTGACAAAATCTTAGAAAGCACTCCCGAAAACCCGATTAATCCACGGATTACTACCAATCAACGTACGATGGTAAATGCTAATTTCAAGAGTTGTTATGTAGTAGAGAATATAGATGAAGAACCATGCTACTTACAATGGCTAATTGGATATAGCGAAAATGAAAAACTTTTGGAACATTTTGGAGGTATTTTCCCGCGATTGAATAAAGGGGAAGCGTTGTTGGAAGGAGCCTTCAGTAAACCCGAATTTCGTGGTTTAGGTATCATGCCTTCAGCTATGGCGCAGATTGCCGAAAAGGGAATTACAATAAGCGCAAGATGGATTAAAACCTATGTAAACGTTACTAATATTGCTTCTCTTAAAGGATGCAAACGTTCTGGGTTTACCCCCTTTATTTTGCGAAAAGATAGGTGGTTCTTATTTCAAAGGAAGATCTCTTTTCATTCAATTCCCAAGAAGTTACTTGAAACATATTATCGTGATACAAGAGAGAAGATCCAGAAAAAAAAGACAGAAGAAATTAAACACCGGCTAAATGGGTCGCGCAAGGTAGTAGAAGAAGTATAAATACGGGAAAGCAAACAAACGTTTTTGTTGTGCCAAAAATAATAAGGGCTGGCTCCTGGAAAGGGTCAGCTTTTTTTTAGCCTGAGTGGAAGGCCAGAAATGAATAAAAAAGTCAAACATTAGAATAAATCACCTTGAATTATGGAAATCGCGCTACTTTTTCCTGCCTCTTTAAGTCAAGGTTTTCTGTTATTTCTGTGTAAAAAAACTACTGGTTTATCTCGTTTCTAAAAATACTATGGAACTTAATCAGGGGTAATGGCTCATACTATGGAAGCCTAATGAAGCTTATCTGAACGTCCCGCCGAGTATAAGCGAATACAGTGTGTATTACACATGAACAGCATTTCTAATCCTTAAAATAGTCTGGAGTACTTAAAAAATTCTCTTCTAAAAACTGTTGCCAAAACTTAACGCGATAAAACTCTCTTATTCTTACTACAATGAAAAATCAACTTATATTTTTTATGCAAATCATACTTTTGCTCTTTGTTCTTGAACAATGTACTTCTGCATCGCATTCTGAAATTGATGAAGCTATTGAACAAATTCAGCTTGTAGCCCCTGAAGACAGTGCTTTAAATCAATCCTCAAAAATTGAACTTCAATGGAAGCTGATAAAGGAAGTAACGAATTATGAAGTTAACGTTTCCGAAGTGGCCGATTTTGGAAGCACTATAATCGATACCACAGTAATTAACAATACAGTGGAAATTTCCTTATCAACACAAGGAAAAACCTATTATTGGAGAGTCATTCCTATACAGGAAACAGAAGCGGGGGAATGGTCTGAAGTTTGGAGTTTCACTACCGCAGCCGAAGTAATAGAACCGGTAAAAGTTGCACTTGTTGCCCCCGAAAATGGAGAGCAAATATATGACCCTGTTGTTGAGTTTAAGTGGGAACCCCTGGATAGTGTTTCTGGGTATTATTATCAGATTTCTGATAGTTCAGATTTTTTACAATTGTACACAGACACACTTATCTCTTCTTCAGCCATTGAAATTGAAAATTTAGAACCCGAAAAAGAATATATCTGGCGTGTTTTTCCAATTATGAAAGAAAAACCGGCAAGCTGGTCAGAAGTAAGGAAGGTAGTATTGAAAGAGGCTCCCTTCACTCATATTTCAGAACTACTTTTACCGCAAAACCAAGCCTTAAATGTTTCAATACAAACCCAACTTAAATGGAGCTCAATTGAAAACATAGATAATTATGAGCTTCAAATATCCAGAAATGCTGAATTTTCTGAGATGTTTTTAAGTAAAATTGTACAGGATACTATTTACCAGGCGGTGGACCTGGATTATGGAAGTACATTTTACTGGAGAATAAAAGGAACCGCAGTAAATGGGTCTATTGGTTGGTCAACAGTGTTTAGTTTTCAGACCGAACCTGAACCCTACGTTCCATCAATTATATTGGGAACAGAATTACTATTACCTGAGGATAATGCTGATAAAGTCTCTACGGATCTTTTATTTACATGGATGGAAAATGATAAGTCGGATGACTACGAAATAATGATATCTGATGATATTAATTTTAAATCTTATATAGTCGATGAAGTAGTAACTACAACTTCTTATCAAGCTGGAAACCTGATATACAATCACAGGTATTACTGGAAGGTAAAAGCAACGGCAGCAAACGGAGACTTTGCTTGGTCTGATGTTCGCACTTTTAAAACGATAGACGAATTATATACTTCTCCACCACCGCCATCACAAGGTTCTTTCATAGCAGTCCAAAACAGTGATTTCGTAAATGGGAGTGAGGTGTTCCGGTTTTCAGGAACCAATGCCTACTATCTGCCTAATTACCAAAAAGTGAATTCGGCCGTAGTTGAAAGAGCGCTTGATCTTTTTCAGGATACGGGCATCAAAGTAGTTCGCATGTGGGGATTTTATGATGGATATGATTGTGGTTATAGCAAAACTGATGCTACAGAAAATGTAATCCAGACTGCTCCAGGCGTATACAGCGAGGATGCTCTTAAAGATTTAGACCAGGTGATAGCTTCTGGAAAAGATCGAGGTATCATGTTTCTTATTCCATTTATCAATTTTTGGGATGAACTGGGTGGAGTTTGCCAGTACAACATCTGGGCAGGGGCTTCAAATCCCTCCACCAATATGGAGTTCTTTCTTTCCAATACTCAAACCCAGAAATGGTATAAAGAGTACATTTCCATGTTGCTTAACCGGGTGAATACTGTTACCGGGGTTGCCTATAAAAACGAGCCGGCAATTTTTGGCTGGGAAATTATGAATGAAGGAAGGAATCGTGGAAAAGATGCCCAGGTAATGCGGGATTGGTACCAGGAAATTGCCCAATACATCAAATCCATAGATTCGAATCATTTGGTTTCGACCGGAGAAGAGGGTTTTGATGAGGGAACTCCAACAGTCTATTCTGTTAGTGAATACAGTAATACGTATACATTGCGTGCAAACGAAGGCACCAGCTATATCCAAAACACCTCAATTCCCGAAATTGACTTCGGCGGAGCACACTGGTATCCGACAGAGTTTGGTTTTGGCACACCAGTAAATGAAGCAATGTTAACGGCACAATATGCATGGATAAAAGACCATAAAACGATTGCTGAGAGTGTAGGTAAGCCATTTATTATTGGTGAGTTTGGCTACCCGGGATGGGGCAATGCCAATGAAGTTCTTATGTATAATACTTTCTATGAACAATCAGAAACCATAGGTCTGGACGGAGACTTGTTGTGGCAACTTACTGCTGATGGCACAAAATGCTGGGAATATGGTGGGAATATCTGTTACCCCGAAGGACGCGCTGATATCGACTTGTATAACAGATTTAAGCAGCATGTTACTTATATGAGGAACTTAAAATAGGGTGTTGATTGATCCAAAGAACCCGGAATTACCGGGTTCTTTTTTTAGCTGTATTTCTCGCTGCCATATTTATCTAATTTATTATGGAGTGTTTTCCTGGCAAAGCCCAAAAGCCGAGCAGCTTCGGTTTTGTTATTACCAACTGAAAGCAAGGTCTGATTTATAACCTCACGTTCTATCTCATCTAAGCTGGTGCCAACTTCAATATGTAAATATCCATCTGCGCCACCATTTGAAGAATTGGAATACATCGATTCAGTTTTAGTAATAGAAGCTGGTAATTTATCTGCTCCAATTTCACCTCCCTCAAATAGCACAATACAGCGCTCTATTGTATTTTTAAGTTCACGGACATTTCCCGGCCAATCATATGCTGACAGAATCTCAAGGCATTCCGGGCTAAACTCAACATCAAATAATTGGTAAATATTGGAATAGTGGTTTTTATAAAACTCAACGAGCAGAGGAATATCTTCTCTGCGATGCCGGAGTGGGGGTACATAGAGCTCAACAACATTCAATCGATAAAACAAATCCTCCCTGAAACTCCCTGATTTTACCTGGTCACTGAGAATTTTATTGGTAGCAGAAACTAACGTTACGTCCACTTGTATTTCCTCTTTCCCTCCAACTCTCCGGAATGCACCTAACTCAACAGCACGTAATAATTTAACCTGTGCATTAAGTGACATTTCACCGATCTCATCTAAAAATAGCGTTCCCTTATCAGCCATCTCAAAGCATCCTTTCTTTTGTGAAACAGCCCCGGTGAACGCCCCTTTCTCATGTCCTAAAAGTTCACTTTCTACCAATTCACCTGGTATCGCGCCACAGTTTATTGTGACCATCGGATTGGACCTTTTTGAACTGTGATAATGCAACAACTGAGCAAATACTTCTTTACCGGTTCCATTTTCTCCGGTAATTAAAACGGTAGCCTTCGTTCGTGCAATCAGTCTGACTTTTCGATATAAATCCAACATCACAGGACTTTGCGTTATAAATACTGGCTTAGCCACGATTAACTGCTTGTTATTAATAATTGTTCGTTCTCTTTCATGTTTAGAATAGTCCATAATTGGCCCCTATTTTTAAGTTTTATCTCTCGATTTCAGCAACAATGATTAATGAAAGTTTTTTCGTTAAGCTCGGAAAAAGAATTTTATGCTATTCTTAATATGAGTGAATATCGACTACTAACTATTGCCAATAAGTATGTTGTTAATAGAACAAACTTAAATATTTAATAAAGAATCATGTTACATAATTACTACTAAACCTTACATAAAGCACAGATAGGCCATGATCAAAGCATAAATTTTCATTATAGAAAATGAATCAGATTCCAAGGGCTCCTACTTCAAAAAAGAAAGAGAAAATAATCGGAGAGTTAAAGGGGGAAGAGAGGCGGTTTCCCCTCCATTTTTTTCAGACCTGAAAGCGCTTCTTTCTTAACTTGATAAAAAAAGAAGGTGGAAGACCGGTAGTTTTTTTGAAATGGGCGGTCAAAAGATTTACATGGGGGTAGTGAAATTTTTCCGCAATCTGGGAAACGGTAAGGTTCTCATATAATAGCAGCTCCTTTACGGCTTCAATCTTTTGCAGGCTAATATAGTGTTCAATAGAATACCCGTTCACTTCAGCAAATTGGTTAGACAGAGCTGCAAAATCTACAGAAAGCCTGCTGCTGATTATTTTAGTATAACTTTTTTCCAATAAAGGGTCGAAACTATTAATCAATTCGGTGAGTATTTTTTTGGTGTTTTCAACCAAATTATTTTTCTCTGCCTCTAGCAATACCATTCCTGTGGTGAGTAATCTCTGCTCAAGCTGAAGGCGCTGTTTTTTGGGTAGTTCATCAGCTATTTCAACGAAGCCAGATTCTACCCTGTAATAGACTATACCAAGCTTTTTAAGTTCTTCCTTAACAAAATTTTTGCAACGAATACTTACCAGATATTTTATGTATAGTTTCATTTTATTTTAGTGCCAAAAAAGTTATTACCCACTTATTCAGGGCTTCACCAATTAGTATTTCAGTATGCCATTTATGTTCTGTATTTAGCAATCAAATACAGTTAATCTTTTCTTAAGTATACCACAGAAATATTTCCCGATACTTTTCACATAGTCTTTTTTAATAGTCGCTTAATTGAGAATGTAGTCAATAATCTCCACCATAATTAGTGTTTACAGTTTTCTTTTTTGGAAGGCGTTTTAATGAATTCATCGTGTATAGCAAAAAAAGGACAGGCTCTCTTAAACCTGCCCTTTTTCTCTCTTAACACAAACGTGCATTATTTACCAAAAAGATCTGAATCAGATTTCTGTGATTGATTGCTCAATTTCTTCTTAATTAAGTTGTTAATTCTGTTAAGTAATTCATCATCTGATTGCATCTCATAACTAATTTCCAAAGTTCCTAAATGGGAAGACTTACTATGTGTATTCTTTAAATTTCCGGATAGTTTAAGAGAAGTATCCAGGTCTGTTTTTTTAGCAGTCATAGGAATTGTTTTAGGTGTCAGATTTAGGATACAATTTGAAAACTTTAGACAGATAAAGTGTTATAACCATCCAACAGATAGTTACATATTTCACAGTTTATTTGTTTGAATCAGAAAATGGCAAGAGCATAGACAAGTGTGATAAGTATAAATTATAAATGATTTTATGTAATACTTGTAATACAAATTAAAGTCATCTTCTTCTTGTTAAACATTTAACAATTTAATTAAAGAGAAATATTATGGATGACAAAAACAAAGGTATCGACGAGAAAAGAAAACCTGATTCTACAGAAAATAAACCTGGAGCAGGAAAACCAAAAGACGGAAGATCAGGTGATCAGCACAGTAAAAAGTGATGTAGCTTCTTAACCGCAAACGGACCTTTGATAACTCAAGGGTCCGTTTTTTTTTGCTAAAAACTGTTAGGCTCTACTAATTTAGGATTGATATTCCACGTCCGGATCAGGCTGTTGATACATCACTGGCCTGCCTCTGCTTTAGAGGCAAGTGTATTATTTTTCACTTTATGCTTTTGCTTTGGTAAGCAGGTTGGATGCGTCGTTCAGAAGGCCATCAATTTTTGTAACCAATCTATCATCATTATTGGTTTTTTTCTTCTTAAGAGATCTATTTTCCAAATACGGTTTTCCGTATATGGTTAAGAAAAAACTTACTGCAAATGATAAGCCTATACCGGCTAAGATGAATAATGGTTTTTTTGATTTTTCCATATTGATTTGAATAAATGGTATGTATTTAGTGGTCTGAACGAAATTTATAGGGGCCTTCTCTCATCCATAATCCGCAGGACAATTGCTACACCGGCTAAAATTAAAAGGACATGTATTATGCCACCGGCGCTATAACCTATAAACCCGATTGCCCAGGCAATAATCAGCACTACAGCTATTAAGTAAAGTATATTCCTCATAGTAAATAAGCCTTAAGAGTAATTAGGATTTGTTGTTTCAGCTGGTGACATCATCAAAGAAGTGATTTAAAGAATCACTAAAACTCTTCATCTCATCATTAAAGTTCTTCTTGAACTGATTCCAATTTTCTTCTCCAGAATCTTTATACTCTGAAAGTTTCTCTTTCATCTGATCATTTTTTTCTTCAAGTAGCTCAACTTTTGAAGTTAAATTTGTCTTGAGATCTTCTTTTTCATTTTTAATTCTATCCTTGAAGGTATTTATCTTCTCCCTGTTTGATTTGATCATTTTGTTTGCCTCCAATTTGTAAGTAGCCATTTCTTTTTGGTACTCAAGTTTGGCTTGTGCCAGGTCTTTCTTCGCCTCAGAAACATTAGCTTCTTCACGTTCTAGTTTTTGGCGTGGGGTGTCGCAATTCACCATAAATGAGGCGGGTAAAAAGGTGAGTACACTTAGCAGTATTATTGAATTTTTCATTTTTATTCGGGTTTAATTGTTTTGTTTTATTCTGATCGGACTCATGCAATCAGGTATTTAAAAAAGTGTCTGTTTAGAGAGAGAGGAGGTGAAACGAGGCAAAACTAAATAGCCTGCCTCTTTTGATCTCAGTTCATTACTTGTGAAGAGTAAAAAAAGAATTCCCTGACAATCTACTTGCCATTTAAGGTCATCTCAGCTCTTGCGTTTTCAATGGCGCTTTTAATATCGGTTAACGAATGTTTTAGTTCCTCACCGTCATTTTTAGTTCTGATGGTCGTGGGGAGGATTGCGTTAATACCACTTGTGGTAAGATCATTGGATAAAAAAGCTCGAATTTCTTCTACATCGGTCACATACATTTTAAAGGCATTTTTTACGCCAATACTATTCTGAGCTATCTTATTGTAGATATTCTCAAGCTCAATCCTGCGCTCATTGCTTAACTCTTGAATTCGGGGATTTTTATATTCACTACCCTCTTTCTTCCATTCTTGAAAATATTCTTTACCACGAGCATTCATTTCATCTGAATGCCTGGCAAACTTCTTATCCATGTCTTTGATTTTAGAAATATTATCAGAATAAACGTTGAAAGCCTGTTTTACATCAGATTGTCCGGTTCTTGTAAGTTCTTCAAGGGAAGCCCCTATTGCATCTATTTGAACAATAGCCAGGGTAATTTCATTATCCATGGTTTCCATGGTGATGTTAGCTTCATTCGAGCGTTGCATTCCTGTAGAGGAGCAATTAGTAAGGCCCAGATTAATGGCTAAAAGAAGAAGGGCTGAATTGGATATAATGGTGGTGTGAAATTTCATGATAGTAACTGTTTAATCCCACAACTTGTGGGAAAGTGGTGAATTGATTTTCACAGACTCAATTTTACTATCTAATCTCAGATTTGTGTTATAAACAAAGTGATAAGTGTTGTAAGTTTTACAGGTTCTCCAGGTTTTTATCTCGTTGCTTCTTAATTTTTTTATAGAAACTTGGGGTAAGGCCGGTAACTTTTTTAAACTGGTTGGATAGGTGGGCTACGCTGCTGTAATTTAATTTATAGGAAATTTCAGTAAGATTGAGTTCATCGTACAGCAACAATTCTTTAACTTTTTCAATTTTATGCTGAATAATGTATTGTTGTATGGTTGTTCCTTTTACCTCTGAGAAGATGTTCGACAGATAAGTATAATCATACCCTAATTTATTGCTTATATAATCAGAGTCGTTTATAACAGGTAATTCGTCTGCATAATGAATCATTTCAACAATTACGGATTTAATCTTTTCAACCAGAATATTCTTCTTATCGTCCAGTAATTCCAAGCCAATTCTCTTGAGATTGGCTTTAAAATCTTTCCGCTGTTTTTCAGTAATATCCTCCAAAATCTCAACCGTACCAAGTTCTACAGAGGCATATTTCAGGCCAATTTTTTTGAGCTCATCCTTAACCATCATTTTACATCGTAAGCTTACCATATATTTGATGTATAATTTCATGCTCAACTTTTTTTAAAGACAGTAAATCCGTTAAATACATTAACAAGGGGTGGCAGCATATTTTCCCAACTCTTTTTGTTTATTAACAAACCGACTCAGAGTACTCTATTAAAAATCTTACTTATTAACCCGACAGTGAGTAGATAGGTTTTATTCGTATTACATTGATATGTAAAGAAATTTTTGATATTCGAAAGTGGGTATTGAGTACAGAATGGAAATATGGTAAATATTCCTAATAAAATGTTACACAATGGCGGTAAATGTTTACATATGTCACTGTTTTATTTCTAAATCAGACTTCAAACTAATTATTTACCCATTCGATGTCGCCCAGAAGAGTAAGTAAAATTCATATCAGTAATAAAAAAAAGTAATCGAGGCTTAATAAGTATAACGATGATGCATGAACTGGGAGCCTACAGTTTTCTGATACTCCTTATTTCAAGGAAAACAATATTCCATGGATCCTTTATATATATAGTGGCACAAACTAAAATAGCCGGGCTCCTTATCTGAATGGTTATCAACCTGATTTCTTAATCGCTAAAAAGCTCTTGTTGTCCCGTGCAATTGGGTTCAAACACTATTTAACCTATAAAAAGCGTGACATATATAACAAAAACTTTTAAGTGTGTAACACTATGCATTGGTAAAGGGTGAATCTTAAAGCCTATTAAATATCAACATGTATAGGTATAAGAAAATGAAAAATATTATTACAACAACACTTGTATGCGTGTTTATTCTGATAGGATTTCCGCAGATTCTTTCAGCGCAAACACAGTACAAATTATCAGACTCAAAAAATAATGTTCTGGAATTAACAAACTCCCCTGCTCCCAATGATCGGGGAAGGAAGTCCCAGGAATTTATTGGAAAAGCACAGTTTGAATTTACTTCCAATGATTCGGCTAAACTTGCTTCATTAGACTCTCTGACATTTGCAGTGAATGTTTCATATTCAGAGCGGGACGATATGGAAATGGTTCAGAAGGCCAGTAAAGTTGAAAAAAATGCAGAGAAGGAAAGCATAAGCTATGTGCAAACTTCGTCTCAACCATCAGAAGGAAAAGTCGGCAGTTACCTGATTAAATCCCAAGGAAATCTCACTTTTGCAGGTGTTACCCGAAACGTTTCTCTGGAATTACTTTGCAAGGCAAACGATGATGAATCGATTGTAATCTGTTCTGGTTCACAAGGCATAGTCATGTCAGACTATAAAGTGGAATCGGTCTCAACTAGCTCAGACAAAGAAGCACTAAAGAATGATGCTTCATTAAAGTATAATCTGCATTATATGTTAAACCGGTCTGCAATAACACCAGAGAGCAAGAAGTCCCAGAATTAAAGTTCAGGCATAGGAAGCCTGGTGATGTTTTCTCTGGAATTGAACCAGATCCATTTAGAAATTCTAAAATGATCTGGTTCTTTTTTTAGAGAATTTTAAAGGGCATTGCTATTCAGAACATTAAGCCATGAATTTTGGAAAATAAAATTTTTAGTTAAAACAGAGAGATACGATGAAACCAGAAATTGGAATAACAGAGAAACATTTAGACACTACCATTTCAGTTCTCGGTGTGATCTTAGCTGATGAAATGATGCTGTATGTGAAAACAAGAAAATCGCACTGGAACGTAATCGGTAATAGTTTTATGGAGCTGCATAAACTATTTGAAGGGCAATACAGCGAACAGGAAAAAACAATTGATTTGGTAGCAGAGCGTATCAGCAAACTTGGCGGCAAGGCTATTGGTACTATGAAAGAATTTCTTGAACACACACGTCTTAATGAAAAGCCCGCTCAATTTCCCAGCCAAAAAGTAATGATGCAAGAATTATTAGCTGATCATGAATCCCTGGTAGTTGGTTTAAGGAGGGATATTGAAATATGCGGTGAGGATGGTAAAGATGCAGTAACAGCAGATTTACTTACAAAAATAATGGAACAACATGAATCAACAGCCTGGGTGCTGAGAAGATATCTGAGCTGAAGAGGCATACCTAATGAATAAAATTAATTACGAATTATTAGATGCCATATATGATTTAAAAAAGAAAGGATATACCGTTGATTTTAATTACCGGTATAGCGGCATGCTGTTACACCCAAAAGGAGGAGCACTGTCTCCCGAAGATTTTAGTCTTGATCTGGAGTATAGATTTCTAATTGAATCTCAGCCTGAAGAGCACTCCGAACTTTATGCAATTTCATCAAAAAGATATAGTATAAAAGGGCTATTGTTTATTGGATATGGAATGATCATTGACAACGAAATCAACGCTTTTATTTCGAAATTGATTAGCCAAAAGCAGAAACTACAAGGGGCTGCTAACTAAATAACAGAAGCATGGAAAGGGAGAGCTTATTATAGACTCTGAATAATTAAGAGACCTATCTAAAATCTTAATGTATTCACCCGAATCAGGCCCCACTTTAATTTTGAGGAATACAAGCTTCAAAAGCTTTAATGATCTTTTTTTTGGTATAAAAGGAGTAAAACTACCGGGCTAAGTTCCGATTTATGGCTAATCTTACACTAGGCCAGGCTGTATAAAAAGGTTACTTGTGTTAATTAATTACCCGTAAGATTTTACGGAGCCTATATAAAAGTGATCCTGAAGATGAATTAAACCAGTGAAAATGAGAATTCAGTTTGTTTTGTGGTTTGGCATGTTATTTGAATTCTCGCCGAAAAGATTAACTAATAAAGGATCAATATGTGTGGGATTGTAGGATACATTGGTGATAACGACATCAAGGAAATACTGATCAAGGGTTTGGAAAGGCTCGAGTACAGGGGCTATGACTCAGCCGGAATTGCTTTGGTAAATGGCAGGCTTGACATTGAAAAAGGCAGGGGTAAAGTTGGAGCTTTGAGAGCACGTATTGGGGCAAAGATAATGGCCGGAAGTGTTGGGATCGGACACACCCGTTGGGCTACTCATGGTCTTCCAAACGATATTAATTCACATCCGCATGTAAGTCAATCAGGTAAGATAGCACTGGTACATAATGGAATTATTGAGAACTACGTGCTGCTAAAACAAGAGCTCGAAAAGAAAGGGCGGACGTTCTATACAGAAACGGATACGGAAATAATAGCCCAGTTAATTGAAGAAATTTATGAAAGTGCAAAAGGCTCTGTTTCTTTCAAAAGTGCGGTACAAATAGCTCTCAAACAAATAGAAGGAACGTATGGTCTCGCCATCGTTAATATTGAAGAGCCCAATCAGCTTATTGTAGCCAAGAAGGGTTCACCATTGCTTCTTGGAATAGGGGTTGGAGAAATGTTTATAGCCTCTGATGCATCACCGATCATTGAACATACCAAAAAAGTGATCTATTTAAACGATGGTGAAATGGCTGTAATCACAAAACATGATTACAGTATAACTACTATTGATGATGTATCACTAACCAAGGAGATCCATGAACTGACCTTCAACCTTGAAGAAATTCAAAAAGGAGGGTTTGATCACTTCATGCAGAAAGAGATTTTTGAACAACCACATTCTTTGGCCAACTGCCTTAGAGGGCGGTTAGATAGTAAAAATCAACAAATTCACCTGGGTGGGTTAGTTGATGTGATGGACCGGATTGTGAAAGCAAAAAGACTCATCATCACTGGCTGTGGAACAAGTTGGCACGCAGGATTAGTTGGGGAGTATCTGTTTGAACATTTAACTAAAATGCGGGTTGAAGTTGAATATGCTTCTGAATTCAGGTACAGGGAACCAGTAATCGATAGCGATGATGTTATCATTGCTATTTCACAAAGTGGGGAAACGGCGGATACACTAGCTGCTTTACGCATGGCCAAAGAAAGAGGAGCGTTAGTGCTGGGAATTTGCAATGTTGTAGGATCAACCATAGCCAGAGAAACAGATGCCGGAGTATATAATCACGCCGGACCGGAAATTGGAGTTGCATCAACCAAAGCCTTTACGACACAAGTGGCTGTTCTGGCAATGATGGCAATCTTGATTGCTCAAAAAAAGAAAACGATAGAACCGGATTACGCTACCCGGCTGATTAAGTCATTGCGTACAATTCCTGACAAGATTCAACAAATATTTGAGAACAGCGAACAAATAAAAGAGATTGCTCAAATGTTTACCTATGCTCCAAACTTCCTTTATTTGGGCAGGAGCTACAATTTTCCGGTTGCTTTGGAGGGTGCACTCAAATTAAAAGAAATATCCTATATCCATGCAGAGGGATATCCGGCCGCCGAAATGAAGCACGGACCAATCGCTTTAATTGATCAGATGATGCCCGTAGTTGTTATTGCGCATACTAAGCACACCAATCAAAAAATGATCAGCAACATAGAAGAAGTGAGAGCACGCCGGGGCCGGATTATTTCAATTACCGGGGAAGAAAACAAAGAGGTTATTGCTCTTTCTGAATTTTACTGCATCATACCTCCAATAGAAGATTGTTTATCTCCCATTCTCACCGTTATTCCATTACAGCTTCTATCATATTACATCGCTGTAAACAGAGGTTGTGATGTAGACCAACCAAGAAATCTGGCTAAAAGCGTCACGGTTGAGTAGAGGATTTAGTCTAAACCCAGATCAGTTCAAGAGGTAAAAGCAAAAAAATCTATGATTTATATACATTTTAAATGGAAATGTATAACAGAAATCGGGAAGGATATACTACATTATTTTTCAAGATCATTAATAAATATTCAGACAAGAGAGGAGTTTACAAATGAAACCAATGTATTCAGTTTTCATCACAATCATAATAGGTATTGCATTTCAATCAGTTGCTTCAGCCCAAAACAGTAATGATACCCAAAGAATTAAAAAATATATAAATAGTACAGTTCAGGCTGTTGAAAACGAGCAGGATGTTATCCAAAAAAGAGTCTTACTCAATGAATCATTCGATAAGATTATCACTGTATTAGATAAGGTATCAGAAAGGAATATCCCGGAAAATGATGCAAAAGCCATAATATTATTGAGAGCAAACATTTTGGAAAAACGAAATGAACTGAACGGAGAGCAAGGGTTTAAACGCGTGGAAGATTTCAATCTCAATTATTTTTCACAATATGTACAGGATGACTTTGAGCAAGCCAGTGGAACCATTGTGATAGGTGTGACTACAGCTCTATTGATTGCTCTTATACTTCTTATGCTGTAGCAAAGGTAAAAGTAAGGTCCAATTAAAAGAGGGACCTATTTTTTTTGCAGAACCCGGAAAATTCCAACATAGATCCATGAAACTTTCTGTAAATAGCTTTTCCCCCCTTATACTTTTGTGGATAGGGATATCCTTCTGTACAACAAAAGACGCTATTGTTCAAGATCAAAGCAAGGTCTTGTATTCAATAATTTACCTTATTCATGGTGATGCAGACTATATGTATTATGATGAAAACGGTAAAAGTATTCGGGCAGATGAGAACGCTTTGAAAGAGGCCCAAACAATTGCTGAGAAAATGATCAGTGGTGAAGTTTTTATTTTTCACCAACGACCTGAAAAAAAATGGCTGTGGGTGATTCCCAGAAAAGACCGCCGGATGTGGTATTACCGAAATGGGAAATTAACAGATAACCAAAAATATTCTCCCCACAAGGATAGGGTGACATTTTCAGCAGAATCAGAATTGTTCAGAAATTACGATCATTCCAAAAAAAGCACGATACAATACCTGTTTTATTTTGGACATCAAATTCCACGCCAAAATGGGCAAAGTTATGATCGTTCACGTCCTTCTGTTGCAGTAGATGCTGTAACAGTTGCCGAGGGGTTACGTTCGTTTCTATTGGATAGCTCTGAAAAATTTAAACTGATCGTTTTATCGACCTGCAATAATGGTACACCTACCATGGTAAACATGCTTCGCCCCATAGCAGATGTACTACTTGCATCCCCTCAGGATCTCCACCTTTCATATATTGCTACCAAAGCCATTTCATTGATTGAATATGAGACTAATGCAAAGGCGCGAGAGATAGCATATGCAATGGCGCAAGATACATTCCAACGATTGTCAGAATCGGTACAAACAGAAATTTCACTATCAGTGTACGAGCTGGGATTGATAAATCCCAACAATGAACAAATATTTACGGCTTACCGCAGCTACCTGTCAAACTCCAATCCAAAAGACCCAAATGAAAATATAGATTGTGCTAAGCTACCTTTTTTCAATGATTTTGACTATTCAACGGGAGTACACACTTGGTATCGAACGGCACAATTTGGGAGAAGGGCGTCCACTTTTTCACATTCTGGATGGGGGTGTGAGCTATTTCAGAATATCACAGAAAACAATTCTTTCACTTCATACAACATAAACTAAAAGGAAACAGCATGAAAACAACTATAGGGAGTATATTTAGTATAGCCGGATTAATCGGTGTAATCTTTTTCAGCTATCAATATTTCAATGATTCTGAAACGTTTGAATTATTGGGAGCAGATGTAGCAGTAAGTACAGGGGATTATGTGCCGATCATATTTTCTGCTATTGTCCTTATTGCCGGATTGGCAATCTATCGATCGAAAAGTAGGTAATGGCATCTAAACAATTCCAAAAGACATTGTAAAAAAATGGCTATGTAAGGTGTGTAAATATTACTTCCAGTGAACCTTCCCCAGCAAAATAAGTGATGTCTTAGCCTGATCTTTATCTTGTACTCGAGCAATGATTTTTTCAAAAACCCTATTTTTGACCTCATAAAGGCGGTTTTTCAAAAACAGAGTAGAATAGATCTTATGAAAATCTGTATTGGCATCAATATTGTATGCTGAATGAGAGATTCTTTAATCTATAAAATTACACCTACTGGTTTTTGAATTCATCACTATCACTAATGAACCAATTCTAAATGGAAAATGAAGAGGCTAATTCGTTGCCAATGAGGCTTTCAATAGCTTCGACCTTTACCTGCAATCCAATTGAAGAAGCGTTCAAATTTTGGGGTGAAGTATTTGGATTCAAAACCAGGGTTTGTTTTTCTCCTTACGATCAGGTTTTCCAGGAATTATTAAACCGGCATTCTTCGCTTAATCAACCTGATAATGATGCAAGAATCGTGATTGTGAAGTTCGACGATTGGACACGAAACCTGTCGAAGGAAGAGGAATCGTCCCTCCACTCACATATAGTATCTAACATTCGGTTTCTTAGTGAATATGCTGCAATATCCGCTTCTTTTGTGAAGTCGCCTTTGTTTCTGACCATTGCCCGAAATTCAAGAGATTCATGTATCAAGCCAGATAAGCAATTGATATATGAAAAACTCATAAGGGACCATCTTTCAGTGAACTCGAATATTTATATCACTACTTCCAGCGAAGTAGATACGAAGTACCCTGTGGATGATGAATACTATGATGTACAGCGAGATCAGCTTGGTCATATCCCATACAGACTTGAATATTTTACAGGATTGGGAACATTCGTTTTTAGAAAAATACTTGCCAGTAAAAGCAACCCATATAAAGTTATTGTACTGGATTGTGATAACACTCTGTGGAGTGGCGTATGTGGTGAGGTTGGGCCCAATGGAATCCGGCTATCTGAACCATATAGAAATCTGCAGTCGTTCATGCTGCGGCAAATGAAAAGTGGCAGGATTTTCTGCCTCTGTAGTAAAAATGTGCAACAGGATGTTGATAGAGTTTTTTCTGAAAACTATAATATGATAATTAAAGAACAGGATATTGTTAGTTCCAAAATTAACTGGCAACCCAAATTTCAAAATATTAAAGAGCTTTCTGAAGAGCTGGGCCTGGGGCTGGACAGTTTTATTTTTCTGGACGATAATCCTCTAGAGTGTGCCGAAATGAGGGCTAATTGTCCGGAAGTATTAACCCTCAACCTGCCCGACAGACCGGAAGAAATTACCTCCTTTCTGGAGCATGCCTGGCCGTTTGACTTTTTAAAAAAGACCAACGAGGATCAGCAAAGAACGAAGCTTTATAAAGACAATATCAAGAGATCTGATTACGAGAATGTCCATTCATCACTGAAGGAATTTATTAAAGGCTTAGACCTCGACATTTGTTTAAAAAATGCCGGGCCGGAAGACCTCAGTAGAATATCTCAACTTAGCTATCGTACCAACCAGTTCAATTTCACAACCCTAAGGAGATCTGAGGAAGAAATTAAAAATATGCTTAATAAGGATGGTTTTACCTGCAAAATTTGCAGAGTAAAGGATCGCTTTGGAGATTATGGATTGGTTGGTGTGATGCTGTATCATGAGTTGTCGAATCGGATTGTACTCGATTCTTTTATGCTGAGCTGCAGAATTCTTGGGCGGGGAGTTGAACATGAAATGTTAAAATCGGTTGGGGAGGAGGCTTTAGGAATGGGAATAGATTCCGTTCAGATAAACTTTATTAAGACCGAAAAAAACCAGCCAGCTTTGAACTTCTTACAGTCCGTATTTGAGGATTTTTTTCCAACGGAAAATGGATATCTGATCTCTTCCACTCACGTTAGCAAGCTGAGCTATGATCCCGATAAGAATCGGCCTGTTTATAATACCACTAACGGAGAGGTATTGAAATCTTCACTAAATACCCCTGGAAAAAATAAAAGCATCCTTTTTGAGCAGATAGCAAAAGAATTGAATAGTGCTTTGAAGATCACTCAACGGCTGCCTTCATACCGATATTCACCGACTTCTCAAGAAACAGGATCCTCACCAGATGCAGGAAAAGATGCCGTTCAAATCATAACAGAGATTTGGGAAAATATTCTGGGAACTACAGATATCGGGCCACAACAACACTTTTTTAATGAAGGGGGCACTTCATTAAAAGCTGTTGAGGTACTCTCACAATTGAATGAACGGTTCAACAAGAACCTGACGATCGTCAGTCTTTTTGAGCATTCCACCATTCAATCTCTGGCAGATCTTGTTCAGGACATACCTGCTGAAAACACTGAGTTCAATAAAATCAAAGAGATAGCAGCATCCAGAAAAGATCGGTTCAGGCAAAGAAATTGAAGCACGTTAATGCAACATATGAGGTATATGGTGAATTTTGAAAAATGAATCTGCAAAAAATGTATTTGATATTGCCATCATTGGAATGTCCGGGCGTTTTCCAAAGGCTAAGAATATCCATGAATACTGGGAGAATCTGAAAAACGGAAAGGAGTGTTTTACCCCGTTGAATGATGAACAGATCATTGCTTCAGGAGTGAATCCGGACCTGTTAAAGGACCCTGATTATGTAAAAGTTTCTCCAATCCTGGATGATTATGACAAGTTTGATGCCCAATTTTTTGGATATACTCCCAGGGAAGCATCGATGATGGATCCACAACAACGACTATTCCTGGAATGTTGTTGGGAAGCTTTCGAAGACGCAGGATATAATCCACATGGGTACGAAGAACCGGTTGGGGTGTATGGAGGATCTGCTATTAACACCTACATGATCTTCAGCGGAGTCCATCATCGGTTTTATACCGAATTTCTTCCATCTGTTGTAGGCAACGATAACAGCTTCCTGGCAAACAGGGTGTCTTATCAGCTGAATTTGAACGGACCCGCTGTTACGGTTCAGACCGCCTGTTCCTCCAGCATGGTTTCAGTTCATTTAGCAATGCAGAGTCTTTTGAACGGAGAATGTAGTATGGCACTTGCAGGCGGCGTTGCCGTATGGGCTCCCCACGAAGCGGGGCATCTGTATAAGGAAGGCAGCGTTTTTACAAAGGACGGACATTGCAGGGCATTTGATGCCAAAGCAACCGGCACCATCTTCGGTAGTGGCGCGGGAGTTGTTCTTCTTAAACGATATGAAGATGCTGTAAACGACACAGATACTATTTATGCAGTCATAAAGGGTTCTGCTATAAATAATGATGGATCCAAGAAAACAGATTATACAGCTCCAAGTGTAGATGGTCAGGCAGAAGTAGTTGTGGCGGCACTCGCCAATTCAGGAGTCAGTGCGGAGGATATATCTTATGTGGAAACCCATGGAACCGGGACATTCATTGGCGATCCAATTGAGATCAGAGCACTTACAAAAGCCTACAGGGCGTTTACTGACCGTAAGGGCTATTGTGGCATTGGTTCGGTAAAACCTAATATCGGACATCTTGATGCGGGTGCAGGAGCTGCCGGACTGATAAAAACAGTGATGGCTTTGAAGCATAAGATGATTCCTCCAAGCATCCATTTCGACGAACCTAATCCCGCCATAGATTTTGAAAACAGCCCCTTTTACGTCAATAACCGCCTGAAAAAATGGGAATCGAAGGATGGGGCTCTGTTACTTGCCGGGATAACCAGTCTGGGCATGGGAGGTACCAATGCACATGTTATTCTCCAGGAAGCACCGGTCATTGAAAAGCCATTCGTTGACGATCAGTGGCCTCTGCTTTTAACCTACTCAGCAAAGAAAGAATCTGCATTGGATGACTACTCTGCAAAACTCGCTGAATTCTTAAAAGCATCTCCAAACACAAGCCTTCCAAATGTAGCTTATACCCTTCAAACAGGAAGAAAAGAGTTTCAGTTTAAACGATTTCTTATTGCTGAAAACCGGGAGGAGGCCATTGAAAAGCTTGAAAAACTTCCCGCAGCCTCGGTTAAAACTTTTTCAGATCATGCAGATGGGAGGGTAGTGGTGTTCTTGTTTCCGGGCCAGGCTTCTCAATATGTAAATATGGGGCTGGATCTGTACAGGTCTAATTCTGTATTCAGAAAGTATCTCAATCTTTGTGCTGAGATACTAAAACCTATTCTGAATGCGGATATCCGTGAAGTACTATTTCCTGCACCCGGGCATGAAGAAGAGGCCGCTCACCAGTTGCAAAATACAGTATATACTCAGCCTGCAATTTTTTCCATTGAGTATTCGCTGGCAATGCTCTGGATGGACCTCGGAATAAAGCCGGTGGCTGTGCTTGGCCATAGTATGGGTGAGTTTACTGCTGCATGCATAGCCGGAGTATTTGACCTGGAAACCGGACTTAAATTGATTGCCAGAAGAGGCAGTATTATGCAGGAGCTTGAGCGGGGATCTATGATGACCGTGATGCTGCCCCCATCAGAGGTTGAAAATTATCTGAATGACAGGCTGTCGATTTCTGTAATCAATACCCCTTCATCCTGTGTTATTTCCGGAGATAAAGAAGCTATCGAAGCCATTAAAAAAGTTTTTGATGCAAAGGGTGTATACACCCTTTTGCTTGAAACCTCTCATGCTTTTCATTCACATATGATGGATCCGGTGCTGGAAAAATATCGTGATTTTGTATCTGCTATGACTTTTTCAAAGCCCGTAATCCCTGTGTTATCTACCGTCAGTGCTGATTGGGCTTCTGAGGAAGAGCTCGTAAAACCTGATTACTGGGTGGATAATATCAGACAGCCTGTACGTTTTGCCGATGCCGTTGAGAAGTTATTTGACAGGCCGGAGTGGATCTTACTTGAAGTCGGGCCTCGCAATACACTCACTACCCTGGCAAAACAACATCCTGAAATACCGCCAAACCAGGTATTAGTCCAATCAATGAGGCACCCTAAGCATCTGCAAGACGACCATAGTTTTGCAATGGAAACCCTTGGGAGATTATGGTCTTGTGGTTACCCGGTGCAATGGGCGAGGATTTATAAAGAAAATCCGGTGCATAAAATTCCGCTTCCAACATATGCCTTTCAAAGAATAAGATGCTGGATCGATCCGGAGATATCTGGATCTGATTTTCATCCAAAACATATAGAAAAGGAACAGTCTATTGATGAAGCTGATACTCATAGGTCAGGAGAAAGAAATATAATAGATGAACTGACGGCGATCTGGGAGGAATTTCTTGGAGTCGAGCAAATCAACAAGAGCGATAATTTCTTTGATCTTGGTGGAAATTCACTGGTTGCTGTACAACTCTTTGACGAGTTAAACCAGAAGATGGGCATTCGGTTGCCGCTATCGACCTTGTTTAAAGCTCCTACCATTGAACAAATTGCTGAGTTAATAAAACCAGAGGTTGAAGAAGTAAAAGTGGTTCAACCCGGAATCAATCATTCATCTGTACTGGTAAAAATTCATAGTGAAAACAATGAAAGGCCTTTTTATTGTATTCATGGGCATTTCGGGAATGTGTTATTTTTAAATGAACTGGCCAAATTAGTTGGTAAAAACCGTCCGTTCTATGGTGTTCAGTCTGTCGGTTTGTCCGGCGAAGAAGATCCTTTAACCAGTATTGAAGCAATGGCTGAACGAATCATACAAGAGATGAAAGAAGTTCAGCCTGTTGGGCCATATTCTTTTGGAGGCTACTGTTATGGTGCGCTTGTTTCAAGGGAGATTGCAAAAAAACTGGATGAGATGGGCGAAGCATATGATCCTGTTGTAATGATGGATCCGCAGCCGCCAGCGTATTCGAATGTGTTGGCAAAAGAAGTAGTTAGATCGTTCAAAGATTTTTCGTACAACCAATGGAAGGATAATCAGGAGTCGCTGCTTAAAACCCAATCGATTATTCATTCCGTCAGGTATTTTTGGAGGAAAATGATAGGCAGGTTAACATTTATTTCTAAAATTAAAGCGTTCAACGGGTACCTGATAATTAAGGATGTTATACCCATGAGTATGCCTACCGCCTTCAGAGATGTTGAACTTGCAAACAGGGTCGCTCATGATAATTATGCATCAGAACTCAGAAGCGATTTTAAAGCAGATGTTGAACTGTTGTTATCCAAAAAAGCCACGGCAAAATTTTCAACGGACCCAATGTCTGACTGGGAAGGATTCACAAAAGGACACATGAATATTCATCTGATCGAAGACGATGGTATCATAATGAGCGGCGGGATGTTTAAAGAACCCTATGTGCACGGTACGGCTAAGGTACTGCGATCTGTCTGGGAAGTACCGCCTGAAATACCGGACAAGGATACATCTTCAGTTGTGGAGTTTGAAAAGCAGAGGCAACTGGAAAATATAGCAACGTAATCCTGAGTACATGCTTACAAGATATCATCATAATCCAGTAAATATATTCAGTTCACTTATGTTATCAACTAAGCTTGAAAAGCCTGGAGATAAGGAGGTGCAAATTTGGGGAATAAGCAGGAGTATGTATAATGATCTAAAAAGCTGTTCGGAATATGTGTTGAATGAGGATGAACAAAACCGGGCACGGAGATTCCGGTTTCGGAAACAGCATGATATGTTTGTGATTGGAAGGTACATCACCAGAATATTGCTTGCTTATTACAATGGGTGCACTCCTGAAAACGTGAAAATTATACCCGATTCATTTGGTAAACCGAAATGTGACTCAGATCTTTTTTTTAATATCTCTCACTCCGGAGACCAGTTGCTTCTGGGTTTCTCAAAATCGGAAATTGGCGTAGATATTGAGTGGAATAATCCTGCGGTTGATATAGAAAGAGTTGGGAAACGTCATTTCTCTGAGATTGAATTTCAAAAAATAATGAGTTGTACGGAGCCTGAAAGAATCGAAGCGTTTTTTGAAATATGGACTAAAAAAGAATCTTTGATAAAAGGGATCGGAAAAGGATTGAGCATTCCGCTTCAAGAGTTCGATGTTACCAACTGCAATGGGAAAGTACTTTGGGAGGTCCCAAATAGACAAAATTATGGTAATTGGTATGTCCACAATATTGAGACGAAACATGGATTTAAATCGGCTTTCGCCACTCAAATGGAGTCCGTTGATTTAAGTTATTTCCCCTCTTATAACTGGTAGCTCTGTAAGTCTTCAAACCAAAATGAACTAATTTTGCTTTGAATTAAGACATAGTTCTCAGGTTAACAAAGATAGTTTTTCCTTCGTTTTTTAAATGAAGTTCTTTTTTATAAGATGTGCTTATCCCTGCCCTTTGTATTCGAGGGAGAGAATGGTGATGTCGTCGGACTGCTCAGCTTTGCCCACGAATTTAAGCACATCCACCAGCAGGTTGCGAACCATCTTGGTGATATCATCGGCTGCATGTTTCTCGAGGAAGGCTTCGAGGCGGGGTTCTTCGTACATATCTTCGTTGATGTCCATGGCTTCCGTTACACCATCCGTGAACATCATGATCTTATCACCGGGCCTGAGTGTGAGTTCCTTGGTCTCGTATTCTATCGGCTCGATCTTACCGAGCAGCAGGCCGGAGGTATTCGGAACCTCGGTAACCGTACCGTCAGGAGAAACCACATAAGGGAGATTATGTCCGCCGTTGCAGTAGCGTACTTTGCCGGTCCGGGTGTCGAGTACGCCATAGAAAATGGTCACAAAAGTAGTGAGGTCACTTTCCGGGATCAGCATGGTGTTCACAGTGGAGAGGCAGGTGGCCGGGTCGTCAATTTGGGAGGCAATGGCTTTAAGCATGGTTCGGGAAACGGCCATATAGATGGAAGCTGGAACGCCTTTACCGGATACATCACCAATCACAAAACCAACGCGGTGCTCGTCCAGCATAAAGAAGTCGTAGAAATCACCGCCCACTTCTTTGGCGGTGTGCATCTCCCCGTACAGATCGAATTCAGTGCGGTGGGGGAAAGGCGGGAAGTCCTGCGGCAGGATCTTCTGCTGGATGCGTGCAGCGGTTTCCAGATCGCTTTGCACCATCTTGAAGGCTTTCATCTGTGATTGCGCCTCAAAAATATACTGGATCTCAGACAGGCTTTTCTCGATGGTGGTCTCGAGGTCTTTAAAGTCGATGGGTTTGGTAACGAAGTCGAAAGCACCGCGGTTCATGGCGGTCCTGATGTTATCCATATCGCCGTAGGCGGAGACGATCACGGTTTTCAGGATCGGGTTGTTGAGTTTCTGAGCTTCGGATAAAAAGGTGAGCCCGTCCATTTTAGGCATATTGATATCGGATAGCACCAGGGAGATATCGTCAGCCTCCTGCAGCATATTCAGAGCTTCCTCACCGTTTTCAGCAAAGCAGAAATCGTAAATATCGTTTTTGATCTGTTTGCGGAAACGTTGAAGGATCAGCATTTGCAGATCCGGTTCGTCGTCAACCACCATTATTTTATTCTGTCTCATGGGTCCCGAAGGTTTCTTTCGTTATTGATCAGTTGCCGAGCATCTGATGGAGTTCTTCTTTTAAAGAATCGAAGTCGATGGGCTTGGTGAAGAACTCTTTGGCACCGGAATTTATCGCCCGTTCGTAGTTGTCATTATCGCCGTAGGCGGAGATCATACTCACCTTGATCTGCGGAAAATGTTCTTTTACCTCTTCAAGCAGATCAAAGCCGGTCATTCCCGGCATATTGATATCCGAGAAGATATACACCACATCCGGTGGTTGTTTGCTTTTCAGCAGCTCCAGGGCTTCATTCCCGGAAAATGCGAACTCCAGCTCCAGTAATCCCTGGCGGACCTCCTTCCTGAATTTTTGCCGAAATAGCATTTCAACATCCCTTTCATCGTCTACAACTAAAAACTTCATTGCTTCAACCCCTACTTTTAAGTTAAATATATAATAAACCGCGTAAACTCGTTGACCTTAGTTTGGATATCCAGCTCACCACCATGTGCTTTTATGATATCGTTGGTAATACTAAGGCCAAGTCCGGTTCCTTCAGTTCCTTTCTTGGTGGTAAAAAACGGCTGCATGATGTTATTCTTGATATTCTCCGGTATTCCGGGGCCGTTATCCTGAATTTCAAGTGCGGTCTTCCCATCCTTTTGTGAAGTGATAACGGTAAGTTTTGCTTTGTATGGAGAATCGGAAGATTCACTGTCCTCACTGATCAGCTTTTCCCTCATTGCATCAAAAGCGTTATTACAGAGATTCACGATCACCCGGCTGAAATCTTCGGCGATAAGCTGTATCGGCTTCAGATTGTCTTCCAGCTTGAATTCGATATCCACATTGATCGGATTCTTACCGGCTCTCATTCCATGGAAGGTGAGATTCACATATTCTTTGAGCATGGCATTCAGATCAACCGGCTCTTTCTTGCCGCTTCCACCTCTGGAGTGCTGGAGCATGGATTTCACGATGGAATCAGCCCGTGAACCGTGTTCGTGTATTTTCTGGAGATTCACTTCAATGTCATTCAGCAGCTCTTCAATACCGGAGAAGTCAAACCCTGTTTCGACATCCCCCGCTTTCGCATCCGCTCCAGCACTCCCTTCAAAGGGGGACTTTTTTAGAGCCTCGATTTCTTCTTTTGCTTCTTCCAGCAGTTCAATGGAAAGATCGGAGAAGTTGGTTACGAAGTTCAGCGGATTCTTGATCTCGTGAGCGATACCAGCGGTAAGCTGACCAAGAGATGCCAGTTTTTCCTGCTGTACCAGCTGCTGCTGCATATTCTGCAACTCACTGAGCGTGTTATTCAGTTTGCGGTATGCCGAAGCATTATCGAGTGCGATGGCAGCATAGGTAGCCAGGTTACGCAACAGGTTAATATGGTATTCGTCGTAGGCGTTCTTTTTGAAACTCTGTGTGGTTATAACCCCGATCACTCTGTTCTGATATACAAGAGGCAGATAGAGGATAGAAGCAGGTGATTTACCTTCCACCGGCTGCGAGTATTCCTTGATATACTTTTTGTGCTCTGTCGAGAAATCCCCGATCACAATGTCTTTTTTATTTTTGAAACAGATCACGGCAAGCCGGTTCTCATCACTTACATTATAAAAATAGGGTGGAAGCATCTCGCCTTCTTCTTTGG
This sequence comes from Rhodothermia bacterium, assembly GCA_030427885.1. Classification (GTDB taxonomy): domain Bacteria; phylum Bacteroidota; class Rhodothermia; order Balneolales; family Balneolaceae; genus JAUICM01. The sequence goes on along the minus strand of JAUICM010000002.1, from coordinate 556,238 downwards.
TGGCAGGAAACTCCAGACGGTCGGTGCGTTTGTTGTAGATCCCCACACCAAATACAGAAGCACTCATAAGGGCATTCACATTTTCGTATACCGTTTCGATGATATCATCCACGGAAAGGGTGGAGGTGATGGCTTTACCGATCTGACTGAGCTGCTCAGTGTCTTCGCGGCGTTTGTTTTCGGCTTCTGCTCTGAATTCAGCTTCCCGGAGAGCCGCTTTTTCGGTTTCTTTTTTAGAGATTCGGTGACGCTGTACACGGTCTACTCCAAAACCTATGAACCCGATCATAACTGCGAATACACTATAGGCCCACCAGCTTCGATACCATGGGTAGAGAATAGTGATATCAACCGTTGTCGGAGTCTCATTCCATATTCCATCAGCATTGGCTGCTTTTACCTGGAAAGTATATTCACCCGGAGACAAGTTTGTGTAGGTTGCGGTACGCTGATTGCCGGCCTGAATCCAGTCTTTATCAAATCCAACCAGCTGATAGGCATAAGTGTTGTTTTTGGAATTAGCATAATGCAGGGCCACATAGTTGATAGAGATCTCGTTCTGATTGTGTTTCAGGGTTAGAGATCTGGTATCAGCCAGTGGTTCTGAAAGCACAGAGCCTGTTCCCGGTTTTACGGTGGTGTTGAACAACTTAAGATCAGACAGCACCACGGTTGGGGGAATTTCATTGATATGGAGTTCCTCCGGAACAAAAGCCGTGACTCCTTTACCGCTACCGAAATAGAGTACGCCGTCGTCATCCTGGAAATAGGCATTCTGATTGTATTCGAGAGCCATAAGTCCTTCATCCAGGCCATAATTACGGAAGGTCTTTTCATCGGGATCATAACTGCTGATACCGTTGTTGGTACTCATCCAGAGATCGCCATTACTGTCTTCGAGGATGCCGTACACATGTCCGTCTGCCAGTCCGTCTTCTTCATTGAAGTGGGTGGCTGTATTGGTTTTGGTATCAAAGCGGTTGAGGCCTGCAGTTTGTGTGGCCAGCCATAGAATACCTGGTTCTTCCTCCCGTTCAATTATTTCAAATATTACATTATCCGAGATAGTGGTGGTGTCGTTGATATCATACCGGAAAGCGGTAGATGTTTCGGTCTCAAAATCATATTTCAACAGGCCATTGAAGGTGGCAACCCACAGCAGATTATTTCTCTTATCCTCCAACATGCTTAACACGAAGGGCTCGTCTTCACCTTCAGGTGCCAGCAGCAGCGGAGTAAATTCCCTGGTATCGGTATCAAAGATATCGATTCCACCGACGGAGGCTATCCAGAGTTTATTGGGGTCGTCTAAGGTGGGTTTGATCTTAAAGAGCGCACTTCGGCGTCTTTCCTCAGGGTGGCGATACCGGTTTACTTTTCCGGTCTTGCGATCCAGTTCATTCAGCCCAACGTTACCACCTACCCAGAACCGGCCTTTGGCATCTTCCGCAAAAACGCGGTAGTTACCGGGTAGAAGAGTATTCTCATCATTAGGATCGAAGGTGTGCCATTTGAATACATTCTGATTTTCATTGTACTGGGTAAGGTAGTTACTGGTGGGGCCATCGTCAGTACCGGCCCAAACCGTTCCTTCCTTATCCACATAGATACCCCATACCAAACCTGGTGAAAGACTTTTGGGGTCATTCGGGTCGTGCTTGAGGTTCGCAAAATTTACGGCCCCTGGGTTGAAAGCACTGATCCCTTCAACGGTATATCCCACCCAGATGGTTCCGGTATCATCAGCATACAGAGACTGCACATAATCTTCGGATAAACTATTCGGGTCTGTCTGATCATGGCGGTAGCTTGTGAATTCCCCGGTTCGTTTATCAAAGCGGGCAACACCGGTACCCGGGCCGGACACCCATAGTATGTTTGACAGATTAGGATCGGGTACGATCTGCTGAATGAAATTGAGTGGGTTAATCTGATCTCCTTCATTGGGTTCGATCAGATAGCGCTCAAAACTGTGATCATATTTGTTAAAGTGAAGGAGGCCATTTCCGGTACCCAACCAGATATGATCTTTATCATTCGGGTCAAAATAATTAGTCAATACGTTTCTTGGAGCGCCATAATACTCAGGACTATCCGGGTCAAAGAGTAAGCGTGTTATCTCGTCTGTTTCAGGATCGATGCGGTTCAGGCCTGTTGCCGAGCCTACCCAGATGATGCCTTCTTCGTCTTCATCTACGAAAAAAGTATTATGAGAACTGATGGTCGTGGAATCATCATGAATATGAGGAAATCGTTTAAAGTAGCCATCCTGACCAGCAGGCATTTTGTTAAGGCCTGATCCGGGGGTGCTTACCCATAGGTTTCCCCTGCTATCTTCAAAAGGGAATGCCAGCCGATCTGTTGAAATGGAAGTGGAATCATCCGGATCGTGCCGGTAATGAGTGAAGGTTTCTGTTTTACGATTGAATTTGTTCAGTCCACCGGTTTCAGTGGTTATCCAGAGGTCTCCGTTTTTGGATTCATCCACTCCCCAGATCCATGCACTCGACAGTGAAGTGGAGTCGAATGGAGTGGAAGTATATACTTTGAAATCATATCCGTTATACCGGTGTAGCCCGCTTTGGGTGGCGATCCACATATAGCCTTTACTATCCTGGTAAATGGAGTTGGCAGATCCCTGTTTCAGTCCGTCTTCGATCTTGGTATGCTCAAAACGCAGACTGGGCGCTTCATTGGTCAGGATCACTTTTTCGGGGATAAGTTCATCCTGGGCATAGACCAGTGAACTGCTAACAAAAAGAGCCAATGCAGAAAGGCAGATGCTGAAAATATACCGGTATTTCACTGTATTCATTGTATTACCTGGTTAACGTAAGTTGGATGGTAAAGCAGGCACCTTCATCTTCTTTAGAGCTCACACTAAGCTCTCCGCCGTGCGCTTTAATAATATCGTTGGTGATCGACAGACCAAGTCCGGTTCCATCGGTTCCTTTTTTTGTGGTGAAAAAAGGCTGAAGTACTTTTTCAATTTGTGCCTGGGGAATTCCGGGCCCGTTGTCTTCTATTTCAACAATAACAGTTCCGTTCGTCTTTTTTGAACGGGCCGTTAATTTTGGCTTATAATCGTTGGAATCTGAATCCTGTTTAAGGGCATTCAATTTATCCCTCATGGCATCGAAGGCATTATTCGTAAGATTCAGGATCACCCTGCTGAAGTCTTCCACAATAAGAGGCAGCGTACCGATGTTCTCATCAAAATCAAATTCAATATCGGTATTGAATGGAGTTTTACTGGCCCGCATCCCATGAAAAGCCAGATTCACATATTCCTTAACAAGAGCATTCAGGTTAGTGGGCTGCTTTTGGCCACTTCCACCCCGCGAGTGTAGTAACATCGATTTCACAATGCCATCCGCTCTCGAGCCATGTTCAAACACTTTTTGAAGGTTTGATTTGATGTCTCCGAGCAGATCGATCATTTCTTCGGTATCGTCATTTCTTTCAGGAAGTGCTTCTTCTATTAGTTCTTTGAGCTCATCAACCAGCTCGATATTCAATTCAGAAAAGTTATTCACGAAGTTCAGTGGGTTTTTGATCTCGTGAGCAATTCCGGCGGTAAGTTGTCCAAGGGAAGCTAATTTTTCCTGTTGCACCATCTGATTCTGAGTGGCTTTAAGACGGGTCAGGGCATTGTCCAGATTTTTGAAATCCTCGTAACGGGCATAAGCAACAGCAAATGCATTGGCAAGTTGTTTCACCAGTTTGATGGGTTCATCATTCAGCTTGTCGGCGCTTCCAACATAAAGCATGCCCTGCTCGAATGGAATAAAATGCAGTGCAAGTGATTCGGGTGGGGTCTGGGATCCGCCATAATGTTCAGAGGATGGAATATGACCGCCAACGACCAATGAACGCACCCAGTTTATAAATTCTTCCTTTCCCCATTTTTCAAAATATATGGTCTGGGTTTTCCAGTACTTATAAGTGTTTTTTGTGAGCTCATTACTATCAATAGGGAGATTCAGAACAGCCTGTGGTTTACCTTCCGGGTCAGACAGGTAAGTATTGATGATCTGTTCTTCTTCATCAATAATGAAAACTCCACACCTGAAAAAGGGGACATCAAGCATGGTGAGTTCTTTCCAGATCAGCGGGGTGATTCGCTCAAGATCCTTAGTTGTCCTCATGGAAGTGATCTCGGCACGGAGTCGGTCAAGTGATGCCTGCCGCAGGGCTCCCGCTGCCTGCTCCTCTGATTTTTGAAGATCCTCATAACGTGTGTATGCTAATTGGAATACATCTCCGAAGCGTTCAAGCATTGCCAGGGTACTTTCCTCTTCTTCATTATCAGACAGGTAATAAAGCATCCCTGATTTAAAGATTGTGGAGTACCAGAACTGGGTTTGGTTTATCTCACCGGGTAGTTTGTAATGAGGGATGTCAGGACCGTACTTGATTATGTTGTCGTAGAAATCGGTGAGTTCCTTTCCGCTGAGTTCATACTGATATCCCACTTCATTCTTAGCCCAGGCTTTAAAACCTTTTTCAAGCATAGGGTGTATAGAAACAGGAATGGTCTTTGACTTTATGACCGTATTACTTTTGTCGAGGGTGGAAGTCCAGGTTTCGAGAGATTCATCCGCTTTGTTAAGGATTGCAATTCCAGAGCGGTTACCGCTTATATGCAGGATGTCGAGTTCATCAAGAATGCGGCCTGCCACCTGATAGATATCCTCACTATGGTTCATGGTGATGGCTAATTCACGAACTCTTTCGAGGGTGTTTTCAACCTGAGCTTGAAAATTTCGTTTTTCTGCGTTCTCCAGATCCAGGTAACGGGTGTAAGCCTGATCAAAAACTTTATTGAATCTCTTCAGGATGTCATGATGCTCGTCGGTATACCCTTTGCCAGTGTAGCTATTAAGATGGAGTGAGGAGTACTCGCCAATAGAAACGGTAAGAGTAAACGGAGCATCCTGCAGAACCAATTGCTTGCGTGCTTCGGGGGTACGCCTGAGTTTCGGTGTCCGGAATAACTGTTCAAAATAACTTCTTTTGACCTCAGGTGAATAGGTCTTGATCATGAGGTCCTGGCCTTTTTCCACGGCTTTGAAGTAATCAGTCAGGATTGGATGGTCGAAATAGTCCAGCTTGATGTTAACAGAGCTGGCCAGCTCCGGTGCTCCAGTCCAGAGATCCATCTGGTGGTTTTCCCGGTCGATGATATTCAGGCTCACTGAATCCATATTGATTCCGAGATCCTGCATCTTATTAAAAACGGTGAGGACTACTTCCTGTAATTCGCTGGTATTCTTCATCGCCAGAGATCGTGCCCGGACATGCTCTAATGCCGCTTCGATCTCCATATCACGGTTTTTGCGCTCAAGCTGACGCGTCCGCTCTTTTACCAGTTCCTCAAGTTCTTCATTACGGCGCTGCAATTCATTGATATGCCAGACATCGTCATCAGCATCGGTAGGGATGGATCCATGCCAGTGGATTAATTTCCAATCATCACCATCCAGTGTCATTACCGCCGAAAACCGGAACATGAATTGATTTACGATCCCATTGGTTTTGATCGTAGTGTTTATCTTTTCAATAAAGATAGCGGTGTCTTCACTCTCGGAGATATGCCCGGATATTTTCTGACGGTCGAAGTTGAATTCAAGGCCAAATTCACGTGCCGAAGTCTCCTGATGTTTGATCAAATTGACATAGCCTTCGATACTATTAACCTCTTCAGCTAATGTAGTACCCCAACCCATTATTTGGGGGTGAACCAGATCTTCAAGCCCATCGATAGGAACCTGATTAAGACTGATACTTACCAAATGCTCATATGCATCAGCTAAAGAAATTTTATCCTTTTTAGTCATTGTAAAGAGAAGCTATTCGCCGAATAAGCCTAAATCACTTATTTATATTAGTATGAAACCCAAAAAAAACCTCGTATGATGTTAGCCATCTAAGCTAATAGAAAAAAAGTTATATCAAAACAGGGAAAAACTGGACTTTATGAAATAATTTTAAGTCTATTGGTGATATTTATTAACAAATGAAGAGTAATGAGCTATAAAATATCTGAGAAGTATAACTGTGTAGTAATTGAGTTTAAGGGAAAAATAATGGGCGGTCCGCTTGCGGAAAGTTTTCGGGATGATCTTCACAAACTTATCGAAGCCGGCAAGAAAGAGGTTATCGTAGACCTGGGCAAAGTAACCTTTATGAATTCATCGGGGCTGGGGCTTATCATTGGTGGCTTAACTACAATGAAAAATGCAGGTGGTGATCTCAAGATCTGCCAGGCCGATAAAAGAATCGAAAGTCTCCTGATGGTCACGCAGCTGATCTCCGTGTTCGATCACTACAGAACTTTGGATGAAGCCATAAAGGCATACGAAGAATAGCAGGATATAAAAAAGCCCCTCACAAATTTGTAAGGGGCTTTTAATTTTCGATCTGTTGAAGATCAATATCTGTATTCGTCAGATTTATACGGTCCGGTGATAGGAACACCGATATAATCTGCCTGCTCCTGTGACAGAGTTTCAAGGTCAGCTCCGATCTTGGAGAGGTGAAGTCTTGCTACTTTTTCATCCAGTGATTTTGGAAGGGTGTGCACTTTTCCTGATTCGAATTCTTCAGGACGATTCCATAAAGCGATCTGAGCCAGCGTCTGGTTACTGAAGCTGTTACTCATTACAAAAGAAGGATGGCCGGTCGCATTTCCCAGGTTCATAAGGCGTCCCTGTGATAATAACACAACCTGCTTGCCTGATTTCAGTGTGAAGATATCAACCTGTGGTTTGATGTTCTCTTCTTCTGCATTGGCTTTCAGCCATGCCACATCAATCTCGTTATCAAAGTGGCCGATATTACCCACGATCACTTTGTCTTTCATGCTTTCAAAATGTTCGGCACGAACAATGTCTTTGTTACCAGTGGCGGTTACAACAATATCAGCACGTGGGGCTGCATCAACCATACGCTTAACTTCATAACCATCCATTGCAGCCTGCAGGGCACAGATCGGATCGATCTCAGTAACGATAACCCGGGCACCGGCACCTCTCAGTGAAGCGGCCGTTCCTTTTCCTACATCACCATAGCCTGCTACAACAGCAACTTTACCGGCCATCATAACATCGGTTGCACGACGAATCGCATCTACTGCAGATTCCTTACATCCATACTTGTTATCAAACTTCGATTTGGTAACAGAGTCATTCACATTGATCGCAGGAATTGGAAGTGTTCCTTTGCGTTCGCGTTCGATCAGTCGAAGCACTCCAGTGGTAGTTTCTTCTGAAATACCGTTGATGCCATCAACGAGTTCAGGATACTTATCGAGCACCATATTGGTGAGGTCACCACCGTCATCAAGGATCATGTTAAGAGGCTGTCCGTCTGGGAAGAACAATGTCTGCTCAATACACCAGTCGAATTCCTCTTCGTTCATACCTTTCCATGCGTAAACTGGAATTCCTGCTTTAGCTATTGCAGCTGCAGCGTGATCCTGGGTAGAATAAATATTACATGATGACCAGGTTACTTCTGCTCCAAGTTCTTTCAGTGTTTCGATGAGAACCGCTGTTTGGATGGTCATATGAAGACAACCAGCGATTCGTGCACCTTTAAGAGGCTGCTCAGCTTTGTATTCTTCACGGATGGCCATCAGGCCGGGCATCTCGGCTTCCGCAAGCTCAATTTCCTGCCGGCCATATTTTGCCAGACTGATGTCTTTAACTTTGTACGCTAATTTTTCCTCTACTTGTGCCATTATTCGGTAGTTTGTTTAATTGCTTTGTTATCGTCAATGATCGTTTTTGCCTTCAGGTAATCGCCTTCCGTTCCGGCTGATCCAAGTTCAGTTTTGATCAGAAATCCATCAGGGTCAAAAAATATCTTAAATGGGATGCCGAGTGTAATAATATCTGCGGCTACCTCATTTACATCCAGAAGGTACGTGAAGTCGTAGCCCATTTCTTCCTTAAAGGCGATCACATCATCTCTGTTGTCTGATTGTTGCAGGTTAACGGTAAGAACCTCGAAATCATTTCCATATTCTGCTCGCAATGAATCCATCGCAGGAAAGACCTGAAGACAGGGGCTGCACCAGGTTTCCCAGTAATCAATAAGTACCACTTTACCGGCATAATCCTGAATTGTGACCTCATTACCATCAGTATCTTCAAAAACGGCTTTTTTCATCACCGATTCGATCCGGGCATCTTCTTCACTTAATTCACGGGGATTCATCGATTTATTGCCGCCGCAGGAAAGAGTGGTTACAGCAATTGTGACAGCCAGTAAAACAACAGAAATTTTTTTCATGGAGCTCTTCATTTTTCAATCGCAACAAAGATAAGGCATTGTACCGAATAAATCTTAATAAGGCTTGTCTAATAAGGTGATAGAAAAGCCAAAACCTGACTGTCTTTTTCTATGCGGAACCGTATCTTAAGCGGAATTTAAATCAAGGAGGCGGTTATCAGTCAGGATTTCATCATTGTGGGAGCAGGGATAGTAGGGTTATCAACTGCATATAAGCTTTCACTTTCTTTTCCGGAAGCACATATTCTGGTATTGGAAAAAGAAAACAAAGTAGCAGCTCATCAAACGGGAAAGAACTCGGGAGTGATCCATTCAGGGATCTACTACAAGCCCGGAAGCTATAAGGCAAAAAATTGCAAGGACGGCCGCCATCAGCTGGTTGAATTTTGTACGGAGCACGGTATTGCGATGGATATCTGTGGCAAGGTGATTGTTGCTACCGATGAGGACGAGATTCCACGACTGGAAGCAATTTATGAACGAGGGGTGGAAAATGAGATCGAAGGAATTGAAAAGATCGGCCCGGAAGAACTAAAGCAGATTGAACCTCATGTAAAGGGAATTGCAGCTATTAAAGTGCCTTGTGCAGGCATTGTTGATTTCGGGGGAATGTGTGTGAAGCTGAGAGAGCTGCTGGAATCAGGCAACGGAAAAGTGGAGTTTGGCCAGGAGGTCAGGCAGATCAAAAAAGAGGGGGATGAGATCCTGGTTAAAACCAAAAGTTCGGTTTTTAAAACAAAATATCTGATCAATTGTGCAGGACTTTATTGTGATCATGTGGCGAGGGCTGCAGGTATTAAGTCGCCGGTTAAGATCGTTCCGTTTAAAGGAGAATATTATGAACTCAGGCCCGAAGCAGAATACCTGGTAAACAACCTGATCTATCCCTTGCCAAATCCTGAATTTCCATTTCTGGGTGTCCATTTTACCCGTATGGCTCTGGGTGGAATAGAATGTGGTCCAAATGCTGTATTTGTATTTAAAAGAGAAGGTTATGGTAAACTCGCGTTCAGTTTTAAAGAATCTCTGGAATCACTCACTTTCAAAGGGTTCTGGAAGATGGCGGCACAGCACTGGCGCATGGGTATGGATGAGTACAAACGCTCGTTCTCTAAAAAGGCATTTGTAAAAGGACTTCAGAAACTGATCCCTTCAGTCAGAGAAGAGCATCTTAAAGTTTCACCCCCGGGAATTAGAGCGATGGCTTTGCAACCCAATGGCGAAATTCTGGACGACTTCTATTACGAGATCATCGAGAATCAGATCCATGTACTGAATGCACCTAGCCCTGCAGCTACTGCCGGACTGGCTATCGGAGATGAGATCGTTAAAAAAGTGAGGACTGAATTCGGATTATAGTTCCAGTAAAGCAGACCATACCTTCATGATCTCGCCTTTATTTTTAACAACGATCAGCGGCAGATACTGATCACGGTTGATCAATGCTTCGGTAATACTTCCCAGCACAAACGAGGAAAGCGTATTTCGTCCTCTTGATCCCATCACAATGGCATCAACCTGATTCATGAAGGCAAACCGGTTGATCATATAAGGGATCTGATCATCTTTTTTGAGCACATAATGCATGATCACCTTTGAGGCATCCATATTGTTCTCACGCAGGATGAGATTGGTTTGCTCTTTGGCGCTTTTAACCATTTCAGCTGCAAATTCATCGAAAGAAAGTCCCATCTTGGTGTAACCTGACGGAACCCTGTAAACATACAGGCCGTGTACTTCCACGCCTTCCCGTTTTGAAGCCAGAGATAGTGCGAAGTCCAAAGCCATAATGCTGTGCTTCGAAAAATCTACCGGAACTAACAGCTTATTGATTTTTTCTGGTACTGCCGGGGGAACAAGTGAGAATGAACACGACAGATTTCTTGCGATTTTTTTGAGCGTATAGATCAGTTCAGGATCATTATTCCAGCGACTTAAGAACGTGAGATCAATGTCATGCTCGCGTACATATTTGGCTATGGTTTGTATCTTATTTCCTTCAAGGATCTCGATGTTAACCTTCTTGAAAGTTGAAAGATACGTATGGGAAGTTATCTTACTTTTGATAACAGATTTAAGTGACTGATCGGCTGGTACTACAAGCCCCGGATATTTGTCAAGAATTTCCTGCGGTACTTCAGCATTTTCGGCAACGTGAATGAAAGTGATAGACTTAAAATCAATGATCTCAGCCATTCGATTCACATATTCGAATACTACATCATCGTGTTCGTTAAGTTCAATTACAACCAGAGCGTGGTTCAATGAAGTCATAATTATGGGAGTTTATTTCGAGGGAACCCGGTTATTAAAAAGCGGCTAGATTCGTTAACATGAATCAACATGAAAGTTAAGAACTTATTTGGCTTATTCTGACTTAAAATATGTTAACTATTAGTGATGATTCTGCATATTTAGACCTATGATCGAAGTACAAAAGACAGGCCTGTTTCGCAAACTCTATGCTCAGGATGCATCAATGTATCAGGAGCTTCCGGAAGGGGTCGCATTTCCAGAGAATAAGTCGGATATCAGTGAACTGGTTCAGAAGGCGAATTCAGAGGGATTTACAATAACGCCGAGAAGTGCCGGTACCAGCCTGGCAGGGCAGGCAACCGGAAACGGGGTGGTCATGGATGTCTCGCGCTATATGACGGGGATCACAGAGATTAATGCGTCGGAAAAATGGGTTCAGCTCCAGCCGGGAGTGATCCGGGATTCGCTGAACCGGAAAACCGCAAAATTTAATTTATTGTTCGGCCCGGATACGGCTACAACAAACCGGTGCATGATCGGTGGCATGATCGGTAATAATTCTGCAGGCTCGTATTCCATTAAATACGGAAGCACCCGTGAGCATACTCTTGAAATAGAAGCTGTTTTGAGCGATGGGTCTGAGGTTGTATTCAAAGCATTGAATGAGCAGGAGCTTGAGAAAAAGAGAAGCCTTCAAACGCTGGAAGGCCATATTTACCGTTCTATGATCTCATTACTGGAGCGGAATAAAAAGCTCATTCTGGAGAACTATCCTCATGCTGAGATCATACGCCGCAATACCGGATATGCCCTGGATAAATTATGTGAAATGCATCCGGTCACACCCGGTGGACGTGAGTTTAATTTATGCGAATTGTTATGTGGAAGTGAGGGAACCCTGGCTTTGACAACTGCAGCAAAACTGAATATTGTAGACAAGCCCAAATATCAACAGTTGCTGATCCCTCAATTCAAATCTCTGGATGAAGCTATGCTTACAGCAGTGGAAGCCGTAAAGTATTCTCCTTCCGCTGTGGAACTGGTTGATGATGTTATTCTGAATGCAACCAAAGGAAATATTGAACAATCAAAGAATCGGTTTTTTCTGGAAGGTGAGCCAAAATGTATTCTCATTATTCAGTTTGAAGGGAATGAGCTTTCAGATCTTCAGCAACGCTCAGATGCATTGAAGCAATCGCTGGTTGAGAAGAGACTTGGTTTCACTCATTCTGAACTTTCAGATCCCGGACGAATGGCTCAGGTCTGGGAGTTACGTAAAGCAGGCCTGGGTTTGTTGATGGGCCTGGGGAAAGAATCACGGACACCGGCTTTTTGTGAGGACACTGCGGTTCGGGTGCAGGATCTTCCGGATTATGTGAAAGATTTTCAGAAGATTCTGGACAAGCACGATACCAGCTGTGTGTTCTATGCACATGCTTCGGTGGGAGAGTTGCATCTGCGCCCCATGATTGACACTACCACTGATCAGGGAATTCAAAAAATGAGAACCATGGCCGATGAGATCGCAGGTCTGGTTCGTACATATAAAGGCTCACTGTCGGGAGAACACGGGGATGGAAGAGCCCGGGCTCCGTATATCGGGAAAGTGTTGGGAGAGGAATTGCTGCCTGTGTTGCAACAAGTGAAGGAGATCTGGGATCCCAATTATATTTTCAATCCCGGTAAGATTGTAAGCCCTAAACCAATTGAACAGGATCTGAGATATTCGCCAGACTATGAACCATTAAAAGTGGATACCGTTTTTCAGTGGCGCAAAGAAGGTTCATTTAATGATGCCATAGAATTATGCAATGGGGCAGGTGTATGTCGGAAACTGGCTGAAAGCGGTGGAACGATGTGTCCGTCCTATATGGCAACAAGCGATGAAAAGGATTCTACGAGGGGGAGAGCTAATGTATTCCGGCAGGTTTTTTCAGGAGAAGATCCACGGGGGTTTGAATCAGAAGAACTTAAGGAGGCTTTAGATCTGTGCCTGAGCTGCAAGGCCTGTAAAAGTGAATGCCCGGCTAATGTGGACATGGCTAAGATGAAATCTGAGTTTATGCACGGCTGGCATCAGAAGCATGGGATCACATTAAGGGAACGTTTTTTTGGGCAGGCATCAGATATTTATCCATTCGCGATGATATCTCCGGGCCTTAGTAATCTGATGATCAGATCTGCTTTCGGAAAATTCATATTTAATAAGTTGTTTGGGATCACACCTGAGAGAACCTTGCCTCAATTCGCTCCTCAGACATTCATAAAGTGGTTCAGAAAAAGAGAGTCGTTCAGGTCAGACAAAAAAGTAGCTTTATTCATCGATATCTTTACCAACTACCATGACACGTCGAATGGGATGGATACTGTCAGGGTTTTGGAGAAAATGGGGTATGAGGTACTGATACCGAAGGTTCATGAAGAGGGTCGTCCTTATTTTACCAAGGGACTAATGGATCACGCCAAAAAAGCTGCATTGAACGTAGTTCGCGAGTTATATGGCTATATCGATAAAGGAATTCCTGTGGTGGGTATAGAACCTTCTGTCGTGCTGACTATTCGGGACGAATATCTTGATCTTCTGGACGATGAATGGACAGTAAAAGTGCAGAAGGTGGCAAAAAGTACCTTCACTTTTGAAGAATTCATTTCATTGAATAAATCATATCTGCCTTCGGTGAAATCCAGTGGTAAAGTATTGTTGCATGGTCATTGTCATGCAAAGGCCTTGATAGGAAACGATCCGACGATCGAAGCTCTGGAATTGGTGGGTTATAAAGTTGAGGTAGTAGATTCCGGATGCTGTGGTATGGCCGGAAGTTTTGGGTATGAACAGGAAACCTATCCCATATCCATAAATATGGGTGAACAGCGATTATTTCCGGCTGTAAAAGCAGTTCCTGAAACGACCGAAATCTGTGCTCCGGGGTTTTCCTGCCGTCATCAGATAAAAGATGGAACCGGCAAATCAGCTAAGCACCCTGCCCACCTGATACTGAATAAATTAGCCTAGACTAAATATTTATTTAAAACGTATAAATTTTAATTGCATTAAATTAGTTTAGTGTTAAATTATTTGATGTTAGGTATTAAGTAATTCATCAAATAATATTATTAGGTCATGAAAAAAAGTTACTATTTCTTTGTGCTGTTTGTTCTTAGCGGTACATCTGTTTTTGCACAGGTTGATTATGCCACCCAGATTCAAACTATTTTTAATGCCAATTGTACCAGCTGTCATGGTGGAACCAGTGGGGTTATACTTACTGATTACAGTTCCACAATGGCAAGTGTAGGATCCCAGTATGGGACGAATGTTGTGATTGCTGGTGATGCTGATGGCAGTCCGTTGGTAGATAAGATCGAGCCAAGTCCAGACCATGGTTCACGAATGCCGCAAGGTGGAGTACTACCTGATTCTTCTATCGCTTTGATCCGTCAATGGATCTCGGAAGGAGCCAATGAAGTAGTGACATCAAATGAACAGGAAGATCTGATCGCGGATGGTTTTCAGTTGATCGGTAATTATCCAAATCCTTTCAACCCCTCTACACAGATAAGGTTTGAAGTTCCGGTTTCAACCAGATATACCATTACCGTTTATTCAGTTCATGGACAATTGCTATCAGAGCAGGTTGGAAATGCTAATCCGGGTTTAGTAAGGGCAACTTTAAACATGGCTAAGAATCCATCCGGAATTTATATCTACAGGGTAAATGCTCAGGTTAATGGAATTGACCAACTGATCGGAACCGGAAGAATGACGCTAATTAAGTAATTATCATGCCAAAGGCATGAATTCAAAATTTAAGATTCAAAATGAAAAATAGGTGATCATCAAGAACCCTATTTTTCATTTTAAATTCTTCATTCTTAATTGGTATACGTATTCCGTTCGATCAGCTCTTTAGCAGAATTTAGTGCTGATTCCGAGATTTCCGCTCCGCTCATAAGACCAGCTACTTCACGAATATGCTCTTCCTGCGATAGTGGAATGATCTGCGTGGTAGTACGGGCATCATCTTCCACTTTAGCTACTTTATAGTGATGATGTGCCTGGCTCGCGATCTGTGGTTGATGGGTTATCGCCACGATCTGACATTGTTCAGATAAAGACCGCATTGCCTTACCTACTTTTTCAGAGATCTCGCCACTGATACCCGTATCGATCTCATCAAAGATCATGACAGGAAGATGCTGTTCCTTGGCAAGTATGGATTTTAGGGCCAGCATAACACGGCTGATTTCACCACCGGATGCGATTTTTGCTAACGGTTTAGGCTCTTCGCCTTTGTTGGTGGAGATGAAGATACGGATGTCGTCAGCACCAATCTCGGTACAGTCAACGGGTTGACCATCAACCATGATCCAGCCGTTGTTGTCAAAAAGCCAGTCCACCCGTACATCCATTTTCGAATTGCCGATCCCAAGTTTGGATAACTCCTGCTGGATTTGAACAGCCAGTTCTGTTCCAACCTTAACACGCGCGTTGTGAAGTTGAACAGCTGATTTTGACAAAATGCTTGCCTGATCTGATACGGCTTTCTCAATTTTCGCGATCTCAAGATCGAAGTTATCCGCAATGGAAAGTTCTCTCTGGATCTCGCCGAGATAATTGATCAGTTCTGGAATATCCCGCTGATATTTTTTCTGAAGACGGTTCAGCTCCGACTGTCGCTGGCGGAGTTCTTCAAGTCGGGATGGATTAAACTCGATATTGTTACGATATCGCTCAGCAAACTGAACTGCTTCGTTCACGCTAACACGTGCGGCATTTATTTCTTCCAGATAGTTTTCAAATTCGGGTTCAATTCGCGCCAGGTCCTCAAGATTGAGTTTAAGGTGGTTCAAAAGCTGAATGATGCTGGCGTCGTCACTTTCTGCCAATTCTGCGATCGAAGCTGCTTTCTGATCCAGCACTTCTGCGTTATCCAGCAGGTTCATTTCTGATTCAAGTTCCGTTTCTTCTTCTGGAGATAATCGTGCCTCTTCCAGCTCCTTAACCTGGAAACGGTAGAGCTCTGTTTTCTCCTGCAGTTCTGATTCTCTCTTTTTAAGGGAGCTCAGTTCTTTCTGAAGCTCCTTCATTTTTTGATATTCTTTTTGATAGGTTAGTAGTACGGGCTCTATTTCTCCAAAACTGTCGATCACTCCACGGTGATTTTCTTCTTTGAGAAGGAGCTGGTGATCATGCTGACCATGAAGATCCACCAACAGATCCCCGGCAGATTTAAGAACTCCGATGTTAACAGGGGTGTCGTTGATGAAAGCACGGCTTCCGGTTTGACGAATCTCTCTTCTTAGGATCAGGTACTCCCCGAACTCAACTTCATTTTCTGAAAGCAAGGTCTTGAGTTCAGGATCATCACCCACACGGATGGTAGCTTCGGAGATTGCTTTTTCAGATCCCTGACGAATGACATCCGTATCTGCGCGTTCACCAAGAATCATATTCAATGCCCCGATGATGATCGACTTACCAGCGCCCGTCTGCCCTGTGAGAATATTCAAACCCTCCCCGAAGGAAACCTCAAGTTCATCAATAAGCGCAAAATCTTTTATGTACAATGATTGGATCATTCGAATTCAAAATTTAAAATGAAAAATTCAAAATAGTCCCAGATTGGAACGAGTTGTTTTTACAATAGAAGAAAGAATGTTTACAATTTCCAGAGCCTCTTTCTGATATTCAGTTACATCAATTTCAGTAAGATCACTTTTGCTCAGTAAACTCAGCCAATATCTGGTTTCTCTTGCTTCTTTTAAAGAGATAGAAAGCTTTGAAAGGAAATCTTTTTTTGATTGACCGGCGATGGCTTCTTCGATATTAGCCCCAACACTTGTGGCAGATCTCAAAAGCTGCTTTGATATTACATACTCACGTTCATCTTGCAATTGTTGATAGAATGAAATGATCGTAAGTGAAAACTGGAAACTCTTTTCTTGTATCAGGTTCTTTTTAACACTCATCGTATCTTAAATTTTTTATTTTAAATCACTAAGTAAGACCATTAAAGAGCAAAGTCCTTACAAACTGCCTATCTTTAGTGAATGAGTAAGGAAGAGAACAGCGAAAAAAAAACCACTATCTACGAATTCAAAGTGCCGGACGGGCAACAGGAGTCGATACGACTGGATGTGTATATCACAGGATTTGTAGAGAACGCCACGCGGAATAAAGTACAGGATGCCATCAAATCTGGTTATGTAACTGTAAACGGAAAGAAAGAGAAGTCATCGTATAAAATGATGCCCGGCGATGAGATCTTTATCGAACTGCCCAAAGCTCCGCCACCCGAAGCCAAGGCCGAAGAGATCGATCTCAATATTGTGTACGAAGACGATGATATCATTCTGGTGAACAAAGAAGCAGGAATGGTGGTACATCCGGCTTATGGAAACTGGAGCGGGACGCTGGTAAACGGACTCATGCATCATGTGGATGAACTGGCCGGTGAGGAGGATGATGAAAACATACGTCCTGGTATTGTACACCGATTAGATAAAGACACCAGCGGTTTATTGGTAGTAGCTAAAACCGATGAAGCACTTGCGGCGCTCTCCGCAAAATTCGCCGAAAAAGATGTGGAACGAACCTATTGGGCAATTGTCTGGGGAACGCCAAAAGAAGAGGGGACGGTAGAAGGAGACATTGGTCGATCCCGTCACGATCGCAAACTGATGACCGTACTTCCGGAAGGCAAAGGAAAAAGAGCGGTAACACATTATAAAGTATTAGAGTATTTCGATTACCTGAGTCTGGTAGAAGTAAAACTGGAAACAGGAAGAACGCATCAGATCCGCGTGCATATGGCACATATCGGGCATAATGTATTTGGGGATCCAACTTATGGTGGAACTTCCGTTCGCTACGGACCCAACACCGGCGCCCGCAAAACCATGTTCCATAAACTCATTATAGGTCTGGGACGACAAGCCCTTCACGCCAAAACCCTAGGTTTCGAACATCCGACAACAGGGGAAATGATCAGCTTCGACTCCGAATTACCGGATGATTTCAGCCACGTTCTGGAAACCCTTAGGGAGAAGTGTAAGGCAGAGTATTAAGGAAAGAAATTTATAGGAATATCCGATTCAGAATTTGAATGATATTCCAATGAAGTACTTCCATCTAGTGTCGCGAAGGTAATTAAGCCTAAACCACTAACAGACTTGTTTTTGTCCGTGAGCCACACATTTCTAAAATATTCGAGGTGAGATTCCGGGTCTCCAAGAACATGGTCTCCATTTACTACTACAATTAAAGGTAGTCCATCAATACCTTGTTCTTTGCTCTTTTTTCGAAAATTATTCCAACGGTTGTTGAAGTTTCGAACCGGGCCATGGACTTGGATTGAACGAGCATTTTCCATAAATGTGAATGCTGGTAAGCGAAGACCGCTATTAACATTTACACTTATGCCAGACATTTCTGAAACGAGTTGATATTCCTCAATATTAATGTAATCTCTTTTTGGAATTACACTAATTTCAAGGTTTTTTGAGTGCTGGAACCGTGTTTCTTGTCCCTTATTTCCGAGTTCTAATAAATAATCAACAAAGTCATCAGTGAATAATGCTTCAAATTCACTTTGATTGGGTTCTTCAAGAAAATAAAAATTGAACTGACTTAGTGTATCAATCTTTTTAAATACAAAATCAGCAATTTTACGTTTTGTACTTCTCTGATAGAAGTCTTTTATATTCGGATTCTTGCATTCAATTGCGATTTTTAAATCAGCTTTTTTTATTAATAAATCAGGATGTTTTAGCTTATCTGGGTTAGAAGGTTCGAATTCTATTTCATATCCCTGTTGGGATAACCAACTTGCAACTCTAGCATTAAAGAATATATCCTCAATATTGTTTTTGGTGTATTCTAAAAGGTGCCTATTGAATCCTTTGAAGGAGTGGACAGCTTTAAAAGTCTTATTAAAGCGAATTACTTGATTAATTTTTTGTGCGTCAAGTGTTAAAACTTTCTCTCGTTGGCTTAGTTGAAGTAATGTTCTTAATACTTGGCCAGTAGCTTCCATAATCCATTTAATCTCTTCTTTAAGTCCCTCGATTGTCAATCCAATACTCATTAAATGCTCTTGAGTTGTATTAAACTTAATATTGACCAGTTCACCTTCTTCTTTCATTTATATGTTCCCCACAACCACCTCAACCCTTCCGGTAACAAAGCTCCGGGATGCTGGTCGTTATGTTCGCCATCCGTCCAGACAGTTTTGACCTGATATCTTGGTCCTTCCACATTGCCCCGGTCTGCGATGCGGTTGGCGTATAACATCGCTTTATACATCTGCTGGTTAGCCAGGAACCAGTTTCCCCATTCATTATCCAGATCATTGATGCCATCCTGCAGAAAAATTTTGATGGGACGGATCGGTTCTCTCCGGATCAGGGCTGGATAATCCTGACCACCCAGTTTAACGGGGTCTTCATCCGGACGAAATCCAATAGACACATAACTGCCAATGGTACTGTACACCTTTCGGAACTGATCGGGATAATGCCAGGCCACGGTGAAGGCGGCGATAGCCCCGCTGCTGGTTCCTCCAATGGCACGCTGATCAGGATCGTGGGTGAGATTGTATTCCTTTTCCACTTCAGGGAGCATTTCTTCGATGATGAACCGGGCATAGCGGTCGTCCATGGCATCATATTCCTGGGCTCGGTGGTTTGGATTTCCCCAGCCGAGATTATCGGGATAATGTTCGGAGGTGTTTCCCGGAGTGATGAAGATCCCGATGGTTACGGGGAGTTCACCTTTAGCGATCAAATTCTCCAGCACTTGCGGGGCACGGATAGATCCTTCGGGATTAGTAGCCCGGTGACCATCCTGAAAAATCAGTACACTCGCCGGTTCTGATCCATCATATTGAGCAGGAATAAAAAGCCAGTATTGTCGGACGGTTCCTTCTATGATCTTACTATGAAATTCGAACGGGCCTTTCAGTTCGCCTTTGGGAACTCCATCCTGTGGGAAGTGATCTTCCGTCAGTTCCACATCTGTTCTGATCTGAAGTGGTTCCTGAGCAAAAACTGAGATCGATAGAAATAATAAAAAGAGAAAAAGGCTGATTTTCATAACAATGAGTTTATTCCATTAACGACCAGCCTATTTTATTCTATTTGGGGGATGGGTACAAATCAATCTTCAAGTGCCCGGATCATTTTCTGAATAGAATTACGAATTCCCGGGGAGAGGGAATTCACATACTGAGGCTGGGTGAGCTCAAGGATCTCGCGCTTCAATTCAGGATAATGTTCTGCCACTTTAACCATCATCCGAAAAGCTATATAACGCACAGAGTGGGTTCTTTTAACGGATTCCCACAACATCACACAATGATCAAATAAAAAACTCTCATGATCCTCTTTCAGCTCCATTCGTAGCAGGATCTTCAGAAGTTCTCTTTGATGTCCATCTTCTTTGTCTGAAACGGCACTAACCAGTTTGTCGAGATGCGGCTTTATTCTTTCGTCATTATCCTCCATGCAGTTGGTGATCAACCAGGCTGCCCTCCAGTTAGCATGTGTCTCTTCGCCGGTAGCAATAGTCAGCGCTGTCTCAAATTCCTCCGGATGAGCTGCCATGTATTCCAGCATAGCAGCTTTCTGGTATTTAGCTAAAACCAGTTCCAGAGATTCACTCATAGGAAGAGTTATCGGTTAGTTTGTTTCAGTATACTTTTTAAAGTTATTCAATATAGCTTGCCAGCCATTTCTTTGCATCTCGATATCATTCTCCGTTTCTGCATCAAAGACGGTGCTTACTTTGGTACTTCCATTGAGATCTTCGAAATCAGTAGTAACAACTCTTCCGTCTTCAAGGGTATATGTGATCTTCTTCAGGGGAATCACCTCATCATACACCGCCTCGAAATCGAATCCGAAACTTCCGTCTTTGGCTTCCATTCGGGCTTTATATTTACCGCCCACTTTCAGGTCATTTTCCGCAGAAGGGCAGTACCATTCCTCATTTGCAAAATTCCATCCGGTGATATGTTCCGGAGAAGTATAATAGTTCCAGACTTGTTCGGTGTTGGCAGCAATTGTTGCTTCAATGGTTACTTTTTGGGTATTCATGGTTCTGAAATTAGTTGTTTTGTTTTACGAGTTCCGCAAGTTGATCAATGCAGGTGGTGAATCCTTCTCTGAAGCCCATTTCTATGATCTTTTCAAGGTCCTCCAGAGACTGGTGCTGTATCTCAACAAACACCGTGGTTATTCCTTCTGATTCACTGAAATTAACCGTCCAGTCTGATCCGGCGATGAAATCAGATTTGTTACCTTCGCTGTCACAAAATCCATCGCTATAACTAAAGCTATCTTTCGGATCAATGGAAGAATAATGGGCGAAACACCAGTGTTCGTCGCCTTCCGGCCCCTGCATTTTGTAAAGTCTCCTGCCTCCGGGTTTAAATTCCATGCTTTTGGTTATGGAAGCATAAGGTTTTGGTGCCCACCACTGATCCAATAATTCCTCTTCAGTCCATGTTCTCCAGACAAGGTTTTTGTTAGCAGAGAATTCACGGGTTACCTTAACAGAGTGGTTTTTCTTATCGACAGTAAAATCAAATAGAAGTGAAGTTTTCATTGTATTCTCATTTTAAGCTTGGTAATAATTCGTCCAGTGATTCATAGGTCAGGGTCATACCTGCTTCCATTCCCATGTCGAGTACCTTTTTAATGTCTTCCAGTGAGTGATAAGTAACCTGAGTCTCAACTATGGTATGCTCTCCATAATCTTTAAACCGTACCACCCATTGTGCTTTGGGCAGGTCGTTATTGATTTCACCATGTTCATCTGCAAAGCCATCGAGCGCAGTATATTCATCGATGGGCGAGATGGTCACATAGTTGGTGTACCCCCAATATTCGTTTCCATCCGGATCCACCATCGCGTAATGCCAATGGCCACCTTCCCGAAAATCCATTGATTTGGTCTTGTTCTTATGTGGTTTTGGAGCGTACCATTGGGCAAGCAGTTCACTTTTTGTAAAGCAATCCCACACCAGCTGGCGATTTGCTGCAAATTCTCGCTTTATGCTAAGCGTATTGTTTTGTTTATCGACGATGAAGTCGAAGAGAAGGTCATTGCTCATTGTTTTCTGATTTTAATTTTGATAAAAGATCGTCCAGCTGGCTGTACCGGCTTTCCCATATTTTTCTGAATTGCTCTAACCACACATCAACCTCCTTCATTTTTTCGATCTTAAGTTGGTAGTAGATCTCCCGGCCATCTTTTTCCTGCTCCAGCAATTCGCATTCATTCAATATCTGAATATGTTTTGAGGTGGCCTGCCGGCTGATATCAAAATGTTCAGCCAGGGCATTAGGAGTCATCGCGTGTGCAGCAATTAACACCAGAATGGCTCTTCGGGTTGGGTCAGCTATGGCTTGAAATATGTCTCGTTTCATAGGATCAGTATTTAAATGCAATCGAACGGTTGCAAATATACATGCAACTAAACAGTTGCGCAAATTATTTTTCTTGAGAGTTATTGAGGAGGGGATTTGTTTCGATTCAGAGAGTAAAGAGGAACGCGGATAACACGGAGGAAGGGATAAATGCGAATGAGGGATTATGCCAATCTGTGGTATCGGGGTCATCCGTGTTCAATTCCAACTCGCTCCGATGCCCTGCGTCTGCTTGCCGCAGGCAGGTCGGAACGTACAGAACGAGGGGTAATCAAATAATAAAAAAAAACTATAGTGTAACAATTACTTGCGCGTAAACTCTTAAATCGTGAATATGGAAAATAGAGAGGCGTTTTGCCCGGGTGGGTACAGCTCATCTATTGGAAGGACATTGAAACAGATTGATAAAGCTGCCTGAAATAGGTGGTTAGTATTTTAATGTTAACCCTATATATATATATGAAACAACCAATGGAAAAGGCGCTGGAAGTGGTTCTAGAAAACGTACAACAAATACGAACAGTGGTAGAATGGGGACAGCAAATGGGCTATGGAGACACAAAGAAGTTCTCAGAAGTATTTAAGAAACATTACAAAAAGTCACCGAAATCAGTATTAATTGTTCTCAGGCTTGAAAGATTTCATACGCTTATCAAAGAGCATCCTGAAATAAGTTGCTTTGAATTAGGAATCGAACTTGGGCTGGGCGGCGAAAGAGAACTTAACGAATATATCCGTTACCACACCGGACATCACCCCCACTTGGTGGAAAAATCAGGAGTAAAATTCAAAGGGAAAATTAGGGGGTAGAAGTTTTTGGATTCTTCAACAAGGGTAGGAATATTCATGAGTATGTAGAGTTCCTTAAACGAGAGTTAAAGAATATCTAAAAGTTAATATGAGTAAGAATATAATTGTATCCATTTTGATAGTGGCAAGTATCTCAATAGTGTGGTACACCTTTTATAGTTCTATGAACGAAAAGGAAGATCTGAAAGAGAGTTTAAAGCTGGATTATTTAGACTTAACGAAAAGGAATTTGACAATCCCTGAAATTTTAGATGATAGTGCAAAGTTTTATGTGATTTTGTTAACACAAGATCAGGTTTGCACAACCTGTTTGAACGAGATCGTGGAGTATGGCGATATACTAAGGGAAATGCCAGATCAGGAAGCAAGTGATGTGAATGTACGAACCATGATTATTACACATTATGACAATACCAGTAGCTTTGAAAAACTCATAAAACCCGCAGGCCCGGTTCTTCATGTTTCAGATTCGGCTGCTTTTCTAGATGAAGTAACAACCTGGAGTAAAAATCAAATACTAAACAATCAGATTCTCTTTTACGATGCCGAAACTTCTGCGGTATTAGCCAGAATTAAGCTTTTGAATTATTCCACAGAACCTTTCTTTAAGAAAAATCTGGTTAATGAAGCTCTTTTCTCACTCTTAAACCATAATTAAATAATAAAGTACTATGAAAAATCTAAAAGTATATTTAGCATTATCGTTATTTACACTCTCTCTTTTATTTTCTCTTAGCGGAGTAGTTTCTGCGTTTGATCCTAATCCATGTGTTACCTGTGCGGGCGCATATCCAACTGAATCCTGTGATGAAGTAACCATTGGATATGGATGCAAGTGGGTGAACGGACACTGCGAAGATGGAACACCCTGCTAATACACACTCTTAATTCTAACGATTAAAAGAGCCGTGTTACACGGTTCTTTTTTGGTTAAACACAACTCCAATTCTTGATACAATGAAAATGGTCATTCGGTTTGTTACTATGAGCCTGGTACTTGCAACCCTTGCCTGCCAGCGGGAGAAACCCCTCCCCATGTTGAGCGATGAGGAAATTGTCATAAGCTATGAAAGAATGGAATTTGAAGAGCCTTATTCAGAAGAGGCTTCCTTTTACAGCATTCGGGATATTGAAGTGGATAAGAATGGTAATATCTATATTGCGGACGATGCATCATTACTGGTACGCGTGTTTGACACACAAGGAAAAAAATTAACCGAAATTGGGCTCCGGGGCCGGGGACCTGGAGAACTGATCAGTATTAAAGGTTTTGGACTGGATGAGCAAAGAGGCTCTGTGTTTATTTTTGACCGCTATCAGATGAGGATAACCGAATTTGGCCTGGATGGGAGTTATAAAGAAACTTATAACATGAAAGATATTAATTCTTCTGTTCGCTTTCTAAAAACGACTCACGGGCAAGTGTTAATTCACGCAAATCCAAACCCGTTGAAAGAAGTAGGAATGGGGCATATATACGATGAGAACTTTGAACTGGAATCCAGCTTCATGACCATTGAAGAGATTGATGATGGCATTGAAGAAGTAGTGGGAGAGATACGTGCTTTACACGGAAGCCTTCTAGTACATAATGACGACATATATTTTGCACCCACTATTTTCAGTGGCATTATTTATGAATATACGTATTCAAAAGAAATAGAAACCTATGAACAAACCCGCAAGATAGAAGCTGGACATACCGATGAAATTTACACGATCCTGAAAAATGATCGTGGTCGAAAATTCGATATCCGATCACAAGGCCCGGATGTACCGGGAGGTGATATGATGTTGCTAGTTCAAAGCCGAAGCAGAGGGCTAGTTCAATATGATGGGTTTTTTTATCACCTAATTTTACGGGATATAGAAGAGGAACGGGTGCTTGGCTTGGAGGTATACGATGAGAACTGGAATTTCATAGGCTTTAAAAAACTAAAATCTATCCCCATTACTAATGAACCATTAAATACCATTATTTGGAATATAATGGGGATAGATAAAGAAGGGACGGTGTATGTTCGGGAAGGAACTAAAGACGCCAGCGGGTATAATGTGTTAAAAATGACGATCGAGAACAAACTGCAAACGGAAGCAAAATAAGCTACCTGAGGATGTTCTTTCCGACGCGGAGCGTGCGGAACGAGGGAGAATAGAGAGCAGGGAGCAAAGAGGCCCCCCGGATAAACAGAGGATAGGGATGAATGCAGAGGAAAGATCATAGAGGTTTGTGATATAGAAGGGGTCATTGGTGAATTTCTACATCCTTTCGATTACCTCGCTCCGATGCTCTGCGTCGGAGTGGTTTTAAGAGGGTAAAGAAAGCATCACAACCCAAATCCCCTTATCTTTGATGCCGAATCAAATCAAACGAATTGCATGCAGAAAAAAGACATTAATATTACGGTAGAACTCGACGACAAGAACATTCCGCAAAACATTCTGTGGAAAGCTGATGATATGTATGGTGTAGATCATGCACATTGTCGTGCAATGTTGCTTTCACTTTGGGATGCGCACAACAAAGACACCCTGAAGCTGGATCTGTGGACCAAAGACATGACCGTAGATGAAATGAAGATCTTTTTCCACCAAACGCTGGTTTCAATGGCAGATACCTTGAAGCGCTCCACCAATGATGAGCGTATTTCCGGAGATATGATGGATTTCTGTGATTACTTCGCCGAAAAAATGGAGATCAAACAGTGATCAATGATTCAATTAAGAATTATCAATTAAGACATACATTGAAACATTCTTAATTGATAATTGAATCATTGATAAAGAATACTTCCAAAGCTAACCGCACTTTCGCGTTCGCTCTCATCCCAGATATCGTAGCTTAGAATTTCTCCTTTACTATCCGGAAATGCTTTAAGGTAGGTAAGGAGGGGAGGAAATCCACAAATTCGGTAGGGATCGTATTCCTCACTCATTAGTTTGATCATTTTATCAGGATCTGCTTTTGAGCCCACCTCTAGAAACCGCCGGTCATTACTCTTTACTTCATTCAGCATTTTATGGGCGGGACGGATATCGCCAAATTTTTTACCGAAATGAGAAAGGTCCCCGCTTATCAGAAAAAAAGTATCAGGGTCATCAAAGTTTGTACGTAAGAGGGAGGCAAAAGCATCCAATTGTTCTTCTCTGTGATTATTTCTGGAATACATCAATTCGTCCATATCGGCGACGAGAACCGGAATAATTTCGAAGTCATGCTTCCAGATATGATTGAGAAAAAGAAGGTGTAATTCAATGCTATGTTCGATACGATGCGCGCGGGAATGATCTGAGATACCAACTTTGGAGAGATCCTGAATTGAATTCCGGATTATATCGATGGAACCTTTATGGCTGGATACATCACCATTAGGCATAGAAAAAGTCTTATCAGACAAGATAAAAGGGTGATCCTCATACATCTTTCCGTATAGTCCGGAATAATGAGAAGTAGCCAGGATAACCACTTTCCCTGGCTTCAGGTCTCGTATCGAAGAGAAAGCTTTCACATAACTACTCATGCCCACTCGAGGATCAATATGGGGAGCATATAAAGCTTTTACGGTCTCAACGGGATCGCTTTGCTTATTTTCCAGGAAAGCTTTAGTAAGGAATTCATTCAACTCATCAGGATCTGCGGGATAGCTTACACCAGATGTAGTACATGGGTGATATTCAGATTTTTCGTACTCCGACTCGATCAGCCCGGAGTGTTCCTTAAAATGCTCGGAATCAAGTAGTCCGTGCTCATCCAGAAACCTAACATAGCCGAGGATCTGTTCCTTAGTTACATCCTCGGAACTGAAATTCATGATGTCTTCCACACTACGAATCCCATCAATCAAAGACAAAATAACATTAGCATCAGAAGGAATAGCAAATTCAGGAGTGGCATATCCCAGACTGTCGTAAAAGTAGATCAGAGAATGTCCGTTTTGATCCAGTGGAATTCGTTGAACATCATACCTGAGTGGAGGAATAGGAGAATCGTATGAATTGAAAAGCTTATCCATTCGTACTTAATCGGCTCGTTCTCTCATTTTCTGGCATTCGCAGTTCTTACCGTATTTAACACATAGGGGATGATCGGGAGCTTTCGAGATCCTGGCTTTGCAGGGACCTCTTCCGTGATGGATCATCATGTGCGACAAATCAGTCCAGCTTTCCTGTGGAAACAAGGCCATCAGATCGCGCTCAATCTTATCAGTATTTTTCTTCTCACGGGTAAGTCCGTATCGGTTTGAGAATCGTTTAACATGAGTATCTACCACCACGCCCACATTTTTATTAAACGCATTGCCTAAAACCACATTGGCCGTTTTTCGGGCAGCTCCTCTGAGTGTGAGAAGGTCTTTCATGTTGGATGGAACTTCGCCCCCGAATTCTTCCGTAATACGTTTAGATGATTCTTTGAGCGATTTAGCCTTATTGCGATAGAACCCTGTTGTTTTGACCAATTCCTCCAGCTCCTCCAGAGGCGCTTCGGCCATTAGTTCTGGAGTGGGGTAAGTTTCAAATAGGGCAGGAGTTACTTTATTGACCCGTACATCAGTACACTGTGCGCTCAATATAGTAGCTATAAGTAGCTCAAAAGGATTTCGATGATTTAGTTCGCAGTGGGGGTTGGGGTAATAATGATAGAGCTCTTTTAGTATTTCTGAAGCCCTTTCTTTTTGCTGGTCTGACTTTCGTGGTAATTTAGATTTGGTAGTTTCTGGCATATCAACTTTAAATTTTGCTAAACATAAAGATTGTGACTCACAGAAGGAATTTATGTTGGCAATAGTTTCTAACTTCAGCAAATGAACCACTCAAATAAGAAAATAAGCAGGATATTGTCCTGGTCGGTACTGGGAGTATTAGTGCTGATCTATATTTCCAGTTTTGTTGATCGACAGATCATTGCTGTGCTGGCCACGCAGATCAGAGAAGCTCTTGGATTAACCAACACAGAGATCGGGGTTTTATACGGTCCCACGTTCTCCTGGATATATGCTATTTGTGGGATCTTCATGGGACGAATGGCCGATCAGTTTTCAAGGAAGCGGGTGATCATCACCGGTCTGGTTGTTTGGAGTGTGATGACAGTTGCCAGTGGGTTTGCTTCTTCACTGGCCTTTTTGATTACTGCAAGGATCTTTGTGGGAGTGAGTCAGTCGGCCCTGAGTCCGGCGGTATATTCGTTGTTGTCCGATTATTTCAAGCCCTCACAAAGGGCAACGGTTTTCTCTATTTATGCTTCCGGGATCTTTATTGGGGTTGGTTTGTCTTTTTTGATCGGGGGATCTGTTGCCCAGGCTTATGACTGGCGGGTAGCTTTAAAAACGGTGGGTTTCCCTGGACTGGTACTTGCACTGGTCGCTATGTTCATCATAAAAGAACCGATGCGAACAGCTCAGGCATCTGGAAAAAAGACATCTGCATTTATTGAAGTATTATCCTTCATTCTTAAAAAAAGAACGGTTCAATATTATCTGGCGGGATTTTCACTTCTGGCACTGAGTGGATATACCATCCTTGCATTCATAAGCACCGTACTTACCGATGTATTTGATGCACCGGAGAAGATATCCTCCTATGGCTGGTTCATGTTGGCCACAGGTGTGAGTGTAAACGTATCAGGCTGGATGGCCGATAAACTGGCTGTAAAGTTTGGAGATGAAAAGAGATTTGTGATGGGAATTGTAGCAGCATTAGCCGGGCTGCCTTTTTACTACTTTGGCTTTTTTGCAGGTTCAGCAGCAACTGCATTCATGTTGATCGGGATCGGGAATGTACTTTCATCCAGCTATAACGGAGTAGCTGCCGCGCTCATTCAATACTTCGTAAAGCCGGATATGAGAGGGATGGCCGGGGCGATCTATTTATTTGTGGTAAGCATTGTTGGATTTGGCATCGGCCCGCCGCTAACCGGCTGGTTGATCGATAACTATATGTCTGCCAACGAAGCTTTGATGCTGGTATTCACTGTTTGTGGAGTATTGGCGACAGTGTTCTTTTTACTGGCAATGAAATCTTACCCCAGGGATATTGTTGAGTAAACCTCTGGGAAATTAAAAAAAGCCTCCCATTCTTTCGAACAGGAGGCTTTCATTCATGAAATAGAATTTCATTTATTTCAGATCGAAGCGATCCAGATTCATCACCTTGTCCCAGGCTTTGACGAAGTCATTTATGAACTTCTCCTGAGAGTCAGAGCTGCCATATACCTCAGCCAAAGCCCGAAGTTCAGAATTAGAACCGAAGATCAGGTCAGCACGGGTTCCTGTCCACTTAACTTTTCCGGTCTTGCGATCACGGCCTTCAAATACATCCTGAGCATCAGAAGTTCCTGTCCAGGTAGTACCAAGGTCAAGAACGTTCACGAAGAAGTCGTTAGTGAGTGTTTCAGGATTTTCTGTAAACACGCCATGTCTTGAACCATCATAATTGGTATCAAGCACACGCATTCCACCAACAAGAACTGTCATTTCAGGTACATTCAGTGTCAGAAGTTGAGCTTTATCTACCAGCATTTCTTCCTGAGAAGTTCTGTGCTTTGGTTTGTAGTAGTTACGGAAGGCATCTGCTGCCGGCTCTAGCCATGCAAATGATTCCACATCGGTTTGTTCAGCTGTGGCATCTGCACGTCCCGGAGTAAATGGTACTGTGATATCATGTCCGGCATCTTTGGCTGCTTTTTCAATAGCGGCGCAACCACCCAGAACGATCATATCGGCAATAGAAACTTCTTTACTAAATGATCCTTTAATGCTTTCAAGAGTATCAAGTACTTTAGCCAGTTGCGTAGGATTATTTACTTCCCAGTCTTTTTGAGGCGCCAATCGGATCCGTCCGCCATTAGCTCCGCCTCGTTTGTCTCCACCGCGGAAGGTTGAAGCGGAAGCCCAGGCTGCAGAAACCAGATCAGAAACAGAAAGTCCTGAATCGAGGATCGTAGCTTTCAATTCTTTGATGTCTGCCTCGTTGATGAGCTCATGAGTCACTTCAGGGATCGGATCCTGCCATAGAAGTTCTTCTTCTGGAACTTCAGGTCCTAAAAGAAGAGACTTAGGTCCCATATCACGGTGAGTGAGTTTGTACCACGCACGTGCGAAGGCATCCGCAAATTCGTCCGGGTTTTCATAAAAACGTCTTGAGATCTTTTCATAATCCGGATCAACACGAAGTGAGAGATCGGTTGTAAGCATGAAAGGAGCGTGTTTTTTAGCAGGATCGTGAGCATCAGGAACCGTTCCTTCACCGCCTCCGTCTACAGGTCTCCACTGCCATGCGCCTGCAGGGCTTTTATATTTTTCCCATTCGTATCCGAAAAGATTTTCAAAGAAGTTATTGCTCCACTGAGTCGGGGTTTGAGTCCAGGCTCCTTCAAGCCCACTGGTGATGGTATCAATTCCCACACCGGTACCATGCTTACTTTTCCATCCCATACCCATTTGTTCAATACCTGCACCTTCAGGATCAGCACCAAGATTAGATTCAGGGGCTGCACCATGGGTTTTACCAAAAGTATGTCCACCGGCAATAAGAGCTACCGTTTCTTCATCATTCATAGCCATTCTTGCAAAAGTTTGGCGGATATAGTGAGCTGCTTTAGCAGGATCAGGTTCTCCATTAGGTCCTTCCGGATTCACATAGATCAAACCCATATGATCGGCACCAAGTGGTTCTTCAAGTTCACCATCATCAGAATGGCGCTGACTTCCGAGCCACTCACCCTCAGAACCCCAGTAAATATCCTCTTCCGGTTCCCATACATCTACACGTCCGCCACCAAAGCCAAAGGTCTCAAAACCCATTGATTCCAGGGCAACGTTTCCTGCCAGGATCATCAGATCTGCCCATGATAGCTTATTACCATATTTTTGTTTGATCGGCCAAAGCAGAAGTCTGGCTTTATCAAGATTTACGTTGTCAGGCCAGCTGTTTAGTGGAGCAAAACGCTGGGTTCCGGCACCACCGCCGCCACGACCGTCAACAACACGGTAAGTACCGGCACTATGCCAGGCCATACGAATCATAAAAGGACCATAATGCCCGAAGTCGGCTGGCCACCAATCCTGAGAGTCAGTCATTAGTTCAGTCAGGTCTTTCTTCACTTCTGCAAGATCCAGTTTGTTGAATTCTTCTGCATAATCGAAATCAGGCCCCATGGGATTTGACAGGGATGAATGCTGTCTCAGAACCCCAAGATTTAATTTATTAGGCCACCATTCCCGGTTTCTGGTGCCACGGCCCGCCGCATGACTCATAGATCCATTGTGAAATGGGCATTTACTAATGTCGTTTTCGTTCGTTTTATCTTCCATGGTAAAAGTTGGGTTTTCTTTGTTAGTATCATTCATGCTTACCTAATTCCGCTCGACTCATTTTAAAAGAATTTTCTTTGGATAATGAATACAGGTAAGTTCAGCTTGTTAATGAAAATCGGATTCTCTTAACGAGCATTCAAATCAATAAAATTTATTGTACGGGTAATTATTATAAATAGGGTCCTTTTTTAAAGATATGCTTTGCTAAAGCGGGTAGGGCATTAAACTAAATTCTGATTACACAAATGATTCGCAGTTTGATCGGGCATCTCAGGGTGTCAAAAAAAATAAGAGAGCTCCTTAAGGGCACAAACCTTACATCAGATCTGTATTGGTATGACAAACCTCTGAATGAATTTCTGGGTTTCAAAGGGATTAAGAAATTTATGGAATTCAGGAAGAGTAATGAGAAAGACGGTATTTCTGAGAATTATGATATAAAACCTCTTTATTTCGGAAAACCGGTGGGTGACGGGCTTCAGCAAAGCGGGGCTACAACCTGGAATTATGTGAAGCTGGAGAACGATCCTGTTATTAAAGGAGACGAAACCTGCAGGATTCTGGAAGAAGCAAGTGATGTAATTATTGAAGAATACCGCAAAAACCTTAAGAATATTACAGTACATCCGGATAATGCTGACCTGGCCAAGAACGGAGAGTGGTCTGGTATTTTTCTTTATGGGGTAGGAGGGAAAAAGAATACAAAATTTGAGGAAGGCTTCCCCAAAACCTATGAAGTGATCGATAAACTTCCGATCTCCAAAAATTTTGGATTTGTGCTTATTTCGAGATTGAAGCCCGGTACACATATTTTGCCTCATTGCGGTTCCAGTAATCTGAGATTCAGATATCATCTTGGCCTGGATATCCCGGAACCCGATAAAGTGAAGCTCAGGGTAGCCAGACAATGGCAGCAGTGGGAAACTGGTAAAGCTTTTGGTTTTGATGATTCATTCGAACATGAAGTAGTTCATGAGGGAGATGAGTACCGAGTGGTACTTATTGTGGATACCTGGAACCCGGCATTAACAGAAGAAGAGATCGCTATTCTGGATAATCCTCTGTTCCACCGATTTGGTAAGGCTTAATTTTTCCTGATGCCTATCTGGCGTAAAAGGAACCGTTTCTTGGAGTATAAGTTTCAACCAATTCAACATCTATGATCAGATTCGAGTTGATTGGAATATTAGGAAACTCATAATCCGAATATCCATAATCAGAAGGTGCGTACATTGTAACACTACCACCTTCTTTTATTAGAGGCATAATAAACTGCCATGCATAAGGCATTTGCGGAAGATTGTAACCAACTGGTGTGGATGCACTATCAACAATAGCACCTGAAGCCATAAGACGGGTTTCAAAAGTAACGATGATCGCACTACAGGGATAAACGGTACTTCCGGAACCTTTATCATGAATCACATAACGCATACCTTTTTCATGAGTTTGTGCATCAATACCATTATCAGAAAGATACTGGGTGATAGAATCCTGATCAGCCCGGAATTGAGTTTGTCGTACAGATGGATTCAGGTCTAATTCACACGGTGCTTTTTCTTCACAACCAACGGTTATGATCAGAACAGTGAGTATAACAACGGTAAAAGAAAGTATATGTTTATTCATGCAAAGGGGATTATTCGGAAATGCTAAAGCATCTCGGAATATAACATTCAAAAAGGTAGAATATTCTGTTAGTTCACCTGAAAAAGTACGATCTCAAATTCAAGGTTAGTATTAGGAGGAACATTTCCAGACTCTGACCCAGAAGTCCCATATCCATAAACGGAAGGTATATACAGGGTAATGCGGCCATTTTCTTGGATAAGCGGAACACCGATCTGCCAGCCTGTAATCAATCCTCCAAGGTTAAACCCAACAGGGTCGGCTTCACTGTCAAAGATGGTTCTCTGATCGTTTAGCAATTTACCTTCATAAGTTAAATAAATATTATTGCAAACGGCTGGACGTGCGCCATCACCTTCTCTCTTTATTATATAACGGATGCCCGATGGATGTTTCTCGGCCGTGATACCGTTGTCCTCTAGAAAGCTATCAATAGCTTTGATGTCTTTAGCGAGTTGTTCCTGGTCTACATCGAGATCAGGTTCTTTTTCGCAGTCTTTATTACAGGCTGAAAATAAAGTGAATGCGGAGCAGATCAGGAGAATTAAAAAATGTCTGGATTTGAACATGTATCTGAAAATGGGAGATGTTTAAACGAAAAAGCTCCGGCAAAAATTACCGGAGCTTTTAACTCTAAATATAAGACAGTTTTCAGACCTCATTCAAGGCTTCATTTAACGCCTGCAGACTTTTTTTGGCATCACCGAAGAACATCTGGTTTTTCTCTTCATAGAATAACGGGTTATCGATACCGGCGTATCCAACACTTAAGCTACGTTTGAAAACAATAGTACGCTTGGCTTCATCAACATTGAGAATAGGCATGCCATAGATCGGGCTGCCTGGAGATGTTTTTGCCATTGGGTTCACCACGTCATTTGCACCAATAATGAGCACCACATCCGTACTGGCAAATTCAGGATTGATCTGGTCCATATCGTACAACAGGTCATAAGGCACATCCGCCTCTGCAAGCAGAACATTCATGTGGCCAGGCATTCGGCCTGCTACCGGGTGGATACCATATTTAACCTGTACTCCTTTCGCTTCCAGTTTAGTGGCCACTTCTTTAACGATATGTTGTGCTTGTGCTACTGCAAGGCCATAACCAGGAACAATTACAACTTTTGAGGCATAGGCAACCTGAATAGCGAGATCTTCAGCAGAAGTTTCACGGACGGTTTTATCACCATCAGCTCCACCACCACCGCCAGAGGCACCATCACCGCCGAAGGATCCAAAGATGACATTGGCCAGCGAACGGTTCATCGCTTTACACATGATCTGTGTGAGGATAAGCCCCGCAGCGCCAACAAGTGCACCTGAAACAATGAGAAGATTGTTACCGAGTACAAAACCTGCCATCGAAGCAGCTAAACCTGAATAAGAGTTCAGGAGAGAGATCACAACAGGCATATCAGCACCGCCAATTGGAATAACGGAGGTAACACCAATTAGGAGTGAAATACCCAGGATTATCCAAAAGATAGTTGTATTGGTGGGATCGAAGGTGAAGAACCCGATCAATACAAGAACCCCGACCATGGAACCAATATTGATGATATTGAGTCCGGGGAATGTGATGGCATTACCGGAGATGAATCCCTTCAATTTACCAAAGGCAATAAAACTACCCGTAAAAGTGAGAGCACCGATAAAAATACTCAAACCGGTTGTTACTAAACCAGTTGGATCGATTCCTGTCACATCAGCTGTACGGGATAACTCACCCCAGGCTACCAGGGCAGATGCGCCACCTCCAAATCCGTTGAAGATAGCAACAAGTTCCGGCATGGAGGTCATAGCAACTTTTTTTGCAGCTACAGCTCCAATCAGTCCTCCTAAAAGGACACCTGCAATTATGTATTCAAATGATACAATATGCTGGTCGAACAAAGTAACAACAACACCGATCAGCATACCAACGGCGGCATACATATTACCTTTTCTGGCAGTCTGTGGAGAGTTCAATAATTTCAGACCCCGAATAAAGTATGCGGTAGCCACCAGGTAGAGCAATTGAATGGTATCTGGCAGCCATGTAAGAATGGATTCTGGCAAAAACTGGCTCATTTGTCATCCTCCTTCTTTTTGAACATCTCAAGCATTCGGTCGGTAACCATAAATCCGCCCACCACATTAATGGTGGCGAATACAATAGCAACAAAGCCGATCCATTGTGCAAGCTGACCGCCCACACTTCCTGCTACGATTAATGCTCCAACGATTGTAATTCCCGAAATTGCATTTGCACCACTCATAAGCGGGGTATGCAGAGTAGGGGGAACTTTTGATATGAGTTCAAACCCGATAAAACAGGCCAGAACAAAAATAAAAAGTGAAAATATTAAGGCAGACATAAGTAGTTAGTTATGTATTTAGAATTAGTTTAGGCTGTAGTTCTAATTCAAATCAGTTTTTGATCATTGGTGAAACAACTTCCCCGTTATGAGTAATTGTGGTATTCAACAGAATTTCGTCTTCAAAGTCGAAATTCAGGGTGCCTTCCTTGATAAGAAGATTAAGCAGATTCATCATATTCTTAGCATACAGCAAACTGGCATGGTTCGAAAGCTGGCTGGGCAGATTAACCGGACCAATGATCTTAACCTCATTTACTACAACGGTTTTACCCGCTTCAGTAAGCTCACAGTTTCCACCATTTTCAGCAGCTAGATCAACGATCACAGATCCGGGCTTCATATCTGCAACCATCTCTTTTGTTACAAGAAGAGGAGCCGGCCGTCCGGGAATAAGTGCGGTTGTGATTACAATATCAGATTTTTTGACATGTTCGTGCACTACATGCTTTTGTCGTTCCTGGCTGTCTTTAGAAAGTTCTTTGGCATAACCACCTTTGGTTTCTGTATCAGATTCCTCAAGTGGTACTTCAACAAATTTAGCCCCGAGACTTTCAACCTGTTCTTTAACTACAGGACGAACATCGTAGGCCTCAACAACAGCCCCAAGTTTACGACAGGTAGCAATAGCCTGCAGTCCCGCTACACCGGCACCAAGTATCAAGGCTTTTGACGGGGGGATGGTGCCTGCCGCAGTCATCATCATGGGGAAGTATTTGTCAAGATTGTTGGCAGCAATCAGTGAAGCTTTATATCCCGCAATGGAACTCATTGAGGATAAAGCATCCATATTTTGTGCTCTTGAAATACGTGGAATGGCATCCATTCCCAAGGCAGAAATACCAAGTTCTTTCAGGGTATCAACCAGATCGGGATGTTGTAAAGCCCATAAGAAGCATACAAGAGTTGCGTTCTTTCTTAAGTATCCTAATTCCTCAGCAGAAGGAGTTTGAACCGCAAGCAGAACATCGGCCCCTTCAAAAAGAGCTTTGCGGTCTGCTACAATTTTAGCTCCGGCTTCTTTATAATGTGCATCAAGGAAATTGGATTTAAGTCCAGCATCTTTTTCGATCCAGACCTCGAGTTCTTTTTTAATAAGCTGGGCAGCAACATCTGGGGTGATTGCTACCCGCTGCTCGTGTTCTTCAGTTTCTTTTGGAACAGCAATAATCAATTTTAACCTCCAACTTTAAGTTTCAGGCAACTTAATGAAATACATCATTTAGACAAATAAAACTGGGAGCGCTTTTTTGGTAGTAGATGACATTTCAAATGTTTATAAATGTCTTTCCTGAGTATGAAGTAATGATGAATTTCAGGAAAATAGTGAAGCACGATCGGGGTAAAGCCATAAAAAAAAGAATTTGAAGCAATTTTAGTTTTATTAAATTATCTTAATATAAAATAATGGTTGCTCGGTTTTTAAGATGAAAACATTATTCAGCAACCCATGGTTTTCTGGGTTCGTCTTCTTAGTTATTCTGGGTTCTGTTTCTTGTGAAGGGATCAATCTTAGTGGTGTCGATGATGCCGGGGTTGATGGTACATGGAAACTTGATGGAAATGGTGTATTCACTACCTACCTGTACATTTCATCTGATAGCCTGAATTTCTACAACTATCACACCGTTCGTGAATGTGTAACGCCTGCAAAGTATAAGTTGAATAGAGTAGAAGATGGTGGCTTTTATTTTCTGGAAGAAGCTAAGTCAGGAAAAGAAATGGTTCTTGCTATCTCTGAAAATGAGAATAAACTTCATGTCCGGGATATTGAAAAAACACAAGAGGAACTGGATGTATATGACAGAGCGGCTATAAGTGCAGATTCTCTCCAGATCGGATGTGCAGATAAAGCTTCAAATAATGGAAATGATAACGGGAATAATGAAGAAGTTTTTGGGGACTGGGAGTCTGCTCAGGGGAATACAAAAAAGTTATTCATACGAATAACCGAAGAGAAATTAACAAAGATCACCTTTAATGAGACCACTTCTTGCTTTATAAGTTTGAGTTCTCATATCCTGGAAAAGGATGGAAATGTATTTACTATATCATCAGCCGATAGTGAATCAGAAGAAAGTCAGGAGTTGATCATTACGAGGCAGGGTAATACGATCGAAATTGAGGAAGTTGTGAGCGGTGTTGCAGAGCTTCAAAAGTTTAAGAGCTCGAACGAGGATTTCGATACATTCAGTCCGGTTTGTGAGGGCTCTGCAGAAATACCTGATTCCGGTATTATTAAACTTTTAGGGAATTGGGAAAGTATCCAGGGAAACAAGACAAAAGAATATCTTTCAGTATCAAATGATTCACTTTTAAATAAAACATTTAATGAAGAAACTTCCTGTTATAGTACAAAGCGATTCTATATTGAGAATGCGGAAGGGAATGTATTTAAAGTAGTAGATCAGGATACAGAAGAGTCACTGGAGCTGATAATCAATATACAGGGAAATAATATTTCTGTAGATGATGGAAACAGTACTACAAGA
The DNA here is from genome assembly GCA_030427885.1 of Rhodothermia bacterium. Taxonomy (GTDB): domain Bacteria; phylum Bacteroidota; class Rhodothermia; order Balneolales; family Balneolaceae; genus JAUICM01. The sequence goes on along the minus strand of JAUICM010000002.1, from coordinate 518,651 downwards.
TTTAAATCCAGTAAAGAAGATGTTCCAAAGCTGAGTCCTGAGTGTGAGGGCGAACCCGAACCGGAGCCCACAGAAGAATCAATTATTGGAAAAGTTCAGGGTGCCTGGGAGACCAGCCTGGGAAATAAAGAATTGGAGTTTATATTCATAAGCTCCGATAGTATCAAAACAGTCGGGTTCAATGAGGAATCGGAATGCTATATCTTAACTTCAGTTTTTGAAATCTCCGCTGCTTCTGACAAAAGAGTTATGCTGGTTGACAAAAACGGAGATCAGGTTCCTGTTGATATAATACAACGTGGTAAACAACTGGAGATCATTTCTGATCCAGATGGAAATAAGGTCAAGAAACGGTATAAGGCATCAGAGAAGAAGATCGATGATCTTACTCCTGTATGTGGTACTGATATTACAGATCCGGAACCAAATGAAGAAGTGAGCTTTGCGGGTGGCTGGGAAACTTTTCAGGGGAATGTGGCCAGAGAATTTGTATTCATTACTAATAATACGGTCAGTTTTGTAAGTCAGGTAGAATCAAATAGCTGCTATATATTTACAGGAACTCAAATTCAGAATAGTACTGGTGGAGTTTTTGAGTTAGAGCATGTATCAGGAGAAACAGAAGAGATAACGATCAAAAAGCAGGGCAAAAATATAGAGATCAGCCGTAATTCTGGAGGAGAACTAAAGACAACAAAGTATAAACCCTCCGATACAAAACCCGGAGAACTTACTCCGGAATGTGATGATGAAACAGATCCTGAGCCTGGTACAGACCCCGTAGAAGGATTAGATATAACCGGAAAATGGGAGACCTTTCAGGGAAACGTTACAAAACAGTATTTGGATGTTTCTGATTCTGAGATCATGTTTATTAAAGAGAATGAAGCGGGATCCTGCTATATCTCAGATCAATTCACAATAGTTAATGTGGATGGGGTATCATTTACCATCGAAGACGCGGAAGAACAACAATCTGTTTTTACGGTGGAGATGCAGGGAAAAAACATCACAATTCAATTTGAGGGTGAGTCGGGCAGTTTAAAGCTAAAACCCAGTAATACGGATCTAAGCTCACTTACGCCTGATTGTGAGGATGTGGTAGTTGAGGATCCTGAGCCTGAACCGCTGGAAGATTATTCAGGAACCTGGGAAACGGCACAGGGAAATATTGCAAAGATCTATGTACAGGTTAGTACTGACGATATTGTGCTTGTAAAGGAAGATGAATCGGGAAGTTGTTTCGCCTCAATGTATTATGAGATCACGGGCCGTACAGGTGATATTTTCGATGTTGAGGATGCAGATGGAAACGTGGGTGTGATCACTTTTTCTAAACAGGGAAATAATATTTCAGCTCTTTTCCCCGGAGAATCGGATATGATAAAGTTCAAGTCCAGTAAGAAAAACCTTAACTCGCTCACACCGGATTGTAATGATGTAGTAATTGAGGATCCGGAACCTGAACCTGAACCAGTGCCGGAACCTCTGGAAGATTATTCGGGAACCTGGGAAACAGCACAGGGAAATATTGCGAAGATCTATATACAGGTAAGCGAGAACGATATTATTTTGGCTAAAGAAGATGAGGTAAAGGGCTGCTATAGTTCGGCGAATTATATGATTCTTGAGCGTTCGGGTGATTCGTTTGTAACAGAAGATGAGAACGGGAATTCACTGAGTTTTATATTTTCAACGCAAGGAAATAATATTACAATTTTAATTGAGGGGGATTCTGACGCAATAAAATTCAAGTCTTCGAACCAGGATCTCAGTTTTCTGGCACCAGATTGTGATGATTTCCCGGTAGAGATCATCGAAAAACCTGAAGTTAATGAACCGGAAGAAAATGTAGACATTACAGGCAAATGGGAAACCTTTCAGGGGAATAAAGCCAAATTGTATGTGGTATTTGATGCGGTTGAATTAAAGATGATCGAGGAAAATGAAGGACTCTCTTGTTTTAGCACAACCATTTTCGGGATAAAGGAAATCACTGGAAATGTTATTACGGTAACCGATGAGTGGGGGCAGGACATCAAAGCTACTGTAGAGAAACAGGGAAGTAGTATAAGCCTGTTATTTGAAAATTCAATTGATACAATAAAGCTTAAATCAAGTAGTAAGGATCTTAGTAGCTTGGTTCCGGATTGTACCGATCTGGAAGATGAGGAACCAGGGAATGAAAATCCCATAGAACTGGAATTTGCTGGCAACTGGGAATTTTCTCAGGCTAAGAAGCCAAAAGTGTATTTCAGTATAGATGAATCCAGTGCAACATGGATCTCAGAAGGCGAGGGATGTTTCGATACGGAAATATTTGAGGTTATTGGCATCGATAATGATGTTTTTGAGTTAATGGATGAAAATTCTCAAACCCGGATTTTCCTGATTACTTTGAAAGGAAATACACTCGAGGTTGAAAGGGAAATTGATGGGGTTCAGGTTAGTACAAAATTTAAATCCAGTGATACTACTTTTTCTACTTTGATACCGGAGTGCGCTAACTCCATTCAAAAAAGAATTTGAGGCATTTTTTGTTGCTATGATGTATACTGTGAAAAAGCAGTTTTAGGATGATGTTGTTGAAGTATTGCTCATATCTTTTTTTCGCACTCGGTTTGGTATTGGTATCATCTGTGTCCTGCGACGATGTTGATCTCACTGGAGATTTAAGAGGTCAGGTGGAAGGGTTTTGGGAAAGAACAGCCGGAGGACGTACAGATTATCTTCTGGTATCACCCACAGAAGTTCATTTCTATACCTATAAAAAATCCGATAATTGTTTTTCTATTGATCATTTTGAGGTGATTTCGGTGGACGAATTAGGATTCTATACCATAAGAAAGGAAGGGGAAGATGAATCCAAAACCTTAGCTTTATCCAGAAATGACGACCGGTTGGATGTACGTGAACTTGAGAACACACAGGACCATCTTAAATCATATTTCCTGAGCACAGCTGACCAAAGCGCGATAGGACCGGAATGCACTACTCCTGAAGATCTTTATGGTGCCTGGGAAATGGATAACGGCGATGGAAAGACGATAGTGGAAATTTCTGCCGATTCGATCAGAGTGGCTGATTATATAAGTTCAATTGATTGTTATTTCATCTCAAAACTGGACGTTATAAGTGTACAGGGATCTGTTTTTACTCTTACCGATAATGATCCGATGTCCTCAAAAGGTACTCAACGTATTGTGATTTCAATAGAAGATGGACTACTTAAGGTTGAACGCAAAGAACAAGGAGAGGATATAACGGAGTATTTTTCACCAAGCTCCGGATCTATTGATGATATTGATCAGCTATGCACTCCGGAAGACTTCAACATAGAAGGGCAATGGCAATTACAAACTGACGGAGATGACTCAGCTCCACATATATATTTGGAAATAGAGCCGGGTCATTTTGTGTTTTATTTCTATAAAGGTGATCCTGCTCAACCGGCCGAAGAAGATTGTTTTGATATCAAGACTTTGAATATAATTTCTGTAGAGGAACAATATTTTACCCTTTTCGACCCTTTAACTAGTGAAACATTAGAAGTTGCCGTTCACTTTGATTTCGAGAATGGTTTTCTGATAATTGATGATGGTGATATGGTACAGACGTTTTTTAGTGTACAAATAGAGGAAGGCGTATTAGACGATGTCTGCGAAATATCTGAATAAGTGAAATCTCACTTTCCAAATTAAAATTAGTGTAAGTCAAAATGAGAGAATACAATAAAACATGGTTAATAATTATTCTGGTACTTTTTGTTGCAAGTGGTTGTAAAAAATCTGCTACCGGACCCGAAGAAGTTGATAACTCAATTATTCCGGTAGAGCTGAGAGGGATGTGGAAGTTAATATCTGATAAAGGAAATATTATCTACATAGAAGTTAAATCTGATGGAGTAGATCAATTTGATTACAGGGGTGATGAGTTTAATAACGAATCAGATTGCTATGAGGTTGAGATTGACCAAAGTATTCTGGATTACAGAAGAGGTGATGATTACATCTTTTTCTTTTACCAGGCCCAACTAACAAGTAAATACACGGTAAGTATGGTACTGGAAGACAATGATCTGAAAGTTCAAAGGAAGTATGGGGAAGGCAGTACTTCAAATTATTCTAAAGTAGCACAAACTTCTGATTCATTTGTTCCTCACTGTGAATAGTACTTTTTCTCATCACACACATCTATACAAAGTATAGAGAAATAAGACCCATTTTAATTTCCGAAAGCCTTATAATTAGAGCTGAAATTAAAGGAAATTATTATGGACGATATCGCAGGAAAAACATTCAAAGTCGTAATTATCGGAAGTGGACCAGCTGGCTTAACTGCAGCTCTTTATGCAGCACGAGCCGATCTGGAACCTATCGTGTTTGAAGGGCCGGAGCCGGGTGGTCAGCTTATGACTACAACTGATGTGGAAAACTTCCCTGGCTACCCTGATGGAGTAATGGGCCCTCAGATGATGCAGGATTTCCGGGAACAAGCAACCAAATTTGGTGCTGATTGTCGGTATGGCTATGTGACCGATATTGATTTTGAAAGCCGCCCGTATAAGATTACTGTGGATGAGAAAACGGAGATCAAGTCACATACGATTATTATATCAACAGGTGCTTCAGCAATGTGGCTCGGTTTAGAGAGCGAGACAAAACTCAGGGGTAAAGGTGTTTCAGCTTGTGCAACCTGTGATGGTGCATTTTTTCGAAACCAGCATGTGATCATAGTTGGCGGTGGAGACACAGCTATGGAAGAAGCTACCTTTCTTACCAAATTTGCCAGCAAAGTAACCGTTGTTCATCGCCGTGATGAACTACGTGCTTCCAAAGCAATGCAAACCCGTGCTTTCGAAAATGAGAAGATAGAGTTTATGTGGGATAGCGAAGTGGACGAAGTCCTGGGAGATATGGTTGTGGAAGGAGTTAACATCAAAAACAGAAACACCGGAGCTATCACTACTTTGGATGATGTGACCGGGGTGTTTGTTGCTATCGGTCATAAACCAAACACGGATCTCTTCAAAGGTGTACTGTCGATGGATGATGTCGGTTATATCAAGACAGAAGGCCAGTCTACGAAAACGGATCTGCCAGGTATCTTTGCCTGTGGAGATGCGATGGATTCAGTATATCGACAGGCTATTACAGCTGCTGGTACAGGTTGTAAAGCAGCTTTGGATGCTGAACACTACCTAACAAATGAACTCAGCAAAGAGGCAATCGCTGAGGAACACTGGAAATAAATCTAACTTCTCTTATCCGATTGATGAAATTAAGCCGGCTCCATTAGTCGGCTTTTTTTGTTTGGTAGATCTTAAATAAACCGAAAGCGATAAGAATGGCAAGGATCTCCAATCCGAACTGTATCAGGAAACCTTCAAGCCCACCAAATTCACGGGAGCGGTTAATTTTAAAAAGCAATTCACCAAAAGGCTGGTAATCATAGAAAAGACTGGAAGAAAAATTCCATCCCAGATGGAAAATAGTGGGTAATACGATCGAACCGGTCTTTAAATACATATAACCCCAAACCAGACCAAAAGATCCAGTGAGAAGTAGCACATAGAGCATAGGGATCAATCCACTTCCGAACATTCCATATGAAAACCAATGATAGACTCCGAAACAAAACGCCGAGAAGAGAATACTTTTCTTTTCTGAAACATAATGTGCGAGTATGGATAAAAATGCTCCCCTGAAAATCAATTCCTCAGTTAATACTGATTTAGTATAAAACCAAAAAGCGTTGGCTACTGTGTTCAAATTAACATCAGGGTAAGGGATCCATTCCAGGGAATAGATCAGATCTTTGAGAAGAAGGGGAATACCAAATGAGAAAAGAAGGATACCAATTCCAACTACTGTTGAATGTAGTATCCTGGAAACTGGTAAGAACCATGAATTGAATAGGTTCTTTTTTAGCAGATAATAAAAAAGGAGCCATGAAGCTCCTGTTATTATAAAAATTCCAATCATTTAAGAAGTTATTGCTTCTTTTTCTTGCCTACTGTCTTCTCGTCTTTCTCCGGCTCTTCATCCTCTGCTTTAGTTTCTTCTGAAGAATCATCTTCCTCATCTTCAGTGATCTCGATCACTTCTGCATCTACAGAAAATTCATCCTCATCTTCATCGATCTCTCTTTCAACCAGGATCTGGTAATCGTTAATGAACATAGCGAACATTCCAATTGCTGAGATCACCGGAGCCATCGCACCAACCAGTGCTGCTCCACCAACGCCAAAAGCGAGCTGAGTCTGGAATACGACTTCCCCTTTTTTGTTTTTGATAATAAGCCTTCGTGCGCTTCCCTCTTTAATGAATTCACGGATCTTTGCGATCACTTCATTAACGCCTCCCTGCACCTCTTCAAAGATGTGCTTTGCTTTTGATTTTGCCTCGTCTTTCTTCATGATATGTGCGATTTATGAAAATTTTTGTAAGGAGTTCCCTCCGGCGGGGTCTAACTACGTAAAGCAAATAAAAAAGATTCGGAATTAAAATGTTAGCAAGAGTTTATTGTGCATCAACGGTAGGCGTTGATGCAAGGATCATAGATGTAGAGACACACCACACCAATGGAATGGTAAAATTCTTTCTGGTTGGCTTGCCCGATCGGGCTGTTTCAGAGTCCAGAGACAGGGTTGAAGCAGCGATAAGAAATACAGGCTCATATTACCCGCTTGGGCGAATAACAGTAAATCTGGCACCAGCGGATCTCCCAAAAGAAGGGAATGCATTCGACCTTCCAATAGCAATAGGACTGTTGCGAATGTCTGGTCAGCTGCATACAGACAAATTGGATGAGACAGTGATGATGGGAGAACTGGCACTGGACGGACAGATTCGGCCCATAAAGGGAGTTTTACCGGTAGCAGTGGAAGCGAAAAAGAAAGGGTTTCAGAATCTGATCGTTCCGAAACAAAATGGCGCAGAAGCAGCCGTTGTGGACGGGATAGATGTATTTCCCTTTGAGCATATCAATCAGGTTAAAGACTGGCTTGAGAACAGGGGTTCAATGGACTCCTATGATCTGGACGTTCAGAGTGTGTTCTCCAGAAATGGAAAGCTGGACATGTTAGACTTCAGCGACGTTAGGGGACAGGATACGGTTAAGAGAGCGCTGGAGATAGCCGCAGCGGGGGGACACAATGTAGTTATGGTTGGTCCCCCCGGCTCCGGCAAAACTATGATGGCCCGAAGGATTCCTACTATTTTACCACCACTTTCCCTGGATGAAGCTTTAGAGACAACCAAAGTACACTCAGTTTCAGGATTAATGAAGTCAGGTGAAGCACTGATAACAGACCGGCCATTCAGGGCTCCTCATCATACAGTTTCAGATGTGGCATTAGTCGGAGGTGGAAGCATTCCAATGCCTGGTGAAATATCCATGGCTCATAACGGGGTACTGTTTTTGGATGAACTGCCCGAATTCAAAAGAAGCGCATTAGAAGTTATGAGACAACCTCTGGAAGATGGCTTTGTTTCAATATCCCGTGCCAGGATGAGTGTGACCTATCCAAGCAGAGTGATGCTTGTGGCATCAATGAATCCATCTCCTTCAGGAGATTGGTACGACCCGAATGAGGTTAATGGATCTTCTTCATTGCAAATGCAGCGTTATTTGAGCAAGATCAGTGGTCCTCTATTGGACAGGATCGATCTCCATATAGAAGTCAATAAAGTTAGTTATGAGGAATTATCAGGCAAGGCAAAGGGGGAGTCCTCTAAAGAGATAAGAGAGAGAGTTGTAGAAGCCAGAACTATTCAGTCAACCAGATTTCTGGGAGTTAAGGGAGTGTATTGTAATGCTCAGATGAATACCCGCCAGGTTAGAAAAGTATGCAAATTAGATGAGTCTGGTTCTGAGATCCTTAAGAAAGCGATCACCTCATTGGGACTTTCTGCGCGAGCGTATGACCGAATACTTAAAGTATCCCGAACCGTAGCCGATCTGGATAAATCAGAGAGTATTCAGCCGCATCATATCGCGGAAGCAATACAATACAGAAGCCTGGATCGCGAAGGCTGGCTGGGGTGAAATTCAATTAAAATTATGAAGTCAAAATTTTTAATTAATACTTCGCATGTTTATGCGGTGATCGGGAGAGAATTTTTCAATTAATATGTTCGTTAAGGGAACAAGCCTACTCAGGTATAGTAAATAAGGTTACAAGAGGAGACGGCTATGACAAATAACAAAACATATCACAGGGGCGGACTGATTTTCAGTTTACCGGTACTATTAATTCTGATTTATTTACTGCTCACCTTATAACAGGTTGATTTCAGCATATTAAATGGATAAGCTTTGAAGCTTTAAATCTTAAGTTTATCTATTGCCAAAGTACGCAGATATAGTATTCCCTACAGCAGTTCGTTCGGTATTTACCTACGAAATTACACCTGAATTCGAGGATCAGACAAAACCCGGAGTCAGAGTTTGGGTGCCACTTAGAAACTATAATGCTATTGGAGTAGTGGTTCGTGTTCATGACAATGTTCCTGAATTCAATACTCGACCCATACGCAGAATCCTTGATGAGGAAGCAGTTCTTACTGAAGAGCTGCTGAAACTAACTGAGTGGATGCACAAGTTTTACTTTTGTGGTTGGGGAGAGGTAATCCAGGCAGCACTTCCAGCCGGTCTTAATTTCGTTTCAAAAAAGAATCTCAAAGTCTCAGAGAATTCGGAAATAAAATCGGGTGCTGCACAGAAAGAGGTGATAAACGCTATTCATCATGAAGATCTGGGGTATGATGAAGCTAAGAAAAGATGGAAAGGCACCTCATATAATAAGGTTTTAGAATCACTGATTAAAAACGGTGCAATTGAGATATGGGAAGAGCCAGATCTGAAGGTTACTGTAAAAACTGAAAAAGAGTGGAATTGGTCTAAAGGTAAGAAACCAGAAGACGCCCAAAGTTTTTTATCAGAACTGGGAAAGAAGAATAAATGGCAGACGGCTCTCCGGGTATTACTTGAAACAGGACTTCCTAAAAGACACACTGAATTATCGAAGTATGAGGTTCTTACCAGCTATTCAGTAAAGAAACTTGAAAATGAGGGGTGGATAGAATCAAGAGAAGTAGAAGCAGAAACAGATTCGCTAGATCTGGATCATGATCCTAAGGAACTCAAATCACTCAATGAGGATCAAAAGTCAGCTTTTCAGATTATTAAAGCAGCCATTGATAAAAATATATTTGAGAATTATCTGCTCTATGGTATAACAGGTAGTGGAAAGACTGAAGTATATATCCACGCACTAAAAGCCGTTTTAGAAAAGGGAAAAGGAGGAATAGTTCTTGTTCCGGAGATCGCATTAACTCCGCAGACTGTTTCACGATTCTATAAAATATTCGGAGATGAAATTGCCGTTCTTCACAGCAGAATGACCAATCGTGAACGATTAAGAGCATGGAAAGATCTTAAGTCCGGAGCTAAAAAAATTGCTATCGGTCCCCGCTCCGCGATATTTGCACCAGTTAAAGACCTTGGCCTGATCATTCTTGATGAGGAACATGACGCTTCCTATAAACAGATGGATCCGGCACCACGTTATCATGCCAGAGAAACAGCGATCATGAGAGCGAGCTTAAATAATGCGGTGGTGATCATGGGTTCGGCAACACCAAGTATGCAGGCTTTGCATATGTCAGCAAGAGGGAAAAGCAAACTCATAGAGCTTAATAAGCGACATGCTGAAGCTGTACTACCCGAAGTTAAGATTATTGACCTGAAGCAATATCGTTCGGCTATGAAAGGCGAGCTCGCGGTTCCATTGTACAATGCAATAAATGAGGCATTGTACAGAAATGAGCAAGTGATCCTGCTTTATAACAGACGTGGGTTTGCAAGTTACATCCAGTGTGAAGCATGTGGACATATACCTCAAAGTCCGGAGTGTTCTGTAAGCCTCACTTATCATAAAAAGAAGAACATACTGATGTGCCATTATTCAGGATATTCCAGAAGGGCTGATACTAAGTGTGAGGTTTGTGGATCATCAGAACTTAAAATTCAGGGATTGGGCACGCAGAAAATAGAAGAAGAATTAACTGAGCTTTTTGAAGGGGCGAGAATCCTGAGGTTTGATAAAGATTCCACAACCCGAAAAGGAGCACACGAAAGGATTCTGAATAAATTTGGTGCCGGGGAAGCAGATATTCTGATTGGAACTCAACTGGTGGCTAAAGGCCTGGACTTTCCTAACGTGACGGTGGTAGGAGTGATTGATGCCGATACTGAGCAGGCATTCCCATCATTTCAATCTACAGAAAGAATGTACCAGCTATTAAGCCAGGTTTCAGGTCGTTCGGGCCGTGGTACAAAGCCCGGTACTGTTTTTATTCAAACCAGACAGGCTGATAATTCAGCCATTCAGTTTGCAAAGAAGCATGATCACAAAGGATTCTCAAAGGAAGAAATGGGATTCCGTAAACCCCTAAATTACCCACCTTATTCCAGGTTGATCACTTTTGTCTTGAAAGGTAAAAAAGAACCTCAGGTTAGTGCTTCTGCGCATGTTTTGAGAAATACACTCGAGAGAATTTTAAAGGAAGCTGAAATCCTTGGGCCCTCGGCTTCGGCAATAGGCTGGATGAATAAGAATTTCTATTGGGAAGTTACTTTAAAGATAGACCCGGAAAAGGGAGCTAATTATATTGAGGCATTACTCACAAAGGTTATGGAAGTATATGAAGTTGAAAGTCAGGTGAGTACTTCAGTAGTTAGGGTAAATATTAATGTGGATGCAATACGCTAAAAATTTGCAATAGGCATTGGAAAGTTAGTATTTCCGGTTGTCGTAATTTCAAATGAATATTTATGGGCGATCCCAGAGTTAAGCTTGCCAAATCACAAGAGCAGGTTCAGAAATTTATGAAGAATGTTCTCAAAGACCTCAGAGCTCTTGATAAGATGCTTAATGAGGATTGGTTTGAGACTGATATTACAAGAATCGGTGCTGAACAAGAGTTATGCCTGATCGATCGTAATGCAAAACCTTTTTTTGAGGCAATGAGTGTACTTGAAAAGCTTGATGATGACAATAATTTTACGACCGAGTTTGCCAAATTCAATTTAGAGATCAATGTAAATCCACCCCTCGAATTCAAAGGTGACTGTCTCGCTCAGATGGAGCAAAATTTACAGCGGGATGTGGCACGGGTGAGAGAAGTAGCCCGGGAATTTGAAGCTGAAGTTCTTTTAACGGGTATCCTGCCAACAGTCAGAAAGGCTGATGTGAGTATCGATAGCCTGACTCCGATCCCCAGATATCAGGCTCTTTGTGAAGCGATCGATAATCTACGGGGAAAAGAATATGAGCTGCGGATCCAGGGAATGGACGAACTTCTGATGAAATTTGATACCCCAATGCTTGAAGGTTGTAATACAGGATTTCAGGTTCATCTTCAGATCAAGCCAGACCAATTTGTTTCGAAGTACAATATCGCGCAAGCAATAACAGCACCAGTGTTGGCAAGTGCGGTGAACTCACCTGTCTTTTTAGGGAAACGGCTCTGGGCTGAAACAAGGATCGCGTTATTTCACCAGTCGGTTGATACCAGAGGGGTTGGAGAGCATATTCGGGATAGTAGTCCCAGGGTTACTTTTGGTAGTGAATGGCTGAAAAATTCTATTCTGGATATCTACAAAGAAGATATTTCCCGATATCGTGTGCTGTTAAGTTCGGATGTGGAGGAGAATGTTGAAGAGCTTCTGAAAAACGGGGTGCCTCCCGAACTCAATGCGCTTAAAGTGCATAATGGAACAGTGTACCGCTGGAACCGGCCTTGTTATGGGGTCTCGGGAGGTAAGCCACATCTTAGAATTGAGAACAGAGTATTGCCATCAGGCCCGACAGTAATTGATGAAATGGCTAATACTGCATTCTGGCTGGGATTGCTGAATGGTTTTGAGGACGAACACCCTGACATCACTAAAGAACTGGATTTTGATGACGCACGCCTCAATTTCTTTGCGGCATCTAAGATGGGATTGGATACCAAGTTTGAATGGACGAGGGGTAGAAAGGTGACAGCCAAGGATCTGATAATAGATGAATTGCTGCCGATTGCAAAAGCCGGTTTAAACAAAGCTAATATCGATAGCCCTGATATTGATACCTATCTTGGTGTTATACATGACAGGGTTGAATCAGCCCAGACAGGTGCATATTGGGTTGTTAAATCATACGGCAACCTGATCAAAGAGAATAACCGTGAGCACACGCTATCGACCATAGCCACATCCATGCTGAGAAATCAGCTGAAAGGGGAACCGGTTCATAAATGGGGACTGGCAAGGATCGAGGATATGGAAAACTGGAAGCCATCCAGTTTATTGGTAGAGGAATGTATGACAACCGACCTTTTTACAGCGCGAAAAGATGATCTGATCGAGTTTGCGGCACATCTCATGGACTGGAGAAGAATCAGATATATCCCAATTGAAGACGATCAAAAGCATTTGGTGGGACTCGTTTCAATGCGGATGGTATTGCGTGCCTACTCCAAAGCATTATCCGAGAATGATGGATCTGTGCCTGTTTCGATCAGTGATTTTATGATTCCGAATCCAATCACCATTCATCCTGAAGCCACGATCATGGAAGCCATGACGATCATGCAGGAACAGAAAATAGGATGTCTTCCGGTAGTGAAGAATAGTCGATTAGTTGGTATCATTACGGAAGATAATTTTATGAATATATCAAGGCGGTTGCTGAGCGCATTAGCTGAGAAAAAAGAAGAAAAGTGAGCATGGAGCTGGTCCGGCAGGAAAAAGAAAATCATACGGAAAGGATTGCAGATCATATAATAGGGGAAGTAAACGGGCAAAATCCCGGTCCTACTGTAATCGCAATTGCTGGCATGCACGGGAATGAGCCAACAGGTATTAGTGCAATTGAAGAAGTTCTGGAAGTACTATCGCCATTGTCCGAAAGTATTCATGGCCGGTTTATTGGCTTAAAAGGTAATCTAACCGCCCTTTATGAGAGTACACGATTTGTAGATGAGGATATGAATCGTTTATGGGTTACCTCAATTCTGGATAAGATCAGAAGAACTCCATATGAAGAATTGTCAACCCGGGACCGCAGGGAGGTAAAAGAATTACTGAGTATTCTTGATCCGATCGTATTTTCGGATCAGGAAGTGGTGTATATCGACCTTCATACCTTTTCGGGCAGCGGTGGAATGTTCAGTATCACCCCAGATGAATCAAGACATGTTGAGTTGTTGAGTCAGTTAAAGATCCCATTGATATTTGGGATTCAACATACACTCATTGGAACATCGATGGAGTATGTTGAGAATGCTGGTCATATTGGCTTTGCTTTCGAAACCGGAACCCATGGAACCGAAGCGGCAAAAGAGAATGCTGTAGCCGGGCTTTTTGTACTTATGGTTAGTCTTGGTTTTATTCCAGCGACAAAACTGGACAAATTTAGTGAGTATTATACCTACCTTATGGATCGTATAGAGGGGTTCCCTCATAAGGTAGATTTTCAGTATAAACATGTAATAGAGGAAGGCGACGAGTTCGTGATGAATAAAGGATTCAAAAACTTTGATCCTGTGCAAAAAGGAGACTGGCTGGCTACAGATCGCCACGGCAGGATAACAGCTCAATCGGATGGGTACATCCTTATGCCCCTTTACCAAAGTCAGGGTAACGATGGATTTTTTATTGTGAGGGATTGTGAGTAAAAAACAGAAATTCAATGATTATCAGTTTGTCGACGGAAGCAGACTTTCTTCCGTTATTGAGGCTTTGATATTTGCCAGTGATGAGCCTATAAGTGGAGATAAGATTCGTGAGATCATAGTCGAAAATGAAGAGCAGATCGAGATAGATGAACAAACGGTGGCCGATTTTGTTGATAAATTGAATCAACGATATGATGAAAATGGCATGAGCTTCAGGATCGATAAGCTGGCCGGAGGTTATACATTTGTAACAGAGTCGAAATTCCACTACTGGTTGAGTGTATTTCAGCATGAAAATGCCTATCGGAAACTTTCTCAGTCAGCAACTGAAAGTCTTGCAATTGTAGCTTATCGTCAACCGATCACTAAGCCTGAGGTTGATCAGATACGAGGTGTTGACTCGGGGTATATTATTCGTCAGCTGATGGAAAAAGCACTGATAGAGGTTGCCGGTAGGGCAGACAGTCCCGGAAAGCCATTATTGTATCGCACAACCAAACATTTTCTGAGGCATTTTGGGTTGAATTCTGTGAACGATCTTCCAAAACCGCGTGAGATCGAAGAGATCCTTAAAGATGACGACATGGCGGAACATCGCCAGTTATTGTTAGAGCGGCAACTGATGATGGAAGATATGGAGGAAGAAATCAAAGAAGAGGAAATAGTAGAAAATTCTGAAGAATCGGAAGCCAGGGATGAGAGCGAAAGTGAAGAGCCTGGAGAAACAGAGGAACCAACCGGAGATGAAGAAGAATGAGTAACCGGCGCCCTAACAAAAGGAAAAGTTCACCAAATAAGAGAAAGAAGAAAAACCACTCGAATGAGGTCGATCAGAACTACTCGAAAACGGAAGATATTCGCTTAAATAAGTTCATTGCTCATGCAGGCTTGTGTTCCCGCAGGGAAGCCGATACCTATATTGCTGAGGGAAAAGTTGAAGTGAATGGAAAAGTAGTCACAGAAATGGGCTACAAAGTACAACGCAAAGACACCGTGGTTGTTGACGGCCAGAGGCTCACTCTGGAACCTTTTGTCTATTTACTGCTGAATAAGCCAAAAAATACCATTACAACAACCGATGACGACAGAGGCCGAAATACAGTTCTCGATGAGATTGAAAATGCAACAGGATACCGTGTATATCCGGTAGGCCGGCTGGACCGAAATACAACCGGGCTGCTTATATTAACCAATGATGGAGATCTTGCACACCGGTTAATGCACCCCAGTTATAAAGTGAAAAAGACCTATGAGGTGACTACAAAAAGAACACTCACAGATGATGAATTAGCTGCTTTTGCAAAAGGAGTAGAACTTGATGATGGCAAGGCTAAAGGATTTAATATCATGCCCTTTGGAGATGTGAAAAATACATTCCTGATCTCAGTGTTTGAAGGAAGAAACCGCCTGATAAGACGAATGGTGGAATTCCACGGTACAGAAGTGACCAAGTTGAAAAGAACGGAGTACGCCGGGCTGGATCTCAAAGATGTAAGTAACGGCCGCTGGCGTTTTTTGAAACAAAAAGAAATAAACGACCTAAGAAAACTAGTAAAACTGGACGCATTAGATTTCAAAAAGAATTGATATGGAATTCGAGAATATTTCAATTTCATCAGGAAGTATAAAATCAACTGAAGGACTACCCATAAAGTGGGACCTTTATTCACCTATTAGCGGAACAAACCGCGATTTTCCTGTTATTATTTTCCTGCATGGCTTCAAAGGCTTTAAGGACTGGGGAGCATTTCCGGATGCATGCGAAGACCTTGCCCGAAGTGGCTTTGGTGTGGTGGCCATGAATTTTTCTCTGAACGGAGTTGGTGAAAAGAGAACAGAATTTGATCGACCGGATCTTTTTGAGCGTCAGACTTTTACGCAGGATCTTAATGATATCGAATCTGTTATTAAAGCATTACAGAGTGGTCTGATCAGTGATAAACAGGCGCATCTGAATACAGATGTTGTTGGGTTGATAGGTCACTCGCGAGGCGGACATGTTGCAGTTGCAGCCGCTGCAGAATTTGAAGCAGTACAATGTTTGGTTACCTGGTCGGCTGTGGCAGATTATCTTGATTTCTGGACCGATCAGATGAAAAAAGACTGGGAAAGCAAAGGATTTACTGAAGTTGTGAACAGCAGAACTAAGCAAGTTATGAAACTGGATAAAGTGGTGTACGAGGACGCTGTTAAAAACAAAGATAGAGTTATAGCGCTCAAGCGTGTTGAAGACGTACGAGTGCCCTCATTATTTATTCATGCCAGGGATGACGAAAGTGTTCCGTACACAAACTCAGAGGAGCTTCATATTCATTGTGCAGCCAGAGAAAAAGAGCTCCGTTTTGTAGCTAATACAGGTCACACATACGGTGTAGCACATCCCTTTGAGGAAATGGAATTTCCTAAGCCTTTTGCAGAGTTACTCGACTGGACGATTGGATGGTTCAGAGAATATCTGAGATAATTCCGTAGATATCTTTTTACAGAATTCAGTTGATTTCGGGTTCAGGTAGTCAGATTATTTAGGTTATTATTTGACCTAAATAACAATCAATATTATGAACTACGGAAAATCAGTTACAGGGAAACTATTAACCCTGATCCTGGCTGGTGTATTGATCTTTGCGGGATGCCAATCCAGTAAATCAGCTACTTCAAGCCAATCTTCCCCATCCGCTAAAAAGCCTTCAGCTTCCAAGAGTGAGTTAAAGAAATACAGCGAGGTGATCACCAAAGATGCCAAGACCGATGAAGGTCTTTTTACAGTCCACAAAGTAGACGATAAATACTATTTCGAAATACCAGATACGGTACTGGAACGTGAAATGCTACTTGTGAGCCGTGTTGCAGGTTCTACACAGAACTTAAGTTTTGGTGGTGCCGGTCAAAAGGCACGATCTCAGCAGGTTGTAAGATGGCAGCGAAAAGAAAATAACATCCTTCTTCGCCATGTTTCTTATTCAAGCGTAGCGGATATGGATGATCCGGTTTACAAATCAGTCCGCAACAACAATTTCGAACCAGTTGTTTCTTCATTTAAGATAGAAGCATTGAATGAAGATAGTTCAGGAGTTGTGATCGACGTTACCAGTCTTTATACCTCTGATGTGCCACTGATCAGTGGATTATCTTCAGGTCAGAGAAGAAATTTTCAGGTTCGCAGACTTGATGGCAGCCGCTCTTTTATTGATAAGATGTCGAGCTATCCTGAGAATATCGAGGTAAGACATATTTTGACTTATGACGCAGGAAGTCCTCCTGATGATGATGAAACAGGCACTATTTCCCTGGAGATGAATCAATCCATGATCCTACTTCCTGCGGAACCGGCAATGCCTAGAAATCATGACGCCCGTGTGGGATACTTCTCACTTTCACAATATGACTACAGTTCCGATCTGCACAAAGCGGCTCAGAACAGATTCATTACCCGTTGGAAGCTGATCCCAAAAGATAAAGAAGCATACCTGAGAGGTGAGTTGGTAGAACCAGTAGAACCGATCATATACTACCTGGATCCAGGAACTCCCGAGAAGTGGAGAAAATATCTGATTCAGGGGATTGAGGATTGGAACCAGGCTTTTGAAGCAGCTGGTTTCAAGAATGCGATCATTGGTAAAGAAGCCCCGACCCCGGAAGAAGATCCGGAGTTTTCACCAGAGGATGTGCGCTATTCTGTGATCCGATATATCACTAATCCAATTCAAAATGCACAGGGCCCACATGTACACGATCCAAGAACAGGGCAGATCCTGGAGAGCGATATCCTGTGGTATCATAATGTGATGAACCTGCTTCGTAACTGGTATTTTGTACAAACAGCCGCAGCGAATCCCGAAGCCCGTGCCGTGAATTTCCCTGAAGAATTAATGGGGGAACTTATTCGCTTTGTAGCAGCACACGAGGTAGGGCACACGCTTGGATTGCCTCATAATATGGGATCAAGTGTTGGATATACGGTAGATCAACTCCGTGATCCTGAATTTACTTCAACTCATGGGGTGGCTCCATCAATCATGGATTATGCCCGTTTCAATTATGTGGCCCAGCCTGGTGATGGTGTGACCAATTTCTTCCCGATGATCGGTGAATATGATCTCTGGTCAATCAAATGGGGATATACCTGGTTTCCTGATATTGAGAATGCAGACGATGAAAATGAGATCCTGAATGACTGGATAGTTACCAACGGAGATGATCCACTATATTTTTATGGATACTCAACTGGTGCTGATCCAAGATCGCAAACAGAGGCGATTGGTGACGATGCAATGAGAGCAAGTGAACTCGGTATAGCCAATCTTGAAAATATAACTGAGAATCTGGTTGATTGGATCGAAGCCCCAGGTGAAGATTACGATGATCTTGAAGAGATCTACGGAAACGTAGTTACCCAGTGGAGAAGGTATCTTGGTCACGTAACTACCTACATCGGCGGTGTGTACCAAACGTACAAAACCTATGAGCAGGAAGGTCCTGTATATGAAGTTGTGTCTGAATCGGATCAGAAGCGTGCAATGGAGTTTCTTAATAAACACGCCTTCATAACTCCTTCCTGGGCGTATAATACAGAGATCCTGAATCTGATCGATCAGTCTGGAGCTGTTGAAATGTTCAGAAGTGCTCAGGTCGGAGCGTTGAACAGCGTACTTAGTCCTTCAAGACTTGGTCGTTTAGTTGACGCAGAAGCCCGTTCGACGGGAAATACTTATACTCTGATTGAGATGATGGATGATCTTCGAAACGGTGTATGGAGTGAACTTCGTGCCGGTCAGAATATCAACGTTCATCGCAGATATCTGCAGCGTGGATATCTGGACAGAATGGATTACCTGATGAATGACGAGATCACAGGTTTTGCCGCTGGTGGAGTTGATGTAAGTCAGTCTGATATCCGTCCGATCGTTCGGAATGAACTTGATATTTTGAAACGTGATATCAACCGAAGATTAAATGCAGGAAATATTGATCGTGCCAGCAGAGTACATCTTGAAGACGCACTATCACGTATTGATGCGATCTTTGATGAAAACTAAGTAGTCTTAGATTTTTATCCTGAGGCCTCATGGACATTTGTGCATGGGGCTTTTTTATTTTATAGTTGATGAAAGTTGTTAAGTCAGTACAGATATGGAAGCATTAATAGATTTCTTTGAAAATTTACCATCCAGTTTCAGGGCGGGTATTCTGATTGGCGGAATATTCCTTTTCTGGGTAATTGAAGGGGTATTTCCTCTTTTTGAGTTTGGATATAAGAAAGTCCGGCACGCGCTTATCAATGCGGTTCTTACAGGATTTTTTGTGTTGATAGGACTTGGATTTGCAGGGATACTATTGTGGTCTTCAACCTGGGCTGTGGAAAATGATTTTGGCATTCTGAACTGGATACAGATGCCGATATGGCTTCAAGTCATAGTTGGAGTAATGCTTCTCGATTTCTTTGGAGCCTATCTGGTTCATTGGGTCGAGCATAAAGTCAGATTCATGTGGAAATTTCATCTGGTGCATCACAGCGATACCAATGTTGATGTGACTACGGGTTTGCGACATCATCCCGGTGAAGCAGTGTTCAGAATGTTGTTCACCATTTTGGGTGTATTGATCACCGGCGCTCCGATCTGGATCGTATTCCTGTATCAGACGATGTCGGCTGCATTTACTCACTTCAATCACGCTAATATTAAAATGCCCAAAAAACTGGATCAGGCTCTTAGTTATTTGTTTGTGACGCCCTATATGCACAAAGTTCATCATCACTATACACAGCCGCTAACAGATACCAACTACGGAAATATATTTGCTGTATGGGATCGGGTATTTGGAACCTTCGCTGAGGTAGAAGACACAAAGTCACTCAAGTACGGAATTGATACTCATATGGACCCCAAAGAAAATGAGGATGTGGTAAATCTGCTGAAGATCCCGTTTCAAAAATATCGCCCACCGGTTGGGTCTAAATTCCATAAAAATGAAAACGAGGAAAATGAATAAGTTCACATACCTGTCTCTGGTCGGGTTTTTAATGGTGTCATGTTATTCAGGAGAGAATACAGCAAATTATTCCTGCTTTCAGGAACAGGACCACTATACGGAAGAGCCCATTACAGATAATTCACCGATTATTCAGGATGTAGACGAAGAAATCGAGGTGGCAAGTAGTCCAGCTCCAGGTATAAAGTATCCAAGGCTGGCAAGAACCAGTGGAGTTAAAGGAAAAGTAATAGCAGAGGTGACGGTTTCAAAAACAGGAAAACTTCAGAAGATCGAGATCATACGAGGTCTTGGATATTGTCTTGATGAAGCTGTAGTTGAGTTCCTAAGAGAATCAACTTATAAGGCTGCAAAAAAAGATGGTTTAGCCGTTAGAAGCACAAAAGAAATGCCCTTCAATTTTTCTATACATGATAATTAAGTAAGTGGCCTCATCCCGATGTAAAGCACCGGGGCAAGATATAAGGTTTCAGATCACTTTCAGAGCTTTACAGTCATTAATATCCAAACAAATAAGAGAATTTGATCAGGAATACGTTTTGCGGGTGCACTGAAAACAGGTCATTGAAATCATCCTGATAAGAGAATCTGCCTGTTTCTTCAAAGCCGGTTCTACCCTGAGTCCAGACGAGATAAACAAGAGAGCCGGGGCGGTATTCCCATCTCAAGACCAGGTTTGACCGGAACTGGCGGAAATTGAAATCATAGCCGTTTTCATAATCTTCGCTGGAAAAAGATACATCCTCATCATATCGGTCTTCGAAATTATCCGCACGTGGGTTAGTGATGTATTTCGGTTCAGAGTAATCCACGGCACTGATGAAAGGTGAGCCGTAGTACTGGATCGTGAAATCAGGGGACAAAGTAAAATCAAGCCGGGCAGTTAAGGCCACCGTTTTCTGGTCGATAGACCCGAATATGTATCGATCTTCTCCAGCCACATTTTCGGTATTCAGGTATTGCAGGGTGTGGTTGCGGAGATTCAGATTCGGACGCAGTATAACTCTCAAGGCATCGGTTGGCCGGAAGCTTGCAAAAACACCAAAATCTTTGTTATTACCAATATTACCAAAGTTCCAGAACTGGCTGTGACTTCCTCCAAACTGTAATTTCTTACGGTTGTCGGTCTCCAGATTTACGAAGTAGTTCCAGCCACCAGGTAATTTCATAGATGGACCACCTCTAAGGAAGGTGTTAGAGATCTCATCTCCCTCCAGGTTAATACCTCCTCCGAAAAACCAATGATTCAGGAACTGAGCATTCAAATTAACATTAGTGCCTTTAAAGGTGTTCGTTCCTCCAAAATCCCATCCTGCCCACTGATTGAAATTAATGTTCATAAACCGGAAAACGCTGAAAGGATTAGCAAAACGGTAACTTGCCCAGAACACCTGAAAGATAGAATCGCTCTGGCGCAGGTATCCCATGTCGTTGAGCTCAAGTTCCGGTGACCGCCAGGTAAGCCAGCTTACAAACCGGAAGCCACTGCTGCTTTGCTTTCCAAACTGAACAATACCTCCGTGGCCGGTCAGGGAAGTACGTGTTGGGTCGTAGTCGGTATAATCGTTGTCGGGTCGTTGAAAATATCGCCGGGATGATTCCTGTTGCAATTGAATGGCTTCTGCCGTTCCTGTGATGTGACTCATCACGATATTAGAGCTGAGATAGTATTTTTTATCATTCCAGAATTGCTGGAAATTCAGCCCTCCTGTGTAGGCGCTTTTATTCAGGTTATTAAGGGTTGGGCTGCTCAGGTTTCTGTTAGTGGCTGTAAACATACCACCGAAAATGGTGTTGTTATTGTTAGCCTGCTGCTGAGCACTTGCCAGAAAATAGTTAGTTGTTGGTTCGATTATTTCTTCCCCTGTAACGCCATTCCGGTTTACATCTGCGAATTCTGCAGCGGTAAGACTTTCCATCACTCCAACAGAAAGTCCGTTTTGTGTTTTTCCGGTGAGTTTAATCGCCCCTAAGATAGTAGTGTTCTCAGGAACCTTGGCATATTCGTTATTTGATGAGTTCAGGTTCGGATAGTTCTGAGGTGATCTTCCCACCCGACGAGAATAAAACAGGTTGTCGGATGAATACGGGTTACCTCCGCCGGTGATCTGAAAACTTGTAATATTACTTCCCTCAATAAAGAATGGGCGCTTTTCGTCGAAAAATGATTCGAAAGCAGTAAGGTTTACTTCAGATGGGTCGGCTTCAACCTGTCCGAAATCAGGATTTATCGTGAAATCGACTGTGAAATCATTTGTGATACCGATCTTGCCATCAACCCCGGCATTTAGGTAAGGATCACTGCCATCCAGATAAGGGTTATTGGGATCAGATTCGTAGCGCTCTAGTTTAGCCACTGTATATGGTGCGATCTCGACCTGCTTTTTAGGTCTGATGTTTTTTATACCGTGGAGTTCTCCAAAGTTACTCACCCATCCGGCTTCGTCCTGAGGAATATGCTTCCAGGTTGAGCGTTCATCTTTTCGGTACAACCTTCGCATGACCTGGATACCCCATACCTGATTTTCATTAGCGCTGAACCGGAGTTGAGTGAATGGAATTCTCATTTCAGCGATCCAGCCTTCATTATCTATGGTGGTTTCAAAATCCCAAAGAGGGTCCCAGTTTGAATCCCAGTTATCACCATCACCGGTTATGGCTTCATCACCTTTAACACCCGAAACGGTTGCTGAGAAAGAATAGGCGGTACGCTTATCGAAATAACTATCTATGTTTATTTCAACGAAATCGCCTTCAAACCCATCACGACGGGAAAGGCGTTGAACGATCTCTTCCGGATTAGTATCAAAAGCACGAACAGCAACATAGAGATTGTTGTCATCATAGAGGATTTTAAATGCTGTTTCCTGCGAAGGAGCTGCCCCGTCGTCTGGTCGGTACTGGGTGAAATCACCGGACCATTCAACATTATTCCAAACCTCCTCATCAATACGCCCGTCAATATCGGGGGATTCGCCATTAACTCTCTGAGTAACATAGATTTTTTGTTGTCCGGAAGTTTGTGAAAAGGCAGAAGGTGCTACTACTAAAAAGAGTAATAGCATAGCATAGTATCGTTTTATCATGTTCTGATGGATAGTTGGTTAGGCTAATTCGCCTAATACACGCAGAGAAGAAAGGATGGTTACAGACTTATGAAGAGAAAACGTTTTTTAACATTTAAGTTAAATGACTGGTCTTGTACTAGTGCAACTACTAAAAATTCACGATTCAAATAACGATAGTAGAACGTAAGATCACTATTTTCGCGGCCAGCTTGTACTAACTATATATCCAACGATCACTACTACAAAAGCTCCTAGCGGGTTCAGCCAGAGGAATTCAATCGCTTTAGAGTAACCGTCAGGGATCTGTTGCCAGGGAAGGAAAAAGGAATAGTCAGAAAGAGTTTCACTGTAAAAGAAACGGTCAAAAGTGAATACTGCTAACATACCTGATAACAGACCGGTGAGTGCTCCGGTTCCATTTGCTTTTTTAACCCAGAGCAGTAATACAAATACTCCCAATATAGAACCGTAGAAATAACTTCCGATCTGATTGATCAACTCAATAATGGATTTGGTTTCACCTAAAGCCAAAGCAGAAACCGTAGCAATAACACCCCATAAGAATGTTACTTTTCTGGATGAACTCAGGTAATGGGCCTCATCGTGTTTGTCGCCATCAAGGCGTTTATACCAGTCAACAATAGAGACAGTCGTGAGAGCATTCAGCTCACTGTCTATGGAACTCATTGCTGCAGCAAAGATCCCGGCAATGATCAAGCCAACAAAACCGATAGGGATATACTTCAGAATGAAATACGGGAGAATGTAATTAGTGTCATTGATATCAGTGTTGGTGATTTCTGCCTGGAGATCCAGTTCCTGTTGACGCGCGGTGTTAAATGCTTTATCAGTTTGAACAAAGGCTTGCTGGGCAGATCTGCTGCGGGTTTTTACTGCTTCTATGGCTGTTTGCTGGCGTTCACTGGTCAGTGAAGTATAGTCCTGAGCTATCTGTTTCTCCAATATTGCCTGTTGTTCTGTTTGTGCAACCGGGTCAGCGGCACGGAACGAGATCGGGGCGTCATTGAAAATGAAGAAAACGTATAGCATCACACCAAGCAGAAGAATAAAGAACTGCATTGGGACTTTAGCATAAGCGGAAAGCATTAGTGATTTCCGGGCCTGAGCAACAGAGGGAGTGGTGAGATATCGTTGTACCTGGGTCTGGTCAGTTCCAAAATAGGAGAGCATCAGAAACAGAGCCGCAAATACTCCGCTCCATACATTGTATTTCTCACTGAGGTCAAAATTCAAATCCAGAGCGGTAAGTTTATCCAGGCTTCCGGCTAAATAAAGGGCGTCTCCAAATCCGACTTCATCCGGTAGATTGAACATGATGATCCCAAAGCAGAAAATGAGCCCGAACATCATCACTGCCATCTGCTTTACATCGGTTGAAATAACACCAGCTACACCCCCGAGCATGGTATACAAAGTGGCGATCACACCAATAATGAGAATGGTAATAGTGAGTGGTAAACCAAGCAATAAGGCCAAAACGTAAGATGGAGCTGCAATTACAGCTCCGAGGGCCAGACCTCTGGAGATCAAAAATAAACCAGCTGTTGTCAGGCGTGTTTTGAGACCAAAACGTTCTTCCAGTGTTTCATATGCGGTGAATGCCTGCACTTTATGAAAGAACGGAACCAGGAAAATGCAGATCAGGATCATGGCAAACGGGATAGCAAGATAAACCTGTACAAAGCGCATGTCTTCCACATAAGCCAGACCGGTTGTTCCAATGAATGTAATGGCAGAGGCCTGCGTGGCCATTACTGAAAGTCCGGCCGCCCACCAGGGCATACTTCGGCTGGCAAGAAGATAATCGTTGATATTATGTGCGTCCTTTCCACTTCGGGTTCCATCCCAGATCGTGTAAGCAAGAAATGCAAAGAGAACCGTCCAGTCTATCCAATGCATATTCTAGGGTAGGTTAAAAACAGATGTGAAAGCCCAAAAGATCATTATAAAGGCGATTCCGGTTATAAAAACCGAAATGTATATCCTTTTCCAGTGTTGCTTGTCGTCGGTTGTATTCATTCCGAAAATATAGCAATGTAATTCCTATCCTAAAACGGAAGTTTAGAGTGTGATTTTTGATTCAGTCAGAATTAACTATGTTCATTGGAATAAAGTCTTTTAATAAAGCAGATATAGAGATCTGATGGAGCATATAATTTCTTATTCAAAACGGACAGGATTGATCGGGGGTATCCTCATTTTTTTGGTGATGCTCTTTACACCTGTCCCGGATGGGCTTTCAGACGAGGCCTGGAGAACTGCAGCAGTTACTGTATTAATGGGAGTATGGTGGATCAGCGAAGCTATTCCAATTTCTGCTACTGCTTTAGTTCCGATGATGTTGTTTCCTGTACTTGGAGTAGGTTCAATTTCTGATGCCAGTTCTCCGTATGCCAATCCACTTATCTTTCTGTTCATGGGAGGATTTATTATTGCTCTTGCAATGGAGAAGTGGACTCTACATAAAAGAATAGCATTACGAATTGTAAGTATGGTGGGGGTGAAGCCGTCTTCTATTGTCGTTGGCTTCATTATTGCATCTGCATTTCTGAGTATGTGGATTAGTAATACTGCCACTGCTATAATGATGCTTCCAATAGCAGTTTCAATACTCGACCTGCTTGAGCACGATGATAAAAAAGCCAGACTGAATTTCGAGATCGTGCTGATGCTTAGTATTGCCTATGCCTGCAATATAGGAGGGATGGCAACCTTGATCGGAACGCCACCCAATGCTCTTTTTGCGGGTTTTGTAAACGAAAACTATGGAATTGAGATCGGTTTCATGGAATGGATGATGGTGGGTCTTCCGGTAGTTCTTATCTCATTGCCTTTGATGTATTTGATTCTGTCCAAATGGATCTATCCGATAAAGCTGGATGTACTGCCAGGTGGAAAAGAATTGATCGAACGTCAACTGAGGGGGCTGGGATCACTTTCTGATCAGGAAAAGAAAGTAGCGGTCGTATTTGTCTCGGCTGCGCTTCTATGGGTGTTTCGCCCATTGTTCGCTGATATCATTCCCGGGATCTCAGATACCGGAATTGCAATCGCAGCTTCAGTATCTCTGTTTATTATACCGGGAGGAGTGAAGCGGTCAGAAGGCATTCTGATTTGGTCGGATACCAAAAGACTTCCCTGGGGCGTATTGATACTTTTTGGTGGAGGATTGAGTATGGCATCAGCAATCAGCAGAACTGGACTTGCAGCATGGATAGGCTCAGGTATCGGCGCACTTAATACCTGGCCCATCTTACTGATCCTCATCATTGTGATCGCACTGATTGTATTTCTTACTGAAATGACGAGCAACACGGCTTCTACTGCTGCTTTTTTGCCCATCATAGCTTCCGTAGCTATTGGCATTGGAGAAAATCCTTTACTGCTGGCTATTCCAACAGTACTCGGGGCAAGTTGTGCGTTTATGCTTCCTGTTGCCACTCCACCAAATGCTATAGTTTATGGCAGCAACCGACTAACTATTCCGGAGATGTCAAAAGCAGGCTTCTGGTTGAACATCATGTTCATAACGCTTCTTTCTTTGGCTTCACTGACCCTATTCAGTTGGGTATTTGGAATAGAAATTGGTGTGCTCCCCGATTGGGTGAATTAATCACAGTTGATCGAAGATCCTGAAACTTTCGGGACCAAGGTTGAACAGCAGATCCAGACAAGAACATTCAGGCTCAAACCCGGGCCAGGCTTGTGGGTATTCAGGGTGATGCTTAAGTGCCATTTCACTGTCCTTCAGTTGCCGGATGTAATTTCGGGATCTGTATTCCTGATACACCTTATCTTCAGGTAAGTTTATGGCTTTAAGTTGACTCAGGAGCTGATATTCAATACTTACTTCTAAATAAGTAAGTAATCGTTTAAGGAGTTTCAGATCAAATTCAATCAGTTTTTCTGAGTTTGAAGCATCCTCCAGGTCGGCATACAGTTCATCAACAAAATGATCGAAATAAACAGCGTTGCTGTAGTTGTGCAGGATCCCATTCCAGAAAATCTCAAACCAGTTTTCAGAATGATCTATGCGAACCTGGTTGATCGGCTTACTTTTATCCTCAGTAACTATCGGGATGTTGATCCACTGAGTCCCTCCCTCGTTTCTGATCTGAGCCCGATGCGTTCTTCCTTTCCTGGACCAGATATCAGTATCCAGAAGAATAATCTTATCCGCTTTGATCATCGCTGCAAGGTCGAAGAGATTTGGAGCAAACTGGGGTTGGATTAATGCGAGACTCAATTCAATTTTAAAGTAATAGTGTTGTCATTTCGAAGGAGCTCGCCGACTGAGAAATCTAACGTACTCGTAAGTGTAAATGTAAGATTTCTCGCATCCGCTCGAAATGACAAATCTGGTGTCGAAATCCATAATTAATACAGCTCATATCGTTTCTGAAAATTCGTATCTTTGAGGCTCTCTGGAAATCAAAAAAAACAAAGAAAAATTTAAATGAGCGTTCGCGTACGTTTCGCACCATCACCAACAGGATTTCTTCACATCGGAGGACTCCGGACTGCATTATATAATTACCTGTTCGCCCGCCATCATGGTGGGACTTTTGTTCTTAGGATCGAGGATACTGATCAGACAAGATATGTTGAAGGAGCAGAGGATGACATCATTCGTTCGCTGGAATGGGCAGGGATGACCATTGATGAAGGTCCGAATAAGCCGGGAGAGGTTGGTCCATACCGTCAGAGCGAGCGTAAGGCAATGTATCTGGATTACGCAAAACAACTGATAGAATCAGGTAATGCCTACTATGCATTTGATACCCCAGAGGAGATCGATGAGATGCGGGAGCGACTGAAAGCCTCAGGTAATCCTTCCCCGAGTTATGATTCCATCACCCGTCAGTCGATGAAGAATAGTCTTACACTTCCAAAAGATGAAGTTGAAAGAAGACTGGCAGCTGGTGACGATTATGTAGTTCGCCTGAAGGTCCCTCGTCGGGAAACAGTGAAATTTGAAGACCTGATCCGCGGTGTGGTTTCTTTTGAAACAGCCGGACTGGATGACCAGGTTTTGATGAAATCGGATGGAATGCCAACCTATCACCTGGCCAATGTGGTAGATGATCATACCATGGGAATCACGCATGTGATTCGTGGAGAAGAATGGTTGAGCTCTGCCCCGAAACACATGTTATTGTACAAAGCATTTGGTTGGGAACCACCAACAATGGCTCACCTTCCGTTGATCATGAGTCCGAGCGGAGGAAAGCTTTCAAAACGAAAAGCTGAAAGTGAAGGAATACCTGTTAACACCAAAGATTATATTGCCGGTAACTATGAACCTGAGGCATTGGTTAATTTTCTGGCTTATCTGGGTTGGAGTCCCGGAGATGATTCAGAGATTCATAGTCTGCAAGAACTTTGTGAGTTGTTCACACTTGATCGGGTGAGCAAGGGTGGAGCAGTATTCAATCACAAAAAACTGATGTGGTATAATGAGCACTACATCCGGGAGACTTCAGTCGCTGATCTGGCTCCAAGAGTAAAAACATTGGCTGAAGAAGCCGGACTGGACACCAAATCGGATGAGTATCTCAATACAGTGATCGAACTACTCCATGAGCGGGTATCCAAAGTGGATGAATTTGTGGCAATGGGTTCATTCTTTTTTGAAACTCCTTCTGAATATGATGAGAATGCACTGAAAAAGTGGAAAGAAGACAGTCCTGCAATGGTTGCTGCTTACAAAGCTAAAATTGAAGTTTTATCTGATGATGAGTTTAAAGCAGCTGCACTAAAGACAGCCCTTGAAGAGACCGTGGCTGAAAACGAAGTGGGATTTGGTAAAGTAATGATGCCCGTTCGTATTGCAACGACAGGGCAGGGCTTTGGGCCTGATCTGTTTCCGGCATTAGAGCTTATGGGAAAGGATGAAGTTCTCAGCCGTATTGATACTGCTTTAGAGAGATTGAGATAAATAAGTCTCCCCTTGAGGGGAGACGATCAAATCGATCGTTCTCGATTAGATCCGAGGGGTGTCATTCTAGTACGCACTAAAGTCTACAGCCATCAATCTTTGTATCGCTTCACAGGAATGAGCATCATCATTAATTTGTAACTGGGCTAAGCACGATCTTATACTTGGTGATTTTTCGGGAGGCATCTTGGTTCATTTCCACATCATAGAAGAATCCATTCTTAATTCGCTTTAAGTGCCTGGTGCCAACAGCACCAAAAAGTCGCTCTCCTTCCCAGGTAAATTTAGCAAGCAAAGTGCCGTCACTATCCAGCACCCACCACAGGAACTCTTCGTCATTATCAATAATAGTCGAAACCCAGATTCGATTTTCGTCATCGACAATGAGGTCGTGTAAAGCAGGCCATGTGTCGGGGAAGTTAAGTGTGCGATTTCTGGCTTTCCAATTACGTAATTGTTCGGGTTGTTCTTTCCATACTTCATCGAACCTGTTAAGAAAGCTATCATCATTAAAAGTACTTTTCTCGAAGGGATAATATATTGCAGACTTGTATTCTCCGTCTTTATGGTAAATTTTAACGAGGAAATCTTCAGACCATGCGGAATAGATGGTGCCATCACTTGATACATCCAATAAGGATTGATTCATAAATGAATGACGGGTCATATTTTTAGAGCCATTGTACATCATGAATACATTCTGAGGTGGTATACGTTCAAAATTATTTTTATCCAGAATATTCCAGTCAGAATTCAAAGTGAAGAACTTATTATTTACCTGTGTATCCTCTCGTGCAATGGATGGAATATCAAGAAAGCCAACGAGAAATTTTTTGTCCTCAAGGATGAAAATATCTTTGGGGATAGTGTTTTGGAGGGTTTTGAAATCTTTGAAATTAGAGGGTTCAAGATCCAGTGTCTTTACCAATACGTAATTGGGATCCTGAAATATTGATATTCTTTTCTGCATGTTATCAAATACGTAAAGTGAGTCATTCTTAAGTATTAGTTTTTCGATGTTAAGAAACTCACCAGGTCCACGGCCGTTCCTTCCTATGGTTTTGATAAAAGTACCATCAGCATCAAAAAGGTGGATACGGCAATTACCATACGATCCGTCTGCAATCAGAAGATTACCGGAATCATCTATCATATAGTCGGTGACATGAATGATGTAGTCCATACCACCGGGGATATCCTGAATTTCTGCCACCGGTGTAAAACTAATCTCATACTTCGGTTTCGTATCAGAGGGGATAACAGTGAGGTTTTCAATATCCGACAGATGAGCAGGGATTCGGGTATCAGGTTCTTTCTCAGCTTGATTACCCGAGCAACCATAAACCAGTATCAATAAAAAAAATAAAGTGGTCTTCAAACCCGCTCGTTAGTTACTATTAACATAGTAGATAGTACTAATAAAAAATGGGACCGGAAAGTCCCATTTGAGATAAGTGGTTGATTACACTTGAGAGTATTGTGTCTGTTTTCTTTATCGTTTTCTCTTCTCAAGAAAAGCATCTACAGAATACTTTCCAGGCCCGGTAAAAAGTAAGGCTACAAATCCGACCAGGAATAAAAGAGCTTTTTCCTGACCCCGGAAGCCATCATCGATGTGTACCACAAATACGAGGGTAAGCATGGTGATGATCATGGGAATCAACGACCAGCGTGTTAATAATCCCAGCAAAAGAAAAGCGGAACATACTACCTCAGCTAATACTGCAAACCCCAGAGTAAATTCTGGTCCGAAGCCAAGTGGATCAGCGAATTTAATTTCTTCGCCACTAAATAATCGGGACCATTTACCAAGACCATGTCCATACATTAAGGCTCCGCCAAGACCAATCCTTAAGATCAGGGCTGCAATATCGAGTCCTTTTGGCCATGTTGGGTAATTTGTAAGAAATGATTTCATATTAATTGTCTAAAGTTTTTAGTCTTAAAAGAATTATAAAAAAGGCCGATTTAATTAAACCAGCCTTTAAATTTTGTCATGTGAGTTTTGGAACTTCGAAGAGTATTATTTGCTCTTGGATACGGTACCTCCTTTAGCGCTGTCTACGATCACTTTGTAGTTTCTGCCACCACTGATGATCCACCGAACAGTTACGGAACTCATGCCGGCGATATTATTAACCGCGATTTTCTCCGGAGAGTTCTTTTGCTCATAAGTGATATTAAGATCCCTGTTAGCAACGATCATACCGGCTTCCACTTTTGCTCCATCCAGAGTAATGTAATCAGGTCGTGTGATGTTGTATTGCAGATCTATACTGGCATGGGTTGGGATCAGGCGCTCATTCGTTATCACGGCCGTTACTTCTTTTAATCCACCTCCGAGATCTTTTTCGGTGATTTCGTCGATCACCAGTTTTGGAGTGTGGTATCCGTGGAAGATGGTGAAGGCCATATTACGATGTGCCATCGACTCGATAAGGAAACCGGGATGGGCGCGCATGTAATTCTTCTTATTCCCACCTATCTCGATCTCGCCGTATTGCGGATGATTGAATGGCTCCCAGGGAACAATTCCATCTCCGAACAGAAGATCACGGTTGAATTCATACACATCAGTATCTGCATTTTCATTACTGTTGAAAAGATCGAAATTTGTGAAAAGTTCATTGGAGTAGGTGAAGATACCTCTGATGCCATAGAACCAGTCTAACTCGCCACCAAACACGGTATAAAGATCATCATACACTACAAAATAATTGTAGCCGGGAAGAAGTTTTTCACCCTTTTCTCCGATGGCGTCATACACCCGGACATCGGCACGGTTGTAGGTACTAACATCTTCAGCTGCACCAGGACCCCGGAGTATCATACCGCCTCTGTTATGATAGGTTTGTGCAGCAGCAATATTGGGGTGTGCCATCACAAATTCCATGATGTTTCTGTTCTCTGGTAGTGAGAAAGGGTATTTATGAGCACCACCCTGGATGTAATCAGGTTGCCAGTTCCAGCCCCAATCGCGGTTTGGGTCGTAACTGAATGCAGGTCCATCTTCATTCACCCGGCCATCACCGTCGTTATCATAACCTTCTGAGCCAAGTAGTTCGTAATCACCGAACTCACCTTCAGGAACACGAATCATTCGGTTGGGATAGGATGGGTCAACCCGGAACTCACCACGCGGATTTTTTCGGCGCATGTATGTGAGATGTCCGTCACCATTAAGATCATCATAGCCATCTTCATCGATCTCGCCATCGCCATCATTATCTATTGGCTTCATTCCTGCTCTTGGAGAGTTGGGAGAGTTAACGGCCTTCATGTATGCTTCACGGCCATCAGGGTTGATGGTTGGAATAATATAGAAGGTTTTGTCGTTAAGCAGTTCGGTAATAAAATCGATCTGACCGAAAGACTCAGTGAGATACCAGGCTGTATATAAAGCCACCTCAGTACCCTGAACTTCATTGGAATGGATATTGCCATCGATGTACATGGCGGGCTTTTTATCGGGATCACCTTTCTTGAAATTAGAAATAGTAAGGATCCACATTTCACGGCCTTCGTATGATTTTCCAATAGAAGATCGTTTCACCAGATCAGGGTGAGCTTTGGCGATCTGCTCAGTCAATTCTGTGATTCCCTGATAATCGTAATAATGATTCCAGGTAGCATCCACTTTGGGATTATTAGGAGTTCCAGCTGCGGGGAAGACTCCATCGGTCAATTGAGCCGAAGCTTGCTCCGCGCTCAAAATACCTGCTGCAAATACTGCAATAACTAAAAGTCGTTTGATATTCTTCATGGCCTCGGTCATTTAATAGATTGTTGGATGGTGGCGAATCCGGCTTGTGGAGCACCCGCTTTGATAGTGAGATCACCGGAGCCACGAACAAGCCAGGAATAGCTTACCGATTCATCTGCACCGATACTTTCCTGGTAGCTGCGTTTTGGTCCACTCACTAAGTTGAGTTTACCATCTGTTTTAACATCCACCATTACATCACGAACCCAGCTGGTTCTGGTACCCACGTGAGATGCGGTTGGTAAAGCGCCATCATTTAGTACATCAACGGTGATACGGGTCAGGTTCTTACCAGCATTCTCTGCCTTGAAATTGACCAGCTTAACATTCGGTTTCATTTCGGCAAGCTTGGTAATAAAAGCAGTATGAGATTCTGCTATCTCTTTCACCAAAGTATATGGAGGCACATGTGAAAATGGTTTGATGCCTCCGACCTCTACTTTCTTACCGGGGAAATCAGGATGGTTGATCTCGGTCCAGTCTACAAAAGCATCAAGGCCTTGTGATTCGGCCCAGGCAAGATACTGAGCTTCAGGAGAGTCAAATTTCCTGGCTTTGCCTGAAGTATCCTCCACGGCAGGAGTCCACCAGCCCGGGGTACTGAAACTAAAACGTCCGTAATGAAAATAAGCCCACTGGAATAGATCTCCCTGCTGTTCTGGTCCGGCTGGAGCATCTTTCGTACCAGTGATCTCATTGTAAGCATCTGACACCAGTTTGTTGACATCGGTGTCGTCTTCATACCATCCTGAGATGACCCGCTTGCTTACTGCACCACGGTTAAATTTAACAGGGCTTGATAAGTTGTTTTCAGAACCAAAAGAAACTACAGCGTAAACATTACGTGCTTCTTCATATAAAAAATCGAGTATGGCTCTTGTTTCTGGCTGTGAAGCCATGTTCTCTCCGGAGCCGGGTGTGAAGTAAGGGAAATCAAAAGTGAAATTTTTGTTGATGTTCACTCCACCAACGCCATCTTCGTTGAATTTACCATCCTCATCGTTATCGCGTCCTTCGGAGTAAACCAGATAAGTTCCCTTTTCACCTTTTTTTGGATCAGCTTGCACCATCACCCGGGAATCCTCTTTTGAAATCATCCATTTTCCGGTTGGGTCTTCCACTCTGAACAGGGTGATCAGGCCATCTCCATTAAGATCTTCAAAACCATCTTCATCGAAACTGCCATCGCGGTCATCATCAGTTGAAGTGCCGTTTCCACCACGTTCAAACTTAAGAGAACTGAAATACTGCTGAGCGGCATCAGGATTAGTAACCGGCAGCACATAAAAGGTGGTGGATACAATCAATTCGTTGTTTGAGCCCGATAGCAGATCTTCTGCAAAATTAAGAGCGAGTTCAGTTCCAAGAATTTGAGTTCCGTCGGTTCCCCCAATAACTGCAACAGCAGGTTTAGTGCTGGTGTCACCCGTCCCGATAGTGAGTAGCCAAATATCATTTCCGTCCGGTGATTTTGCCAGAGAACGTAGGTTCGTCTGATCTTTATAGCTCCGGCTCAACTGCCGAAGGCGCTTGGTAACAGCTTCCTGGTTACTGTAATTGTCTTGTGCCTGAACAAAATCTGGTAACAGGAATCCAAAGACAAATACACCCAGAAAAAGCACCACTGATTTCTTTTTCATGATGTAAATAGTTAGTTGTGTTTATACAGAGCGTATGTTAAAACACCTTGTCAGATAAGCAAAGTTTTAATTCGTAAAAAAATCAGCGGATCCCTGAATTGAAGCTAATTCTTGTAATTAGTTCATTAGGTGTTATTTTCCCCTGTCAAAAATCAAAAAGAAGGATCGAATGAAAAAGAAGATTTTCGGGCTGCTCGGTGTAAGTGCTTTGTTGCTTTTGATCATGCAATCCGGGTTTGCTCAATCAGGTGCTGAGGCTGAAGCATCTTCAGTGGTAGGAACCTGGATCAGTATTTTACCCCCTTTAATGGCGATCGTGATCGCATTGGTATTCAGGCAGGTTTTATTTGCTTTATTCATTGGTATCTGGGCAGGAGCTTTTCTGGTGAATGGCGCATCACTTTCCAGTTTCTTTGGTGGATTTTTTACCTCATTAAGTGATTTTATCGTTCCAGGTCTGAATGCAGACGGACGTATGAGTGTGATCGTATTTACCATCTTTATTGGGGGAATGGTGGGTATTATCACCGATAATGGTGGTACCCGAGGCGTGATCCGCTCCATCACACGTTTTGTCCGGACAAAGGTCCAGGGACAGTTGGTTACAGCGCTAATGGGCTTTATTGTGTTCTTTGATGATTATGCAAATACTATGGTAGTTGGTAATACCATGCGACCACTGACGGATAAGCTTCGGATCTCAAGAGCAAAGCTTGCATATCTTGTAGATGCAACTGCTGCACCTGTAGCAACGGTTGCCTTGGTAAGCACCTGGATCGGAGCTATGGTTGGTTTTATTTCTAATGGTGAAACTGGTATGACCGGCTTTACAGAGTCTGCCTATTCTGTGTTTTTGAATTCACTGCCATATAATTTTTATGCCTTTTTTACGATCCTGTTTGTGATCCTGATTGCATGGTCAGGAAGGGATTTTGGTCCGATGCTTAAATCACGGATCAACCTGTATAAAGCAAAGCATGATCCATCATTTGACAAGTACAATCTGTGGCGAGATAAAATTGAAGCTGATGAAGAAGAGAAGAAAGAATCTCACTGGTCAAATGCAGTGATTCCTATTCTGGTGCTGGTATTGGGAACTGTTGCGGGTCTGTTTTACACAGGCTCTGGTGATTCCATTGCTGCGATAATCGAAACAGCAGATTCGTATAAGGCGTTGCTATGGGGGTCTATTTCCAGTGTTACTGTCGCAATCATCATTTCGCTATGGAAAGATCTTCTGAATGTGGAGGAATCACTGAAATCCATGATGAATGGGATGCATATCATGTTTGACGGGACATTAGTATTGGTTCTGGCCTGGGCACTCAGTGATGTGACCGGTGCACTCGGTACGGCTGATTTTCTGGTTAGCGTGTTTGGAGATTCATTAAATCCATTCTGGATGCCGGCATTGGTTTTAGTACTTTCCGCCTTGACCGCTTTTGCTACCGGTTCAAGCTGGAGTACTATGGGTATTCTGATGCCGCTGGTTTTACCTCTGGCCTGGAAACTTGGCGCTTCAAACGGACTGGATACGGATCTGACCCTGGAACTTATCTATGCCAGCGTGAGTGCAGTATTAGCAGGTTCAGTTTGGGGAGATCACTGTTCACCCATCTCTGATACGACCATTCTGAGTTCTATTGCCACACAATGTGACCATGTTGAACATGTGAACACACAGCTGCCATATGCCATGGTGGTAGGCGTGTTGAGTACTCTTGGAATGATTGGGATTTTGGTTCTTGGCTTACCCTGGTGGTTGATCTACCCAATTGGGATAGCACTCATCGTTGGGATCATCTTTAAATTTGGTAAGATCCCCGATCCGGCTGAATTCGCTCCCGAAGGACTTGAGCCTGTTAAAACATCGCTGGATTAGAGTTAATTGAAAGTGAATTCGAATTCACTTTTCTGCAATATCTCTGAAGTTGAAGGATTATATCTTCGTTCAATAAAAGTGCAATTTTCCTTATTGTCGATGAGTAGCACTGTTGAGCAGCGGGTGCCGTAATTCTCAGTTTTGATGAACACCGATGAAACAGCTTTCTCAAGCTCGTAAGGTAGCCCGGTTTCAGGAAGCTCGCTGTCGGGAGCTGTTGTATCATTTTTCAATAAAGAAAACAGGTCTTCCATATCAATAGTTTCTTTTTGAATAGCTTTTCCGAGATCAGCTTTTGCCTGTTCAAGTTTCATCCAGGGAGTATCCAATAAAGCATTACTTACCCCATGAATTCCGGGCTGAATTTCAGTAATTATATCGCTGTGATTAGAGTAATGTAGTAATGAATCTTCGTCACCCAGAAGTATATTGAATCCATTGTAGTCTTTGGCATTACCTCTGATTCGATCAAGATATATGGAAGGAGTATTTTGGTCTTTCAGATAATTTAAAACCAGCTCTCCGCGTGAAGGAGGATTCTCTTTTATATCCGAGAAATCCCTGTAGTTTGTCAGTGCTGACCATGCTCCTCTTTTAGAAACTCCCATCCAGGTGCCACCCGCTTCAAGGTCTTTTCCTGCAAGAATATCAGAGTGACCTTCTTTCGTCCAGAACTGGGCAGGACGGGTCGGGCGTTTATAAAATTCATCCCTGTTTGCTGCTAATATCAGCTTGTATTTAGGATGTGTTTTATAGGCGAATGCGATCAGGCACATGTTCGATGAAATTCAAAGATTTGGTTTTAAAAACGGCATAATCTAAGCATATTAACGCAACCAATTTTCGGTTTTCCGTATAGCCATTTTATGTTTGCAATGTACGATCAACGCTTTAGGGATATACTAC
Organism: Rhodothermia bacterium; assembly: GCA_030427885.1. GTDB lineage: Bacteria > Bacteroidota > Rhodothermia > Balneolales > Balneolaceae > JAUICM01. The sequence continues at coordinate 481,715 of JAUICM010000002.1, read as the reverse complement.
TTCTAATACTCGGGTTTTTTGGTGCCATTTGGTTTTTTTTCGATCTCGGTAATCATCACCCCCTTAGCAGTCTTGATATTCAACTTTCGAGTGAGGAAAGTATATCCAGGGCCGATTCCACGCTGATCGGGTGGCAGTATACGCCATTCAGGCTCAAGAAAAAGTCATCCATAAATTCCTATTCAGATCTCGTTGATAATCTTCAGGCTGAATATGGAAGAGAAGAATTTTTGAAGCAGGTCAACTCTCTGGATTCAAATAAAAAACTCCCGTTGTATTATTGGGATGTACAGGAGTTCCTGACTATTGAAGGAGAAAACAAAAACTATGCTACGTTCAAAATAAGTAAGCAGGGAGAGGTCATCAGCTTTGATGCAGGAGATGTTCTGATAAATGAACAGACCCCGTTCAACCGAAATGCGATCAGATCAGTTTTGGGAGATTCATTTTCAGAAAGTGCAAAAGAAGATTCGGTGATATCGGCATTAGTGGATTTTCAACACTTTCGGACTCCCTCAATGAATGTATTCCGGGAAATTCTAAACAGACCTGTATCGTCTTATCAGAAATATAACTGGGAGCTGGCAGATTTTTACCTGAATCAGACTTACTGGAGTCATTTTAATTTCAAAAGAGATTCACTCTCACTGAATGATGATGAAAGCGTACGGTATGCCAGGGCATTTTATACTTCTCAGGATACGATCATGGGAATAGTGCCAAAGCTGGAGTTTCAGGTTTTGCCTGCAGGAGCTTTGAGAAGTATCAATGTGACTCTTGGTAAGAATATAAAGGTGATTCCCCGCCGTTCGGAGGTAAGAAATACCATCATGCTCGGATTTCTGTTTTTCCTGGGGGTTTGGATGTTGGTATCCTTTTATCTCAGAATTAAGGTCAGAACGATAGATACAAGACCGGCACTGGTGGTAGCAGTAGTCGGGGGGTTCCTGATCCCCTTGCTTATGGCATTACAGACAGTACGAGATTATGGAGTTGAAATAGAGTCCGGCGTATTGACTATAGTGAGGGAAGTGATCTTTAGCTCCGGTGTTTTTGGAGCTCTTTTTGCCACAATGTTCTTTGTGGTTACTGCAATCAGTGACTCGGTAACCCGGCAATACTGGCCGGAGAAACTAAGAACCTGGGATCTTGTCCGGCGCGGTATGTTCAAGAATAAACCTATTGGATGGGCAATGATCCGCGCTGTTTCCATGGGTGCGATCCTGGCAGGGTTGTTTACTATTCTCATGTCTCTGATGCCTTCTGTGACTATTGGTGGGGAGGTTCTGTTTTTGGGAGGGAGCTTTGTACTTTCACCACTGGCAAATTTGATCATCACATTGTTGATTGGAGTATTGGTTGTAGCAGTGATATTCCTGATCCTTGGAACACAGCTATATATGGTTTCCAACAAAAAATGGCTGATTCCTGTTATGAGTGGGGTAATGTTTGCTCTGTTTGATCCATTCCTGCAAAGCATGTTTCCGGAAAGTTCTGTTCTGCTGATGAACTTCATAATCGGGTTTATGATTGGGGTTTTTTATGTGCAATTTGATTTTGTGACCGTTGCTCTCGGGTTTTTTATCTTTTTGAATTTCCTGACCACCTCAAAAGGCTGGGTGGTTTCGAACTCACCGGATGCACAGGTCTTTTATGTTTTTATGTTCACTATGGTAGGTATGCTGCTCCTGGCATTATACTTCCTGATGGTAGGTGAGGAAAAGGATAAACTGCCGGATTATGTTCCGGAATACATTGAAGACCTTGCCAAAGAACAAAGAGTACTGCAGGAGCTGGATATAGCCAGGACAGTCCAGAAGACTTTTTTACCAAATACCACTCCGGTGATAAAGGGCTTTGATACAGCAGCTATTTGTGAGCCTGCTCAGGAAACGGGAGGTGATTACTACGATATCATAAAGCTTGACGAAGCACGTACAGCCATAGCAATAGGTGATGTTAGCGGAAAAGGAATTCAGGCAGCGTTTTATATGACCTTCGCAAAAGGGGTTATTCATAGCTTGTGTAGCATTTTTCCATCTCCTAAGATGATGTTGTACAGAGCAAATAAGTTGTTTAATGAAAATGCTACTCGTGGAACCTTCATTTCGATGATATACGGAGTGTTGAATTCAGAAGAGAATACCTTTACATACATCCGTGCAGGTCATAACCCGATGCTTTACAAAAAGGCTGATGGTGAAATTAACTGGCTTCAACCCAAAGGAGTGGCCATCGGAATGGTGAAGGGAGATTTCTTTAACAAAGTGGTTGAGGAAGAGACCATTAATCTTTCGAAAGGGGATGTATTGGTGCTTTATACTGATGGCATCACTGAAGCACAGGATAAGGATGAAGAATTCTATGGGGAAGAACGTCTTAAAAAATTGATAAAAAGAGAAAAAACAGGTTCTGCAAAGGAACTACGCAATTTAATTATCGAAGATGTTCGTACCTTTACAGGTGATGCACTCCAATATGACGATATGACCCTCGTTGTAATTAAAGTGTAAACCTTGGTCATGAAAATAAATTCTTTGAATAACATATCGGTAGCTCTTCTGTTCAGCTTTGTGCTTAGCATGCCAGTCTTTGCCCAGTCTCAGTCAGAGATCGATTCCGGATTCGATTGGTACTCGCTTTCTGAAGCACAGGAGTTAGCAAAAGAGGACGGGAAAAAGATCCTGCTTTTCGGGTATGCAGAATGGTGTACTTACTGCCTAAAAACAAGAAAGGAAACATTCCCTGATTCATCTGTACTTGCAGCAATTAAAAAATACTACCACCCGGTTCAGTTAAATGGAGAATCGGAAGAAGATGTGGAATTTAACGGAAAGAAAATAAAAGCTGTGGAACTGGCGCGATATCTTCGTTTGGCGTCATTTCCTACGCATTATTTTATTTCTTCTGATGGTGAGATATTGGGAGCCCAGCCCGGGTTTATAGAACCCTTCATATATTCCCCCCTGCTCGAATTTGTGGGTTCGGACGCCTACGGTAATATGAGCTTCGAAGACTTTGTTGAAGAGAATTACGGCGAAGAGCTGTTTGAAGATGAAATGAAATGAGTTTAAGTCAGTCGGTAGAAGATTATTTAAAAGCCATCTATATCCTTGAAACAGAAGGGGAAGGGGCTACGACCACGAATATAGCTGAGAACCTTCAGGTATCTAATGCTTCGGTTACCAATATGCTGAAGCGGCTTGCTACCATGAATTTTATTGAGCATAAATCGTACAAAGGGGCTCAGCTCACAGAAACGGGTACTAAAATTGCACTTGAGATCTTGCGGCATCACCGCTTACTGGAATTATACCTGAAAGAGATAATGGGATATTCCTGGGATGAGGTACATGACGAAGCTGAAAAACTGGAACATCATATCTCGGAACAGTTCGAAGATAAGATCGCAGAACTACTCGACCACCCCACACATGACCCTCATGGAGATCCGATCCCCTCAAAAGACGGAGTTATGCCAGAAATAGCGTCTTTGTCTGTTTGTGATGCAGAAGAAGGAAAATCCTATCTCATAGGCAGAGTTAAAGATCAGGATCCAGAGCTGCTCCGATATCTTGAGAAGTCAGGAGTGATACCTGGTGTAAAAATAAAGATCCTGGAAAAAGCTCCATTTGAGGGACCTATAAAAGTACTTCTTGAAAATGAAGAGTTTACTTTTGGCTATTCAATAGCACGACAGGTTTATCTGGTAAATTGAGCCTTAGCTGAAGAAGTACCATAACTGAGCCAACACAACCAGGATGGTCACTCCAAAGCCAATAGGCATCAATGTAGCTACAACCGTCCACTTCACACTCTTGGTTTCTTTATAGATGGTGTAAATGGTTGTACTGCATGGATTGTGCATCAGGCTGAATAACATCACGCTTATGGCAGTGAGTAAGGTCCAGCCACCAGCATTAAGAAGTTCTTTCAGTGTTCCGATATTGTCAGGCTCGAACATCACTCCGGCTTCAACTCCTGTACCAGTTATTCCTGTACTGAGAACAGTGAGCATTAGAATGGTAGGAATAACGATCTCATTGGCTGGAATAGCTACGATATAAGCCAGCAGGATCACCCCATTCAGACCGATAAACCATCCGATCGGGTCCAGCATATTGATCATATGAACGGCAATGGAGGTTCCATCGATAAGGATATTCGAGGATAACCAGATCACAGCCCCGGCTGGTAATGCAAATATAATAGCTCTCCATAATACAAATATGGTACGATCGATCAGTGAGGTGTAAATAGTTTGCCATATACTTGGAGGCCGGTAAGCGGGTAGCTCAAGGCTGAAAGCAGATGCTTCGCCTTTAAGTACACTTCTTGAAAGCATCCAGGCCGAAAGGAAAGTAAGTAACACGCCAAGAGAGGCAACGCCGACTACCGCCAATGCAGTTACAAATCCGCCTAACCAGGCAGGAGCTAGAGCTCCTATAAATAAACTGGAAAGAATAATGATGGTTGGCCATCGACCATTACAAAGTGAGAAATTATTGGTAATGATGGCAATTAACCGTTCTCTTGGACTATCGATAATGCGTGCTGAGATCACCCCGGCAGCATTGCATCCAAAACCCATCATCATACTAAGAGATTGCTTGCCATGGGCTCCAGCTTTTTTGTAAAGAGCATCCAGGTTGAAAGCTACACGGGGCAGGTATCCAAGGTCTTCAAGTAACGTGAACATCGGGAAGAAGATCGCCATGGGTGGGAGCATCACAGAGATCACCCAGGCGGTGGCAAGATACATTCCATCTATTAGTACACCACTGAGCCACCATGGTAAACCAGAAGCAAGACCTTTCAATACAGGATAAAGATCATCCAATAAAAGTGTGGCAAGCATAGATGACGGATAATTCGCCCCAATAATAGTAAGCCAAATAACAAGGGTGAAAAGAGCGATCATAATGGGAAACCCCCAAACCTTACTGGTAATGATCTTGTCGATCTTCTCGTCTTTTAAATATCTCTTTTTGTCTCTGGAGGTAACAGCGGCACCGATCTGAGATGCCCGATGATAAATACCGGCTGCATAATGATCATGAATTTTATCTCCGAGTGTACTTCTTAAAAAGGCGGCTTTATCCAGTAATTTTCTTGATGCGGAGGATTCCATATCAGCTTTCCTCCTCATTCAAGATTTGTAGCTCTTTTTTAAGATCAAATGGCTGTTGTTGATATTCCCTGGTTAATTGCTCCAGTTCACCACTAAGGATTGCTTCCGAAATATGTTCGTCACCATCAAGCAGTCTTTTTGCAAGCCATCGGGTGTTTACCAGGTCGGGGTAAAGTTTATTAAGGTCTGTGGCTAATTCATCAATAGCTTTTTCAACAGCATCAGATTTTGCTGCCAGAACGGGGCGAGTTGTTTGCTCACCACTTTGAGCAACAGTTCGGATCGCAGAAAGTAGTTTATCCAGGCCGTCATTATAACGAGCTGATGTTGCAACAACCGGAACTCCAAGTTCCTTACTCAGAGCTTTGACATTAATTTTAATCCCTTTTCGTTCTGCCTCGTCCATCAGGTTCAGGCATATCACAACGTTTCCTGTAATCTCCAGGATCTGCAATGTTAGTGCAAGATTACGTTCCAGCCGGGTTGCGTCTACCACGATCACAGTTACATCCGGTTGTCCGAATAAAATGAAATTCCGGGCAATCTCTTCATCTTCACTTGCAGACAGAAGAGAATAGGTGCCCGGAAGGTCAACTAGTTTATATTCTTTATCTGAGTATCTGAAAGCGCCTTCAGCACGGCTTACCGTTTTGCCGGGCCAGTTTCCGGTATGCTGTCTCAGACCTGTTAATGTGTTGAATACAGTACTTTTACCCGTGTTTGGATTTCCAGCAAGTGCAACAACAAAATCCCATTTATCAAGGTTTAGTCCCAGCTTTTCTAAATGTTTAGACCTGAAAAATGTTTTTTTAAATTCAGGTTTAGCGACCTCTTTCTGTGATATAAATAGAGCCTGATCCATAACTATCCCTCCGACTCAATGAATATTTTTTCCGTTTGTTCTTTTCTGAGTGCTATTTCAGAATCAAGAATCCGGAAAGCTTTTGGCTCACCAAGCGGACTTGGGTACAGATAAGTGATATCAAACCCTGGAACAATTCCGAGATCCAGTAATCTTCTCCTTTCTGCACCATTCAAGGACGTACTCAACTCAGCGACTTTTGATGTCTCTCCTTTTTTCAAATTCGTAAGTGGTATCCGGTTTCTCATTTTATTCTTGATTTAATTTAAAATTAGCCAAGACTAAATTTAAAAACAACCATGAATTTAAATGAAATGGAAAGCTTTTTTACAAAGGTTAGCCTACTTGATGAGCATCATTTTTCTGGTCAGCAGCCCGGAAGAACTTTTAAGTTGATATAGATATATCCCGGAGCTTAAGCCGGTAGCATTAAAAGTAACAGAATGAGAACCGGCTGCCTTTATTCCATTTGCCAGAGTAGCAACTTCTCTTCCAAGCATATCAAATACTTTAAGTGAAATTCTACTGTTCTCAGCCAATTTATAACTGATTACTGTGCTGGGGTTGAAAGGATTTGGATAATTTTGTTGAAGTTTCATGGATTCAGGTTGATCAGGTTCTGATTCTGCAGAAATGATCAGTGCATCCAATTCAGTCTGAATTGCCTCTATCACTTGCTCATAATCCGAATTAACATAGCTGGTTCCTTTGTATTTGAGGATACCGTCAGCACCAATTACAACTGAACGATCGTAGTATCCGGAGCCACCATAGTAGTCGATAAGACTTTGTTGTGCGTTCAATAACAAGGTATAAGTAATGCCAGTCGAATTTCGGAAGGCAGCATTCGCGCTGGGAGTATAATTCCAGGTATCCATACCAAGAGCAACAAAATTTGTATCATCTTTAAAAGAACTGTAGATCTGAGATTCTGTAACCGGACCATTAGAAATGCAATGAGGGCAGGATGCTCCATAAAAGAAAATATAAACGACTTTCCCGGCATAATCTTCCAAAGAAACTGACTCCCCAGTGCTGTTGCCTGAAAGAGAATCATAGCTGAAAGTTATCGCGGTATCTCCAACAGCAATTTGTGCAAATGCAGTGACGGACAGCAGTGGGATAATTAGTAAAAGTACTTTCAGTGTTTTCATAAGAGACCTCTCTATAGTTCAGATAATTCTTTTTCTATAATTTCTATAACCTGATCTGTATCAGTGTTTACATAACCGCTTCCCTGGTAAGCAATATTCCCCTCAGCGTTCACAACCACAGAACGGTCGTATGCATTTGAGTTTCCATAATAACTGATCAAAACCGACCGGGCACTCAGTAATAAAGGATAAGTGATACCCGTAGCCACTTTAAATGAGTTATTCGCACTTTGAGGCAGATTCCAGGTGTCGAGTCCAAAGGCCACAAAATTAGTATCATTTTTAAAAGTTTGATGGATCTGGGTTTCTGTAACGGGACCATTAGAGCGGCAGTGCGGGCAATCGGCTCCATAAAAGAAGAGATAAACCACTTTTCCGGAATAAGTAGAAAGAGAGACCTGCTCACCGTCCAGAGAAGTAAGCGTGAAGTTCGGGGCAGGTTCTCCCGTATTATCCGAAACGGGACCGATTGAATCTTCTGCACAAGCAGATATCAACAGAAAAAATAAAACAGGGATGAATAATTTTTTCATAAATAGTATGGTTAAAATCGTGTACTGAATCGTAGTTCAACACCCTCAAAATCGAGGATCTCGTAACAAATTCCGGAAGTACAGGCAGGCCCGCCACGACGTTTACCTGCAAACAGATCAAGAGAAATATCGGAATTGAATTTATAGGCAACATTTCCGCCAAGCCAAAAACGAGTATCAACTTCGGAAACAGTTGTAGTAGGATCATCTGTTTCCTGGGGATCGGAAGAGGCCTCTACAACCACGCTCAGGGTAAGGTCCGGAAGATATGAAAATGCCAGTGAGGCGTAATAATTCTGAGAACGATCAGGTTCGAACGAACGATCAAAAGTTTGGTATTGTAGATCGAGAGCAAGTCCCCAGGTATAGTCGAAGGTCTTGTCTGTAATTATTCCGAAAGTAATGCGGTTTTCTTCACCTTTGAGATCGTCTTTGGCGAAATCCAGAAATCCTTTGAACGAAAGGAAGTTATCAACCACATAATATCCTTCAACAAAATATTCACGGTATTCAAATTTCTTGAACACCTCATTGGTTGCCGTGGTATAGTTCAACGTTATACTATGGCCGCCTTCAAAATTATAATAAGCTTCGGCCTGGATACCGGTCTCGTCTGAAGTTTCAAGTACATGCGTACTTCGGTTCAACAGGGGATAAGTATGTTCTTTAATTAGAGAAGGTGGATCATTATATCCTGCACCCAGTCTGAAATTCTGATAGTTCTTGTATTCGAGACTGCCACCAAGTGAATTGTAGTAGAAATTTGTACCAAGGTACAAAGCATAATCACTGGCTGCATTAAAGCTGAATAATTTCGAAGTGGTATTGAAGGCGTACTCGCCAAAGACGCTGACTCCTTCAATGACGTTTGCATCAAACAGAAAAGAACCAAATTCACGGGACCCACTGAATCCATCTGTTTGAGATCGCATGAATATCCCACCCAGGGTTATATCTTCCGTAAGAAAGAAATTGGTTTGTACGGCATCTATAAGATCTGGCCGGCGAAGACTATCGGGCTTCGTATTGGGTGCAAAAGTATTGAGCAGGGGTTTGGCTCTTAATAAATTAATTTGAATCCGGTTATTGGTGTATCCGATGGCTGCTCCTTCAAGATCTCTGTTGAAGGCATATCTGGTGCGATCATAAGCATCTTCATAAACCGAACCGGGGATATCATAACTTCGAAGTAATAAACCCCGACCCAGCGTTTCATAAAAATTACCTACTCTTACCCTGAAATTATCATCCTGATACTGAAATCGTTTTTGAGTTAGTTCCAGGTAATTACGGTCATTTTTCGGAGTGAGGAAATGCTCTATTCTTCCGTAGAAGCTGATCTTATCATGATCGTAGAAGAGATTTAGCTGGTCGTAAGAAGTTGTGAGTTCCCGGTCATCCTCAAAGGGAAGGTTACCATATTGCAGCTCAAAGGTATTCGACCCATAGACCTGGGCCTTCACAGAAGTGGAGGCCAACACCAACAAGACAAATGACGATATAAAAACAAAAATTCTCATTCTTCAAGGAGTTTCAGGATCTCTTCCCGGATCATTTTTTCTTCCCCTGATTTGTATCCCTCATGGTAGTACACGATCTCATCGTCACTATTAACAACAAGCATAGAAGGGACGGCACGAACACGTAATCGTGCCATGATATCGCTGTTTACATCCAGAAGAACGGGATATTCTACCCCAAGCGAGCGGGCAAAGGGTTTCACTTTGGCCAGATTCCGTGGACCATCCACACTAATTCCTACAAAGTTGACACCTTTGGATTTAAACTCCTCAGACATCTCAACCAGCTTTGGGATGGACTTCACACAAGGTTTACACCAGGTTGCCCAAAAATCGATGACGGTGAATGTGTCTCCTTTAAGAGAATTATAAGAGACAACCCGATTGTCCAGGTTCTTTAGCCTGAAATTGGGCACTGTTTGTGCTGAAATAGAAAAGCTGCTCAGCAGGAATAGTAAACTGAGAATGATCTTCATAAGCATACTGGGTTAGTTTACCAAAGTATGCTCATTATATGTCAAATAGTTATCACAAAAGAATAAAATCCTGTAGAGTAGAAATTAATTAAATTTGTCATTTCGAGTGAAACGAGAAATCTAAAAAGTTCGATTTGTTAACAAACCTGTTAGATTTCTCCCTCAAGTCGAAATGACAATGAATGTAATGCTGACCCGCTCTAGTCTACCCAGTCGGCAATGAATACATTGGTAGAACGATCACCGCCATTAAACCGGTTGGACGCAAAAACGATCTTCTTACCATCATAAGAGAACATTGGGAAGGAATCGAAGGCATTATCAAAAGTGATCTGCTCTAGTCCGCTTCCATCTTTATTGATCATAAAGATATTGAATGGGAAACCACGTTCAGATTTGTGGTTAGATGAAAACACGATCTTCTCTCCGGATGGATGGAAATATGGAGCCCAGTTGGCATTACCAAGATGAGTGATCTGTTTCATATCGGTTCCGTCCACGTTAACTATGAAGAGTTCCATATCAGTCGGCTCAACAAGTCCCTGCGAGAGCAACGATTTGTATTTAGCTACTTCTTCATCTGTTTTAGGCCTTGAAGCACGGAAGATCAGCTGCTTTCCATCAGGCGAGAAAAATGCACCGCCATCATAGCCGAGTTCATCGGTGATCTGTCGTACATCAGAGCCATCGGTATTCATGATGTAAAGCTCAAGATCACCACTTCTGGTAGAAGTAAATACGATCTGAGTTCCATCTGGAGAAAGGGTTGCTTCGGCATCGTAACCGGGACTGTTTGGAGTAAGATTGGCAATGATCTCGCCCTCAAGATTTGCTTTGAAGATATCATAACCTTCATAGATCGGCCAAACATAAGCGCCATTAGGTCCGCGCTCAGGTACAGCAGGACATGCTTTATCAGACAAGTGGGTTGAACCATACACAAAGGTTGTGTCACCCGGTAGGAAGAAGGAGCAGGTAGTACGTCCCATTCCGGTACTGATCATTTTAGGTTCGAAGCCAGGTTTGTTGGCATTTGCGTCCATATAATAGATCTGGTCACAATCAGCGCCCCATTCAGGGTTGTCAGACTGGAAGATGATCTTGGAATCGTCGAAGCCCCAATAGGCTTCTGCATTATTTGCACCAAAGGTAAGCTGTTGTACATTTCTGAAATGAACTTCCTGTTCATATTTCAGGGTATCCGTTGCCGGATCATAAGGAGTTTCTTTAGGCTCCGAAGAGCAGTTAATAAGTGTGATCGCTACAAGAATGAGGGAAATGTATTTCATAAAATCTGTTTTTTGCAAAGTTGGCGCCAACATCTCACTCTATTGTGAAGATTTTATGAAGAAACCAGAATTGTATGAAAATCAGAGAAAAGCAGATACTGAAAACCGGAAATAAGTGATATTGTCAATAAAGTTATGGCTAACGCTGGGTTCTATCATAATAGTTCTGTGGATGTTATTTACCTGGAGAACCGGTCCTGCAGAAAAGGATACATATTGTGCATTTAAACGGCCGGATTGGGAATGTTTTATGGTTGTTTCTGCGTATGGGAATGCTTTTATACCAAGCTTGAAGTATTTGGGCTCGGTGAATAAAAGTGGAGGCAGATCATCTTTAAACTTCTTAAAAATTGAAGCACTCAGACCCAAATAGCTTATCCCGAAATGGTCAGTTATATCATGGCTCCAGCTGTCTTTGTAATCAAAGCTGCTATATGCAGCTATTACACCCATCTTGAACCCTATAAGATCCCCTTTTGCTTCACTCAATAGTTTAGCGGCCAAATATCCACTGAAACTGTTTCCAATAATGGGTCGGTATCTATTCAGTGTGGTATTCAATCTTGAATAACTTAAACCAATATCAAAAGCTCCATTTATGGTATAGAAAAAGCCAAGTGTACCAGTAAGGTGATCTTTCTTGAAGCTCAGCTCGTTACCTATCGAAAATGCATTCTCCTTAGAATCCAGAAACTCAGATTGGGCTTTGAGAGAATGAGTTATAAAAAGCAGGGTACAAATCAGAAGCTGGAACAGAGTTTTCATAATCTTAAAAAATGGAACTATTTATTCATATGAGACTTCAATGTACTGAATTTGAACAAAACATATTCTTATGAAGAAGTCAATTTTAGTACATTTTTCACTTGCTCTGGCACTGATAGTTAGTGCGTGCACCAAAGAAACAAAAGATAATCTGAACGAGATCTCAAGTAATACCCAGCAGAAGATCGAGTCTGCTAAGGATAATGCAGCTCAAACCAAAGATGAGTTCATCGCGAATGCTGAAAAGCAGCTGGATGAGATCGAGGACGAGATCAATGATATCCAGGCGGATATCAAAGATGGCACCCAAGACATGAAAGAAGAGACCAAAGAGAAATGGGAAGATCTTGTGAATGAACGTTCTGAACTCGAAAAATCGATAGATGAAATGAAAGACAGTACCGAAGAAAACTGGGAAGAGGCTCGTGAGTCATTCTCAGAAAACATGGAAGAGTTCAAAGAGAACTTTAACAACTTTATCGAAGATCTAGAAATGGGATGACATAACCCCATATTTAGAAGACCCAGGCCCCGTGCATATATCATGTACGGGGCTTTTCTATTCCCATTCTTTTTTACCGGTGGAAACGAGCTCAAGGATCTGCGTGAATAATCCCTTTCCGATGTTAAACATACGTTCCTGGCTACCCATGGCCAGATATCTGAGTACCATTCGGAGTTCAGCTAACAAAGCAGGAGGATCAGTAACCAAAGAATCTTCGCGGATGATCAGATCCCAGTCGATCGGTTTCTGGAATTTAACACCGGCTTGTCTCATGGTTTCTCGGTACACATTAGCCATCAGTCCGTAACCAATAGTAGTGGGGTGAAGGCCGTCCAGACTGAAGATCCCACCCTTGTATAACTTTCCGGTTTCTTTATGAACCCGGATAAAATCGGTGGAAAGCCTAACATCACCTTGTTCATCAACCAGGTGTTCGGTTTTTGGATTTCGTTTCAGTGCTGCGGCAAAATCACTTGGGTAGCTTCGAAGTAATTCACCCCCCAGTCGTCTCCGGGCCATACTGGCTACATTTTTAGCCATGGGCACTACATTCCAGCCATATTCTTTTGCCACTTTGCGAATGATGGAGTTGAAATCATCCACAGCAAAGTCGATCTGGATGGCCTCGTCTTTGGTAAGGTGCGGATGTTTCTCGGGATCGAAATCCTCATCCCAGATCCAGAAACGGGTATAGTAGTCGAAGTATCCAAGATGGTTACTGGAAAACTCAGAATTCACTCCCCTGCAGACAGGCGGAATAGTGGGGTAAGGAATGGTTGGAACGAAGACCCGTTCCACACCAATCTTTGAGATCCGTTCCGCCAGTTCCCGGTATTCTCGTTCAAAATGCTCGGGCCGGTATATAGAGTGTTTTCGGTCGGCCATGAAGGCAGTAAGATCTTCTTCCTCCGACCACTTCAATTGCAGATTCACCACAGAACCCAACGCATTGTTATGACCAAGGCAGACAATCAGGTTTTCAATGCCGCCATCTTGTTGAAGAAGCTCAATATTTCTGATCTGAGTATTTTCCTCATATTCAGGGGTCAGCCGTGGATTTAACACCAAACGCGCAGTCGTATATTTTGCATGTTCGGGAAGAAAGCCAAAAACAGTATATCGTTCATGGTGGGTATTAATGAATTCCCGGCTGTTCTTTTCATTGATCAGCCATGAATCATTCACCGCTAATCCCCAGATAGCCTGATTATGGAAAGGAGTATCTTGTTTTATACTGAGGTCTTTCATGCCGCCTTCCCAGTATTTCTTGATCCGCTTCAGGGTCTTGAAGGTATGGCTTGCGGCCCCGGTATATTCAGTCCAGTCTATTTCATCACCAAATTCATCAGATAAGCCCCGAAGCAGCACTTCCAGATTGAGTGGAATTCCGGCTTGTGCCGTAAATGAAGGCTGATCAAAATCGGGCAGGGGGTCAAAACATCTGTGAATAAAGGATGGGAAATTTATATCCGTCCTGTAAATACCACCATTATTGAATCCCTGTGAGAGACTGTCTCCGATAACGGCAAGTTTATGTTTAGGCTGCTTTTTTCCGAACATTTCTATATTAAGTTAAACCAGTACCGTAATCCTGAGGTTTTGCCGAAGGATCTGGTCGATTCAACGATAAGTTCCTTCGCTTTCGCTCAGGATGACTTCGAAGAATAACATTTTTTGAAGCAATTTTATCTATAACTGGTAGCTCCGTACCTTTCGTGATTCCAAAATTCAAAACGTCACAAATATGTCAAATTCAGAAGATAAAAACCGCCTCGAACTGTTCCGTGAAAAAAGAGCTGAACAAAATGAAAAAGTGATGGAGCTCGGTCATCTGGGTATCAAAAGGTTCTTCAATATGGATACTAATACGTACCGTGAGGGAGCGCTGGATACCAAGACCAAAGAGCTGCTGGGTTTGGTTGCTTCTTCTGTATTACGCTGTAACGATTGTATCGATTATCACCTGGAGCAATGTGCAAAAACAGGTTCATCTAAAGCCGAGATCGTGGATGCGCTGAATGTGGCACTTACTGTTGGTGGAAGTATTGTGATCCCGCATTTACGTCATGCAGTGGATACGATCGAAATGCTTCAAGAAGAGAATCTTCTTGAGAATTAAAAATTTAAAATTCAAAATTGAGAAGGCTTGATACTCAACCTTCATTTTGAATTTTTCATTTTAAATTAACCAGAGTACATCCCGCGCCACCAAAATCCTCATGTGCCAGCTCATAGCTCTTAACTTCTGAGCGGTCAGCAAGGTACTTATGAATTTGTTCTTTGAGGATCCCATCACCTTTACCATGCACAATCTCAACCCTGTGCAATCCACGAAAAACGGCCCGGTCTAAATAATGGGTTACTTCACTAAGGGCTTCATTTGCTCTTTTACCACGTAGATCAAGCCGTGGTTTTACGCTTTCATTCAACAGATCAGAATCACCCACGATCACGGCTGAGCGCGCCCGGTTATTTTTCTTCTTCTTCGGAGCTTCAACCTTAACAAGATTCTGAAACTTGGTTTTAAGGCGGAGTCCGTCTGCCTGAACGATCGCTTGTTTTCCTTTCAATTCAACCAGTTCACCGGTTGTGTTGCCATCCAGAAACCGGACATGATCACCCACTTTTGGGGGATGTTTACTTTTTTTGAATTTAGCTTCCCGTCTTTCTTTAACCTTTTCCAGGTTCCCTTCAATTTGAGCTTTCTCCTGATCAATACCTTTACGAATCTCCTTGATCTGGTTCTTATCTGCTTCTTTTTGAGAGACTATTTTCTCAACGGCCTGCTCTACCTTTTGATTGGCTTTATCCATGATGGATTTAGCTTCTATCAGTGCTTTTTCACGGATCTTGTCTTTTTCCTTGTTGATACTCTCCAGCTTATTCAGATATCGGTTACGATCTGATTCTGCTTTTGATTTCAGAGCTTCGAATTTCTCTCTCAGATCATCAGCCTGCTGGGTTTTGGTCTCGAGTTCAGTGATCAGAGACTCCATTTTATTCTTGGCATCACCGAGTAGCTCTCTTGAACGGTTTAAAAGCTTCTTATTCAGATTCATACGCTCGGCGATCTCAAAGGCATAACTACTTCCCGGAATTCCTTTCTTGAAGCGATAGGTTGGTGAAAGGCTGGCCTGATCAAACTCCATGGAGCCGTTAACCGCAAGCGGATGTTCATGCGCGAAGACTTTAAGTGAACCATGGTGTGTGGTCACGATCACTTTGCAGTCGAAATCGAGCAGATATTCAATAAAAGCCTGAAATAGTGAACCGCCTTCTTCAGGATCAGTCCCTGCAGCGGCTTCATCAATAAGAATGAGACTGCCTGGTTTAAGTCGTTGTTGGGTTTCACGCATCCATTTCAACCGGGATGAAAAAGTACTGAGGTCATTTTCAATAGATTGGTCATCACCGAGATCAACAAAAATTCCCGAAAACACAGGAAGCTCTGAAGTTGGATCGGCAGGGATGGCAAAACCGGACTGGTTCATCAAGGCACAAATACCAACTGTTTTCATGGCTACTGACTTTCCACCGGCATTTGGACCTGTGATCATCAGACAGTGTTCATTCTCAAAGAGATCCATGAATAATGGTACGATCTCAAGACGATCATCTTTTTTAAGAGACAGGTTTTTAAGCCGGAGATTCGGGTTATACACCTTTTTCAATTTCAGGATTTTGTGCCTGGATGCTACCGGGATCTCAGCTTCCAGTTTTATAGATATCTTAGCCTTTGCCTGGATCGCATCGAGCTCAGCGAGATACTCCACATTCTGGAGGATGAATTTTGAATGTTCACGTACATGCCGGGTAAGTTCCTGAAGGATACGCTCAATCTCTTTCTGTTCCTCAATCTCAAACTGACGGATCTCATTATTTAAATGCAGGGCTTCAACAGGTTCCAGATACACCGTTTGTCCGGTAGAAGATACATCATGTATAAATCCCTGAATCTTGCGTTTGTATTCTGCCAGAACAGGAATCACCATTCGTCCATTTCGAATCGTGGCTCCTTCTTCTGAAGCCATTCCGTCCTTAACAGCGGTCCTCATCAACTTATTGATGGTAGTTCTCAGTTCATTTCTCTTGGAATTAAGCTTCTTCCTGATCGCCTTAAGCTCAGGGCTGGCATCATCCTTGAGCTCCCCATTCTCAGTTACTTTCTGTTTGATCGAGGATTCTAATTCCTTCAGGGGGATCAAACCTTCCGAGATCGTATACAACCGGAGTTTTTCTTCTGCGCGTTGTTTCAGAAATTTCTTAGTAAATCGAGCAGTTGTGGCAAGGTGAAGGACATCAACGAAAGCCTGAAGTGGAATGATACTTCCATGAGCTTTAGCATTAGAAATGTAATCCCGAACATCAGGCACTTCATTCAATGGAAACGGATCTGGGTCTTGCAGAATACCCATCATTTCCCGGGTTTGATCCAGCAGTGTCATCACCCGCTCAGTATTGCTTACTGGCTGTAGTTCGGAGATCAACTCATAGGAACGTTCAGATTGAACCAGGTCAAGAGTAGCCTGCCTGAGTTGTTCAAATCCGAGTTTCTCTAATACATTTTCGGGGTAAAGCTGCATCGGGGATGTTGAATAAAATTTCCTTAGGTTTAGAGCGGTAAAGATAAACTTAATATCTCCGCTATGAAATTCCCGATTTACCAGGTGGATGCTTTTACTGATAAGCCCTTTGGAGGAAATCCCGCAGCTGTGTGTCCACTGAATGAGTGGATCAGTGATGAATTGATGCAGAAAATCGCAGCAGAGAATAATCTCTCGGAAACAGCATTTTTTGTAAAAGAAGGGGATGTTTATGGACTGCGATGGTTTACTCCTGCAGTGGAAGTAGATCTTTGTGGGCATGCTACACTAGCCACTGCTCACGTACTTTTTGAAGAACTGGGTTACGAAAAAGAAGCCATTAATTTTGAGACTCGTAGCGGAAGATTAATTGTACAGAAGGAGGGTGATCGTTTCCTGATGGATTTTCCTTCAGATCTGATGCCAAAGGTTGAAGCACCCCCGATCTTATTTCAGGCTTTGGGTATCAAGCCCACATCAGATGTGTATAAGACTGATGATTATATGCTAGTATTAAAAAGTGAGAAGGAGGTATCAGGGTTGCGGCCGGATTTCAGTTTAATGAAGAAGGTGAAGGCCAGAGGTGTGATTGTTACTGCAAAAGGTGAGGAAGTTGATTTCGTATCGCGATTCTTTGCTCCCCAATCCGGCATTGATGAAGATCCGGTTACCGGATCAGCCCATACAAAACTGACCCCTTACTGGTCTGATGTTCTGGGCAAAAAGGAAATGGAAGCACGTCAGATCTCTTCTCGATCAGGTGTGTTAACAGTGAGATATAAAGGGGAAAGAGTAGAGATACTTGGTAAGGCTGTTACCGTACTGAGAGGGGAGATCGAAGTTTGATCATCTCTCATGAGAGTGATCTCTCCAGTGCTTTTTCCCGGCTTTGGCATATTCAAATTCATTTTTGCTGAGGATGTTCTCATCTATTTTCATATCCATTTTACAGATCTGAGTAATGAAGTATTCCATCTTTTCTTTAGTTGAAAGTACTTCCTGGGTAAGATAATTGGCATCAATATTGATACAGATCGCTGCGATGATACCGAATTCCTCTCTGATGATAGGAATGGTTGTACACTTGAATCGTCGGCTGCCAATATTAAGCTCATAATTGAGTTTATCCTGATTTTGCCTTCTCCTCATTTTGAGGTCAAGTAACAGGTTAGTTGCTCCATCGCCCACCTTTCTTCCGGTTACGTTATTCTCGATCAACACCAGCGATTTAGCCGGGTTTGAAAGGTCATGAAGCAGAATCTCAATTCCTGTATCAGGAAAAGATTCTCCGATCAGGCGAACTATATTCTTGTAGTTAGTAAGGAATTCCTCGGTGTCATTGAAGATAGTATCTCCGCTGTATTTGGAGTAAAGCTTGAGATACTGCTCCAGGTCTTTGGGGCCAAGCTGCTCACGAACCTGGTTTTGTTCCCCAATAAGTATGAGTTGTCGTGCAGCACGATAATCCCTGTGTTTCAGGAAATAGTAGACTCCAATTCTGAAATCTTTAAGATCAAAAAAGGAATGATTGTTATGGTCCACATTAAAGGGGTAGAAATCATATAACTCAAGGTTATTGCCTTTATAGCGTTTTTTTTCGCGGTATTTTCCAAAAAAGAAACCTACCACAAACAAAACTCCGGAAACCAGTAATCCGGAAAGAATATCCACTACCCACGGAGATGTTAACCAATCCATAGAAGCCTTGTTTAAAAAGTGTTGAAATCTTAATGATCTGAGAAAGTGGATTTTAATACATAAAAACCTGTTTTAAAATTTAAATTAATGTGCCTCGGGTTCGTTACAGAGTAGCTTAGTATATTGGCCGGAATTGAATTAAGGAATAAAGACGGTGCTACTATGGAAATCATCACATTGCTGGTGATCGGTTTAATTGCAGGGCTTATCGCAGGGTTAATGGGTGTTGGGGGAGGAATCATCTTTACACCGGTACTTTACTTTTTGTTCAGCCATGCTGGGGTGGAATCGGCAGTTCAGTGGTCGGTTGCAACCGGATTATTCTGTACCCTGGTTGCAGCATCCAGCAGTGCATTTCAGCAGCTGCTAAAGAAGAATGTTTACCTGAAAGAATCTGCGATGTTAGGATTGATGGGGGTTATAGGTGTGTATCTGGGTAAACTTGTTCTTACTTCCAGATATTATAACAGAGAAGAGTTCGCCATACTATTCAGCCTCATCTTGTTTTATGCTTCTTTTATGATGTTTAAGAGAGGTAGAGACAAGACCAAAGAATCTGAGCGTGAATTCAATGATATGGGAATCAAGGAGACGTTTATTACCGGAGGGATCGGTGGATTTTTAGCATCACTTGCAGGTGTTGGAGGTGGGGGGATTATGGTTCCACTGATGAACCTGGTATTCAAACAGCCATTTATAAAGTCCGTAAGTATGTCGCAGCTGGGTATGGTTATTCTTATCTCTTCGGGAGTTATACAGCTAGCTCTTATTGATGTTGCTGAAACAGGAATCTCAGCATACACCCTGGGTTATGTCGATTTTGGTGCAGCACTTCCGCTTACCATTGGAGGTTTGATCGGAGGTTTTGGAGGAGCCTATCTCAATCACATTGTAAATCGTAAGATCCTGCAATGGGGGTTTGCGGTACTGGCCGTGGTTATGGCGTCAAGGTTACTCTGGAGTGTATTCTGATCTTGCTATTTAGAAAACAGCATAAACTTTGTCATTTCGAGTGAATACGAGAAATCTAAAGAGTCTTGTGTTGAATCAGCACTCTTTAGATTTCTCCCTCTGGTCGAAGTGACAAAAAACTGAAATTGCAAGGCTTAAGTGTATTACTAAAGGTAAATAATTCCATATTTGTCATCTCGAACGAATGTGAGAGATCTAAAGAACTCGATGTAGGTTCAGAACTCTTTAGATTTCTCCCTCTGGTCGAAATGACAGAGCAGAACTAGAAATTATTAACGCTAACTATTATCTCTTCGGTTTTTGATATTTCTTTCATCGGAATAATCACCAAATGGATATAACCCGAGATCCTGATTAAGAAACTTCCAATCCGGGTTAGTTGTCTCAATCAGAGCTTTCTTCTTTTCTCTTCGCCACTTTTTGATTTCTTTTTCTCTGGAAATGGCGTCATTCACATATTTGTACTCTTCATAGTAAACCAAATTGAAACAATGGTATCTACCTGCAAAGGTGTATTTATTGCCGGCGTTTAATCCATGTTCGAGAATTCTGGATGGGATGTCATTAGTCATTCCAACATACACAGTACTTTTAGAAGAATTTGTTGTTATGTACACATAGTAGGGCATAATTCTGTTTTGTCATTTCGAAGGAGCGAATGCGACTGAGAAATCTAAAGCACTTGATGCAGGATTAAAACTCTTTAGATTTATCCCGCTGGTCGAAATGACAAAAAACTGAAATTGCAGAGTTTAAGTATTTCTGAAAGTAGATAGTTTTACGTTTGTCATATCGAACGAATGTGAGAGATCTAAAGAACTCGATGTAGGTTCAGAACTCTTTAGATTTCTCCCTCTGCCTGCCCGCCGGCATAGGCAGGGTCGAAATGACAAAAGGAGATGTCGAAACGAAAAGGGGAGATTGAGTTGGTAAAAGGGGCCAAAATGAGAAAATGTTACAAAAGGCTCATTCGATAAAAAAAGAGACCCCGGCCAGGAGGTCTCTTTTGTTGTTAGCAATCTATAGCCTGCCGTCTGTAGGCCATCCGCCTTCGGCGGATATGGCTATAATCCAGTAAACTTAAACCGGCTAAGAGACACCACTCCCATGGAATCCCTGGGGAAAGCCGAATTTAGTGCGACTTAATCCATGATCTTGCGCAAAAATGCGGGTTGATCGGAATCGTCTTTTCGTATACGCTCCGTCCTACTTTGAAACGGTGCAGTATGGGTGTTTTGTTCGTTTTCTGAGGTGGGTTCTTCTTCTTCAGCTCTTACTTCGTCTTTCTTCACGTTAATATCGCGACGCAGATAAGACGGAGTATCAAGTTTCTTGAGATTTCCTTCCCCCTTGTAGAAATCACCGGTTGTACGGGTGAATCTGGTTGGGATCTCCTGTCGTGCAGGAGTCTGACTCTTCATTGCATTTTCAGCGGCAGCATTAAGCGGCTTATTAGGAGCCACTTTAACGGATGTTCTGTCTTCAGCAAGGTCAAAGCCTGTTGCAATAACTGTTACTCTGATCTCATCACCGAAATTCTCATCGAGAACGGTACCGAGGATGATCTCAGCGTTATCGCCAGCTTCCTGCTGAATGATGCTAGTTGCTGTTGTGGTTTCTCTCATACCCAGGTTTGAACCTGCTGAGATGTTAACCAGTACATTACGTGCACCACGAATGCTTACACCATCAAGGAGGGGTGAATTTATTGCTTCGCGGGCTGCTATTTCAGCTCGGTCGCTTCCCGATGCTGTTGCAGAACCCATGATAGCTGCACCGCCATCCGTCATTGTTGTACGCACATCTGCAAAATCAAGGTTGATAAGACCTGGCATAAGGATCAGATCGCTGATACCTCGTGTTGCATTGTAAAGCACTTCATTAGCCAGAGCAAATGCTTCCATGAGGGAAGTGTTTTCGTCAGCGATATCGAGTAAGCGTTCATTTGGGATCACTATTACGGTGTCGCAGTTTTTCTTAAGCTCACTAATACCTTCAAGGGCATATTTCTTACGGATCTTACCTTCGCACTCAAAAGGAGTGGTTACGATACCAACAGTAAGGATACCTTTACGCTTTGCCATACCGGCTACAACGGGAGCTCCACCTGTTCCGGTTCCGCCACCCATTCCGGCTGTTACAAAAACCATATCAGCACTTTCGATCGATTCCTCGATGTCGTGTCTGTTTTCTTCGACAGCTTCTCGTCCGATCTCAGGGCGTGCACCTGCTCCTAACCCGCTGGTTAGTGCAGAGCCTACCTGAACCTTCAGATCAGCCATACTTGCTTTTAATGCCTGGGCATCTGTATTCAGTGCGATGTACTCAACACTGTCAAGGCCCATATTTATCATATTATTGATAGCGTTGCCGCCACCACCGCCGACGCCAATGACTTTGATCTTGGCGTTTTCCTGGCTCTGTTCGTCAAAAAAGAAATTAGCCATGATAACTCCTGTTTTTATTGTTTACTGGATGTTTGATTATTCTGTTTGTAGATGATTACTATTAAAGTTCTTTGAACCAGCTCTTCATGCGATCGGCGATCTTCGCCATCACCTGTTCTACACTGGTTGCTTTAGACGAAGTAGGGATCATCGTTTTATTAGTGCTTGTGCCGGTTTGAAGGGCATGAACCACTAATCCTACTCCTGTTGCGTAGATCGGACTGTTAACTTCTTCAACAAGTCCGCCTGTGATACCAAGTGGGATTCCCACTTTTGCGTCCATTCCAAGTAATTCATTGGCTAATGGACAGATATTCTTGATCAAAGATCCTCCACCGGTAAGAACTACCCCGGCGCTTAATGAATCGGAATAACCGCTTCTTTTGATCTCTATACCAACGATCTCGAGGATCTCTTCCATTCTGGCCTGAATTATTTTAGCCAGTATGCTCTTTGTAATTTCCTTTGGAGGGCGACCTGCAATACCGGGTACTGTGATCACCTCATCTGCCTGTATCAGATCGGCATAGCTTTCGCCATGTTTTCTTTTCAGTGTTTCAGCCTGATCGTCAAGAACACTCAGCCCAAGTCGGATATCGTCTGTTACTTTCTGTCCTGCAATTGCTATCACTGCAGTATGGCGGATCGTATTATCCTGAAAGATAGCTACATCTGTTGTTCCGCCTCCGATATCCACCAGTACCACCCCGGCTTCCTTCTCTTCCTGATCCAACACTGAATAGGAGGATGCTAGAGGCTCAAGTATGATATCTGCCACCTGGTATCCGGCGCGTTCAACACACCGGTAAATATTCTTAGCTGCTGAAACAAGTCCGGTAATAATGTGAACTTCAGCTTCCATACGCATTCCGCTCATACCCACTGGATCACTAATTCCGTCCTGACCATCAACCACAAATTCCTGTGGTATCACATGCAGGATCTGTTGATCAGTTGGCAGCATGATGCGCTGGCAGTCTTCAAGCAGACGCTCCACATCCTGAGCTGTAATTTCATTGTCTTTATTGTTGATCGTGATCACACCCTTACTTCTCATGCTTCGGATGTGGTCTCCGGCAATACCAACATTAACTGAATTAACCTGAATACCCGATGCCAGCTCTGCCTGAGCGATAGCATCTTTGATGGCACTAACCGTTTTATCGATGTTAACTACCACACCACGGTTTAAGCCATCACTGGGGGCCTTTCCAACTCCAAGTATATTAATGCGCTGTTGTTCATCGATCGAAGCAACGATCGCACAGATTTTTGTTGTCCCAATATCGAGACCGACCATTATGTTTTCTTGTTCTGACATGTCAGTACCGCTGTTTTTGATTGCTAAGAGAAAAATTCAATTTCATGATTCCCGGGTCACCACCTGGTTTGTGAATCGCAGATCCACTTGTTGCATGTGTTGGATACCTTTTGTGCGTATTATTTCCGCATAAAATGCTTCCCAATTACGGAGCTTGATTTCGAAATCATCAGTTCCGAAAAGTAGCTTCACACCATTCTCATGGCTTAAGGCTACAACTCCTTCTTCAACACTGTAGGCCACTTCACTGATGGTGGCCCATCCAAATTCATTATTTCTGGCTCCCACTAGAAAATCCCGGATCTGTCCAAATTCGTTACTCTTGAGGGTATCGCGACCCAATGTGGCCCGGAAACCATACACCAGGGGTAAGTCTTCTGTTTTACCATCGATGATCGGGAGGCGAACACCTTCAGCATCCACGTAAATTCTGTCTGAACCTTTAACTAACATTGCGATAGGTACTCTTTCTCTGATTGTAAGTCTCAGATCACCACTCGGCTCGATGTATGGAACTACCGATTTCACATACGTGAGAGCTTCAACTCTGGCTATGACTGCATCCAGATCTAAACTGTCTGGTTTGATACCAACTGGGATTTCAGCTGCGGTTATGATCTCTTCAGCTGGTGTGTAATAGGTATCTGTTACTTCAATCTCTTTTACGGTGACATTCCGGTTCCAGTAGAGTGCAGCAATTACAGATACTCCGACAACCATAAGGATGGCAGTAACCCAAGGCATCAGTTTGCTTTTAGATTCAGCGATATGTTGTTCTTTTTTACTCAATTAGTTTTTAGCAATGCTGAAATTTCCATTTTCGATCTCATCCACGAAACCTTCTCCGGAACGGTAAATGTCGCCGGCGCCCATGGTGATGATGATATCTCCCGGCCGGGCAACTTCCTTTAGTTTCTCTGTCACATTATTTTTGTCTTCCACATAGATCACATTTTTGTGACCGTATTGTTCAGCTGTGTCTGCGATCAGTTTACCAGTGACTCCTTCAATTGGTTTTTCCCGTGAAGGATATACGTCTGTCACCAGCAGTACCTCCGCATCAAAGAAAGAGAGACCAAATTCTTTATACAGATCCTGAGTTCTCGAATATAAATGGGGTTGAAATACCGCGATCACACGACGGTCAGGCCATCCTTTATGAGCAGCATTAAGAGTTGCCTGCACTTCAGTCGGATGGTGAGCATAATCATCGATCACCATAATTCCGTTTTCATATTTAAGCTGGAACCGGCGGTATACTCCCTGAAATTTCTCGAGACCTGATTTGATGTCTTTGAAGCCCATGCCCAGTTCAAGTCCGGTGGCTACGGCAGCTAAAGCGTTTTTCACATTATGCTCTCCGGGAGCTTTTAGTGTGATAACTCCCAGTTTCTCCCCTTCGTGAACAACAGTAAAAGTGCTGTTAAACTGATCCAGCCTGATATCGGTAGCTCTTAATTGAGCCTGAGGAGTAAATCCATAAGAGATCACTCTCCGTTCTATCTGAGGCAATACACTTCTCACATTCGGATCATCCAGACACACGATAACGGCTCCATAAAAAGGAACTTTATTCGAGTAATCGATAAAGGCCTGCTTCACGTCATCCAGATCATCATAGATATCCAGATGTTCTGCTTCAATATTCGTAATAATGGCAATTGATGGAGTAAGGCGGAGGAACGTTCGGTCGAATTCGTCTGCTTCCACAACGATAACATCACCTTTCCCTACAACAGCATTCGTTTTATCAAAACTGTGAACCTTACCACCTACAATGATAGTCGGATCATAATTTCCTTCCCTGGTAACCAGTCCGACCATGGTTGTGGTTGTTGTTTTGCCATGTGTTCCAGCGACTCCGATCCCATACTTCATCTTCATGAGTTCGGCCAGCATCTCTGCCCGCTTTATGGTTGGAATACGTTTTTCAATCGCGGCTTTGGTCTCAACATTCTCATTCGCTTTAACAGCACTGGTGTACACTACCACATCTGCTCCGGTGATGTTCTCGGCTTTGTGGCCTTCAAAGATAGTGGCACCAAGATCCTGAAGGCGCTTAGTAGTGTCGCTAAGTGCTCCGTCAGAACCAGAAACTTTATACCCGCGGTGGATTAGGATCTCAGCCATTCCGCTCATTCCTATCCCACCGATTCCCACCATATGAATATGTCGGGTTCGTCCAAAAACGGGTTGTGTTTCTATTCTTTTCTCCATCAGTTCAATCGGGACTTAGCGAGTTCTAAAATTTCCTGTGCGATCTGTTTAGCTGCATCCGGTCTGGCGAGCTTCAATGCTGCAATATTCATTTGCTTTAGTTTTTCCTGATCCGTGATCAACCTCTTCACAAGTTCAGGAAGAGCACTTTTGGCATCTTTGTCTAAGAGCAATTCAGAGGCTCCGGCATCAGCCATTGCCATCGCATTCATGGTTTGATGGTCTCCAGCCACATTAGGGGAGGGGATCAACACACTGGGCTTACCTGTAATCATAAATTCTGAGCAGGAACTGGCACCGGACCGGCTGATGATAAGATCAGCGGCAGCATATGCTTCAGGCATACTATCGATAAAAGCTGTGAGCCTGAGGTTTTTATATTCTTCTTCATTCACAGAGGTTTTCAGGTCTTCGTAATATCTGGAGCCACATTGCCATATGATCTGAAGGCCTGCTTTGTTATGCAGATGATCCAGATTTTCCTGAATGGCTTCATTAATACTCCGGGCACCACCGCTGCCACCCATGATCAAAAGCACCGGTTTAGCGGAATCAAAACCAAAGGATCTCAGGCCGGTTTCTTTCTCAACTTTTGTAAGTGTTCCCCTGGTCGGGTTACCTGTGATCATCGTTTTATCAGCCGGCAGATATTGATCTGCTTCTTTGAATGCCGTAAATATCTTTCTGGCAAATTTGCCAAGCAACCGGTTAGTGACTCCAGGGAAGCTGTTCTGCTCCTGAATAACAACGGGAATACCTTTTTTGCCTGCGATCCATCCAACCGGACCAGCGACATAGCCTCCGCATGAAACCACTACTTGTGGTTTGAATTTGCTTAATATGTTTACACTTTGAACCAAAGCGGTCAGAAGTTTAAAAGGAAATACCAGGTTTTTAAGAGTGAGCCGGCGGTGAAAACCATCGATCCACACATGTACAATTTCATATCCTGCTTTAGGAACGGCCTTCCATTCCATATGATCCCGTGTTCCCACAAAAAGGATCTCAGCACTGGAATTTTCAGTTTTTAAAGCGTCTGCTATGGCTATAGCCGGATACACATGTCCTCCCGTACCACCTGCAGCAATTAAGATCTTTGGATTAGCCATAGAACAACTGCCTCCTGTCACGGTCATGTTTCGAGATATTCAGGAGGATGCCCACCATCAGTCCGGCAAACATCATACTTGTTCCGCCATAACTAACAAATGGCATAGGTAATCCGGTAACCGGCAGTAATCCACTGGCAACGCTTGCATTCACAAATCCATAAAGCACGATCGTTAAGGTACATCCGATCGCGAGGAGGGAGCCGAGTGTGTCTTCTGCTTTTCGGGCGATGTATACTACACCCCGTATCAAAATCAGGCTGAAAAGTACAATCAATGCCATTGCCCCCATCATTCCATATTCTTCAGCGATGATGGCAAAAATAAAATCGTTGTAAGGGGCGGGGAGGAAATCACGTTGTGAGCTTTTACCGATACCAACACCCATCAATTCACCTTTGGCAATAGCGATATGAGCCTGCTGAGCCTGATACCCGCTTCCGGTCAGAAATTTGCCGGTCTCAATATTCTTGATCTGCTCCATGTATTGATGAACACGGTCCTGCCTGTTGGTAGACTGGCTGAGAAGTAGTGTTCCTCCTAAAATGGCAATTGCAACCATCGAGCCAAGCTGGATCACACTAACTCTTCCAATGAACATCATCACCAGGCAAATACTCATTAGAATTCCGGCACTACTGAAATCTTCGATACCAATGAGGCCGCAGGTGACTGTTACCCAAAACATGACAGGGACAAAAGCTTTTTTGAAATCTTTAATGTATTCCTGCTTCTCACTAAGTAGCACACTTACATGCAGAAGAAGAGCTACTGTTGCCACCGTTGATGGCTGGAAACTGAATCCACCCAGATTCAACCAACGTTTTGCTCCAAACTGCTCCGTACCGAATAAGAGTACTAATACCAGCATGAACAAACTTAAAACCATTCCAATACGGCTGAATTTAGCCAGGGTGTGGTAATTCACTTTAGAGGCGA
Source organism: Rhodothermia bacterium (assembly GCA_030427885.1). Lineage (GTDB taxonomy): Bacteria > Bacteroidota > Rhodothermia > Balneolales > Balneolaceae > JAUICM01. The sequence continues at coordinate 454,194 of JAUICM010000002.1, read as the reverse complement.
TCAACATCACAAAGAAGGCAATGCCCAGCTTAACCATATGGCGAACAACCAGCGCAAATGCAGAGGTCTCATTCGATTGTGCAAAGAACGCAATAGATGAATACACCGCTAGTACCCCAAATATCATAAGTATGATAATGGCCATCAGCAGGATACGGTCACTACCCTGATTTCGGGTATCGATATCCTCAGGACTGGTTCCCAGAACGCTGGATAGGTTGCTATGTGGACTCGTGTAGATCACTTCGTGAAAAACTCCAGGCTCCAAATTTCAAATTCCATATTACCCGTCATTGCGAGGAGCTTGCGACGAAGCAATCTCCCTTTCGGGGTTTTAGAATTTGATATTAGAAGTTTGTTTGTCATTTGGAATTTGAATGTTGGTATTTAAGCTTGATCAGAGCTTGTTTACTTCTTCTTTAAAAACTCTTCCGCGGTGTTCATAATCATCGAACATATCAAAAGAAGAACACGCCGGGCTCAACAGAACCACTTCACCGCGTTTTGCACCTTTTTTAGCCAGTCTGACTGCATCACGCATGGTTTCTGCTGTTTCAAAATGGGGTGCTACATTTTCAAGCTGAGCCTGCACTCTGTCCTTAGATTCTCCTATCGCAATGATGGTGTGTACTTTTTCTTTGATCTGGCCGATCAGTTCCGAATAATCATTCCCTTTATCACGGCCACCGAGAATCAGGGTTAATGGAACATTGAAACTATCGAGCGCGAACCAAACGGCATTTACATTGGTGGCTTTACTGTCGTTGATGTATTTCACACCATCGACCACACGGGCTATCTCGAGCCGGTGCTCCACGCCTGTAAATGTTTTGAGACTCTCACGAATCGTTTCATTTTTGATCTCTGCTGCTCTGGCAGCAAGTGCCGCGGCAAGACCGTTTTGCAGATTATGTTGACCTCGTAGTCCTAGTTCGTACACTGGCATCAGGGTTTCTTCTTTATTGTTGAATCTGAAGATGATTTGTTCGTTGCGAATAAAAGCTCCCTCCGGTACCTCGTTCTTGTTCGAGAACCCCCAGAGTTGTGGGAAACTTTCCTTCATTTGTAGCTCTTCAACATGCTTTTTGATCATAGGATCGTCGTAGTTGAAGATGAACCAGTTTTTAGCCGTCTGGTTTTCTGTAATTCTGAATTTGGAAGCCGCGTATGCTTCAAAACTATTTCCATACCGGTTTAAATGGTCTGGTGTGATATTGAGCAGTACGCTTATAGTTGGCTTAAAATCTTTTATATGATCGAGCTGGAAGCTGCTAACCTCCAGAATATGAGTGCCTTTAGCATCTTCAACACGCTCCGAAAAGGCATAGCCAATATTTCCAGCCAGGGAATAATCTGCATCTGCGGTTTCCCAAATATGAGTAAGCCAGGTGGTTACAGTAGTTTTTCCATTACTGCCTGTGATCGCAATTATATCATGGTTGGTATACCAGCTGGCGACCTCTATCTCAGAAAAAACTTCTTTGCCTGAATTCAGGTAGTGCTGAACGATAGGGGACTCTGTAGGTACTCCCGGACTTACGGCAGCAAATTCACCAGCTTCAGCAAGTGCAGTATGTCCATTCTCTTCAAAATTGATTGAGGCAGCTGCCAGTTTTTCTTTGGATGATTCAGAAATTGCTCCGAAATCGGACACAAAAACATCAGCTCCTTTTCGTTTGAGAAGGATGGCTGCTGCAACACCGCTCCGGGCAGCCCCAATTACTACGATATGTTTACCCTTAACTTCTTTCATCGGAATTTGAGCGTTAAGAGACTAATTAGAGCCATAAGAACAGTGATGATCCAGAAACGGACTACTATCTTTTGTTCCGACCAGCCTTTCTTTTCAAAATGATGATGGATCGGTGCCATCAGGAAGATCCTTCTGCCTTCACCGTATTTCTTTTTTGTATAGCGGAAATAGGTGGTTTGCATGATCACAGAAACTGTTTCGAAGAAGAACACTCCGCAGACAAATGGCAGAAGAAGTTCTTTGTGAAGCATAAGGCCCAATGCTCCGAATGCTCCGCCAAGAGCAAGAGAACCGGTGTCTCCCATAAAAACAGAAGCCGGGTTGGTGTTATACCACAGGAAACCCATACATCCACCAACTAAAGCAGCACAGAAAATGGTTAGTTCTCCGGCTCCAGGAAGGTAAATGATGTCTAGGAAGCCGGTAAAATCGACACGTCCTGAAACATAGGCGAAGATCGCAAAAACAAGTCCGCAAATACCGGATATACCAGCGGCAAGACCATCAAGACCGTCAGTCAGATTAGTAGCATTACTCACAGCAGTAATTATAAAGACGGCTACGGGTAGGTAAATCACCCAGGCCCATTGCTCTCCAAAGAATGCATAATCGATGTTAAGGTCTTTGGCAAAAGGAACGGTAGAAAGTGTATTAACCAACTCGAAGTCGGGATGGAAATAAAGTACCGCACCCAGAATCAGACCAACGGAAACCTGACCAGCGATCTTAAATCGGCCGGCCAGTCCGCTTTTGTCCTTTTTTACCACTTTAATATAGTCATCAATAAAGCCAACCAGACCCAGTGCCAGCATCACAAAGAAGATCAGCCAGCCATAAATGCTATCCATCCTTACAAACAAAAGGGTGGGTATTAAGGTGGCGAGGAGTATGATCACCCCGCCCATGGTTGGAGTTCCCTGCTTTGTCTGGTGATCGAGGCCAATGTCTTCGCGCACCACTTCTTTAAGCTGCATGTTACTCAGCCAGCGGATGATCTTTTTCCCGATGAACAGGCTGATTAAAAGTGATGTTACAGCTGCAAGACCCGTTCTGGTGGAAATGAAAGCCATTGCAGAAGCGCCCGGGAATTGGTAGGTCTTTTCGAGCCAGTCAAAGAGTTCGTATAGCATTAGCTGACCTCCCCGGCTTTTAGTTTAAGAGCTTCGGCAGCGATCAATCTGTCATCGAACGGATGTTTGGTGCCTTTTACGTCCTGGTAATCTTCATGGCCTTTACCAGCAATAAGAATAATATCATTGCTTCCGGCATCAGCGATCGCTTTATGGATAGCTTCTTTCCGGTTAGTGATACTGGTTACATTATCCAGGGCCTCAAAGCCATTTAAAATGTCTGCAATGATGAGATCAGGATTCTCAAATCTTGGATTATCACTTGTTACATAGATCCAATCAGCATATTCAGCTGCAGCCTTGGCCATTTCAGGACGCTTGGTTGAGTCTCTGTCACCACCAGCTCCAAATACAACAATAAGATTCTGATCCTCTTGTTTAAGTTCTTTTAGCGTGGACAGTGCATTCTCAAGTGCATCCGGAGTGTGCGCATAATCAACTACAACCAAAGGCAGACCATCAGTATCAATTTGTACCGATTCCATCCTGCCTGGAGCACCAGCACAGGTTTTAAGGGCTTCAGAGATCTTGTTCTCCGGCACTCCAAGAGCTTTACAAATTTCAAAAGCCTGCCCAATGTTGTATGCATTGAATTTTCCAACCAATGGGCTGTCAATATGAACGCCGTCGATAACCAGGGTTAGTCCTTCGGGCGCATTGGTGATGATATGATTTACTTCATCATTGAAGCCAAATAGAATTTTTTTGCCCTTACAATCAGAGACCATATACTCACCATATTCATCATCAATATTAGTGATGGCAGTGGCTTCATCAGAAAGATCGTCAAACAGCAATTTCTTGGCTCTGGCGTATTCTTTTACGGTATGATGGTAATCGAGATGATCATGGCTCAGGTTTGTAAAAGCGGCCACTTCAAAATCAAATCCAGACACTCTTGACTGCACCAATGCATGGGAGGATACTTCCATCACCAGATATTCTGATCCGGCATCAACCATCTTTCTCATATCATTGGCGAGTTCAATGGGGTCAGAAGTAGTTAAAGAGCTGGAGATTTCTTCCCCTAAAATCCGTTTTGCAACAGTTCCCAGTAACGAAGCTTTATAACCACAGGTACTCAGGATCTGATACACAAGAGTAGCAGTGGTTGTTTTGCCGTTAGTTCCGGTGATTCCAACTACTTTTAAATTTTCAGCAGGATTTCCGGCAAAAGCATGTGCCAGTTTACCGATCAAAGCTCGTGTATTCTCAACTTCCATCACACAAACTCCGGGAGCTTCTGTATAGTAGGATTCCTCACATATCAGAACCTTTGCGCCCCGATGGATCGCGTCTTCCAAAAACATATGCCCATCCACTTCTTCGCCACGGACTGCAATAAATGCAGATCCTTCATTAACCTGACGCGAATCCTGAACGATATTCAGAATATCACCTTCAGGCTTGGTGCGTGATACATCAAGCGGATTAACCAGTTCTATGAGTTTCTGGATATTCAATCTATTACTTCTTCCGTGTTTCTGTTACTGCTTCCAGCGATCGGGCTTTACCACGAATGGTGACTTCGCCACCTTTTCGCATTACCTGCCCTGCTTTTGGGAATTGCGCAAAAATAGTTCCGGATCCGATCATATTGGCTTTAAGCCCCAGAGAGGAGAGAAGTGCGGAGGCATTCCGCATATTCATGCCGTCCAGATCAGGAATTTCTGCATAACCTTCTTTTACGCTTGCACTATCGATCGGAGAATAGGTTTCCGATAGAGTGAGAATAATTTCATCGCCCGGGGTTAGCGTGTCACCGGGTTCGGGGTGTTGCTCAATTATATAGCCTTCTTTGCCATTTAATTTATATTCAATATCGAACTCAGCCAGAATCTGCTCTGCATTTTTAACAGTAAGACCTTCCAACAGTGGTGCCTGTGTTATAAAATCATCTTCGTTGAGTCCGGATTCCATATTCCTCTGCAAGTCATTATCAAGTCCGGCAATGCGGTTGGTGACTTTCTGGAAGATCGGACCAGCTGTATAGCCTCCGTAACCTACAGGTTTTGGTTCATCAAGCATGATGAAGCAAACATATTTGGGATCCTCAACAGGGAAGAAGCCTACAAATGAACCGCGGTAGATATTGGCATATCTGCCATTAACCACTTTTTTCGCTGTCCCGGTTTTTCCGGCGATCCGGAGGCCGTCAACCTGAGCATACTCTCCGGTTCCTGAATCTGAAACAACACTTTCAAAAATGGGCAGGAGTTGATCCAGAGTTTTTTTCTTTGCTACTCTTCGAATGGATTCAGGCTCATGTTCACTTATAATATTTCCATTTTCGTCTTCAATTCTTTCAACAATGTATGGTTTCATAAGTAAGCCATGATTGGCAAAAGCAGAGTAAGCCTGTGCTACCTGCATGGGAGTTGCCAGTAATTCATAACCATGAGACATCCAGGGAAGGCTAACCAAACTCCAGTCGTATGGCTTAGCCATGCGACCACTTTCTTCACCGGCAATATCAACATAAGTGGGAGTTCCAAAGCCCATATTTCTGGAATATTGGTAGAAATGATCATTGTCGAGTCGCATTGCGATCTCAGCAGTTCCAACATTGGATGACTGACGTATCACCTCTTCAAAAGTAATGTCCCCAAGGGGTTCATGGTCGCGTAGGGTAAGGCCGTGAATTACCTTTTCGCCATCACCAGTGTGAAAAACCTCTTCAAAATTTACTTTCTTCTGCTCTAGTGCGGCAATGGCAGTAATGAGTTTATAGGTGGAACCGGGCTCTACCATATCAGAAATTGCAAAATTCCGTCGATTCTCATTTTCGCCTGAACCCGGAAAATTTGGGTCATAAGTTGGATAATTTGCCAGTGCTTTGATAGCTCCGGTTTTGGGATCCATTATAATTCCGGTACCATAATTGGCACGAAACTTTTCAACACCGGTTTTAAGTTCGTCTTCCAGAATCGCCTGGATGTAAGCATCTATGGTGGTATACAGGGAGTATCCGTTAACCGGGAGTTTTTTAGGAGCACCTACGTATTCAAAAATACGGTTGAAGGGGTCTTTTCGAACTTGCTGAACACCATCAGAGCCTTTGAGCTCATTATTATAGAATGATTCAATACCTGTTCGGCCTTCCATATTATGATTTACAAAACCCAGTGAATGAGCAGCAAGTGAGCCAAAAGTATATTTTCGGCGGAAATTCTCTTCAACGATTACCCCTTTAATACCGAGGTTACTGATTTCGTCTTTATCAATACCGCTTAGATTTTTAGCTAACACCACATATCTGGATTTTGCAGGAGCTTTGTCAACTTTATCGAGATAATAAGAGCCGGGTCTTGATGTCAGTTCACCTAATTTTCCGGTCAGTTCAATGATTTGCTGGCGGGTAAGGCCCTGAACCTTAGGATCTAATGCTATCTGGTAATCCACTGAGTTTGTGGCTAAGAGAGTGCCATTGTGGTCATATATATTTCCACGTTGAGCAGGAATTGGCATCATCTCGACAGCCTGTTTGTTCCAAAGTGCTCTGAGCCCCTCACCTTCAATGTAATTGATGCGAATGAGCTGAAAAGCTAATGCACAAGGGATCAGAAATAGTAATCCCAGTACAATGAACATGCGGCTTAATATGGCGGTTCTGTGCTCAGTCATTTTTTATGATGATCACTTTGTTGGCCGGGCCGCCATTGATGAACCCTTGTTCCTTTGCTTTTTGGTAGATCTCAGCTGGGCCTACCATTCGGTCGTACCTTAGTTTCAGCTCGTCGTACTTCTGGCGGGTCTTGTTGTACTCAGCTTCAAGTTGTTGTACCTCACGCAGCAATCTCTGTGTGGCAAAAACATGGGTCAGGTATGCAAATCCGAGTATCCCGATAAGAATGGTTATAAGGATAACTTTCCCAGGCTTAACCTTTGGAAATACGGTGCCCGATTGACTCATCCTGCTGGATTTTTTGCTCTTAGCCTTATTGGCTTTTGGAGATGGGGATGCTATGTCAGGTTTAGGTACTCTTCGGAGGTTCGGCTTCACTTCATGACGCTTAAGTGGGGATTGCACCATCATGAGCCGCCTCCTTCTGTTTTTTCAGCAACCCGGAGTTTGGCGCTCCGGGAAGCAGGATTTACGGATATCTCTTCATCAGACGGGGTGATGATCTGTCGGGTGACAGGTTGAAGTGGTGAGAGTACGTTTCCGTAAAAATCTTTTTCCTGTTTACCGTCAAAATTACCGGCCTTAAAAAAGCGTTTAACAATTCTGTCCTCGAGTGAATGATAAGACATGACAACTAACCTGCCACCAGGCTTGAGAACTTCCAGGGATTGCTCGAGCACGTTCTTCAGCATTTCAAGCTCCCGGTTTACTTCAATCCGGATTCCCTGAAATACTCTGGCCAGCGATTTAATCTCAAATTTCTTGTTAACTACTTCGGAGATCACTTTTCGGAGTTCTCCGGTAGTTTCGATTGGGCGGGATTCAATAATAGCTTTAGCGATCTGTCGGCTCGCTCTTTCTTCACCATAATGGAAGATCACATCCCGTAATGCCTCGTACTCGTAGTTATTAACAACCTGATAAGCAGATACACCAGTGAGATTTCCCATTCTCATATCAAGAGGGCCATCTTCCTGAAAGCTGAAACCTCTTTCAGCTTCTTTGATCTGATGCGTTGAAACACCAAGATCTAAAAGGATTCCGGTTACCTGACCGTGAATTTGGGGAGGTAGAAGTGTGGCCAGGTATCCGAAATTTCCTTTTAAAGTCGTAAAACGTGAATCATTGCCGATACGTTTTGTTGCAGCAGCAATAGCTTCATCATCCTGATCAACAGCATAAAGCCGCCCTGATTCTCCAAGCAGAGAAAGAATTTTTTTTGAGTGCCCGCCACCACCAAGGGTACCATCTATATAAATACCATCTTCGTCAGTGATGAGGTATTCCATGCACTCGTTAAGCATTACCGGGATATGCTCATGATATGTGGTCATCTCAATCAACATCGGTTTGTGAGCCGCCTCCCATCACTTGTTCAAAGATCTCTTCAAATGCATCCGGATCAAGATTGTCATCAGCCTCTTTTAGTTTTTCAGGTGACCAGATCTCTATATACTGGCCCATTCCGATGAAAACCGCTTTTGAGTCTATTGCTGCAAAGGTTATGTGGTCTGTTGGGATAGCGATTCTGTTTTGCTTATCCAGGGAAACATCTTCAGCATATCTGAGGAAATTTCGTTTAGCTATGCGGCCAGAGCGGGTAAAATTATTGGCCTGAGATAGGGCTTGCTCAACGTTATTCCATTCATTTTCGGGGTATAGGTACAAACATCCCTCAAGTCCGCGAACCACGACAAAGCGATCCTGTGCGGAAGGGCTGAGAAGCTTGCGCATCTTAGCTGGAAAGGAAATGCGTCCTTTCTCATCTATACTATGCTCGTATTGGCCTTTAAAACTATACACGATTCCCGCCGTGTGGATGGTTGTTGATTGCTAATGCTCAGAAAAGAGAATAGTCCCCACTATCTCCCACTTCACCCCACAATGTACCCTAATTTGCCACAATGTGTCAAGAACTTTCCACTTACATCTAAAAAATATTTCTGAAGGGCTGTTTTTGCCGTTTAAAGGATATAGGGAGCCTGAGGTTTCAGATCATTAAACCTTGAACGAAATATTAAGTGGGTCTCGGGTTACAGTTTGATATTTACTGTAAACAGATTGGAAACGTAGATTGCAGATATAACTCCTCCTGCAACGGTTTGTTCATCCAGATCATAAGGTTGGGTTCGGAACATGGCAACTTCAACATCACCGGAAATGTATTCCGGTAGTTTACTTTTACCAAAAGTAAATTTGGTAGCCCCTTTGGTGGTAAGTTCTTCTTTAAAGACGGATCCGTTATCAATACTCCTAATATATAGTGTAATAGTTTGACCTTCCTTAACAGGATCGCCGATCCATTGAACAGTGCCTCCATTAGTAATAGTTATATCGAGCGGAAATTTTGGGGAGATGTCACTCGTTTGTTCAACGGTGTTCGTAAAGGTTTTTCCGGCAAAATTATTGAATTCAAAGGTGCCGGTATCAATTAGCCCGGGGTATTCATTGTAGTAGGAGGTCAATCCCCGGTCGGAGAACTTTTTTAGTTCGGCCCCATTAAACGTGATCTGCTCATCAGAATCCAATGCGTAGTAAGAATTGTCATAAACAAAATATGCACTGACAGTTGTTGAGTCAGTTTCATAACTGTATTCCATAAAGTAGAACGCCTGGACTTTATCCGGATCGATCTTAACGTCAATATCAGAACCACAGGAACTGAGAATGGGTAAAGAGAGTATTAATACTAAAAGTGCTGCTATTGAAAACGGATATTTCATACAGATGTTAAATTCGTACTAAGGTTCAGAACTGTTGAAGATACGGACTTCTTAAAAGTGAATCATGAACGTATTACAACAAAAAGAAGTGTTGTAGGAAAACAGAATTTAGTCTGTTATGATAAAATCAACTTTTTCAGAACAAAATTCAGTATGTATCGACCCGCCTTCCTGAGTAGCTTCTGAAAGACCAAACGATTTGCCACGACATAATTTGATCTTTATATCGCCTTTTGATTCATCAGTGATCTGATCGGCAGAAATGCGAATGGAATTGGCTCCAATAGCCTCAGTAGAAAAGCTGATGGTTGCTGAAGAAGTATAAATACTGGCACCAACGGTTTGTCCTGCGGTGAGTACTACACCATCCCAGAATAATTCTCCACCCTGAGATGCGGATAGCGTTGAAGATTCAGAATTAAATGAAAGTGGCTCAACCAGAACGGCATTATTATGATACTCATCTCCGTTACCGTCTCTGTAATAGAAAGATCCTGCATTTTTGAAGCCTCTGTATGTAAGGTCGTACGAAATAATTCCCAGAGCATCATTTTTGATCAACCTGTCACTTTGAAAACTAACATAAGCCGGATCTTTTAACCTTACATAAGAAGAACCAAACTGAAAAGTAGCATAAGCTAGTGTTTCGTCTTTATCAGCATCATATTGGAGATAATATGAAGTTCGTATTTTCTGCTGATTGACATCATCAGAATCCACGGGTTTACATGAGATAAGTGTTGCGGTTAAAATGACCAAATAAACCCGGATCAAAGTACTGACTTTCATGACCTTATATTCCAACTTAGATTTTTTTGATATTACAAATTATTGAAACGAAAGTGAAGATGTTTAGTTGCTATAAGTTTATTGTTAATCAATGGTTTTATACTTCCTGAGTATTTCAAGAACCTGTTCAATTGGCAGAGCCCGCTGAGTACCATGATGCCCCTCTGTGGTAGTTGCCATGAACAATGAATTCAGGATCGCTTCCTCTGTAGCCTCAACAGCTGCAAGGAAAAGCGGGGTCATCGCATTATTATCAAGTTCAGAAATAGTATGCACAGGAGTTCTGGCATTAAGATTATTACGAACCTCTTCATTTGTGGAGAACGCGATCACATAATCACCGCTCCCGTTTGAAGCAAATCCACCAACACGGGCAATCCCAAGGAATGCTCTTTTTGCAAGTCGCTCCAGGTTTCTTGAAGTGATGGGTGCATCTGTTGCAACTATGATCATACAGGAACCATCTACATCGTAGGGTATGATACTGGACAAGTAATGATTTTTAAGTTCCTCACCCACCGGTGCTCCGTCAATGGTAAGTATCCCTCCAAAGTTAGATTGAACCAGAACACCCACGGTATAGGAATTAAATCTTTTGGGGAGTTTGCGTGATGAAGTTCCGATGCCGCCTTTAAAACCCAGTGCACTTGTTCCGGTACCTGCTCCCACAGAACCTTCCTGAACTTCTCCTGATTCGGCTGCATTAATTGCATCAAAGACATCATTCACGGTGATGTGCCTGCCCCTGATGTCATTAAGGTATCCGTCATTAGTTTCTCCAACCACCGGGTTAATTGACCGTACATTCTGGTTCTCTTCCAGGCCAAGCATATAATCAGAAATACCATTGGCGACCGTATGGATACTAAGTGTGTTGGTGAGTCCAATCGGGGTCTCGATCTCGCCCAATTCCTGGATCTGGGTAAAGCCAACTGCTTTTCCAAAACCATTACCTACAAAAACAGCTGCGGGGACCCGACTCTGATATACATTCCCGGAGTGGGGTAGGATCATCGTTACTCCGGTTCGAATACTATCTGATTCGATAATAGTTTTATGGCCTACCTGTATGCCGGCTACATCAGTAATGGCGTTCAGTTTTCCAGGGGTAAGGATGCCCGGTGTAATGCCAAAGTCACGAACTCTTCCTCGTTCCTGAGCAGAAGCATGAATGGTAAAAAGGGTTAGCAGTAGAAGTAAAAAGATCTTTTTCATATCCGGGGAGTTCGTTTAAACAGAAGGTAGAATTAGCTCCCAAAAGTCCAAAATATTATTGAATGATCATATGATACTTTTTTTGAGATCAGTAAAGAATCAATTTGGAGGTTTTTGGAAGAAAAAATCTCGGTTGTTTATGGATTCTTAACAGCTGATAGCATTAAAAAATACTTATCAGGGTTAAGATTTCTTCACATACAATTTAAAGTCTTTCAGTTTTATTAAAATCGGCATGGATAAGCGAACACAAGTAATAAGCTTTTCCCGAAAGTTTAGAGGGTTATGTTATGAATCAAACTTTTTTAGCGTTAGGGGCAGTAGCCATTTTTATGTATCTGTCTGTAAATATTCACAAAAGCTATGTACAGGCAGCACGCCAGACAGTAGGTCATCAAGAGGAAATGGATGCCATTAATTACGGGTTAACATTATCCGATGAATTGTACTCGCAGTCATTTAATTACGATTCGCTGGATACTTATTATGGAGATTTGAATAATCTGAATAATCAAAGTCAGAGAAAGAACTTTGTAACTCCATCGAACGATACGTTGGCTGCAACAGTCGAACTATCTGAAGAAGAGGAAATAATAATAGGAGCAACAGGTCGGCTGGCTACTATTAATGTATACCGTATTGAAAAAGGTCAGGCAAAGTGGATGTCTGAACAGATCGTTTCAATTGTTCCATTCAATGCAAATTAACGGAAGGATAAAATGAACGCGACACTTGATCTGCTCATACCACCTGTAATTCTTGGAATCCTGATTACAATGATAGCCTCCGCTAACTTGCTTATGATGGAATCTAATATTGAGAACCGTGCTACTCATCATCTTCAAACAACGGCAAATAATGCTGTAAGTATCGTTCAGGAAGAGGTTAAATACTTAAAGAGGCTGGAAAGCGCTAATGGTTCATTTCTGGAATTTGTTGAAAAAATGTCCAGTACGTCGGATTCTGTGGATGTACAGATTTATAAACAAGATGATTATCTGAAAGTTGTGAGAACACCCCAGAGTGGCGGAGCGTCAACAACACAGAGTTATTATTTGAAGCTGGAATCGATTGATTTCGAAGAGACGGTTCATGGAACAGCTTCGGCTCCATTCTTAAAGGTGACGGCTATAACGATCAGTTCGCTTGCCGAGCAAACTGATGATGATAAAAGATACAGAGCAACTGCACAGCGCAATATTTATCTGAAGAATCTGCATGCAACTGAGATCTTTAACAGTATAGGGAGCTGAAATGGGACAATATGCATTATGGATCGTACTTACGATGACTTTTGCTCTTTCCATTTTTGGAAATATGACCAGAAGGAATTTGTATCAGGCTGAATTAGAAGCGATTCAGACATACAATTCAAACCAGGCTAAGAATATCTCACAGGCTGTAATTCTGGCAATTGCCAATAAACTCAATGATGAGGAAGAGGTTACCAGTGTAAATGACTATACCGATTGGGAAGGTATGGGGGGAAGTTATAAATATTCGGTCACTGAAGTAGGTGATACCATTACCGTTGAAAGCTGGGGTAAAGTAAATGGATTGGAGTATAAGCAGGAGCTAAAACTTATGTCTATGATGACAAGCCCAATATGGAATCCGGATCTTCCATATGCAGTATTTTCAGGTACTAATGTTAATTTGGATGGGAGTGCCAGGGTTATTGGCCACATGGGAACCAATGCTACAGGTGCAGGGGATGTTAATCTTGAGTGGTCAACAAAGATTGACAGTTCACTGTTGATCGGACCTGGTGGAGACCCTTCAACTACAGTAATCCAACCCTCAGGAACCAGTGTGGGTTTAGGGATAGGTAATCTACCATCACCGGGAGAATATGAGTTACCGGAATTTATCGAATATCCAGCCAAGTCTAGTGTTAAGCTTCCTGTAACAACTGTATGGCCTTTTACAAATATTACATTGAATCCGGCAGATTATGATGGCTCTTATATTCCATCTGTCACGGTTCAAAGTGGCTATACTCTGAATATAAATACAGGTACGGAAGATAGAGTGATGCACGTAGGTAGCTTCAATCTTACTCAAGGAACTGTGAATATAACCGGATCTGGTAAACTTACTTTAATTGTCGAAGATGACCTTTTAGTTCAGGGTAGCAGCAGAATGAATTCCAGCGGTAGTCAGGAGAATCTGTTTACTTATTATGGAGGGGAAGACCGCCTTAATTTTGCTGGTGCTACTAATTTCAATGGTAGTGTATATGCTGAAACGGCAAACATTACCATTGGAGGTTCAGGAGGAATACAAGGGCATGTTATTACCGGTGGGGATGAAGTTTTGGTTTCAGGTGCCGCAGTTGCTAATACCCGAATTCTATATGCCCCGAATGCACATGTTAATGTAACGGGCTCGGGTAGTATCCGGGGGGCCATTGTTGCGGAACGATTTTCAGCTAGTGGGGCAGCTCGAGTTGAGTTTTCCTCAGCGCTAAGCTCAACATTACCTGAGCTTACTCTGGAAGATGGCGGTGGCTTTAGTGGTTATGCCATTTTATCCTGGTATTAAGATTAATTTTCTTTTGCGATAATACCGGCATTGCTTAGTTCATTAAACTCTCTCAGAAAGTTGTTTATCTGATCGAACTCAATCAAAAAAGCATCATGCCCGTATTCTGAGCTGATCTCCCTGTATTCAGCATTAGGTGCCAGTTCAGCCAGTTCCTTCTGTTCGTAGGGTGGATACAAAATATCAGTATCTATACCAATAACGAGCAGGGGGATTTCAAGAGATCCCAGAACTTCTTTAAAAGAACTTCTGCTCCGGGAAATATCATGGGTATCCATCGATTTGGTGAGGCGGTCATACGAGAGCGCATCGAAGCGATCGGTTAACTTTTTCCCCTGATACTCCAGATAGGACTCAACCTGAAAGATCTGCTTTTCATTGTTGAAGTCACGTCCGAATTTATTCTCATAATTTTGAGGGGTGCGATAGCTGATCATTGCAATAGCACGCGCAGCAGAAAGTCCCTGAACAGGAGGCTTGTCTTTTGAGTACCAACCATCATTCCAGTTTTTATCTGCATAAATAGCCTGTCGCTGTGTATTACTGATTCCAATGGCCCATGCGGAATGTGACTTACCCATTGCGATCAGACATGCTTTTTGTATTCTGTTATCCATGATTGAGAATTCCAGGGCTATCATACCACCCATTGATCCCCCGATCACCAGTTCAATTCCTTTGATTTCAAGTACATCAAGGAGAAGTTGTTGAAATCGTACGATGTCACGAATCGTTAATACCGGGAAGTCATTTTGATATGGGTTTCCGGTACGAGGGTTTACGGACCATGGCCCGGTGGAGCCATAATCACTACCCGGAACATTGATGCAGATCACAAAGTGTTTACTTAGATCAACATAACTGTTATCAGCAAAAAAACCGGAAAACCAATCTTTTGCATCAGAGTTTCCGGTAAGGGCATGGCAGATCAGGATCACATTATCTTTATCCTGATTTAGTTTCCCCCAGGTATGATAGGCAAATTCAGGATCATGAAGTTCATGTCCTGATTCTGTGATGAATGTAGTATGTAATGAGAGTTTCTTAGGATCGCTCATAGTTATGATAAAATTAAAAAACAGAACGGCAGAACCTGGTCAAGGTTCCACCGCACTGCCGAATTGCTCATTGTTACTTCAATGAGCGAGTGAGTTTCTAGCTGACATACACGACTTCGCCATTTACTGGAACGGGATTCGAGATTATGTCTAACACAGGGCATCGTTCAATTGAAAAATTTTTCAAAAGCTGGAGCTTAACCGGATCGGTTTCGTCTGTGGAAATTACGGTTTTATATCGCACATTGTTGAATCCGGGGCGCTCATCCGAAAGATTAAAAAATCCCTGCAGATCCAGATCACCGGAGGCCTCAACTTTGATGGAATTCAAATTGATACCGAGTTGACCAGCATATGCTTTGATCACGATTTCCTGGCAAGAGGCGAGAGCTCCCAATACATATTCCACCGGATTTGGAGCCTCATTTTCCCCGCCAAGACTTTCGGGTTCATCAGCAATGAATTGAAAATTCCTGACATTGATCTCTGACCGAAAGCCGCGTTCCAGTGTAGAATCCACGGAAAATGTGACATCTTTGTCAACCGGATTTTCTCTGACATGCGATATCACATTCGAGATCGTCTCGTTCAGCCGTTGGTCAATTTGGTTGATTTCTGTTGTTATAGTACTCATTGTGTGTATATTTATGTGTTGTATAATCGTTTGCAGAATTTCTGCAAGTGGTTTATAAGTTCGGATGCGAGGTGGGTCGACCTCGCATCCTTTTTTTATGTCCTGGCTCAGGTTAGGTTAAGCCAGGACACGAATAGTTTCGAAAGCTTTTTCGAAATCCTCGATGATGTCATCAATATGCTCGATACCAACTGATACCCTGATCAGGTCTGGTTTTACTCCACTTGCTGCCTGTTCTGCATCGGCCAGTTGCTGATGTGTAGTTGAAGCCGGGTGAATAACCAAAGTTTTGGCATCCCCAACATTTGCCAGATGGCTCGACAACTTCACATTATTGATGAAGGTTTTTGCATTATCATAGCCGCCTTTAACACCAAATGTGAGTACGGATCCGAAAAGTCCCGGAGTCAGGTATTTTTTGGCTCGCTCATGATAGGGATGATCTTCCAATCCGGTGAAGTTAATCCATTCGACAGCGTCGTGTTCTTTGAGCCATGATGCCAGTTTAAGGGCATTTTGATTATGGCGCTCTATTCTGAGTGACAGGGTTTCAAGTCCCTGTAACAGAAGGAAGCTGTTAAATGGAGATTGTGAAGATCCAAAATCACGAAGGCCTTCAACACGTGCTCTGATCGCAAAAGCGATGTTGCCAAAAGGACCATCTGTCCCAAATACTTCCCAGAAATTCAGTCCATGGTAAGAAGGGGAAGGTTCAGTGAATAATGGATAACGTCCATTGCCCCAGTTGAAATTACCGGCATCCACGATCACGCCACCAATAGAGGTACCATGACCACCGATCCATTTTGTAGCAGATGCAGTTACTACATTAGCACCAAATTTGATGGGTTGAACAAGTGCGCCTGCTGCGCCGAAGGTGTTATCAACTACAAGTGCGATGCCATATTTTTCTCCAAGTGCTGCGAGGCCTTCAAAATCAGCGACATTACCACGGGGGTTGCCGATTGATTCAACGTAGAATGCTTTCGTGTTTTCGTCGATGAGTTTTTCAAACTCTTCAACGGTGTCTTCTTCTGCAAAACGTACATCAATTCCGAGGCGTGGAATAGTGACTTTGAACTGATTGTAGGTTCCGCCATACAGGTTTTGAGTTGCTATGATGTTATCTCCAGCTTGTGCCAGATTGCTGATGGCCAGGAACTGAGCTGCTTGTCCGGAAGCAGTAGCCAGAGCTGCTGCGCCACCTTCAAGTGCTGCAATGCGTTGTTCAAACACATCCGTGGTTGGATTCATGATCCTGGTGTAAATGTTTCCAAATTCACGAAGTGCAAACAAATTTGCTGCGTGTTCTGAATCGTTAAAGTTGTAAGAAGTAGTTTGATAGATCGGAACAGCACGGGAACCCGTTGTTGGATCCGGTTGCTGGCCTGCATGAAGTTGCAGGGATTCAAATCTAAGTTTTCGTTCGTTTAAGTCGTTACTCATGGTTCTGTGGTTTATAAGTGAGTGGTTAGTATTGGTCGTTTGATTATTAAATTCATTAAACAAAAAAAGCCTTGTTCAGAGATGAATCCGAACAAGGCTGTTTCACTAACACTTTGTCGAACTCATCTTTCCCAGTGTGGCTTTACTTACACTGAGCAGGATGTAGCACCTTTCTTCGGTTTAACCCGAAACGGTTGCCAAGGCTTCACAGGACCTGATCCCTCCACCTTTCTTAATGAGAATGCAATATGATTTTTAAAGAACGTCTGAGATTATCAATCCCAATAAAAAAGCCCTTCTGATATTGCATTCAAAAGGGCTTTTTTATGTTTACTTAAAAACTATATACCTAAGCCCTTCAGGTGCACATCATGCACATACACATACAAGTACATGCGGGCTTACAAGCGGTATTTGGTTTTGAAAATTTCATTACACAAAGCTTACGTGTTGAAAATTTATGATGCAATACGTTTATAGAATTTTTTTATAACCATTTTTTGCACAATGCAAAATGATACTTAAGTCTATTTAATACAATAATTAACGATATCCTAAATTTCGCACCATATTTTCATTTTCCCTCCATTTATCACGCACCTTCACATGCAGATCAAGAAACACCTTGCGCTCGACAAAGTCCTCGATCGACTTTCTTGCTTCAGTTCCAAGTTGTTTTATAGCACGTCCACCTTTACCAATGATCATCCCTTTTTGAGACATACGATTTACAATAATTTCAGCATTGATATAATCCAGATCTTCCCGTTCTTCATACTGAATAACTTCAACCGTAGCAGAGTAGGGAATCTCTTCATGATATTGCAGATATATTTGCTCTCTGATCAGTTCAGAAGCGAAGAATCGAAGAGGGTGTTCGCTAAGTTCGTCTTTGGGATAAAATGGTGGTCCCGCAGGCATTAATTCTACGATGGATTCCAGTAGTCCCGGGACCCCCGCGCCTTCCAAAGCAGAGACAAAGACGGTTCTTTTGAATTCAAATTTTTCATTCAGTTCGGCTGATAAAGCTTCTACTTTTTCCTGGTTCTCGGTATCAATTTTGTTAATTACCAGTACTACCGATTTCCGAAATCTTCGTAACTCATCAAAGGCATAATCCGGAATATTATTTTCGTTGGCTTCAACAATGAAAAGAATGATATCTGCATCTTTCTCAGCTTTTTCCACAAAGCGCATCATTGCTTTCTGAAGCTCATACTTGGGATTAATTATCCCGGGAGTATCAAGGAATATAACCTGCGCGTTTTCCTCAGAATGAATACCAACTATTTGGTGACGAGTGGTTTGAGCTTTATGCGTAGTGATAGATAATTTAGCGCCAAGGATCTTATTCATCAGGGTTGACTTACCTGCATTAGGTTTACCAACAATAGCTACATACCCAGAACGATGTGGAATGGATTCAGATTCACTCATTTAACATCCTCATAAATACTCATGATCTCCAGATAAGCCTGTACAGTTTTGGGTAAACCCCAGAATACGGCTTTACTGATCAAAGCGTGGCCAATACTTATGTCATGCAGATATGGAACTGCCTCAAGAAGGATAGGTAGGTTTTCGAGATTAAGTCCATGCCCGGCATTCACTTTCATTCCAAGTTCATTGGCAAGGAATGCGGCTTCACGCAATCTTTTTAACTCAGCAAACCGGGCTTCCTTCGAAACAGCATTTGCAAAAGTTCCGGTATGGAGTTCAATGGCATCACTGCCTAGTTTGTGGGCAAGTTCGATATCATCAGTATTAGGATCTACAAAAAGGCTGATCTCAATATCTGTTTTGCGTATAAAAGGAAATACTCGTTTTTCAAAGTCGGAGAAAACCACCTTCATATTCAACCCCCCCTCGGTTGTGAGTTCTTCCCTGCCTTCAGGTACTAGGGTGCAGAGATCAGGATCTGTTTTTTTTAAAATATTGAGCATCTCATCCGTGGCTGCCATTTCAAAATCCAGTGTTCCTTTCACGGATTCTTTGAGCCCGTTTACATCTTCGTCTTTAATATGTCTGCGGTCGCCACGTAAGTGAAATACGATTCCTTTTGCACCTGCTTTTTCACAAACAGTGGCTGCTTCAACAGGGACAGGATATCCTTCACCACGGGCATTTCTAAGGGTTGCTACATGGTCAATATTGACGAGAAGGTTCATAATGTAGTAAGGTGATTCGATTTTTAATGAAAAACACGTACTTTGAAAATAAACAATAGCTGTTATATTTATTACCAATAAATTCGACAGATGCTAAATCGGGTACTGATATTAATACTGGCTGGTCTGACGCTCAGCTCTTGTGGTATGTTGAAACGAGGTACATCACCATGGGAAATAAGAGCAAAAAAAGAAACTGAATCTGCTATGGCGGTTACCAGGTCGCCGAATACTGCAAACTTATCAGCAGATGAAAAGAAAATTCAGGGTGCTTTAGATATAGCCTATAAGGATTGGAAAGGGGTTCCTTACATCTTGGGTGGGGCAAGCTATAAAGGAATTGATTGTTCAGCATTCATGCAGGTTGTTTTTGAAGATTATTTTGAGTTGAAGCTTCCGAGAACTACCAGAGAACAAATGAAAGTGGGTAGTTCCGTTCGAAAGAATCGTATCAAAACCGGAGATATGGTATTCTTTAAAACAGGAAGGGATACATATCATGTTGGTGTGATGATCAACAAAGAACAGTTTTTGCATGCATCAACGAGTAAAGGAGTTACGATCTCGGCATTGAGAAGTCAGTACTGGGAAAATGTATATCTGACAACCAGAAGAATTCTTTAGCGGTTATCAAACAGATACCGGATCATTTCTTCATATTCTCCAGACATCTCAATATTTCTTCGCTTCATCATAGCACGCATTGCTTCTAATGCTTTAGAGAGATCATAGATTTCGGAGCCTAAATCAGTAAGCCAGCTAAAGGACTCAATTAACTTTGGTGTAAAACCAGAAATCAAAATATTGGAGCTTATACCACATATAGTTCCGGTATTTAACATAGAGTTTATTGAGGTTTTGGAGTGGTCAGATAATACTGTTCCAAAGAACTGAGTACCTTGTTCATGTGGCTTTTTGGTTGACCAATTGATGGGGTGAACCAAGCTATAATTATTTTTAAGATTGGAAGTATTACTATCTGCACCGAAATTACACCACTGACCAATCAGAGAGTTACCTACAAAACCATCGTGCGCTTTATTCGAAAAGGAATGGAAGATACTGTTCATCACCTCGCCACCAACTTTACAGACAGGCCCAATAGTAGTACCATCGGATATACGAGAAGCCATTTTTGTTACAGCACCATCACATATGGCAACAGGTCCTTTTAAGATTGAACCGGCTTCAATAGATGAACCTGCTCCAATATAAACCGGGCCTTTGTTTGCAAGGATAATGCAGCCAGGTTCTATGACGGCGTCTTTTGCTGCAAATATATTATCAGGATTTTGAACAATAACATCTTCGGGTATCCCGACATTTGAGAGGCTATCAATCTGGAGTAATTCTGTATCGGCCTGGATCTGATCTCCGTTTTCAGAGAGCAAATCCCATAAGTATCCTATTGAAACAGATGTTCCTGAATAGTTCGTTTTCGGAAAATCAGATTCAGAAAATGCATTTTTTAAAAAACAGTTTCCTGAGTGATCTTCATCTAAATGAGCGGCAATTATCTGGTTGTTCTGTACTAGTAACGTATTGATATCAAGGGCCAGAATTTCTGTGGTCATTTCCTTGTTTGGAAGAAATCTGCTATTGATCCAATAAGTAGATTCACTATTTAAAGATCCTCTCTGGAAAATTGATCCAAGGTAACCCGGTACTAATCTGCAGGTATTTGAAGGCTTAAGAGAATATTCCCATTTCTCCCGAATAGTGAGTATTCCAAGCCTCAGGTCGTCAACAGGACGAGTTAAAGTGAGAGGTAGCAGGTTAGAGGAAACCTGGTCTGTAAAGAAACAAATCTGCATACTATAAGTTTGAGCTTAGGAATGATATATTCTAATCTCTGCTTTCAAAATACATTAATTTTGAAAGAGTACATCACTAATCAAATTTCTTTTTATATATGTGTGGGATAGTTGGCTACATTGGAAATAAACAGGCAAAAGACGTTGTCATCAAAGGCCTGAAGCGGCTTGAGTACAGAGGCTATGATTCAGCTGGGGTTGCGGTAATAAATGGTGCTTTAAGTGTAAAGAAGTGCAAAGGCAAGGTTTCGGTATTAGAAAAGAAGCTTGGTACCAGCGAAAATGGAAATATTGGAATAGGTCATACCCGCTGGGCAACACATGGGGAACCCAACGATATTAATTCACACCCTCATACCAGTACAACTGGAAAACTGGCGGTTGTTCATAATGGGATCATTGAGAATTATGGGGCACTAAAGCAAAAGCTTCAGAAAGAAGGGTATGAATTCTATTCTGAGACCGATACAGAGATCGTTGCTAAACTCATCGAGAATATGATGGATAAGAATCCCGGATTGGACCTTGAAGACGCGGTTCGATTATCCCTGGTTCAAATAAATGGTACATATGGTTTAGCAATACTTCATGAAGACCATCCGGACAAGATCATAGTAGCCCGGAAAGGTTCACCACTGTTGATTGGGGTTGGAGAAGGAGAAATGTTAGTTGCTTCTGATGCATCAGCCGTAGCAGAGTATACCGACAAAGTTGTGTATCTCGATGATGGAGAATTAGCCGTTATCACAAAAGATGATTACCAGGTACTCAATTCCCACGATATTGAACTCACCAAAGAGGTGCATGAGCTGGCAGTCAGTCTTGAAGAGATCGAGAAGGGTGGATATCCATTCTTTATGCTTAAAGAAATATTCGAGCAGCCAAAAACTGTAGCAGATTGCTTGCGGGGCCGGCTGAATGTGGAAGAAGGAACTATAAATCTGGGAGGACTTTCAAAAGTTACTGAAGAGCTTAAGAATGCAAAAAGAATCATTATTGCAGCCTGTGGAACCAGTTGGCATTCAGGTCTGGTGGGTGAGTATTTATTCGAATGGCTCGCTAAAATACCAGTCGAAGTAGAGTATGCCTCTGAATTCAGATATAAGGATCCTATCCTTGGAGAAGGGGATGTTGTTTTTGTGATATCTCAAAGTGGTGAGACAGCAGATACTCTGGCAGCAATGAGGGAAGCAAAAGAAAAAGGTGCAACTACTCTCGGGATCGTAAATGTGGTGGGCTCGACCATTGCTCGGGAATCTGACGGTGGAGTGTATCTGCATGCAGGACCTGAGATCGGTGTGGCCTCAACAAAGGCGTTTACCGGCCAGGTTACAGTACTTATTCTTATTGCTTTGAAGATGGCGCAGTTGCGGAATACGATCACGGAAGAAAAATCAAAAAGACTTATCAAAGCATTGTCTGAGATACCGGAAAAAATCGCGGAAACACTTAAGCACAGTGATGAAGTAAAGCGAATAGCTGATCTTTTTACCTATGCACCCAACTTTCTGTATCTGGGAAGATCTTATAGCTTCCCGGTAGCACTGGAAGGAGCTCTTAAACTGAAAGAGATATCATACATTCATGCAGAAGGATACCCGGCTGCAGAAATGAAACATGGACCAATCGCCTTGATAGATGATATGATGCCTGTGGTAGTTATTGCGGCCACAAATCACACCAGTGATAAAATGGTGAGTAACATTGAAGAGGTACGGGCAAGAAAAGGAAGGATAATTGCAGTTACATCACCTGAAAATAAGGAAGTGAAAGAATTAGCTGAGTTTAATTGCACGATTCCTGAAACAGAAGATGAGCTTACCCCATTATTAAGTGTGATTCCTCTACAGCTACTTTCATATTATATAGCGGTTAATAGAGGGTGTAATGTCGACCAGCCACGAAATCTAGCAAAAAGTGTTACAGTGGAATAGCCTTTTTTGTTGATAATTCTATCCAGTTTGGATTCCTGTATCTTCAAAAACATAAGATCAGATTAATATATAAGGTAGAATTCAATAATTTTTCTAAAGAAAAATTGTGGATAACTTGTTTTTGGTTAAAAATTTTGTTTTCATCGCTGTCTATCTGTTTCATCTCTGTGTTAAAAAGCTAATGAAAAACTGGAAGGCAATAATCTTTAAGATAGTAGTGCTGGTTTTAGTAACTATTGTCATTTTTACTGGTTGATCAGAACCATTTACAAGAAATCCTAACCACTCCATGAAGCGCAATGCTTTAGCAGAGGAAGTACGCTTTAAAAATTTCACATTATATTTGCTCCACATCTTTTATTTTTGAAACTTGACAACTTTGAAAAATCAAGTCAAGAATTGTGAAATTAGATTTATCCTACTTAGAAGATATTACAACAGGCGATTCTGAAATGATGCTGGAAATGCTGAACCTTTTTATTGAAGATATTCCGGTTCAGGTTTCGAACATTGAAGAATTCGCGAATAGCAAATCAATGGCAAAACTGGGTGCCGAAGCTCATAAACTGAAACCAACTACTCAATATGTTGGACTTTCCAGAATGTTTGAACTGGTTAAGGAACTGGAGATGATCGGGAAATCAGAAACATATTCTGAAAAGATCATACCATTGGTAAACGAACTCAAAGAAGAGGCTTCCAGGGCGGTTCCTTTATTGATGGAAAAGAAGGAAGATTTTAAGTAGTGGTTTTGAGAACCATTTCTATATGGTCAATACCATCCAGGGGATAGATCTCTCCTTCTGATTTAAAGCCGTATGCTTCATAATATTTTTCGAGCGCCGACTGAGCCTCGATACGAATATTTTGGCCGGGGTATTTATTGTTAATATGCTCTATTCCTCTTTCGATCAAATTCTTTCCAATACTAGTGCCCCGGAAACCTGGTTTAACAACGATACGACCGATACAGGCTTCTTGGTATTTGATCCCCGGTGCAAAAATTCTAAGATATCCTGCAAGTTCATTTTCTTCGTAAATAAGTAAATGTTCAGCTTTTTCGTCAGCTCCGTCTATATCTTCATAGAAACAATTTTGTTCAATGATAAAGACCTGTTGTCGGAGCAGCATCAGATCATGAAGTTGTTTCAACGAAAGGTGATGAAATTCACTAAGTATTAGTTCCATCTTTTTTTGATTTAAGGTAAACAAATTGAGATTTGCTCCGTACGCAGAGCCTGACTTTTAACAAAATCTCACGATTATGATTTGGGCCTGGATGATCAATAGTGTATCCGTTTATATAACTTCTAAAGTATTAAATGGAGTAGAAATAAAAAATTTCTGGAGTGCTGTTTGGGTGGCTGCAGGTATTTCATTGGCTAATTTTTTACTTGGGCCAATTTTGCATTTGCTGGCTCTTCCAATCACCATTATTACCTTTGGATTATTCGCTTTGGTAGTGAATGCGCTATTGGTAAAACTGGTAGATGAATTTGTTGATGGATTTAAAATAAAGAGCTTTGGATGGGCGATCGCTTTCAGCTTTATACTTTCGATTATAAGCTCTGTATTGTTTAAGATATTTACCTGACAGATTAAATCAACTGGTATAAGGTATAATAAAAAGGGTTCTTTTACAGAACCCTTTTTTTTATGAAAAGTATTTTTTTGGAATCAGATGTTATCACATACGGCCTGGGTGAAGGTGGAAGTAGTGCCTTCCCCGCCAATATCAGGAGTACAATAAACCTTCCTTTCTACCAATGTCTTGTAGATCGCTTTGCGGATATTTTCAGCGACCTTCATCTGATCTATGTGTTCAAGCATCATAAGTGCAGAAAAAAGCAGTGCAAGAGGGTTGGCTTTATTCTGACCGGCAATATCCGGAGCAGATCCATGAACTGCTTCAAACATTGCAGCATCATCACCGATATTAGCTGCACCTGTAACTCCAAGTCCTCCAACCAGACCTGAAGCAAGGTCAGACAGGATATCTCCAAATAAATTAGTGGTAACAACCACGTCAATACGTTTGGGGCGCATAACCATTTGCATGGCCATGTTATCAACTATCAGGTCTTCAAACTCGATATCGGGGTAGTTTTTTGCGATCTCTCTTCCAACATCCAGAAATAACCCGGTGGTAAATTTCAGGATATTTGCTTTATGAACGAGGGTAACTTTTTTTCTTTCATGTGCACGGGCATATTCAAAAGCAGCAGTGATAATTTTCTTACTGGCTTCTTCAGTTACAACAGCAATACTTTCTGCGTGGGTTTTTTTAGCTTCATCAACCCAGTGTTCCTTACCGATATAAAGTCCCTGTGTATTTTCTCTGAATATTACCATATCAACACTTCTGAATGGGCTGTCAATATTGGGTAGAGTTCGTGCAGGACGGATATTACTGTAGAGATGAAATTTCTGGCGTAAAGCAACATTCACAGATCTGAAGCCTGTTCCAACAGGAGTGGTAAGGGGTCCTTTCAGAGCAACACGATGTTTCTCAATAGCTTCTATTACATCATCAGGTAATGGATTGCCAAATTCCTCATATGCGGCTAAACCCGCTTTTTTTTCAACCCATTCGACCTGGGCATCAGCTTTGTCAAGAATTGTGGTTACAGATGAAGTGATCTCTTTTCCGATACCGTCTCCGGGTATCAATACAACTTTTTTCATGGAGTCTTATTTCTTTAAATCAGGAACTGAAATATAAGAAATTAACAACCCATGATTAAGTCTAATGTCTGGATAAAGCAGGCCTGTTATTTTGAATAACTCACCCTGTATATCTTACCAGCATGATCATCTGAAATCAAAAGAGAACCGTCATTTAGCTGAACAATGGAAACAGGCCGGCCTCTTATGTCTTCTTCTCCCTGAAGCCATCCTTCTATGAACGGCTGGTACGATACCGGATGTCCGTCTTCGTCAAAGCTTACCATCATGATCCGGTAGCCGATCTTTTGTGTTCTGTTCCAGCTGCCGTGCTCAGCGATCAGAGCCTGGTTTTTAAATTCTTTAGGAAACATGGCGCCTGTGTAGAAGATCAAACCGAGGGGGGCTACATGCGGGCCAAGTTCCTGTACTGGTTTCTTGAATTCACTTTCCCGTGACCTACCTGCTTCACCAAATTCAGGATCCCAAACTGATGAACCATGCAGGTAAGGGTACCCGAAATGCTGACCTTCTTCAGTTATTTCGTTTAATTCCCCGGGAGGAATATCATCACCGAGCCAGTCTCTTCCATTATCATTGAACCAGAGATTGCCGGTTTCGGGATGCCAGGTAAAACCCACAGTATTACGTATTCCATGTGCAATGATCTCTCTGTCAGTACCATCCGGATTAATTCTGGTCAGTGAAGCGAAAATGGGGTTTGTATCCTCATTGTTGCAAATATTGCAGGGAGCACCTACAGGGATATAAAGCTTTCCATCCGGACCAAAAGCGATGTATTTCCAGCCATGACTCGACTCAGTTGGGTAATCGTCTCGTATTAGAATCGGTGATGGAGGATTTGCAAGATCTTTCTCAATATCTTCAAATTTCCAGATCTTATTTACTTCAGCCATATACAGATCCCCATCTTTGAAAGCTACGCCGTTTGGCATTCGGTGGCCCTGTGTGATGGTATAAACTGTATCAGCTTTAAAATTTTTGTCGTTGTCA
Source organism: Rhodothermia bacterium (assembly GCA_030427885.1). Lineage (GTDB taxonomy): Bacteria > Bacteroidota > Rhodothermia > Balneolales > Balneolaceae > JAUICM01. The sequence continues at coordinate 427,683 of JAUICM010000002.1, read as the reverse complement.
ACAATGGCATAAACTTTACCATTTTCTCCATTTCGCCGGGTGCCAGCATATACAACACCGGACGGGCTAACGGTCAGCTGCCTTGCACCGGGAACGGAATCAGCAAATACTTCTACCGTAAAACCAGCAGGAGTTTTTAAGTATCCCAGGGATGTGGATGTTAATTCAAGTTTGAGAGGTTCCTGTGTGCATCCATTGAGCGAAAAAAAGAATCCAAGTAAGCAAACAGAAAGAAGTTTAACGTCTAAATGAGATTTCATGATATGTGAGTTATGAAGAGCTTTGCGGTAGATACACTTTATTGTAAAAACAAAGTGTTAAAATTTGGAAAGGGTGATCAAATGCGATCCCAAACGAACTGAGGAGTGATTTTCGCAAGCCAGGCTACCAATCTCCAGCGTTTAGTTATGTATGCATGACTCTTTTTTCTCTCAATAGCCTTAACCATCTGACGAACTGCTTTGTCTGTAGGAGCAACCCAAAACATATTTTTAACATTATCTGTCAATTCAGATTTAATGAATCCCGGACGCAGATCTGTAATTGTGATGTCTGCCTTTATTCGTTTAACCTTTCGCCGAAAGCCAGTCATATAATTAGAAATAAAATGCTTTGAAGCAGTATATGTTGAAGCCCGGCCTGAGGCAAGGAGTGAGGCTATGGATGACATTCCTACAATCTGACCATGTCCTTGCTTCTTAAAGTATCGGAACGCGAAATTCATACCATGCGCGAATGCGAGCACATTCACTTCAATAGTTTGTTTATCCGAGATCCAGTGCGGTAGTAATTTATCTTTTCCAATTCCAGCATTAAGGATCATTATATCAAGGCCGCCCATTTCGTTAATGAGCTCATCATAAACGTGTTCAGCTCTCTCATGATCAGTTACATCCAGAGTTCTGAAAAAGGCCAGATCACCGATTTCTTGCTTAAGCTCTTCAAGACGCTCCGTTCTGCGACCAGTTAATCCAACGGAATATCCTTTATCTGCCAGTTGAACTGCCAATTCACGTCCGATACCAGAAGTGGCACCGGTTATGATCACTTTTTTCATTCTATTGATTCGAAGTTTTCAGAAAGATAGTTCTTCAAAGGTTGCTGAATGATAACATCAAAAGCCAGGAGGAAGTTCAGATACTGTTCCAGAATACGATGTTTCGATTTCAGGCGAACCTCGTTGAGTCTTTCCAGTCCTTCTTTAAGTTCCAGGGTTGTGATTGGATCATAATTCTCAGCCCTGCTAAGGTTCTTAAGGAGTGATTCAATATCAAGGGCTTCTATTTTATCTTCAATAAGCTGGTGATGATTCAGGAGATTTTTGAGATGCTCAAACTGAAGGACCCTGTTCAGAGAATCACGGAAGCTTTGGGCGCGGAATTCATTCTGAAATTCAATTTCATCAAGTTTACGCTCAGTGATCTGCGGTTTGTTATCCCGGAATATGGGAATACTTATTCCAAAGGCGAACCCCACATCTGAGTTACGATTACGGAAAGGGAAATATTCAGCCTGAAGGAATCCAATATCGAAGTCGGCCTTTTCAACCCTGGTTTCCTGTTTGGCCACCTCTATCTTTTTAGCAATGAGGTTTAGTTCGGCAGAAGAAAAAGATGAAGCTGCAATAGTGCTGCTAATTGAATCAATGGTAGAAACTGTGATCAGTTTGAAATCAGACCAGTCAAAAGTATCTGTTCCAAGAATAGTTGAAATAGCTTGTTGCTGTTTTGAGAGATCGATCAGGTTCTCATCCAGTTCCTGAATAACATCAACCTGATCTAATTTGGCATCTACATAATCCTTGGCATCAAACAGATCGCTCTCCACATTATTCTGGAAGATGACAGACTTAGATTCTGCAAGACGAAGCTGTTCGTTGATCAGATCTGATAAGTCAGTATTGTAGAAGTACTGGATCACTACTTCATAGCGATCGGCCATGTTTTCCTTGAACTCCAGTTCGCGACGTGCTGAGATCTGATCGCGCGTTGCATTGAAAAGAGCGTTATTTCTACGTATCAGCCAGGGATTAGAGGGCCGAAACCTGAGTGCATATTGCTGGTCTTGATTAGTTAGCTCATCGTTACCAAATCTTAGTTCAAGATCATTTATTGGTGGTATTCGATACGGCCGACCATTCAGGAAATCAATTTGCTGGTTATACTGATTCAAATTCGGAGATTCAAATGCAGTGAGAAGAAAATCGGATACAGATAGCTGAGCCCTGAGAGGGGTTACAGAAACCCAAAGTAGTAACAGAGTCATGCAAAGAATCGATTTCCGGAGTCTCATTTCACGAAGATTTTTTCTCCAACTGGAAGGGCATTTTTTTCAGGGATCTCAATAAATACCTCAAGTCCAAAGGCTTTAATGGCTGTCGATTTTTGGAGTATCTGAGGTAGTTCCACTACAGAGCCAAATCCAATAATACGGCCAGTTGCCTCAAGATCAGGATGTTCTAATGAACGAACCGTTACTTCTTCACCCAGATTGTGATCACGATCTTTTTTACCAACCAAATAGCCAACGGCAGAACTGGGATGTGCTGGATTAATGGAGGCAACTGCAGTAAAGGCCTCTACCTGTTCGCCAGCTTTTACATAAACATTTTCAATTACACCGGTGAAGGTTGCATATTTATTCAGATTTTTTTGCTCTTCAATTTTCCAGTCCAGTTCTTGTTGCTTTAATTCCATTCGGGCTTCGAGCTGAGATTCATCAAAATCGAATTCCTGCCGAATATCCAGGATCTTTATATCTACAGATTCAAGTTCAAGTGCACCGCGTTGTTGGATGGAATTGATCTGAAGTTGCAGCGAAGAAAGACTGTCTTTTGAAAATGATTCCTTCTGTTCAGGGAGGATAGCTCCGGTAAGTGACTTATTGAGGTCCATTTTACCTTTTATCATTTTGACCTCATTATCAATTTCACTTCTGATAATCCTTTTCTCAGCGGCCAGAAGATCGAGCTCTGATTGCAGGAGTTTCCTTTTTTCCTGTTTCTCTGATTCCATCAGTTCGATCTCTTTCTGTAACTTTGAGATCTCGAGTTTAAGTTCAGGGCTTTCCATCACTACAAGAAGATCCCCCGGATCAACTGCCTGTCCCGGGACAATATGTACAGCTTTAATAATGGCTGACTTCTCTGTATTTATCTTATAATCTTTTGAATAAGTAACACCAAGGAAGGAATTGCTGCCTTTAAAATAGCGGGTATTGATCGTCAATAATCCTACAAAAAGGATCAAAATGAACAAGTAAAAGGAATTTATCTTTTTCATGTTCTCACCTAATTGTTTTCAACGATATTCTTGTAAGTAACACGAACCCGGAGTGTCTGCTCAATAGCACGCATTTCTTTAAGAAAATCAGTGTTGTCAGCATCAGGCCTGAACTCTATAAAGTATTCATAATCATATCGTCCTGAATCACGGGCAACAACCTGAACATCAGTGTATTCAACACAGAAGCGGTTCATAATCTCAATTGCTTTCGTAAGATTTGCACCATCTTTGAGGCTGAACTGAAGACGTCCACGCATACCGGTTTTTGTACTGAATGGAGTAAAATGTAAGAGTATAGCCATCAGGCAGAATAATATAGTCCCTACAAACGCAATGGTATAGCCAAACACCCCAATAGCGAGTCCCACACTAAGGGAAGCAAATATGAACAGAATATTTCTGGCATCCTGTATCCTGGTTCGGAAACGGATTATTGCTAAAGCACCAAAGGCACCAAGTCCTCGGGCCAGGCTGTCGCCAACGGCCATCATGACCATCGCCGAAACAATGGATCCTAATGCCAGTGCCTGAAAGAAGTTCTTGGGATATTGATGACCTGTGTAAGTGATCCGATGTGTGATAGCAACAAGTGAAGAAAGTACGAACGCCCAAATGAGGGAGTAGAATACATTCAGCAAGGTTGGGTATTCATAAACCGGCTGATCCGGGAAAAGCTCAAACATGATAGAGTATTAAGGCTGTAAATAAGTCTGCTGATCTATTTAATTTTTTACAGCCTGTATTATAATACTCTTTCTGAGCTTAGGAAAGCGTTTTCATTAAACTTTTTGTAGTTCGGGAACCTGGGTCTTTACAAACTCAAATGCCCCGAAAAGAACCCCGGAATAAACCATATCACCTAATACAGTATTATCGAAAAAGGGGATCGCCATTTCATAGCAAAGCATCAGGCCCTGAAAAGTAGGAGGGTATAATGGATCTGCGAGCCAGACTCCAAGATTTGTAACAAGAAAGAACAGGATAGATGCGGCTAAACTTCCTGCTATAACACGGGTTGCGGAAACTTTTTTGAGTATAAAAATACCAGCCACAACGATCAATGCCAGGGCACCATACACCCAGTAAAATCCCGGGGTGAAGAAAACGAAGCTGTTGTAATAGCTGGCGTACAAAATGTTGTTGATCAGCAGGTCGCTGATGAACATGGCCAGAAGTGGCATGATAAACGAGAACTTCTTATCAGAGAAATATGCAGCTCCAAAAAGAGACATTGCACCAATAGGAGCAAAATTATATGGATGTGGAATAAGTCGCGAAATGGCTGCAGCCAGGATAAGTCCGGTAATTACTATAAATCGTTTATTCATGCTTTATGTAGATTTGTTTGCCGGAAAATAAAAAAAGCATCGCCCCAAATGAAACGATGCTTACATTTTATAGAAATAAAATAATTATTTACTGGAATGAAGCTCCAGATTGATGGAAACATCCACATCATAAGAAAGGATGGCATCGGTAACCCAGTTTCCTTTTCCAATACCGAAGTCATTTCTCAGAATAGTAAACTCGGATGAGATTCCGGCGATCTGCCGTCCTTCACGAAATGGGTGGTCCTGAATTCCGAGCAGAGTGAACGGCATATCAAAATCTTTCTCGATCCCTTTCACGGTCAAGGTTCCGTGAGCTACAAATTCATTCATTCCGGTTTTCTCAATACTCGAGCTTACAAAGGTGATCTCCGGATAAGTTTCGGTCTCAAAGAAATTTTCTCCCCGGAGGTCGCCATCTCTTCGCTCATGATCGGTATTGATACTTGCTGCAGTAATGGTAGCCTCAATACTGCTTTCAGCCAGGTTATCGGGATCGAAATTAATGGTCGCATCAAATTCATCGAAGCTTCCCTGAACTTTGGTGAAAAAGTGACGGATCTCGAAAGTAACACCACTATGTGACTTATCAACTGTCCATTCAGTAGAATATATGTTAGTGAAGGCCAGGGAAAGTCCCGACAGGACCAGAATACAAAAAGCGGTTAAAAATTTTCTTGAAGAGTTCATGACAGGTATTTGTGATCTAAATGTTTATGGAGTGGATAATAGTAACTCAAAAAAAGGAAATATAAAATCCCTTCGATGTTAAACTATTTAGCGGGGCTGGTAAAAGAATTGTTTTTAATACGGAATCTCCAGGGGCGCTTTGCATCCTCACCGGCGTAATCAACTCCTACTCTTGGCGATGAAATGATCTGTTTCTTTGATATTCTAATACCACGATCTTCGATCCAGATTCGATCTCCCAGAAGATCCATTCCGTAATGTTGTGTTGTTATACCAAGTGCTTTTGAAGCAATACCCGGGCCTCCGCCAACAGATCGATCTAACTTCCCTTTATTTCGCCGTTGAAGGATCATATCAAGTCCATCAACGGGTTCAATCGCTCTGATCAGAATTGCATCTGCTTTATTCTCAATGTTGGATACCACATTAAAAAGGTGATGAATTCCGTAGCACAAGTACACATATGCGAAACCGGGTGGTCCGAACATTACTTTCGTCCGCTCTGTTAATCCATGAACGCAAGAGTGGCAGGCTTTATCATTATCCCCGTTATAGGCTTCAGTCTCCACGATCATCCCGGAGGTGAGAATTCCATCGAATCTAGTGCAAAGTACTTTACCGAGGAGGTCACCGGCGATACGGGCAACATCATCTCTGGCGTAGAAAGAACGAGGTAATTTCGTATCAGACATCAATCGAGAGAGGCGTATGGGTTTTCATCAACGGCTGATTTATCCGTGAAGTACACTTCCTTGAAAGCACGGGTCATGATCACAGACACCACAAAGAGAAGCGATGTATAGAAAGCCCAGATACCGATGATCACAAAAATAGCATAACCCTGATAGAAATAACGATAGGTATTGAAGGCGTACCCGAGATAGGTACTTACAATGAATTTAGCTAGCTCAAAGAGGATGGTATAGATCAATGCTCCTGTAAGTGATACCTGGCTCGAAATCCGGCGTTCACTCAGGAAACGGAAGATCACATAGATAAGAAAGAAGGTAAATATGATTGGAAGAATAAAATTGAGCAGGTCATAGATCCAGGGCAACTGAATTTGTATATCCGTGTATGGGATCTTGATGACACTGAGATTGAAAAGTGATACCAGTGAGATCACCAGACTAAAGAAAAGGAAAACAGATCCGATAACTCCAAATCCCAGGAAATTATAGATCATATCCATTACGGGGTGTTTCCGTTCCTGAATATCAAAAACATCGAAGATAACGTGCTTGAAGCTGTGCAGCAGTCCCTGAGTGAAGAACATCAGTATGATCAGACCGGTAACACCAAATACAGTTCTCGCTCCAACGAGAGGTGTTAAGATACTTTCGAGAGTTTGTGAGCCTTGAATGACATCAGTTTCAGTAGCTTCAAAGGTAAACACAGGAATCAGCTCAGTACCATATCTTACGATCTCGTCAAAGGCTTTATCATAAGAAAGTATATACCCGATGATGGAGATCAGAATAAGGGTAAAAGGGATAGCACAGATAAACAGATTAAACGTAATAGCTGAGGCATTAAAGAAGATATCTTTTTCTCCGGCCAGCGATAAGATCTTTTTCCAGTAATCCCGAATTTTTTGCACAGAGTTGTTCCGTTGATTCCGTTTAAAATACTAGCGTTCGTTAATTAATCAAAAGATGATGAAGCTTAGTTTTTAACTCAATTCATTGGTATGTTCCAACCTTACTAAACAGCAGAACAAAAGAAAGTTAGCAAACGTTTTAATTGATGAGCGCCCGCAAGCAAACGCCCTTGATGAGGCAGTACAATGAGATCAAAGAGCAGCACCCAGGTACGATATTACTGTTCAGGGTGGGTGATTTTTATGAGACCTTTTCCGACGATGCTGTCCTGGTGAGCAAGGAACTTGGGATCACTTTAACTAAGCGAAATAATGGAGGGGATCAAACGCCTCTTGCCGGATTCCCGTTTCACGCCCTCGATTCCTATCTCCCTAAACTGGTAAAAAAAGGATATAAAGTAGCGGTTTGTGAGCAGACCGAAGATCCAGAGCAGGCTAAAAAGGCCGGGCGGAAGATCGTGGAAAGAGAGGTGACAGAGATCACTACCCCGGGCGTGACAATGTCGGACAAACTGCTGGAGCACAAGCGTAATAATTATATCGTTTCGTTGTACTGGGGCGGTTCTGTGATCGGTGTGGCTTTTTCTGATATCTCTACAGGTGAATTCGGGTTGAGTCAGGTTAACGAATCACAATTAGACAGCCTGATGGCCGCCATTCAGCCCTCTGAAGTACTCATACAGTCGAAGCTGAAGAGCAAGCTGAATGATGACTTTCATCATTATAATATCAGCTATATCGATGATTGGGTGTATGAGGGCGACTATGGATATAAGCTGCTGACGGAACATTTTAAAACACATTCCCTTAAGGGTTTTGGGGTTGAAGAGCTCAAGACTGCCCATATTGCTGCTGGTTCTTTATTGCATTATATGCAGGAGACTCAAAAAGCATATTTGAGGCATTTAAGAAGATTGTATGCGTATGAGAGCACTGAGTTCATGTCACTCGATCCTGCTACTAAACGAAACCTGGAGCTTACCGCAAGTATTCAGGAAGGGGGTACCGACGGGACATTGATATCCATCATGGATAAGACCAGTACTGCAATGGGTGGAAGGCTACTTCGTCGATGGATCATGCGCCCGCTCAAGAAACTCACACCAATACAACAACGGCTGGATGCAGTTCAGCAACTGTATGAGAACCATGATATAAGAAATACGATAAGAGAAGAACTGGACCAGGTTGGAGATTTGGAGCGCCTTATTTCAAGAATTTGTGTTGGTAGAACCAATGCGAGAGATATCGTTCAGATCAAACTTTCACTGGCACAGATACCAAGACTCAAAAGCCAGTTTTCCAGCCTAGAAAACCTTCTGCTACAGGATATATCCGGCAGATTGAAGTTGATGATCGAGGTTCAGGAACGCATATCTCAGGCTCTCTCTGATGAACCCCCGGCAAGTGTTCGGGATGGAAATATGATCAGGGATGGGTTCAATGAGGAGTTGGATGAACTTCGTGATATAGCCAAGAACGGGAAGAACTACATTGCGAAGATCAAGGATAAACTATCCGCAGAGTCAGGAATACCTTCTCTAAAGATAGGGTACAACAAAGTATTCGGATACTATATTGAAGTGACCAATGCCCATAAAGATAAAGTGCCTGAGCATTTTATAAGGAAGCAGACATTGGTAAATGCTGAGCGCTATATCACTCCCGAGCTTAAGGAAGTTGAAGAGAAAGTACTTTCGGCGGAAGAACGTAGCAAGACACTCGAATTTGAATTGTTTGAGGAGGTTCGGTTATATGTGGCTGAGTTCGCGGATGACATCCAGCAGATCGCACATGCAATGGCAGAATTGGATTGCATTCAGAGTTTTGCTGAAGTGGCTTTCCGGAATAATTATGCCAAACCGGAAGTTCGTGATACCGATGTGCTGGATATCAAAAAGGGAAGACATCCGGTGGTTGAAAAATCACTACCTCTTGGTGAGCCTTTTATCCCGAACGATATTCTGCTCGATAATTCAGAACAGCAGATCCTGATCATTACCGGGCCTAACATGGCAGGGAAGAGTATCATTCTTAGACAGACAGGATTAATTGTGTTACTTGCTCAGGTTGGTAGTTTTGTGCCTGCCGAATCCGCCACGATTGGAATGGTCGATAAGATATTTACCCGCGTGGGAGCGTCAGATAACCTCGCTGCGGGCGAAAGTACATTTCTGGTGGAGATGAATGAAGCTGCCAATATTTTGAATAATGCCACTCAAAGGTCGCTGATCCTGCTGGATGAAGTAGGCCGGGGAACCAGCACTTTTGATGGGCTGAGTATTGCCTGGTCGCTGGCGGAATATTTGCATAATCACGCTCCTGTTGCAGCCAAGACCTTATTCGCTACTCACTATCATGAACTGAATGAGTTGGAGCAGATGTATGATCGGATCCGGAATTTTAACGTTCAGGTAAAAGAGCATGACGGAAAAGTGATATTCCTGAGAAAGTTAATCCGTGGGGGAGCGGACCACAGTTACGGAATTCAGGTGGCGAATATGGCCGGACTACCGGAAGTGGTAATCAACAGGGCAAAAGAGATTCTTACTAACCTTGAAAGTCACAGCCTGGATATCACCAATAAAAATGGAAGCATTGAAGGGAAAGCATCCAAGGGAAAAGAAGCTGCGAAGAATCTGTCTCAGAAAGTAGAGAAACAGCAGGAGATAGAGCAGCTGAGTATGTTCAGTACCCACATCGATCCACGCCTGGAAACACTGATGAACAAACTTGAAGCGACCGATCCCAATCGTATGACTCCCATCGAAGCGTTAATGCTGGTTACGGAGTTGAAGAAAGTGATGGGAGAGTGAGATTTCTTTTAGAAACCAAATGACAACCCTAATTCTATTTGTAGAAGATCAGTTCCTGAAGTATTCTTGTCGAAATTAAGTTGTCCATTATTTATTGTAATAGAACCTGGCTGTAGGTAATCAGCCTCATTACCAAGTAAATAACGTGATTTAAGATTTAAGTAGAGATTGTTACCTGAAACTTCTGTCAAAAAAATCTTTAAACCTGCTCCAATTCCGTAGCTAAGGGCTGTGTCGTCAAAATTGGTGTCTGAAGCAATCGAATCAAAGTTGCCGTGGTTTTCAATTTCAGTTTCAGTAAATAAATACTTAAATCCAAAGAGAGCGTCTAGGTATGGTTTTATTCGTCCTGTTTCAGGTTCGAAACGTAGAAAAAGGTGTCCATTCAGAATATCATAGCTCGTATTAACAGTTACTTTAACCTCTGGAATATTTGGATTAAAAGATTCCTTTCTACTATCCATTCCATACGTCATGATACCTGCTTCAGCGCCAAGTTGAATGGGACTTGAAGGTATTTTTACTGCAATAGAAAGGTCAATCCCTACAGCAGTCCTGTCAAGGTTATCTTTAAAATCATTTTGTGGTAGTCCTGCAAAAATATTTATGTCTGAAGTGAAATCTTCACTCATTTGTGCAAATGCTTGAATCGGAATGCTAATAGCAAATAGTAGTAATAATATTTTTTTCATAATACAGCTTTTAATAAGAGTTAAATGAATTATAGACTGATTTCGTTAATGAAATTCGGAAATTTTTTCAAAAGTTCATATTTGAAAGTACGGTCGAATGTTATACTACTGATCACAATGACATTGACTTTGTATAACCGTACTTTGAAAAATTGAAAACTTCTGCCAAACATATCGCTGACCGGATCAGGCTCATGATTTCTACCAAACAATTTCAGGTTGGGGAGGTATTGCCCTCAACGAGGGAGTTGGGTCAGCAGCTGGAGGCCAGTTTTCATACGGTTCGCAAAGCCTATCACATTTTAGCAGACGAAGGTTTGATCACCGGAGAACAGGGCAGAGGTTTTGTAGTCAATCGCCAGACTTCGCTCATGGATAAGGAAAAGCGTCTGGAAGTAGGTGGAAATAAAGTTCAGGCACTAATAGAGGAGCTGGTAGGGTATGGACTGGATGACTCAGAGATAGAGCTGCTGTTTCAGGAGCAATTAGATTTCATGGAATGGCCCGATCGCATCCAGACCTGTGCAAGTGTAGGCGAAAACATGGAGCTGGGAGGAATGTTATCCAGCTCAATTCAAAAGCAGGTAGGGGTAAAAAGCAAAGTCATTGATATTGATATGTATGAAAGTGCGGCTCAGTATGATGCCTTGTTTGTACCGGTCAGGTTCATGCATAAGTATCGTACTTTGAATGAATCGCTTATGATCATCCCGATCGTGTACACCTACGACACCGATGTGCTGCTTTCAATCGTGGATCGTTTTGGAATTCAGACCATAGGTTTAGTGACCGGTGTGGAAGAAACGATACCTAAGATCATATCTGAATTGAAGCCGATCATTCCCTTTGAAGGCTCTTTTGTGGCGGGAAGTATCTACGGAAAATCACTTCCTTTATTTGTTCGGGAAACAGACCTTATCCTGTACACGCCCGACTCAGCCAGACTTGTAGAACAGAAAGTACCTGCAAAAAACCGGATCAAACTGGAGTATAAACTCTCAGATCGAAGCGCAGAAATGATCCGTTCAGAGCTCTGGGATCAGTAGAAATTGATAATTAAGAATGGTTCAATTAAAAATTATCCCTTTTGTCATTTCGAGTGAAACGAGAAATCTAAAAATTGCTTCAAAGGAGTTGTGTGGATTTATCAGGTCCGTTCGAGATGATAAGAAAAAGGTATTTTTAATTGAACGTGAGAATTGAATCATTGAAAATCGAAGAGACTATTCAGAAGGCTATTTCAGCGATCGAAAAAGAGATCGAAGCAGTGAGGGAAACACCCTCGAATGATGTGCTGCACAATGGAGAGAAGCTTAAAAAGAAAGGCCATCATATTTATGTATTTGAGACCAATAATCAGGGGCTACGTTTTGCAGAAGAAATAAAAGCGCGGATCGGTCTGGATAAAGAGCAAAAAGTGGAAGCGGTTGATTTTGGAGATGGGAAGGTCTGGATAGAATTCCAGCAGGATGAAGGCAAAAAGATCGATGAGATCTACCTGGAATGGGAGAATGATTTTGTACTGCGAAGGATAGAGGACCATCTTCACACCCTCGAGGAAAAGTGGCCACAGGTAAGTCAGCTGAATGCCCTGTTGAATCCATCAGAAGCATTCAAAGAAGAGAAGGAATATTTCAGTCCAAAACTGGATGAGATCAGAAATGAGTCACAAACAGATGCCATTGAAAAGTCACTGAAGAATAATATCACTTATGTATGGGGACCTCCGGGTACGGGTAAAACCGCGACACTGGGATTTGTGATCGGTAATTTGCTCTCGAGAGGTAAACGGGTATTGTTTGTATCAAATACCAACAGGGCCGTGGATGTTGGTTTGCTTAGTGTGATGGATGCACTGTACGAAATTGAGCCGGGCTTTGATCTTCAGAATACCACCCGTTTCGGGGAAGCAGCCCTGGACGACGAACGGCTGGAAGATGTACTCTTCGAAAATCAGGTGAAGATAAAGCTGGATAGCAAAAAGGAAGAGGCTATCGAGCTACAGACCATGATGGATCAATATATAGCTCTGCAGGATCAGGTGGATGAACTGATGATAAGTGACGAAGAGGTTCCACAGGCTTTGGACATGCAATGTCAGCTGATCGGGGATAAGATCGACCGGATGGGAGGTCGTGATGAAGTAGAAGATAAGATCGAACGTTTGTTATCAGTGAATGAGCGATATGAATTGAAGAAGAAAAAACTTGTAGCCACAACCATGGCTAAAGTGTGTACCTCAGAGTTGTTCTATAATTTGAGTTATGATGCAGTGGTTGTGGATGAAGCTTCCATGGCAGGACTTCCTTATCTGCTTCTGATGGCCGCTAAAAGTAAACAACATTTGGTGGTTGCCGGCGATCCAATGCAGCTTCCTCCCATCTCGATCACAAATGATGCTGAGGCCAGAAATTTTCTCGAGCAGGATATCTTCACCTATGTATCTGGTGCTGAGACCACGGAGGCATTATTCCAATGGCATGATGCGCACCCGGAATTCACCTGCTTCTTTGACACCCAGTATCGTCTTCAGTCAGACCTGGCTTCGGTGATCTCTTCGGTTTTCTATGACGGCAGGCTTCAGACTGGTGAAATCAAAAAAAAGACCAGGAAAGGAAGCAGTTCGTTGGCATTGGTAGATTCTTCCAAATACGGACCCAGCATTGAACAGGAATCTTCAGAACGGGGATTTAAACCACTGAACAGTGTTCATCAGAAACTTATTGAGGAAAGCATCAAAAAGCTGGTGCTCAAATATCCTTCCGACGACATCGGGGTGATCGTGCCATTCAGAAGCAGTGTGTATCAGGTACGGAATCATCTCCGGGAGAAAGGATTCAAAAATATTGAAGTAGGCACCATTCATACCTTTCAGGGAAGAGAGAAATCAGTGATCATCTTTGATACGGTTATGAGTGGAGAACTCCAGTACGGTCAGCTCCGGCATTATTCGGTCAGGCCCTTTGACGAAACCAAAAACGGGTTGAGTGTGCCCCGGTTATTGAATGTGGCTTTCTCCCGAAGCAAGGAACTATTAGTGGTAATTGCAGATATGAATCATATCGACAGAGTATACGGTGTGAAATTTCTTGGAAAACTTCTGAATGAAGTAAAAGAAATCTCTCTTTAACAAATCAACGTTTGATCCACTCAGTCACAAAAATGATACTATCAGCATACACATTCAACTGTCTGGTATACAAGTGATGATTATCCTGCCCGCTAATGTGTGCAACAGCGCTCATCACTAAATGGGTATTATCCCGACCATTACCATTTGCAAGTATAGATAAGGTCCCATCCTCAGAATTACACATTCTGGGGTCGCCGGATGCAACGGTTCCAAATGAACATGCAACATGATTGAAATTTACTTTACTCCAATTATGGGCAGCTCCACCGAATAATTCAGGTTTTTCATAGGTAGCCTGAAAAAGTTCTGCAGTTTCCAGCATGATCTGGTTGTATTCATCTTCCATAAATGCCACGTTTTCAGTTTTGATGAGCTGCATTCCAAGCAATACCCCAAGTACAACAATGATGAGTACCAGAATGATCATAAATATTTGTTGTTGTCCCATAGCTTTAGTCAGTTATTAGTATATAATTTGAAACATCCGAATAAATTGAACTTCCATGGAAATACAAAAAATTTATTAAATCAATTCCCAATAGGAATAAAATATTTATTTCCAAAACTGCGGGAACATTTTCCTGAATTTTCTTAAAAATGGGGTTGATATGTAATAGTATTCAATTGTATATTTGTTGCCCTTCCAAAACGGAAGAATTTACTGAATGCGAGAATAGCTCAGTTGGTAGAGCACAACCTTGCCAAGGTTGGGGTCGCGAGTTCGAGTCTCGTTTCTCGCTCTTAGAAAGCCTCTTAGATTAAGTTCTGAGAGGCTTTTTCTTTTTCAGCTCTCCCAGTAACCACGCCGATTACTGATTTACTACTGAGATTATACTGAGAAATGGACTAATTCAAAATTGTTAATCAATTACTATTAAATAGATAGTTAGAATCTATTTCTGATACTGAAGCTAAAAGGTGATATTAATTTAACTTCTTTTTCCGCTGCTTCCACCTCCCTATGGGGATAGGAGAATATGCTGGCTTAAATCACATTGAAAGAATAATGCTGTATGTCCCTTCCGCTCACTAAATGTGAGTGAAACGGAAATTTCTGTGTCTTCTGACACAGAACAACAAATACAGTAATGAAATACTCATATTACACCAAGCCAATAAATAACACTCGTCCTCATTCTAGCATATCTATTGAAGAGACTTATAATCAGATAAAAAGCGATTCTTACAAAGATGTTGTAGAAGAGCTAAGAAAGATAACTAATGCTGATTTAGCAAAGTCGTTCAAAGCAAAAAACTTTGATTTCGTCACATTTTCCGGCGAGTTCCGTGAACGAAAGACAAGTGGACTGACAAAATTCAGTAACCTCGTTTGTATTGACTTTGATAACATAGCAAATCCTAAAGAAGCGAAAGCGAAGTTAAGGACGCTTGAACATCTTCAACCGGTACTGCTTTTTATTTCTCCAAGTGGTAACGGGGTCAAGTCAGTCTACAAGGTAGAAATTACATTGAACGAAATATCTCAGGCCTACAATTACATTACTTCTGAAGTAGAACAGATGATTGGATTGGAAGGAGATCCAGCCCCTAAATCTGTAGCTTCAGCGTGTTTTCTTTGTTGGGATGAAGATGCTTATCTAAATCTTGAGGCGAATCCAGTTATTCTTCCAGTAAAATGGAAGCAAGATCCAAGCATTGAAAAAGCGTACCCCCATAAGACTAAGAATGATGAACTGATCAGAAAGATGTCATCTCTTGTAGAATATGTTGAAGAGCATAGAATAAATTTGGCTGATATGTATCATGACTGGGTCAAAGTTGGATTTGCATTAGCCAACTTAGGTGAGTCAGGAAGAGTACTCTACCATAAAGTAAGTAAGCAATCCAATAAATATGAGGAGGAAAGGTGTAATAAGCAGTTTGATACTTGCCTAAATTCTTTAAATGGAGATATATCAATAGGTACTTTCTATCACTTGCTTGATCGATATAAAGTTCCTTGTGGTGAGATTCTTTCAAGTTTCAATCCATCCTTCTCCATAACGAGTAGTGTTGAAGACTACTGGAATCCGGAGAGGTTAGAGGACCATAAATGTAGGGTTCAAAAGTTGAAAGAGAACCCAGTATCAGATACCGTGCAATCTCTGAAACGAAACCTGTCTGTAGATTATGAAACTCTTCAAAGATTCAATGCCGGGTTAGGACATGTTGAACTTGATGGTAATGAAGTACAATGTATTCATTTGCCACACCTGAATGGATGCCATCAATTGGTGGAACAGAATGGAAGGTATATTCTTATCCCTGTAGAGGGAGCAGCGTACTTCGACTCATATTTTGGGACTGAAAACTTATCTGGATTGAGTGAGGTTTGTATTCTTGAATCTCCGTTATCAGCTCTACAATACTCCTCTGAGACAAGCAGAGATGTGATTTCTCTTGTTGATAATGGGAATCCAATTATCGATAGGTTTCAAAGATCCTTCTTGGAAGCTAAAGCCAGTACCTGGAAAAAAGTATACGTTTTCAAATCTGCATTTGGGGAGGATCAAAACAAAGATGCTCTTCATTACGTGAGGAGATATGCTGATATACTCCCCTCTAACTGTGAGGTTTATTGGGTAAATCCAGCTGAAGTGAAAGATCTCGATAGTGATGAGATCAACTATAAGAGCAAAGCATCCGAAATCAATGAATTGGTTGATCGGTCAATGTATGTTTGGAATACAAATACTGAAAGGAATCGGTTTTGGTATCTGACAGATGCGAAAAAGCCAAAACTAGAAATTGATGAGCTTATGCTGTCGAGAGTTCTAGGTAATGCTGGATTCAAAAAAGTTTACCTAGACCACGGAGGGGAGCCATCCTTAATTCGGGTTGAAAAGAATATCGTCGATCTGGTAACAGAGCATCAACTTTTAGATTTCATTCGCGATGAGATTCTGGAAAAGTTATCCAAAAATGTAATTGTGAACGGATCAGGTTTTGAAACTAGACAAACACTGGTGAGGCTATTTCTTAGGTACAGGGAAAAAGTGTTATCAAAAAACTCGTTAGCCATTCTAAGAAAGGGATATGTCCGTTTTTTAGGAGATGACAGAGACCGTTCATACATCACTTACAATAATGGTGTTACTATGGTAACCCATAGTTCAATAAGTCAAATCCCTTACTCAAAGATTCCTGGGTGTGTTTGGCGAGATCAAATACTAGAAAGAGACTTTGATTTGAACGACGAGGAACGAAGGATTTCGGTTTTTGAGCAGTTTGTTGAGAAAGTAACCGGCGGAGATAAGAACGTTATTGATTCATTTAAAACCTCTATTGGATATCTACTGCATACCTTTAAGGATAAGACCATAACTAAGGCGATAATTCTAACCGATAAAGAAACTGAGGTTGGAAAGGCTCAGGGTGGGACAGGTAAAAGTCTTTTTGCTGAAAGTCTGAAGTATATTAGAAAGCAATGCTACATAGCAGCAAAAAACGCACGGATTGAAGATAAGTTTGCTTTTATGGGTGTTAGAAGAGGAGACCAGCACATTTTCTTCGATGATGCTCGTGAAAACTTTGACTTCGAGGGGCTTTTCAACGTCATAACTAATGATATGCAGATCGAAGAGAAGTACAAAAATAGAATCACTATACCCTTTGAAGAGTCTCCAAAGATCTTAATCGCGACAAATGGTGTTCTATATGGCCAAGGTAATAGTTTTGAGAGAAGGCAACATATTATCGAGTTCTCAAGCTACTTCAAAAATGTTAAACCTGAAAAGGAGTTTAATCACCGGCTATACCACGATTGGGATTCAGAAGAATGGAGACGGTTTGATCAATATATGATTGAATGCCTCCAGCTTTACTTAAAGAAAGGCTTAGTAGGTCAGACCTCCCTTTCGTATGCAAAAAGAAGGGTGATTAGTAACACCAATTCATTGTTCATTGAGTGGGCAGATAAGTTTCTGGAAGTGGATTTTGAATACAGTGTGAACTTACTCTTCAATGGTAGAGACAAAATAAGTGGTCAAGTAATAGCTAAGCCAGAAAATAGTCTTGGTACAGTTTTTCCAGACTTCCATGACTTTAGTGATGGTGAGTTGGCTGAGAATCAAATCAAAACGTTTAATTCATGGCTAAAATCCTATGCCTCATACCGGAATTGGAAAATTACAACTCGGGTGACTAATGGTTACAACGTAATTACGTTCAGGAAGTAAATCGCATAATAAAGCCACTATCCCACTGAGTGGGGTAGTGGTCTACCCTACCAAAACCTCATAACTCAATACAAAAAAAGGGAATTATACTATGAGCATAATTAATTAGAATCTTCCCAATGGGTCCCATTTAGGCTACCCCCGCCTTATTAAAACCGGGTACCCTCTCTTTAAAACCTACCCCCCGGTATCGGATTCTGAAATTTTTTTGGTAAAGAAAAGCACCGAAGCATTAGTAATCTTAGCCATGGTTTTTAAATCATTCGATATTTGCTTTGTGATTAAATTACTCCATTTACCAATTAAAGGATATAACTTAGTAACAAAGTGAAACTAAAAATCGACGGTACTTAACTTTTGCAAGAAGCTTTTTGTCCTGTGTAGTTGTGCAATCGTTGTAATATGTGCCCCTATTATTATTTTGTTATTATAAACCCAAAAGAATGCAGGGTTACTTAAATCAATATCAGAATCAGTAAAAAGTCTATCAATATTTGAAAGATGCGTATAGTCTTTATTTATAGGATAAGCTTCGAATGCAGAGTCAGTAGAGTCCGATATTGAAATAACTGAGATTTTATCCAATAATGTATTTGGATTCTTATTTAAAATATTATTTATATATCTAACACATGTTCCACAACTTTTAGATGGAACAAAATAAACCAGCTTGATTGGAGAATCTTTGAGTTGGAAATTAGTATTTGTCTCAAGCTCTATTTTATTCTCTAATTCAAATACTTTTTCTATTAGATTGGGTTCAAATGATGTTTTTATGATCGACTCAGCCGAGGCATTTACATTATCACCTTGTTCTACATGTATAAGCAAATATATATTACTGAAAACTAGAACTATTATAATTGCCCAAAAACTATTCTTTGACATTAAATTCTCCAATATTAGATTCATTATCCGTGTATGAAACAAAAAAAGATAATTTATTTCTTGATACGTCAACTGCAAAATCGTACCAAGTGAAGTGTTGAGAGAAACCATCGTATCTATACGATTTTACTTTGTTCATTGATAAATCATATTCATCAATGATTAATTTTTTCTGGGACAAGTAAACTTCGGAAAGCCCAATAAAAATTCGATCATCAACGATTTCCAAACCTCTGAATAAAAAATAGATACTCGGTTTATAAGGATTTGAATAAGTTTCCTCAAGATAATGACGAGTAACATATTTATTATAATTCTTATCTAAGCTATTACTAGAGATTAGTTTCCCATCTAAATTATATACCCTCAACTCAGGGAAATAACGGAAAAGAACATAGAGTTTATTATCATAGATTTGGATTGAGCACCAACTCGCGCCTTTAGGAATGTTTGATGGGGTATTTAAATATTTACCAAAACTGTTAATAAGTTTTCCATGTTTGTCTCTAACTTTTATCAAGGAATTATCATCTTCAAGTGAAATAGGAGAGAATAAAAAATCAGGCCCACAAGAATATATATATATCCATTAGAAACATCGAAATCCAACATTGAATCTTCCAGAATGTAAGAAGCAAACTCATTCCATTTTTTATCAAATAATTTAAGCCGGGCATTTCCTTGATCAACCAAATATGTTGTATCCCCAAAAAATTTTAATCTGTATTGATTATAGAAATTTCCCGGACCTCTTCCTGAACTTTTCACTTCATTTTCTAATTTCATACTATTAGAATTTAATATGAATATTGTTGATTGAAGTTGATCAGAAATATATAGTAGACTATCAGATTTTAGTTCTACATCTATTGGATAATTTATAAAAAGATCAGCCCCGTCTTGTCTCAAAGAGTTCGCACTTAAAACAAGTTGTTCAATTGTAGTATTTACTTCTGTATTTTTTTGAGAACACGAAGTTAAAATTGTGAAAAGAATTATGAGGGTAATAAAAATTGAACTGCTCCAGGAATAAAATTTGGAGCAGTTCATACTAAAATTGAATTGATTGTTAAATATTTCCATTAAAAAATATTTTAATCACCAGTCCAACCATCACAATACAACCATTGTCCACCATTGCACCATATATCACAAGTAGTAGAAGCACCTGGTCCACCTGCACCTCCGCAACTTCCATGTGGGTTATTACAATTTTCATTTAAATCAGAACAACCATAGTCATCAACTGGTGGGTCACGAAACATTTTTGCTTCTGCAGATTGAGTAACCGAAAATGATATTTCACCAGGTATCACATCTGTTACCCGAAGGTCTAATGCTATCAATACGAAAATACCTAAGAATATGAAAATATGTTTCTTGAAATTTTTCATAATTATTTATAATTAGTTAAGGATAATGTGGAAAGATATTGTAAACAATTATTTAATATGTACAAAAAAACTTTACCATTAATTCTACTTCTCTTATTACTAATATTTTGTAATACAAACGAAACAAAGCCATCAAATCTAGATTTTGAAAGGAGTATTGTAGATGTACAAGACACTATTTTCTTTAAGTATAACAACTATATAGATATGCAGGATAGTATAATTTTAGTGAATGACATACTTGGGGAACAAGTTAATGCAATAAGTAAATCTGGGGATTTACTTTCAAAATTTGGAGGGTCTGGTAGAGGGCCTGGTGAATATGTGTCTCCTTATATCTCAGTACTTGAAGGAGAAAAGGTATACGTATATGATGGTAACTTGTCCAAAATCTTGGTTTTTAACCTAAACGGTAAATTTATTGACGAATTTCTTTTAAAAGATTCTTTATATGAGTTTGACATATACGAAGGAAAAATATATTCATTCTCTTTTAGAAAAGAGGATGATAAACTCATAAAAATATATAATTTAAATGGAGATTTTATTAAAAGTTTTGGTAGTCCACTTGCTCTTGATGCAGAGAAAAATGTAAATAATTTAATAAAAATAACTGTCTTTAAAGACAAGGTATATGTCTTATTTCTATACTATCCTGTTTTAAAGATATTTAACTTAAATGGTGATTTAATAAATAGTTACAATCTATTAAATGATTTTGATTATTTAAAGAGGGTTAATCAGAGTGAGGTAACTAATAAAACACCAAACATCACCTCTCATCAATTTATATTTAAATCAATGTCTGTTTCTGATGGAGGGATTTTTTTAGGAATTTATGATCAAAATCCAGTTTTTGACTTCTATGATTTGAATATGAATCCTATAAAAAGGTATGAGGCTAATATTGGAAAAAAAGAATTCATTCATTATCACTCTGTAGTGGTTGATTCAACTGTCTATGTATCTGGTGCTTTTCCTGAATCAGGTATTCACGTATTCAAACTTAATAATAAATAGCAAGTTAAATGAGGGGTTATCTCTCTTTCATTAGCCCTTCTTTTCTGAAGGACAGGTAGCTATCCCGAGTAAGAAGAATATGATCATCTACCTCAATAGAGAACAATTTTCCGGCTTTAATTAGGCGCTGGGTAAGATGGATATCAGCGGTACTGGCTTCTAGTCTTCCGGATGGGTGGTTATGACAAATCAGGATGCTATGAGCGTTCCCAAGAAGAACCAGCTGAAACACAGTGGCGGGATGAACGATAGTTGCATTAGGGCCTCCTGTCGAAATCTTACTCCAGCCAAGAGCTTTCTTGGCATTGCTTAATAGTACAACTATGAACTCCTCCCTGAGTTCAATAGTGTCAGTATCCCAGATAGATCGAAGAAAGGACTCAGCTTGTTCCGGGCTGGTAATGGTAGGCTTCTCATCAAAAGTACTCTGGGACTGATACTTGAGAGATACCTCTGCTATGGTTGGCATGATGGTAGGGTTGGTTAGGGTTATGAAGGGTTTCCCTTCATACTTCTTATACCCTATTTTTACTCAACTTGAACCGTTATTTGGTATAAGAACAATGGTAATAATGCCATTGAACTCTTATTCCAAATCAAATGACAAATCAACTCTTAACCCACTGTGGTTCATCTCGAGTTTCGCTTGAGCAGCTTTTAACTATTCCAGAACCCAAGAAAACGAAATCTTATACTCCGCTTAATCACTATGATTTTGCAGTAAACATTCTGACCATTGCCTCTGACTTACTCAAGGGCTATCGCTTTGATGGAGACAGCTATGCTCTATCATCAGATGGCCAAAAAATGTTCGGAGTAATTACTTACCGGAAGATTAATCCTGGACCAAACGAAGAACTCAAAGTCGCCATAGGATTGCGGAATTCATACAACAAATCGATGGCTGCTGGGCTGGTTGTAGGGAGTACCGTTCTTGTTTGCGATAATCTTGTCTTTTCTGGAGACATCAAAGTAATGAGAAAGCATCAGGGCGAAGACATGCATGAGGATCTGCATGATCAGATAGTAACGGCCATATACAGAAGCCAGCATAACTTCCATCAAATCAGCCAGGATGTGCAGGCCATGAAAGAACGTGCCATGAACCAGCAAGAGAAGTACGAGTTTATCGGGCTACTCACCGGTGAGGGTATTCTTTCTCCTACGCAATCCACAGCTGCCTTCAAAGAGCTTTGGAAGCCATCACATCCTGAATTTGAAGTGGATACGCTTTGGGCAGGGTACAACTGTGCAACGGAAGCCTTAAAAAGCTCGCCGGTTGATAAAATTATCCAGCGCCATAGTCAGCTTCATACCCTTACCAAAGGACTGTATCTGAACTAGCATGAATCTACCAAAGCTAATTATCAAGGTGATCATCATCATCGTAACAGGAGGTAAGAAATCATGAACGATCCAACAAGGCTCATAGAAGCCAGTGCGGAACTAGTGAAAGAGATACTCAAATTCTTTTTTCCAGACCCACCCAAACAAAACCAACCCGAAAAGCCTTCAGATTCCTGAGGGCTTTTTTATTTCTAATAATTTATCTCACTAACCCACTATGAAAACTTTGCAGTCACAGCTTCCTTCCCCCCAATGGGTTGAGGAGCGAGCAAACTACATCGGAGGAAGTGACGTAGCTACGATTCTCGGCGAGAATCCCTACTCAACTCCACTTCAACTATGGCTCCGAAAAAGAGGAGTACTTCCACCTATTGAAGAAACACCAATCCTAAGATTCGGTCATTTCTTCGAACAGATTCTGGCCATTCATTTTGAAGAAACTACCGGGCTAAAAACCCGGCAAGTAAATAAGACCTACGAATCAAAAGAGCACTCATTTTTGAGGGCTAACATTGATAGAATGGTACTCGCCGATTCTGAGAAGGGTTTGGAATCCACAGCTGTATTAGAGCTGAAAACTACCACCAGTCACAGACTTAAAGCTCTAGATGGTGAATACCCTAGAGAATGGATTTTACAGGTTCAACATTATCTTGGAATAACCGGCTTTTCCCAGGCTTGGATTCAATGCTATGAAAGAGACACCTGCATCTTCCATGACCCAGTACTTATACAGCGTGATGATGATTTGATCGCCGAGAATATGAGCAAGCTCATCAGCTGGTGGCAAATCCATATGATCGAGGGCAAACAGCCTGAACCTATTAACGGTGAGGATACGCTTATTCTGTTCCCTAATTCACAGGATGGTATAGTTCTGGAGGCTACTCCTCTGGTCATGGAACTATACGGCGAGCTTAAACAGGTTCGAGACCGAAAAGATGATCTAATCCGAATGGAAGAACATCTGAAAACCAAACTTCAGGACAAGCTTGGAAGCGCGGAACGCATTGTACTTGCCGGCAAGACTCTGGTTAGCTGGAAGTCTAGTGTGATGAGCAGGCTTAATACCGGCGAGTTTCGTAAGGCTCACCCTGAGCTATACAAGAAATACTTAACAAAAACTAAAACAAGGAGGTTTTTATGCCACTAATTGTAAAAGATGAACCACAAGAATTCCCACTTTGTCCAGAAGGACTCCATGCAGCCATACTAGTGGACGCTGTGGATCTTGGTGAGCAGGAGTCGAAATTTGGCACCAAACACAAGCTGTCATTGTGCTTTGAAACCCAACTGATGGACGAGGAAGGTAAACCGTTCATACTGGTGAAGCGCTATACGTGGAGCTTGCACGAGAAGAGCAATCTTCGAAAAGATCTCGAACGATTCAGAAATCGGAAATTCACACTTGCTGAACTAAGCGAAGGTGTGGATCTGGAAGAATACATTGGCATGAGCTGTAACATTCTGGTCGTGCATAATGAGGTGGATGAAGGAAAAGTGTACAGCAATATAGAGTCTGTTTTGCCGTACAAGAATTCCAGGGGGCTAGTGGCTTATAAAGAGCTAACTTCTTCTGGAACCTATACAAGGGTAATAGAAAGAGTAAACTATCAGACTCCTGAAGAGTTTTCAGCTAATGGCGTGACTAGTTGAGGGAGGCCTTCGGGCCTCCTTTTTAGTCTACTCCTTTTACTAAAGCTTCGATTGAAGTGTTAAGAGCTTTTGCAACTTTCAATAGGGTATAAACTGTAGGCATAGTTTGACCTCTCTCGATTAGATCAATCATGTTTCGATGAAGTTCGCTTTCAAGAGCTAGATCGAATTGTGAGATACCCATAGCCTCTCTCGCTTTTCTCACATTCAATCCAATAACAGCCTGAATTTCATCCTTGGTTTTCATGCCCCAAGTATCAGGTAATTCTAAGCTTGACTATGCACAATATATTGTGCAATCTTTTAACCCTTTAAAACCAAATACTATGAACAAATTTACCAGTTTACTAGGCATTCTGATGCTACTCAGTTTGTCTTGCGCTCCAAATAATATTCAAGAACCCAGCAGGTGCTCAGATTTAGAAGAAATACATCTAAGTGGGCCTGTAAGCTCGATTCAACAAAGCTTATTCACACTAAATGAGCAGTTTGGAGAGCCGAATAAAGGAAATGAATTAGGTGTGGCAACATTTATAGCTTTCCATAAATATGAAAAATTCTATAGTGCTTTCAATGAGAGTGGATGTACTACTGTACTTTGGTCTTATGATGCTGAAGGAAATAGAATCGAAAGCAGAGTTATTACCTATGCTTCGGAAACGAAAAAGGTTGAACAAACTCTGTTTATGTATAAGAAGGATGGCTCCAGAATTAAAACAGTTTCTAAGTACCGTGATAATGGAACTATCAGGGAGGCGATTAAGACCGACCAAGAGGGGGCACAAATTGCGCAGATACTTTATAGTTACGATAAGGATCTCAATGCTACTGAGATTCGAGAAGTTAATGCCGACAGCGTAGTAACAATTAAAATGACATATGACTTTGATGAAAAAGGAAATCTTATTGAAGAGAATACTTATTTCCCTGATTTGGGGACACGAATAAAAATAAGTTCCTCATATGATGACCAAAATAAGTTGGTGAAAAGAGAGATCTATAATCCAACTGGTGCATTAGATTCCAGTCACGAGTTCAATTACAATAAAACCGGTACTGTTTACAGCGACATTTTTTATCTCCCGGACATGAATACCAAAGGCTTCGTGATTTATGATTATGATACAACAGGACTAGTGATTCAACAAGACTTGGTTAGCTATCATAGGTATTGGGAAAATGGGGAGTACAAGTTCAATGAGGAAGCTCAAAATCTTATCGCTACCGGAACCTATGAATATAAGTTCGACGAATATGGGAACTGGACCCAATTACTTCTTTTCACTGATGAGAAACCTTCCTACATGATAGAAAGAGATATTAAGTATTCTACAAATGAGGATTAATTGAACAAAGAGAGGTGAGAGCTTCTCTTTTAGCTTAAGTACAGATAGGTATATAACATTATTTAAGTGGGCTAGTGGTTAAAGCGCCTCAACTATCTCTCTAATTTGGTTAGCATTCAGGGCATCTTCGATTGCGTTATTATCGAAAACCATGAAATAGTGATAATCAGGTCCAGCTAATTCGGCCCATTTCTTGCCCAACTTGTTCTTAGCGATACTATCTGAATTATCGCGGTCATCACCCTTTGTTTCGATTAGTATGACATTCCCTTTATTAGTCAGGATAAGGAAATCTGGATAATGGTTATTCTTAAAGCCGTTGATTGCAAAACCATGTCCTCTTTCCAGGTTTCTGTGCCAGAACACTACATTATCAAGAGCATGAATACTTTCCAGAATTTTTTGTTCAAAACGGTTTATCGATGCCTCTCGTTCATACAATGAAAATGAAATAGAAGGTGCAAGGTTGCCGGGAGTAATACTTTCGTTTAATTTGAAATTAGGTTCAGCTGTAATCTTTCGAGTATCAATCTTCTTCTTGAATTCTGACTCTGCATACTCATCTGCTAATGTCCGTATTTTCTTCTTGATTAAATCCTTATAGGTATATCTGTGTTGCAGACAATGGATTAGCTCTTCACTATTCAACTCATTCAGAATCCTATCAACATAGGTTTTGATCTCCTGGTCTGCTATCGGATACATATTCCCGATAAGTTGGATGAGCTGAAATGAAATGTCCCGTATCTGGCTTTCTCTGGGCTTTGAAACAATATATTTTATCAGTGATTCACGAACCTGATCACCTTCAATTCTTTGGAATGAAGGAGTTGTTTCACTAGCGTTTACATCAACCTGATACAACTCAGATTGCAACTGTTTAAAATCAATTTCTATGTTTTGTGCTCCAAGCTTAAATCCCTTAAGTAAGGATTCTTGAGTTAAGAGCGCCTTGTTGGATTCAGTACCAAACAACGAATTACCTGGTACCTCAATAAAAAACTGAGGCAGTTCAAGTTGTAATGCTTGTTCCTTGAAGTGATCATTCATTCGATACATATTCACCTTTGCATTTGGGATATCAGATAATGATTCGGCTATTGTGTCTTCTGTATTTCGGATCTGTTGATCAAATTCTTCGCTTTCTTTGAGTGCTGTTTCTTCAATATCGGTAACAATTGGGTCTGTATTCTCATCTTCGATATTGCTTGGTCGAAACCGAACCTTTGTTGTATCTATATCTTCAGCTACATCATTTTTCTTTTTTTCTTCAGGCGGGGTCAAGACCAATTGTTCTAATGGGTCTTGTGTAACTTTATCAACTGTGTCAGTAATACTTTTCTTACGGTAATCTCTCTTACTAAACCCCGAATTTTGAAGCGCTTCAACAATATTCTCCAGCGTTTCGGCGAATTGAGTAGATGCAGTTAGTACGTAAGATAAATTAAGTAGTGGGGTTTTATGACGTTGTACATGGGGCTGTCTTAATACCCGGCCAAGTATCTGTTCTACATCCACAGCTGAGGATCGATTAGCAAGGGAAGCTAATATATAAGCAAATGGACAATCCCAACCTTCTTTAAGCGCATTGATTGTAATGATATAGCGTACCGGGCAGTCTTTAGCCATCAAATCTACTCCATCAAGCTCATTGATGTTGGCTGTTTTTATAGCAATCTGCTCTTCCGGGATTTGTAGTTCTAAGAGCTTTTCTTTGATTTTCGTAAACGTGGTAGAGTCGTCATCTCTATCGGCCTGGGCCTGAAACAGCACAATGGGTCGAATGTATTTTCCACCCTCTTTATGTTCTTCAATAGCTAATTGTTCAAGTTTATTTTGGAGGTGTAACGCACTATTAATTACCTCGTTCTTATCATGATGGTTATACACAATAACAGGCAGCTTCACCATGTGCTCTCTTTTTAATGCCAGAGCAGAAGCGGTACTTATAATGTTACTATTATCCTTTGGTGTAGCAGTGAGATCCAGAATAAAACTAGGATTCAGGTTTTGAAGCATCTCGACACTTAAGTCCGTCTCGGCATTATGGCTTTCATCTAACACCACTACCGGGTTGAGACTTCGAATTACATTAATGGCAGAAGTTTCATCTGAATCTGGTAAAACATGACTCAAACTCTCATAGCTATCAATAAAACTTGCTAAGTTTTCATTTTCATCGAACACTTTACGATCTGCTTTTCTACTAGCTTTTAAGCTGGCAAAGCTCATTACAAAAATACTGATCTGTTCCTGAACAACAGTTGGGTTGAAGTTAGAGCCTAGCAATAAATCTTCTTTCTTATACACCTCAACTCTGTGATTGAATAAGCTGTTAAGTCGTTGCCGGTACGGGTGCTCAGGATCTGAAAGAGCATTATATGCCTGATCCAATAAATTTCGCCAGGGTACAAGCCATACAACTGCTTTAGCATGATTCGTATCAAAAGCGTCAAATATCGTACTTAGCGCATTTACCGCAATGAAGGTTTTCCCTCCGGCAGTGGGAACTTTAATGCAGGTATGAACAGCTCCCGGAACATTATCTTTGTAAGGGCGCATCCCATCACCGGTAATAGGATTGTACTTGCCAATCTTATCTTCCCAAAAACGGTTGAAAGCTTTGGCATAATCCCGATCCTTATTCACATACTCCAGATAGAGCTCAAGATCATCCAATACATTTTGTTGATATGGTTTTAGCTCCATGTCAAAACCTCGATATGTCTCGTGGGATCTTCTTGAACACAATGTTATGCTCCTGCATAAATTTCTTTGAGAGCAGACAGTTATCCGCATAGATCACATATTGATCTGCCTTATCTTCTATAGTTTCAAGGAACTCATGATCAAGTGTAGTTAAAGAATCCCTCTCATAATAAAAGTAATAGCTGGTACCATCTTTAGAATCCAGCAAATGAGGATGCTCAGCCGAGCTAGAATACGCAGTTTTGGTTTCGCTATACCAAATATACTCTCTTATTTTACGCTCACTTACTTCCTCATTTAGTAAGTCATTCTCTTTAAATAATGGTTGCCCCAATTCATAGAAATCGAATGATCCAGCTATTCCATTAATTTTGTTTTTACTTTTTCCATAACCTTTGATCACTCGCTTAATTCTTTCTGCTGTAACAGCATTAGCATAGTCTTCCATTTCAACTAAAATGAATTTTCTATTTCCATGATCGACCGAGTTTAAATTTAATACTGAGTGTGCAGTAGTTCCTGAACCAGCAAATGAGTCAAGAAATATTGCATCTTTATCCCCAGCAATGTGAAATATTCTTTCGAGTAATCTTGTGGGTTTTGGGGTGTCAAAGATCGTTTGGGAACCAAATATATGTTGGATCTGTTTTCTCGACTCATCTGTATGGCCAACTTCTTCATGTGGCCACCATGTCCATGGTACAAGACCTTCCGCTTCAGACAAATATTTTTTAACCCTTGGAACACCTTTTCCATTTGCACCAAAATAAATTCTATCGTCTTCTACTAACTTTTGAAATTCACTTTCGATCATGCCCCAGCAGCGTCCCTCAGGTGGTAAGTGCTTAATACCTGAAGGGGCTATAATCTCATACATCTGATTTGGTCTAAATCCTTGGGCAGTTAATGAAACAGACTGCCAATCTCCACGAGGGTCATTGTCTGGGTTTTTATAAATTTTCTTTTGTTTGTCTCCCAATGGCAATTTATTTCGAGTTTCTTTGAAAGTTTCAGGACTCTTTGAGTAAACAAGTATGTACTCATGGGAATCGCCAATAGCTTCTCTATTTTCCCTAGAATACCTTTTCTGCCAAACATTGCATGCAATAAAATTTCTTCTCCCAAAAACCTCATCAAGAATCATTCTCATTGAATGTAATTCCGAATCATCAATTGATATCCAAATTGATCCATCACTCCTTAAAAATTTGGAAAGCAATTTTAGACGAGGATACATCATACACAGCCACTTATCATGGCGGCTTAAATCATCTCCTTCTTTCCCTACAACTTCACCCAGCCACTTTTTAATTTTTGGATGGTTCACATTGTCATTGTACACCCAGCCTTCATTCCCTGTGTTGTAAGGGGGATCGATGTAAATGCATTTTATCTTTCCTTCATATTCAGGAAGCAGACTTTTCAGCGCCTCAAGATTGTCTCCGTGAATAATTTTATTTCCACTATTGGTTGGTACTTTTACTTCTCCGCTCTCAGCATCAAATCCATATTGATGTTCCAGCACTCTATAAGGTACATCCCGGTGGTGATTAATGACTTTTTCTTTACCAATCCAATGTAGTGTGGGCATTCAGCTCGTCTGTTAGTATTTATCTGTCAGAATAACAGCTGATTATAGGAAATGGACGATACAGTAGAAAGCACTAAGATTTTAAATGTCTGCCATGCCTGCATATCTGGCAAAACCGTTGGGTATATATAAGAAATATGTGCATGATGGCATGATTATTGTTATAGGTAAATTCAGATTTAAAACAACTTATGAAGCGATGAAAGATCTATCAAAAATAGTAGAGCAGGCTATCAACGAAGAAGTCAGGAAACTAAAGGGTTCTTTAGAGACTGATTTCAATACCTGGATAAACAGGTTTGTTGAAACACACCAAATGAATCCTAAGAAAATTGAGGTTAATCAGGACAATCAAAGCCGATTTGCTGAGGTATTCTATGAGGATGAGTTAGTTGGTTATGCGACACTAGAAAACAATGGATTAAGATTTTATGAGCTGATTTAAAAATCTCCAGTGGCTTAGTGGGCTAGTCTTTCAAATTATTTTGTAAGGAGTTCGCTTTTCATTGGTCTAACATTAACTAACCGGACAAATATCATGGCGAAGTACAATCGAAATTCGGGTAAGCAATGGTCGAAAAATGACGAGCAACAGCTAAAACAGCTTGCTAAAGTAAATACACCTACCAGAGTAATTGGGCTCAAGTTGGGCAGAACTGAAAATTCAGTAAGATCCAAAGCTTCAGATCTGAATGTCTCGTTGAAACCAACTAACCAGTCACCCTATAATAGGAGAAAGTGATGGCGAGAGATTGGGAGAGTTCTTTTTCGGGTTGGGCTTCTGGCCCTAGTCAAACCGAACAGCAGAGAGCAGAAAATGCAGAGCGACTTATTAGGGAAGCAATACGATCAAGTGAGAAATTGAAGCGCAGAGATATTAAAGTTTTTACTCAGGGTTCATACCGAAATAGAGTAAACGTACGCAAGGATAGCGATGTCGATATCGGTGTATTATGTTATGATACATTCTTCCCAGATTACCCAGATGAAAATGTTAAGGCACTAATGGAGCAATATCATGGACATCAGCCAGCGACATATACATATAAGATATTCAAAAACGAACTAGAAGAGGCATTAGTAGCAAAGTTCGGAAGGGTAAATGTATCAAGAGGAAGTAAGTCCTTTGATATAAGTGAAAATACATACCGAGTTGAAGCGGATGTGGCAGCTTTTTTTGAACATAGAAGATACACAGGTACAAGTAAATATTTGTCAGGCGTTGAAATGATTCCAGATAATTATAAACCTCCTATGATTAGAAACTGGCCTGAGCAACATTATCAGAATGGTGTTGAAAAAAATCGACAAACTAATATGCGTTATAAAAAAATAGTCCGAATCCTGAAGACACTCTCAAATGAGATGGCGGAAAATGGGGTTTTATCTGCAAAAAAAGCGCCAAGCTTTTTAATTGAATGTCTTGTATGGAATGTACCCAATAGTGAATTCACAGGTTTCAGCTATATTAGTGATGTAAGGAGAGCTCTGGTATATTTGTTCAATAATACTATTAATGATTCTAAATGCAGTGAATGGGGTGAAGTCAGTGAACTTAAATATCTTTTCCGTTCTTCTCAGCCATGGACAAGGGAAAGTGCACATCAATTTATTAGTGATGCTTGGGATTATGTGGGGTTCGACTGATGCTTACTAGATTACATATTTCATCATTCATAGGACTAACAATTATCGTTTGGTTAGTTACTCTATGGGTTCAAGGGAACCCGGTGCTTTCCTCCGAATTTATTAAGCCATTTGGGATAGTCGTTTCAGCTATAACAAGCATTGCACTTATTTTTAATAAGTATGCATGGTCTTGGAATGTATTCAAGAATTGGTATGTAAAGAGACCGGACCTTAGAGGCACATGGAAAATGGAATTACAAAGTAGTTGGGTTGATCCAAATACAGGAAAACAGATTGATCCAATCATTGGGTATGTAGTAATTCGGCAAACACTCACATTTTTGAGCTTTCGAATGTTCACGAAGGAATCCCGATCCAAATCAATCACACATACTATTGAAAGAGAAGATGATGGTCTTTATAAGCTCGCCGTAGTATATAGGAATGAGCCAGATATAAATTTACAAGGTGTTCGGAGTGAAATTCATTACGGTTCTTTCATACTGAACATTAATGGTGATCCTGCAAATGAACTTCAAGGTCATTATTGGACAGATAGGACTACTAAAGGAAGTCTAAAATTAACTGATCGTATTAAGAATAAGACAATTAATACCTACTTAGAAGGCGTTTCTGAATATTCTGCTGATTAAATACTTTCCCAACTTCCTCGCTAATATCCATATTCAGCAAGTCTGCATAGCGCTGAGTGGTCTTAACATCTGCATGGCGTAGCCAGCGTTGGACAGTGTAGATCGGTACCCCTGCCCTGAGGAGTTCAATACAACAGGTATGCCTGAGGCTGTGAATGTTCAGGTAGGTTTTCTTTGGTAAGGCTTTCTTCAAGTACTTATTGAAAAGCCGGTTTGTATGTCTCCTGCAAGAATGACCAAATAGTCGGTCATGGTCAGAAGAGCATTCGGCGAGTTTCTTCCTGGCTATCTCTTTCAGTGGATCTACACTTTCAATAGGCAATATCTGCTTCTTCTTACTTTTAGTGACGAAGTGATCATTCCCAATGGTTATTTCCCAGGTCTGAGTATTTATATCGCCAGCTCTGAGATTCAAGGTTTCTGAAAGCCTCATTCCTGATAAGCGTTGCCAATGGATAAAATCGACCAGCCACATAGCATTGAATCGGTTTGTTTGGTTTCCAGTTTCTAAGTCTTTAGTCACTACGCCACTGATATAAGTAGTGAAAGTTTCAATATCATCCTTGGTGAAATAATTGATGTTGTTCTCTTGAGTTGAAGATGTGGAGTTAATCTTCAGAACGATAGGCGTGTCAATTTGAAAATATCCGTTCGAGATAGCCCAGTTTAAAAAGCCGGATAGCTTTGCTTTATAACCTACTCGGGTTGCATGTGCTTTCTTATCAGCATTGATGAACTCGTTGAATGGTTCAATTGTAAGTTCGCTAAGTTGATAGTGACCGATGATTCTAGAGATCTTCTTAAATAGTTTACCATTGCTGTGGATAGTGGTTTTACTCCAACTTGTATACGATTTCTCTTCAATATAGAGTTCAATTATTTCGGAAAGCAGGTTGTACAAAGGTTCTGATTGCACCACTTTCTTCCAAGGATCGAATTCACCAGTTACATATTCTGCTTCAACTCTGTGTAATACTTTTCGAGCCGCTGTTTTGGAAGTGCAACCTGTAGGGATCTGCTTCTGTTTTGGTTGCTTGGTTTTGTTGTAAAATTGGATGTAGAATTTATTACCGGATTTTATGAGGCTTGCCATATCTAATTACCTTAGATTATGACGTGATTACTGAGATTATACTGAGAAGTCTCAATAACCTGCTAAAATCGCGCCCGCGAGAATAGCTCAGTTGGTAGAGCACAACCTTGCCAAGGTTGGGGTCGCGAGTTCGAGTCTCGTTTCTCGCTCTTAAGGACAAAGGCAATCAAGTTTACTTGGTTGCCTTTGTTATTTAATGATATGCATCAGGTATACATTTTATACAGTAAAAGAAAAGACAGCTACTACATCGGTTCAACAGGAGTAGGAGCGGTTTTACGTTTGCAAAGACATAATGAAGGGTGGACCAGATCAACGAAACCGGGTATTCCGTGGTCGTTGAAATATATTAGATCATTTGACTCTAAATCCGAAGCCTTAAAATGGGAGAAACATATTAAGAAGCAGAAAAGTAGAGTATTTATTGAAAGGCTAGTAGTTTCTGAAGAGAATGAACTATAAAAGTTGGGGTCGTCCCGAGAATTCGGGAAGTCTCGTTTCTCGCTCATAAGGATTAAGGCAATCAAGTTTACTTGGTTGCCTTTTTTATTTAGGGATATGTATCAGGTATATATTTTATATAGTCGGATAAATGATCGCTATTACATCGGGTCAACTGGTGTCGGGGTGGAAGTACGTTTGCAAAGGCATAACGAAGGCTGGACACGATCAACAAGATCCGGAGCTCCATGGGAATTGAGATATCTCAAAACTTATGAAACCAAAACCGAGGGGTTAAGAAGAGAACGGTTTATCAAAAAGCAAAAAAGCAGGGATTTCCTTGAAAGATGTATAGATTCTGAAGAAAACGAATTATAAAGCTGGGGTCGTCCCGAGAATTCGGGAAGTCTCGTTTCTCGCTCTGAAAGGACAAAGGCAATCAAGTTTACTTGGTTGCCTTTTTTTGTTTTAGAATTTTCTTAAAAAATTCATCCAATAGCGTTAAGTCGGTCAATTTTTGTATAATCCCCACTCTTAGGTTTTCAGCAATATATTTTCAATGAAATTTCAGGCGGGGCTAACACTTCTTGTTACTTTATTTCTGGGTAGTTCAGCATTTGCTCAAGAGCAGAATGTTGACACAACCGCTATCAAACAATGGCTGGATGAGGCTAATGTAGAGATCAATCAGGGAGAGATGTCCTCTGCCAGGAAAAAGATTGATCAGGCTGGTTACTGGTCTGAAAAACTGGGATTTCAAAAGGGAATCGAGCGGTCGCAGCTTCGGCTGGGTGATTATTACCTGACTACTAATCAGTACGACTCAGCTCAGGTGGTACTCGAATCGGCCCTAAATAATTATCCGGAAAGTGAATTTCAGGTTCATTATTTAAATCTGCTTAGTACGGTTTATCGCTATAGAAATGAGAATGAGAAAGCGATCGATACCTATAAACTGGCCCTTTCAAAAGTTGATACTCTGAACGACAAGAGAATGATCATTGCTATAAATCAGAACATGGCAGGTGCCTACCAGAATCTGGGAATGAAAACCGAGACACTAGAACGGTTCATGGCATCAGTGGAATGGTCGGAAGCTTACCGCGATACCTCTATCCTGGTGGTGGCTCTGAACAGCCTGGGGAATGCTCTGAATGAATTCGGGGAATTTGAGCAGGCAGGGTTTTACCTGAACAGATCACTTGATCTTGCAGAAAAGCAGAATCTCAGAGTCGATATCCTGAGAGCTACCACAAACCTGGCGAATGTAAAGAGTAATCTCGGACAAATGAAAGAAGCGCTCTCTTTATATAATGATGCGCTTGAGTTATCAAAGGAAGTGCGCCCGAACACCCCGCCTTTTCTGATCCTGTATAACATTGGGAATACTTACCTGAAGATGGATGAGCCTTCAAAAGCTAAATCTTATTTTGAGGAGTCTCTGGGATATTGCAGACAATTATCTATACCTCAGGGCATCTATTATAACACCATCGGACTGGGGAATGTGGCAGAGAAGCAGAACAACTTTACTACCGCGTTGAAATGGTACAATGAGGCTTCAGAGATCGCAGATGGTTCTGGTGTAAGTCAGTTTCAAATTGAATCCCTGGAGAGCTTATACAGGATAAGCAAGCAGCTTGAACTGTATGGAACTGCATTGAACTATTATGAAAGGTACACGGCGCTCTCCGACAGCATGAATGATCTGGAAATGGAGAAGGAATTCACAGAACTTAAGAATGAACTTGAACTGAGGCGACAAACAGAGATCAATACTCTCCTTCAGGAAAAACAGGCACAACAGGAAACAAAATTGCAGTTCCAGTTAGTCCTGATCATTGCTGCCGTTTTCATCATTATTCTGATTTTAGTGATCCTTTGGAATGCGAGGAAATCGAACCGTGCCATGACAGAAGCCAACGACCAGCTCAAAGTTCAGCGGTCTGAACTGGAGAAGCTGAATGGCGAAATGAATAAACTCTTTGCGATCATAGCACATGATCTGAGAGCACCCCTGAGTAGCCTTAAGGGCATGTTGTATCTGGTAAAGGAGGGTGAACTTAACGAAGCAGAGATTACACAGTTTTCAAATGACCTGGAAAATTCGCTTCAACGAAACATTGAAGTGATGGAAGACTTGTTTGAATGGGCTAAGGATCAAATGTCGGGGATCACTTTGATCAGTGAAAGTGTCAATATAAATGAATTAGTGGATAAAGTTATTGCCAAACAGGTAGACCGGGCATTAAAGAAAGGGATTTCGGTTGCAAACGAGATCAGCAAAGACTGTACTTTGGAATCGGATCCAAACGCCCTTACACTCATATTCAGAAATCTGTTGTCGAATGCAATAAAATTCACAGAGCGTGGGGATACGGTACGCTTTACCAGTAAAATCAGTGAAAAGGGAATCGAGATCTGCGTGATCGACAGCGGAGTAGGGATGTCGAAAGAGGTTCAGGACAAGGTATTCTCAAACACCAGTATCTCCTTTTCACAAACAGGAACACAGGGAGAAAAAGGAACCGGTTTTGGCTTGAGTATCGTGAAGGAGTTTGTGAATAAGCTCGGTGGGGAGATCAGGGTGGAAAGTAAAGAGGGACAGGGAACAAAGTTCTGTATTGACTTTCCATTATCATAAAATAAATAGGCTTTCAATTTTTGAAACCCTCAAGTAAGCTAAGATCAATAATGTTTCCATTCGTCTTCCCATGCTACACTATCGGGATAGACCCTTAAAGTTCTGGAATAAATATGAGCAGCATCTGATCCACCAATATGGGCTAAGCCATGAATTCGAATATGATCGGTATCCTTAGCAAGCATCATCATTAATCTGCGGTCTTCAGTCATGCAGCCTGCGTTGGCATTTGTAGAAACCGACGAACCAAGCGTACAAGGAACTTGACCAAAATCAGCTTTACTCCAGTCTTTTCCTCCTCCTCCAAGTCCAGTTGGTTTTGAATACCATGCACGGAAATTAACCCCCGCTTCAAGCATCACTTCTTCCAGCTCATTTTCAGAGAGTACGACGTTCTCAGTTTTTAATACTAACATGGCGATGACTATACTTAGTACTACAATAATTAATACCAGTAAAACCATAAATATTTCCTTTTGCCCCATATAACATACTTTTAATTAATAATTTCGTTTGGAAAGTTAATTCAATCGGATTAAAATCAAAATCAATGAAAAGGAAAGTAGAAATTATTGCATATCACGGCTGGGGGATGAATGCCCATTTCTGGGATTCATGGGATGAGTTATTTGACGATCATGTCACTTTTAAAAAGTATGACCGGGGATATTTTAGTGAACCTGTGAATCCTTCTTTTACTGGTCTGGAAGCTGTTAGAGTACTTTTTGTGCAGGGCTTTGGAATACATCTTGTTTCGCAGAACAATTGGAAGAATGCGCATGTGATAGTTATGTTCTCCACCTTTAACAACCTGAAGGATATCATGAAAGGCGGCCGGAAAGTGGAGAGTGTGGTTACCAGCCTGCAGGCCGAGATCAAAAACAGGGCCTATTATACATTGGAATTATTTTGGGATGCTATGTATAAAGCAGACGATAAGTTAGTAAATATCGATGATTTTGAGATCCGGGATAAAGAACTGCTATCGAATGATCTCGACGCCTATCACCAAAACCTGGTGAAGAATGTACCAATTAAACCCAAGGCCAAGGTTCTCTTATTTGAAACTGAATATGATGAGATATCTAATTTTTCCCAACTGCAACAGATGAAAAAGATTTTTGGAAAGGTACACTACTACAAACGATTCGAGATAGTCGGGCACGCTTATCCTTTTACTCATGCAAAAGAATGTTTCGAGGATCTGAACAGCCATCTCTCCATTTTCTGATCATTCTAGCCCGAATGCCCTGCTGATACGCACAAATAGTTTTTCGCGGTCTTCTTCCGTTCTCAGAGTGATATGGAAATGGTCTTTTCCCACCGTAACCAAAAGTGTTTTCTGCCCGGATGGTTTTTCAATAGCCGTTACTCCATCCAGGTTCAGGATGGTTTCATGGTTCATCGCATTCACAAATTTAACAGCAGCCATATTTTCAGTTTTGTTTGACTAAATAGTTTTAGTTTGACATCGTTTTAATCAGAATAAAGAAATAATACTCTATAAAAAAAGGAGACTGGATTTGGAATTACACAGAACAGATACGATCCTGAGTTATTTTCTGCTTTTCTTGTTTATTCTCTTTCCATGTTCGGTTTTCGCTCAGGAGACTGATGAACTCATCCTCAAAATGAGTCCTGAAGAGAAATTCTGGCAAATGTACATGATTCCTGGCTCACCCTATGAATCAGAATTATATGATTACAGGCAGGGAATCTTTGGTCTACAGCTTCCAACCACATCTACAGCAAAGTGGGATGCAAAACAGATCAATGCAGCCCAGCAATATTTTGTGGAAGAAAGTAAGTCAGGTATTCCGATCATTCCTTTTGAAGAGGCCCTTCATGGTCTGAAGCGACCTGGAGCTACGGTGTATCCTCAGGCGATTGCCCTGGCAGCAACCTGGGATACAGAACTGATGGGGAAAGTATCAAAAGCAGTAGCAAGGGAAACCAGAAGCAGAGGTATTCGTCAGGTTCTTTCACCCGTTATTAATATTACCAGCGATGTGCGATGGGGAAGAACAGAGGAAACTTATGGAGAAGATCCATATCTGACCTCAAAAATGGCAGAGGCTTTTGTGACTGCATTTGAGAGTAATGGAGTAGTAACAACACCAAAGCATTTTGTGGCTAATGTAAGTGATGGAGGCAGGGATAGCTGGCCGGCAACACTGGACAAAAGGACATTAATGGAATACCACTTTCCACCATTTGAAGCTGCATTTAAAGCCGGTGCCCGGTCTGTGATGACAAGCTACAACTCCGTCGATGGCGTTCCGGCGACACAGAATGAATATTTACTCCGTGATCTATTAAAAGGGGAATGGGGATTCAATGGTTTTGTGATCTCTGATGCAGGGGCAACAGGGGGAGCAAGAGACTTACATGGAACGGAACCCGAATATTATACTTCAGCTGCCACTGCATTTGAAGCCGGATTGGATGTGATTTTCCAGACATCGTGGCCACAGCATGAACTTTTTGAGAAGTCGGTGACAGGAGGATTGACTTCAAATGAAGTCATCAATGAAGCTGTTTCCAGGATACTAACGGCAAAAAAAGAACTTGGACTATTTGAGGACTATATGGTGGATCCGGATAGTGCAGAATATTGGAACGGTCATCCTGATCATATTCAGTTGGCAAGGGAATCGGCAGCGGCTTCTATGGTCTTGCTTAAAAATGAATCGGGAGTACTTCCACTGAGCCCAGAGGTCAATTCGATCGCGGTGATAGGTACGGATGCTGTAGAAGCACGTTTTGGTGGTTACAGCGGTACAGGTGTGAACCCGGTTTCTATACTTGAGGGTATGAGATCTTTATATGGTGATAAAGTAAAGTATGCACCAGGACCTGGACGACTTATCGAAGACTATAAAGTAGTACCAGCGGAAAACCTTCAGTTATCAGTTTCGATGTTCGATAATATTGAGTTGAAGGGAAAGCCAGTTTCTTCCGGGAATGAAACGAATATCAACAAAAGCTGGACTTTTAATGCCCCTGACCCCTCAACCGGAACAGACTGGTATTCGATCAGATGGGAAGGTGAATTGACTAT
Organism: Rhodothermia bacterium; assembly: GCA_030427885.1. Classification (GTDB taxonomy): domain Bacteria; phylum Bacteroidota; class Rhodothermia; order Balneolales; family Balneolaceae; genus JAUICM01. The sequence goes on along the minus strand of JAUICM010000002.1, from coordinate 388,490 downwards.
CGGAGATGAACTAGTTACCAAACTTGGTATGGAAGGAAGTGATGGATGGAAAATCTATCTGGATGGAGAATTGCTGATCGATAACTGGATGAAACGGTCAAACCGAACCCTTACTACAGAAGTTGACCTGGAACCAAACACCTCTCATTCTCTCAAAGTGGAGTTTTATGAAACCACCGGAGATGCACAACTGAAATTGGTTTGGGATGCAGGAATTGAAAATAAAGAGGAAGAGAAAATCAGGGATGCCAAAGAACTTGCTGCAAAAAGTGAACTGGCAATAATTGTTGCAGGAATCGAAGAAGGTGAGTTCAGAGATCGTGCCTTTCTCGGACTCCCCGGACGGCAGGAAGAGCTGATAGAAGCTGTTGCTGAAACCGGTACCCCTGTGGTGGTAGTTATCATCGGGGGAAGTGCAGTTAGCATGCCCTGGCTGGATAAAGTGGATGGAGTGATCATGGCCTGGTATCCGGGTGAACAGGGAGGAAATGCGCTGGCCGAAATAGTTTCCGGAGCAGTGAACCCTTCGGGTAGACTCCCGGTTACCTTTCCCATTTTTGAAGGACAGCTTCCATTGGTGTACAATCACAAACCTACCGGCCGGGGTAACGATTATTATGATCTGACGGGAAAGCCATTGTTTCCATTTGGGTTTGGACAGAGTTATACCACTTTTGAATATTCTGATATTAAGTTGAGTAAGAAAAAGATTGGTATTGATGAACAAGTGGGTGTTCATTTTAAACTAAAGAACACAGGAGAACGGGCCGGACATGAAGTGGTTCAATTATATATTCATGATCCATTAGCGAGCGTGGTTCGTCCGGTGATTGAGTTGAAGGGCTTTGACCGCGTATTCCTGGAATCCGGGGAGGTGAAAGAAGTCGCGTTCACACTTGGTCCCGAAGAATTGAGCCTTATCAACCGAGACCTTGAAAGAGTGGTTGAGCCGGGAGAATTTCAAATTTATATCGGCGCATCTTCAAAAGATCTGAGATTGAAAACGATTCTTACCGTCGACTAATTCTTTAGAAAGAAAACAGGTTTTTCAGAGCAGTAGGTGCATTGAAACGATACCCGATGAAAACTTCATAGGTAAGCCGATCATCAAATATGGTTGAGGTTCCTTCAGCCTGACTTCTGCGGGACCAAGAACCAAGTATCTGGGCTCCGGCAAAAAATCTCCCGTTATCATAGCCCAAAGCAGAGTAGGCTTCAACTATATAAATAATTGAATTGTCTTTGGTTTTGACATCCCCGGAAGGGAAACGAGTGGTAAGATCAGTATGAACCAATCCTATACCTGGAGATGCTCCTCCTGATAAATAAAAGTTCTTATTCAAAACAAAAGTGTAAGCATAGCCCGGGGATAAGATCAGTTCCAGATTATGGCTCTTTTGCCCCCTTTTTGTTCCATTCAGTATTGTGCGGTCATCAACTTTATAAAAACGGTAAGAGAAGCTGTACAAAAAACTTCCTGCACTTTTAACCTGCCGTTGATTGGCAGCTGTTAAAGCGAATATGGAAAAGTTCGGGTTAGTTTTATAACTGGTTATACCATGCCAGGATAGATAATTGAGATTTGGGAACTGTACATATGGGTCACCAGGCTCCCAGACAGGGTTGAAGTCATCGGTGTTATTCAGATAATACCCGGTTACTTTCTGAAAAGAAAGATATTGATTGATGTATGTTCCAAGAGCAAGATTGGTTGAATATTTTTTGATCCTGGTTTCTCCTTTTTCATCATTGTCTACATTTCGGTTAATAAACTTAGGATTATAGGTAAATGAGAAAGTGATGAATTTATAACTGAAGGTATAACTGTTATTCAGTTTTGTATTGGGGCGAAGATCATATTTTGTACCCGGCGCTGTAACAGTGAATCGTTCTATATTGTCATTGATATTGGTTTTGAGATTGATGTACTCAGAAAGGTCTTGAACATATATTTCATTTGCAGAAGTAGTTGAAACCGGATCCGTATCCTGTGCAAATAGATCAAAGCTCAATAATAATATTAAGAGTGCAGGCAGGCTTAAAAGTGATGCCATGAGCTGCATTTTATTGTTTCAGAAAGAAATATCCAACTTCAAGCCCTATAAAAGTAACGGGTTCCGAAAGGCTGGCAACTGCTTCAATATTCAACTTCCCAAAACGAAGTCCGACATTTGGCTTGATCGTAAACTTGTTGAAATCACCAAACATATACATTGCATCAACACCAGCATATACTGGTCTGAGGAAAAAGAATTTTGCTCCGCCTCCTACAGAATAGGTATCTGCCTGGTCACCTTCATCCGCACCAACCTCATCCTGATATGACCAGCTCCTGACAGCTGTTTCAACAGTAATGGATAATAAATTTGTTAATGGAATCTCGACATCACCGGAGAAGCTCAACCCGGCAGCGTAAGTATCACTCATTTCACTGCTTGGAGCTAGTATTCCCAAATGCAGGCCTCCGATTTGAGCCATTGCTGATATAGGGAATACATTGCAAATAACAATAATTATAATAAGGCTAAGCTTTTTCATATGGAGTTGAATTTCTTAATACTTCAGTGACATTAATATTCTTATTACCGTTATCAAAATTAACATTGATTAGGCGGTATGGAATGCATTATGTTTAACTTCAGTTATCAAAGTAACGTTCAATAAAAAAATTAAAAATCATGCCAGATAAAAAAGCATCCGCCAAGTGGAATGGTGACCTGAAAAGTGGAAATGGAACAATGAGCTCCGGAAGTGGAGCCTTAAGTAATGCAGCCTTTACATTTGCCTCCCGTTTCGAGGAAGAAGGAAAAAGTAACCCGGAAGAATTGATAGCAGCTGCACATGCAGGGTGCTTCTCAATGGCACTATCGAATGAACTGGCCAAAGCTGGTCACGATACCAAAAGCGTTGAAACAAATGCGACAATTACACTTGAACCAGTGGACGGAAAGCCAACTATTTCGACCATTAAGCTTGTTGCAGTAGCAACAGTACCAGGTTTAAGTGATTCTGAGTTTCAGAAGATCGCATCAGCAACTAAAGAAGCCTGCCCGGTATCCAGGGTGTTGAATGCGAATATCGAACTGGATGCTACACTAAGGTAGCAATTAATGAACGACGAACGGCCGCTGACCAAAGCGGTCGTCTTTCGTCTTTCGTCGTTATACCACTATTCTAATTCCCACTTACGCAAATCATTTCTTATCTTTGTCACTCTCTTAAAAAACCTCACTTTTGGAGCATATTGATGAGCGATAAACCACGCGAGTATTGTGGAATCTTTGGTGTTTTTGACCACCCCGAAGCAGCCTTGTTAGCATATTATGGTCTGCACTCCCTTCAACACAGAGGCCAGGAATCGGCCGGGATCGTTACCTCACATTACGATGAAGAGAAACAGCGTCCCGTAATGCCTATGTACAAAGATTTTGGACTTGTTCTGAATGTGTTTGATAAGCCCAAGATCCTCAAGAAGATATTGAAAGGGCGCTCAGCCATAGGTCATAACCGGTATTCTACCTCTGGTTCTTCTAAAAACCCGGCAAATATTCAGCCATTCAGAGTGCATTACCGAACTGGTAACATCGCGATTGGACATAACGGGAATTTGTCTAATGCCAAACAGATCCGTAACAGATTTCGTCAGGAAGGAACCTTATTCCAGAGTACCTCTGATACTGAGTTGATTCTGCATCTGATCGCTCAAAGTGAGTATGAAGATCAAATGGATCAGATCATGGATGCTTTGTCTCAGATCGAAGGAGCCTACTGCCTGGTTCTTCTAACCGATGACAAGCTTATTGCAGTTCGAGACCCAAATGGTTTCAGGCCACTGGCACTTGGTAAAGTGGATGGTAAGTTTTGTGTGGCCAGCGAAACTTGTGCATTTGATATCATTGACGCTGAATATGTACGTGATGTAGAACCTGGTGAAGTTATTGTGATTGACAGGGAAGCTACAGATGCAGGTGAGCCTAAGTCCTACAAGATCGAGCCCAGGGAAGGAACAGGTACCAGTCAGTGTATATTCGAATATGTGTATTTCTCCCGTCCTGATAGTATGATCTTTGGAGAGATGGTGGATAAGATCAGACGTAATCTGGGTAAGGCGCTTGCTAAAGAACATCCGGTACATGAAGTAGTTAAAAACTTTGGCGGTGATAAAAAACCAGTGATCATTTCAGTACCTGATTCAAGTAATACTGCTGCGATTGGTTACGCCAGTGAGAATCAGAAACAGGGACACGATTGTAAATATGATATCGGACTGATACGTAACCATTATGTGGGAAGGACTTTTATCTCACCTGGACAGAAGTCCAGAGAACAGAAAGTTCGAACTAAATTTAATCCGGTACGGGGAGTGATTGAAGGAAGAAGTGTTATTATCGTGGATGACTCTATTGTCCGTGGAACTACTTCACGATATCTTGTTGATATGATCAGGGCCTGTAACCCGGCAGAGATTCATTTTCTGGTGAGCTCACCACCAATTATCAGCCCATGTTATTACGGAATGGATTTTCCTAGTCCGGAAGAGTTGATGGCTAACCGTTTTGACCGTGATATCGAGAAAATGGCTAAGGAGATCGGAGTGGATAGTTTAAGATATCTTTCACCGGATGGATTGGTGAATGCAGTTAAGAAAGCAAATCCTTCCGGTCATGATTATTGTACAGCATGTTTTACATCAAAATATCCTGTACCTGTTAATTTTGGAGTGGAGAAAGAAGAAAACGAACTGGTTTAATGTTTAACGGCCCCGCCAAATTTATTACCAGTGCCCCAAGATTAGAAGATTGTCCTCCTGCATCACTACCAGAAGTTTGTTTTGCAGGAAGATCTAACGTAGGAAAATCCTCGTTGATCAATGGTTTGTTGAACCGAAAGAATATTGCCCGGACTTCGAATGTTCCGGGTAAGACTCAGCAGATGAATTACTATAACATCAATGAAGAATGTTATTTCGTAGATCTGCCGGGATATGGATATGCCAAGGTTCCAAAGAAAGAAAGAGAACGTTGGGGTAGAAATATCCGGGAATACCTGAATGACAGGGAAACACTCAGCCTTATCATTCATGTAGTTGATGCCCGGCATAAACCAACCACTCTCGACGAAGATTTTTTTTACTGGATGGCTTCAAACGGCAAGCCATTTTGTGTACTACTATCCAAGGCTGATAAGATCTCGAATAACAAGGTCTCAAAAGCAATAGCGGATGTAAAAAAGGTTCTGGCCGAAATGAATATCGAAGTACCTGTTTTGGCGTACTCATCGGAATCAAAAAAAGGGATCGAAGCAGTGCAAGGTCTCATAACTGAATTTGTTGAAGAATAAATACAAAAATCACTCACTCAAATGTCTTTTAAAGTTTTACTCTTAGATGGTGTCGACCCGATATGCGGGGATATATTTAAACAGCGCGGAATACAGGCTGATCAGCCCGGTAAACTAACCGATGAAGAACTGGTGTCCCGAATCGGGGAATATGACGGTATGGTAGTTCGCAGTGCAACTACAGTAACAGGTGCATTGCTTGAAAAAGCTACCAATATGAAAGTGGTCGGGCGTGCAGGCGTGGGAGTTGATAATATTGATATCCCTGCTGCAACGGCTAAAGGGGTATTGGTAATGAATACCCCTGACGGTAATACGATATCTACCGCCGAACATACCTGTGGAATGATCATTGCTCTCTCAAGAAATATTCCTGCAGCAGTCTCCAAAGTTAAAAGCGGTGGCTGGGACCGAAAGAATTATATGGGTACCGAAGTACACGGAAAAACTCTCGGTGTGGTTGGTCTTGGTAAGATCGGATCGGAAGTAGCCAAAAGAATGAAAGCTTTTGGGATGGAAGTTCAGGCGTACGACCCATTCTCAACCGAAGAACATGCAAGCGAGATCGGTGTAAAACTGGTAGATCTGGATGCATTGCTTGGTTCATCAGATTATTTATCGGTTCATACTCCCCTAACTGAAAAAACCAAAGGTCTTGTGTCTTTAAAAAACGCGGATAAACTCAAAAAAGGAATCCGGCTTGTTAACTGTGCACGCGGCGGTATCTATGAGGAAGGGGATCTGCCAAAACTCCTGGACGATGGTATTGTTGGCGGAGCTGCTTTGGATGTGTATAGTACAGAACCTCCAACTGAAGAATTATACAAAGTGCTTGAGCACCCGAATATCATTTGTACTCCACACCTGGGTGCTTCTACCGAAGAAGCTCAGGAGAAAGTAGCTGAGCAGATCGCGGCGCAAATGGCTGATGCTCTTGAGAATAAAAACTACAAAGGCAGCCTGAATGGGAAATCTATTTCCCTGCTTACAAATAAAGAAGTTCAGCCTTATTTGCAGCTTTCAGAAAAGCTGGGTCAGATGATCGTTCAATTGTCACCGGATCATGCCAACAATTTTGAATTCGAGTATGCAGGTGATTCTACAAAATATGCCGATGTACTTACTGACGGTATTCTTAAAGGGATGCTTCTGGAATATGTCGACGAAGCCGTAAACCTGATCAATGCCCGCGTGTATGCTGATGAGCGTGGATTCAATATTCGCGAAGTTACTTCGAATAAGACCAAGACCTACAGCGACCTGATCACGATCCGGTTACCAAAAGGAGCCGAGTATACCAGTATTTCTGCAACTGTGTTTGGAGAAGGTGACTACCGTATTGTTGAGATCGATAATTATGGAATTGAATTACGTCTCGAGGGGGACATCATTCTTTATCAAAACGTTGATAAGCCGGGTATGCTTGCTTCTGTAAGTGGTGCCCTTGCTAAGATGAATATCAACATTGCGGCGCTGAGTCTGGGGCGTTCCGGTAAAGGTTCCAGTGCAATAACTGCGGTGGCTATAGATAAGCAACTTAGCAAAGAAGAGGAATCAGAGATCAATGCTCTGGATGGTATTCAGAATGTGAGATTCATTTCTCTTGGCTGATATGACCTGATTGTAATTAAAGCCGGTAGTGTTTCATTACCGGCTTTTTTATTGATCAAAATCCCCGGAATGTAGTCGGTCGATCAGTCTTTTCTCATTCAGTCTTTTAAATGGTGCAAGACTGGAAGGGTCCAGTGTGGCAATGGTCATTTCTCTTTTGCCTAAAGCTCCCTTTGCCCTCCCAGGATACCACCCTGCATCCGCCATTGCTGCCCTGGCTTTTGAAGCAGCACAGTAAGTAGCTAGGCGGCAGTCATCATGAGAGAAACTGCGTAATTTGGCAAATGTTTCAACCGACCATAACTCTTCATTCACTTCAGGTGAAAAAGGGTCGTGAAAAATAAAATGGACAGGATATTCAACAGAGTCTATCTCTTCAAACTTCCCGATATAGAGGTGCAGATAGATCTCCTGATCACGAAACAGACAGAAGGTGTTCCAGCCAGACGTTAATGTCTTGAAAACGTCCTTAATTTTATCCTGAATATTCTTGTGAACTATAAACTCCTGGTAATTGAATGATGCAGCAGTATCAGGTTCAACCGGAAACGCCTCAACAGAATAGAAATGGAGTGGGAATGAAAGTCCGCGCTGAAGATATTCATCGCAAAGCAGTAGAAAATTGAGTCCAGTGCCAAAACCTACTTCAAAAACGGAAAGCAGATCATGCTTTGAATTCAGGAAATCAGTGAGTCCGGGGGTATCAAAAAAAACATGCCTGCTTTCGGTAACAGCCCCGTTAGGGTTGTGATAGAACTGTCCAAAATCATTTGAATAGAGAGTTGAAGAGCCATCTTTGGAATAATGGTGCTCCGGGTCAGTCATTTTTCTTAATGAGTACTTTTCCAAGTTTAGAAACAGCCACAATATCAAGCTTGCCACCGCCATTGAGTGAGCCATTCATCCAGTTCGATGTTTTGGTTCCATCAAATGGAATTCCAATCACTTCAACAGAAGCACTGGCTTTTAGCTTGACGTCGGCTACAGTAGCGGATGGTATATTGATGGTAATAGATCCGGCTGCAGTTTCCATAACCATATCATTATTCACCACTGGTTGATTGACGGTAATATTACCACCGGATTTGGTCACAGCGCTGAACTCCCCTTTGATTTCGGATATATCAATATTTCCACCCTGAGTAATAAGGTTAAGATCAGCGGTAGAATTTTTGGCCTGAATATGTCCTCCGTCAGATCTGAGGTCGAAGTCTCCGTTACTGTTATCTAATCTGATATTTCCACCAGAAGTGTAAGCTGATACATCACCACCGATCCGGGAAAGTTTTATATGTCCGCCTCCGGTTTTATAGACCTGATCCCCGGAGATATTAGTGATCTCAAGATGACCGGATTCAGTTGTTGCAGTTACAGACATGTTTTCGGGTAAATTCAAGGTAGCCTGCAGTTGAATATTTTGCGAACGAGTGTCCGAATTTGGGGATACTTTGAAAGTAGCTGATTCTGAATTTACGACCGTAAATGTTGAAAGCTGTGAATTGAGATCACTTTCAGAATCGATCTGTCCGGAAGCCTGAATAGTTAATTTGGCGTTTGGCTCATTGGTTCCAACGATCATAATAGAACCATATGGCAGATCAATAGCAGAAGATTCAAGCCTGGATGCATCAAAAACATATTGATATGTATACACTCCAGGAGAAGTTAAACTCCATTTTCCTTCTTCCACATTGTAGTCGCGATTAACCACGATCAGATTGTCTTTCATATCAAAATTGATACTTATTTCGTCATCAGAAAGGTCGCGAAGAGCTTTGTCGATCTCAGTAAGAAATTCATCCCTGGCCTGGGCGGGAATAAGATGGGCAAGTTCTTTGAGCTGCTCAAGATTTTTGAGGTTGTCTTTATTCTGAAGTGCTTCAAGTTCTTTCAGCTCCGCTTTTACAGAGGAAATAGCTTCTAACCGGTTCAGGTCTATTACATGTACTTTGTCCGGTTTTGGAGGTTCTGGGGGGGCAGGTACATCAGCTACGCTAACACGAACAGAATTATCGGACTCCGATGGACGTCCGATCAGGTAAATGGCCACCCCGACAAAAAACAGACCTGCTAATATTATTTCCCAGGAAATTCTCTTCATTATCCTTCCTAACTACTTCTGATGTTTACGACAACGACGTGCCGTACGATTGATCGAAAGCTAAGTTACACAATAGTGGAATAAGCCGTATAATTGAGCCATATAGTTTTCAAATTTTAAGAACATGGCATTGTTATCAAAAATTAAAGACCTCGCTAATCAATTTCAGGAAGAGATGGTGGCTACCCGAAGGTATCTGCATCAGCATCCTGAGGTAAGCTACAAAGAATTTGAAACCACAAAGTTCATAAAGTCAAAACTGGATGATTTGGGAATTCCGTATGACAGTCCATTGGAAACCGGTTGTGTAGGAGTTTTGAAAGGGGGTAAACCGTCAGATCGTGTGATCGCATTACGTGCCGATATTGATGCTCTGCCCATGAATGAAGAAGGTGATTTCAAGAAAGAATTCTTTTCCCAGAACCAGGGAGCAGCACATTGTTGCGGTCATGATGCACATATGTCGAATTTGTTAGGCGTTGCTAAGATCCTCACTGAATTGAAAGATGAACTCGAAGGAACAGTACTTCTGGTATTTCAGCCAGGCGAGGAAAAGTTGCCCGGTGGCGGAAGATTGCTTTGTGAGACAGGATATCTACAGGATAAAAAAGTGGATGCCATTTATGGCCTGCATACATCCCCTTCTCATAAACCGGGTACTATTGCTACCAAAGCGGGGTCATTAATGGGAAGTCCGGATGAGTTTGAAGCCGAGATCATCGGGAAGGGAGGTCATGCCGCACGCCCTCATGAAGCAATCGACCCCATTGTGATGGCTGCTCAATTTATAACAGCGGCTCAAACTGTCGTAAGTCGAAGTGTGGACCCAACCGAACCGGCAGTGGTAACAATTGGTAAAGTTGAAGGTGGCACAGCTCACAATGTAATTCCGGAAAAAGTAAACATTTTGGGAACTGTGAGAACACTGAATAAAGAAACGGCAACCCTTATCTCAGAGCGCCTGGAAGCATTACTGAAGGGCATTGCTGAAGGAGCAGGTGGGTCATATACATTCAATTTCAATAAAGGGTATCCGGCAGTGATCAACACTCCTGATGAGACTGAAAATGTGTTATCAGCTGTAAAGGCGTTATTTGGGGAAGAATCTGCTATTGAGATGGAACGGCCGATCATGGCGGGTGAGGACTTCGCATTTTATCAGGAGCATTTTCCGGGTGCGTTCTTTTTTGTTGGAAGCGGGAGTGAAGAATCAGACTCAACTTATGTATGGCACCATCCTAGATACAATGTGGACGACCGCTTCTTCCAAACAGCTGCACCACTAATGGCATCTCTGGCACTAAAAGCATGATTAATGTTAAACAAGCTCAAAAATGGTTTAGAGAAACTCCCCGGTGGAAATTCCATTTTAAAGCTGTATAAAAAAGTCAAATTCAGTATCTACTACCCTTTGATCAGAGGTAAGGAGCAACTTTTTACGGACTACTATTTCCTTGGAAATTGGACAGGTGGAGGTGAAGAAAGCAGGTCGGGTGCAGGTTCAACGGTTTCATATACTGAACCAATTCGTAATCAACTTCCATCGCTGATTTCTGAACTGAAAATTGATACCTTATTGGATGCTCCCTGTGGAGATTTTAACTGGTTCAGGCTCCTTATTGATGAAATAGATATCAGCTACATTGGAGGAGATACTGTTGAGCCAATGATAGAAAAAAATAGGAAAGAGTTTTCCGGTGAGAAGGTCACTTTTCAGCATCTGGATATTACCCGGGATAGCTTGCCGAATGCTGATATTTGGTTTTGCAGAGATTGCCTGATCCATTTCTCCAATAAGGATATAAAAAGAGCAATGAGAGCATTTTTGGAAAGTGATATTCCGTATTTGCTTACAACAACATATTCTGGGAGTAAAGTGAATAAGAATATTCTTACAGGCGAGCATCGCTTCCTGAATCTGGAACTGGCTCCTTTTAACTTTTGTACTCCGGTAACATATATAGATGATTGGGTGGAAGGTTTTCCTGTTAAGAAAATGGGACTATGGAGAAAAGATCAGATCGAAGATTCAATTAGAACATGGATCAATTAGAAAATGATAGAAAGCGGATATTCATACTGGGAAAAGGAACTCTATGACATTACCTACGATCTAATCGTGGTCGGAGGTGGGCTTACCGGACAATCAACAGCTTACTTCTTCAAAAAGAACAACCCCAAAGCAAAAGTGCTGGTTGTTGACAGAGGATTCTTCCCAATCGGGGCAAGCACCAGAAATGCTGGTTTTGCCTGTATTGGTACAATCGGTGAACACATAGCCGATCTTGAGATTGATTCAGAATCCCGTCTCCGGGCTCGAATCAAAAACAGATACCAAGGATTACAATTGCTCCGGGGAACACTTGGTGACGATGCGATCAATTATGAGCATACGGGGGGCTGGGAGATTTTTACAGAGGAAGCTGAGTTTACCAAAGCCAGAGATCAGATCGGGAAATTCAATGCCTGGATGAAGGAACTTATAGGAATTGAGAGCTTTTACAAAGCAGCTTCCTATCAGGGAAAACCAGCGATTTCAATTCCTTCAGAAGGAATGCTTCATCCCGGAAAGATGATCGGGAAATTATATGAACTTAACAGATCTGTCGGCGTTGAATTCCGCTGGAACACTCCTGTTTTATCTATTGACCCTGATCAGGCAACCCTGCAGTGTGAAAATGATGTTCAACTTAAAGCATATCAACTGGTGATTGCAACAAATGCCTTTACCAGAAGACTATTACCGGATAAGGTCATTAAGCCGGGCCGGGGCTTTGTTTTTGTAACTAAACCCATGGATGAGATCAAATGGAAAGGGACTTTTCATTTCAATAAAGGATATGTGTATTTCAGAAATCTCGGTGAAGACCGGATCCTGTTAGGAGGAGGGCGAAATGTAGATCAGCAAACAGAAGAAACCGATCAGTTTGGAATCAACCCATACATCAAAGAATATCTGGTCAATTTTGGTAATGAAGTGATGGAGCTTCCTCAGGGCTGGGAGATCGAACAGGAATGGTCCGGTATAATGGGCTTTACAGAATCTAAAACTCCCACGTTAGAGAAAGCAGGAAAAAACACTCTTGTGGTTGCCGGTTTGAGTGGGATGGGAGTAGCACTGGGAATGCAGCTTGGAAAAACGGCTGCTGAATCAGTCTCCTAGTTATTCTGAGTGAATATTTATCCGGAACCAGGTCGACGATATGGTTCTTCGCTTTCGCTCTGGATGACTTTAAAGAGATTTAAACTCCTTGTATAATTCTATCAACTCGCTCATCATCATGGCGGTAGCTCCCCAAAGTGGTACATCATGGATCTTCCAGACCGGTACGGTATATTTAGTATCCCTAAGATCCCATTCTTCACGAACCTGATTCTCATGAGCCAGCAGTTCAGAAAAGGGAACGAAAATGATCTCCTCCACCTCATTAGGATTAGCAACGAATTCCTGCTTTTTGGAGATGAATCCGACAACAGGAGTAACCAGATTATTAGAGTGATTTACATATAAAGGGGAAAGACGTCCAGCCAGTGATACATGTTCCTCAATGAGACCAATCTCCTCTCTGGATTCCCTCAGGGCCGTTTCCTCATAGGTTTCATCACCTTCTTGTCCACCACCGGGAAAACTAAGCTGGCCTCCATGTTTAATACCAGCAGTTCTTAGGGTCAGGATCACTTCAAGCCTGTTATTCCAACTTAGAATAGGAACTAATACACTGCTGTTTCGGTATCCTGAATCTTCGTCAGGCAGATTAGGTTTAAAAGAAGGGTTGGATAGTTCGGCCGGATGCGGACGCATTTTATTTTGTGCGTTCGAACCGGGAAGTGAGTTTTGTAATCGATGTTCCAAAAAAGCCTGAAATGCCTTCATGGCTCATAATATAGATGATGTTAGGGACAGCTCAAAGAGTCGGGATCCGGACTCACTCTGGTTTTTAAAGAAGGGAGTATGTCCGTACTTTTGAAAGGTTGAACATAAAAACAATCAGGGTTACTCCTTAATGAAAAAATATAATGTGTACGGGATCGGAAATGCACTTGTCGATCTGGAATTTAAAATAAACGACAGTTTCATTTCAGAACATAATATCGGTAAGGGACTGATGACTCTGGTTGATGAAGAAACTCAGAACCGCCTGATTGGCGCAATCGATCATAATAATACGGTAAGAAAATCCGGGGGTTCAGCCGCAAACAGTATGATCGCTATAAGTCAGTTTGGGGGTAAGACCTACTACTCCTGTAAAGTATCAAACGATGAGTTCGGGGATTTCTATCTGGCTGACCTCAAAGACTCCGGTGTAGCTTCAAATCTTGATATACAGAAACGTGAAGATGGTATTACCGGTAAGTGCCTTGTTATGATCACCGAAGATGCCGAGCGTACGATGAATACTTTTCTGGGAATCACCACCGATTTATCTGTGAGGGAAGTGGATGAGTCTGCCATCAAAGATTCAGAATATATTTATCTGGAAGGGTATCTGGTAGCTTCTCCATCAGCACTTGAGGCAATGAAGCTGAGCAAGAAGATTGCAGATGAGAATGGAGTCAAGACTTCCATTACCTTATCGGATCCGTCTATAGTCAGAGCTTTCAGAAGTGAATTCAGAGATGTGATCGGGGCTTCGGTAGACCTGTTGTTCTGTAATGAAGAGGAAGCCCGGGTATATACCGGTGCAAGTGATCTCAGAACTGCCCGTGAAGAGCTTAAGAAAGATGCGAAGCGATTTGTGATCACTATGGGTAAGAATGGCGCTATGATCTATGACGGAGATACTTTCATCGATATTGAGCCATATCAGGTTCGGGCCGTGGATACCAATGGCGCGGGGGATATGTTTGCCGGGGCTTTTTTATATGGCATCACACATGGACATGGCTTTGCCGGAAGTGGAAAGCTGGCGAGTCTGGCTTCATCGAAAGTGGTGTCCCAATATGGACCGCGCCTGAAATGGCATGAAGTTCAACACGTATTAAATAGTTTACAATAATGACCTCAATCGAATTACTAGGTTGGATCGGATTTGGGATCCTGGTGGTTGCCTGGGTTCCACAAACATGGCAGACCATAAAGGCTGGTTATACTGAAATGAATATGGCGTTCATTGTCTTGTATGCTTCAGCCAGTTTACTGCTTACTATCTATTCGGTACTTACAAACGACCTTGTCTTCATTGCTCTGAATGGTATGCTTACTATTGGTAGTGGTCTGAACATGTTCTATAAACTATTTCCAAGAAAGAATGATGAATAAACTGGTTCTCGCTACGCGCAATAAGAATAAGATCGAAGAAATGAAGGCTCTGGTTTCAGGGCTGGGGATCGAGATCCTGTCAACGCTGGATTTTCCTGAGCTTGAAGAAGTGGATGAGGATCAGCCCACACTAGAAGGTAATGCGCTCAAGAAAGCCAGATATGTACACAGTATTACCGGACTGCCATCACTCTCGGATGATACCGGCCTGGAAGTGGATGCTTTGGATGGTGCTCCGGGAGTATACTCAGCACGATATGCAGGCGAGAATGTAACTTATCAGGATAATGTGTTGAAGATATTGACAGAGCTTGAAGGAGAGAAAGAACGAAGTGCCCGGTTCAGAACAGTGGTTGCGCTGGTGACTTCCGAAGATGAAAATCTGTTTCATGGAGTTTGTAATGGTGAAATCCTCACCGAACAAAGAGGCGATAAAGGCTTTGGCTACGATCCGGTTTTTAAGCCTGAAGGCTATGATCAAACCTTCGCAGAGTTAAGTTCAGAGATCAAGAATGAGATCAGCCACCGGGGAAGAGCCGTTCAGAAGTTTATTGAATTTTTGAATAAGTGAAGGTAGAACCAGGCAGTCATCCTGAGCGAAAGCGAAGGACCTAATCGTTGAACCGGCCAGATCCTTCTCCGCCAGTCGGCGGATCAGTATGACTTAACTTCTCTTACCAACTCTCAACTCTCTACTTTCAACTCTCTACTCTCAACTCTCTACTCTCAACTCTCTACTTTCACTCAACCCTTTCAATTGATCGCCCAAAGTCATTTCTTCATCGAATGCAATTTGGAATCACAGACTACATCGTTCTTGTTCTGTACCTCGTTGGAGTAGCGGTATTTGGACTAAAAGCCTCAGGTAAACAAAATTCTACCAAAGATTATTTTCTTGGTGGTGATGGTATTCCCTGGTGGGCTGTGCTATTCTCAATTGTAGCAACAGAAACCAGCACGCTGACTTTTATTAGTATTCCTGCCGTGGCCTATGGTGGAAACCTGACTTTTCTTCAAATTACGATCGGATATTTCATCGGACGGGTGTTTGTGGCTCTGTTCTTCCTGCCTAAATATTATGACGGGGAGATGTATACCGCATATCAGTTTTTAGAACGTAGGTTTGGTCCGGTTATGCGAAATGTGACCAGTACTACCTTCATGATCACCCGTTTGCTGGCTGATGGTGTTCGGTTGTTTGCAACTGCTATTCCACTGGCTATCATCCTACGCTTAGGAGGAGCATTTACCGGTTGGGGCGACCTGGAGCTATATATGCTCTCCATTGCTTTGATTGCCGGAATTACTTTGGTGTATACTTTTTTTGGTGGGATTAAAGCAGTGGTCTGGATGGATGTGGTTCAGTTGGGAGTATATCTGGGAGGGGCAGTATTAGCCATGATCATTCTATTGAATAAAATACCGGGAGGCTGGTCAGATGTGCTTGCCATTGCAAGCCCGGATCATAAGCTTCAGATATTTCGTTTGGGATTCGACTTGTCATTCAAAGAATTCATAGCTCAGCCCTACACATTCTTCACTGCCTTGATTGGAGGGGCTGTGTTCACTCTGGCGTCCCATGGAACAGATCAGTTGTTGGTACAACGGGTGTTGGCAACAGGAAATCTGAAGTCGGGACAAAAAGCCCTGATCTGGAGTGGAGGGGTTGTCATTCTTCAATTTGGTTTATTTCTCTGCATAGGGTTAATGCTCTATGCTTTTTATAACGGAATGAGTGCTGAAGGATTGGGCCTGGCCACCACGGATGAAATATTTGCTAAATTTATCGTCGAACAACTTCCAGGTGGCATTTCAGGGCTGATCGTCGCGGCTCTATTTGCGGCAGCCATGAGCAGCCTGAGTTCTTCTCTGAACTCTCTGGCATCAGCTACCAACTTTGACCTGTATAAACCCTACTTCGGTAAGAATAATACTCCTGAACAGGATCTTAAGGCTTCGCGCATTATTACCCTGATATGGGGAGTGATACTGACAGGCTCAGCCTTCCTGTTTGCCGTTCTGCAGTTGCAGGAGGGACAAAGGCCAACAGTTGTGGAACTGGGCTTGGGCATTGCCTCATATACCTATGGTGGACTACTGGGAAGCTTTCTGCTTGGAATGTTCTTCAAATACCCAGGATCAAAAGATGCTGTGATCGGCTTCCTTTGTGGAATGATAACATTACTGTTTATGGTGAATGGTCCGGTTCAGAATATTTTACCGGGCGAAGGTTTGATAATAGCCTGGCCACTGTATACGTTAGTTGGAAGTGTTGTGGTAATAAGCACTGGAATGATCAGCGCCAGGATCAGAAAAGCAGCGTAAATAACAGGTAATGGTATGTATAACGAAGAGATTATATCCGAATTCTATTCCGCGTTCAGTAAGCGGGACTACAAGACTATGAACAGTTTCTACGCTGAAGAAGCTACCTTCAGGGACGAGGTATTTGAGCTGAAAGGTCTACAAATTCAAGCCATGTGGCATATGCTTTGCCAGAACGGGAAAGATCTGGAACTCATATTTACAGATATAAAAGCCAATGATGGAAAAGGGAGTGCTTACTGGGAGGCTACCTATACATTCTCAGCGACCAAGAGGAAAGTGGTCAATAAGATCAATGCACGGTTTGTGTTCAAAGAGGGTAAGATCATCGAACATGTGGACTCGTTCAATTTCTGGGATTGGTCGAAGCAGGCACTGGGGATCCCGGGTTTACTTTTAGGATGGTCAGGTTTTTTAAAAAATAAAGTTCAGCATCAAGCAGCTAAGTCATTAAATGCGTTTATTTCGTCACATCCTGAATATCAATCAAACAGTCGGGAAGGTTAAGCCCCGCAACCATTTATGAGACAGAAACTGCTTAGCGCCGGCGCTAACGAACTTAGTTATGAGATCAGAGAGATCGTAAAGAAGGCGAAGCTTCTTCAAAAGGAAGGGGTGGAGATCTCATGGGAAAATATCGGTGACCCGATCCAGAAAAACGCCAAAGTACCCGAATGGATCAAAAAGATCGTAACAAACCTCACCCTCGATGATAAATCTTATGGATACTGTGATTCCAAAGGGGAACTGGAAACCAGGGAGTTTCTTGCCGAGCGAACGAATGCTCTTGGGGGTGCTCAGATCTCACCCAATGATATTCTGTTTTTTAACGGACTGGGAGATGCCATTGCAACACTCTATCACTACCTGGCGCCCACAACGCGGGTAATTGGTCCGTCTCCGGCTTATTCTACACATTCATCAGCGGAAGCAGCGCATGCCAATCATCATCCATTAACCTACAAGCTGGATCCTGATAATCACTGGTATCCGGATATGGATGACCTTCGTAATAAGGTGAAGTACAATCCTAATATCGTAGCGATCCTGCTGATCAACCCGGATAACCCGACCGGGATGGTGTATCCAAAAGATATATTGGAAGAGATCGTGGAGCTGGCGAAAGAATATAATCTGTTCCTGATATCGGATGAGATCTATAATCAGATCACCTACAACGGAGCCAGGGCATATGGGCTATCTGAAGTGATCAAAGATGTTCCTGGAATTGCGATGAAAGGCATTTCAAAAGAACTGCCCTGGCCGGGAGCACGCTGCGGCTGGATCGAGTGCTATAACAGAGGCAAAGATTCAGAATTCGACCGGCTTTGCAAGACACTGGATGATGCCAAGATGATCGAGGTGTGTTCAACGACCCTGCCACAGATGGCCATTCCGAAGATACTAGGAGATTCGAGATATGAAGCGTATCGAAAGGATTTGAACGAGAAGATTGGCTGGCGAAGCAGATTTATCTCAGAGACCCTGCAGGAAGTTCCGGAGCTTACCTTCAACCCGACCTATGGCGCCTTCTACAATACCATCGTTTTTAAAAAGGGAACTCTTAATGTGTATCAGAAACTCGAGATCATTAACCCTAAAGTAAAAGCACAAGTAGAAGAATGGGTGCAAGGCGTATCACTGGATACCCGTTTCGTGTACTATCTGCTGGGAGCTACTGGTATTTGCGTGGTTCCGATCTCATCCTTTTGCTCTGATTTGCTAGGTTTCAGGATCACACTGTTAGAAGAGAATGAAGACTTGCTTAAAAAGACTTTCGGTACCCTGCGAGATTCAATTCGCCAATATTTAGACAGCTGATTATTTTGCACAGCTTTCATTGTCATTTCGAGCGGATGCGAGAAATCCGCAAAGTGTTGGTATATAACTTTTTAGATTTCTCAGTCGACAGGCTCCTTCGAAATGACAGAACACAATTCATGATCATAAATGTTAGAGATGAAACTCCTGATTTTAATATTAATAACATTGATTCCTTTTACAGGAAAATCTCAGGAAAGTGATATCGAATTACTTGAAAGATTTATTTCATCTCTTGATCATGAAAAGACAGAGTTACCAATAATCGTAGATAAGTATTTATGTGAAGATGTTCACATTTCTGAAGGGGAAGTATCGTTCGAAGAGGTGTTCTCTTTATATAGGGAAGCTTTTGTAAGTCAGGGCTTAATGGATGTAAGTTTTAAAAAATTCTCAGAACAGAACAAAGAGAAACAAATGGAACTTGTACCTGAAGATTTAGAAACAAAAAATCTATACACAGTAATAAAGGGAGGAAAGGTGATCACGTATGTGCAGGTTCAGGAAGGAAGAATATCCGGGTTCACAACAATGCATAAAAGTAATACGGCTTATTTTACTGGTTTTTGCCAAAAGTAGAATCTCAAAAAAGTGACTGTGTGTTGATTAGTGAATTTTGAATCGTTAACCTCAATTCAAAATTCATAATCCATAATTCAGAATTAAGAAATTGACACACGGCACACACAACGCAATTGCAGATCCAAGAAACGAAAACGTTCTCATTTCAATTAACGGGGAACTTTTTCCACGAAATGAGGCAAAGATCTCGGTTTTTGACAGTGGGTATCTGGTAGGAGATGGAATCTGGGAAGGATTGAGATTGCATCACGGAGTCCTGGTTTTCTGGGATGAACATATGGATCGTCTCTGGCAGGGAGCTGCTTCGGTTGGTATGGATCTGAAGATGACTCGTCAGGACTTGTACAAAGCGGTAAAAAAAGTATTGGATGCCAACGATATGGAGGATGGCGTTCACGTTCGGATCATGATCACGCGTGGGATCAAAAAGACTCCAAGTCAGGATCCGAGGCTTACCATCTCCGGGCCGAATGTAGTGATCATCGCTGAGCACAAGAAAGCTGATCCAACTACCAGAGATAAAGGCGTGAAGTTATTTACCAGCACCATCCGTCGTGGTTCACCGGATTATCTGGATCCACGTCTGAATTGCCACAGTAAACTTCATGAAGTACAGGCACTCATTCAGGCACTGGAAGCCGGAGCCGACGAAGCGCTAATGTTGGACATTCACGGTTTTGTGAGTACCTGTAACGCTACCAATTTCTTTATGGTGAAAAATGGTGAGGTATGGACCTCCACCGGACAGTATTGCATGAACGGGATCACCCGGGGAAAAGTGATCGAAGTGTGTGAGAAGAATAACATCACGGTATTTGAGAAGAATTTCTCTCTGTTTGATGTGTATGGTGCTGATGAGGCATTTGTAACAGGAAGCTTCGGTGGTTTAACTCCGGTTACAGAAGTAGACGGACGAAAGATCTCCGATTCAGTTCCCGGCACTATGACTGGCTTGCTTCAAAACCTGTATGAAGGAGCGATAAAAGAAGACGTCGATCACGCGAGCGTGTAATTAATAATTCAAAATTTAAAATTAAAAATAGGTTGGACTCCGGAAACCAATTTTTAATTTTGAATTTTTCATCTTGAATTCAATATGAAAAGAGTCTGTTTTTGGTGCAGTCCCCGTAATATCTCAACGGCATTGATGTATTCCTTTGCACAGCGCGAAGACACCACTGTAGTGGATGAGCCATTATATGGATACTACCTCAGTCACACCGGAGCAGTAGCTTATCATCCTGGTGGAGAGGAAGTCGTAGCCGATCAGGAGAATGATGCCCAAAAGGTAATTGAAGATGTGGTATTCGGTGACTATGACACTCCGGTAGTCATGTTCAAGCATATGACCCATCATCTGGTGGATCTGGATTACAGCTTCATGAAGGATACCATCAATATCATTCTTACACGTGAGCCCAAGGAAATGATCACTTCCTTCATTAAGCAGATCGAAGCTCCAAGTCTGGCTGATACCGGCTACGGAATGCAGGCGGAATTGATCGAGTACCTGAGAAATGAACTGGGACAAACTCCGCTGGTGGTCGATTCCAAAGAGATCCTCATGGACCCAAAGGCTAAACTCACCGAGATCTGCGAATACATTGGTATTCCATTTGACGAGAACATGCTTCAATGGGAAGCAGGTCCTATTCCCGAAGACGGCATCTGGGCACCACACTGGTATTCTAACGTCCACAAAAGCACTGGCTTTCAGCCCTACAAAGCCAAGAACGAAGAAGTCCCCGAACACCTGCAGGAACTCCTCAAAGAGTGCGAGTTTTATTATGGGAAGTTGGTCCAAAAATAAATAACTCGTTGTGGTAGAAAAGAATTAAAGCCACAAATTAGTCTCCCCTTGAGGGGAGAGTCGCGAAGCGGGAGGGGTGTCGGAGTTGTATCAAAGTATCTTCCCCACCGGACACCCTCCGCTTTTTCCGCAAGCGGAAAACCGCACCTCCCTCAAGGGAGGACTAAAATGATTTTGTATGACTAGTTCTTTAGACTTAATTCTTCCAGAAAAGACCACTTGGTTTTTACTTCATTGTAAGATCTTGAAAGAACAGTAATACTTTTTGCTTCAAAACAATCAAAGAAATCTCGTTTGTAATATTCATTTCGTGCCCTCATAAGTATAAAGGGGCTTAAATTTTTTGCTATGGTAAGATGGGGCTCATTAATAATATTGAAATGCCTTCGGTTGAAGAATTCAGCTTTTTGTAAAGCCAGTTGCATTAATAATTTTTCGTAAAACTTATCCTTTATAACATTAACATGTATAGTTTTACCTGTTTCGAAAGAACCATAACCAGCTAAATTAACATCGAAAGGTTCAACTGTAAGCAGCTTTTCTCTCAATGAGTTCAGAAAAGTAGAAGTCTTATCCGGTAGTATTAACAAGTTAGACAAAGTAATATGAGGAGTAGAATAATATGATTCAAAATATCCATAATTACTTTTGAACCACTCTTTTTCATCTCTGATATGAACAGAAATATGTGGAGAAGGATTTAAAACCAATAAAAGTTCATATAATTGCATAATTAACATGTTTTTTATTTGTACATATAATTAATTTCATTGGCAATTTAAAAGTCTCCCTTTGAGGGGGAGGTGTGTCGGGTTTGCTTCCAAATTATGTACCCAGTACGACACCCTCCGTCTTTTGAGTAAACTCAAAATGCCACCTCCCTCAAGGGAGGACTTTTCCTACCCTTCCTAAAAAATCTTGTAAGGATATAGTTAGTTCCGGGTCATACAGATATGACCAGAAACAAGATCATACCATATAATCCGGGTTTGCGGAAGTTTGCCAGAGATCTGAGAAAGAATTCTACTATAGGGGAGATATTACTCTGGAAAGCAATAAAAGGAAGGAAGCTTGGGGTTCAGTTTCACAGACAGGTCCCGATAGGAAATTTCATAATTGATTTCTATTGCCACGAGCTGATGATAGGAATAGAAGTAGATGGCACTTCTCATGACACCGACTCTCAATTTGAAAAGGACAGGCTAAAGGATTATCACCTTTCTCAATTAGGGGTTCATATTATCAGAATTAGTGACCTTGATATAAAAAAGAACCTGAACTCAGTGATTCAATTTCTGATTCATAAAATAGAAGAAGTCTCCCCTTGAGGGGAGAGCCGCGAAGCGGGAGGGGTGTCGGGTTTGCTTCCAAATTATGTACCCAGTACGACACCTTCTGTCTTTTTGGTAAACCAAAAATGCCACCTTACTGAAAGAAGTTCAGTACAGGCTTCTCGAGGGAGGACTATTACGTGTATTAAAGTTGAGCTGGGTAAATAACCCGTTCGTCAATCGTCAGTAGTCTGCCGTCGTTTTTACCGAACGATCGTCTCTTTTCTCTTCGGACCCGTAGAAATGATGGTGAACTTCACACCCAGATACTCTTCCACGAACTCAATATAGCTTTTGGCATTGGCCGGTAGTTCATCCCAGGTAGTCATGCCTGAGATATCTTTATCCCAGCCCGGAAGACTTGTGTATACCGGTTCCACATTTTCAACCTCATCGAGGCAGAGTGGGAATACTTTGGTTTCCTTGCCATTGATCTTGTAGCTGGTACATACTTTGATCTCCTCAAAGCCGTCCATCACATCCATCTTGGTAAGGGTGAGTTCATTCATGCCATTGATTCGAACAGCATATTTCAGGGCTACAAGATCCAGCCAGCCACAGCGACGTGGTCGGCCGGTGGTTGCACCGAATTCATGTCCCTTTTTGCGGAGTTCTTCACCGGTTTCGTCTTCCAGTTCTGTAGGAAAAGGTCCGTTACCCACACGGGTACAGTACGCTTTGGTGATTCCCATAACGTGTGTGATGGCAGTTGGAGGTACACCGGTTCCGGTACATGCTCCACCAGAGGTAGGAGAAGAAGAAGTCACATACGGATAGGTTCCGTGGTCCACATCAAGCAGACATCCCTGGGCGCCTTCAAGTAATATAGATTCTCCTGCTTCAATTGCTTCATGCAGGATATTGGAAGTGTTGCAAATGTAAGGTTCGAGGATCTGAATGGATTCTTCTACTTCGTTCATGATGTCATCAACATTCATGACCGGTTCGTTGTACAGATTTTCGAGCGAATAATTAATGTCTTCTACGTTTTGGGTGATTTTCTTACGCAGTACTGAACGGTCGAGCAGGTCCACCATACGGATACCCACCCTGGCTACTTTACTTACATAAGCAGGTCCGATCCCACGTCCTGTGGTGCCAATGGCATCTTTAGCGCGTCTCTTTTCTTTAAGCTGATCAAGGACTTTATGATAAGGAAGGATCACGTGTGCAGTCTGGCTGATAAAGAACCGGTTCTCAAGAGAGAAGCCCATTTCTTTAACACCTTCAATTTCTTTTACAAGGGCGATCGGGTCGATCACTACACCATTTCCGATCACGCAGGTGGCGTCACCATTAAATATTCCGGAAGGAACGAGATGTAAAACTACTTCTTTATCGTCAAATTTAAGGGTATGGCCTGCATTTGCTCCGCCCTGAAACCGGGCTACATATTCTACTTTATCACTAAGCAGGTCAACGATCTTACCTTTTCCTTCATCACCCCATTGGGCTCCAATAACAACACGTATTGACATAAGAACAAGATTGCAATAAAAAAGGGGTGTAGTAAGGTACACCCCTTTTGAGTTTAGTTTAGTATGGTCTGTTATTCTTCATTGAAAGACTCTACCGCCTTATCAACAGAATCAAAATGTTTGAATACCGTGATAAGCTTGGTAACGATCAACAGACTCTGAATTTTGTCGGTTGCATTAGCAATACGCAGGTCACCACCTGATTTACGCATAGTGGTTAGCGCACCGATAAGCATACCGAGTCCGGAGGAATTCATAAACTTCACTTTTCCCAGATCCACCACGATATTGGTTTTCTCCGCGTCGATAAGCTCATGAAGTTTTTCGTTGAGGCTAACCGCGTCGGGCCCACCCATTACGTTACCTTTGAATTCGATAACAACACAGCCGTAGCGTTCTGATGTATTAAAAGCCATAATTTCCTCTTAAAATATTCTTTTATGATTTTCTGGTACGTTTATCAAGTTCAAGCACCAACGGGCTTGCTACAAACAATGAGCTGTACGTACCAATTACTATACCGATAATAAGGGCAAAAGATAATCCTTTCAACACCTCACCACCGAAAATAAACAGCACAACTACTACAAACAAGGTAGTTAGTGAAGTTATCACAGTACGGCTGAGCGTGTCGTTCAGACTCTTGTTGATCATCGGTATAAATTCCATTCCTTTATGTACAATGCTATTCTCACGAATACGGTCGAATACTACCACCGTATCGTTCAGAGAATAACCCACAATGGTCAGGAATGCAGCAATGATATTCTGATCGATCAGCAAGCTGAATGAAACTAGATTGTTCAGAATAGTAAACACTCCCAGGGTTATGGTAACATCATGAACCAGAGCGGCAACAGCACCTAATGAGAAGGTCCAGTTACGGAAACGGATCAGGATGTAAAGGAAGATGATTACAATAGCATAGATAACCGATTGCAATGCACCAGACTTCAGATCATCACCAAACCGGGGACTGATATAACTGCCAGACTCGGTTTCATACGTAATGTTCGGCATAGCTGATGCAAAGGTATCCTGAATGATCTGCTGCACTTCTTCTTTAGGTGCAGTGTTATCGGTACGAATGAGTACTTCTACATCAGTACCGAAGAGTTTTACTTCGGGTGCCGATCCTAATGGATCGGTAAGTGTGCTGCGCAATTCAACGGTATTAACGGGCTCAGAGAACTTGTAAACAAATTCACTACCACCTTTGAAGTCGATACCGTATTGAAGGCCTTGTGTGAAAATAATAACCAGGGAAGCCAGAAAAAGGACCCCGGAGAATGTGTAAGCGAGTTTGCGCTTATTTACAAAGTCGAAGGTTGGAGTTTCAAACCATCTCATAATGTGTTCCTTTTATATCTTTTAAATTTCTTGAGATTATCCGAAGCTCACAGCATCGGCGTTGTCACGGGTCAGGTAATCAATAACTACTCTGGTTATCACGATTGCACTAAAGAGTGAACAAACGATACCAGCAAGCAGTGTTACAGCGAAACCTTTAATAGGTCCTGAACCAAAACTCATCAGAATGATGGCAACAAAACCAGTGGTTACGTTGGCATCAACAATAGCACTCATAGCGTTGGAGTAACCTGCAGATATAGCAGCTCTCATGGTTTTACCACCACGCTGTTCTTCCCTGATACGGTCGAAGATGAGCACGTTAGCATCTACCGCCATACCAATAGTAAGTACGATACCAGCCATACCCGGAAGGGTTAGAGTGGCTTTAAAAGCAGCGAGGATCCCAAGAATAAAGATCACGTTCAGGATCAGGGCCAGATCAGCTACACCACCGCCAGTGCGGTAATAGACGATCATAAATATGGCTACAATTCCTAAACCAATAAGAATTGAGTTTAATCCGGCACTGATAGATTCAGCACCCAGCGTAGCACCTACCGTTCTGCTTCCAATGATTTCAAGTGGAGCTGGCAGCGCACCGGATAACAGTATGTTAACCAGATCCTCGGCTTCAGCTACATTTTCAAGACCTGTAATAGATGAATTTCCATTATTGATCTTGGTAACAACATTAGGATATGAAACGATATAGTTATCAAGTACGATAGCAACTGGTTTGCCGATATTGGCTCCAGTGATACGGCTCCAGATACGGGCTCCTTCACTGTTCATTCCCATTGCTACTTCAGGAACGTTAGTGGTTGGGTCGAACTGAACACTTGCACTTTCGATCACTTCACCAGTCAATTCAGCATCTCTGTGTACACCATATAATGCAAAAGACTCTACGCCGTCATTGAATGAGACCGGACTTGAACCCCAGAGCATCTCAGTATTTCTTGGCAACATTCGTTGAACTTCAGGAACACCCAGAAGGGCTCTTACTGCTGCGGTGTCGTTTTCACTTGCATAACCAAATACATACGAACTTTGCCCCTGAACAAAACCAAGGTGCTCAAGCAGTTCGTTTTCTGGTTGAGTATTAAGACTGTCAGCCGTGCTATCCGGAGTTACGTTGTAAAACTCGATAGCATTAGTTCTGAAGTTTGTGAAATCCTGTGCATCAGCACCGGTTCTGAATTCAAGGCGTGCAGTACCTTTAAGTAGGTTTCGAACACGATCACCGTCATCAACACCGGGAAGCTCAACCACAATACGGCTGTTACCCTGCTTTATGATAGAAGGTTCAGTTACACCGAAACGGTCAACTCGGGTACGAATGATCTCGATAGCACGGTCGAGGGCAGCATCCCGTTGTGTTTTCAGATATGCTGCGATCTCGTCATTAGTAGAACGACGGGTGATATCATCTGCATCGCTACGGTAATAGCGGCTCAATCTTGCGTTTGGATCACGGGCTTCAAAAGCAGCCTGCATTTCATCAATGAAATCTGTGTCGTTTTCGGTGGCAGTAGCCTGCGCTTCATCGATCACATCATTGAGGACCGCATCAGCATCAGAGCCGGCCAGTTCACGAATAAGTTGAGCCGTTCCCACTTCAAGAGTAACGTGCATACCGCCCTGGAGGTCAAGACCCAGAGAGAGGATGTTTTCTTTCAGGTTCGCCAGTTTTTCGGCGTTGTCCTGTTTGTATTGTTCTGCTTCCGATTCAGAAAGCTCACTAATTTGTTTTTGTTCCAGGTTCCAAATTACGGTTGGATACAAGTAGTAAAGTGTCAGCGCAAGAAACGCTACAATGACACCGATTTTAAATCCGTTGCCTTGCATAATAAATTCTAAATTTTAAATGATGAATTTTGAATTGCAGTATTCGATCAGAGAATACGCAATGGTTAGGAAGTTCAGATATTGAAACAGCTCAGTAGTAACTGTACACTGTTCACTGATAACTGTTAAGGGGCTCCTATTGCAGTGCCGCTTTTCAGAGGAGAAAGGATGTATGATTCTGACGATGAAAGCTCAAAATTGTACAGAGCAAATTCATCATAGATGTCAAAACCGGGAGTTGTTTTCGTGATGGCGAAACCAAGAAGGTGTCCATCAGAAGGGATAACAGTCTGAGGTTTCATGTGTTCGATAAGAACAGCTTTCCCCATACCATTACCTGAATTTCTGAAACTATTCCATTCCGTCAGAAGCAGTTTATAAAGATCTTCTTCTGTAGCATCACTATCGTCTGAAACTGGAAGTTCAAAATCATCAGAATGACTATAAACGATCTCAGATGCCTTACGGATCACATCGTCAAGTTCCTGATCACCAGAAGTGAGCTCATCGATCTTATCAAGTACTGAATCGTCCTGAGTTTTCAGGTGTGATCCCAACCAGGAAGTAAATCCATTTTGGCCGGATTCATTTTCTGAAGGCAAAGTATGGTGCAATGCCATACCAACCATCAGCATGAAGAAACCGGTCAAACGAGCTATATGTGAACGGAAATATTTCATAAGGGGACGAAAGATACTTAAGTATGCATCCAATTAGCAATTTGTTATTTGCAGGAAATATCACAAAAAAAAGACCGTCTGTTCAAACGGTCTCCTCTGGTCATCTCTGATTGCTCTGTTCTAAGATATCAGCCCTTTGGTTAAGGCTACCCGCACGACGGAGGCACGGGAATGGACATGTAATTTCTTATATACATTCTTGATATGAGTGCGAACGGTATGTGGACTTATATATAACTGGTCTGCGATCTGGGCTTCGGTGAGGTCATCAACAACACATTGCAAAATATCCAGTTCACGGCTGGTGAGATCAAAATCTTCTTCACCGGATTTATGTTCTCCGGCCTGATGCCGCATATGATCCAGCAGTTTTTGTGCCATTGCCGGTGATACAGGGGCTCCGCCGTCTTTCATATCCCGGAGAGCATCCACATATTTTTCGATAGGGTCGTCTTTAAGCAGATAACCGGAAGCTCCGGCCTGTATAGATCTGAACAGATTATCCCGATCTTCAAATACTGTTTGCATCATAATATCGATGCCGGGATAATCCTTCTTCACTTTAGCTGTGGTCTCAATGCCGTTCAACCCAGGCATTTCAATATCCATTAACAGGATATCGGGAAGTTCCTCTTTGCGGATATGCTTCAGACTCTCGAGGCATTCAATTCCATTCGGGGCATCAAAAACCACCTCTATGTCATCAAAAAATGAAAATCTGGTGATCAGATTTTTACGGATCTGATGCCCGTCTTCAACTATTGCTATTCGAATACTCATAGCATAAAGGTGTAAAAAAAATGACTCGGCTCAAATACCCTGAACAGGGTATATGAACTGCAAATACTCAAAGAGGTAACTGAACCATGATCTGAGTACCCTCGTCCGGGCTGCTCGTTAATTTGAATTCCCCGCCTATCTCTTCAGCCCTGGATTGCATGTTGCGAAGTCCGTTACCGAAAGAAGGGCGGACATCCAGGTCCATGCCAATTCCGTTATCATTTAAACTGATCTTTATTCCTTCATCAGAATTTGTGAAAGAAACTTCGTAAAGTTCAGCCTGAGAGTATTTTTTTGAATTATTCAGCGATTCCTGGATGATCCGAATGAGGTTTAATGACTGAATCGGATTAATGATAAGCTGACCCGAAACGGAGGAATTCACACTTGTTTTCATCGTTCCAAGATATCGTTCCTGACGTTTCAGATACGCCTTCACGTGTTCTATAAAAGTCGAAAGGGTCACTTCATCTTTATCGAGGAGCCAGATAGTTTCCCGAAGCTCGTTCATGGCATTTCGTGCATCCGAGTCGAGGTTACCAAGCAGGTCTATCGCGCTTTCCGTCTGATCTTTTTGAAGATGAAGGTTACTTATCTCAATTCCGGTGATGAGATTGGTAATGTGAGCGCCAACATTATCGTGCAGATCCCGGGAAATACGTTCCCGTTCCTGATGGATCTTGTTTTCCATTTCAGCGTTGGTAAGCTGAATCCTTAATTCATTTTCCCGTTTCAGGTTTCGCTGTTTGATCCGTTGTTGGCGTATGATCAAACCGGTGACAACCAGTCCGAACATGAAGAGCCCACCCATTACACCTAAAAACCAGTTCCTTTGTTCAACCTTAAGACGTTCCTCAGCCAGCTGGACATTTCTCTGGGCAAGTTCTTTCTCTTTTTGTTCAGTCTCAAACTGAACTTCAAGTTCAGCTACCCGGTTATTAGCGGCTTCATCGATCCTGGCGTCGTGGTAAGCAGAGTATTCGCGCTGATAGAATAGGGCTGAGTCGAGTTTTCCAGCACCTTCAAATGTCTCTGCTATGGTACCATAATTAAATTCCGCTAGCCGATGATACTTGATCTTGGTAGCCAGTTTAAGGGAGGTCTTGTAATAGAATATAGCGTCGTCGAAATTACCTAATTCGAGATGTGCGAATCCGATATTATGAAGATCGATCGCCATCCCTGAAGTGTCTCCCAGAACCCTTCGCATATCATATCCCTGTTCGGTGTACTGGATGGCTCTCTCATAATTACCTAACTGCATTTCTATCCCACCGAGATAACCATAGGAGTAAGCCATTCCCAAGGTATCATTTTCAGCTTTTTTAATATCAAGAGATCTCTGGATAAATATGCGGGCGCTGTCCGTTTCTTTTTTTTCCAGTTTAAGCATTCCATAGTTATTGTATGCATTTGCTATGGGTATATCTTCTTCAAACTCTTTCAATATCCTGATGCCTGTACGCATGAAATACTCGCCCCGATCCATATCTCTTCTGCGCATACGATATCCCAATTCAGAATATTGGAAACCCACTTCTTCCATATCACCGATTTCCTCAAGCAGTCGTATCGCCTGTAAATGGGATTCAACACTAACATCGAATCTACTGAGGTAATTATACAGAGTTGACAGATTCGCTAGTGCTAGTGCCAGTCCTCTTTTATATCCAATAGAATCGGATAAAGCTTTCGCTTCAAGCAGGATGGGTTCCGCTTCTTCCGGATTAGTAGTGATATACTGAAAGGTCATTTCAGCAATAATAGAATCTACTCTGGCAGTAAGTTTCGGATTGTTAGAACCGGTATTCTGGGCATACCCCTCAAGGGTTATAAGTGATATTGTCAGAAAAAGGAATATGCGTTTTAACATTGTTGCTTCCTTAAAAATAGATCAGGCCACGTTAAAGGTTGTTATTCTGTTGAATTATGAGCGGGAAAGCAATCTTTATTTCAACCCCATTTCCGGGGGAACT
The DNA here is from genome assembly GCA_030427885.1 of Rhodothermia bacterium. Lineage (GTDB taxonomy): Bacteria > Bacteroidota > Rhodothermia > Balneolales > Balneolaceae > JAUICM01. The sequence goes on along the minus strand of JAUICM010000002.1, from coordinate 358,194 downwards.
TTTGATGCTTATGGTGCCATTTAAGTCCGAGACCCGGCGGTTCATATTTTTCAGGCCATTACCGGTATTTTGCAGATCCCCGGGTTCAAATCCAATGCCATTGTCTTTGAGTACCACAGAGAAAATATTACTGTCTTTGAAAAATAGAATGCCGAATTCATCTCCTTCAGAGTATTTTCGTGAGTTGTTTAGTGCTTCCTGGATTATTCTCAAAAGATGCAGCGACTGAGTCGGGTTAAGCATAATCGGTTCCTTGGAATCAACTTCTGATAGAGTTACAGATATACCTTCCAGGTAATGTTTTTGACCCTGAATGTACTTATTGATGTATTTTTTAAAATCCTGAAAAGAAACTTCATCTCTGTCGAGAAGCCAGATGGTTTCTCTTAGTTCAGACATAGCATTCCGTGCATCACTATCCAGATTAGCTAAAATACCCAAGGCATTATCAACCTGTTCTTTTTTCAGATGGAGATTACTTATCTCAATACCCGTGATGAGGTTTGTAATATGAGCTCCCACATTATCATGAAGGTCTCTGGAAATACGTTCCCGTTCCTCATGAATTTTTTGTTGTAGAGTAAGTTCTCTGTTCAAAGCCTGCAGCTTTATATTAGATCGGATTTGCACGCCTCCGGCAACAGCTCCCCCGAAACTCAAAAGACACATTGCAGCAAACCACCAGGTTTTATAAAACGGGGGGAGTACTGTAAAAGAAAGGGATGCAATTTCGGGGCTCCAGTTTCCATCAGGACCTATAGCGGAAACAAGAAATTCATAGTTGCCATCAGGCAAAAAATCATAAAAAGCTGTTCTTCTGTCCCCAACATTAGTCCAATCTTTATCTATCCCTTTAAGCATAACGCGAAATCTTGTTTTTTCGGGCGATTCAAGATTGATGGCAGAGTACTTTATTTCAATTTTATTATTCCCGGGAGGGATCGTTATCTGATCTTTGACAGATCTGGCATCTCCATCCAGAAGAAACTCATCAATATAGGTGCGGAAATCACTGGTATTAAAGATAGCCTTTTCAGGTTTTATAACGACCATTCCCCGTTTAGCGGGAAAAAGCAGTTCACCTGAATTAATCTTCGTTGATGTGGAGCTGTTTCCATAAGCAAACCTGGTGGAAGGGATCCCGTCGTTTGTTGTAAAGACCTGGTAATCGAGGTTTTGTAATTCACCCCTGTCCATTTTCTCAAAAGTTTCTCTTTCAACCCGAATGAGGAATCCATTTGAAGAAAGCCAGAAATTATTCTGATCATCTTCAACAATACTCACAACATTTTGAGGTAACCCCGGATAACTGCTCAATTTGCCATTTTTGATTTTGTATAAACCCAGGCCAATGGCGGAGAACCAAATCGCGTCATCATTATCGCGGTATAATCCGAAGATTCGTGTACTGCTAAGGCCATCTGAAGTATCATAAGAAGCAGTAAGTTTATCATCCTGCATTTTAAACAGGCCACCATTCAGAGAAGCAATCCAGATGTTACCTTCCGAATCACTGGTCATGTTCAGGCACTTATCGTCAGGTATGCCATCTGATAATGTGAAGGAACTGACTATGTTCAGATCCTCGTCCAGCTTATTAAAACCATTGAAAGTACCAACCCAAAGGTTATTTCGTTTATCGGTTTCGAGGCAAAGAACCTCATCACCTAAAAGACCATCTTTTTTTGAAATATGCTTAAACAGTTTTTTGTCTTTCAAGACTACTAAACCTGCACTACCGGTGGCAACAGCCATTTTTTTATCAGTCAATTCTTTGAATGAACGCCCACTTTGATTCGACAAAATCGAATTCTCAGCGGAAGCCCATTTTTTACCATCAAAGTATTTAATCCCATCACCGGTAGTAGAAGCCCAGATCGTTCCCTCGCTATCCTGTAGAACTCCTTCAAGTCCCGCTTCCCCAAATCCCGGATTTGAAGAGTCAATAAGATCTATTTTTCTGGGAGTAAGGAGAGAAAGTCCAAAATCTGTGGAAATATAAATGATCCCATTTTTTCCAAATCTAACACTGTTTACAATATCTGAAATGATTCCGTCTTCGGTAGTAAGTTTCTCAAAAGTACCTTTATAGAAACGGTCAAGACCTCCCCCGTAATAACCGATTATTATTGAGCTGTCTTCAGGATTCTGAGCCATGTATTCAGCCTGAAATTCACCTGCTCCATTCTCTTGATTAAAATATTTAACAGGAGAATAATTTTTGAAAACTACAATTCCCCCGGTTTCAGTACCCACCCAAACTTCCCCGTTCAACATCTCATGAATGCTTCGAACTGAATTTTGCGGCAAACCGTTTTTTGTGGTGAAGGATGTTATGGATCCATTGTGGAAAATATCCAACCCATCATTAGAGCCTATCCAGACTCTGTTATTTGAGTCAGTAATTATTTTTGCGATTCGATCTCCTGAGAGTCCGTTTTCAACCGAAAGATGAGCAACTACCGTATCCTGGAAAAGAACACTTACTCCTTTCAGATAGTCCCCGATAAAAACCGAATCTCCATTAGTAAAACTAAATGGTCCGGTTGAGAATCCCTGTACTCCGTTTTTTTGAGTATAGTGTGTAACAGAATCGCCGACTATCCGGTGTAGCCCTGATTCTGTACCGGAGACCCAAATATTGCCATGTTTGTCAATTTCAAATTCATTTACAGTTCCAAGGGCAAGATCCTTGCCAACTTCTTTCAACGACAACCCATCGTATTTGAATGTAAATGAATAATTGGCCATCCATATAAAGCCTGAACTATCCTGTATACTATCATAGATTTCATCACGAAATAAACCTTGTTCGCGTGAGATATTTCTTATCAGATAATTATCCCAATAAGAAGTATAGTTCACAATTGATTGTGCGAATCCAGATATTGAAATGAGCGACAATAAAGTCGCCAAAAGAAATTTCCTAGACATACCCCGAAATATATATTACCCCGTTAAAATCGGGCTTAATATATATAAGAAAGGGAATAAGACAAAAGGTCAGGCGGTCTGTAACCGATCGAATTCCTGTTTGAGGAATTTTCCGGTATAAGAATCAGATTTTTTGGCGAGGTCTTTAGGTGTGCCGGTTCCGATGATCTGCCCACCGCCTTTACCACCTTCCGGTCCCAGGTCGATGATCCAGTCAGAGGCTTTGATTAGATCCAGGTTGTGCTCGATCACCATAACGGTGTTACCTTTGTCAACCAGTTGCTGGATCACATTCACCAGCATGCTTACATCCTGAAAATGCAAACCAGTGGTGGGTTCATCCATAACATATAAGGTATCACCCGTACCGATCTTGGAAAGTTCACGCGCCAGCTTTATTCGCTGTGCCTCACCTCCTGAAAGTGTGGTAGATGATTGTCCAAGTGTGAGATATCCGAGCCCAACGGAATTCAGAGTTTGGAGAATACGAGAAATAGCTGGCTGGGCATCAAAAAACTCAGCCGCCTCACTGATGGGCATATTTAAAACTTCGGAGATATTCTTTTGCTTGTAGTAGATCTCCAGTGTTTCCCTGTTGTATCGTTTTCCATTGCAGGTTTCGCAGGTCACGTATACATCCGGAAGGAAGTTCATTTCGATCTTACGAACACCATCACCCTGACAGGTTTCGCATCGTCCACCTTTAACATTGAATGAAAAACGTCCCTGGTCATATCCCCGAATTTTGGCCTCAGGAAGTTCAGCAAACAGCCTGCGGATATGATCAAATACTTTGGTGTAAGTTCCGGGATTAGAACGGGGGGTACGACCGATCGGGCTTTGATCAATAGATATGATCTTGTCTACGTTATCGAGTCCATCAACTGTATCAAAGGGCAGGGGCACACTTTTCGATTTGTAAAAATGATTGGAAAGTATCGGAACCAGAGTTTGATTGATAAGCGAGCTTTTACCACTTCCGCTAACGCCGGTTACCGAGATAAATTTACCTAATGGAATTTCAATCTCGACATTCTTGAGATTATGGCCACGGGCATTGTGGATCATTATACTTTTACCATTTCCTTTGCGAGTATTTTCCGGAAGGGCAATCATTTCTTCATCACGAAGGAACCGGGCAGTCATGGAATCAGCTTTAAGCTCATCAGGTTTTCCTGCCGAAACAATATGGCCTCCGTTAACGCCTGCTCCCGGCCCCATATCTACCACAAAATCGGCATGCTCAATAGTTTCCCGGTCATGTTCAACCACGATCACGCTGTTCCCCAGATCACGTAATGTTTCAAGTGAACGGATCAGTTTTATATTGTCGCGCTGGTGAAGGCCGATACTGGGTTCATCCAGAATGTAAAGTACTCCCACCAGTTGAGTACCAATTTGAGTAGCAAGCCTGATACGCTGTGCTTCCCCACCACTGAGTGTTTGAGCTTCCCGGTCGAGGTTCAGGTAATCAAGACCAACATTCAGAAGGAAATCGAGTCGGTCACGGATCTCCTTTAATACCTGGCTTCCGATTAGTTGCTGTCGTTCGGTAAGAGTCAGGTCGTACAAAGCATCACGTAAACCCTGAATATCCATTTTGACCAGATCGTGGATATTGTACTTATCGATCTTGTAAGAAAGAGCTTCCTGGTTGAGGCGCCCGCCGTCACATTTCGGGCAGACTACTTTACTCATGAAAGCCTTGGCCTTATCCCGCTGTTTTGGGGATTTACTGTTCTCGTACTGTTCAATAATAGTATTACGCAGGCCTTCGAACTTATGCTGATACGTTACAGAATTGTCTTTGAAATCGTAGCTTACTGAATATTTCTTTTCACCCGAACCATGCATGAGAACTTCACGTGCTTCCTCGGAGTATTTCCTGAAAGGAGTATCAAAATCGAGATCAAAACTCTCCAGAACGGCTTTCAGTTGCTTAAAGGCAAAGATATCTCTGGGTGGACCGAGATAACGAATAGCCCCATCATTGACAGATTGTGATTCATTCGGAACCAGGAGTTCCCAGCTTACATCATACGTATGCCCAAGGCCATCACATTGTGGACAGGCACCATAAGGCGAATTGAAAGAAAACAGATTTGGGGCAGGATCTTCATACGCTAAGCCACTCTCCAGATCGAATAATTTCTGAGAAAACAGGCGATCTTTGAAATTGCCTTCTTCTTCCTGTACAGCAAGTATCACATTTCCATCCGCCATTTCAAGTGCCAGTCGGATACTATCTGCTATTCTTTTTTCACTTTTTGGGCTAATAACAAACCGGTCAACTACTACTTCAATGTTGTGTGTCTTGTAACGGTCAACCATCATGCCGTCTTCCAGTTCTGTGAGTTCGCCGTCAATTCGTGCGGTTACAAATCCTTGCTTGATAGTTTGTTCAAATAACTCCCGGTAGTGACCTTTTCTCCCACGAACAACCGGTGCAAGGCAATAAGCTTTTGTTCCTTTTGGCATATCCATCACAGAGGCCACAACCTGGTCGGCTGATTGTTTTTCCATTTTATTACCAGAAATGTAGGAATAGGGGATTCCCACCCGCGCATAGAGCAACCTCAGAAAATCATAGATCTCAGTTACGGTTCCAACCGTTGATCGTGGATTTCGGTTAGTTGTCTTTTGATCGATCGAGATAACTGGAGATAGGCCGTCGATGAAGTCAACAGCAGGGCGCTCCATCATTCCCAGGAACTGACGGGCATAAGCAGAGAGAGATTCAAGAAAGCGTCGTTGTCCTTCAGCATAAATGGTGTCGAAGGCAAGTGATGATTTGCCGGAACCCGACAGACCCGTAATCACAACTAACTGGTCCCGGGGGATGTCGATATCAAAATTTTTAAGGTTATGCTCTCGTGCGCCTCTGATTACAATATTCTGCTGCAATGGACTTACCCGTTTGGAATTCAGATCAACTTGAAAGGTAAACAACAGCAGCTACAATTACTTAATTCCTTTCAGAGAAAAATTGAGAGCATCAATGAGATCTGGTAAGAATGTTATAGTCGCGGATGAACAAACGATTTGGAAAGACACCGGCCTGATCTTCGGAAAGCTCTGGTTTGATCCGCTTCACAAAGTACATTGGCACCTTACCGATATTCTTAGCTTCAATCTCGCCCCGGGGTTCACAGACAAAGAAATTTTTAACCCTTTCATAGGTCTCCTGTGAGATATTGATAAATTCACTTTCGGAATTCTGTTCCATTCGTGCTGCCAGGTTTACCGCTTCTCCCCAAACGTCGTAAGCAAAACGGCGTTTACCGATCACCCCAACTACAGAGTGGCCGGTATGAATACCAATGCGGAGAGGGAAGTAAGGGATATCATCCGGCTTTGAGATCTTGAGGGCATCAACAAAGTATTTCATTTTTAGGGCAGCCAGGATAGTATCAATTGGATGAGTCTTGTTGCGTTCAGGAATTCCTCCGGCAGCCATGTAACTATCGCCAATAGTTTTGATCTTAATCAGATTGTGTTGCTCCACAAATTCATCAAACTTATCGAAATAGAAACTCAGGCTTTCAATAAGTTTTTCAGGTGTCAGGTCAGGAACGATTTTACTGAAGTCATCAAAATCAGTAAACATGAAAGTCGCATCCTGATATCGTTCGGGCGCAACGGTGCCATAGGCCAAAAGGCTTTCGGCGATCTTTTTCGGGAATATATTCTGAAGCAGATCCTCATGCTCTTTCTTAGTGAGTTCAAGCTCCTGATTGGTTGCGTTCAGCCCGGATTGCATTTTCTCGAGACGCGCATTTTGTGCGAGTGCGTTCTTATAAGTAGATACAAGAAGATTCACCAGGTGAGAATAATCTGCTCTGATATCGTAGTCTTCATCTTCGATCCGAACGGAGACTTTTTCGTTTACATCTGAGATCGCGATCGGATTATTGAGGAGTTCGTGAACCTTGGAAAACAAGGTGTCATCATCATAAGGCTTAGTAAGATAGTTGTCTGCTCCGGCTTCAATACCTTTCATGAGGCTGGAAGTCTGGATCCGCGAAGTAACCAAAATAACAGGGATTTTACGGTAGTTTGGGTCACTTTTAATGGTTTTGCAAAGTTCATAACCATCCATCACAGGCATTTCAACATCAGAAATAACAAGGTCAGGATACTTCGTTTGCACCAGTTCCCAGGCATCCTGTCCGTTTTGGGCGGTGATCACATCGTACCCATTCTTAAGGAGTTTGTGCCTTGTGATGGTTACCAAAGCCGGGTAATCATCAACTACTAAAATTCTAGGATTCGTCTCTAACATTATTCTGTAGAAGTTTGCTGAAATATATAGCAAACTGGGTAAGTTTTATACTGTTGATTTTTTAGCTCCATTAACTAAAAAAAACCTTAAGTTTGCTGTTCGACCAAATTTATTAGACATGGAAGACACTTTACAAAAAAACTGGACCCCAACCAGCTGGCTTGAAAAACCGATCAAGCAGCTACCCGAATACCCGGATCAGGCTTTACTTGACGAAAGTTTTGAAACACTCAAGACACTCCCGCCTCTGGTAACCTCATGGGAAATTGAAGCGTTAAAAAATAAGCTGGCCCAGGTTTCAGCCGGAAAAGCATTTTTACTTCAGGGTGGCGATTGTGCGGAGAGCTTTCACCTTACCAAGTCTTCCAAGATTGTTAATATGGTTAAGGTGTTACTGCAAACCAGTTTTATTCTTATCCATGAAATGGGTGTTCCGGTAGTAAGAGTTGGTCGCATCGCGGGACAATATGCGAAACCAAGATCACAGGATTTTGAAGAGGTGAATGGCCAGAAGATCCATAACTATCGCGGAGATCTGATAAATGGCTTTGAAGCTACCAAAGAAGCGCGTACTCCAGATCCGCGCAGATTGATTGAAGGATATCACAAGGCTGGATTGACTCTGAATTTCCTGAGAGCACTGGCTGATGAGGGCTTTGCTGATCTTCACCATCCGGAGCAGTGGGAGATGGACTTCATGAAGAATAATCAGTATTACAAAGAATATGAAGCGATGGTTGAGTCTATCACGAAAGCGGTGCGCTTCGTAGATGCGATCTCCCCGGATAAATTCGCTACCCTTCAAAAAGTGGATTTCTATACATCACACGAAGCATTAAATTTGTACTACGATTCAGCACAAACCAGAAAAGTACCGAGAAAGCCCGGCTTTTATAATTTGAGCGCACACATGGTGTGGCTGGGTAATCGCACACGTGACCTCGATGATGCACATGTGGAATATCTCAGAGGAATTGAGAATCCGATCGGTATTAAAGTCGGCCCTCCTTTCACTATTGATGATACGCTCAAACTTATCGAAACTCTTAACCCAACCCACGAAGCTGGTAAGATCGTCTTGATCACCCGTTTTGGGAAAGAGAAGATCGAGAATGGTCTTCCGTCACTGATCAAAGCAGTACGCAGGGAGGGATTCCCAGTAGTATGGAGTGCAGATCCAATGCATGGGAATACATTTTCTGCAGCAAATAACTATAAGACAAGAAACTTCGATCATATTCTGGATGAGATCAAGTCAGCGTTTGCCATCCATCGTTCTGAGGGTAGTTATCTGGGTAGTGTCCATCTGGAGCTTACCGGCGATAATGTTACCGAATGTGTTGGAGGCGCCAAAGGGCTGAATGAATCAGAACTGGATATTAATTATGAGACATTCTGTGACCCCCGCCTGAACTATCAGCAATCACTGGAAATGGCGTTCCTTGTCTCTAAAGAGTGGAAACAAAGCTACTCCTGACCAATTAACAATGTTTCAATTAAGAATTAACAATGCCTTGCATGATTAATTCTTAATTGATAATTGAACTATTCTTAATTCTTAGTCTGTCATTTTTACCAGCCTCTGCCGTACAGTCAAACTCCGTCTGACATCATTTCCAGCGTTCAAAAATCACTCTGAAAAAAGTTCATACTAAGTTTGTCGCGCTGACAGACGTTTCTATTCAGATCCTCTTGGCATATCCGTTGCATTTACAGCAACGAATTTGAACAACATTAACAAATCAAAAGAGGATCAATCATGGCACTTATTAAATATAGCAGACCAAACACAGATCTTTTTTCAAGAAACTTCAACGACATTGTAGATGAATTCTTCAATGGAACAGGTAATTATCGAAAAGATAACTTTATGCCCAGCGTGGATGTTTCTGAAACAGACACACAGTTTGAAGTATCAGTAGAACTTCCTGGCATGAAAAAAGAGGATATTGCGGTAGACCTTGAAAAAGGCCGTCTCACGATCAGTGGAGAAAGAAAATTCAAGAATGAAGAAGAAGGCAAGAACTTCCACAGAGTTGAAACTCAGTACGGAAAATTCAGCCGTTCATTCTATTTACCTGATACCATCGATGAGGATAGTATCAAAGCTAAATATGAAGATGGTATTCTGAATATCACTATCAATAAAAGTGAAGAGAAAGTTAAGAAGCAGATCGAAATAGCATAGATTTCGATCAATAGGTTAAGGTGACCCTGGAGCCCTGTGATTGGGGCTCTGGTATTTTTTTGGTTATAACTTGTAAAGTGAGACAATTTTTGATAGTCCGATCGTTGTAACCGTTGATTATAAATTTCAACTAATCATCAATTGAAATCATGAATACTGCAGTTAAAAATTTCTTCGGAGTAGCAGCTGCAATTCTTGTTTTGTTAGGGTTTAAATTTGCCACTAATGAGACCAGAGTAAGCCTGCCCGATTATAACACAGATGTAACGTCAGCCGAAAACCGATCAGTAACCACATTAAAAGACCTCAATAACTCGATCGTAGATATCGCAGAGAAGACAAATCCTGCGGTTGTTACCATTACCACCGAAAAGACACAGGAAGTACAGGTAATGGATCCGTTCGCCATGTTCAGGAACCCATTCGGACAGCAACGGCCAGGACCACAGACCCGTGAATATACCCAGAGAGGACTCGGTTCAGGTGTAATCGTATCCGAAGAGGGATATGTACTCACAAACAATCATGTGATCGCTAATACAGATGAGATCAAAGTGAGATTATATAACGGAGACGAAGTTTCTGCTACTTTAGTAGGAACCGATCCTATGACTGATGTTGCTGTTATCAAGATTGAAGCTGATAATCTGCCGACCGTTAAGATCGGAAACAGTGACGATCTTAAAGTGGGGTCTTTTGTACTTGCTATCGGAAGTCCGTTGAGTGAGAATCTTGCCCATACCGTTTCATTTGGTATTGTGAGTGCACGAGGCAGGTCGCTCAATGATCTTACGATTTATGGTGACTACATTCAGACGGATGCCGCTATCAACCCCGGAAACTCCGGTGGTGCTATGATAGATATGAATGGCGAACTGGTAGGTATCAACTCGGCTATTGCGTCACGATCTGGCGGAAATGATGGAATTGGTTTTGCGATTCCCGTAAATCTGGCAAAAAGGATCATGGATGACATTATCGAGAATGGTACTGTTTCGCGAGGATACCTTGGAATTCAGACTGCCGGTGAAGTAGATCAGACCATGGCAAATGCAATGGGATTAGATGTCTCAAGAGGGATTATCGTAGGTGAAGTTCTGGAAGGCGAACCTGCAGACAAAGCAGGCCTTAAAGAAGAGGATATCATTGTTAGTGTAAACGGTGATGAAATAAGAAACTGGGATGCCTTCAGAACCAAGATCGCAAGTATGAAGCCCGGCGATGAAGTTGATCTTGGTGTAATTAGGAATGGACAAGAGTTGTCAATTGTCGTAACTTTAGGAAAACGCAATGAAGAAGAGGTTGCGTCAGTTACTGTTAAAGATGAAGAGCTTACCGAAAAATTAGGTTTTACGGTTGCCAAGCTTGATTCTGATGTTAAAAGGCAGCTTGAAATTACTGAAGAGGTAGAAGGAGTTGTGGTTAATAGAATTAAGGAATCAAGCAACGCATTTGAGCGCGGATTACAGAAAGGGGACGTTATTACTTCTGTAAAACGTAAAAAAGTGCAAACACCAGAAGAATTTTATGATGAAGTTCAGAAAAGCATCAAAAATGGTGACAAAGCAATTTTATTAACCGTTGAGCGAAAAAATTTGAAACAATTTATCGCTTTCGAGATTTAAGTTATTGTTGACCAATTATTGTACCCCGAAAAAGCCAAAGCCCAGGTCCTGATACGATCTGGGCTTTTTTATTAAATGAATACAAAATCTCTGTCTTTTAGTAAGGGGCTAAGATCTTGGGGGGGAGGGAAGTAGCGGTCTCTGAAATCATTCATTGCTCCCAAAGTTTTATTGCTGATCAGGGGAATTAACTGATCCATAGCTTCTCCGCTGATCATAAATGGGGCATTCTCAAACGCGCACAGATTTCCCACACAATAAGCATAGATCTGGTACTGAGAACATTCATCGATATGCTTTCCGGTTATCGCACATCGTGAGATCCAGTCTTCTGCATTGGTGTTTTGCTGAGCCTCCAGATCAACTTGAAGATCAAAATGCATGTTTACCTGAAAGAATTCAGTGAGTCGCTGATGTGATTCTTCAGAATAATCACTTTTCATATCATGCATACACTCAAAACAAACAGCGAATTCCCATACCAGGTCTTTGGTTCCCACAGATGGGTAATTCACGAAGGCCTTCTCGATCATATATTCTGCACCTTCTAAAAGATCCCGGTCACAAACAAGGCAATGACGGATAGGAGTGGAAGTCTCACTCGAGTAAAAAAGAAGAGGTATGTCCGAAAAATTATTCAGCATACCTCAGAATAGAAAAAAGAATGATAAATGTTAACCAATCGCGAAATTATTGTGCGTCGGGTTGATTTTTGGGCTTTAGGTCCAGGATCTCATTGAGTTGACGATATACATCCTTGGCTAGTTTTTTCTTGAACTCTCCCGGTACAAAATTGGATTGTTCTTCCTCAACGATCGTAACTTCGGTTCGGTAGTCATCAAGTTTTGTGATGGTCAAATCTGCTGTGAATGCAGCTCCTTCATTTCTTTCCGGAAGATCATATCGCGACTGAAGGTATCGAACGAAGTAATCACCATTATCCAGGAATTTAGCCTCCTGAGCTTTCATATGTGCCAATTGTAGTGCTTGTTTAACACCGTCAACAGTTTCCTGAAAAGTGTTGTTGTAAATATGAGGTTCTCTCACACTGTATGATGAGGATGCACAGGCAGAAAAAAGTGTTATGCAAATAATACTCAATAGTGTAAGACTACGCGCCGATTTTAAAGACATAGCGGACTAGGTTAGTTTAAAGTTCTCTTTGGTACGCAGAAGCTATTGATAAGCATTAAAAATGCCAACTAATTTTGTGTTTCGAGTAAGGTTAACTTTTCATTGAGTTGCCGATATACATCTTTAGCGAGGTTTTGACGGAAACTTGATGGTACCTTATCAGGTTGTTCATCTTCACGAATCTGTATCCTGACTTGGTTATCCTGCAATCTTGTAATAGTTAAATACCCATGCAGACCAAATTCACCTGTTTGATCGGTCACACTTTCACGGGAACTCAATATGTTTACAGCACCATCCGCTAAGCGATATCGAATAAAATATTCGTTGCTGCTAATGGTCCTTTTTTCAACTATTCGCATATGCGCGAGTTCCAAAGACTGGTATACAGCATTCATTGCTTCAGAATAGGAATTCTGATAAATATGAGGGTCTCTGACACTCAGCTTTGTACTGCTACAGGAGTAAGCAAATGCCAGAAAAAGAATACAGCAGATTTTCTGAATTAATTTATTATTCATATTTGATGAAAAGCATAAAATCGTAGTTATTCAAATATAACCGCAGAAAAGATCAGTTGTTTGCGGATAGTTGTTCTTCAGGCTCATAAGGTTCAAGGATCTTGTCGAGCTGTCGGTAGAAATCCCGTGCGAGCTGCTCCTTGAATTCTCCTGGAACCAGATTTGGCTGTTCATCTTCTTTAACGGTGATCTCTATCATTCCATCCCCGATCTTTTTTATGGTCATCTCAGCAGAATGAGCTGCATCTCCGGAATAACGGTTTGAAGGATCACTACTTAATTCATAATTGGCATTGTCACTCAGGCAATAGCGAACGTAATAGGTATTGTCGTCTGCCATATAAGATTCAACGGCTCTAAGGTGACCTAGTTTAAGCGCCTGATCTACCGAAGTAAGCATGTAACTAAACGAGGTTTTGTATAAGTGAGGGTCTTCTACACCTAATCCTGAAGTGGCACAACTATACAGAAAAGTAGCGCATAGTATCAGTATAAGTTTAAAATGCTTCATATTAATCTCTCATTGTTTATTACCATAGCATTGTTATTACTGTGAATATCTTAAAAAAGAACGATACCTACTAATAATTTAGTATGAAAAAATTTTGGGTACTGTAAAGTTGTCAAGGCGTTCAGATAGGCACGGTTTTGGACTAACATGATACAGATTACAACAGGAGGGTTAATTAATTATGAATCTGAATAAATTTACATTAAAAGCTCAGGAAACAGTGCAAAAGGCATTGGAACTGGCACAGTCTGGTAATAATCAGGCCCTGGAACCAGTTCATGTGCTCAAAGCCTTTTTACTGGATAACGACAATATCATCCATACGCTACTAAATAAGCTGGGGGCTAATGAACAGGCTATTGCTAAGGTTGTGGATGCAGCGCTGGAGAGACTTCCTAAGGTTCAGGGGGCTTCTGTTTCAGGTCAGTATCTTTCAACTACAGCAAAAGAGGCATTCGACACTGCGCAGAAAGAAGCCACTGCTTTGGGGGATGAATACATCAGTTCAGAACATGTGTTACTGGGTTTGGTACAAACAAAAGGTGAGGCAGCTTCAGTACTCAAAGATCAGGGAGTTAACAAGGATAATATCCTGAAGGTTCTGAATGATGTGCGGGGTGGTCAGAAAGTAGACGACCCAAATGCCGAGAGCCGATTCGGGGCTTTGAAAAAATATGCCCGTGATCTTAATGAACTGGCAGAGAAGAACAAACTGGATCCGGTTATTGGGCGAGATCAGGAAATTCGCCGTGTGATGCAGATCCTGACCAGAAGAACAAAAAACAATCCTGTTCTTATCGGAGAACCTGGTGTGGGTAAAACAGCTATCGCAGAAGGTATGGCTCTGAGAATCGTGAGAGGAGATGTTCCGGAAGGACTCAAATCAAAGCGAATTGTGGCTCTGGATATGGGAGCTTTGGTGGCCGGAACCAAATTCCGTGGAGAATTTGAAGAACGACTTAAAGCCGTTGTTAAGGAAGTAACGGAATCGGATGGTGAACTCATTCTTTTTATTGATGAGATCCATACACTGGTTGGTGCGGGTGCTACTGAGGGTGCGATGGATGCAGCCAACATTCTGAAACCAGCACTGGCACGCGGAGAAATGCACGCTATTGGTGCCACCACACTGGATGAATACCGGAAGTACATCGAGAAAGACAAGGCACTTGAGCGTCGTCTTCAAACAGTGCTGGTGGGAGAGCCTACTATCGAAGACACGGTTTCGATTCTTCGAGGATTACAGGAACGCTATGAAGTGCATCACGGTGTTCGAATTACAGATGCGGCCATTGTAGCTGCGGCCGAACTTTCTCACCGATATATTGCAGACCGGTTTTTGCCGGATAAAGCTATCGATCTTATTGACGAGGCAGCTTCCAGACTTCGATTGCAGATCGATTCTCTGCCGGAAGAACTGGACGCCATCGAACGTGCCATTCGTCAGCTGGAAATTGAGCGGGAGGCATTAAAGCGTGAAAAAGATCAGTCCAAGATCAAAGGGATCGAAAAAGAGCTGGCCGACCTGGAAGAGCAGCGTAACTCAATGCGGGTACAATGGGAGCAGGAAAGAGACCTGATCCAGAAAGCACGTGAACTGAAGCAGGCTATTGAGACCACCCGAAACGAAGCCGATAAAGCTGAACGAGCCGGTAACTATGAAAAGGTGGCTGAACTGAGATACGGAACCATCACCCAGCTGGAGAAAGACCTGGAATCGGCCAAGAAGCAACTCGATGAGATGCAGGAACGCAAGGCATTACTTAAAGAGGAAGTGGACGCCGAAGACATTGCTGATATAGTGGCCCGATGGACCGGTATTCCTGTGAAGAAAATGCTTCAAAGCGAGCGGCAGAAATTGCTGCTGCTAGAGGAAGAACTTCATAAAAGGGTGATCGGTCAGGATAAGGCGATCGAAGCTGTTTCAAATGCGGTACGCCGTTCAAGAGCAGGTTTACAGGATGAAGATCGCCCGATCGGTTCCTTTTTCTTTCTTGGATCGACCGGTGTGGGTAAAACGGAGCTGGCACGATCGCTGGCGGAGTTCCTGTTTAACGACTCCAACGCCATGATCCGCATCGATATGAGCGAGTACATGGAGAAACACAGTGTGAGTCGTCTGGTCGGAGCGCCTCCGGGATATGTTGGCTATGATGAAGGTGGTCAGCTTACCGAAGCCGCCCGTCGACATCCCTATTCTGTGATCCTGTTGGATGAAGTGGAGAAAGCTCACCCGGATGTGTTCAATATTCTGTTGCAGGTGCTGGACGAAGGCCGACTTACCGACAACAAGGGAACAACAGTCGATTTCAAGAACACCATTATCATCATGACCTCTAATATAGGTTCACACCTCATTGTGAATGAGATGGAGAAGACCAAAGGTGAGCTTAGTGATGAACAGTACGATAAACTCCAGAACCAGCTGATCGACCAGCTTAAGATGACCATCCGACCTGAGTTTCTGAACAGGGTGGATGACATCATTGTATTCCATCCGCTTGGAAGAGAACATATTCGTTCTATTGTGGATATTCAGCTCAAACGGGTTCATCAGTTGCTTGCTAAGAACAATGTGACTCTTGTGGTGCCGGATGCAGTGAAAGACTGGCTGGCAGCGCGTGGTTATGATCCTGTGTATGGGGCCAGGCCACTGAAACGGGTAATCCAGCAAAACATCACTAATACACTGGCTTCCCAGCTACTGATGCGCGATAGTGAAACCCCGGTTGAGTACGATGCAACCATCAGCAAAAACGGAGAATACATTGAGTTTGCAGAAGTAGTAAGCGATGTAGAGGAATGGGTGGAGGAGTAATTGAACAATTAAGAATTGTTCAATCACGAATTAGGGATAGGAATCCCACTAGTCGTCGTCCTGAACTTGTTTCAGGATCTGTTTCGATTTGGTGATTTTTTCAAGATCAGTTCAATTCCTTCCTCTTCACCCCTTCATTTGTCATCACGATAGGTTTGATGTAGCCATCCTCATCAAAGTACATGTAATCGATGCTGACCTCCCGGTGGTGTGGATCATTGGTATCGATGGGGCGACGATGGTATACCATGTAATAATCTTCTTTGTCAGGGGAGATGATCACGGAATGATGTCCGGCGCCACGGGCAATGGTCGAATCCTGCTGCAGTACTTTGCCAATGCGTTCAAACGGACCAAAAGGGGAATCCCCGATCGCATAGGCTACGCTGTAATTCGGTCCCATCCAGCCGCCTTCCGACCACATGAAATAATATTTTCCATTCTTTTTGAATACAAAAGGGCCTTCTACGTAGTTCTCAGGAGTTATCTCTTTGTAATACTCACCGTCTTCGAAAGGTTCGAGGCTAAGCAGATCATCGCTGAGTTTAACCACATTACAATGTCTCCATCCTCCATAGAACATGTATATCTGTCCATCATCATCTTTGAACACAAACTGATCGATAGGTTGAGCTCCGTTATGGAATTCATTGATGAGTGGTTTGCCAAGGGCGTCTTTGTACGGACCTTCAGGTTTGTCGGAAACAGCGACACCAATCCCTCCATATTCCTCATTGCTCTGAATGTCATTCGCTCCAAAGAACAGGTAGTATTTGTCGTTGGCAGAGATGATGGAGGGAGCCCACATCGAATACGAAGCCCATTTTACATCTTTGATATCCAGCACTTTGGAATGCTTGGTCCAGTTCACGAGATCTTTGGATGAAAAAGCATCGAAAAAAGTCTGGATCAGATACTGATCGTTGATGGCCAGTGCCCGTTTGGCTTTCTGTTCTTCTGTGAATACCGATGAAGTATCGGGTTCTCCGTAATGGTCGGAGTAGGTTGGAAAGATCCAGTATTCATCCCCGAAAATGATCCCTTCAGGATCAGCGTACCAGCCTTCAATTACAGGATTTCCTGAAAATTCGTTTTGTGGCTCGGATTTAGTGCAAGCGGAAACAGTGATCAGTAAACAGAGGACAGTGAACAGTGTGGATTTCATTAAGGAAACTGGCTGGTTTGAATTGGTGGTGTGAGTATAAGTCAGGCTGACAGGATATTCAACTACTAGTGAGATCTAGTAAGTTTCCACTGTATTAGGATCAGGTAAGTCTACAAGCGAAGAGATTCATTCCTTCGCGCAAGGAGGGGCAGGAGCTCATAACATGAAATATTAATTAACAACTCATCCAAAGCTTAATCCCTCACATTTTCCTATACTTTGCCGAACCAAACATTTTGAGATGAAACGACTACTGCTTTTCACTTTTGCCCTTTCCCTTTTCGTTATACACGCAAACGCCCAATACACCCAGGACCTGATCACGACTCCTGAGAAAACTCAATACACTCAGACTTCCATGTATGCGGATGTGGTGGATTTTATCAAAACAGTAGAGGCGAACTCGGATCTGGTGCATGTGGAGTCGATGGGAAAAAGCCTGGAAGGAAAAGATATCCCAGTGGTTGTGATGGCCGACCCAAAAGTGAGTTCACCAAAAGAAGCAAAAGTTTCGGGCAAGCCGGTGATGTACATCCAGGGAAATATTCACTCGGGTGAAGTAGAAGGAAAAGAAGTGCTCCAGGTCATGATGCGTGAGATCCTTTTTGGGGATAAGAAACATCTGCTCGATAACCAGATCATTATTTTCGCTCCAATCTACAATACTGACTCCAACGACAAGCTGGATGTGGAAGTTCGACGAAGTCAGGAAGGGAGCCCTGAGAAGACGGGTGTTCGCGCAAATAGTCAGGGCTGGGATCTGAACCGGGATGGCATCAAAATGGAAACACTGGAGACCAATGCGCTGGTCACAAATATTCTGATGAAATGGGATCCTGAAATACTGGTTGATCTGCATACCACAAATGGAACCTGGCACGGTTATTCGCTTACCTGGGCACCAAGTTATCATACTTCCGGAGAGAAGGGGCCTTACGATATGACCTGGGATAAATTGCTTCCGGAAGTAACAAAGAATGTGGAAGAGAAATACGATGTTTTCATCGGGCCATATGGATATCAGAATTTACGTGATGGCTGGCCGGTAACTGCGATCTATACCTATAACCACCATCCAAGGTACATCGTAAATCAAATGGGATTGAGAAATAAGATCGGAATACTTAGTGAAGCTTTTGCGCACGAGCGTCTGTATCAAAGAATGAATTCGACACATGCTTTTGTGACTGAGATACTGGAGTTCACCAATAAACATGGAAAAGAAATTGCGGCTGTCAATGATAAAGCTGAACGGGATGCGATCAATCTGGTGAAAACCCAGGCAGGAAAGGTTAAGAAGGGTGTTCGTTTCGAAATGGTGTATCTCGAAGATATCCCGAATTATCGTAGCTACGAATATATCCCATATATCGAAACAGACAGTTCAACGGGTTACCTGAGTGCTGAGGATATGGGATATGCTTCCGGAAGTGATGTTAAACTGGTTCGTGGTCAAAAGATCGTTACTCTTCACGGGATCAAAAATTACAGTGGATTTAAAGCTACTGTTGAAAGTACCCTGCCACGTGGATATCTGATTCCGGCCGAGTTGAGTTATATAGCCGAACATCTGGAAAAACAGGGTGCGGTTGTTAAAAAGCTTACTAAAACGGTACACGCAACCGGGGAAGCATTTGAAGTTACGGAATTCAATAAGAGCCGTCGTCAGTTTGAGAAACATAATATGGTTTCGGTTGAAGGTGAATACGCCCCAGTCTCAAAAACTTTTGAAGCGGGCGATTATTGGGTGGATCTGGCACAGCCATTAGCAAATCTGATTTTCTACACGCTGGAACCACAATCGGATGACGGATTAGTAGTCTGGAACTTTTTTGATGAGTATTTCGAGGAAAACGGCATCGATAATGGATCTGTTGAATATCCGGTGTTTAAGTATTTCGAGCTGAAGTAAAGAGGATAAGTCATTGAAATACTACGAACGATTTAGTCGTAGTACGGAACATTCATCAGTACCAAAGGTTCGGTATTCCACAAAGCTAAAACCGAATCTTTTATAGAATCGAATAGCGTCTTTGTTAGAAGTGAGGGGGTCGATAATAATCGCCTTCACTAGCTCATCCGAGA
Organism: Rhodothermia bacterium; assembly: GCA_030427885.1. Taxonomy (GTDB): domain Bacteria; phylum Bacteroidota; class Rhodothermia; order Balneolales; family Balneolaceae; genus JAUICM01. The sequence continues at coordinate 338,931 of JAUICM010000002.1, read as the reverse complement.
AACACCGGGCAGTTGCGAGATTCATAATCTGTGTACCATAGCCTTTATTCAGGTTTTTAGCTTCACCAATCCAGATATCAATTGCGCGAAGGTTTTCTTCGACATCGCCCCAGTAATGTGTTTCCTCATTGGCGGGGTCAATGATCTGCACGAAACCAATAGGTTTATTTTCAAGCATAGCGATAAGCTTTTCAGAAAAAGGACTTTCATTCAGGAGATCCGTTTCCCAGTCCCAATCATTTGGGTCAGAATTAATAACATGAGGCTGCTTATCCCAATGTTGCAGAAGCTCCAGGTCGTTAATTGTGGCTTTTCGAAATGAGAACTGATTCATTCCAGAATGTACTCAGAACAAAAGATATGATGCTACTTCTACAGTTAATGGTGAGTATCTGTCAGCTTTTTACAATTTTTACTCAACCTTCGGAATTAGTTTTCGTGTGCTAAGATTTCACAAAACTATATGATATGCCGAATTACAGATCACAGCTTTCACTATTCATCATCATTACTTTATTCTCCATAAATACCTTTGCACAAGTTGATACCCTGGTTGTAGGGGAAACTTTTAAGAATCATAAGAACATAAAAGAAGGAACAAGCACATATATCCTGTATCGGGAAATGGGCGATGGGAGCTTATCACCATTCGGGATAAAAAGACATACGATCACTAAAGAAGGAAATAGGTTGATGATAGAACAGGAGATTTTTGCCGCAGATCAGAAACATCATTTGGAAACTCTTATTGATCCACTAACACTGGAAACAAGCACACATAACCGTACCACTGATAAAGGCCTGGAATCTTATATTTACTCCAGTGAAAAGGTGATCTCGAACCCTGAACTTGAAAGTATAAATTCAGATTTTTCCATCGAGTTGAGCGAACCTACATTTAACTTTGAGATCGATTTTGAGTTTATGAAAGCAATAAGATGGAATGAACTGAAAACAACAGTGATCAACTTCTATCATCCCGGAGGAAGTTTGCCGCCACAGTATTACACATTTACCGTCGAAGGCAGCGAGCAATTTGCCTTGGCCGATGGTAATGAAGTTGATACCTGGAAAATATTCACAGACTATAATTCAGGATCAAAAGCCTGGTTCTGGGTATCGAAGTCTACCGGGGAAGTGGTTAAACAAATGCAGGATCTGACGGAAAGAGCAGGTTTCAAATTCATAAAACTGAAGACCTATCCGGAGTAGGCGATAGAGTTTGAAACAGTAAAACCTTTTCAAAAATTACTCAGAGAGGAATGCATTGTACAGATCCATCGCACATGCTCTGTATGACTAATCTAAAGGACATAAAAAAAGGTTTCGCCCCTCCCGGAGCGAAACCTGAATCCTTAATAGGTATGATTAACTAATCTTATTTAAGAAAGCGTTTTTGGCTTCCTTTAACACTAACCCCGCGGCGAAAATGAGACCTACAAAAACAGCTTTAAGCGCCATTTCGCCAAAACTGATGCCGGGTTCAAGCCCGCCGAATATATTGAAAAGGGTAATACTCGCAATAATGATAAAAACGTATTTAAAAAGTTCCATGGTGTTAACCTCTGAATTAATTTATTTCAGATGACCACCACGTAGACGAGAGTACCACGTGAAAAGTGACAAAGAATTTTAAAGAAAAGCGGTTTTTTTGTGAGATTTTACATCTCCTTAACATCTTTCCTCCAAAAGCTGGCAAGCAGTGATCCGGTTACATTCTGAATAATGCTGAATAAGGCAGGCGCCAGTCCCATTGTTGCCAGTTTTCCCATTTCTACAGCAATGCCTGAAGCAAGGCCGGAGTTTTGAAGTCCAACCTCAAAGGCGATCGTCCTCGCTGACTTTTTGTCCATTCCGGCAAGACGGGAAAGATTGAATCCCAGCAGATATCCGATGCAATTGTGAAGAATCACGACTCCGATCAATAAAGCACCAATTGACAGAAGTGAATCACGTCCTGCTGCCGTAATAATGGCGATGATAAAAGTAATGCCTGCCATAGAAACCACCGGCATTACTTTTTCCAGAATCCTGAAACGGGCATAGAAGAAATAATTAAATACAAGCCCTGCTACAATTGGCAGGATCACGATCTTAGTAATGCTCCATAGCATTGCTAGTATATCAATGGGCACATAGTGACTAGCCAGCAGTTTCATCAGCAGGGGGGTGAGAAAAGGTGAGAGAATGGTAGCAAAGGCTGTAAGAGTGATCGATAACGCCAGGTTAGACCGGGAAATGAAACTCATCACATTGGAAGCGAGCCCACTTGGGGAAGAACCAACAAGAATAACCCCCGCAGCTATTTCATTTGGAAGTCCTGTTGCCAGCACGAGCAGAAGTCCTACGATCGGCATAATGGAGAACTGGCAGGCCAGACCGATCAGCAAAGCCTTGGGCATTTTAAACACACCAGAGAAGTCTTTGATACTCATAGTGGTTCCCATGCCAAACATAATGAGCATGAGTAGCGGAATGATGAGCGAACCGAGCTTAAAACTCCCCCAACTTGTAAAGTGATCTGGAAATATCAAGGCCCAAATCACTGCTACAATAACTGAAAAGGTAAAGGTCAGATTTTTGAGCAGGTGTGTTTTATTTTGATGGTCCATCAGTCAGAATTAGTTCAGGCTGATGATACAAATTGCATTTAACTTCCGGAAAGCTACTCCATCAAATTTGCATCGTCTTCGTTAACCATTCCGTCATAGATTTCATCCACGGGCTCCCAGAGTTCTATTTTATACCCATTGGGATCCATGATCCATCCAAATTTTCCATACTCAAAAGTTTCCATCTCACCGACGATCTCAACTCCTTCTTCTGCAAGAACTTTCAAGAGCTCCTCAAGATTTTCAACCCGGTAGTTGATCATGGAGTCCTTTTTACTTGGATCGGTATAGGTTGTGTCAGTCTTGAACATACTCCATGCAGTATATCCCTTCTTTTCAGGATCGTTGGCATGTCGCCATATGAAGCTGCCACCCCATTGTCCTGATTTAACTCCAAGATGTTTCGCATACCATTCACTGGTTGCTTTTGGATCGTCTGCTTTCAGGAATACTCCGCCAATTCCCGTTACTCTTCTTTTCATAATTGTTGGGTTTGTTAGTCTTTTTTCAAATCTCCGGAAAAATATAAAGGTCGGTTTTCAAAGGATTCAAAACTTATATCGAAGGTATATTTACCACTTTTGATCTTAGCCTCACCGACATAGTCAACAGGTTGTCTTACAAAATTGGTGGTATCAACTGAAAACGAAACGAAGAAATAGCTGTAGGAGTAATCATATTCACTATAATCAGAAACTTCTCCGGGTGAAATTTCTTCATAAACATATTCACCACCACCCGTATTAATTCGAAGGTTTTCAATAGTGTAAGCACTCGAATTCTGAACACGGATTTTAACATCAGTGTTATCACTACCCACTAAGTCACAATTTGTTAGAGCAAGCAGGCCGGCAAAGCAAACGGCAATCATGTTTTTCATAGTTGTATGAATTAGTTAATGACCAAATCCAATAACTTTAAAACTGATCGAAAAGTATCTGGTTTCCATCGGGATCGGCAATACAAAAATGGCAGGGGCCACTTTCATCAGAAATAGAGGGTGACTCCATCAGGAAATCGACGTCTTTTCCTTTCAGATCGTGGTATATTGCACGTGCATCGGACGGATTAAAGGTTATGATATTTTCCTCAAACATGTCCTGAAACAGCCCGATCTTATACTCATCCCGCTGCATGATGAGCCACTTTTCTTCTACCGATCCGAATTGTTCCAGAGCTTTGAATCCAAGCTTCTCATAAAATTCTTTCGAAGCTTTTATATTTTTTACTGCCAGTGACAGTGAGTGGGTACCATATTGATCGCTCATTTCATCCTCCTTTATTTTTGAGCTGTTGATTCAATCAAAGTCATTGAGTTTCCATCAGGGTCGTAGAATGCTACAGACCGAATTCCATTTTCAGCTGAGATATTGCCAATTAAAGAACCACCATGCTCCCTTATCCTTTCAATTGTGGAATCAAAGTCCGAAACTTTGATATCGAGCTGATGGCGGGTTTGATTCGCCATATTTTGTGCAAGTTCAGCCGGACATATCAGCATTGATAATCCCATCCACTCCCCGCTGTAAAGGATGAAGTTATTGACCTCTGTTTCTTCAAACCGAATACCAAATACATTGGTGTAAAAAAGAACCATTTCAGACATTTTTGAAGCAGCCAGAGTAAAACCTTTTAGCCTGTCGGGAAAGGAGGGGTAGTAAATGCTGTGGCTAAAAAGAGTAAACTCTCCGTTCCGGAGTACATAATCGTCGACCTGAAGTGAACCGTTACGGTGGAGTGTGTATTCGGTCCGTCCCTGTTCAAGGTCTTCAGAACCCCACTCACTCATCAGACTGTGATCATCTACTGTTCCAGTGAGGGGGAAGCTGACTCCTCTTGAATCAAGCCAGGTTCCGGTGAAAGTATTACCCGTAAAGTGATAGTATCCGTGACCGTTAAATGAAATGGTGCTTCCATCAGGATTGGAACGGGTACTTGTAAGCTCAAGTTTTAAAAACTGATGGTCGAGCACCCAGTCCCACTTCATCTCAAATTCTGTCTCTGCTCCAAGTAAAGTTCCCTTACCCTGCCAGTTTCCGATAAATCTATTAAGTTGGGTAGGTGCCTGCCTGGCATTTAATGCCGGAATGGATAAAAATATAAGTGCCAGTAAGCAGAGGTAATTTTTCATTTGGAATCCAATGCTGTTTTAGTCCATACCCAACCCATGCCTTTGTCGCCACTGGCATCTTCAATACGAACCATCAGTTTGTTGTCCTGAAGAGTGTATATGATACGCTGAGGGAAATCATGTTCGAGGTTCTCAAATATTGCTTTTGTACCGTTTACTTCTTTAAGAGGAAAAGGTGTGGGTTCAGATCCACCCGGGCTGGCCAGATAAGTAATGCCGGTCTCCGTTTTAACAATTCTCAGGAATTCAAAAGATGAACGTCCATTAGGGAATACATCTTTATGAAGACCAACTATAATGCCTCCGGGAGATGATGTCCAGATTTCCTGCATGCTTACTCCGCCCTGAGTACCAGTCCAGTTACCTGCCAGAAAATCGAGATCACTCAATGTTTGTGCAGATAATGATGCCGTTGAAAAGAAAAGTAAAAGAGTGAATATTTTTTTCATTGTAGTTGTTTCAGAAGTTGAGGTTGAATCTCAAATCTAAAACCGTTTTTGTATTTGGTATTGTAAAAAACCGACACTAAGGCCGGTTCATAAAAAAATTGGCCATGTTCTTGTCATCAAAAATATATTTTGAAGGTTCTTCACCTGTAAATTCTCTGAAATTCTTTATGAAATGGGACTGATCAAAAAATCCCGACATCTGGGCAATTTCACCCCATGTCATTTTCTTCTCCTGCACAACTGAAAAGATATAGGCGAAGCGTACGATCCTGGAGTAGAATTTTGGGGAGACGCCGATATAGCGATTGAATATACGTCCGAGTTTACGTTCATGGATATCCAGTGAAGCAGATAGTTCAGAAACTGATTTCAGCCCATTCTCCTGAATGATATGTTCAACGATCTCCTGAACAGCTTTATCCTGTTCGTCCGGCGGAAGTTTCAGGTCAGTGAAGAACTCATTACTCATCCGAATTTTTTCTTCAAAAGAATGATCTTCCAACAAAGAATTTCCTAATTCCGAAAATTCATCTGCAAGGACAGTATCAAGGTCAACTACCTTATCCGTGAATAGCGACATATCGATACCAAATAAACGGGAAAGAGCGTAAGGTTTAAATTTAATACCAAACATCCCCGAAGCTCCGGTATTCTCCAGCATAAAATGATTACTGATCTGTCCGGCCAGTAGCTTTTTACTCTGCATTTCCCAGGTGCCCGAAATGTTGATGCGATATGCATCACCATAGTGAAATATGATCTCAGGATATCCATCCGGAATGATCTTCTGCGGAAAGATCTCAGTATCTTCATTTTCGACTACCCAATAGCAATCGATCAGATCATTGAGGGAATCAGAGGCAAGGGCTCGCTCATAGATCATGCTAACGCTTTATATGTTGTTCGTAGGTATTGATCCATTCTTCAGCACTGATTTTGGATGCAAGTTCTCCCAGTAGTTCGAAGGGGATTTTTTCCGGGTTTTTGAAACGGATACAGCTTTTACCCATATCAAGTTTAGTACTCACATGGTTCGGATATTCAGCTTTAAACCAGTTCAGAATATCTTCATTAGCGTAAATACCCATATGATAGAAAGCGATAAAATTTTTCTGAGATGCAATGTTGATGAATGGTAAGGGCTGATTGGTATCGCAGTGATAGCCCGCAGGGTATAATGAGTGAGGGACTACATATCCGATCATGCCGCAGTTCATCATTTCCTCAAACCCATCAGGAAGATTCTCATTGATGACTTCACGGAGTTTTGTTATTGCCCCTGTACGTTCTGGCGGAACTTTACTGATGTACTCTTCTGGGTTGTTTGCTTCGATATTCATGATGGACCCTATCTCAGCTTTCAGTTGATGTAACAGATTTACTACTTGCCAGAAATTTGGGATTTTTAAAAAGAACAGAGGATATCAGTGAAATAACAAGGCCGATGGGGAAGATCTCGGAAAAAGTCATTGGGAGACGGTACAGAATATTGCCATAAGCAGTTTTCATATCCTCCATATTATCTATCACAGATTGCAATTTATCACCAGTCATACCTGCATCCTTAGCTTTTTGTATCTGAGAGGATGTCCAGTCATTTATGAAGGCGTAATCCGTGAAATACAGATTTAATTCCCAAACGATCACATACACGATTCCGGCTATCAGGGAAATACCCAATCCTATTTTTAAGGCTGTTTTAAAATCGATGATACCACCCAATTCATCATCCCGGTATTTTTTTGTAGCAACAAAGATCGTGGAGAAACCAATGATCATAATAGAGTATCCCAATGCTTCGGAAGCCAGGAATGAATTTCCTCCGGCCTGAGCTGCATAAATGCCCAGGGTCATGCTTAAAATGATGACCAGGCCAGTTATTCCTCCATAGGTAAGAATTAATTTTTTCATGATGATGAAATTGGTTTGTGTTCCATTACTCCAAAGCTGCAAAAAATTCGGGAAAGCTTAGTCACCCGAAAGTATGATTTTTCAAAAAGGGATGCTTTTTCACCCTAAAGAGTGAGTAGTGAGGGTTGAAAGTTGAATTTTCTAAACTTTCAACTCTCAATCATCACTTTATCAAACTAAGTGATCTGGCCTTTTCAACTGCCTGGGTGCGTCGTTTCACTTCCAGCTTTTCATAGAGATTAGAAAGATGGGTTTTGATGGTGTTCACTGACACAAAAAGTTGTCCGGCTATTTGTTTGTTCGAAAGACCTTCCGCAACCAGCTCCAATACTTCCAGTTCCCGTTCGCTGATCCCCAGAAAATTAATGGCTTTGGAGTTTCTTTGAAAAGAAGAAGTTTCATTTCCTGGCTTGTTTAACTTTCGGCCAACCATGATCCCCGTTGCTGTGAAAATTACCGCAATGAAAAGGATGTAGAATTCGATATCCAGTTCCCGAACATGATAACGGTAATCGAAGTAATCCAGCACAAAAGCCAGAATAGCGAGGATCAGTCCGTATATGAGAACGGTTTTTTTCATTTGGGTGACGAGAGTTGAAAGTTGAGAATTGAGTTCAATTCTCAACTTTCAATCATCAACTCTCGAGTAAGTTTTCAGGATTTAATCCCTTCAGGTCATCCACTACAAATTTCCGGCCTTTGCGAATGAGTTCTCCATCCAGGTATACATCCGCACCAATACAAACCAGATCCCAGTGAATATTGGAAGAGTTTCCGTTAGGAGCGATCTCGTAATCTTTGCCGAGAGTGAGGTGATTCGAACCGTAGATCTTTTCATCAAACAAAATATCATACATCGGGCTTTCGATCACAGGATTGGTTCCAAAACTGAATTCCCCGAAACGACGGGCACCTTCATCGGTATCCAGAATGTCTTTCAAAGCATCATTGTTGGAAGAGTCAAAGTCTACAACAACTCCGTTTTCGACCACCAGTTTCACAAACTCAAAAGGCTTACCCTGATATACAGAAGGAGCATAGGTGATCTGTCCATTCACGGAATCACGAACCGGAGAAGTAAACAACTCTCCGTCCGGAATATTATGAGAACCATAACAAGGAACCCAGTTCTGACCTTTAACAGAGAACTTGATGTCCGTTCCTTCTCCCTTCAAATGAATGATATCAGTTTTGCGTAATCTGGCTTCCAGAGGCTCCATAGCATTCTTAAGTTTGGCATAATCGACCAGACAGGCTTTGTAATAAAACTCAGTGAACTCGCGGGTCGGCATCTTCGCATTCATGGCAAACGATGGGGAAGGGTAGCGCATGATACACCACTTGGTGTTATTCACTCTTTCATCAAAATGGACAGGCTTAAGGAAATGCTCAGAGTACGCTTTATTGGCATCTTTACTGGCCAGTGAGTTTTCGTAGATGTTTTCTGAGGCTCTGATCCCAATGAATACATCCATTTGCTTCATAAGGGGAAGCTGATCCACTGAGGCCTGATTTTTCCAGAAGTCAGCATCTCCCTTTTGAACAAGCAGTTTCTGCGTTTCAGTATCCTCGATCTGTACAAAAGGATGAGCTCCTTTATCACGGATCTGTTCGACCAATGCACGAAGCAGATCGATGCCATTAAGTCCGATGAGTTGCACCATCACATTTTCTCCTTTTTGGAGCTGGGTGCTGTGTTCGAGGATAAGGGTGGCCATGTCCTGGTTGTTCTGTGAGATCAAAGCGGTAAAATTAGTTTTAAGTTTTGAGTGTATAGTTTTGAGTTATCACTACACAAGATTCAATGGAAGGTAATAACTCATCACTCAAAACTCATCACTCAAAACTTGTCAGGTTCACTACATTATCACACAGGGCGATCTCTTTCGGATCATTGGAAGCGATGATCACTAGTCTATCTTGAGCTTTATACCCAGCCACTACCTTTGAAACCAATTCATGACCTTTTTCATCTAAATTCGAACCCGGTTCATCCAAAAACAGAATATCAGGATCTCTGATGAGAGCTGTGGCTATTTTGATCCTTTGTTGCTGTCCGGTTGATAGTTGCTTGAATAGCTGATCTTCAAACCCTTCCATCTGAACAAAGGATACGAGGTCAGCGATTTTGGCAGGATCTTGATCGAGTCCGCTTACTTCAGTAATAAATTCCAGATTTTCCGAGATCGTGAGTTCGTCGTAAAGATTGATGTATGGAGCTGCGTACCCGATCTTTGATCTGACTTCTTCTTTATTGAGCATGGAGTTACCATCTTTCCATGTTATGCTGCCTTTGTTTCCTCTGGCCAGGAAGGCGAGGCATTTCATGAGCGTTGATTTTCCACTCCCATTTGCTCCGGAAATACCAAGTATCCCCTCAGAATGAATAAAAGAAAGTTCGCTCAGAACCGTTCTGCGATTATAGGATTTCGTAAGATGTTCAACTTCAAGAGAAAGCATCCTCAAAGGTAGCAAGTTCAATATTAATTACAGAAGGCAATTTTCTTCACAAATCCTCAATAATTATTAACGAATATTAGGTTGTAATGCCAATGGGGAGGCGTTATTTTCAGCCAAATCCTCTACGTCGTTCATGCAAAATACAATAGATCAAATAACGGATTACCTGGTCGGCTTGGTAACCAGTGATAAGAGTAACTACAACCCAAAAGAGTTGCTTAAGGCGAACATTCCTTCGTTTATTGTGGAAAGAGTACGTCTGCATCTGGAGGATAAGATCAAAGAAGATCTCTCAGGATTGAAATCACCCTGGTTTGATTCAGAATCAAAGCTGGTGAAAGAATCGCTCAACGATTTCGTTCATGCGGCGATAAGTACTTCTCATATACCGAAAACAGAACTGTATTCTGTGTTGCAGATCATTGTGGGTGATGTGATAAAGGTTTTCATCGAACCGCGAAAGAATTTTGCTGATTATGTGTTCAGGGATAATGATGAGCTCGATTTTAATGAGATGGCACTTCGATGTTCAAGGATCACCATTTACAAGCATTTTGCAACTGCGATCCCTCTTTATATGAAGAAGAAAGGCCTTAAGGTCCTGAGCCGTGAGCGTTGTAAGATGCTTATAGAAAAACTGGATGCTAAGCTTGTTTCTTCTTACACCCCACAGGACTGGGCCCAGAAACTGGAGCAGTTATTTGTGCTTTTTGGCGGGAAAATAGAACCCAAGCTGTTGGCTACTTTCTTTGAAGACAAAGGGCTGGGAAATATTGCACATAAATTTTCGTATAAGCGAAAACCAGTCACCAAAACGGACTTTATCTACATCATATCTAATGAGGACCTTACCGACTTCAATGTGGTTGAAGCAGAGAATGAGGAAGAAAGACCGGTTTCAAAAAAGAATGTTGAGCAGAAGAAAGAGAAACCGGTAAAAGAAGATCCAGAACAATCACTGCTGGAAAGCTTTTTTGGAGATTACGAGTACGATAAAAGTGAAGATGAAGAGAAGGATGAAGAATCTGAGTCGCTGGCAGGGCGGTATATTGATGGTGGACTTTCAGATGATGAGATGAATGAACTTCTTGCTGATATCGCTCAGGATGGCGTTGTGGATACAGATTCTTATCACCAGGTTGAATCACTGAATGAATTATTTTCTCATCAGGATGAGGAGGAAGACAGTGTGTATGAAACTTCAGAAGAGATCGCAGCAAATATCAAGAAGAACAAAGATGGCGGACCTGAAGAGATCAAGGAATTTCGGGAGAATCTGATATCAATTCTCGATCAGGCTAAAAATTCATTTGAGAACATAAAAGATGAGGAAGACGAAGAAGAGTCCGAATCTGAAGAAGTGATTGAAGTCGGCGATACCAGGGAACTTATAATTGATGAAGAACCCCTGGTAGCTGACGAAGAACCGGAGGAAACGGATTTAGCAGAGGGCGAGGAAAAGCCCATGTGGGCACAGTTCCTGAGTTCTGATCAAATGGAAGTGATGATGGGGGGAAAGCGAAATACAGATAAAAAAGTAGAATCTGATGAAGCCCCGGAAGAAGTGATTGAAGAAGAGGAAGTTGATCTTGGAGACCCGATAGAGATTGATGAGGATGGGTTTCTCCCGGATGATAAAACAAAAGATACTTTGGCTTCTACAGAAAAGTTGTTCAGTATTCTTGATGACAGAAAAGAAGAGTTTGTGGAAGTGGTTTTTTCCGGCTCTGAAGATAGCTATGTAAAGGCTGTTGAAAAGATCAGTGGTTTTGGTGGTTGGAAAGAAACCTCTACCTTTATTCAGAAAGATATTTTTGTGAAGAATGATGTAGACTTATTTTCCGGAGCTACAGTTGATTTTACCGATCGGCTGCAGCAGTATTTTAATGAGCTACCGAACGAATAGGAGTTGAATGGAATCAAACGAAAAAGTTGAGCGCCTCAGAAAATTAAGGGAAGAAACACTTAAAGGCGGAGGAAAAGCTCGAATCGCCAAGCAGCATGAAAAAGGAAAACTGACGGCAAGAGAAAGGGTTAATCTGTTGGTTGATAAGGGCAGCTTCGAAGAAATTGATGCCTTTGTAACACACAGAAGCACGGCTTTTGGTCTCGAAAAACAGAAGTTTTTGGGAGATGGAGTTATAACCGGGCATGGTAAGATCAATGGTCGCCCGGTTTATGTATTCAGCCAGGATTTTACAGTATTTGGTGGCTCGCTATCCGAAACCCACGCGGAGAAGATTTGCAAGATCATGGATTTGTCGCTCAAAAATGGAATTCCTGTTATTGGATTGAATGATTCCGGCGGGGCACGGATTCAGGAAGGAGTTTCATCACTGGGTGGATATGCAGAAGTATTCTGGAGAAATAGCATGGCTTCTGGAGTGGTGCCTCAAATATCAGCAGTGATGGGGCCATGTGCTGGAGGAGCAGTATACAGCCCGGCGCTTACCGATTTCATATTTATGGTGGAGAACACCAGCTATATGTTCGTGACTGGCCCGAATGTTGTTAAAACGGTAACTCACGAAGAAGTAACCTCAGAAGAACTTGGCGGAGCTACCACGCATAATACCAAATCGGGTGTGGCTCATTTTGCTACTGCTAATGATGCAGTTTGTATTCAGGAAATCAGAAAGCTCATGTCCTATATTCCTCAGAATTGTGAGGAAAAAGTACCAATGATCGAATCAAAAGATCCGGATTCAGCGAAAGCGAAAGCGCTGGATGAACTGGTACCTCTGAATCCAAACAAACCTTATGATATTCATGATGTGATCAGCGGCATTGTAGACAAAGATTCATTTTATGAAGTTCAGAAAGACCATGCTGATAATATCGTAGTTGGCTTTGCCCGGCTAGGGGGGAGAAGTATCGGGATCGTAGCAAATCAGCCGCTTTCACTTGCCGGTGTCCTTGATATTGACGCCTCACTTAAAGGAGCCCGTTTTGTTCGTTTCTGTGATGCATTCAATATTCCACTGGTTGTATTTGAAGACGTACCAGGATTCCTGCCCGGAACTGATCAGGAATGGGGTGGGATCATTAAACACGGCGCAAAACTACTGTATGCCTTCTGTGAGGCAACCGTTCCAAAAATGACCGTGATCACCCGGAAAGCATATGGTGGAGCGTACGATGTCATGAACTCCAAGCATATTCGAGCCGATTATAACGTGGCATGGCCTACTTCAGAAATTGCAGTAATGGGGACTAAAGGTGCTGTCGAGATCATTTTCAGAAGAGAAATATCAGAGGCAAAGAACCCGGAAGCCAAACAAAAAGAACTGGAAGAGCAGTATTCAGAAGAATTTGCTCATCCATATAAAGCTGCTGCCCGTGGATTTATTGATGATGTGATCCTGCCCTCTGAAACAAGGAAGAAGCTGATCAATGCTTTGGAGATCTCACAGCATAAAGTGGATTCCGTTCCCAAGAAAAAACACGACAATCTGCCGCTGTAAATATTGAACGATCGATGTTCAACCATCGAAGTTCAACGTTCTAAAGTTTCCTGGACATAATGTAGGCATTTGTGAGGCCAAGCTCGGAATGGCGAAAGGCATCGGTTATTTCTCCGATGATATCAAAACCCAGTTCCTGCCATAGCTTCACTGCAACATCATTGGTTTTGATCACAATATTAAACTGGATGGATAAGTAGCCGACATCTTTTGCAGCACTCAGTGAAAAGACACCCATTTTTCGTCCGATTCCTTTTCCGCGATGCTGGGGAGAAACCATATAAGACGCATTTGCCACGTGAGATCCCAGTCCGGGTTGGTTTTCCTTAATGATAAAAGTGCCCACAATTTCATTCCCTTCTTCAGCTACAAAAGTGAGGGTATCCGAATGGAACCAGTATTCAAGCATTTCCTCTTTGGGCGAATCCGGAGAAAATACATAGGTATCGCCCGTTGAAATTACGGCCTGAATGATTTCCCAAACAGTGTCTTTATCTTCATTATTGGCTTTTCGGATGATCATGATTCAAGACTTTTAGCTACTTCTCTGATAATGTGCAGCAGATAATCTATATCCTTCTTCTGTTTACGGTGATTGATAACGCATGCCCGGATAACAAAGGTTCCGTTCAAACGGGTACCGGTAATGAAGACTCTGCCATCATTTTCCAAAGCCGGGATCAGTTGTTCATTAAGCGCGCTTATTTGCTGCTCATCATTATTATTGCCTTTATAACGGAAACAGGCTACTGCCAGGTCTGAACGTGATTTGAGTTCAAAATCCTCTGAATCCTGTATCTGATCACACAAATAATGTGTAAGCTCAATATCCTTTTGGATCATTTCGCGGATGCGTTTCATACCATAGGTTTTAACAGACATCCAGACCTTAAGGGATTTTGCATTTCTGGAGAGCTGAAAAGTGTGTTCATTAAAATCCAGGCGACCTTCTTGTTCCAGTTGCGAGTTTAGATAGTCAGCTTTTTTAAAATAAGCCCTTCTTAGAGTATCCCAGTCTTTCACGAGTACACATCCAACTTCAAAGGTCTGATATAACCATTTATGAAAGTCGATAGCTACAGAATCAGCTCGCTTTAAACCCTTGTATTTTGGCTTTAATGGTTCCAGTGTTGAAGCAAGGCCTCCATAAGCGCCATCAATATGAAACCACATTTGGTATTTCTCAGCAATATCAGCCAAAGCATCAAGATCGTCGATTGCACCGGTGTTAACAGTACCGGCCGTCCCAACTATACAAAAGGGTTCAAAACCATCAGAAATATCCTGATCTACCTGGCTAGTCAGAGCGTTCAGGTCAATAGTGTGATCATTGTTTGTGGGGATCTTTCGCAAGTGATCGGTGCCAATACCGAGGAGTTCCACACTTTTATCAATGCAACCATGTACTTCTTTAGAAGCATATACAATGAAAGGAGTCTGGTTAAATAGTCCCTTTTTACGGATGCCTTTCTTTTCAAAAAAGATGTTTCGTGCGATCGTGAGTCCGTGAAGATTAGCAGCGGATCCACCACTTCCCAGAACACCGCCAACATTTTCACCATAACCAATGATATCGGCTCCCCACTGTACAACGCGGCGTTCAATTTCAGAGATACCGGGACTCAAATGCCATTTGCCCAGGTTTTGATTAATTGCTGCTGCCAGGTACTCCCCAATAATTGAGAGTTGTGATCCACCTGCCATCACATAAGCGTACATGTTGAGTCCGATATTATCTGTAGCAGAATCAAACACTTTAGTTTTGGTCTCTTTAAGTACTTTTTGAGGGTCAATTCCGGATTCTGGTAGTGGCTCATCGAACCAGCTCATGATCTCTTTCTGTTCAAAAGAGTGAAAAGCCTTGCGGCCTTCCAGAGCAGTATATTTTTCCAGAACAAGGTCAGTAGCTTTGTTGAGAAGATCCCGGAATTCCTCATCAGGCAGGTCCAGAGTATTTTTATCCATGCTTGTATAATCCGTTCAACAACATTATTTGCGGTCCACAATAGCCAGTGTGCAACGTGAGGTACAGACCAGTTTTCCACGCTCATCCAGGATCTTTGTTTCCCAGACATGGATCGTACGGCCAATCTGAATTGGAGTTGATGTTGCAGTAACTTTACCGCCATCTT
Source organism: Rhodothermia bacterium (assembly GCA_030427885.1). Classification (GTDB taxonomy): domain Bacteria; phylum Bacteroidota; class Rhodothermia; order Balneolales; family Balneolaceae; genus JAUICM01. The sequence continues at coordinate 323,772 of JAUICM010000002.1, read as the reverse complement.
TAACAGGCCGGTGGTGATTGGCGTTGATTTCTACACCCACGGCTGTTTTACCATCAGCTGCATTCGCCCAGGCTCCGATAGAGCAAAGAGTCTCGGCTAAAGCTACTGATGCTCCGCCATGCAGTATGCCGAATGGCTGAATGGTTCTGTGATCAACGGGCATCTCTGCAATCATCTCTGTTTTTGAGATTTTAAGGAATTTTATACCCATTGCAGTTCCCATATTCTCAGTGAGATTATTCAGGAACCAGTCGACCTTTTCACGAATTGAATCTTCTATAACCATAAAATTTGCTTAACGCCGTTAAGTTGATTATTTATTTGTTGGAAACGCTTTCAAGTTAATGGGCGAAAGTGTATTTACCTGTATGTGTAACCAGGCTTAAAGAATGTATGAAATATGATCCAGCGGTAGTACCTCTTTTAATAGAAGAGGGAATGGGAAAAAATAAGTTAGGGATTTTATCTGCTGTCAAAAGAAACGGGCAGTGGATTGAAACAACTGTTGATGATTTCAAAAAACAGGTTAGAAACCTTGCGTGTGCACTATATGAGATGGGTGTCCGAAAAGGGGACCGGGTTTCTATTCACTCCGAGAACAGTACTGAATGGCTGATATGTGATCAGGCAGTTTTGTCAATCGGCGCGGTTAATGTCGCGATTTACACTACTCAGCCGGGCGATCAGATCAAATACATTCTCGAGAACTCGGAAGCCAAAGTGCACATTGTGTCTAACGACGGACTTTTTGAGAGCGTAAAAGATGTTATCAAAGACATCAAAACCGTTGAAGCGATTGTAAGTATACAGCCTTCCGCTCATAAGAAATTAAGAAGCTGGAAAGATACGCTTGCATCAGGAGAAGCATTCGGAAAAGAACACCCAGAGCTTTTTGATGAACTAAGAAACGCAATAGAACCAGGAGATCTGGCAAATATCAATTACACCTCAGGAACAACGGGAGTTCCCAAAGGTGTAATGCTTACTCATATGAATCTTGCATCCAATGCAGTGGCATCATTAGCACGAATGCCTTTTGATACAGATTCAAGTGAAACTCCTAAAGTACTTTCATACCTGCCCCTTGCACATATGCTGGAACGGATCGCATCTTATCTGTTTATCCTTTCGGGTGCTTCAATCTATTATGTGGAGGATGTTCAGGAATTCAAATCAGATCTGGTTACGATCAAGCCGATTTACTTTGCAACTGTTCCACGGTTGCTCGAAAAGATCATGACGGGACTTAAAGTAAGGGGACAGGAACTCAGCGGAGTTAAAAAGAACATTTATTACTGGGCAATTCGTTTTGCAGAATCCTATGATCCGGAGCATCCTCCAACAGGGATCGATCTGTTGAAATGGAAATTTGCGGATAAAATGGTCTATTCTAAGATCAGGGAAGGAATGGGAGGAAACCTGATCGGGACAACTGTAGGTGGTGCAGCACTTGCTCCGAATGTGATGCGCTTCTTTAACGGCATTGGCCTGAAATGCGGGATGGGGTATGGACTCACAGAAACCTCGCCGGTAATGACGGCAAACCTGAAAGATCAGATCAGGATCGGCTCAGCAGGAAAAGCTCTTGAAGATGTTGAGATCAGAATAGCGGAAGACGGTGAGATTCAAACCAAAGGCCCTAACCTGATGGTTGGATATTATAAATTGCCAGATAAAACTAAAGAGGTAATGACCGAAGATGGCTGGTTCTGTACCGGAGATATTGGTCATATTGATAAAGATGGTTGGCTGTTCATTACCGACAGGAAGAAATCAATGTTCAAGCTTTCAACGGGTAAATATGTAGCACCGCAGCCTATAGAAAATGCTTTGATAAACAGTGGCTTTATTGATCAGGCAATTGTTCTGGGTAGTGAAGAGAAATTCTGTGCAGCCCTCATCGTACCAGACTGGACCAACATGGAAAAGAGGTTCGCACAAAAAGGAGTTAGTTATCCAAAAGAAGACCTTAAGAATAATAAAACGGTGATCGATAAGATCCAGCTTGAAGTAGATAAGGTGAATAAAAAGCTTCCACATTGGGAAAAAGTGAAGAAATTTGTGTTACTGGAAACTCCTTTCAGTATCGATAAGGGAGAGCTCACGCCAAAACTAAGCATCAAGCGGAGTGTGGTAAAAGAGCATTATAAAGACGAGATAAATTCAATTTACAGGGAAGCAGAGGCTTCTGATGAGTGAAATAAATTACAGGATCAGAAAAGTAGTAGTATTAGGGTCAGGAGTGATGGGTAGCCAGATTGCCGCCCATTGCATAAATGCGGGTTTGGAAGTAACACTTCTGGACTTAAAAAGTGATGACCCAAATAAGCCAAACAAGATTGTTGAAGAGAGTATTCAGAAGATTCTGAAAATGAAACCGGCTCCTTTTGCACTTCCTGAATTTTCACACAGGATCAAAACGGGAAACTTTGAAGACGATTTCGAGAGTCTCGCAGAAGCAGACTGGATATGCGAGGTTATCATTGAACGAATGGATATCAAAAAAGACATGATGTCCAGGATCGATGAGATCCGTAGCAAACATACTGTTGTGAGTTCTAACACCTCAGGGTTGCCTATTTCAGAGATATGTGAAGATTGTTCGGCTGATTTCAGAAAACATTTCATGGGCACTCATTTTTTTAACCCTCCCAGGTATATGAAGCTGCTGGAGCTGATTCCAACCAGTGATACAGATGAAAAGTTAGTGTCATATATGAAAGGTTTTTGTGAAAAGATGCTCGGTAAAGGAGTGGTTCGATGCAAAGACACGCCTAACTTCATTGCCAATCGTGTGGGTGTGTTTTCAATGGCTTCAATTCTTCCGTATTTCTTTAACGGCGATTTTAGGGCAGAGCATATTGATGAGTTGACCGGAACCCTGACTGGATATTCCAAAGCAGCTACTTTCAGAACCGGAGATATGGTGGGACTGGATGTGTTGGATCATGTAGCTTCAAATTTATATCCGGCCATTCCTGAAGATGAAAAAAGGGAAGTTTTCCAGTTGCCAGATAAGTTAAGGGAAATGATCAGGACTGGGAAAACTGGAAATAAAAATGGACAGGGTTTCTACAAGAAAGTTCAGACCAAGGAAGGCAGAGAGTTTCAGATAATTGATCCAGAAACATTGGAGTATGGATCTCAGGAAAAGCTTGATAGTGAGGTAGTTCAGGAAGCAAAAAAGATCAGGAATTCAAAACGGAGACTTAAGTTTCTGAGCTTTCACGATTCTGATATCGGAAAATTTACCTGGGAGATTCAAAGAGATCTGTTGCTTTACGCAGCAAACCGGGTTCCGGAGATAACAGAATTACCGGAATCGATTGACCGCGCGATGAAGTGGGGATTCAATTGGGAACTTGGTCCTTTTGAACGCTGGGATGCCTTAGGCATTAACGATGTAGTGGCACGTATCAAAGAAGAAGGCCGGGAAGTCCCCGAATTGATCACAAAAATGCTGCATAACGGATTTAAGTCATTCTATGACGCTGACAAAGTATATGATCCGACCGTATCAGAAATGGTGAAAAGATCCGCCAATGCTGAAGGAGAAATTAAGATCACGGATCTACGAAGTGCAAGATCACCAGTGTTGGAAAATGATTCAGCTGCTCTGCATGATATTGGTGATGGGGTGGCACTGTTTGAGTTCAAGACTAAGAATGCTACACTTGGTTTTGAGCTTGTTCAGTCACTGGAGCAATCGCTTGGAACGGTTGAGAAATACTTTAAAGCATTGGTTATAAGCCACGATGGTGAAAACTTTGCATACGGAGCAGATCTGGCTGAAGCAGTTCAGGCTGTGCAGACAGGTAATTTTGATCAGGTAGTTGCAGCAGTTACTAATTTCCAGAGAACAGCGATAAAACTTCGATATTCATCATTTCCGGTGATTTCAGCCCCGTTTGGAAGAGCACTGGGTGGTGGTACAGAGTTTAGTCTTTATTCGGATAGAATAGTTGCTCATCATGAATTGTATATGGGTTTGGTTGAGATCGGAGTAGGTTTGATTCCGGCCGGTGGTGGAACTACTGAAATGTTGAGACGATATCTGTCTAAAGTTAAAGGTGATGCAGATCCGCTTACCTATATCAAAGAAGCATTTAAAGTACTCGGAATGGGGCAGGTTTCAGATAGTGCTGCAAAAGCCCGGGAAATGGGATATCTGAAGGAAAGTGACATTATAGTAATGAACCGGGATTTGCTAATCCAGGTTGCTAAAGAAGAAGCATTGGCGATGATAGAAGCTGGGTATCAACCGCCGGCCAAGGAAGAAGTTCAGGTGTATGGAGTAAAATCACTTAGCGCATTAAAAGTGATGACCTATATCCTCCATAATTCAAAATTTGTGGGTGAGTATGGCAGGATACTCGGTGACAGAATAGCGAGTGTAATGTCCGGAGGGGAGCTAAGTGAACCACAACAGGTGCCCGAAGATTACCTTTTCAAACTCGAAAGAGAAGCAATACTGGAATGTTTTAAAGATGAGCGGACTCATAAAATGATCGGGCATATGCTTAAAACCGGTAAACCACTCATGATCTGATTATGGAAACAGCATATATAGTAGCAGCAACAAGAACGGCATGTGGGAAAGCTAATAAAGGATCGTTGAGGTTTACTTATCCGGATACCCTGGGCGGTGAAGTGATCAAAGATCTTTTAAAAAGAACGCCAGAACTGGATCCATCTAAGGTTGATGATGTGATCATGGGCTGTGCTTTTCCCGAAGCTTCGCAGGGACTGAATATAGCACGCCAAATAGCATTTCTTGGAGGGCTTCCGGATTCTGTTCCTGGAGTTACCGTGAACAGGTTTTGCTCCTCCGGACTTCAAACCATAGCGATGGCAGCCGAGCGAATCATGTCAGGTGGAGCCGATATAATAATCGCAGGTGGCGTAGAGTCAATGTCTATGGTACCAATGGGAGGATTCTCATTTCAGCCTAATCCAAGGCTGGTAGATAATCGTCCGGAAGTATACATCAATATGGGACTCACCGCGGAGAATGTAGCTGATAAATACAATGTTAGCCGGGCAGATCAGGATGCATTTGCTTACAGGAGTCACCAGAGAGCCATTAATGCCTGGGAGAATGGAAGATTTGACGAACAGATAACAGCTATTGAAGTAGTTGAAAAGAAAGTCAGTTCGGAAGGAGAATTACTGGAAGAGTCTTTCAGCTTTGAAAAAGATGAAGGCCCCCGAGCAGATACATCGGTAGAGGTATTGCGTGGTTTGAGACCAGTGTTTAAAACCGGGGGAACGGTTACGGCAGGTAACTCATCACAGATGAATGATGCTGCAGCTGCCGTATTGGTAATGAGTGAATCAAAGGTAAAGGAACTTGGGCTAAAGCCTATGGCAAGATATGTTGGTTTTGATGTGGCAGGAGTTGCGCCGGAATTAATGGGAATCGGACCTGTGGAAGCAGTACCAAAATTGTTAAAAAAGACCGGAGTTTCATTAAAAGAGATAGACCTTATTGAATTGAATGAGGCGTTCGCATCACAGTCTCTGGCAGTGATAAGAGAGCTTGGACTGGAAGAGGAGATCACCAATGTAAATGGAGGAGCAATTGCGATGGGGCATCCACTTGGTTGTACCGGGGCAAAATTAAGTACACAGATCCTCTATGAGATGCAGTTGAGAAAATCAAAGTATGGCTTGGTGACCATGTGTATTGGTGGTGGTATGGGTGCAGCAGGTTTATTTGAAAATCTAGATTGATCACCATGTATACTGAAGATACACTTTCAGAAAAAACAATTTTAATAACAGGAGGTGGCAGCGGTCTTGGCCTTGCAATGGCAAAAGGTTTTGCAGCTACCGGAGCAAGCATTGCAATTTGTGGCAGAACAGAAAAAAAGCTACATAAAGCTTGTTCCGAAATTAAGCAGGAACGGGAAGGATGTGTTGCCAAATATTATGTTACTGATGTGAGGGATCACGATGCAGTAAAAGGTATGATCGATAGTATTGTTAGTGATTTCGGTTCTCTCGAAGGATTGGTAAACAATGCGGCAGGAAATTTCTTGTCTGCTTCTGAAGATCTTACCCCGGGTGGCTTTAAGGCAGTGGTAGATATCGTATTGCATGGAAGCTTTAACTGTACCCATGCTTTTGGGAATTACCTGATAAAGCAGAAGAAAGAGGGAAGCATTCTTAATATTGTAACTACTTATGCTGAGAATACCGGAAGTGCATTTGTATTACCTTCAGCATGTAGCAAGGCAGGTGTTCTCGCTATGACAAAATCGCTTGCTTATGAATGGGCAGAATACGGGATCAGAGTAAATGCTATTGCTCCGGGACCTTTCCCAACAAAAGGAGCCTGGACAAGACTGGTACCCGATAAAATGGTGGATAAATTCTATCTAAAAAAAATCCCCCTGAAACGATATGGAGAGCACAGGGAATTAGCCAATTTGGCGGTGTTCCTGATGTCAGATCTCGCTCCATATATTACAGGGGAATCTGTTACAATTGATGGCGGGGAACGACTTAAAGCAGGTCAGTTCAATTTCATCAATGAGCTGATGTCGCGCAAAAAATTGAAAGCAATCTTTGCTAAAATGAAATCAGGGCGATGATCAGAATGCAATATTAGCCACGAATACCACAACCAGCATCAATACAAAATATATGATGTTTGTTGATCGATCTGGTTTGTGCAATCCTAGTAAACCTTTATTGATATAATATTCAAAGCCTAGCTTGTAATAGTTCCCGTATAAACTCTTAGTTTTTTCTTTTTTCATGATAATTACCTCTATACATCATTAAAAGAGTAATACCCTACGGTGTCTCTTGTAATTTTTCTATTTGTTTTTCGAGTACAGCGATACGCTCTTCAAGCCTTTTTACTGTTAACTCGTGCTGATCTATTCTTACGATCTTACCATCGTCTGCCTTGGTTTCAACCCAAAGCTGTTGGCCTTTATCATACTCGGCCTTGGTAACTAACTCAGAAGTATTCCGGTCGTAAAGTTTCCAGATGCCATGAGCCTTAAATCTGTCACCCTCTTTATAATATTGACCTTCCTGAAGAATTTTGCCTTCAGTCGTTTTAGTAACAACATCGTAATAGTTACCGCGTGTGTGTGTTATCACTTTTTGGTCATCAGGGGGAGTTGTTGATTGCTGAGCATTGGTAGTACCAAGTGTACTAAATGCAATAAAAGCAACAACTAAAAATAATTTTCTCATAGCAGTACCTCTCAGTTTTAATTGCTTTTTCAATGTTAAGAAATTGTTAACACAAAGTAAAGCAAATGTTACTTCAGGGTAAACTTAATGTTATGAGAATTGTTTCAGGCGTTGTTCAACTTTTTCAATTTGGATGGCTAATTGAAGGGCATCGTAACTGGTATAAGCTGTTTCGCGATTCAACTGAACCGATTTCAAAAATAGTAAAGCGGCCTTTTCAGCGGCTTTAGAAGGATCAAAGACCTGCTTTTCAAAATAAAGGCGTTTACTTTCATTAATACGTCCCAGTTTTACAATTTGATCCGGAACATTGCATTCCAGAATTTCCCGCTTGCTGGAGATAAGCCGCTTATGGCGATTTTCTGAAGCTCCGGAATACACATTGATAGTGGCGGATGCTCCGCTGTCGAAGCGAAGGAAGATATGGATCAAAATTGGTTGGTCTTCATTCAGTGAAACTTCTTTAGCCTCTATATGATGAATTCCACTGTCGATCCATTTAATGCAAAGTCCGAATTCATCGATCCATAAATGTCGGAATTCTGTTTTGAGGTCAACGATCTGGTTCCGGCTTATTTCTTTTTCGATATGTATAAAACCCGGACGTGAGATCTTGTCCATCATCCACTGGGTGGCAGGAGCAAGTGTTGGCCAATGAGCAAACTGTACCAGAACACCGGCTTCTTTCGAGGCTCTGTGTATCTTATCGAGTTTCTTAATATCAGTGGGTTGCTTTGCTATGAAAAAGCAATTGAATCCTTTCTGAATACCTTCTAAAAGTGTATCAAGATTATTTTCGGATTCATCCAGAATAAAGCAGGCATCTGCTGTATCCAGATCTTTGAGTGAAGGGGCCAGATCTACCTGGCTTACAATACTATGAGGGCGAAGATGTTGTTCCCAGGCCATTCCCCGGGATGCGTCTCCTACTATACCGACTTTCATACATATTCTGTTTAGTTGAACTTAAAATGCAAATGGCATATCTATTTTCCAACTATCAGAACGGTAAGATAAGATCAGTCGGGCATTACTACAGCAAGGATAAAATAAAGCAGAACGGCAAATCCGTAACTGAAGGCTAATATGATGAATAGAATTCTTACAATGGTTGGGTCCCATCCCAGATATTCTGCCAGGCCGCCACATACCCCGGCGAGCATCTTGTCCTTCCTTGATTTTCTTAATTTAGCAGGCATTTGTAGACATATTTATTTTCGATTGCCCCAATTGTACGGGAGCTGGAATAAACATGTTACAAAAAAAGTTCAGGAAAATTGAAGGCTATAGAAGTCTAACCATTTAAAATCAGCGAAGTTCTTTAATAAGAAGACTATCCAGATTAGTTTTGAGTAATATCAGTGCCGGGAAGGAATTTTTATAATAATAATCCTGAACATAAAGAATATTGTTCTCATCTAGAAAAAGAGGCTTGAATGAAAGTGTATTTTCAGGGAATCTGATTATTGGGTTATTTAATGGAATAGAAGCTAGAATTGTACCACTAGAAGAATAGATATTAAGATAGGGTTTGATAGTATTATCCTCGAAAAGAGCATAAAAATGAAGAAGGAATTTACTATTACCAACAATCCCAAAGGTTGAACCTTTCATTCTATAAAAGAATTTTCCTGTTTGTCCAGACATACTTGCTACTCCTAGTATCCCTTTTTTACGAATTTCATTTCGCTTTTCCCAGTCATAGAGTTTATAAAAATTCTGAATCTCAGAACCAATTAAGGATGATTTGTAAGCAGACATGTTGAAAACCCCAATAGTTCCAGTAAAAATAGTTGGGGCTATGGCTATTTGATTATTACCAAAGTTTGTTGCGTGATATCTGGGTGAAGTTGAAAGACGATTTTCAAATGGAATTTTTATATCAAAAAAGAGATCGAATAAATCAAAATAATCTCGCTCTTCATCTAAAAGAGAAGCATCATAAAGATGAAGAAAGTGGCCATTACTTTCAGAATTGATATAATCGCGATAGGCTAGTATGAGTTTATGATCAATTGGAGATCTGAATATAAATTGCATTGTGCCCATTGATTCTTTACCAGTTAAAACAGAACTAATCAATTTACCATCCACATCAAATTGAGAAACTCTGTTTTGCATTCGATCTACTACGGCAAATGTGTTATTTTCAAATGCTGAAATAAAAGTGACTTCGTTAAAATCTCCGGGTCCTCTTCCATGTTGACCAATTTTAGATACATATCTTCCGTTTTGATCGAAGATTTTGATTGCTGCTTCTCCGGAATCACCAATTAAAATCGTTCCATTTTCTAGTACTGAAACAGTTCTTATTCCTCTGAAAAGATACTCGGTAGTATCACTGGATTCTTTGCCTATCACAAATAATTCCTCTAATTGCAGCTCAAAATCCTGGGCATTAAGAGAGGGAGTAAATGAAAAACAAAGAATAAATAGAAGGGTGGAAGTTTTCACGGTAGATGAATTAGCAGCTGATAAATAAACCAGCTGCTAATTTGGAATAAAGTGAATTGATCAAAAAATTACGGCTTTAAGAATACTCTGCTGATAGCCTAGATAGCTCATTTTAAAAGAATGTGTACCTTTTTCCAGGTTAGATATGGATGCTATACCACCTTGATCTGTAGCACTACCTTTTGTTCCATCAGTTAACTCGAGACTTGCCCCGGGTAATGGTTTCCCATTTTGATCCATAATTTTAATTTTAAGAATTCCATCTTTTTGCTGAATCATTTCAAATTGCAACTTAGGTATTATACTACCTGTTTGTCCACTAGTAGGAGCCGGTGGAGCATCAGTAAATTCAGAGTCATTTAATTTGAATACTACAGGCAGGCTGTATTGAACTTTTACTGGTTTCCCTCGTTGCATGCCGGGCTCAAACTTAGCCTGAGATACAACTTCTAATGCGGCCTCGTCAGCACCACCACCGATTCCACGAATTACTTTAGGATTTTCAACATCGCCGTTTTCGTTCACAATGAACTGAAGAGTAACCCGGCCTTCAATTCCGGCACGTTTGGCCATTTCAGGGTAAATCACTTTACTTTGGATACCTTTAAGCCCGCCAATCAGCTTGGGCATTTCTTCTACTACAACGAAAAAGTCGCCACTATCATCTTTTAAACCCTGTGTAGGGGGAGGGGGGGGTGACATAAACCGGTCAACATCCGATCTTAGGAGTAAACGATTTGGAAGGGTTCCGCTTAGTATTCCTGGTGATTCACTAGCTATATGTTTTACCCAAATTGGAATGTTACGGTCCGTAATTTTTTGATCAGAGGTGACAAGCACTTTCATCTTATTCACGTTAAATTGGATTTTATTATCCGTGATCTGACCATTTTGAATAGCTCCGCTAAATTGTATAGGAGAAATTAGAAACGAACCATACTTCTCTGCTCCAAATAGGAAACCATCCATACCTGTTCCTTCCATTGTTTTAGGAAGCTTATCTAAATTAATTCCATTGATTTCGAATTGAGGGTTAATAATTACCAAACTCATACTTTCGAGCTCGCTCTCATCAATAGCTCCAGGGCCTCTAAGATCTGAACACGCAATGGGTACGGTTACAGCAATGATCATGGTTAGCAGGAAGAGCAAACTTCTCTTGAGCGATGTTTTATATATACGGTGGTACGTCATGGTCTCTATTCGTTTTTTTAGTGTTGAGCTTTGCACGGCCATACTCACGGAGAAATTTCCATAACCCCGGTTCAGCGGAACCAGTTCGTAAAGCATGGACGCGTATTTCTTTAAGGAAACTCCGGATACATTCAGCACTTCCTGATCACATGATATCTCTCTGTATGTCTCGATCTCTCTTGACCCAAGGTGTACCAATGGGTGGAACCAAAACAAAGATTCTATAACGGATAAGATCAGTTGCAGTAAATAATCTCCCCGTTTAATGTGAACGAGTTCATGCTGAATGGCCATCCGGATCTTTTCCTGGTCATCTTTAATTGAGTTGGGCAGCACAATGATGGGTTGCTTCCATCCGAAAGTGAAAGGAACCAAAGGGTTGTCGTGATAAGCAACCTTAACTCCGGTCAATCCTAAAGAATTGGTGCCGGGTACTTTTCCTAGTGGGATCTTAGAAAGTGAGTGATACAGGTTCCTAAGTGAAAAATAACTCCAGGTCAGCCTGAAAAGCATTAATGCACTGACCAAGATCACTACTGCCGTAAATAAGCCAATAAGAAAATTTGGCTCGATCCAGTTTGGAGAAAAAGCAGCAGCAGGGGTTGGTGTAACTCCTGTAGCCATAGAAGATTCGACCACGAATATTGCTCCTTCAAAAGCACCGCTGTCAGTAAAATGTTCACTGATATACTGGATCAGATAAGTAACCAATAATCCAAAAGGAACGGCAACCAGGGTGGCAGCTCTCAGGTGATATTGGTAGATCGGGTTCAGATAGTGTAGCATTTTTAAGAATGCAAAAGCAACAAGCGCGACCAATGTCCAAATCCCGATGGGAAACCAGAAAGCATCGGTACTTTGTAGCCCTAAAATTTGAAGAGACTCGTAAAGTGATTGCATACTATTCCTCCAGACCGTCAATTAATTTTTTGATCTCATCTCTCTCTTTATTGGTAAGGTTCTCATTCTTGACCAGTGTTTGCACCAATGCGGCCGGAGAGCCTTTGAATACTTTCTCAATTAACTTACCGATCAGATTGAACTGAACATTTTCAGGTTCCTGAGCAGCACTATATACATAAGTGACTCCATCCTTTCGGAATTTCAGATACCCTTTATCGTTCAGGTTCTTCATAATTGTCATCACAGTAGTGTAGGCTACTTTCCGTCTTTCGAGGATCTTTTCCTGAACATCAGACACGGTTGCTTCTCCAAGCTCCCAAACATGATGAAGGATTTCCATTTCAGTTTCGCCAAGCGGTGTAATTGATTTTTTCATATATAAACGATTTAGTTAATACTAATATAATAGTATTAAATTAAAATCCAATACTTTTTATTCCGGATAGTGGAACGAATTGGTTCCGTACTGAGATTAAGTCACTATGAAACACAGACCATATCTGACACAAATCGATCAGAATATTGAACGGCCAGATCCTCAGGCCCACACTAAAGCCGTATTTATTTTGCATGATCAGCTGAATTTGAGTGCCTGGCCGAAATGGGTTCAAAAAGAAAAACCTTTGCTGATATTTATTGAATCGGAAGCCAAAGGGAAATCGAGACCTTATCATAAGAAGAAGTTGATCTATGTGTTGAGTAGTATGCGTCATTTTGCATCGGAGTGTTCAAAACAGGGATTCCCGGTTTTTTATCATTCAACGGTTGACCATTATGACAAGGCTCTGGAGAAAATTCTGGAAGAACATACTGGGTTAAACTTGATCTATATGACACCATCCGAATGGAATACCCGGCGTAGATTAAGCCAATTAAAAAACAAGTTTGAAGATCGATGCAGTGAGATAAGAAATAATTTTTTTCTGGCTGATGTGAATGAGTACAAGGAAAACATCACAAAGGGATACAGAATGGAGTTCTTTTATCGCGAAATTAGAAAGAAGACTGGGTACCTGATGCATGAAAATGAACCCGAAGGTGGGGAATGGAACTACGATGAACAAAACAGGAAAAAATTAACTGCTAAGATCGATCTGCCAGAAATAAAAAAGTTTGAGCCGGATGAAATAACCAGGGAAGTGACAGACTTGGTAGAAAAGAATTTCAGCGATCATTTTGGAAGCACAAAGGATTTTGGGTTAGCAGTAACGAGGAAACAAGCTCAGATTCTGCTGGATGAATTCATTGAGAAAAGGTTGGATCAATTTGGTCCGTACGAGGATGCGATGTCGGTGAGAGGAGATACACTGTTTCACTCGGGATTATCAGTCTATCTGAATAATGGATTGCTTTTACCCCAGGAAATATGCGATAAAGCTCAACTGGCATATGAAAATGGAAAGGCAAGACTGAATTCTGTGGAAGGACTAATCCGGCAGATCATAGGGTGGCGTGAATTTGTGAGGATCTATTATGAAGCAATGATGCCGGAAGTGAGAAATGCCAATCATTTTAACTCCCGAAATTCACTACCCGAGATATACTGGACCGGTGATACAAATATGAATTGCATGAGTGAATGTCTAAGACCTGTAATCCAGAACGGGTATTCACATCATATTCAAAGACTCATGGTATTAAGTAATTTCAGTAACCTTACAGAAACGGATCCCGCACAGCTGAATGAATGGTTTTGGCTGGCTTATACTGATGCGTATGAATGGGTCGTACTTCCAAATGTGCTGGGAATGTCAACTTATGCAGATGGAGGTGTACTTGCCTCAAAACCGTATATCGCCGGTGGAAATTACATTAATAAAATGAGCGATTACTGTAAAGAATGTTCGTATTCAATTAAGGAGAAGACCGGGGAAAATGCCTGCCCCTTTAACTATTTGTACTGGAATTTTATAGACCAAAACAGGGATACTATGAGTAGTAATGGCCGGTCCAATTTCATGGTAAATATGTATGACAAGAAACCAGATGAAGAAAAAAAAGAGATAAGAGAGAGCAGTATCCGTTTCATAGAGAACATCAAAAGAATGTGAAAGGCCTCGCATCATCATGCAATATATCCGGTTAGTCGGATGAATTAGGTTCGTTTAAACTAATTTCAGACAGGTCGGGTAATGAGGTTATTATTAAAACTATTATTGATCATTCTTATCTGTTCAGGTTCAATGAACGGACAGAATTATAATATAGATCTCAGTTTTGCATTGGGAGATCCTCAGGGATCATTTGCACAAACACTTGACAGGAATGCTTATGGAGTGGATGCATCCTTTACTACAAAGATCCCAAAGATGCCGGTTCACATTGGTGCAGGATTTATTTTCCAGAACTTCGGGTGGACTGAGAGAAACGAGCATTTTAATTCAAACATACCTGAAGTAGATGTAAGAGTACGAACAACAAATAATATGATCACTCCACATCTGCTGCTAAGGCTGGAACCTGGTTTTGGATTGATCTCGCCATTTCTGGAAGGCTCTGTCGGGTTCAATTATCTTTATACCCACTCTTCTGTTATCAATGACTGGGATGAGGAAATGAGCGGTACGGTAAATTATGATTATCTCACATCGAACTTCGGAATGGGTGGTGGATTGAAGGTTCGTTTATATGAAGGCTTCGATGATGATGGCGAGTTTATGGGAGTAGCGTTGGTACTTAGAGCAAGAAGAATGATTGGGGGAGAGGCATTATATATGAGAGAAGGAGATCTGGTGAGTACAGCCGGTGGACTAGAATATAATTTGAATAAATCCAGAACGGACCTTACGACTTTTAACATCGGTTTCATGTTTAACTTCTGATCACGTTAACATCTATCCAAGAGCTTCTTTTCGGGAGAAAAGGAGCTTTTTTTTTGTTCAATGATTTAATTAACATCCTGTATTAACAAGAACAGGGGGTTTATGTCGAAAGAAATTAGATCATTGATCATTACATGTATTGTGGCTTCAGTTTTTTTTCTGATACCACTCTATTTTGAAAGGCCATGGCTTGGTGTATTAATGGCTTTAATAGTAGCGGTCGCCTACATGGTGAATTTAAACGAATGGGCGAAGAAAGAGGTCGAATCGGGTGCCTCAAAAAAAGTGATCGGATCAATACTGGGGATCATGATTCTGGTTCAGGTTGCCTTTTTCATAAACGATTTCAGGAAGAAGGATTTTCAGCTAACCCTGTTACTCGAGATAAGAGAAAAGATCGAAAGAGGGATTATACTTGCCGAAGTGCAAAGGAGTTTTATTCCTGTCCTGGAAAATTATTACTCAAGAAATGAGGAGGATAGTATTGAAGAAATAGCCAGGGAGTTTTTAGGGGATAAGTTTCAGGATGACGGTACCATGCTGGCCGTAATTGGCAAACAAGAGGATGATGAGTTCACCCGGTATTATCGCTTCGATAAACCCAGTGATGCATTTGTTATTACAACGGTTGGTTCTGTTGCTCCTGGTTTCGATCCGTTATTCGAAAACAGAAACGGGGAGACAGGAAAGATCCAGGTGGTTGCAACATTAACAAAAGAGGGGATCGTATATGAAAGACAAAATTAAAAAATACAATGACTGGCTGATTATTTTACTGGTAACATTTGTACTGATGTTTTTGATACACCAATTTACTTTGGCGATGTACAATGCTTCTTTTCCTGCAACGAAATATTTTAATCCAATACCCTCAACTGTTTTACTGGAAATTGGGACCATTGATGCGATAAATATTTTTTCCGGAAGTCCAACAGAATCAGCTTTCCCGGATTATGTGCCCGCACTAACTGGAATTCTCTTCTGGTCTGTTTTAATTCCTTTTCTGTTCGTTAAAGGGTACTTGTTGTCCGAAAAGATGGAAGAAGACAAAAAACATATGCTTTGGTATCCGGCAACATCGCTGGCAGGAATTGCTTCCGTGGTTATGTTTGGCGGATTGATCACATCAATTGTAGTGTTCAATAACACGGGGAAATCGTCTGAAATAAGCACACAGCAAGATGATCTGAGATACGAGCTGTCCCAAATATCACTTAAGGCTACAGAGCTCATGATCTTGCCAAATGAATTTGGTGGTGGTGGGGGTACTTTTCTCGGGTTTCAGGATGAGGATGGAGAATCCAGAGCAATAGAATTATCAGATTTTGCAGAAGGGGACTTGCAGTTTCAGTACGAGATCAAAGATGCAATCACTGACTCAATGATCACCGTGGTTGGTAAATTTCCAACAGGTGAAGTGTATGAGGATGGAACTTTGAAGGAAGTTAAGATTCAGATTCAGATCAAACCTCAGGCTGAGAAACCACTAACGATGACGGATATCAGAAATTAATGGAATGACGGATTCTTCATTTTGGTTTGAGATGCCAGAATCAGATCAGAATGAAGAATATAAACAGCTACCGAAAATTCAGCCGGAATGACAAAGCCATTAATAATGATGGAGAGTACGTTCTGTATTGGATGCAGATCAACCGAAGATTGCATTATAACTATGCGTTAGAATTCGCAATCGCATGGGCTAATAAACTTGGAAAGCCCTTGCTCATCTATGAAGGTTTGAATGCGAATTATCCCTGGGCATCCGACCGCTTTCATGCATTTATAATGCAGGGAATGAAGGCAAATCTACAGGAAGCAGAACAGTTAAAAGTGAATCTATTCAGCTATGTTGAGGCTGAGGAAAGGTCTGGCAAAGGATTGATTTACTCACTTGCTGAGAATGCATGCTGTGTGATCTCTGATGAGTACCCTGTGTTTATCATTAAGGAGCACAATGAAAAGGTAGGACAGAAACTGAAGGTTCCTTATATCACGATTGATTCGAATGGGATCATTCCTTTGGGTATTACGGATAAAGACCCTTATTCAGCGTATCTGTTCCGGAAGATCATGCAAAAACACTTTCTGGAGGCTTTTACGAACCCGCCCAGGAAAGACCCTTTGAGTGAGCTGGAGAATACTTCAGAAGTCAAACTCAGTGAAGGTTTTTTAAAGAAATATCCATCAGCAAAAGACCAGCTTAACGATATAGAAAATACCATTTCAATGATGGATATCGATCACGATGTAAAGCCCTTAGATATCGAAGGAACCAGAGAAGCTGCACTCGAACAATTAGATCACTTTATTGAACATGATCTGATGGATTACGGTGACCGCAGAAATCACCCGGATGAAAATAAAGTGAGTGGAATGAGTCCATGGCTTCATTTTGGAAAGATCAGCGAATATGAGATCGTGAAAGCAGCCTTAGAAAAACAACCTTCAGGATGGGATATAGCTTCAGTTAAGCCGAATAATGGAGCAAGAAATGGTTTTTTTGGAGGACATGAAAGTATTGAGAGCTTCCTGGATGAAGTAATAACATGGCGAGAAGTTGGGTTCCATTTTGCTCATCACAGAGATGATTATGATCAATATGAAAGTCTGCCGGACTGGGTGCTTAAATCGTTGGAAGAACATAAAGACGATGTTCGGGATTACACCTACTCATTGGATCAGCTGGAATATTCACAGACGCATGATGAACTTTGGAACGCAGCTCAAACCCAATTGAGGGAAGAAGGAATTATTCATAATTATCTTAGAATGCTGTGGGGCAAGAAAGTGATCGAGTGGACCTCAGATCACAGAACAGCACTGGAATATCTGATCCACCTGAATAATAAATATGCTATCGATGGGAGAGATCCGAACAGCTACTCCGGGATATTCTGGTGCTTTGGGCGTTTCGACCGGCCCTGGCAGGAACGGAAAATATTTGGCAAGCTACGCTACATGACCAGCAACAGTACCCGCAGTAAAGTGAAGCTGAAGCAGTATCTTACTAAGTTCGGCAGCCAGTCCCAACTCTTTGAATAAGTCTCTTGGAATTTGGAATATGAAGATTGTAATTTGGCTATAGCTTTACATATCTTGCACATATTTCAATAAATCCAGCTAAATGGATCTCTTTCAGGAAAACCAACCCAAACCGTTCAGGGCCAATGAGCCCGAGCAGAATGATTACCATCAACCCTTAGCAACCCGGATGCGGCCTCAGTCACTAGACGAATTCTCAGGTCAGGAGCATCTGGTTGGGGAAGGAAAGATGCTGCGGAGGATGATCGAGAGTGGTGTGATCGGTTCGCTGATCTTTTATGGGCCACCCAGTTCTGGAAAGACCACATTAGCGCATGTGATATCCAAAGAAATAAAAGCTTCCTTCGAGGTGATCAATGCGGTGCTGGACGGGATCAAAGAATTAAGGGTTGTTGTCGATAAAGCAGAAAAACTGAGGAAGCTTAATGGAAGGAAAACGATTCTGTTTGTGGATGAGATCCATCGCTGGAATAAAGCCCAGCAGGATGCCTTACTGCCACACCTGGAATCAGGGATCATTACACTGGTGGGAGCTACCACAGAAAATCCATTTTATTCATTGGTTAATCCACTGCTCTCACGCTGTCAGTTATTTGAATTACATCCCCTTCAGGTAGATAATGTCCGGAAAATGTTATTTCGGGCGCTAAGTGATGGTAAGCGTGGACTTGGTGATAAAAAGATTGAGGTGACTCCAAAGGCGATTGATCATCTGGCGGATTATGCGGGAGGAGATGTTAGAAACGCATTGAACGCATTAGAGGTAGCTGTGCTTTCTTCTAAACCTGATGAGAACGGAGTGATTAATATTGATCTGGATATTGCTAAAGAAAGTATTCAAAGACGGGCTGTACGTTACGATCGGACCGGAGATGAGCATTACCATTATGTCTCAGCATTTATAAAGTCTGTGAGAGGCTCAGATCCTGATGGAGCTTTGTACTGGATGAACGCCATGCTGGAAGGCGGTGACGATCCGAATTTCATATTCAGAAGGATGTTCATACTGGCCAGTGAAGATATCGGAATGGCCGAACCCAATGCGATCACCATAGTGAATTCTTGTCATGAAGCATTTATGAAATGCGGTATGCCCGAAGGGATGTACTTTCTTTCCCATGCTTGTCTGTACTTAAGTCTCTGTCCAAAGAGCAACAGTACAATGGCAATGTTTAAGGCCAATGCGGAGATCAAAGAAAAGGGAGTGGGGAATGTCCCTCCCTATCTGAAAGATAAGACCGCCAATAAATTATCAGCCCGATACCAGGATATTGAGAATGCCTCAAAAGATTATAAATACCCTCATGATCATCCGGGACATTGGGTGGAGCAGCAATATCTGCCTGACCCGCTAAAGAACAAATCATTTTATGAATCAGGTGTGGAAGGAAGAGAAGGGTTGCTTTGGAAGAGATTGCAGGCGATAAAGGGAGAGGGAAAAGAGGAGTGATCTTTTAGGTTTAAAAATCGGGCATAAAAAAACAGGCGAAGAGGATCAGCACTTCGCCTGTTGTTGTTGGAGTCACTAATACTACCGGAAGGTGAATCGCAGCCTAACCAACCTGATCCCCCCGGCAATGTATTAGGCGGAATAAAACATGAAACAAATAAATTAATGTATTTGTTTATAACACATAAAATGATACGGACATTTTTACTTAATGCAAAACAAATTTAGGTAAAAATATCATTTATAATAAATAAAATGGCAGTTTTACCGGAAAAGCGCTTACAAAATTAAGTAGTCAGAATATTTTTATTATAAGCCGCATATTGCATGATCAAAAAATCAGTTTTCAGAGCAAAAATTCTATTATATGAAGCTTAACATTATCAGTGGAACAGACATGCCGAACTCAAAAGCGCTGGAGGTTTCGGAATACATAAAAGCGTTATATGAGAAAGAAGGAGTAGAAGTAACTATCACAGACCTGGTTGATTTTCCACTTCAGGATGTTGTCGGGGGAAAATATGGCCAGTCAATTCCATCAGTGGAGAAGTTCAGGGAACCTGTGCTTGAAGCAGATGCACTGCTAATTATAATTCCTGAATACAATGGGAGTTTTCCGGGAATACTGAAGATTTTTATTGATTATATGCCATATCCCAGTGCGTTTGTAAAAACACCGATAGCATATGTTGGAATTGCCGGTGGCGCTTTTGGTGGCTTGCGGCCGGTTGAGCAGTTTCAGATGGTGGCAAACTATATGGATGCACACCAATTTCCGGAAAGGGTGTTCATCAGCCGTGTTCAGGATATGTTCCACCCAATCCAGGGAATATTAGACGAATTCCAGCAAAAGTTACTGGAATCTCAAACTCAGGGATTTATAAAATATGTGAATGCCCTGAAACGAGGTTAGGGTTAGCTGGTTTTCAGAAGGTAGCCTACCCCATGCAGGGTGATCAGATACCGGGGATCATCAGGATGTTCTTCAATTTTGGCTCGTAGTTTAGAGATGTGAACGTCTACCGTTCGGGTATTCGTGGTATATTCGTATCTCCAAACTTTTTCAAGAAGTTCATCTCTGGATACAGGTTCGCCACCGGCGCTTAGCAGATATCGTATCAGTTCAACTTCACGGGCAGTGAGAATATTCACTTTACCATCAGGGAATACAGATTCTGATTCAAGCAGGTCTATTTTAACATTTCCAAGCTGAAGTATTTCCACTTCACTGGAAGATGAATAGGTTCCGGCTCTGCGCAGACGTGCGTGAATTCGTGCCAGGAGTTCTTTAACGCTGAATGGTTTCGTCAGATAATCATCGGCACCAAGATTCAGTCCCTTAACTTTGTCAATTTCCTGATCTTTGGCGGTAAGCATGATGATTGGAAAAGTGAACTTCAGTCCACGGATCTCTTTACAGATATCGTAACCGCTTTTTCCGGGAAGCATGATATCGAGGATCATCAGGTCTGGAGAATGTTCTTTAACCAGGCTAACGGCTTGTTCGCCATCTTCACTTACAATTACGCTGTACCCTTCACTTTCAAAAGTATCACGGAGGGTAAAGATCAGACTAGGTTCGTCTTCAACAACTAAAATTTTCAAAGGCTTGTTAGGCATGCTCTGCAGGATCGGTAAAGGTTTCAGTTGAGATTATGCGATTTTTTTTCAGATTCAAAGTTTTTTCTTCGCTCACAAAAATAGGAAATCGTAAGGTAAAGGTTGTGCCTTTTTCTATTTCGCTGCTTACCTCAATATTGCCTCCATTCATTTCAACCAGGCTTTTAACGATACTAAGTCCCAGTCCATGACCTTTGGTTTTAGCGTTGAGGGAGTCCTCAACCCGGTAAAATTTCTTGAATATATTCTTGATGTGTTTCTTATCAATACCAATCCCTTTATCGGAGATCTTAAGTATCACGTCATTAGAATCAGTACCTACGGAATATCTGATATCTTTGGTATCCGTACTATATTTGATCGCATTCTCAGTAAGATTACTGAGGATCGTTTCAACAGTATCCGGATCGATCATGATCATAGTACGGGAATCTGTTGTGTTAAAAGAAACCTTAAACCCTTTTGCCTCAATATACTCACGGTTTGTGGTAAGAAAATCACGCACAATTGTGTTGAGGTTATGAGGTGAGGATTTTATAAGGGTTTGCCCTGAATCGGTTCTGGCAACATCCAGCAATTTTTCGATCATCTGTTTCAACCGGATGGACTCATTGAAAATATGATTTCCGTATTGCTTCAGCCGTTCCGGCTCGGTTACCCGTCCATCAGATATATTTTCACCAGCTGCCTGCATTACGGCAAGTGGAGTTTTCAATTCATGAGTCACGTTAGCGAGGAAGCCAGCCTGACGCTGTGAAAGAGCTCGTTCTTTTTGAGCAGTATAGAACATAAATATCAACGCACCGAGTAAGAATAAAACGGCTACTCCCAGTACAATAAGATTCTTGTAAAGTGTATTGTTATAAAGTGAAGCTACGGGATTGTCAATAAAACCAATGCGAATTACCCAATTTTCAAAAAGGCTGCCACCAAAACTTTTGGAGTACCCATCTATTTTTCGGTCATATTCAATTTCGGGTCTGTTGGTTGCTATAATTTCGGAATTAAGCCAGCTAAGCACCCAAATGACACTGCCGTCAGTGTTTGCATTGAACTCTTCAATCATAGGTGTCACCAGGTCGTTTAACAAATAATCCTGATCGAAAGTAGCAGTCAGATATCCGATCAATCTTTTTTCTTTAAGATTGATCAATCCAATATTCATAGTTCTGTGTGCATCAAATTCCACGGAATGATTCCAGCGGTATTGCCCACTGTTGAGTTCGATACGTGCTTTTGTTCTTACGAGACCAACACCATCACACACCGTGGACGGATAATCGTCAGTAAGGGTCAGAGATTGATCTTCATAATTATAACTATATATCTCTGCTCCTTGCACACAGGGATCAACACCATCAGGGGTATAATAAATGCCATTGAAAATCGGACTGGTGGCAGCAGTATTGATCCTCTGCTGAACCTGATTAGGGAATTTCCCATACTTGGCTATGGATCGCTCAACAGGTTCCAGTTCAATTCTTCCCAAACCCCTGAATGGTTGATATACTTCGTTTCTAATATTGCCTACAAGATCATCAATCAGTGAAATTTGGCGCTTTTTCTCTCCTTCGGCCATCCTGTCCCGAATATCATATAAGGAATATACATTCATACCAGTGAGTGCGATGATAGCAGCCACTCCGACTAAAAGTAAAATCCAACGAAAAGCTTTATTTCTGAACATAATTACTCAGCTAAAAGAGTTAGGCCAAAAATACTATAAGTGTAGCTATAAGTAGTGAAAAATTGGTAAAACTTCGTGAACACACTTCACCCACGAAGTATAAAGTAAATCGAATAGAACGGTTCTCAGCTCAGGAATTGAAGTTGCGTTCCAGTGACTCTTTCAGGTCATTAAATTCTATCGGTTTAACCAGGTAATCGATATAATTAGTCTCTTTTGCCCTTTGCACATGAGTCGGGTCAGAGTTGCCCGTGATATAGATCACCGGCACTTCAGAGAATTTACGAATTTCCTTCATAGCTTCGATACCATCCATATCTCCCTCAAGGGAAATATCCATTAGTATCAGATCAGGATTGATCTTCTTTGCTATTTCAATTGCTGTTTTACCGTAAACAAGCTCACCTTCAGCATCGTAACCCAGCTTCTCGAGATAACTTTCATAAAGTAGATTGAGGATCAGATCATCTTCTACGATCATCACCGTCTTTCTAGTATTCTTTTCCATGTTCAACTCTTAGTCATTCCTCTGCAAACCCCTTTGAGGTGGCATATTATAACACGATTTGGTATGAAACAAAATTGTTTATTTAAAAAAGACGAGGGAATTTAACTTCTCGTACCAGCTTTAACAAATAGGACTTACATTGTCATAAATTTAGGAATAACGGCAAAACATGTTAGAAATAGCCAGTAAAGTAATAGAAGAATATTCATCAAAATTCGAGAGCCTGCCTGTACTAATTTATTCTCCGGGCAGAGTTAATCTGATTGGTGAGCATACCGATTATAATGATGGTTTTGTATTGCCTGCGGCCATTGATAAAGTGATCGTGGTGGCGATTGCAAAAAATAATCTGAATATGATCAGGGCCTGTGCAGTTGATATGGAAGAATACCAGGAAGTTGATCTGTCAAAAGAGCTAAATTCAAAACCCGGAGAATGGATAAGCTACGTGAAAGGAGTGGTTTCTGAACTTCAGAAAAAGGGATATGAACCGGGGGGATTTGATATAGCTTTTGGAGGAGATATTCCGATAGGTGCGGGACTGTCATCTTCTGCTGCGTTAGAAGGAGGGCTGCTGAAAGGACTGGATACCTTATTTGATCTGGGGCTGGATGGCGAACTCATGGCTAAGATCGGGCAGCTTACCGAACATAATCATGTAGGGGTGCGGTGCGGTATCATGGACCAGTTCATTAATATTCATGGGAAGGATAAGTATGTACTTCGCCTGGACTGCCGAACCCTGGAATACGAGTATTTTCCATTCGATAGAAAAGACATCCGGATCGTGTTATGTAATTCTAAGGTGAGTCATAACCTGGCTTCTTCAGAATATAATGTGCGAAGAGCGCAATGTGAGGAGGGTGTACAAATCATTAAGGAGCACAACCCTTTTGTTGAAAATCTGCGGGATGTCTCTCTGGATCTATTGTATGCGCATCAGCGGGAGATGGATGAAGTAGTATTTAAGCGATGTAAGTATGTGATTGAAGAAAACCAGCGGGTGATCGATGCCTGCCTTGATCTGGAGAAGGACGATCTGGTTCGGTTCGGTTTGCGGATGCAGGAATCGCACAAAGGTCTAAGTGAAGATTATGAAGTAAGTTGTGCAGAGCTGGATACCCTGGTTGATATTGCCAAGGATCTGCCCGGTGTGTTGGGCTGCCGAATGATGGGAGGTGGTTTTGGAGGATGCACCATCAACCTGGTTGAGAAAAAGCATCTGGACAGTTTTAAAGATACGGTTGAAGCCGAATACCTAGAGAAAACCGGGATTCAGACCGAGATTTACATCACTAAACTTGGTGATGGGGTGAGGGTGGTGTGAAGTGATTATTTTGTATCCAAGTAGTAATAGAGGCAGAGCCTCGGGTTTCGATTGACAGCAGAGCTACGGATTGAAAGGGAAGTTGCAACCTTTTTAATGATTCTGAAAAGAAATGGGCGTTTTCAGGAAGTCTATGTATTAAAATGAAATAAAAAAGTACTCATATGAATCTGAAAAATTTCAGCATAATACTATTCATACTTATTCTATCAGAGTTAAGCTTTGCTCAGCAAGAAGTTGGGAGCATAAATGCAATTTACGAGATAGCAGATACAACTGAGCTATATAATCCTGTAATTTCACCAGATTCAAATTCTGTAGCATATGTTAGGTTCTCTGATTATGATTTTTTCAAATATGGAGATGTCTGGATATATAATCTAATAGAGGGCGTCAAGGAGCCTGTAATTCAGAAAAATGCTCAAATTGAATCTTTAGATGGAACTATAGTTTGGGCTCCGGATTCAGAGAGTATTTACTTATCGTCGAAAGCAAAGATTTACCGATACGAATTGGCATCCCGATCAATTACCGAGATTTATTCAAGTAATAGAGCACGTAATGAGGTAAGTGTAAATGCCCCTTCCGTTAGTTATTCCGGTTTAAAATTAGCTTTCTGGGAGGCAGACTATCGGAATAGTAAAATTAGTTTAAGTATCCTGGATCTTGTGAGCGGAAGAATAGATAGTTTGTTTTACGACAGCTTTGTAGGGGGAGAAAATACTTTTATAAATCCAGTATGGACGAAGGATGACAATAAACTGTTTATAACAGTATTATATGAGGTTACTACCCCATATAATGGGCTAGGCGAAAAGTTGATAGAAATAGATTTGGTAAACCATGTGTCTAATATCATAGAAGAATTTATTTATCCAAATTATCTAGTATTAGCAGATGAGGGGATTTATTATACCACCAATAACCCACAAAAAGGGAACAAAGATCTAATTACATACGATATTAAGAAGGCTAGAAAAGAAAAGATATTTCGAATAAAGTTTGATGAAATGTTTGGAGTTGATGAATATCAGAGAGTTTATTTCAGCAGAAATGATAGTCTATATAAACGAGATTCAAATACTTTGGAATTTATTGGAATAGGTCGAAATCCTACAGTCCAAAATGGAGTTTTGATTTACAATACGGTTTCGAATAAGAATCGGGGAGAGAGCCCTAGAATCGTTATAGAATTTTTAATTCCCGATAATTAAATAAATCAGAATAATGAAGGTTAGACTTAAAGTTATTCTTTTTATGCTTTGTTTTTTCTTTAAGAGTAATAAGAACAGCAAGTCTTTGACTTGCATTGTGGTAAAAGGGTAAAATAACCTGCAATCAAAAGCATGGATTATATGGAAGTCAGAGACTTCCCGGGCTTAGTCTTTCAAGTCACAGACTTAAAAGATCTAAAAGACTTCGACTTTAGATCTGGTACCAAAATTCAAACCTACAAAAAAACCCGACACTTAATGAAAAGCATCGGGTTTGTACCGCAGGCCGGACTCGAACCGGCACTCGCATTTAAATACGAATTGGATTTTAAGTCCAACGTGTCTACCAATTCCACCACTGCGGCATGTTTGGCAGGGCGGCAAATATACGACTTAATATTCCACTACTTCAATTAGTTTTATACTAAATGTTAGGTTTCAGAATCCTGTTTTGTACCTTCCAATAAATTATCATCGAAATCAAGAGTTATGAGAAGGACAGTTACAATCATTACCCTTTTAATAGTAGTATTTTCAACATCCGCTTTTGCCCAGCTGGAGATAGGCGCTTCCTATGAGTTGCGGGACGAATCACCGAAGAATGGTTTTGGCCTGAGAGTTCAGAAAGGATTTCTGGACAAGTTGCCGCTGGTAAATCTTGGGCTGCGGGCACATTTCAGCTATTTCAGTGAAGAGAATTCAGCTTCTGAATCCGGGGTTACGTACTCCCGTGACCTCACAAATTATGATTTTGGTCTTGCCCTGATCGGAGGCGTTAATGTGGGGCTTATGCAGCCCTATATTGGACTGGGGCTGGGATCAGAAACAGTAGACATCAAACCGCAAGACCTTGAAGGTGTTACGATCTCTGAAGAAGATCAGAACGAATCCAATATTTACTGGAATGCAATAGTGGGTGCTAAAGTAACTGTGATCCCGCTGATCAAACCATTTATTGAATATCGTTATTCCAACAATTCACTAAGTGAACCTGAGGTTGCGGACCTGAGTACCGGAAGGATCATGTTCGGGGTTTCACTCAGTTTCTGAGAGAAGTATTCTCAGAAAATCCGAAAAAAAGTTTTCAATACTATGCTATAGGGCTTGTTTTAAACGTTTTAAGTACATTTAATGTATAGGTAGAAGGCAATGAAGGCCTGTCTTAATAATCAGCATGGAAAAGCTTACCTCCATAGAAAAGTATAATCTCGAGGAATACGAGTTAGAGACAGCTCAGAAACAGGATCTGAAGCAGCTTCTGAAGGTGTGCCTCGAGAACATGGATAATGTGGATGAAGTCTCGATCACCAATGCCTTTAAGCTGTGCTATATGTCACATCAGGGCATCAAAAGAGCGTCGGGTGAGCCGTACTACTATCATCCGGTAGAAGTGGCCAAGATCGTGGCCAATGAGATCAATATTGATGATATCTCTGTTATTGCGGCATTACTGCACGATACCGTGGAGGATACCGATGTGACTCTTGAAGATATAGAATACTGGTTTGGGAAGCAGGTGGCGGTGATCATTGATGGCGTAACCAAGATCACAGGAGTGTTCAAAAGTCGTGACTCCAAGCAGGCTGAGACCTTCATGAAGTTGCTGCTTTCAATGGCAGAAGACATCAGGGTGATCCTGATCAAATTTGCGGATCGTTTGCACAATATGAGGACCATCCAGCACCTGCGAAGAGAAAAGCAGATTCAGATCGCCTCAGAGACCATGGAGCTGTATGCACCCCTGGCTCACCGTTTTGGCTT
Organism: Rhodothermia bacterium; assembly: GCA_030427885.1. Lineage (GTDB taxonomy): Bacteria > Bacteroidota > Rhodothermia > Balneolales > Balneolaceae > JAUICM01. Next base: position 296,575 of record JAUICM010000002.1, on the reverse strand, counting down.
ATTCAATATCAAGAATGAACTGGAAGATCTTTGTTTTAAAGCAATCGATCCGACTTCATTCAAATTTGTTGCCCGGAAGCTGAGAGAAAAGAAGGAGGCCCGGGAAGAGTTTATTGATGAATTCATGATGCCGGTAGGACGTCAGTTGCGGCAACAGCATTTTAATTTTGAGATCAAAGGGCGGCCAAAACATATCTATTCCATTTACCGGAAAATGCAGCGTCAGCAGAAGCCCTTCGAAGAGATCTACGATCTTTTTGCGATAAGGATCATTTTAGAAGACCCGCATACAAAGGAAGATTGCTGGAGAGTGTATTCCATTATCACTGACTGGTATACGCCGATACCGGAACGCTTCAGGGATTTCATTTCAGTACCAAAGACGAACGGGTATCAATCGCTGCATACTACGGTGATAACCAACAGAGGTAAAAAAGTTGAAGTTCAGATCCGGACCCGGCGTATGGATGATATTGCCGAAAAAGGTCTGGCAGCCCACTGGAAGTATAAAGAAGGTGAACAAGCAGGTTCTGCAAGTCTGGATCGTTTTGTGAATTGGGTCCGCGATGTGCTTGATAACCCACGCCCGGATTCATCTACTGATTTCGTAAAAGATTTCCAGCTCAATCTGTATCAGGATGAGATCTATGTGTTCACACCCACCGGTGAATTAAAAACCCTTCCCAAGTACGCAACACCCATTGATTTTGCTTTTGAGATCCATAGTGAGATCGGAGAACGGGCAATGGCTGCGAAGGTTAATGGTAAAATGGCTCCGCTTCGTGAGAAGCTGAAAAACGGAGATCAGGTTGAGATCATAACCGGCAATAAGATCAATCTTAATCCTGACTGGATCGATGATGTGGTTACGCATAAAGCAAAATCACGTATCCGACAGTTTATTAAACAGAAACAGCGCAAAATTTCGGAAGAAGGAAGAGAGATCTGGATAAAACGTGCTGAGCGCGGAAAAGTGGAGATAAGCGATCAGGAGCTGACAAAGATCGCCAAGAGATTTAAGTACGAGACTACACAGGGTATGTACTACGATATCGGGATCGGGGCGCTTGATCCAAACGTTCTTTTTAAAGAGGTAAAAAAGTATAAGAGCACAGGAAGACTTGAGGATGATCCATCCGAAACTACTTCGAAAACTGAGGAGCAGATACAGGAAAGTTATTTCAATGCCGCGCGCTCAATTGGAGATGGTAACGCACTGATTCTTAACGGTGAGGTCACCAATGTTAAGTATTCATATGCAAATTGTTGTAATCCGATTCCAGGTGATAACGTGATCGGATTCATCAGCCGGAACGGAGATATTAAGATTCACAGAAGCATGTGTAATAATGCACAGCATCTTTTGAAAACTGAAAGTGATAGGATCGTAGATGTACAGTGGGCTAAAAATATTGATAATAAATTCCTGGGTGCCGTGAAAGTCATTGGGGAAGATAGGGTTGGAATGATTAATGATCTGACGGATGTTTTGTCAAAATCACTTTCGACCAATATGAAAAGTATAAATGTGAGTAGCGATGAGGGTATGTTTGAGGGAATCATAACATTATATGTTGATGGCATATCCCACCTCAATAAGATCATGAAGCGTCTGGAAAAAGTTGCTGGCGTTAAAAATGTACTTAGGTACGAATAATTATTAGGTTTACAACTTTTGAGTAGATTTTAGTTACAACTATCTTTAAACTAACAAAGATATTCGCGCATGTAAAAAAACAGCTTAAGGATAATAGCGAATAAATAAGGAAGGACTAAACAGCACTAAAAAAACGTGCTTTAATTTTTAAGACTAGATGTTATGATGACTTACACTAAACGTGATATAGTTCGTCGTGTTGCTGAGGCAAATGACGAGCCAATGATCAAAGTAGAACCTTGGGTAGATTCAGTGATCGTCGCAATACGCGAGATCATGATGTCTGCAAATACCGAGTGCCGTATCGAAATACGCGATTTTGGTGTTTTTGAAGTAAAAGAAACAAAAGCAAAGCCAAAAGCACGTAATCCTAAAACAAATGAGGTTATCTATGTGCCAGCACATCGTAAAACTCATTTCAAGCCAAGTAAACTGTTAAAAACCTTCTTACGTCAGCCTCTGGAAGAGCTTAAGAAGAAATAACATTTTTTGACTTTGCAGGAATATTCACGTCTGGTCGGTATTGATGTCGGAACAAAGCGAATTGGTATCGCCCAGACTGACCTGCTTAAAACGATTGCTACTCCTGTTGGTACCTACTCGCCCGAAGAAGTACTGGACAGAATCCGGGAGATCACAACTCAATCCACCGTTGATAAATTTATCGTTGGATGGCCTTTAACGCCTAATGGTGTGGAAGGTTCAGCTACACAGATGGTAGATGAGTTCCTGATCAGGCTTACCCGATCTTTTCCGGATATCCCCGTTGAGAAAGTTGATGAGAGAAATACTTCTAATAAAGCCATGCAACTTATGGTGAGTTCAGGGATTTCAAAAAAGAAGAGAAAAGAAAAAGAACGTGTGGATAGAATTGCAGCAGCTGTTATCTTACAGACCTATTTAGAAGAGCATAATTACTGAGATGTCGATACTGCCGATTGTAACATATAATGATCCTGTTTTAAGGGAGAAGACCAAGCCTGTTGAGGATCTGAATGAGGAAATTCAGGATTTTGTAGAAGATATGTTTGAGACCATGTACAACTCTGACGGGGTAGGATTAGCTGCGCCACAGGTTGGGGTTTCAAAAAGAATTTTTGTGATCGATTCTGACGGAATGCTGGAAGAAGAGGATGAAAAGCCAGGTCCGATTGCATTCATTAATCCGGTGATAGTGGAAAAAAAAGGGAAGATGATCCCGCTGGATGAAGGATGTCTTAGTATCCCGGAGGTAACGGATAAAGTGATACGTCCGGAAGTGGTCGTGGTTAAGTTTCTGGATGAAAACTTTGAAGAACGTGTGGAAGAATTTTCCGGTTGGACAGCCCGCGTTATTCAGCATGAGTACGATCATCTTGAAGGGATATTATTTATCGACTACCTGAGTGCTTTCAGAAAACGAATGCACAAAGCTGATCTGGAAGAAATAGATACCGGCAAGCGCGAAACCAGATACCCTATCAAGCCCCGCGGCTGAAAACGATTAACTCCGAGAAATGAATATTGTATTCATGGGGTCACCGGAATTTGCGATTCCAAGCCTCGAAAAACTTTTTAATTCCCATCATACCATATCAGCTGTTGTTAGTAATGTTGATAAAAGGAGAGGAAGGGGTTCGCAAACAGCACCCACACCTGTGAAGGCCAGGGCCTTGGAACTGGGTTTGAAGGTGATTGAAGTTGAAGATCTCAGATCAAAAGATTTTGCTAATGAGCTGAAAGAGCTGGATGCAGATCTTTTTGTAGTTGTAGCATTTCGGGTGTTGCCGGTATCTGTTCTGGAGATCCCCAAAATCGGATCGGTTAATCTTCATGCCTCTCTTCTGCCAAAATACAGAGGTGCGGCTCCGATTCACTGGGCGGTTATGAATGGGGAAGAAAAGACGGGCTGTACTATTTTCTTTCTGGATGAAAAAGTAGATACCGGGAATGTTATCCTCCAAAAAGAATTATTTATAGATAGTAACGAAACCACCGGGGAAGTATATACCCGTTTAATGGAAGAAGGCAGTAATGCCTTGCTGGATGCGGTAAATAGTATCGAAAATAAATCATATACACTTCTGCAGCAGGATGATTCAAAAGCTACCCCTGCCCCAAAACTATTCAAGGATGATTGCCATGTGCATTTTAATGAGCCAGCCGAAAGTGTTCATAATAAGATTCGTGGATTAAGTCCGTTTCCAACAGCCTGGGCTATGTGGAATGGTCAGAAATTCAATATGTATTCCTCAAAACTGGGTCCAATTGCTAATGTAGATCCCGGTGAATTGTTCGAAAGAGAAGGGAAGTTATTAGTGGGTTGCAAGGATGGAACGGTTGAGCTTCTCGAAGTTCAGGTACCCGGTAAGAAAAGAATGAACGCTGAGGAATTCCTGAATGGTTATACCGCTGAGGGTAATCTTGAATAAATTAATGATAAATTAGTTTGAGATAGTTGCTCCGTTTTTTATCATCCCGCCAAGTTTTAAGGTAAATATTATACAATGGACTCAGTAGATATCATTAAAGCAGCAAGAGAGGGAGACCTTGAGGCTGTTAAGAAAATTCACAAAAGTGGAGTAGATATAAACACTGCAAACAGCAGTGGTGCCACGGCTCTTATTGTCGCAGCTGAAAAAGGAAATTTTCCATTGGTGAAATACCTTGCTGATAATGGTGCCGACCTTAATGTTGAGACCAAGATGGGTGGTACAGCACTGAACAGAGCAGCAGAATCAGGAAACATCGATATGATGAATTACCTTTTTGAAAAAGGAGTTCAGATCGGTTCACTTGCACTGATAATGGCAGCCAGAAATGGGAATCTAGAGGCAGTAAAATTACTTATCGAAAAGGGAGCCGATGTGGATTTCCAGCAAAGATGGGGGCATTCTGCGCTTATGGTTGCCGCTAAAGATGGGCACACGGAAGTAGTTAAGTATTTATTGGCTCAAGGAGCTAATGTGTATCTCCGGGATAAAAATGGAGACACTGCCATGATGATAGCAACTGAGAACGATCAGGATGATATCGCTATTATTCTAAGGAGAGCCGGGGCCATAAATGAAACGAAGCCGAAAAAAGAAAAACCACAGCCTGTAGTCAGTGATGACGATGAGGATGATGACGATCTGGATGATACCCCGGATGTGGATGATCTTGTTTCAGATGATGATGCACCGGATGAGATCGATCTGGATGACTAATTAATTAATCTTTCTGAGGCTCTTTACGAGCTGACGACCTGAGGTTATCTTCGTATTTCTCATATACTTCCTTTTCCTCGATCTGTATCTTACCTGCTGATTCATTATCTGTAAGGGATTGGCGTTCCGGTAAGTCTGTGATCAGCTTATTTGCCAATTCTTTCAGGGCTTTTAATTTCCTTTTTCTCCAGGCTACATCCAGTTTATATACCACATAGGAAGAAAGAGCCCAGGCGGCCGAGCCAAAAGCAATGTTCACAAGCGGGGATGAGAAACGGAAGATGCCATAAAATGCCAGAGCGAACAGTAAGGCGGGGATAATCCCGATAGATATTCCCTCCCAAAGCGGTTGAGCCATTCCTACTACTTGCGATACTTTCAAACGGTAACCAGCACCATCTTTTCGGAGTGAGGCTGTTGAAACAACCCCTGAATTACTCATATGCTTCCATTGATAATCTCTGGGTTTATTACTTATGGAAGCAAATATGGATGATTCTCCAAAGTGATCATCCAGTTCAAACTGAAGATGCTCCCAAAGAGTATCTCTATCCATATCTGAATTGAAGAAGCGTTCTTCAATAATAGCTGTATTGGTAACACGGAAAGTTCTTTTAAGAGGATTAGACCTGAATTTTTTTGCGGCACTTAGGATCTCTTCTTCCGATAAGCCCACATCTTTACCAACCGAGACCAGATCATCAATAGTTAAGCCCGATTCATTTTTGGAATCGCTCTTTGTACTTCTTTCCTTTTCCATAGCCAGACGAATGATCTGACGTACTTCGTCCTCTGAAAAGTGTTCTTTAGCCATAACTTATTTTTTTGGGAGAATATAACATCAAAGAAGCATAAAAAAAGTCCCGCACTATATAGTGCAGGACTTTTAACTCAACAACAAGAAGTGAGTATACTGTTAGTCTTTGGTATACTCAAACTCGTGAACATCCAGATCAACGCCTTCGCTTGGGCGAACAGTCATTGATTTTGGCTGCAGGAAGTAAAGCAGATAATCACGTCCACCTGCCTTAGCATCGGTACCACTCATATTGAAGCCACCAAATGGCTGGGCTCCAACAAGTGCACCTGTACATTTTCTGTTGATATACAGGTTACCTACTTTAAACTCACGAAGAGCTTTATCTATCTTCTTAGGATCCTGTGAGAAGTACGCTCCGGTAAGGCCATAAGCAGTGCTGTTGGCAATACGCAGGGCATCGTCAGTGTCTTTAGCTTTAATAAAGGCAGTAACAGGTCCGAAGATCTCTTCCTGAGCGATGCGTGCATTTTCATCAATATCAGCAAACACAGTTGGCTCGATGTAGTAGCCCGGATTTTCTGTTTCAGCAAGTTTACCACCAGCCATTAATCTACCTTCTGATTTTCCGATTTCGATATAACTCATGATCTTATCAACGGCAGCCTGATTTACAACCGGGCCCGAAGGGTAATTGTCTTTGGCATCACCTACTTTAAGAGCTTTGGTTTTCTCAACCACTTTAGCGAGGACTTCGTCGTACACACTCTCAACTACGATAGTACGTGAACCGGCAGAACATTTTTGTCCCTGGAAACCGAAGGCTCCTTTAACGATCTCATCAGCTGCACGATCCAGATCAGCATCAGCATCAACCACCGTTGCATTCTTACCACCGAGTTCGCACACGAGTCGCTTCAGGAAGATCTGGCCATCCACTACTTTACCTGCAATCTCAGCCATATGCAGCCCAACCGCTTTAGAACCGGTGAAATTAATGAATCGGGTTTTAGGACTTGTAGTAAGTGCTTCCCCAACTTCCATGTTCTCACCAGTTACGAAATTGAATATTCCTTTTGGAAGGCCTGCTTCCTCAAAGATCTCTGCTACGATCTGTCCCATTTTCGGGGTGTCAGGCGCTGGCTTAGCAACAACGGTGTTACCTGCAGCAATAGGAGCGGCAGCCATTCCTAAATAGATCGCAAACGGGAAATTCCATGGTGAGATAGAAACACCTGCACCGATCGGCATATAAATAGTTTTGTTGGCATCACCCCATGAATCATTCACCGGCATTCCTTTGTCGAGACGCATGCACTCATAAGCGTAATAGATCAGGAAGTCGATCCCTTCAGCAGTATCAGCGTCCGCTTCGAGGTAGTTCTTGCCAGCTTCACTGATCATCCAGGCATTGATCTCAAGTCTTCTTCTTTTGCAAATCTCAGCTGCTTTCAACAGATATTCTGCACGTTCTTTAGCGGGAGTATATTGCCATGTTTCAAATGCTTCCCAGGCAGCATCGAGGGCACCAAGTGCTTGCTCAGTGCTTGCTTTTTGAAAAGTACCGATCACTTCATTTGTATTAGAAGGGTTACGGCTTTCCATAGTGCCGGAATTTCCTTTTATCCATTCTCCATTGATGTACAGGTCGTATTCTTTTCCAAAATTACTGCGCACATCAGCCAAAGCTTTCTTCTGAGCTGAATCATGTGTTGGGTCGGAAAAGTCGAGATATTCTTCGTTTTTAAATTTTTCGAGTGCTAAATCAGACATTTTTACTATTTGAGGGTCAGGATTAAAATTTTTTTCATTCACTCTTGTGAATCATAAGGTCAAATATACTCAGAAAAGCGCTCCCATTTCAAAGGGGTTCCAAGTATAGCGTAAGATAAGGTAAAACCATTGAAAATGGGACTTAGTAATGGTAGCTTTGAGGCCTTCATGAGAACTTTACACTGTTGTTCTAAATTTCAATTTCTGAAATCTGAGAATAACTATTCATTACTAAATAAGGATTCGATATGTCAAAAATTAAAGTCGGAATAAATGGTTTTGGTCGCATCGGACGTATGGTTACACGCGCCATTCTGGCTAACTATGCAGATAAGGTTGATATCGTTGGAGTGAACGATCTGACCGATACCAAAACGCTAGCACATTTATTTAAGCACGATTCTTCACAAGGTACTTACGCAGGTGATGTATCTGTTGATGGAGATACAATTACCATCGATCACATGAGCTTCAAAGTTACTGCAGAGCGTGACCCTGCTAACCTGAATTGGGGTGAACTGGGTGTGGATGTGGTTGTTGAGTCAACCGGTTTCTTTGTGGACAAAGAAAGCGCTGGAAAGCACCTTACAGCAGGAGCCAAAAAAGTGATCATTTCAGCTCCGGCAAAAGGAGATGTTAAAACTGTTGTTCTGGGTGTGAATCAGGAAGTGATCGATGCCGATACACAGATCTATTCTAACGCAAGTTGTACTACTAACTGCCTCGCTCCAATGGTAAAAGTACTGGATGATGAATTTGGAGTAGTAAAAGGATTTATGACTACTATTCACGCGTATACCGGTGATCAAAGAATTCTGGATGCTCCGCACAAAGATCTTCGCAGAGCACGTTCTGCAGCTATCAATATCATTCCAACATCAACAGGTGCTGCTAAAGCTGTGGGTCTTGTACTTCCACATCTTAATGGCAAGCTTGATGGTGGAGCTGTTCGTGTTCCTGTTCCAACTGGTTCACTAACTGACTTTGTTTGTGAAGTAAGTAAAGAAACTACCGCTGAAGAAGTGAATGCTGCTTTCAAGAAAGCTGCTGAAGGTTCTATGAAAGGTATTATCGAGTTCACAACCGAGCCATTGGTTTCAACTGATATTGTTGGTAACACACACTCTAACATCTTTGACAGCGACTTAACAAAAGTTGATGGCACAATGGTTAAAGTGATTGGTTGGTACGACAACGAAGCCGGTTACTCTAACAGAACTGCTGAGTTGATCACTAAGATCGTTTAAACAGACCTTACAGTCTGTCGGAAGGCCCCTTCATGAGAATGGAGAGGCTTTTTTTATGTAATTGAACTCTCCAGGGAATCACTCAACGAGAAGATATTCTCCAGCGGCACCCATTTCTGGCCGGATTTAGCAAAAGGTAATCGCTTCTGATAGACATCCATCAGCATTTCCCATTCCTGCACACGGGTGCTGTCCTGATCAGCCTTAAGTTTTGCATCACTATCGAAGTCATTACTGGTTTCCATGATCATGAATAAACGGTTGCCGGCATGAAAGATCTTCATTTCAGTTACTCCTGAGGTTGAGATGCTTTCCAACACTTCAGGCCAAACGTTTTTATGATGCTCAATGTACTCTTTGATCATCTCGGGATCGTCTTGCAGGTCTAAGGCAAAGCAGTATTGTTTCATGATGGATTCACTAATTTTTTATTATAAAAACCAAACCAGGCAACCACTATAAAGCAAACCACCGGGACAATAAAGGCAATATGTATGCTTCCTGTGCTGTCAGATATCTGACCCTGTACTGCGGTCAGAACAGCACCACCTAAAATAGCCATGATCAATCCTGACCCTCCCACTTTACGATCCTGATCCAGTCCCTGAGAGGCAAGTCCGAAGATGGTTGGGAACATGAGCGACATACATCCCGATACAAGTGTGAGGGCAATAACTCCGGGCATTCCACCAACCATAATCACAACTAATAATAGTGCTACCGCCGTTAATGAGGTATTGATCAACAATGAATGAGCAGAAAATTTCTTGAGAAGAGCAGTGAAGATAAAGCGGGAGCACATAAACAGAACGAGAGCCCCAAGGTAATAACTGGCAGCCTCACTTTCATCCGTGCCCAGCTCGTTCATAACGTATCGAATTGTGAAAGACCATACCCCGATTTGTGCACCTACATAAAAGAATTGAGCAACCACACCCAGCTTATAATTAGAATTTGAAAAAAGTCGTTTAAAGGAGGAAAGTAGTTCCGGTTTCCTTGAGTCGTCGGATGCGACGGGCATTTTAATAAAGGCGATAGTAACCCAGATCAGAGCCAGGAGTATGGCTACGCCAACATAAGGTCCCATGACTGCCGTTAATTCCTGTTCCTGAATAACTTTTAACTCGTCCAAGCTTAGTCCCGCTCTGGTTACTGAGTCAGCGGTATTAAGGTTATCAAGAATAAAGAACTTACTCAGCAATACCCCGGTTATTGAACCAATAGGGTTGAATGATTGTGCCAGATTTAATCTCCTGATGCTGGTAGCTTCATCTCCCATTGCCAGAATATATGGATTGGCCGTTGTTTCAAGTACGGAAAGTCCTCCGGCTAAAATGAATAAGGCTGTCAGAAAATGACCATATATCATGGTTTTACTGGCCGGATAAAAAAGGAGGGCACCAAGTATGAAGAAACCAAGTCCCAGCAACACTCCCGATTTATAACTGAATCTCCGGATAAATAAAGCTGCAGGCAGTGCTAAACAGAAATAACTGCCGTAAAAAGCTACCTGAATCCATGAGGTCTGGAAGTCAGACATACTCATGATCTTTTTAAAGGCGGCCAGTAAGGTATCCGTCATATTATTAGCCAGACCCCACATAAAAAACATGCTGGTTACCAGCACAAAAGGGAGCAGGTATTTCTTTTCAATCAGTTTGGTATTCATAAGCTATTTGTTGTAGGCCCGGTCGAAGTGAACATATCCGCCATCAACCACCAGCCATTGTCCGGTAGTGTGAGAACTGCGTTCACTAAGCATGAAAACTGCCATGGCTGCTATTTCTTCGGAAGAGGTCATTCTTTTTTCAAGAGGTATTCTGCTGATGATCTCATTCAGACTGCGTTCTGAATCGTCAAAGGAATTGATCCAGCGCTCATATTGAGGAGTCATTACTTCCGCAGGAACAATAGCATTAACACGAATTCCATATTGAGCCAATTCCACGGCCCATTCCCGGGTTAATGCAAGCTGAGCACCTTTACTGGCTGCATATCCGGATGTGCCACCTTGTCCGGTGATCGCGGTTTTAGAGCTGATATTTATGATAGCCCCTTTTGTTTTTTTCAGTTCGGGTAAGGCATAGTGCACCATATCATAATAATGCATCAAATTGGAAAGCACCGACTTTCGGAATAACTCAGGATCTCCATTCTCTAATCCGGCACCATCGTTCACTCCTGCATTATTAACTATACCATGAATGGCTCCTAATTTTTCCAATGTCTGTGAGATAACCTGTTCACTGCTTTCCGGATCATACAACTCAGTGATGATATTCAGACAGGAATGCCCGGCATCCTTGAGTTTCCCTTCCAGCAGGCTACCAGCTTCTTCAGATCTGCCAACGATCACCGGAATTGCACCTTCCCTGGCTAGTTCTGCTACAATAGCTTCTCCAATGCCTTTTGCTCCTCCGGTTACAATGAACACCTTATCTTTTAATAACAGATCCATTTTACTCCAATTATAGACTATAAAAATCCATGGCAGTTTTACCCATGATCAATTCCTGTTCGTTTTCACTCAGGGAAGAAACATAGTTTTCAATGATCTCTGCAACTTCATCATACTCTGCGGCAAGTAAACAAACCGGCCAGTCTGATCCAAACATCAGCCGACCGGCACCAAAACATTCAAAGCAATGATCGAGATAGGGGAGTAGGTCATCGGCATTTTGGGTTTTCCAATCTGCTTCCGTAACCATTCCCGATAGCTTAACATGAACATGGTCGAATTCTGAAAGCATATTCATGAATCTTGACCAGTTATCGAAAGAAGAGTTTTTGATATCAGGTTTTGCAATATGATCTATCACCAGCTTCATTACCGGCAGACTTTGAACCAGTTCTAGTGCCAGCGAAAGTTGATTCTCATAGATCAGGATATCATAGCTGAAGTCATGATCCTTTAGCCTGGTAATTCCTTCAACAAGTCTTGAGTCCCTGAAAAAAGAGTCATTCTCACCTTGCAGGAGATGTCGGAATCCTTTCAGCCTGGGAAATTGAGAAAATGATTCTAATCTGTTCTCAAGACCGTAATCTAACAGGTCGATCCAACCAACCACTCCTTTGATGAATGAATTTTCATCAGCAAGCTTCAGAAGAAAATGAGTTTCTTTTTCCGATTGATCAGCCTGGACCGCAACACAACCATCGATGCCCGAAGCTGATAAAAGCGGTTCCAGGTCCGGGGGGAGAAAATTTTCTCTAAGCCGGACCATAGAATCATCGATCCAGGCATCTCTGACCGGATCGTAATTCCAAAAATGTTGATGGGCATCTATTTTCATTTTCCAGCAGTGATGACGTATTCTTTACCAGCCTCAGTACTCAGATCATAGGTATACACTTTTTTGAGGTTTACATCCAGTAATTGTGCCTTTTCACTGACAATAGGTTCTTTAACATCAATTTGTTTAAAGAATGGATTTGGATTCTCTCCTTCAGCCTCAACAAGCGAAGCTCCTTTAAGAGGAACATAAGAGCGAATACGGGCAACTCCACCAAGATCAGAACGCAGAACGGCCTTACTCAGTTTACCGGCTTTCCATTCTATATCTACTTCAAAACCCCCTCTGGCTCTAAGACCTGTAACGTAACCGTCGGGCCAGGCTGAAGGCAAAGCCGGAAGTATATGAATAGCACCGTCATGACTTTGTACCATCATTTCAGCAATTCCGGCAGTACACCCAAAATTTCCATCAATTTGAAACGGAGGGTGGGCATCAAACAGATTGGGATAGGTTCCACCTCTTTCACGTCCCTGAGGAATCTTAGACGGACTGAGCTGATCTGCGATCAGTTTATAGGCATGGTCTCCATCCAGCATGCGGGCCCAGAAATTAACTTTCCATCCCATAGACCAACCCGTGGAGGCATCGCCTCGTTGCAGCAGTGTTTGATTTGCTGCTGCGAATAATTCGGGAGTGCGGTAAGGGGAGATCTGGTTGGAAGGATGTAAACCATATAAATGAGAGATATGGCGGTGTTTGTCTTCGGGATTATCCCAGTCCTCAATCCATTCCTGCAATTGACCATACTGTCCTATTTGCATAGGTGGTAATTTGGCTTTCATGGCATTCAGTTTATCTATAAATGCAGGATCTTCACCGGTAAGTTCAGCTATCTCAGCAGTTCGGGTGAAGAGATCAAATAAAAGTTGATTATCCATGGTTGTACCGGAAGTGACAGCTACTGTACCATCACCTGTCCGATATCTGTTTTCCGGTGATACAGAAGGAGAAACCACCATCCAGTCGGTACCCGGATAGGGTTGAAGCACATCAAGGAAAAATTCAGAAGCTGATTTAAAGATCGGATACTCCTGTTTTATAAATGCAGTATCTCCGGTAAAGAGGAAATGCTCATATAAGTCCTGAACCAGCCAGGCACCACCCATAGGCCATAAACCCCAGGAACCCATTCCATCTATTGGGCCAGTTGCCCTCCAGATATCAGTATTGTGATGAGTGACCCAGCCGTCGGCACCATATGTGGTTTTAGCATCTGTCTTTCCAGCCTCAGCAATACCGCGAACCATCTCAAACATAGGTTCATGTAATTCGCTAAGGTTGGTAAGTTCAACCGGCCAGTAGTTCATTTCAGCATTAATATTGATGGTGTATTTACTGTCCCATGGTGGCATCATATGGTTATTCCAGATACCCTGAAGTGTAGGTGGCTGTCCTCCCGGCTGTGAGGATGAGATCAAAAGATATCGGCCAAACTGAAAATATAAAGCAGCCAGCTGTGGATCGTTTCCTTCTCCAAATTCTTTGACCCTAACATCGGTGGTTTTGGCACTTTGATCTGAATCACCCAGATACATGTCCACCCGGTTGAAATACTGCTTGTAAAAGTCAGTGTGAGTTTTTTTCATCGCATCGTACTTTTTTTGTACGGCTGCACTGAGGTAAGAGCCTGCTATTTCATCAGGTTCTCCGGAAAGATCATTGTAATTTTTGAAATTTGTGCCGATTGAGATAAACAGAAGCAATTCATCCGCTCCGGAGACAGTCAGAGAGGTGTCATAGGGTGAGATCGTTCCTCCGTCAGGGACTACTTCTATAATATTTGTGAAATCAACCCGGCCAGTTTTCCCTTCATGGTCTCCCGAAGTACCTCTCACGATAATTTTATTTCCTTCAAATAAGGTTTCGTGGCGTTGCGGGCTTTTGAAACTAAATGCCCCGGTAATACTGCCAGGCTGGTCGGCTGTGATCCTCATGACCATCACCTGATCTGTAAACGATGAGAACAGTTCCCGTTTAAATGTAACTCCGTCCACTTTATAGCTGGTGGTGGCTAATGCAGTACTTATATCCAAAGAGCGTGTATAATCTGAATAATTCTCATGGCCGGGAAAATCTATGAACAAATTTCCAACGGTCTGGTAGGGCATACCATGATTCAGAGAATAAATATGTTTCTCGGCATAGCTTTGTGCTTCCGTATATTTTTTTTCGTCCAGAAGTTTTCGAATAACAGGTATATGTTTGGCAATTTCGGGATTGGTGTTATTGCCTGGTTCTCCTGCCCATACGGTTTCCTCATTAAGCTGTAGTTCTTCTCTGGCGGGATTCCCGAAAACCATTGCTCCCAGACGGCCATTACCTACAGGCAGTGCTTCCACCCATTCCCGGGCTGGTTCATCATACCATAAACGCATGGTTTGATCGGTATGCTTAATTTCAGAGCTGGTACAGCTGATACAAATTATCAGGAATAAGGCTGGCGCTAGTATGCTTTTGGTAAATTTCATCATCAGGTTTGTTATTTATTTTCAGTGTAGGCTACTGCTTTTTGCCTGGCAGTTCCAAGTCCGTCAATTCCAAGTTCCATTATGTCACCGGGTTTCAGATAATCCGGGTTTTTAAAGCCAAGTCCGACCCCTTCCGGAGTACCCGTTGAAATTATATCTCCGGGGAGCAGGCTCATAAACTGTGAAAGGTAACTGATCACCTGTGGAATATTAAATATGAAATCGCTGGTGTTTCCATCCTGCAGGAGGGTGTCATTTCGTTTGAGCCAAAGTCGCAAGTCATGCGGATCTTTGATGTCATCAGTTGTGACCAGATAAGGCCCCATCGGAGCGAAGGTATCACAACTTTTGCCCTTTACCCATTGGCCGCCCCGTTCCAGTTGAAATTCACGTTCACTGATATCGTTGTGGATGGTGTATCCGGCCACATGATCCATGGCTTCATCTTCAGATACATAGCTTGCTTTCTTACCTATCACAACAGCAAGTTCTACTTCCCAGTCTGTTTTTTTACTGTTTTTGGGAATAATGACGTTATCGAAGGGACCTGCAAGTGAAGATGTGGCCTTGAAAAAAACCACAGGTTCTTTTGGCGGTTCCATTCCGCTTTCTGCAGCATGTTTGCTGTAGTTAAGTCCAATACAGACGATCTTTCCGGGTCTTGATACAGGAGGCCCAAAACGAAATCCGGGGTTTAGTCTGCCGGCAGATTCAGGGCTGAATTGATCAGAAAGCTTTGCCAATCCGCCATTAGTGAAGAACTCCTCGTTATAATCATCTACCAGATGACTGACATCATACCTCAAGTCATTAACCTCAATTCCGGGTTTTTCTTTTCCGGGTTCTCCGTGTCTGAATAATTTCATTTTTGATCAATTATTAAGTTTTAAAAATCCGCCGTCGATCGGGTAGTCCATTCCGGTGATGAATGCTGCTTTATCTGAACAAAGAAAAAGAGCCAGATCTGCTACTTCCTCAGGTTTTGCCATTCGGCCTATTGGTTGAGTTTTAGATAAGGCATCGAACATTTCCTGTTCTTTACCGGGGTAGTTAGTGGCCAGAAACCCATCCACAAAAGGAGTGTGAACCCGGGCCGGAGAGATGGAATTGCACCGGATCCCATCTTTCAGATAATCCTTAGCCATAGCATAGGTGAGTGTTACAACTGCGCCTTTGGTGAGTGAGTACGCAAAACGGTCGGGAATGCCAACATGAGCAGCAATACTACCCATGTTCAGAATAACACCTTTTGATTGTCTTAAGGCAGGAATTGAAGCTTTTATACAATTATAGACTCCTTTGATATTTACATTGTATAACCTATCCAGGTCTGTTTCTGAGGTTGCTTCAATATTTCCAACATGAGCTATCCCCGCATTATTGACCAGAATATCGATAGAGCCGGAATCCATTATTTTACTGATAACTGAAACCACTCTGGCCTGATCGGATACATCACAGGTATGTACCTCAATATCTCCATCAATTTCTATCTGAACATCCTTTTTCAATTCAAGTACGTGAACTTTAGCTCCACTTTCAGCAAATTTTTTAGTGATGGCCAGGCCGATACCACTAGCCCCGCCGGAAATGATGGCAGTTTTATGTTCTAAGTCTTTATTCATGGATGAACCTCAGTTTCAAGTAGTTCCTGCCAGACTTTTCCAACCGGGTATCGGTGATCCATTCTGCTTTGTTCCTTCATAGTTATGCTATATCCCGGTTTTGATGGCGGCATATAAGCTCCGTTCCTGATCACAACCGGATCTTCAAAATGCTCATGTAAATGATCCACATACTCTATGATCCGGTTTTCCTGCGTGCCGCTGATACAAATATAATCGATCATGGAAAGGTGTTGAACATATTCGCAAAGTCCAACTCCACCGGCATGTGGACATACAGGTATCTCAAATTTAGCGGCTAACAACAATATTGCAAGTATCTCATTCACCCCGCCCACTCTGCAGCTATCGATCTGGCAGATCCCGATGGCATTAGCCTGCATAAGTTGTTTGAACATAACCCGGTTCTGGCAATGCTCACCAGTTGCAACCAGAACAGGAGACACTGCTTTTGCAATTGCTGCATGCCCGAGGATATCATCCGGACTGGTGGGTTCCTCGATCCACCAGGGATCAAACTGAGCCAGTGATTCCATGTTTGAGATAGCTTCGCCAACATCCCACTTTTGATTAGCATCCATCATAAGCCTGAGATCGGACCCGATTTCTTCTCTAATAATGGCAGAGCGACGGATATCGTCCTGCAGGTCTCTGCCCACTTTGATCTTCATATGTTTGAATCCCTGCGCTTTAGCTTCCCGGCAAAGTTGTTTCATCTTGTCGTCAGAATAGCCCAGCCAGCCGGCAGAAGTTGTATATGCGGGGTAGCCATTGTTGTGAAGGTATTCGATGCGCTGCTGCTTGGTTGCTTCTTTTTGCTGAAGCATTTTGAGTGCTTCAGCAGGAGTAATGGCATCGGTGATGTAGGTGAAATCAATACAGCGGATAAGCTCTTCGGGGCTCATATCAGCTATCAGTTGCCAAAGGGGTTTTTTCTCAGCCTTTGCATACAGATCCCAAACCGCATTAACGATAGCTCCCGTTGCAAGGTGAATCACTCCTTTATCCGGACCCAGCCATCTCAGCTGACTGTCGCCGGTGATCATTTTCCAGAAGGCGCCCATGTCAGCAGTGAATTCACTCAGCTTCTTACCTACGATCAGGTGTTTCATCGAAAGTATAGCCTGAACACATAATTCATTACCACGGCCTATAGTAAAAGTGAGGCCATGCCCTTCCAGATTCCCATCAGTTTTAAGGATCACATATGCTGCTGAATAATCAGGATCAGGGTTCATTGCATCCGAACCATCCAGTGCCCGGCTGGTAGGAAAACGAATATCTGATACCTCTAAAGCCTTAATTGTTAATTCATTCCACTCCATACCAGAACATGCATTAAAAAGCGGTGGGCTGGCTACAACAAATATGACTTTTAATGGTACTTTTTTTGCGTGTATATTGATTCGCAGTCCAAATTGATCATTATAATATCATATGACTCCTGAATTTCTAGACCGAAGTGTGGTACCGGAGCATTCTTATGCGGTTACTCACTATAAAGCCCGTCATTTCTTTGATAAGTGGCATTATCACAAGCAGTATGAGATCGTGGCAATTTTACAGAGTACAGGAACGAGGTTTGTAGGCGACAGTATCGAACGCTTTACTCCCGGACAACTGGTTATTCTTTGCGGTGATCTTCCTCATATGTGGAAGAACGATAAGGAATATTTTGAAGAAGGGTCATCACTGATGGCAGAGGCAATAAGTATTCACCTTGGAACAAATCTCACAGATTCAGAAACCTTCAAGCTGCCAGAGTTTGCCGCTGTAAAAAAGCTGCTCCGGAAAAGTAGCCGGGGCATTCTTATTAATGATCAGCAGCATATTGTTGATAAAATGAAGGAGTTGCCAAAGCTCTCAGGATTTGGCCAATTTATAGGTGTACTTGAGATCCTGAATATGTTCGGAAATGAGAAGAGCTTCCAGCTTCTGGCCAGTGAAGGCTACCTCATGAACACAGATAATA
The DNA here is from genome assembly GCA_030427885.1 of Rhodothermia bacterium. Taxonomy (GTDB): domain Bacteria; phylum Bacteroidota; class Rhodothermia; order Balneolales; family Balneolaceae; genus JAUICM01. Next base: position 278,592 of record JAUICM010000002.1, on the reverse strand, counting down.
CTTCGATGCGCATGCAGAAAGTACATCAGTATATCATGAATCATTTCAGGGAGAAGATACAACTAAAAGAAGCGGCCGAACTGGTACACATGAATCCTTCTGCATTCAGTCGCTTTTTCAGTAATCTGCATCAAAAGTCGTTTACGGGTTATGTGAATGAGATCAGAATCGGTTTTGCAAGAAAGCTGCTCATCGAAGGGCAGATGAGTATCACCGAAATATGTTACGAATGTGGTTTCAGAAATGCCTCCAATTTTAACCGGCAGTTCAGGAAGCTGAATGGAATGGCACCTACCGAGTATCGCTCCAATTACGGGCTGTAATGTAAAAAGTAAAGTATCCGGTTGAGCGCTCACCTCAGTGTGCGTACCTTTAATAATAATACCTCAAAAGACTATTCTATTATGAAACGATTATTGACCCTTTCAGCACTGCTTCTCCTGTTTATTTCTTGTGCGCCCGAACAATCACCGGTGCTTGATACCGATCAGCTGATCGAGGATATCAGAATTTTATCATCAGATGAGATGGAAGGAAGAAAGGTTGGAACTGAAGGAAATGCCAAAGCAAGAGAATATATTCTGGGTCGTTTCAAAGAAATGGAGATACAGCCTTACAAAGGAAGTTACACTCATGATTTCTCACGAGAACGCCGAAATGGAACCAAGGTGAATGGCGTAAATGTATTAGGTGTTATTCCGGGTAAAACAGATTCCGTGATAGTGATAAGTGCACATTATGATCATTTGGGAATACGAGACAGTCTTATCTATAATGGAGCCGATGACAATGCTTCGGGATCTGGTGGTTTGCTGGCAATGATCGGATACTTCAAACAGGTTCAGCCAAAGCATACCCTGGTGTTTGCTGCTTTTGATGCCGAGGAAGGCGGATTAGTGGGTGCGAATGCATTTGTTGCCGATTCAGTGCTGATGGATAAGGTGATATTCAATATTAATATGGATATGATCTCCCAGAATGATAAAAATGAGCTCTATGCTGTGGGAACCTATCATTATCCAGAGTTGAAGCCTATCCTCGAGAAGGTTGAGACCGGGGAGTTGAAATTACTTTTTGGACATGATACTCCCGAAGACGGCCATCAGGACTGGACCTTCTCATCTGATCATGGCCCTTTCCATCGGGCAGGTATCAGGTTTGTTTATTTCGGGGTTGAGGACCACGAGCATTACCATAAGGCAACAGATGAGTTTGAAACGATCCCTCAGGAATTTTATAAGAGATCTGTACAGGTGATCCTCAATGCGGTGTTAGCGCTGGATAAGGCTATTTAATAGAATTTCCGGAGATAGCTGGTGCACTCCCCGCAGTCTTTTCCGTCTTTTTTAGCGTCTTCTTCGGTTTCGAAACCCCGGGTGGAATGAGCTTCAATGTCACCGTTTTTGTTTACCCTTCTCCATCGCCATTCTTCTTTAACGTCTTGGTATAACTCGCATTTAGCCATATATAAGTAGTTGTTTTGTGAATATTTATTCGTCTACAACTTAATAAATGAAGAGGCTGAGGTCAAAGAGAAGTAATTCAAAATTAAAAATGAAAAAATTAAAATAGATGTATGGGCCAGCTATTTTAAATTTTGAATCTTTCATTTCTAATTTTTTATTTCGAAGTCGTAGCTGATATCAGAGCCTTTTTCCAGAGCTTTTGAGACGGAGCAATATTTAGTAACAGACAGGTTTATTGCCCGTTCTACCTTTTTGGGATTCAGGTCTCCGGAAAGGATAAAATGCATATGAATACTTTTATACTCAGAGTAGCCGACATCAGTTTTCTGTTTATCACCGTCCACTTCAACTTTAAGAGATTGCAGATCCTGCTTTTGCTTTTTCAGGATAGAGATGACATCTATGGCACTGCAACCGCCGATACCTGCTAATAATAATTGAAAAGGACTGATCCCGCCTTCAAGGCCTCCGATAATAGTATCTCCATCCATTCTGATCTTGCCGCCTTCTTCATTAGCGGCTTCCAGATGATTGTCTTTTCCTAACCAGTTTACTTCAATATTCATAATTCTAATACATTTTTTTTGGCGACCTAAGATACGGTTTTTAAATAAAATTTGGGTAAAAGGAAGTGAAGAGTACGAAAGAGGTCATTGGAATCAGGAACACAAAAAAGATACTTGTATTTAAGGGAGTGAACATTGAACAAAATTATTAAACATGGAGACTTTGAAAGCAGTAACCAAAGCACATACCAAATTTATAACAAGCCTGATGCTTATCGTCGGTCTGATCTTTACAGCATGTGATGTAAGCGACAACGAAGGTACAGGCACAATGCGAGTACACTTAACCGATTCACCAGCAGATTATGCTGAAGTGAACATCCAGATCCAACAGGTTCTGGTAAAACGAATAGATAACGAAACAGAAGACGATACCACCTCAACCGAAGGAATGGAAGATGATGATATTGAAGAAAGCGGATGGGAAGTGGTCTACAATGGCGACATGACCGTCAATCTTCTTGACTATCAAAATGGAAAAACCCTGGAGTTGGGTGAAACTGAACTTGAAGCCGGTCATTACGAAGAGATTCGATTGGTACTTGGAGATAATAACTCATTAGTGATGGACGGTGGTGAGTCGTTTAACCTTCATACCCCAAGTGCTCAGACTTCCGGATTTAAACTTAAAGTAGATGCAACCATTGAAGAGGGAGAAACATACGATCTTGTGATCGATTTTGATGCTTCTCAATCTGTTGTGGTTCGAGGAAACGGAATGTTTAATCTGAAGCCTGTACTCAGAACAGTTGATCTGTACAATACAGCATCTATCTCCGGTGTTATCACTCCGGTTGAAGCAGATGCATACGTATATACTATTGCCGATGAAGATACCATAGGTACAACCCCAGACGAAGAAGGAGTATTTACTCTGTTCGGACTTCACGAAGGAAGCTATGACATCTGGGTTGAGGCCAGTAATGAAATGTACGCCGATTCTTCATTCACAGATATTAGTGTGGAAGAAGGCGAAGACTTTGCAATCGAGGATACACTAGTACTTCGGATGCAATAAGCATAGATGACTACACTAAGAGAGATGCTATAATGAGCGATCATTATAGCTCTGGTGGCCCGGTGCTTTTACAGTACCGGGCTTTTTTTATGGAAGTCCGATTTAGCAACCTGTAAGAAGTCTCCCCCTGAGGGGAGTACCCGCCGGATGGCGGGGTGGATTTTTTAGTTGGTCATCCTGAACCATGTGCTGAACTAGTTTCAGTATTGATTCAGGATCTTATGAAACGGCTCCCAAGCATTGATATGTTCATTCATTCTTTTGGGTCGCAAATAATCCAGGCCAAAGGTTTAAAGGTCTGCTTTCGCTTAGAATTTTAGGCGAAAGATGAAGTCTCCCCTTGAGGGGAGTACCGCGGAGCGGGAGGGGTGTTCAGTTTAATTTGGGAGTTAGTTTCCAACACCCTCCGCTTTTTTGGCAATCCAAAAACTCACCTTACTGAAACGAGCCTGTGCTGAACTTGATTCAGTATTCAGCACAGGTTCCTCAAGGGAGGACTTTTTATATCGACATCGTGAACCCGACAGGAATTTATGCCTTGACCTTTTGGACTGGCGCCTGTCCAGTTGAAGGACGGGACATCAGGGCAAAAGTAGAAACCTTACTATTCCTCTACAAAACTTGCTGGCAGGCTCATTAATTGATACTTAATTGTTTTTGCCAAACGGTAATTTCCCAAAGAATTAGGATGCAGCAGGTCAGTTTTGTCGTCCATAAAATATTTGGCATTCGAATCTTCCATTGGATAAAGTCCACTTATCGAATAAAGGTCAATTAGTGGAACGGCCCAAACTGAAGCCGCTTCTCTCAGCGTGTTAACATAATCATCGATGTAAAAACCAAGATCGTTCGAGAAACTTTCTTCAGGTTGAACATTCTTGTCATTAAACGTTGCAAACCCTCTGTGAATGGGTGTCATTATAACGATCTGCTGGTCGGGATAATTTGCTTTTAAAAGAGCCATTACTTTGTTAATCCGACCACAAAAAGAATTGTCATCTTCAATGAGTGTCCGGTATTTGCGGGTGACCATTGTTCCGTTGAAATTAGTCACTTTTGCTGATTCAGTATAAAAACTACCTATTGGTGTGTTATGATTGTAATCGTTTGTTCCTGCAAAGATCAGGATGGCATCTACATCTGTTCCATGTTCCTCAATTAGTTTTAAGGCTTGCCCATAAATGCCTGTCCATTGATGCCCGCTTATACCATAAACATAAGGTTCAATACCCATCATTTCAGATAAGTATTCCCAATAAACAGTCCGGGGAGTATTATCCCTTTCCCATTTTTGAGTCATGGAATCACCAAGAAAAGCGACCTTTTTGTTGTTCCATTGGGAATCCTGAAGGCTGATCTGCTGTCCGTGAACTGACGGTAGTAGTACTAAAATTAAAAAGAGCGTAGCAGTTATATTTTTCATAATGACTAGATTAATTCAACAAGATTTTGATTCCGCAGATATAAATTAAACTATTTTAAAATAGTGCAAAAAGTGATTTAAGGAATAACGATGCATCAGATACTACCCATGTTTCCCGGAGGTTTCAGGAGGTGCCCTTAAATGACTTTTCGATTGATTTGCCAAGTCATCCTGAACCATGTGCTGAACTAGTTTCAGTATTGATTCAGGATCTTATGAAACGGCTCCCAAGCATTGATATGTTCATTCATTCTTTTGTCGGGACAAAAGTACATGAAAAGAAAACCTCCTAATTAGCCCGCTTCATCGTAAACACCTCCGTCCGTACCTCCCCATTCTCAGTCAGACGCAAGCGGATCTCCATCTCATTCTCAGATTTAAGCTCAAACACCAGGCCCTTCATCTCCAGTTTGGTCTTGGAAAAGCTGATCATCTCGAACTTCACCATGCCTTCTTTATCCTCCCAGCCGGTAAGGTCCGGATTGAAATGTTTGAGACGCATTCCGGTCTCATCCAGTAACAGGAATTCATAGAACACGATCTTTCCGTCTTTGTAGTGGCGGTACATACCCATCATCGTTCCATCCACCGGCAGCGACCAGGTTTCTTCCGAAATCCCTCCAAATCCATCTCCGACCCAGGAACCTGCCAGCCATTGATAGTCTTCGATCCTGAAAAGGGGTGCTTCGTTATTCTCAGTTTCAGGAAGGGAAGAAAAAGAAATGCCGAAGCAGAGGGTGAGTAGTGCAAATAGTTTTGTCATGAATTCACTTGTGTTGTTGCGGGTTTAATTAATTAACAAGTGAAGGGAGGGGAAGGGGACAAAAGACAGGCCCCACTTGCTTTCTCACTCCCCAACTCTCATCTTTGTCCCGGTAACAGTCACTAATACAAGAAGGGCATGTCTGATAAAAAATTTACACCGTTTGTATCTCCTGAAGATGATCTTCCCCAAATTACGGTAAAAGCCGTGATCCTCGGTTTTGTGCTTTCGGCGCTCCTGGCCGGGGCCAACGCCTACCTGGGACTCAAAGTAGGGATGACGGTCTCGGCTTCCATTCCGGCTGCGGTTATATCCATGGCGGTACTGAAGTTGTTCAAAAACTCCAATATCCTGGAGAATAACATTGTTCAAACAGCGGCTTCGGCGGGGGAATCACTGGCCGCGGGGGCGATCTTCACACTTCCGGCGCTAATCCTGCTCAAGTACTGGCTGGATTTTCCATTCCTGCAAACGGCAGCCATCTGTATGTTCGGCGGAGTGCTTGGGGTGTTATTCACCATCCCCTTAAGACGAGCACTTATTGTGGAAAGTGAACTTCAGTTCCCTGAGGGGGTTGCTACTGGTGAGGTACTCAAAGCCGGAACCAAGGGTGGCGACAGCATCAAGACCATTGCCATGGCAGGTCTGGCAGCAGCGGCTTTCAAATTTGGTCAGACAGGATTAAAGATATTTGGTGGATCGGTGGGTGGCTCTGTTAAAGCCGGAAAATCTATTTTTGGGATGGGTGCTGATCTATCTGTGGCCCTGATTGCCGTAGGATATATCGTGGGACTCAATATCGCGGTGCTGATCTTTATCGGGGGTGTGATCTCCTGGGTGTTCGGAATTCCAATTTATATGATGCTGGCCGATCCGGCTGAAATAGCTCGTGTGGTGGGAAGTGCGGAAGGTTATGATGCCGCTTTGAGCATCTGGAGCGCCAAGATCAGGTATCTGGGTGTGGGAGCCATGGTAGTTGGTGGAGTATGGGCTTTGATATCACTGGCAAAACCATTAGTGGATGGGATCAAATCCAGTATGGAAGCAGTGAAGCAGCTTAAGTCAGGGAACAAAGCTGATATCCTAAGAACGGAGCAAGACACCCCGATCAATATTGTTCTATGGAGTATTGTATTACTTGCTATTCCAATCTTTGCGGTATTTACCTATGTGATCGATATCGATCATTTGAATGTGAGCAGTGGCACCTATTGGGGAGCCATCATCTTTGGTGTGGTATTTTCCCTTTTTGCCGGATTCCTGTTCTCGTCAGTGGCAGGGTATATGGCCGGTTTGGTGGGTTCGTCCAATAACCCTATTTCGGGAGTGACCATCGCTACCGTGCTGGCTACTTCCTTGTGTTTACTGGCTATTCTTGGCAGTCAGGTTGATTTCGCAGCTGATATGGATAAAGCAACCACAGCGGCAGCAGCAGCGATCATTGTGGGAGCGATGGTAGCTTGTGCCGCGGCATTGGCGGGCGACAACTTACAGGATCTGAAAGCAGGTCAGGTGGTTGGAGCGACTCCGTATAAACAGCAGATCATGCAGATCGTTGGGGTAGTTGCTGCGGCACTTGTAATCGCACCTATTTTGAGTTTGTTATTCAATGCCTACGGACTTGGCGGAATTTTCCCGCGTGAGGGTATGAACCCGGATGAAATGCTGACAGCACCTCAGGCAACACTGATGCAGTCTGTGGCGGAAGGGGTGTTCTCCAGAAATCTGGAATGGACTATGATCATTATTGGAGGATTGGTCGCAGTTGCTAATATAGTGATCGACCAGATTCTGAAGGCGAAAGGTTCTAATTTCAGAGCTCCTGTATTGGCTGTAGCCGTTGGGATCTATCTTCCTATCGAGTTATCTGTGCCGATCTTTTTAGGAGGGATGGTAGCCTTGTTATCAGCTAAAGCGGTTAAGAAAGCGGCAGAAGCCAGGGGTGAGGATGCTGAAGAAGCAGTAGAAGCGGCAGGTCAGCGTGGATTGCTGTTCTCTTCAGGGTTGATCACCGGGGAAGCCTTGATCGGTATTGTGCTGGCGATCCCGTTTGCCATTCTTGAGAGTACTGAGGCCTTACGTATTATGCCGGCAGAACTGGGCTGGATCTCTGATATACTTGGTATCGGAGTATGGATCGCTGTTATGTTCTGGTTGTATAGGGTCGCCTTCGCTCCCCGAATTCAAAATTAAAAATGAAAGATGAAAAATTGGGATACTGCTTCAGTACCCAATTTTTCATTTTAAATATTTCATTTTTAATTACTTAGTCGAGAACTTATATACCGTGGTAGTATGGTAAGTCTCACCTGGATCCAGAACGGTTGATGGGAAATTGGGTTGGTTAGGAGAATCTGGGAAATGCTGTGTTTCCAGACATAATCCTGTACGGTAGTTGTTTATAACTCCATTTTTCCCGGCAATATTATCAGTGAGGAAGTTGCCTGAATAGAACTGAATACCTGGTTCGGTGGTATATACTTCCATAAATCTTCCGGATTCAGGTTCATATAAAGAAGCGGCAAAATTCAGGTCTTCGTCTCCTTCATTGATCACCCAGTTATGGTCGTAGCCAAGTCCGTAACGGATTTGTTCATGATCAGCACCAATTTCTTTGCCAATGGTTTTTGCTTCTGTGAAGTCGAATGGAGTTCCGTCAACCACAGCAATTTCACCAGTAGGGATCAGGGTGCGATCTACCGGGGTGTAGTGATCGGCATTGAGAACCAACTCATGATCCAGAATGTCATCTTCCATAGCAGACAGGTTGAAATAGGTATGTTGAGTCAGGTTAACAACAGTCTTTTTATCAGTGGTAGCGGTGTAGTCAAATTCCACTTCGTTGTCGTTAGTGAGAGTATAGATCACTACAATATCGAGCTCACCGGGATATCCTTCTTCGCCATCCCAGCTGGTATAGGTCAGCTTCAGGGCAACACCGCGATCAGATTCAACTTGTTCGCCTTTCCATACCACTTTGTCGTAGCCAACGTCGCCACCGTGCAGGTGATTAGGCATATTATTGGTATCCAGCTTGTACTCAACTCCATCCAGAGTGAATTTACCTCTCGCTATACGATTACCGTAACGGCCTATCAAAGCGCCAAAGAAAGGATTTTCAGCTACGTATGCTTCCAGGGAATCATATCCGAGTACGATATCTTCAAACTCACCGTCTTTGTCGGGTGCGGTTAAATTAGTGATTATGCCTCCATATTCGATCACTTTCATTTCCATGCCGTTTGCATTGCGAAGAGTGAATTGTGAGACTTGAGTGCCATCTGACAATGTTCCATAGCTGGAAGTAGTGAATTCAACCACTTTTTTATCCTCCGGTGTAGCGCAGGCCAGGGCCAGTGTTATCAGACCGATTGCTGCTATTGTTAAGATATGTTTCATATTTCCGCCTTCTTTTGAATAAGAGTTTCAGAAAGTAAATCATTTGAGATCTATTTCCAGTTTAAATCAGTTAGTGAACAACCCTCCCCTCAATCCCCCCCCCCCGCAGGAAGGGAAAACAAAGGTGGGGGTCTGTTACATTTTATTCTGGAACAGGTGGTAATACACCTCATTCCATTTCAGGGAGTCTTTGAAATCACGGAGTCTGGTATCTCCATCAATGACTACCAATTCAATTCCTGCCATATCCGCAAAATCCTCAATGAAATCCGTGGTGATCGCCTTACTGAATACTGTATGGTGCGCTCCACCGGCGTGTATCCAGGATGAAGCTGCAATATCGAGATCTGGTTTTGGATCCCAGAGAACCCTGGCCACCGGCAGGTTCGGCAGATCCTGATCAGGAGTAACAGTATCCACTTCATTGACCAGTAACCGAAATCGTGTTCCCATATCGATCAGTGATACATTGATCGCAGGCCCTTCATCCACATTAAAAACCAGACGAGCCGGATCGTCTTTGCCTCCTATACCAAGCGGATGTATCTCACAACGGGCTTTACCGGAAGCAATACTCGGGCAAATCTCAAGCATATGTGAACCTAATACCCGGGACCGGCCTTTTCTGAAATCGTAGGTATAATCTTCCATGAATGATGTTCCGCCTTCAAGGCCTTCGTCCATCACTTTAGCAGCATGGAGCAGAGCCGCAGTTTTCCAATCGCCCTCAGCACCAAATCCATATCCATCTGCCATCAAACGCTGTGAAGCGATACCAGGGAGTTGTTTGAAGCCATAGAGATTTTCGAAGGTATCAGTGTAAGCTCCAAACCCGCCTTCTTCAAGGAAAGCACGCATTCCAAGCTCGATCTGCGCTGCATCTTTTAAGTTCGGATTGTTCAGAGTTTCTTTGGTGATCTCATAGGTATCCGCATATTCTTTAACAAGGGCGTCAATGTCAGCGCTCTGAATTTGATCTATATATTTGGTTACATCGCCCACACCAAATCCATTTACAGAGAAACCGAATCGTATCTGAGCTTCAACTTTATCGCCTTCGGTAACGGCCACTTCGCGCATGTTATCGCCAATACGTGCCACTTTAGTACGCTGAAGCACATGCCATCCTGCAGCCACACGGGTCCAGTTTCCGAGTGCTTTCTGAGCTTTTTCTTCTTTCCAGTGCCCAACGATCACCTTGCGGTTCTTGCGAAGCCGACTCGCCATAAATCCGAATTCACGTCCTCCGTGTGCCGACTGGTTTTCATTCATGAAATCCATATCGATCTCAGACCAGGGAATTTCAGCATTGAATTGTGTGTGAAAATGAACAACCGGTTTCTTAAGCAGATCCAGGCCTCTGATCCACATCTTGGCCGGCGAAAAAGTATGCATCCACAAAACGAGGCCGATGCAATTTTCGTCCACATTGGCATCCTGGCACACTTTAGTGATCTGATCGGGAGTGGTAACCACCGATTTATAAACCACATTCACAGGCACATCCGAACTATCGTTCAAGGCCTTTGCCACTATCTTTGAGTGATCGTCCACATTTTTTAGTATCTCGTCCCCGTAAAGGTGTTGGCTCCCCGTAACAAACCAAACGTTGTAGTTAGATAATTTACTCATATACAAATTCCGCTAATAGTTCTTCAATAGTGACTTCCGTAAAATCATTGATGAATCGAATGATCTTATCATTGGAAGTAAATTCTTCTGGTTTATGTGTTGTAGTTACCACGATGACATCAGCTCCTGAACGCTGAGCAGCTGTTGCCCCGGCCGGAGTGTCTTCAAAGATCAGGCATTCTTCAGGGCTCAAACCCATAGCTTCCGAAACTTTAAGGTAGATCTCAGGATGCGGCTTTCCGTTCTCAACATCATCTGAGTGTTTTACCACATCAAAATACTCCCAAAGACTCAGGTTGTTCATTACATAATCAACGTTTTCAGGAGGGGCCGCTGAACCGATTCCCATCGGGATGTTTCTTGTTTTTGCTTCTTGAAGCAGATAGGCAAGGCCATCCACTAATTGAAGCTGAGGTTTGAAGATCTCCCGGTATTCTTCTTCTTTCTTTTTAGAGATCTCCACCCGTTGTTCATGTGTAAAACGATCGCCAAACAGCCTTTCCAGGATCTCTGTATTCACACCGTGCACTTTCTGATGGACTTCCTCCAGGCTCATATCCATTCCCAGCTTCGATAGCATTCTCTGCCATGCACGATGGTGAACCATCATATTGTCTATCATCGTGCCGTCCATGTCAAAGATAATTCCTTTCATTCCTGTCCGTAGTAGGCTTCTTTACCGTGCTTACGCTCGTAGTGTTTTTTTATGAGGCTGTCTTTCAAACGAGGTGCATCAGGATTGATCTGTAGAGTGAGGTAAGCCATTTTTGCCAGCTCTTCCAGTACTTTGCTGTTATACAATGCTTTGGCTGCATTTTTCCCCCATGTGAACGGGCCATGATTTCCAAGCAGTACCATTTGTACTTCTTTATGATCTAATCCTTTGTCTGCAAAACAATCCAGAATCTGCTGTCCGGTCATGTGTTCATAGTTGCCAGCGATCAGTTCATCACTCATAGGTGGTGCACAGGGGATGTCGTTGGTAAGATGATCGGCATGAGTAGTTCCGAAAATTGGGATATCCATTTGAGCCTGAGCCCAAGCAACAGAATAGGTGGAGTGGGTGTGAGCAATACCTCCTATATCATTCCATTCTTTGTACAGAAAGGCATGCGTTTTAGTATCCGATGAAGGCCTCATTTTACCCTCGATCAGGTTATTTTCAAAATCGAGGACCACCATATCATCTGCTTTCAGCTCAGCGTATGGTACGCCACTGGGTTTGATAGCAAAAACACCTTCAGCCTGATCAGCAGCACTTACATTTCCAAAAGTGTAGATCACGAGGTCTAATTCCGGAAGCTGCAGGTTGGCTTCATAACATTCCCGCTTTAACTCTGTGTATTTAGACATATTCATTTGAGTTTAGAAGCTGAAGTTAGCTAAATAGAAGAGGTTTTGAAAGGATTAGTGTAAGTATAACACTTAAGTTTTTTTTTAGCATAATATCCTGACCCTCCCCTTAATCCCCTCCGTGGGAGGGGAAGCTCCTTGATCAAGCCAGGTTCGTTAACAAAGAGTCTTCCTCCCTTGGGGGAGGAATGAAAGGAGGGGGTTAAGGTGTGTACTGATAAGTTTTTGACTTAACTCAACTCTTCAATTAGATTCACCTATCATGGTAAATAAAAACAAAATATTACCTTACAGAGAGGATCTTATAGAGAAAGCTAGAGAGTTGAGGAAAAGATCAACACCGGGAGAGATAGAATTATGGAAAGCACTGAAGAATAAGCAAGTCCTCGGGTATAAATTCAGGAGACAGCGACCGATCAATAGTTTTATTATTGATTTTTACTGCGCAGATCTGAAGTTAGCAATTGAGGTTGATGGAGTTAGTCATGATTATAAGATCGAATATGATGAAATACGCCAAAGGAAATTGGAAGAGATGGGGATAACTTTTCTGAGATTCTCAGAAGGTGATGCTAAGAGCCATACAGAGAGTGTTGTGTTGGAAATCGAAAAGTGGATTCTGGATAATAAATAAATGTGGTGACCCTCCCCTCAATCCCCTCCGTGGGAGGGGAGTATCGTTGATATGGCACAAATATTAAAACAATAGGTCTTACCTCCGCCAGCTGGCGGAGAGTGAACAAAAGTATGGTTAATCCAGCCTAGTTACTTTCTATGAAATTACCCAGAGCCTCGTACTTCTTGTAAAGGGTTTTATAGATCTCAACATTCGCTGCGATCGGGTGATAAGTGGTCTCAAAACCATTACCCATTGCTTCTATTGCCTCGTGGATATCAGAATGGATACCGGCAGCAACTGCCGCATACATGGCGGCTCCAAGTGCCGGAGCCTGTTCCGAAACGGCGATCTTTATCGGCATGTTCAAAACGTCAGAAAGGGTCTGCATGATAAAAGGTGATTTCTTAGCCACGCCACCAATTCCAACAACTTCTTTAATTTCGACACCTTCGTCAGTAAACCGGTCAACGATCTTCTTGGAGCCAAAACAAATTGCTTCAACAAGAGCGCGGAAAATATGGGGCGCTTTTGTTCCCAGGTTAAGATTCATGACCGCAGCTTTGAGGGACTGATCTGCATCGGGGGTGCGCCGGCCGTTAACCCAATCGAGCGCTACCGGGACACTTTCATTAAGGGGAGTTTTTGAAGCTTGCTCGGAAAGTTTAGCGATCATCTTTGATTTGAGCTCTTCGATCTTCTTTGGATCATCAATGAGATTATCGATAGGCCAGCTGATGACATCACGAAACCATGCCAGTACATCGCCAAATGCTGATTGGCCAGCTTCGAGGCCCACCATGCCAGGTATCACAGAACCATCGACCTGTCCACAAATTCCTTTAACGGTTTTATCTCCAACTATCTCCTCCCGCGACACAATGATATCGCAGGTAGAGGTTCCCATCACTCTGACCAACGTAAATTCCTCAGCCTCAGCACCAATGGCACCTGCGTGAGCATCAAATGTACCAACAGCCACAACCACATCTTCTGGTAAACCGAGCCTGACTGCCCATTCCGGGTTCAGGTTACCGGCGGGGATATCAGAAGTGTAGGTGTCGTGGTACAGATTATGTTTGATCTGAACCAGATGGGGATCCAGCTTCTCCAGGAATCCATCAGCGGGGAGTCCGTCCCAGCTCTCGTGCCACATGGCTTTATGCCCGGCTGCACAGCGTGAGCGTTTCAAATGATCAATGTCGTCATTACCGGTAAGGATATAAGTCATCAGATCGCAATGCTCAACCCAGGAATAAGCCGCATTTTTAATTACCGGATCTATGCGACAAATATGAAGGATCTTAGCCCAGAACCATTCTGAGGAGTAAATACCTCCTTCATACATAGTGAAGTCGGTACCACCCCAGGTACGGGCTACTTCATTGATCTCTTCCGCCTCATTTATAGAAGTATGGTCTTTCCAGAGAACCATCATGGCATTCGGATTCTCGCTGTAAGCCGGAGACAGGCAGAGTGCTTTGCCAGATTCATCCACCGGAATAGGGGAGGAACCGGTTGTATCAATACAAATTCCTTTGATGTGTTCCGGGTTGGTTCCTGTTTCTTTGATCACCTGAACTATGGTGTTTTCCATCCCTTCAATATGATCCTGAACATGTTGCCGGAATTGATTTATCGCAGGATCACAATAACGGCCTTCTTTCCATCTCTTATACCAATGTACGTACGAACCAATGGTATCTCCATTTGACGCGTCAACCAATACTGAACGAACAGAATCTGTTCCGAAATCCAGACCTATCACATAATTCTTACTCATGTCTTATCCCCTGTACTTATTCATTTTATTCCAAAGAATTTCGGAAAATGATAGGGATGTAGCACTCAAAAAGAAAGGGGAAGAAACAGAAAAGTGTATAAAAGACGTTTATTCGCCGATGTGTTTGTGATTTCCTTTATCGTGACGTTTACGAAGGGTTTTAACCACTTTATGAAGAGGGATCTCTTTTTCGGCTAAAAGCAGCATCAGGTGAAACAGGAGGTCAGCAGCTTCAGCTATCGTTTCTTTTTTGCCTTTATTTTTGGAGGCGATCACAGTTTCAACGGCCTCTTCACCTACTTTTTGGGCGATTTTATCCACTCCCTTTTTGAACATACTGGTTGTGTAAGAACCTTTTGGCATCTCGTTCTTACGATCATACAACAGATCTTCAAGTTCTATTATAAAAGCCAGGTCTTTTTCTGTTAGCTGCTTTTTTACGCCCATTTTGAAATTGGTTTGCTTGCTTAGTGGGTGCAAAGGTCTAAATTTTAACCCTGCAAAACAATCCTGAAGACAAATTTAACACAGTTTTTATATCAGGATTTCTCTGATTCTGAATTTGAGTCTTCAGTGGATTGAGTTTCCTGTTCACCCACAGTGATCATAGACAATGGAATATACTTCTTGAACTGCTTTTTGGCGGTATCCCAATCCGAAGATATATAAGAAGCTTTTTTGGAGTCCGTTTCTTTGGCGTAATCATCAAGAATGCCTTTGAGTTTCTCGTAATCGAGCTCACTCATCACGGCTTCCCCGATGTATTCTTTATTAATTCTTGAGCCGGGATCTTCGTACATATAAAGAGTTCCGCCGGTCATTCCGGCACCGATATTATCTGAAGTAGCTCCAAGGATTACCACAGTACCATTGGTCATATACTCACAGGCATGCAGGCCGGTACCTTCAACAACAGCGGTTGATCCACTATTTCGCACGGCAAAGCGATCGCCTGCCTGACCATGAACATAAAGGATTCCGCCTGTTGCACCATAAAGGGCACAGTTTCCAATGATCGCATTATCTTCTGGTTGGTAGGTAGCTTTTTCTGAAGGAACGATAACCGTTTTACCACCCGACATTGACTTACAAACAGAGTCGTTTGCCTCACCGATCAGGCGGATGTCAGCGTCTTTGGTCTGGAACACTCCAAAACTCTGACCGGCACTTCCTCTGAAGGTCAGATTGATCTTTTTCGAATAAGGTTTAATATCAGATTTCTCACCTTTGATCTCAGCCATACGGGCTTTACTTACCCGTTCAGCCAGATATCCGAACAGGGTGGCAAGGGTAGAGCGGTCAGTATTCTGAATGGTATATTCTTTACTGATGTCTGTATCACTTTCAATAGCTTCCTTAAGGTCATGAACAAGTGAGGCATTCATCTCGCTGATCGGCTCTGAAAGACTTTCCATATTTGCTTCCTTTTTATAAGCAGGAGCATTCAGGAAGAAGCCAAGATCAAGATTCAGGGTGTTTATCAACTCCAGGTGATTTCCATTAATAGAAAGCAGTTCTGTATTACCGCAAATATCCTGCAGTGAGGTCTCGCCCATGCTTGCCAGAATCCGGCGCACATCTTCAGCAAGGTAATTCAGTCCTTTTACAATATGATCTTTATGGCCTCGGTATTTGGCCTTGAATTTCGGATCGTGTGTAGCAATACCTCTTGGGCAGGTATTTTTTTCACAGATACGGGCCATGATACATCCTTCAGCAATAAGCAGGAATTTACCAAAGTCGAATTCCTCAGCGCCCAGGATGGAGGCGAGTACAATATCTTTACCGGATGATAAACCACCATCGGTTCTCAGGATCACATGATCACGAAGATTATTTTCAACAAGCGCCTGATGTGCTTCCAGAAGTCCGATCTCCCATGGGAGTCCGGCATGTTTCATGGATGACAGCGATGCAGCTCCGGTTCCGCCTTCACCGCCGGAGATCTGTATTGAATCAGCGCCAGCTTTAGCAACTCCTACAGCAATGGTTCCGATATTAACTCCGGCTACCAGTTTCACACTTACTTTTCCATTGGGGTGAAGTTGCTTCAGATCATTGATAAGCTGTTTCAAGTCCTCAATAGAATAAATGTCATGCAAAGGTGGAGGAGAGATCAAATCTACTCCGGGATTGGCAAAACGCGCTTTTGCAATATCTTCATTTACTTTGATGCCCATCAGCTGACCGCCTTCACCAGGCTTGGCACCCTGACATACTTTGATCTGGATCTCTTCACCTGAAACCAGATATTCGGCAGTAACACCAAACCGGCCTGAAGCGATCTGCTTGATGCTTGCACCAATTCCCTCTTTAAAGTAATAAGGGTTTTCACCACCCTCACCGCTATTGCAACGACCACCGATCTCTTTCATAGCCAGGAAGATATCCCGTTGTGATTCGGCACTGATCGCACCAAACGACATAGCTCCTGAGCCAAAAGTTCGGAGAATATGGTCCACGGGTTTTACATCTTTGAGCTCAACCGGATTGTCAGATTTTTTAGGATTAAACAGGTGACGCAGTGCAACCGGCTCATCATCATGGCCAAGTTTCAGGTACTCATCAAAGAGTTCCATATCGGTGAGATCGAGGTCATGCTCCCAAACCAGCTCATGGATCGCCTTAGAGCGGGAATTGGTCATGGAATGCTTCTCGCCTTCTTTCCCGCGGGCATGTTCTTTGAATTGGTAGGTCTTTATTGGTTTGTAATCCTTGATATCATCAGCAGTAAGATGCTGCGTCTGCTTCAATACATTCTCAGCGATCTGATCGATCTCAATACCACCGATCGGACTTTGGATACCCGGGAAATATTCGTTGATGATCCCTGGTCCCAGACCAAGTGCAGAATATAATTTTGCACTCTGATAACTTCGGACCACAGATATACCAGATTTAGCCATGATCTTAAGCAGTCCACCTTCCATGGCTTTAAGCACATTCTTCTCTTTAGTATCCGGATCAATATCTTTTAGGCTACGGTCATCATGATTGCGGGCAATATCCAGTGCCATATAAGGACATACTGCCTGGGCACCAAAACCAATAAGTGCTGAAGCGTGATGTGTACTTTTAACCTCACCAGTTTCCACAACTACGGCTGCATTCAGCTTAAGGCCTTCGTCATTAAGTGAATTCACCACACGCCGGAGTGTCAATAAACTAGGAAGGGGAGTGTGGTCGATGCTGGCTGCTTTATCACTCAGTATTAAAATGGTATGGCCGGCTTTTACCGCTTTGATGGCCTCTTCACCGATCTGTGCAAGTCTGGACTTGAATCCGACAACACCGTGGGTTCTTTTAAAGGTCGTATCTATTACATATGGAACTACCCGATCCAGATCAGTACGGTTGGCGATACAGGAGTAAAGGAATTTCATCTGAGCAAGACTCAGGAAGGGGCTCTTGATTTCATAAGCAGGAGCCGGGGGGATCAGTTCTTTCGGTTCGAAGATATTTGGCTTCTTACCGAGGTATACGGTTAGGTCTGTGACTACTTTTTCCCTGATGTAGTCAAGGGGCGGGTTGGTTACCTGCGAGAAATTCTGATAAAAGAAATCGAAAAAAGGACGGGGTTCGGTAGATAGTACCGCTAAACGTGCAGTGTCACCCATAGACCCGATTGATTCCTTTCCGGATTCGGCCATTGGGTAGATCACCCGTGAAAGTTCTTCATCGGTATAAGAGAAAAGAGGAAGCTTGTCATCATAATGTTCGTCAATAGCTTCGATCTTTTTGGGAATCAGTTGAACGCGTGGCTCAAAAGGTGCGTCATAATTTTCTTTAGAGTGGCTCGGATCTCTGAATAATACATTTCCGCTGAGCAGATCTACTGTTACCCCACGGCCGGCGTACAAGGTTCCTTTTGCTTCGATGATCTCTTCATTCAAGGAAAAAGTTCCGGCTTCTGAAGAGAGATAGAAGTGATCTTTGGTACGCGCCCAACGGCAGGGTCGGAATCCGTTTCGGTCGAGACGGGCACCTATTGTATAACCATTTGCGTAGGTGATAAGAGCCGGTCCGTCCCAGGGCTCCATAGCCCGGCTCCAGAATTTGTAAAATTTATTGCCTTCCGTAGCAGGGGGCATGCAAATAGCCAGAATGTCTTCCACATTGGGAATACTGCTTCGGTAGCGTAGTGCTTCTACCATTTCATTAAGGCTGCCGGAATCGCTGATTCCATCTCTGGTCAGTATCTCATTCTTTTCGGCGCCTATCATTTTCTCACGGGATTTGGCCCAGGAACGGTTACCGGCAATGGTATTGATTTCACCGTTATGCCCGATCAGACGAAAAGGCTGGGCTTTATCCCATGATGTAGTGGTGTTTGTACTGAATCTTCTGTGAAAGAGACAGAATCGTGTTGTATACAGAGGGTTTTTGAGATCCTCGTAAAACTCCTCCAGTGCATAGGACTGAGTGAGTGCTTTGTATACAATTGTTTTCGCTGAGAGTGATGTGAAGAAAAGGGAGTCCTGAAGATTTCCGTCGAATAGCTTTGATTTGGTAAGCTGCTTTGCAGTATACAAACGCTTATCAAAAGAGAGCATTGTTTTTGCTCGTTCGGGACGCTTTATAAAAGCATGCTTGATAACAGGTACCGACTCAGCAGCACTTTCTCCAAGCATAGTGTCGTTCACGGGAACATCACGATACTTGAGGATATCAAGCCCGAAGAGAGCAAAGGTATTCTCAAAGATCTTTAAGGCCTTTAATTGTTTCGACCGGTCTTTTGAAAGGAAAAGAGTAGCAACAGCAACAGTATCCTGTTCGTAGCCAAACAGATCAAAAGGGATATCGGTCATGATACCAGCGCCATCGCCGGTCAGACCGTCAGCAGCACAGGCACCACGGTGTTCAACACAGCGCAGGGCATGCAAGCCTTCCTGTAAATGTTTGTGACTGTAATCCTGATTTCTACTCACGACAAAGCCAACACCACAAGCGGATTTCTCTGGTCCGGTATATCTTAATTTATTTTGGCTATTCATTGCTGTACTCACTTCTATTCTTAGATCGGAATTAACAAATAGCACAAAAAAATACTGTTTGTCAAACTATCGGGAGAAGCACAAAAAGCCTAATAAGTTAAGAAAATAAGGTATTTGGAGGCTTTCAGGTGAGTTTCAAAAAAAGCACAGAAAGAAAATTCCAAGGGGTGAAATTGGAAAAGCGCTTTTCATTACTTTAATATTACCTAAATAAATAAGTTTAATAATTAAAAACGCCTAAATAAATAAAATTTCATTTTTTCTTTAAAATCACTGTTTCAGGCCGAAAATCAGGCGGTGATCCGAACAGGGAGACCGTTTTCAGCCATTTGAGCTTTCAGATCACTGATCTCGATCTCCTTAAAATGGAAGATACTTGCAGCAAGAATAGCATCTGAATCAGCTTGTTGAACGGCGTCAATACAATGTTTTATCGTTCCCGCACCACCGCTGGCAATGACCGGAATCTTGACAATACTGTTCACCAGCTTCAGCAGCTCAAGATCAAATCCTGATTTGGTACCATCACGATCCATGCTGGTTAGCAGGATCTCACCGGCTCCACGGCGTTCAACTTCCTTCATCCATTCCAGTGCATCCATGCCGGTATCTTCTGTTCCTCCTTTTATATATACATTCCAGGTAGAGGATCCGGCATTCTTTTTCGCATCAACAGCTGCCACGATGGCCTGGGCTCCAAATGCGTCAGATGCTTCATTTATCAGGTCAGGGTTTTTAACAATACTACTATTCAGCGAGACCTTATCTGCTCCGGCCTTTAAGAGTTCCTCGATCTCATCCACCGTTTTGATACCGCCACCAACAGTAAACGGTATATTAATGTGTTTGGCGATACGGGTAACAAGTTCGACCAGAGTCTTCCGTTTTTCCAGTGTTGCAGTGATGTCCAGGAATACCAGTTCGTCGGCGCCTTCATCAGAATAGCGCTGAGCCAGCTCAACCGGATCACCGGCATCACGCAGTTCCAGGAAATTAACTCCTTTCACTGTGCGTCCGTCTTTGATATCGAGGCAGGGGATGATCCTTTTTGTGAGCATATAACTAATGAACTTTAAAAATGAGCTGTTGGTTTCCTTTAGGGAAGAATCAGAACTTAGCCGGTCGGGAATAACGTAATGTTATATTTATAATTTATTGAAAAACCCGAAGTATTATTCAAAAAAAGAGTTGGAATGTCCTATCGGATAACATCGCTGGAAGGATCAGGAAAGGAGATCGTGAGAAGGATCATGGCTGCGGATGAGAACCAATTGCTGATCCCGCCAAAATATGAAGAGTCTGAACTAGAGATCTCATCCCCGCCGAAAGGAGATAAATATATAGGTCTGTTTTCAAGTGGAACAACCGGAACAGCTAAGTGCATATGGAATAAATACGATAATTTGATTCTGAATGCACAGCTGAGTGCTCAGGCATTCGAAGTGGATGCCAGGCACTTTTTACTGATGATGGCTTTGCCCTGGCACGTGGCAGGCCTGTCATGGTTACTCATGGCTGAGCTAATGAATTGTGAGTATGTATTTATCACAACCAAAAAGGGAGATCATGAACTGTGGACCAGGACTGTTCAGGATTTGAATCCGGATTACCTGTTTACCGTTCCGGCAGTGCTGCGAGCGCTCTACGATGAGGAATGGTACGCCGGGAATATTGTATTTGGTGGATATCCGATCCGGTTTGAAGAATACCCCAAATTGTCTCCTCGCTGTTTTACCATGTATCAGGCCTATGGCCAGACCGAAGCAGGTGGTTTGATCAGTTGCTATAAAAGAAGAAGCACTAAAATACCTTCTCCAAAGGAGAATCTATGCCACGGCTTTCCTGTATCGGGAGCAACAATCGAATGTGACGGAACATCATCTGATCCGAAACCCATTCTTCTAAAATCGCAGACAGCGTTTAAAAATTCGACATACGACACATCAGACATCGGCTATAAAGATTCGGAAGGACGTATTTATGTGCTGGGCAGGAAGGAAGAAATAGGAATGCAGAGTTAATTTCCGGAAAAAAGTTTTTAAGCTGATCTTAAAATACCTTGAACAGGGTATTTCCTTGTTCATGCCAAACGGCGAAGTTAACAGCGAAGTAGTTCTGGCTTTTTCGGGGTACATAAAAGTCAGAAGAATAAAGCTTCTACAACGGGCTGTCTCTGATATCAGGGGCAGCCTTTTTATTTTGAGGTAGCTTTGGTTGGGATATTTGTGTAGAAAAAAGCTTTTAAAAAGTCCGTAAAGGTCTTAACTTTGCAGCCTTTCTCAAGCACCAAAGTGTGTTAGAAATAAAAGGGCCCATAGCTCAGTTGGTTAGAGCAGTCGACTCATAATCGATTGGTCGGGGGTTCAAGTCCCTCTGGGCCCACTTTTTAAAAACAGCGTAAAAAGCCTCTAAATAATACATTTAGAGGCTTTTTTTATGAGATTTGGTCAAATAAGATGTAATTCTCAAAATGAAAGAATTTCATTTTTACACACAAATTGTGTAAATAGGGGGTACAAAAAGGGGTGCACTCTACGTATGGTGAATTCGTTTCATTTGTTGTACTTCAGATATTTTTAAAAACTAAATCTCAGAATTATGGCTGGTTTGAAGAAAAGAGGGAATCTCTATTATATCAGATTCTCTAGAACGGTAGGGAATAAAAGAAAGAGAAAGAGTCTGAGTTTAGGAACAACCCAAAAAAGAGAAGCTGAAAAACTTTTAATAGAGTATGAAGAAAAGTTCGAACGAGGGGAAATTGATCCCTTCAATGGCTGGACCCCAAAATTAGAAGCAGATAGAAAAAGGCAAAGCCTGGTTGGAAAATATGTTCCTTTAGAAGAAGCTTCTAAACAATTTATAGATCAACGAAGTCAGGCCAACAAGAGAACTAAAAAGAATTACAGAAAGCATCTTGATATGCTGATGGATCAGTTAGGAAGAACGATGCCTGTGACCGAGATCCTGGAATCCGATATTAGGTCCTTTTGTTTTAGATCGGATTTAGCACCAGCAACTCAGGTAAGTTATTTGAGGCACTTAAAAGTTTTCTTCAGCTGGTTGGAAGAAACTCATATTTTAAGAACCGATATTACAGAGAATATTAAAGCTCCACGTATTCCACAAAAGATCACTCAAAAAACCGTTAGCAGAAATGAACTGGAACAAGTTTTTGAAGCATTTGATAAGCACTTAAAAGAAATGAAGAAGAAAAGGTTTATTACAAAACCAGAACAGGAGAGACTATGGTTTAAACCTATGATTAATCTGATTTATTATTGTGGACTAAGGGCTAAAGAAGCAGTAAATCTAACATGGAAAGATGTTTTCTTCTCCGAACAAAAAGATAGCAGTGATGATTTTGGAGTAATTAAGATTACTAACTCAGATACCAATACAACCAAATCTGGAAAAGAAAGAATCATACCAATTCGAAAACCTTTATTTCCGCATATTCACAAATGGTATCTGGATCAAGGTAAGCCGAATGATGGATATGTGTTTCCAAGTGCTACCGGACTTGATGAATGGCATCAAATGGATTCGTTAGCTTTGTCGAAATCATTTAAGAAATTTGTAAAGCTAGCACCTGAAGTTCCTGATACCGTTACTCTACATGGATTAAGACATTCTTGTGCTACTGATTTATTAGCAAAGGGAGTTCCTGCAGTAATGGTCCAAAAAATAATGGGTCATGCTTCAATAAATACAACTATGATCTATGAACATTTGGATACAAAGAATATTTCTGATGCGATAAAAGGAATAGACGAATGAAAAATGAAAGCAATATTAGTCTTATAGTGAATATTACTTATTCACTATTCGAAATGAATAGAAGGTTGGATTATCAACCACCTTTGTTCAATGTTACAATGTACATTCTTAATGAGATGGAATTAGTTTTAGAGACTAAGAATAAAGAGCGCAAAGAATATTTAAAAGCAAATGAAGAGGATATTCTGTCAGAAAAATTTAAAGCAAAGAAAAAGGTCTTAGATGATTTAATTAAATCACTAAAAAATGAGATTCTGTTTTCGTTTAGAAACTACGAAGGGAAATTATATCGTACTGTTACTCTCGAAAAGAATATTAAAAAGAATCTGGACGAAATATTTGGAAACCTTTCATTGATTAAAAATCAGGAAGAAGAGGGGAGTCTAATATTATGTTCAATGTCAGATCAATACATTAAACGGATAATAAAATTATTTGAAAAGCTTGGAAAAGCAATAATAAAAAGAGAGGTTTTTGATGAGGTTCAACGAGACGTACTCTTGGATGGAGTTTACAAAAGGATTTTCGAATTCGAATCCGTACCAAAAGCTTGTGAGTACTATAAGAATAATATTGAAAATTCATTTGATAGGAAGAAGCTAAAGAAATGGATAAAAGAGAGTGTAGTGATTAATGAAGGTGGAATGATAATTGATGAAAGAAGCACGATTAACAACAGAGTAAACTCATGGATAAACCACGAAAATGAAAAGTACACTAAGAATTAAATCCTACTCTCAGGAAGTTTTTTTTATAAAAATTTTGTCTAATAGTTTTTCCCGATTTTCTATTAAAACCATGCTGGTTTCTAATAATAATCTTTGCATTTCTGTAAAACAGCTTTAGAAATATATTTTTCAAACAATTGAAATTATTCTATTTGTGAGCATAAGTTGGTGACAGACAATCACTAATTAACAAATAGAAAAATGAGTGAAACAACCTTAGAACGAATTGAGAGTAAACTTGATCTGTTGCTCAATTCATCAGCCCACCGAATAAATGCAAAGAAGTATATCTCAGCAAAAGAAGTTCAGGATCTGACAGGCTTAGATCATAGAACCATTTTAAACAGATCAAACTTGGAGAAAGACAATCCCAGATATATCCCATCAATTAGGTTTGGCGGAAGTAGAAGAAAGTACTTCGAAAGAACTGTTATTGAACGAATGTTTCACCTGAGGTAACACTATGCAAGAATCTGAAGTGAAAACATTCTATGAAAGAGTCCTAGATACTCTTGTATTCAACTTACCCAAGTTGAATAATTCTGAACTGAAGTTAATGCTACTGATAAACCACTTGACAGTTGGAAAGAATTTGAATTCCGTACCCCTAAGTATAGATGATCTTGGTTTTATTACAGGACTTTCCAGAAAAACATTAGTTATCGGACTTAAAAGATTAAGGAGTCTAAGCCTGATTGAAGTAAATGAAAACGAAAAGCCATTTAGATATTCAATTAACAGACTTGAGATACTAAAAATCTCATTGATACAATCTGAGGAAGAGAAAGCCTGCAAGAGTGTAATAAATAGCAGGGTGGTAGTAGAAGAAGTAAATCGTAGAAGGATAGGAATTACACCAGGTGAGGGGAATTTATTCCAACTGTGGAATAAGTACATGTCAATTTATCTGAATCCAGCTAATGAACTGCATAAAAAATGTGTTCAAACATTCATGAACTCCGTTTCGGGAGAAAAAGCTCTAAAAGCATTACAAGGGTATATAAATAATGAAAATATAGATCTGTCGTATACAGAAGAAGATCTTAAAGAACTATTTGGGGTGCACGAATGAGTAGAAAAGAACTTAATGCCATAATTAATAAGCTGGGATTTACTAAGCTTCCCAATATGATTCTAGATAATCATATGAAAAATTTAAGTGGAGCTGAATTACTAACGATTGTAGCTATTTGTAGAAAGACATTAGGCTTTGGTAAATCCAAGGATGGCATAGCGCTTTCTACATTCCAAGAGATAACTGGGTGTTCTAGATCAACTATAACCAAAGCTCTTAAGAATCTGGAAAAACGTCATTTAATAATTAAAGAAAGAACCAGCAGTACCAATAAGTACGGATTGAATTTTTCAAAGCTGATGCCCGAAAAAGGAGCGGTCCAAGAATCAAATCCTGGTTTGATGATTGAACCACAACCAGTTCAAAATTCAGACCGGCAACTAGTCCAAAAAGTAGACACTCAAAAGAAAGATCAAAATAAACCTAAAGAAACTACTACTAGTAGTGATTTTAATTTTGATGATTCATTTGTAAAAGTAGTTGAAGCCTGGAATAATAAATTTACTCAAAAAGTCAATTACGGAGACAGTAATCTTTGCAAGAAAATCCATGAATCCATAAATGAATTTTCTGTAGATGAAATCATCAAGGCAATGGAGAATAGGTTGGAAGCAGATTACTACCGGGATAGAAAACCGTATTTGTTAAATAACCCTAAAAGCTTTTTTCATTACCCGGATACTATAAGAACAGATTTGAATCGAGTACCGAAAAGACTCTATACTTATTCAGAAATGTTAGATTTGAAATTCAATAAAGGATACGACGAAAGTGATTTTAAAATTTGTGAGGGTAAGTGGGATAAAGATGGATATCCAATGAGAGAGTATCTAAAGTGAGTAGTAATAGAAAATTAGATACAATTCATAATATCAAATGTATTACTTATATATACTTAGTTAATAGGATTTGATTAAATATGAAACTGAAATAATAATATGCCACTAATCGATGTTGCAGTAGCTCTGAGTCTCACCTTAGGAGAGAAAGGTGCAAGTGCTCTATTAAATGCCAAAAGAGGAAAGCTAATTCTTTGGAGAGCTACTAACAAAACTGCAAAAAAGTTCAGTAGCTCAACTGTAAGAAGAGAAGCGTATAAAGATTATTTAACAATATGGATCAAGTCAAAGTACTTTAGCAGCTTTATTAAGGCATTAGAAAATGGGGAATCTGTTGAACTCATTGTATCAAGAGCTGTTGAATCATTTATAAGTATTCCACAATTAGAAAAAAAAGCCCAAGAAGTCTTGGCCTATTTGTTTAAACAGATTAACGAAGGGCTTCTTAAATCTCCTAACGGACCAGTACTTTTGTCGAATCGCATATTAATGAGCTTTGATAAACAGTCGGATGAAATAAAAAAGGGGAAGGAAGAAATAATTGAAAAGTTAGAGAGTGAGTTCAATGAATATAAAGACACTATCACTGATCTAATAGGTAGCTTGAATTTTCATAATGAACCTCAGAAAAAAGCAATAGAAGAATTTCTTTCTGCAACACAAGACTGGAATTCAATTAAACAATCTTTAGATAGGGGAGCTTTCCATGACGCTCAAAGAGAAATAGAATCAAGATTAAATAAACTGAATGAAATTTATGTGGCAAACCCCTCTTCAGAGGTAATATTTAGAGATCATCATGTAGAATTATTACTAAAACTTGCATCTCTATATTCAAATTTAGGTGAGTTCCACAAAGCCCAAGAGAATTATTTAGATGCTAAAAACAAAGGAATTGTAACTCCATCGCTGAAGAGGTTAGAATCGAAAGTTTTACTTAACCTGAATAAAATATCTGAGTTCGAATCACTTGTGAAGGAAGGGGAACTTACAGAGTTAGAAATAGCAGAAATGGAACTTTTAATGCTCAAAAGCCAATGGGGAGAACTCTTAAAAAGGATAAATAATGAGACCGATAACTTTAGGATTATTTATTTAGGGTTGTTGGGAAGAATTGAGAATTATGATGATGTCACTCTATCACAAGAAGCAATAGAATTTCAGCAAGAAATTTTTAGGGCCAAAGAGTTTACAGGTGACCAACCTTTGCATAAGATACAAATCGCAAACATAGCGATTCATTTTCTAAGAAGAATAAGTTTTGGAATGATTGAAACACCAAAACTTGATAGATCAGAATTAGTCATAAAAACACGTGAATATATTGATTCAGCAATCACCTCTTGCAAAAAAGTAAACTATCGTAGAGGGCTTGTAATCTTATTAGATAGTGCGCTAAAGTTTTATTCAATGCTTGAAGAGAAAGAGGCAATACGGGCTACAGAAATTGCTATTAAAGAATTGAATGAAGATGATGAGGCAGTCTATCAATTTGAAATTAAGAGGGGTGTAGTTTCCAAAGCACTTGAACTACACAACAATGCGGTTTCGTTAATGAAAGGCTCAGAAAAAGCGGAGTTCGAATCCATTGAGCACTTTTTTCAAGCTGCTTTTGAACTATCAACAAAAGAAGAAAAATATGTAACTGGTCAGTCCTTAATTAATTTTTATATACAAGAAGGACACTTAGATAAAGCAGAAAGGGTTTTACAGCGATTATCTGAAATAAATGAACACTCAAAAGCACTGATTGAACTTGGTATTCTTGAGAGAAAAAAAGGTATTGAAAGTTTATTCGAAAGATTAAAAGTCCTTGTTAGTCAGTTTCCATTAAGTATACAATTTAGGCGCTACTACATTGATTTATTAATTGATGAAATCAAAAAGAAAAGAGAGGAAGAACCAGCAAAAAATAATCAAGAGTTATTAGATGAGATAAATCAAAGTGTGAATATTCTTAACAGGCTTCTACCGACGGATGCCAACCAAATCCTTTATGCAGAAGCACTAATAGCCGATAAAGACTTTAATAATGCCTTCCAAGTTCTCAAAGAAGTATCCTCAGAAACTAAGGTTTACATTAGCTCATTAAGATATATAGCACATTGTCTCATTGAGACTGAAAGAGTAAATGAGGTCCCGCAAATTTTTGAAGAACTTGCAGATTTAACTAATGATCCAAGATATATAAATGAGGCAGCGACATATTATTTGAATTACAATAAAGGTACAGATGCCTATACTATTCTAAATAAGTGGATAGAGAGATTTCCTGATGATCCTTATTTGAACGCAAACTTAGCAGTGGCAATTACATTTAGAGAAAATGTAACCCCCGAAGAAGGTCGAAAGGCGTTTAATTTATTATCAAAGGCTTATAGGCTTAAGGCAGGGTTGACAAGTTCCTTCCTATACCTTCATATGGGTAGGGCAGCTGGATTAGCAGGCAAACAGAATGTTGCACAACGATATTTTTCAAAGCATTGGGCAACAATTCCTTCGATGTCTGTTACCAAAAAAGGTGACTTTGAACAATTAAACGAACTGGCCTCAGGTGGGTCTGTAAGAATGGACCTGGGAGGAAAAGAGGGTATTAAAGCATTTGTCGAATGGAATAGCGAATTCACTTCTGCTCTAAACACATTTCATCGGAATGACCTGATGACATATGTAGATACCTTTGCCAGAAATGGTCAACCTTGGAGACAATGGATTGGTTGGACATCTGCAGCAGACGAAATTTATTATAAGAATAGCTTTTCTCATTCAATCAAATCTCCGTGGCCTTATATTCACAAGTTTGAGAGTTGGGAAAAGGGGATTTTGTTAGATTTAACTGCGCTACTCACTCTCTGTGTCCTTTCTAAAACAGATCGAATAATTAGAGAACTAAAAGATTTAGGGTACAACCTTTTTCTTAGAACTAAAGAATTGCGGAATTTAAGAAGAGCTGTCACCCGACAGGAAGAAGTATTATTTGAAATCAAGAAGTACCCTTACGATGAATTATTCAATTTGCTTAATGACAATGCAGTAATTCAAGAATATTCAGCAGATCTTTGGAATAAATACTCTTCAGAGGTGCCTCAAGAATTGCATGAGGTACTGGGTAATCATGTTTCTGATTTAGGTTTATCACTTTCATTAGATCAGGCCTGTTTTATTTTAGACAAAATCGACGGCATGGAAGGAGAGAGTGAAGTATTATCAGCATTAACATCTTCAAAACAGTTGTTGCGATCGTTAGTAGATCATGGTTTGATTGGTGAGAATGAAGCAGATTTGGCAGCTAACAAGAATTCACGATTTGAAGGCTGGAGAAACACGGACCCTGTTGAACTACCTAAGAATGTAGTCTTCTCTGCTTTCTCAATCGAACACTGGAATGCGACTGGTTTATTAACAGTAGCAAACAGAGCTTGGATCAAAAATGAAACTCCTTGGCCGAAAATTCATCTCGGCCCATTTGGAAGTGCACATTTAATAAAGGAGGCTACACTCATTGAAAATGAGATGCGAATGAAATTATTGGCTTCAAATCAGCTATCCGAACTTGAGAATTTGGTTAGTGAAGATATCATTGAAGTTTTAACTGATATCGAAGTTCCGAGTAGAGATTCATTCTTCTTTAGATCCTCAAACACTCAGGCTCTAAGTTTGTTAGAATTGGCAAAATCAAAAGAGCTGAATTTATGGACTGATGATAGGGTAATTGGCTATTTACTTTGGCCGTTTAATCACCCTCTTCCATTTGATGAGCTTCGTGAAGAGTTCTCGCAGTTAAATAAGGAATATTCTTCGGTAGATTTTTTAACAACTGAAAATATCTTAGAAATAATTCAAGGAGACGCAGATACAAAAGAGGATTCTGAATTTATTGAAGCGGGGTACAGGTTAGTTGAATTAGGTTATCGACCACTAAATTTCCTGTTGGCTGTAAATTATCTTCTTAACAATTTTCGATACAACCCTGTACTACCAAAATACAAAGCTTTTCTATCTACTTTAGAAGGGCATCTGATAGATGAAAATTATGATAGTGAATCCAAGGTTGATTATAGACCTCAACAAAGATTGTTTTTAGCAAGAGTAGTGCCTGGAGTAATAGCAAGTATACTTCTAAAAGATACTCGAATGCCGTTTGATGAAAGGATAAAATTTATAGATGATATTCTTTCCATGCTGATGCAGTATGTAGACAGACGTCGAGATGAGATGAAAGATAAAATGGCCTCATTTTGGGTCAGTATTTTACATGAAATAGTTGACTTTGGAATGTTAAATAGGGCAGGTGTTCAAAAGGATGATGGTGATTATCAAGTGCGTGTAAAGGGGGCATTAGATTGGTTCTCAGAGTCTTTATTGAAATTTGAAAAAGGAGACAATCTTGAGAGAGCAGTTTTAGCAATTGAGGATTTTATTGTACTAAATGTGGTTCGATTGAGAAGTTATAATGATAAAGATAATGGTAGGTTAAGGACTTCAAAAGAGGTGCAAAGTATAGATGAACAGATTAAACTTACGATTACTAAAAGGCTCGGAGTATTGATTAGACCTTTGTTACATGACAAGCTAATAAAGCATTTTAATCCTTTACTACGTAGGTGTCTTGGACACGTGTCCTTGTTTCCACATGAATTTAAATTAGATGAAGTATACTGGTTTGATGATGGGAGTAAAAAAGCCAAGGATCAAATACCAGAAGATGAATTGGAGTTATTCGTTATTGGAATATTTGAAGACATTTTAAAAGGAAGTCCAGAATATGGGAGATTTTTGACTGGTGACCTAAGGGTCTTTTGTAATTGGAATCGGCTAAAGCCTAAAGAATTTAGAGCTCCAGATGATGATACTTATGAAGTTCCCATTAATATTTCTATGCTCAGATTGATACTGCGTGATGAACTTCATGGATTGCCAAAAATTATTGAAACCATAGTGTCACAACTACAGCTAATTGATCCAATTTTAGGGAAAGCAATTCAAGCAAATTCCATTGATTTGATATCTGAAAATGTTGGGGTCCGTAAAAGAGCACGTGAAAAGGTTGCTTTTGCGATTATTTCGAGTGTGTATTTCGAACTTCAAAGGAATCTTCCACATGCTTTTTCTAAGCTGCAAGAACTTGATACAGAAGATTTAGATGAATTTTTAGCTCCAAATTCAGGCTGGACTTCAAATGCTATTCATCCAGGAATTTATGTGTTAGATAACCGTGAGTATCCTCGGGGTGTGCAGGTTGAGTTATCATTTCTGACATTTTCTCCTGAAGATTTGTATAAAACATGTGTAAAAACTATCGAGAGTTTTCAATCAGATTTTGCTAAAGAATCAAATGATAATTTTGATGAGGTTACTTTTTATTCCTCAATTTTAGAGGAAGAAATATCAAGTTTTAAATTCGGATATCGTTTTCTTGAATTTTTAATTTTGGTTTCCAAGGGAATAGAAGTATTTAGTTTAAAGGGTGGTGAGGTAAAAGCCAGTGAATATTTGAAGGAGATTCTTACTCAAATATTGAGTGAAAAAAATGACCAGAATGACGCACAAGTATTAGGTGTTTATAGATCAAGAGTATTGAGAGTTATCTACTGTTCCATATTGCGTTTGGCAACTTTTGTAAATGGATCAGCAAAACATGTTGCATCTTGGGAGAATGAGCTTGATGATACTGATCAAGTGATGTTAAATATTATTCATAGCAATCTGATATTCACTAATAGACTTTTACCGTTTCTTAATTCCAAGTACAATAGTAATTACTCTGAGTTAGAAATTGATTTAGTTGAAGTATTAAAGAAGCTATCAATACACTATGATGCTCCTGTTAAATACCCTGATCGGTTTAATCCTCTAATTTTAGCTCCTCACCTTTTAGATCAGGAGGCAGCTTCAGTAATGCACGCTCTGACAGTTTTTATAATGCACAATGATAGTCCAGAATCAGTATTGGATTTAAATTGGCTATTAGAATTAGTTAAGCCATGGTCCAAATCAGCAAATCAAAAAGCTGAAGAAATTTATGAGAGGCAAAAAGAAGAGTCTACAAATGTCATTAATATGAAAGCTCCATTATCTCCTAAAGAAGCGGCTGAAAGACTTATTGAAATTATAAAAGAAAAGTTAAAGGATAGAAACCATGGATAAAATTGATGTACCCATTGCAATTAGGCCGGAGTATCTATTAAACGAAGTTAAGGAAGTTTATCCTGATTATTTTAAGCCTAATAATTTCTCAAATGAACTCGCTATAATTTGTGATTTTAGAGAACCAGAGAAGCCAATAAATTTATTTGGTCTATCATTTATTATTACTGATTTGGAGTCATTAGAGCCATTTAGACAACTTAGATTACAGGTGAAGGAAAAGTATAACTTAGGTAATCAAGAGATTAAGTATTCAAAGTTCAGAGCTTCAAAAAGAAGACCGGACTATATCAATTCATTTCTTAATGTAGCCGATGAGATAAAAGGGTTAATGATCAATTTCATAATTGATCCTTCATTAGATGAGTTAAAGCCCAACTACAACTTAAATTTTATTAAAGAATATCCTTCTTATGAAGCGATTAAGCCAAAAGTCTTTCGAAAGCTGAATTTTGTAGCCCATTTTATAGCTGTTCTTATTTTGCCATTACTTAATAAGAATTCATTAGTCCATCTTATATCAGATCAAGACGACCTCTTTATTAGCCCCGAAATTCGTGATCTTTCATTAGCTTACATATTGAATACTATAGAAGCATATTCAGAGGAAAGGGAATTTATTTTAGGATATTTAGATCAAGAGCAAGATTCTGAAGATAGATACCTTAAAGATTTATCTTCTATTCCTGATTTGGCGATAGGAGCATTAACTGATTTGTTCAATAGTTTTAAAGGTAATTATGATGATTTTCGCAAAGGAGTACAATGGTTTCCAAATGATGTGAAAGAAAAAGCTGTTAGCTATTCAGAATGGTTATTTACTAAAGACAAAGCTTTAAGGAGGACATCCTTTTTTGTTGAATTAACTTTGGAAGATGAGATTAGATTTTATCCATTAATTCCTGGAACAATTAAATAAATGTCTATCAAATACTTTGCATATGGTTCAAATATGTCAATCCCGAGATTGAGAGATAGGGTGAGCATAGCTGGAAATTTGGGAGTTTATAAACTACATGGTTATAAACTTAAGTTTCACAAAATTAGCCAAGATGGTTCGGGGAAATGTGATGCACTTAGAACGGGTTTAGAAAATGATTTTATTTTGGGTATTGTTTTTGAAATCGATGAAAAAGGGAAACCTGAATTAGATAGAGTAGAAGGATTGAATCATGGTTATAAGGAAGAAACTGTTGAAGTAAAATCCATTAATGATAGTTCTTTATTAGAGGTAGTTATATATATAGCTACGAACGTATATCCTAATTTATTACCTTACGAATGGTATAAGCATCATGTTTTAATTGGGGCAAGAGAGGCCGGATTTCCTGAAGAGTATTTGCAGGCGATTGAAGAAGTAACTGCAATAGAAGATTTAGATGAAGATAGGAAAGCGAGAGAACTTTCTATTTATAAATAAAGTACATATATCAACTTGAGAAAAACAGATAAAAAATTAGCTGGTATTCAATATTTAGGGGTTTCTGGAATTTCAAATAAATGTAGAGATGCTATTATCAGCCTTTTCCAAAATGGTGTATCGGTTGAAAAGGCAAGAGTAGTTACAAAGTTTGATAAACATTCAAATACACATTGCATTGTTTTGAGACTTGAATATGGAGATTTGATCGCGATAAAATCTGGTTTTTCATCTGGGTATAATGGGAGTGGGCCATCTGCTTTTTCTTATGTCTTATCACTTTTTGAAGTTTTTAAAATCGAAGTAGACGAAATTGAGGTAGAAGAAGGAATAATTCAGCGAATAGATAATTCATGTTTGACAGTTGAAGATATAGAAAGGGTAGTTGAATCTAAGCCAAAACTACCAAATAGGGTTTATGATTACTTACTAAAAAAAGATTGGGATTCGAAGGATAATGAAAGGACATGGACCTATTTCAAACCTATCATACCATATTCTATTCTTGACAAAAGGCTCTCAGATTTAGCAATTTCATTCTGGGATTCTCCAGATGAGAAAATCATGACGGCCTATCGTCGATTTGAGGATATTTTAAGAAAGAGAACAGGATTAACCGAGAGCTCTGTAGCATTAATTACTAAAACATATCGGGGAGAGGAGGCAAAATTGCATTGGGATGGAATTGAAAAGGGTGAGGCTGAGGGAAGAATTCAGCTTATGATTGGAACGTTTATGGCGTATAGAAACCCAAGAGCTCATAAAGAAGAAAAGCACAGTGATGAATATTACTTGCAAGAATTCATGCAAATAAATCATATATACAAGCTAGAGGGGAACTCTAAACTCAAGAATGAGTAATTTTATTAAAAAATCATTCTTGTTTTAGTTTGATTGCTTACTCAAAGTATTTAAGTGCTACAAATAGGCTACATAATTACATGCAAATACCTTACGATGATTGAATATCGATAAATACAGCCGATCTTCAGTCGATTTACAAATAAGCTTTTATGTTTGTTAAACAGACTTATATTCTCCCCAAAAGAATAAGTCGTATATGAATATAGAATTAAGTGGGTCGATCATAAAACAGGTCGAGGAGATCATTCAGAAAGCTATCGAGTTTGGGGTTAGCGATATTCATATTGAACCATTCGAGAAAACCTATCGATTGAGGTACCGTTTGGATGGAGTGCTTCAGGAGATAGCTAAACTCCCAATAAGCCAGAAAGATGCTCTCGTTTCAAGAATAAAGATCCTGGCAAATCTGGATATAGCGGAAAAAAGGAGACCCCAGGATGGCAGGATCAAAACTAAATCCAAAAAGGGAAATGATATTGATCTGAGGGTTTCAACACTTCCAACTCATTATGGAGAGAAGGTAGTGATGAGGATTCTGGATAAGAGTCACCTTAGTCTTAATCTGGAGAACCTTGGATTTGAGGGAGAGATTCTTTCCCAATTCAGAAAAGGGATCCATAACCCCTATGGAATGATCCTGGTAACCGGTCCTACAGGAAGTGGAAAGACAACTTCGTTGTATGCAGCTCTGAATGAGCTCAATACAGATGAGGTTAATATTACTACTATTGAGGACCCGATTGAATACAATCTGGAGGGTATTAATCAAACTCAGGTACACGAAGAAATTGATCTGACTTTTGCTAATGTATTGAGATCCATCCTCAGACAGGATCCAAACATCATCATGGTTGGGGAGATTCGCGATAAAGAGACTGCTGAAATTGCGATACGTTCAGCACTTACTGGTCATTTGGTATTTTCAACACTTCATACCAATGATGCTGCTTCAGCTGTCTCACGTCTTACGGATATGGGAGTGGAATCTTTTCTGGTGGCTTCGTCTGTCAGGCTAGTAATGGCTCAGCGACTGGTCAGAAAAATATGTACTGACTGTAAGGAATCGTATTCACCCGATCCGATTATTTTAAAGGATTTGGGGATGGATAATCAGGCTGAAGAGTTTCAGAGGGGGAGAGGGTGTGATACGTGCAATCAAACGGGATATAAAGGCAGGACTGCACTTATCGAAATCCTGGTAGTCAATGATGAAATGGCTTCCTTGATCTCAGATAATGCAAACACGGGCCAGATAAGGGAACTTGCAAAGAAACAAGGGATGACAACTCTGAGAGATACAGGTATTCAGAAAATAAAGGCAGGATTGACGACTCTAGAGGAGATTTACAGGGAAACTGTTCTTTGAGAAAAGAATAAGTGTAAGTTCAGTAAAATTTTTCTATTCTCCTCAAAACAAGAATCGCAGCCATCCTGTTTATGCAAGCTAAAATATGCGGAATCATTTTGTTATGGGTTATGCTACTCCCGGTAGCTTCTTTTTCTCAGGATATCAACCCAGTGCAGGTAGATAGTTCAGGGATAACCGAAAGAGACTCACTAAGTACTTACCTCAAATCCATAATTGATACTACAATTGTACAGGTGGACCTGTCTGCAATCCCAGCTTCTTCCAAAGTCAAAGTGGAGAACTTAAATGTCAGTAATATTGCAGCAAGAGATTTCCTTCGTGCTTTGGGACGACAATATGATCTGAATTTGATTGTGGACAACGATTTAACCAGGCAGATCACACTAAGACTTTCAAATGTATCTGTAATGGAAGTCCTGATTTTCATATGTCAGGAATACGGATTTTCTCTAAAGCAGTCAGGTCAGGTTTTTAGGGTCGGGAAATATATAGTGCCTGAGCCCCAGGAATTGATAATCGAGCCGGTTATTAGTTATGAGGAGGGTAAATTGAGTTTAGACCTTCAGGACGTAGAGCTCAACAGATTTGTCCGGGAGATATCACTGAAAACGGGAAGAAATCTGATTATCAGAAATGGAGTGCGTGGGAACCTAAGTGGATTTTTAAGTCAGGTTGAATTGGAACCCGGACTGAATATAATTTTATCGAACAATGGGTTCTCACTAAGGGAGAAGGACGGAATATACATTGTAGACCGACTTGGTTTTGCATCAGGTGACGGAGATGCACAAGGATCTAATTTTTGGGTATCAGTGAAAGATGGTTCAATCGAACTGGATGTGGTAAATGCCAATGTCTCTGATGTCATCACAGAGATTGGATATCAGAGTGAGGTAAGTATGATCACCTACGGTCTTCCTGAAAAAACCATCACAGCAAAAGCTAATAATCTGAATATGGATCAGGCACTTACCTATATCTTTAGAAATACTTCGTTCACGTATAGGAAAGAAGGTTCCATGTATATCATAGGTGATAAGAACACCAGCGGTATAGCCACTACTAAACTGATCAGGCTCAAACATATCCGCTCTGATGTAGTGATTGACCTGATTCCCGAGCCAGTGAAAAAAGACGCTAATATACAGGTGATCAAAGAACAAAACGGATTAATGGTAATAGGTACCAATGATGTGATCGTGGAGCTGGAAAATTTTGTACGTGAGATTGATTTTCCAACCCCTCAGATCATGATCGAAGCGCTTGTGATCGATGTTAATACTTCGGATATGTATCAACTGGGGCTGTCTCTGGCCAAAGGAGTATCTCCTGATAGTAGTTTCTTTAATCCGTTTACAGTACTGTTTGGTCAGGGTGCTGATCAAAGCGGAGGGTTAACCATACAAGGGGATGGAACTGATTTAAATAGTGCATTTACAAGTGGTGGAGATCTGTTTGGAATTAAAAATCTCGGGCGGTTGCCATCTAATTTCTTTTTTAAGATTCAGGCGCTCGATCAGGATGGACTGGTAACAGTAAAATCCCGTCCGCAGATCTCAACATTAAACGGGCATAAAGCAAGTATAGAAATTGGTACCACTCAGTATTACCTGCTTACCTCAACAACTCCTTTGCAATCCCCTAACCAGATTGTAACTCAGGAGTCACAAAGGTTCGAAGAAATTCAGGCAAATGTGTTGCTCGAAATAACTCCATGGGTTAGTGCCTCTGGAGATGTAACAGTAGAAGTACATCCCGAGTTTAATACACCCGTAGGTACGCTTAGTCCGGATATTCCTCCCACTATAAACAGTCGGGTTCTGGATTCTACCGTAAGACTCAAAGATGGGGAAACTATTATCCTAGGTGGACTGATTCAGGAAAGTGAATCAGAGACGAT
Source organism: Rhodothermia bacterium (assembly GCA_030427885.1). Classification (GTDB taxonomy): domain Bacteria; phylum Bacteroidota; class Rhodothermia; order Balneolales; family Balneolaceae; genus JAUICM01. The sequence goes on along the minus strand of JAUICM010000002.1, from coordinate 241,460 downwards.
CAATAAAGTTCCTATTCTTGGAGATATCCCCTTATTGGGTAGATTATTCCGGAATAAGAAAACAAGCCAGATCAAATCTGAGCTGGTGATATTTATAACTCCCCATGTGTTTTATGGCGATGGGAATGACGACGACCGCTGGAACCAGCTTCGTGATGACATGAAATTAAGTGTAGATCAATAAGCATGATCAAAGTTCCCTTTCTGGAACATACCGCAGTAGGTATTGAGATTACGGATGAACTCATCCGTTGGGTGGAGGTTGACCGCTCAGGGAAAAAGTGGACGTTAAAGGGCTTTGATGAAGTAGCTCACAATGGAAGTGAAGCCTCACTAATTTCCAAATTAGAGGCATTGAAAGAAAGTGTTGAGTCTGATGCGTATCACATTGCTGTAGTAATACCTGAGCTACTATTTGAGGTTATTATTGAAGAGCTGCCCTATTTCGAAGAGGCCGAAGAAATAGATAAATGGCTAGACTCAAAGAGTAAAGAGCTTACAGCGGGTAAAGAAAATGTACTAATTCAGTCCCATTTAATTGATATCGGAGAAGACAGTAAAAGATGTCTTTTTCAGGTAATCGATCAGGAGAAGCGGGATTTATATCTGGCTGTATTACATAAGGCTGGTTTGTATCCGGAGGTAATAAGTACAGGTATTTTTGAATCAGGATATTCACAGATATTCAATCCTGAGTTTATAGAGGGGTATTCCGCAGTACTAGAGATAATAAATAATGAGTATCAACTGACTGTCTTTAAAAACGGCCTGATATTCAATTTCTATTCTCTGGTTGCTCCAGAGTCGGATTCAATGGAGTATCTGTGGACGCAGGCAGAGTCCTGTCTTTTATCTGAAGAATCAAAGCAGGACACTAATTCGGATGGAATGCTTGTTTATACTTCTATCTCTCAAGCTGCTTTGAGGGTACAGGATACTGGATCGGGAAGAGAGTTAAATTCTTTATCCCCATTGCAACGAAAGAAAGGATTCGATGCACTGGAAGGAGCATATTCCTTGTCCACAGGTATTTTGGTTAAGTTCTTTTTCCAGGGAATAGACAGTTTTAATGTTATTTCAGAAGAAGCCAAGGTAGATGCAGTCCAAGAACATGACAAGAAAGAAACTCTCAGACTGGGAGTTCTGCTTTTTGTACCACTCATTATATTTGGGCTGTTGACGTATGCTCTTTCAAAAGTAGTTGACTATCAGTTGGTAGAAAGTAATCAGGTAATGGCAACCATTGGCGACAAGATTGAACTGGTAAATAAAGAGCGGCAGAAGTTAATACAGATGAAAGACTCTTTTGTGGAAGCAAAGAACTTGATCAGTGATAGGGAATCATTCGCCTATCTGTTTCAGCTTATTGCAGAAACCATTCCTGAACAGGTTTGGGTGGAAGACCTGAACGTGAGATTAGGTGCAAATAACGGAAAAGAAATGGTACTGAAGGGGGAGGCAACGAATGAGCGGGCTGTTACCAGATTTCTGAGTAGTCTCGAGAGTCGTAATGAGGTTGAAAGCGTTAGCCTGCTCCTTTCGGAAAGGATAGAACCAGAAGACAGAGAATATGTTAGTCAGATCCTGAAATTTGAACTCTTAATCTATACTACTTCAAATTGAAAACTTCATATAAACATATATGGAAGGTGATATCGGGAGCCATGATATTGGTTTTTAGTGGAGTATTAGTATTTATCGTATTGCCATATGTGGCTGACTTATATGAAAAATACAGTGTGTTAAAGGTTCAGAGTGAACAGATAGAGTACATGGGGGATTGGAAAGAAAAGCTGGATGAACTGCAGCACTCCAGAGGTGTTCTGGATGAGCGAATGGATGAAATGTACGTTGAACTGGCAACGGAGGAAGAATTCTCGAACGTGATAGAAAGCTTATATGAAGCTGCTCAATCGAATTATGTCAGCATTAATAAAGTGCAACCATTGGCCTCTGAGTCATCCGGGAAATATACTAACCGGGGGCTGGAGATAAATTTTAGAGGTGGGTATCATAGCGTGGCCAGGTTCATTAATCAGATAGAACAAAAAGGGCAGGTACTCAGAATACAGTCTATCGATCTTGAAAGCCTCGGAGGTGAAAGCTCTATTACAATATTGGAAGGAGAACTCAGGCTTGAGGTTATTCTACTAAGGGAGTCCTCATGAAAGAATTTCTGGAAACAACATTGGGGAAAGTACTATTAGGTGGAGTTGTTGCCATTGTATGGGGGATCAATTTCATCAGTTTTTCAGAATTGAGCAGTGGAAACGAAGGTGTGGCGATACAGAAACAAGAGGAAGTACAGCTCTCTGATCTGGTGGTTCCGGAGAAAGCAGTATATCAATATAAATCTAACGGAAGGGATCCATTCTCAAATACAAAGAAGCCTGCTAAAGAGGTTAGTGTAATTGAAGAAAACAAGAAAAAGGAGCTGGAATTGCCAGCGCTCAAGCTGACTGGAATTTTTGATGGAATGGCTGCGATTTCAGATGAGGCAGGTAAAACATACATACTTGGGAAAGGAGAGAAACTGAATTCAGAAATCACTATTGAAGAAGTTTCTACAGACTCGGTAATAATTGGATTTAACAAGAAGAAATTTACTCTAACACTAGAATGAGAAAAATTATGAATACCTGGATAAAAGAGATCTATAAAGATGAAGATGGGTTTTCCCTAACCGAGCTTCTTATCGTATTAGCTATTATCGGGATCCTGATAATGATTGCTGTCCCCTTATATCAGAATGTAACTACAAGGGCTAAAACCACGGAAGCAAAGACCCAGCTTGCTTTCCTACATACTCTTCAGAAAGTATATCATCTGGAACATGACATCTATGCTTCTGATTTTGAAACTTTGGGTTTTGAGCATGAAAAAATGATCACGGAAGGAGGGAAGGCCCGTTATGTTATTGAAGTGGAAAGCGCAGGTCCAAACGCGTATGTAGCAACTGCTACCTCCATTATTGATTTCGACAACGACGGGGTATTCAATAAATGGCAGGTGGATCAGGAGGGTAATGTGGAGCAAGTAGTTCCGGACTAGTTTACAATGATAGTCCAGGCCATAGAAGGATTGGTTGTTGGCGGTATCCTTAGCTTTGTATCCATTTTTCGACCAACATATTTATCTAAGAATATCACTCCAATTGGCTCCGGGAAAATTAAATGGGTGGTAGCCATTCTTGCCACAATACTCAATACGGTCTGGGTTCTGTTTAGATCTCCGTCAGATGATACAGAATGGCTACTGGTTATCTTTGAGCAACTCTTTTTGTTTGTGGCAGTCATAGATACGTACTCGAAGATCATCCCTAATAAACTGGTGTTGGGTATGCTGTTGGTTGGAATATTGATAGTTGCAATCCAATCTGAATGGAACAAGGGCATGATTTCATGTTTGATATTTGGGGCAGGTTTTATAATCCAAATTATTACACAAAAATTCTGGGGAAAAACAGCTTTTGGTTGGGGTGACATAAAACTCTTTTCTGTACTCCCACTTATTATCGGATGGGATATTGGATTAGTTATCTATATCTCATTGCTTACTGGAGGTTTACTCTCAATAATTGGGATTGCTTCCAAAAAAATTTCAAAAAATTCAAAAATTCCTATCTCTGTTTTTATTCTACTTGTTTACATAATCGCAGAGTACACTATCTTAATGGAGTATTTTATATCTAAGTAATTCAACTACAATATTATTTTGTTAAGACCTTGAGAAATCTTTTTTAAAGCTTTAAATCTAGTATGAAAATTTTGCATTTAGCTTGTACTTAAATGCTAATAAATACCAATTTTGCATACTCGAAAATGAAAGCAATAAAGACCAGTCTACCATTAATACTTCTTCTTTTTCTCACTATTCCTCAGGCTTTGCAAGCTCAGGGGCGGGGTAATACCCAATCTGAATCAACATTTAATGTAGCGTTTCCATCTCCTACTGCCGCTTCAATGGCAAAATTTTCTGAAATCCCCGTTAGTTATTCTTCAGGTGTTCCTCAGATTTCTGTACCGGTTTATGATGTTCAAAGCAGGCATTTGAATTTTCCACTAACTCTGAGTTACCATGCCTCGGGTGTACGTCCAAGGGAAATTCCTGGTTGGGTTGGACTGGGTTGGTCTTTAAATACAGGAGTTATTACAAGGAATGTGTATGGCCTGCCGGATGAGTCTACTCTTGGATACAAAAATACTGGTTCAGCTGCAGATAGTCTGGCTAATGGCCTTTACGATGAACAAACTTACTATGACAAAGCATATAATTGGGAATTAGATCCTGAACCGGATGTATTTACGATAAGTGCACCTGGGTTATCGGCTACTTTTATGATCGATGATGCTGCAGGTCCGGTTTTAAAGTATCCGCATGAGAATTTAAAAGTGGACTATGAAATATCAGGAGGGGCATTTACCTATTTTAAGGTAACTAATGACAATGGGATAGAATACACTTTTGCTCAGCAAGAACAGTCAACTTCAACCACCTTAAGTAAATCCGGGCAAGGCTCACAAGTTCCTCCCCCGGCTTTCTCTTATGTATCATCTTGGTATCTTACTAAAATTCATGATCTTTCTACTGATGATGAGATTAATATTGCCTATACACAAACAACATCTCCGGTTGAATTTGAAGTCTTTGTAAATAAGACAAAGACTAATCAATTTTATAATGCATCGGCACCAGTTTGTGCTGTATCAGAGGACATCACATATTCTGTTACAAAAAACACTACGTATACCTATTTCCCTTCGCAAATAACAACAGCGAAGGAAAAACTAATATTTGATGTTGACCCAGAGACACTAAGTACCGGATCCGGAAATGTGATTTATGGTCAGCTTCAATCGATTGAGGTTCAACAGGTATCTACTTCTGATGTAATTCAAAAAGTTATTTTAGATTACAATAGCACAGATTCAAGGTTTTTAGAAAACGTGGGAATACAGGATGCTGATGGAGTTGATATGGCTCCGTATGAATTTTCATATATCGGCGGAATGGGAAATTTTCCAGATTACGATACTTACAATATTGATTACTGGGGTTACTACAATGGTGCTACTAATACAGATCTAATCCCTCAGGTTACAAATGTGACATTTGGAACTCTTTCCGGGGCAGATAGAGCACCTAATAGTACGTATACTAAATATGGTACTATGGATAAAATTACTTATCCAACCGGGGGGTATTCACAATTTGAGTACGAGGCTAACGATTATTACTGGTCTGGTAGTGCAGTTGAAAGTGCTGGCAATAAAACACTTGGAGGATTAAGAATTAAGAAAATTACCCAACATGATGGGATGTCATCATCAAATGATATCATCAGGGAATATGAGTACAAACAAGATCAGAACCCAACAAGGTCGAGTGGCTATAATGTAAAGGGAGATGAATTGTTCCTGCCCTATCAATATAGTGTGTATACAGAGGATGAAATTGAATTAGATGACGATCCTCTTGCTTGTGATTATGTTGTTCGAAGCTCATCCATGCAAACAGCTATGGGTTCATCATCTGCTTATGACGAAGTTAAAGAAATTATTTACGAAGGGAGTGGAAATGAGACAGGTTTTAATACTTATGACCTGAGTCATAGCGTACAGACGGGTCGGCAATTGAGCAGCTATAAGAGAGGTCAGGTAGAGAAGTCTCAGGCATATGATAATTCTACGACTCCAAAAAAAATAAGCGAAACAACACATGTTTACGAATTCGATCACATTGATTATTTAGTTGGAGATGTTTGGGGTATCGAAGTAACAGTTGAGCAAATAATTTTACCTACGAATGAAAAGATTTATAAAGGCAAAAATTTCCAGTATAAATCGTACTTCATGTATCCGAAGTCTACGACAACCAAGCTATTTGAAGGTAGTGGTTCCTCAGTGAATTCAACTGTAACTAATACCTATGCTAATACAAATGTTACCAATAATATATATCAACTAACCTCAAAGACTGAGACAAACTCAAATAGCGAAGTAAGGAAGACTAGTTTTTTATATGGACATCAGGCCGATGATGATTATGATTATATGCAGGATATGAAAGATGATTACATGTTTGCTAAACCTTATTCCGTTCTATTGGAAGATGGATCTAATAATGATTTAAGTAAATCCTGGACTATATGGAGCAAAAGTCATTCGGGGCCTATGAATAATAATTGGTTAGTCAAAGAAAAATGGGCTTGGTCGGGTACTACTACAGCACCTGATCTGCCAAGTACTTCAAACTCGAAAAAATTAGCAGAGGTAGTAGGTTATGATGACTATGGAAATATTAAAGAAGTCTTAGACGGCAATGGAAATGCAACGGTTTATTTTTATGGATCGAATACTCAGCCTTTTAATTATCAGAGTTTAAATGGGCTCAATGGTGTATTTCTTACAGGAATACAAAAGGTAAATGGTAGTGAAGATGCTATATCAGGAGGGGTAAGGCCTAGTAGTGGTGACGACCTGTTTTCGGAAGTTCGGTATGATAAATATGGTAGAATGGAGTCTTTGAAAGACGAGAATAAAAAAATCCTTGCTTATGGTTATGATAGTTTTCATCGCCTCTCACATAGTTTTACTCAACTAGGTGCAGCAACAAAGACAGACTACTATTATTCAGTTGTAGGAAATGGGAGTTTTGATGATTCAGACCCCAACTATATTTCTAGTACTATTTCGGGATCACTTGCTCCGGATGATGTCATTGAATGGAATAAAGAAGTTAATTATTTCGACGGGGATGACGATTATGTGTCTTTTGGAGATGTTAACGAATTGGATGCGGCCAGTGCTTTTACGATTTCTTTGTGGTTTAACCGTAAAGTAAATCACTCTGGAGGATCGAATGATACGAATCATAGTGTTAATAATATTTTGGTTGCACAGTCCTCAAGTGCATCTAATGATAATTTGGAAATTGGAACTGAAGGCACAAATGTAGAACTGTATATGGATACCGGAAGTGGTACAGAGGACACTCGTCGCAGCTACAATGCTGGAATAAAGAATGATACTTGGTATCATCTGGTACTTACTTACAGTGCAAGTGCCGATCAAACAAAACTCTATATCGATGGTCAGCTTAAAAAGACGTGGACTGAATGGAAGAGTAATTTAGCTGGAAGTGGTGGTTCTCCTCTGTCAATAGGGATTGCCAGACCGGGAGATGGACCTTCCAACGGGGATTGGGGTGACTTTGAAGGATATATTGCCGGAGTAAAAGTATTTAATCGGACCTTAAACTCAACAGAAGTAGATGAGCTTTATGGGGGCATTGAGTCAGTAAGCTATTTTGATGGTTTGGGACGTGAGATGCAATCCCAACAACGTGGTGGAGGTAAAACAATATTGGGGGGTACCTTGTATAATGCTCGTGGTCTTCCCTCCACGGTATCCCGTCCTATAGAAGAATCCAACCAGAACACTTTTCTCGAGGATTTATTTAAAGGTACCAGCCTCAGTTTTGATCCGGAGAGTTCAAGTGGGTTAGGAACAGACTCTCCTGTTTCTGAATATTATGGAACTATAGTCGGAGTGGGAGTGGACGATGATTTTGCTTATTCCTATACGAAATATGAAGAAAGTCCTTTAGCGCGACCTGTTCAACAAACGTTACCAGGCGATGATCACCGATACGGTCAGGGGCATGTAAATACTACAACCTATGGGTTAAATACTGCCGAAACTTTTGCAACAAGCTCTCAGACTGGAATACCGGCAAAATCCTGGTCTGCCAACAAACTCAGTAAGACCATTACTACGGACCAGGATGGTAAAAAAACAATTACCTATACCGATGGATGGGGGCAGACCATTGCAAGTGGGGTAGATATGAATGGAAATGGACAACTTTCCAGATCAACTGGAGGAGATTTAGTCACGGAGTTTGCCTATGATCTGAGGGGTAACCTGGTGCGTGTGGAAGACCCAAGGGCGCTTGCAACCACATATACTTATAACACATTAGGACAGCTTACATCCAAAAAATTGCCCGATCAGACCTATTCCGAAGAGTATAAATATGATAAGAAAGGCCGGTTACGGTTTACCCAACAGCCCAACCATAAAGAGATGGGAAGTGGCAGCGATTTATCTACCAGTTTGGATAGTGAAGAAGAAACGTATTTAGAGAAGACTTTAATTGTAACAGGTCCCGGAAAACTTACCATAGATTTCGAGGTAAATGATCTTTTTTTTGATGGCTATACTTATTCGGTAAGGCATATTCAAACAGGGCAATTGATTTTAGACGAGTCTTTTAGCTCTTCTGGTGGTTCTGCCGTTCATACTATAGAAGTTGATGCTGGTACCTACAAGTTTGTAGGTGAATCAGACCCGAGTGAATTTGCATTATTTACTGAAGGTACCTTTTCTTTTGATGCCTACGAGTTTTATAGCTACATAAAATATGACGATCTGGATCGGGTTATTGAAGAGGGAGTGTATTCGGGTGCAGGTACTTCTTTTAGCGCCGCTAATCCGGATTCACAAACATTTCCGACCTCGGACAACCAGGAAAATACTAAGTACTATTACGACGGGGATCAGGCTTACTCAGGTGGATTGGTACCATCTCCAGTGAATATGAAAGGAAGGATATCTAAAATAGAATATCGGGACCTGAGTGTTTCCAGTAGCAGCTGGGGTGAAACCTGGTATTCCTATAATTCGATGGGAGCGGTAAAATGGGTAGTGCAACATGCGCCTGGACTGTATCATAAAACGATTGAATATGAGTATGATGAAGTAGGCCGGGTGACTCAGGTTGATTTCCAGGGAGGAGTAAGTGGCGAACAGTTTTACCAACGGTATAGTTACGATGGGCTCGGACGCCTGGCAGAAATAGAGTCAAGTACCAATGGATCGACCTGGCAAACCGAAGCGGAATACACGAGCTATTTGGCTGATGGGCAGGTAAAAACATTGCTGCTCGGAAATACTCCAGCTCAGACTGTGAATTATACCTATACGGTTCAGGGTTGGCTGGATAAGATCAATAACGGAGCGATTTCCTCCGGAGATAAATTCGGAATGGATCTGGGGTATTCCTATAATGGAAACATAAGCTCACAATTATGGCGTCAGGCGGGAGCTGCTAATACAAACTCCTTGACCTACAGTTACGGGTATGATAATGCCAACCGGTTGACTTCAGCAGGGTTTTCTGGTAGCGGATATAGTAGCACGGCCTTTGATGCAACATACAGCTATGATAAGAATGGAAATATGACCGGTCTTACCAGAAAGAATCAGAGTGGTTCGTATAATAATAACGTGGGAAATCTGGATTTACCGATCAGTAGCGGGAACCAAGTGACTGAGATACTGGACCTGAGTGATTTCGGTTACCTTGACCTAAGCTACGATGCCAATGGGAATATGAAATCAAATGAAGTGCAAGGTCTAACTGGAGCAGCGTACGATTGGAGGAATCTGCCTTCACAATTATTGAAAGGAGGAACAACCCTGCAATATGCCTATGATGGATCCGGAAAACGGGTGAAGAAGCAGGTAGCAGGAGGAGTGCAAACTCATTATGTAAGAGATGCCAGTGGACAGACCATTGGGATCTTTGAAGATGGTGACTTGGCATTTGTAAATATTATGTCTCCTTCAGGAGGGATAATTGGGACTTATGATGGCAGCCAGCGGCGTTACTTCTTAAAAGATCATTTAGGCAGCGTGAGAACCACTGTAGACCAAAGTGGGAATGTGGATGGCTATGATGATTATTACCCCTTTGGAATGGTTATGCCGGGAAGATCTTCTAATAGCTCAAACCCAACAGATAATTACAAATTTACCGGGCATGAAAGAGATGATGAGGCAAGTATTACTCTTGATTATATGAATGCCCGAAATTACGATCCTATTCTAGGAGGGTTCATACAGATTGATCCACATCACGATAGCTATCCGGGATGGTCTCCGTATTCGTACTCTTTTAATAACCCGGTGAATTTTATCGATCCCACCGGAATGGATCCGTGTGAAAAAGGGGACTGGTGGTGCCAGTTGAACGAGTTCATTGGTTTTATTTTATCAAGCTCTGACGAAGTAAACCTTAAAATAGATGTAGGTCAGTTCAGCGAAGAGGCGCAAAAAGACCAGCCGAAAGAACGAAAGATGGCAGCCAATGCGATATTACAGGATTTAAAAGACCACGGGGAGAAAGTAGAAGGGATATATGGGGTAACAAGAGAACTGCCTGTAGGTGATGTCATGCTTCCTTTGATGGAAGGAAAGCCTGGGGAAGCGGCTTTAAATGCTGGTATGTATGCAATTCCAGTTGGAAGACTTGGCCAACCAATTAGGTTGTTAACTAAAAACGTTCCGAAGGTAATTGATGGAGTTAAATTTACAGGTCATGCATTAGATCAAATGCAATCAAGAGGTGTTATTTCTCCGAGTGTAGTTTTAGATGTCATAAATAATGCGACAAGAAGTATACCGGGCAATACACAAGGAACAACAGTATTTTTTAAAGATAATTTGAAGGTTGTTACTAATACTGTTGGAGATATAATTACAGTAGTAACTCAATAAAAGATATTTATGGATACAATTAAATTAGTTGGTGAGAATGCCACTTTAAAAATTAAAATATTAGGTAGGGAAAATCCTAATACAAATGACTATTGGGATGGGAATTGGCTAAAAGCAGAGATTTATTTAGAGTTACTTGGAATAAAGGTGGCTTATGCTACAAACATAAGAGTTGAAGAAATCCAAGCTTTTTTAGAAAAACTAGTTAGTTTTTATAATAACGATATAGATAAAGTAGAATTCACGACTATGGAAGAAGGAATTTATTTGTTTTTACAGAATCAAAAAAGTGGGGTTATCCTAATAAAAGGTGTAGCCGTCATTGAAACGAGTGGAAAACTTGAATTTCAATTTAGTACCGATATTCTTTCTTTGGAAAAATTTTATAAGGACCTCAAGGGTAATATGAGTCAATATCCTTTGGTAGGAGTTTAAATTTCTAAGCTGATGAACTAAGAGAGTCTCTTCTTCTAGTTAGTCGCCTAGCTCTGCTACGGAATACTTCCTGAGGCTCTGCCTAAAAAATACACCCTGTTGTAAATAATTAAGAGAATTTGGTTTTAGCCTAGGGCTGGGAAGCCTCTCTCATAGTTAAAACGAGACCAAAGATGATGCGATATACAGGTCGTAGAACAATCCAGGTTAGTTGACCTTTACACCAAAAGTACCTGATAAATATGTTCTTAATAAGGGGTGCATTTTTGTATTTTCAACGATGTCAGTCAGATCAATAATATCAAAAGAGCATGGCTCAGCACTCTCTACTGTGCTTGTTATTTCCACAATCATACTGTTACTGATTGGAGGTATTTTCCTGGGGATCAGGGTTCAAATGAAATTTATGCAGCGGGATGTTAATTCTACCAAAGCGCTGTACCAGGCAGAAGCAAATATCTATAAATTTCTTCGCAAGAATACAGCGTCTGTTCATGAAGGAATTTACAAGATAGATGCAGAAAACTCGCTAACCGTTAAACCCTTTGGTGGATTTTGGGATATTACTTCCGAAAGTTCAGTATCAGGCCGGAACCGAAAGGTTCGGGTGTTAACAGGGGATAAATCCGGAGGTTTGTATAAAAGTGCGGTACTGCTTGGAGATTCAACATCCAACATTACCTTAACAGGAACTACACTGCTTAATGGAAATATATTCACCTACGGGGAAGGTATCCGGGAGTCTGGTTTTAAAGGAATACCATTTCGGGGGAATTTTTCAGGAGATCAAAGACATTTTGATGCAGATACCACTTTCCCGGAGTTTTCAACAGAAATTTTTCATCTTCAGTTTGACCAGTTTAAGAATATAAGGTCAAGTCCTCAGATCAGGCGTTTTATGACCAACTACCGGGGAGAAGTAACAAAAAACCTGAAAACGGGAGACACCCTGTACTATGAAGAAGATACAGAATGGATTGAGAGAAATATTGTTACCATGCCTATGGATCTGGTGATCATTGTAGACGGAAATTTTACAATAAATGGGAATTACACCTTCAAACCGTTCACCAAAATCATCGTTTCTGATACATTATTGGTTGGTGGATCTGTAACGGGTAAAAATATTCTTCTATATGCGGGTAAATCACTTCAGATCGGGGGTGGAGTATCGGTAAGTACCCAGGCCCTTTCTGAAGGAAATATCGTTGTAAGGGATAATGCTTATCTGGAATACCCGAGCTTAGTATTTTCATCTCAGGAAACCTATGAAGGAGGAGCTAAAGAAGTAATCAATATAACAGGTGATGCAGTTATAGATGGAACTGTTGTGTATCCGTTTCGGCCTTCGGGTTTTACTCAGGAATTTCTTAAAGTGAAAATAGATACCAACGCAATAGTTAGAGGAAGTATCTATAACAATGGCCAAACAGAGCTGAGTGGTAAGATTCTCGGAACTGCAATGACCTATCAGTTTTATTTTTATGAGTCACCAACCACATACGTTAACTGGCTAAAAGATGTAACTATAGACGTTAGCCAACGCCCTGAAAATTTTATACTTCCAATCGGCTTTACTGATTCTGCTAAATATACTATTCTGGACTGGTATGAAATTAGCGAATGAAATATCGACTAACGAAGGTGGGTATTCTTTAGTGGAGTCATTAGTTGCATTAGCTATTTTGTTATCGGTACTGGTACCCTCTGCTTTGGTACTTACATTTGCTGCAAATAACCGGTTAGCTCGGGATAAAATGGAAAGTTTTAATCTTGCCAGGAATGAAATGGAGTACGTACTTGCAACTGAAAACGATTCTTCATCAATTACTCGGGTTGGAAATCGGTGGTGGGTAATGAGAAATGTATTAAAAGATGACTCATTCAGGGAGATAACGGTTAAGGTATTCAAATCAGACACCACTAAGGCTCCGGTCATTACACTTCAGACTTCAAGATTATGGTATAAAGAATGATCAAAGGAGAAGAGGGATATACGATCGCTGAGCTCTTGATTGCTCTGACTATTGTGTCTATTGTTTTGGGAGTTACAGGCTCAGTGTTTGTTTTTGTAAGCCGTCAAATGAATAGCTGGAGTGGTAATATCAAAGCATATAATAATTACCAGGTTCTATCTGAAAAAATATACAGGGATCTAATACGAGCAGAGAAGTTTTCCGTGGACGATACCTCATTCTCAGTCTCTCGATTAAAAGATACTTCACAAATCTATGAATGGGGTATGGGGAATTTAAAGCTGAATGGTAAAGAGATGAATGTATATCAGGTGGACAGTTCAATTATTCAATGGTCAGATAAACTTATTGAACAGCGACTAATCAACTGGGAGTTATATCAAGTAGCTGAGACCAGGAAACTGTCTCTTTCGTTTAAACTGAATCCAAGGAAACCAGTCCTTTGGGAACCTCTGAAGTCAAGGAAACCCTAGTGGCAAATCTTCCTCATACCTTACAAAAACCACAGAAATCAAAAGGACTTCTGTCAAAAGAGATCAAACTTCCTTTTATAAAAGAAGTCCCGGAAAAAGAAGTGATCGAGTTTCTCAGAAATCTGGCAGTAATGTTGAAAGCGAAACTTCCGCTGGTAAAAGCATTAGAGACCTCAGTTCAGCAAGCCAGCCATAAGAGACTAAAAGAGATCATATCTGATATCAAAAAGCAGGTGAGCAAAGGGAAGAGCCTCTCCAAAGCGCTCGGTGGATATTCTCAGGTGTTTGATTCTATTTCGATACAGTTGGCGGAAGTGGGGGAAGTTTCAGGTGTGTTGGATGAAGTATTGCTACGTTTGTCTGCTTACAAGGAAAAGGCCTATAAACTAAAACAGAAAGTGAAAATGGCTTTGGTCTATCCTGGAATTATTGTTGGTGTTGCTATAACAGCAGTTAGTTTTCTGTTAGTTTTTGTGGTGCCCACGTTTGTCGATATGTATCGGGATTTTGAAGCAGATCTACCAGGTCCGACCATGATCATTCTGAATATCAGTGAGTTCCTTACCACGAATATTTTGTTCATTCTGATGGGGTTGATTATTGCAGGTTTTGGATTGAATTACTTTCTGAAAAGTGATCGGGGCAGGAGAATGGTGGATAAACTCAAACTTAAGATCCCATATTTCGGTGCAATGTATTCCAAAGGCCTTGTCAGCCAGTTTACCAGTACCCTTTCAACTCTACTACACAGTGGAGTTACACTTTCTGAGTCTCTGAATGTGTTAAAGAAATCATCCAATAATCTGATCCTGGAAGATGAGGTTCAGCAAATGGTCTCTTCGATCAGAAAGGGGAAAAGTCTCAATAAATCCCTGGACAAAAGTCTGATCTTTCCCATAATGGTAACACAAATGATCAGTGTTGGAGAAGAAACAGCCAGCCTGGACGAAATGCTGGACCAGGTAGCCACACTCTATGAAGAAGAAGTGGATATCATGGTCGAGGGACTCACCTCAGTGATTGAACCTGTCCTGATTGTATTTATTGGTTTGATCATAGGAGCGATTATTATCGCTTTATATTTGCCCATTTTTGAGATGGTCAATGTGGTGGGGTAGGTTAAAAGTGTTCACTGATGATGCAATAAAGGGGTTCATTTTGGGGTACACAAAGTTTAAATAATGCCTCTATGCATTTTATTACATAATAAATCACTCCACTCATAATCGATTGGTCGGGGGTTCAAGTCCCTCTGGGCCCACTTTTTTGTCTAAAGGCAAGCTACAAATTACAAACCCACATTGGTCACTGGCCGGTGTGGGTTTTTTGTTTTTATTAAATTAAATGCCTTTTATTATTTAGCAGCGAATAAGGTATTACATGGAATCATTTGAATTTTCTTTTCGGTTTATCCCGCTTATAGTTTTAAGCATTGTACTAGTTGGATTACTTTTTACTAAAAGTAAAAAGCTCATTTTTTGGGGGATAGTTTCTAATAACATTTTATTATTAGTGTGCTATATACTTATGTTTTACTACGCATATGAAATATATCTTCGGAATTTCAATATTTACAATGCATTCGATTTGAGACTTCTCGGCAAATTTTTATTTGGTGAATTATATGTACACATCATTGGGTTAGCTACTTATGGAATCTTGAGTTCTACAATTTTATGTTTCAAAGGAAAGTTTTATTCCCCCACCTAAAAGCAAGCTTCCACTTGGACCTGTAAATGTTCGTATATCCCAACATAAAACTCTTCTTTCAGTTTGGGGCTGAGGTTATTGCTTAGTATCATCTGAGCCAATGAATACGAGAATTGCTTGAAACGAAAGATCTCCTCTAAACCGGAATATACCATCGCGGCCAAAGAAGGTGGCCTCGGCACTTTTGGAGGAGTATATACTCCGTCAATCCTGACGATCCTCGGCGTGATCATGTACCTGCGATTTGGCTGGGTTGTTGGAAATGTGGGACTGCTTGGGAGCTTGTTGATTGTTACCCTGGCTACGTCCATTACTTTTCTGACGGGATTATCCGTTGCGGCCATAGCCACAGATCAGCGGGTTAGAATCGGTGGTGCTTATTACATGATCAGTCGTTCCCTGGGAATTGAATCGGGTGGCGCAATTGGAATTCCATTATATATTGCGCTGGCACTTTCGGTAGCTTTGTATGTGGTAGGTTTTGCTGAGAGTGTGGTGGGAGTTTTTCCGGATCTGGATGTTAAATGGGTAGGGGTGATCACTACAGTTGCTGTCACAGGACTGGCGCTTATCTCAGCTAAAGCAGCCATCCGGACTCAGTATGTGATCATGTTAGCGATCGCTTTGTCTCTTATTTCATTGGTGTTTGGCAGTCCTGTGGAACCCTCATCAGTTCAGGATCTGGCAGAACTACCGCCTAAAGAGCCATTTTGGGCAGTATTTGCAGTATTCTTCCCGGCGGTGACAGGAATCATGGCCGGAGTGAATATGTCGGGTGACCTTAAGAATCCAACGAAATCCATTCCGACGGGTACATTCGCGGCAATAGGCACGGGCTATGTGATCTACATGGGCCTGGTCATTATACTTTATACAAGAGCCACTCCCTATGAGTTGATCTCGGATCCTCTCATCATGCGGAAAATTGCATTCTGGGGAGATGCTATTCTTTTAGGTGTGTGGGGAGCAACTTTGTCGAGTGCAGTTGGCTCCATTTTAGGAGGGCCCCGGGTGCTTCAGGCTTTGGCTAAGGATAAGATACTTCCAGGTTGGCTGTCATGGCTGGGGTCGGGAAGCGGAAGTGATGAAGAACCCCGTCTTGGGACTTTTTTCACGATGATCGTAGCCCTGGTAGCGGTTTGGTTTGGAGACCTGAACCTGATCGCACCCGTTTTATCAATGTTCTTTTTGACGACCTATGGGGTGATCAATCTGGCCGCCGGAATCGAAAAACTTCTGGACAGTCCATCATTTCGGCCAATATTTAAAGTGCACTGGAGTATCTCACTGATTGGAGCACTAGGCTGTTTTGCTGTGATGTTCCTTATCAATCTTACCGCTACTTTAATAGCTTTGATCTTTGTAGGTGTGATCTTTTTCTGGCTCGAACGCCGGGAGCTTACTTCTGTTTGGGGGAATGTGAAAAGTGGTCTTCTGATGGCCGTGATCAGAGAAACTCTCCTTAAAGTAAGCGATGAGTATGAACCAAAGACCTGGCGGCCTCAGCCACTTGTGTTATCGGGATCACCGGGGCGCCGATGGCACCTCATAGACTTTGCCAATTCACTTACTCACAACCGTGGGATATTGAGTGTAGCCACCGTTTTCACCGGGAAAGATGCGAACCGTCAACGCCTGGACCGGATGGAAGAAGAGATAGGGAATTTTCTAAAAAAAAGGGCAGTAGAGGCCTTGGTCAGAGTGGTTTCGAGCAAGGATCCTTTCGAAGGGTCTGTAAATCTGGTTGAGGCTTACGGACTTGGGAAGTTAGTGCCAAACACCATTATAATGGGGGGAAGTGAGAACGCTGATATCAGGGATAAATACTGTGGAATGATCCGTAGTTTTTATGAAATGCAGCGTAATGTGGTGCTCATTCACGGTGGTGAAAGCGAGGAGCCGGATTCCATCAGAAAGAAGGACAAAAAGCGCATTGATGTGTGGTGGGGCGGATTTAAAGGAAACGGAGGCTTGATGATGATCCTGGTGTATATGCTTCAGAATAGTCTGACATGGAAAGGAGCTGAGATCCACCTTAAGATTGTAGTAAATAAGAAAGAGGCCTTATCCGAGATCGAAATGAATATGAGGTCTATCATTGATCAGATCCGTTTTGATGCGGAAGTGGATGTGATCCCATCAAATGGAGAACCGTTTCCGGAGATATTCAGGAGAGGATCCTCAGATGCAGATATGGTGATGCTTGGCATGGCTACCCCGGACGAGAATTTTACCGGCTATTATGAGTCGATGCTTGATTTAACGAGGGACATGCCTACCTCAGTTTTTGTACTGGCCGGACAGGAGATCTCATTTGGGGAAGTTCTTATCCCCAAAGAAACGATGAGTTCGGGGTGAAGTATTTAAAAATAAAATGATAGTGGTAGGGCTTGTGAAGTACTCTTCTTGAGTGTCTGACAAAGTTCATGATTTGAGCTCAGGCAACAATTCAATGTTTTTTTGTTAACAATGTCGTAATCAGTTCCCGTCATTTATTTCGCATTATTGATTCAATTCAACCCAAAAAAAGGAATGAATAAGAATCAATTCGGTCAACTTTACGATAACTATGCAGATGAGGTAGCCACATTTCTGACCTACTACACGAAGGACAGAAATGAACTGGAAGACCTGCTACAGGAAGTGTTTCTGCGCCTCTGGAAATATCGTGACAAAATTGATCTGAAGAATAGTTTCCTTAAAACATATCTACTTAAGACTGCCAGGAATGTGGCATTGAATTATCTGGAGAGAAAAAAGAAAGAGATACTGGTACTTGGCGAAGAATATAAAAATGTGGCAAACGGCTATACAGAAAATCATACAATAGCAGAGAAAGAGCTCAACAACGATTATGAAAAGGCTCTGGAGAAAGCGCCTCAAAAAGCCAGGAAAGTATATTTACTGAACAGAGAGGAAGGGATGAGCTACAAAGAGATCGCCAGTATACTCAATATCTCAACTAAGACTGTTGAAGTTCATATCAGCAAGGTTCTCAATATCCTCAGAAGAGAACTCAACGTCGGATAAATAAATTTTTTTCATTCAGAGTAAGGGTACTCACTTTTTTTCAGATATATACGGGTGTAATGAGTGAAACACCCGAAATAGAATTACTGCTGAATTACCTGAATGGAACGGGTACTTCCGAAGAAGACAGAATAGTTGATGACTGGCTGGACGAATCACCAGATCATGTTCTGTTCCTTCAGGAGTTCGCAAACAGAAGCCCGGTACTGGCCCATAACATTGATAAGTCAAAGGTCAGGTCAGATATGTTCAAGGAGATCAATAAAACGATCTCAGAGGAAGAAGAGGCAGAGATGGACTCCAGTTGGTCATGGAAGATCCTGATTCGTGCTGCTGCTGTGATACTTATAGTGAGCACAATGATCTGGACTATGGGTTCATTCGGAAGTAAAATGTATAGGGCGTTTACCTTTAACGAAGCCATCAGCCCCCCGGAGACAATAAGTCAGTTTACCCTTCCCGACGGTTCTACTGTTGAATTAAGTGCCGGAGCCAGTTTAGAGTATCCTAAGAGATTTACTGACGAAGAACGAAATGTATATCTGAAAGGAGAAGCGTTCTTTATGGTGAAGAGAGATGAGTCGAGGCCTTTCAAAGTATATACCGGAGATCTTATTACAACGGTACTTGGTACGGCATTTAGTGTAAGTTACCAGCAAGAAACAGGAAAAACGGATGTCGCATTAGTAGAAGGGCGTGTTCAGGTTGAGGCTCCATCAGCAAATGGAAATAATGAAATCGTGATACTGCACCCGGATCAATGGGTTAGCTATGAGAATGAATTTCGGAGCCTTGATGTGAAAGATGATATTACAGATAAGATCCGCTGGAGAGAAGGTATTCTCGATTTTGAAGGGGAAACACTCGCAGATGTGATTGCGAAACTTGAGCAGTGGTATGGGGTGACCATATCGACCAGGGAATCACATGCTTTATCGTGTAAAGTGAATGCTTCATTCAAAAAGCAGACACTGGAACAGATATTGGGAAGCCTGCGCTTCATCACCGGGTTTGATTACTCAATCAATGGTAAGGAGATCACAGTTACAGGAGGTAAGTGTGGGTAGTTAACAACGCTATATAAAACTAAATAACACTAAAAAACCCGTTTAAACTCGAAGTTGGCGCTTGCGGATTAAACGGGTCAAAATAGCACAACGTCAATCATGCTAACTTTTCAAGATATAAAATTATCTCAATCAAGCACACCGGGTTTTGGCCATCGCCTGGTTTTACTTTCTCTGGTTTTTGTTTTCATCGGTACAAATATTTTACAGGCCGATACAGTCAGAGCACAAAATGCCGATAAGACCTGGATATCTGTTTCGGTAGATAGAGCCTCACTGACAGATATCTTCAATCTTGTTGAACAACAAACAAGGTTTCAATTTTTGTATGCAGTAGAGGTAGTGCAGAAAATTGATCAGGAATTCACATATGAACTGGATTCCGTTAGTGTGCAAGTGCTTCTGAAGGATATCTCTGAAAGAACAGGGCTTTGGTTTTGGCAGAACAGTACCTCCATAGCCGTTAATTCGAAACCTATATTACCAGATACAAGTAATGGACGGCTGATTTGTCCGAAAGAATGTCCATCACTTTCAGGAAAACCTGAGAGGGAAGGGAATCTGAAGGGAAAGATACTCGAAGCAGGAACTAAAGAGCCGGTATACGGGGCAACGATCGCTCTTCAGGGAACCTCAATCGGGGTTGCAACTGATGAGCATGGTGAATTTTATATGAGAAAAATTCACTCCGGCACCCACACTTTTCTGATCAGATATCTGGGATATAAGACGAAGACTCTGCAAATCGAGATCATCCAGAATCAGGTAGTGGAAGTTGATATTCTGCTTGAACCGGATGTGGTGGAGGGAGAAGACATAGTTGTGTATTCCCAGGCAGAAGGACAGGCAGAAGCTATTCGAAGACAAACATCTTCCACCTCTGTGATAAATGTAGTTGCCGAATCAAGAATCCGGGAATTACCCGATGCAAATGCGGCTGAAGCTGTAGGTAGACTGCCGGGAGTATCGGTGATCCGGGATTCAGGAGAAGGGCAACGTATAGCGATCAGGGGACTTTCTCCCCGGCATAACTCCATAACTCTGGATGGAGACAGAATTCCATCATCAGATGAGAATGGGCGTGCGGTTAACCTCAATATGATATCCCCGGAAATGTTGTCCGGAATAGAATTATACAAATCCATTCGCCCGGATATGGATGCTGATGCGATAGGTGGATCGGTCAACTTTAAATTTGCAGGAGTGCCTGACAAAAGAACATTAAGGATGAGTTTGGGTGGTGGATACAGTAACCATGTGAATAAGATCGGGAACTATAATGTCTCCTTTAACGGAAGTGATCGAATGTTTAAAAATAAACTGGGCATTCTTGCATCCATAGATGTAGAAAGGAATGATCGCAGTTCGGATAGTTTTACCGGAGGGTATGAAGTACTGAGAGATGCCCGTGATGGGGAAGAATTCGCTCCCATCGGAGTTAGTTCTATAAATCTAAGGGATAAATCTGAGACCAGGGACCGGTACGGGGCAGGGGTGATTCTGGATTTCAGGATCGGTAATGGAAACATCATGTTCAATAATTTCGCCAGCCGTCTGGACAGAGATATTTCAACAAGGAGCCGAAGTTATAACATCGAGAGTTTTTCTCAGAATCATGGGATCAGAAACACGGAATCCCAGACCGATATTCTTTCGAGTCGTCTTTCCGGAGAGCATAACACAAAGGTAGCTACCATCGAGTGGAGAGTGTCCCGGAATACTTCCAAGAAATCCACCCCATACGATCATTCCGTGGACTTTGAAGAAAACGGTGCTTTTGAAGCAGCTCTGGTCGATCGCTCCAAAGGTCCATCCAACATCCCCCCTGCCGCAATAAATGATATTGAAAACACTTCTTTCGGTGGGTCAAACTTCGAGAAAACCTCAAATAGGGAATTAGATCACAGCGCTCAAATAGATGTAAGTATTCCAATTAGAATGGGAGAACAACTCAGTGGTAAGTTCAAGCTGGGTGGTAAGGGAGTAATAAAAGACCGGAAAAGAACAGGGCGTGAGTGGGCAATAAGAAGCGGTGATGATGCCTATGTGTATCAAAACGAGGACAGAAACTGGATCTTTACTCCAAGCGGAAGGATGAGTATTGAAAATTACCTCCTGCCAGATTACAGCAATACTGATTTTTTAGATGATCAGTACGATATGTCGGTTGGTATTGATAAGGCCCAAATACGGGAACTCTGGGAGATCCATGAAGAAGATCATATTGAGCGTCTGACCATAATATTTGATGACCAAAAGGTTACGGAAAGGATCTATGGATCATATGCATTGGCGGAATTGAATATCGGGTCTAGGATCGTGTTTCTGCCGGGGGTTCGGTATGAGTATACCAATTCCGAATACATAGCAAAGCAAGGTCAGGTAAGCGGGAATTATAGGAATCAGGGTCAGATCAGCGATACCGTAGCTACCCGGAAATTTGGAATGTTGTTTCCGATGGTTCATGCCCGTGTCAAACTTACGGATTGGCTGGATGTCAGGATGGCGAGAACAGAAACGATCTCACGGCCAAACTTTACAGAGTTATTACCAAGAGAAGAAGTAAGTGCAAACAGCAGACATGTAAAACGGGGAACTCCCGGGCTTGATCCGGCAGAATCTACGAATTATGATCTGTTTCTGACGGCTTTCGGAAATAAGATCGGACTGATAAGTATAGGGGCATTTTATAAAGAGATCGATAACCTGATCTACAACAGAAAGGCTGTAGTGCTGGATCCTCAGGCTATTGACCTTCCTCCACAAACCCGGGGTTACGATTTGTACGAGCCTTTTAATAATCCCAACGAAACAACGGTAAAAGGCTTCGAGCTAGAATGGCAAAGTAATCTCATGTATTTGCCTAAGCCATTCAATGGTTTGGTATTGAATGTGAACTACACCCGGATATGGTCTGAAACTCAATACCCACAATTCTATCTGGAGCGAACACCGCAGGGTATCGTGGGAGTAGATACCTACAGAGAAGGACCGATGGTGAACCAACCCGATTACGTAGTAAATCTTTCTATTGGGTATGACTATAACAATCTCTCCCTGAGAACTTCCATGGTATATCAGGGAGCCACTCTAACTGGAGTTGGAGCCCGTCAGGAAACCGACAGCTTCACCGAAGAATTCCTGAGATGGGATGCCGCTCTGAAATATAAAGTAGCAAAAGGCTTAAGTGTATTTGCAAACCTCCAGAATATCAATAACCGACCGGATCTGGCAAATCAATTTACAGAGAGATTTCCAACCTATCAGGAATACTATGGCTGGTCTGCAGATATGGGAATCAGATATGATTTCTACTAAGACGATATGAATGTAATAGCTCCGGCATTCAATACACCATTACCGGCGCTCAGAAAACAGGTGTATAACTCAATAACAAAACAAACAACCTAATAATACATAGTTACCATGTTCTCGAAACCAACAACGATTAATTCAGAGAATTACAAAGAAGGACGGAAAAGACTGTTCACCAGTTTATTCCTTATCTGTGCGATAACAGTTGCATCTTCTTCTGTTACCAAAGCACAAAGAACGGTAGTTGTAGAACCGGATGACTTTCCTTCACAAGTGGGAAGTCTGAACATTGCGATCGAAAGCGACACGACTTCATCCGGAGACCGCGTTGATGAAAATACCATTTATATCCTGAAAAGAGACGGAGTATACTGGCTCGACGGTACTATCTCAAATCAAGGATATCATCTGCGCATTGAAGCGGAAGATGGTGACGGACATCCACCAGTGATCAGACCTGCGGTAGATCTGACCGGATCATCAAGTAAATTATTTCAAACCTATGGTGACCTGACTCTCCGGGGACTGTATCTGAATCATATTACCGATCAGGGAGGACTTGAGAAAAATGTGATCAGAAGCTCCGGCGAGAATTCACGGGTCGTGATAGATCACTGCTGGTTTGAGTTCGAAGAACAAAGCTGGATCCGGGTTGATAATTCAAACCAAAGTATCTTCGTAACAAATACCCAGGGCAGAAATAATGGTAGAAATGATGGTGGTGGAAACGGAAGGATACTAGATACCCGTGGAATAGAGGTAGACACACTGTTGATTGAGAACAGCACCTTCTACAATCATCAGGGTAATGGCCTCAGAACAGGTGGTGGAGTGGTTAAATATCTGAAAATAAATCACAACACCTTCGTGGATATCAAGGGAAGTTTCGAGTTTGGTAAAGTCCTTAAAGTCGATTTCACCAATAATCTCTGGACCAATATCGGGTTTGACGGTATTGCATACAGCACTGTGGAAAGAACAGATGTGGGGATCTTTCAGTTTGCATCCGTTAATGAGATCGAGGGGCTGTCTGACGAAGACCGTGTGATAAATATCAGCAACAATAATTTCGAAAGACCAATAGATGAGCTCGTTGATGATGAATATGGTGCTCTATTTGGTCCATATCGTACAGAGTTACAATCAATACTCGATTCCCATCCTGATTCCGTGGTTAACAACCGAAAGTTCATCGATTCCACCGGACTTGCACTTCAGGAATTAGGCGTACTTACCCTTTCCGATAACATTATCGAAGATGAAACTGATCTTGAGTATACAGACAGGCCAGATTTTCAAACCATCGTGGATTTCATGGATCATAAGTACAATCATCCTGAAGACGTAGACAACTATCCACTGATGTGGGATAATCCTGATAGCAGAGTGGAAGGTTCATCGCTTGCTGATTGGAGAGATTTCTCTTATTCAACTTCAGCTGAATCGTATACTGCCGCTGATGGAGGTTTCCCTCTGGGTGATCTGAACTGGTTCCCTGATATGATGGAACTCTGGAATTCTGGTGCAACCGTTGCTAATGAGGAAAACGAGCTGATCAATGGCTTTACCCTGGACCAGAATTATCCGAATCCATTCAATCCTTCTACTAATATCAGCTTTACCCTTCCGGAAGCAAACCAGGTACAGCTTAAGGTATATAATTTGTTAGGTCAGGAAGTGGCAGTATTGCTGAACAGCAGATTAACAGCCGGTTCTCACTCCGTAACATTCAAAGCTTCAGGGTTAAGCTCAGGAATGTATCTCTACAGAATCGAATCAGGCTCATTCGTGCAGCAAAGAAAGATGATGCTGATCAAATAAGATAACGCTGAAAATATAAGCCCGGTCTCCTGTTTGTGAAACAAGTGTATATATGGTTCCAGTTAGTTAGGTAATACACAAACAGAGATTGGGTTTTTTCATACAAATCCATTTCCAAAATAATGACTAATAAGAGACCTACAATCACACTCCTTTTATGTGTACTGATACTTCACGGGTGTGGTAAAACAAATACAGGTCAGCCTTCCGTAAAAGCAGAGGCTGTTTTTTTAACCTGGCAGCAAGATCCAACCACAACCATGACCGTTGATTGGCATATGAACAGTAATAACTTCGATCCAAATCTATCCTACAGGAAGAAGGGGAAAGAGCATTGGGAGCAGAAGAAGAGTGATCTACATGGATTCCCATTCACAGAAAGGGTGGTATATCGTGTTGAGCTTCTGGATCTGGAACCCAATTCCGAGTATGAATTCAAGACAGGGGGTAGCGATGAAGTTTATACCTTCAGGACGATGCCTTCGGAATTAGACAGACCCATTCGGTTTATTGAAGGCGGAGATGTAGTAGGGGAAGGTCTGGTAAGAATGAGCAGGACTGCAGCTACCTATGATCCGGATTTTATCGTACTGGGAGGTGACCTCTCGTATTCACAGGGAGAGCCTAAAAATTACACTAAATGGTACCGGTTCTTTGAAGTATTTCAGAGAGAATTTGCCGGTGAGAATAACAGGATTGTGCCGGTTATAATGGCCATTGGAAACCATGAGATATGGCACGAAGACAAAGTTCCCGATGAATTACCACTGGATTACTATCGAAAAAAATATGACCTCCAGGAAGGTGACGCACCTTATTATAATGCATTGAATGCCTTTCCCGGACAACCAGAATACGGAGTACTTGATTTCGGGGATTACCTGAGTTGGTTGATCCTGGATACAGGCCATAGAAATAGCATCACAGGTGAACAAATGGAATGGATAGAAAAGACCTTAATGGAAAGAAAGGAACGTCCGTATCTGTTCACTTCATATCATGTGCCGGCGTATCCTTCACATCGCTCATTTGATGGTTCCACATCAACAGAAGTACGTGAAAACTGGATTCCATTATTCGAAGAGTATGGGGTCGATATTTCCTTTGAACATCA
This sequence comes from Rhodothermia bacterium, assembly GCA_030427885.1. Taxonomy (GTDB): domain Bacteria; phylum Bacteroidota; class Rhodothermia; order Balneolales; family Balneolaceae; genus JAUICM01. The sequence continues at coordinate 215,957 of JAUICM010000002.1, read as the reverse complement.
TGACCACACTTACAAGCGAACATTCCCTATGAAAGGGAACAAGGTAGCCGAAACAGGAATTGTGTTTATAGGTGATGGTGCCTGGGGCGTGAATTCCCGCGAACTGGATGTAGTTCATCCAAGATGGTATTTGAAAAAGGCAGTTGCTCAACGCCACGTAATTGTAGGGACACTGGATGCATCAGGACTTAGTTTCCAAATGGTCAATGAAGAAGGTGATCTGATCGATGCTTATCCGGAAAATTCAGAAGGATCTGAGTTGGTTATTAATACAGATACCAGAGTTTCAGCAAAAAAATTTGAAGAAACTGTCAAAGCAAGTATTCAAGACTCCTTGATCCTGATAAAGCTGTATAATAACACTGGAGGCGAACATTGGAAAAATAAAAATAACTGGCTTCAGGGACCAGTTCAGTCCTGGAATGGTATTACAATGAGGGGAAGCAGGGTAAGCCGTATTTACCTGAATGATAATAACCTTGATGGCGAGCTGCCCCGTGAAATCGTTGGGTTAGAAGGATTGGAAAGGCTATATATAAATGGAAATCCAAGATTAAAGGGCGAGTTGCCGAAAGGGATCAGTAACCTAAAGCAACTATACCGTATCAGAGTGAACGGGAATGGAATCGGTGGAGAAATCCCGTCTGAATTGGGATCGATGATGAAGTTACGAGAGCTGCTGTTATCTGGTAATGCATTCAGCGGAGAAATCCCAAAGGAGTTATCAAAACTAAAGCTGGTTACAGAGATCAATTTATCAGGAAATCAGTTGTCTGGCTCTATTCCTTCTGAGCTTGGAGATCTGAATTTTAGGTTGCAGGTGCTAAATCTCTCGAATAATACTCTTTCAGGGGATATTCCGGAAGAACTTGGAAATGCCAGATTCCTGAAGGTTCTTGATCTGAGTGGAAATCAATTAAATGGATCAATGCCTGAAAGCATTATAAAACTAAAGGAAGACGGTGACCTGACAGATCTCAAATATTAAGCAGCTATCTGAGAAGAACAAGAAGCTCCTTTATTAAGATCTAAGGGGCTTTTTGTGTATTTAGGCCATTGGTGTATATTCCTGTGAAACTAACTACGGTATAAAACAGGGCAGACCATTGGGGAATAAAAAAACAAGGCTGTTTTCAGGGGTTTTAACAATTACCCTTCTGATCTTTTTGGTACTGAATAGCTTGTCGGTATTCAGGCCGGTTGAAGAAACCCTTCTGGACATAAAATTCAGGACCTTTCAGCGAGATCTGCCTGAGAATGATGTGGCGCTCATCATGATCGATGAGCAAAGCCTGGATAAAATGCGTTCGGATTTTGGGATCTATTGGCCCTGGCCGAGGGAAGTATATAGCTATCTTCACAACTACCTTTCCTCAAAAGGCGCGAGCCTCATCGTTTATGATATTATCATGGATCAGCCTGACTTTGATCGCACCGGATTTCAGGGAGCTACCAGTGATCAGGCTCTGGAGGTTTCTATGCAGACTTATGGCAACGCGGTAATGGTTGGATATTCAAATCCGTCGGAGATCGCAGAAACAGATCTTCCAGATAGATTTACTTATGAAATTCCCGGACTTGATCTGGAAGGAACCTTTTCGGTAAGTAATTTGCCTGTCCCTGCATTTCTGGAAGCTTCGCGGGCGCTGGGATCAGTAAGTATCCTCGCTGGCAATGAAACCCTGATCCGTAATCTGCCCCTCTTTTTTGATCTTGGGGGAAAAAGATTTCTGCCATCCTTATCTATGGCTACTTATCTGGCCCTTCCTGAACATAAAGATGATTCAGTTACTGTAGAAGAAAACAAAGTTCTGATCGGAGAGGAGGAGATCCGGTTCAATGAGGAAGGGAAATATCTGGTGAATTGGTATTCCAGTGGAGGAGGGGGATTGGAAGGCGGAACATTTCCGAATTACTCATTTGTATCAGTGTTAAGGAACGCCATCCAATTTGCCCAGACAGGTGTGGAGCCTGAAGGAGATCTGATCGATGTAAAAGGAAAAGTAGTGATGATCGGGGCCAATGCTGCAGGACTATCGGATATCAAGTCAACCCCCATGAGTCCTTACGAGCCTTTTCCGGGGGTGGAAATTCATGCCACAGCATTGCAGAATTTCATTGACGGAGATTTTATCACCATAGTTGGAAGCCAATCGTTGGGATACCGACTGGTTTTGGTTTTATTGATCGTTATACTGAGTTCACTGGTTTTCTTCCGTCCTTATCAATTGAATATCCCGGTTACGATAGCAGTTCTGTTTTTAGTATCTGCAGGAGGCTTGTATTTGTTCAGTGCCTACCGGATCTGGATACCAACAGCTGAAAGTTTTGTAATGCTTTCGATAACAGTCGGAATTGGGTTTGTAGTAAAATATGTTACCGAGGGAATTGAGAAAAAACAGATCCGGAGCGCTTTTGGAATGTATGTTCAAAAAGAGTTGGTGGATAAGATCACCGATAACCCGGGATTATTGAAACTGGGAGGCCAGAAGAAAGAGCTTACCATCATTTTTTCAGATCTGGAAGGCTTCACCTCGATATCCGAGAAGTATGACCCACAGGACCTGGTTACTTTTTTGAATGAATATCTCACAGAAATGACCAATGTGGTTTTTCGAAATCAGGGAACCCTGGATAAATATATCGGTGATGCGATCATGGCTTTCTGGGGAGCTCCTCTCGATAACGACAACCATGCGTATCACGCTTGTAAATGTATACTGGAGATGAGGAAGAGTCTCAGTGTTCTTCAGAAGAAATGGAAAGAAGAAGGGAAACCAACCCCTGGAGTACGTTTTGGGATCAATACCGGTGAAGTGGTTGTTGGGAATATGGGATCCGGAGAGCGATTCGATTATACCGTGCTTGGGGATCAGGTAAATCTGGCAGCCAGACTGGAACCTGCCAATAAAGAATTTGGGACGAAAATATTGATGTCTGAGTTTACCCATGAAAAGATAAAAGATCAGTTTTACACGAGGGAAGCAGGAAAGATCAGAGTTAAAGGAAAAGAGATCCCGGTTACTATCTTCGAGCTATTGGATGAGAAGAGAAAGGGAATGGAAGTCCGGGAGGATATGGAAGAATGGATCGGGGAATATGAAGCTGCATTGGAGTTGTATTACAATGGCGAATTTGATGAGGCTGCCACTGCCTTTCTTGCTTTTGAGAAAAAATATGGAGATGATGATCTGGTGCAGGGGTATCTAAAGAAAATCGCACATTATCAGGCCTTCCCGCCACTGGATGAATGGGATGGGGTTCACGAACAAATATCAAAATAGACTAACTAAGATGATCAAAAAAAGCTTTTTCATTCTGTTTATAAGTCTGGCCGTTATTCAGGTACAAGCGCAGGTTAAATACACCAATCAAACCGTGGACATGAGAGAAGGTCCTGGAGGGTTTTACGATATGATCCTTCGTCTGTATATGAATAATGAAGTTCAGGTGGATTCAACACAAGGATATTGGGAATTTGTGAAGTATCAGGCCAAAGCAGGCTGGATCCCGAAATATGCTCTTGGTGAGAAACAATTAAAAGATGATGCACTTCAGTCTGATTCTCTAAAAAGAAGAATGAATTTAATGTTTGCCCAGATCTCCGGGGATGAAAGTTCTGGCAATGAGAACGAGCTATCAGCGTCTCCGGCGCAGGTGGCTGCTGCTGTTAAAGGTTTCGCCAAAAAATACCGGGAGTCAAAGAACATAGCGGGTAATGTGGACCTCGATAGGTTTATGATCGATCCATTTACGGTTAATGAGTATCTGCGATTCCGGTCCGGACGAGCTGTTGATCTTAGAGTAGTGGATCGTCAAAGGTTGCTGTACCCGTCGGCGATCTTTCTGCCTTATGCTGATCCAGCGATCGATCAGATAGGATATGCGGTTGCGTCGGTAGTGGCCCAGGAGGGACTGGTCGAAAACTATGAAGCGCAAAAATATTTGGATCTGATGCTGGCACTGATCGTTGAGTTCAGCCATAAACCAGATCTGGAGGCACATGCTTTTATCCTGGATACAGATGAAGTGGTTGGATACTCGCTGCCTGGGAACTACATCTTCATTTCAAAAGGCGCTATTAAGGAAATGCGAAATGAATCAGAATTAGCCCATTTTTTGGGACACGAACTGGCTCATCTGATATTTAGCCATGGAATGGTGGAGTATAAAGCCAGGGGAACTAAAATCCGTGCGGATGATGCTTTTGCAGAAATGGATGCCACTTTCGAAGCGGATGAGAGGTACGATAATATTGATCAGGAATTAAGTATGTGGGCAGACGAGGTATATGATTACGTCCATAAAGACCGGCTTGAAGCTTATGAGATAGATGCAGATAAATGGGCAGTAGTGTATACCTATCTGGCGGGGCTGGATCCCTACCAAAGTGTAAATTACCTCGGAAGAATCAATATCAGCAGAGAAGAAGGAAGGATGGAGTGGAACGGACTTACCCTGGAAAAACGACGACAACTACTAAGTCAGGCCACGAGTAATCCTAGGTTAAAAGCCGGAAAAATTGACACTGATCAGTTTCAGAAGATTAAAAGCTCACTTTAAAAATGAGCTTTTGGATTAGTTTGTAAACGAAGAGATGTCTTGTTCCCGGATAGCAATAATGGAGATATAATTATCTTCGGCAATAAATCTTTTCACAACAACCAGATTTTCGAAGATCACATTTGTTTTGAAATAGGTCATTTCCATAACGTCTTTTCCGATAGTGACTCTTCGGTTTTGAATGATTGTACTGATCGTTTTTGAGAGTCTTTTCACCGCTTCATTTTTTGAAAGAAGCCAGGATCTGTTTTTGTTATGCCTGATTTCTTTACTAACCCCGGCAGCATACCAGACATCTCCAACCTGAACTGCAGAAGTTTTAAGCTGGTCAAGTTCAGGTAAGCCCGAAAGATAGTTTGCTGCTGTTCTGTTATCACTTGTAAAGCAATACAAGTTGCCATCGTAAATATCAGTTTCAACAATAATGGAGCTGTCTGCCTCTTCAAACTTCGAATCTTTTACACTGAGTTCAGGAAATTCATAATACTTCTGTCCATTCTGCCTGAAGATCTCAATAAATACAGAGATGAAAGAATTGGAGTTCAGACTTTGAAGTGAATTGTTGCAGGCTCTTTTTATAGATGTATCGCGTACCGCTTCATTATAGGAGTATATGCCGATTCCGTGTACATAATCCTTAGAAATAGTATAGTCTGGTGTACCCTGTTCCCCAAAAGAAAAAATGCTCTGTGACATCGAAACATCACAGAGCATTAAAGAAAAAACAATAACTAAGTGCTTTCTCATTGTCCAGCTGTTGAAAACTCTTCCTGAAGTTCCTGATAAGCTTTAGAAGCTTTGAATTTCACGTAAAGTTCTTCATCTCTGGATAAAGCATTTTCATAAGCTGTTTTGGCAGGACCAACAGGCATTCTCATAAGTACGTAGCAACGCTCATTAACATTACCACTTTCATTATTCATTGGAATGCATCTGGTACGTGCAGGACTTGTTCCCTGTAGTGCCTGATCAGCAGTTTGCTTGTTTACGTTAGTAAAAGTCGCGTCATAGTTCTGTCGGTCAGCGCTGGTCACAGTTTCCATAAAGCTTTTCTGTAAAGCCTGTACTTTAGTTTCCAGTTTTTGAGCCATAGCCTGACGTGCAGCGTTCTCTGCAGTCATAATGGTTGCTTGCTGTGTAAAAGAAGAACCTGTCTGCTGGCCTACTGAATAAAGATAATTTTCATCATCTGTAGGAGGCATGGTTATCCAGATTGGAGCTCCATCAACAAGTTCATTAGATCTTATGAGTTGATCGTTGGTCATTTGCGGCATGTAACCCGAGTCATCTACCGTATTTCCAGAACCCCCGCACCCGACTGTTACTAACAGTATTGAAAAAGCGTAAATACTATATTTTATATGTTTCATATGTCTTGAGTAATTTGATTTTTGGTGTAGTCGAATTATATTTTAAAAAAAGTAATAAGACAAATTTTAAGTATAAGTTAATCTCGTTATACTAGGGTGCCAAAATCGGTCAGGAAACAGCTTTCTGGACTGATTGTCTTAATAAGTGTTAATGTTTCGTAGGGGTATAATGAAACAATCAATCTTTAGCTTCCGGTTTATTTGGGCAGTTGCTATTGCTATAGTACTGTGTCAACCTCTTGCTGCACAAGATTTTGAAGAATGGAAGAAGCAGCAACAAAATGAATTTCAGGCATACAAAGATAAATTCGATCAGGAGTTTATTGAGATGCTCAATAAGACCTGGGAAGAAGTAGGAGTTAACCTGGGTTCAGATCTCTATGAAGATAAAAAGCCGGAAGATATACCCGAATTCACCCCTCCGCCACCTCCACCCAAACCAAAAGTTGATAATGAGGCCCCGGAAGATAAAGTGATAGAGGATAAGGTAAATACCGATATGAACGTGGAGCTTGACCTGACTCCCATCGAACTGCCTCCTCCTCCAAAGCCTGTGATATCAAAACCTGATGCAACGGCGGCTAACATGCTTTTTGAGAATATTGAAGCTCAAAAGATAAAATTCGAATTCTTCTCAGATCCGATCGAGATCATGTATCCGGCGATGATCAGAGGAAAGATCAACCCTTCGGATTACAGAAACGGAACTGTAGATAACAAGAAGATCGCAAAGTTCTGGGACGATGTTAGTAGTGTGAATCATACTAAGTTTGTTGAGTACACCTTGAAGCTGAAATCAGATCTTGGGCTCAACGACTGGGGCTATGTACTACTGGTTAACGATATCTCGAAGAGTATTTTTGGCAGAGCCAACCTCAATGTAGTTCGGATGATGAACTGGTTCCTGCTTACCAAAGCCGGATATGAAGTGAAAGTCGGCTATGATCAAAATGGAGTGTACGATCTGTTTACTGTTTCCAATAATATTTTCAATACACAGTATTATACCCTTGATGGCAGTAAATATTTCCCGATCAATTTCAATGATGAGAAGCAAACGCCGACCAGTATTTTTACCTATTCAGGTAAACATGAGGCACAGGTAAAGAAACTGGATCTTACAATTGATTCGTACCCTGAGTTTGTGGATGCAAACAACACGATCAAAAAGAAGCTTACATTCAATTATAAAGGCAAAACCTATAATCTTCCGGTATCTGTTAACAAAGAAGTAGTGGCTTATTTTGAGTACTATCCCCTGACTGATCTGGAAGTGTTTTTTACCGCTTCATTTTCGGAACGAACCAAAAAAGAAATGTATTCTGCACTCAAACCCGTTGTTAGCGAAATGAGTGAAGAAGATGGGGTGAATTTTTTGTTAAGATTGGTTCAAACCTCTTTTGAGTATAAGACTGATCAGGACAATTTTGACCGGGAAAAATATATGACCCCGGACGAGACGTTATTTTACCAGTATTCAGATTGTGACGACAGGTCTATTATATTCGCGACACTGGTAAGGGAATTACTGGGACTGGAAGTAGTTGGTCTGAGGTATTCCAGACATCTGGCAGTTGCAGTACATTTCAATGATCCTGTGGAAGGCGATTTCCATATGTATAAGGGTAAGAAATTTACTGTTGCCGATCCAACATACATCAATGCCCCGGCAGGGCTCACGATGACTAACTATCGCAATGAAAAACCCAAAATAATTGGGTTACCGAATTAAATATCATAAGTATGGCTCATAGAATAATTTTCTATATATCAGTTTTTGTAATTGCTCTCTTATCTACCACAGTTAATGCTCAGCTTAATCCAAATATTAATAAGGTATTAGATAATGCTGAGAACTATTACTACGGGGAAGCGTGCAGTCAGAACCAGCAGGAAGCAGAAGAGTATGCTACAACCCGTTTACTGAGTTCGATCTCTGTAAAAGTATCCAGTGACTTCAGATCTTTCCAGAAGATTGATGGTGATGCAAATAATGTAGAGTATGAAAGAAAAGTTGAGAATGTTATTAAAACATATGCTTCAGCTTCTTTGAATGACCTTAAGGATGAGAAAGAGCCCAGAGATTGTGGTATCTATGTGCTTAAATACATTGAAAAAAGTTCCGTAGAGTCGATCTTTAACTACCGTAAGCAATTAGTTAAAGACATGTACGATAAAGCTGAAAGGTATGAAGGGGAAGGCAACTACGCCCATGCTCTGAAGTATTACTACTTCTCAAGTATTCTGTTGAACTCTATTCCAGTGGCAAAAGTTGAGCATAGAGGTCTTAATCTGGGATTGGAGATCGGTGATAAGATCTCGAATATCATGAACAGTGCCCGTTTCGAGGTGATAAGTGATAAAATGGAGTCCGATAAGAAAAGAGTGATCGTTTTGGGTATCACTGTTGATGGAAAACCAGCCAAGACACTGGACTTTGAATTCTGGGACGGTAATAATAATGTTTCTGCTAAGACGATCGATGGTACTGCTTCGATCGTACTGTTAGGTTCAAGTGTTCAGTTTCCTTCAGTAAAAGTACGGGTTAAGTACGCATATTATGAATATAGAAATGAAATGAAAGAAGTTGGTGAACTTTGGAATCTGGTTAATAAGCTCACCATACCGGGAGATCATACCATCGATCTCCGGGAAAAGCCAAAGAAGAAAGCTGAAGAGTTTGGTCTTGCACCAGTGAACGATAACCTTTCGTTGAAATACACATCAAGTATTGGAGAGGTTGTTGAGAATGTGAATGAACTGGCCAGAATAAATCCGGGAGATGTTGAAAAAATGGTACCTGGTCAGCTTGAATCTCTTGAGAACTATTTTAATAAAAATACCAGAGTTACAGAATTCGAAAAGGATAAATTTCTCGATGATAAGCTGGCTGCCCTTAAAAAATACAATAATCTTGATATTTCAGAATTTTCGAGCCGCAGTGATATCAATAACACATATGATGGGTGGGAATTCAGACAGCTTACCAGTAACGCTCATTATCCTTCATTGAATATTCAAAGCAAGGAATATCTGATCCCGGATTTTGATTCAAGCGGAACCATGACAGATGTGAATTTCGGTATAATGGATGGTTTATACGATGATTTCAAAAGAGCATCTACCTTTGGAGATGACTGGGATAAACGGCAGGTGATCATCAAGTTTGTGGAAAAGTACCGGACTGCCTATATGACCAGAGATCTGGAGCAACTGGGTGTGATGTTTGCAGATGAAGCTGTGATCATTGTGGGGCGTGTACTTAAGGTAGATGACAGTGACACCAAAGAATTTGCCGGTGATGAAAATGCCGTTGAGTATATAGAAATGACGAAAACAAAATTTCTGGATCGTCAGGAAACTATTTTCAGATCCCAGCGAGATATTCATCTGGGTTTTACTACATTCGATATCAAGAAAAAGAATGGGGAAAACGGTGTTTATGGGGTAGCAATGAGGCAGGCGTATACTTCCTCAGGTTATTCGGATGAAGGATATTTATTCTTACTTATCGATTTTAATGGTACTGAGCCTAAGATCTATGTTCGGGCGTGGCAACCAAACGAATGGAGTGAAGAAAAGATACTTCAGTTAGCAAACTTCAGAGTAAACTTCTAACCTAATAGTTTAAAGGTACGGGGCGATAAAAGGTATGATTAGAAATATTAGATCGGGTGTGCTGTTCCTGCTGGTTCTCAGCGGGATATTTTTATTTATACCTGAGGTGGCGCTTGCTCAAAACAATGACCCTGCTATGAGGGTGGTAAAAGTTGAGCGGGCTCCTTCTTCAGAAATTCTGAGAGATGATATTGAAAATTATGATGATAACGGCGATCTGGCAGCAGGACTAATTATACGTTCTAATGTTACCAATCTTACCCTTCAGGCATCAAATAATATAATCCGTCAACAGAAAACAGGAAGTGAAATAAGAATTCTGGTTTCACCTAGTGAAAGGTTTATTACCGCTTATGCAGAAGGGTATCCAAAACCATTAGAAATTGTATTGCCGGATGAAGGCGTGCAGCTGGAAAAAGGAAAGTTCTGGATCATTGAAATCAGAGGAGACGCAGCAGGAAGAGACATACCGGTGTTTATTACACCAAGCGAAAATAATGCAACTGTTACCATTGATAATGGGGACATAACCGGTTACACCTTTGGAACCCCGATTTTGTTACCTGAAGGCGAGCATTATATCCAGATAGAAAAAGTTGGGTATGTAACGGTATATGATACTATAGATGTTAACCTGCAAAATGTATCATTCCCATATAATATGAAGCGGGTTGAGCGGGTGAATGTGTCCTACATTACCAATCCTGGCGGCGCCTCAATTATAGTAGATGGAGCACCACTACCGGGTACCACCATTGAAGGTCAACCGTATAATGATATTCAGCCAGAGGGAAGGCGTAGAGTTCAGGTTCGGGCTCCCGGTTATCTGGACCTTACCAGAGAAATTGATGTGAGATCCGGCCAGCCAAACAGGTTTACTTTTGATCTGAAGAAGAATTCAGGTTATGTGATCGTAAACAGTAGCACTCCTGGTGCTGCCCTGAGGGTGGATAATAATTTACAGGATCTGAATGAAGTGTTTGAGCTTGCTCCAAGACCAAATCTGCCCTATACCATTGTTGTACGTGCTACAGGATATGATGACTATGAAGAAGATGTTCTTATTTCCGAAGCTGGAGATTCGGTTACTATTGACGCCAATTTAGGGATGGTTACCGGAGAACTTATTATCCGGATGACCCCAAACAATGCTAAATGGACAGTTAAAAAGCCCAATGGTACAATAGTTGATTCACGAACCGGAACCGGAAGTATCAATGAGATCCAGATCGGTACCTATATTGTTGAAGCTGAACTGACTAATTTTGAATCAAAAAGCGAACGGATCGAGATACTGAGGGATGAGGTAAAGAATGTGACGTTTAACCTCCGACAGATAGCCGGACTGGCATCTTATCGAGTAGAAAGCGTATTTGAAGACGCAGAAATAACTTTATCAAGGCCGGGATTTAAAGAGACCTACACAAGTTTTCCTGCTACTATCCCGTCAATCCCATTTGGTACCTATGAGTTGACAGCTAAGAAAGATGGATTTGAGACTTTCACAACGGATATTGCTATTGATCAGGTGGAGTCGAGCATCATTTTGATGGATCAATTCAGACCTAAGACCAAAGGAAAAGCTTTTTTCAGGGCATTACTTCCAGGGGCGGTATTCTTTGGTTCTGGTCACAGATACCTTGGAAAAAAGGGAAGAGGTTTTCTGTACTTCCTCGGAGGTGCAGCAGCTATTGGCTGGTCAGCAAAGTCTTTGATCGACTATAAAGCCGAATACGAATTATATCAGGAAAGCCTGACTAACTATAACAATGCCTCGAATCTGACTGCCATAAACCAGTATCGTTCGGAATACCAGGAGCATTATGAAAATGCATCCGTAGCAGCAGATAATTTCCGCTTGGGAATGACGATATATGGTGCATTGAAAGGATTGGAACTTGTGGATATTATGCTTCAGGCTTCCAATGCAAAAAAACTTCGTCAGGCAAAACTGAAGTTTAATGCCGGCGGAAACGGAATTAGTATGACCTATAATTTTTGAGCCATGAGAAAGTACATTTCAGAACATATTATACCGGTTTCAAAAATAATGGCACTGTTATTATTTGGTGCTACTCTTACTGGTTGTGATCAGATCCTGGGAACCCTGGGTGGTGGTAACCTGCCTGATAACCCGGATGATGAAGCGGTAAACGAAAGAGATCCTAACAATACCAATTTCAGATTAGCTGATATCATATTGCTAGATGGACGTGAATTTGGAGAACAGTTCACGGTAACAGAATCCACATTTACTCTTTCATGGGGTAAAGATCCAAATGATAATGGATTTGCAGATAGTCTTTTTTATGATGTGGAATATACGTCTCCTTCCGGGGTAACAAATAGTGAAAGAGTTACCGGAACAAGTATAGAGTTTACTGGCCTCGAAGAAACCATTAATTCTGAGAGCTATACTTTTGAGATCGTGGTTGGAGTGACAGGATATAGCAACGTATCCGAACCATTCGAAGGTTCGTTCAAAGTGAATGCGATAGAATCGAAAGGATTCATGTTTCGGAAAAGAAATATCACTGCTAATAATGATGGTAGTTACACTGTTGATATATATGTGGATGAAATGGTAGAGTCAGATGCAGTAAATGCCATCAGCCTTGAACTGGAGTTTGACGCAAGTGTACTGTCAACATCCATCTCAGACATTGAAGTGTATACCGATTCTGAAAGCTACCTTAACAGAGGAGAGGCCTCAAATATTATTTCGGTTCCTGAGGTCAGTAATGCAAATGGTATTGTTAATGTATATGCAGGTGTTCTTGGGAATAACCTAATTAGTAAAGGCGGCTCAGGTAAGTTCTGCAGTATAACATTCACACCAAATGGCACACTGAGTTCATCAACAACTATTTCAATTGGTTCCAACTCAGTGTTTAAATCCGAAGATGGTTCTGATGTGGTCATCACCGACTTCGACGAAGCAGTTTTAAACTAGGTCGGGGTCCAAAATGAATAAAAAGTATTTTTCAAATCGTACGGGGTATTTGTACAACATGAGATTAAAAGGATCATTTAAAAGCTTTTTTCTTCTTTTAATGCTGGTGATATGTTCGGGAGTTGCCAATGCTCAATCGGACACTTTATACACTTTTGAAGATGGAGCTATACCAGATGAATTCGGAGCATATACTTCGGGTTCAGCATTTGGAGCCACAATATCTTCGAACTCATGGAGTGTGGTTCAGGAAGATTCAGCATTCGAAGCAGGTTTTAGCTTAAAAAGTGGTGCTATTGGAGCCTCAGAAGCGACTAATCATGGGCTTAAAGTCAGAATTGGTGAAGCTGGCGGTACACTACAGTTCAAATATTATACCAGTACTGAGAATGACAATGACGAGTTCAAAGTTCAGATAGATGGTGTTACAGTTGACTCAGCTTCAGGTTTTAATGACTGGACTACAAGCCAGTTATATAATCTTGAAGAAGGATATTACTGGATCGATTTCTGGTATGTAAAAAACGGATCTGTTGATTCCGGACTGGATGCAGTCTATATCGACAGTATATCGATAACAGGACTGGTAGATCAGCTGGATATAAGTTCACTTAACCAGAGAGCGGGTGCCCCCGGTTCAGAAATAACTATTTATGGAACCGGATTTATTCCAAACACTTCAGATAACACCGTTACCTTCAATAGTACAGAAGCTACCGTGCTTTCAGCTACGAGTAGCAGGCTGGTTGTAGAGGTGCCAAGTGAAACCGCTGGTCCAGGCTCACTTTCTATTTCAAACGAAAACGGAACGGTTGATTATGCAGGATACTTCACAATCCTTGAGCAAAATTTTGGAAATGTAAGTTTTGGAAGCGAGATACAAATAACTACTGCTGCAGACAATGCCAGTGATGTAGGGGCATTAGATGTTGATAATGATGGTGATCTGGATATCATTTCCACTTCAATAGATGATGGTAAACTGGCATGGTATGAAAATCAGGGGAATGGCACATTCGGAACACAGACTCTGATATCCACAACATCAAATCCGGCAACGTCACTATATATTGCGGATCTGAATGGTGACGGTTACGAAGACATTGTGACGACAGGTGGCACAGGGAATAAAATCACCTGGAATATGAATAATGGTGATGGCACATTCAGTAATGATTCACTCATAAGCAATTCAGTTACAAATCCATATGATATAGTTGTTGCAGACCTGAACGGGGATGCGTATCCCGATCTTCTGGCAGCAATTAAAGGGGAAAACCGGATTGTTTGGTTCGAAAATGATGGAGAAGGAGAATTCAGTTCAGATTCAACCATAACATCACTGACAAATGGAGTGGTTAGTGTTATAGCCTCAGATATAGATAATGATGGCGATCTGGATGTTCTTTCCGCTTCTATTCTTGATAATAAGATCGCTTATTATGTGAATAATGGTTCAGGGCAATTCAGCGGTCAGTTCATTATTTCATCTGTCACCGATAGTGCCAGCAGTGTATTGGCTGCAGACCTGAATGGAGATGATTTCCCGGAGATCATTACAACTTCTATTGGCGATAATAAAATTTCGATTCATTCCAATAATAGTGGTTCCATATCAAGCACTCAGAATGTTATTTCTACAGCAAGTAATGGCCCTAACGATGTAGAGGCCGCCGATCTGGATGGTGATGGAGACCTCGACCTTATGGTTTCTTCCAGAAAAGATAATAAGATCGTATGGTTTCTGAATGACGGGACCGGAAGTTTCAGTGATCAGATCATATTTACCAATAATGCTGATCAGGTTGCAAATATCCATCTGGCAGATCTCTATAAGGATGGTGATCTCGATGTAATAGTAGCAGCTCCGGGCTCTGATCGTATTTTGATGTACGAAAATGGTGGTTTTCCGGTCATCTCCGTTTCAGGAGTTTATCCAACTACAGTAGCCCGGGGTTCTTATATGACGATCTACGGTACCGGATTTTCATTATCTGTTGATGACCAGGTATTCTTTGGAAGTACTCCTGCCACCGTTACTGATGGTGGTTCAGATTTTATCATAGTTGAAGTGCCAGATATTTCTTCGGGAGTTATCGATATAAAAGTTCAAAATGGCGGCAACAGTGATACCAAAACTGTACAGCTTAAAGTTCTGGAGAATACCACTCCTCATTTAAAGGCTAGTACAACTTCTTTCGAAGGACTATTGAACAGTTCTTCAGATTTCGGTGATGTGGATGGCGACGGAGATCTGGATCTGCTCATTCAGGGTCAAAACAATTCTTCAGAATATTATACAAAGCTGTTTTTAAATAATGGCTCAGGTGGATTTTCTGATTCAGGTGTTTCTCTTACAAAATATTCAGATGGTACCTCAAAGCTGATCGATCTGGACGGAGATGGCGATCTGGATATATTTGTGAACGGATATAATGGACCAGGTTCAGCGTATAGTTCCAGTATTTATTTGAACAATGGCTCCGGAAGTTTTGTACAATTGGGAACCTCAGTCATCGGAACCACAGAAGGAAAGACCATATTTGGTGATGTGGACGGGGATGATGATATCGATATCCTTGTTACAGGAACAGGCTCTGCAACCTATAATACAATTCTGTATCTCAATGATGGTTCCGCAAGTTTCACAAATTCAGGACAGAGTTTTGCCGCCTTGAGGGCTTCATCCGCCGATATGGCTGATATTGATCTGGACGGCGATCTGGATATCTTTGTATCAGGGTATAGTCCGAGTTACTTTGCACGATTATATCTGAATAACGGAAGTGGTTCTTTTTCCGACGCCGGAGAAAGTTTTACGGGGCTCATCTACAGTGATGTGGCAATGGGAGATATTGATGGGGATGCCTATCCTGATATCATCTATACAGGTAATAACGGAAGTGTTTTAACAACACTCATTTATTTTAACAATGGGGGAGATGGTTCATTCACTGCTTCAGGGCAAACCTTGCAGGGTGGATCTTATGGTACACTGAATCTTGGTGATGTGGACGGGGATGGCAATTCTGATCTTTTAATGACTGGTTCAGGGTATGCCATTGTGTATGAAAATGATGGAAATGGAACTTTTATGAATTCAGGCTTGAGCCTGAAAGGTGTTTCCAATGGTTCTGGAAAATTTATTGATTTGGATGAGGATGATGACCTGGATGTATTTATAACCGGGACTCACGGAACCTATACCACCACTCTATATGAGAATATTGAGCAACCTTTCTATGTAAGTCGCATTGAGCCAGAGTTTGCAAACGCAGGTTCTATGGTAACCATTTTTGGATCTGGATTTACGTCCACTGCATCCAATAATAGTGTTAGTATAGGTGGTCAGGCTGCTCAGATAGCCTATGGTAGTGAGACCATGTTACAGGTTACAGTACCTGATGTAAATGAAGGCTATGCCGAAGTTTCAATATCTAACACCAATGGTTCCAGTACCTATCAGGGATTGTTTTCGGTGCTCGATGCCAAAGACGCTTATATAAAAAATTCAGGAGAAGAATTTGAAGGGTTACGTTATAGTGCGCTCGATCTGGCAGATATTGACGGGGATGGTGATCTGGATTACCTGACTACGGGACAGAACAGCTCCAGCGAAGTGAGCACAAAGCTTTACAGGAACCTTGGTGACAATGAGTATTCGGAGTTCGTTCAAGGTTTACCTGATATGCGTTCCGGATATGTTCAATTCTCAGATGTGGATGCCGATGAGGATATGGACATCGTAATGACAGGATTTACAGGGACTGATTATGCCACCTACGTCTATCTGAATGATGGTAATGGAAACTACAGTAATTCAGGTAATTCGCTTTCAGGTGTAACAGAAGGAGAAGTTCAAATGGGTGATCTTGATGGCGATGGTGATCCGGATATGCTTCTGACCGGAAACGGATACAGTTCAAACACCTACAGTACAACCATTTTAATGAATGATGGTACAGGTAAGTTTTATCAATCCACACAAAGTTTAACAGGCCTCCGTTATAGTTCAGCCGATATTGCTGATGTTGACAACGATGGTGACCTCGATATTTTCATTGCTGGTTACTCTCCATCGTATATCGCGAGATTATACCTGAATAATGGGGCGGGCGAGTTTAGCCTTTCGTCTGAAAGTTTTACAGGAGTTATTTACTCAGCTTCAAAATTCGGTGATATCGACGGTGATGGGGATCAGGATTTGATCTATATGGGACATAATGGTTCTGTTTACGTTACCTATGTTAATATAAATAATGGATTGGGTGAGTTTTCGGAGATCACAAACTCAATCACTCCGGCTCAATATGCCAGCCTCGATCTTGGAGATGTTGATGGTGATGGTGACCTTGACCTGATGGTAATTGGAGGTACTGCAACTAAAGTTTATGTAAATAATGGAACAGGTACCTTTACTCCTTCAGGTATTAGCTTACTTGGCGTAACAGAATCAGATGCTAAATTCGGGGATGCTGATGCAGATGGTGATCTGGATATTTTTGTTACCGGACTCTCAGGAAGTGCATACACCAGTATCTTTTATGAAAACGCTGAACGGCCATTCCTTATCAGCAAAGTGCGCCCAGGTACTGCAGCACCGGGCTCAAAAGTTACAATTTATGGTTCTGGCTTTTCTTCAACAGCTAACGATAATACAGTCAGTATCGGGGGAGCCGGGGCTACCGTTATTTCTGCAAGCAGTACGCAATTACTGGTGACCGTTCCATCTGTACAAAAAGGTTCTGCTGAAGTCTCGGTAAGTAACAATAATGGAACCGTGGATTATAATGGTGTATTCTCTGTTCTTGGTTCAAAAGAACCATACCTGAAGAAAAACAACAATGTGCCCTTCGATGGGGTCCGTTATGCTTCTTCCGACCGTGGCGACGTTGATGGAGATGGTAATCTGGACATTATTATATCCGGGTATAACAGTTCTTCTCAGCCAATTATGGAACTGTATCTGGGAGATGGAGAGGGTGGCTTTCAAGAATCCAATGAAAGTTTTACAGGTATCTACCATGGTGCCATTCGCTTTGCTGATCTGGATGGCGATGGTGACCTCGACATTGTTGCATCGGGATATACCGGCTCTGCATATACAACATTCATCTATTTCAATGATGGCGATGGTGGGTATGATGTAGATTCAAATACTTACCACGGGGTTGACGAAGACGTGGATCTTGGCGATGTAGATGGTGATGGTGACATTGATATGTTACTCACTGGAACGGGTTCAGCAGGTACATACACTACCTTACTTTATTTGAATGATGGATCTGGTGAATTTTTTGATTCGGGACAATCACTGCTCGGATTAAGGTATTCAAGTGCTGATATGGCCGATGCTGATGAAGACGGTGACCTTGATATTGTAATGGCAGGATATTCTCCTTCAGTAATAATGCGTCTGTACCTGAACGATGGTGCAGGTAACTTTACCAACTCAAGCGAGAGTTTTACCGGTCAGTATTATTCAGATGTAAAATTTGCAGATATAGATGGTGATGGGGATCAGGATATTATTTCTACAGGAAACACAGGTTCTGTTGTAGCAACTTTCATTCATACCAATAATGGAGGTGGCGATTATACTTCTGAACAAACATCAATATATGCTGCCGCGAATCCAGAGATGACATTGGGTGATATTGACAGCGATGGGGATCTTGATCTGTTAATTGCTGCTGGTGGTAATACCAGACTTTATAGTAATGCTGGAGATGGTACTTACTCAGAATCAGGAATATCTTTTACTGGTATTTATGACAGTGCTCTGGAAATGGATGATATGGACGGTGATGGAGATATGGATGTTCTCATCACAGGTTATACCGGCACTGTTTATGAAAGTGCATACTATGAAAATACTGAAAAACCATTCAGGATAACCAGTGTTAGACCACTTTCATCTACCGTGGGAGGTAAAATTACGATCAGGGGCTCGGGATTTTCGTCAACCGCATCAGAAAACGCAGTTAAGATCGGGGGTGCCACAGCAACAATAAGTTCAGCAAGTACAAGTCAGCTTGTAGTAACAGTGCCATCTTTGAGTGCAGGGTCAACAGATATTGACGTAACAAGGGGTAGTAAAACCACAAGTTTGGAAAACCAGTTCTCAGTGCTGGAATACAAAGATCCATTCATCAGGAAAGATGTGGATGCAGAACTTGAAGGAGTGAGATACGCTTCATCTGATCTGGGTGACGCCAACGGTGATGGATATATGGATATGATCATCTCAGGATATAATGTTTCCAATGAAGTGGTCACAAACTTATACCTGGGTGATGGTGAAGGTGGATTTGAATTATCTGAGGAAACATTTGCAGGAACTTATCAGGGAGCCGTTCGTTTCGGAGATCTGGATGATGACGGTGACCTGGATGTAATAGAAATGGGTTATGATGGTAGCACTAATATTACACGTACTTATTTCAATGACGGGGATGGTGGATATACCCAAAGTGAATCTACATTTACAGGGGCATACCAGGGTGAATTTGAATTAGGGGATGTGGACGCCGATGGCGACCTGGATATGGTACTGATGGGCTATGGTTTTTCAGGAAGCTATAGTGCAGCTATTTTATTGAATGATGGAGGGGGATCATTTTTCAATTCTGGCCAGAGTCTGACAGGATTAAGATACGGTAAAATGGACATGGCTGATGCAGATGGTGATGGCGACCTTGATATCATAATGTCTGGATACTCCCCGACTTATTCAGTACTTCTATGGTTGAACGATGGCTCAGGCACATTCACTAATTCAAACGAAAGTTTCACCGGTGTACTGTATTCAGACGTAGTGTTTGTTGATCTGGATGGCGATGGTGATCAGGATGTGGTTTCTTCGGGATATAACGGATCTCAGTATCTGACCTATTTAAACTTTAATAATGGATCTGGGGAGTATACCGCAGCTTCTGAAACACTACCGGGTGTTCAATATGCTACTATTTCAACTGGCGATATTGATGGAGATGGAGATCAGGATCTGATAGTTGCCGGTAATAACACCGCTGTTCTGTACCTCAATTTTGGTGACGGAACATTTGAAGAATCATCAGTTAGTTTAACAGGTGTTTATGATGCTACCGTTAATATGGCCGACCTTGAAGGGGATGGTGATGTTGACATTCTGATCGCCGGATATGCCGGATCTACTTACTCTGCTATTATTTATGAAAATACGATACCACCGTTCCTAATTTCAAAGTTCTATCCTCTGTCAGGTGGAGTGGGAACTACAGTTTCAATATATGGTACTAAGTTTTCATCAAATCCATCAGATAACCAGGTTGAAATCGGGGGTGTTGCTGCAACAGTAACCGCCGCTTCTGAAAATAAATTAGTGGTTACTATACCAAGTGGAGGATTCCCTGGATTTAATGAAGTGACCGTAACCAATGAGAACGGAACAGCTGTTGCTACAAAAGAATTCGATATCCTGTTTGAAAATACTCCGGAATTAAAATTATCAGGGGTTAGCATTGAGGGAGCCCGTTATAGCGACTTCGATTTTGCTGATATTGATGGAGATTCAGACCTTGATATGTTCCTTACGGGCCAGAATACCAGCGGAAACTATCTGGGATCTCTGTATTTGAATGGCGGGAGAGGTAATTTTGTCTACAAGAATTCAGGACTTCCAAATTCCTATTACGGAACCCCTGTTTTCGAGGATGTAGATAATGATGGGGATAACGATCTGTTGAACACCGGCTACAATGGAAGTTATTTTGCACAGATACGGCTGAATAATGGAGATGGTACTTTTATAAGCTCAGGAAACAGCCTGGCAGGAACTTATATAAATTCAAGTTCCTTCGGGGATGTAGACGGTGATGGTGACCTGGATCTGTTTATTTGTGGTTATGCGACATCAGCGTATTTATATCTTAATGATGGCTCAGGTATATATACCAATTCCGGACAAAGCTTTCAGGGAATGCAGTATTGTTCTTCTGAATTTTTTGATTTCGACAATGATGGAGATCTGGATCTCATTGAATCAGGAAACTATTCTTCTGCCTACTCTGTGTTTATGTATGAGAATGATGGAGAAGGGATTTTTACGAATGTAAGTACAAGTATTACCGGAACAGCATATGGTTCTATTTCAGTAGGTGATGTAACCGGAGATGGATTTGATGACTTCATTTTAACCGGATATTCAAATGTATTGAGCGGAGGAAGTGAATCAGCATTATATACAAACACAGGTTCTGGCTCATTTACAAAATCAAGCCAGGATTTTCTGGATGTTTATGATAGTTCTTCCGACCTCGGGGATTTCGATGGAGATGGCGATCTGGATCTTATACTGACTGGGCGTAATCAATCTGGTCAGGCAGAATTGGCTATCTATTTTAATAATGGATTTGGAAGTTTTACATATGATGAAGAACTGAGCCAAAGCATCTATTCAACCTATGACGGAAGAGTTAAATTTGTAGATGTGGATGGTGATGGGGATCTGGATATTGCTATTTCAGGTTATTCTCAATCAGCACCCACTTCATATTTTTCAGGAATCTATGAAAACCTAGGTGGATCATCGATCAACGATGTAATGCCTTCATCTGGAGCTCCTGGCACCAGGATCTCAATATTTGGTTCTGGCTTCTCATCAACATCGTCCGCAAACAGAGTTATAATCGGTGGAACGGAAGCAGAAATTATTTCAGCAAGTTCTACAAAGATAATAGCTGAGATCCCGGATGTTGACCCTGGATTTTCAACCATAGGTGTTGTTGGCTCCAGTGGTTTCGCCAGATATAGCGGTGCATTCACTGTTCTGGCAGAAAAAGACCCATTTTTTAAATCATCATTTACCACGGTAACAGCACTCAGCAATGGTTCATCTGTATTTGGTGATGTAGATGGTGATGGAGATTTTGACCTTCACCTTACCGGTAATAACGGATCATCCAACCAGAGTAAATTATTTCTGAATAATGGTGCGGGGATCTTTTCTGATGCTGGTGTGAGTTTTATTAATCTCTCAAGTTCAGCTGCGGATTTCGGGGATCTGGACGATGACGGTGATCTGGATCTGGTATTGTCAGGTAATAATGGAACTACTCAATACACTTTTACCTATGGTAATGATGGCACAGGCAACTTCAATTCCTTAAGTAGTTGGGGAGGTACCAATTACGGAGACATTAAGGTCGCTTACATCAATGATGATAATTACCCTGATATATTGCAGACGGGTAATTCAGGCACTGCAAAATTTACAGATATCTACTTTAGTGACGGAAATGGAACATTTAACAGCGTTACATCTTTGAGTGAATTTGAGAACAGTAGTATTGCCGTAGGCGACGTTGATAACGATGGGTACATCGATGTGTTAGTTTCAGGATACGATGGTTCTGTATATACAACACAACTATTCACAGGAACAGGAACTGAGGATCTTGATCAGGTGTCATTTAATTTTGAGGATACCTATTACAACCGTTCACATATCGCTGATTTTGATGGGGATGGTGATCTGGATATCCTGGTCTCGGGAAGCACGGTATACCTGAACAATGGTAGTGGAACAAGCTATACAAAACTCGATCGTGATATTGATCAGTTAGATACAGGAGATTCTGCAATTGGTGACCTGGACGGCGATGGTGACGTGGATGTGCTGATTATGGGATACACGGGATCTGATCCAGTGACCAAAGTATATCTGAATGACGGAGACGGAGGGTTTTCTGATTCCGGATTATCGTTGATCAATCTGGGCCAGGGTTCATCCGATATCGCTGATATTGACGCTGATGGTGATCTTGATATTATCATTACCGGAGCCGATGCTGATGGTAATCCAGTATCTGTTATTTATGAGAATACTGTACCTCCATTCGGTATCTCAGATGTAAAACCTCTGTCTGGTGCACCAGGATCCAGAATCGAATTGTATGGTGCAGGCTTCTCAGAAACAGCATCTTCGAATACTGTCCGGTTTGGCTCCCAATTGGCTGATGTGATAAGTGCCAGCCCTACAAAATTAGTGGTGGAAGTCCCTGATATGGAGGAAGGTTTTGAAGCGGTACGGGTAACTGTTGGAGGCAAACAGGATATATACGCTCAGAACTTTACCATATTGAAACAGGAACAGGCGTATTTCAATGGTACATCAAATGCAATAGCTACAGTCTCAGGTCAGAATTTTGGAGGCCTAACTACTGCAGATCTTAACAACGATGGATTTATTGATGCAGTTATCACTTCCAATAATCTCGATAAGGTAGTTTGGTATAAGAGTAATGGCGACGGAACATTTGCTGAGGGCATTGAAATAACTAATGAAGCAGACGGAGCAAGCAGTGTATTTGCAGCAGACCTGAATGATGATGGTAATATCGACCTGCTTACATCTTCACTAAGTGATGGCGAAATAGCCTGGTATGAAAATGACGGTGAAGACGATCCGACATTTACAAGAACTGTTATAACTTCAACCACTAGTGGTGCCCAAAAAGTAATAGCTGCTGATCTGGATGGCGATGGTGATCCTGATGTTATTTCAGCTTCGCAAAGTGATGATAAAGTAGCCTGGTTCGAAAATAATGGTAACGGGCAGTTCAGCGATCCGGTGATAATTACTACTACAGCTGACGGAGCATGGGATATTGATGCCATAGACTTTGATGGTGATGGTTATCAGGATATCGTTTCAGCTTCAATTTCGGACGGCAAAATAGCATGGTATCCAAATGGTGGAGCAGGTGTATCAAGGGTTTCCAGATTCCAAACTAAAAATGATTTAGCATCCCTTTCACTGCCAAGAGGTGTGGCAGTAGCAGATGTTGATGGGGATGATCTGATCGATATTCTGGCGACATCGAACACTAACGATGATCTGCTATGGTTTGAAAATACAGGAACTTCATTTGGAGGTGCTCAAACGATAAACAACAATATCGATGGTGCGTATCGAATCGCTACCGGCGACATGGACGGAGATGGTGATCTGGATATGGTTATCAGCACTAATGCAAGTTCATCTGTCTACTGGGTTGAGAATACGTCAACCGGTTTTAGTATATCCAGAACGGTGTATTCGGGCTCATCAGCAATAGACAATGTAAGTTTAGCTGATATTGATAAAGACGGAGACCTGGATGTATTAGCTACCACAACTACAGGATATTCTCTGCTCTGGTTTGAAAATCAGGGACCACCAAAACCTGAAAATCTGGATTTTGTAACTACATCAAATTCAATTCAGCTGAGCTGGACCATGGAACCAGCTTTCAATACTGCAGGATACAACGTATATCGTTCAACGGAATCAGGTACAGATATTGAAAGTGCTACAAAACTGAATAGTAGTTTGATCGGCACCAATTCTTATGAGGACACTGGAGTCACTCCTAATACTCAGTATTATTATCAGATCACTGCAGTTGAAAGTGGTACCAGCGAGGAAACAAATCCAAGTGATGAGCTAAGAGTGCCATTCCAGTATACAAGACTTCTTACTGCCAGTTCCTTTAGTATGACCGAAGGAGATACCATAAGAGTATATGCGGCGTACATCCCTGGTTCAGCTTCCGTGAGTGCAACATTGGTACCGACTGATGGTTCAAGTAGTGGTAGTTCAGTATCCATTAAAAGCTTCAGTTTTAATTATATCGATTTTATAGCTCCTGACATTAGTGCCGGAAGCTACGAACTGCTAGTCTCAATAAATGGAAATGAGTACACTGTTCCAGGATTTACAGTTCTTGAAGCCGACCGGGGTTATTTCCGTGATATACTGGAAATGACATCCATTCCGGAAAAAACAGCAGACTTTACAGTAGGTGACTTCAACGGCGACGGATATCCAGATGTTGGATATATTGCCTATGGAGATGAGGCGTCGATCGGCTGGGCCAGAAACAGGGGTAATACACAATTCACTCAGGCGCAGATCATTCTATCACCGATTCAGTCCGGTTCTGCTGATGCCGGTAACCTGATCCATGCCACAGATATGGATGGAGACGGTTATGACGATATCGTATATACTGTGAGAAGCCAGGCCACGGCTTACTGGATGAAGAGCGAAGGTGACGGTACATTCGGTGATCCGATAGAAATTGCAGATACCCTTGGTGTTCCCGCAGGAATAGCAGTGTTTGATGCAGATGCAGATGGAGATCATGATGTGATTATTACTGACGAGGATGGAGACCGGCTACTGTTCATCAAGAACCGTGGAGATAATTTCTTCCGTAATCCTGTTGTCATCGAATCAGGTTCAACGAATATGAATGGACCGGTGGATGTGATATCAGGTGATATGAATAAGGATGGCAGACTGGATATTATTGTGGCTGTGGAAGGAACGGACGATATCGTGTATTACGAGAATAATGGTGACGGAACATTTGGTGCACGTCAGGCCATAAGTACCTCATCCAATGCTCCTAATATGCTTGCAGCTGTGGATCTCGATAAAGATGGCGACACAGATCTTGTTGCCACATCTCTTGGATCGGACAGAATTATATATTTCAGAAATAATGATGCAGGTTCTTCCTTTACAAGTACAACGGCAAGCCAGGGAGTAAATAACCCACTTCCTCTTGTTGTAGATGATGTTACCGGAGATGGTCTGAAAGATATTGTTACTGCTAATGACAATACCGGAGTTATTTACTCTATTCCTAATATGGCCCCAAGCGGGTTTGGAACTCCTGATGATATCTTTGGTATAGATTTTGAGTCAAGTAAACTTCTGCTGGCTGATTTGGATCAGGACGGCGATCTGGATCTGTTTTCATTGAATGAGAATAATGTATATGGCAAAATAACAGCTCACATAAACTTCGATCCACCACCGGCTCCTCCAACAGGATTGAGTGTAAATGGAAGAATTGGCCGTGCAGAACTAAGCTGGGATGCAAATACTGAAGCAGATCTGAACGAATATCATTTGTACAGATCCATACATCCTGATTCAACATATATTCTGGTTGGAACTATAGCAGAGTCCAGTACTTCATATACTGATTCTGATCTTATGAACGCATATACCTATTATTATGCTGTGAGAGCAGTTGATGATAGTGAAAGCGAATCTGAGAATAGTAATATCGTAAATGAGATGATCTTTACTCCAAGGATCACCAGAATTGAACCTGCGAGTTCAGCGGCTGGTAAAGAGATCACTTTATTCGGAAATGGATTTGTAGATAATACTTCTCAGGTTTCGGTATTCTTTGATGATAACTCAGCTGGTATTGTGAGTGCTGATTCTTCCTTCCTGAAAGTGGAGATACCTGATAATATTTTTGGTAAGACCACAATTGTTGTGACGGTTGAAGGTGTGGAGTATACCTATCCGATAAGTTATCTGGTATTGGCAGAAACAGATGGAACATTCAGTACTCCTGCTGAATTCAGCATTGGCTCTGCATTAGGTTCACTGGCAAATGCCGATCTGGATAATGACGGTTTTGACGACTTGCTTACCACCTATCCAAGTGCGCAGGCAGTTAATTATCTGGTGAATGATGGAAATGGTGAGTATCTGACAGAGTCGGTGTTAACCACCTCTACAGGATCATATACCAAAATAGTTCAGGCTAATTTATTTGATGACGGATATCCTGATCTTGTTGCTATCACAAACAGCAACAATGAATTCCATGTATTCCGCAATACGGGACAGAATGCTAGTGAACCAGCCGACAGATATGAAAGAACCCGCATTACCGGAAATAACATAGCTGCTACTGACATTCAGGTAGCCGACATGAATAATGACGGTAAACAGGATGTGTTGATTGCCTCAAGTGGTGATGAAAAGATCAGTATCTACCTGAACCAGAGTCTGGGACATGTATCATTCTCATCAGAGATTGTACTAAGTGATAATGCAACTGATGTAAATTCGATATATCCGGCAGATCTGAACATGGATGGGTTCATGGATGTGATAGCATCAGAGGCAGGTGCGAACAGAATATCAGTCTATCTGAATGATGGTGATAATAACTTTACGAAAAGCACAGTTAGCTCAAGCATCAGTAATGTTCGAAAAGTTTCCTCCTTCGATGTAAACAATGATGGTGATTACGATATAGTGGCACTTTCATCAGGAACATCTGGTGAATTGGTTTATTATTCAGGTAATGGTGACGGAAGCTTTGGGTCTATTTCTCAACTATCATCAGGTGTAGATGGAAAAACATTTGAGATAGGAGACCTTAATGGTGACGGATACATTGACCTGGTAACCGGTGAACAAAATGGTACACTGGAACTGTATTT
This sequence comes from Rhodothermia bacterium, assembly GCA_030427885.1. Classification (GTDB taxonomy): domain Bacteria; phylum Bacteroidota; class Rhodothermia; order Balneolales; family Balneolaceae; genus JAUICM01. Next base: position 189,170 of record JAUICM010000002.1, on the reverse strand, counting down.
AAATGATGGTTCTTCAAACCTGATATTTACGGAATCAAGTTTCGAACAAACCGGTGGTTTTGCAGGTTTGATCATTTTTGATGCTGACAATGACGGAGATCTTGAGATCGCAGTTCGGTCAACTTCAAACGCTGCGGTATTTGTGTACTACAATCTGGTTGTAACACCTGTTTATGTGTCTCATGTCAATTATGAAGGTTCGAATAATCTGATCGCATACGAGGGAGATGGTGCCTATCTGGAGTTTGTGTTCGACGTGAATTCTAATTCATTCTTTAATGACAGAATTGCAACGAGATTCCCGACAGGTTCAGTAAGCATTACTGATGAAGATAATGTTACCACTACGGTGAGTAGTAATGTATTCACTGATTCCAGTCTGATTGTCCGGCCTGCTTTCCTTTATACAAATGACAGCTTCACTGTGACCTTGAATTCAGGAGATATGAGCGATGCAAGCAGGGGCGAATTCTACTTCGATACCAATGGAAACGCTCAGAATGATGGTGAGGCAGATAATCATATATCAGATAGCTATTCAACTTCCATGTTGGGTGACTTTGATATTAGTGGTGAAGTGGAATTTGACGACTGGATGGTCCTCAGGGATGCGTGGCTATCCAACGACTTCAGGTATGAGCTGGCTCCATTTACTGGAAAATCAGGAGTTGGATTTCCTAAAGTTCAGGTAAATGGAAATTCAGATTATGATATTGATGATCTGAGTAATTTTATTCGCTCTTGGAACTACAGCCAGCAGGTGAATAGTAAGATACTCTTCGATCGTGGGAATGAAGGAAAGGCATTCGTAAAAGCTGTAAAACCTGATAGCATATCATTCTCCGGAGAATCGTACATCGTTGTTAACCAAAGTTCTGAAAGTGATTATTCTGCCGACGGTAACGATATGTTCTTACATTATCAGATCAGTCTTGATCACCCGGGCAAAGTGAAAGGTATTAGCCTCGAGCTCGAATATGATGCTGATAAACTCGAAGTAGATAATATCCGGGACCTTAAACTCTTTGATATTGAAGGGGGCTACAATGTTACGCTTACATATACCGATTCTCTGAATGGAATAGCTAAGATACAGGTGGCTAACTTTGGAGAGGTAAATTCGGTTAGAGGAAAAGATATAGCAGAGATCACCTTCAGGGTCAAAGATCCGGGAAGTTCCGATGTGGATATAACTTCTGATATCAGGTTGGAAAATGTGGTAACGCCTGTTCGATCCGCTATGAAAACAGCCGTTGACCTGTCCGATATCATTCCTGAGACATTCAATCTGGCTCAGAACTATCCAAACCCATTTAACCCGACAACTAATATTCAATATGATCTGGCTTCGAAAGCGCAGGTTAATATTACCATTTTCGACGTATTAGGCCGTAAGGTTGCTACACTGGTAGACGAAAATCAGAATCCGGGATACTACAAAGTTAAATGGGATGCCAAAGCACTTGCCTCTGGAATGTATCTGTACATAATCAGAGCTAAATCTGACTCAGGTGAGAACTTCACATCGGTGAAGAAAATGATCCTTGTTAAATAGGATCGCGAAATTGACGATGTCTTATACTTAAAATGTACCTGATCTCCGGAAGGGGGTCAGGTTCTTTTATTTAACAAAGAGAATAAATGACTTAGTCGCCATTAGATAAAGAGTTGTTCTTAATTAAAACATCAGTTTGCGCTGCAAAAAGATCGAACATGGGAAGGGTTGCTGCTCCCAGAGCAGCTGAGTCTGCTCCAGCCGTACCACACTGAAATTTGGGTACATTCTTCTTTATATCCACCCTTATCCCCTCCATAAGTCTCGGAAGGTCATTTGCAATATCTTCAATGATCACTTGTGGTAGACGCCCTCCAAGAATGATCACTTCAATATCCATCATATATTCAGCAGCCAGAAAAACGGGTAATAAATATTGTTTAGCCTGATCTAGCCACTCCATAAATTTAGGATTGCCATCATTGAATAAAGTCTCAAGATCTTCAGGGCGGTGAACAGTTATATCAAATTCAGAAAGCCACTTATACAATCTGTTTAAGTTGTAGTGCTCTCCAATATGAGGTTGGCTGGAATTGCTTAATGGGCTCTTTTCATTAATGAAGGGAAAATATCCTAGCTCACCGGCATTACGATACTGCCCCTCATAAATGCTTCCGTTCAATACAAGTCCGCCTCCGAGACCAGCACCAAAAAAGGTGTACAGGAAATTCGAAATATTTCGGCCTGCTCCATACCAACGCTCACCTATAGTAGCGGCACTGGCATTATTTTCAATAAAGATGGGTACTTCAGTATGCTTTTTGAGCATACTGCCTATAGGAACATTTTTCCAGTTTGGGAAAGCAGTAGGGTTAATGAAATTTGATACCTCATTATTACTGTTGATCTCAAGAGGTCCTGGTAGGCCAACGCCCACTCCAGAAAAATGAGAATTCTTAAGATCTGATGCCGAAGACAATTGCCGTATCGTTGAAACCATAAGGTCTATAGCTTCATCAGGAGAAGGTGAGTCAACTTCATAAAATATTTTTCGCTTTACAGAACCAGCAAGATCAACTAAGATCCCGGTAAGATGGTCCCGGTTGAAATCCAGTCCAATGGAAAAAGCACCTTCCGGGTTAACCTGAAGAGTGGTGGATGGAGCCCCTCTTTTCTTTTGGAGTTTCTTTCCTTCCTGTACAAATTGACGTTCCAGTAACCTGCTTACAATGTTAGAAACCGTTTGGGCTGTCAGACTTGTTCTTCTCGCAATGTCCGCTCTTGAAATAGGTCCTTGCAATCGAATAGTTTCAAAAACGATGCGAAAATTGTAGGCCTTGGTATAAGTTAAATTCGTTCCGGTAAGCATTCCGTCTTTCCCTGGTCTATAAATTTTTAAATCCTTTTTCGGTGTAAGGTTAATTTTATAAATCGAATAAAAGGCTCACTGTTAATGAATTACCCCGCAGAAGTTAATTATCGCTAGTCAAAAAACCTTAAATCATTTTGATTAAAGTGTTTCAATAAATCTCAAAAAACAAGAAGCGATTCCATGAAATATATTTGGTTTAGTAAAATGAATTGATTAATCTATGATTAGTAAATAGAATTGACTAATTCATTAGCAATACGTCAAATAATTGTTATTAACCACATTTTTTTGAGTTCGGTATAAACAACGTTAGAAACTCAGAATTTTTAACAAATTATCTATGCAATCTAATATCAGTATAAACAGGCATATAATGCTAACGCTATTTTTATTAGCGAGCATTTCTTCTATTCAGGCCAAAGATGTTGTTTTAACTGGCGAAAATTTGGAAGCGCTTCTTGGTGTTAATGCGACAGGAATTAATTTTGCCGGCAGGGTTTCAGGTACTGTTACAGAAGCAGGTACTGATGTACCACTGATCGGGGCAAGTATTTTGGTTAAAGGAACTTTGAAAGGGAATGCGACAAACGCAGACGGTGAATTTGTTATAAATAATATCCCCGCCGGAGATCAGATTCTGGTTGTTTCATATTTGGGTTTCCAATCTAAAGAGGTTCCTGTGGTTATTGTTGATGGAGAGACTTTGGAGCTTGAGATTGAGCTTGAATGGGAAGGGGTGCAAGGCGAGGAGGTTACAATTACTGCCCAGGCTCGTGGTCAGGTTGCGGCAATAAATCAGCAACTGAGTTCAAATACGATCTCAAATATAGTTTCAAAAGACAGAATTCAGGAAATACCGGATGTGAACGCTGCGGAATCTATCGGACGTCTCCCGGGTATTGCTATTCAAAGAAGTGGTGGAGAAGCAAATAAGGTATTGATCAGGGGGCTTTCTCCAAAGTTTAGTACTGTAACGGTAAATGGAGTGCGGCTCCCCAATTCCGGTGGGGATGATCGGAGTGTTGATCTGGCGTTGATATCATCTAGTATTCTTGACGGAATTGAGGTGAAAAAAGCAATTACAGCTGACATGGATGGCGACGCCGTAGCAGGTTCTGTAGACTTAAAACTACGGGAAGCACCCGAAGGTTTGCTGGTAGATGTGACTGCTCAGGGTGGATATACTCAGCTTCAAAAGTATTATGAGAACTATAAGATCTCAGGTACGGTAAGTAATCGGTTTTTAAATAATAAGTTGGGTGTTATTGCAACGGTGAATGCCGATCAATATGATCGTAGCGCTGACCAGATGAATGCGAGTTATGATCGGTATCAAAATCCTGTTACGGAAGAATATGATGCAGTATTCCTTGAATCAGTGAATGCACAGGAGTCTAAAAACATAAGAAACAGGCTTGGCTGGAGTCTTGTATCGGACTACAAGCTGCCCAGAGGTAAGATCACAGCTAATTCTTTTTATAACAGGCTGAAAGATGATGGGACAGTCAGAACGAACAGTATTTTCAATATTCAAACCTGGGGAAGGGCAGGGAACCAAATTACCAGCAACGAAAGCACAAATTCCGTTTTCACCACAGGTATAAGTACAGAGCAGAACTTTGGATGGGTTAAAATGGATGCCGGTGTGTCTTACACCCGAAATATTTCTGAAGCGCCAAGAAATTTCCTTGCAAGCTTCAGACATGAGTCTGCTTCGGATGTATTGATCAAAGACTCAGAAGGGGCTCCGCTATGGCCATCCGATACACTTGGAGCACAACCTCTGGATGTATTGCCATATGTTAGACCTGATTCTTCAACCAATATCCTTGGAACCACTAATTTTAACAGTACGAAGAAAGATGAATCCAATTACGGAGTTCAGTTAAACCTGACCTTTCCATTCGATCTTAACGCTTCCATAAATGGTTACCTGAAAATTGGAGGTAAAATGAGGTGGCTTGATCGTACCAACGATCAGCAAACATACAGCCGTGGGTCATGGGCATATCTACAGCCAGACATCAACGAAACAACCGGAGTTCCAAATAATGCAGGTCAGTTTCTGAAATGTATTTATGATCAAACCGGATCTCTAAATGGATATAATCTATATGATGAACTAGTAGTAAATTCGGCTAATACTCCAGATCCATATATTCCGATCTACTATTTCGATACGGGTTACGAAAGAAATAATTTTCTAACGGGAGAGGGTGGAGACGGTTTTCCAATCGGTTATACACCAAGCATTGAAGACATGAAGAAATTTATCAATGCTACCGAAAATTGTACTCTCGATGGTCGTCCGGGACTATTGGAAGACTACAACAGTTCGCGAGGAAACGACTATGAGGGTGAAGAGCAGTACAATGCTGTATATGTGATGTCGGAGATAAAAATTGGTGATAAGATCACTTTTATCCCAGGTATCAGGTGGGAAAATGATTACTCCAGATTCTCAACGGAAACTTTTGAGTTGATAGAAACCGGAACAGGCCCTTCGATCTCTTTTCTTGATACTCTGAATGTTAAGCGCAATTATGACTTCATATTGCCAATGGTACATTTACAGGTCGATCCTATTGATTGGTTGAAAGTAAGGATGGCCTATACCGAAACGCTTTCAAGACCGAATTTTACGCAATATATCCCAAGATCCAGTTATAATGCGTTATCAACTACCATTACCGCTAATAACTCAAATCTGAAACCAGCAGAATCTTCAAGCTATGATTTGTCGGTATCGGTATTCCAGAACCATGTGGGTCTAATCACGGTATCTGCTTTCCATAAAACGATCAAAGACCTCCCTATCTGGACGGAAAGGCATATAATCAGGGGAGTTGATACACTAACTGCAGCCGAGGTCGATGCGTTTAACATTCCTAACACCGACACTAGAACCTGGTTGAATGGGTCCCCAACCTTGCAAACCTATATCAATGCTCCTTTTGATACTAAAGTGAGAGGAATAGAACTCGACTGGCAGACTAACTTCTGGTACTTGCCTTCGTTTTTGAAAGGTCTGGTTTTGAGTATCAATTATACCAGAATGTTTTCTGAGACTACCTATCAGCAATCTATTAAAACCGGAGATGTAGTATGTATTTCCAGATGCGGGACTCCGTTCCAGGAAACGGTTGAAGTGTATACCGATTCTACAAGAAGTGGAAGAGCCTATGATCAGCCTGCGAATTTGATGAATGTAACGCTTGGCTATGATTTCAAAGGATTTTCAGCTCGCATTTCGTACCTCTACCAGGGCGACAGATTTACCGGCTACAGATATGTGAGTACACCAGTAACAGATAGTTATTCAGCCGAATATCAAAGATGGGATCTGACAGTAAAGCAGCGGATCAATAACATGATCGAGGTGTTTGGGAACTTCAGCAACCTGACCAGCAGACCGGACAGGAATATCATTGGAGAAAGTGGAGGCGACAGATCAAAAGGCTTTGGAAGCACCACCTTTGTTCAATATTACGGATTTACAATGGATCTCGGAGTGAGATTGAGATTCTAAGAAATTTTTAGTCGGAGTTTATTCTGTTGTGTTATTTCAGACAGGATATACCGGCAAAAGAATAAACCAAAACAAACCATAATTAAGTTTGGAGATAAACATGAGATACAACTACAAACTCCTTTTAGCCATATTGGTAATGGGGCTTGGATTAATCCCTCTAGATACTGTAGCTCAGGATTTCACCGTCTGTTCAGAAACAGAAGCGGAGTGTCTGGTCGAATATCACAACGGGGATTTCATTCCTTACCATAATGCATTACGTAATACGATACTTAATGATACCCTTGACGGGGCCCGTAAGCATCCGGACAGAGTTTACGTACTTGAGACCGGCGGTACCTACTTCACGGTTGATGCAATCGTAAACCAGGGCTTTCATCTGAATATCAGATCTCAGACAGAAGCTGAAGTAGGATCAGAAAACTATCTTGGACCAGCAAGAATTCAATTGAAAACAGATGAAGCTGGTGGATCAGCAGGTCGATTGATGACCGTTCAAGGTGACCTTACTTTGGATGGGGTTTTTGTTACTGGTATGCATGATGGTGGTAGTACAGGTAACTACCTTCCTATCAGAGTTAGCGCTGACAATGCAAGAATCGTTGTTAAGAACAGTATTTTTGAACAAACTGATTTTGCTCTTTTCGGATTTGACAGCCAAAATAATAAAGTATATATCTATGACAGCATGTTCAGAAACCACATTAATAAAACCCAGCAATGGGAAGGTCGTGGTATTCGCTTTGAAGCAGGTGCTGATACTCTTATTGTAGAAAATACTACTTATATGAACCTGGGTATGACAGTTCTTCAATCAGAAGCAGGTCCAATTAATTACACCCGGTTTGTTCATAATACAGTAATAAACGTTGGACGTATATTTAATACTGGTAACTTCTGGAAAGAAGCTTATGTGGCAAACAACCTGTTTGTGAACCCCTATTGGCATGGTGAAGGTGCTGCAGATCAGAATCCGGACCGTGAATACCCATATACAGGATTTATTACAGTTGGTCCTGTTGGGCCAGGTGTAGGATATACTGATATCGGACGGCGTATGGTAGTTTCGAATAACGCATTTTGGACTGACCCTCAGTTAACAACATATTATTCTGATTCTATTAATGCTCAGCCGGTTTTTAATGCATTGACAGATTCTATGTTTAACACGTTTAATGTAGAAGGTGGACTAGGTAGCCTTTACAGAGGTGATAATTGGGTTGGAACCGATCCAAACATTGCAGTGTATCATACAGCTCCGGATCTGGGTTCAGATTTTGCTGCAACTGAGATCCCACTGGAGGACTTAGTTCCAAAAATGATTGCAAATATTCGTGATCTACGTGAAGCTCGCCAATCTCCATTTACTGATTGGTCTTGGGATCCAGGTCGGAATCCGGAACCTTCAAGCTATAGCGTACAGGGCATACTACCTGAATTCTTAAATCCGGGTGATTTCTCATATGATAATTCGACTTACCTGACTGCCGGTACCGATGGCTTGCCACTGGGTAACCTGAATTACCACGACGGTGCAAGGGCTGATTGGGAGTCTAACAAAGCCAGCTACATGTCTGCAATTAAGGATCTGGCCGGTGTTGAGATTACAACTGAAGTGATCGGTACCATTGAGGCTGAAAGCGGAACACTTGATGGAGGAGCTGAAGCGATCGTATATAACTATCCTCTCGAGATCTTTCTTCAGGAAGGAACCGGAAGCGGCGATGCCATTACTTGGACTTTTGATATGGAGTCTGCGGGTGATTATACCTTCCGTTTTCTATACGATATCTCTTGCTGTGGTGAAAAAGGTAATACTATAGCATTGAACGAGACAGCTCTTATAAATGACAACGTTAACCCGGACTATAGCTGGGGAATGTGGTTTGCTGCCGATACAACTATCGATGAATATCTTCCTTATCTGGCAACAGACGCTACCGGTACGGTGGTAGCTGGAGAAAATACTCTCACGATCAATAAAGATTGGGGATGGATGGTATTTGGTGATGTGATCATTTTTGACGGCGAAACAGCCATAGATACTCTGCGCGCTAATGATGCCATTCTTGTCGGACAAGCCTTATTTCAGCAGGTGAATGATTCTGATCCGGCAGCCTCAAGCGGGTTCTATCACGTAGATCTTCTGAATGCTGGTAGCAGTGTTACTCTTAACTTACCTGCAGAAGAAGGCGGCACTTATCTACTCTCTCTATTGTACAAAAATGGAGGAGATGATTCGGATGTTGAACTTACCATTAATGGTGAGTCTTCGGGAACGGTTACACTTACCGGAACAGAAGGAGCATTCACTTCTGTAAGTAGTAATTATATTGGACTCGAAAGTGGAGATAATGAAGTTAAGATCAGCAGTGTAAGTGGTGGTGTTGGTCTGGATAACGTTTCATATTTCCTTGTTACAGGTGTGGCAAATGAAGTAGAAGAAGGAGTTCCAAATGGATTTGAGTTGACTCAAAACTATCCAAACCCATTCAACCCGACTACCAATATCAACTTCAGCCTTCCTGCTTCAGCAAATGTGCAGTTAACTGTATACAATCTGTTAGGTCAGAAAGTAGCAACGTTGATCGACGGAAGAAGATCTCAAGGGAAACACACAGTACGATTCGATGCAAGAAGTCTTGCTTCAGGTGTGTATTTCTATCAATTGAAAGCAGGTGATTTTACACTGCAACGTAAGATGACACTGATCAAGTAATCAGTTGAAGTATAATTCCTCATATGGATGGTGGCTGAGGCCACCATCCTTTTTTTTGTAAACACTTTGTTTCTAAATCAAAAAAGGGTTCTTTCCAAAAAACTGGATCATTAATACACCTTACTAACCCGATCATGAAACTTCATTTAATAGATGCACTAATTGTATTGGCCTATCTGCTTACCACTGTTGTAATTGGTTTTGCACTAAAGAAGAAAGCTCAGGAATCCAAGAATTCATATATGCTTGGTGGCAATCAATTGCCATGGTATATGCTGGGACTTTCAAACGCGTCCGGAATGTTTGATATATCCGGAACTGTATGGTTGGTAACTATCCTGTTTGTTTATGGAATTAAGAGTATATGGCTGCCCTGGCTATGGCCGGTATTCAACCAGATCTTCTTAATGGTTTTTCTCTCAATGTGGCTGAGGCGCTCCAATGTTTCCACAGGAGCGGAATGGATAGGTACCCGTTTTGGGTATAAAGAAGGAGCCAGAAAATCGCATATCATTGTAGTCGTATTCGCTTTGATCATGGGATTGGGATACCTGACCTACGGTTTTATCGGACTGGGTAAATTTGTGATGATCTTTGTTCCATGGGAATTCGTAAGTCAGTTTGTGCCCTTTGATATTCCCGAAGCCTACATAGCACATTTCTACGGAATCATATTTACCTGTTTCGCGATCTTTTATGCATTGATGGGAGGGATGATGAGTATTGTCTGGGCCGATGTGGTTCAATATGGTATCATGGCTATATCCGGGATTGTGATCGGAATAATCGCGATGACCGCGCTTTCCAACAATCCATTAGATATTCCTGATGGATGGCTGAGTCCGTTTTTTGGATGGGAGTTAAATATGGACTGGTCTGCTATTATTCCTGAAGTAAATCAAAAAATAAAGGATGACGGTTTTGGTCTGTTTACTGTTTTGTTCATGATGATGATCTTTAAAGGGGTGCTGGTAAGTCTGGCTGGCCCGGCACCGAACTATGATATGCAGAAGATCCTGTCTGCAAAATCAGAGCGTGAAGCCGCTTTAATGAGTGGATCTGTTTCAGCCATTTTAATGCCGATAAGGTACTTCATGATCGCTGGATTTGCGGTACTGGGATTGCTTTTCTATGAGCAACTTAACCTTATGGTACCTGGTCGGGGAATCGATTTTGAACAGATCCTGCCGTCTGCGATAAATCAATTCGTTCCAATAGGATTTTTAGGACTTCTGCTGGCTGGTTTACTGGCAGCATTTATGTCCACTTTTGCAGGAACCCTGAATGCAGCGCAGGCGTATCTGGTAAACGATATCTATATCAAATATGTAAATCCGAAGGCAGAAAACGCGAAGATCCAATCCATGAATATTGTGGCAGGTTTGGGCATGGTCGTATTGAGTGTGATCCTGGGATTCTTTGCCAAAGATGTAAATGATGTATTGCAATGGATCGTTGGCGGACTGTACGGTAGCTATGTTGCGGCTAATATTCTGAAGTGGTACTGGTGGAGGTTCAACGGGAATGGATTTTTCTGGGGAATGGTAGGTGGATTGATCCCGGCGCTAACATTCCGCTTTATATTCGATGGTGTACTCGATACCTACACATTTCCATTAATGTTGTTGATCTCAGTAATAGCCTGCCTGATCGGAACCTACAGCTCACCACCTGTTGATGAAGAAGTACTCAAGAAATTTTATAAATCTGTACGTCCATGGGGTTTCTGGGGACCAGTACACGAGAAAGTTGTAGCAGAAGATCCTTCTTTTGTGAAGAACAGCAATTTCAAAAAAGACATGTTCAATGTATTCATTGGCATTATCTGGCAAACCGCTCTTGTTGTATTTCCGATCTATCTGGTTTTGATGCAGGGAATTCCGCTGGCGATAAGTATTGCAATTGCAATTGTTACAACCCTGATCCTTAAGAAAACCTGGTACGACAGATTGCCTGCATAACTAAATAAGACTCATTCACTCACTCAAATGTCTGAAGTATTTAATCGAAGAAAAAAACTACTTGTTGAGCAGTATAAGGAACTGCTCAACAGGAAGAACACAGCCGAACAGATCGGTAATGGGATTTACAAGAGATACCTTAATCCTGTAGTAACATCAGAGCACGCTCCACTGAAATGGAGATATGATTTCAATCCGGAAAGCAATCCATTCCTGATGGAGCGTTTTGGAATAAATGCAGCATTTAATGCAGGAGCTATCAAACATGATGGGAAGTATGTACTGGTTGTTCGTGTTGAGGGCAACGATCGGAAATCTTTTTTTGCGATAGCTGAAAGTGATTCGCCGACAGAAGGATTCAGGTTCAGAGAAGAACCCATTCTGATGGAAGAGACCAGCGAACCGGATACAAACGTGTATGATATGCGTCTTACAAAGCATGAGGATGGTTGGATTTATGGGATCTTCTGTACTGAGCGTAAAGATAAACGCGTACCGGCGCACGACACCAGTAGCGCAGTGGCTCAGGCTGGAATAGCAAGAACGAAAGATCTTGAAAGCTGGGAACGACTTCCTGATCTGAAAACTAAATCAGACCAGCAAAGAAATGTGGTTTTGCATCCTGAGTTTGTAGATGGAAAATACGCACTATACACACGTCCACAGGATGGATTTATTGATGCGGGAACAGGAGGAGGAATTGGTTGGGCATTATGCGAGTCCATGGAAAATGCCTCTGTAGATAAAGAAATGGTGATAGATGAACGTGTATATCACACCATTAAAGAAGTTAAGAATGGTCAGGGACCAGCTCCGATTAAAACGGAAAATGGATGGCTGCATCTGGCTCATGGTGTAAGGAATACAGCCGCAGGGTTACGATATGTTCTGTATGTATTTCTGACAGATCTGTCTGAGCCATGGAAAGTAACATACCGACCGGGAGGGCATTTTATTGCCCCTAAAGGAGATGAGAGGGTTGGAGATGTTTCGAATGTGACTTTTGCAAATGGCTGGATCCTTGACGATGACGGTAAGGTATACATCTATTATGCTTCATCAGATACCCGAATGCATGTAGCGGAGAGCTCTCTGGATCAATTGATAGATTATGCAATCAATACACCGGAAGATGGTTACAGATCCATAACAAGCGTTCAAACGATCAAAAAGATCGTGGCAGGGAATAAAGGGATTGAACTGGAATAGGCAGATGAAGAAAAAAAATCTTCTAAAAAAACTAAGTGACGAGTTAAAGAAAGAATTCTTTGATGATCTGTTACCCTACTGGACGGAATTTGCGTTAGATGAAAAAAATGGGGGATTTATTGGCCGGGCAACGCATTACAGTGAAAAGATCTATGATGCAGATAAAGGCATTATCCTGAATGCACGATTGGTATGGGCTTTTTCTGCTTTGTATAAAGAATTTAAACTTCCTGAATTAGAAGTCGCTGCCAGGCGTGCTTACGACTATCTCGTAAAGTTTTTTCTGGATCATGAATATGGCGGGTTTTACTGGATGACAGACCATAAAGGGAACATGTTGGATGACCGTAAACATATATATGCCCAGGCATTTTCGGTATACGGTTTGATCGAGTATTACTCTGCATTCGGAGTGGATGAAGCTCTCATACTTTCCCAAAAAACATTCTCACTCATAGAAGAACATGCTTCCGACAAAGAGAACGGTGGGTATTTCGAAGCCTATAACAGGAAATGGGGGGCGATAGAGGATGTTCGGTTAAGTGCGAAAGACAAGAATGCTCCAAAAGGGATGAATACGCATTTGCACATTCTTGAAGCCTATACATCACTTTATAAATATGCCCCGGATGAAGAGGTCAAAATAAGATTGGAATCACTCCTGAATATCTTTTTTGATCATATCGTAAATCATTCAGGTACTTCATTAAACAACTTTATGCAGGTTGATTGGGTACCAAGTTCAGATCTTATTTCATACGGACATAATATCGAAGCAGCCTGGCTTATGTGCGAAGCAGCTGAAGCTCTGGGTGATCAGGCTCTTTTGAACAGAGCGCAAAGAATCGCAATTTCGATAGCTGATGATGTACTTGAGAATGCGATCGATCCGGACGGTGCACTTATCAATGAGGCTGATTCAAAAGGTATACATGATCCAAATAAAGACTGGTGGCCACAAGCAGAAGCGATCGTAGGTTTTATTAATGTATGGGAAATAAGTGGTGATGAAAAATATCTGGAAGCGGCATGGAATATCTGGACTGCAATTAAAGATATGTTTATAGATGCCGAATATGGTGAATGGCATGAGAAGGTGAGCCGGGATGGAAAACCCTATATCATGGATAAGATCAGATCGTGGAAAGCACCCTACCACAATGGACGCACAATTCTGGAAGTGATCAGAAGAGCCGATAAAGTATTTACGAAGAAGAAAGTACTTGAAGGGTAAACCTTAAAACCAGTGGCGAAATGAAATTCTTATTAACAAATGCACTGATATTAATCGTGAGTAGTTCAATTTTTGCTCAGGAAAAAGGAAAGATTCGGTACAATAACCAGGATTTGTGGCTGAATGGTGGAAACGTGGCCTGGGTTAATTTCGCCAGGGATATCGGTCCTGGAAATACAAGAATGGATGCGTTTGAAGATATGTTCAGGAATGTAAGTGAGCACGGCGGAAATGCGATGAGGCTTTGGTTACATACTACCGGTGCAGTAAGTCCCGAATTTGATGGGTTTGAAGTAACAGGGCCAGGCGAAGGAACTATTGAGGACCTCAGGTCTATTCTTGATAAGGCATGGGAGTACAAAGTTGGCATGGTTCTGTGCTTATGGTCTTTTGACATGCTGAGAGCCCGCAACGGAGAGCTTATCACAGATCGGGCAAAAGCATTATTGGAAAGCTCCGTTCTTACTCAAAGATATATTGATAACGCTCTGATCCCAATGGTAGAAGCATTAGGAGATCATCCAGCTATTATAGCCTGGGAGATATTCAACGAACCAGAGGGAATGAGTAATGAATTTGGTTGGGAGTTTAATCGTCATGTCCCGATGTCGGCAATACAGCGGTTTATAAATCAGACGACAGGTGCAATTCATAGAACTGATCCTGATGCGATGGTTTCTAACGGAGCCTGGAGTTTCAGGGCTTTATGGGAGGGGGCTGAACACCCTCATGCTAAAAATTATTATTCTGACGAAGAACTCATTGCTGCAGGTGGGGATTCGCTCGGGACACTCGATTTTTATATGGTTCATTACTATTCATGGGCTGGTACAGAACTGTCGCCTTTTCATCACCCGAAAGATTATTGGGGGCTTGATGACAAAGAACTGGTTGTGGCAGAATTTGGAGTCCCGGATGATGACCTCTTTGGAGTTCCGGGGGAAGAGCACTATCAGAGACTATATGATGGAGGATATGCTGGTGCTTTATCATGGCAGTGGGTCGACTGGTATAGCAACCGTACACAAGGTGGACATGCCCAAAGCTGGTTGAATTCTCTTCCTTTGATAAAAGAAATGCACGAAAAATACCCTGGAGCAACCACTATTAAATGACTAAGATATGAGATTGATATTAGCACTGGCTTTAATTGTTACTCTTGGAAATTGTACAAAACGGTCCAATCAGGAAAGAAATGATTTTGTAACGGTATCCGGAACTGAATTTCAGATAGATGGAGAACCGTATACCTTTGTAGGTACGAATTTTTGGTATGGAGCATATCTGGGCAGAGCCGGTGAAGCAGGCGACAGAGAACGACTGATAAAAGAACTGGATATCCTGGTTGAAAATGGAATTACAAATCTCAGGGTTTTAGGCTCCTCGGAGGAAACGGAACTTGAGAATTCATTGTCTCCCGCTTTTATCAAAGCAGATGGGAGTTATGACGAAAATCTGATGATTGGGCTGGATTTTCTATTGGCTGAGATGGAAAAACGGAATATGAAAGCAGTGATCTTCCTGAATAATTTCTGGGAATGGTCAGGGGGGATGTCAACATGGAATGGCTGGACGAATATAGGTACTCCGATCGATCCTGCTAAAACCGGCGACTGGACCGGGTTCATGAGGTTTTCAGCAAAATTCTATACGAATGAGGTTGCAAACGAACAGTTCAGAAAATATATCAAAACACTGGTATCCAGAACGAATACGGTGACAGGCAGGCCTTACACCGAAGACACGGCGATCATGTCCTGGCAATTAGCTAACGAACCCCGTCCCGGGCAAGGGCAAGAAAGCATGAAGGATGTTCCAGCATTTGTGAAATGGATCGATCAAACCGCGGCTTATATTAAATCGTTAGATTCAAACCACCTGGTTTCAACAGGAAATGAAGGAACAATGGGTAGCCTGGAATCAGAAGAGGTTTATATCGATGCGCATGACACACCCAATGTTGATTATCTGACTTTTCACATGTGGGCTAAAAACTGGAGCTGGTACGATGCCCAAAATGCAGAAGCGACCTTTGACAATTCACTTAAAAATGCTGCTGAATATATAAAGCTGCATGTTGGTATTGCTGAGAAATTGAATAAACCTATTGTTCTTTCAGAATTCGGACTGGGAAGAGATCTGGAATCAATAGAGCGCGGAACGCCGGTTACTTATCGCGACAAGTACTATCAGGAAGTATTTGGGATGGTTGAAGAGTATGAAGCTTTGGCAGGATCTAATTTCTGGAGTTGGGGTGGCCTTGGAGTAGCTCAACATGATGATTACTGGTGGAGAAGTGGAGACCCTTTTGTGGGCGACCCTCCTCAGGAACCACAGGGACTGAACTCTGTATTCGCCAATGACAGCTCCACGCTGGAGATCATTAAAGCTCATTCCCAAAAGCTGAAATCGCTAAAAAAGTAATTTATGTTAAAAGACACATCGCGATTAAAATGATGTAAAACGCGGTGAATTTAAGAGGACAGTAGAATATACTTAAAGGAAATACAACCGGATCTGAACTGAGAAAACTCACTCAGGAAATCGCTTTGTAACTGGGTAATAATACGGTGGGATTTCAGATCAATACTTACCAATGGATACTATGTTAGCTTTAAAAAGGACATCACTTTCACTCATAGTTTTAGGGATTTTACTTTCGGTTACAGGATGTACTACAAACGACTCCTTCACACTGGAAAGATCAGATTTACCCATAGATACAAATGCCACTCGGGAAACCAGGGCCCTGTACTATAACTTACGTGAACTTGCTAAAACCAAGGTACTGTACGGCCATCAGGATGATCTGGCATATGGTTATTCATGGTGGGCCGAACCCGGCCGATCTGATGTAAAAGAAGTAACGGGATCATATCCCGCAGTTTATGGATGGGAGATAGGTGATCTGCGACAGGATAAAGAAGTATCACTTGATAACGTAAACTTTGAAAGCATAAAGCAGTGGATAAGGGAAAGCTATGAGCGAGGCGGAATCAATACCATTAGCTGGCATATGAATCACCCCGTAACTGATGGAAGCACCTGGGACAGAACCCCCGGGGTCGCAGCAGTTATCCCGGGAGGGGCACAGCATGATAAATTTAAAATCTGGCTGGATAAATTTGCAGATTTTGTGCAAGATCTGAAAGGCGATAATGGTGAGCATATACCTGTTATTTTCCGGCCATACCATGAGCATACAGGATCCTGGTTTTGGTGGGGAGAAGATCAAACCAGCGTGGATGAGTATGTGGCACTCTGGAGATTTACAGTAGAATATCTTCGGGACGAGAAGGGGGTTCATAATATTTTGTATGCGTATTCACCGGATAATCAGGCGGGCAGAGAGTTTGCTAACTATATGAATAAATATCCCGGGGACGATTATGTGGATATCCTTGGAATGGATGATTACGGGAGTATGAATCAACGGGATCCCGCAGAATTCAGTAAAGAACTGGCCTGGCTGGTTGGGGAAGCAACGAAACGAAATAAAATCGCAGCATTGTCGGAAACAGGAGTCGAAGGTATTCCAAATCCTAAATGGTGGACCGAACAGGTACTCGCGGCTTTTCAGGCTGATCCGGCTGCAAAAGGAATTGCGTATGTATTAACCTGGCGTAATGCAAACTATGAGCGGGAACAGCGTGATCACTTTTTTGCATCTCATCCGGGGCACCCAAGTGCATCGGATATGAAAGCGTTCAGGGATAATGAGTTGATCGTTTTTGAAGATGAACTTCCGGATCTATATACCCTGAATAAATAGCTTTTTTATTTTTATACTCAGGAGAATCATCGCTACTACATTTAACCACTATAATATGCTTTCTTCTCCTCAGTACGAACAGATACCCTACCGAAAATGTGGTAACAGCGGCTTATACCTTCCGGCCATTTCACTGGGATTGTGGCACAACTTCGGGGGATTGGTTTCTCCGGTTAAAGTGGATGAAATGCTAAGCCGGGCATTTGAAATGGGGATCACTCATTTTGATCTTGCGAATAATTACGGCCCTCCATATGGATCAGCAGAGGAACAATTTGGCCGCGCGCTAAAGACCGTGTTTGCCGGTCGTAGGGATGAGCTTATTATTTCATCCAAAGCCGGTTATGACATGTGGCCGGGGCCCTACGGTGATGGAGGTTCACGGAAGTATCTGATCTCGAGTCTAAATCAAAGCCTGAAAAGAATGGGGCTGGAGTATGTGGATATTTTTTATCACCACCGACCGGATGAAGACACTCCCTTAGAAGAAAGTATGAGAGCTTTGGAACAGATCGTAAGATCAGGGAAGGCATTGTATGTTGGTATTTCTAATTATCCTGCACAAAAAGCCCGTGAGGCATTCAGAATGTTGAAATCCTGGGGAGTTCCTGTTGTGATCCATCAACCAAAGTACAGTATGTTTGTGCGCAACCCTGAAGACGGTTTGTTTGACGTACTTAAAGAAGAAGGTATTGGGTGTATTCCTTTTTCTCCTCTGGCTCAGGGATTACTCACTAATAAATACATAAAAGGAATTCCGGAAGGTTCCCGAATAGCTGATCCGAAAGGTTTTCTTCAAAAAGAAGAACTTACTGAGAAAAGACTGGAGCAGATCAAAAAACTGAATACAATTGCTGAAAAAAGAGGACAATCACTTGCCCAGCTTGCTTTAGTTTGGGTATTACGAAGAAAGGAAGTGACTTCAGCTTTGGTTGGTATCAGCAGCATTAAACAGCTGGAAGATAATCTGGAAACTCTCAAGAACCTGGAATTAAGTGTGGCTGAAGCAGCTGATATCGAAGAGATTCTTCGTATGAATTAACACTGGTAAACCTTTAATTCCTTAATAATTACAAATAAACCATAATACAATGAATAAGCTTCTGTTAATCGGTATCATATTTTTGGGTGTTAATGTGAATGTAAAAGCTCAATATGAGTCGGATGTTGAGTCAATCGATTCAATAATTGAAGCTCTGTATGCGTCAATATCAGGAGAAGCAGGAGCTGACCGGGACTGGGATCGGTTTAAATATCTCTTTATACCTGAGGCTAAACTTATGCCCACGGGCATCACTCCTGACGGGAAAGTGATCTATCGTACATGGGGAGTTGAAGAATACACCGAACAGGTTACGGATTACTTTAAGCAGAATGGTTTTTTTGAAACCGAACTTTCTAAGGAAGTGGTTCAGTACCGTTATGTGGCACATGTATTCAGTACCTATGAAAGCCGCAGAACCGAAGAAGGTGAGGTAATCGCACGTGGGATCAATAGTATTCAGCTATTCTATGACAATGATCGCTGGTGGATCGTATCGGTATTCTGGGCTGGTGAAACAAATGACGCCCCGATCCCTGATGAATACCTGGATGGCCAGTAAGCAAAACTGATCTCATTTTCAGATGAATACCCGTTATGTAATAATAAGCCAGATTAAGCTTTTACTTACAACAGTTTTATTCTGGACCATTGCTTTCTTTTTCTTCAATATCTTCAGATATGCAGGCATTGTTGAGGTTCCAAGAGAGAACCTGAAGGAAGGTGTCACCTGGATCAGTAACCTGGATCTGGTTCTTGTTTTGGGGTTGATAACAGGGGTATTCTATTATGTGATAGAGTTATTTCTGGATAATAAATGGTTCAAGAGAAAGACAATGGGGTTGAGGTTATTGACCAAATTAGTCTGTTATAGTTTGGTGTTTACTCTGGATTCGGAATTAGGGGTGAATGTGTTGACGATCGGAAATAAGGGGTGGGAAATATATACTTTGCCAGAATTATATAGAACGGCCGGGGTTTATTCGTTTCTGATATTTTTTCTTTTGTCCAGTATGATGTTCTCTTTTTATAAACTGGTTCATGAGAAATTCGGTCCGGGAGTATTCTGGAAGATGCTCACCGGAAGATATTCGCCGCCAAGAATTGAGAAGAAAATCTTCATGTTTCTTGACTTGAGAGGGTCTACAACACTAGCGGAAGAGTTAGGCCTGCATAAGTACAGCCTGATGATACAACAATGCTTTTTTGATTTGAATGAAGTGATATCGATCTATTCAGGTGACATCTACCAATATGTGGGGGATGAAGCTGTAATATGCTGGGATTATGATAAAGGTATTCAAGAAAATGAATGTGTTGAGCTATTCTTTGCATTTAGAAAAAAGCTGGAGAGCAGGAAAGGATACTATCTTGAGAATTTTGGTGTTCTTCCGGTATTTAAGGCAGGTATTCACGGGGGAGAGCTAATGGTGGCTGAGATCGGGGTTATCAAAAAAGAAATAGCGTATCACGGCGATGTGATAAATACCACAGCCAGAATTCAAAGCATGTGCAACGAATTAGAAGAGCTCTTGCTAACTTCGGTAGACCTGCTTGAATCATTGGACATCACCAAAAGATACAGCAGTTCCCATAAAGGTGATTTTGTACTCAGAGGGAAAATGGAATCCGTGCAACTTCATGGCCTTAAAGAGCTTTAACAATTTCGATTCTGAATTAGATTTATCATTCAATTTATTAAATAAACTTAGTCCAACCTGATACTTGATGAAAAAGCCAGCCCTGATTATCTGCACCATTACAATACTGACCATAACCTGTTCAAAGAAAGCAGATCAGAAATCTTCAGCTGCTCCGGAAACAGAATGGATCTCCCTGTTTGATGGAGAAAGTTTTGATGGATGGAAGAAGAATGAGCATCCGGAAACGTTTAGCATTGAAAACGGAATGATCAAGGTGAATGGTGAACGTTCCCATCTGTTTTATGATGGTCCCGATCACGATTTCAAGGATTTTGAGTTCAAAGCTAAAGTCATGACCAAAGCCCATTCCAATTCAGGGATCTTTATTCATACAGAATATCAGGAAAGAGGATGGCCTTCACATGGCTATGAAGCTCAGGTGAATAACAGTTACGATGTTGATCCGAGAAGAACCGCAAGTTTATATGCCGTGGATGATAACACCGAGATCACATTTCCAGATGATGAATGGATGGACTATTACATCAAAGTGGATGGCAAACATATTGTGATCAGTATCAACGACCAGGTAATCACTGACTATACAGAACCTGATTCTGTGGAAGGAACCCGAAAGCTTTCAAGTGGTACTTTTGCACTTCAGGGCCACGATCCGGGAAGTACGGTGTTCTATAAAGATATTTATGTGAAGAAGTTGTGATTAAGCTCTTTCAGCAAGTTCCAGCCATCGGAGTTCTTTTTGCTCAAGTTCTTCTTTGATCTCTTCAAAACGAAGAGAGAGTTCCTGTAGTTTTTCGTAATCAGTAATTCCGGAATTCATCTCAGCTGAAACAGCTTTTTTCTCTTCTTCCAGTTTTTCGATCTCTCTTTCGAGGGATTTGTATTCCCTGCGCTCATTATAACTCAGCTTTTGAGAATTGGATGAGTCTTTTGCAGGGCTGTGATCGGGTGACTTTTCAGGTTTAGGAGCTTTTGCCTTGACAGCTTCGGCTTCTTTCAGCTGAATTGATTCTCGATATTCAGAATAGGTGCCATTGAAGTCACGGATCACACCATCCCCTTCAAATACAAAATAGTGATCGACAAGAGTATCCATGAAGTATCGATCGTGGGAAACGATGATCAGGCAACCCCCGAAGTCGGCCAGGAACGATTCAAGTTTCTCAAGTGTGATCAGGTCCAGATCGTTGGTAGGCTCATCAAGGATCAGGAAATTAGGGTTTTTGATGAGAACCAGCATCAATCCAAGCCGGCGTTTTTCACCCCCGCTTAGTTTGGCAACCGGAGTGTACTGCATCTTGGAATCAAACATAAAATGTTCCAGGAACTGAGAAGCTGAGATCGTATTTCCATCTGAAAGCTGGATCACCTCGGCGATTTCTTTTATCACATCGATCACACGCTCTGATTCTTTGATAACGATGCCCTGTTGTTTGTAATGGCCATACACAATGGTTTGGCCCGTCAGTACTTCACCGGAATCCACAGGTTCTTCCCCGGTGATGATTTTCAGAAACGTACTTTTGCCAACTCCGTTTTTACCGATTACCCCGATCTTTTCACCCTTATTGAAGGAGTATTCGAAATCGTTGAGGATCACCAGATCATCAAAGCTTTTATTCACATGTTTGAGTTCCAGAACCTGTCCACCGATACGGGATACTCCAACCTCCAGTTTAATCTCCTTTTTTACTTTGCCAGAGTTCGCTTTCTTTTCGGTTTCATAGAAAGCATCTATACGTGATTTGGATTTGGTTGTGCGGGCCTTTGGCTGTCGGCGCATCCACTCCAATTCCTTCCTGGCAAGTTTACCGGCTTTGGCTACTTCTGTGGCATACACTTCCTCACGTTCTTCTTTCTTTTGGAGGAAGTAGGCATAATTACCTTTATGGTGATACAGCTCCCCATCTTCAATTTCCATGATATGATTACAAACCCGGTCCAGAAAATACCGGTCGTGCGTAACCATAAGTAAGGTCATGGTACTTTTTGTGAGATAAGCTTCCAGCCATTCGATCATATCCACGTCAAGGTGGTTGGTGGGCTCGTCAAGGATCAGCAGATCAGGTTCATCAAGTAATACAAAAGCCAGGGCAACCCGCTTTCGTTGTCCCCCGGAAAGAGAAGAAATAGCCTGATCCAGGTCATGAATATCAAGGTGTCCGAGGATCTGTTGCAGGCGCTGCTCATAATCCCAGGCATTTTTGGCGTCCATCTCAGCAAGGGCTTTATCGAACGCCTTCTGAGTGGAATCTGAGTAGTTCTCGGCCTGAGCTTCAACGGCACGTTCATAATTACGCACCACCTTCACCATCTCATTAGAACCATGAGTAATAAACTCGTTGATGGTCATAGAATCATCGAGTTCCGGTTCTTGTTCAAGCAATCCTATTCTGATACCGTTTCGAACCATCACTTCACCGGCATCCGGTGTTTCTCTTCCTGCAAGAATTCGGAGCAAAGTGGACTTACCTGTTCCATTTTGTGCAATCAGTGCAGTTTTATCTCCTTTGGAGATACCAAAAGTGATTCCCTCGAATAAAGTTTTCAGCCCGTATTTCTTGCTGAGATTTTCTACCGATAAATAGGTCATGAATAAATGTGATCAGAATCTTGGAAAGACACCAATATACGGGGAATAGCAGTGTCTTAAGCAAAGGAGTTGAGATTTATTTTCTTTACTTAATGCAGAATTAACACCATCGTCAGATAACAATCTTATACTTGGTTATAATTCAAAACCAATCATATCATGAAAAATATATTTCTTACCTGTTTTGTGGTACTCGTAAGCCTGAATTCAGTCTCAGCTCAGGAAATTGCAAAGGGAAGGGTCTATCTTGATTCGAATAAGAATAATAAGATCGACCGAAGAGAGAAAGGGATAGCTGATGTAGCCGTATCAAATGGTAAAGAGGTGGTACTCACAGATAAGGATGGCAGGTATGAGTTGCCTGTTGATGACGATGAGATCATTTTTGTGATCAAACCCTCGGAGTATAATTTACCTGTGAATGACAAGAATCTACCTCAGTTTTACTACATCCATAAGCCAGAAGGCTCCCCTGAACTTAAATACAAAGGAGTGGATCCGACAGGACCATTACCAAAAGAAGTGAATTTTGCTTTATGGGAAGGAGAATATAAAGAGGAGTATGATATTCTTGTTTTTGGCGACCCACAGCCGTACACCGAGAAAGAAGTAGACTATTTTGACCGCGATATCGTGAATGAACTGGAGGGTGTTGAAGGCTATGAATTTGGATTGAGCCTGGGTGATATCGTAGGAGACGATCTGGACCTATACACGCCCTATATCAATTCTGTTGCCAGGATCGGTATACCATGGTTCAATGTATATGGAAATCACGATATGAATTTTGACGTTGAGGATGGAGAGTATGCTGATGAAACCTGGGAGGCGACCTATGGTCCGGCTACGTATTCATTCAATCATGGTAAAGTACACTTCATAAATCTGGACGATGTGATCTATCCCAGAGAAGATGGCCTGGGAGGCTATGTGGGAGGCTTTACTGAAAAGCAGCTTGAATTCATTAAAAACGACCTTGCGGTTGTTCCCAAAGATCGGCTGGTAATTGTATCATTTCATATACCAACCATTTATGAGGGAGCTAATCCTGCTACATTCAGGGAAGCAGATCAGAAAAGACTATTTGAGTTATTGATTCCTTTTGAGAACACACTCACTCTGTCAGCTCATACTCATATGCAGGGCATCTTTTTCGTAGACAATAAATTTGGATGGAATGGTCAGTACCCTCACTTTCATTACAATGTAGGAACTACCAGCGGGGACTGGTGGTCAGGGACACCGGATCAGCAAGATATTCCTGAAACAACCATGAGGGATGGAACTCCAAACGGGTATGCCATGCTGCGTTTTAAAGGAAACCAGTTCACCATCGATTACAAAGTAGCCCGCCAGGAAGCCTCGGTAAAAATGAGTATCTGGGGACCAAAAGTAGTGCCCAGAGCGGAATGGTTTAGCACAGAATTTTATGTGAATTATTTTCTGGGCAATGATTCTACATTAGTGGAGTATAAGCTCAAAGATTCTGAAGATGAATGGAGAAGGATGTCCCGTGTTAAGATGGGTGATCCATTTATTACCGATCTGAGATCTTCATGGGATAAGTCCGATGTCCTTCCTGCCGGAAAAAGACCGAGTAACCCGGAAGTATCAACCCATCTCTGGAAGACCGGCGTTCCTAAGGGAATGCCATCTGGTGAGTACACCATGCTATTCAGAGTAACCGATCTTTGGGGCCGTCAGTTCTTCGGGGAGCATAGTTATAGAATTGAAGAGCGATAGAATTCCAAACTCAATAAAAAGCTAAAAGTCTCCCCTTGAGGGGAGTGACGCGAAGCGGGAGGGGTGTCTGTGTGGTTAAGTAGCTAAGTACCTCACCCGACACCCTCCGTCTTTTCGCCAGGGCGAAAACGCCACCTCCCTCAAGGGAGGACTAAGAGAAGTCCTTTCGGGAGTGTAGGATATAGATCTTAATAAGATCGGGTAATCTGGAAGTTTGGCTATAAAGAAGGTCCCCTCTTGAGAGGGCTAATTTGGTTCGGATAGAAAGTCTCCCCTCGAGGGGAGTGCCGCGAAGCGGGAGGGGTGTCTGTGTGGTTAAGTAGCTAAGTACTCACCCGACACCCTCCGTCTTTTCGCCAGGGCGAAAACGCCACCTCCCTCAAGGGAGGACTAAGAGAAGTCCCCTCTTGAGACTTGCCTGAAGGACAGGCAAGGGGATTCAGGGTGTGTAGAAAAGGGATCAAAATTTTCAAGAGCCTCCAAAAATCTCCATTGAAAAGCATCTAACTCTCCGTACCTTTGTGATCCTTCTCCGTAAGGGCGTATTGCCATACGCCCTTACGGATGATGCATTATCAAACTGCAAAAAAACACAATACCTTGAGCGACCAGAAAATCATTTTTTCGATGGTTGGGGTGAGTAAAGTTCACAAGCCCAACAAAACTGTACTTAAAGATATTTACCTGTCCTTTTTCTACGGGGCCAAGATCGGCGTTCTGGGATTGAACGGAGCAGGTAAGTCAACGTTATTGCGCATCATAGCGGGCGAAGACAAAGACTATATCGGGGATATCAGTTCACAGAAGGGGATCACATTTGGCTACCTGCCACAGGAACCTCATCTGGATCCTGATAAAACGGTAAAAGAGATCGTGGAAGAAGGCATGCAGGAAACCGTAGATCTTCTGAAAGAATATGAAGAGGTGAATGCAGGTTTTGGAGACCCGGACGCTGATTTCGACGCCCTGATCGCCAAACAAGCTAAACTTCAGGAAAAGATCGATCATTTAGATGCCTGGGATCTGGACGCAAAACTGAGTCAGGCTATGGATGCACTTCGCTGTCCTCCTGGCGATACTCCTGTAAAGGTTCTGTCGGGTGGGGAAGCACGTCGTGTGGCACTATGCCGTTTACTCCTCAAAAAACCGGATGTACTTTTATTAGATGAGCCTACCAACCACCTGGATGCTGAATCAGTGGGCTGGTTAGAGCAACATCTGGCGAGATATGAAGGTACTGTTATCGCAGTAACTCACGATCGCTATTTTCTGGATAATGTGGCAGGCTGGATCCTGGAATTGGATCGCGGTGAAGGTATTCCATTCAAAGGGAATTATACCAGCTGGCTGGAGCAAAAGTCAGCGCGCCTGAAACAGGAAGAAAAACAGGAGTCAAACCGGCAGAAAACTCTGCAGCAGGAATTGGAATGGATACGCCAGAATCCTAAAGGCCGGCGTGCAAAAAGTAAAGCACGTATCAATGCGTATGAAGAGTTACTGGCGCAGGAGACTGAAAAACGAAATGATGATATGCAGATCTTCATTCCGGCCGGGCCAAGACTGGGCACCAAAGTCATTGAAGCGAATCATATATCTAAAGGGTATGATGATAAGTTGCTGGTAGAAGACATGAATTTCCAATTGCCCCCTGGTGGGATTGTTGGAGTGATCGGGGCCAATGGTGCGGGTAAAACCACATTGTTTAAAATGATCATTGGTCAGGAAGAACCGGATAAGGGTTCTCTTGAATTAGGGGAAACAGTGGAGTTAGGATATATCGATCAGAAACGTCCACTCGATCCAAATAAGACCATATGGGAAGAAATCTCAGGCGGACATGATATTCTGAAACTGGGAAATCGTGAAGTGAATTCACGTGCCTATGTCGGGAAGTTCAATTTTACCGGCAGCGATCAGCAGAAAAAAACTTCTCAGTTATCAGGTGGGGAAAGAAACCGTGTTCACCTTGCTAAAATGCTGAAAGAGGGTGCAAATGTACTGCTTCTTGATGAGCCCACTAACGATCTGGACGTAAATACACTCCGCGCACTCGAAGAAGCCCTGTTGAGTTTTGCTGGTTGTGCTGTGGTTATTTCCCACGACAGATGGTTCCTGGATCGAGTAGCTACTCATATTCTGGCTTTTGAAGGTGATAGCCAGGTGTATTGGTTCGAAGGGAATTACGAAGAATATGAAGCAAATCGTAAAGAGCGACTG
Organism: Rhodothermia bacterium; assembly: GCA_030427885.1. GTDB lineage: Bacteria > Bacteroidota > Rhodothermia > Balneolales > Balneolaceae > JAUICM01. The sequence goes on along the minus strand of JAUICM010000002.1, from coordinate 162,617 downwards.
GGTATCACAGATGATCAGCCTCACAGAATTCATTACAAGAAGCTTACCCGGTAACTTAGAAATATTAAAATTTTTTAATATTTAGGTTGCGCTAAACCCGGCAAACCCTTTTTTTAAAGGAGTTAAAAAACTGGGTTAATAATGAAAAGTAGCAATAAGACGAGGACTCTGAATGTGTCCCGGCATATATACTATTTGAGTGGTTTTAGTATCATAAGCGTTCTTTCCCTGATACTTTTGGTTATTGTTTCAATAAACATGGCTTCTGGTATGAGAGCCTATGTTGCAGGAGAAGGGCTTTGGACCAAAGCACAGAAAGAAGCTACTCTTAATCTCCAGAACTACATCTTCACCGAAGAGAGAAAGTATTATCAGGCGTTTAATGAAAATCTAAGGGTCAATCTTGGAGACCGCATCGCGCGTGAGGAGCTTTCAAAACCTGATTTCGATTATATAACAGCATTTCGGGGATTCGAACAGGGAAGGAATGACAGACAGGATATTCCAGACCTTATCTTTGTATATCGGAGTTTTAATTGGGTTCCTCAGGTTAAAACTGCTATTGAAATATGGACAGAGGCTGATACAAAAATTGAGAAGCTGATCGAACTGGGCGAGAAAATTGATAGAAGTATTAATCTTGCAGAAGCAAATGATACTCAAAAAGAGCTTTGGATGGCTGAATTAAGGGACATGGATATTGAACTTACGGATCTGGAAGTAGCTTTTTCAAATGCTATGGGAGAATCTGGAAGATTTCTGGATCGAGTATTGAAATGGAGCTATATCTCGATGGGCTTATTGATGTTGGGAATGGGCTTTATTTTCGTATTCAGTTTTATGAAAAGTACTCAAAAGTGGGCCAGTACATTGAATGAGAGCGAACAGAAGTTCAGAACCGTACTGGAGAATTCAAAAGATGTTCTTTTCAAATATAATGTGATAACGGACGGGTTCGAGTATGTAAGCCCCGGACTAAAGGATATGTTGGGTTTTGAAGCAAATGAATGGATGAAGGAAGGTAGAAATACTGTACTTGCCAAGGTTCATCCAGATGATATAGATGAACTTCTCGAGGAATCCGGTGCTTTAGGTCCTGATATGCAGGAAGATGATTATTCTCCATCATTGGAATTCAGAATAAAAAATAGTGAAGGTACATACAGGTGGGTAAATCTTAATCAGAAGTTAACAAGAGACTCCAAAGGAAAAGCTCTGGCGATTGTGGGTAACATCAGAGATGTGACTGATAAGAAAAGAATGCTCGAAACTTTGCAGCAATCCCATGATGATAAAGAGATATTATTGCGAGAGATCCATCATAGATTGAAAAATAATTTACAGATCGTATCAAATCTTCTTGAGATTCAGAAACAAAGTCAGGAAGGAGATATCAGGAATATTATAAGTGAAAGCCAGTCAAAGATCATGTCCATTTCGAAGATCCATGAGAAGCTTTACAGGAGTGAAAATCTCAAATCTATTAAAATGGATATATATATTCGTGAATTGATAAGTGAGATCGTGAGTACATATAAACAATCAGAGCAGAATGTTGAAGTAGAACTTGATCTGGAGAGGGTAGAGTTATTGCCTGTTCAGGCCATACCTACAGGTTTGGTATTAAGCGAGATCATTACAAATGTGTATAAACATGGTTTTAAGGAACTCAAAGAAGGGATTCTGAGAGTGTTGCTCATGAAAAGAGGAGGGAAAGTGATTCTTACTATTGAGAATAATGGCCATCCTCTGAAGGAAGATTTCACCAATGACTCAGGAAGTACATCCCTAGGGAAAAACCTGGTAAATGTTTTTGTTCAGCAAATGAATGGAAAATTGGAAGTTAGCAGTGGTGAATGGACCCGTTTTGCTATCATTTATAAGATCGAATCCCCGGCCCGGAAGGAATTATCTAGTTAAGATTAGAATGAGGGCCCCGGGAGTTACTGTGAAATCTGAAGCTGATCGAAAAGCCATCATCAGAGTCAATTTCATAAGTAGCCTGCAACTGATGAAGCAGAGAGTCTATGATCTTCATGCCCAGTCCCGAAGTGAAATTATTAGCACTCATGTCGAAGCCTGAGCCATTGTCGGTATAATCAACGATGATATCGTCACCGTCTGGCTTAATAGTCAGATCTATCCTGTTTCCCTGATCAGAATTCTGGAATGCATATTTGAGCGAGTTTGTCACTAATTCATTTACTAATAATCCAAGAGGGATAGCCTGGTTTATATTCAGCGAATGAATAGAAATATTGAGGCTATGCTCTACATCCATTCCGCTGATGAGCATGTTAGATTTTATGGTGCCGATAAGCTTGTCATAATAAGTGTGAAGGTCTACATTATTGAAATCTTCCGACTGATATAACAACTCATGAACCATAGCAATGGAGTGAACGCGATTTTGCGCCTCAGTAAGACGGTACTTTTCATTTTCATCAGTTGAGCGAAAAACCTGTAATTGAAGCAGGCTAACCACTATTGCGAGGTTATTTTTAACCCGGTGATGGATTTCCTGAAGTAGTGTTTCTTTTTCATTTAACGACTTATTAAGCCTTTTGCGGTTCTTCTCGATCTCCGTAACATCCATTACTGTAACCAGGATCTCAGTTACCTCACCTTTTTCGTTGTATACACAGCCACCGGTAATATCAAGGGTAATGTTATTACCGGCCCGGTCTTTACGAATTGCCTGTGCATTCAGCTGACCTGATTGCTGCGTTTTTTTAATCAGACCGAAGAATTCGTCTCTGTGTTCTTCCCGAACATGAGGTAAAAATTTTCCTGTAACCTCTTCCTTTTTCCAACCCAGCATACGTTCAGCAGCGGGATTCCAGAAATCCTGTACAATTCCCTCAGTGTTTATGGAGTAAATAGCTATTGGTGAAGCATTAATCAATGAGCGAAGCCGGGTATTGGTAATTTTCAGGGAATCCAATGCTTTTATTCTTTCATCAACATCGGTACAAACTCCGGTCCATGATATAAGCTCATTTTTACTATTCAACTGAGGAAAAACGATAGCCTGAAACCACCGAAAACTGCCATCATACCTTTTCAGGCGATGAAGCGTATGAAAAGCTTCTTTATTCTTAAATGCTTCCTCCCACTTTTCATTGATCATCCCCAATTCATCATCGTATAAATAGGGTCTCCAGGACCATTCTTCGGGTGAGAAATCAGAAATACCAAGATATTCTTTTCCTGTTTGGTTTATATACTGTAATGAGCCATCACCGTCGAAAGTCCAGAGTATATGGGGCAGGGTTTCTGTAAGCTGCCGGTATCTTTCCTCACTTAGTTTAACCTGTTCGTGTACTACATGAGTAATATCCGCTGCAACGATAAGCTGATATCGGTTACCATTAATCTGTATTTGATGATACTCAACGGAGGTTTCCATTTTACCACCGTTTTTATTTTTAATGAACCAGTTTGTCCGGACGAGAGAGGCTACTTTTCTAAACTCAGAAGGATCCTGCTCGCCACTGTCGTAGGAATCTGAGGTGAGTAACAAGGCAATTGATTTGCCAAGCACTTCTGACTCGAGAAACCCGGTTACATTCTCAAATGCTTTGTTTACAAAAACCAGATCTAAATTATCATCGGTAAGGCAGCAGGCAAGCTTTTCACTTTCGTAGAGCGGCACACCGATAATGCTTCGTATGTCACTTTTATGGATCATTATGTGCTAACCAGTAGAGATGCTATACTTTTTTATGTGCCCAGAATATTATATCTCTTATAGATACGATTTTTTAGCGTTTCGTCACAAAACTAAATTTTTTACAAACATGGAAATGTTTTTTATTGACATTCGAACGGGATAGGAGTTCTAAACGATTAAATCATAAATATAAAAGGATAATTTGATATGGATCAAAGAATACTTCGGGTATTATGCACTCTGTTAATTATGCTCTCTGTTACTACATTTTCGAGAGCACAGGATGAGCCAGAGGACACAACTAAGATCGAAAAGAAAAACAAGGATCTGCCTATGGATCCTGAGCGCCTGATCTCATTTACAACGAATGAAGGTACATGGATGTCACTTGATGTGAGTCCGGATGGTAAAACAATCGCATTCGACATGATGGGAGATATTTATACTATTCCTTTAAAAGGGGGGAAAGCCACATTAATAACCGGTGGTATGGCTTTCGACTCCCATCCGAAATTCAGCCCCGATGGAAAACATATTTTGTTCATCTCAGACCGATCGGGCAACAGTAATGCCTGGTATATAAACCTGGAGACTAAGGAAGAGCATCAGGTAACAAAAGATAATAATGATGACATGATTAACGGCGATTGGTCACCTGATGGGGATTATATCGTTGTTGCCCGGGGTCGTCGTAATATGAAGCTCTGGCTTTATCATAAAGATGGTGGTACCGGAGTGAAAATGGTGGATCCTTCTTCATCAACCAAAGCGATCGACCCAACATTCAGTGCTGACGGCCAATTGATCTATTATTCCCGCAGAACGTCCGCATGGAACTATAATGCTCAGTTTCCACAGTACTCCATCGGAGTATATGACAGGGAAGATGCTGCACACTCAATCCTGACCACTCGTTATGGTTCCACCTTCACCCCTGCAGTTTCCCCGGATGGAAAATGGCTGGTGTATGGATCCCGATTTGAAACAGAAACCGGAATTGTACTTCGAGACCTGAACACGGGAAGTGAGCGCTGGTTAGCGTATCCAGTACAACGAGACGATCAGGAGTCACAGGCTATGCTGGGCGTATTACCAGCTATGAGTTTTACACCAGATAGTAAAAACCTGGTGCTGTTCTATGGAGGAAAGATCCACAGCATCTCAATAGCAGATGGCGCTGAGAAGGAAATTCCGTTTGAAGTAGATGTGGAGCTTCCGCTTGGTCCTAAGCTGACCTTTAAATATCCGATTAGTGATGATCCGGTGGATTATGCCACTCAGATCCGTGATGCGGTACCATCTCCGGATGGAAAGCAACTGGCATTTACAGCGCTAAATAAATTGTATATCAAGAATCTGCCTGATGGAGCCCCGGAAAGAGTTACAAACTCTGATCTTACAGAAGCAATGCCGGCCTGGTCGCCAGATGGGAAGTCATTGGTATATGTAAGCTGGGATGAGAATAATGGCGGTGATATCTATAAAGTAAACCCAAATGCAAGACGTCCAAGACCTGAGAAACTGACTAAGGAAAGCGGAGTGTACCTGATGCCTGCATGGTCGTATTACAGTGACCGTATTGTTTTTATAACGGGTAGTAAATATGATGTACTTACTTCCAGTAGTTCCGGAGCATTTTCTTCAGCTATGGATGATATAGCATGGATCCCTTCAGGTGGGGGTGATGTCAGTTTTATAGCTAAACGTAAGGGCAGAGCATATCCGCATTTCATCAAATCGAACGACAGGATCTATCTGACCGGGAATGACGGGAATCTGGTATCAGTAAGGTGGGATGGAACAGATGAGAAGGAACATGTGAAGATCACGGGTATAACAACTTATGGTACTTCAGAAACCAATTCCCCAAGTGATGCCAGTGTATTGTATATGGCTCGGGAGGGCGATCAGGTTCTTGCACAGGTCAATAATGAGATCTACGTGGCTACGGTTCCACAAACTGGTGAGACAGTTACCATCTCGGTAGCTAATGCGGATAACGCAGCATTCCCTGCAAAAAAACTTACCGTACTGGGTGGTGAGTTTCCTCACTGGTCAGATGATGCCGATAAAGTTCACTGGTCGCTTGGTAAAGGGCATTTTATTTATGACCTGTCTGATTCTAAAGCTTTTGCAGATAGCGTGAAAGCTGCCAAAAAAGCGGAGGAGGAAGCAAAAACTGATAAGGATGACAATGAAGACGGGGAAAAAGAAGAAGTAGCTGCGGAGGATAAAAAAGAAGAGAAAGAGGAAAAGAAAAAAACAGCAGAATACAAGGCAGAAGAGTTAAAAATCCAGGTGGCTTTCAACAGAGATATACCTGAAGGGAAGGTACTGTTCACCAACGCAAGAGTTATTACCATGAATGGTGATGAGGTACTTGAAAAAGGAGATATTCTGGTAGAAAATAATAGAATATCAGCTGTTGGGGCAACAGGATCACTGACAGTCCCATCTGGTACCGAAACCATTGATCTGAGTGGTAAAACGGTAGTTCCTGGTTTTGTTGATACTCATGCTCACCTCAGATCGACCCGGTTGATTCACAGAGATCAGGAGTGGAGTTATTTGTCAAATCTGGCTTATGGTGTTACAACTACTCGTGATCCCCAAACGGGAACAACAGATGTATTGTCGTATAGCGATAGAGTGGATGCCGGCGATATGATCGGTCCAAGGATCTATTCAACAGGCCCTGGAGTTGGTTTCTGGGCGTATAATCTGAAAGACCTGGATCATACCAAAGAAGTACTCCGTCAGTACAGCGAATATTATGATACCCAATACATCAAGATGTACCTGGTGGGCAACCGAAAGCAGCGCCAATGGGTGATCATGGCAGCAAAGGAGCAAAAGCTGATGCCTACTACCGAAGGCGGTTTGGATATCCGGTTGAATTATACTCAACTGATAGATGGCTACCCGGGACATGAACATAATATCCCTATTTACCCGATCTATAACGATCTGGTTAAAACTATTGCAGATGCTAAAATGGCTGTAACTCAGACCATGCTGGTTTCATATGGTGGTCCATGGGCTGAGAATTATTACTATGAAACCGAGGAGGTATATAACGATCCCAAGCTTTCAACGTTTGTACCCAATGACGTACTCTCATCGAGCAGCAGGCGCCGACCATTCTGGTCAGTAAAGGAAGATTATATCTTCCCAAAACACGCTGAGAAATCGAAGCAGATCCTTGATGCCGGCGGACTGATAGGAATTGGTAGTCATGGCCAGTTGCAGGGTCTTGGGTATCACTGGGAACTATGGTCGGTTGCTTCAGGTGGTTTAACGAATCATCAGGCACTTAAAGTAGCCACCATTGTGGGAGCGGAAGCTCTTGGCATGGACGGTGATCTGGGTTCCATCGAGCCGGGTAAACTGGCAGATATGGTGATCCTTAATGCAAATCCCCTCGACAACATCAGAAATACGAATACAGTATCACAAGTGATGATAAATGGTCGTCTGTATGATGGTGATACACTCGATCAGGTGTATCCTGAAAAGAAAGCCTTTGGTAAGAAAAACTGGGAGCAGGCAATTCCTGATGCTTCTGTATTACCGGGAATGGATAAATAAGCTTTCCGAAACACTAAATTAAGAAAAGGCGTTTTCAATAAGGAAACGCCTTTTTTAGTTACAAAATACCTACTTCGGGTGATAGATATAAGGAGGCTTATTCAGGATTTTTTCTTCGAACATTTATATAAGGGTATCAAAATGAAGAAAATTATCATAGGCTTTTTCGGGGTTTCTCTTTTTCTGATGTCATGTGCCACCATTCAGCAAAAAATGGGTGGATTGGTTTTGAAAATGATGACCAAGAAAGAGAAAGACTTCAATAACATAGCAGCCATAGGTCAGTATCAACGTAACTTATATCCGGCTGATGTAGGGATTTCAACGCTTGGAACGGAAGACTGGCTTGCAGGCCAGAATTCGGCCGGAGTACAACTCATTAAAGCGGATGGTGCTATCGGTGTGATTGAACTCGATGGAACTGTTACTGTTGATGGAGAAGCAGCCACATACTATGGCGGAGGGGTTTATGGTGTACTTTTTGATCATGAAGATCTCGATCCCAAGACAGTGAAAATAGTAAATGCTGACGGTCAGGAAGCCGAATTTGAGATCGCACCACCACCATATGTAGCCATTAAAAGTGTAAACGGTGCGACTGAAAATGCAACTATTGATCTCACAAAGCCAGTGGAGTTGGAACTGGATTATAATGCTGCGGCTGAGGGTAAAAGAGTTAAAGTGGCATTGATCACAAACGCAGTTGGTGCAAAAGGATTCGCAAATTTTCAATCATTTCCAATCCAATCGAAAGTAACGATTCCAGCTGATGCCTTTAAGCACAAGCACATCTCAGGTGGAGGCCCGACGGGTAAGGAGGCGACAAACTGGATGACTGGCGAAAATCATATTCAAATCACACTGGTCGAGGAAGATCGTGATGTAAAAGGAATGCCATTTCCTTATTTCAAGAAAGCATCTACCATTTATGATACCAAGCCGGTTACTGTTACCGGAAGTACTGAAGGACGGGCTTATATCCGTGCTAATGGCGAATACATGGCCGAAAGTGGAAAGTTCAAATATGGAGTAACTTCTTCAAATGCATGGTATGCACGTCCATTGAATTCCGGCAATATGAAGATCGGAATAGCTTCAGTTTCAGTAGAGGGAGTACTGTTCAGACAGGAAACATCGGAAAGTACTTCAACTGATTACTATCAGGATTATAAAGTGATCACGACTACTACCACCACAACTACGTTCCAGTTCCCACAACTTGATGATGTATACTGGAATCAATTCCTGGAAAATATCTACTCAGATATGGTTTCGATGATGGAGAATGAATATGGAGCTACGGTAGTGGATGTAAATGAGATCACATCGAATCCGATTTATGATGAATTCTATGAGCCCAAAGATGAAAACACGGAAAAATATATCAGTAAGAATTTAAGGGACACCAAAAGACTTTTCCCTGCTTCGTTAGGGGAGGCACTGGCCGACAGGAAGACCATCATGATCGCTGATGCAGACCCTTTGCCAACATTGCTTCGGGATATGGGGATGGATGCACTAATGAGTATTTCCATCGATTACAGGGTTGCAGCTAATAAAGAAGATAAGATCGTGTTGCTTCCGTTGGTCAGTTATCAGGTAACAGGCCAGAATCAGGGCTTTGACGGAATAGCCAGTACATGGCTGCAAGGCAGCTTCGAAGGACCGGGAGTGCCATTTAGCAGAGAAGAATTTTCAGATCTGGATGCACTGAACAGAATAGGCCAGAAAGATGTGATTCTTGGACTGATCAGACAGTCGATTCAGGAAATGACCAGACGACAATCCGAATTTGGATATGACAAGATCTGGAAAGTAGCCACCGGCAATTCGTATATGTTGACAAACCAATAACAGGTGAATAGATGCAAAAAAGCCGCACTGAACATGCGGCTTTTTTTTGTGGAAGATAACCGGATCGAAATCAAGGTTATCTCATATCATATCTCAGGAAGGCAATAAAACTACCACCGAATGCAAGAAGAATAAAAAGTCCTAGCAGTCCAAAATCAGGGATGCTTGATGCTATGGAAGTCTGAAGACTGGTTTTAGGAGCTGAGTACCGGGGCATATCACTGGTATCGAGAGTTTGGTCGTTTCTGCCGAAATCGAGCTGAACGCCGGATTCAGAATCGACCGAGATCCGGAATCCTCCATGTCCGCCATCCTCTTCCTGCTTCTTTTCCACAAACTGTGTAAAGTCGTCTTTATAGATTCGCATGCTTTGTTCATATCGGTTTTTCAGGTCGATGTCGGTACCTGCCAGATTCATGGCAGCAAGCCTGAAAGAAGAAACGGGTGACAAACGGGCGATATTAAAAGCCAGTTTCTCCTGAACCTTCTTACGATTTCGGGATTCTTCCATCAAAGTCCGGTTGTTTTCGATGATATCAGACTGAACTTTTTTTCTGAGTACATCATCTTTCTCCAGCCATTCCCATTCTTTGTCATCGCGATAAGCCCGGCGCTCATTTTCATCCATACCTTCCATTTCGGCTTCGCGCGATCTCCAGATATCTGATAATTCTGCAGAATATTGATCCCAGCGTGCTTTCTGGAAGGCTTCCTGTTTCGCTTCAAGTTGGGCAATAGATTCTGTTGGCACGATCTGACCTGCCGCCATCACTCCCATCCGGGGAAGGATCAGGACGCTCCCTATCCATATTACCAGAAGGAGCAAGAAGGAAAGGGATGATTTTCGGGTTAAAGCAGAAACCAGGATCCCGATCCCGATAAAGAACGTTACATAAAGAACAGAAAGTCCGATAAGGCCGGAAATACTCATCCATTCATCTGCTCCGACAGGTACTTTAAATACAAGCAGCAATAAAAGCCCGATCAATATTGGGATAAGAAGTGGAATGATGAGACCCAGCCAGATACCTGCAAATTTTGCAAACAGATAATTAACCCGTGAAACTGAATTTGCAAATGCCAGCTTCAGGGTCCCGTTCTCTCGCTCACCATTTATAGCATCATAAGTAAAAAGTATGGCAAACAAAGAGAGTACGATCTGTACGATAAATGCAAAATCAATGACTCTGAAGATAGCGAACAGAGTTTCATCGGAATAAGGACTTCTAACCAGCTTAACATCATCAAAGCTGGAGATACCGGAAAGACGTCCGACATCGAAATGAATACCAGAAACGAAGATCTGCATGGGAGTTGGTTCACGGTGAGCTATGTTGCGTACCTGCCCCCAGCTTGATGCCTGAGCTATATCCTGTTGGGCTATCTGCTGGTTTGCTTCAAATTGTCGAACAGCATTTTCATATTCATTTATACCGATAAAAATACTGATAAGGATAAGTACTGAGCAGACCAGAAAAGTAGCTGCAAACTTCGGACTGAGCAGGATGTTCTTAAGCTCTTTTTGAATTAATAGTGATAGCATAATGTAGGAAATTTACTGGTTGATAGATTCGGTAAACACACCCCTGTATCCCCTCTCAAGAGGGGAACATCTGGAAAAAGAAATGATACATGATCAAAGAATCTCCGCTCCAGGGAGGGGATTAAGGGGAGGGTTAAGTGTTTGGATGAGGATGACATGATCACCTCAGATCATACTTCAGAAAAGCTGCAAAAGCGCCACCGAAGAACAAAAGATTGAACAGAATCAGTAATCCAAGATCTGTCATACTTGATGCCGTTGCCATAGATGCTGAGACAGGTTTGTATTCAAACCGGGGCATTTCATTGGGATCCAGATATTCCGGTTCTTCCTGGTCATCGGTGGTGATCATGATCATTCTGAATCCTCCGCCCTGATTTTCTCCTGTTTTTTCCTGCATGAAATTTCCATACACATTCTGATAATCAGTTGCAGAATCCATGAACCTGTTCTGGAGTTTCAGCGAAGTACCGGCCAGTTCTGTAGATGCAAGGGTAAATACGGATGCAGGTGAAACCCGGGAAAGATTCAGTGCCAGTTTCTCCTGTTCTCTTCTTTTATTTTCATAATCCTCATTTATACGCTCGGTAAAAGCATCGATCTTTTCCTGGCGTTTGGAGGATAGCTCTCTCATATAAGAGGAAAATTGCTGCATTACGTTCTGAGGGTCAGTGCCTTCCGGTTTGAAGCTGGACATTTTTGGTCGGTCTTCTTCAAACAACTGTGTTCTGTACCGGTTCTTTTGTGAAGTGATGTCATCTACATTCGGTACGTCGATCATGCGTCCTGAGATGAGTACTGAAGCTCTCGGAACAATGAGTACAGCAAAGATCCAGAATACGAGTCCGATAAGAAAAGAATTGGATGGACGATTGGTCATTGCAGAAATTCCGATAGCGAGAGCCAGAAACAGTCCAAAGTAGGCTAAACCGGAAGCCAGAATAATTCCCAGCCGGATCCATTCATCGGAAGTTAACTGTACCCCGAGAACAGGAAGTAATGTACATCCGATAAGCATTGGAATAAGAAGTGCGATACTTAGACCGACAAAAGACCCTGCAAGCTTACCACCAATGAAAGATGCTCTTGAAACCGAATTTGCAAAGCAGAGTTTCAGAGTTCCACCCACTTTTTCACCATTAATGGCATCATAGGCAAAAATGATCGCAAACAATGATAATACGATCCCAAATATGAACTCCAGATCCATGAAACGGAAAACAGCGAAGATTGGCTCATCATTAAAGCGGGTGTTATCAGCCCGAAGTTCACCACGTCCGCTCATCTCTATATTTCGGCCGATATCATTAGAGATACCATTCACCAGTGCCATAAGAGGCTGAGGGGGAAGCATGATGCTGTGATTTACCATGATCCACTCGGTATTGGCAGCGATCTGCTTCCTGTTTTCCTGAACTGCAGCTTCATACTGTGCCTGGCTTGCCAGATAGTTTTGAGCTCCCATAAAAAAGGAGAGAATGATCAACACAGAACAAACGGCAAAACTTATAGTAAAACGACTGCTTTGTATGATCTCTTTCAGTTCTTTTATAAATATTAATTTGAACATGGTTTTTTTATTAAGTGATTACTTGAGGAAAAGCCTCCCCTTGAGGGGAGATGAAAAGTTGAACTTGTTCTTCAATTTTTCTGAGGGGTATACACCCTCCATCTTTTTGGTAAACCAAAAATGACACCTCCCTGTCCGTCCGACAGGCGGGCCTCAAGGGAGGACTAATACATTATTATTCTGCTAAACTGTTTATAAGTGAACCAGTAGCCTCCTCCATATAGCCTGCCATGTATTCTACATACAGGTTTTCCAGATTTACGCCTTTCAGTTCATTGTAAGTCTTCTGAGCAACCAGAACACCGGCATTAAGTATGCCCACATGATCTGCGATCTCTTTGGCCCGGAAGATGTCGTGAGTACTCATCAGGATCGCTTTACCTTCATCACGAAGTTCACCGACCAGACGGGTAAATTCTTTTCCTGCCTTTGGGTCTAAACCAGATGTTGGTTCATCCAACAGAATAGCAGGGGCATCTTTCAGAATGGCAATGGCAATTCCACATTTCTGACGCATCCCCTTGGAAAAGTCCTTCAGCTTTTTGTCAAAGGCTTCACGCTGTAAACCCACACGAAGCAGTGCGGCTTCATAATCATTACGCTTGTAATTGCTTTTTCCACCCAAACGGACAAAGAAATCCACATTTTGGATAGCAGTGAAATTGGGATAGAGCTGAACGTTCTCAGAAACAAAGGCAACATTTTTCTTTGCTTCGAGTGGATCCTTGTTGACATCCACACCATTGATGAAGGCATTTCCACTCGTAGGTTGTATAAAATCAAGGAAAATATTGATCGTAGTGGTTTTGCCAGCACCGTTTCCGCCGAGCATTGCAAAGATCTCACCGGGGTGTACTTTAAGTTGTAGATTATCCAGTGCTTTCACACCATCCTCATATACCTTGGTGAGATTACGTGCTTCCAGTAGAGGTGCTTGTTTGATGGTTTCGTTGTGTTGATCGTCCATGATGTTGAGTTTTGGATTCTGAATTATGGATATTGAATTGGAGGTAATTCATAATCCATAATTATCGAGGGTTAATATTTAGTTTTGGGTTTCTTTATTTGTTATGCTTTGACTTTTTGCTTCCCTCATTTCTTCGAGAGTTTGATTCCAAAGAATACCAGTCCTGAAACAAGACCTATGATCAAAAACAGGATCAGGGAAGTTCCAAGCACACTGGCTTGCGCAGCTATTTGAACGGTAAAGGTTTTATCCTCTGCATTAACCGGTTGACTGTCCGACAGACTGGTAGACCTCATTCTGGTCTCATATCGGCCAACACTGATATCTTCTGGTGGGGTCAGATATAGCTTAACCGTTTTCTCTTCACGAATTCCGAGTGAAGGAATGATGGCCGGCTCAATTCTCTTTTCCCATTCGAAAGGGGCATCCAGTTCGAATTCAATATTATCCAGCCGGCGCGAACCCTCATTGACCACCTGGAAGGTGAATTCAACTGGGCTTTCACCGTCTCCTTCGTTATAAAGCTGAGGTGCCTTGATAACCAATCTGCCAACACCTCTCGGGATCATTTCCAGGCGAACAAATCCAACCTCAAGAGCATTGATATCAGCCTCTGTCCAGGTTTCATTCAACCGGCTGTTGATCTGGTCGAGTTGAGAGATCGGTACAGCGATCACATAGAAACTGATGGGTTTGTCCATAGGGACGTCATCCGTGGGACGGTCAGGCAGTGATATCTGCAAATTAGCCGATATATTATTCTTGCTTTCTGTGAATTTGATCTGGCTGATACGACCTGAAGCACCCTGTTCATTGAAATATCTGGTTACGGAGGCTGGAAGATTTAGTACTTCAAGTTTATAGGTATCGTTCAGTCCGCTAAAAAGCTCAAGTCCGAGTCCATAAGTGGCGGAACTTCCCAATTCGATCTCCTGAGAAAATCGCTCCGATTGAATAAGAACTTTATTGGCAGTGGCGTCTTTCTCAAGGTATACCTTAGGATTTCGTGAAGAACCGTTTCCGTAAATAATATTGACGGTGACCTCGTCCAGATCCTGAAGTAGTTCAAATTGTACCGTTTCAGGAGAGCCATTCCTGAGCTGCTCAATTTTGATCTCGTAGGGAGAACTGATGATCGCCCCGTCATCGTTGCTGAGTGAAACATATATGTTGTGGATCACATCAGGCTGAAGAGACCGGAAAAGGTCATCTTCCATATTCACTACCTGAGCAAACTCAGCTGTAGCTCCGGAAGTATTGTCGAGTGTAACACGGACGATCTTCTTGGAATCCTGAGTCTGGGACTTAACAGCCCTTTTGATGCTCACAAATTGCTGTTCGAATAACAGCACCAACAGCGATTGCTGGTAATTGACTTCTGCATCAGAGAAGGTATTCTCTGCACTCTCGAACTCTTCATTAGAGATCAATTGTTTTTCAAAGAGTTCCTTTTTTCGTTCAAGCTCACTTCTGGCACGCTCATAAGAACTTTTGGCGCGTTTAAGTCCCAGGAGGGGATAACTGTCGTCACGGGCATTTGGAAAAGGACTTTGAGCACTTCCCGAAGCAGGAAGCAAAAGCCCAAAAATAAGGCCAAGTATAAAAAGAGGTAATAGACGTTTCATGAATAGATCAATTATCGATGGTGAAGTTGAAATTGCCGCGAGGCTCAGATTTGGTGAGACTGATAGATTTTTCATCGCCAGCTTTTGAAAATGTAATATCTATTTCTGCGCCCACTTCCAGCTCAGAAAGTATTTGTTGAACGGAAGCTGCATTCCCCGGTTTTTGTCCATTTAATTCGCTTATCGTGTATTCCTTAATGTTTGCCGATTTGAGTTCATCGGGCATAACAGGTTGAAGTAGCTCACTTACCAGAATATTTCCATCCTCGGTATCGGTAAGTAGCAAACCAAGTTCCGGAACAATAGTTGGGCGAGGACCATCACCGTCGGTTTCAAAACGCATGACCATTCCGCCTCCACCAGCCATTTCAGCTCCTTTTTTCCGGGTAATGATGAAGCGTTCATCTCCTCTGCGAACTCCGAATTTAATATCTGAATCGGTTGCTATTGCTTCGTAAGCCTCTCTGAGTCCGGGGATATCCTCGATCCGTGAGCCGTTCATCATGATCAATACATCTCCCTGCTCAAGAACATCCTGACCGGGTTCTGCTTCTTCACGGCCCAGTTTTATCCGAACTTTTATTTCACCGTCAGCTTGTTCGAGTACTGCACTGAATTCAGGTAAGATCATACTTGAGCTAGCGTCCAGTTCCAGTCTTTGTCGCTGCTGGGCTTCAGATGTTCCGGATGCTATTAATAAAACCAGAAGTGCAAATGAGAGGTTTAAAATATTTTTCATCGCTTCGTTTTTGGATGTTTAAATTGACGGAGCGAATATTCGAAACGATGAGCAACGAGTTGTTAAGCACTCGCAAAATGTTTGTTAAGGATGTTAAATCAATGCTAAATCTTTTTGAATAGCCTCAAAACAAGGTAATTTTAACCATGCCTAATAAATGGTTCACATATGGATTTCTTGGTTTGATGGTGTCAGCACTTATCACCCTGGCAGTATTGCAATATCGATGGCTGGGTAGCATCAGTGAGGCAGAAAAACAACGTTTGGAAGAATCGATATCAGCATCTTCAGAAAATTTCTCGGCTGATTTCAATCGCGTTTTCTCGGATCTATCTCAGACGTTCAGGATACAGGTTACCGACAGTTATGATGATATAGCTCCATTGCTGGCGAGATCGTATCAGACCTGGTTGGGTACTTCTGAATATCCGGGCTTAATTGATTCCGTATATCTGGTAAGAAAACAGGAAGTAGGCGATCCAAAAGTCTTCTTGTTTACTTCAGACCCTGTTCAGCTCATGCCTGTTGATGAAAATGATATCATGGAAAGCTGGGTGCTTGAAAATTCCGATCATAAATTCTTTTCCTGGAACTCGTTTCCTGAATTCGGGCAGCATTCATTTATTACAATACCGGTTCAGTTGCTGGATGTGATCCAGATCGATAACATCGATAAAGCGAAACAGATTGAAGTGCGGTTGAATGTGGATCAGCTGGACGATGTAGTACTTCTGAAGCTGGATGATAACCTCATCAAAAAGAAGATTATTCCTGATAAGGCCAGAAAATATTTCTCGGATTCATATAGCGATCAATACCGATTGAGCATTGTTAAAGGTTTGGATGACCAGACTGAGATCTACTTTGATTCTGAAGGAGACTCGGTATTTGACCGTAAGCCTGATTTCAGATCAAATCTTAACAGAGCAGGGCTCGGTAATCTTTTGATGTTGAGTAAAGCGACAGAAGGCCTGGGAAACTGGCATGTGAGAGATTCGGCGTCTTCAGCCTTTGCGATGTCGTTTCAAACTAAAATGGAGTCAACAGATAGTACAGGTGAAGAATTTCCGTTCCGTGTTAGGAAGGGTAATTCCAATATGAGTTTTTATTCTGAGGAGATCACTTCAAATCAAATTGATAGTTCCGAAAACCGAAAGATCATCAAAGACAGTTCGTCAAATACCTCCGTATTCGCTTCCATTGGCGGAGATTCAGTGTGGCAGCTATGGCTAAATTTTAAAGAAGGTTCTTTGGATGCTTTTGTGAGTAAGACCAGGAATAGAAACCTGATCATCAGCTTCGGAATTTTGTTCATTTTGGGGGTAAGTGGGGCAATGATCGTGATATTTTCGGCCAGATCAAGAGATTTGGCCGAACAACAGATGTTATTTGTTGCAGGGGTATCACATGAATTGAGAACACCATTGTCGGTGATCAGATCAGCTGCAGAAAACCTGAATGAAGGGGTTGTCCAAAGCGAAGAACGTAAAAAGGAATATGCTTACCTGATGCTGAAAGAAGGCCGGCGGCTGAGTGATATGGTCGACCAGATCATGGAATATTCCGGCATTCAAACCGGAAAACGAGTCTACAGTTTTTCCGACATTGATGTGAATGAGCTTATCCACGATCTGATGAATGAGTTCAGGTCAGTACTTGAAGAATCAGGTATTCAATTGGAATATTCTAATGTGACTAAGGTTAAAAACATCCGTGCAGATTATGAAGCATTGTACCTTAGTATTTCCAATATGCTTACAAATGCCATTAAATTTAGTGGAGAGAGTAAAACCATCAGGCTGGCTGTGTCCGATGTTCAGGGTGCAAAGCAATTACATATGTTGTTGATCTCAGTGAAAGATGAAGGAACAGGTATCCCTGAAGATGAACAAGCAAGGGTATTCAAACCATTTTTCAGAGGAAAGCGTCCAATAGAGGAACAATTGAAAGGAAATGGTATTGGTTTGAGCCTGGTGCAAAAAGTAGCAAAAGCCCATAGGGGAGAGGTTCGGTTGAGCAGTAAAGTAAATGTTGGGACCACCATATCATTACTCATTCCGGTAAATCATGGGTGAACAACTACCGAAAATATTACTCATTGAAGACGAAGCAGGTCTGGTAATGACCATTCGCGACCGGTTGGAGGAGGAGCGATATGAGGTTGAAACGGCAATGGACGGTTTGGTCGGTTTCGAGAAAGCAAAACTAGGGGCGTTTGATCTGATCATTCTGGATCTGATGCTTCCCAAAAAAGGGGGGCTGGATATCTGCCGTGATCTAAGGCAACTCAGAATCGAGACTCCCATCATAATGCTTACTGCAAAAGGACAGGTTGTGGACAAAGTATTAGGTCTTAAACTCGGGGCAGATGATTATATGCAGAAGCCCTTTGAGATGATGGAGCTCATGGCCAGAGTTGAGGTCCAGCTAAGGAAAAAAAGGGTACCTCAAAAAAAGGAGCTACTTGAAGGTTACGAGTTCGATGATGTGGTCATAGACTTCAAAAGAATGACCGTCAAGAAGGAAGGGGAAGATCTGTCGCTTTCGGCCAAAGAGTTTCAGTTATTGCGTTTCCTGGCAGAGAATGAAGGCGTTATTCTCACAAGAGACCAATTGCTTAATGAAGTTTGGGGCTATGATGCTTTGCCTTCAACCCGTACAGTTGATGTACATATTGCCTGGCTGCGCCAAAAGCTGGAGGAAGACAGTCGCTACCCAAAGCATATCTTAACAGTGCATGGTTTCGGATATAAATTTGTGGGATAAGTTGATTAATAAGGTTCTTCTTTTTTTAATGATAATGTATTTGGATCAACTCTTTCTTCGTCAAATGCAACTACATTTCCAATAGAGTCGAAAACTACACCATCTATTTGTTTATATCTAAGGCCTTCTTCAATTAGTAAATCAACAGCAGAGTGATATTCATTGTTACTACAACCTAGCTCAGCTACGATTCCTTTGTGCACTCCAGGTTTCCATGGTTGTTCTGGCAATAGTGAGTTAATCTTTAGGGCAAATTCTCTGGTTACTTTTTTTGGGGTTCTTTTAATATTTGTTAGCCCCCTAACACCTCCTTTTGTAATTCTTTCAATTCCCATAACTTTCCATTCATCATGTGCTTTTTGACATAATTGAATGAAATGACTTCTTTTTAAACGCTTAGTATTCGAGTAGTATTCTTCATCTGGTGAGTACATAAGCTTCCAAGCTTTTTTTAGCTCAGCTTTTTCGAATTTAGCTAAATCCAGACTAATCAAATCGTGTATTGAAAAATTGAAGGTATTTAACAGTTTGGATATCGTTAAAAAACTAAGGATTTGGCGCCTTTTCTTTAGGAATCTTTCACTACCTCTATTTCCTTTTGGTCGTACACTTTCAAGGAAGTCATCCGTTTTTTTAAGAATAAATGCAATTTGGGGCCAAACATTTATATCTGTTGATTGAGAAAATACCTTTTCATAAGAATTTTCTGATCTCATAAAACGAGATCTTAATCTACTAGCTTGATCTGGTGATTTTAAAATTAGTGACACGAATCCAGAAGCTAGATACAAAGGAGTCAATATTAACTCAGAAGAAATTCCCTGATTTTTATAATAGTTTGTTCTTCTTTCATAGTATAGTTCGTGTTTTTTTAAAATGTCTTCAATATCGCGTTGAATCTTATCAGTAGCATGAAGAGATGCTAGTTCAACAGTAGTTTGATTATTAGTAGCTCGAATAATTGTATCTCGAACAGTTTCTTCATTTGTTACTAAAACTTTAACGAGTACAGAGCGGTTTTTAGGATCCTTTCCTCCTTCTGAAAAGTGCCTAAATATTGATTCCGAAGTTTGTAACCCATTCACAATTTGAATGTCTTCAATTTGAATAGACTTCCCAACCACACTTGCTCCTGTAGCTAATATTGTAACTCCATTATTTAGCCACCAAAAGTCAGGGGATTGCAAATCTAAAAGAGTGGACTTAATATCTTCATTTACTCTATTAAGCCCCATAAAATCTCTAACATTTGAGTCGAATAAATACCTTCTAAGTTTTCCGTTCTCAGAAATAAAATTATAATAATCTTGGAGGTTGACTAGGAGAACATATCTTTCACCTCTTGATAAATCTTCAACAAAGGGCAGTTCTAAAGAAAAGTTAGGAATCTGTCTAAATAATTGAATCAGTTCTGAAGAACCTAGAAACAGAAATTCTGAAGAACACTTTCCGAAAGAGTCAGTAGTAATTTGTTTGATTTGTTCTGCTCTAGCTTCAATGGACTCACCAAGTCTATCCGTATTTCCTCGAGAAGCATAACAATAATTTACTTTAAAACTACTAAGTCTAGGTGAAACCTTTCGATAGGCAAGTTTTAGATTTTCTCTCTGACTAATTAATTGATCTGAGTAGTCTCCTTTTAAATCAATGCTTTCTAAAGCAAAATCTAGAAGCTCTGTTGTACTTGCAGCAAGATTATCTAAAGGAGCTTGTTTGAAAGTATCATGATGCTTACAAGTAATGATCCATACTTCTAAAACAGAACCCGTCTTTGGCCAACTGAAAGACTCAGGATCAGAAAGCAAGTGTCCATTTACGAAAATAAAAAAACCGTCTATTCCACCATCATTTCTTCCATCAACAACACCTGATTTCAATTCATCATTAGATAAATCATAATCTTTAAGAATTTGTTCAAAAGAAAAAAACTCGAATGCTTCGTCTCTTTTTGCTGATGGTAGTTTTAGCACTACTCGTTCGTCAATAATACCATCGATAAGTATTTTATCATTTTTTGCCATTCAAGTAGATAAAAAAATTAGTGCCTTTATGAATTATTCACATATTCTACTAGCTAATAATCAAAAAGACAAATCCTTAATAAACTTAAGCTAAACAGGTTCTAATTAATGAGCTTTAATAATCAACTTTCAACTGTCATTTTCACGCACGATATTCGGTCAGCTTTCACTAACCAACTATTATGACCGAAAAAAATGGATCACGAAAGGGATTGATGTCCTGGGCACTGTACGACTGGGCAAACAGTGCTTATTTTGTAATGATTCAAACCTTCATATTCTCGGCATATTTCGCAGGTCAGATAGCAATAGATTATAATTCAGGAACAGCTCTTTGGGGCAACATGGTGGGGATCGCTGGTATCTTCATTGCAATTTTAGCTCCCTTATTAGGTGCCATCGCCGATGAAGGCGGGCGCCGTAAGCCCTGGGTATTCTTTTTTACTGTGATGGGTGTTTTGGGTAGCTCATTACTTTATTTCGCTGAACCATCAATTGACTTTTTATGGTTTTCTCTGATCACCGCTTTCTTTGCAACTCTTGGTTCGGAGCTGTCACTCATTTTTTACAATGCAATGCTTCCGGATCTGTCTCCCTCTGACAGGATCGGGCGATGGTCGGGCTGGGGCTGGGGACTGGGTTACATCGGTGGCCTTGCCTGCCTTGTAATCGGGTACTTTATTTTTTTTGAAAATGGGGTGGAATGGCTTGGCCTGGATGAAAGTTCATTTCAAAATGTTAGGATTACATTTCTCTTAACAGGTATCTGGTATGCATTCTTTAGTATTCCATTTTTTTTGTGGACACCTGACAATCCATCCAAACGAAAAAAATACAATCAGGCTATTTCAAAAGGGTTCAAACAACTCAAAGATGGATTCAGAGTACTGAAGTCCGAAAAGGATATCACTAAGTTTTTGATCGCCCGAATATTTTATAATGACGGTCTTGCGACGATCTTTGCTATGGGCGGAATTTATGCAGCCGGTACCTTTGGGTTTGAAACGAGTGATATATTTTTGTTCGGGATAGGTCTGAATCTAACGGCAGGAATCGGTGCTTATGGCTTTGCCTGGATTGACGACAGGGCAGGAAGTAAAAAGACGATAGTGATCTCTTTGCTGGGTTTGATAGTGCCTGTTGTTGCGGTTATTTTTGTGCAAACATCATTGTGGTTCTGGATCTGGGGATTGATTCTGGGCGTTTTTGTAGGGCCGGTACAGGCTGCCAGCCGAACACTCATGGGGCGAATGGCACCCGTTGAGAATAGAAACCAGATGTTCGGCCTGTTGGCACTTTCAGGAAAAGTCACATCCTTCGCAGGACCAATACTTGTAGGTTGGGTAACACTGTTGTTTGCCAGTCAGAGGGCGGGGATGAGTATAATTTTAATTATGTTAGTGGTCGGTCTTGGCATTATGCTGACCGTTGATGAAAAAAGAGCCCCAAAATAATATGGATAATCTTATTCACTCAGTTCCTGATAAAAGGATCGATAAGAACGCAATAAAGGCATGGCGCATATCAGGATTTTTATTCGGATTGCTGTTCTACCTGGTTCCAGCTATTGGTTTCTTTGTTTATATGGAGGGTGGGGCAGACTACTGGTTTGCAGTGATCTCAGGATGGGTTGCACTCTTTTTTCATCTCACTGCATTTATAGTGGTTCCCGGCGTTCGCTGGCGAAGGTGGCACTATAATGTGACCGAAATGGGGGTCGATATGTATCGGGGAATGTTCATCATCAAGCGAACGATGATCCCTATAAACCGAATTCAGCATGTGGACACCAAACAAGGCCCCGTTTATAGAAAATTTGGGCTGTCGTCGATCAGATTGTCCACTGCTGCCACCACTCATGAGATCCCGGCTCTGGATGATGGGACTGCAAATCACTTGCGCGATCTTATCTCAACATTGGTAAGACAGGTTAAAGAAGATGTCTGAGTTTCGGCGACAACATCCGGTAGCTGCAATTGCACAGCTTCTCGCTGTTCTCAAACAGAATATCGTCACAATAATCATCCTTTTTTTTGTTGGATCCCGCAATTCGGGAGATTACTTCTGGTACTTTTTTGGTTTTGGTATCCTCTCAGCACTGGTGATCGGTTTTTTTAGCTGGATGAGATTTACATACAGGGTTGAAGGGGATGAGCTTCAGATCAATAAAGGGATCTTTGTTCGAAAGAAACTCTATCTCACCAAAGACAGAATCCAGGTTATCGATATAACTGAAGGCTTATTACAGCGGGCTTTCGGGTTGGTAAAAGTAGAGATCAAATCAGCTGGTAGCGGAACCGAAAGTGCAACCATAAGCGCCATTACCAGACGAGAGGCCGGGGAGTTGAGGAAGATACTGAGAGGAGAGTCTGTTTCTGTGAATACAGATATATCATCAGAGGAATCCTTTGAAACCCAAGAACCAGAAGAGAATACAAAAAGCTGGAGATTGTCGAGTAAAGATCTGGTTTTGGCTGCCTTTACATCAGGTAATTTTGGATTGATCGCTTCGATTCTGGGTGCTATATCGGGGCAGATGGAGGAATTCATCAATGAGGAAAATCTGAATTATCTTGCAGAAAAATTACCTGGATACGCCGACTCCACATTGATACTCTGGGTAGCACTGTTCATTTTCATTATATCTTATATCATTTCATTCATTGGGGTGATCTTTACCTATGCCGATTTCAAACTGGAACGGAATGATAAAGAAATGGTCATCACAAGCGGACTGCTTGAAAGAAAACACACTACCGTTCCTTATAACCGGATACAGGCAGTACGCTTTGTTGAAGGAGTATTCAGGCAACCATTTGGGTATGGTATGCTTTATGTGGAGAGTGCTGGTTTTGAGCAGCAAAACAAGGAAAAATCAATCGTCTTGTTGCCTTTTGTAAGTAAGAAGATGCTTCAGGATTTCTTCAAAGACTTTCTTCCCAATTACCATGAGCCAAAGGCTGTGATCACCCCACCTGAGAGATCAGCTCTGAGATATATTCGCAGGCCAGCATATCTGTTGTTTCTGGCTATTCCAATAATCTGGTTTTTTTGGGAGCCGGGCTGGATGTTATTCAGTTTGTTAATTCCAGCATTTTCATTTGGATGGCTCAGATTTAATGATGCCAGACTCAATATTGATGGACGGGTGATGAAACTTCAGTATCGTGTGCTGGCTAGAACTACTGCATTTATACAAAAAAACAGAGCTCAGGTAACCCAGCTTACTATAAATCCATTTCAGAGAAGGAAGAAGCTTGCAACGATTCAGCTTACAGCCGCTTCCGGAGCAGGAGGGATAAATTTCTCGATCTCAGATCTTGATTATGATGATGCAATGAGCGTTTATAAATGGTCAGTGGAGAATAAAAATGAATATCACTCTGAATTTCCATCAGGCTGATCCCGGAGACCTTTCTGAGATTAAAGAGCTTCTGGAAGAACATCATTTGCCGGTAAGTGACATTGAAAGTTCTGAGATCACTTTTTATGTGCTAAGAGAAGGTCGCAGGCTACTGGCATGTGCTGGCATTGAAAGATTTGGTGCTGACGCTCTGCTTCGCTCAGTTGCAGTATTACCTGAACTCAACCGAAAAGGAATAGGATCTGCCTTCGTCGATTTTCTGATCTCAGAAGTTCCAAAGCAAGAAATCCGGGAGCTTTACTTGCTCACAGAAACAGCAGAAGGGTTCTTTGGAAGAAAAGGATTTACTAAAATGGACAGAGAAAACGTTCCCGCTGCGCTCAAATTAAGTTCAGAATTTTCTGAGCTTTGTCCAGTTTCAGCTGTTTGTATGACTATAAAAATTTAGAAAAGAATTTTAAACCACGATTATTAATCGTAATATTACGATATGGGAAAATCAAAAACATCAGCATTTACTGCAAATCAAAACCGTTTAGCTACAACGGCTAAAGCTCTGGCTCATCCTGCCAGAATCGCCATCCTTCAGTATCTGGCGCAGAAAAGGAGTTGCGTATGTGGAGATATTGTAGATGAACTTCCTTTGTCCCAGTCTACCATTTCACAACATCTTAAAGAGTTGAAACAGGCAGGACTTATTAAAGGCGAGGTTGATGGTGCAGCGGTTTGTTATTGCATAGATACGGAAGGCTGGAATGAATGGACCCGGCAACTGGGTCTGTTTATGAGCGAACCAGATAACAGAAGTTGCTGTTAATTTTTTTTATAACATTAATCGTAATATAACGATCATGAATACACAAACTTTCTTAAATACACTAAACAACAATAGAAACAAAGCCCTGTCATTTTATTTACCCAATGGGAATAAACTTGGAGGCGATCTTCACATTACGGAAGTGATGAATGCAAAGATCGATTCAACTGACTGTGGATCAAACTCACATCGTTTTGAAGAAACAACGATCCAGCTCTGGAAGAACGAACATTCAGAGAAGGTGGCTACCTGGACGGTTGATAAGGCCTTGAAGATCCTGGACAAGGTTGGGGACATTCAGCCATATATGAACGAAAGTGAATTGTTTTTTGAATATGGTGATTCAACCATTCCAACTTCACGATATTCTGTTAAAGAGGTAAAAAATACTGATACGGAAATAGGTCTGGATCTGTATGTAAAGCCTCCTGTATGTAAGCCCTCAATGGCAGAGCAGGGAGCGCTAGCCTGTTGCTGATTGCTCACGAAATGCAAATCGAAGACTTTCCTCCAGTGCATTTGATTCAAAAGGTTTGATCAAATAGTTACTGATCTCAGGATGTTCTTCGATCTCGGGATAACTTCCAGTCATTACAATAATTGGAACACTGGAAGTTTTCCGTATCCTGTAAAATGCATTCAGACCGTTACCTTCCAGAAGATGAACATCCAGTAAAACAAGATCAGGATCTTCTGAAAACGTCTTTTCCACAGTATCATCTTCAGTTTGTACAGTAATTACCTTTTCTACTCCCATTTTATTAAGCATGCGTTCGATGATCAGACTTATAAGCAGATCATCTTCAGCTATCAATACGGAACTTGGGAATGTCATTTCGAGTAGATTAAGCAAGAACCATTTCTCTTGTATTGAGCACTTCTTTTATATCGTCCTGATCAAAAGGCTTGGATATTATATGAGTTCTGTACTCATCAAAATGGATCTGGTTCCTGAACGCTTCAATATTTTCCGGATGGGAGATATAACAAAGGTGGGCGTCTGATTTCTCTGACAACAAAGAATGTAGTTTTTGCAAACTTGAACTTTTGATATCGGTATCTATAAAAACAATTTCCGGGTGTTCATTAACCAGAATATTTTTAGTTGAATTGAATCCCTGAGCTTCATAAACAGCAAGTCCGTCATTCTTTTTTAGAATCCCATTTAGAGTGAGTGATAGAATAAAATTGTCAGAAATTATAAGTGCAGAGTCAGTTGTAAAATTCATAGTTGAGTAAAGTTTGTTGCGATATACTCAACATTACGAATATTCTGAAAAGCCGGATTGGTTCGGAATTAAAAAAAAAGAGACCGCAGTTGTATAAACTTAACCCAAAGCAACATCCAGCACCATCATCAGGCAAAACCCGATCATGGTGCCCAGGGTGGCAATATCAGTATTTCCATGTTGCTGGCTTTCCGGGATAAGCTCTTCCACAACAACATAAATCATAGCTCCGGCTGCAAATGCAAGAGCATATGGTAAAACCGGTTCAACATATAAAACAGCAGCAGCTCCGCAAACTGCAGCAATAGGTTCCACCATACCAGATAATTGTCCATACCAAAAGCTTTTACCCATACTCAATCCTTCTCCTCTTAATGGCATGGATACGGCCATACCTTCCGGAAAATTCTGTATTCCGATACCTACGGCTAGTGCTATTGCTGAAGCAACTGTAGCGGTGCCCGTTGGATCCACCCCTGAAGCTGCTGCACCAAAAAGAACGCCCACTGCAAGTCCTTCGGGAATATTATGCAAAGTAATAGCAAGAACCAGTAAGGTTGATCTGCGCCAGCTGGTAGAAATGCCCTCCGCTTGTGATTTGGGTAAGCCAATATGGAGATGTGGCAGATAGTGATCGCATAATCGCAGAAACAATCCACCACTTAAAAACCCAATAACGGCCGGAAGCCAGGGGATTGAGCCATGAGCCTCAGCCATGTCTATGGATGGAATTATGAGCGACCAAACACTGGCTGCTATCATAACACCTGCAGCAAAACCCATCATACTATCAAGTAAAGCGATATTTACCTTTCGTGTAAAAAAAACTAAAGCTGCACCGAGTGCCGTAACAGCATAGGTAAACAAGCCCCCAAGGAGAGCCTGTGTTACAGGGCCGAGTTCAATAAACCAGGTAGGAATTGCCATTTTTAACGATGAATATAATTTCAAGATTACACAGATGAAAACTGAAGAACCTTGTATTCATTGAATTGTTAAGTTTTTCTCATGTTGCCGGGTTAAAATTTCAATATTTTCAACTAACTAAATCTGACGGATTAAAAATTGATGACCATAGAGGCCAAAGCGTTTGAGACTCCTATAAGAGAAGGAGACGCAAGGATCTTAATTCGAATAAGATCCATTTTATGTGAAGTAGAGAACAATGCCCCTGACTTTGTACAAGTTGAAAAGGATGAAGTATCCCTTAAGATTGACTTACAAGAGGTAAAAGATTTTACTATACCTGAATTTGATCAGAATTTCCCGGTTACATTCAAAGCGATCAACGATCAGGAAGTAATATTTAATTTTGGTAAAGAGTGCATTTGGTTTGATATCAAAGCCGATAATGTGAAGGATGTGTGGGTTGCTGATCTTAATTTCACACTGAATTCTTCAAATCCCCGATACCTGGCCTATTATATAAAAGAGGTAGAACATCAGTTTGAATGGCTGCAGCCAGATATGAAGACTGGCGAAGTTAAAACGATGAGTGTCTCTAAAAAGAAGTACAAGACCCCACGTATTTCAGGCAGGGAATCGTTTAGTGCTACCGAGGTGGTAAGATGTGCTGATATGTTGAGCCGTGCGATAAAAAAGATCGACATCAGAACCCGGGGAGCCTATGTGAAATTCAATACTGATAAAGGCAAACTAGAACCCCTTATCATTGGTATTGCCGATAAGCTTGGCTATGAAGTTGAGCCACTGAGAAAAGAGGACATTGCGAATATGGAAGCGAGTGGCGAAAGCGTGAGCCACTCTATTTTCCTTAAACGTAATTATTGAGAAGCTAAGATCACTTTACCTGCTTCCAGAAATATATTCCACCGGCTTGTTTTCCGGTATCCACATGGTCTACATTTTTAAGCGTATTTAGATCTATTACATCAACTGATCCGGGCTCACCACCCACTCCTTCAACGGTGATGAAAGCATATTTACTATCGGGTGTTATTGCCACACCATGACTCACTCTCCTGGTGTTGGGGATCTTTGCCAGCTCTTTGCCTGATTCAATGTCCCATACTCCGGTAGCTCCTTCTCCTTTATAACTTACCACAACCAGTTTGCCATTTGGGCTTACTTCCAAATTGTATGGTGCTTTACCGGTAGTGAAACGGCGGGTTATCTGCCAGTCTTTGGTACTGATCTCAAGCAGTTCGTTGGAACCATTACCAGCCACATATACAAAAGGCTTGGTTGGGTGTGGATCAGCCCAGGTTGGCTTCTCTACAGGTTTATGCATTGGCATGGATCCATTAGGACCTGACATTGCAGAGTGATCCATTTTTGAATGATCCATTCCTTCATGATTCATCTTTTGGGCATCTTTTCCGAGCTTTAATCTTCGTGATACTTCCAGTGTTTGGGCATTGATCTCGATTAGTTCATCGGTCATCATTGAAACATGATATTGACGCCTTCCATCAGTGGATAAACGTGAACCATGTGGCATGATACCGGTATCCACATCAACAATGCGGATCATACTCTCCGGATCAATAACAGAAACGGTGCTTGGTACCATATCCCCATGCAAATTGAAATTGACCACATACAGCAATCCGGTTGCTTCTGAGATCTCCATACTAGCCGGAAACATTCCCAACTCTGCGGTGGATATCAGTTCATTGGTTTCTGTGCTGTATTTTGCGAGGTATCCGTATGGATTACCATGAGCAATAGAAACGAACCAGTTTTTACCGTCAGGAGAAACGGTTATTCCATGAGGTCCGTCGATCTCTGTTGGATATCTGCCAACATGGATAGTTTCGGCGATCTCGAGATTCTGAGTATTGGCATTAAAATGTACTAAATGCACTTCATCTTCTGATTCAGCAGCAACATAAGCATAATAATCTTGTGCGATCAGTTTTGGTGTAATAATGATCGCCAGCAGTATTAGTGGGATGAATGTCTGTTTTACAAACTTCATGTCTTGATGATTAAAAATGATTGTTTAATTTGTTCCGTTTGAGTCGGGACCAAGTTCAAAAGCCCAAAGTCCCGAATTAGCATCTGAGATATAGATATAATTTTTATAAGGCATAGCACCCCAGGTCATAGTTGAATTTGGAGTCCAGGCATCCGGGTCCACAGGAGTGAAATTTGTGATCTCACGACCCTGATCATATAAATTGCCCATCAACTCACCTGAAATATCAACAACTCTGAGTCCGCCATTATAATAACCTACATACATCACATCGTCTTTGACCCACATATTATGTGAACCTGCCTCAGGCACTTCATAACGGGCAACCTCTTCTGCTTTTTCCCAGCCGTTGAATTTCACAAAATGGATCCAACCTGTAGGTTGTACAGCTTGATTTGGGTCGAGCCCCACCTTGAATGCTTCGTCTCCGGCAACCACATAAAAGTCACCTGTTGATTTACTCTTGAATGGGAAAGCTGCATGGTTCCAGCCTTTATCAAATTTGAAAGAAGCTAACTGAACAGGATTTTCAGGGGAGCCACCAGCATCACCCAGTTCGCTATTGTTACTTCCCACATCTACAATTGCAAGGCCATCCCCGAAATTAGATGAATATGCGATCCCATCTTCAACCCAAACATCGTGTACCACATGGCCGGGCCGGCTTAACTCAAACTTACTGACCCGGTATGGATGTGTCGGGTCTTCAATATTGATGATATCATACTTTTTAACATTGTTAGTGGCGTAAATATGATCTTCGTAGATAAATAAATTGTGAACACCGCCTGTTAAACCATCATCAAATGTAGAGAGGATTTTAACATCACCGGGGTCTCTGACATCCATTATGACAATGCCATTACGTCGATTTGAAGCGCCTTCACGGGACAGAACTCCGATCGTACCATCAGCCGATATTTTAACATCATTCACAGTGCGGGCATCTACAGTTACGGTGTCAATTATATGCATTTCAGATGGATCAGTTACATCCCAGAAATAGGCTTCACCGTTAGCTGAATGAGTTCCGGTAATAGCATAATCCCTGCCATCCACCCCTTCCCAAACCCAGAAGTCAGCCATCATCACCTTGATTGCACCATGGCCTGCTACAGAAATACTTCGATGAATATTACGGGGCGATGCTTCCACATAAACCTCAGAACTTATATTCCCGGATTTAGCCACAATAGTGAAGAAACCCGGTTTGTTTGCTACAAAACGTCCATTTTGTTCGATCAGTCCAAGTCCGCTTGTGCCTTCTTTCTCTTCCGCTTCTCCGGTAAAAGAATACGTTACAGGAACACCAGTTACTGTTTTGCCGTTTTTATCCTTTAAAGAAACATTTAGATGAACTACATCTCCGGTTCGTACAGATGATTCGCTGGCCTCCAGTTCAACCGAAGCTACCGGATTTTCTTTTACAGAGATTTTTTTTGAGGTCACAACCCCTTCTGATGATGCTGTGATCTGAACGGTCCCTTTCTTTTTAAGGATTAAACGCCCGGACTTGGTAACCGAAGCAATACCATTATCTGAGCTGGTATAAATTACAGGAGCGTCAGCCCGTGAATTCCCTGATCTGTCCATTG
Organism: Rhodothermia bacterium; assembly: GCA_030427885.1. GTDB lineage: Bacteria > Bacteroidota > Rhodothermia > Balneolales > Balneolaceae > JAUICM01. Next base: position 132,325 of record JAUICM010000002.1, on the reverse strand, counting down.
GTGTTGCTGAAATAACATAACTTGAATTTGCGTAGTATGTATCTGGTCCCTCATTAAATACAATGGTGGTAACTGGCAGAGGGGCGACATTTATTTTGGTGTAATTCCAGTTCTTACTGCGGTAGAAAGTAACGGCTCTGACTATATATTCGCCAGGAGCCAGAGCTTCAACATTACCCTGATCATCAACCGTTAGCTTATCTGTGGGTACTCCACCAATGGTACTTCCCGGGACTCCCATCCAGAAGCTGATGTCACGATCATATTCATTGCCATCGTCATCAACAAACTTATACTCGATCTTAGAGCGGTCACCTACAGTAAGGTTGAGTTCTTTGGTTTGAAGATCCAGGAATATCAGGCTGTCTGGTACATCGTTCTGAGCAACAGCGGTTTCAAAAGGCACAAAAGCCCCGAAGATCAGGGCTAATGTGAGTGTCAGATATTGGTATTCAGATCTCATGATGATCTTAATTGGTTCCATCGGTATTAGTTTCACCGAGCTTGATACACCAGATCCCGGATCCCCAGTCCGACATAAAGATCATACCTTTATAAGGTTGTGGTCCCCATGTGAATGTAGCGTTAGGGATTGCGGCATTTTTATCAGATGGAAGGAACATGGCAATTTCTCTTCCCTGCTGGTAAAGATCCCCCATTAATTCGCCCGAAAGATCCACTACTCTGAGTCCGCCATTGTAAAAAGCTGCATAGAGTACATCATCCTCGATCCAGTAGTTGTGTGATCCTGCTTCAGGAACCTGGTAACGGGCTACTTCAGATGGTTTATCCCAACCATCAAATTTTATGAAATGAACCCAACCTGCTGCCCTGTTAGGCCCATCAAAGTTCAAACCATAAGGAAAAGCTTCATCTCCGGCAGCAACATAGAAGTCGCCGGTAGATTTACTTTTGAATGGGAATGCAGCATGGTTCCAGCCACTTGGATATTTATAACTTCCAAGCTGAACCGGATTTTCAGGAGAACCTCCGGCACCGGGCATATCAGCACTGGTGTTACTTCCGATATCAACAGCCACGATGCCATCACTCCAGTTAGAAGAATAGGCGATACCATCCTGGATCCAGACATCATGAATTGAATGTCCCGGAGTATCTAATTCGAACACACCTACAGTATGTGGATTGGTAGGGTCTTCGATATTGATGATATCATACTTACGGCCATTGTTAACAGCGTATACATGATCTTTATAAATAAATGAATTGTGAACTCCACCCGTCAGTCCTTCGGTATATTCCGACAGTATCTTAACATTGCTCGGATCAGTTACGTCCAGAATGATGATTCCGTTCTTACGGTTGGAAGCCCCTTCGCGGGTGATCACTGCAATTCGCCCGTCTTCAGAAACTTTAACGTCATTCACTGTACGTGCATCTACCTGCACAGTATCGATGGTATGGATATTTGAAGGGTCGGTAACATCCCAGAAGAAGGCTTCGCCGCGTGCACCCCAGGTACCAGTTACTGCATAGTCACGTCCATCAACACCTTCCCAAACCCAAAGGTCTGAAGTTTTAACATCAGGCACGATTCCACGTCCCAGTACTTCAACCGGACGTTGAACATTACGGTAAGTAACCCGGAATGAATGTTCAGCTACATTGTTTCCTGAACGGGCCAGTACGGTATATTTTCCGGGAACATTGGCAACAAACCGACCATCTTGTTCGATCATCGCCGAAGCACCCTGCCCGAGGTCATCGTCAGGGGTAGCGATGAAAGAATAAGTAATAGGAGCATCCTCGACTTTTGAGCCACGTGATGTTTGGGCTTCAGCCTCAAAATGTACTACATCACCGGTACGAATGGTTTTATCTTCATAGTTATTGGAAAGTGCGATCACATCGGTAGGGTTGTTCTTAACATCAATTCTTAAGTTGACACTCACGTCCTCAGCTTTGGCAGTGAGGGTTGCTTTACCGTTTTTATGAAGTTTGATCTCATTGAACATATTCACGCTGGCAACTTTGGTGTCGGAACTGCTCACAGTTACATCCACGTTCTCGCGAATTGCACCCGAAGCATCTGTCACTACAAACTCCAGTGGAAAAGATGTGTCTGAATAGTAGTTATCAGGCATGTTAGCAAATGAAACAGCTGTAACCGGAGGATACGCTACATTAACAGGAATATTCATCCGGACCGGATCATCCCCGATACTCATGGCAGTGATCATAAACTCACCCGGGGCCAGAGATTTGATAATAAGGGAATTGAGTTCGTCTCCCAGATCAAGCTGCAATCCTCTTCGGGCTCTTGAAAAGAAACGTACAGTATCAGGTAATACAGTTCCATCAGCAGCTACCAGTTTAGCTTTCAATGTTGCATTGGCATTGAGTGCCATATTAACTTCAGATGGCTCAAAAACAATTTTTTTCTCCTGTGCCTGAAGGTTTGATCCCAGAATTATGGTCAGCACTAATGTGCATACTGCGGTTATTTTAAAAGTAGATATATATTTCATTTCTTGGGTATTTATGATTGAATTTCTATTGTGCGCTGGCTGTATTAGGTGGGCTGAGTTTCAGAGCCCAGAGTCCCGAGTTCATGTCGGACACAAAAATAAGATCTTTATAAGGCTGAGGTCCCCATGCCTGTGGTGAGTTAGGAATTTTTCCATCAGGATCTTTTGGAAGGTACCTGGCGATCTCACGTCCCTGATCATACAGATTCCCCATTAATTCGCCGGATACATCAACGATGCGTAAACCGCCCTGGTAATAAGCTACATACATGACATCATCCTGGATCCAGATATTATGGGTTCCGGCTTCGGGTACTTCATAGCGAGCAACCTCCTGACCATTTTCCCAACTGCTCAGATCAAAGAAGTGAATATATCCTGCTGCTTCTCCGTTTGGAAAAGCTTCATCACCAGCAGCGATATAAAATTTATCTGCAGATTTACTCTTGAATGGGAATGCGGCATGATTCCAGCCACTTGGGTACGTATAGCTGCCAAGTTTTACTGGGTTTTCCGGTGACCCACCAGCTCCCGGCATATCAGGAGTGGCATTTCCTCCCACATCAACGGCCACTACACCATCTGTCCAGTTAGAAGAATAGGCGATCCCATCTACCACCCATACATCGTGTACAGAATGGCCGGGAGTATCCAGTTCAAACTCACTGACACGGAAAGGATTTGCAGGGTCTTTGATATTGATGATGTCATATTTACGGCCATTATTGATGGCATATACATACCCTTTGTCAATAAATACGTTATGGACTCCTCCGGACAGGCCGTCATCGAAGCGGGAGAGTATCTTAACATCAGAGGGATCTGAAACATCCAGGATCACCAATCCATTTTTACGGTTAGAAGCCCCTTCACGTGATATAACAGCAATTCGCCCGTCTTCAGAAACTTTCACATCATTAACAGTGCGGGCGTCAACGGTTACTGTATCGATGATATGCATGTTGGATGGATCTGTAACGTCCCAAAAAAGAGCGTCGCCTTTTGCACTCCAGGTTCCGGTTACGGCATAATCGCGACCGTCAACTCCTTCCCACACCCACAAGTCAGAAGTATATACATCACTGACAGCGCCAAAACCAGCTACAGAAATATCACGGCCCACATTTCGTGGTTCAATACGAACGGTGACCTCATCCACGGAACCTGCATTTCTGGCAATAATGGTGTAAAGACCTGGGTGATTTGCTACAAAACGCCCATCCTGCTCGATTTGAGCTGAAGCTCCTTGTCCCCGATGGTCGTCAGGGACAGAGGTGAAGGAATATTCGATGGGTGCATCTTCGACTTCACGATCTTTTCGGTCTTTAGCAATTGCAGTCAGGTGAAGTACATCGCCGGTTCGGGCAGATTCTTTATCTACAGAAAGTTCAACAGAACGTACCGGGTTCTCTTCAACCCTAAGATCGAATGAAGTGGTAATACCATCATAGGTAGCAGAGATCGTGGTTTTACCAGGTTTTTTTGCGTTGATCTTACCATAGCGGTTGATCTGGGCCACATCAGGTTTGGAAGAACGAAAATCAGTTATTTCCAGGTCATCCCGGAGAAAATCCATTTCATCATAGATCACAGTGGAAGTAAGGAAGGAGGTTCCTTCATACATTTCAGATGTGGATTCAGTGAATACCAACTTCTCAAGCTTAGGATAGGTCACCATTACCTCGATCGTAGTTCTGATACTTGGTGATTCACCCTGAGCAGGTTTAAATACCATTACATTACTGGTACCGGGTTTAAGCGCTTTGGCATATCCTTCGCGGCTAACAGAAAGGGATCGGGGAGAACGTGAAAAGAAAAGTACCGTGTCGGGCTGAACAACTCCGTCAGCATTTACCACTTTTGCATTGATCTGAATTTCTTCTCCCACATTTATGTTAATGGGATCAGGATTCACTACAATTTTGAGTTCATTAGTCCCCTGAGCATATACTTGTGATGCACCAAGGAATATCATTCCCAGTAGTGCTATTAAAGACTTTTTCATGGATGTGTATGGATTAATTAAGAATACTGAGATCGCAAACTGAATTAATCACAAAAAAAGGAGAAATGATAATCTTTAAAGAATGATTTTACGCTTATTTAAATATGAATTTATGTATTTTTCCAGACCATCTTACGGGCAGTCTTCAAAAGCAGGCAGCCCAATATTTTATTAATCTCTTAGCAATCTAAAATCAGGATTTTACCCTAATGAGTATAGACTTCAGGAAGGAGCTTTTTGCACACCGACACAATGGATCAGACACACAGGCAACCAATGAAATGTTACAAACCATCGGGGCAGAAAGTCTTGAACAGCTTATCGATGAAACAATTCCTGATGGTATAAGGCTTTCAAGATCACTGGATCTGCCGGCCGCATTAAGTGAGGTTGATTTCCTAACTGAATTTCAAAAGCTGGCTTCCAAAAACAAGATATATCGATCTTTTATTGGTATGGGATATTATGACACCCATGTTCCCAATGTGATCAAACGTAATATTCTGGAAAACCCATCCTGGTATACAGCTTATACACCGTATCAGGCAGAGATAGCGCAGGGACGTTTGGAAGCACTGATCAATTTCCAGACCATGGTTAGCGACCTTACAGGAATGGAGATCGCAAATGCCTCGCTGCTGGATGAGGGAACTGCCGCCGCGGAAGCAATGAGTATGTTATTAGGCCAGCGTAAAGGCGCAAAGAGAAAAGAAGCGAATGTATTTTTTGTTAGTGAATTATGTCACCCGCAAACCATTGATGTGATCGAAACCAGAGCGGAGCCGATCGGCGTGGAAGTAGTGGTGGGTAATCATAAAATTCTGGATGTAACCGATCCAAAATTATATGCAGTGCTGGTACAGTATCCTGCAACAGACGGATCAGTGGAAGATTATACGAGTCTGTTCGCAGCAGCTCATGAGAATGGAGTAAATACAGTTGTAGCGGCGGATCTGATGAGTTTGACCCTGTTAACTCCTCCGGGAGAGATGGGTGCAGATGTGGTTGTGGGAACAAGTCAACGCTTTGGTGTTCCAATGGGCTATGGCGGACCTCATGCGGCTTATTTTGCAACAAAAGAAGATTTTAAGCGCCAGATACCTGGAAGGATCATAGGCGTGACTCAGGATGCTGAAGGCAAGGCAGCATACCGAATGGCACTACAGACCCGGGAACAGCATATTCGCAGGGAGAAGGCAACTTCAAACATTTGTACAGCTCAGGTTTTACTGGCCGTGATGGCAGGAATGTATGGTGTGTATCACGGCGCTGAAGGGCTGAAGAAGATCGCTTCAAAGATCCACGGTTTGACCAAACTGGCAAAAGAAGGATTAGAATCACTGGGAATCGAAGTCCTGACCGATACCTTTTTTGATACGATAACCGTGAAAACTGACGAGGCTAAACTGAAAGCTATTGCTGAAAAGAACGAGGTTAATTTCCGGTACTTCGGAGATGGGCGGGTTGGTATAGCATTTGATGAAGCCAAAGAGATAGAAGACGTCGAATTAGTACTTAGCATCTTTGATGAATCATTGGGCAAAACCCTGGCTTTCGATGTGAAAGCCGAGTCTGAGAAAGTGGAAGTCTCTTTCCCGAAGGAGCTGAACAGAACTTCTACCTATCTCGAACACCCGGTGTTCAATCTGTACCATACCGAGCACGAAATGCTTCGCTATATGAAGCAGCTCGAGAATAAAGATCTTTCTTTGGTTCATTCCATGATCTCTCTGGGTTCATGTACTATGAAATTGAATGCTACTGCGGAAATGATCCCGGTTACCTGGCCTGAATTTGGGCAGATCCACCCCTTTGTTCCAAAAGATCAGGCGGAAGGCTATACCCAATTATTTGATGAATTGAATGCCTGGTTATGCGAGATAACCGGCTTCGATGCGATCTCGCTCCAGCCAAACTCCGGAGCTCAGGGAGAATATGCAGGCCTTATGACGATCCGGGCGTATCATAAGAGCAGGGGAGAAGGACATCGTAATGTTGCGCTGATTCCAGCATCGGCGCATGGAACGAATCCGGCAAGTGCAGTGATGGCAGGTATGGAAGTTGTAGTTGTTGCTACTGATAGCCATGGTAATATTTCGAGCGAAGATCTGAATGAAAAAGCTGAAAAATACAGTGACCGTCTCGCCGCATTGATGATCACATATCCATCTACACATGGGGTGTTTGAACATAAAGTAAAAGATTTCTGCGAAGTGATTCACAAACACGGCGGACAAGTGTATATGGATGGAGCTAATATGAATGCCCAGGTAGGCTTGACAAGTCCGGGCGAGATCGGCGCTGATGTATGTCACCTGAACCTGCATAAAACATTTTGTATCCCTCACGGTGGTGGCGGACCGGGAATGGGTCCGATTGGTGTAACAAAACATTTGGCACCGTTCCTTTCAGGACATGCTGTGGTTGAGTCAGGTGGTGAGCAGGGAATACAGGCTATTTCAGCGGCACCTTACGGAAGCGCGAGTATTTTGACGATCTCTTATGCATACATCAGAATGATGGGAGCGGAAGGACTTACAGACGCAACCCGTTATGCCATCCTGAATGCAAACTATATGAAAGACAGGTTGAAGAATCATTATCCAGTACTGTACACCGGCAAATCAGGACGTTCTGCACATGAGTTCATCATAGATCTCAGACCTTATAAACAATCTGCAGGTGTGGAAGCGGTGGATGTTGCCAAGCGCTTGATGGATTATGGTTTCCACGCTCCAACTATGAGTTTCCCTGTTGCAGGCACCTTGATGATCGAGCCAACCGAAAGTGAAAGTAAAGAAGAGCTGGACCGTTTCTGTGATGCTATGATCGGAATCAGAAATGAGATCCGTGAGATCGAAGAAGGAAAAGCGGATGCACAAGACAATGTGTTAAAGCATGCACCTCATACCATGAGAGTAGTTACCGCTGATACCTGGGAACGTTCTTATCCTCGTGAAAAAGGCGTCTTCCCGGTTGAGGAACTCAGATACAACAAATTCTGGCCAAGTGTGGCTCGTGTGGATGATGCGTATGGCGACCGTAACCTGGTTTGCTCCTGTATCCCGATTGATGCTTATGCTATAGAGGAAGTATAAAGAGGCCATAGGTACCAAGGCTTTTCATTTCTAATAGTGTAATACTTTATGATGTAACTGAATTCAGATCAATAAGAAAATTTTTAATTTGATTTTTAAAGATTCTTATATGTAATTCCATTCATGTCAATTATTTAAATACTGTAATACAGTTAATTATGAAATTGGAGGTTTTATGGAAGGCACACATTTGGTGGATATCATACTTGCAGCAGGTGCATTAGGTACTGCATCTTTCGGAATAGTTGAGGGTTTGAAAGGAGGGGAATGGTTAAAAGTAGGTTCCATAGGGTTCAGTAAAATACCCACAGAATTAGGAGCTGGAGTAATGAATGCTCTGAAAGTTGCATACGGAAATAATGCTACTCACTACTTGGAATCTCTGTTTAGAAACAGTAAAGATAGTGGTGAGTTATCTAAAACGATACGACAGGGTGCCCGAATCGGACTTACTAAAGAGTTAGCATCAGATTTGGCCGAAAGTGTTGGAGTAATTGATAAAGATCTACTTACAAATGTAGCAATCAAGTTAAGATCCGGAGATGAGCTGGATAAGGACGAGCGTAGTGCATTGGGAAGATATGAACTTGCCCTGGATTCAAGAATAGATGCTGCGATAGCTAACGCAAATACAAAATATATTAGTGGTGTAAGAAAAGCAGCTTCAATTATTTCGATACTTATATCCGTAGTCGTAGGGCTCACAATTGCCTTTGGAAAAGAAAATTTTGCGTTAACTAATGACGTGACACCATTTGCAATCATTGTTCAGTCGATAGTAATTGGAATAGTGGCGGTTCCTATAGCTCCAATAGCTAAAGATATTGTTTCAGCAATACAATCAGTTTCAAAAAGCTTTAAATCAAAATGAAGTACATCCTTAACTTCAGAGACAAAAAAGTAGGCGGAGCAGTACTGAAAGGTACACTTGAAAACACTGCCGGTTTAGGAAACTGGGATGATCTTAATACAGAGAAAGAAATTATTTTTTTAATCCATGGTTTTAATGTTGGCGAAGATGATGGAAGAGAAAAGCTAATTGATTTTGCTAATCTTCTGGGACTGGACTCAAAATGTGGTCTTGTTTCTGTTCTTTGGCCCGGGGATCACTTCTTGAACGCCATCAGTTATCCTTTTGAGGGTAGAGATGCAGATGATACTTCCAGGGAGCTTATTAAATTTATTAAGGATCTGAATCGCGATATCCGGTTTTCATTTGTAGCACACAGTCTTGGAAACAGGGTAGCAATGAATACAGCTGATTTTATCCGAAAAGATGGAAGAAATTTAGGTCAGATGTGTCTGATGGCGGCAGCAATAGATGACTATAGCCTGGCAAATAGAGACGATTATTTTTATGCCTCATCCCATGCAGAAAGAATTGCTGTATTAACATCCAGAAAGGATAAAGTGCTTAAATTTGCTTATCCGGTTGGGGATCTCTTTCAGGCATTTTTGTTCATAGGGGATACATTAGGATTTGCTTTAGGTTTGAGAGGCCCTAAAGCCCGAAGGAGAAAAAAAGAGCATGTACCTGAAAACGTGTATCACGTTCCCATCTCAAAAAGCCGGAAATGTGATCACGGTGATTATTTGCCTTCAAATCCTCCCAATCAGGAGCAGTTATCAGCGGCTGTATTTGCAAAAAAAATACTTTCTGGAACTGTAAATCCTAAATACAAATAACCAAGAAGTTCTGGTCAAAGACTTTCAATCACCCGTTTAAGTCTGCTTTGAATGTCGGTGGCGACTTCGCCAAGGGCATCGTTGGAAACAGCCATCATTGAGGCAACAGGGTCAACCGCTGCAACCTCGATATCACCAGCTTCATTCTCGGTGACAACCACGTTGCATGGCAGGAATACCCCGATCTTATCTTCTGCAGAGATTGCTTTGTGGGCTGACGGAGGATTGCAGGCTCCGAGGATCCGGTATTTCTTAAAATCGATATCAAGTTTCTTTTTCAGTGTGGCCTGAACATCGATCTCAGTCAGGACCCCGAATCCTTCTTTTGATAATTCTCCGGTGACCTGTTCGATCACTTCATCAAAATCTTTTCCGCTTATTGTAGTATTAAAATAGTAACTCATGATTCTGTAATTATGTTTTAACTCACCAAAATGTATTCAATCTCGTGATCAAAATTGATCTCAATTGCCTATAAATATTATAGAAGAAGTACTGATCAATATTAATTCACCTTATTACTATTTTAAAAGAATGAAATCAAAGTGTAACTGTTCAAATAAAGGAAAGATGTTGTCCAGATTAATATCAGGTATTTTAGGAATTTTATGTATCACAATAGGCTCAGTCAGTGCACAGGTTTCAGATATTGAGAAGAAAATGACTTCCTATATCGATGATACCAATACACGGGCTCTTGAGCTGCTGATCAAAACTGTGAATATGAATAGCGGGACCATGAATTTTGAAGGTGTTCGCGAAGTAGGGGATATTCTGGGTTCAGAGTTTGAGAAACTTGGTTTTAGCTATGAGTGGTCCGATGGTAGTTCATTCAACAGAGCGGGACATCTGGTGGCAACGTATCGCGGAAAGAATGCCAAAAAGAAATTATTACTGATCGGTCATCTGGATACGGTATTTGAACCGGACAGTCCTTTTCAGAAATTTGAAATGGTGAACGATTCCGTTGCAAAAGGTCCGGGGATCGCAGACATGAAAGGTGGAAACGTGATCATGCTGCAGGCACTCGGAGCTCTTAAAGAAGCTGGTGTGCTCGATGATCTGGATATCACGGTAGTTATGACAGGTGATGAAGAACTTAGCGGCCGTCCGCTTGAGTTGTCAAAGAAAGCATTGATCGATGCCGCTAAATACGCGGATATCTCTCTTGGCTTCGAGAATGGGGATGGCAATCCGGAAACAGCTAATATCTCCAGAAGAGGATCCGTTGGCTGGACACTGACGGTAAAAGGGGTTCGGGCGCATTCTTCTCAGGTATTCAGGGAAGATATAGGAGCAGGTGCCATTTATGAAGCTTCCCGAATTCTGACCACTTTTTATAATGAATTACGGGATGAGGAATATCTGACCTTTAATCCAGGGAAGATCATCGGAGGAACAGCAATAACACACGATCCGGGTTCGAGCAGTGGTACGGCATTCGGGAAGAACAATGTAGTTGCTGAATCGGCATTGGTAACAGGTGATATAAGGGCTATTTCACAAGAACAACTGGAACGGGTGAAGAAGAGAATGACAGCTATTGTAAATGATCACCTTCCTCAAACTCAGGCTGAGATCGAATTTGGAGATGGGTATCCGCCTATGGCACCAACAGCTGGAAATGAAAAGCTCCTGGAAATCTACAGTAAAGTAAGTGAAGACCTGGGGCTCGGTGAAGTGGTGGCTGTGAATCCGCTTAGAGCCGGAGCTGCGGATGTATCATTTACAGCTCAGTATGTGGATATGGCTATCGATGCATTGGGAATGAGCGGAACAGATGGACATACTATTGGTGAACTTGGTTATCTTAAAGCCCTGCCAAATCAGGCTAAAAGAGCGGCGGTTCTCATGTACCGGTTATCACAGATGAACAACTAAGCTGATTATCCTTCTTTTGTTTTAACTCGTGTATTGGCAAAAGCAAAGAAGATCAGGTCACTGATCAAACGGAGTAGTACAAACACAAAGATCATGATGCCGTAACCGGTTCCGAAAAAGGCAGCTGCAAAAGTCCCGTCTGCAAACTGAGCAAGAAAAATGGCACTGAAGAAAGAGATCATACCTATAAAGCCCGAAAGTAATGTGATCCCGATGGCGTTAATAAATGTATTGTCTTTCCAGGATGCAGGATCGGTCGTTTGAAGTCCACGGAAGAACATGAATCCATAGAAAACAACAATGCAGGACAGGATGATGCCCAGCTCCTGAATTTGTTCGTCAAGTTCGAGGGTGCCACCCAGAGAAAAGATAAAAGCCCCGAGTTGAAGCATCATGTAAGAGCAAACAGCTACAACGAATATCTCTTTTACAATGGAAGGTTTTTCCTGAACATTTCCTCTGTTGAGCATGACCCGGTTCATTATGGAGTAGAATATCAGATAGACGATCCTGTCAGCGAAATAAGCAACCAGCATCATTACCGGATCCCAGCCAAGCAGGCGAACCCCAAAAAAGGGAACGAAGCTGAATACAATGAAGAAGATCAGTCCGGCCGAGCGAAGCTGACCCAGTATGACCACGAAAGAAAGCCTTTCAAGAACTTTTGTTATCAAATGTACCCCGTATTGTTAATTAAGATGAAGTACGGGAATCGGTGGAAATTATACAATGCCAAGTAAGTAGATACTGCTTAAGGTCTTGTCCTTTTGGCTTGATCCAAAAGAACGAAAAGATCAAGACGCTTAAATCCAGGCGCGTTCTCCTTCCATTTGCTAAATAATTCCAAAGGTCCATGTTCATTTCGGATAAATTGAAAATTGTGAGCCGGTGTGGAATTATTTGTCCCGATAGCTGTCGGGACACACTCATTTCAGGATCACTTGTTTCGCCAGTATTTCAGAGGTCGATTAAGGTGGATTATTCAATCACAGACCGGCAGATGTAATCCGGGATGATTCCACTGGATTTGATATTGATATCTACATTCTCTTCTCTGGTATTTCCCGAAAGTACCAGCATGGTCTTTACTCCGAATTTATTACCTCCGAGAATATCTGTTCCAAGTGTATCACCTACCATCAGAATGTCTTTTTTGTCGATGAATCCATATTCTTCGATCAGGCCTTCATAAGCATACATGAACATCTGGGAATCGGGTTTCCCGAAGTGGATGAATTTTTTACTGAGCATACTTTCAACCAGTTTAGCAATACCACCTGTGGCAACGGCTACATCATGTTTGGCTACCGGGTAATATTTGTCGGAATTGGCCAGGATCACAGGCATGGTCTTCTTGCGAAGCAGATTCACCGTTTTATTGATGTCAGTATTCCAGTCAAAACCTTCATCATCCAGAAACACAAAAGCGGAGATATCATCAATATTATCCATATCGATATCACTTACCGCAATGTGCTCAAGACCTGATTGCAGGATATATTCAGCAGAGTTCTCAGTTCCCAGATATGCGATCTTTCCGGAGGTGATCTTTTGTTCCAGAAACTGTTTAGCCATCATTCCTGAAGTAATGATCTCATGGAGATCAATATTTTTCAGTCCCAGTCTGCCAAGGCTTTCTTTTTGCTGTTCCTGACTTCGGGAGGCATCATTGGTAAGTAACCTGAAAGCCTTGCCTTCTTTCTTGATCCAGTCGATCGTATTTGGGATTCCTTCAATGAGGCCTTTATGGTTTTTAACCACGCCATAGGAATCCAGCATGATCACTTTGTATTCTTTTGCAATATCAAAAAAAGAAGGGTATTCCATAATTACAGATCCAGGGCTTTGAGCAAGGGTTTAGGGTCGAATTTTTTTTCAATGGACGGAAGATGGGTTTCGAATACTTCCTGCTGGAGTTTATTAGCAAAGATCTCGTGAAAGAAATATCGGCCGTACTTCACCACATAAGTGAGCAGGAAGAAGCGGTATGTTTCTTTCAGGATCAAAATGTCTTTTTCAGTGAGGGGGAATATCTTGTGATATTCTTTCAGGAACAGCTGGAATCGTTCGTGCATTAACACATCAATGTTATAGGTGAAAATGGTGCGGTCACCCACTTCAGAAACCACCCGGCTGAAGAAATAGAAATCCATGACCCTCGAACTCATTCTGAACCAGTCGTAATCCCATCTCGAAAATAGTTGAAAGGTATTGGTGACGGAGAAGTTACCGATGTTCCAGTCCACAAAAACAGGGATCACATCCATAGAATCGGCATCCAGTGCTACATAATTTTTCTTGAAAGTCTCACACTGATCATAGATCAGGTCGATGTATTTATGAAACTGAAATTTGCCCTCATCAGAATCCAGTGTGGCCACCAGGTCGTTGATATCCACATTCATACTTTTGGCTGATTTAGGGAGAGTGCCCCTTACCGTGTGGCATGCTTTATGAAACTTCGCCATTTCCTGTGCAAGACGTTTGATCTGGTGTTCATTCAACTTTCGGGGAAGTTTATTCCGGATCTTGATTGGGCGGTAGAAAACCACCCATGCATCGATCACCTCACTTTGGTGCCGGTGTACGAACAGCTCATTTCCTTTCATGAGTGAACGTGCCAGAAAATTCTCAAACGGTCCGGGCAGGTTATTAGAAAGCGCGTTGATGATGGAATGATCTTCTACGAAATGCTCAAAACGTCCGAAATAGGAGAGTTTCGCCACAATGATATTGTGATCTTTTAAGGTGATCCGGTATACGTGATTTGTAGATACCTTGGCACTGATATCTTCGATGCGAACGATCTCCCTGGAATTGTCGTAGGCTTCCCAGGCTTCACTTACAATGGCGTTAAAATCAATAAATGACATGTGTCAGACTGCTATATAATTTCGAAATATCGTTTCATTTCCCAGTTGCGATCCTGTGGGTCATACTGTCTCCATTCCCATTCCCGGGTTCTTATAAAGTGATCCACAAATGCTTCCCCAAACAATTCCTTAGGTATCTCAGATCTCTTCATAGCTTCGGTTGCTTTATGAAGGTCAGAGGGCAAGGGTGTTGAACCTGCATTTTTGTACTCATTTCCTATGGTAGCGGGCAGATTCAGAGTGAGTTTATTCCTGATCCCATATAGTCCGGAAGCCAGACTTGCTGCCATGCTCAGGTACGGATTTGAATCAGCACCGGGAACACGATTTTCCAATCTCATGGAATCTTCACTGTGATTGATCACTCTGAGTGCAGTGGTTCTGTTTTCGATACCCCAGCTGACTGTGGTCGCTGCCCAGGAACCTTCCACATAGCGTTTGTAGCTATTCACAGTGGGGGCATACATCGGTAAAAGGTGAGGCAGGCAATGCAGAACACCGGCCAGATAATGTTCTAACAGCTTACTAATATGGTTTTCGGTTTCTGGATCATAAAAGAGGTTAGTTCCCTTATCATCCCACAGACTTTGATGCAGATGCGCGCTGCACCCCGGAAGCTTGGGATTCCACTTTGCCATGAAGCTGGCAGTCAGATCAAACTGAGAAGCGATCTCTTTAACCGCTGTTTTGAACAGCGCTGCACGGTCTGCTGATTCAAGAATGTCATCATACGTTATGGCGGCTTCATACACACCATCACCTGTTTCGGTATGAATTCCTTCCAGCGGAATACCAAATTCATGAAGACGGTCAAAGAGTTCATTGAAATACTCACTGTTTTGTGAGGCCCTCAGCAGGGAATATCCAAACATACCCGGGGTCATTGGGGTCGGATCGGCATATCCTTTGTCCCGGAGGCTGTGGGGAGTTTCATCAAAATTAAACCATTCGTACTCAGCTGAGAATTTTGGTGAATATCCAAGTTCCAACGCTTCATTTCGGATCCTTTTCAGAAGTGATCGTGGACAAACTTCTTTCATATCATCAGAGGAAGAGAAATCACCCAGAAAGAATGGTTTATTATCCTCCCAGGGAATTTTACGATAGGAGCCTGGATCAACAGTAGCAAAAGAATCGGGGTATCCGGTATGCCAGCCACTCACTTCAGTGTTATCATAGCAGGCATCATTCACATCCCACCCGAAGATCACATTACAGAAACCGATATCGCAATGCAGAGCCTTCAGGAATTTCTCCGTGCTGATCATTTTTCCCCGTAAAATACCGTCAATGTCGGTGACCCCGAACTTTACATTTCGAACGTCCAGTTCCTGAATTAACTGAGTAATTTCCTCTGTAGTCATATCTCTAATATTTGAACGGAATATAGAAAAGAGAGGAGGGAAGTGCTTGCTTAAACTAATTAATAATCAGCTCAATCAGCGATTGGGAGTAAGTTTATAACGCACCACATGTTCCGCCAGATCATCTGTTGTGAGCACCCCGTAAGCAAAGTTCCCTTTAGCATCGGTGAAATTAAAACCATGTGGAAATTTTACAGATCCGTGAAAGCTGCCATCATCCAAAAAGATATCGAAAGCCGCCGCTTCCCACCAGCCGCCTTCTTCAGTATAAATAGGAGATTCAGAATAATCAGCTTCTGTATATCTATGGATCCAGATGCGGCCTTCTGAATCAGTCAGAATCTGTTTATAAACGGGTTTAGTATCTGGTATGCTAGTGTCCACATCATTCCCTTGTGCAGCAACCCTGTTTAAGGATCTTTTCCATCGCGTTTCTTCCTCGGGTTTCAATTTAACCGGGATGTAATCATGAGATATGGTAACAGTTCCTGAAGATTTTCTTAACTCAAGTTTATAGTCGGTATTCCTACCTACGATAAAGTATCCGAATGGACTTAGAGCGGAAATAGTTAACTCTATGAAACTAAAAGAAGGGCCTGATGGCGAAAAGTAAACAAATCCACGGTTTTCATTAGGATCCTTAAGAATATGAAGTGTATCAGTTACCTGTCCGTCTTTGGATACGTGCAACCATGCCATGCTAATATCTGCATTATTTCGACCGTTTCTCTTTGCTCGCAGCATTCTTTTAACAAAGAATTCTCCGTTTGGATTAACCTTAAAGAGTTCCATACCGTTTAATCCTGAATTAACATTGTGGCTGGTTATAAATTCTCCGTTAAAAGAAAAAACACTGATTCGTTGGTTTCTTTGATCCCAGGTAGCAAGCCTGCCATCCGGGAAGGTTTTTATTCCTCCGATATAAAGAAACTCTCCGGGGCCACGGCCTTCTCTTCCAAACTCTTTCAGGAAATGGCCTTCTGCGTCATACATATGAATGGTGAGTTTAGCATCGTCAGCGATATAGATCTCATTATTCATGCCAATGGCAATATGGCCTATCTTACCAATGAAATGCTCATCAGTGTCCTCTATCCTAAGGTCTTCAATGGGGGTGAATATTCTTTCTTCGAAAGTAGATTCAGATTCGACTTTGGATTTACAGGATACAGTGATACTTAGAAGCAGTATTAAAGCAAAAATCTTAGAATTCAGTTTCTGTAGCATGACTAATAATCAATTAGTTACCATTAAACTAAGTGAAGAACAGAATAATGTAATAAAGCATTAATCCGAAATCGAAATAATCTGGACTACATATTCACAGAAAGGATGCTTTCGATCTCAAGCTCTCCAACCAGCGTTTTATGAACCGGACATTTCTTTGAGATCTCAAGCAGCTTGTCTAGTTGCTCCTGGCTCAGGTCTCCTTTTATGATCAATTCTTTTTCGATCACATCGATCTTAGCTTCCGGAACTTCACAATTAGCACAATCTTCAGCATGTCGTTTGCTGTGCCTCATTTCCAGGAATATATCTTCGAGTGGCCATTTCTTTTGACGGGCGTACATCTTCACGGTCATCGCGGTACATGAACCCAGTGACATCAGGAGGTAGTCGTAGGGATCGGACCCCTGGTCATTGCCACCTGGTACATTCCTGGGTTCATCAGCCAGAAGCTCGTGATTCCCTGCCGTCAGGGTGGTTTTAAAAACATCATCTTTACTGAGATGTACATGTACAATTTTTTGGGAAATTTGGTCAGGCATAAAGTTTGGTTGGTTGTCTTTAGTCCAATATAAGCTTAAAGAGCCAAACACAGGTTACGTTCCCTTAACAGTTCCGTTACCAAATAGTAATGCTGTAGCTACTCTCTGATAACACTAATTGACGTTATTTGTCATTAATCATCAATTATCAGGCTATGAAAAGACCTCTCGATACGGTAGTGATATCAGACGTGCATCTCGGAACCATTGGGTGCCATGCAGTGGAGTTGGTTCAGTATTTGAATTCAATCGACCCAAAGAGGGTGATCCTCAACGGTGATTTCATCGACATGTGGCAGTTCAAGAAATATTACTGGCCCGAAGCCCACATGCATGTGATCCGGACCCTGATCACGATGATGACCAACGGAGTGGATATCTACTATCTCACGGGAAATCACGACGAAACCCTGCGCAAGATCTCAAGCCTGCAGCTGGGGCCTCTGTTTATCCGTGATAAACTGGTGTTAGAACTGAATGGTGAAAAAGTGTGGTTCTTCCACGGCGATATTTTTGATGTGACCATGAAATATTCCAAATGGCTGGCAAAACTGGGCGGGCATGGATATGAGCTGCTTATTCTGATCAACCGGTGGGTAAATTTCATTTCCATGAAACTGGGTTTTGGAAAGATCTCACTTTCAAAAAAAATTAAGAACGGGGTTAAGACGGCAGTAAGTTTTGTGGATGACTTTGAAGTAACTGCTATGGAGTTGGCCATCGATGAAGGCTACGATTATGTGGTATGCGGACATATTCACCAGCCGAAGATCAGAGGATATGAAAATGACAAAGGTTCCGTGATCTATCTCAATTCCGGAGACTGGATCGAAAATCTGACTTCACTCGAATACGATGGGGATGAATGGAGTTTATACCGATATGAAGAAGATGCGGTGCTGAAAGATAATCCCCGTATTACTCAGCTAATACAGACTCATTCGGTTAACAACTCAAAGGTGATGATCGGATGAAAATTCTATACGGTGTTCAGGGAACAGGTCACGGACATATCAACAGGGCAAAAGCACTTATTCCTATTCTTCGCGAGTTTGTAGAAGTGGATGTTTTGTTGAGTGGATACAATTTTCACATGGATCTGGACGGAGGGGTTGATTTCAAAAAAAGAGGGATCAGCCTGACATACGATAGTAAAGGAAGTGTGGATCTGTTTGAGACCGCTATAAACCTTAAGCCTGTAACATTTATGCAGGACGTACAGTCAATCCCTCTGGAAGATTATGACTTTGTTTTGTGCGACTTCGAACCGGTAACTGCCTGGGCTGCTAAACTGGCCGGAGTGAGAAGCGTTGGTTTGAGTCACCAGGCTTCGTTTATGTCAGTGAAGTCACCACGTCCGTATAAGAAATCTCTTCTGGCTGAAGGAATCATCCGGCATTTTGCTCCATGTGATGAATATCTGGGCACCCATTACATCCGCTACGATAATTTTATTGAGCCGCCGGTATTGCGTCAGGAGATTCTGGATCTTAAGCCCACCGAGGGAAATCATGTTACAGTGTATTTGCCAGCATTCTCACATCATTCCCTGGTCTCGATCTTTAATAAAGTTCCTGAAATAGATTGGGAGATCTTCTCTCCGGAATGCGAAAAGGAATATCATTTTGGGAATACCAGCGTGAAGCCAGTCGGACATATTCCTTTTCTTAATAGTATCGAAAGTTCGGTAGGATTCCTTTGTTCAGCAGGATTTGAAGGGCCTTCAGAAGCAATGTATCTGAACAAGAAGTTGATGGTGATCCCGATCAAAAATCAATATGAGCAACTGTGTAATGCAGCAGCCATCGAAGAGCTGGGCGGAGATGTGGTGTATGAAGTTGGAGATGATTTCGTGGCCCGTCTGCGTAACTGGATCCGTTTTGGTAAAAAGGTGGAGCTCCCGGAAGTGTGTGATATCCGATATCTGGCACAACGCGTGATAGCACTGGGGGCAGGAACGAACAGTACTGTGATCCCCGAAATTCCTCTGAAAGCTACAGGTACTTCTCTTTAAGAAGATTCAGATGATGTAATTCGTGTCCGGCTATGATAAAGGCAAGGGCACGTACGGTTACTTCAGCTCCGCTGGCGGTTCCTTTCTTCGCGATCATTTCTTTGGTCATGTTACTAAGCAGGTGAATGGTGGCCACACGAACAGCGAGGTATTCATTGGCGAGATTGGAAGTACTTCGCTTATTATAGTTGTTGTCCTTCATGTACGCTTCCTGATCCATACCTGGAAGGGGTTGAGTTTCTCCCCGGCTGATCGCGAAGGCCCGGAATGCGAATACCCGTTCTGTTTCGATCATGTGGCCGATCACTTCCTTGAAGGTCCATTTACCATCTGCATAGGCATAATAAGCTTTATCGCCCGGCACAGAATTGATCAATGTATAGACTTCGTGCATCTGTGAGTTGAGCGTGTTAATGATATTGTCTTTTTCGATCAGCTCAACATACCCGGTATAAAATCGAATATACTCGGATGATTCAGGGTATTCGTCTTCCCAAACTTTCATAATACTACCAGAATTAGTTTCGCTTTATATAATGATTTGGGAGCAAAATGGCTACAAAAAAAGCCCGACATCTAATAATGCCGGGCTTCAAATAATTAATAAGGCATTAGTTTACGGAAACAGATTCAACTACTGTTTCGGAGGTTTTAGTGCCATCCTCCATGGAAATTTGCTTAAACGCATATTTGAAACCATCCACCTCTTTCCAATCGGAATACTCAGTGACCGATTCAACGTTTGCCCCTTTCTGTGGATTAAAAGAGCTGCTTCGGGATTTAGCAGGAAGGAAAGTGTCGGGATCAAGTACGAAAGTGACGGTATTATCACCTGAGATCCTGAGTATTGGAAAGTCTTTGCCACCAATTTTTTCTGTACCGATAAACTCTGCACTAAACTGGTCTTTCTTTAATGAGACATTAAGGTAATCTGTTTCAAATTCAGCATACATGGGGCCGGTAGCAGTTGGGGGAAGAGGTTGTTCCTGACCCATCATTTTTATTTTGCCGCTTCCGTCTTTCAGCTCCAGGGTCATTACGCCCTGTGGGGTGTTCATTTCGGCGGTCATACTGAATTCGGCATAATTGTAATTAACATCCGTACCGATATCCATGTTCCCCATTGGTGTAACCTGAGATACAGTACCTTTAACCTGAATGGATTCAGGTTTTGCATTTCCAAGAATAGCAGCAGACATTTTATCCAGTAGAGCTTTTCCCTGGGTGGCATCACCGGCAACTTCTTCCTCACCAGAATCAGGGGTTGGTATGGTGATGTCCACTTCATTTACGGTTCCATACTTATCAAGCTGATCTCCTATTTCTGCAGCATTACCAACAACAAGTATCTGAACCTGTTCGGGTTTCAGGTATTGTTTTGCTACCCGTTGAATATCCGCACTGGATACTTTTTTGAGATCTTCCACATACTGATCGAAGTAATCGGAAGGGAGGCCGTTGTATTCGTTGCTGATCCGTTCGTTAAGAATTTTATTCTTACTATCGTAGCGGAAGACCAGAGAATTCAGGAAGCGGTCTTTGGCAGCAGCCAATTCTTCCTTGCCAACGGGTTCATCCTGTAATTTTTTGACTTCCACCAGCATGGCATCTATTGCTTCGGCTGTGGTGGAGCTTTTGGTCATTACCCCAACATAGAAAATACCAGGATAATTGATGTTGCTCGAATAGTTACCAAAAACAGCATAAGCCAATCCAAGATCGGTTCGAACGGTTTGCATCAGGCGCCCGGAGAAACCACTGCTGAGTACTTCATTAAGAAGTTGAAGAGCTGCATAATCCGGGTTTTCCCGAAGTCCGCCAATATGGCCCACAAACACGGTGCTCTGGGTTACATCAGGTTTGTCTACCAGGTTAACTGTTGATGGATAATCATACTTGATATCAGGATAGAGGAGATTGGTTTCTGTTCCGGCGTCCAGACTGCCGAATGCTTCTTCAAGTTTGCGTTTCATTTCGCTGGTATCGAAGTCACCTATCACACCGATCATCATATTATTTCCAACAAAGGCCTGATCATGGAAATCAACCAGGTCCTCACGGGTGATGGCATCCAAAGTCGCATACTCGGTCTGCGTGGTATAAGGAGTATCTTCTCCGTAGATCAATTTCTGAAATTCGCGGGATGCGATACTTTGGGGATTGTCGTTCCGGCGGGCGATACTCGATTTGGTCTGTATTTTTTCGAGTTCGATCTTGTCTTCCGGAAAATCCGGATTCTGAATCACATCCACAAAGACCGGCAGGAGTTCGTTAAAATCCTCTTTAAGAAGATTCATACTGGCCCCGCCGGATCCAAAGCCAATATAGGTGCTTATATAGGCAGATTTATTTTCCAGTAGCTCGTTAAGTTCATCTGCCGGGTAGTTTACAGAGCCACCTTCGCGCATAACGGAACCAGTAAGACTTGCAAGTCCGGCTTTATCCTCTGGCTCAAGCAAACCACCAGTTCTGACGGTCACATTCACACGAATTAGCGGGAGTTCTTTGTCCTCAACCAGGAAGAACGTGATCCCGTTATCGAGGGTGAATTCCTCAACGTCAGCTTTTTTGAATTCGTTGAGTTCAGGATACTTGATCTGGTCGTATCGCTTCTGAGCAAATGCAGAAGCCGAGATCAATACAGATAGAAAGAGTAATAAAATACGTTTCATGATAATGTAGTTTTGAAATTAGTCTGTGATCAGGATTCCGCATTGACAATTCTGCCAACGGTTCGGTGCTTCTTTATGAAATACTTGTTGGCTACTTCAACCAGATCCTCTACGGTAACCGCTTCATATCGATCGAGCTGATTGAATACATCCCGCCAGTCACCCTGAGATACATGTGTGTTTACAAAATTGACTGCAAGTCCCATGTTGTTAGCCAGTCCACGTATGGTATTAGCCCTCAAATTGGTTCGAACCCGATCGAGTTGATCCTGTGTGATCCCGCCTTCTTTTACATTTTCAATTTCATCATAAATGGCTAATTCAAGTGTATCAAGATCCACACCGCTGTTTGGCAGGGCAAGGATCACGGCAAGTCCGGGATCTTTTGTGCCCGGAAAACCATCAGCATACTGAATCTGTTGGGCTAGTTTTTTATCCTCAACCAATGATTTATACATGATTGAGGTTCGGCCTGAATAGAGAACCCGATTCAGCAATGAAAGTGCTTCGAAATCCGGGTCTGTTTCTGAAACGCCATGGTATCCGATCATGAGAACAGGCTGAGATGTTTCAACCATATCAAAGCGCCGTTCTCCGCGTTGTTCCGGTTCTTTCGTAGTAACAGGAGGGGACTCAACACCTTTTCCAGGCATTTTGCCAAAATAGGTTTCGGCTAATTTCTTGGCTTGTTTAGGATCCACATCTCCGGCAATACCAATAGTGATATTAGAAGGGACATAGTATTTTTTATAAAATTCTTTAGCATCCTGAATGCTGGTGGCAGTGATATCGGAGTTCCAGCCCACAACTGGTCTGCCGTAAGGATGCGCTGTAAAAGCTACTGCGAGGAATTCCTCAAACAAACGGCCTGTCGGACTTGATTCAGTTCGCATCTTTCGCTCCTCGCGAACTACTTCCTTTTCCACATAAAACTCCCGGAAAGTAGGGGTGAGGAACCTTCCGGATTCCAGGCTGAACCACAGTTCTATCTTGTTAGATGGAAGGCTCAGGTAATAATCAGTCATATCAGAACCTGTGCTGGCATTTACTCCGGTTCCACCATTTCGGTCGATGATCTCGGAGTACTCGTTGTTCTTAACATAGCTTTTTGCCTTTTCCTGAAGAGATTTGAATTCCTCCCATTTTGAGTTAAGCACAGCGCTGTCGGGTACTGTTTTATAGGATTCATAGAGCCAGCTTCGGTAAGCAGCATCCATCTTGTCAATTACTTTTTGCTCTTCTTTCCAGTTGGTGGTTCCAACATAGTCATCGCCTTTGAAAGCGAGATGTTCAAAAATGTGGGCGATACCAGTATTTCCCTTTGGTTCATCAATGCCTCCCACATCTACATGAGTATAAAAACTCACAACGGGTGCATCATGCCTTTCGATAATAATAAAATGTAATCCGTTATCTAAGGTGAATTCGGTTACTTTTTTTTCAAATTCTTCCAGATTCTGAGCCGATGTGGTACTACTTACGGCTACAAATACAACCAGGAGAATTAGGAGGGTCTTGACGTATTTAGTAGTGTTCATAATGGTTATAGTTTGTGGTAAGATAAGATGATTTCAATATGATAATATTATGCTTAGAGTCAAATAGAATTAGAAATAAAATCGGGGGGTGAATTCCTTGAGCGGCAATCCGTCTTTGGATGAACCCTCAACATTATCATTCCTGAATAACTCAATATCGTACGAGATATACTTTGGATTATTATATCTTTTCTGGAAATACACCTTTTTCCCGGCAGTAGTTCGCGAACAACGGTCGATCTCAAGTACAGGACTTCCCACTTCGACACCCAGATGCTTCGCAACATATTCATCTGCAGCAGCGGCAGTGATCTTATAACGACCTGCAGATATCGGAATGGAATAGGTGCCTTCAAGAATCTCGTAAATAGTTCGATTGTTCAGGTCTTCATCCAGGAGCAGGTGACCATAACTGGCCGGCAGCCAGGTTACATCGAAGGCAACCGGGATGTCGTCAGCGATCCGGACCCGGTCTACACGAATAAGGGGACTGGAAGGGGGGACTTCCAGCGTAGTATTAATTTCAGTATCAGCTTCTACCTTCTTGAAACGGATCAGTTTTGAAGAGCTCCTGTGGCCGGCGCGGCGCATATCTTCAGAAAAATCGGTGAGCTGTACCAGGTTTTGTTTTGCAGGTTCTTCACGCACAAAAGCGCCTAGTCCTTGCTTCTTGAAGATGAGGTCTTCTGTTTCAAGAGATTTAAGGGCTTGTCTGATCGTGATCCTGCTAACATCAAAATAATCGCATAATCTTTTTTCTGATGGAAGCTTATCCCCGGGAAGAAACTCTCCTTTCTCGATCTCTGTTCTGAGGTGGTCCGCTATTTGTTCATATCTCGGTTTTGTAGACATGGTTGTTCCATTGATTAGACAGAGATAAGATACTTGTTATGACATGTTGTAACAACCCGGTGAGAGCCCTTAGTTTAAACCTGTTGAAACAGGAATGATCAGAGAAATAGTATGTTGTGATATTTCGAACAGGATCAATCGAATAATAATTAATCAACTCAATCAGAAGTTATGATGAAGACAGTATTAATCATTTTTGCAGTTGCCATACTTGGCTTTGTTTTATTTCAATCGAAATCAGCAGGTAACGGAACCGATCGTTTGAGTGCTGAAGAATTCAAAAAGAAGTATCAGCAAGAAAAAGGTCTGGTAATTGATGTAAGGTCTGTTGGTGAACATCAAAGTGGGCATCTGGACATTACGAATTTCAATTTTGATGTGACAAGCGGGGATTTCCAATCAAAGCTAAACGGTCTTGATAAAGATGAAACGTATTATGTGTATTGCAGGAGTGGAAACCGGAGCAATAGTGCGTTGCAAATAATGAAAAAGAATGGGTTTGAAAAAGTGTACAACATCGGCGGGTATTCGCAACTTGTAAGCGCCGGGTTCGAAGCCGCGAAATAATTAAAGGCAGGATCGCCTTATATAAGATCATTTTAACAATAAATCCCGCCCTGTAAATATCAGATATAGAGTTTCTCAATAGAGGCAGAAGTGGTATTTTTGAGGCGGAATAAAGAAGATTTAACCAGCTCGGAGTGAAACATGTTTTTTGAGCAAATATTTGAAGAAAAGCTGGCGCAATATGCCTATGTGATAGGATGCCAGCGGTCAGGAGAAGCGATCGTTATTGATCCCATGAGAGATATCTCCCGCTATGATGAAGTGGCCCAAAAAAATGGCCTTAAAATTGTGGCAGCAGCGGAAACTCATATTCATGCGGATTATCTGTCGGGAATGAGAGAATTGGCAGAAAGGGGCGCTAAGATCTATGTATCGGATGAAGGCGATGCTGACTGGAAATATGAGTGGGTGATCGGAAGTGAATACAACCATCAATTGTTGAAAGATGGGGATCAGTTCAATATTGGAAATATCAGATTCAAAACAGTTTATAGTCCTGGGCATACCCCTGAGCACGTGAGTTATCTGGTAACGGATGGTGCGGCAGCGGATGAGCCTATGGGACTTCTTTCGGGTGATTTTGTATTTGTTGGCGACGTTGGCCGGCCGGATCTGCTTGAAACAGCTGCAGGTCAGGCAGGTGTGATGGAAGGTTCTGCTAAAGTACTGTATAAGTCACTGGAGAAATTTAAAACCATGCCGGAATATTTGCAGTTATGGCCGGGACATGGAGCAGGCAGTGCCTGTGGTAAAGCTTTAGGGGCTGTACCGGAATCGACCGTAGGTTATGAGCAACGTTTTAACAACTCGATCAAAGCAACAATTTCTGAGCAGAATTTTGTGGATTACATCCTGGACGGTCAGCCAGAACCGCCATTATATTTTGCAAGGATGAAGCGTGATAATAAACTGGGTCCAAAAGTATTGGGAGATCTTCCATCACCTTCAAAGATGAGCATTGATGAGATCATATCGAATTCCAAAGGTGATGCGGACGTGGTTTTAGATACCCGGTTCAGGACAGAGTTTATGGCTGGACACCTTGATGGATCACTTCTTGCAACCATGGATAAACAGTTCAATACAATAGCAGGTTCTTTTGTAACAGAAGAGCAGGATATTTATCTGATCGTTGAAGATGATAAAATAGAGGAAGCGGTGATTGACCTGATTCGTATCGGCCTGGATAAGGTAAAAGGATATGCAACACCATCAGAACTGATCGCCAGCGGAACCAGCCTGGCAACTACAAAGGTTATTTCGTTTATGGATGTAGACGAGCTGATGAGTACCGGAAATTACAACTTGCTAGATGTTCGTAAAAAAACAGAGTTTGATGAAGGCCACCATCCTGATGCCATTAATATTGCGCACACCCGCCTGCTTGACAGGCTTGATGAGGTTCCGGGTGATAAACCATTATTGGTTCATTGTAAATCCGGAGCAAGGGCTTCATTTGCGACCGCTTTGCTGGAAAGTAAAGGATACGATGTGATACACATCGACGATGCTGTGGAACCATGGCTGGAAAGAAATAACTATTTAGCTGAGGTTGTTTAATGGTATGGGCCCTTTTGGGTGCCCTCTTAATTGGAATCTCTCTCGGACTTCTGGGTTCGGGCGGTTCTATTCTTACGGTACCTGTACTCGTTTATTTAGTTGGTGAACCTGAAAAGGTCGCCATCGCGGAATCACTAGGCATTGTTGCTTCGATCAGTTTGGTTGGAGCCATCCCCTATGCCATACGAAAGGAAGTTGATTGGAGAAGTGTGGTATTTTTTGGAATACCAGGCATGATCGGAACCTATGGCGGAGCAGCAATATCCCAGTTTCTGTCAGGAAACACACAGCTCATGATCTTTGCAGTGGTGATGATACTTGCTGCTTTTATGATGATAAGAGGAAATGGCGTTGCGAAGAAAGAAGGCCATATTTCTCCAAAATGGCTGATCATGACCGAAGGTTTGGTGGTAGGAGTGATTACCGGTCTGGTAGGTGTCGGTGGTGGTTTTCTTATTATCCCCGCTCTTGTACTTATAGGCGGATTGGATATGAGGATAGCGGTAGGAACCAGTCTTTTTATTATTGCCGCTAAGAGCCTGATGGGATTCTACAAATACATCGATGTATTGAGCCAGGAAGATCTCAGTGTGAACTGGAATCTGCTCGTCATCTTCACCATAGTAGGTATAGTGGGTAGTTTTGTAGGAGGACGTCTCAGCCAGACTATCCCGCAACATAAACTAAAACGAGGATTTGGTTTCTTCCTGGTAGTGATGGGTGTGTATATCCTGGGAAGCAATTTGTTTTAGTACCCGGAATTAGATTATCCCGGGTACTTATATATTATTCAGGTATAGCTTCACCGGGCGCAAATACCGTTTTTGGGATCGGATTCTCAACAGGTTCCAGAGATTTAAGGTAGCGATATATAGCTTTCAGCTCTATGTCATCCATTCTCGAGAAACTGGCCCATGGCATGGGGGAAGTTGCAACCAAACGTCCCGATTTGAACCTTTTAAGAAAAGCATCTTCATTCCATTTAGCTAAAACACCTGTTTCGTGTGGTGTCAGATTCGGAGTAATAAATCCATAACCCTGAGATGCTTCTTCGGGGGGCATATTCATGCCACCGGCAAAACGGGGTCCGATAAATGCTCCGGTCATAAGATCGCGGTTGGTATGACATCCGGCACAGTTGGCTACACTGTTAGCAAGGTATTTACCATATTCGACCGTGGAATCCTTCGTTACTGAAACGGGTGGAGTTCCAGTGGGACCCTCGGGTTTTATCAAACCAAATGTCAAAATTGCCTTTCCTAAAAATGAATATTCCGTTCGTTCAACTTTATGAGCAACAGGTTCCTGTGAACGAAGAAAAGAAATTATCGCTGCTACATCATCATCGCTCATGTTCTGAAAAGGCATGAGTGGAAAAATTGGTCTTCCATCACTACCAACAGCATACCTCATAGTTCTGGCAATCTCGGCATCGGTGAGTTTTCCGATTCCCGTTTCGGGATCCGGGGTCAGATTCAATGCCCGTAGTGTTCCCGGTGGAATGTGGAATTGCCACCCACCAGATAACAGTACATCTTTTCCTGCCTCTACATCAGCCAGTTTATCCGAAGGTACATGGCAACTCGCACAATGTGCGGCTCCATACACAAGATGCTTTCCATGAGCAATGATAGTAGAATCAGTGCTGATGGTAATTTCCGGATAGGGAGCGTCATAAGTTTTATCCCAGCTCAGGTTTATATAAAGAACAAAAACGAGCACAAGACCTACCAAACTGAGCGCAATAATACCCAACACTTTTTTCATGATAATTACCCCTATTATCTGTTTTATTATTTATTTAGGACTTCATTTAGTAAACCCTTTTAATCCCCTGAAGTCCTCTTAATGTGCAGGCGTATAGTATTGCAAATGTTTGGTACAAAGCAAGTTAGAGTTATTAGTATATAAATATACGGTTGGGTGTTTCTAAATAGAATGTTGGAAGCATATTCGCATATGTGTATTATAGAGTTCACTTTTTAGCAGCTCTCACTCAGCTGCTATTTATACAACACTCACTCAACATCGACCCAATGTTATACGAATTACTGGCTCGTCCCATACCATGGTATGTGGCGGGACCACTACTGGGACTAATGGTCCCTATATTATTTATTGTCGGCAATAAAGCCTTTGGCATCTCATCCAGTTACCGGCATGTATGTGCGGCTGTTATACCAAGCAAACTTCCGTTTTTTAACTATGACTGGAAGAAGACCGGAGGCTGGAACCTGCAACTAGCCTTAGGAATCATTATCGGAGGTGCTGTAGCCTTATACTTTACTCCAGATAATTATCAGATTGCTATCACTGCCAGCACAACAGACGCACTGAAAACCTATGGTATCACAAATTTTGACGGCTTTATGCCGGTTGAGGTTTTTAACTGGGATAACATTCTCACATTACCTGGTATGATCATTATGGTACTTGGAGGATTTCTTATCGGTTTCGGAACCCGTTATGGCAGCGGTTGTACGGCGGGACACGGAATAACGGGGATGGCAAATTTCCAAAAAGCATCCCTTATCGCCACGATCAGCTTCTTTTTGGGTGGAATGATATCCGCTCAGTTTCTTATTCCATTAATTCTGAAGTAGAGGCTATCATGAGATTTATATTTATCGGCATTTACTTTGGTTTTATACTGATGAAAACAGAAGTGGTATCCTGGTTCAGGATACAAGAGATGTTTCTGTTTAATCATATTTTCATGTACGGAATTTTTGCACTGGCAATACTCACTGGGGTGATTTCCATCTTTTTGATCCGGAAGTTCAACATCAAGGACATAGACGGGAACCCGATCGAGATCGGGGAAAAGGATAACTCAAAGACCAAACGATATATCCTCGGCGGGTTAATTTTTGGCCTGGGTTGGGGATTGGCAGGAACTTGTCCGGGTCCAATATATGCGCTTATTGGTGGCGGTTATATGATCATTCTCGTTCCTTTATTAAGTGCATTTCTCGGAGCAGCCGTGTATGGGATGGTACAGAATAAGCTGCCGCATTGAACTTATACAGAATGAGATTTCAGGAATAAAGAAGCGAAACCATATGTTGAATTAAAGATAGGATCTTAAGGTTCTACCAGGCCTGAACTCCATTTCTTTCAGCATAAAAGAAAAGGATATCGAAGCTACCGGGAGAATAACCAAGTTCCCGTAACAATACTGCGATCTGCCCTCGATGATGGGCGGCGTGAATGATGGAATGATGCAGTAATTCCCCGACAGGCATAGAACGAATGACGTCGTCTTTTCCGGGATATTCGACATTGTTGGTAAGATCTGTGTCAGACAATTGGGAAAGAAACTCCAGGATATACTTCTCCACTTTTTTCCAGTCGCTTATGATAAGGTCAACCGTAGGATAATTGTCTGCTTTTAAACTGGGACCCCGTTTCTGGCCACCACAGCGACTTAGCCATCCCCATTCTGTACTTAGAATGTGAACCAGTGTATTCCGGATTGAACCATATCCACCAGCAACATCTTTTATGAATTCATCCGGTGTTAACTGCTGTATTACCGATATGATCTTTTGGTTGGCCCAATAGTTGTAATCGTAAAAAGTTTTCAGATCCTTAACAGTCATATGAACAAAATTTTGATGCTTATTTTCTTCGTGCCAGCCAATACAAGCCGCAACCGATTAATATAAAGAGGCCCGTCATCCAGATGTTGGTGAAGCTCACCTGGAACATCAGCCAGACACAAGCCAGAATGCCAAGTATGGGAACGAGTATACCACCCCTGAGTGTAAAATTCTTTTCACCCTGAAACTGTGGACGGAGTTTTGGAACAGCTGCACAGGTGATAATGAACAGAAACAAACGTGAAAGCACCGTCATTGCGGCAAGCACAGTAAAAGTGCTCATGGCTGCTCCCGCAAAAGCCAGTAATCCAAAAAAGAAAATGGAGTTTGCCGGAGTCAGGTATTTAGGATGTACATTCCCGAACCAGTCGGGAAGCGAGTTATCCAGAGAAAGGGCATATGTAAGGCGTGGGGTGGAAAAGAAATTACTCACCAGGTTCCCTGTTACGGAGGTGGTCACACCAATCATGAGAATGACAGCACCTACATGTCCAAAAAGCGCGTCCGAAGCATCCAGTAGTGGAGAGGTTGAACTTGCCAGATCAGGGACTGACGTTTGGGAAACCAACTGAACAAGCATATAGATCACTACTACAGAACCGAGGCCAAATATCAGAGCCCGGGGCATATCCTTCTCCGGATTTTTTGATTCCCCGGCAGGAACCACCCCGCCTTCAAATCCCACAAAAGCATAAATAAGTAGTAAAGCGGCAGCTCCAAGATCACCTGCAGGGGGAGTCGGACCAGAAAGGTCTGGTATGATTTCTGACCCGAGTAAAGCAACTCCTCCAAACACAAGCAGGATCAGAACCGCAAACTTGAGCACCGTAAAAACAGCAAGTGACCGGATCGACTCCACAGAACTCAGGATGTTTATAAAAGTCAGTCCGCCACAAATAATGAGCAGTGATAGGATACGTCCGATGCCCTGAGCTGCGGGTTCATAGAAATACCCAATACTCTCCACCAGTAGTACCGAATTGGCAGAAAAGGAAATGAGACGGGCCACATAATACAGCCAACCACTCTGAAACCCGATGAACGGTCCAAAGGCTTCCGTACCATACCTAACAGGTCCACCAGTTCCTCTGAAATAACTCCCCAATTCTGCAAAACAAAGGATCACGGGCAGCATAAGCAGGGCACAGACCACATAAATGAACACGCTGTATTCACCAGCCAGACGAGCGGCTCCACTCGGAAGTCCAAAAATTCCGGCACCTATCAAACCATTGACCACCAGCAGCCATAATCCCCAGACGCCCAGTTTGCGTGGAAGGCGTTCTTCTTTCTGAGCTGGCTTGGGATTGGAATCAGAATTCATTCAGTGAAAGTGGGGAAGTATGGTTTTATAAACAAATACAACTCAGTTTAATTTCATACATCAATCTTAGATTCTTGTACCTGTAAATCCCTGAACTTCAAATCCTGAAGGTATTCCCTTCTTAATATGGAACTGGATCTGAGTACCATCAGACATATCAAAAAATGTAGAATCGCTTACCGGAACCAGTATTGCCTGATTCGATACCACTTCGCCGGGTAGTATCACTAAGGATGAATCTTTAACTGCCAGGGTAAGGTTTCCCAATGCAGGGATATTGTAGGTACCTGTAAAACTATTCAGGTATTCCAATGGAAGATCTGCCCGTGTGATCACTGTAGGTTCCGGACCAGACCATCCATAGTGTCTGAAGATCGCCTGCATTAGTTCAGACAAGAGAGGATAACCAGCATCGGAGTTCGTCATGATGACAACCACATTCCCGCCATCCATGGAAGCAAAGAAATCATTTCTATACCCTTCATTAGCTCCGCCATGACCGAAGTAAGAACCATTGAATCTTATGCCGGGACCAAGAGCATGGTTGTTATCTCCGGGAGTGAGCATTTCTTTGGTAGTCTCGGGATCTAATACACTGTTTGTACTACCATCAAGCGAATTCTGAATAGCAATGGCATACTTTCCGATGTCGGTAGGAGTGGTCCAGAGCCCTGCGGCCGCCTGTTCTGGATAGACATGCCATTTACCATCCACTTCATCACCATTTCCACGATAACCCGTAGCAGCTCTATCGTAAAGGGACTCAGGCAAAGGCTGTTCATAGGTAGATGCATTCATTTCTAAAGGCTTCAGAACTCTCTCAGCCATAATCTCTTCAAAAGGTTTCTGTTCCACATCAGAAAGGGCGATCTGCATTACGGTATATCCGCCACCGGAATATTGCCAGCTGGCTCCCGGAATTTTGTACACATAGATCGAGTCCGTATTGCCTTTACCGCTTACCACTCCGACTGCATCCGGAATATCTCCGGTTCTGGAATAGCCCGGGAATCCCCAGACTGTGGTACCTGCACTATGATTCAAAATACGACGGAGAGTCACTTTTTCATCAACAGTGAACTCGTTATCTGCAAGCTTCCAGGAAGTCAGATATTCATTTATGTCCGTATCAAGATCGAGGGTACCGTCTTCAACCATATCCAGCACGGCCATAGCTGAAACGGGTTTACTTATGGAGGCTGCCTGAAAGAGGGTTTGCGGGGGTTACAGGTGTATTCGATTCCTTATCAGCTATTCATAGCCCTTAGCCCAGTCTAACTTTCCATTCCTGAAAACCGCCACACTTATGCCCGGGACGTTATGATGTTCCATCCGCTCCTCAATACTGGCGGGATCCGGTTTTTCTCCTTCCACATAGAAAGTGGGCAGGAGATCATTTTCAATGGCTGTTATAGCTTCCTGCTTCGATGAGCAGGAAAGACTGACGAGAGCCAGAAGAAAAAAAGAAAAGTATTTATTCATATTTAGCGGATTGGATCACGATTCGTCTTGATAAATGTTTCGCTTAAGATAGCAATTTCAGACCTCCAAGCAGGGCTGGAATTCGAAGTCATTCTGAGAACGTGGATAGAAATTGAGGAACAAGAAAATAGTTTGAAGAGCTTCCCCTCCAGCTGGCGGAAGGGGATAAAGGGGGCGCAGGACTTTGTGAGGCGAGAAACCTGAAAAAGGTTCACCGGAATGGAAGCAGGAGTCTGTCTGCCGACAAAGGCAGGCTTCCGGAGGGCATCACCCAGCAGAGCTACGCGACGAGGGAAACTGTGGAAGTGTGGTTTCAGGAATAACAACTTATAGTCGTCACCCTGAACTTGTTTCAGGGTCTGTGGGGAGTAATACGTTGTTCTAACTGGGAAATGTATCAACGTTATATTCTCTACAGATGCTGAATCAATACTGAATCAAGTTCAGCACATGGCTCAGCATGACAAAAGAAATACTAAACCTCCCCATACCGGAAACAATCCACGGTATGGTCATTCACCAGGCCGCATGCCTGCATATGAGCGTACATGATGGTGCTTCCCACAAATTTGAATCCGCGCTTCTTAAGGTCTTTGCTAAGTGCGTCTGATTCTTTAGTAGTGGCAGGGACTTCTTTCAAGTTTTTCCAATGGTTCACAATGGGTTTACCACCAACAAAACTCCAGATGTATTGATCAAAGCTGCCGAATTCTTTTTGTACTTCCAGAAACTGTTGGGCATTGGTAACGGCTCCCCGCACTTTGAGTTTATTACGTATGATGCCTTCGAACTGAAGCAGTTTTTGAATTTTCTCTTCGTCGTATTGGGCTACTACTTCCGGATCAAAATCGGCGAAAGCTTCCCGATAGCCATCTCTTCGTTTTAATATGGTGGCCCAGCTTAATCCGGCCTGGGCACCCTCGAGGATCAGAAACTCGAAATGCTTTCGGTCGTCATGAACCGGTACACCCCATTCTTCATCGTGGTAAGTCACATATTGTTCGAACTGGCCCTCGGCCCATCCGCAGCGGGTTTTGTTATGCATGGTTGGTTTATTGATATATCAAGAATCCTGGTCATCCTGAACTTGTTTCAGGATCTTTGTAAGGACGTGTACATTAATCAGTCTTACAAACATGAGCAAGGGATATGTTTATATGGTTACGAATTTCAGAAGAAGCACATTATATATTGGTGTGACCAATGATATTTCAAGACGTGTATGGGAACATAAGCAGGTCAGGGGTTCAGAATTTTCAACGAAGTATAAAACGAATATTCTTGTATATGCTGAGGAATATGATTCAATAAGCGATGCAATTGCAAGAGAGAAGCAGTTGAAAAGATGGCATAAAGAGTGGAAGTGGAATTTGGTAAAGCAGCATAATCCACAGTTAAAGGATTGGTATAAAACGTTGAGAGGTTGAATCGTAAGATCCTGAAACAAGTTCAGGATGACGGAGGAGGGTGGCCCAGGATGACGGAGGGGGCGATTTAGAGTGTTACGAGTTGCTAACTACCAGAACATAACACCCCTCAGATAGAACAAAGAACCATTCGCTCTATCATCTCCCCTCAGGGGGAGACTAACTCTGAAAATCATAAAATCAAAGACAATAATCCTATAATAAAAAAAGCGCAAAATATTAGTTACATTGGAGGTCCTCATTCACAACACACATCAAGAACACAAAAAAAGAAGTAGCAGATGCAATGGGAATCGACCATAAGGCAATTCGCTGAAGAGAATAAGATCAGTGAAAGCCTGGCAAAGAACATTACAATATTAACGGAAAAGCTGGAGTCCATAAGCCTGGAGAATTACGGCGAAGAATTCATCGAGCTTCTCGGGGATCTTCCCAAAATGGCTAAAGAAGGACTTGATGACGGCGATGATAAGAAACTTCAGGAACTGATCGACAAAGTATCAGGGCTGGGCGCAGAAGAGATCAAAGAGTTTCTGCGGATCTACACCACCTTTTTCCATCTGGTTAATTCCCTCGAACAGCATGAGATAAGCAGGATCAACCGAAAACGCGAGTTTGAAGAAACTCCGGAGAATCCCCGCAACGAAAGTATTCTGGAAGCAGTTTACAGGATGAAAGAGGCTGGGTATACGCTCGAACAAGCTATAGAAGTGTTCGAGAACATGGATATTCAGCCAACCATTACAGCACATCCCACGGAAGCACGTCGCCGCAGTATCCTCACCAAACAGCATGAGATCAGTGAGATGATAAGCAGCCTTGGCAAGAATACTTATACTCAGGAAGAGGAAAAGTACCGCAGGAAGGAAGTGCAGAATCAACTGAGATTATTGCTGATGACAGATGAAGTCCGTGCCGAACGGATGTCGGTTGAAGATGAAGTGGAGAATGGATTGTTTTTCTTTTCGCATACCATCTGGGATGTGATCCCGACGCTCTACAACGATATCAGAATGGCTCTTGAGACCTATTATGGTGAAGCCGGCGATGACATACCTATCGTACTTAAATACCGCTCCTGGATAGGAAGTGACCGTGATGGTAACCCCAATGTAACTTCCTCAGTTACCTGGAAAACGATGGTGGAGCAGCGTAAAACCGCGCTTCAGCTCTATCACAAGAAATTAGATCACCTGAGAAGATATCTGAGTTTATCCTACAAGCAGACTGATATATCGGATGCATTGCGGGCTTCACTCCACGACGAAGAGACAGCCAATCCACTCAGCGATCTGTATGAACGAAGATATCAGCGGGAGCCATACCGACGAAAGCTCACGCATATGATGCAATATATTGATGAGCAGGTAGCAGTTTTATCAAAAGATAAAGATGCAATTCTGAAGCTGGCTCAGAAATATACAGCGGCTGACTTTGTGAATGATCTTGAACTGATCCGGAACAGCCTGATCGAAAATGGTTTGAAAGGAATCAGTGAGCAGGGAAGATTACAGGACCTTGTTGTTTGTGCCAGGACCTTCGGCTTCCATTTAACGGCACTGGATATACGTCAGCACAGCCACCTGCATGAGCAGACAGTAGAAGAACTTCTTCAGAAAGGAAAAGTGCTTAAAGATTATGCCGGACTAAGTGAAGAAGAGAAGATCGAAGTACTGGTTAAGGAATTAGAAAATCCACGTCCGCTGAGTCCGTTCAAAAGTGAGCGTTCTGAAGTGGCTAACAAAGTGATGTCTGTATTTGAAGAGATCCGCGATATGCTGGAACTCGATCCCAATACATTTGGCAGCTATATCATAAGTATGACTCATGGTGTGAGCGATATGCTCGAAGTGATGCTTATTGCTAAAGAACTTGGTTTGTGGTCACTGAATGAAGGCGAGATCTCCACACCTCTGGATATTGTACCGCTGTTCGAGACCATTGAAGATCTTGAGGCGAGCCACGACCTGATGGAACAAATGTTTGAACATCCGTTGTTCAGCAAGCAGATCAAAGCCCGGGATAATTTCCAGGAGATCATGCTGGGATATTCTGACAGTAACAAAGATGGTGGATACTGGATGGCGAACTGGGCCCTGAATAAAGCTCAGTATGCCCTGGGTATGGTTTGCCGTAAGCATAATGTGAAATTCAGATTATTCCATGGTCGCGGAGGAACCGTAGGCCGTGGTGGAGGACAGTCGAACAAAGCGATCGTGGCGATGCCTCCGGTAAGTAATAATGGAACTATTCGTTTTACCGAGCAGGGAGAAGTGATCTCATTCAGATATTCATTACCATCTATTGCACACCGACACCTCGAACAGCTGGTACACGCCATGGTTCAGGTAACAATGGCTCAGAAAAATAAGCCGGGCTACCTCAGTGATTCAGATTACGAATGGGATATGATGCAGGATCTGGCTTCGAAAACGATGTCATCATACCGGGATCTCATTGATGATGAGCACTTCTGGGATTGGTATTTCAAAACCACACCTATTGAACACATTGGTAAATTACCTATTGCATCCCGACCGGTTTCGAGAGGAGCTGCTGGTGCACTTACCTTTGACAGCCTGCGCGCGATCCCATGGGTGTTTGCCTGGACTCAGGTTCGCTATAATGTTCCTGGCTGGTATGGTATTGGCGAAGGTCTGAAATACATCTTTGACAAATATCCGGATGGACAGCAGATCATTAAACGATGGTTCAAAGAATGGACCTTCTTCTACACGGTATTGAATAACTCGCAACGTGAGATCGCCCGCACGCACCTGGCTACATCACTGATCTACAACGATCCGAAGGATCTTACTTTCCATAACAGGTTAAATGATGATCTGGAAAAAGCCTTTGAGGGTATCACAACGATAGCCGAAAGTTCAAGTATCCTTGAACATAATCCGGTTATTCAGAATTCGATCAAATTCAGGAATCCGTTCACCTATCCACTCAATATTGTTCAAAGAGAACTGTTGAAAAGATGGGATAATGTTTCTACAGATAAAGAACGCGAGGAACTGACCGAGTTGATATTTTTGAATATTAATGCAATTGCAGCTGCAATGCAGAGTACCGGGTGATGTATCCCATGTAATAAAGTGGTATTTTCCACCTTTAAGAGAAGCTTTTTATTTAGAGACGATGAACGATATAATGACCAAACCCGCATTAAAAATAGAAAAAGCAACATCAAGCAGAATAGGAGAGGTAGATTTCGATAACCTGCAATTCGGACGTCTGTTTGGCGATCATATGTTCCATATGGAATACAGAGATGGCGCCTGGGGCGAACCCGAGGTTAAGCCATTTGGTCCCATTGAGATCACCCCAGCCATGAATGTAATGCATTACGGTCAGGCTGTATTCGAAGGAATGAAAGCGTTTTATGTGGATGAGAACACAGTCAATATCTTTCGGCCAAAGATGCATTTTGAGCGATTCAACCGCTCTTGCCGAAGAATGTGCGTACCTGAAACAGACTACGAAACATTCATTACGGCTCTGGAAGAACTGATCAGGCTTGATAAACAATGGATTCCTAAAAAATCGGGAACAGCCATGTATATTCGTCCGGTTATTTACGCCAGTGACAACTATCTGGCAGCCCGTGTATCAGGTGTATACAGCTATTATATAATCACCTCTCCGGTAGGCGCATATTATGCAGAGGGGTTCAACCCGGTATCTCTTACCACTCCCGATGGTTTCGTTCGTGCGGTAAAAGGTGGAACTGGTGAAGCTAAAACCGCCGGGAATTATGCGGCGAGTTTCCTTCCTGCTAAAAAAGCACAGGAAGAAGGATACACCCAGGTACTCTGGCTCGATGCTATCGAGAAGAAATATATTGAGGAAGTGGGGACCATGAACATTCACTTCCTGATGGGAGATACACTGGTTACTCCACAACTTACGGGTTCAGTACTTGCAGGCGTTACCCGAAATTCGGTGACTCAGCTCGCAAAGGACTGGGGTATAAAAGTAGAAGAGCGACGTATCACCATTGATGAAGTATTTGAGTCTGCCGAAAACGGAACACTGACTGAAGTATTTGGTTCAGGTACAGCCGCAGTTATCTCACCGGTTGGTTCTATTCAGCATAACGGAAAAACCATTCATATCGGCGATGGCAAGATCGGCGCTTTTGCAGAGAAATTGTTCGATACCATCACTGGGATCCAATACGGAAAACTGGATGACCCGCATGGCTGGGTTCACAGTGTTTCAGTGTAAGCGACATGCAATTCAATCTGGTAAGCATTTTGGTAGTTGGGGCAGGTGGCTTCGTGGGAGCCGCTTCCCGCTTTGTGCTTTCCATCTCAATAGACAATTATTTTAAAGAAACCCAGTTTCCCGTCGGTATTGCCGTTACCAATATTCTGGGTTGTCTGATCATCGGTTTTGCAGCCGGTTTATTTGCTGAAAAAGGCTGGATGAGTTCTGAAATGAGGTTATTCCTGTTTACCGGGTTACTCGGAGGATTCACCACGTTCTCAACCTTTGTGAACGATACTTTTCTTCTATGGCAGGAAGGTCATATCGGGTTTTCCATTCTTAATGCCGGAGGTCAGGTGATGCTCGGCCTTCTTTTTGTATGGATTGGATACAGTTTAGTGAAACTGATCTTTTGATAGTACTGTAGTCATCCCGGATTCGATCCGGAATCTCACAGTTTACAAGTACTTAATAGCCTTTCCCCCGATCTACCTCATTCAACAACTCCATTCCCGACAAGGACCGCTTGTAATTCTCCACGATCTGTGCGGCTGCTTCATTAGGATCAGTGATGGAAGCCACATGCGGGGTGATCATGATCTTGGGCCGGTTCCAGAATAAATGATTTTCAGGCAAGGGCTCTTCCTCAAACACATCCAGGCAGGCCCCGCTGAGTACGCCGGTATCCAGGGCGTAGATCAGATCTTCCTCAACCAGATGACCACCCCGCGCCACATTGATCAGGTAGGAGGGCTGCTTTATTTTTTTGAATAGATCCAGTTCAAGAATACCATTGGTTTCTTTGGTGAGTGGAAGCAGGCACACCAGGATATTGCTTTGAGCCAAAAAATCATCCAGTTCTTTTGCTCCGAAGGAATTCACGCCTTCAATGCCTT
This sequence comes from Rhodothermia bacterium, assembly GCA_030427885.1. GTDB lineage: Bacteria > Bacteroidota > Rhodothermia > Balneolales > Balneolaceae > JAUICM01. The sequence goes on along the minus strand of JAUICM010000002.1, from coordinate 93,008 downwards.
TCTTAGTAACAGACCAACCATTAACCAGAAAACCATTATTCAATAACAAATCAGCCACAGCCTCACCCATTTCACCCATCCCAAGTATTCCAACTGCGCAATCTGATTTCGGAACCGCATCATGTTTACTCCAGTAGGCTTCCCTTTTCTGGTCCACATATCTGGACGTATGAAAGCGGTAATTCTGAATGGCATTCAGTACATATTCACCCATTTGTGACTTCAGAGAAGGGATCATCACCCGGGCCAGTTTCACAGATTCAGGAATGGCTTCGTCTTTCAACAAATGATCAGCACCGGCACCGAGAGAACTCACAACTTTCAGATTCGGATAAGCACCAAGCACTTCTTTGGGATGATTCCAGCTCACGGCAAAGGTAACCCGGTCTTTCTGTTCCACCCGTGGCCATACCTCCACATCCAGATTTTTATCCACGGCAAGCAAGGCTTCTTTCCATGGGTTCATATCCCGGTCTTTGGCAATAAGGAGTAGTGACATTTGTTCTGATTTAATTCATCGTTGCGAGTCCCGACTTTAGTCGGTGTGAAGCAATCTCAGGGGGCAACGCCCAAATCTACGGGATTGCTTCGTCGAATACATAGTACACCTCAAGAATTTCCGGGCTCCTCGCAGGCAGACTATCAAAAAAGCGGAGGGTGTACTGAGCTGCCTGGCACCACAACACCCCTCGGATTGAACAAAGTACCTGTTCGTTCAATCATCTCCCCTCAAGGGGAGACTTTTCTCATGAACGCAAGCGAAGGGGTTCAGCCCTTCGCGCTGTGATATGTATAAGGTAGAATAGTCACTCAGAACGAAGCGATGAGTCTGCAGGAATAAATATCAGCATCTAACCTTGTGCAGATCCTTTGCTCCGCTCTGGATAACTTCCTCTGTGTCATTTCGAGTGAAACGAGAAATCTGAAGAGTTCTTTGATGTACCGAAACCTGTTAGATTTCTCGCGTACGGTCGAAATGACAACTCAGTATAATCAGCGCTCACTTCGCCTTCGCCACCAGTAACTCATCCCAGCGGGTGGTGTAACGCTTACTCAGATAGTTCTGGTTCATTAGCCATTTATTTCGGTGATCGCCTTTCTTGTGCAGACCGGTTGCAGCAAAGGCTGCATGGTTTCGTCCGAATTTCGAATTGATCCGGTCCATGCATTCCATGAGCTGGAACTGGCGTTGTGTAAACAAAGCAGGTTCAAATAAGTCCATTTGCACTTCGCTGTTGGGGACGATACCCGTGAACATCACCGCCGCCTTCTTGTATTTGCGTCCCGGCTCAAACAGTTGTCGGGTGAGCGCCTTTGCCACTTTGATCATGGTTGGAGTATGAGCCGTGGGAACAGGAAGGGGATATCCCGCTCCGAATTTATACTTCCGGCGAATGTCCTCGTATTTATCTCCGATCAGGTTTACATGAACCACTGAAGCCACTGAGTTTTGTGCCCTTAGTTTCTCCGCTGCTCTGCTTATGAAGGTAGCCACAGCTTCCTGCACATCATTCAACTCATACAGGGGTTTGCCGAACATGCGGGAAGTGAGGATGCCTTTGCGCGAATCCCGGCCACTACTCAAACCAGAGCAGGGGAAGCCGTTGAGTTCCAGTACCGTCCGGAGTCCCGTCACCGCCAGATGCTTTCGCACCCACTTTTTGTTGCTTACCGTTTCTTTGAGTTGAAGTGCATTGTTGATGCCATAGCGATTTAGCCGGATGGTAAGTCCCTGCCCGATGCCCCAGATGCCCTGCACCGGAGTTTGTTCCAGATAGCGATCCGTTTCGGGATGATCACACAGGCTGAAGACTCCTTTCAGATCCGGGTCTTTCTTGGCGATGTGATTGGCGATCTTGGCGAGGGTCTTGCTGGTGGCTATTCCCACAGATACCGGGAGCCCCGTCCATTTATAAACCGTTTCGCGGATTACCCGGCCGTATTCATCAAGGTCATCGTAGATATTGGTGGAAAGTTCCGCAAAAGCCTCGTCAATGCTGTACACCTCGATGTCGTGGGCCAGATAGCGCAGGGTTTCCATCACGCGGTGACTCATATCTCCGTACAGCGCATAATTGGAAGATCGAATCACTACTCCTTTTTGTTTGAACTCCTTCCGGTGCTTGAATTCCGGAGCCCCCATGGGAACACCGGCATCCTTGGCTTCCTGGGAGCGGGCGATCACGCAGCCGTCGTTGTTCGACAGAATGGCGATGGGCTTACCCTCCAGGGTCGGATCAAAGGCACGTTCGCACGATGCATAGAAATTATTGCAATCGATCATCGCATACACGATAGAGGGTGGGTTGGATGGGAGGTTATCAAGATACATGAGACCCTCTCCTTTGTTTTCTTACGGAAGCCAGTTCAGCACAGGCTTCCCAGGGAGAGGAAGACTCGTTGTTGATAGACAGGAAGAAGATCAGCGAGCTTCCCCTCCAACGGAGGGGATTGAGGGATGGGTTAACCCCGTCGAGAAATTTAAGGCAGTCATCCTGAACCTGATTCAGGATCTGTAGTGAGTGATACGTTGATTGAGTATTAATGCTAACAACGCTGTGAACCCTCACAGATCCCGGATCAAGTCCGGGATGACAATAAGAAGGAAGCCTGAGTTGCACCTCAAAGCTGATACTCATATTCCCCCTCCTCATTATCCTTCTCCACTTTATCCCGGAACTTATGGATCAGATGCGTAGCCACGCCCCAGATCATCCAGTCGGTTTCCTCCCTGATGGGGATGGGCGTGTAACGCAGGTCGTCGGAGGCGAGGAATACCCGGCTTCCCTTTTTGATGAGCCGCCGAATGATGACCTCCTCGCATAAAGTCACGATCACGATGGAGCCGTTGCGCGGCGTGAGGGAGCGGTCGATCACGAGGATGTCGCCGGGATGGATGCCCGAAGCCTTCATGGCCTCACCTTCGGCGCGCACATAGAAGGTAGAAGTAGGCCGGCGCACGATCAGATCCTCCAGGCTCAGGGCTTTTTCCAGGTGATCTCCCGCCGGAGAGGGAAAGCCCGTTTCGATCTTGCGGGTCAGTTTAAGCAGTTCTTGTTCATCATCATTATCCGCTATTGCAGCGTAGGACCGGAAGCCATTCATCGTCGTTTCTCCTTCTTTTAGTGTATATGTATATTATATGTGTAATGCAGGAGAAAGTAAATGGAGGGAATGTTAAATTTGAGAGAAAGTCTCCCCTTGAGGGGAGTACCGCCGGATGGCGGGGAGGGGTGTCGTCATCCTGAACTCGATTCAGGATCTTTGCAGGGGCAGTAAGCTTTAATGTGGCATGGGAGCAGATCAACGGCTACCTGTACTTTTGTGCCGACCCTGAGCTTCCTCAGGGCAGGCTCCAGAACCAAAAGCTCCCGTCTGGAACAGCTTCCGGGCATTCAATCCTCCGAATTCTACACAAAACCAAATGCCCCGCAAGCGGGACAGGTTTTGCGATTTGAATTCTAAGCGGAGCGAGCGAATGTGAGTGGAGGGAAGAATCTTGTAAGGAATGCCCGGGAACCTGGTCTTACGTGGTATGAGGATGTACTCCACATACATAATGACCAACAAAAGGAGAGGTATTGAAGGATCTTTCGCTTCGCTCAGGACGACAGGCCGGGGAGGTAATCTCACAGGCTACTTAATCGCCTGTGCGCTCTTATTAACCAACAATATCACACGGAGTAAAGCGAGGTGGGCATGGAAATAATTGGTGGGCAAAAATTATCTTGTAGATGTTTGTATTTATGAATATTCAAAACAACTATTTATGTAACAGATGGAGTGGTTTTCACTCGTGAAATATGGGTAGTAAAAATTTACATTTAAATTAGTTAGTCATGGAGAAGAGGAAAAAAGAGGGTATTTCTAGGGCAGTTCAAATACTCGAAGAAAGAGGAATGGAAATACTCACCGTTTCAGAATGGGCTGAAGCGGTTGGCTATTCGCGAGCATATTTTTCAAGAAGATTCACAGAAGAGTTTGGAGTCAATCCGAAAATTTATTTGAAAGAGTTTAGGTTAAGGTCTATTACAAAAGAAATTGTAAAGGATCCTGAAGCAATAGGATACAAGATTGCAATAAACTTAGGTTTTACTGATGAAAAGGCTCTTCATAAGTACTTAGTATTTCATTGCGGAATGACTTTAAAACAATATAAAGATGAGGTGCTTTAAGGAAATGTCACAAATTAGATATTTAATATACTTGTGGATAAGGCTTGTAATAATAAATTAAAAAAAGAACACTGCTGGGGAAATCTGGTGGTCAATACTAATTAAATTAGAGAGGATTATTATGAGAAAGCTAACAATTCTTACGTTGATACTGATGACATTATCAGCTTTTCCAAAGAATGTAAAAGCAGAATTAACTTGTCTTGAAAAAGCAGATGGCTGTTATGCTAGATGTGACAAAAATTTTAGTGGAGATACTTTTTGGGATGGTGCATCTAGAAATATTTGTAAAGGCGGGTGTGCAGTAGCTGAAGCAGGATGTACAATTGCCAGTTGGTTCTAAAAAAGTAAGAGAGAGAGATGGTTCTAAAATCCCATTTCTCTCTTCAATTTTTATGAAAAGAAAGAAAATTTATATGGTTCTTTTCTTGATAGTGGGGTGCACATTATCAAGTGCTAATGAAATAAAAGATATTGAGTTAAAACAAAGCGATATTTTAATAAAAAAATTAAGTTTAGAGAAGAAAATATCAATAAAGCTTTTTGATCAAGACTACTTTTTCTTAGCTGTATCTAAGAGTTCAATTGGTAATATTTATGCTCTTGATAAATATAGCTCTCAGATATTAATGTTTAATGAGGATGGCCGTTTAATAAAAAGAGTAGGTGGAAGTGGAAGAGGTCCGGGAGAATTGTTGATAGAACATAATGCAAATTTGATTGCTTGTAGAGGCAGTATTATTGTGTATGATTGGTCATTGCCGAGACTACAAATCTATGATGAAAATCTAGATTTAAAAGATATTCTAAATCTAGAAGGGATTCCGTATGAAGTAGGATGCATTGAAGATGAACAAATAATAATTTTGTTTAGTAATAGAAATTTAGTTCAAAAAATGGAACTCAATGGTAATATTGAAAAATCATTTAGTTTTGATGATTCTCAACCTTTTGATTTAGATATTTTCAAGAGAATTATTTCCTATGAAGAAACATTGTTTGTATCCTATTTGTTTAGACCGGTTTTGTTTCGGTGGGAGAATAACGCTATGGTTGAGCGAGTTACTTTACCTATCGGGGAAAGAGATTCTATAATTACAGCTACCAAAAACCTTTCATTGGTAGATAGTTCATTACATGTATTCTTTTATAATTTAGGCTCAACAAAAACTAAAGATAAGAGAAAAATTGGGCATGTATTTTCAGCAATTTCAACTAAATATAAATATAGTTATTACGTCCCAATATATATTAATGACTTTAAGATTTTGACAAATAGTCAGTTAATAGCACTGGAAGATACACTTAGCAGGATTTCGATATATGACTATAAAATCCAATAACAAATTTAAAATTAACATTGATAAGGTAAGTGTTAAGAAGGGAGATAACATTATATTAAATAATGTATCAGCAGAGCTATTTTCTGGAAAAATTTACTTGATTATTGGGAGGAATGGAGCTGGTAAGTCAACCCTAATGAACTGCATTTTAGGTATTGAGAATAAATATTCTGGAAAAGTAAATATTAGAAAGGGGGAAATTTTTGAGGAAAATCCGACAGCATCATATTTACCAGAAATTGAAACAGTTCCTGATCAGTTAAAGGTAAAAGATTATTTAAAGAGTTTTGAAATACTGTCTCGTCAAGAGAAAAGATATAGAGAAGATTTAATTTCTAAGTTAGAAGAAGAATTTGATCTTAATCAGGTTAAGGGTAAAACATTTGGTGAATTATCAAAAGGTTCAAAAAAACTAGTGATGCTTCTCATTGCATTCTCGATTGAATCAGAAGTTATCATATTGGATGAACCTTTTGAAGGATTAGACATTTTAAATAAAAAAAAATTATTAATGATTCTTGGTGCTGAAGCAGAAAATGGGAAACTTGTAGTTATTATCAGTCATGAACTTGATAAAATTAGTAATAAAATTAATACAATTATATGTATGAAGGATGGATTAATAACTAAAGAAATAAAAAATAATAAATCATTAAAAATTGATTATATAATAAATTTGATATAATGATAAAAATAGGTGAATACTATAAAATATCAAAGGGTCTTTCTGGAAGTCTAAAGATCAATAAAATTACATTTACTTTAATTAGTTTTTTTTATTTGGTAATTCTGTTGTATATAGGTCTTTTCTATGAAATAACATGGGTTGAAAATACAGTTCCAGATTCGATTAAGTTTGGAGGGTATAGAGATGTTGAAATTAGTACATTTATTTCATTGATAAATTTTATGGTTTGCATGTTTTATCTTTTTGAAATCCATATCTTAGGAATAAGAGGAGCAATTTTTACTAATCGAGCAACAATTAGAATCTTAAATGCATCGGGCATTAATAGTCGTAAAATCTATTTTCTGTATACTTTTAGAAGGTACGTAGATGCCTTACTTTTTGGAACTATTTTTATTATACCGGTTGTTTTTCTACTTGCAATTAAATATTCTGTTTTTGTCTATACATTAATTACATATATCTATATACTTTTTTTCGCAACTATACTAATTATTACTGTATTTGATTTAATCTCATTCATCACTAAAAAAGTAATTATTTCTAATTTCTTTACAGTTTTGATTATTATTTTTGCATCTGTAATTCCATATATACTTAACAGCATATATATAGATTTTAAATGGGGAGAAACGTTAAAGAATATATTACAAATTTTACCTGACCCGATTAATATTTCTTACCAATATTTGTTGATAGTTTTTAGTGTTACTCATAATATAGATATCATATTATTTCCTATATTATTTTATATAATATCTTTACTAGCTCTGTATTTAGTAAGTAATAAGTTTTTAGACTATTTCTCTCAGGCTTGATAACGAATGCTCTAATACGAATCAATCACTTACATGTAATCTACTTCTGTCAAATATTTCTAACAAAATTCTTATTCATCCTCTGTTCTGAGTACAGAGAGTGGTTATTATTCGCGCAGTGAAAGATCTCTTAAGCAATGCCTCCGTCCTCTCCCTGAGCCAAAACAAGTTTTGACTCTGTCCCCCCGGGAGGGACAAAAACAATATTCCCTTGAGAGGATAAATATGTTTAGATATCAATGAAAGGCTGGAGATTCTATTTCAAGGTATCCAAACAGGAACCGGAAGAAATGCGATGGGAATAATTATGGAGGCAGGAAGTAGCCAGTCAATGGAAGATCATCGGAGTATGGTAATCACGGGATCTTCATTTCTTACGGAGGGTTTTGGGTACTTTTGCCCGGTCAAAAGTGCCATAGATCAAGATAAACACCGAATGACAGAAGAAGGAGTGGTGGAAGAGTTAGCATTTAGAGTTCGTCAACAACTTGTGGAAAACTTCCTGAGATAAGGAGCGCTTCATCTGCTATATTCCATCAGAAAATGAACGCATGTTAGCAGACCACACAGGCAATTTATGTACCTGATCTTTGATACCGAGACCACCGGTCTCCCCCGTGATTATTCCGCTCCGATATCCGACCTGGACAACTGGCCGAGGCTGGTTCAGCTGGCCTGGCAGCTGCATGATCACACCGGTAAACTCATGTCGAGCGGGAACTATATCGTTAAGCCCGAAGGCTTTACCATTCCGTTTAACTCTGAGAAGATCCACGGTATTTCTACTGAACGAGCCCATAAAGAAGGGCAGGATCTCGAGTTTGTGCTGCAACAGTTCCGCAAAGACATTGACCGCTCCTATTTCCTGATCGGGCACAATGTGTCGTTCGATGAAAGCGTGATGGGCGCCGAGTTCCTGCGCAAGAAGATCCCGTCGGCCATCATGGATAAGCCCAAGATCGACACCAAGGATGAAAGTACGGAGTACTGTGCCATCCCCGGTGGGCGTGGCTACAAATGGCCCACTTTAGGGGAGCTTCACCATAAATTATTCAATACCGGATTTGAAGATGCCCACGATGCGGCCGCTGATGTGGAAGCAACGACCCGTGCTTTTCTGGAGCTGGTCCGGCTGGGTGTGATCAATGTGAACTTCCCGGTGGAGACAAAATTATACAATTCGGCACAGAGCTATATCGTCCGGGAAAATTACATCGACCTGGTATCCCCTTCGAGGCTTAAAAAAAAAGACGAGGAAGTAAGTCAGGAGACTACCTCGGACGGTTCGTCGAGTGACGATGTTCCAGAAATAAAACTCGACGACAGTGTCGTTTTCACCCACCTGCACTGCCATTCCAAGTATTCGGTTTTGCAGGCCACTGCCGGGGTAAAAGAGCTGGTGGCCAAAGCCAAAGAGCTGGGCATGCCGGCCGTGGCCCTCACCGATATGGGGAATATGTACGGAGCTTTTGCCTTTGTATCGGAAGCAAATGCCCAGGGTATCAAGCCGATCGTAGGTTGCGAGTTCTATGTGGTGGACGACCGGCACCAAAAGAAATTTACGCGCGAAAACAGGGACCGGAAATTCCAGATCCCGATGCTGGCCAAGAATCAGAACGGATATAAGAACCTGGCTAAGCTGAGTTCCATTGGTTTCACGGAAGGCTATTACTATAAATTCGCCCGGATCGATAAAGAGGTGATCGCCAAATACAGCGAAGACCTGATCTGCCTGAGTGGCGGAACACGCGGCCTGCTGGGCGACCTTATCCTGAATAAAGGGGTGGAATATGCTGAAGAGGAATTGAAATGGTGGATGGACACCTTTGGGGATGATTTTTATCTGGAAGTGATCAATCATGGTCTGGATGAAGAACAGCGGGTGAATGAAGTATTTCAGGAGTTTTCGAAGAAGTACGGAGTGAAGCTAGTAGCCTCAAACAACGCTTTTTACCTTGAGCAGGAAGACGCCAAAGCACACGATGCCCTCATCTGTATCGATGACGGGACACTGGTGAGTACCCCTATCGGCCGGGGAAGAGATTATCGCTACGGTTTTCCAAATGAGGAATTTTATTTCAAAGACACTGATGTCATGAAGGCCTTGTTCGTGGATATGCCCGAGGCGATCGCGAATACTCAGGAAATTGTAGATAAGATCGAGCCGATCAAGCTGAAGCGGGATGTGATCCTGCCTAAGTTCGATATCCCGGAAGGTTTTGAAGGGGAGGATGATTATTTGCGTCACCTTACTATGGAAGGAGCAAAGACCCGCTACCCCGATTTCACCGATGAAGTGAAGGAGCGGATCGAGCTGGAGCTGGGGATCATCAAAAGCATGGGATTTCCGGGCTACTTCCTCATTGTGCAGGATTTCATAGCTGCTGCCCGTGATATGGGGGTATATGTGGGTCCGGGCCGGGGTTCGGCTGCAGGATCGGTGGTGGCCTATTGTACAGGTATCACCAATATCGATCCCCTGAAGTACGACCTGCTGTTTGAGCGTTTCCTGAATCCGGAACGGGTATCCATGCCCGATATCGATATTGATTTTGATGACGACGGCCGCCAGAAAGTGATCGAGTATGTGGTGGATAAATATGGCAAAGATCAGGTAGCGCATATCATCACCTTTGGTTCCATGGCAGCCCGTTCATCGGTTCGGGATGTAGCACGGGTGCTGGATCTGCCGCTTCAGGATGCCGACCGGATCGCCAAGCTGGTGCCTGAACGTCCGGGTACTTCACTGGATGATGCTTTTTCAGAGGTAAAAGAATTACGGGAGATCAGAGATGGGGAAGGTCTTGAAGCCGAAACCCTGAAGATGGCCTATGTACTTGAAGGATCGGTTCGGAACACCGGAACTCATGCGGCAGGAATCATCATTGCACCGGACGACCTCACAGAATTCATTCCGGTGAGTACTGCCAAAGACGCCGACCTGACCGTGACCCAGTTTGATGGCAGCGTGATCGAATACGCCGGGATGCTGAAGATGGACTTTCTTGGATTGAAGACCCTGTCTATTCTGAAAACGGCGATCGGATATGTAAAAGAGAATCACGGTAAAGAATATAATCTGGATGACATCCCGCTGGATGATCCAAAAACCTATCGGCTGTACCAGAAGGGTGGAACACTGGGCACCTTCCAGTTTGAGAGCGAAGGGATGCGCAAGTATCTCAAAGACCTAAAGCCAACGGATATTAATGACCTGATCGCTATGAACGCCCTCTACCGGCCGGGGCCGATGCAGTTCATTCCGAATTACATCGAGCGGAAACATGGTCGCGAAAAAGTGGAGTACGATCATGAGGATCTGGTTCCGCTGCTGGATATGACCTTCGGTATCATGATCTACCAGGAGCAGATCATGAAAGTGGCGCAGCAGATGGGTGGCTACTCACTGGGAGAAGCGGATGTACTTCGCCGTATCATGGGTAAAAAGAAACCGGAACTCCTTCCTCCTGAAGAAGAGAAATTTGTGAAGCAGGCCAAAGAATTGGGCTACGAGGAGAAAACAGCCAAAGAGGTATTCGAGAAGATGGCCATGTTTGCGGGTTACGGATTCAATAAATCCCACTCCGCAGCATATTCGGTGGTTGCCTATCATACCATGTATTTCAAAGCCAATTATCCGGCTGAATATATGGCTGCGGTGATGAGTCACAACATGAGTGACATCAAGAAAGTGGCATCATTCATTGAAGAATGTCAGCGCATGGGTATTGAGGTGGATGCTCCGAATATCAATACAGCACGTGGTAAATTTGTGGCAAAAGACGGGCGTGTTCAGTACGGAATGTCGGCGATCAAAGGCGTGGGCTCCTCAGCCATTGCTCATATTGTGGAAGAGCGGGAAGAAAACGGATTGTATAAAAGCGTATTTGATTTTGCTTCACGGGTAGATCTCAGGATCTGCAACCGAAGAACTCTGGAATCTCTGATTCAGGCCGGTGCATTTGATGAGCTCGATGACAACAGGGCTCAGCTGTTGATGGGCGTGGAAGATATTTTGGCGTATGCCACCCGGAAGCAGGAAGAGGCCAGGTTGAACCAGGGTAATTTATTTGGTGGAGCATCCGGTGGAGCCATACTTCAGGAGCCTCAGCTCAAACCGGTTCCAAAATGGAGCAGTATCGAACGGCTTAACAAAGAGCGGGAGCTGATCGGGTTCTATCTGTCCGGACATCCGCTGAACCGGTACAAGGAAGACATTCAGTTATTCGGGAAACAGAATCTGAGTGATGAGCACATAAACCGTTTGCAACATGATTCCGTGTTGAGGTTCATTGCCATCATTACAGGAAAGCGGCAGATCGTTGATAAGAAAGGCCGGCCGATTGCTTTTCTGATGGTGGAAGATCTCCATTCATCCATCGAGGTGGCAGTGTTCAGCAAGGAATTTGATAAATATGCACCATTGATCGAAGTGGATAATGTGGTTCACATCACCGGCAGATATTCAAAACGGGAACGTGGAAACAGTGTGATCGTAACGCATATTGAACGGGTGGAGAACCTTCGTGAGAATAACATGGATAAACTCAGGCTGAAACTGAACGTGCATACAGATGGATTGACCAAAGATGATCTGAATCAGGTGCAGACCCTGTTTGAGCTGAACAAAGGTAATACCATGGTGAAGATGGCGGTGCACAGTAAAGAAGCCAACGGCCCGATAAAAATGAATGTCCGGAATTTTGTGGTGGAGCCCAATGATGAGTTACTAAAGGGCCTTCGGGAAGTGCTGGGAGAAGAATCAGTGGAACTGGTATTTGCGTCGTAGCTTGAAATCTGTTTAAGCTTTGATGTCATCCTGAGGATACTTCCGAAGGATCTTATCGGTTAAACGGCAAAGTCCTTCGCTTTCGCTCAGGATGACTTTTACAGCTCCAGTTATTGATACATCCTTCATAAAGGAACGCAATACCAGCTATAGCGATAAACAATGTGCAATTGTTGGTGATAAATCACGATATTTGTTTCGAGTTTGAAAGAGGAAACAGCAATTAAATAAGGAAAGTAAAATGGCAAACACAGTAGAATTTACAGACAGCAACTTTGAACAAGAAGTCCTGAACTCAGAGCATCCTGTACTGGTTGATTTTTGGGCAGAATGGTGTGGCCCTTGCCGTATGATCGGACCTGTTGTAGAAGAAATGGCTGGCGAGTATGCTGGAAAAGCCAAGATCGGAAAAGTGAATGTGGATCTGAATCCCGAAATTTCTGTGAAATACGGTATCCGCAGCATTCCGGCACTATTGATCTTCAAAGACGGACAGGTTGTTGATCAGATCATCGGTGCGGTTCCTAAAACCCATCTGACCAAGCAACTGGACGCTCAGCTGAACTAATATTAATATATCTTGCCCCGATGCTCTGCGTCGGTGCGGTATTTGGTTACGACGCAGAGCATCGTAACCAGAGCAATAGTCTTAACACAAAAGCCGGTTCATTATGTGAGCCGGCTTTTTTTATTTTGTATTCTTTTTCTTTGATTTTTTCTTGTCCCTTTCTTTTTTGTCTTCCTTCTCAAGTGGTGAACCCAAAACCTTTTTCGCATGGTTCTTCACTTTGCTTCTTTGGTTAAAGCTAAAGCCAAACAGGAGTAATATAATTCCTACTTCTATGAGGTTGAGATAAAAAAATATATTACTTGCTACATAGGATACCGAGTAAAAAATAAGAGTACCAAATAGCAGAACGTAATAAATTCCTACTACAGCAGAACAATAGAAAAACACCCCTTTAGGACTATAAAGAAAATGCTTATGAATATTACTTTCCCATAGAGATATGTTAAGTCCAACCTGCTTATTGATTTCTTCATCCAAGGCAGCCAGATAACCACTATGAACAAATACATTTGTTAAAACACTTGCACAAAACAATGCGATTGCAAACTCGATCTGAGAAAGACAGATTATTATGAATCCAAGAGTTTTTCCATCTGTTGAGAAGGGATTTTGAAATAGTATGCCTGAAAATGCAACCCCGATAGTAATAAAGCCAAGCAATGCTTTATGAAGGCTCTTTTGCATTTCAATTACTTCAACTCGAAGGTTGTCCTTTTCATTACATAGCAAATCTACGATTTCAGGATTTTTCATTTTACTTAGTTGTTTTGGGAAATCTGTATTGATCGACTTTTAAATTAAATCAATATCAATAAAAATCAATTGATTCAGGTTTAATGCATATTTATAGTAAGAGTACAATTGTCCCAAAATCACATGTCCAATTGTTACTTTTTTACATCCTTTCAAAAAGCTTGGGATTGGTTTATCTGGATTTACCGTTACCTTTACAAACTCATCCAATATTGAATAGTATTACATGAAACGATTTCTGAGTATTGCAGCCATTATAATTGTTGTTGGGTTATTGGCGTACCCAAAAGTAAAAGGATTTTTAGCCGGGTCGTCTGCGGCGGCACCAGCAGCCAGAGGGGAATCTTCCACTCTTTCTGTAGAGGCATTCTTTGTGCGTCCTGATACCATCGAAAATAAGATATTCACCACCGGTACCCTCATCGCCAATGAAGATGTGGAGTTGTCCACGGAGACAGCAGGTATCATACAGGATATTTATCTGGAAGAAGGGAAGGCCGTGAATAAAGGTGACCTGCTCATCAAGATAAACGACAGCGATCTGCAGGCTCAGTTTCGACGTGCAGAATTCCGTTTGAATCTGGCTGAAGACCGTGAATCACGCCAGAAGCAGTTGTTAGATAAAGGTGGCATCAGTCAGGAAGAATATGACGCCACTCTCAATGAAGTGAATGTACTACGGGCTGAAGTAGCACTGATCGAAGCTCAGATCGCTAAGACAGAAGTACGTGCTCCGTTTTCAGGTCAGCTTGGTTTGAAATATGTGAGTGATGGTAGTTATATCTCCCCGAATTCACAGATAGCTACTCTGCAGGATATCGACCCGATCAAGATCGATTTCTCCATTCCCGAAAGATATGCATCACTGGTTACAGTGGGCAGCAAAGTGCTGTTCACTGTTCAGGGAATCGAAAAGCAGATGGTGGCTACGGTGTATGCTAAAGAACCTAAAATTGATTCTGATACCAGAACACTACAGGTGAGGGCCCGAAGTAATAATAAGGAAGGGAACTTGCTGCCGGGTGCTTTTGCAAATCTGGAACTGACCCTTTCTACCATCGATGATGCTATCATGGTGCCAACGATATCCCTTGTTCCTGAATTGGAAGGGCAGAAGGTGTATCTGGTTAAAAATGGATTGGTTCAGCCAAGCAGTGTTCAAACCGGATTGAGAACCGATCTTAAAGTGCAGATCACCGAAGGCGTTCAGCCTGGTGATACCGTGCTAACCACGGGCTTGCTTCAGGTTCGTCCGGGTATGTCTGTCGATATCCTTAACCTCAGGGAGGACTAATATGAGTCTTTCGTCACTAAGTATCCGCCGGCCGGTACTGGCTACGGTATTTTCGATCGTGATCGTCCTGTTCGGGCTGATCTCGTTCCAGTACCTGCCCGTGCGTGAGTTTCCGGCTGTTGACCCGCCCATCATCACTGTAAGTACCAGCTATATCGGTGCGAATGCCGATGTGATGGAATCGCAGATCACTGAACCGTTGGAAGACCAGATCAACGGGATCGCGGGGATCAAAAACCTGACCTCGGTAAGTCGTGAGGGTAGAAGTACCATTACGGTGGAATTCGATCTGGATGTGGATCTGGAAACCGCAGCAAGTGACGTGCAATCAAGGGTAGGCCGCGCGGTAGGAGTGTTACCTCCCGATGCAGATCCACCGGTGGTTTCTAAAGCCGATGCCGATGCCCGCCCCATTGTTTTCTTCAATGTGAAAAGTGATTCCCGGAATCTGCTCCAGCTTACAGATGTGGCAGAAAACTATTTTAAGGAAAGGGTTCAGACCATCCCCGGTGTAAGTAATGTGCAGATTTGGGGAGATAAAACCTATTCCATGAGGCTCTGGCTAGATCCGATGAAACTGGCTGCTTATGACCTCACCCCGCTTGATGTGCGAAGTGCATTAACACAAGAGAATGTGGAATTACCTTCAGGCCGGATCGAAGGACAGCTAACCGAGCTTACGGTTCGGACAATGGGTCGAATGACCTCAGTGGAAGAATTCAACAACCTGATCGTCAAAGAATCGAATGGAAGTACAATCCGCCTGAAGGATATTGGAAATGCGGAATTGGGTCCACAGAACGAACGTACGATTCTGAAAAGGGATGGAGTTCCCATGGTAGGTGTGGTTCTTATCCCGCAACCGGGCGCCAACCAGATCGAGATAGCAGATGAGTTTTATAAAAGGGTGGAGGATATTAAGAAAGATCTTCCTGCGGATATAGAAACAGCAACAGGATTTGATTCGACCAAGTATGTGCGGGCTTCTATTGCTGAAGTTCAGCAGACCATATTTGTGGCCTTTCTTCTTGTGATCATGATCATCTTCTTGTTCCTGCGTGACTGGAGAACCACTTTTATTCCCGTAATTGTTATCCCTATAGCTCTGATCGGAACATTCTTTATTATGTATCTGGCAGGTTTTTCAATCAATGTACTAACCCTGCTGGCAATCGTTCTTGCGATCGGTTTGGTAGTGGATGATGCGATCGTGGTGCTGGAGAATATCTACAGTAAGATCGAAGACGGACAGCAGCCTATTATTGCCGGGATCATTGGATCGAAGGAGATCTTCTTTGCAGTTATTGCTACAACAGCGGCGCTGGTATCGGTATTCATGCCTATCCTTTTTCTTGGTGGTATTACCGGGCGTTTATTCAGGGAATTTGGAGTGGTTATCGCAGGAGCAGTGATCATTTCCTCATTTGTGGCATTGACACTCACCCCAATGCTATCCACCAAAATGCTCAAGCATCGCGAAACACATAACTGGTTCTACAATAAAACAGAGCCATTTTTCGTGGCGATGAACCGGGCGTATAAGAATTCCCTGGCTGCATTTATGAAACACCGATGGGTTTCTGTTGCCATTATTTTTGCCTGTGGTGGACTTATCTATTTGTTCATGAATGTAGTACCTAAAGAGATTGCACCATTAGAGGACAGAAGCCGGGTTCGTATGTTTGCCCAGGCACCGGAAGGAGCTTCCTTTGAATATATGGACAGCTACATAGACCGGCTTTCACAGATGGTACAGGATAGTGTTCCGGAAGTAGAATCTGTTATATCGGTTACTTCACCAGGATTTGGTGCCTCCAGTGCGGTAAACTCAGGATTTGCATTCGGTATTCTGAAAGATCCTGAATTCAGGGCTCAGAGTCAGGACGAGGTGGCTAACCGGCTTACAGCCCTTGTACCTGAATTGAGTGGAGCTCAGACTTTTGTATCTCAGGAGCAGACCATTGGTAGTTCGCGTGGAGGATTACCCGTACAGTATGTATTGCAGAATCAGGACTTCGAACGCATTAAAGAAGTGATCCCGCCATTTCTGGAAGAGGTCAGAAACGACCCAACATTTGTGTATCAGGATGTGAACCTGAAATTCAATAAACCGGAATTACAGGTACAGATCGACCGGGACCGCGCACAGGCTCTGGGTGTTTCTGTTCGCGATGTGGCACAGACTTTACAGTTATCACTTAGTGGTCAGCGTTTCGATTTCTTTATCATGAACAATAAGCAGTATCAGGTAATCGGTCAGGTAGGAAGAGGTGATCGCAATGAACCGGTGGATCTGAAAAGCTTGTTCGTAAGAAATAACAACGGACAACTCATTCAGCTGGATAACCTTGTAAAGGTGGCAGAACAGAGTAGTCCGCCACAGCTGTATCGCTATAACCGGTACTCTTCAGCAACCATATCAGCTAGTTTAGCACCTGGTAAAACTATTGCGGACGGTATTGACGCAATGGATGCTATCGCAGCCCGGGTGTTGGACGATACTTTTTCCACGGCACTTTCAGGGCCTTCAAGAGATTATGTAGAGAGTTCATCGAGTCTTCTGTTCATCTTTATTCTTGCATTGGCACTGGTGTACCTGGTGCTCTCAGCGCAGTTTGAGAGTTTTCGTGATCCATTTACCATCATGTTGACGGTACCACTTGCGCTGGCAGGAGCACTGTTGAGTATGTGGTATTTCAACCAGACGGTAAACATCTTCAGCCAGATCGGTATGATCATGCTTATTGGCTTGGTGACCAAGAACGGGATTCTTATTGTTGAATTTGCCAATCAAAGGCAGCGTCAGGGACTTTCCATCGCGGATGCAATCCTGGATGCATCTGCGGCCCGTTTCCGTCCGATCCTGATGACAAGTATCTCTACTGTACTGGGGATCCTTCCGATCGCATTAGCACTTGGGGCCGGAGCTGAAAGCAGGGTGTCCATGGGTATTGCGGTAATCGGTGGTTTGATCATCGGTAGTCTGCTTACACTATATGTGATCCCGGCAATGTACTCGATGTTATCTCCGGTTAAATCAGATGATGATCTGATCGATGAAGAAGCGATCAGAAAAGCAGAAAAAGAATATGAGGCAGCGGCCGTTTAATATGAGTTTTATGAAAAAATTCCTTTGGATAGTATTAATTGCAGGAATGCCGGTCATTGCTGCAGCACAGGAAACTCTGAATATTGACGATGCTGTTCGGATCGGTTTGGAGAAGAATTTTTCAATTCGCATAGCTAAGAATAATTCTGAAGTAGCAGGTAATAACAACAGCATTGGAAATGCAGGTATGTTGCCTTCAGTGAATGCCAATGGAGCTATCAATCAGCGTATTCAGGACAATGTAACCGACTATTCATCTTCAATACCTGATCGTAATGATGAGGGAGCTAAAACCACGGTATTTAGTTATGGAGTGGATGCTACCTGGACTGTGTTCGATGGACTCACAATGTTTGCAACAGCAGACAGGCTCTCAGCTCAGCAGGATATCAGCGAAATGCAGTACATGATGGAGGTAGAGCAATTCCTGGCTGATATTGTAACCACTTACTTCCAGATAGTAGGGCAGCAGCAGGCTTATGAGGTTCTGGAGAATACTTTAGAGATATCTGATGAGCGAATCAGAATTGCCGAGACCAAAAAAGATTTGGGATCCGGTTCGGAATACGATCTTCTTCAGGCCCGGGCAGATTACAATGCTGATCGTGCTGCTTTGATACGATCGGGAACCGGATTGAAGAGATCCAAGATCCTTGTAGCGCAGATACTGGCTGATAACGAGATCAATGTTGATTTCAAGGTTCAGGATAATATTGAGCTACAGGAACCGCTTGAATTGAATTCACTTTTGAATGATGTATATGCCCAGAATCTGGATCTTGGAATCTCCCGCCTGAATGAAACAGTTGCTGAAGCTGAAATTCGGGAAATAACCGGGGAATGGTTTCCGCAGATACAATTAGGTGGTGGTTATGGTTATAACAGAACGGAAGCAAGCAGCGGTTTCGCTGAGTTTTCAGAAACTAAAGGTTTCAACTACGGGGTCACCGCCAGGATCAATCTTTTTGACGGGCTGAATAAAAAACGCAGACGACAAAATGCACAGATCGAACTAAAGAATGAGCAATTGCGAATGCAACAACAAGAGTTGTTGATCACTGGTCAGGTTCAACAAATGTTTGCTCAATATGAAGATGCTCTTTCCCTGATTGAGCTGGAAAAGGAAAACCTAAGCTATACCGAAAAATCTCTGGATATCGCCCTTGAACGTTTTCGATTAGGCACCATTAATTCTGTTGAACTCAGAGAAGCCCAACTAAGCCTGCTGAATGCAGAAAACCGGTTGATATCGGCACAGATCGAAGCTAAAACGGCGGAGACAGAACTATTGAAGTTAAGTGGCCGTCTGGTACTGATGAACAATTAATATTTTGAGAGCATAGCTTTACCAGCGTATATTTTCAGGTAATTAAATCAGCGGCTTTTCGGTTATCATGTTTCTCAGAAGGTTCATACTCAGCGTTGTAATCTGTTGTACTGTTTTCCATACAGGAGCGATAGCTCAGGATAGTACCTACACCTCTTCCAGATTTGGAAAATGGTTCATAAAAGACCCTGTATACGCCGCAAAAGATTTTGGTAAGAAAGAGCTGATTATGCTGGGTATTTCCGGGATCGTTGTTGGTTCATTGATATTCAGTGATCATAATATCAGTGAGGAAACACAAGAGAGACTTGGGGACTCAAAATTGTTGAATATCCCTAACGCTTTTGGAACGGTTGAGATTATTATTCCAGTATCTGTGTCTCTTTTTGGTGCTTCTCTGCTTACAAAAGATCAGAAATTCCATGATGCGGCATTCACCTCCAGCCAGGCTTTGTTATATACCTATGTGACTACCAATATCACCAAGTTTATTTTTGCCCGCGCACGTCCATTTCAAGACGAAGGCTCCAGAGATTTCGATTTTTTTAAGACCTCAGACAACTCTTTTCCATCAGGCCACACGTCTAATGCATTCGCTGTGTTTGTTCCATGGGCGATGTACTATCCGGGACCGTTGACCTATTCATTGATGATCATACCCATTGGAACAGCAGTGGCACGAATTGCAAAAGGAAAACACTGGCTGTCGGATGTGACCGCCGGAGCTATTATTGGCAGCTATTGGGGCTATTACCTCTCAAAAAGACATCTGAATATTCGGATGAGAGCTACTCAGGTGCAAGTTCAAATGAGTCCGATCATGATAGGAGAAGGGGCAGGAGTATCGTTTTCAGTTTCGTTCTAGCGACTATGAAAGTTTGAATTTGAGAACGAGTATGGTTCCTCCATCCTGATATTCAACTTCATCGGCATATTCTTTCATAAGAAATACACCCCGGCCACTGGGTTTCAATAGATTTTCTTCTGCAAGAGGGTCAGCAACTTCATCAGGTTCAAATCCTTCTCCCTCATCTTTAGTTGTAATCGTAAGCACTGAGCCATCACTTTCGGCAGTTAAAACCACCTTCTTGGAAGGGTCCAGTTTATTGCCGTGGACGATCCCATTAGTTGCCGCTTCACTAACAGTCAGCATTAGTTTAGCATATAATTCGTCATTAAAACCTATTTCACTCTGCAAATCATTTAAAAGGCTCTCAACCTTTTCTACCTCTTCGAAGTCTGATTTTAGAACAAGTTCCTTCCGTATTGCCATTCGTTAAGTTTGTAGGTCCCCATTTTTTTGGAATACTATGCTTTTCGGTTACCATATACAAATTTTGAAATACGAGTTTTGTTAACATGATTAACACAAAACCTTAACACTCAGTTAACATTTATTGGGTACCCTTTGCACGATCAAAAAGCACACTAACCAACTACGTTGAGTAAACCCAATTACTATGAGTAAAAAGAAAAAGAAATCGGGGAATGACCTTAGCCCAGTTGAAGCGGTAATTCCAACTGGTTTTTATTCAGTAATAAAAGAAGAAAGGATCTTTATTGGTCTTATCGGACTCTTCTTTTTTATAGCCGGAATAACTTTCCCATATGCCCAGGTCGCAATGTGGGTCGGCTTTATTTTCGCAGGTTATTCTGCGATCGCAAACGACAGTATTCAAACCATTGGAACTTTTCTGGCTTCCAACCAGGATAAAAAATGGTGGCACCTGTGGTTATATATCGGTGGGATCTTTCTGGTAACAGTAACCGTCAGTTTTTTCATTTTTGATGGTGATGTAAGTTACCAAAGGCTGGCATCCAAAGGATTTGACCAGGCTCCCGAGAACTTCACTTTCCTTCAGGTAGCTGCACCAATTTTCCTGCTTATCCTTACAAGGATGAGAATGCCGGTATCCACTACCTTCCTTCTGTTGAGCTGTTTTGCTACTTCGGCATCCAGTATTACTTCCGTGCTTGGCAAGAGTTTAAGCGGGTACTTTCTGGCATTCGGACTTGGCCTAGCCGTTTGGTTATTGGTAACCACAACACTGGAGAAGAAATTTTCTAAGAAAAAAGCCAAAAGCTTCTGGTTGCCTGTACAGTGGATCACATCGGGTACACTTTGGGCAGTTTGGGTGATGCAGGACGCTGCTAACGTAGCGGTTTATCTCCCACGTTCTTTAAATATGCCACAATTCCTTGGTTTTGCATTGTTCATCTTCTTCGGGTTAGGTATCCTTTTTTACCTGAGAGGGGACAAAATTCAGCAGATCGTTACCGAGAAATCGCGTGTTACTGATATTCGTTCTGCTACTATCATTGATTTCATTTACTCCATTCTGCTTATCTATAAACTTACCATCAGTACGGTTCCGATGAGTACTACCTGGGTATTCCTGGGGCTTTTAGCCGGCCGTGAGGTAGGTATGAGTATCGTTTCCAGCAAGGAAATGGGTAAGCCAATGACTAAAGTATTAAAGATGGTAAGTAAGGACATGCTCTATGCCTTGTTCGGACTGCTGGTATCTATCCTGTTAGCAATATCTATTAACGCTGATGTAAGACGGGAGATACTTCAATTCATAGGTTTTTAATTTGTTGAATTTGAGTTTAAAATACCCCATTATAGGGCGTGCCGGCGACAAGCTGGCACGCCTTTTTTATTATTCATTATCCTGGATTCTCTTCGAAAGAAACTGCTTACATAGTAACAACAAACGTCCACTTCTAAACCAGTTGTATAATGAATGCTAATGTACTTGTGTTAAATCAAGACTATCAGCCATTGAGTATCTGCTCCGTGCAACGATCAATGAAATTGCTTTTTCTGGAAAAGGCTGAGCTACTGCATGACGACCCGCAAAAAGAACTGCGTACCACCCGCGATTCATTCCAGTTTCCTTCTGTGATAAGGCTTAGAAGTTACATCCGGATTCCCTATTCAAAAGTTGTGCTTTCAAGACGAAACATTATGAGAAGGGATAGTTTCACCTGCCAGTATTGCAGTAAGAAGTCAGACCTGACCATTGACCATGTGATACCAAAGAGCAGAGGAGGCGGTGATACCTGGGAAAACCTTACTACAGCCTGTGAGAAGTGTAATGTTAAGAAAGGCAACATGACCCCGAAAGAGGCCAATATGCCTTTGAAGAAGAAACCTTACCGACCTATTCCCATTACCTTTTTCAGGGATTATAACGGCAATGTCCAAGAGCCCTGGAAGCCTTACTTGTATATGACCTGATTTTAATCAGAGCTATTTTTTGAAGCATAATAATTTTACTTCAAACTTTGATCTTTTAAGACTTCAAGAAAATGGTTTTCTTCACGTTCAATAAATTTACGGTAACCCTCAGGATCAATAAATGGAGTAACAGGTTTATCAGTACTGGTCTGCTCTTTCATTTTGTGTCTCAAGTTGAACCATCCGGTATGAGAAGCCAGAAAGACATCAACCGGAAGATCTTTGAGGGTTTTGAAACTCTGTTCAAAATCTTCCCGAATTCCAGAATAACTTTCAGGTTTTGTAAGAGATGTGAAAGGCATCATCGTAAGGCTGCAAATATTAAGCGCCAGTAATTCACGATCTTCATCTTTAATTGGAAACGACCATGAGGTACATCCTGGGGTATGTCCGGCCGTAACATGTGCTGTAAGTTCGAGTGGGCCCACTTTTAGGGTGTCTCCATCTTCAAACCGATGATCGACCTGAACCGGTGGAAAGGAGCCTAAACCGATGAAGTGAAGAAATCGTAAGGGACCAAAAGACAGATCTTCACGACCTCCCGACTCAAGTACATCAGCATCTCCGGTACTGGCCCACAATTCTGCACCAGATGTCTCCTTAAGTTCGGCCAGCCCTCCCGCATGATCAGAGTGAGCGTGGGAATTTACCAGTACTTTAACATCTGTGATATTAAATCCAAGTTTGGTGATGCTTTCAATTATCATGGGAGCAGTTTCAGGGTAATTTCCATCAATAAGTACGTGGCCCTCTGGTCCGGTGAGCAGGAATGAAGAGACATTAGTGGTTCCCACATAGTAGAGGTTATCAGCTATCTGAAAGGGTCCGATCGGAACCTGCCTCTCCTTTGCGATCTCAGATTGCCAGAGAAGGAATAATCCCGTTAAAATAATCGGAGTAATTCCCAAAATGATTCTTTTACGATATTTTTTATGAAGATTCATATTTCTGTTTATAAGTTTCAAGATTCGGTCTTGGATTCATCCTGTGCTGCATGGCGATACAGAATGCCCGAAAGAGTGAATAAGACCATAAAAAGCGCGTTAACACCAATGATCTCTGTAGCGGAGCTGTGTGGTAGATTCTGCATCCCCAGTGAAAGTGCAACTACTGCGATAATCACACACGCTAAAGCCATACCGAACAAAGTAAACGCCATTCCCTGAGCCTTAAATCTCGAAAGAAAAACTCCGATCAAACCTATGGCAATAACCCCGAAATAAACCAGGTTAATGGCTTCATTTTCACTACCAATCAATCCTACTGCCAGATTGGACCAGACGAGGAATAATCCGGCAGCAGAAGCCATACCTGTAGCGGCTTTGTAAAGTACATTTTCAGAGTTCCTGATGACAATCAGAAAAGAAAAGCCGGTTCCAAAGAGTAATGCTCCTGCTATAATAAAATCGGTGATACTCCAGTCTACTTCACCGGAAAATTGCATTGCAATAAAAGGTATCAGGAGCAGGACAATGGTTCCGGCAGCAAGGTACCCTGTATTTTTAAGAAAGTTATCAGATGTGTTCATATCCATGATTTTAAGAAATTAATTGTTATTAGAAAGTACTTTGAAATTCAAAGTGTATAGTTAAAAAAATAGAGAAGGTTCCTGGGCGATTAAGCGTGTTTTGTTTTACTTCTTTTGCGTTCGATTGAATACCAGGCAATTCCCAGAAAAATAAGTAACAAAGGTACTCCACCGGGTTCCCGGTCTTCCGTAATTTTAAATGACATCAAAATTATACCTATTACTATTGCAAAGAAGGGAAGAATTTTATTCATGTGAATCTTCTATACTACTTTTGTGATTTTATGATCTGCTCCATCAGGTTCAGGTAATCATTAAATGCCTTTTTACCTTCCGGAGTCATGTAATATTTGGTGTTGGGTTTATTGTCTATGAAAGATTTCTCAACACCAATGAAATCTTCTTTTTCCAGCTTTTTGATGTGTGTGGCCAGATTGCCATCCGTCACACCCAGAAATTCTTTCAGGGCACTGAAATCAAGTTGGTCGTTTACGGCCAGTGCCGACATTATACCAAGCCTGACCCTGCTTTCGAATGCTTTATGTAGGTCATCGAATGATAGTTTCACAATGGATCACCGCTCGTACCTGAAGTACATATAAATACCGTATATGAGATGAACCAAGCCAAAACCTGATGCCCATAAAAGGAGCCCATACTCAACATACCAGGAACTGATAAGCCCCAGAATGAGCTGTATGAAACCCATGATCTTCACTTCCTTAATAGTGTAATTACCGGCATTGTACAGTGCTAAACCATAGAATATCAGCATCAGCGGAAGAACCAAACCAATTAATCCTTTCATCAACAAGAGGATGATCAGTATTCCACCAACAGCTAGCGGAACAGCCATACTAGCTAATAATCTTCGTGAAGTTGAATTCCAGATTTTTTCACCTTTTTTATTGGCCTTACTCCATGAGAAATAAATAGCAGTTACCAAAGCTGTCACCAGAATTCCTAAAGCAAGCGCAATCACTTTTGTGAGTTCAGGTGAGCTGTAAGAGATCTCATCTGGATCGAATCCAAAATAAGAATACGCGATCCATGCTCCCGCCAGAGAATAAAAACCAGCCATAATGCCAGCCCAGCCGGATAGTGATAAAAATTTGGAGGACCGTTCCATCATGGAGCGGATCTCTGCAATGTTTTTTAAATAGTCTTGTTCGTTACTCATACAAAGTACTTTTAAATACAAAGTTAATTTAAAAAAAGAAGTGATGCAATAGGAGGGGATTAAAATAAATACCCTCCTAAGTGCATCATAAGTTGGACTATTTCAGTAAGATCATTTTTCTGGATTCCGATTTCCCGCCTGAATTCAATACATAAAAATAAACTCCACTTGTCAGATTGGTAGCATCAAACCTGACCTGATACTGTCCGGGAGAATGTATTTTGTTAACAAGGGTTCGAATTTTTTGTCCCAGAAGATTATAAACTTCCAGAGTGAGATTCGAGGTGTTTGTAACGGAATAAGTAATATCGGTTGTTGGATTAAACGGGTTCGGATAGTTCTGAAATAATTCAAAATTGAGCGGGGCCTGGGTAATTTCATCTTCATTAGAAGTAATTGTACCAGTTGACTTAAAAGTAGCTTTGAAGACTCCGCCTTCGCCGGGAGCAATAGTGAGTGTACGTGATTGCCCGTCAAAATTATTGAATGCTATTCCATCCACTGAAACCTCTGTAACAGTGAGCAGGCTATCAAAAAAGGCAAGTGGGTACAAAGAAATTTCACGTTCCACAGATGAGGGTTGAATTCTGTAATACAGGGAAACAGGTTCATTATACAGGTACAAGTTGCCGTACAGATATATATAGTAGAACATTTCCACGGAGTGATAACTCGTTTTGTAATAAGATCCTTTATGATCATTATCGTTGAAGAAATAGAATTCACCATAGTCAGGATCCCAAAGGTTATCAATCATCAGGTTTAATTGTCGGTCAGCAAATTCCAGATATTCGTCTTTACCGGTGAGATAATAATTCATGATTCCGGAAGTGAGACCTTCTTCATATTCCCACCACTGGCTTATTTTTTCATTGTACTGATCTTCTTTGGCCAATACATCATCGAGAATTTTCTTAGCACCTTCAAGGTATTCAGGTTTGGGCTCAACCTGATAAATCCGTGCAAGACACCATGCGGTTTTGGAAATATGTCCGGTAAAGTCGAAGCGTCCGCCACCGCCCCACCATCCACCTTCCGGATTCCATCCCCATTCGCTGTCATATATTTCATTAAAGCCAAAATCCATCTCATCCATGGAAGGCACTAAATAATTAACAATGATATCTCCAAGTTGCAGAAGTCGCTCTTTATGTTCCTCATCGCCGGTCATTAAGTAAAGGTATAGTGCATGTGTAGTTATGCCATCAACTGTAGAACCAAATGTTTTCCCATCTTTTCCCGACCAGTCAAGATTTGCATTGTCGAAATATCCAAAATAATCTTCCCGGTCATCCCAAAGATTTTGATCAGCATCGTGGCCTTTCATGAACCATTCCCAGTCAACAGAGTCATTTCCTGCTTCAAACATGGCAGAAGGACCGATCTGAGCATAATGGTGATCGAAAGCACTCTTTGAATTACTATTTTTTAACCACCCTCCGTAGGTAGTATCCCACATATTCGCATACATCCAGTCGAGCGCTTTTCGCCCATAGTCCAGAAAAGTTGTATCTCCGGTAAGTTGAAAAGCCCGTGCCATACCATAGGCATTTTGTGACTGGGTGATCATTTGTTTTTCATCATCACTGGGGATACCATTTCGGGCAACATTTGTAAAAAAAGCGCCTTCGGTTTCGTCAAATGAATCGAACCAAAATCTGGCACTTGTGTCGGCCGCGGATATCCCCAATTCAGGGTCGATGAGGTATTCACTGGTTAGGTTAACTTGTGCTATTAACTGTGGAGCAATTAATAGCAATACTACAAAAGTGAGTTGAAGTCTTATAAATCTTGAGTGAGTCATAATGAGAGGAGTGTTAATGGTTGGATTATGCTTTTAATTGCTTAAAAAAGAATAACCGTATGAAGATTGAATGAATTGATACAGCAAGACTATCTGCATCATAGTAATAAGCAATTAACACAGATCGCCCTTCGTTGAAAAAAGCTGTATCTTTTGCATTCAAATCAATCAGAGGTAGGAATTCTGTTATTTCGAACGAAGTGAGAAATCTGCAGAGCGTTTCACGAACCAGTTAGATATCTCGTTCCACTCGATATGACAAGAGAGAAAACAAATGAGTAAAAAAGGTAAAGTATTAGTAGCGATGAGCGGTGGAGTAGACTCCTCTGTAGCCGCTGTAATGCTTAGAGAACAAGGTTACGAAGTCATCGGTATAACCATGAAAACCTGGGATTATCACCGTAGTGGTGGTGATAATGGTAAGGAAACAGGTTGCTGCACCGTTGAGTCTATGAATGATGCCCGCCATATTGCTGTAAATCATGGCTTCAAACATTTTATTGTCGATATCAGGGAAGAATTTGGGGACTGGGTGATCGATCGTTTCGTAGATGATTACCTGGGTGGAAGAACTCCTAATCCTTGCGTTTTATGTAATACTCATATCAAGTGGGCTGCGCTGCTTAAAAGGGCTGATAATCTGGGTTGTGATTTTATTTCAACAGGTCATTATGCACGAGTGCGTGAAGAAAATGGACGTCATATTATCTCCCGTGGGTTGGATCCTAAGAAAGATCAGTCATACGCACTTTGGGGTGTGGCTCAGAAGCATCTTGCAAGAACGATCTTCCCTTTAGGTGGATACTCTAAAACAGAAATCCGCCAGATCGCTGAGGATCATGGATTGCTCAATGTGGCGAATAAGCCGGATTCCTACGAGATCTGTTTTGTGCCAGATGACGATTACCGCAGATTCCTGAAAGACAAAGTACCTGGCCTGGAAGAGAAGATGAAGGGTGGCAAGTTTGTGGATAAAGACGGAAATATTCTGGGAGAACACGAGGGATATCCATTTTATACGATCGGGCAAAGAAGAGGACTGAATCTGCCGATGGGCAAACCGGTGTATGTCACTGATATCAACCCGATTACAAATACGATCACCATTGGTGAAAAAGGAGATCTGATCAGTTCTACCCTGACAGCAAAAGAAATTAATCTCATCAAATATGATCGCATTCCTAAAGAGGAAATGGAGATCACAGGTGCAATACGTTACAACGATGATGGTGCAATTGGTTATATCACCCAAACCGGAGATGATGAGATCAAGGTGCATTTCCCGGCTGGCCGTGAAGCGATTACCCCGGGGCAGGCAGTTGTTTGTTATGAAGGTGATGATGTAGTGGCTGGTGGCTGGATCAAAAAGGTAAGTGTTGGAATGGACGACCTGATCACTGCCTGATCTTACGAAACAACTTATCGATATATTCGTTTACAACGGGCGAATCACAAAACTAAATCTCACATCAATGTATATCAGAAAGTTACTATTCGGAGCTTTTTTAACAGTAATGGCAGCTTTCAGCGTGCCGGTTCAGGCTCAGTTCGAAGGTCAGATTATAATGAAAGCTTATGGTGAAGAAAATGGCCGGCCTACATCCAATGAATTGAATCTTTACGCTGCAAAAGACAGGATCATCATAAAAGGAGATAATTCAATGAGTTTCATGGATGACTCTTATGATGCCAGCGGGTTGTTGATCAGAAATGATAAAAAGGATTTCGTTATTCTGATGGACAATGACCAGGCGCTGCAATTCACTAAAGAGGAACTGGAAGGATTCTTTTCAATGGCTTCTATGATGGGTGGCGATGACGCAGATGTTGATGTTGAAACCGATGATATGCCATCGTTGGTGTACACAAACAGAACAAAAGTGGTCAGAGGCTACGACTGTACAGAGCTTAAGGTAACAGATAAAGAAAATGGTAATTCCATGTCTATCTGGTTAACGGGGGAGATCAAATTGAATTGGGGAATGCTGGCAGAGCCATGGAAAAATGTGCCAATAGCAATGCAGGAATCGGCTACCCGTATCACCCAGGAATTCAAATCAAGTTCATTCCCGATGTTGATTGAGGTACAGGATGAAGGAGAATGGAAAACCATTTTTGAAGTGACTGATATAAATAAATCGAGTGTTGCCAAAGCCATGGTTGAAATACCAACAGGTGTAAAACTGGTTAGCCTTGGCGACATGATATTCGGAATGATGATGAAGAATTGATCCTCCGGACAACAAATTAATAAGCCGTTCCAGTTGGAGCGGCTTTTTTTATGCCTGAAAATAAAGGGGCGCCCTTATTCAGGAACGCCCCTTGTCTCTACGCGTATTTCGCTAACTAACTAAAACAACTATTCGTCGTTTTCTCATTGTTAAGTACGAAGCCTGGTTTACTTCGGATTGGATAGAATTAAATGGCAAATAAAAAAGGCTGCCCTGTATAGGGCAGCCGGTTTGTGATAGATGAACCACGTATTATTTGATCAAAGTCATACGTTTGGTTACTTGTTTATCACCAGCTCTGAGACGATAAATGTATATCCCGGAAGACAACAGACTCGCATCAAAATTATAAGTATGTGCACCTGCTGAAAGTCGTTCGTTAGCTAATTCAGCTACTTGCTGTCCCAGCATATTGTATACTATCAGGCTTGCATTACTTGCTTCACTCAAGGTGAATTTAATGGTGGTAGTAGGATTAAAAGGATTCGGATAATTCTGATCCAGTGAAAATTTTCTTGGATCGATGTTCTCCGTTTCGTTTGCTGTTACCATACCACGTTCGAGCATTGCTGCTTTAGGATTTCCTTGAGTGTAATTACTACCATCTGTTACTACCACTCTGTGATAGACCATTGCTGTGCCACCGATATCGAGGCCGAGTCCACCCAGCAGAGTATCTAACACTCCGAAATCAGTAGTAAAAGAAGTTTCTGAGCCAACATTGGCATTTACAATAATATTGTCAAAGCCAGCATCGGTTGATAGTTGCCATATATAAGAGATTTCATTGTTATCAGCATCAGAGGATTCTTCCCAGGTAGCTTCAAACATACTTGTTATATCTCCTCCAATCGTAAGTTCACTGCTATCTGCAGGACTCAGGATCTCAGCAGAATCAGGAGCTTTGTTATCACCAAATAAAAGTTGGCCTCTTAATTCACCGGCAGCATTTCCAGTGGTATGAATATTGGCATACATGCCTTCATCATATAAAGCTGAAAGTTGTGTTTCGGTGAGGCTAAACCAGTTCATGGCAGGTTCGTAGACACCAGATGTATCTTCCGAGACAGATGCATTGATAAGTACTTCAACATCACCATTAGCACTGACAGGGCCGGCATGTAAATGCGAACCACCGGCTATACTGGCATCAAAAGCTGATTCCAAACCTGAGAATCCACCACTAACGATCGCGGTTGAACCACTCACCTCTACATTAAGTGCCCCATAAGCATTGGTCCATACAGGTTGTATCTCATGAATTCCGGATAGATTGGTTCGGAAGTAGGCATTGGCTTCTCCAAGAACCTGACCTCTCAATTCTCCTCCGGCAAAAGCAAGTGTATGAATATTAGCATACATCATTCGGGCCATGAGCGCATCGATCTGATCAGGACTCAGCTCGAATTTATTTTCATCGGCTGCATAAATACCAGCTGAAAGATCGAGGTCTACATCTGCGTTTATAAGTATCGAAACAGCACCGTTTTCGCCACTGTGACCGATATGTAAATGTGAACCACCAGCTATAGTCGCATCAAATGCACCTGTTAACCCGGTAAAGGATCCTGTAACCACAAGGGTATCATCGTGAAGTTCAAGAACCAGGGCTCCTGCAGCGTCAGTTTTGATTGAGGGCACCTCAGCTGTTCCAGATAAGCTAGCAAAGAAGGTTGCTGTGGACTGAGGTACAACTTGTCCACGGAGTTCTCCACCTGCAAATGCTTTGGTATGTATATTCAAATAAAACATTCGGTTCATTAGTGCTTCTTTCTGATCAGAGGTAAGCTCGAATGCATTCTCTGAAGCAAGGTAGATGCCCGACTTATTTCCTTCATCAAGAGAAGGAGTCAGAGTTAAAGAAATTGCACCGTTTGACCCTGCAGCACCAATATGCAGATGAGAGCCACCTGCTACTTCAGTATCAAATTCATCGGCCAGATTCTGGAATGAACCTGAAAGCCATAATGAATCTCCTTCAAGTTGGAGAACAACTCCACCGCTTGCCATGGTTTTTGCCGCCGGGATTTCGAAAGCTCCTGAAAGATTAGCTCTTAGATGAACTTCAGCTTCTGGTACAATTTGCCCGCGTAACTCTCCACCGGCATACGTACTTGAATGTATATTTACATAAAGTCCCTGCATCTTCAGAGTATCAATCTGACCTGATGTAAGGGCAAACGTATTGTTGGAAGCTTCGTAAGTACCGCCTTTACTATCTCCATCAACTGTGGGGGAAAGGGCAACAAGTACACCGCCTGCTTCTCCAGCCATCCCCAGATGTATATGAGATGCGGAGTAGTCTCCGGATAGCCCTGAGAATGTTCCTTCAACAACAAGATCGTTTCCTGTAAGTGTTGCGGTTACCATACCAGAGGCTGTTGTAGTTAGAGCTGGTACTTCATTGCTACCACTAAGGTAGGCTTCAAAGGTTGTTTGCGCTTGTAAGTTTATGCTGAGCGTAGTTAGCATCATACACAAAACAGACAAATATGATCGTAACTTATTCTTAGAATTCATGATCACCATGTTTTGGTTAAAAATTAAAAACCCAGTTGGGTATCTAATTAATAATTACGAAGTCATTGTTGAATCAGATTGGATGAAACAAAAAAAGCCGGATCTGAACAGAACCGGCTTCATAAAAAAAGGTCCATTGTTAATTGATCATACTTCCAAGCAGATACATATCTCCTGTTGGTTGTGGCACTCCACCTTTTGGCTCTAATGTGATAGCGAATGCGCCTGTAGCTTCTCCACGTTGCATTTCCTCGATTCTGAAGAAGTTATCGTTACGTGGATCTTCCACAGCAAATACTCCGGCGCTGATGGGTTGATTATCGATAATGAACCAAAGTTGATAATCTTTATCTGTTGGAACCGATGGCAGGTTGGCTACCTGAAGCAGTGCCTTGCCATTATCTTTATCCCATACAACCTTACCGTAACCATTCGGATTCACATCCAGACCATCCATCAGGATCAGATCAACATCTCTAGCCTCAAGAATGGTAAGTAATTCTTCTTTTCGTTCAACTTCATCACGTAAAGCAAGGATGGTACTCTCCCGGGCTTCCAACATTTTACTTTGTTGCTCCATAAACTTTCCCTGCTCACTCAGCAGTTCTCCCTGACGTGTTAAATCTGATGTTATATTCTGGGTATAGAATAGTAATCCCAGTGAGACCAGCATAAAAACTACAGATGCTGCAACAGCGTACCGGAACCGATTCAGGTATAATATGTTCGCGCCTTTGGGGGAATTGACGGATGCCCAGGCCATCTCAATAAGCTGCTCTCTTATTTTGTCAGTTGGTTTTAATTCTGGATATAAGAGAGCCATTTCTGAGGCAATGGCCTGCATATCTTCAAAAAGTTCCTGTTGCTGTGAAGTGGCACCCTCGAGAAGTTGTAGAAAGGTATCCGCTTCTTGTTCTGAAAGTGAATTCAGAACAAAGCCCGCACAAAGTTCTTCAAAATTTAAGCTATTGTTTTGCTGCTCGTCCATTAAGCCATCTCCTGAGATAATAATTCTCTTAATTTGATCATTCCATCACGCATTCTGGTTTTAACTGTACCCAAAGGGATATTCATTTCTTCTGATATTTCCGATTGCGATAATCCATCAAAGTAGGCGACCTGTATTACTGTTCTCTGTTTCTCTGAAAGTTTTTCGAGAGCCTCATACACTCTTTTAGCACGGTCGGACAGAATGGTATTTTCCAATGGGTTGTTTTCCTCCGAAAACAAAGGGAAAAATGCTTCATCGTCATCGATGACTGCATCCTGTTTTTTCTGTTCTTTGTAAACTTTAGATCTCAATCGGTCAATTCCTTTATTCCTTGTAAGAGAAACAATCCAGGTATATGGAGTTCCTCGTTCGGTATCGAATTGATGAGCTTTTTCCCAAATACTGGTGAATACTTCCTGAAGAATGTCTTCAGCTTCTTCCGTTTTTTTGAGAATACTTCTTAATAGTCCAAAAAGCAGTTTGTTGTAGTGATCATACAACAAACCCAGAGCTTCAGGATCTTTAGAAGCTATACGGCGCATCAATTCGCGATCGCGTGTATTATTTTGCGTTAGGATTCGACCTACCGCTGAGAGAAAGAAAAATAGCATAATTAGTTTGTCTGAATTAAAGTACGGAGTAACTCAAAAGACGGATTGCTTATCCAGCAGATTTTTTTGGATCAGTGAAGTTCCAGTGACTCAATGAGTTGGCTCATATCAAATACCGGTTTCTCACAGGAATAGTTCCGGCAAATATATACAGAGGATTTACCCTGAACTGGTTCCTGTTCTTTAATATATCCGGATACCGAATAGATCGAATGATCTTCTTCTGCAGGGCGGAATAACAAAACTTTGGATGGGATGAACAAAGATCTCAGTAATGAAATGAATCCGGAAGCATCGTTATTACCTTTTGAGATCACGATTTCCTTAGTATCATAGTTAAGGAACTGAACGGCCATCATGCTCATTGTACTGCTTGACCCGGATCGGATCAGGTCAGAAGAGAAACAGCATCCGATAGCATTGGCTTTTTCTTCGAGATCTGTTTTTCCGGTAAACCTTCCGAGGCGTATAAGGTTCATCAATGCGATAGAGTTAGCAGATGGAATAGCGCCATCATAAATCTGTTTCTGACGCCCAAGAGGTTGATCTTTGTCATTGATACTTAAGTAAAACCCGCCATTATCATTGTCCCAGAAGTTTTGAATGAAATACTCATTGAGATCCAGAGCATCCGTCAGATACCGGGCATCAAATGTAGCTTCATACAATTCGATTCCAGCCCAGATAAGGAAAGCACAGTCATCAGCAAATGCCGGAATTGATGATTCACCATCCTTATATCGGTGGTGGAGGATTCCATCAACATAGAGTTGTTTCTGAATGAAGGAATAGGCAGTAGTTGCTTTTTTGACCAAAGTGTCATCCCCAAAAGAAGCTCCGGCTTTGGCAAAAGCAGCGATCATCAGAGCGTTCCAGTCAGTAAGTATCTTGTCATCCAGAAGGGGATGAATACGTTTTTCCCGGTACTTAAAAAGTTTAGGTCTCAAGAGTGTCCAGATATCAGCGGCTTCCTCTTCAAGTTCAGTATTAAGATGGGGGATATTCTGGCCTGTTAATTTCTTTGTAGACTCATCTTCGAAGTTACCCTCTTTTTTTAAATTGTAACTAAATTTAAAGAACGAAGCTTCCTGTTTACTCAGGAGCGAGTCTGCTTCTGAAATATCCCAGACGTAGAACTTTCCTTCTTCACCTTCAGTATCAGCATCTTCAGCACAAAAAAAAGAACCTTCTTCACTGGTAAGATTACGGGTAACATACTCACTGATCTCATATACCGTCTGTTTGAAAAGAGGTTTTTTAGTGATCTGCCAGGCTTCGGTATACAACATCATAAGAAGAGCCTGATCGTACAGCATCTTTTCAAAATGGGGGAGCAGCCATTCGCGGTCGGTAGAATATCGATGGAATCCAAAACCGATATGATCCCAGATTCCACCAAGTCGCATAGCAGTCAATGTTTCCGTGACGGCTTCCAAAAAGCGTTCATCGCCGGTGTGATCCCATTGCCGAAGCAGAAACATCAAATTGTGTGGGGAGGGGAATTTTGGAGCCGTTCCGAATCCACCAAAGTCAGGATCATATCGGGACATTAACTGTTCAGCTGCAAAATCAATTGCCTCCGTCCCGGGGAACTTACCCGGTTCAAATTCCTGTGAACGGACAAAGCCACCTTTTATACTCTCAACGGCCTTTTGAACTTTAGCAGGCTCATGGGTCCACATACCACTTACCCCGGGAATAAGTTGTCTCAGGCCGATGCGCCCATACCTCGCCTCTTTTGGGATGTACGTGGAAGCGAAGAAGGGCTCTTTATCCGGAGTAAGAATGATGGTAAGTGGCCAGCCTCCATGTCCGTTCAGCATCTGGCATACCGTCATATAAGTTGCATCGATGTCGGGACGTTCCTCTCGGTCAACTTTTACATTGATGAATGCCTCATTTAATAGGCTGGCTATGGATTCGTCCTCAAAGCTTTCATGTGCCATCACATGGCACCAATGGCAGGTGGCGTAACCAATAGACAGGAAAACAGGTTTGTTCTCTTTTTTTGCAATTTCGAAAGCTTCATCACTCCAGGCATACCAGTCAACAGGATTATCCTGATGCTGAAGTAGATAAGGACTCTTTTCGTGAGCTAGTCTGTTGGGCATGGATCGTTAAAGCTCTTTTTTGAAGCGCTGACTATAATCAACGATAAATCGGTCGTAAGACTTTTCCATTAACGGGGATGAAATAATGAAATCTGCGGAAGAACGGTTACAAGCCAATGGAATATTGTAAACCACACTTATTCTCATAAGTGCTTTCACATCCACATCATGAGGCTGCGCCATCAGTGGATCAGTAAAAAAGATCATGATATCGATCTCATTATCGATTATTGCCGATCCGATCTGAAGGTCACCACCAAGAGGTCCGCTTTTGAAGGTATAAACCGGGAGATCTAATCGCTCAGCGGCCATTGATCCCGTAGTTCCGGTTCCAAACAAATTATGTTCAGAAAGTATTTCCCTGTTAAACTCTGCCCAGTCCAATAGGTCCAGTTTGCGATGGTCATGTGCGATCAATGCGATATTCTTTTTTGGTTTCATCGTACTAATCGAATCCATGATGGACGGATGATGATTTTTCTTCTTACCCATGTGAGTGAATTAGTTCCTGATAAGTGAAAAGGAACCTACAATAAATTGAGTATTAAATCGGAATTTTTTTAGGGAAAATACTTTGAGAAAAGACTGAAGCCATTGCGAAGGGAGACGCCGATGTACGGTTCAGAATGAACTGGAAAACAACAAAGCTGATAAGATGCCTGTTATAGCTTTACTATAACCATGTTTAAGGGTAAATTTTTAAAAATTTGTACAGATGAAATACTCATGTTGATCGAAATTGCAAAAGCCGTAAACGCAATAACTTTTTTCATGCTTGTGATTTTAGTTTATGTGGTCATTACAAGTAGAAAAAATCAGAACCGAAATTTGTTTGTGGTTTTACTTTTGTCAGTTATTGCGTTTCTGGTTCTCATATCCACGCTGGATAAATATGGGTTGATCTTGATGGCTAACCATCCAACTCTTGATCTGTTTAACAAAAGCTTGTTTTTGTTTATCGGTCCGCTTGTATATTTGCACACGTTATCTGTTTGTTATCGGGATTTCAAGCTGGATAAATCAGGATGGCTTCATTTCGTTCCAGGTGTAACGGTTTTCATCTGGCTTTTCAGTGATTATAATATCAGGGTTTCTCAGGCAACAGATTCTTCTGAACCTGTGGGTTTGTTTACTTACAGTAACTATAATGTGTATCAGGTAATTTTTCTTTTACTCTTTCTAGGTTATATCATTTTCTCCTTTATTAGACTGAAAAGACACAAAAATGAGCTTAAATACACCTATTCCTATGTCGAAAAAATCAACTTAGATTGGCTATCTGCTTTGTTGATACTGCTATTTGGGCACTGGGTTTTCGATGCACTGTTTCCCATTATGATAGCAATGAATTTTTATGGATCTGATTTATTCACAATAAATGAAGTGTTCTCAATTTCGTCCCTTCTTGTATTTTGCTCGATCGTTGTAGTTAAAGGTATGAAGCAACCCCCGGTACTGGAACATAGCAATGATAAACCTAAATACGCTGATTCTAATCTCTCTATGACAGACTGTGAGCAATATGCACATAGACTGACCGACTATATGGAAAACGAGAAACCATATCTCGATTCGTCGCTAAAAATTAACGATCTGGCTGACAACTTATCCATTCCTCCTAAATCGCTGTCTCAGGTTATCAATCAAAAATTCGGAGACAATTTTTTCGATTTTATTAATAAATACAGGGTAACCGAAGCTAAAAATCAGCTCAAAAACTCTGAGGACAATCATAAAACAATTTCGGAGATTCTGTACGAGTCCGGTTTTAATTCCAAAGCTGCATTTAACCGTGCTTTTAAAAAGCACACTGGTCTCACCCCTTCCCGGTTTAAGAATTTGAATTAGTTTTTACCGTACAGCTCGTACTGGCTAACTGAGTATTTCTTTGCAGAAATCTGAGCAGAGGACTTTTCTCAGAAATATGGTCTCACTTCCTGAAGGTTGACGACAAGACCAGGTTTTAAATTTACTATCGCCCCACAAGTAAACTTAAACTAAATTCATTTTGTACCATGAAGTTGTTTATTAGCGTTTTTCTGCTTTTTCTGCTCACCCCATTCTTTTTGATAGCACAGTCAACCGTACATGTACCAGACGACTATGCCACAATTCAGGATGCTATCAACGGATCGGAATCCGGAGACACTGTCATAGTATCTCCTGGCACATATCTTGAAAACATAAATTTTAAAGGCAAGGATATCTACCTAACCAGCAACTATTATTTTGACAGGGATACCTCCTTCATCAGTACAACCATCATTGATGGTAGTGATCACACCGATCCAGATACCGGCAGTGTGGTACAGTTTCGAAACGAAGAGACCAGAAATGCTGTATTACAGGGCTTCACCATAACAGGGGGGACCGGCACCCGGAATTACAACACCAGTGAAAATTTATATTTCAGAACCGGAGGGGGCATTTTGATTGACCATGCTTCACCTACGATCAGGCACAATATTATCACAGGTAATAGCAGTACTGACGAAACAGGAAGTTCCGGCGCTGGTGGCGGAGGTATTCGTGCAGGTCAATCGCAGGCAGATATCAGCTACAATATTATAACATACAATAAAGGGGGGTATGCCGGCGGGGTTATGCTGGCGTTTAGTGAAGGACTTCTTTTCAAAAATAACCTCGTGGCGTATAATGAAGCGGGTACAACGGCCAATGGTGGGGGTGGTGTTTACATAGATTGGGAAAACGTACCAATCATTAACAGTACTATTGTTCATAATACTTCGGGAGGAGATGGCGGCGGAATGATAATAACCGGAGCAAAAAAAAGTATCATTGTTAACTCCATTATTTACAATAATACAGCAAATCCCAATTCCACAAGTCAACAAATATTTCTCCGCTTTGACGGGACTTCAGATATATCATACTCAAACATACAAGGTGGCGCCGCCGGCATTGGTAACTTAGATATTGAACCTTTGTTTTCAGATACTTTACATTTCGCTTTAACAGAGGAGTCTCAATGCATTGATGCAGGAAATCCACTACCTGTATATTATGATGCGGAAGACCCAAATAGCCTGGGTAATGCACTATCCCCTGCACAAGGTGGTTTGCGCAATGACCTTGGTTGGCAAGGGGGTAATGCTAATTCGAGAGTCTCCGCTTCAAATATTATACTGAACCCGGCTTTAAATAAATTATATCTGGCACCGGGTACAGATACACTTAAAATCGCTGCGGAAATTAACGCCACGAACGTGAAGTTGGATGCTTATATTTTTAGCAATGATCTTGGGTTAGTTGATACCGTTAGTATGGTAGAGAATGGTGTTACCGATGACAATGTTGGCTTTTTCGGAAAGTGGTTTGTTCCTGTAGGTGAGAAAGTTTATACCATTCATCTCTCAGCCTACTTGCCAGACTCAGGTTATTATATTGCCCTGGAAAATGCCGCGACATTTTCAACCAAAGGTCCAGTAAAACTTGATTATTATACTTATAGCTCTGATGACACTCTTGCCAATCCCGGTGACAAGCTACCTTTTAAAATGACCCTCAGGAATTTTGGTCAAACAGAAACTATAGCTTCTGTAAGTGTTAATTTTAAGAGAATAGAAGGTCAGTTTATTACTGCACAGACCAGAATTGGGTTACCTGAGCAAGCATTCGGTGATATTGACGCTGGTGAAGCAATTGAACGTAGTCTGGTTTTAAGAATTGATGATGATGCACCTGTCGGTACCAAACAGAGTCTGG
Source organism: Rhodothermia bacterium (assembly GCA_030427885.1). Taxonomy (GTDB): domain Bacteria; phylum Bacteroidota; class Rhodothermia; order Balneolales; family Balneolaceae; genus JAUICM01. The sequence continues at coordinate 54,195 of JAUICM010000002.1, read as the reverse complement.
AAATGGTGGTTAGTTCGGCTGGCAAAACTTTCTGGCTCGATACCCTGACGAAAGAAATAAAAGAAATCACTACAGGCATTATTTCTATAAACGAAGAAAAACCAGAGGAAATCCAACTTTTAAAAAATTATCCAAACCCCTTTAATCCATACACTACCATTGTGTTTAACATCCGGGAGCCTGGTATGACAGAATTAATTATCTATGACTTACTGGGACGAAATGTTAATACCCTGGTCAGTTCTTATTATGCGCCAGGAACCTATAGAGTTCAGTGGGGCGGTCGGGATTCAAATGGTAATTCAGTTGGTCAGGGCTTTATTTTTACACACTGAAATCCGCGGGTAAATCCCTTACTCGTAAGATGACACTGTTAAAGTAATTAAGCGAACAGCTAAGGAATGGTTATCTACAATCTGAATGTTTAAGATCGAATGAGGAACTTTAACAGAGATGGTGATTGTATGGCGTCAATGGTCAATACTAAATAACGAGGCGCAGAGAAGGGCGTTCAAGGCGGATCTGCTTGATCTTAAACTCCTCGTTTTCGAATCCTTTCAGTTCGATCTGATTCTCTTTAACAAACAGATTATCCTTTTTCTTATCCAGGTAAAGTTTAACGTCCGGGTGCCTGAAAACAGCTTCAGAAATGATCACTTCCTTTTCCTTGGCAACATCAACAAGCCGTGAAGCAATATTAACCGTTGTGCCAAAATAATCTGTTCTTCCATTCAGGTTAACAGCGGTACAATCACCATAGTGAATTCCTGCTTTTAATTTGAACGAATCACCCATTGCGGTGGACGTACTGAATATTTGCTGAATTCTTTCCACAGCTTTGATAGCCGAAACGGGTTCACGGAATACAGCCATGACAGAATCCCCGATGGTTTTTACAACCCCACCACGTTCCTCGGCAATGATCTGCTGGAGTATCTTAAAGTGACTCATAACCCGGCCAATTGCTGAATCATCTCCTTCCTGCCGATAGATCTCGGTTGAATTCATGAGATCCGTAAATAGCATGGTTACCCCGGAGGCTTTAACATTATTGCCTTCTTTAAGTGCTTCCCTGGAGAACAGGGTCCTGAAATCATGGGCAGAACTTACCTCACTTGCATAAGTAGCTTCTTCTTTCCAGTCTTTCTTTTCAAGAAAACAAACCAGTTTTTTTCGGGAGTGATTGAGAATGGTGAGGTTAGGTTTTCGCGATACGGTTACTTCCTGTCCCATAAAATCCTGTTCTGTAACGATGAGAGACACGTTATCTTTGCCATCCTCCCGAACATGCATAACCAGTTCGCCCTTATGGTTATGACTTTTGAATAAATACGTTCCTTCTTCCAGCTTAACATTAAGATATTTGGCTTCACCCACGTTCAGAAAATGCTGAGTTACTTTATGCGGTGTGGATTGCGGATCGCCAAAAGAGTATTTCCGGTCAGAGACTTTCCGGATCAGTGGATGAGGCTGAAAGACCAGATAGGTATTTTTGTTGAAGTCGAGTTCGTAATCAAGATCACATTCCTCACAATACAGCTGAGCGCGACTCTCTTTTAGCTTTCTGAAATTATTTCTTGGAGACTTACAATTGGGACAGCAAACATCCCACCCAAAATCCAGGAGATTTATCTTCGCTGCATGCAGGAATACGTTTAAAACCGAGTACTTCTTTTCCCCCCAGTACTCAGCAAGTGCGAAGGGATGAATACGAACCAGGTCCTCATCATCAGCTTTGCGAATATATTCTATCAGGTGATTGATGATCCTCTTTCTGCGGGTCTCTGTAATAAGTTCTTTTGTGATCTGTTTGATCCGGCTTTCCGCACCACGAACAAGTCTCTTCGGAGAGTTTCTTACATAGGGCAGGATCTCCTGAGTTGCACACTCATCAAATTCTTTAAGAATTTTTTGGTATCGGTGCTTCATTATCCTTTCCAGAATACCTTTAAGAAGAAAGAAAGTGAAGTTCTTATGTGGTGAAATCCAGATCCGGGTTCTCACCAGAGTTCCCTCCGTATTTGGAATAAGATCTACCAGAAAACGAAATTTTCTTAATAGTCCGAGCTTGTAATAACGGCTGGTTCCAAAACGGAATGGACGTTCCCAAATGTAGGGTTCCTGTTCCCAGAGCAGATAGGAACTTAATCGGGCGTTAGTGATCTCAATGAAGCCTTTTGGGGCAGACCGCGACAACTGAGTTCTCTTTACTGAAGGGAATCCTAGCATCCGAAATACCGTATTTGTATTCGATATGTAAGGCCAAAGCTGTTCAGGCTTGCCTTTCAGTTGTGTTGACCAATCTAAGTGGTGCTGTAGTCCTTCTTCAATCAAATTCAGCAGGGGTAACAGGTCGATAATTAATGCTCTAAACCGTATCTTTAATAGCATTTTGAAGAGTGACTCTTAAAATGCTTGTTACAAAATTTTAATAAAACTAAACAATGGCAATAGAAAGAACTTTAACTATTCTCAAGCCCGATTGCGTTAAAAAAGGCTTGATCGGAGAGGTAACAAAAAGGATTCAGGAAGCTGGTTTTACTATTCTTGCAATGAAGATGACCCGACTAACCCCTGATACAGCAGGCGGGTTTTATGCAGTACATAAAGAGCGACCATTCTATGGTGAGCTGTGCGAGTTCATGAGTAGCGGAGCCTGTGTTCCAATGATCCTGGAAAAAGAAAATGCAATTGCAGATTTCAGAACATTGATCGGGGCTACCAACCCGGCTGAAGCTGATGAAGGTACTATACGTGCTGATTTTGCTGATAGTGTTGGAGAAAATATCATTCACGGTTCCGATTCTGTAGAAAACGGAAAGATAGAAGCAGCTTATTTCTTTGCCGAATCTGAAGTAGTGGCTAATCAAGCCTGATCGTTGGAGCAACGATATTTATAACCCCGCACATTAAATTGTGTGGGGTTTTTTGTTTGCAGAATGATTCTTCTGTTTTACCTTCGTTCATATGCGGATCAATATCTTACTCATATTTATTTACACTTTTACACTCGGCTCATGTTATGCTCAGGATAAGGAAGAGTTCAGGATAAGAACAGGTGCGGAGATGTTGATAGAGGATCACCTTGAGGAGCTTGCAGGAAAAAGAGTTGGATTAGTAATGAATCCGACCGCCCGAATAGGGAATATTCACGTGTTGGATACACTTCTGGCTCTGGATGTAAATGTAAAGGCTTTGTATGCACCCGAACATGGTTTCCGCGGGGATTTTGCAGACGGAGAAGTGATAGAGGGTGGCATCGATCAGGCGTCAGGTTTGCCAGTATATTCTTTGTACGGCTCAACAAAAAAACCGACTAAAGAAATGCTTAAGGATGTAGATATTCTTCTCTTCGATATGCAGGATGTGGGTGCCCGGTTCTACACATACAATTCAACCATGAAATATATTATTGAAGCTGCTACAGAATTTGATAAAGAAGTTTGGATTCTGGATCGTCCTAATCCAGCCGGCGGTAATTATATTTCGGGATGGGTATTGGAGGATGAGTACAGGTCTTTCGTTGGTTCTTATCCAATACCGGTTGCACACGGAATGACACTGGGTGAACTCGCTCTGATGGCTAAGGGCGAGGGATGGCTGGAGGTAGATAAGGAGCCAAAGCTGAAAGTGATCACAATGAAGGGCTGGCGACGAAGTATGAAGTGGCCTGAAACCGGATTACCATGGATACCACCCTCTCCAAATCTCCCAACTTTTGAACATGCTTATGTATATCTGGGAACCTGTTTTTTTGAAGGGGTGAATATTTCGGAAGGAAGAGGAACCGACAATCCCTTTTTGATGATCGGATCTCCCGCAGAACTGGAGAGAAAGCCGGAAGATATATTCCTGAATTCCATCCAATTTCTCGAGGATAAATATCATATTGAAATCGATACCGTTTCGTTTACGACGAGATCCATTCCCGGTAAGGCAGTTAATCCAAAATTTGAAGGCGAATTGATTCATGGAGTTGCCTTGTCAATTACCCCAGAATTCAATCAACCTGTTGAGTTCGGATTGGACTTGCTATCAGCTTTTGCTTTTAATATTTCCTTTGATGAGTACAAACTAGAAGTTCGTGACCATCTCTACTTATTAAGTGGCACTGAAAAAATCGATGATGTTATAATACGACCCTATAATTGGGGTGCACAAACAGGTTGGGGAGCTTCATTTACAAAATTCGAAATAACCCGGGGGAAGTATCTGCTGTATTACTGACGCCGACGCTTCCACTCATAAGAAATAAGCGCTGCACTAACAGAAGCATTCAGAGATTCGACATCATGCTCCATCGGAAACTTAATCAGTTCATCACAATTTTTGATGAGGTTTTTACTGATTCCTTTCCCCTCATTTCCGATTAGAAATGCAGTTGGTCCTTCAAAGTCTGTATCCCATAGATCTTTGTCAGCAGCTGCATCCAAACCAACGATCGAGAATCCAGCCATTCTAAGATCCTTCAATCCCTGCGAACTGTCATGAACTCTGATGATCGGGATGCGTCCTGCAGTACCAGCTGATGTCTTAAATACTGTGGCATTAACAGGAGCCTGATTCTGGGTGGGAACAATAACAGCTGAAATTCCCGCGGCTGCAGCTGTTCTCAGTATAGCTCCCAGATTGTGCGGATCTTCGATTCCATCGAGTAAAAGCACTGCTGGATTCGCTCTCAAATCCAGAGTTTCAAACCATTCAAAAAAGCCGATGTACTCAATTTGGCTGAGTAAAGCAACAAATCCCTGATGGTTAACTCTTCCAACAAGATTGAGAAGTTTCTTATCAGGAACTATAGAAACCGGGATGTTGTTCTGAGTTGCAGTTTCTGATAAGGCTTTGTAAGAATTAGGACTTATAGAGTTCTTAACAAAGATCTTATCGATCTTTTTGGCTCGATTGTCCAGTGCTTCTTCTACGGGTTTTCGCCCGTAGACATAAAAATTGGATGATTTGGTCATAAATAATTTTAATTAAAAAGCCATTTTTTTATAATACTGTACCAAATAATTATTATTGGTTAGTTAAAAAAATAAGGACATGTACGAGGAACCAAAAGAAAATAATTCTTTAGTTCAAGAGAACTCGATACGGGTTGATCGGCCAACACGACACCTTAGTAGTTTTTCTGTGTTTTTTGATCGTGTGCACTCTATTAATGGGCTGCATTTGTTATCGGCATTATCGCAGATTTTTTTAGGCTCAAGCGTGGTAGCGCTTTCATTACTCGAAGTGATCTCTAACGGCTGGATTGCGACTATTATGACTGTTGTTGGAAGTATGACGACTGTAGTTGGATTGTACTTTGTGTATTACATACTCACTCACACTGATTCGTTCGACTCATTACTTAATAAGGCAATTAAGCGAGTTATTAGTTCACAGAACTAAAGTATTAAGAAAATATTACTCAGGGATGTAGGGAATATGATTAGTATCCCCCATTGTAAGACTATTTAATAGTGTGATGCACTGTGTAAATGGCTATATGCTATTATTCATTAAAAGCATGCGATGCGGAGTACTTTTGCTTATCTATGCCCTTCTGAATTCATATTCACTATTTGCTCAAATGAATAAGATTCCCCAATTACCTGTATCCGATAATGATAGGTTTACTATAATTGCGCATCGGGGTGCAAGTGCCTATGCCCCGGAAAACACCCATTCCGCGTTCAGGATGGCAATTGAAATGAAGGCTGAGATGATTGAGCTGGATGTGTTGCTAAGTAAAGATGGAATCCCGGTAGTGATTCATGATGAAAAGCTTAAAAGAACCAGTTCGGGAAAAGGAAAGGTTCACGATTATACTCTTTCAGAACTGAAGAAACTTGATATGGGAAAATGGTTCAGCGACGCGTTCAAAGGAGAGCCCTTTCCAACTTTAGAGGAAGTGCTTTCTTATACTAAAAACACAATTGCTGTAAACATCGAGATCAAAACAGAAGCAGTGACAGATAATGCATTTGATGGTGTGGTTGAGAAGACTTTAAATGTGGTACGAAAAGCCGGGGTCGAAGATCAGGTTGTATTCTCAAGTTTTGACTACAGAGTAATGAGACACCTGGAAGTACTAGCTCCTGATATGCCTAAAGCCATACTCTATGAAAAACGTCAGTCAAAACGAAAACTGCCTTCAGAATTAGTTAAAGAGTACAAAGTGGATGCCTTCAACTGTAGCTACAAGCAGCTATCAGATAAGTGGGTGAAGGATCTGACTTCTCATAATATTCCGTTTAACATCTATACTGTTGATGATGAGAGTAAGATGAAGGAGCTCATTCAGAAGGGAGCTGCAGGGATATTTTCAAATAAACCGGATGTTTTGAGGCGGGTTGTGGAAAACTTGTGAGAAAATAATCCAGATTTGTTCGTTTCAAAATTGAAGTAAGCGTACGAGAGTCCTATCTTTTCCATCCATCAACTTCACTCTCTTCCAATGTCTACAAAATATATTTTTGTTACCGGTGGGGTAACATCATCACTGGGAAAAGGAATCATTTGTGCATCTCTGGGTCGTTTGCTTGTTGCACGAGGCCTTAAGGTTACTGTTCAGAAGCTCGATCCTTATATCAATGTTGATCCCGGAACCATGAACCCATATGAACACGGTGAAGTCTATGTGACCGATGATGGAGCTGAAACCGACCTGGATCTGGGGCACTACGAACGTTTTCTTGATATAAAAACGTCTCAAAGTAATAATGTGACCACAGGTCGTATTTACTATGATGTTATCTCAAAAGAACGTCAGGGAGCATATTTAGGCAAAACGGTTCAGGTTATTCCCCATATAACTGATGAGATCCAGTCACATGTTCTTAAGCTGGGCCAGTCTGGCAACTATGACGTGGTTATTGTTGAGATCGGAGGAACGGTAGGTGACATTGAAAGTTTGCCATACATTGAGGCTGTTCGTCAGCTAAAATATAATGTTGGAAGAGCTAATACCCTTTCAATCCATTTAACTCTGGTTCCATATCTGGCAGCTGCTGGTGAATTGAAAACCAAGCCAACTCAGCATTCTGTAAAAACACTTTCAGAGAGTGGGTTGCAACCAGATATCCTGGTATGCAGAACAGAACATCATTTAGATGAGTCTATACGTAGCAAAGTGGCTCGTTTTTGTAACGTTGATCTGGAAGATGTGATAGAGTCGATTGATGCACGAAGTATTTACGAAGTACCACTTCTGATGCAGCAGCAGAAACTGGACGAAAGAGTGATCGAAAAGTTAAAGCTCGAGACAAAAGAACCTAATCTGGATAACTGGCTGGGTTTTGTTGAGGCTGTTTGCAATCCTTCCGGAGAGATAAAGATCGCACTGGTAGGTAAGTATGTAGAGCATCACGATTCATATAAATCAATTGTGGAAGCGTTCATACATGCAGGTGCAGTGAATGATTGCAAAGTGAAGATCATTTGGATTCAGTCTGATAATTTAACGGCAAAGAATGTTGCCAAAAAACTCGCAGGCGTTTCAGGAATATTGGTTGCCCCTGGTTTCGGTGGTCGAGGTATTGAAGGAAAACTTTCTGCTGTTAAATATGCCCGAACCAACGACATCCCATTCTTTGGTATTTGTTTGGGAATGCAATGTGCTGTTATTGAATATGCAAGAAATGTATGTGGATGGGATGGGGCCAACAGTACTGAATTCGATCAGGAAACAGAATATCCGATCATAGATATTATGCCCGATCAGAAAGATATTGAGAATATGGGCGGAACAATGCGTTTGGGTAAATACGCATGTAAGTTGGAGAAAGGTAGTTATGCTCAAAAAGCTTATGGAGCAGAGCTCGTTGATGAACGTCACCGTCACCGTTACGAAGTGAATAACAATCTGAGATATAAGTTGACAGAAAACGGAATGAAGCTTACCGGGATGAATCCAGAAAGAGATCTGGTCGAGATTGTTGAGATTCCGGAACACCCATGGTTTGTTGGTGTTCAGTTCCACCCGGAATTAAGAAGTACCGTTAATAACCCACAGCCTCTGTTTGTTGATTTTGTTAAAGCGAGTGTTAAATACGCTAAATCGAACAGCACATACTCATCTCTGAAAGAGAACAAAGTAGCTGTTGAAAAGTGAACTCCGAATCTGTTTACTCAGGTAAACTAAGGATTCGTGTTTGCGGATTACTTGAAGAACAGGAGAAATTACTTCTTGTAAAGATTCATTCTCCTGTAAGTAATAGTGAGGTCTGGATACCTCCTGGCGGAGGGGTTAATTTTGGGGAATCATTGAAAGAAGCTCTCAAACGGGAATTCCAGGAAGAAACAAATCTTGAAATTAAGGTTGGGGAACTACTCCATATATCCGAGTTGATCGAACCTCCTTTTCATGCAATGGAATTTTATTTCTCAGTTAAAGCCATAAAGGGTGATGCAGAACTAGGGTCTGACCCCGAGCATAGCAAAGATGATCAGCTGCTGAAAGAACTACGATTTTTTACTCATGATGAGCTTTCAAAATTAAGCTGTAGTCCTGCATTTATCATAAAAGACTATTGGAATGGCTTAAAGGGTACCTATTCATTAAAATAAGTAAGTATCAGATCTTACATTTAAGAATGCCCCTCATCCTTTTTATATTCAGCAAAAACTAACTATCTATGAAACGATTTTTATACCTACTACTTCTTCTGGGATTAGCTTGCTCACTTCAATCAGAAAAAACCATTGTCAAAAATGTAAATGGATACACTCTTTCGGGAGATAGTCTGATTCAGTTTTCAACACTTGTATTTGCAGATGGTAAGGTAGTTGAGACCGGGGGAGATGAACTCGCTTCAGAATATTCGGGTAACGTAATCGATGGGGAAGGAAAAATAATGCTTCCGGGACTAATAGATGCCCATGGACATGTTATGGGCTTAGGTTTTCAGGAGCTGGAAGTGAATTTGGCAGGCATTAAGACATTGGACGAAACACTCGAGAAAGTAAAAACCTACGCCGAAGAGAATCCGGACCTGGAATGGATCCAGGGAAGGGGATGGAATCAGACCTTGTGGCCTGAAAATGAATTTCCAACGGCAGAAGATCTGGATGAGGTGGTTTCAGACAGACCAGTATGGCTCAGCCGGGTTGACGGACATGCAGGATGGGGCAACAGTATGGCGATGAGATTGGCAGGAATTAGTGCTGACACTCCTGATCCACAAGGAGGAAAAGTAATAAGGGATACAAAAGGAGAAGCTACTGGGGTCTTTATTGATGCGGCTCAGGGTTATGTAAATAGCATAGTCCCAAATTCAACTGATAAGGAAAGAGAACTCGCCCTTGAAAAAGCACTTGATCAGATGTCAAGTGTGGGATTAACGAGTGTACATGATGCCGGAGCAGGAGTAACTACCTGGGAATTATACAAGAAGTTTGCAAACGAAGGGAAGCTCAAAACACGGATTTATACAATGATCTCGGGAGCTGGAAAAACTTTTGATACGCTGTCAGTAAACGGCCCGATTAAATCTTACGCCGATGACATGTTATCGCTCCAAAGTGTAAAACTATATTCTGATGGTGCTCTGGGTAGCCGTGGAGCAGCAATGTTGTCTCCATATTCGGATGACCCGGGGAATAAGGGACTTCTATTCGTTTCTCAGGATGAAATGAACCGGATGGTCTCAAAAGTAACCGGAGAAGGGTTTCAGGCTAATGTACACGCTATTGGTGATGCTGGAAACAGGCAAGTATTGGATGCATTTGAGTATGCACTGGAGCAGCACGGAGAACAAGGGTTAAGAAACAGAGTGGAACATGCTCAGATCGTTTCAATGGAAGACATTCCAAGGTTCAAAGAATTGAATATTATTGCGTCGATGCAGCCAACCCACGCAACCAGCGATAAAAATATGGCCGAAGACAGAGTAGGACCGCAAAGGATAAAAGGTGGGTACGCATGGCATACTTTTCTGGAGCAGGGAACCATTGTGGCAGGTGGTTCAGACTTTCCTGTGGAACACTCAAACCCTTTCTTCGGTTTATTTTCGGCAGTAACTCGTCAAGACCATGAGGGAAATCCACCAGAAGGTTGGCACCCTGAAGAAGCACTGACCCGAAAAGAAGCATTCAGGGCTTTTACTCTCGATGCAGCATATGCTGGTCACCAGGAAGAAGTTTTGGGTTCACTGGAGCCGGGTAAATGGGCAGACTTTATTCTTATCGATCAGGATTACTTTGAAATACCTGCCAGCGAAATATGGAAAATAGATGTGCTGGAAACATGGGTGGCAGGTAAAAAAGTTTTTGAGAAACAATAAGCACTATTTTTACTCTAAAAGAGAGAATTACTAACTAAACTTAATGTCATGAGAGTAACTACAGTAAGATTAACTGCAATGTTAATGTTGATGGGTATCCTGTTTGTATCGTGTTCTGATTCAAACGATGTGGCTGGAGATCCGCCTGTAATTCCAACATCCTCAACTATGGATATCGATATAAGTGATCTTCAGGTTCAACGAAAAGATGTATCGTCTCAAACCGATTCTGCATCGTTCAGGGCACGGTTTACAGCTACAGTACTTGGAGGTGTTTTACAGGTAAATCGTATACCTGCCATTATCCTGGAAGCAGCAAAGAATGCAGAACCTGAATATAAGGGGGATGGAGAATGGAATTGGTCATTTAATCTCCAGCAAGCAGGAGGGGCTGCATTGTTAATTGCAAATACAGGAAGGGAAGAAGTTACCTGGTCATTGTACTTCACATTTGGTCAGCAAACAGCTCAACAATTTTTGTATTTCTCAGGAACCTCAACCTACAACGGCAAAGACGGTGTATGGAACATTCACAATATTGAAACAGAAGATGTTGTTGCTTCAAGCAATTGGGAGATCACTGAAGATCTTACATCCCTGGACATGAATTTTTATGAAAACGGAAGCAACACTGCTCACGCTACTATTTCATATGAATTTGATGGTACGATTAAGACCATAACATTTTTTCAGGCCGAAGAAAATTCAACTGTGATCGTAGAATGGAATGTAGAAACCAAGGTTGGGTTTATTATTGCTCCTGGTTTTAATAATGGGGAAAAGGCTTGCTGGGATGAACAGTTCCAGGATATTGAATGTACCTCGTAGCAATTGAGTAGAATTATTCAACGTTTATTTGAAGCCTTCCATTTGGGAGGCTTTTTTATTTATAAAAGGTTTTGTGTTGATATTAAATATATGTACAATATATGTGTATAAATATTTTCAAATATGACTCAACTACAAAAACCTATTCGCGGAAGGGGAGCTTCCGACAATCCTGTGAATCGATTCGAAGGGCATTACGTGGATTATGAACTTGATGAAGAGACAGGAGAAAAACCCTCACAGAAAACACAACTGATCAAAGATGATACAAAGAATATCATCTCGTTTAATAAAAGTCCCGATATTCCATTCGAAGCTGGATTGAATCCATACCGGGGATGTGAACATGGTTGTGTTTATTGTTATGCGAGGCCTTTTCATGAGTACCTTGGGTTTTCTGTAGGTCTGGATTTTGAGACCAAGATCGTTGTGAAGTATGAGGCACCAGAATTGCTCAGGAAGACGCTGAGGTCTCCAAAATGGGAGCCTCAAATAATTGCAATGAGTGGCATTACGGATGTATATCAACCACTGGAAAAGAAATTAAAACTAACGCGGGGATGCCTTGAAGTTCTTGCAGAATATAGAAACCCGGTTGGTATCATCACAAAGAACCACCTGATCACAAGAGATATAGATCAGCTTAAAAGACTTGCAGAGTTTAATTGTGTGAGAACCACCATTTCCGTTACATCCTTAGATAAAAAAATTACAGAGGTTATGGAACCCCGGACCTCCCGACCATACAGGAGGTTGAAAGCAATAGAAAAACTGGCTGAAGCGGGCATACCGGTTGGGGTTAATGTTGCGCCGATCGTTCCGGGACTCACCGATCATGAATTGGCGGATATCCTCAGGTCCGCAGCGGATGCCGGCGCACAAACAGCGGGATTTATCATACTCAGATTACCCTATAAGGTGAAGGATATATTTATCGATTGGCTTGAACAATACTTCCCAGACAGAAAAGATAAGATAAGAAACCGCCTTCTTGATATGAGAGGTGGAAAACTATACGAGGCTGAGTTTGGTAAAAGAATGAGGGGTGAAGGTAATTTCGCAAAACAGATTGAGGACATCTTTAGTATTCACGCAAAAAGACTAGGTTTTAATCATGAAAGAAAGCCAATGACTACCGAACATTTTGTGAAAGTTTCGGGCGATCAACTCAGCTTATTTTAAGCGACTCAACGCTTTACAAATTTTTAATATTCACCGGGAAACTTTTTGAAAGTTCACTCGTCTTAATGGATGTAGCTTCCCGGTGCCCTTTTAACTACGAGTAGCTTTTTAAACATAGATGACCACTATAATTACTCAAAGGGTATCGGGTTTTTTTTGTCTGGTAATTTTTTTTAACAACCTTTCTAACCAGAATTAACTTTAACCTGCCTAAAATTAAGCGTATTTTATACCCTTACATATTTATCAAGATGAACAACGCTGCGACTTTGAAAGGTTGTAGTATTAAATGAGAAGACACGTCTATTATGGCAGCAGTTGAATCAACAATGTTGGAACTAAAAACAGCAGCCCCGAACTTCACCCTTCCAATAGTAACAGGGGGAGTTCTCACTCTGGAGAAGTATTCAAAATATTCGAAAGGAACGGTTGTTGCATTTATTTGCAATCATTGCCCTTATGTTAAGCACATAAATGAACAGCTTGTGAAGCTGGCAGAAAAGTATATTCAGGAAGGTATCGGCTTTGTGGCGATAAGTTCAAATGATATTGGACATTACCCGGATGATGCACCTGAAAGAATGGTTGAAGTAGTGCGAAGTGAGCACTATCCTTTTCCGTATCTATACGATGAGACACAGGAAGTAGCACATGCATACAAAGCAGCTTGTACCCCTGATTTTTTCGTATTCGATAAGGATCTGAAATTAACGTATCGTGGACGCTTCGACGACAGCCGTCCTGGCAATGACGTTGAAGTGACAGGTAAAGACCTTGCAGCGGCTATCGATGCTATACTGGATGGAGATGAACCTATCGAAAACCAATTACCAAGCATTGGTTGCAACATCAAATGGAAACCTGGTAATGAACCAGATTATTTTGGAATAAAATGAGCGAATTGGATCTACAGAAAATCAGGCAGGATTACACTAAGAATTCTCTTGACGAAAAAGATGTAGATCCGAATCCGTCTGTGCAATTTCAGCATTGGTTTCAGGAAGCATTGGATTCGAAAGTGATCGAGCCCAGCGCAACGACCTTATCGACTGTAGATGCTTCTGGTAAACCTCATTCCCGGATCGTTCTCTTAAAAGGATTTGATGAAGATGGGGCTACGTTCTTTACCAATCAGGCCAGTGATAAAGGCAAAGAAATAGAAGCGAATCCTAATGTTTCCATGTGTTTTTTCTGGCCGGAATTGGAGCGACAGATCCGGGTGGATGGAACTGCAGAAAAGCTGCCAAGGTCAGAAAGTGAAGCATATTTTAAAGTAAGGCCTTATATGAGTCAGATAGGAGCGCTAGCTTCTAATCAAAGTGAGGTTGTAGATAGCAGAGACTATCTGGATTCGAAATTCAGTGAGCTGAAATCCAAATATCCTGAAGGAGAGGTGCCAATGCCGGATACATGGGGTGGTTATAAAGTAACCCCAAACTATTTTGAGTTCTGGCAGGGCAGAAGAAGCCGACTACATGACAGAGTTATTTATACCAAAGAAGGTAATAGCTGGACTATTAAAAGACTCTCTCCCTGATTATGCCGAAGATCAAAGAACAAAGGATGGAAGATCTCCCTAAGCTTCCAAACACCTTTGAATGGACGGAATATAATAGTCGTAACCCGTTCCCGGCAGGAACCTGGAATTCTGAGATCTTTAAAAATGATGGTCCTATAATACTGGAACTGGCATGTGGGAAAGGAGAATATTCCACTGGTTTAGCAAGTCTTTATCCTGAGAGAAATTATATTGGATTTGATATTAAGGGTAACCGGCTATGGGTTGGAGCAAAAAGAGCGCTAGATGAGAAACTGCAAAACGTCCGGTACTTCAGAGCTTATATCGATCATTTGGATCAGTTTTTTGCAGAAGGCGAAATTGATAAGATCTGGATCATATTTCCGGATCCTCAACTAAAGAAAGATCGGAAGAAGTTAACATCTCCTAAATTCCTGGATCTGTATCGTCCGCTTTTGAAAAAGGGTGCAACCATCAATCTGAAAACCGACAGCCCTGAGCTGTACGAGTTCACGCTGGAAGTAATAGAGGACCTGGATCTTACACTTCACCGAAATGTATCGGATGTGTACAAGCAATGCCCGGAAGACCCAGAACTCTCCATAAGGACCTATTACGAAGGAATGCATCTGAAAAAGGCTAGGACTATCCGCTTTCTGTCTTTCAGTCTGGATTAGCTTCGAGGTAGTCGTAAATAACAGAAACAGTACCATCGGCATTTATCCTTCTGATCCTGGGTATTATTCTGTCATCATTTCTATTCCAGAATTCCCACCATTTTCCATCTCCCAGTGTAGATTCCAGTACATATACCTCTCCATTATGTATATCGATTCCATGAGGTGACCATGGTGCTTTGGCTTCAAGAATTACTTTTTTTTCTCTATCAGCAGAGATCCTGATAACCTGTCTGTTTCCATAATAGGCCAGGTATATATTCTCATCTTTATCAATGGTCATATCGAATAGGATATTTGCTCCGCGGAACGGAATGTTTTCAGGATTTTCCTCTTTCAATTGTTTTGCAATAAGCTCTAAGCCGTTCTTATTTTTTTTGTAGAGACCGTCTTCTGCAACAATGAAGAGTTTTCCTGAAGGACTGAACGACAAAAGCCCGATTCTCCCAATTTCCTGATCAAGCTTAAATTCAGAGATACTCTGATCACTGGAACGCACAAAGATCTTTGAGTCCCGTGCAAAATAAATATCCCCATCATCGGAAACGGCATAAGATTGAATAAAGAAAAGTTCTTGATTCGTAGTCGGTTTAATAAATGGAGTTCCACCTGACTCGTTAATTCTCCAAAGACTGTAGGATTGATTTGGATTCTGGCCCGTGCG
Organism: Rhodothermia bacterium; assembly: GCA_030427885.1. Taxonomy (GTDB): domain Bacteria; phylum Bacteroidota; class Rhodothermia; order Balneolales; family Balneolaceae; genus JAUICM01. The sequence continues at coordinate 39,057 of JAUICM010000002.1, read as the reverse complement.
TTCGGCTCCATAAATAATCCGATTCTGGGTTCGTGCCAAAACTATATCACTGGGGGATCGGCGCGATTGCAAGACCTCACTCAACTCCTGATTGGGGTCGATCTTCCAAACACATGCATGATGATCGTTATCAACCATCGGGCAGATGAAAGTGAAATAAATATTTCCTTCTGCATCGATCACTAATCCGCCCCATGGATGTGAGTTAGCAGAATCAGGTGTCATTATCAGGATTGCAAAAAGGCAGGAGATCGTAAGCTTTACTAAGGGGCTCATATCATCGTTTTTTTTTGAATCTTTAAGTCCTGAAGGGTTTAAAGTTGCGGTAAACATGTAAAAATAAGTTTCTCCAAAAAAAGCCACGACTTGACTTTCCTTTAGGATTGGTTAACTTCGTTAAGTTAACACTGTTAACCTACTGTTATGAATACTGAAGAAATTCCCTTAAGAGACCGCATTCTGGAAACAACAAGGCATATGTTATTTTCTGATGGATATTCATCTATATCTATGCGGAAAATAGCCAATGCAGTGGGAGTATCAGCAACAAGTATCTATCTCTATTTTGAGAATAAAGATCATCTGGTACATACGCTTATTGAAGAATCGGTGGAAGATCTGAGTGTGGCAATAGAAAAGGGAGCAGCCCGGTATGATGATACAATTGCCAGGTTTGAAGCGATTATCCATAGCTATGTGGATTTCGCTCTTCAAAATCCGGAAAAGTATCAGGTTATTTATATGGTCCAGTCGGAAAGAATGGCCCGGTATCCCAAGGAAAAATTCAGAAAAGCCAGAAGAGGATATACCTTACTTGGCTCAGTTCTGGAACAAGGAGTTAAAGAAGGCCACATGGAAGTGGACGAACCCTTAATAGCGGCATATTCGATCTGGGCTCAGTTGCATGGTGTGATATCAGTAGTGTTGAATCAAAGATTGGATAGCAGAATTGACAGGGAGAAATTTATTGAAGAATCCATTGAGCATATTATTCAAGGGTTCTTCGCAAGGATTAAAATATCATAGAGGATAAGTATGGAAGTATTAGCGGAATATTTAGGATTTATTTATGAAGTACCCATATGGGCATCGGTGGGAGTTGCAATAGTATTGGCAATAACCCTGGCTTATACCGGAGCCCCCTTATGGATATGGGCAATAGCTGGTTATATCGGCCTTGCAGGTCTTGAAGTACCGCAATGGGTCTACATAGCCTATTCAGTTTTTGTGGTACTCTTTAACGTAAAACCAGTGAGGAGAACCTTGTTAAGTGCTCCAATCATGAAATTACTGGATGTACTTAACTTTTTGCCAACCATTTCAGAAACAGAACAGACAGCCATCGATGCGGGTACAGTTTGGGTGGAAGGAGAGTTGTTTTCTGGTAAGCCTGACTTCAAACGCATTCTCAACGAACCATATCCTGAACTTACCAAAGAAGAGCAGGATTTCATGGACAATCAGGTTGAGACACTTTGTTCCATGGTAAACGACTGGGATGTTTTTGTAAAAAAGGATTTTACAGAAGAAGCTTGGGATTATATGCGAAAAGAAGGGTTCTTTGGACTGATTATTCCAAAGAAATTTGGTGGTCATGAGTTTTCAGCAACTGCACATAGTGCAATTGTGGCCAAACTGGCCTCAAGATGTGGACCGTTAGCTACAACGGTTATGGTTCCGAATTCATTAGGTCCTGCTGAATTACTGATGCATTACGGGACGGATAAACAAAAAGAACATTATCTGCCCAGGTTAGCTTCAGGTGTTGAAATGCCGTGTTTCGCGCTCACTGAACCCAATGCCGGATCAGATGCAGGTGGAATGCTTTCGAATGGTGTGGTTTTCAAAGGGGATGATGGAAAACTGTATTTGAAGCTTAACTGGAACAAAAGATATATCACACTGGCGGCGATATCAACGGTTCTTGGATTAGCGTTTAAACTGAAAGATCCGGAGAATTTATTAGGCAAAGGTGTAGATCTTGGAATTACCTGTGCACTTGTACCTTCAGATGCAAAAGGTGTGGTGCTCGGAAAGCGTCACGATCCTTTGGGCGTACCATTTTATAACTGTCCAACTCGCGGTCATGATGTGGTTGTACCGGTCGAGTCTATCATTGGTGGGCCGGATGGTGCAGGAAATGGCTGGCGTATGCTGATGGAATCACTTGCAGTAGGTCGTGGTATTTCACTTCCAGCTCAGAGTTTAGGCGGAGCCAAAATGGCTACCCGAGTGATCGGTGCTTATGCGATGATCCGAAAACAATTCGGGTTAAACATCGGAAAGTTTGAAGGAATTGAGGAACCTATGGCCAGAATCGGTGGCTATACCTATTTGATGGAAGCATCACGCAGATATACCACGGGGGGATTGGATAAAGGAGCAAAACCTGCAGTTGTAACAGCTATAGCCAAATATAACTTTACCGAATTGATGAGGGAAATCATCAATGACTCTATGGATATTGTCGGAGGTTCCGGAATATCGCGAGGACCACGCAATATCTTTGCCAATGGATATATTTCTCTGCCAATTGCGATCACGGTAGAAGGGGCCAATATCCTTACCCGAACATTGATGATATTCGGTCAGGGTGCTATAAGATGTCACCCTTATGCACTGAATGAGATCAATGCTCTTCAGGAAGGGGATGTTAAGGCATTTGATGAAAATTTCTGGAGCCATATAGGTCATGTTGGACGAAATAAAGCACGCTCTTTCATGTTGAGTTTGACCAGGGGATATCTTGCTGGTTCTCCTGTTACTGGCCCGGCAGCTAAATACTTCCGGAAGCTATCTTGGGCGTCAGCCAGTTTCGCATTCTTTGCTGATATAGCGCTGGGTTCTTATGGCGGAGCTTTAAAAATGAAGGAGAAGATTGCTGGCCGTTATGCAGATATATTAAGTCATATGTATCTGGCGGCAGCTACATTGAGAAGATTTGAGGCTGAAGGTAGAAGGAAAGAAGACGAGGTCTACTTTGACTGGGCCATGCAGTATATCTTTTTCAGAATTCAACAGGGATTTGAGGGGATCTTAAGAGAGATCAAGGTTCCGGGTTTAAGCTGGGCTTTCAGACTGGCCGGATTATGGTCTCGTTTAAATCCTGTTGGTACTTATCCATCCGATAAACTCGGACACAAGCTGGCAATGGCTATGCAAGAGGTAGGCGAGCAGCGAAACCGGATAACTGAAGGAACTTATATCCCGACTGATCCCGAGCAAGCTGTGGGCAGATACGAAAATGCTTTAAATCTGATTACAGAAGCTGCACCTGTTTATAAGAAGATCTATATAGCAATGAAGAAACGGGAAATACCAAAAGCACCCGTTCCAGAACTGATAGATCCGGCACTTAAAAAGGGCTTCATAACAGAGGAGGAAGCTACTATGGTAAGAAAAGCAGAAGACGCCCGTAATGATGCCATTCAGGTGGATGAATTCACTTTGGAGGAATACCTGCATGAAACTCCTGAAACTCCTGTAGGTGATGGGTTGACCAGCAAAGAGGTCGCGCAGACCATATAAAGAGCTTTGGTTCTTAGTGACATTTAAGCCCTGCAGAGGTGAAGCTCTGTGGGGCTTTTTTAATTAAGAAGTTTAGTGTCAGCAAAGCCAAGACAGCATAAAATTCTTTTTAATAATATTGATTAGATTAATATTCCAAATATAGATTAAAAGTAAATTTATTTTGCCTTTGAAATGGTTAATTAATAGAATTAAATATAATAATCGTCTCTAAACACTAGAATAAAACTCCATGGGTCCGGTAAAACTTGATGAAATTGACAGAAAGATTCTTGAGATACTTCAGAATGAAGGAAGGCTTTCCAATAAAGAGTTGTCCGAACGAATCAATTTGACCACAACTCCAACCCTGGAGAGGGTACGAAGGTTAGAGAGAGAAGGAGTGATTGAAGGGTATTCAGCAAGCCTCAACAGAGAAGCAGTAGGAAAGGGATTCAGTGCATTTGTAACAGTCACATTGAGTGTGCACCAATTGAGTCTGATGCATGAGTTTACCGAAGCCGTTAAATCCATTCCGGAAATATTATCTTGTTACAATACCACAGGAGAAGGTGACTTTCTGCTGCAAATTGTTGCAGAGGACGTGAAGGATTATGAACAATTCATGCGAAATAAACTAACCACGCTGCCTGATGTTCAGCGCATTCATACCAGTATTGTATTAGGGACGATCAAAGAGCAATCTAAAATCCCTGTATCATGATAGACCTGGCAAAAAGGAAACTCAGCTTTAATTCTATATCTGTTCACGCTGGAAAGAAACGTAAAGATCAGTACGGATCCCATCTCCCACCGATATACCAAACTTCGACTTTTGTATTTGATGACGTTGAACAGGGAAGCCTTGCTTTTGCAGGAGAAAATGAAGCACATATTTATTCCCGACTGGGCAACCCGACAGTTGAATATCTGGAGCGGGCTATTTGTGAATTAGAAACTTACGGTATTCTTGGAGCAGATATTTATCAGGGGATGGCGTTTGGAAGTGGAATGGCTGCAATTACTACGGGTATCATAAGTGTTGCGACAGGTGGGCATGTGATCGCTCAGGATGCGTTATATGGATGTACCAGCCAATTCTTATTTGAGGAAGCCCCTAAAATGGGAATCTCAACTTCGTTTGTGGATACCAGTGATATTTTTTTACTGGAGATGGAACTCAAGAAGTACCCTGAAACGAAGCTAGTATATATTGAAAGCATAGCCAATCCAACTATGGCAATCAGTGATATTGAGGCTATTTCAGAATTAGCTCACGATCACGGTGCTTTAGTATTGGTAGATAATACATTTGCCAGTCCATATCACATACAGCCTCTGACGTTGGGAGCTGATATTGTTGCACACTCAACCACGAAATATCTAGGTGGACATGGATCTGTTATTGGTGGCGCACTGGTATTAAAGAAGGAAATGGTTGAGGATTGCCATCTGAATACATACCGAAAGAATCTGGGAGGAATATCAGGACCAATGGATGCCTGGCTGCTTGTAAATGGGTTGAAGACCTTGGCATTGAGAATGAGGCAACATTCAGAAAATGCGATGAAAGTTGCTCAGTCTCTGGAGTCTCACCATTCTGTAAAAAAGGTTTGGTATCCGGGTTTAGAATCTCATCCACAACATGATCTTGCATCTCAGATAATGAGTAATGGATTCGGCGGTGTTCTTTCTTTTGAACTGAAAGGCGGATTCAAAGCAGGAAAAGAGCTCATGAATAAAGTTGAGCTTTGTACACTTGCCGTAAGCTTAGGTACCGTAGACACATTGATTCAGCATCCCGCATCAATGACTCATTCAGTGATGAATGAAGAACTTCGGTTAAAGGCAGGTATTACTGATGGACTGGTTCGGCTTGCTGTAGGGATCGAAGATGCAGAAGATATAATCTACGATCTGCAACAAGCATTAGGCTAGTATTTGAGGATTGAACTATCCTCATAAATAAAAAGAGCTGATTTTGTATCAGCTCTATTGTATTGGAATTTGAAATTTGGATATTGGCATTTCTGCCCCGGCAGACTACCATCCGCCGCTGGCTCCTCCTCCACCAGAGCCGAAACCACCGCCTCCGCTGAAGCCGCCAAATCCGCCTCCTCCACCAAAGCTGCCACCGCCGCCCCAGGAAGAACCCCCTCCACGATTATGTCCGCCTCCACCCAGGAAGTGGCCCCAAAGTAACACATCAATTGGTCCCAGGGTCCGGCGTCTACGTCCTCCACCACGACCGCCTTTGGTTACTATAAAAATGATGATGACAATAATGATTATGATCACATCAAAAGGAAACTCTCCTGAGTCATTATTACGAAGTCCTTCAGGTGTACCTTCATATTCGCCGGAGGCAAGTTGAATCATTGCATTGGTGGCCAGATCGAGCGCTCCGTATACATCACCTTCACGAAATCCCGGGGTAATGATTTCATTTATGATCCGATTGGCCATAACATCAGGGATAGCTCCTTCAAGTCCATAACCTACTTCAATTCGAATTTTGCGATCACCTTCTGAAATAAGGATCAGAACACCGTTATAGCGGTCTCCTTCCCACATCCGCCATTTATTGAAAAGTTCGGTGCCGGCCTCTTCAACACTAACACCTTGCAGACTCTCAATAGTAGCGATAGCGATCACATTAGTAGTGGTATCGCGGTAGTTAGTAAGTTTTCGATCCAGCATATTTGCTTCGCTGCGGCTCATCATTCCAGCAAAGTCATTAACCATTCCAACTGGTTCGTCAGGCAGAAAGCTTAGATCCTGTGAAAGTACAGGAACAGTGAGGAAAAGAACCAGGAACACAGATAATAGTTTACGCATCTTTCTTTCCTCCATAGCTGATGTCATCAGGAAGTTCATTTACATCATCTTTTTGGTAGGGGAAATGTTCCCTGAGTTTTTCACCGATAAGCAGAACGGCATCTCTTAATCCGGATTCATAATCATCAGCCTGAAAATATTTTCGCATAAGTTCTAATACATCATTCCAGAAATGCTGTCCAACTTTGGTGTGGATACCTTCGTCTCCCCAAACGCCGATCTTATGATCCTTGGTGGAAACGTATACAATCACTCCGTTTTGTAATTCAGTCTCATGCATGTGAAGCTCAGCAAATACTTCCTTTGCGCGGTCAAGTACATTCTCAGCTTTGCATTTATCTTCAATGTGAACTCTGACCTCTCCTGATGTATTGGTTTCAGCCTCTTTAATAGCTGAGATAATAGTCTGTTCCTGTTCTTTTGTAAGAAATTTTGACATGAGTAATGTTTCTTTGCGAGGAGTTCGTTCACGAACGACAAAGCAATCTCAGTGATTTAGCTTAGACTGAGATTGCTTCGCTCCGCTCGCAAATGATTTTAATTTGAGAAATCTACCGTTGGAGCTTGTTCAGTCCCTTCGTCAGCTTCGAAATAAGCTTTCTTATCGAAGCCTCCGATCGAAGCGATTATGCTTGCAGGGAACTTGCGAATAGAAGTGTTATAAGATTGAGCAGCATCATTAAACCGCTTTCGTTCCGTAGAGATACGATTCTCGGTACCCTCTAGCTGTGATTGCAGATCTCTGAAATTGTTATTTGCTTTCAGTTCAGGATAACGCTCTACAGTAACTAAGAGTCGTGATAAAGCTCCACTCAACTGAGCTTGTGCTTCCTGGAACTGCTGGATCTTAGCAGGATTGCTCAGATCATCAGCACTTACATTGATCGAAGTTGCTTTGCTGCGGGCTTCAATAACAGATGTAAGAGTTTCCTGCTCAAAGTTAGCAGCACCTTTCACGGTATTGACGAGGTTAGGAACCAGATCAGCACGTCGCTGATATTGATTCTCCACCTGTGCCCAGGCGCCTTCAACGCCTTCTTCTCTCTCGACCAGCCCGTTGTTTACACTAATTCCATAAAAAATAAAAAGGAGTACTACTCCAAGCCCTATCAGATATTTTGCCTTCATGATTGTGTGATTAGTTGTTTAATTTACGACCCCATTTACGGAGCCAAAAAAGTTTTGGTTCAATTTTTTTTTAACAATAATCAAAAACCGTTCCATTGTCAGTTCTCAATCCAGAATTCATTTACTTTGACTTAGATGATACCCTTCTTAATCACAAAAAGGCAGAACAGTACGGACTAGCTGACGTACATAATCACTTCGAGGTATTTACAGAGATCCCGCTTGAAGCACTGGTGTCCACTTACCATCACATCAATAAAGGATTGTGGGAAGAGTATGGTCAAGGACAAATTGACCGGCATATTTTGCATCGTCGCCGGTTTGAAGAGACCTTTGAAGAATTAGGTGTTGATACTACCTTGTATCAAGAAGCAGGACAGGTGTACATGAATTATTATCGCAATCACTGGGAATGGATCGATGGTGGCAAAGAGGCTTACGAAAAGATTGCTTCAAAGTATCCGGTGGGAATCATCACAAACGGTTTTGCTGAAACACAATGGATGAAGATCGAACAATTCGGTTTTAAAGAGTCAGCAAAGCAGATTATTATTTCAGAAGAAGTGGGAGTGATGAAACCACATAAAAAGATATTTGATCATGCTACTGAATTGGCCGGTGTACCAAGAGATAAGATCCTGTATGTTGGCGATTCTATTACTTCGGATGTGAAAGGGGGGATCAACGCAGGATGGAAAGTTGCGTGGTATAAATCAAACCCAACGGAGCTGGAAGCCTTACTCCCACATCTGGTTTTTGATGACTTTGAGAAGTTGTTGGAAGCGCTAATGTGAGAATTATTCCCAAATTTGCCCTATGGAATCGATTCAATATATTCCCCTCACTAACTACAAAATCGCTTCCTGATGAAACTAACCAAGCATGTTCTTTTATTTCTGGCACCTACTTTAATTATCTCATGTCAACCACAAGAACCCTGGGATTCTCTTTTTAATGGGAGAAATCTTGAAGGATGGAATCAACTCGGCGGGGTTGCTGAGTATTCTGTTTCTGATGGTGCAATCGTAGGTACAACTGTTGCAGGGACCCCAAATTCTTTCCTGACCACAGATAAAAACTATGGAGACTTCATTCTTGAATACGAGGTTCAGCTTTCTGCTGAAACAAATTCAGGGGTGCAGGTCCGGAGTAATAGTTTTCCCGAATATCAGAACGGAAGAGTACATGGTTATCAGGTTGAGATCGATCCATCCGATCGGGCATGGACCGGCGGGATATATGATGAAGCACGTCGTGGATGGCTATACCCATTAACGGATAACCCATCGGCTCAAAGCGCTTATAAACATCTGGAGTGGAATAAGTTCAGAGTGGAGGCCATTGGAGATACCATAAAGACCTGGGTGAATGGAATTCCAGCTGCTCATGTAGTGGATGACCGTACAAAAGAAGGGTTCATTGGATTACAGGTGCATAGTATTGGCAATGATCCGGAACACGAAGGAATTACTATCAAATGGCGAAACATCAGGATCATCACTGATAATCCCAGAAAATACGCTAAAGCATCAAGCGCCCCGGTAAAGAATAATTATAACACACTTACTTTTAGTCAGTCTGATTGGGGGTGGGAGCTTTTATACGATGGCTCAACAATGGATAAATGGAGGAGTGCGCGCTCTGATAAATTCCCATATTCAGAAAAGGGTATAGGCTGGGATGTGGAAGATGGCGAGGTCATGATCCATGAATCAGGTGGAGCCGAATCTGCTGATGCCGGGGATATTGTAACACGAGAGCTATACAGTGATTTTGAACTTTGGGTTGATTTTAAGATCACACCCGGCGCAAATAGTGGAATTAAATATTTTGTAGATGCTGATCTGAATAAAGGAGAAGGGTCATCCATTGGCCTGGAGTATCAGGTGTTGGACGATGAGCGTCACCCTGATGCCAAACTGGGAGCAAAGGAGGGGAGCAGAACACTGGCTTCATTGTACGATCTGATCAAAGCTGAAAATAAACATCCGAATCCGATCGGAGAGTGGAATCATGCTAAGATCATTTCAAAAGGAGATCATGTGGAACATTGGCTGAATGGTAGAAAAGTATTGGAGTATGACCGAAATACCCCTGAATTCCAGCAATTGGTTGATGAAAGCAAATATAAGGTGTGGCCGGGTTTCGGGACATGGAAAGAGGGGAATATTCTTCTTCAGGATCACGGGAATGAAGTTTCCTACCGTAATATTTTTATAAGAGAATTATAAGGAGTCAGGGATATGAGTACTATTGACAGAAAAACATTTATCAAGAAAACGAGCCTGGCCGGACTAGGCGGATCACTGATTCTTTCATCACCAGCTATACTGGCTGGTTCGCCAAATGAAACTATTAATTTTGCGGTGGTTGGAGTTCGGAGCCGGGGTAAAACTCATGCCGAGTCTGTTTCAAAAATGGAAAATGTAAAAGTGACCTGGTTTTGCGATGTGGACGATACGATCATTGATGAGCACAAAAAATGGCATCAGGAGAAATTGGGGTATGTTCCAAAAGTGGAGAAGGACTACAGAAAATTGTTGGAGAAAGATGATATCGATGTAGTTACTATCGCCACTCCTGAACACTGGCACGCTCCAATGGCTATCATGGCAATGGAGGCTGGGAAACATGTATATATCGAGAAGCCTTGCAGTCACAATCCTTATGAAATAGAGTTGCTGGTTAAAGCACAGAAGAAATATGGAAAGTTTTGCCAGATGGGAAATCAGCAGCGCTCATCAATTACTTCAAATCTTGCAATCGATGAGATCAGAGAAGGGATCATTGGGGATGTTTACTATGGCAAAGCCTGGTATTCCAATCAAAGGGGGCCGATCGGGACTGGTAAAGTTGTACCTGTTCCAGATACCCTGGACTGGGATCTCTGGCAAGGTCCGGCCCCGAGAGAAAAATATCGGGATAATGTGCATCCTTACAACTGGCATTGGTTCAAGACCTGGGGAACCGGGGAGATTCATAACAACGGAACTCATGAGATCGATATCTGCCGATGGGCACTTGGTGTTGATCTGCCGGTTAAAGCTACTTCAGTGGGCGGACGGTTCCATTTTGAAGGAGATGACTGGGAGTATTATGACACTCAGGATGCTGGTTTTGAATTTGAAGGTGGCAAGATGATTACATGGGAAGGCAAGAGCTGTAACGGCCAGCCCTTTTATGGTCGGGGCAGAGGTTCACTAATCCACGGAACCAAAGGAAGTATTCTGCTTGATCGCGGAGGTTATCTGTTGTTTGATCTGGGAGGGAAGCTTCTCAAAGAAGAGAAAGAGCCGGTATATGGAGCTACCGATACTGCTGATACCCGTGGCATGGATGGATTGACGATTAGTCATTTTAAGAATCTTGGAAATGGGATCCGAAAGGGTGAAATGTTAACTGCTCCTATTGAAGATGCAAGCATTTCAACCATGCTGTGTCACTACGGCAATATTGCGCAGGAAGTAGGAGGAAGCATCAGCATTGATCCAAAAACCGGACATATCCAAGGAAATACGGAGGCCATGAAACTATGGAAGCGGGAGTATGAACCGGGCTGGGAACCTAAAGTTTAGAACAGATAATTCATGAAAAGAAAGGATTTCATCAGAAATACTGCACTGACCGGAGCAGCAGTACTGACTTCAGGTTTTGCAGGCTTATACCGATCAAAAGAATTCAAAGGACTTAATATCGGTGTTATTGGGACTGGTGACAGGGGAACAGGGCTCTCAAGGCTCATAAAGAATATCGATGGTATTAGCGTGCTGGCTTGTTCAGATATAATTCCATTTCGGTTAGAAGACGGTTTAAAACATGCAGCTGCCAACGCGAAGGGATATGAGGACTATCGAAAATTGCTGGATGACAAAAGCATAGATGCAGTGATCGTTTCAGTCCCTTTTGCTTTGCACGATGATATACTGAATGATGCAATAGCCGCAGGTAAACATATCTATTGTGAGAAAACGATGGTACGCGGCGTCGAAACGGCAAATAGTTTTGCAGATCAGTTATCCGATAATGATAAGGTCTTCCAGGTAGGGCACCAGTATCATAGCAGCAGATTATACCACAAAGCAGTTGATATTATTCATAGTGGCTATCTGGGCCATATTCAGTCGATAGAATGTCAGTGGAACAGAAATGGAGACTGGCGGCGACCTGTACCCGAGCCAAGATGGGAGCGTATGATAAACTGGCGGATGTACCGGGAATATTCCGGAGGATTAACTGCCGAATTGTGCTCACATCAGATCGATTTCTGTAACTGGGTAGCCAAAGAAGTACCGGAGAAAGTATCAGGATTTGGAGGTATCGACTATTGGAAAGATGGTCGCGAAACCTACGATAATGTGCATATTTTGATGAAATATCCATCAGGCCTGCAGGCTAAATTCACCAGCTTAACCACCAATGCTTTTGAAAGATATCAGATCAAAGTTCAGGGAAAGAAGGGGACTATGATTATCAATTTTGATGGAGCATGGATCTATCTGGAAGATCTTAAAGAAGCCAAAGAAAAGGGATTAGTTGATGGTGTATCCGGCGCTACCGTTACAGCATGGGAAAAAGGAGAAGGTGCACGTATCGAAGTAGAAAATGATATTGATGCTTCTGCTCAGGCATTGATGGACTTCAGGGATAATATCAATCAGGATAAAAAGCCGGAATCAAACGTAAGGACTGGTGCCAATGTATCAATTCTTGTTGATATGGCCATTGAGGCGATGGATAATGATAAAGTGGTGTATTGGAAAAAATGATCATTTCATCTCAGTTCCGGGAAACACACAAAAGGATTCCAATCCTTTTGAAAGCACTGCCGAGAGTTCCAGATCCATTAAGGCCACTCCTCTGAGGATTAAAAACACTCCAAGTCCCATCGCTAAAAACGGGATGGCTTTTTTTATTGAGTTTCTGAGATCGAGTGAAAGCATATTCGGACTCAGATACATAAAGTACATTGCAGGAAATGTGCCCAATCCAAAAAGGGCCATATATCCTGCACTGTGAAGAGCGTCTGTGGTAAGGACGGCAGCTGCAAGTCCGGAATAGACAAAAGCACATGGAAGAAGTCCATTCAAAATTCCCATTCCAAACAGAGCAACTCGGGATTCCTTTCGAATAAGTCTTCCATAGGTTTTAGTTACCCAGCTACTGATTGCTTTAACAGGTGTGGGTTGGTAGCTTTTAAAAAAGCGGGCAAATATGACACCAAGTACAAGAGCTGTACCGAGTATCACTGAAAGGGATCCCTGAAGACCAGAGATCGTAATCCTGACACCGAGTAGCCCAAATAACAATCCAAGAGCAGAGTAGGTGAGGATCCGGCCTGAATTATAAATAACCGCGTTTATAGTCAGAAACCCAAAATTTGACTGGCTTCGTGGAATTGCCATAGCGATCGGACCGCACATTCCCACACAGTGGAAACTTCCCAAAAATCCTAGGGCAAGTGCTGTCCAGAGTTCCATTAAATAATAACAACCTTTTCTTCTATATACTCTTTGTCATCCATTGTCCAGTTGATGGTAAGGATCCATTTACCTTTGGGCATACGTTCCATTGGGATGATCTGGGTATTACCGGCATTGAACTCAATAGGCATATTTCTATCGAGTGATGCATCGTTAGGACGATAGAGGTTTATGGTTCCCTCCTGAGCTTTTTGCATTATCTCTTCAGGAAACATGACTTTCAAAGCAACACGCTCATCATCAAAAAGAATGATCACCGGATTACCCAATGAATCAGCTCTCATTTTTCCATCAATGGTTCCCTGATATTGTACGCCTTCTTCATAGTGGTTGTTATTAACAAGATAGAAATCGAGGCTGATGATATAACTTACCATACTCATCACACCTATGATGAAGACAACGATGGCAATAAAGATGCCTTTGCCCCAATCAAATTTTTTCATGTGTTCCTCTATTATTTATTTGATGGACCTAGAAAGCCCGTTTTGACAGTTTCGATTTGTTTACCATCTAATTTTATGGCAAAGGTCAGGTCAGTTTTTAAACCAGTTAGCACCTCACCAGATAATTGCACCATGAACCGGCCTTCAGCCAGGCTCTGACCGGGAATAGAACCAATGGAACCAAGTGAAACGATTGTTCCTTCTGGTGAAACAAGCTCCATTTCATAATCATCTATTTCATCAAAAGTTTTATTGATGACCTTGATGTCATAAATATTGCTGTAGCGGTTGTCAGGGAGTTCCTGATACAAAGTTCCGGGTTCTCGAAGGATAGTGGTCTCAAGTTCACTCCTTAAGCTCATTAGCGTAATAAAGATTCCCAATAAGACCAGCAGGACTCCGCTGTAGCCCATTACTCTTGGAGTGATGATCCTTCTTTTTTCTTCACGAATAGCACTCTCAGAGGAATATCGAATGAGACCACGGGGTTTATCAATCTTATCCATTACTGAATCGCATGCATCGATGCAAGCCGTACAGTGAACACACTCAAGTTGGGTTCCATTGCGGATATCTATTCCCATCGGACAAACTCTCACACATTGGTAGCAATCAATACAATCACCGAATGAAGTATCTTCACTGAAGCCAAGATCGGCCAGAGTGGCTTTACCATCTTCTACTTTTTTACGATCTCCGACACGTGCTCTGCTTTCTCCCCGAACGTAATCATACATTACGTTAATAGAGTTATTATCAAGCATTACTGATTGCATCCGTCCATAAGGACAAACAAAATGGCAAACTTGTTCACGCATAAATGCGAAGACCCCATAGAAAACCCCACTGAATATGATCATGGCTGAAAGTCCTCCGATATGCTCGGATGGAGGGTCAGTGATCAATTCAAACCAGGCATCTTTACCGATCACATAAGCAAGGAAAAGGTTAGAGATCAGAAAAGCCATTGCATAGAAGACAGCATGTTTACTTCCTTTCTTAGATATCTTTTCAAAATTCCAGGGTGCATTTTTCAAACGGATCTGATCAGAGGCATCACCTTCGATCCAGTACTCAATTCTGCGGAAGACCATTTCCATAAAAATAGTTTGGGGACAGGCCCATCCACAGAATAATCTGCCGAAAATAGTGGTGAACAGAACTACGCCAACAATGAAAGTGAGCATCCCAAAAACAAGAAGGTGCAGGTCCTGAGGCCAGAACGCTACTCCAAATATCACGAATTCTCTTTCGATAATATTGATCATGAGCAGTGGGTGCCCGTTGATCTCGATGAATGGCCCGGAAAAAAAGAAAGCAAGCAAAAACAGAGCGACTATATTTCTTGCTTTATAATAACGGCCACTTGGTTTTTTAGGATAGATCCAGTTCCTGCCACCTTTTTCATTAACAGTTGCCAGATGGTCTCTGAATTTATCTTTGGTTATTCGTCGTTCCTCTACTTTTGACATAATCTTAACTTCTTATCTTGCTCAAAATCACAAAAGATTAAGTCCCCCTTTGAAGGGGGGCTCCGATGGATATCGGAACGGGGGATGTTAACATGTGTAGTGAACACCCCTTAGTTCAAATCGGGAACAACCAATTTGAACGTCTCCCCTCAAGGGGAGACTACTCATTGCTTTTATTGAATTTTGGGGAAATTTGTATGAATTTATTCAATTGAACACTCAACAGCGCGTGAAGTATCAACCGCTTTCGGATTAGCCGGCTCAGTACCCTGAAGTGAAGCAATATAACTTATCACATCGGTCAGGTCTTCATCAGAGATCCGGGCTCCGCTACCATATGGCATCATTCCCTTATCCGGATAACCATGTTGAATACTTGCGGCAATCTCGCCAGCTTCACAACCATGGATCCAGAAATTGTCTGTCAGGTTGGGGCCAACAAGCCCTTCACCGGCAGCACCGTGGCAGGTAAAACAAAGATTTCCTGTTCCGGAATAAATGGTTTTACCATTCTCGATAGATGCTGCATCAGTTTCGAAAGTCCATGCAGTAGTTGCAACTTCAGCATCTTCTGAATCGCCGCCGCCATATTTTTCGTTAGCTGCCGCGATCTCCATTTCATATTGTTCGTGTTGGTCAGGTCCTACACCGGTGAATTGATAGTACAACATGTACAGGAATCCCCATCCAATTGTGAAATAGAATAACCATAACCACCAAACCGGCATATGATTATCCAGCTCTTTTATTCCATCATACTCGTGATCGAGTAACTTATCCTTTTCGTCGTCTAAGATTTTCATAGCTTTTTAATTCAGATTTGGGTTATCGTTTTCCAGAGGCAGGTTCGCAGCTTCGTCCCACCGGTGTTTTCCTGAACGGATCAGGTAAGTGACCAGCAACACGAAGAATGCAAAGAACAGGATCAGTGAAATGCTAGGGAACACTTCAATGCCTTCCATTGATCTGAGTACTTCTTTATACATGATCAGTCCTCCTCGATGTTAGCGCCCATTCTGCTATCGGATGGTAGTCCTGAGAATGGATCATTTTTACCGGAAATATCGACTCCCAGTCGTTGCAGATATGCGATAAGGGCTATGATCTGTTTGTCGGATGTAACTTCAATACCATCTACATTATCAAATCCATTTTCAATGAGCCCGTTTGCGATCCTGTTTGCCTGGGCTTTGGCATCACGAATAGCGATCTCATCATAATTATCTGCGTAAGGGACACCAACAGCTCTCAGAGCATTAATACGAGATGGAATGGATTCAAAGTTGATATCCTTTTTCAACAGCCATGAATATTTAGGCATTAAAGATCCGGGTGATGTAGAAGTTGGATCATACATGTGGCGCAGGTGCCATGAATCGGGATATTTGCCACCTATTCTATGCAGATCAGGACCGGTTCGTTTTGATCCCCACAGGAATGGGTGATCGTATACGAACTCACCAGCTTTGGAATACTCTCCATAGCGTTCTGTTTCTGAACGGAAAGGTCTGATCATCTGCGAGTGGCAGTTATTACATCCTTCCGCGATGTAAATATCCCGGCCTTCCACTTCAAGTGGAGTATATGGTTTCACACTCTCGATGGTTGGAATATTGGATTCTATAAGCGCAGTTGGCATGTATTCTACGATACCACCGATCAGAATAGCCACCAGTACTAATACGGTGAACTTAAGTGGACGGCCTTCCAGCTTGCGGTGCCATTTTTCTTCATGTCCTTCAGTAGGATCAATGATAGCAGGAGCCTGAGCCTCCTCTTCAGATACAAGTGAGCCACTCAACGCAGTTTTAACAATATTATAAACACCGAATAAAGCTCCTACTATGAATAAACTGCCTCCAAAGGCACGCAGCGCATACATAGGTATGATCTGAACTACAGTGTCCAGGAAGTTTGGGTACTGAAGGAAACCGTCTGCAGTGAATTGCTTCCACATCAAACTTTGAGTGATACCGCCCCAGTACATTGGGATCACATAGAAGATTGCTCCCAGCGTTGCAAACCAGAAATGAATATTTGCCAGCTTGGTGGAGAACAACTTGGTCTTGTAGATCTTAGGAGTGATGTAGTATAACATCGCGAAGGTAAGACCACCATTCCACATGAGTGCACCGTTGTGTACGTGACCAATTATGTAATCTGAATAGTGAGCGATAGCATTAACATTGGCGATGGATAACATCGGACCTTCAAAGGTTACCATACCGTACGCAGTTACTCCAACAACCAGAAACTTAAGTACGGGATCTTCACGAACCTTATCCCAGGCTCCGCGAAGGGTAAGAAGTCCGTTCAACATACCACCCCATGATGGTGCGATCAGCATAATACTGAATACGGTTCCCAATGCTTGTGCCCAACCCGGCAGGGAGGTGTACAACAAATGGTGAGGACCAGCCCAGATGTAAATAAAGATAAGCGACCAGAAGTGAACGATGGACAAACGGTAAGAGAAAATAGGACGATTAGCCGCTTTGGGAATAAAGTAATACATGATTCCCAGGAAAGGAGTGGTTAAAAAGAATGCCACAGCATTGTGACCATACCACCACTGAACCAATGCATCCTGTACACCAGCGTAAAGGGAGTAGCTTTTAAGCATCGTAGCCGGAACCTCAAATGAGTTTACCACATGAAGCACAGCAACGGTGACGAAAGTGGCTATATAAAACCAAATTGCTACATAAAGGTGCTTCTCACGGCGCTTAAGAATGGTCATGATCATATTCACACCAAAAACCACCCAGATGAGTGTGATGGCAATATCAATCGGCCATTCTAACTCGGCATATTCCTTACTGGTTGTGATTCCGAATGGGAGTGTTAACACAGCTGAGAGTATGATGAGCTGCCATCCCCAAAAGTGGATCTGACTGAGCATTGGACTCCACATGGGAGCTTTACAAAGCCTTGGAAGTGAATAATATACACCGTAAAAGATGGCGTTCCCCGCAAAAGCGAAGATCACTGCATTGGTGTGAAGTGGTCTTAATCTACCGTATGAAAGCTCTGGAATAAATCCGAGGAAATCAGGGAAGATCAGTTTTAAAGCGATAATCAATCCCACCAGGAAACCGATTATCCCAAAGGTCATCGCCGCAATACCGAAGTTGCGGACTATCTTATTGTCATAATGAAATGTATCCATCGACATCGCTAATCCCTATGATTGGTTAGTGTTAGTTTTATTTGATTTAGTTTCATCATCAAAGAGCATTCGTATAGAAGGAGTTTGAGGGTCATCAAACTGACCGGTTTTAACTGCCCAGAAGAATGCGCCTAAAAAGATCAAAGCCACCAGAAGGCTGAATGCAATAAGAACAAAGATCACGCCCATATTCTCAGCCCCATATTTTTAGCTTTTAATCGTGTTGTTATATTCGTGAAAGCCATGATACTCACAGAACTAAGAGGCATAAGAATAGCCGCAACCAATGGTGAAAGATGTCCGGTGAGGGCAAATCCAAGTCCGGTGAGATTATAGATCAGAGAGATCACAAAACTCGAAATGATGATCCTGAAAGAGGCTCTGCTGAAATCAACCAGGCTGTTAAGCTTATTAAGAGAATTTGATTCTGCAATTGCATCACAAGCAGGGGAGAATGCACTCATATCATCTGAAATAGCAATGCCAAAGTTGCTGGCCTGAAGTGCTCCTGCATCATTTAAGCCGTCACCGATCATTACTACATGTTTACCTTCTTTTTTCAGGTCTTCAATAAAATTCAGTTTCTGAAGAGGAGACTGGTTGAAGAGCATTACTTTCCAGTTAGGGAATAGCTTTGAGAGTTTACCTGCATCCTGTTCGTTGTCGCCGGAGAGAAGGTAGGCTTCATGTCCTTCATCAATACTGTTTAACAACTCGGTTAGTCCATCTCTGACTTTGTTTTCAAGCTCAAAAAAGCCCCGGTATTCTCCCCCAATTGCAATGTGAACAACAGAGCCAGGTTTCCGCAAACCAGGAATATCTTTATCGTCAATATCAGTTTGTTCCAAAATAAATGTGCGGCTGCCCAGGCAAATACTGGTGTTTTCAAATTTTGCAAAAGCACCTTTTCCGGGAATTTCATAGTAGTCTTCAGCATTCAACAGATCGCTAACCGCCAGGGACTTGAAGATATTCTTCGAGAGTGGATGAATTGATTTTCGGGAAACCGAAGCAACTAATTTCAGTTCTGTTTCAGACAAAGGCTCACCGACATAGTGAACTGAATTTTTTTCAGATTCGGTCAAAGTGCCCGTTTTATCAAATACAAAAGCATTGGCCTTGGATAGCTCTTCTACAACATCGGTGCTTTTAAGATACAAGCCATTCAAAGAGAGGATATTTACAGTTGCACCAAGTGTGAATGGAGTAGAAAGTGCAAGGGCGCATGGGCAAGCAATGATCAGTACAGCTGTGAAAATAGTGAATGCCCTGGTTGGCTCGATCTGCCACCAGACGATAAGTGCTAAGAGTGCAATTGAAAGTACAGTAATGGTGAAGTGTGGACTGATTCTGTCTGCAAAGGAAGTGACCCTGTTTTCCATTGAGGTATCTTTGAAAGCCTCATTTTCCCATAACTGTGTCAGGTAGCTATGTTCCACTTTCCTGGCTACTAACATGTGTGCATGGCCGCCAATGATCTTGGCTCCTGCAAAAATCTGATCACCTTTAATAATATTGACAGGGTCAGATTCACCGGTAATAAAACTATAGTCCACCTGAGCTTCTTCAGACTGCAGTACAGAATCTGATGGTACAAGCTCCTGATTTCGGATAATGATCTGATCGCCAATATTCAGTTTATTCACAGGAATAGATCGCTCCGTACCAAAATCTGAGACCCGGATCACGGAAATAGGAAGATAAGATTTGTAATCTCTGTCAAATGACAAACGATCAAATGTCTTTTTTTGAACCATTTTACCTATGAGCAGAAAGAATATGAAACCAGTGAAAGAATCCAGGTAACCGGCTCCGGTGCCACTAAGGATCTCATACAGGCTCCGGCCAAACAAAGCCACGATACCGATAGAAATGGGTACATCCAGGTTGATCCCTTTTTGGCTAAGCGCAGCCCAGGCTGATTTCAGATAATCAACACTGCTGTAAAGTAATACGGGCAGCGACAGAGCAATATTAAGTCCGCTGAAAAAATACCGGAACATTTCAGATGATCCGGATTGATCCATTCTAAGGTACTCCGGAAAACTGAATAACATGATGTTTCCAAAGCAAAATCCAGCAACTCCAAGCTTCAGCCACAGGCTTCTTTGCATTCCAGAGATCTTCTTTTCTCCAAGTTGCTCCAGCTTTAAATTGGGTTCATATCCAATAGTGGTCAACAGTTCAACAATGCTGCGCAGGTCAGTAACTGAAGCGTCATAGACAATGTTCAAGGTTCTTTTGAGGAAGTTAACGGTTCCCCTCAGCACGCCTTCTTCAATTTTCTGGAGATTTTCGAGAAGCCAAACACAGGATGTGCAGTGTATACCCGGAATGAAAAAAGTAACAGAAACCGTATTTCCGTGTTTAAAGTCGATGAGCTTTTTCCGGACATCCTCATCAGTCAGATATTCGAATCTTTTTCTTTCAACCCCGGTAGTCCGGATCGTTTGTCCGGGGTTAGCATCGAGCTTGTAATAATTACATAGGTTGTGATCATTAAGGATGCTGTAAACGGTTTTGCAGCCCTCACAACAGAAGTGCTTCCCGTCTGTATTCAAAGCATCTTTATCACAGTTTTCGCCACAATGATAACAAGTGTGTGATTCTATGCTTTGAATGATGTTCATAATCTATAGTGCTCCACTCGTAAAAGACAACCGCTCATCAAACCAGGCCTGACTCATAACCTTTTCAGTGTCAGAAAAGCTGGTGTTCTGCAGCCAGATCTTGATCTCTTCGCGGTGAACTGACCAAAAATTGTGAAAGGGACACGGTTCAATTCTGCCACACCCTTCAATACCCATAAAGCAGGTGGAGAAGAATTCATCCCCATCAATGGCTACAATAACATCATAAACAGACACTTGTTCAAGGGATTTAGCCAGATAGACTCCACCATTCAAACCTCGTTGTGATTTAAGAATTCCTGGTGATTTCAGTTTTGCCAGAATTTGTGACAGATAAGCCGAAGGACAGCTTAGTTGTTTGGATAGTTCCGAAGCTGATATCACATCATTCGGGTGTTTTGAAATAGCTATAATAGCTGAAATAGCGTATTGAGCGCCCTGAGAGACTAATTTCATACTCCTCTATTAAATTCTAATATTCATATTCGAATATCGATATTAGATTTTAAGAACCTTAATCATTAGATGCAATGGGGTTAGAAAAAATTTTTCTAAAAAAGCTGGGATTATTACCAAATCAATTCTTTCAAGCATGAATTTTCGTTCCTCATCTTTTCTGAAATCATTGTACCTTTAGGCCTTCAAAAAACTAACTCACAATCCGATATCATTCATGGCTCAATCAACAGTGCAGGAACCCGAAGTAACCCTGGAACTAGCTCTAGAACACGGACTCAACGAAGAAGAATTTGAAATGATCAAAACCCGGCTTGGTCGGGTACCAACATTTACGGAGCTTGGTGTGTACTCTGTAATGTGGAGCGAGCACTGTTCTTATAAGAATTCCATAATTGAATTGAAAAAACTTCCAAGAGATGGTGAACACTTGCTGGTGGAAGCAGGGGAAGAGAATGCCGGATTAGTTGATATTGGAGATGGCCTGGGCTGCGCATTTAAAATTGAAAGCCATAACCATCCATCAGCGGTAGAGCCATATCAGGGAGCAGCAACAGGAGTGGGTGGTATCCACCGGGATATTTTTACAATGGGAGCACGTCCTGTAGCCAGTCTTAATTCCCTGCGATTCGGAAGCATGGACAACCCAAGAGTTCGGTTTCTGCTGGATGGCGTAGTACGAGGAATTGGTGATTATGGAAACTCATTCGGCATTCCGGTAATTGGCGGAGAAGTATACTTTGATGAAAGCTATGAAGGTAATCCGCTCGTGAATGCCATGAGTATCGGGATCGTAAAGGCCGGAGAAACTGCTTCAGCTATTGCCGAAGGTTTAGGAAATCCGGTGATCATAGTTGGTGCGAGTACCGGACGTGATGGTATTCATGGCGCTACATTTGCTTCTGAGGAGATCAGTGAAGCAAGTGAAGCAAAACGACCAAGCGTACAAGTTGGAGATCCGTTTACTGAGAAATTGTTACTAGAGGCCAGCCTCGAAGCACTTCAAACTGGTGCTGTGGTTGGTATGCAGGATATGGGAGCTGCTGGAATTGCCTGCTCAACCAGTGAGATGACTGCAAAGGGTGGACAGGGGATGCTGATCGATCTTGATAAAGTGCCTGCCCGAGAAGATGGGATGACCGCCTATGAATTACTGCTATCTGAAAGTCAGGAGCGAATGCTGATCGTCTCAGAGAAAGGCCGTGAGCAGGAGATCATCGATATTTATGAGAAATGGGATCTTCATGGTGTAGTGATCGGTGAAGTGGTAGATACCGATCGTGTGACCTATATGAAGGAAGGCGAAGTAAAAGCCGATATCCCTGCAGAGCATTTGGTGTTGGGTGGTGGTGCTCCTCAGTATGTACGGGAAACAAAGAAACCAGACTACCTGGAAGAGACTCAAAACTTCGATCTGGGAAGTCTTGAACATCCTGCAGATCATGCTGAAACCATTAAAAAATTATTGAACTCCCCGAATATTGCATCCAAAAAATGGGTATTCGAGCAATATGATACTTCAGTAAGAACGAATACAGTGAACTACCCCGGGGCTTCAGATTCCGGTGTGATCCGAATTAAAGGCACAAAAAGAGGCCTGGTAGCTAAAACCGATTGTAATGGCAGATATGTGTATCTGAATCCAAGACGTGGTGGTCAGATCGCTGTGATCGAGTCAGCACGGAATGTGGTTTGTTCCGGGGGCCGGCCTCTTGCGATCACTAATTGCCTGAATTTTGGAAATCCATATAAGCCGGAAGTATACTGGACCTTTAAGGAAGCACTAGGTGGAATGGGAGAAGCGTGTCTGGCACTAAATACGCCTGTAACAGGTGGAAATGTGAGTTTCTACAATGAAAACCCAAATGGAGCGATATTCCCTTCTCCGATCATCGGAATGCTCGGCCTGATTGACGATGTTGAAAACCATACAACTACTCCTGGTTTTAAAAATGAAGGCGACGTAGTTATTTATATCGGTGCGGATCGTAAAGGATTGGGAGGAACAGAATTCCTGAAAGTTATACACGGTCTTACAAAAGGAGATGCTCCGGAACTTGATATTGAGTTTGAAGTGAAGCTTCAGAATTCATTACTGGAAGCTATTCAATCAGGATTAATAACAGCGGCACATGACATCTCTGATGGTGGCCTTGCAATTACTCTTGCTGAAATGGCCATTCATGGCTCAAAAGGAGCTGAATTGTCTCTGGAAGAGGTTTCAGGAGATATTCATGAGGTATTGTTCAGTGAAGCCCAGTCAGGAGTAGTTATTACTGTTGAAGCGGATAATTTACCAGAAACACTTTCGAGATTTCAAAAAGCGGGTGTTCCAACTCATGTGTTGGGTACGGTAAAAGGGGTTGTACTGAATATAGATGGGATAGGTGAATTGGCAGTATCTGAGATGTCAGGTATTTACGAGAAGGTGATCCCAAATGCTATGGACAACTGATAAGCTGAAGGGTATTGATATCTTAGGAATTCTTCAGGTTTCTTTGCATTGAGCTTTCTTATTTGTTTACTTGGATTCATTGAATGCGATATATTAACAAATATTTCTAATTCTGGGTTAAGTAAACTATTTTCGTTTCAGATTAATTTAAAGGCAGATTATGGGAATTGACTCTCCGTTGGTTTTATTGGTTGAGGATGAAATAGCTGTCTCTAAGCTTGTGGAGTTCAAAATAAAACGTGAAGGTTTCAAATTTGAACATCGGGCAAATGGGAAAGATGGTTATGAGGCTGTTGGAGAACTAAAACCTGATGTAGTAATTCTTGATGTAATGTTGCCAAGTATGAACGGATTTGAGATTCTTCGACGAATTCGGGAAGATCAGGATACCAAAGATACAAAAGTTATCATGCTGACCAGCAAAAACAGGGTAAATGACCTGAAAACAGGCTTTGACCTTAAAGTTGATGAATACCTTGAGAAGCCATTCAGGCCAGATGAATTGATCCTTCGATTACATAAAGTGCTTTCATTAGCGTGATATGCTGGCTTTCTTCCAAACACAACATGAAATAAGTATTCAGCTTCTCTGGCTTACTTTCCTCATTCTTCTTGTGTTTACAGTAGTGTTGCTTGTTGGCTCAATGTATATGAGATGGCGCCACCGAATTATTGAACGAAAAGTGGAGCATTACACGGCTTACTTCTATCCAATAGTGCTTGAATATCTCGAGACCGGAGGAAAAGAAGATGATATACTAAGGCATTTCAAGGGTAAAAAAATAGAATATGCCGTTTTTGAGAAAGTAGTCATTGACCTTGTGAATCAGTTACAGGGAGAGGATGCCAATAAAATAAGGCAGCTATTGTTTATCGATCCGATCTTCGAATATCATGTTAAACAACTTGATTCAAGAAGTGATGTGGCACGGGTTAAAGCGTGTAACTACTTCAGCTATATAAGATTAGTGAATTTCAGGGTTATCCAGAAGTTGAGACACATGGTCAGGGACAAAAACCGGCTACTTGCATTTTCAGCAGCATCAGCTTTAATGGGTTCAAAGAAGATCGAACACAGAGAGTATGCTTTGTTTACCCTGTCAAAAAGGAAGCGAATATCTGAAATGGCTTTGCTGGAATTGCTTTTCAAATTTCAGTATCAGCATGATGACCAGCGCGATATTGAAGCAAAATCGCTGAGAAAGATCATTCTTTCGGCTGATGTACCCTCTGATAACGTGGCGATCCTGATCCTGGGTGCTTCCGAAATTGGATATTTTCAACTTAGTGAGTTGTTCTACAAGTTGTTGCTTTCGAAAGAGAGAAAGTGGAACATAACTTCAATTAAGATCGCACTGATCAGAGCTCAGGGTTACTTCTATAATGAAGAGGCCGCACCATACCTCAGAAAAATGATGGATTCCCGAAAGGTGAGTGTGCTAAAGCCCACAGCAGAAGTGCTAAGTACATTTGGTGGTGATGAAAATGATCAGAAGTTGTTTGAAAAGATTCAGGGTAACAATGAGGATCTTGATTTTACAATTATGAGTGCTATGGTAAGGTCAGGATACAAGACAGATTCTATCATCGAAAGAGCTAATATTAAGAATAAAGTATACCTGAATACCCTGGTGGAAATTCTCAAACATGAACCGGAGATGAACCAATGAATCTGGAAGACATACTTCAGGAGTTTGTGAATTTTGTAGAGCCTCTGAACTGGTTCTTTATTCTCTATTTTCTGATTGTAAATCTTACATATATCGTACTGGTATTCGTTTCACTTTTTTATATAAAGAAGCAGGAAAAGTACAACAAAGTGTTTAATCTGACGGGTTTATTCCAGTCTGAGCTTTACGCACCCGTTAGTATCCTGGCACCAGCATTCAATGAGGAATTAAATATTATTCCATCAGTTGAAGCACTATTGCAACTACAGTATCCTGATTTTGAAGTGATCGTAATAAATGATGGAAGTTCCGATGCCACCCTTGAGAGGCTGATCGAACATTTTGAGTTATATACCATTTTGACCCCCAAGAAACTCAAATTGAGCCATAAACCTATTAAAACGGTATTCAAGTCAAATCGCTACCCTAATCTCAAGGTTGTTGATAAAGTAAATGGCAGGAAAGCTGATGCTTTGAATGCCGGTATAAACATTTCAACCAAAGAATTACTTTGTGCCATTGATGCTGATTCTATTTTGGATCCTGATGTACTAAAGAAACTTTTGAAGGCATTTGTTGAAGATGAGAATGTGGTAGCCGCCGGAGGTATCGTTCGGATCGCAAACGGATGTAAGATCGAAGATTATATTGTGAAAGAAGTAGGGTTGCCTAAAACCTATCTTGGAAGGATTCAGGCAGTAGAGTACCTAAGGTCGTACCTGTTTGGAAGGGTTGGCTGGGATTATCTGGATAGTCTTTTGATCATTTCAGGGGCATTCGGAGTATTCAGCAGAGAAGCTGTAATGAAAGTAGGTGGGTATCTTCATGATACTGTTGGCGAGGATATGGAGCTGGTGGTACGTATGCACAGATATTATCGTGAGCGTGATCTTGATTACAGGATTCGTTTTCTTCCTGAGCCCGTTTGCTGGACCGAAGTTCCTGAGGATTGGTCAGTATTGGGGCGACAGCGAAATCGCTGGCAAAGGGGCCTGGCTGACACTCTATGGAGACACCGGAAAATGTTATTCAGGCCTAAATTTGGTCGATTAGGGTTTATGGCCATGCCTTATTTCGTATTTGTTGAACTGCTCGGGCCTATCGTTGAACTTTTTGGATTCGCCTATTTTTTTATTGTGATTTTGATAGGCAGTCTGAATGCCACTTTCACCACATTATTTTTGATATCGGCTATTTTACTGGGCATTATTCTATCGATGAGTGCGGTGATATGTGAGGAGTTTACTTACCGGC
Organism: Rhodothermia bacterium; assembly: GCA_030427885.1. Lineage (GTDB taxonomy): Bacteria > Bacteroidota > Rhodothermia > Balneolales > Balneolaceae > JAUICM01. The sequence goes on along the minus strand of JAUICM010000002.1, from coordinate 12,552 downwards.
GATACCCCTCAGTTAAAGATGTTCTGATGCTTTCTTTCTATGCATTTATCGAGAACATGGGATTCAGACAGGTTCACACCATGTGGCGATTTAGCGGCCTTTATAAATTTCTCAGAGGGGACAAAAAATGGGGAGTTATGACCCGAAAGGGATTAGAGTCAAATGATAGTGAATCTGTTAACAGAAAGAAGACCAAGGAAGAGCTTATTAAACAACTGAAGTCAGCCGGATATTGGTCAGTAGTTATCATCATTCCAATACTGTTGTTACTCTTAGTCTATTCTTCAGTAGTGGAACAGGGATATGCCCCAAATATATTTAAAATTATCGGGGATATTGCTCAGAACTTATAGCTCAGGCCAAGCAGGATCTGATATCTCTTTCTGAAATTATCAGGCGTGATCTCTTCATTATAAAAGCCAAACTCACCTTGTAACAAAAATTGTTCTGATAAGCTTTTCTGTCCAAATAATGAGAGCTCAAAAGAACTTAGGTTATTGATATCAGTAGCTACATTGTATTCAATTGCAGCATTACCATAGCCAGCTCTGAGCTCTAAAAAATTATCTGTGTTTTTGAAAAAGCGCCGCCCACTGATAATGCCGGTATAACTCGTACTATTTTCAGTAAATGCCAGAAATCCCCTAAGTGAAACCCTGTAGAAACTATAGAATTTAGTAAGCGATGATGTGAGCATATCTACATCCAGGGCTTCAAAAGCGAGTCGTCTGTAACCAAGCGAGCCTTCAATACGCTTTGGAAAGGAACGGAATACCGAAGCACTTATACGGTATTGAGGAAAGAATTCATTAGAAGAAACGCCAAGACTGAAATATCCATACATTTTTTGGGTGAGTATGGGGTAGCCATTCAATTCCAGTTCCTGATCATTCAGATTAAAACGGGAGCCAAAATTAGCTGCAACACCAAATGATCCTAATTGAGTTTTTCGGATAAGTTCAGCTCTTCCTATAGTCCATGGATCCAGGCCATTATCAAAGAAAGTATAGCTGCCCGAAACATTGGCTACCCAATTCAATTGATTAATATCCATCTCATCAATGCGATTCTGCAATCCGGGATACGTAGGTTCAATGCTCTGCACGGCCCGGTAGCTTCGAATAGCCTGATTAGGCCTGCCTGAAAGTTCCTGAGCATAGCCTTTCTTAAAAAGAAAAGTGGTATTAGAAGGAGAGTAGTTCAATCCCTCTTCCATTAACGAAATTGCCTTAGAATATTGAGCCTCCTCGATGTAAATATCGGCAAGGGTTGCCCGGGATAGTTCTCTTTTGGGATCAGTAGCTAATACTTCATCCAGCATTTTAGCTGATCTTTTTTTCTGTCCATTCCAGAAATAAACCCTTCCCACAAATTCTTTTATATCGAGATAATCCGGAGCTAAGACCAATGCCTGATTCCCGAGTTCTATCGCTTTGGGATAATTATCCTCAACAAATGCAGCATCGCGGGCCTGTTTAAAGAGTACGTCAGGGTCTTGGGTATCCTGAGCGGAAACCTCGGAAGTGCTAAGTCCAATTAAAACTATAACGAAGAGTAATAATAACCTATAGGTACCGGGCATAATGATCCTTAGTGACTGATTATGCCTGAAAGTATCTATTCCTGAACAAAAAAATAAACCTGGATATCAGCCGATTGATTCTTTTAATGAGCTGGAGATGATATCGAGGCCGTCATCTATTTGTGACTTACTGATAGTTAATGGTGGTCTGAAACGAATAGTATTGGGGCCGCAACCAAGTATCATCAATCCATTTTCTTTACACTTGGTAACCACTTTATTTCTGAGATCACTGTCCGGGAGGTCAACAGCGCAAAGTAATCCTTTTCCCCTCGGATTAGAGACGAATTCGTTTTCATCAGCAATAGCTTCCAGTCGGGTCTGGAGATAATTACCAACATCAGCGGCATTCTCAACAAGCTTATCTTCATCAATAATATTCAGGATCCGACCGAAACGAACCATATCAACGAGGTTTCCGCCCCAGGTTGAGTTGATACGGGAAGATACTTTAAAACAATTAGTCTCAACTTCATCTACGCGTGGTCCAGCCAGAATCCCACACACCTGGGCTTTCTTACCAAACGAGAGAATATCTGGTTTTACATAATGTTCGTGGCACCAGAACTTTCCTGTTAATCCAACACCGGTTTGCACTTCATCATAAATAAGAAGTGCTTCATGCTTATCTGCCAGTTCACGTAAGGCCTCATGAAACTGCGGGCGGAAATGTCGATCGCCTCCTTCCCCCTGAATAGGTTCGATAAGAATGCAGGCTATATCATCTTTAAATTGTTCAAAATAACGTTCCGCCTGTGCTATTGCCATTTGCTCTGATTGTATGACCTGAGATACACGTTCTGGGGTGGAAGGGTAGGTCATTGCCGGACTTATTACTCTCGGCCAGTCAAATTTTGGAAAGTACTTAACCTTATCATGAATGGTATTGGTTACAGAAAGGGTGTACCCGGAACGTCCGTGAAAGGCTTTTTCGAAATGAAGCACTTTGTGTCCCTTTTCTACCCGATATCCTTTTTGAAAATTTTTCTGAACTTTCCAGTCAAACGCTACTTTCATCGCATTTTCAACGGCGAGGGCCCCACCTGAAATGAAAAATGAATGTTGAAGATATGAGGGTACTGCAACGCGACTGAATGATTCCATGAATTCAGCGAGTTCTTCAGTATATACATCCGAATTGGATGGTTTGTTAATGGCAACCTGTCCAAGTTTTGCGACAAAATCTTTGTCTTCTGCGATCTTTGGATGATTCATTCCTAAAGGATTTGAAGCAAAGAAGGTGAAGAAGTCGAGGTACTCGCGCCCGGTTTTTTTATCCTTCAAATAAGCTCCTTTGCTGTTCTGAAGATCTAATACCATATTAAAACCGTCTGTGAGGAGGTGCTTGCCTAAAATACTTCTTACTTCGTCGGGTTGAATCGTATGTGTAATTGCCATTAATTAAGTCTCTTTTGATGGTTTTTCGTTTAATTGTAAGCTACCAAATATGCGGGTCTCACTCAATCAAAAAAGCGCTTTTTTAAATAGTATCAGGCTTCAATCAGTAAGTTCATCTGCAATATCCAGCAGGAATAACCACTTCCTTTGAGAAGTTCTCAAATTCAACCATAACTTTCATCTGGTAGTCAGGGTCATTCTTGAAGCTTCCTTCAGTTCCAAGCTCACCTGTTTCAGATAATAGGGTATATGAAGCAGTATGTGCAAGAGAGTATTTGAGATCATTGGAAAGTTTGATGATTGGGTTCATTCGTCTGAATTTCAAACCAGGGTTGGAAGAACTGTTGATGCACTCCAGAACCACTTCCATAGATACAGGATCGGGATTTTGATCAATTCCATAAAAGGCAATTAGTGGGAAGTGAATTCGGCGCACCCAGTAATAAGCAGCGTGTCGTCCTTCAGGGTCTTCATAGTAAAAACTCTGTACTCCGGGGGTAGCTCCTGCATCATCAAGGGCACGGAGAAGTGGTACGTAATAATTCCATTCGCCCGTAACGGCTCCAATATCAAACCAGAATTTCTGGCCGTCTTCGAATGGGGATGTCACTTCATCAAAAATGGCATAATCATCCACCCAGAGCGAACCTGACAAGCCTGCAGAATATTGTATCTGATCAGGATATTTGATTCCCATCCAGGTAGAGATTAAACCCCCAAGAGAAGCCCCCATCATACCGGTACGTTCTGTGTTAACTTTAAAATTTTCTTTCACGAAAGGCAGTACCTGATCGAAAATGTAATCCGCATATTCTTCAGCTTTGGGTACATAAGGCCCCCAATTGCTGGTTATCCATCCATCGTCGTAAGGGATATACCAATTATTTCGATTTGCGTGCACATACACTGCCACAGCTATGATCGGTTCAATTTTCTTTGTGGCAATAAGATCATCTAAAATTTTATTTAACTCCCAGCTGGATTGCCCAAACATGGACTCTCCGTCATTCAACAGTAGCACAGGATATTCTGTTTCGGGGTCGTAATTTGGAGGAGTATACACTTCTATGATCCTGTTAGTAGCGATCACGTATTGAGTTACATTGTGTGCAATTTCCGAACCACAAGGTGTTTCAGATGAGGGACAATCCAGACCTGAAGGTGAGCCAAGACAGGCAATCAACCAAGAAGAGGCGATCAGTATAGTCAGATTATATCGGGAAATCATCGGGGGGCCTTTTATTAATTTTCAGCAAGATCCTGTATTAAAGCTCAATTTGAAGGATTTTCTACTCAGTATTCTACTTTAAGAGGATGAATGCGCAAATTAAGTGGATAAGCGATTCACTCAAATAACTCAAAGTAGCTTTGAACCTGTTAAAGTGACTTTTTATCGAGGAAGGATTGGCTAAGAAAACAACCGTGATTAGCTTAAGATAAAAACATGAACCGATATCTGATCATTCTGCTTTTGTTAGTGCTTTCTGGTGAAATCAAGGCCCAGAATTACCTCGAATATTACCGGGAGAGTATAAAAGCCTATGAAGCAGAAAACTGGCCGGTGTTTTTAGAAATGACCCTGAAAGCGGATTCACTTCGTCCAAATCACAGATCTTTTTTATATAATCTGGCTGTGGCTTATGTGCTGAATGAGAAGCCTGAGAAAGCTGTTGAAACACTAATATATCGTTCAGATTTTTATGCGGATGGGGAAATACTTGCAGATTCTGAATTCGAAGGGTTACATGGACTAAAGAGCTGGAATAAACTTGAAAGTAAGATCCTGGGATATAACGAACTCATTGATTACAGTGAGTTAGTATTCACCATCAAAAAAGATGACTTCCACCCGGAGGGAATAGCTTATTCTGAAGCAGAAAACAGATTTTACTTAACAGACATCAGGAACGGCCTGATTTTTAGTTTTGCAAAGGATGGGAGTGATGAAAAAATAGAGATCGATTTAAAAGAACACGGATATTGGTCTGCTGTCGGGATAGCGATTAAAGGGGAAAAGCTTTGGATAACTACCGCGGCATTTGAAAATTTTAGTGGATACAGGCAGAACCTGGATGGCCGTTCTGCAGTGTTGTGTTTTAACATGGAGTCACATAAGCTGGAGAAGGTTTATGAGGTTGAAGGAGAGCACATTTTTGGAGATTTAACAATTTCAGGGGATGGCACATTATACGTTACAGACAGTAAGTATCCCTTGGTATACAGGATTTCAGAACAGGATTCATCATTGCAGGCATTAATAAGTAGTTCCCGTTGGTATAATCTTCAGGGTTTAGCAGTAAGTGGAGATTCCCGGTATTTGTATGTTTCTGATTATATTACAGGGATATACAGAGTAAATGTCTCAAACGGGAATATGGAGCCATTGATCAGTGAGAATCATTTATTGAGAGGATCGGATGGGATCTATCAAAAGAATGGAAACCTGATTCTGCTTCAGAATGGTACGCTGCCAGTTCGGATTCTGAGTATTCAGTTAGACGAGGAGGGGTTGGGAATACCTGAGACGTTAGCCTATGAAGTTCAGTCAACATTGGGGCTTACAGAGCCTACACTCGGTGTTTGGGTGGGTAGTGATTTATATTATATTGGAAATAGCCCCTGGCAATATTATGAAGAAGGTAAGCCCCGTACAGATAATTGGCCTGAGATCAGGATCTATAAACTATCCATCAACTGATTTATTTGGATATGAGAGTTAATACCTTCAGAAACCGAGTATTGCTAGCTCTGGTGTTTGCAGTGCCCTCTTACACCTTGCTGTATTTGATCAGAGGCTATGAGTTTACTCAAATGGAGCTATATGCTCACGCTACTTATTCGGGAATTGTATTTCTAATATTGGTGGGGTTGTTCGAATGCCATACCTATAAAAGCAGCTTGCTTGATAAGAAATCTACCTGGAGAGCCAATCCTGCTCGCAGAGTACTTTTGGAGTCTTTATTTACAGTAATAGTGACTCCGATAATAGTTTCGTTGTTCATGTTTATTTTATATGAACAGATATGGAAGCTTGGATTATGGATCCCGGGACTCATCGAATACAATCTGTTCGCATTGGTATTTTCTTTTTTGGTGGCAGTTTTTGTGAATGTAGATGTGCTGATAGAAGAATGGAAAAGAAGTATTCTCAAGAATGAAGTGCTGGAAAAAGAGAATATGAAGGCAAAGCTTGGTGCTCTGCAGGCACAGGTTAGTCCTCATTTTTTGTTTAATAATTTCAATGTGCTAAGTGCTCTTATCTCGGTCGATCCTGATCTTGCCCGAAAATACCTGGAAGCATTGAGTGAGATCTATCGGTATATCCTGAATAATAAAAATGAAGAATTGGTGGATTTATCAGAAGAGATCTCATTCATACGAAAGTATCTTTTTCTGCTGGGAATTCGCTTCAATGACCAGATCAACTGTGAGATTGATCTGAGCGGAAATGCACATACAAAAATTCCACCAGCTACTTTGCAGATCCTTATCGAAAATGCAGTGAAGCATAATGAGATATCAGGCAGAAGATCACTCGATATCAGTATCAAAATTTCAAAAGATGGTTTTCTGGAGGTCAGAAATAAATTACAGCCAAAAAGCTCTTCGGTGCATAGTACCGGGGTAGGTCTTAAAAATATTGAAGAGCGATATCATTTTCTTACCGATCGGACTGTTGAGATCAGTAAAGGAAAAACTGAATTCACCGTTAAGCTACCACTACTTGATCATGAATAAACTGAATGTATTGATCTGCGAGGATGAAGCACCTGCCGGAAAATTATTACAGAGTTATCTGGAAGAGATTTCTCCGGGGATATCTATTGAGGGCATCCTGGAAACGGGAGAAGAGGCAAAAAACCTGATCCTCGAAAAAGAAGGTTCGATTGATCTCATTTTTATGGATATAGAATTAGCGGACGGTCCTTGCTTCAATACGCTGGATGAGATGGAGCTTACAATTCCTGTTATTTTCACCACAGCATATGATGAATACGCACTCAGAGCATTTAAACTGAATAGCGTCGATTATCTTGTTAAGCCTATAACAAAAGAAGATGTTCAATCTGCACTCGAAAAATTTGATTCGATGCGGAATGTGTTTCTTGAGACTGGAAATTTCAGGTTCACAAAAACCTTCTTTGAACAAAAAAGCTTCAAAGAACGATTTCTGGTAAAATTGGGTAGAAAGCTTTTCCCTGTAAAGACGGAAGACATAGCGTATTTCTTGGCTACTGATAAAATGGTTTGGTTGGTTACCGATCAGAGCAAAAAATATATCATCAACTACACACTTAACGATCTGGAAGAACTACTTGATCCTGAAATGTTCTTCAGATTGAACAGGCAATTCATAGCTAATGTTTCTGCTATTCAGGAATTGGAACCCTATTTCAAAGGCCAGGTCACAGCTAAACTCCATCCGGTTCCGGATATTGAAGTTATCGTAAGCAGGAACAAAACTCCGGAGCTAAAAAGCTGGCTTGGAGTTTAGTCAGGCTGTAAACTCCTTTAGCGTGCTTTCTATTATTGATACACAATCCAGTAGCTGTTCTTCGGTCATGACCAGAGGAGGGGCAAACCGGATTATATTTCCATGGGTTGGTTTAGCGAGAAGCCCCTTGTTTTTGAGTTCAACGCAAAATTTCCAAGCCGTGTCACTTTCAGGTGTATCATTGATCACTACAGCATTCAGAAGACCTTTGCCACGCACTTTAACGAAGAGTTCAAACTTTTCAACGAGTTTCTGCATTTCTGAACGGAATAATTCGCCCAGTGTTCGGGCATTTTGAGCGAGATGTTCATCCCTGACCACATCAAGGGCCGCTATAGCTACTTTCGAAGCCAGAGGGTTACCACCATAGGTAGAACCATGCTGCCCTGGCTTGATCACATTCATGATTGAGTCATCAGCAAGTACAGCAGATACCGGATAAGCTCCACCTGAGAGCGCTTTACCCAGAATAAGGATGTCAGGCCTTGTATAACTTAGTTGTCGTTCACAGTGCCCCTGGCAGCTGCAATCGCCGCACACGGCAAGTAAGGCGCCTGTACGGGCAATTCCGGTCTGTATCTCATCCGCAATGAACAGAACGCCATTCTTTTTGCATAATGCTGCTGCTTCTGCAAGAAAAAAATCATCAGGAACTACAACACCAGCCTCACCCTGGATAGGTTCAACCAGAAAACCTGCCACATTAGGTTGGTCAAGTGCTTCCCTAAGGGAGTCAATATCATTATATGGGACCTTGATGAAGCCGGGGGTATAAGGCCCGAAATTTTTCTTTGCATCCGGGTCATTTGAGAATGAAATCACTGTGGTAGTTCTGCCGTGGAAGTTATTTTCACAAACAATGATCTGTGCTTCATTTTCAGGAATACCTTTTTCTTCGTAGGCCCATTTTCTACAGATCTTAATCGCAGTTTCCACTCCCTCGGCTCCGGTATTCATTGGCAATACCTTATCGAAGCCGAAATACTCAGTTATGTACTTTTCATATTCACCCAGCACATTATTATAAAAAGCCCTGGATGTAAGAGTAAGGGTTGAAGCCTGATCAACGAGTGCTTTAGTGATCTTTGGGTGGCAATGTCCCTGATTCACTGCTGAATACGCTGAAAGAAAGTCGTAATATTTTTTTCCTTCCGGATCCCAGACAAAGACACCTTCTCCTTTTGAAAGTACTACCGGTAAGGGATGGTAGTTGTGAGCTCCGTATTTGTTCTCCAGTGAAATTGCGTCTTTACTTGAAATCATTGCCATGTATTTGAAATTTTTCCAAAAATACAGAAACAAAAGTTCAGTTTGATAAAAAAAGAGCCAAACTCTGTTGATGTTGGTAAGAGAATAATCGTATATTTGTGATCCTAAATCGCGGGGTGGAGCAGCTGGTAGCTCGTCGGGCTCATAACCCGAAGGTCGCAGGTTCGAATCCTGTCCCCGCCACTAAATAGAAGCCTTCTGTAGAAATACAGAGGGCTTTTTTTATTTTAAGTCTATGTTCACAGTATACGCACTATACTCTCCAGAATATGATAAAATATACTTAGGGTATACTTCAGATCTTGATGCCAGGATACTTTCACATAATACACTTGGGACCAAAGGCTGGACGATCAAATACCGGCCTTGGGTTTTGGTATATACCGAGGAGCACGTAACAAAAGCAGAAGCAATGCAAAGAGAGAAGGAATTGAAAAGCGCGAAGGGCAGAGCATTTATTTGGGGACAGGTACGTTTAAAATTTCCAAAGTAGCTCGTTGGGCTCTTATCCGCCGGCTGGCGGACGCAGGTTCGAATCCTGTCCCCGCCACTAAATAGAAGCCTTCTGTAGAAATACAGAGGGCTTTTTTTATTTTAAGTCTATGTTCACAGTATACGCACTATACTCTCGGGATAATGGAAAAAGAGTTGGAAATTGAAATAGCCCCATCAACTCTCAACTCATAACTCTCAAAAATCAGAACGGGTCACAAATTATCCCGTGTGATATCCCCTGAAAGCCACATTTCGATTTGCTGATAGAGAATGCTATAATATTGTTGATCCCTGTAAAGGATATAGTGATCAAATGGGAAGAAACGGGATTTTGTTTTTGGGATACGGAATCCAAAATTTGTTTCAGGATCATACAGATTGTTTGAATAAGACCAGACTACTGAATCAATAGATTTGGTAATATATCGCGGAGGACCGAACAGAATGTACATCATACCCATATCAGTTTTCCAGCCCTCTTTAAAGTTCGCAAACTGTTTATTGGCTTCTTCAACCCTTTCATAGTAAAGAGAGATTACATTCCGGGCCTTTGTGGTATTTTTAATATTGGATAACCAGAATCGATCGACTGCTTTTTTGAGATCTGCCTCATCCTGAATTTCCATCATTTTTTCATAATCCTTCAGGTTCATAATATAAATTAGTGGGGCGGCAAGTTCTCTAGGTGTTCTAAGAGAAGGGTAGTTTGGACTTTTGATACTAAAATCCCGTCCCTTGTATAATTCTTCATCCTCATTTAATTCGGATCTAACCTCAAATCTGTAGTTTCCACGTTCCAGTTTTGGGAAAACGAATTCAATAAATACGCTTCCGGGTTGGGTTAATACCCTCCTCGAAGTGGTGATCTCCTCATAGCTTCCATAATTGACCCCGCGATAAGAAATACCGGCTGTGGAATAATTGGGCCAGCTGAGTGGTCTGGCATAGCTGGTATCAGATTCAAATTTGATCAGTCGGGAATCAATGACTATCGGTTCATCGGGGTTGTTGTTCGTTATCTGAAATACAAAACGAACGGAATCTGCCATTGATGACAGATCATAGGTGGTCACTGGTTTGAATCCGGAGCTATCGGTGTTCTCTTTTGAGTATACCTGAATATTAGTTACATGCGTTTGGTTGTCAGCCGGGTCAGGAATTGTAATTTCACTCTTTCTGAACGTTTGCTTTGAATTACTAAGATCTGTGACGATCAATCTTACACTATATCTCCCAGGTTCCAATGGGATGGATTCCTCTATCGAGTAAGTATTCTGACTTAACGTGGTTTTCTGATCTTCTGCAGTTAATGCAAGAACTGATGATCTTGTATCAATGGTATTGAGGGGATCAGACTCATTTAAAATTTGCAACTCTATACCAAGCTCGGTTTCAAAATGATCTTCAACTTTTTTAAAAACTATGCTTGCATAAACAATATCATAATTCAGATTAAGCCAGGTGTTTTCTTCCTCATCTATAAAACTCGAACCCACCAGGCGCACTTCAGGATATCCGGGTTTGTATTCATATCCACCATTTCTTTCAACGGCCTTTAATTCTGAATTGGAGCATGAAATTAAATTTATACTAACCAAAACAGAGGCGACAGTAAGCAATACGAATCTACATGTACTCATTGAAAAACTTGGATTTCATTTGGGGCTTAGTTCACACATCATTACTGAGCAAAGTAAATATTATTGTATTGAATTACAGCAAGAGGAGGAAGGGAGCGCAGTAAATAAAGAAAATAAAAAAGGGCCTGCTGTTACCAGCAGGCCCTTCAAAATCAAGTTAATGTAATAACTATCTTAGTTATCCCACCAAACGTGAGTTGATTCGTCATCAGTTCCCTGAGCAGAAACCGCTGCAGTGTAAGCAGCTTCGTTAAGCTGACTTTCAGAAGCTGGGTATCCGTGACGAACAGGAATCTGGCCTGAAGTATTCAAGGCATCTGGGTGCGGAACAAGCGTTGGGTGATCCAATCTTCTCCACTCACTCCATGCTTCGTAACCATTACCGTACAGAGCTACCCACTTTTCGTATGCAATTTGATCCATTGCATTAGTTGCATTGAATGCAACTTCTGGATTAGCCATGTAAGCAGCCAGAGCAGTACCGTCACCGGTTACACCCCACTGATCCCAGGAAGCGGCAATACCTTCAGCATACAAGGTAGCAGCATTTCCAGTTGTCCATCCTCTTTGAGCAGCTTCCGCTTGTGCAAGCTTAACTTCTGCCATTGAGATGATTGCCAGTGGTGCATCCTGTGCACGCATAGCCTGACCTGGGAATGATACCTCAGCATTAGTGATAGAACCCGGATCAGAGATATGGTAGGAAAGACCAACGATATCAGAGATCTCAGTTACACCATCGCCGTCATCTGCATTTGGAGCAGGATCGGCATATGCAGTAAGACGCATATCAGTAAGTGCAGCCATAGTGTCTGCAAGTACATCACTGATGGCATAATCCGTTCTGGTGATAAAACGTGCATACCATGGGTTCTGGTTTGCAGACTCTGCAAGGTACGGATACCATACAGTTTCTGTGATCACACCAGCATTAAGTGCAGAGTTAAACTCAGCAGCTGCTGTAGTTGCATCAGCTTCAGACATTCTGAGGGCAATTCTCATACGAAGTGTATTCGCAAATTGTGCCCACTTGTCCATATCTCCACCAAAAATGAAGTCACCGTTTACACCAACTCCACCGTCCATCTGAGCAACAGCTTCTTTGAGCTCTTTAATAAGATCAGTATAGATTGACTGATCGCTATCGTAAGCAGGAGAGAAGTTGTCGCTACCTTGAAGGGCTTCGGTGTAAGGGAGGTATCCCCAACGATCCGCCATTAACTGGTAGTAGTATGCTTTCATGATACGGGCTACTGCGATCTGGTTGGCATTGCTACCACCGCTGATCACATCGCCTTTGGTTTCATCACTGGTGTTTAGATCAATGATGGTTTGCAGGTCACGAAGTTCGCCCGTGTAGTACCCACTGAAGTCGAAACTTACAGTCTGGTAACGAGCACCTTCATTGTACTGTGTTTCAGAAATGTGCTGAACATATAGCGTACCAGTAACCGAAGCTAAAGATCCGCTAATGCTTCTTAATGCACTTGTCAGTAAAAGCTCAGTTTTTACTGCAGAAGGGTTGTTCGGATCTACGTTAATATCACCGAAGTCATCGCAATTTGCGAATACAACCACTGCAAGTAGAACTACGCTTAGTTTTTTAAAAGAATTCATAGTCATTTTCTTATTTGGAAGTTTCATGTTATTGCCTCTGTTATGATTAGAAGCCA
>JAUICM010000008.1 GCA_030427885.1 Rhodothermia bacterium | reverse complement strand
GTGTATTCAAAGTCGATTCGGTTCCAGTCTATACCTACTTGCATTATAGCCCCGTCTGTTTAGCGATTAACGTTTCAGGGTTAGGATGTCCAAGCTTTATTAACCGCTTGTAGTACCTTTCCATCCTTTGTTCATAAGCCAATCTTTTTTGGGTAGGTGAATCGATACCACCCCTGATTGCTTTTCTTCGCTGTAACCGCGTAAGTCCAGACGGATGCGGAATGCTCCATTTAATTTTACCGGAGTTCTTGTCTCCTGCTTTTTTATCAATTAGTTTGAATGCCATAGCCTTCTAGTTAAGGTTAATTGAAGCCCCTTCCTGATTCGGTCGCCAAACTTCTATCAGGTTGGGGTGTTTATTTAAATTCGCTCAGAAAATTCCAACTCCGTTTTTTTCTCTTTCTTTACTGGTTCAGGGTTGGATTTCTTCTTCTTTTTATTAGCCTTGTTTTTTATAACATTTGGCTCAAAATCATTAATATCTTTTAGCGTTCCTGATTCAGACCACATTTTCGCTTCATATAACAAGAAACTTTTATCTGGAAATTTTTCTGATAATCTTGTCAATTCAGAAAGCGCCTTCTTCTCATTAGCATGAATGAATTGAGGTCTTCTATAAAAGGGGACAATAGTCGTGCCCTCATATTTTTCTGACATTTTGAAAACCACTGTTTGATCAATAATTAAAAACACTTCATTCTCCATTAAGTTATTCCCCGAAGGGAGTTAGATCGGATAGCAGGACTCGAACCTGCGACCTCCTGTTTATTTCTGTGCTACAACGTACTTACAGGCGTTCTGCCATCTGAACTATATCCGATTCCAAAAGACACCTCTTAAACACTAACTAGGATTTTAGTTTAGATTGCGGTGTCAATTAGATTGAGTGAGGACAGGATTTGATACCTGTATCGTAGGTTATGTACACTAGCCGTTTGAAGTACGCATGACTTTTATGCTTGTGACCGGAGTTTCAACACAACCTATAAGGCGATTGCGCTCCCGAGGTTAAATACCTACGCAATCTTCCTGCACAATACAGGGGCTAATTTCATTATGTAAAAGAACACTTAAACACCCTGTACCCTATCACAGATGCAGGGAATACATGAATTAGATTTCTACCTTATCAAACATCTTCCGATACTCTTCATGACCTTGCTCTACTTCGTGGATTTCAAATAGAACATCGAGTACCGCCATTAAACCGTTGTATTGGTGTTGGTCGGAGTTAAAATCTTCACGGGTCGTTATTACAGACTCAAACGCTCTTTCAATTACTCCTAATTCTTTCCACGTATACCCACTATTATTCTGAACTCTTTCATTGTACGGGTCGTACCTAACAAATTGAGGCATCCACTCACCATGACCTACAATGTTACCAACAGCACAGGCACGACAATCCATGTGTTCAAGCGTTCCTTCGAAATACGCCTTCACTAATACTTGTACGGTCTTTTCAAATTGTTCTTTGTTTTTCATAATTCTCCTATTTGGTTAAAAGCACAGGATCGGTCAAGAGTCCTGTAATTGGGGATAGTTGTCTGTAATTCCTTTCGATTGCTCAACAGCTTGCTTGAAAGTGATCTCACCTTTCTTCCATAGGTTGTAAGCTTCCAACGTCATTTTGTAATACTCGTGAGGCAGTTCGATATAGATCCCGAGATTATGCTCGCAGTAGTTTCTAATGTTGGTTGTTACAATCTCATCCCATTCTTCCGTTGATAGCTCTTTTAATGGCTTTATGGTTTCAAAGGTCTCTCCGGTTTTTTCATTTACCATGTCCACTTTTGAAAACTTATTTTCCAGCCATTTATACACTCCGTATTCTGTGAAATCCCATCCATCCTGGTTAAGTCTCACCTTCAACGGATTACATATAGCCCCGAACATATAAGCGTTCTGATCAGGTGTTCTTTTGTTCCCGTACTCGGTTACTTCTTTGAAATGGTTTACAGTACCTAAATCCATTAAGCCTTGCTTATGAGCTGATTCTGAATAGTAAATCTTACGACCTCTTTCAATTCGTCCGTATACGGTTAGGGTTTTCACGCAACCACCTCAATCTTTCCAGCCTTCTCAATAAGCGTATCAACAAATCCCTGAATAATCATTTCAAAGTCTGTGTATCTTTCTTCAATCTCAGCAATGATTTTATCGTCACGCTTAACCCTGTGAACGTGTAACCGTAATTCAGACGGGTAACGCGGATCAAAGCTCACAAAATCCCACCAATCACGACCCGTAATCCACATATAGCCCTGAAACTGCAATTCATAGTCTTTGAGTTGAGCGTTATCCAGAATGTTTGTCATGTGGTTTACAATGTTGTACGGACACTTAGCATCCATACCGCCATTAGTGCCGACTAAACCGTCTGGAGTACCTCCTACCTTATGAAAGGCTGGGTGGTATTGAAACTCTTGGCTTGAATGAACTTCAACCAACATCTGTTGCTCATATGCCTGTATCGCTTGAAATTCATGGTCATTCCCCCAATCAATAGCAGCGCCATAAGAGTTGTCAGGTATTTCAATACCGATTCTCTCAAGGGCTATTTGCCGGGCATAGTCAAGGGCAACCTTACCCCAACCTTTACCGCCGTGGCTTTTGGTCATCATGTCTTTAATTCTGGAAGGTGTGATAAATCCCGGCTTAGGCATCTGCTTCCTCCATTTCATTATCATGAAGGTAAATCTCAATCTCTTCCTTCATTTGTGCTTCATGTTCCTCAGATAAGGTGAAATGCTTTTTTACCGCCTCAATTGTTGAGTCACCTTTTGCAATAGACTCGATCGCCGCGCTCCATCGGTCAAGATCAGGGGTAAATGCTGGTTTTGCTTTGTTTGGCACAAACGGACGCACGCGAACACACTCAACCTCTTCCCCTGCCATTTTAGTAGTAGATTGAAAGAGTTGAATTTGCTTACCTCTCCACTCTTCCACGTAAGGAGTACCATGTATTACGGTGATCTGTTTTGAGTTAGTCACGTTCAGTACAAGGGGCTTCATGTTCTCTTTGAAATGGCACACCGGAAGCTTCTCCTTTCTTCCGCTTGCCCCCGTTACATCTTCAACCTGAACATGGCTGATTGTTAAAATAAGATCCTGTCCCTCTGGTATACTCCATGATCCGAAGTAATCGGGGTTTTGTAATTTCTTCCAATGTGTTTTTGACTCACTCATGATACCATCCTCTTATACCTTGCTGTTGCGGATCTAATTTCTAACTGTGAATAGCCATATTCAGCCATTCTATCTTCATTCTCTTCGATAATAGCCTCGTGGTCAATAGGCAATTCACATTCATTTTCATTGATCGCCACAAACAGCTCCCGAAATGCTTGCTGAACTTCTACCGAATCCCAGATATCCACCTCGTCAATGTCTTTATTGTAGATGTTATTCTGGGTTTCTATATCCTGTATGATCGGACGGATAAAGCGTACTAGCTTTTCCTGCGTGTCAGGATGAAGCTCGTGCAAAGCCTCAAAATTGTATTGTGTATCTTGTGATTTTGACATAATTTCCTAGTGTTATATTGTTACGCCCGATTAGTTAGCGCTGTCGGGCTTTTTTGTTTTTACCCATTCGTTCAGGTTGATAAACTTTTGATCATGTCCGCTGTAATCTGCTTCTAACAATTCGAATCGATTATTGTAAGCGTTCACTTCTCCGTTTTTGATCATCTCTTTAACTTGGTAGGTACTCACTGGCAGGTACTTACTTACATTGCTCACCGGAATAGGTAGTATTCCATTTACCTCTAAAATCTCTTCTCCATTATCAAGCTCAACAAATTGAAACTTGAAAGAAGTTTTCTTCGGTATTTTAGTAAGCGTTGCGTTCATGCTATCATTCTTTCGAAATCGTTAACCGCTTCCGTATTACCGCTACTTTGCAGTACTTCCCTCATTATCCCGACCAGAATAGAATCGCAAGTGATCAAGGCTTGAACCGCTGTTCTCTGAGCTTCAAATACTTCTTGAGCTTCTTTAACCTCTCTACTTCTTTCGCACAATACAGTACTTCGAATTTCTGACGTGACAGGCTTAACATCGTGTCGATCCTGAACTCTATCTGTTGGTGTAGTCGGTTGTAATCCATTCATATTATTTAACTTGAAAGTTTTTTCAACTTTTTTTGTAAGGAGTTGCTTTTGAAACGGTCTTACTTAGCCGATTGGCTGGAGTTTTTCCTCGGCAAGTTCAATAGCAGACTCATGAAGCAAGTCCATTGTCTCATCTGATATTGATACATCCTTGCCGTCTCTTGCTTTGGCCAATCTGTTAACAGTTCCTTTATAAGAAATAGGATCTGCTTCCGGATTTAACTCTTGAACCTTTTCACTGGCCCGAGTTACTACATCCGTTAGCTTTACCCCTTTTGAGGAGCAAAAAGAATAAAGATCAGATGCTTTCTTATTGG
Organism: Rhodothermia bacterium; assembly: GCA_030427885.1. Taxonomy (GTDB): domain Bacteria; phylum Bacteroidota; class Rhodothermia; order Balneolales; family Balneolaceae; genus JAUICM01. The sequence goes on along the minus strand of JAUICM010000008.1, from coordinate 162,595 downwards.
TAGTGCCGATTTGATTCTGATAATCAGTCATTTATATTTGATTGTTCAATGTTGACGAATCAAACTTATCCCATTTGGGAATTAAATGCAAATTTAATTGCATAATTTTTTCATTTAATGAGCAACCCGACACAAAGATTAATAGAAGAATTAAAAAAAACAGGTAAAAATCAGCCCGAATTAGCTGATTTACTACCTGTAAGCGTATCAACAATTAGCAGATGGTTCTCCGGCGATACTTCTCATGTAAGTAGAAATAAACGGGAATTAATTGCAAACATCATGGGCTTCGATATTGAATTTATCGAAACAGGAGAGAGACATTACTCTCAAAATGAGCCTGTATCTAATGCTGAAGAATTGCTAATACAGATTTTAAGAGGCGAAACAAGCGTTGAGATTCCTCTGGATCTAGTTCCCGAAGTCGTTCGGCTTCGGAATAAATTAGATGATAAGATTCAAGAAAGCGTTCAAAAGAAATAGTGCTCACGATTATTTACTCCCTCTTTCGTTTTTAGAAAGATATTTAATAATACTTGACTTATGAGTTTTACCCAGAAAGGAAGGGAAAATATAACAAAAGCCTACTTAGACACAATCTAAATATTAGAAAGTTTTAACATTCACTTAATACGATAATTATGGAACAGGAAAAAAATGAACCGGCATCGAGTAACAAAGAAATTTTCGTTGTAATTGGAGTTATAGGAGGATTTCTTACTCTTGGGATATTATCAAGTACAGACATGCCAATTTATGCAATCGTAGGGGCTCTATTTGGAATTGTATGGATTGGTGTATTTGGCTATATCATCAAGCTACTTCGGGATATTTTAAAAGAGCTTCGCAAATGAACCCATACTCCCCTATTCCTGATTACCTTGATGAGTTCGATACCATTGGTCAGGTATGCATGTCGGCTATCCATTTCTATTTTATGTTTTTAGAACACGAACAACGGGACTTGATCACCGATAAACAGCTTGCCCGCAAAATAGTTGAAAGTATTAAGTGATGGCATCCGTATCTCAGTATGATGAAAAGCGATGGAGAGCCTCTTTCTACGACTCCACAAAAACACCAAAACGCAAAGCCCTCTACTGGAAGCGAAAGAGCTTCTATAAAACCTATGGACTCACTAAAAAAGAAGCCGAGCGGAAAGCCTGGGAACTGGAAACCAAACATAAGTCAGGAGAGATAGACCTTTGGGATGATCAGCCCGAAATAAAACCCCTTCGCATTTCTGAAGCAATCGAGATATGGAAACGGTACGCCTCTAAAGTACTAGCCCAAAAAACCAAAGATTCCAGAACGCATGATCTGAATAAATTTGAACGGGAATTTGGAAACTCCTACCTGCACAACATCCCGGAAGCATACATTAATAAATACGTGAATGGGCCGGATAAACTTGCCACCCGTAAGCATCGTAGAGCAATAATCATTTCTCTATACAAAGCCCTTCAGGAAGCCGGATACGATTACTCTGTTTCAATCAAAGTACTATCCAAGAAAAAAGAGCGGCAGGATCTTGCACAGATAACTCAAGAGCAATGGATTAGCCCGGAAGAACTGGAGTCTATCTGCAAAGCGCACCTGGAACTTACTGAGCAATCAAACAGGACTAAATATAAACGTCTAAACAGGGATATGGTTCATGTATTCCGTATTGCTTTCTATACCGGGCTTCGAAGGTCTGACCTGTTAGCCCTTAACAGGGATTGGCTTAGTGATGATTTTACCACCATGACCATTGGGGGAAAGTACACCCCGAAATCACAAAAACAGGAAACCGTTGCTTTGATCCCTGAAGCAACCGCATTACTCAAACAGCATATCGATATATTTCCATTCAAATGCCTTCCAAATCACCTAACGATCAGGTTTAGGAAAGCAGCAGATAAAGCCTTACCCAAGTCCAAAAGAAAACATATTCACCTTCATAGCCTAAGACATTCTTTTGTGATGTACTGCCTCGATGTGAAGCGCTACCCTGAACGAATAATAAAGCAATTAACAAGGCACGAAGATCATCGATCATTCGCCAAATATACCCATAACGATGTTCATAGTGTGTTACAGTATATTTCAGAGTCAGGATAATAACCTATTATTATTACCTTTAACGGAATAAATTAATCACATTGACATTGTGGGGGTCACTGGTTCGAATCCAGTCGGACGCACAATTAAACGCAGAACCCAGAACTCCCAATCTTGAAAGTTCAAAGTTCTGCGTTTGCCATTCACTCCCCTTCTTTTCTGAATTTGAATATAAATTCGGTTCCTTCCCCATTCAGAATATCCATGCTTGCATTCAATTGTTTCGATAAAGTCCGGATTAATTTCATTCCCAATGATTTCTCGATCCTCTCCTGATCTTCGTGATGAATCCCTACCCCGTTGTCTTTGATCGAAAACAAAAGCAGTTCATCTTTCTTCTTAAAGTTTATATCGATCTGTCCTTTTTCAATCCCTTTGAAAGCATGTTTGTAGCTATTGGTGAGCACTTCGTTTAACAACAACCCACACGGTATAGCCTGAGTGATAACAAGACTAACTTCATCAAGATCATAATTGATCTCAACCGGAATCGACTTTATTCCCATCGTATCCTTAACATTTCCGGCTAATTCCTGAATATACTGATGGATCTGAATTTCCGAGAGGTTCTCATTCTGGTAGAGTTTTTCATGAACCAATGCAATAGAATGTATCCGCATCTGACTTTCCCGGAGGATGATCTTTGCATTGTTATTCTCAGTGTTATACGATTGGAGCTCAAGTAATCCTGTTATTACTGCAAGATTATTTTTAACCCTGTGATGGATCTCGGCTAGAAGCACTTCTTTTTCTTTAAGTGAACTTATGATCTGCTCTTCTGCCTGTTTACGGTCGGTGATATCCACATAAATACCATACCGGGCGATTACTTTGCCATCAATAAGAATTGGAACTGCATAAATGATCACATCAATAAGCTCTCCGGACTTAGCAACTCTTTTGCACACCTCTTCCGATACATTCGGGGTTGCTGTCAGCTTTTTTGCATGCTCAAATTCTTCTTCCGGCACGATCACTTTATCAAGCTCAAGGCCGTGGATCTCATCCTGGGTGAATTCAAATATTTTTTCAAATCCTTTATTCACCATCATGATCTCGCTGTGCTCATTAAGCAGCACAATTCCCAATGGAGACATATTGAACAGCTCAGAAAACAACTGCTCACGTTTCTGTAGTTCTTCTTCCGCTAACTTACGTTCCGAAATATCCCGTTCGATAATGATCAGAACATCCTCTCCGAAATAACTTCCAGTGTTAACAAGCATCTCTGAAGGAAAAACCTCTCCATTTACTTTTCTTCCCCAACCTTCGAACTTCCCTCTCTTTCCCAGTTTACCTTTCTTTCTCAGATTGAACAGCCTGTCACCGTCAAACTTCCCGGGTGCACTCAGCATTTTGAAATGGTTGCCGATCACATCCTTTGGCTCATATCCAAAAGTAAGTTTCAACCCTTCATTAGCTCCCAGTATCTCACCGTTGTCATTTATAAGATAGATCGCATCACTGATGGAATCGAACAGATCCCTGTAACTCTGCATACTTCTCCGGGAACGCTCCATGGCTTCCACCCTTGCTGATATATCTACCACCAGAGAATACACTGATACTATATTTCCTTCATCATCAAATAAGAATGAATTATACCATTCACAATAAATGGTCTTCCCGGATTTAGTAAAATTCCGGTTTACGATTGAGTTGGTTCTACTTTGATTATTAACTGTGCTGTTCAACTCCTGACGAACCAGGCTCAGATCATCCGGGTGTACAAAATCCCGTAAGAGAGTTTTATTGGAAATAGCTTCTTCCTGGGTCCAGCCAAACAGTTCCTCCGCCTTTGTAGACCACCTGAGGATCTTGAGATCCCGGTTCCATTCTATTTCTGCCATTGGAAAATTCTCAAACCCAATCGGACTGGAAACAGGTTTCCTCACATTTTTCGTTTCAGCAAAAAGTGATTCTATGTCATGCGCGACAATAAGTTTAGCCGGCTTACCCTTATAGTTTATTAAATGTGAAGAAAACTGAACATGGCAGTGATCTCCGTCACTGCTTTTCAGATTCCAGACCTCATCAAGCGAGTCTAAAACTTCCGGACTTATGGAATCTTCTTTCGTGAGATCTACTTCTTTTCCGAAATCGGTAAGCTTTGTCCCCAGAATTCCTTTTCTGTCGTACCCCAATTTTTGGAGTGCTATATCATTAACATCAAGAATTTTCAAAGAAATCTGATCACATACGAACATACACTGTGATCCGAAGAAAGTCTCATCTTTTCGGTGCATTAACTTACTTAAATGGGGATTTAATCATTGCCGCACGAATATCAGGTTTCTATACTTTTTTACCAATAAAATTTGCTGATATTTTATCCATACAAAATCTGTTGGTCTTTTTGTTTTTTCTTATCTTTGATGTTCTTAAGAAATGCCAATAAATCAATAAATGTCAGACGCCCAAATTACGATTACCCTGCCAGACGGTTCAACAAGGGAATTCACATCAGGAACAACAGGCCAGGAAATTGCAGAATCTATCTCATCAGGACTTGCACGCGTAGCTCTTAGTATTACAGTAAACGGAGATATATGGGATCTGAGCCGTCCCATAACCAAAGACGCTAAAATTGCTATCAATACATGGGATTCTGAAGACGGACAGTACACTTTCTGGCATTCCTCGGCTCACTTATTGGCAGAAGCTGTACAGGAATTATACCCTGAAGCCAAATTCGGTATCGGTCCTCCTATTGAGAGCGGCTTTTACTACGATATCGATTTTGGTGACAAGCAGATCTCCCAGTCTGACCTGGATGCTATCGAGAAAAAATTTCTGGAAGTGGCGCGCAAAAAATCCACCTTTGAACGTCAGGATATATCAAAAGCGGACGCGCTCAAATTCTATAAAGAAAGAGGCAACGAATATAAAGTTGATCTGATTGAAGGCCTTGAAGATGGTAACATCACTTTTTATACACAGGGTAATTTTACAGATCTTTGCCGCGGTCCGCATATTCCGAACTCCGGAGTAGTCAAAGCCATCAAGATTACCAATGTTGCTGGTGCTTACTGGCGTGGTGATGTAAATAGTAAACAGCTTACGCGGCTATACGGCATCACCTTCCCTAAACAAAAAATGCTCGAAGAATACCTGCATCAGGTTGAAGAAGCCAGGAAAAGAGACCACCGAAAACTGGGCCGTGAGATGGGACTCTTCATGTTCGACAAAATGGTTGGTCAGGGATTACCCATATGGAAACCGAATGGAACTATTTTAAGAAGAACACTTGAAAAATTTCTGACTGGTGAATTACTGAAGCGCGGATATAAAGAGGTTATTACCCCACATATTGGGAATATCGAGCTTTATAAGACTTCAGGGCACTATCCATATTACTCTGATTCACAGTTCGCTCCTATTGAGGTTGAGGATGAAATGTATATGCTCAAACCGATGAACTGCCCTCATCACCACCGCATATATTCTTCCGAGATGCGTTCCTATCGCGATCTTCCCCTTCGATTAGCTGAATTCGGATCTGTATACAGATATGAACAATCCGGTGAGCTCAGTGGACTTTCACGGGTTCGTGGCTTCACTCAGGATGATGCCCATATCTATTGTATGGAAGAGCAGCTCAAAGACGAGCTTAAGAATGCCATCGAACTTACTCAATTGGTTTTCAAAACCTTTGGCATGCCTGTCAAGACCCGACTCTCCTTCCGGGATAAAGACAACACGGAAAAATATGCTGGATCGGATGAAATGTGGGATCTGGCAGAACAGAATATTTTAGAAGTAGCTCAGGAAATGGAGCTGGATTACTTCATTGGTGAAGGCGAAGCTGCTTTCTACGGTCCAAAATTTGATTTCATTGTAAAAGATGCCATTGGCAGAAAGTGGCAACTGGGAACTGTACAGGTCGATTATGTAATGCCCGAGCGCTTCGATCTCACCTACATAGGTTCAGATAATGAAAAACATCGTCCGGTGATCATTCACAGAGCACCATTCGGTTCTATGGAACGCTTTACCAGTATCCTGATAGAACATTTTGCCGGTAACTTCCCGGTATGGCTGGCTCCTGAACAGGTTCGGGTTCTGCCAATTTCAGACGATCAAAATGAATATGCAAAGAAGTGCGCGGAACAGTTACAAGCCATCGGCGTACGAGTTCATGTAGATGAACGAAGTGAGCAGATCGGAGGAAAAATCCGTGATGCTGAAACGAGTAAGACACCATATATGTTGATCATTGGTGCTAAAGAACTGGAAGCAGGTACTGTTTCTGTTCGAAGGCATCGAAAGGGAGATATTGGAACTTTCAAATTTTCTGATTTTCTTTCTCAGATCAACAATGAGATACAAAACAAAACATTACCTGAAGATTAACTAAACGAAGAGGATAATTATCGCAAGAAATAATTTTCGCGGACCTGTTAAAGAAGACAGGCCAAGATTAAATGAAGAAATAAGAGCTGCACAAGTTCGGGTCATAAAACCAGACAACAGTCACGAAATAACAAATTCGGATCGGGCACTTCAGCTTGCCGAATCCTATAACTTAGATCTTGTTGAAATAGCACCTGATGCTAAACCCCCGGTATGCAAGATCATTGACTACGGAAAATTTCTTTACGAGAAGAAGAAGAAAGAAAAAGAAGCCAAGAAAAAACAGCATACTGTTACTGTTAAAGAGCTTCGTTTCCGTCCAAATACCGACGATCATGATCTGGAATTCAAAACCAGACACGCCCGCGAATTTCTGGAAGGCGGTGATAAGGTAAAAGCAACTGTACAATTTCGTGGACGCGATATGCTGTATACAGAAAAAGGTGAACTTCTGCTTCTGAAGCTTGCAAAAAGCCTGGAAGACGTCTCAAAAATTGAGTCGAAGCCAAATATGGAAGGCCGCCGGATGATTATGATCTTATCCCCTAATAAATAATCCATAATCATTGCGTAGCCATTGATTAATCCCTATCTTTGGAGTCTTTAAATTTTCACAAAGCAAGTGGATTTCAAATGCCTAAAATGAAAAGTAACAGTGGTGCTAAAAAGCGCTTTAGAGTTACCGGTTCCGGTAAAATTAAGCGTAAGAAAGCTTTTAAGCGTCACATTCTTACTAAGAAAAGCAGCAAAACTAAACGAAACCTGACAGGAACAACTCTGGTAGCTGATGCTGATGTAGCAAAAGTAAAAGAGCTGATCCCGAACAAATTTTAATCTCTTAATCTGATACAAAATGCCACGTTCATTAAACTTAGTGGCTTCCCGTCGCCGTCGCAAAAAGATCTTAGATCAAGCGAAAGGTTACTGGGGCAAGCGAAAAAATGTATATACGATTGCGAAAAATGCGGTAGAGAAAGGTCTTCAGTACCAATACCGTGACCGTAAAAATCGTAAGCGTACATTCCGTAGATTATGGATTGCAAGAATTAACGCGGCCGCCCGCATCAACGGTACTACTTATTCCAAGTTTATCTCAGCGATGAACAAGAAAGGAATGGAGATTAACCGTAAGGTACTGGCCGATCTGGCAATTCACGATCCGGAAACGTTTGCTGCCATTGTTAAGGAAGCCCACGCTTAACAGCGAACTTGCTTATTTTAGAGCCGGTAAATCTTCAATATGTAAGGTTTACCGGTTTTTTTATTTTTGGAACTTAAATTTTGATGTCAACCGACCAATTACCATTACATGCTTGACGATATTAAAGCCCTGAAGGAAGAAATTGCTACGTATTCAATTACCAATCAGGATGAGTTAGAAGAATTCCGACTTGAATTTCTTTCCAGAAATGGCCGGGTCCAATCCATGTTCAAAAACCTTGGCTCGGTAGCAAAAGAAGACAGGGCTGCCGTTGGTAAGGGAATGAATGAAGCCAAACAACTGGCTCAAAAAAGATTCGACGAAGCCAAAATCAACCTCGAAGAATCGACGGCAACTATCAGGAAAGCAACTGACGATCTTACTTTAACTGCACCCGTAACACCGATAGGATCGCTCCACACTCTCACCCAGACCATGGATGAGATGAAGAATATTTTTTACCGGCTTGGATTCACGATCGCTGACGGGCCGGAAGTGGAAGATGATTTTCATAACTTTACCGCTCTGAATTTCCCTCCAAATCACCCTGCCCGTGATGAGCAGGATACTTTCTTTGTTCGCAAAAATGATGATCCTGATGTCATGGACCTGGTCCTCAGAACTCACACTTCCCCTGTTCAGATACGGATGATGGAGAATACCCAGCCTCCAATACGATCGATCATGCCTGGACGAGTATATCGTAATGAAGCTGTTTCACAGAAATCGTACTTTCTCTTTCATCAGGTTGAAGCTCTTTATGTAGATGAAAATGTGAGTGTGGCCGATCTTAAAGAAACGCTCATCACTTTTGTTAAACTTATGTATGGAAGTGATGTCAAATATCGGTTACGACCAGGATTCTTCCCTTTCACCGAGCCCAGTTTGGAAATGGATATATGGTGGGGATCTGAAAAAGATGGAAAATGGCTCGAGATCCTCGGTTCCGGTATGGTTGACCCAAATGTGTTTAAAGCTTCAGGAGTGGATCCTGAAAAGTATACCGGCTTTGCCTGGGGTATGGGTGTGGAACGTATCGCCATCCTGAAATACGGAATTGACGACATTCGTACCTTTTATGAAAATGATATCCGATTCCTGGAACAGTTTAATTAAGACGCTTTACTACTTTATAAATGAAGATTTCATACAACTGGCTTAAAGAATTTATTGATCTACCTTTGTCCCCTGCTGAAACTGCAGAAAAAATGACTCTGATTGGGCTCGAGGAAGAAGAGACCTTTGAATACGGAAGTTCCCTTGAAGGTGTAATTGTAGGTGAAGTATTAGAAGTAGCACCTCATCCCAACGCAGACCGGCTACAGGTTTGTCAGGTTAATCTCGGCGACGAAACAGTGCAGATCGTTTGTGGAGCTAAAAATGTGGCTGCAAGCCAAAAAGTACCGGTAGCGACCGTTGGATCCACCCTTCCCATTAAACTGGATGATGGATCATATCTGACTCTAAGAAAAGCAAAACTTCGCGGGGAAGTCTCAAATGGTATGATCTGCGCTGAAGACGAACTTGGTCTTGGAACTGATCATGACGGAATAATGGTTCTTGATGAAACCCTGAAACCAGGAACCCCGATAAGTGAAGTATTCGACCTTTACACAGACACCATTATCGATTTTGCAGTAACACCAAACCGCCCGGATTCTACTTGCCATTTAGGAGTTGCACGCGATCTTTCTGCAGCATTGAATCTGGAGTTAAAGAAACCGAATATAAAAGTTTCGAAATCCGTTACTACTTCTGATGACATCAGCATAGAGATCGAAAGCCCTGAAAAGTGTAATCGGTATGTCGGGAAAATGATCAGGGGAGTTGAGATCAAGGAATCACCAGCCTGGCTTAAAAACCGGTTGATGGCCCTGGGACTCCGTCCTGTGAATAATGTCGTTGACGTGACTAACTACGTAATGTTTGAGTTAGGTCAACCTCTCCATGCATTCGATTACAATGAGATCAACGGCCAGAAGATCGTTGTCAAAGATTTTGATAAAGAGATCGAATTTGAGACTCTAGACCATGTTAAAAGAAAATGTGCAGCGGGCACACTTTTTATCTGTGATGGAAATGGCCCTGTAGCAATCGCTGGGGTGATGGGTGGTTTACATTCTGAGGTAAGTGATTCGACCACCGATATCCTAATTGAAAGTGCTTATTTTGACCCCGGTACGATCCGGAAGACTTCAAAATCACAAGCTCTTCAAACAGATGCTTCCTACCGGTTTGAACGTGGTATGGATCCAAATTTACAGGCTATTGCTGCCGAACGGGCCGCTGAACTCATCATCGAAGTGGCCGGAGGAAACGCTGCGGATGAAATCGTTGACATACACCCTGTTAAAACCGAAACCCATAAACTGGTCCTCAGAAAAAGCTACCTAAACAGATTATTGGGTACAGATCTCAGTATCGATGAAGCGATCAGTATTGTAGATGGACTGGAACTCGAAGTTGTTTCTAAAAACGATGACACAGTGACCTTTACCATTCCAACATTCCGTCCGGATCTTGAGCGGGAAGTTGACCTGATTGAAGAAGTAGGTCGTTTGTTTGACTATAATAAGATCGAATCACCAAGTCACGGGATTTTTGTATCCACACAGGAATTCTCCAGCTGGGAGCTTTTACTGGAAAAGATCAAAAGATCGGCAGTTGAGCTTGGGTTCCGAGAGATTTACAGTAATTCATTGATTTCAGAAAAAGAGGCTGAACATTTTGGTTCGCTGGATTCTATGGTTGGTACATTGAATCCCCTTACAAAAGATATGACCACCCTCCGCCCTTCCCTGCTACATGGGTTCATGAAAGCCTCTGCGTATAACTTTAACCGACAAGCTAAGACCATTCAGTTCTTTGAGCTGGGGAATGTATTTGGTAAAAGTGATGAATGGACCTATCACGAGGGAATTCAGGAGCAAACACATGTGCTATTTGGCATGGCTGGATTTGGCTCTAAGGAACACTGGACTGGTAAACCAGTGGCATTCACAGCTTTTGATCTGAAATCAAAACTAAATGCATTCTTCAATAAACTTGGACTTCTTAATGGAATTTCTTCCAGTGAAGAAAATGGCTCTTTAAGCTATACTTATGATGGGTCTGTTCTTGGACAACTCAAAGCTGTTTCCAAAGACCTCAAAAAAACATACGATCTCGAATCAGAAGTATTTGTAGCAGAATTATCAGTGAATGCGATCCACAAAGCTGTACAAAGTTTACCTGCAAAAAGCTTTACATCCATACCCAAGTTTCCGGTATTTGAATTTGATCTGGCTCTCGTAGTGGACTCAGGAATTACAGCGGGACAGCTAATTGACGGCATCAAAAACAAGGCAGGAAACATGCTTCAAAACATTGAAATTTTTGATGTTTTCGAAGGTGAATCTTTGGGTCATGGAAATAAGAGCATCGCCTTCAGGCTACATTTCCTTGATCCCAACAAGACCTTGAATATCAAAGAAGTAGAACCTATTATAAACAGAGTGGTAAAATCGCTTGAGAAAGAATTCTCGGCTAAACTCAGAGGTTAAGGTTTTATTTTATGAATCAGCTTGCTCAGCATACTGACCGTTTTAAGGAACTTCTTGGTGAGATCAATGAAGAAGTGGATTCCCTGAAACAGGAAATACGTGAACTGAAAAAAGAAAACGCAAAACTGGTTACCAAGATCGAGGATCTGAGAGGTAAACAGACTGATATCTTCTCTGCTATTGGAGAATCAGAACGTCTGGCTCTTCGCCAAACCGTACAAGGCCTTATCAGCAAGATTGATAACCATTTAAATAGTCAGGCATGAAATCGATCAAAGTCAGTATTCTTGGAAAACAATATCCTCTGAAAGTTGAGGATCATGAAGAAGAAACCATGACGCAGATCTGCAAATTCGTGGATCAACGGTTCCAGACCTACCGCAATCAATTAGTGAAGCAACCGGAATCAACAGTAATGGTTTTGGCTGCCCTGAGTATTGCCGAGGAACTTTTCGAAGCCAGAGAAAATTCATCTGAACTAAGGAAAAATGAGGAAGTAATGATCCAGCGGGTTAATTCCAGTCTGGAACGCCTTCTTGAAGGTATTAAATCATAGCTCCACTGTTTTTTGTCCCATCTAATTTCTAAAATAAACGAGAGATATTGTGGCTGACATCATCAGCATTTTATTTGTTGGCGACATTGTTGGATCGCCCGGACTAGCCATCACAGAAACGGTTTTACCAAGTCTTATCAAAAAGCACAATGCAGATTTTGTAATTGCTAATGGAGAAAATTCACATGAGGGTCACGGTATTAATGAAGCCATCATAAAAAACCTTCATTCCCTTGGAGTGCATGTAGTAACAGGCGGTGACCATTCCTTTGATAAATGGAAAGTATTTAATTATATGCGGGAAAATAATACCATCCTCCGTCCTTTCAATTATCCAAAAGGTAATGCCGGATATGGTTTTGGGGTGTACGATATTCCCGGTACAAAACATAAGATTGGGATCCTTAATATCCAGGGAAGAACCTTCATGAGACCTATTGATGATCCCTTCTCTTCTGCTGACTGGGCATTGTCTAAGATCGCTGAGGAAACGAATATCATCTTTGTGGATATGCACGCTGAAGCAACCGCTGAAAAAGTCTCAATGGCCTGGAATATAGATGGGAAAGCCTCAGTACTGATTGGAACTCATACACATATACCTACCGGGGATGCAAGGATATTTCCTCAGGGTCTTGGGTATTTAACTGATGCCGGAATGACGGGTTCATTCAGTGGGTCATTGGGTATGGATAAGAAAGTAGCAATCAAAAGATTTGTTACCGGTGTTCATCAGAAGTATCAGCCATCCAATGGCGATAATCATCTTTGCGGAGCATTAGCTAAAGTTGATGCAGAAACAGGGAAGTGTGTACATATTGAACCTGTGATCTATCCTGAATTCAATTCTTCAACATTGTGAGCAACGATTCATTTGTATTAAGAGCTGAGGATATCAGTAAAAGCTATAAAAGCGAACAAAGCGACGAACGTCTTCAGGTCGTTAAAAATGTCTCCGTTTCCATCAATAAAGGAAGTATCACTTCTATCGTTGGTTCCAGTGGAAGCGGTAAAAGTACACTTCTGCACATCCTGGGTGGCCTTGACCGTCCTGACAATGGAAAAGTATTTTGGGACGATCAGGATATTGCCTCCATGAATTCCGATGCCTTGGCAGACTTCCGGAACAAGAACATCGGTTTTGTATTTCAGTTTCATCACCTTCTTCCCGAATTTACGGCACTGGAAAATGTGAGTATGCCTGCCCTCATTGCCGGAAAGAGCATGCAGCAAGCCTCCAAAAGAGCAACTGAACTCCTGAATCGTTTTGGTGTGGCGGAAAGAAAGAATCACCGCCCTACTCAACTCTCAGGTGGCGAACAACAACGTGTTTCTATGGCGCGTGCATTGATGAATCAGCCTTCGATCATCCTGGCAGACGAACCCACTGGTAATCTCGATGATGTAAATACAGACATTATCCTTGATATGTTATTTGAGTTACGCGATGAATATGGGGTATCTGTGTTGCTAATAACCCATGAACAAAAGATCGCCCAGCGCTCAGATACTATCCTCGAAATAAAAAGTGGTGAACTGAATCCACTTTAAGTGGTTGGTTATCTATAAGGTTTATATTTAATTCTCTCTTCATTCTAAGAGTGTTTGGTGGTCACAGGATTGATCTGTCATAAAATTATGAATCGATAGATTATTAAGTTTTGCTATGACCCAAAACAGCCTTATTTTTGGAGTCTGAAAATTTTTACAGATAACGTTATTCTAACCATGTCAAAACATCTTTCTAAAGAAGAACTACAATCAGATCCGCTAATTGAAAATTACAATAAAGCGGTAGGCTATTTCAATGAGAACAAAACCACCATTCTTGCAATAATGATCAGCGTTATCGTTGTGGTCGGTGCTTTTATGGGATATAACTTCTATTCAGATAAACAGGAAGGACAGGCGCAGCAACTTTTAGCTACCGCAGAAGGATACTATTCTGACGGCGATTACGAAAAAGCTCTTCACGGAGATGAGTTTGAACTTACTTACGGTTTCCTTGCTATTTCAAATGATTTCTCCGGAACTGAGGCTGGTAATCTTGCAATTTATTATGCTGCCGTTTCCAGTTACAAACTCGGAAATATTGAAGACGCTTTGACTTACCTCTCCCGCTATAATGCACCTGACGGAATTCTGGGTGTTGGCCCGATCAACTTTCATGCAAAACTTCTCCTTGCTAACGGAAGTACCGAGAAAGCGGCTGAAACTTTTGTTCAGGCAGCTAACTGGGAAGTTAACGAGTCTACCACTCCAGCTAATCTCTACAGTGCAGCAGAAGCATATTATAAGGCTGGTAATACCGCGAAAGCACAGGAAATCACAGATCAGATCATGGAAGAGTATCCAACAAGCTCAGTTGTAATTGAAACTGAGAAACTACAGGGATTACTTGCCGTTGCGCAATAAACTACCCTCCCATAATTTTTAAGGCTCCTTTCAGGAGCCTTTTTTTGCTCTTCACTTTTGGATATGCTGCCCGACCTCAATAAATAGCGCAATGCACAGGGTGAAATTCCTCTCACTCTAAATATAGTTCACAAGGCAACTCAGGTACAGTTCATGAGAAAAAGTATCACACAGATTTTTATAAATATTCTGTATCCTCTCATCTCATTATAACCAACCCTTGCTATGACAGATCGAGATAAGTCCTTCCGAATTCCCTTTATTGTAATAACCACTCTCTTTTTTATGTGGGGATTTATAACCGTTCTTGTGGATGCCCTGGTTCCGCGTCTTCGTGATGTTTTTGAACTGACCTACTTTCAAAGTGGAATTGTTCAGTTCGCTTTCTTCACTGCTTATGCTGTCTTTTCCATCCCCGGGGGTATGCTGATCTCCCGAATCGGATACAAAAAAGGTGCTGTGGTTGGTTTATTTCTAATGAGTGCTGCTTGTTTCCTTTTTTATCCGGCAGCTGAATTCAGGATCTTCGGAATATTTCTTCTGGCCATGTTTGTTCTAGCTGGGGGTATTACCATCCTTCAGGTTGCTGCAAATCCCTATGTTGCCGCTCTTGGACCCAGCGAAACAGCTTCCAGCCGGTTAAATCTCTCTCAGGCTTTCAATTCCCTTGGTACTACTATTGCACCGCTCATCAGTGCAGCTTTCATTCTGAGCAGTTCCGTGTTGAGCTCAGATCAGATCAACGTACTCAGCGAAGCTGATAAACTTACTTATTATGCTTCTGAAGCATCTGCAGTGCAGGGACCATTTGTGATACTGGCTTTCGTTCTTATAGGTTTGGCAGTGGCATTTGGATCTTTCAATCTCCCCAAGATCCTTGAAGGCGACGATCATGATCACGGTAGTTACAAAGTTGCCCTGAAGAAGAAACATCTCACTTTCGGAGCACTTGGTATTTTTGTGTACGTGGGTGCTGAAGTTGCGATCGGCAGTTATCTGGTTAACTACTTCCTTAGTCTTGACATCGCTGCCCTTGTTGCACAAAGCGGATTCATGGAAACAGTAGCTAATATCCTCGCTGTGCTAAGTTTCTCCAGTGTGGACGTAGCAAATATGAACCCGGCTCAGCTCGCCGGAACTTTTGTATTCTTCTACTGGGGTGGTGCAATGATTGGCCGTTTCCTGGGGTCAGCGCTGCTTCAAAAATTCGAAGCCGGTCAGCTTTTGGCGGTATATGCATCTGTGAATATCACACTCTTAGTAGTTAGTATGCTAAGTACCGGATATCTGGCAATGTGGAGTATTTTGTGTATTGGGCTGTTTAACTCCATCATGTTTCCCAACATCTTTACCCTTTCAATTAAAGACCTCGGTGAAAATACCGCACAGGGTTCCGGAATTCTATGTACCGCAATTGTTGGTGGAGCTTTCATTCCCCCGCTTTATGGTAAAATAGCAGACTCAGTTGGATTACAACTCGCACTGCTCTTTCTGGCTTTGTGTTATGGCTATATCTTCTGGTATGGCAAATACGGATCTAAACTTGGTCTGGAACAGTCAGAGGCCTAATTCAGCCGATCCAATGCATAATAATAGGCGCCGATCGACACCGCTTGATTTGCGCCTAATTTGCTCAATCCCACTCCTGTCTTTTTTTCTTTTTGATACACCGTGGTTTCACTAGTTCCGGGGATCAGCACCTGCTCTGAGGATGATTCTGTAAATTTTTTAAGCTGGTAGTCGTCTTCCATGTTATACACTTTGTGGACTACACGATTCAGTTTTGATCCATTCAATGTTGTATAAAATCCATTCAATTCATCCAGCATTGATCGGGAAAAGACCGGGTAAGCTCCGCTAACCCCACCACCTATCACAATCAATCCATCTGCCAGAGTAAGGATACTGGCAATGGCATCTCCAATTACTTCGCCATATCTGAGGAAAGATTCGACTGCAGCTTCACGTACCCCTTCTTTTTTACCAGTAGCTATTTCAAATATCTCATGAGGTTCAGGTGCAGTTGCCGGGTCTGTTGCGATCTGTTCAGCATACATTCTCTTTAACGAACGAATACTCACTGTATCTTCGATATTGGTATAACTATGACGCTTATTGCGAAGCAGCCAGGCCTCAGAAGCTGCACTGTTATCTCCTTCCAGCAGAGAACCATTTATCGTGATCCCTGCTCCAAAGCCAGTGCCAAGCGTGATACCGATCAGATTTCTGAATTTCTTCTCACTACCGGATTCCTCCAATAATTTGTTAACGAAAGGCAGAAAACCTGCTTTACTTTCCCCCAAAGTAAACAGATCCCCATCATTATTGATAAACACCGGGATGTTAAACTCCTTTTCCAAATAAGGTCCTAACGGAATACCACCACGAAAAGCCGGGAGATTAGGCAGATCTCCGATCACCCCATTTTTATAATCAGCTGGACCAGGGAAGGCAAAACTTATGGCTTTTGGAGATTCATCAATAGAATCAATCAGTTTGGTGAAGCCGGTTTTAAGTGATTTCAGACATTGATCAAGATCATCGGCTTTAGACGGCAGGTTTATCCGATCACCGATCTGCTGTCCTTTACAGATAGCAGAAAAACTGAAATTAGTACCACCTGCATCGAGAGTGAGAATTATTGGACTTTCATTCATGCACGAATGATAGGATTCTTTCGAATAAAATCACATCGAAAGGAAATGCCCGGCCTTTTACCTGGATACTTTAACTTATATCCACCAAAAAACCGGGCACAATATGAAATCTGATATGTGATTATGGCTTCAATTCATTGATGCTTCTTGATGGAACCAATGCTCTTGAGGTCTTTTCAACAACAAGCTTTGAGGCTAAATCAAACTCACCTGTTTCCATGATATTGGAAGAAGAATTACCCACTTTCACTGTGTAGGTTCCTGCATCAGCGATCCATGCGGATGTACTTGAATCAAATGATGCCAGTTTATCAGCTGTCAATTTGATCTTGACTACTTCACTTGCTCCTGGTTGCAGCACTTTAGTTTTAGTAAAACCTTTAAGTTCTGAGGCTGGTTTGTTCACACTTCCATCAGGTGCACTAAGGTATAGCTGAACAACTTCCTTACCCGGAGTTTCACCCGTATTGGTCACTTTTACTGAAATAGTGATGTCATCCATAAACTTAGTTTCAGAAAGCTTCAGATCAGAGATTTCGAAATCAGAATATGAAAGACCATATCCGAATTCATACGCGACCGGAACATCGAATGATTGAAAATAACGGTAACCTACGTAGATGCCTTCTTCATATACCACTTCCGATTCCACCCCCATTGGGAATCCGGCTGAACTCATTACCTGTTTATCTGATAACTCAACGCCAGGGAAATTTTTGGATGAAGCTATGTCTTCGTACTTAACCGGAAAAGTTGTTGGCAGCTTACCTGAAGGATTCACTTCACCTTTGATGATATCTGCAACAGCATTACCCCCTTCCTGACCTCCTTGCCAGGCAAGTAATATTGCATCCACTTTGTCTCGCCAGCTGGCCGTCTCAACCACATTGCCAATATTCATTATCACCACTACTTTCTTTCCTTCAGCATGAAACGCTTCGGAAACGGTATCTATCATATCCAGCTCTGTTTTTGTGAGGTAAAAATCACCTTCAATGGGCCTGTCAGCAAATTCGCCTGAGTTTCTACCAATTGTTATGAATGCAATATCCGCGATTTTGGCATTATCCCGGGCCAGTGCTCGGGATACTTTCATCTCTGGTACCGGAGGCTTGAGCATAAACATATTTTCGGGTTCAGGCTGATTAGCTTCTTCCTCTACCATATATGTTTCGTACACAGATCTGAGATCTTCGTCAATGGCATATCCTGCACCTTCCAGTCCTTGCACCAACGAGATCGTATAGGCTTCGTTTACATCACCACTACCGGAACCACCAGCGATAAACTTGTACGATGTATTACCAAAAGCAGCAATAGTTTTGGATGCTGATTGCAAAGGAAGAGTCTGATTTTCATTCTTCAATAAGATCATTCCTTCAGCAGCAGCTTTTCGTGCTATGTCGGCATGAGCTTTCAGATCCGGGGTATCAGAGTACTTATAATCAAAGAATACAGGTGATCTAAACAGAATAGCTAATATCCTTCCTGCATTTAGATCCAGTATTTCTTCACTAAGATCACCATCATTTACAGCTTTAATGATCGCTTCAACCTGCTGATTGCCACCCGGCATTAAAAGATCATTTCCTGCATACATTTGCTGTGCAACATTCTTACCTGCAAACCAATCCGTCATAACCAGTCCTTCAAACCCCCAGTCATCCCTTAGCACTTTTGTCAACAGGTCATGGTTCTCAGAGGCATACTGATCGTTAACCTGATTGTAGGCACTCATCACCGTCCATGGCTGAGCTTCCCTTACAGCGATCTCAAATCCTCTCAGGTAGATCTCACGAAGAGCACGTTCTCCAACAACAGTATTGATCACCATTCGGTTGGTCTCCTGGTTATTAGCCGCAAAATGTTTGATGGATGTTCCAACGCCTACCGATTCTACTCCATTTACCATCGCTGCAGTCATCTTACCAGCGAGTAGCGGATCTTCAGAATAATATTCAAAATTCCGTCCCGCTCTTGGGTTTCGGTGAATATTAAGCGCCGGAGCAAGAAGTATATCTACTCCATACTCTTTAACTTCATTTCCCATTGCAACTCCAACCCTTTTTACAAGCTCAGTATCCCAGCTTGAAGACAGCAAGGTCTCGATTGGAAAAGCGGTACAGTAGTAAGTATTCTCATCTCCTTCCCTTGTCGGGGAGATTCTCAATCCCGCAGGACCATCGGCCAGAACCATCGAGGGCAAACCTAATGACTCTATCGGATGAGTATTACCAGCTGCTCCGGGTACTTTATCTTTGGTAACGCCAACAGGTGCTCCAAAGCTAAAACCCTTTCCAACTACCAGTGCAGCCTTCTCTTCAAGGGTCATTCGCGAAAGTGCGTCCTGAACTCTTTGATCTACTGGCAGTGAATTGTCTTCATAAATATCTATTTTCCCATTTTGGTTGAGATCGCGGGAAGGAATTCCTGATTCACATCCAAAAAGCAGTACCCCAACAAGTACTGTAAGTGTTAAATGTTTCATGTTTCTGTGGCTAGAAATTTTCATTGTGTCGTTATGACATATTAATGTTTTTAGGCGTATCATAAAACAAAAAAATATTAAATGGATTACTTCGAGTTATACCATCCGGGCTTATCAGTAGATTGTGTGATCTTTGGTTTTCATGACAATGAGCTAAAGGTGCTCCTGCTGAAAATGAAAAATTCAAAGCAATGGGCTGTTCCGGGCGGTTTTGTAAAGAAGCAGGAAGATGTTGATGATGCAGCCATTCGCGTACTCAAAGAGCGGACTAATATCGAGGATATCTATTTACGCCAGTTTCATTTATTCGGGCAAAAGAACAGAAGTGATGATTCGTATGTAGACAGCCTGGTGCAAGATCATGTGATCAGAGAAGATATGGATTCATGGTTCAGGCAGCGTTTCATAACGGTTGGGTATTTTGCATTGGTTGAGTTTTCCAAAGTTACCCCCTCTCCTGATCAAAACTCAGAACGCTGTGAATGGGTGCCTCTTACAAATATACCTGATCTGATCCTGGACCATCAAGAGATTATAAACGAGGCTTTGAAAGCTTTGCGGAATAAACTTCGCTTCGGACCTGTCGGAAAGAATCTGCTTCCGCCAAAATTTACTATGACCGAGCTCAGAACCTTGTATGAGACTATACTCGGGGAGGAACTGGATCGCCGTAATTTTCAGCGTAAGATGCTAAGCTTTGGTATTCTGGACAAGCTGGATGAGACCCGAAAAGGCGGTGCCCATAAAGCTCCTTTCTTATATTCATTCAATGAAGAAAAATACAATCAAAAATTGATCAAAGGATTCGACACGATTTGGTGAACCGAAAATCATCCATAGTTCTTGTTCTCTTTATTTTATTCATCATCTTGTTTGATGCACTACAGCAGAAGTATTACATCGATACTTTTGAACTCGTACCTGCAGGATCAGTTTCGCTTTCCGCTTTGCTTTTAAGCCATATCGTTAGATGGTCGGTTTGGGCATTATTTTGTATTCCCATTTCCATGTATGCCTGGCAGGAATTCGGTAAACATCAGTTATCCATTCCCTCACGTATCTGGCGTAACATAGGTATTCTGTTTGCTCTCAACTTCATCTTTTGTCTGATCACTATTTCGTATATCAGTCTGATTTTGAATGGCGCTGAAATGAATTCTGCAACAGCTTCTGAAACCCTGATCTTTATGTTATTTCAAAAAGGACTCAGCTTTGTTTTTTCCGGATGTCTGTTGGTGATGCTGCTCTTCAACCGTTCCAGAACCATGGTGATCGATGCGCAGTGGATCGAAATCGATTCTCTGAAGTCTTCCGGTATAAATGGATCCGCAACTAGCCCGAACCTTACTATCAAGATCGGTAATAAATTAAAAGTGATCGCTCTTTCTGAGGTCACATGGATCGAAGCGGATGATTACTGTGTGAAGATCCACACAGAAGAACGGGCCTATTCACTGCGAAAAAGTATGCGCTCACTCGAGAAAGATTTGGAGGAGCATTCATTTATTAGAGTACACCGAGGGGCTTTGCTGAATATGAATTATCTGGACCATATTGACTTCAGTTCGTCATCGATCAAGTTACAGGACCGCTCTGAAATACCCCTCTCGAGATCCGGAGCTAAAGAACTTCGAAAGCTACTAAAAGAAGATTAAGCTCCGTTCACTGCAAACTTAATGCGATTCCCTGCATTTCGCAGAAAATGTGTCTTTAAAGTATTTATTTGGATCAACCCTCAATAAATTCAATCTATGAAGACTCTTAGTTCTGCTATCGTTTTACTCCTGGTTCCAGTGCTTTTATTTGCCCGGCAACAGTATGAACCCAGTGATACAAATCCATTCGGACTTCCCAATCCGGAAGCACCTGCAGAGATCGCAGATTTTGCTCCTATGATCGGCTCCTCAAAATGCTTTTCAGAGACCCGAGCTGCCGATGGCACATGGAATGAACCTGAAGATATGATCTGGAAATTCAAATACATCATGAATGGACTGGCTATACAGGACGAGACCTTCAGAAAAGGTTCTTATTCCGGCAGTATCCGGCAATTTGCACCTGACAGTGCCGCATGGTTTGTGCATTACTACTCTACTTCAGGAACTCCATCCCGGCTTCCTACCTGGGAAGGTGGTAAAACAGATAACAGCACTATCATTTTGTATATGGATCAGAAATCACCGAATGGACAAGATGGTAAATATAAGATCACTTTTTCTGAAATAACTGAAACCAGTTTTGAGTGGCTTGGTGAATGGGTTACACCCGATGAAAGCTTTAGTTATCCAACCTGGAAGATCTACTGCAAAAAGGAATAACTACCGGACCTTGTTTTTCTCTTCTATCCATTTACTCATAAAACGGGTACTGGCTAGCGTATGATGCAAAAGCATGCTACCCGTAAAGTTGTTGGATCGATGCTCCTTAAGGTTTTTTTCGATCTGCCCCAGGCGTTCTATCAGCATAGGAACTCTTTGCTCAAAGGAAAAACGAGCAACTAACAGATTCTTACTATATGACCGGGCCTCATTCCATTTCGATTCGTTGGAATAAAGATCAATACAGGCTTGTGCAAAATTTATTGGGTCATCTTCAATTGCTCCGGGCCATTGTTCATCTGCATTCATTCCTTCTGCACCAACTGAAGTAGTTACACTTGGAGTTCCGTTGATCATTGCATCCAGCAGTTTGCCTTTTAAGCCCGCTCCAAATCGTAACGGTGCTACGAGTACCCTTGCTTTACTTATGACATTAGCAGCGTTCTCAGCTCTTCCTTTAACTACAAATCCTTCCTTTTCATTATGTAAATGAAAAACCTTTTCTGAAGGATAAGCACCATAAATATGAAGTTCCGCATCAGGAAGTTTCTGCCTTATCAAGGGCCATACCTGTTCTTTCAGATACCGAACAGCATCCCAGTTTGGTTCGTGGAGAAAATTACCAATTGAAATAAAGTTCGCTCTTTCTGAAAAAGCGTTTGTATTGGCAATATTATCAGGTCCCACTAAGAAAGGAAGATATTCAATAAGTGAAGGATCGACCCTGAAATAATCCTGCAAAAAACGCATCTCCACTTCCGAGATGATCAGCGATAGGTCACATCTTAAAATACTGGCGATCTCTCTTTTGGCTATTTCATTATTCAGGTCTGCCAAAATGAAAGGCCTGCCTGCTTTAAGTGCCAGCCTCCTCCCTTCTCTGAGGCAATGAAGATCTTCCGTATCAAGAACCCGGACTGCATCCGGACATTGCTCTGCCACCCTCCAGCCAAATTGTTCCTCCGTCATAAAACGGTCGAAAAGTACAACACCCGGGTTTAGTGTTCTGATAAAGGCATCAAATGAAGCATCGTTCATTTGAATAGAATGAGATGGAATATCCATTGAGCTCAGATCAACAGAAAAATCACTTTCAGAAGCGGCACTTGCAAACTCCACTTTCCAGCCATGGTCTGTGAAGATCCGGATGAGGTTCATCATCCTGCTTCCTGCTGCAGAAGAATCAGGTTCGGGCCATACTTTCCCGATGATCAACATATGTTGGTTGGTGGACATACCGTATGATAAGGAAAATATCTACTTTCGGTTATGGACGAGCAGAAAAGAAATGAATTAAAAAGACGGCGGGAAGCTCAGAAAAAGATCATAGAACAGGATGAACGCAGGGAGTCACTTAGATTTCAACTCGATTATCTCGATGAAGAAGGATTAGACTATGAAGTGTTCTATGATCAACCCGCAACAGACTGGATGTTTGATAATCTCAGCATCAAACGATACGGCACTGGTTTGGATTGGGAAGAAATGGGCCAGCCGATCATCGAACATTTTGAAAATGATCATGAACGTGATACCGCTGTTTGTGATATTCTGGGAAGCCGTTTAGGTGCTAAAGATTGGATAACCATTGTATATTCTAATGGCTTTTGTCCTGAATTCAGTATTTCAGTGGCCACTTTTCAGACTGCTCCGGATATATTCATTGAAGGATTTCAAACCTGGATCCTGGCTGATAACAAAAAACTGGTGGTCGAGATCCTTCAGATAGAATCACAGATCAATTGGCAGGTTCTGCCCTGAATTAATTACCGTTTGTCTGAAATACCCTGATCACATCCGTGTAACTCATTTCATCCAGCAATTCCTGCCGGCTTAGTTCTTTTATGAAGTCCTGAGTTACACCTGTTGAATAAAGTCCGATAATACTGGAATAAGACAAGTCATCTAAATAGTCAACCTGTTTCAAATTCTGGATATAATCGGTAGGCACTCCACTGGCATATAAGCCTATGATCCCGGAATAAGACAGATCATCAAGATAATCTAAGCGGTTCAGGTTCTGGATATAATCCATAGGAACTCCGTTCGCATATAAACCGATCACCCCGGAATAGGAAAGCTCATCCAGATAGTCCAGCCTGTTAAGTCCAATCAGATAATCAGCCGGAACACCATTGGCATACAAACCGATCACTCCCGAGTAAGAAAGTTCATCCAGGTAGTCCAGGCGGTCTAACTCATTGAGATAATCCATAGTTACGCCGTTATTAAACATCCCGACGATCCCTGAATACGAGATCTCATCCAGATAATCTAATTCGTTCAGGCCTTCCAGGTACGAGATAGTGACTCCGGTATTGTACATAGTCTGGATCTGTGAACTGGTGAAATCAGGGTTCAGCTCCTGAGCTCTTCTCATATAATCTATAAATGGATACTGACCATCTGCTACAACAGCTGATCCACTGCCCTCTGTCGTAACCACCTCTTCTGTCTGGTCTCCGCCTCCGAAAAAGCCGGCAATATCTGCAGCAGGATTAAAATCTACGTACCAGATCAATGTCACAGCCAGCACGATCCCGATCAGAATCCGGTCTCTCTTATTGGTCTTCTTTTTCTTTTTTAGTGTTACACCCGGTGTTGCTCCTACCCCCGGGTTCGATTGCTCATTGATATATGCATCAAGATCAAAATCCGGATCATCCGGTTCCAGATCGTTTGATATTCCTTTTTTGAAGCGGTCTTTTTCTGAACTCATTGTGCCCTACTTATTGTTGATAACCATGTGGGATAGACGACTGAAAACCATTCAGGTTTCATTGATCTGGATTTTTAAACCTGTCTAATGACAGAAACCCGGTTGGTAAAGACGTCTTTCCTGCCACAGCAAGGTCTGATAATATTCTGCCAACCACCGGTACGAATTTAAAACCATGACCACTAAATCCTGAGCCAATGATCACTCTGTTATGCTGATCCGGCAGCCTGTCCAACACAAAATGCTCATCCGGACTGTTAGTGTACATACATGCAGTTACGGATTCGATGGAACCTGCGGCTTCGGGCAGGTATTTCTCTAAAATACTTATAAGTATATCAGATTCCTGTTTCGCATCATAGTCGGGAAGTTCTTCAGGTCTGATCTCTTCCCCGGGCACATGATGCCCTACTTTCAATAATCCATTCCCTCCAAACTGATCTACAGGAAGTGACGGAAATCCGTAAAACAAGCCATTGAATTCAGGATCCGTGAGCATCCAGCAAGGGAATCTGCCCAGCTCAAACAGTTCGGGATCCTTTGGTTTTACCCAGGCGAGCAGTTGTCGTGTGACTTTCATGCTGCTCTTAAAAGCAGGGATCAGGTCGTTAACATAAGCTCCGGCTGTAATGATCAGCTTATCAGCACGGTATTCCGCTTTTGAAGTGGTTACCACTACTCCGTCTTTAAAGGATTTCCAGTGCAGAACCTTCTCTCCTGTTTTTATCTCTGCCCCCAGTTTTACTGCTTCCTCTGCAAAGGTGTTGATCGTCTGCTCTGTCAATGCAAAGCCTGCACCCGGTTCGATCAAAGACTCAAAATGATCCGGCACAGTGAACATTGAATATTCATTATTGAGTATTGAATATTCAATATTGTATGTATCTGCCGCAAACTTCACTCCTTGCATCACAGGATGTTCTTCCTCCCCGAAATATGCCAAACCTGTCGGGTAATAGAGTTGCCGTCCGGAAACTTCTTCGATCTCTTTCCAGCCTTCATAAGCAGATTCCAGCAGAGGCACATAATCCGGATGCTCAAAATAAGCTTTGCGTACGATGCGGGTCTGACCGGAATGTGAGCCTTCTCCATGCCCCAGCCCGAACTGTTCCAGTCCCAACACATTCACTCCGCGCTTCGCCAGATAATACAACGTGGAAGAACCCATGGAGCCAAGGCCGATTATTATAACTTCAAGCATCAATTTTAGTGCAAATTCTTTTCTAAAAAATACTATAATCCAACATGCAGAATACTCAGAAATTGATACTTATGAAATTCAGATTTACATCACTCATCCTGATCTTCGGGTTAGTTCCCATTTCATTATTTGCTCAACAAATGGCCATAACCGATACAGGAGAAGAAGTTTTTTTATATGATGATGGTACATGGGCTTATGTGAACCCGGACGATGTTCCGGAAGATTCTATTGCTGTAAACCCGGTTAATTTCACAAAAAGTAATGATTCATCCTTTCTACTAAAAAGTACCAAATTCAATGTAGGTTTATATTTAAATCCAAAAAAATGGTCGTTTGAAAAAGGAGCTGCTAATCAGGATGCTGAGTATAGCTTCAAAATGAAAAATGAAGATCTTCACGCTGTTATGATTACAGAAAAACTGGAGATCCCCTTAGAGACATTTAGACTTGTAGCTCTGGAAAATGCAAAGTCCGCTGCTCCTGATTCTAAAATCATTCATCAGGAGTATAGAACTGTAAATGGATTGAAAGTACTCCATCTGAAATTGAAAGGTACAATTCAGGGACTCAATTTTGTTTATAGTGGATATTATTATTCCAATGAAAATGGAAGCGTTCAATTGATCACCTTTACAATTGATACTCTTATAGATGACTATAAAGATGATATTGATCTGTTTATTAATGGCCTAGTTGAATTATAATATCTCCTCTAAATAATAGTATGCCCAAAATTATCTCTTTTCTGAATATTACGGTGGATGGGTTTTGTGGTCATGATGCGGTGATAGCCGACGCAGAGCATCACCGGTTCGCCTGTAATATCATTGACCGGGCAGGCGGAGTATTATTTGGCCGGGTTACTTATGAAATGTTTGAAAGCTTCTGGCCGAATATCCTGAAGAATTCAAATGACTCCGAAAGCATGTTTGCTTTTGCAAAACTGATCAATGATCTCCCAAAGTTCGTATTCAGCCGCTCTCTCGTGGATGTGTTCTGGAACCGTTCCGCAATTGTAAGAGATAATCACGAGTCGACCATTAAGTCACTCAAGGAAGATGCGGACGGCGATCTGTATGTATTGGGAAGTCCCGGGCTGGTTTCAGCTCTCACCGACAAAGGACTCATTGACGAATATTACTTCCTGGTTCAACCCATGATGGCCGGAGCAGGGCCAAGACTGTTTGATACACGTCAAATGGTTTTCAGAACAAACATGAAACTCATTGACACACAAACGTTTAACTCTGGTGTAATGGTAATGCATTACGGGGTTAAGAAATAATGATCTTGTCATTTTTTATCTTTCTGCAAAGACCTGAAGGACTTCGCTTTCTGATACCTGGAAATTGGAGCACACTTTAGCAAACAAGGGGTTCATCCCCTCAATCTCATTTTAATACATACTTCTGTAGTGCTTCACTTATTGTTAATAATTCAACTCTATCTTAGATAAGTTCATTACATTACCATCCCTCATTACCTAACCAGCGATTACGAATGAAATCACTTTTACTTTCTGCCTTCCTCTCCCTCTTGATTATCTCATGCGGAGCAACATCAAGCGGTGAAGAAAAAGAACCTCTCCCTCTCCAAACGGCTAAAGAGGTAATTCAGTCAATGGGAACAGGACTGAATATTGGAAATACATTTGATCTGAACTCAAGGAATACCAGCCCTGAAAATAATTATAATATCATAGACCTGTATAAGTCTGCCGGTATAAAGCACATCAGAATTCCGGTTACCTGGATGGATGGCTACAGTGGCAATCATCTGGCTGATGCCAATGGAAATGTTGATTTCGATCATGTTCGTTTCAAAAGCCTGAAGGCGATTATAGATTATGCCATCGACCAGGAAATGTATGTGGTCATAAATACCCACCATGAACATTGGCTGAATGACCATTACGATGGTTCTGATACCTATAATGACAAATTCAGTACTCTCTGGACCGATATAGCGACTTACTTTAAGGATTACCCTCAATATCTGATCTTTGAGGTATTGAATGAACCTCAGGGCAAATTCGGAGAATGGGGTGGAAATGTATCTCCTTCTAATGCACAGGGATTATCATACACCCGACAGATCAATAAGCTTGGATACGATGCGATTCGTGCAACCGGCGGTAACAACATCACAAGAATTGTACAGGTAGCACCAAATGGAATGGGTAATCACAGTCAGTTGGATGATGTGTATCCCACAAAAGCCTCTCTTCCGGGTGGTGGTGAAGATGTTTATCTGGCCATGCAGGTTCATACCTACGATCCTTGGGATTTCTGTGGTCAGGATGGCAAAAACTCGAGCTATCCGGGAGCTTCTTCCGTAGAAAACTCTATTCGCTCAGTTTTTGCACATGCCCGTAAACTTGATGTCCCCCTTAATTATGGAGAATGGGGTGTCGGAAGAAATGCCAATCCTGCTGAGCGTAACACGGATCTGGTCAGAGATCACTATAAATTGGTACGATCAACCATCCTTGATGAAGGTGGTGCACCCACAGCCTGGGAAGACGGTGGCTGGTTTGGCCTGATCGATGCTATCGGTGATAATTATACTTTCAGGTTTAATATTGTGCCTTATATGATGACTGATGATGAATGATCACCATTTAATGAAGCATAAATAATGATCTAATCAACGATCACATATTCCTTCGATACTGACCACCAACTTCGTACAGGGCATGGGATATTTGTCCTAGTGAAGCAACTTTTACTGTTTCCATCAACTCTTCAAAGATATTGCCATTGTTGCGGGCAACTGATTTCAGACGTTCAATAGCTTCTGCGGATTCTTTTGCATTGCATTTCCAGAAGGCTTCCAGATTATCGATCTGCTGCTTTTTCTCCTTTTCAGTAGAACGGATCAGCTCAACAGGCTTCTTTTCTTCTTCACCACCGGACCCGAAAAAGGTATTCACTCCGATGATCGGCAGTTCCCCGCTGTGTTTCCTGGATTCGTAGTACAGGCTTTCGTCCTGGATCTTACCACGCTGATACATGCTTTCCATAGCTCCCAGAACACCACCACGTTCTGTGATGCGGTCAAACTCAGTTAGTATGGCTTCTTCAACCAGATCCGTCAATTCATCAATAAAGAATGATCCCTGATTAATGTTCTCATTCTTTGTGGTACCAAGCTCTTTATTGATGATCATCTGAATAGCCAGAGCCCTGCGTACCGACTCTTCAGTAGGCGTGGTGATTGCCTCATCATATGCATTGGTGTGCAATGAGTTACAATTATCATATATCGCTAATAATGCCTGTAAAGTCGTACGGATATCATTGAACTGGATTTCCTGTGCGTGCAGAGAACGTCCACTGGTTTGGATATGATATTTCAGCTTTTGAGAACGCTCGTTGGCGTCGTATCTGTTTTTCATCGAAACTGACCAGATCCTTCGTGCAACCCTGCCGATCACAGCATATTCGGGATCAAGTCCGTTACTGAAGAAAAAGGACAGGTTGTGGGCGAAATCGTCAATGTTCAATCCCCGGGCCAGATAATACTCCACATAAGTAAACCCGTTAGCCAGCGTAAACGCAGCCTGGGTAATCGGATTAGCCCCTGCTTCAGCAATATGATAGCCAGAAATAGACACAGAGTAATAATTCCTAACCTTATGTTCCGTAAAGTATTCCTGCATATCACCCATCATCTTGAGTGCAAATTCTGTGGAGAAAATACAAGTATTTTGTGCCTGATCTTCTTTAAGGATATCAGCCTGTACCGTTCCGCGTACCACACTAAGGGCTTTAGCTTTGATCTTCTCATATACCCCGGCAGGTACAAGATTATCACCGGTAAGACCCAGCAGACCTAAACCAAAACCATCATTACCTTTTGGGATTTCATTTGAATAGGCCGGAACCGGAACTCCACGCTCCTTAAAGTAAGCTTTGATATGCTTTTGAGCTTCCTCCCACTTACCTTCATTTTTAAGGTATCGCTCCACTTCCTGATCAATAGCTGTATTCATGAACATAGCCAGGATCATAGGGGCAGGACCATTGATAGTCATTGATACAGAAGTAGTTGGGGACGTTAGTTCAAAACCGGAATAAAGCTTCTTCATGTCATCAAGTGAACAAATACTAACCCCTGAATTCCCGATCTTTCCATAGATGTCCGGCCGGTATCCGGGATCTTCGCCATACAGAGTTACTGAGTCAAATGCAGTGGAAAGCCGTGCTGCCGGCATCCCTTCACTTACAAAATGGAATCGTTTATTCGTTCTTTCGGGTGTTCCTTCTCCGGCAAACATCCTGGTAGGATCTTCCCCTTCCCGCTTGAACGGGAATACTCCCGCAGTATATGGGAAGTAACCGGGCAGATTCTCCTTCAATGCAAATCGCAGCCGCTCCCCTGAATGTTTTGTCTTTGGAAGAGCTACACGAGGAATCTTCAAACCACTTAATGATTCACGATACAATTCATTTTTAATCTTTTTGTCACGAATCTGTATTTCAAACTCATCCCCGGTGTACCGTTCAGAAAGATCATCCCATGACTCCAGTATCTTTTTAGTAGTGGAATCCAGCTCATCTTCCCACTTTGACTTCATTTTGGTTAGAAGCTTAATACTCAGCTCAGCAGAATCATCTTTCATCCCCTCCAGCTGATTAATAGAACCTTTTACCTCATCCCATCTGGAAGCAATTTCCACCTGTTGATTCGCCCATTGATGATAATTCCGAACCGTATCAGATATTTCAGATAAATACCGAACTCTTTTACCCGGGATGATCGCCTGAGCCTGGATACCGGTAGCGGGCTCAGGATTAGTATAAAGACGTGTTTCCCAACTCAATTCATATCTGGCATTGATCTTATCAACTAAGGCTTTAAAAAGTCGGTTTACACCTTCATCATTAAACTGCGCTGCAATGGTCGGATAAACAGGCATCTCTTCAGGCCTGGCATGCCATTGAGCTGAATTCCGCAGCATTTGCTTACGGACATCACGTAATGCATCCTGAGAACCTTTTTTTTCAAATTTATTTAAAACCACTATTTCAGCAAGATCCAACATGTTGATCTTCTCAAGCTGGGTAGCTGCCCCATATTCACTGGTCATCACATACAACGGGATATCAGTAATATCCACGATCTCCGTTCCACTCTGCCCTATCCCGCTGGTCTCCACAATGATCAGATCAAAGCCAGCCACTTTTAATAGCTCAATCGTTGCCTTAAGAGCAGCGCTGGTTGAACGGTTTGAAGCCCTTGTTGCCAGACTTCTCATAAATACCCGTTCGGTATCTATGCTGTTCATCCTGATGCGATCTCCAAGCAAAGCCCCGCCGGTTTTAACTCTGGATGGATCCACTGAAATAATACCAATGTTAAGTTCCTGGAACTCCGTTAAAAACCGACGAACCAACTCATCGGTCAGCGAGCTTTTTCCTGCCCCACCTGTGCCTGTAATTCCAATCAACGGTATAGAACTTTCACTATCAGTTAATAGCTCCTTTCCATTGCTGTCCAGTAATTTACTATTGGTATATGAAAGTATATCAGCATGATCATTTTCCAGTGCTGTTATACACTTGGCGAGCGTAACCACATCGCGTTCTTTGATCTTTTCGGTATCAACTTTCTGCACAGATACAGGATCAAAATCACATTCTTTCAGCATCAGGTTTATCATCCCCTGGAGTCCCATTTCACTTCCGTCCTCTACTGAAAAGATCCGGGTAACTCCTGATGCATGAAGTTCATCAATCTCATCCTGAACGATCACACCGCCGCCGCCGCCAAATACTTTAATATGGTCGGCACCATTCTCTTTGAGCAACTCGGTCATGTATTTGAAATATTCCACATGTCCACCCTGGTACGAGCTGATAGCTATCCCCTGCACATCTTCCTGGATCGCACAGTTCACGATCTCATGCACAGAACGATTATGCCCCAGATGGATTACCTCGGCGCCACTGCTCTGAAGTATGCGTCTCATGATATTGATACTGGCATCGTGACCATCAAACAGACTGGCAGCTGTAACAAACCGGATCTTATGTTCAGCTTTATATGGAGTTGAGGAAAACAGCTCCTTGTTGTTATTATTCTCTTTACTAATAGTTTTAGTGGTTTTTGTCGACATCAACCTTGTTTTTTAATGTTGGAAGCGGTTCCAAAGATAAAAAAATACTTATTCTGTTACCTACTAAGGATACCGCTTTTTACAGATAATCTCAGATTTGACCGCGAATGCTTATACTTGAAACAGTATTTTGTTTTAAGTTACGATTTCAACTCCTAAAGCAGCTTATGAACAACCAGCTCACCTTTCCGAATAAAGAAATGATCTCTCAATTAACCGAACTGGGAGAAACACGGATTTTCAAAAAGGGTGAAACTATTCTCAACGAGCATGCTTACATCCGTTCACTTCCTATTGTGACCCGTGGCAGCATCAAAGTGATGCAGAGCGATGATGATCACCGTGAAATGCTGCTCTACTATATCCAACCCGGTGAAACCTGTATTATGTCTTTTCTGGGCGGACTTCATCGCGAAAAAAGTAAAGTTAAAGCCATTGCCGAAGAAGAAAGCGAAGTTCTACTCATACCGGCGGAGAGAATGCAGGAACTGGTTCAGCGATTCCCGGAGTGGATCGGCTATATCTTCAGGATCTACCATAAGCGCTTTGAAGAGCTTTTATCGGTGGTTAATGAAGTGAGTTTCAAGAAAATGGATGAGCGGCTGCTCCATTTCCTCAAAAAGAAATCGGAAGCTACTGGTTCCTCAGAAATAAACATCACTCATGAACAGCTTGCCAATGAAATGGGTACGGCCAGGGTGGTGGTTTCCCGTTTACTTAAGCAAATGGAAAATGAGGGACTTATAGAACTGGGTAGAAATAAAATCATCCTTATGTAACAAAAGTGACTGAACTCGGCTGAGTTCCCTCCTACCTTTGTCTGAATCAACAATAACTACACAATTTGAACATATGTTTCAGGCACTCAAATCACTTTTTACTCCACAGGAACCTGTGGATTACTCAGAATTAAGAAAAAACGGAGCCAGCATCATTGATGTACGTACCTCAGGAGAGTACAGCTCAGGCCATATTAAAGGATCTAAAAACATCCCATTGCAGGTGCTGAATTCTAAGCTAAGCAAGATCGACAGTACAAAACCTGTGATCGTATGTTGTGCTTCAGGTGCAAGAAGTGGCTCAGCCAAGCGTATTCTTGAGTCTAACGGCTTTGAAGAAGTTTATAATGGTGGTGGCTGGCAATCTTTAAACAGCGCGTTAAACTAATCTTGAAAGCATTTGTACTACATACGGTACTTCAAGACTGGCATCTCAGAAGATTTCTCGGGCTGGGTGCCGGTCTGTTTCTTGGTTTTCAGGCTATTGTAAGTAAGGATGGAATGTTGGGCCTTGCCAGTGCCTTCTTTCTGTTTCAGTCGCTAACCAATACCGGGTGTTTTGGAAGAACCGGATGTGCAGTCCCCTATCAAAACCTTCCCGAAGATGAAAATAAAAAAATTGAATTTACAGAGGTTAAATAGAGACTATGAGTACTACTGCCGATGTATTATCACAATCCTTTACGGATCTTATTAATGGAGATACTCCGGTGCTGGTAGATTTCTATACCAACTGGTGTTCGCCCTGCAAGATGCAGTCTCCAATACTTAATGAAGTAAAACGTGAATTAGGCGAACGACTGACCATCATCAAGATCGATGCAGAGTTAAATCCTGCTGCCGCAATTAAGTATCAGGTGCGTGGGGTACCAACCCTGATCCTTTTCCAGCGGGGTAAGATCCTTTGGCAGAAATCAGGAGTAACTCAGGCTCCACAGCTTATTCAAATTATAGAAAACAAAATTGAAGGGTAACACCATGAACGATGTACATACATATGAAGTTAACCTGGAGTGGAAAACACAAAGAAAAGGAGAACTAAGTTCACCGGTATTGAATGAGACCATTGAAGTTGCCACTCCTCCTGAATTTCCAAAAGGAATGCCGGGGATCTGGTCGCCTGAGCATCTGTTTGTTTCCTCTATCAGCAGTTGCCTGATGACCACCTTCCTGGCTATTTCCGAGTTTTCAAAACTCGACTATCTCGGACTTAAGGTTGGAGCCACGGGTAAACTTGAGAAGGTGGATGGGAAGTTTATGATGAGTGAGATCATATTGAAGCCAACACTTACTATCCCAGCTCATACTAATCCGGAAAAAGCAGAGCTTATTCTTCAGAAGTCTGAGGCAGCGTGCCTGATTTCAAATTCTATAAAATCAGAAGTTAAAATGGAGATTGAAATCGTTGTGAACGATACGGAACCTGCCTTGTAAGGAAGCAAGATCCTTAAGCAAAGAAGCCCGGAAGCCTTGGCGATCTAATCAGCCGGGTTTTCGGGTTTTTCTTTATACACAATGGGATCTTGAGTTTCAGAAGCAGATCTGAGAAATTTTCACGATCCTCAGCAAAATCAATCATTAATGATTAATGATTAATGATTAATGATTGATGATTGATGATTGATTGTATAACCGTATAATCTAACGATGAAGAATCATTATCACTATAGATAGATTGATAGACTAGCCTCTGTTCTGAATTTCTGAGATCAAAAAGCATTATTTGTGGTGTAATATCTAAACTTGAATATCTATCAAATGCAGTTTGGTTGAATACTATTGGAAATCTGAAACCATATTTCTTTTCAATATTAACCCACTCAAGGGTCATTTCAGTTATACTTTTATCTTTATCAGGAGGTGCTACTGCTAGGATATTTAGTTTATCTCTCGAATAAGTTCGGTTAAGCAGTGATAACGATTCTAACTTATCAGAACATCTTTTACAATTTTCCATATCCAAAAATACAAGAAGCAAATAATCGATTTCTAATTCATCAGAACCCTTTGCTATTCTTTCAAGAAACGTATCTCTGAGATTAAAACTCTTTTTAAATGGAGAATTACCATCCCATAAATTTTTCGAAATTCCATTTGACTTGTAATCATAAATAACCAAGGCTGTCACCAAAAAAAATATAGATACAATCCACCAAAGGTTTCTTTTAAGCATATTGACCAAATACTTGATTGATTTAATATGGAAGATCTGTTAATAACACTTCTTTTAAATATACCTGAGAAAAATCCTCGCTCATTGTTTGAATTAGTAAATGATTCTCAAAAAAAGTGAAATTCTCTATTATCTCAACTATTGCAATAGATTCTGATAACAATCCGTTTTTGTCAGCAATGTCAATTTTCCCAATGAAATATCTACCTTCATCAGTCCAGTCATAAAACTTGACATACAAATACTGATTCCAAACATGTATTTCATCAATTAGAAATAAAGTTTTAAATACTTTATCCATCTGCTTTTTATCAGGTTTATCTGATAAATATTCAGTGTTCTCCCGAATGAAAGTACCCTCAAATCGATACGATGATATCAATGAACGACTTATCCGATCAATAATATGTAACTCGTTAAAAGCTTTACGGGCGTAAAAAAGATATTTATGTGTTGAAGTGTAAGAAACGGATTGAGAAACTAAAAAGTTAAAAGGCCCTTCTCTAGTGTCTGGAATTGCTAATTCCATTGTTTCATCAGACCTGTTGAGTATATAAACGGGAAAATGGAACACCTTATTAAAAGGACTTAATAACTCTATTGTGTTGTCAGTAACAGTAATTTGATAGCTCCAAATTCCATGAAAATCTGATCGTCTTAATTCCTTGTCACTTTCAGCATTAAACCTTTTTAAATAACCATTATCAGAAAGATAAATGACATTATCTTTTTCTGTCAGAGACAAAATATTTTCGACTTCATTTGGTCCACGCCCTCCCCTTGCAAAATCAGACAAATATTCTCCCAATTTATTGAACTTAGCAATATTATTTGATCCCGAACGAGCCGGTCCTTGGGAGTAAAAAAAATAATAATTCTCAGTTTCAACCAGCTTTGGAATATTAAATTCAAAGGTATTTTCAATAACAAAGCTTTTTTTATGTTAAGAGTATCTAACTGAATAACAGAATCTTTTTGATAGATAATCTTCCTTTTTGCTTCTTCAAAATTTATCTCAGCAGACTTTTTACTTCGCTCTGTTAAATGTCTTTGTTGTATCTCTGGCATTTCAGCCAAACTTAATGAGTCATTTTTAGGGCTATTATTACATGCCCCTAGAATAAAAAGTAAAGATAGTCCTAATAATATTTTCATAAATCCAACATCTAGGGAGAGATAAAAATTTCTCCCTAGATTTCTATAATATTGATCTTATTCGGAACTGATTTTATCCAAAACTAAACTCAATATATCTTACCCGTACGAGTCACATTCACCTGGATTAGTACATTCTCCAAATATTCCTGGACAATAAACTCTCCAAAGCACAGTACCTCCACTATTGTATTCAATATGCCAAGTTGTTTGACTGGCAAAAGTATCGGTAGAACAAATAAAAGACATAGATGCTTTTGGAGCTGTGGTAAGCAATGCAATTAGCAACAAAACAAATGATAAAAAAGGAAAGACAATTTTTATTTTTTCAAGTTTTATTTCCTGAGTTTAAGTTAATTCAAAATGATAATTCTACACTCATTATGAAGTTTACACTTAAGTATAATGCTTACTAATTCTAGTAGCGAAAAAAATTATTAAACAAAAGCCTACTTGTAAACTGAGTCCTCTATATTCTTGGATCTTTATACACAATGGTTCGGTATGGGAACGGGATCTCAATTCCTTCCTTATCAAATCGCTTTTTGATGCTCTCCAGTAAGTCGCAACCCATTATGAACGCTGAAGGTGGATCTTCGGCTGTAGCCCATGCCCTCAGATTCACAGAGGAATCCCCCATGGATAATACACGAACAGGAACCAGAGGATCTCCATTTTCGATCTGTTCCGCATTTCTGTTATCTACAAAATTGGGATGAGCCTCTACCTCTTCGGCCATGATCTTTTTGGCAAGATCAATATCAGAATCATAGCTGATACCCATATCAATCCACTTGATGATTCTGTCGTCGTTATAGTTAGAATTGATAAGGATCTCATTACTGATCACAGAATTAGGAATGATGATCCTCTTATTCTCAAAGTTCCTGATCACAGTATGTCTTAAATTGATATCCTCTACAACCCCATTCAGGTCAACTCTGATAGACAGACGATCGTTGATCTTATAAGGTTTAAAGATCACGATAAAGATACCGCCTATCACATTCGACAGAGCCTGCTGAGAAGCAAAACCCACCGCAACTGCAAGTAAACCAGCTCCGGCCAACAGTGAAGTAGCTATCACTCTGAGTGGCTCTATCATATAAATAGCAAAACTTATCCCTGCCAGATAGATCAATACAGAAACACCTCTTTTCAGGAACCTCAGATTGGTCAGATCATGTGAATCAGCTTCACCTGATTCTACTTTCTTTATAGTTCTGTTGAAAAGACGTCCTGTTACGGAAGCAATAACTACCGTAGCAACTAATATTGCCCCAATCATAATGGGAAGCCGCCATATCTCAGGTATAAAACTTATGATCTCTTCTTCCATGTCAAAATCTGATATTAACTTCGGATGTAAATCCTGTTTGTACGCGAATATTCTTTTGAATGTAGTACAGTTCCGGAGCCTTAAATGGGATCACCTCACCATTATCCCAAATTCCATTACCGTTTTCATCTTTATACACTGTCAAGGTATACCCAACCGGTGGAAGGTTCTCAATAGTCACATTCCCGGTAAAACTGGAATCTATTTGTATCCTTGTATCTTCGTTTGAAAGTGCAAAGGTATAGATCCCTGTTGAATCTCCAACCACACTGATCTCCAGTCCACCCGATTCTACCTGGTCCCAGACCTCCGGTTTATATAGTTTTCGGCGTTTGGTAACAGGATTCCAAACAAGAAGCTGATAGTCAACACCCTCGATCCAGTTATCCTGTGGAGAAATGATCAAATTATTCCTGTTGGTGGTTATTTCCGGCCAGTCATCAAAGCTTACATCCCCTTCTACTATCACAACTGAATCAGTAATCATCGGGTCAGAAATTGGAGCCGCATACCTGATCACAAAAGGCTCATCCGGAAAAACCCCTGTTTCAGTATTGTAATCAATAATTCTTTGGGAGGTAGTATCTTCCTGTGAAGAACCCAGGAATTGTATACCAGCACTCTGAGCCTCATTATTCGCTGCATCTGTAACGCCACTGAGTTGCACACCAAAACTCACTCCTTCCGTTAAAGCCTTATCACTTTGAGCAAACAGTACGAATGGATCTTCTTTTGAAATATAAAGCGGATACGCACTTGAATAAGTGTTATTCAGGCTGTCGGTTATTGTAATTGATGCATCATCTTCTACTGTAATATTCTCATTAAACCGCAGCCTCATCCGGTTGGATGAAAAGAGCCCTACCCCCTGAAGTTTCGGAGCAAGAGTATCCCGGCGAATAATGTAAATAGTATCCAGGGTATCGGCGCCCGATTTCTCGAGACTTATGTATTCCCGTTCGAATGGCTGGGCCGACTCAGTTTTCTCCCAGATCTTATTCCGGTTACGGTCATCTACATAAATGGCTTTGTACGTCCCTTCTCTTAAATACGAAAATACGAAAACTCCCCCTGTGTCAGTTTCAGCCAGATAGCTTGCAGAAGCTTCGAAATCAACAGGGGCTCGGTAAAGTAACACCCTCACTTTCCCTGCGGATGTGCCATCGAGAGCATTCTTAATGCGTCCTGTTATCTTTCCCTCATCAATATCATCTCCGGTTGAGATAGCCAGTGTAACAGGCTTTCCCATTTTGTTATTTCTCACATCCGAGATATCACTCCCGAGTGTGATGATTATGGTTGTTGAATCAGGGAGATCTTCATCAAACTCTATGGTCATTCTTTTCTTTTTCCACCGTATTGAATACTCAAGACCAAGATCAGGCTCAATATTGATTTCCTTTGCCACACTGCTTCTGTTGATGTAGTCGTCAAAATGAAAATCGAATTTTCTACCCCTGAAATTAGTGGTACCTGATACTGGTTCTGATTTCATGATAATGGGTCCGGTCTGGTCTCTGGGACCACCAGAAGGTGGTATAGGTGTTGCACATGCATATAAAAAAGAGAGCACTACCACACTCGTAGTGATATGTAACAAAAACCTGAAATTCACGAATTGGACCTACATTAAAATTCGGTTTGAATATATAGAATATACCTGTCTAATCATGGCTTGAATATATTTTCGTCGTGTTACGACTTTTGCATATTTCTATATATTATGAACCTCGGTAATTATCATAAAACAAAAGGGTTTATTTACGGGGCAACAATGAGAAATAATCATGTTCTCTGGTCGATTATATTTTGCTTTGCATTATTGACATCATGCGCAGCCTATGTTCTGGATTCTGCCCAAAACCAACTCAGAACTTCATTTGCATCCGGGGACTATACTTCTACTGCTGCCCTTATGGATAAACTGGCAAATGAAAATGTATATAAGGATAAAGAGAAAGTATTACTCAGGCTCGAGCAAGGCACCATAAATCACTTCGCCGGGAACTATGATGCCAGCAGTAATTACTATACTTATGCTGAAAATGAAATTGATGCCCTCTTCACCAAAAGCATCAGCAGAGCTATCAAATCGTTTCTGGTAAACGATAATACCCTGGCTTATGATGGTGAAGACTATGAAGATATATATCTGAATGTGTTCAAATCTCTGAATTACATGCATCTTAATGATTATGAAGGAGCCCTGGTTGAGACCCGTCGTATTAGCTACAAACTTGAGCGACTCAACGATAAATATAATGGCTTGGTGAGTGCTCTTTCTGAAGCAGATACGACCTCTTTTGAGAAGGATAAATGGAAATCAGGTAAAACAAGATTTCAGAATAGTGCTCTTGGCCATTACCTCTCTACTATTCTCTATGCTAAAAGCAATAAACCTGATGACGCCCGTATATCTTTCAATAATCTGATGAAAGCATATGATGATCAACCAGAGGTATATGACTTTGAAAAACCCGACCCCAGGAAACTTACAAAGATTCAGGATACTGAAAATTACAATGTTTTGATCACTGCCTTCAGTGGTCGTGCCCCGATCAAAGAAGCAGTTGATTTCAGATTATATCTGGAAGAGAGTGATACTTATCTGAAGGTCTCTTTCCCTAAGCTGGTACCATTTCAAAGCCGTGTAGCCAGAGTATCCGTTTCTGTTGACAATGATTCCCTTACTCAAAAAGTAGATCTTATTGAGGACATGGACAAAGTGGCTCAGGAAGTCTATAAAGTTAAAGAACCGATCATTTATGCCAGGGCTATGGTACGGGCATTTTTGAAGATGCTGGCATCGAATAAGCTGGCAAAGGAATCCAAAAAACAGGACGATGTTTTTGGCGGACTGGTAAATGTATTAGGTAAAGTAGCTCAGGAAGCCTCAGAAAAAGCAGATCTGAGAAGCTGGCAAACTATGCCCGGGAAAGCATATTCAACAGTGTTAAGCCTTCCTCCCGGTAAACATACTGTTCAGATCAAATACTATTCCAGCTCAGGTCAACTCCTGATCACTGATGAACAAACCATAACTGCAAAACCGTATAATTCCCTAAGTCTTGTGGAATCTATGTACTGGAACTAATATTTACATCTATGAGATCAACTATAAAAATATATGCTTTCGGGATTATGAGTCTGCTCCTCTCTTTTGGATGCAGTAGTTCCTCAAACCTTTCCGGTAATAACACTTCCAATACAATCCCGAATTGGGTTGAATATCCTGGTAATGAATTCAGTGAAGCAAAATACCTGATGGCAGTAGGTTCAGGAAATACATTTGAAGAAGCACGTAGAAATGCCTTCTCCAGTCTTTCTGCAATTTTCAGATCTGAGATAAAAAGCACTTCTGAAGTGATCTCTGAATTCACGCAAACCTCTACTGCCAATAATGAACTTTATTCTTCAGGAACCACTCAGTTGCTGAATAATGTAAAGATCGGAACCAATCAGGAACTCATGAACACTGAGATTCTTAAATCAGAAGTTGGCGGAAATGGCACTTATTATGCGTTAGCAGGAATGGACCGGATGGAGTCGAGCAGTATCTATACTCAGGAAATTGATAACAATCAGGACAAAGTTGAAAAACTGCTTTCCAGAACCGAAGAAAGCTCAGATGTACTTTCAGATCTGAGTACCCTGAAACAAGCTCTGGTTCTCGCTAAAGTAAATGAGAATCTTGCTCAGCAATTAAACATTATTAACTCTGGCATGGCCGATACTAAAAGTGCTGCGATGACTGTTGCTTCTATTCAGGAGAAGTTTGATGATACCAAAAAACTTGCTTTGGTCGACCTTTCATCAAACCATTCTAACCAGACTGTTAACTCAGCAATAACTGAAACATTTCAGAATGAAGGATTTAGCTTTACTGATGATGAAAACAATAGTATCATAAAGTTAAACGTCGATTACAGATCTCAGAAAGCTGAGCTCAATCGTGATGATGCTGAATTCGTAAATTGGGAACTAATCATTGAGATGATAGACCTCAAGTCGAACAGATCTTTTAAAACATTTTCAGCAAATGGTCGTGATGGAGCTCTGAGCTTTGACGATGCTAAGAAAAGAGCCGCCTTCTCAGCTAAAAAGGCAATTGAAACTGATTTCAGAAAATTTTTACAACAACAATTATTAGCACAAAATTAAACGGGAAATGACATGAGACATTCAGGTATAATTATGATTCTTATCGCCGCTGTTTTTACTGCATGCGGACCTTCACAAACAGTCTCAAGGGTAGCCTCGGATACTCAAACCGACCTCTCCGGCAGGTGGAATGATACGGATGCCAGATTAGTGGCTGAGGATATGATCGCAGACGCACTTTCAAATGTTTGGCTGGCCAGATTTAAAAACCAGCACGACAAGCCACCTGTAGCAGTGGTTGGTCGTATCAGGAATGAAACTATGGAGCACATCGATACCGATGTGTTCACAAAAGAAATGGAGCGCGCTTTTGTTAATTCCGGTGAAGTTAGTGTTGTTGCAGACAGTGAAGAACGGAAACAGATCCGTGCCGAGCGCCAGGATCAACAGAGTTTTGCTTCTTATGAAACTGCCGCTGCCCTCGCTAAAGAAATAGGTGCTGATTTCATCATGATCGGTAACATTAGTTCAATTGTTGATGAATCTGTAAGTGGCAAACTGGTCGCTATTTCCTATAGTATTAATCTTGAACTGATCAATGTGGAAACCAATCAAAAAGCCTGGATCGGAAATAAAAAGATCAAAAAACTTATAGAACGCAGTAAACTACGCGGATGATCATTATCTAACTCTTTTAAAAGGCTTTCTCTTTTCGGAAAGCCTTTTTTATTTTCAGGAAATAAATAAACTATGCTCCTTACCCATCCGGCCTTTTATACCGACTTCTATGAACTGACCATGGCTCAGGGGTATTTTCTGAGTGGTCGCCAGAACGAACAAGCCACCTTCGACTATTTCTTCCGTAAGTGTCCTTTTAACGGGGGTTTTGT
Source organism: Rhodothermia bacterium (assembly GCA_030427885.1). Taxonomy (GTDB): domain Bacteria; phylum Bacteroidota; class Rhodothermia; order Balneolales; family Balneolaceae; genus JAUICM01. Next base: position 120,481 of record JAUICM010000008.1, on the reverse strand, counting down.
ACTTTTTGCTGGTATAACAGACTTCCTTGAGAACCTCGAAAACTACCATTTCAAAGAGGAAGAACTTGAATTCCTGATCAATAAGGGATTTGATTCAGGTTTTGTTGAATATCTCAGAGAATTCAGGTTCGAAGGGAACATTTATTCAGCCAAAGAAGGTGAAGTTATTTTCCCAAACGAGCCCATTGTTCGTGTAGAGGGCTCAATAATAGAAACACAGATCATTGAAACCCTGCTTTTAAACATCCTAAACTTTGAATCTCTGATCGCAACAAAATCATCAAGAATAAGACAGGTTGCCGGTGAAAGGCTTGTGCTTGATTTCGGTCTGAGACGTTCTCAGGGGTTTGGGGGAATCCAGGCCAGTAAAGCCGCTGTGATCGGTGGACTGAATGGAACTTCCAATGTGTACGCCGGGCTTGAATACGGACTGAATGTGAGCGGTACAATGGCCCATTCCTGGATACAGTCTTTTGAAGATGAATTATCTGCATTCCGTAAATACGCTGAGTTCTACCCAGATTCCTGTGTGCTTCTGGTTGATACCTATAACACTCTTGAAAGTGGTATTCCGAATGCCATTACTGTTGGAAAAGAGTTGGAAAAGGCCGGACATAAAATGGTTGCTGTTCGTCTCGACAGCGGTGACCTTGCCTACTTTTCCAAAAAAGCCCGCAAACAACTTGATGCTGCCGGATTGAATTATGTTAAGATAGCGGTCTCCAATCAACTGGATGAGCACCTGATAAAGAGTTTAAATGAACAGGGAGCGCCTATCGATCTTTATGGCGTTGGTACTAAATTAGTCACTGCGTATGATAATCCCGCTCTTGACGGTGTTTATAAACTCAGTTCTGTAAATGGTCGGCCAACCTTGAAAATTTCTGAGAATGTTGAAAAAGTGACCTTACCCGGATCTAAAAAAATCCTTCGCTTTTTTAATGCTGATGGCACTTTCAATTGTGATGGCATCTCATTATTGGATGAGCCTGAGATCGAAAGCATTCACCACCCCTACCTCCCAGGAAAAGCCACAAACGTTACAGGTATGAAATTTGTTGAACTGATACAGTTGGTAGTTAAAAAAGGTCAATTATCTATTGAACTACCCAGCGCTGCAGAGAGCGCCAAATATGCCCGGAATCAACTGGAAAAACTGAATCCCGAACACAAACGCTTTGATAACCCTCATGTTTATAAAGTGGGAATTAGCTCAAAATTAAGAACCTTAAGAGATACACTGGTAAACGGAAAAAACTGATATGGATGCTGCTTTATTAATAATTGATGTTCAGAACGATTTTTGCCCCGGTGGTAAACTTGCTGTACCTGAAGGTGATCAGATTATAAAGCCAATCAATGCATTACTTTCGCTGTTTGAGTATGTGGTTCAGACTCAGGACTGGCACCCCTCAGACCATCTCTCATTCGCCTCAAACCATGTTGGTAAGCAAGCATATGAAACTATTGATATGAATTACGGAGAACAGGTTTTATGGCCTGATCATTGTGTTCAGAATTCCAAAGGTGCTGAGTTTCATCCGGATCTTGATACAACCAAAAGTACCCTGATAGTTCGAAAGGGATTCCGCAGAAATATAGACTCCTATTCTGCATTCACTGAAAACGACCGGAAAACAAGTACCGGGTTACACGGTTTTCTTAGATCTGTTGGAATAAGCAGATTATTTCTTACCGGACTTGCAACTGATTTCTGTGTAAAATGGTCAGCTCTGGACGCCATTAATCACGAATTCGAAACCTATTTGATTACGGATGCTGTTCGTGGTATCAACCTCAATAACTCCGTTGAATTTGCTATGCAGGAGATGAAAAATGCCGGGGTTAAATTCATTACTTCCGCTGAGCTTAAGGAGTATCTCTAAGTGAACAAGTCTTTCGATATTTGCATTCTTGGAGCCGGGCTTGCAGGAGTGTCGCTCGCCTATGAATTATCCAAGGGCGGACTTTACGTTTCAGTAGTTGATCCAAACGGGGTTGCTGGTGGGGCCTCAGGAACCCCTGTTGGACTTGTTAATCCTGCTACAGGCCGTTACGCAACGCTGGGCTGGAGATCAAAGGAATGTTATGATGCTGTGCTGGAAAACCTTGAGAGGGTTCAGGAAAAAGCCCCTGTACAATTCTACAAAAAATCAGGAGTAATCCGCCCTGCTCTGGATGAAAAGATCGCTTCTAAAATGAAAGAAAACTTCGATTCCACACAATGGCCGAAAGGATGGTGTGAATGGATGGATGAAGAATCTGTTACAGAATTTCATCCGGGTATTGAATGTACGGGTGGCGGAGTTTGGCTACCTATTGGTCTAACCGTTGATATTGGCACGTACCTGAAATCCTTTTCAGACCAGCTCCAGACTGATGGAACTCCGTTTATAACAGGGAAAGAATATAAGCTCCGAAAGAATAACGACTACTGGGAGGTAAATCTTGAAGACAATACCACTATCAAAGCTGAGAAAGTTGTTGTTTGTGCCGGTATTAACTCTTCCCAAATATCTTATTTCAAAGATATTCCACTATATCCGGTAAAAGGTCAGCTTGCCGTATTCAAGACTGATGCAGCTCTTCCTTTTGAGCATGCCGTATCTGCACTTGGATACATTGGTTCTCTTTCTTCCGATCATTTTGTAGCCGGTAGTACCTATGAACATAAGTTTCAGCATGAAGATCCTGACCAAGAAGGACTCGATTATCTGAGGAAAAGACTTGGATCAGTATTGCCTGATCTTGTGAACTCGGCCACTTTATTATTACAGTGGAGCGGTGTGCGTGCTTCCACTCCCAATCGTAAACCGATCATGGGGGAACACCCGGAACAACCCGGACTATATGTTTTTGCAGGGTTAGGTTCAAAAGGATTACTCTATAGTGCGTACCTCTCCGGATTGATGAGATCCTTTATTATAAAAGAAGACCCTGTTCCAAAAGACCTATCAATTCACCGTTTCAATTAAATAAAAAAAGCCTGCTAATCTAATAGCAGGCTTTCGAAAGTCGTAACTGGCTCAGTTATCAGAATCTGATAACCAATCCACTCCAGGCTACTGTTGCTGAAGTACCATTACTGGTAGAGTTGGCAACCTGAGCTGCAGCAAAAGTAAACTCAAAGAATCTGAAATCGAGACCAAATCCTGCAGAGTAAGATGCTGAAGAATATCCACCAACTCTGTATCCTACCCTTATTGGAATAAAGTTCAGAAGGCGATATTCAAGTCCGGTGCTTACTGAGCTTTTCTTAGAATTGGTTCCGTTATTATTAAATCCAAATCCATAATCAAGAGTAGCTGTAAGTTTACCCAGCGATAATGCTGCTCCGAAATTATACATTCCTGGCAGTTTGTGCTTGGTTGCACTTACTTCCTGGGCGGTGAAGTTACCATATACATCATTCTGTAAACTATCTGACAGATTATCGAAATAGTCTCCAAATTTCTGGTTTCCGATATCTCCGTCAAAGACGAAAGTATCAGATGCAAATACCCGGCTTGGAGTTTTGTTATAATTAACACTTCCAAGATCGGTTACAGACATTCCAAGTCTTAATACCTGTTTATTACCCAGGAAACCAAGTGCTGGTAAAGAAACATCTAGTTCTGCAGTAACCCCCATATCAAGTCCAAATCCGGAACCCACTGATCCTACATCATCACCGGTGTAATCAACATAGTCATCGAAGCTGGCATCGGGATTTAATGCTTTTGCATCAGCATATGCTGACAATTGCTCGGAAAGTGTTCCGAATGAATACAGAGAGTAATCAAATTGGTGAGATATAGATGGATTCGCCTGTGTAATAGGATCTACAGTAAGTGTAGAATTAAAATCCAGCCTTGCAGTTTGTAAACCAACCAGATATTTAGGAGCAACACCGGCATAAACCTTCATACCGTTAACGAAAGGAATAGCTTCAACTAATCCTGTTATAGGAAGTGGCAGTTCCATCGCAAATCCAAGAGAGACCTCAGCAAATGACACTGTGTTGGAACTAAAATTTACCGGTACTCCACCAGAAAATTGATCTGAGTCGAGTCCATAGAACACCAGCTCCATGAGCCCCTTATTAACTTCCAGATCTTCGGTAACCCTGACTCTTGTAGCTAAACTAAAAGCCATTTTATCACCACGGGTAGAAAAACCCAAAGGTATTACTCCAAGAGAAGTACTCATTTCCCGGGAATTCTGTTGATTGGTTCCAAACCAGTCATTCAACATATTTTCCCGTACAGTACCGTCAATAGTTAAACCTTTGGTAAGGTATTCGTTGTAAACGGAAAGATTCAGAAAATCCCCACCTACCCTGAAACCAAGTCCGCCTGCCAGGCCAATGCTGGTGCGGGGCTTTCTTCCGGTGTTATTCACCATAAGATTGGCCGGGTTGATGAAATTAGCATGATAGCCATCAGCAAAAGCAGTTCCTCCGGCACCCATACCTAGAGTAGCTGAGTTATAATGTCTGCTCTGCGCCATTACTGAAGCAGATACAAGTCCAAAACAAATAGTAAAAAGTATTCTTAGTGTTTTCATTGATCTGCCCCCTTAATTATTAATAAGTGTTTCTATCTGGAGTTTAGCTCCCACACTTAGTGTGATCGTATCGTCGGTCCTCAGTATAACTTCTGAGTTATCGGTTGATCTCATATAAGCGGATACAATAACTGAAGTAACTTTATACAATTCTTTTAGTTGCTCCTCGGTGAAAGCGATTGTCAGGTTTCCAGCACTTGGATTATCACGATCTGATACCCCGCTAAGCAGCACACTGGAACCTGGTATATCATATTCAGGGTCTCCCGGAGCAGGCAACACTGTTACGGTATCGCTGTTTTCATCCACGAATGCCATGGTTAATCCAAAGCCGATCGGCAAACCATTCGAATAATTTATTACAAGTTCACCACTTGTGACTTCAGTATCATCTCCGTTCTCACTACTTGGTATATCAGCAAACGCATCCACTTCTACTGTATCAGTAAATGTTGCAGCTGATTCTGTTTGAAATGCTAATGGTATGTCGATACCAAAAGTAGGATCGAATTCAAGCGGTGTTTTAACCGTCGCTTCGGTAGCATCTTCATTAACGATTGCCTTACCTACGAATCGGATCTCTGACGGAAGATTGTTCAGGAATTCATTCACATTGGTATTATCACTAGTGAATTCTATTACCCCATCCACTGAGCTGCCATCAGGACTCGGTGTAATTTCAAACTTAACGAGTTCTTCTGGTGAATTAACTCCCAGATCAACACCATTTGACAAAATGCCTGTAATATCACCAGATACTACTTCACGCTCAGTACCGGTATCACCTTTCAGGTATATCTCTTCTCCATCACCATCTACCCCAAGAATTGCAGCGTAGATCGTTGTGGGAACTCCTATCGTGGTAGAATATCTGATACTCATGGTGGATTGTGTAAACTCAAGGCCTTCAATCTGAGAAGAGAAATCACTTAACCCATCTATCTCGGTTAAGGACACCTCGGTTTCATTATAGAGATCAACCGATTCAGTAGCTCCATCATTTGATGGATCATTATCTCCCAGTAAAGTGGTTTGAGGCTGAATCTCTCCAAAAGCTTCAGCAATAATCAGGTTATTTATCTGAACGCTGGAACTGATCTCATGCGCTTCATTGATCACTCTGATCTGATCACTTGGAGGTGATAATTTAGAATTCTCAGTAACCGCATAAATGTTATAATTGATCTCATTATTCATAGCAAAGATCCTGAAACCGGCAAGATCGCGTTGTTTTGCATCTGCCCCGGTATTTCTCAGGATCCTTCCATCAACTCCCCCCTCTATCAAATATCTGATTCGGAGTGAATCTTGCTCGCGATATGGAGCTCTACGAATGCCAGGGAATGAAATGATCAGCGAATCAATGTCCATATCCAGCTCATTAGTAATAGAGGCTATATCAATTGTACCTGATTCCAGTTCTACATAGTGAGAGGGGTCTGAAAACTGAAACTCCGTTGCATCAATGGTAGTAGTGCTACTTGAAGAGAAATCCTGACCTTCTACCGCAGCCTGAACCTGAGATGCTAACAGGTTGTTACCATCGGCAGAAACAACGACCAATGAAACAGGTGTACGCTGGAAGTTTTGAGTTCCACCTGTCCAGCTGATTGATACCCTTACATTCGGGTTGGCTAGTTGATCACCATTGTTGAATGGTAGCGATATGGTTGCCCGATCTCCATCATTAACACTTCCTGTAGCATCAGAAACAACATCGATTTCATCCCCACCTACATTTTCGTCGGGGTCTGAGATCAAAGTCAGATTAATGTTATCCAGATTGAACCCAAGATTGTTTTCAAGGACTATGTCCATGGAACCACTCTTGAACGTTGCGCTTCTGAAGAAATCAGTGTCAAGGTTTATTGTTACTTCAGGGCTGATCGTTTGGACCGGTACAGGATCACCTGAACCTACTGTTCCGTCAGGAATTCCAGTAAGATCTGTGAAACTTGCTTCACCAATATTAGATCCGGCACCTGAAGAGAAACTACCAAGTTGAATTTCACCTACTTGTGAATTGAAATCTGTTGCAGTAGCACTTATTGCAGGAATAGCGTCATTAAGATCACCAAAATCGAATTCCTCTTCTTTGGATATCGTTATGAAGTTATTGCCATCTACTGTAAAGAGTGAATCTAAGTCACCTGAGGTAGTATCTATCAATACTTCTGTTCCATTTCCATCACCCATAAACTGGTAGGTTTTGTTGAATAGTAATGGAGATTCTACTTTCTGTGATGTTTTGAAATTTGGTTTGTCGGGGAGTTCACAACCAAGGAAGGTTGCACCAACCAGTAACCAAACCGTTAACAGCTTGTAATTGCTCATCTGTTATGTTTGTTAAGTTTATTTATTTACCAGACAATGTTAGCCGTAACCTATGAAAGGGTCTAATTAAAGAAAATTAAAATAACGTAACTTAATCTGTACCACCGATTGTATGAGTACGGCTCTTTATTTTGTAATTCTGTGTTTGATGAAAATATCAAAATATTTCTTAGAAACCTTGCTCAATAATGATTTAATAATATTCATTATAACAGAAAAACAAAGCATTCTGATGGGTCAAATATTTATTACCTCCATTTCACCCACAAAAAGGAAGAGTGCCCAATTACATAGTTACTAATACTCATAGTTTCATAACTATCGTACTTTAAAAGATGATTAAAGACAGTTAAAACAAAAAAAGCCCTCATAAGATGAGAGCTTTTCTTCTTTATTCTGCGGAGAGGGAGGGATTCGAACCCTCGGTACCCTTTTCAGGGTACACACGCTTTCCAGGCGAGCCCGTTCGACCGCTCCGGCACCTCTCCTTGATAAACAAGGGCGGCAAAGATAGAACTATTTGCGCCTCATAGCAATGTTCAAAAGCCAAAGCTGAAAAATTGTTGCGAATACGCCCCAACTTTTTCATCATGCTCTTCTGCAGGAATGAACTGCCACTTGTATGCAGCCTCGAGAGTAGCCTCCAATATTCCATATCCGATATCGTCTACAACCTCATAATCTTCACCTTTTTTATCATAAAGCCTGATCTCAGACACATACGCGTCTAAAACCCTGCCCTCTTTTGAAACGGTAAAATTTACAGCGATCATTGCCTTCACTTCTGCTTTCTTTGCAGCATCCGGTATTACTGGTTCCACAATTCTTCGTATGCGGGGTGGCCGGTCCGGATTACCCGATATCTTCCCTTCATCCCCCTGTTGCCCCGTTGACAGCTCAATACCCAATGGATCTTCACTCAGGAAATCCTCGAACTCAGGGAATTCAATGATGTCTTCGATCACTTCGTCATTAGGAACGGGGATCGGAGTTTGCGGCTTGGGTGGAGCAGCAGGTGCATTAGCCTGCTTAGTTATTACCATTTCCTCTACCGAGATGGCTTCATTTTCAAATGTTCGGAAAACACGAGGCTCTTTTTCTGTTTCCGGCCATAATTTAAACAGCAATACCAGAATGATCTGAGACACGATAATCCCGGCCATGATCCTGTGCTGGTAATGTATATCAGATAAAAAAGTATCTATTTTGAGTTTCTTCAAATGCCTTTGAGTCGGTTAACCTCATCTATGATGATATTCCGGCAATGTTCCTTCAATGCATTCATATTTTCAAAATCTCCGGGATCCACTGCATCCAGAACCCGCAGTTTCAGTTCTGCTCTGGTCCTGAATAACTTCGATCCGGAAGCCAGCGCCTGATGAGCGCCTTCAATAGCCAGTGGCTGTATTTTAAACCCATGTTCCATGGCTAATAAAAAAGCTCCGTTCTTGAATGCTTTAACCTTGCCATCTAAAGAACGTGTTCCCTCCGGAAATATCATAACCGGCACCAAATTTTTAATAGGATCCACTAAATTGGACAACCTTTTGAGTGCTGATTTACTTTTTCTGTCTATAGTCAGCTGACCGGTTAACCCCACCATCCATCCCATTACAGGGATAAAAGCCATACTCTTTTTTACCACCCATTTCATCTTCCAGGGAAGTTGAAATGTAAGCGGGATATCCAGAAAACTTTCGTGATTACCAATAAATATTGTGGGCTCTGACCTATCATATTTCTCAACCCCCTGAATATCCATCTTCCAACCCGGGGTAGCACGCACCATACACCAGGCCATCATCCCCAACACCCTGTTTGGGATCTTATGATATTTATCAAAAGGATAGCCAATGATATAAGTAAACAGAATGGGTAAGAAAAAAACTGCAAATAATATCGAATAGTACATCCAGACATAGATACTGAATAGGGCTCTTTTCATAAATGAATTACTTTAATGCGCTTCTTATAAAGCCGTTGTGTTGTTCTAATAGTTGTGTTGCTTCTACTTTGCCAAGATCAGCCATTGCCATAACCAGTGCTGTTTTAACATGACCTTCTGCTTTCTCCAGAAATTCACCAGCAGTGTTATAGTCTACTTTTGCAAAGGTAACAATAATACGCTTAGCTCTCTCTACCAGCTTTTGATTTGTCAGCATCAGATCCACCATCACATTCTCATAGATCTTCCCCTGCCGGATCATAGCTCCGGTTGTGATCATATTCAGCACCATTTTCTGAGCAGTTCCACTTTTCATCCGAGTACTACCCATAATAACTTCTGGTCCTACAGGTACATCTATTGTGATATCAGCTTCTATTGAAAGCTGTGCCTTTGGTACCGTAGTCACAAATATCGTTTTGATACCCAGTTCTTTTGCTTTTTTCAGCACGCCCAATACATACGGAGTTCTGCCGCTCGCCGCAATTCCACAAATAATATCAATTCCTTTAGCCTCAGATTTGATAAGATCTTCAGCTCCAATTTCTTCTGAATCTTCAGCTCCTTCCTGAGCTAGAAACATCGCCTGTTTTCCACCAGCAATAAACCCTTGAACTTTTTCGGGTGCTGAGCCAAAGGTGGGTGGGCATTCAGCTGCATCCAGCACTCCAAGTCTGCCACTAGTTCCTGCCCCAAAATAGAGCAGCCTCCCTCCTACAGAAAAACTCTGGCTTACCAGATCCACTGCTTCAGCTATTACCGGAAGTTTTTTTTCAACCTCTTTCGCTACCAGCTGATCTTCATTATTGATCAGTCTGACGATCTCAAGTGGATCGGCCAGATCGATTGACATGGTAGAACTATTGCGTTGTTCAGTATCGAGTTTACTGAGCGATTCAAACAGATCCTTTTTTGATTGAGACATATTATCGCCGGTTGTTCCACCATTCTGAGGATTCAGTCTCGTCGGTTAGTGCTACAGAATTTGTGTCTTTCTCAGACTCTGATTTTAACAATGAAGCCACAATAGAAAGCGTTTCAGGATCAACTCCCGCTGATAGTGCTTTTGGGTCAAAATGGTCTTTCACAAAATGAGTATCGTACTTTCCAGTTATGAAAGCTTCATGATTCAGGGTATATGCACAAAATGGAATTGTTGTTTTACAACCCACGATCTCGTACTCATCAAGAGCCCTTAGCATTTTTTTACGAGCATCTTCTCGGTCACTTCCATGTACTGTTAATTTGGAGATCATCGGATCATAATTAATCGTTACCGACTGGCCTTCTTCCACTCCGGCATCTACTCTTACCCCTGTGCCCGTTGGTATTCTGTGTTTGATTAACATCCCGGTGCTTGGCAAGAAATTCTCTTCCGGGTCTTCCGCATAGATACGGCATTCAATAGCGTGCCCATTCCTTTTGATGTCATCCTGAGTAAATGGCAATTCTTTTCCTTCGGCAACAGCGATCTGAGCGGCAACAAGATCAGTACCTGATATCATTTCGGTAACCGGATGTTCAACCTGTAAGCGGGTGTTCATTTCAAGGAAGTAGTAGTTGAGATGTTTATCAACCAGAAATTCTACCGTACCTGCTCCAACATAATCACATGCTTTTGCTGCTTTAATTGCCGAGTCAGCGATCTGCTTCCTTAGATCTTCGGTAAGCAAGCTGCTTGGTGCTTCTTCGATTACTTTCTGGTGGCGACGCTGTACCGAACATTCACGATCAAATACATGAACCACATTACCGTGCTTGTCAGCCATGATCTGGATCTCAATATGTCGGGGCTCTTCCAGATACTTCTCGATATACACACGGTCGTCTCCAAAAGCATTTCTAGCTTCTGATTTGGCTGCTTTTATGCTCGATTCAAACTGAGAGGGATCATGTACGATCCTCATACCCTTTCCTCCACCACCGGCTGATGCTTTGATCAGAATAGGAAAACCAATCTCTTCTGCGACCTCAGCAGCTTCCTCTATACTCTTTAAGGTACTTTTCAAACCCGGAGGTGTTGGAATGTTGTGCTTAGTTGCCAATTCCCTTGCGGAGGTTTTATCCCCCATCAGTTTAATTGCTTTTGGCTCAGGACCTATGAAGATGATACCTTCTTTTTTACAGCGTTCAGCGAATTCAGCATTCTCACTTAAGAAACCATATCCAGGGTGAACGGCATCTGCACCTGATGTTTTAACAGCATCAATTATCTTATCGATTACAAGATAACTTTCGGAGGAGGCAGCTTCTCCTATAAAAACGGATTCATCGGCAAGCTGTACATGTGGTGAAAAAGAATCAGGACGTGAGTATACTGCCACTGTTTTGATCCCCAGTTCTTTACAGGTATGAATTACACGTACAGCAATTTCACCACGATTTGCGATAAGTATTTTCTTGATCTGGGCCATTCCTTAATTTTTTTCTAATAGTATCAAATTAGGAACAGATTCTCCACCCGAAAGGCTCAGGCGCTGGCTTTCATTTTAACTAAGATCTTTGGTAGTATTGTGAACTTCTCGAATCCGTTGAGATGGGCTCTTTGAGTGAAAACGTTATACCCGTTTTCTTCAATTTTATCCAGAATTCTTCCATAGTTATACCTGGCAAGGTACACAGGTAAACGACTGTCTGATGAGAGCATGGTAATGCCGAGATCAGCCCTCACGTAATATTCTCTTGCTCTCTCGATCTGGAATTTCATCATTTCGATAAATTTATCTGACTTTTCTCCTGCATATAATTCTTCCTCTGTTATTCCAAAACGATCCAGATCTTCTTTCGGGAGATAAATTCTGTCTCTCTCCAGGTCTTCCCCAATATCTCTCAGTATGTTTGTGAGCTGCATGGCTATTCCCAGATCAACAGCATATTCGAGTGCCTTCTTATCCATGTAGCCAAATACCTGGCTTGTCATGAGGCCAACTACCGAAGCTACTTTATAGGAGTAATCGTACAGTTCTTCGAAATTTGCATATCTGGATTTTGTCAGATCCATTCTAACCCCTTCGATCAACATCAGCGGCAGTTCCAGAGAGATATCATATTTTGTAGCAGTATCGTAAAAAGCCTTCAGTATGGGATCTTCTGTTTTACGCCCTTCATAGATTCCGGTCAGCTTATGCTCGAATTCCTGTAGCTTTTCTGTGATCTCTTTGTTTTTAATTGCACTCAACTCAACCAGGTCTGTAGCCTCATCAACCAGATTGTCGATATATCTGCATAATCCGTATATGGCGAAAATACTACGCTGCTTCTCGTTTGGCAGAAAACGGGTAGCCATATAGAAAGTCTTTGCATAAAACCGAGTAATGGCCCTGCAATGCGAGTAAGCACTTCTCAGACCGTGGTCATTCAGTTCCTCTATCACGGATCTGTGAAAGGAGGTTTTCTCGTACAAAGGTCTGAAAAAAGTATATGGTATGCGAAGTATTTCACTCATGCCGTCATAAATGCTTATTGACTAAAAAATCGTTCCCAATTTTATGAAATAAATAATTTTTTAAATCTGATTACATATTCTGCATAAGTTGATTATACTTGCGATGAATGGTTTAGAGTTGTTTTAAGGCATCTCTGTATTAAATTTATAATGGCAGTTAATTTGATAGTCAGGGTTTATGAATAAGAAAATAACGATATATGAAGTAGCTAAAAATGCAGGTGTAGCTATTTCTACAGTGTCTCGCGTACTGAACGATTCTCCAAATGTTTCTGATGAAACTAAGAAGAAAGTTCAAAAAGCAATAGACGAACTAAATTTCCGTCCTCAGGTAAGTGCACGTAAACTAGCCAGTAAAGAGCCACAAATGTTAGCTGTGGCAGTGCCTTCATTCACTACCCCTTTCTTTAACGAAGTTTTGAAAGGTGTGAAAGATGAGCTCAAAAAGATGGATCTTGATATCATCCTGTATAACACCGGTTCAAAAGACCCGGAAGAAGCTGTTGTAAATTTCTTTGACCGCGGAACCGCTGATGCACTTATTCTTCTTTCTATTGATGTAAGTGATGTAATTCACAAACATTTGCAGTCATCAGGCACACCCGTTGTTCTGGTTAACTCCGCCCATCCAGCTTATAACTATTTTATGGTTAATGATTATCAGGGTGGTTATATGGCTGGCGAACATCTTGTAAAACAAGGATTCGAAAGGATTGGGATGATCAGTACCCCTCTTAAGACAAGGTCTTCTGCGGAACGCGAACGTGGTTTCAAAGATGCTCTCAAGAATTATAAAATGAAGATCCATAAAGATCTTTTTGTAACCGGTGATACAACCAAACATGCCGGATTTACCGAGGAAGCAGGTTTCGAATCTATCTATAAATATGAAGCCATGGGTAAATTCCCTGATGCGGTTTTCTGTTCCAACGATACTCAGGCACTCGGTGCGTATCATGCCCTTTCTAAACTGGGAATGAAAGTTCCGGATGACATTGCAATCATGGGATACGATAATATCAAATTGAGTAAGTATCTGGATCTGACCACCATCGATCAGCAGATGCATACTATTGGTATTCAGGCCACAGCCCGTTTAGCCGCTATCATCAAAAGTACTGATGACAAGCTTTTCCAAACTTCAATAAACCCCATTCTCGTAGAAAGAGGTTCAACTAAAAAACCTAAATAGTTAGTGAATACCGACTTTTCGACTCGTGAAGCGCTGGATAATTGTATTGTAGCAACTGAAGTTCCCGGACTTAAAGCTCCCTATAAAGGTAAAGTCAGGGAGGTGTACGACCTTAACGAGAATTCTCTGGGTATTGTTGTTACCGATCGAATATCAGCGTTCGATTACATCATGAGACAAGCTATTCCTTTCAAAGGTCAGATCCTTAATCAGCTCGCAAAGTTCTCCTTTGATACGGTTAAGGATATTGTTCCTACCCATATCATTGATGTACCTCATCCCAATGTGACCATTGCCAAAAAATGTGAGCCTATTCCCATAGAGATCGTTGTACGGGGTTATTTAACAGGGCACGCATGGCGAACCTATAAATCAGGACTCAGAGAATTGTGTGGAGTAACTTTGCCAGAAGGAATGGTGGAACATCAGAAATTTCCGGAACCAATCCTTACCCCTGCTACCAAAGCAACCGAAGGTCATGATGAAGATATCTCTGAAGCGGAGATACTTGAACGCGGGATTGTAGAAAAATCACTTTGGAATGAGATCCGGGAAACAGCATTCAAACTTTTTGAGAGGGGTACTGAAGTTGCTGCCAAACAGGGACTTATACTGGTAGACACCAAATATGAGATGGGGCTCTACAACGGTTCGCTAACTCTCATTGATGAAGTGCACACAACTGATTCATCCCGTTACTTTTATCTGGATGGGTATGAAGACCGGCAAGCTAAAGGAGAATCTCAGAAACAACTATCGAAGGAATTCCTCCGTGAATGGTTGATGGCGAATAAGTTTCAGGGCCTTGATGGACAAACCCTCCCTGATCTCCCTGATGAATTCAGAATAGAAGTGTACAATCGCTATGCCGAGTTGTTCGAGATGCTTACAGGATCTGCATTCAAACCACATCTTGAGACCGATATCAATTCCACCTTGTCTGAGATATTCCAGAAGTTCAATTGATTTCTAAACATAGCTGACTGCTAAGCTATTTTCCTGATCTCATTCCTTATAAACTCATTCACTTCAAACTGATCCGCCATTGGGGTATTCGTATGTGGCACAAATAACTGATATGGGGCTGGTCCATATTCAGGTGTGATCGTGAGCGTTTTGATCCCTCTCTCTTTAGCCGATGTAATCATTTGCTTCCACCATTCCAGAAACTGTGACCGCTCGTTTGTATAGTTCTCATCTCTTGGGTCAATGACCTGAGCCGTCTGGGCAGACCCAACTCTTGCATGCACATGATAAGTGTGTTCAATTGCTTCTGTTACCGCCTCTTGCTGATCCTCAAGCATAGATTCGGCTACATTGCACCAATGAGAAAAATCAGAGGTCAGTTTCAGGAATGGAAACTCCTTCAGATACTGGTGGCAAACATGGGCTGCAAATGAAAATCGTGAGCGGTGCGTTTCATGAGTTACCGGAACCCCCGTTTCTTCCTCGATTTTTTGAGCCGTTTCTATCAACTGAGCATTTTCCGAAAAACTAAAATAATCCTTACCTGTGTGGGAATTTATCAGCAATGGCTCTTCTTCGGACATAAATCTCAGATACTGCTGGAAACTATCCAGGTGTTTTTCGAAATCGCTGGTGTCAGTATGATAATGCTGAGCAATTAAAATCAGATCGAATTCTCTTACTGTTTCAGCTATGTACTTTCGTTCTCCTTTATCGATCGGAAGACCTAATTCCACCCCGTCATACCCTGCCTTTTTTATCTTTTCCAGAAACACAGGAAGATCCAGATGAGCGCTTCCCCATTGCGGATATATAAACAATCTCTCCATCACTGACGAACCTTCCGGTCACCAGTGTGATCCACTCCCTGATTACGTTCAAACTCGATCATGGCTTTTGGTCTGAAATTCAGGATCAGAGCCCTGCGTTGGCTATCGGTGGTATTCCCTCTGCTGAAATGAAGTGTGAAACCATCATGGAAAGTACACCCTCCGGGTTTCAGAGCTACACTTTCTGCTCCGGTTACATCTGCATCACAAAATAAAGCTCCTCCTCCCGGCATTGACTGGTGAGGCATAACAACATCCGATTCCTTAGGCAGAAACCACATGCATCCATTTTCTTCATACACATCATCCAGAGCTATCCAGCAACTTACCGCTCTGTTATCGGGCATATCAATCCAGTAAGCTGCGTCCTGATGCTTAGGAGTCTCGGTATCCGTATGGGGCGCTTTATTGATAAGCATATCGAAATCGAGTTCCATGTCTTCCCCTAATAACTCACATACTTTTTTGTGAGCAAGTTTATAGGTCTCTGTTACACTGAGCTCCGGCTCTACTAAACTCGGCCTCATGATCTGTGTTATTTTTTCAACTGGTTTTTCTTCTGAACCTCCGGCCAGATCACTCCTCAACCCTGCCGTTCTAACCTTGTCAGCCAGCAACGAATCATATATTCCTCTTATCTTCTCAACCTCCTTTTCCGATATCAATTGCTCTAATTTTGAATAACCCTGTTTTAAAAAATCTTCTTTCATACTTTATTCCAACTTTTTGATCCGATGTTATGAAATCCTGATCTGGAAATGGAATGAAGAAACCCATATTTACAAAGCTTATCGTTTACTCAGTTTTGATACCCATGCTCAGTTTCTGTGGCAAACAGGAGAAGCAAAACTGGGATAAGATCATGGCTGATCAGGGACTGGTTAACATTCAGGAAATTGACCCCTCTATTCTGGTAGAACTACGCTATTCCGGAACAAATAATTTCATGGATATGGATGTCTATGGAGATCTGGAGAATGCGTATTTACAACCTGAAGTAGCACAAATGTTAGCCCTGGCTTCAGATTCACTAAGAGCAGAATACCCGCACTTTAAACTGCTGGTATATGATGGAGCAAGGCCCCGCAGAATTCAACAGATCTTATGGGATGTGGTTGATATTCCTTTAGAAGAACGTTCCAAATATGTGGCCGATCCAAAAAAGGGATCCATTCATAATTTTGGTTGTGCTGTTGACCTGACTGTTGCTGATGAGAACGGAAACCCGCTTGATATGGGAACAGAGTACGACAATTTTACTCCACTGGCTCATATCGACAATGA
This sequence comes from Rhodothermia bacterium, assembly GCA_030427885.1. Taxonomy (GTDB): domain Bacteria; phylum Bacteroidota; class Rhodothermia; order Balneolales; family Balneolaceae; genus JAUICM01. The sequence goes on along the minus strand of JAUICM010000008.1, from coordinate 103,940 downwards.
AGAAGAGTTGATCTCTTCCGGCTCCCTTACTGCAGATCAGCATGCAAACAGACTCATACTGAGGGAAGCTATGCTAAAAGCCGGATTTCAAACGATCAGTTCAGAATGGTGGCATTTCAATGCCTTTCCTGATGAGCTTACAAAATCGAGATTTAAGATCATTGAATGAGGTCCTATACCTCTCCTACCCTTGGTAAGATCGTCATCTCTTCCACTACGGTTCTCGGGCTGATCTCAGAAAGAGCAATGATTAGTTTGCCCACATCTTCCGGATCGATCAGTCGGCTTTCATCTATCCCGGAATCATACCATGAAGTTGAATAGGTATTTCCAAGGTTCACCGCTGTAACCGCCACATTCGACTCAATGAGCTCCTGTCGCAGTGACCGGGTATAACCTAAGGTTGCGTGTTTACTAGCCGTATATGCTCCACTCCCCGCATATCCCTTTAGAGAAGCTATTGAACAGATATTGACGATCAATCCTCTGTCCTGATTCAATAGTCCCGGCAACACCTGGTTTGTGATATTGAAAGCTCCGAAAACATTCACTTTGAACTGATTCTCAAATTCCTGGAAACTGCTGCTTTGGAGTTTCTTTGCCAGAAAAGTACCGGTATTATTTATAAGAATACCCGGGTTATAAACCTTAAAATCGATTTTACTTACCACATCAGGATTGGTGATATCAGCTACGATTGTATCAATTTTTGAGGCGCCTAGTTTCAGACATGTTTGTTTAGCTTTTTCAAGGTCATCTTCTCCCCTGGCCACCAGAACCAAAGGGTGTTCGGTTGACCGTGAGATAACTTTAGCAATGGCCAGTCCGATCCCTTTACTACCACCTGTTATTACGACACTTGAATCCTTAAAACTCATTTATCTACGGTACATTTAGAAATTTATGGGTCTGTAAACTGATCCCCCATTGAGGGTTATTTTTGACATATTCAACGATAAGAGGGATTGAACCAGGTGTGTCCCATTCCGGTTGAAGTAATAGCTTTGTTGAATCCGGACATTTAGCTGCATTTTCTTCTGCCCAGGCCAGGTCTTTTTTGGTCAGAACCACTACTTTCAACTCATCCACATATGGAAATATTTCTTCGGTTGGTTTCTTGAATCTTTTTGGAGACAGAGTTACCCAGTCAAAATTTCCGGATAGCGGCGATGAACCACTTGTCTCGATATGAGTTTGAATTCCGGCCATTTTAAGGGAAATAGTTAAGGCGTTGAGATCATGCAGAAGGGGTTCTCCACCTGTAATCACAGCAATGGGCGCCCCGCTTTCTTTCACAAGGCTTACTATTTCCGATACTTTCACTCCCGGATGTTTGGATTCATCCCAGCTGTCCTTCACATCACACCACCAGCATTGCACATCGCAACCGCCAGTACGGATAAAATAAGCGGCTTTTCCGGTATGAGCTCCTTCTCCCTGTATGGTATAGAAATGCTCCATGACCGGATATTCAACTTCAAGAAGTGCTTCACTATCGATCATTAAATCAGATTCGTTATGTACTGAAGCTTCAAACATTTTTATCAGTGTATTCAACCCAGCTGTTATCTGTTTCCCAAACTGTAACGGTCAGGTCAATATTGTCCGGAATACGTTTTTTTGTTTCCTGATGAATGAATTCAGCAATTCGTTCGGCTGTAGTATTCATCGGCATGAGTTCGTTTAGGTTTCCATGGTCAAACCCACCCTTTTCAGAGTCTTTTGCCGGCCATTTAAGCTCTTTGAAATCACAAACCATATCATCCGTATTCAAATAGGCTGATGGATTTAGCTTATGAGACTTGGCCGTCATTTTAACTTTATATGAATGTCCGTGCATTCGGCCGCATTTACCATCATAACCTTCAATGAAATGAGCGGCATCAAATTTAAATTCAGTATGTAATATCCAGGTTGGCATCAAATTCCAGATCAGCTTTCAAAAAAAATCCCTCACACAACTGCTTATATGAGGGATTTAAAAATACGGCTTTTTTAGCAAAGAATTAACTTATTCGCTTGATGGTACACCCTAAAGATTTTGTTGTGGGTTTGGTCAATTGCTGCCCGCCAACCATTTGTTCCATGGCATCCTTCAGATAATATTCCTTTACGGCAGAAGCATCATTTGCATTGTCATCTATAGCCCCCACATACACCAATTCCATATTTCCATTGAACAGAAACACATGTGGAGTACGTGATGCACCGAATGCATCTGCGATCTCATGATTTTTATCCAGTGCATACACAAAATCATAATTCATCTTTTTAGCACGCTTGACCATATCCTCCATTCCATCCCCTTTGGTTCTGTAGGCCTCATTCGGATTCAAAGCAACCATACCGATCTTATTGGCTCTTGCTATACGCGACATATCCGGGTAGCGGTCTTCCCACTTCATAACCCAAGGACAGGTATTGCATGAGAACACCACCAGTAATCCATTTTGTTGAGCTACTTCTGCAAGTGTGATCGAACGGCCGGATACATCCTGAACTTTATGCGCGGTCATTGGTGCTTTATCACCGATCTTGAGTTCCTGGATTTGATTGGTTGATGCCGTAAACAACACAACTGACACCATGCTTAACAAGGCTATTTTAAGTGTTTTCATAGGTCTATCCTGCTTTTATTACTTTTAAAAGTTCAGTTTCGAAGGTTTCTAATTCGGCTTTACCTTCCCATTCAGAAGATATATTTCCATTCCTGTCGTAGATCACCGTGAAAGGCAGCGCACCTGACCAGGTATCAGACAAGGTGGTTATAAACTCATTATCGTTTCCTACTTTGTAGTAGGTTGTAAAATTGACATCCTGAGATTTAAGGAATGTCTTTGCTTCTTCTTTAGCTTCCGGGAAATCACCTGACACAAAGATCAGTTCAAATTCTTCCCCGTATTTTCTCTTCATTTCCATGATATATGGGAATTCCTCTATGCAAGGCACACACCATGTAGCCCACAAGTTAACCAAAACCGGCTTATCCCCCTGATACGATCTGATCTTCGAAACGATCTCGTCGGCAGTTGCATCCACCAACACCTGGTCTGATTTTTGTGAAGAACAACCTGTTAAAAGCACCAGCATTAATAAGAAAGCAAATCTATTCATATTTCAATTATCCAGTTCAAAAGGATTCCAAAAGTGTTTATCCATGTTAACAGTATATTCTTCAGTAAACTCAACGCCTTCCTGTTCCAGGCGTTCCCGCATGGTATCTCCTTCAAAATGTGCTCTGCCGGTGAGTTGTCCCAGTCGGTTCAATACCCGGTGTGCAGGTATCTCGAATCCTATTTCAGCGGAAGAATAATTATTCATAGCATAACCTACCATCCGCGCGCCTGATTCTACTCCCAGATACCTGGAGATAGCACCATAGCTGGTCACTTTCCCTATTGGTATCTGCACTACCACCTGATAAACTCTGTGGTAAAAATCATTGGAGCTTTGTGAACTCATCGCAGTAATTCAAATAACTTTTTTCTGGTTTCAATGGACACCACATCCCGATCAACAAGGTCAAGCGTTAATACACCCATTTTCTTATAGATACTCAACAATTTGTCTCTGTTTTTCAAAAATTTAACATGCCTTTCAACGGTATCAACATCTCCCCTGGCTATGGGGCCGGTCAAAGCGTGTGATGGATTCATTTCTTTCAGATTATCAATCGTTGAATTCATTAATGGAAGAAGTGCATCCAATACTTCACGCGGACTCAATCCGGAATCAGCGGAGATCTCGGAACTTAATTGGGCCAGGGTCACCAGGTAATTTGAAGCCATCACCGCTGAAACATGCAGCATTTCTTTTTGCTTTGATGAAACCTGAAGTGAATTTGCACCGATATGATTCGCAAATTCTTCCAGAACTTTTAATGCTTTCTTATCTCCTTCTATATCAAAAGTGATCCCTTTAAAGGACTTAGTTTTATGCGTTATGGACTGCATTGGGTGAAAACAGGCAATAGAGGCTCCCTTTTCTTTAAGATCCAGCAGTATGTCTGAGGGTAATGCCCCAGAACAATGAGCAACAGTCTTTCCCACCAGCTCATAAAACCGAAACCGAAGATATTCACACACGGCCGCTATCTCAGAATCAGGTGGGGTTATAAATACCAGATCACTGATCTTCTTCATTTTGTGTAATTCTTCCCTGTTCTTATAAATATGAGCTACTTCAAATCCTGCTTTTAAACAGGCTCTCTCCAGTGCCTGTCCCAATCTGCCATAACCAATAATCGTGATTGTATGATCCATATTACTATCCCGGCCAGGCAACAGCTATGAAATGCGCTTCAGCCTTAAAACTGATCACATTCAACTGATCCCCTTTATTTAGTGTTATCATAAACTTGTTGTCTGATATCTTCTGGAGTTCAAGCTCTCTCAGGTTGGTTCTCAAACCTGTACCAAGACTCTTAACTGCTGCTTCTTTCATGGTCCATAGCCGAATAGGATCTTCCTCACTATGGAGCTTCCATTCATTCTCGCTCAAGATCCTTTTTACAATAGCCGGGTTGACCTCCCGCTCGCAGTGCTCAATATCCAACCCGATATCCAGTGTATCAGAAGTAGCACACATAACCATATTTTTTGAATGGCTGAATGAAATAAATCTATGCTCATCTCCAAGTTCAATAAATGGTTTTCCAAGATCCGTTTTATTCAATGTAAGATCTTTAAGATTCCATGCTCTTTTCATTGAACTTAATATCATGAGCATACGTGAAGTAATATGCTCTTTCCTGCGCTGTTCATTCCCGAATTCTTCAATAGTCTTCAGATCCAGAACACTATTTACCACATCCTGAGGTATCGCAAACATGGCAGCTTCTTGGTCATCCCCCATTTTGGACCATGCAATAAGCACATTCTCCGGAAACGACTGAATTGAGGAAGTATCTAAAAATTTCAAAAACAGAGGATAAAGAAGTTGATGTTAATGCCACAATTTTCTGCACAATTCGGTATTTTTGCAACCTTTGATTCGCACAATCCATGTTAACCAAAATATTTTATGTCGAACCAGGAAATCTCACTTTCCGAACAGGAAGAAATCAGACGAGAGAAACTTACACAAATTAATGAACTTGGAGTTAATCCATATCCATATTCTTTTGAAGTAACTCATCACAGTAAACAGATCAAGGCTGACGCAAAACTGATCCGTGATGAAGAATCGAATCCGGATACCGAAACCGTTGCTGTTGCAGGACGGGTAATGAGCCGCCGTATTATGGGAAAAGCTGCTTTCTTCAATCTGCAGGATGCGGAAGGAAGCATTCAGATCTACATCTCCCGGGATGATGTTGGTGTGGAAGAGTACAACACAGTGTTCAAAAAGCTGGTTGATATCGGTGATATTGTAGGTATCAAAGGATTTGTTTTCAAAACCCGTACCGGTGAGACCACGATCCATGCTCAGTATTTTGAGCTTCTCACAAAAACTATCCGCCCTATTCCTACTCCTAAAGAAGTTGAGAACGAAGCTGGTGAGAAAGTACGATTCGATGCCTTTTCTGATAAAGAACTCCGGTACCGTCAGCGCTATGTCGATCTGATTGTAAATCCGGAAGTGCGTGAAACGTTTAAAAAACGTACCCGCATGGTTCAGGTAATGAGGAACTTCATGAACGATTCCGGCTACCTCGAAGTCGAAACCCCGATTCTTCAGCCTGTGTATGGAGGTGCCTCTGCCCGTCCGTTTGTGACTCATCACAATACACTTGATATGGATCTTTACCTGCGAATTGCTAACGAATTGTACCTGAAGAGGTTGATCGTTGGTGGATTTGATGGCGTATATGAGTTTTCAAAAGATTTCAGAAACGAAGGGTTATCCAGATTTCATAACCCGGAATTCACTCAGGTTGAGCTGTATGTAGCTTACAAAGACTACAACTGGATGATGGATTTCACTGAAAAAATGATCGAAAAGATCGCTATTGAATTACATGGTTCTACCAAAGTAACAGTGGGTAAGAATGAGATCGATTTCAAAGCACCGTGGCCAAGAGTTCCTATGTTTGAAGCCATTGAAAAAGAAACCGGGCATGACCTCTATGGTAAAGATCTTGACGAATTAAAAACCGTAGCAAAAGAACTACATATCTCCGTTGATGAGAGTTTTGGTGCTGGAAAAATCATTGATGAGATCTTCGGTGAATTTGTTGAACCAAAATTGATCCAGCCTACATTCATTACTGATTATCCGGTTGAAATGAGTCCACTTACCAAGAAACATCGTTCTAAAGAAGGATTGGTTGAGCGCTTTGAGTGTATTTGTAACGGTAAAGAGATCGCAAATGCATATTCTGAGCTTAACGACCCTATCGATCAGCGTGAGAGGCTTGAAGAGCAGGCTAGTCTGCGTGATGGTGGCGACGAAGAAGCCATGACCATAGATGAGGACTTTATACGTGCCCTTGAATATGGAATGCCCCCTACTGCAGGTATTGGTATCGGGATCGACCGTCTGGCTATGATCATGACCAACTCTGCTTCTATCAGGGACGTATTGTTCTTTCCTCAGATGAAACCGGAATAAAAACTCAATATTCAATAAAGAACATTCAATATTTATTGGTTGAATGTTGAGTGTTGAATGTTGAATATTGCTCCATGAAATTCGAATCCTATCTCGCACTACGCTATTTCAAGGGAACCCGAAAGGGAGCTAAATTCCTTTCATTCATTAAGACGATGGCGATCACCGGGGTGGCGATTGGTTCAGCCGGGCTACTGATAGCTCTGTCGGTCGTTCACGGTTTTAAGTCTACAATTAATGACAAGATACTTGGATTTGCTCCTCATATCACCATCACAACGTACTCCAGTATCCCAATAAACCGAGCTGATACTGTTTTTACTCACCTGAATCAATTTGATGAGATCGAGACCAAGCAAATTGTAACTACCGGACAGGTTATGATACAAACCAAAGATGCGGCTTCCGGGACAGTACTTAAGGGTATCGACGGATCTCAGGATTTCTCCGGACTTTCCGCTCACATTCATGAAGGTACTTATGATCTGAGTGTGAATGAGGAAGGATTTCCGGGAATAGTTATTGGTCACAAGCTTGCTACCCAGATCGATGCAGAGATCGGAAGTATCATCACCGTGTATACAACTAACGGGATTCCATCCCTGGGAAATTCCCCGGAAATAGAACAATTCAGGCTAACCGGTATATTTCAGACAGGAATAGACCTTTTCGATGCTGTTTATGCCGTTTCTGATATCAGTTACACCCTGCCTCTTTTTGGACTAAATGGCACACAGGCACATGCTGTTGAAATAAAACTTAAGGATTCGAATCAAATTGAAGCTTTCGATCAGATGATAGACGGGCACTTCCCCTTCCCCTATTATGAGCAGCCTCTGGAAGAAGTGTATGGGAATATTTTTGCCTGGGTACAGATGCAGGAAAACATCATTCCGTTGGTGATAAGTGTAATGATCATAGTTGCCGCCTTCAACCTTATCGGAGCTATACTAATGATGGTTCTTGAAAGAACACGAGATATCGGTATCCTGAAAACCATGGGTAGCCGATCCGCTATTATCAGGAAAGTATTCCTTATGGAAGGATTGTTAGTTGCTGGCGCGGGACTATTCATAGGGATCATAATTTCCCTCCTTTTTGCGTGGTTACAATCAGAATACCACCTCATCCCATTGTCTGAGGAAAACTATTATATGAGTTACGCGCCGGTGGAACCACACCTGTTCGATTTTATAATAACCTCAATTGTAACTTTTGTTTTATGTGCACTGGCATCCTGGTTGCCCGCCCGAATTGCCGCTAAAACAGATCCACTGAAGGTTATATCGTACGGCAGATAAAAAAAGCCATCTCCGAAAAAGAGACGGCTTTTTAAGTGGTATATGTTCCTCAACATGAACCCCGATAAAAGCCAGAATGATGTATCCGTAGATACCTGGCTGAGAGAACATGAATCAAGTATAGTCAGTACGACACAATCAAGCTACTACCCGATTATGTAGTTTTCTCCTTTTTGGGAGATCAATTATCAGTTGAGTACAGTTTCTACAGGTTCCCAACTCATTCCAAATGCTTCTGCAACATCATCATATACAATGGTGCCATTTGCGATGTTAAGTCCCATTTTCAACTCAGGATCGTCGATCAATGCTTGCTTCCAGCCTTTATTTGCCAGAGCCACCGCGTAAGGTAGTGTCACATTGGTAAGTCCCAGTGTGGAAGTGTAAGGAACAGCTCCCGGCATGTTGGCCACACAGTAATGAACTACATCATCAATGAAGTAAATTGGGTTCTCGTGAGTAGTTGGTTTTGAAGTTTCAAAACACCCTCCCTGATCGATAGCTACGTCTACCAGAACGGTTCCTGGTCTCATTTCTTTAAGCATATCTTTTGTGATCAGATGAGGCGCTTTGGCACCGGGCTTCAGAACTGCTCCAATGATCAGATCTACCGTTGGAAGCATTTGACGGATATGAGCTTCTGAAGAGAATAATGTGGTTATGTTCTTTGGCATCACATCATCGAGATAACGAAGACGAGCCATATTGATATCCATGATAGTAGTGTTAGCTCCCATTCCTGCAGCTATCTTGGCTGCATTAACGCCTACAATACCGCCACCAAGCACCAGAACATTTGCAGGTGGAACACCCGGAATACCACCCATCAATACACCACGACCACCCAATGGTTTCTCCAGGTATTTAGCACCTTCCTGAGCTGCCATACGTCCCGCTACCTCACTCATCGGAATCAGCAGAGGAAGTGAACGATCGGCTTTTTCCACAGTTTCGTACGCAATGGCAATACATTTAGACTCAACGATCGCTTTTGTCAGGGCTTCATCAGCAGCAAAGTGGAAATACGTAAAAAGTACCTGTCCTTCCCGAATACGCGGGTATTCAACTGCGATAGGTTCTTTAACTTTCATGATCATTTCGGCTTTTTGCCAAACGGTTTCTACATCATCGATAATGGTTGCACCAGCATTCTTGTAGGCTTCATCGGTAAAACCGCTGCCCAGTCCTGCTCCTTTCTCGATAAGAATATCATGACCATTTCTCTTTAAAAGCATTACTCCACCAGGTTGAATTGCTACCCGGTTTTCTTGAGGTTTAATCTCCTTAGGAACACCTATAATCATAGATCAATAATTTAATTTACAGCTAAAAATTTACAGCGCGAAAGGTAGCCAATTTTGAGGAATGAAAGAGCTAATTTTTACGACAAATGACAAACAATGACTAAAGACCAACGACAAAAGAAGAACGGTTTCGTTATTCGAATTCGTTATTCGCTGGTCATCCGTCGTTCGGCATTGTTTGTTTTCCATGTTATTAATTGTTAAACCACTTTTGGAAGTTCAATCTTGTAATTATCTACCTTCATTATCAATACGTAACCAATATAAACCCTTATGCTATTCAGACTCAGACATGCAATGATTCTCGTACTTGGATTATTGCTCTTTAGCGCCGGATGCGCCGGTTCTAAGAATACTTCAAATTCATCATCCCCTGCTCAATCACGCCCGGGGCCTTCTTCAAAGAAAGAGGGAATTAAAAGCTTTAAAGATTTTATTAAAAGTAATGCCGAAACTGATGAAGGGCTTTTTGACCTTATCTCGCAGGAAGATAAACTTTACTATTCTATTCCTGATTCCCTCCTCGACCGTGATATGTTAATGGTCAGCAGGATTGCTGAAGTCCCTACCGACTATTATGGTTTCTTCTCAGCTGGTTCTAAAACTGCGGAACAGGTACTCAGATTCACCCGCCACAAAGACAAGATCCTGATCCGGAAGATGTCTTTCGAGAACATTGCGGATGAGGATCTGCCTGTGTATCAGTCAGTAAAGGCTAATAATTTCGCGCCTATTCTCGCTTCCTTCGATATTGAAGCTTATAACAGTGACAGCTCAGGTGTTATCATTGATATGACGGACTTCTATGAAGGTGATATTGAAGCAATAAGTGGAGTGATCAGTTTCCTTAGGAGACAATATTCAGTACGAAGATTCGATAGCGACCGAAGCTATATTGAATCCGCTAAGAGTTTCCCTGAGAATATCGAAGTACGTCATGTAATGACTTACATTGCTTCTAATCCTCCTTCCGATGAACAAACAGCTACCCTATCAATGCTGATGAGTCAGTCTATGGTTTTGCTGCCAAAAGAACCTATGCAAAAAAGAGCGTACGATTACCGGGTGGGCTGGTTCACCATCCAACAGATCGATTACGGACTGGATGAACAAAAAGCAGCTTCTAAAGAATTTATTCGTCGCTGGAGACTGGAACCTAAAGATCCGGAAGCTTATTTCAGAGGTGAGTTAACAGAGCCCAAAAAACCGATCGTGTATTACCTGGACCCTGCTACCCCTGAAAAATACCGTTCTTATATAATCCAGGGAATTGAGGATTGGAATGTTGCTTTTGAAGCAGCTGGATTCAAAAATGCCATTCAGGCTAAGATCCCTCCCACTCCGCAAGAAGATCCTGACTGGAGTCCTGAGGACATTCGTTATTCCACTGTACGCTGGGTTGCCAGCACCATCCGGAATGCCGTAGGACCAAGTGTATCGGATCCTCGTTCCGGTGAGATCATTGAAAGTGACATCGTCTGGTATCATAATCATATGCGCTCGTATCGAAACCGACTGATGATAGAAACAGGTGCTGCTAATCCAGCTGCCCGTAAGCTCAAACTTGATGATGATCTGATCGGTGAAACTATGCGCCGGGTTATTTCCCATGAGATCGGCCATGCCATTGGCTTACCTCATAATATGCAGGCCAGCTCAGCCTATCCTGTTGATTCACTTCGTTCAGGAACATTCACCCAGAAATGGGGAATTGCTACCACTATCATGGAATATGCACGTCAGAATTATGTTGCACAGCCTGGTGATGAAAACATCCGTTTTATTCGTCAGCTTGGCCCATATGATAATTACTCAGTGAATTGGGGTTATCGTGTAATTGAGGGAGCTGAAACACCAGACGACGAAAAAGCAACACTGGATAGCTGGATCGAAGAGAAAGCTGGTGATCCGGTCTACAGATTTGCTTCATCCACCGGTTATGATCCTTCCGCACAAATTGAAGATCTGTCTGATGATCCGGTAAAAGCCAGTACTTATGGATTAATGAACCTTAAACGCGTAGTACCAAACCTGGTTGAATGGACTTCAACTGAAGGCGAAGGCTATGATGACCTGGAAGAGATCTATGGCGAACTGATCGGGCAATGGTCGAGGTATGCCCGCCATGTTGCAACGAATATTGGGGGTGTGTACCAAAACAGAAAAGCTTCTGATCAGGAAGGCTACAACTATACTCCTGTTCCAAAAGCTTACCAGAAGAAAGCCATGGCTTTTATGAATGAGAACGCATTCAGTAGTCCCGATTGGCTGCTTGATGAAGATATTCTGCGCAGAATTGAAGCTTCCGGAGCCGTTGAAAGGATCAAGAATCTCCAGGCAGGTTTGTTGTCTGCAACTATGAATCCAGGAAATATGTCCCGGCTCATAGAACAATCAGCATTCGATAATGACGCTTACTCATTGTATGAAATGCTTGAAGATCTTCGGAAAGGGATCTGGAGTGAGGTATACCGAAACAGATCTGTTAATACCTATCGACGCTCCCTTCAAAGAGAATATATCAGCTACACTGCCTCTCTCTTCGAGAACGATTCTTACGGATTCGGCTCAAACCAGGTAGACATAAAGGACTCTGACATCAGGGGGGCTATGAGAGCAGAGTTGATGCAACTACAAACTGATATCCAAAGAGCACGATCAAATATCCGGAGCCGGTCAACCAGAGCTCATTATGATGATATCTCAAACCGAATTGATGAGATCCTGGAAACAGAATAATTATTGCAGATCATACAAAAAGGCCTTCATTTGGAGGCCTTTTTTATTTTGAAGCTCTTGCAATTCCTTTATCTGTGATTGTAATATGTCCATACAGAAACGGACCACCTATGGTGGCAATCTTCAGACATTCTTTCGATTCAAGATATTCGAGCAGGTTTTTCATTTCGTTCCGCTCGTAATTAAATACTTCATTTAGCTTCTGAACTGGAATTTTAACCTCAGTATCCTTCCCTGTAAGCTCCGCCAGCTCCTTAAGAATATTCTTTCCTTTCTTATTAAAATCGTCTCCGATCAGCATATTTAATCCCTGTGCAATTTGAGCACTAATCTCTCTTTTGTAGCTCACCAAAACGTTAAATCATTGTTAAGCAATTGTTAAGCTAAATCCACGGGACAATATTGAAATGTGAATATAAGAGGTTTCTAATCGCAATTAATCAGGGATAAATTGAACTTTGGGCAAAATGGTATCATGTACAAAAATTTAACTCTTAGAAACCGGATTTTTGCGATCACTTCGCTTTTGATTGTTGTTGCTTTCGCACTCATCTATGTATTTGTACGCCCTAAGTATAAAGAGGCGATCATACGCGAGCGAACAACAATCGTATCACAATTGCAGGAGTATTCGCTTCGCAGAGCTGACCTGAGCATCAGCAACTGGCAAAATACGACCACCATTCTGGCGGAAGACATACGAACAGAACCCGGAGAAACAGAAAACATTGCGCGCAGGGCGATAAATTACACTCCGGGTTTGGTCAGAATAACCATCACTGAACCGGGATCTGATGAATTGATCGACTTTACCCGTACTGTGTTCCAGGATATCCAGTTTCCAGAGCAGATCGAGACCTGGTATCCTTCCCGGTTAGACCCCCGCATCAATACGGTCTGGATACCTGATACTTCTCAAGCAGTTGATTTCTTCATTACTCAACGCTCCATTCAGATCGATACCTTTGATGGAGCAGGAGAACCTATTCAGCTGATCTTCACTCTTAATCTATATTTCGATGCTAAGCGGATCACCCGTGAACTCATTGATATCCCCTTAGGTGCAGGAGTGTACGAAACGAATATTGTGAGCGACCTCGGAATTAACCTGATATCTGACTCCGATCTTACTTTCCCTGCGGAACTGGTTGGCAATGCCAGTTTTTCTGACGAGGTTGTAACTGAACTGAATGGCATCGACTGGTTTATCATGTCCTCCCGCTTTGAAAGTATACCCTACTGGCATGTGATTGCTGTTGAGGAATCCTACATTCTGCAGCCTGTTCATAATCTTATCTTATTCTCGCTCATATCCGGATTAGGCATCCTCTTCACAATGGTTCTGTTCAGCTGGTATGTAAGTGCCCGGGTCAATAAACCAATTGAGCAGATCCTGGATGATGTTGAGCATATCAGTAAACTCAATTTTGATCACCGGATCAGGGAAGTGGAATTGCCGGAATTTGGCCTTATGAGAGAGACTCTTGAGAATATCAGGATCACTTTACTCCGTTATCAAAAGATCAACGTGGAGAAGATCATTCTGGAAGAGTGGAAAAACCGGTATATGATGACCTATACCGAGGATCTTATTGGTATCCTGGATAACAATGGAAAATTCCGGTTCGCTAATAACCAATTCGTGGAATTTATTGAGGCATTTGGACAGAATCCGAAAGACACTATTTTCAAAGAGCTTCTCAACAATCCTAAACTTAAACTTTCAAAAACCACTCAGAACGTACATTATCCTAATCCATATACTATCAGGATCGACCGTGCAGAGCTTGCTCATTTTGTAAACGAAGAAACCACTTACTTTTACGATTATCAGTTTGTGGCTTTTGAGGATGAAACCGGGCATTCGCAAGGAGCATTGATCGTATTACACGATATGACTCGCGATCGTCTGGTTGACATGCAGCGTACTGACATGATCAATATTATCGTCCATGAGCTTAAAAACCCGATCACAGGGGTTGTTGGACTATCAAAACTTATGCTGGATAATTCTGAGCTTGACCCCGAAGAAGCCAACGAATTGCTGAAAGAGATCTATTTGTCAGGTGAGCGAATGAATGATCTTGTAAATCGTTTTCTGGATGTTCAACGCCTTGAGTATGGCCGCATTCCGGTAGAGTTCAAAGATGTGGATCTGTTTAAATTGGTCAATGAGGTAAAAAGCATTTCAAATGCCCTGCTATCGGAAAAGAATTTAAAAATCAATATCAGTGCTAAAGGTACAGATTTTATCGTTTCGGGTAGCAAGGAATTACTTTTTGATGCGGTACAAAACCTTATAAGTAATGCCGTTAAATATGGTGACCCGAATCGAATTATTGAAATTCAGCTCGAACAGAAGTCTGGAAATGTTGAGCTCAGTGTTACAGATCATGGCTACGGAATTAGCATTGAAGACCAGAAGAAAGTGTTTGAAAAGTTTTATCGGGTACGTTCTAATATTAAATCCGCTAAAGAAAAAGGTACAGGACTTGGTCTCTCCTATGTAAAAGAGATAATCCATAAACATCACGGGGAAATATTGCTTGAATCAGGTGATGAGATCGGTAGCAGGTTTACGATCACACTGCCAGACAAGGGTACAACGAATACGAAATGAAAAGATTCATCTTACTAATTTTATTAGGACTTGCAACAAATTCCAGCGTAACCTATGCCCAGTCTGATGATCTGACTTTTCAATCATCAGAATTACAGCAGATGGCGTTGAGGTATACAGGGAACACGCTCAACTGGCCTTTACTGATCAGTATTGCAGACCACGACATCCCAAACAATACTTTTACCCTCTCCTCCTCTGACTTCATTCAACTGCAGGCGCTTGCTACTACTACGGCAAAAGTAATGGAGCAACAGAATCGGGTAAAAAAGCTAATTACATCTGGTGCTACCATATTTGCAAAAAAACCACTTGAACGGGTTAATACCCTTCTCGTTGATTATGTAGTAAGGATACAGGAAGGGCAATTAGAGGAAGTTTTGAACATAGGCTCAAAGATCGAACCTGCCGTAGATGAGATGGATTCCACTCTCATGGCGAACAGACTGGTTCAGGTTCAGGCTCAATTAGCAAAAAAAGTAGGTACTGTTGATAAACGTCTGGGACTGCTTGGAGATTGGAATGATGCTTTTGTGGGGGATCTTTTTAAAGAAGCTGATGGGGTAAGAACTTTAGAGGAAAGTTTTGCAAACCTCGCTTTTACAGATGGTAGTTATGTGATGGTTGATCCCAATACGGTAGCCGTGATTAGAAAATCCCGCATTGATAAACTCAGCCAGAGCTCTGATACTGAGATCAGTCTTGTCTCAGGAGGTTTACTTGCTAAATTATCAGCAGCAGCCAAAGAGAAAAGCAATTACATACTAAATGCCGGGGCTTCCACATCAGAGCTTAAAACGCAAAATTTTTATGCCGAATCGGACGGCAATACTACTGTAAAGCTTACTAATTACGATGGTATTGCAAATATCAGTGCAAATGATGTGACCATCACCATTAAAAAAAATGAAGGAACTATTGTAGAAGAAGGCCGTGCACCTAGTGCTCCTATCAAATTGCTTGAAGCACCAGATCTGGTTTGGGAAAGCAGGGATACGATCATCTACCGGCAAGATATTGTTTACGCCTTTGGCGATGTCGACAGAGCTGTAAGCTATCGGGCGCAGATAAGCTCTTCTCCTTCTTTTGATGCTGATATTGAAGAACTTTCACTTACCTCGAATTCAGTTAATCTGGATGATCTGGCGCTGGGCACCACTTATGTTCGTGTTCTGGCCATCGATAGTCTTGGCCTGAGAGGTCCTTTCTCTGAGCCAACACGAATCATCAGAAATATTGATAATCAGCCTCCCCCGGTGTTTGTGGATGGATCGAACGGTAATATCCTGTTTACACTGAATACAGATTATCAGATAACAGGAGTAAGTGAACCAGATACCCGGCTTACTATCAACGCTAAATCTGTTACAGTTCAACTTTCAGGCAAGTTCTCACATGTATTGAAGGATATTGACACTGACCAGGATCTGGAAATTGTTGCCGTCGATGCTTCGGGTAACAAAACCAGTAAGAGTATACGCCTTGTTAAATTGACTGACGATGTTTTATTCAAATTCAACCTTACCGGTGCTTCAGGTTCTGATCCGATAAAATTGAACAGCCCTACGGTTACATTGGCATCTAAGGCGTATCCGGAATTGGAAGTCGTGGTACTGAATGCCGGAACTGAGCGTAAGATATTCACTGATTCTAAAGGAAGATGGGGAATCACCACAAATTTAAAACCGGGATCCCTCGAAGTTTCATTTAAAAATGCACGTACGGGAATAACCTACATAACAAAATCATTCACTGTCGAAGAAAACCAGAGAAATCATGATTAAGAAAACGGTACAGATCGCTTTATTTCTCTCCCTGATGAGTTTTTCGGGATTTGCCCAGGAAGTTTACATGTCCATTTCGGGTAAAAGTGTATACATACAAAGCGGTGATAACCGCCACCAATATGATATCTGGATAAAACCTGCAGAGCAGTCAGGGAATGGAAGCCTCCAGATCTATGATGCAGGACTTGGCGGAGCTGTTGACCTTGTAACCAAGGATTCGACTATTACAACGACCACATTCAGGCTTTATAACTTTGACGATATTTATCAGGTGAATGGAAATTCACTGGATAGCAAGTCCTCCGCACCGGTAGAATTAAATGCACTAACTGCGAAAAATGAAGAACGGTTCAAAAATCGATGGGTACCTCTGGCTGATGTGCAGGGCAACGGAAATGGGTATATCATACGTGTTACTACCGATGATGGCGATGATATCAATAGCTTTAACTTTCGTGTTGTTAACGACCGGGGTGATATCCTTAATGGAAAGGATTGGAAGATCATTGCAATAGACTTGTCGATTGGTCTGTATCGTTCCAGAACCACCAATCGTTTTCAGATAAAACCTCATATTCTGTCTGACAATACTTTCAACCCTGATCTGACTGTTAATGGTGCTGAAGACTCAGAAACTTCCAAGATCGATTCATTTGGCGAGGAATATGCGGCTTCAGGTGCTTCTATACCACCACAGAAATTTGGTACTGAAAATACATGGGGAATCCAGATCAAAGGCTCCAAAGACTGGCTGAATACGTTAACTGTTTTTGGTACAGATAAACCAGTTTTATGGGAATTTGAGCCGTTGGTGATCCCGGACTATCAAAAACCTGCGATCAATATTAGTATGACTGATGCATCAAGATGTACTGATAAGAATTTCGAATTAACAGGCACTTCATTCCACCCAGAGGATCTGAGAAATTCAAAGTGGATTGCTTCAAACACTCAGATAGGTTCAGGTGCTTCGCCATCAATAAGCTTTAAGTCCAGGGGTACGGTTCCTGTTGATATTCTTATTCCGAATGAAGGAGCTTATTTTCCCCGGTTCTGGAACTACAAGTATGATGTTTTCGTAAATACTCCTCCTATTGCAAAACTTGAAGTACCAAAACTGATCATATCCCCTTCCGAAAGTATCGTATTTGATGCTTCCCAATCCTATGACATGGAAGGAAAGGAACTCCGTTATACCTGGTTAGTTAATAATACCAGACGCGGTGAAACCGGCCCTACATTTACATTTATGAGCACGGTATCCGGTGTGTACAATGTTTCTGTTCAGATTTCTGATGGAGGAAATTCCATTCGTTGTAGTGTTGCTCAGCGTCAGCAACTGATCCGGGTGAATACTCAGCCCTATGCTGAAATTCAATTTCCAGAAGTTTCCGGTACCAATGAGGACATCACATTCAGGGTTGTTAACCAATCGGATTCTGATAATGATAATCTTAGTTACTTCTGGACAGTAAATGGAGAACGAAGCAAAGTTTCATCTGACTCTGTAGTGGTATCACATGAAAAAGCCGGGTTTTATGATATCGCTCTTGCTGTGAATGACAGCTCAGGAGCTAATAACTCAGAATTCACTGTGAATAAGACGTACGAAATAAATGCCGCTCCTATCCCCATATTCACAATTCCGGATATCGTTGCACCGGGTGATATTTTTACTTTAAATGCCGACTCCTCATCAGATGAAAACAACGATGAACTGCTATACAGCTGGTCGGTAAATGATAATGAAGTTTCAAATTCACCAAACTATCCCCTTTCACTAGACGAAGCTGGCGACTATGAAGTGATGCTGACCGTTGACGATCAGCGAGGTACTACAAACTCGGTTCAAAGTCTTTCAAGGAAGATTCATGTAAATGCAGCACCAAGTCCGGTTATTACGGCAGTACCAATGACTTCAAGCTCAAATGTTGAATTCTCAGCTTCTAATAGCCTTGATGCTGAAACTGAACTAAAGTCTTTTGTTTGGGATTTCGGGGATGGTAATTCAGCCACAGGCCCAAATGTAAACCACCAATATCAATCCACCGGATCATATACAGTTAAATTAACAGTAGATGATGGCTTTGCTCTCGCAAACAGTGTTCAAAGCTCCGAGCATGTGATTGTAGTGAACAGCTTCCCTGTAGCAAGTTTCAATACACCAGAAGTGGTAGCTCCTGGTGAATCCTTCACTGTTGATGGGTCTCAAAGTTCAGATAATGAAGGTAAGATAACCAGGTACGCATGGTTTACTAACGATATGCCTGCTGGTGAAGGAGTAACAAATACTATCTCCCTTGATACCCCAGGACTGCATACACTCACCCTGGCTGTAAATGATGACTCTGGCTTTGAAGAAGCTGTAGGACATTCCAGTAAACAGATCAGAGTAAATACTCCACCTGTTGGCCTTTGGAGAACGGAACCTGTTGAGCTCGTTCCCGGAGAGAATATTCGATTCATCGCAAACGAATCTTATGACCCCGATGGAACAATAACTTCATACGAATGGGAATTTGAGGATGGTAGCACAGCTACTGGTGCTTCAATTGATAAAGTATTTGAAGATGGTGGACTTAAAAACTTTACCCTTACGGTAACCGATAACGATGGATTAAATAACTCATCTACTTCTGTTGAAGGTT
Source organism: Rhodothermia bacterium (assembly GCA_030427885.1). GTDB lineage: Bacteria > Bacteroidota > Rhodothermia > Balneolales > Balneolaceae > JAUICM01. The sequence goes on along the minus strand of JAUICM010000008.1, from coordinate 84,989 downwards.
CAGTTAATGTGAATCACCAGCCTTATATCGTAACTGAATCGATAGTTCGTTCAAATTCTATTGATGTCAGACTGGATGCCTCTGAAAGTTACGATCTGGATGACAATCCGGTTAGTTTTGAATGGACACTCCCCGACGGTTCTAAAAGATATGAATCCAGTTTCAGCTGGGCAGCACCTGAGCCCGGAGTGCATATTGTTGGATTAACCCTGAATGATGGCCTTGGACTCGCCAACAGTGTAAATACAGAATCTATCCGTGTTCTGATCAATCGTCCTGTTCATGCAGTGGTAGATTCATTGATTACTTCCTGCACGGGGCAAACTGTTTTATTCAACAGCTCACAAAGCTATGATCCTGATGGAGATGCATTCAAAGTACAGTGGGACTTTGGCAATGGAGAAAATTCCGAAGAGGCAAACCCTTCATACAGCTACCAGGTTCCCGGCGTTTATGAAGCAAAACTAACTCTGGATGACGGATTCTCCGGGGAGAATTCTGTAGCCCGGATCCCGGTTATCATAGAGGGCTCACCGGTGGCCAAATTCAATATCTCTGATACCACTATCTGTGTAAATTCTTCTCTGGATTTTGATGGTACATCCAGTACTGATCCTTCCGGTTCTCTCCCCTCTTTCAGCTGGGATTTCGGTGACGGTAATTCAGCCACAGGCGGTAAATACCGACATATTTTTACTGAACCGGGTGAATATACCGTATCACTTACCGTGGAAGGTTCCGGATCTGGCCAATGTAGTAATGTAAGCCAGGTAACCGGGAAAGTTCGTGTTATCGAAGGTCCTGTAGCTGAATTCGAACTGCCTTCTTCAATTGCACCTGGTGAGCCAGTCTCACTTGACGCTTCTGCATCCAGCGTCGCAGGTGGCTTTAAGTCAGCTAAATGGACCATTGATACTGAATCAAGTTCCGAGGAATTATCAGGAATGATAACAGAACATACATTTACTGAACCGGGAGAATATTTTGTAACGGTTACTTTAGAAACCAATACCGACACCGATTGTAATACGGTCAGCCTTACAAAGATCATAAAAGTGAATGCTTCTCCCGTCATAGTATGGCAGCTTCCGAAGAATATACCTGCCGGAGGTGATCTTAAACTTGATGCCCTCAGCAGTAACGATCCTGATGGGTACATAAAGCAATTCAGGTGGTTCATGGATGGCAAAGAGATAAGCTCTAATGCCACAGAGATCATTAAAACGATCACCCCTGGTAATCATACTGTTCGCGTTGAGGTGAAAGACAACTCCCCTGCCACCAATAATCATGCAGCAATGGAGCGTTCATTTTTTGCAAACAGTGCTCCAAAGCCTGTAATAGTCGGTCCTGAGATTGTATATCAAAATGAAGATGTCTCTGTTTCTACTTCAGTAACCAAAGACAAAGATGGAGATACTGTCACCTCGGTTTGGAAACTGGATGGAAAGGTCGTGTCATCTCCTGAATTTACCGCAAATGAAGCTCGCCCATATATGATCACTTTGGTACAGAATGATGGTCGTGGACTGCCTAATTCCATAGATTCTACAATTTACCGCGTTAATCCGGTTAAAATACCAGAGATCAACCCGGTTTATCCTGCAAGATTAAATTCAGGTGGCGTTATAACCATAAGTGACCTCAAGATAAACGGTCCTTGGAAGTTTGTAGTGAATGGTTCTACAGTGGATCAATGGTCAGCTGAAAGAGCAGGGACTTCTACGTTTACATTAGGCTGGATTCCAAGAGGCATAGTATTAAGTGAATCGAAATACAGTATTGAAGTGATTGAGCCGCTTAAGTTTACCGAAGATATTAGCCCATATGTACTGCAATGGAATCCTTCAAATCCAACTACCATTCTTAAAGCACCTTCCATAAACCGGGACCCGATGCAAATCGAAATAACCTGGAAACAGAACGGACAAATCATTGGCAAAGGTTTACAACTTCAAACAAATCTTGTTAAAGGAACCAATAATTTCACTGTTGAGATCAAAGATCTCAAAGTGGCTCAATCAACCCCTATAAGTACAAATATTACGGTGAATACTCAATAAGCAGGTGTTTCAGTAAGATGTCTGCTTCTTTCTTTTCACTCAAAAAGGTGGTAGTTTTGGTGAATATTTAATCACTCACGAATATCTTTTCATTTGAAGATTGTTATTGTAGGTGCTGGTGAAATCGGGTATGATCTGGCAAGCGTATTATCCAAAGAAAAGCACGATGTTACTGTACTTGATCGTGAAAAGGATTGCCTCTCCAAAGCTTCCGAGACACTCGACGTTTTAACCCTGGAAGGGAACGCCACCTCTGCTACCGATCTTGTAAAAGCAGGTGTTTCGGACGCTGATATCATTATTTGTGTGACCAGTATCGATGAAGTGAATATCATCACAGCCATGATGAGTAAGCGCTTAGGAGCTAAAATGGTGATCGCACGTGTCCGCAGTGATGAGTTCTCTCATCCCGACTCTCCTCTCACCCCTTCTGACCTCGGCATTGATGTGATGATACATCCTGAGTTGAGTGCAGCACGTGAGATCGCACATCTTCTTAAAAGATCTGCTGCCAGTGACGTGATCAACCTCGCTGAAAACAGAATGCAATTGATTGGGATCCGTTTAGAAAGAAACTCCCCGCTCATAGGTAAATCCCTTATCGACTATGCATCCGAGTACTCAGATATCACTTTCCGTGTAGTTGCTATTGGCCGACGCGGATTGACCCTGATCCCAAAAGGGCCTGTTAAAATGCAGTCTTTTGATCAGATTTTTGTCCTGGCAAAGACCGAGGATATTCCTAAGATCGTAGCTACAACCGGTAAGAAAGAGACTGAGATAAACAGAGTTATGATCGCTGGTGGTTCCGCTATCGGATCCATGATAGCACGGATCTTGTGTAATGACCAAAGCAAAAACTGGTCAATTAAACTGATAGAACCTGATTACGATACTGCAGAAGAACTGGCAATTGAACTTAAAAATGCCATGATCCTTCATGGGAATCCCACTGATCCTGATCTTCTTGCTACTGAAGGAATCAGTGAAATGGATGCCTTTATCGCTGTAACTGATGATGAGGAATCTAATATCATTTCCTGCCTCATGGCCAAGCATTTGGATGTAAAGAAAACGGTAGCACTGGTATCTAAACCTGATTTTATACCATTAAGCCAAACTATTGGGCTGGATGCGGTTATAAATAAGAAAGTAGCTGCTTCAAATGAAATTCACCGGTACGTAAGAAAAGGTCGTGTGATCTCAGTTACTGAACTCAGAGGGATCAAAGCGGAGGTTATCGAGCTTCAGGCATCTAATAAATCAAAGATCATCGATAAAGAAATTCAAAAGCTTAAACTTCCTGATGGCTGTGTGATAGGTGGAGTTTTATGTAATGGAGATGTTGAGATTGCTACCGGTAAAACCGTTATTAAGCCTAACGACAGGGTCATGGTATTTTGCATGCCTGAAGCCGTTGATAAGGTAACTCTACTCTTTCAATAAATGTTAAAAAGTCCCATTAGCTCTCTAAACCGACCTAAGATTGATTTCCTGATCGTTTTAGGCATTCTCGGTTCCTTCATATTCTTTATGGGATTTGCTCTTCTCCTGCCTGTGGTTATCGATTTGATCTATGGTGAAAATACCTGGCATGCATTCCTCATTTCTGCCGGTATTGCTTTTGTTTGCGGAGGATCACTATGGTATTTCTTCAAACCACAATATGAGATCCGTATCCGGGAGGGGTTTCTGGTTGTAAGTTTGACCTGGCTAATACTTTCCCTGGTGGGTGGTCTGCCTTTTGTGATCTCAGGTGTTCTCCCCAATTATACCGATGCCGTTTTTGAGACAATGAGTGGCCTTACCACCACAGGATCAACAATAATGGGGGGTACAAGCCATAACGGTATTTTTAACCCCATGATCGAGGAGCTACCTAAAAGTTTCCTTTTTTGGAGGTCACTGGCCCACTGGCTTGGTGGAATGGGTATTATTGTGCTTTCACTAGCTATTCTTCCCCTCTTAGGTATTGGAGGCATGCAGTTATTCCAGGCCGAATCGCCCGGACCCACAACTGATAAACTGACCCCACGTGTGCAGGAAACCGCAAAACTGCTATGGGTGGTATATCTTGCTTTCACGGCATTAGAATTTCTTTTGTTATGGGCCCATCCGGCAATGGATTGGTTTGAAGCGCTCAATCACTCTTTTGCCACCCTGGCAACTGGAGGATTTTCAACCCGAAATGCCAGCGTTCAGGCATTTGACTCTGCCTACATCGATTGGGTAATTACCTTCTTCATGTTTTTGGCAGGAATTAACTTTGCCATGCATTTCAGACTTCTTAGGGGTGATAAACATTCGTTTTTCCAAAATCGAGAAACACGATTCTATGCCTTGGTCACGCTTATTGGAATTCTGGGTGTTTCATTTTCACTTTGGTATTTTGATGGTGAATCTATTGTAAACGCATTCAGGTACGGTGCTTTTCAGGTAGTATCTATCGTAACAACTACAGGTTTCGGTACTGATGATTACGAGCTCTGGTACTCCTTCGGAGCTTTCTTTCTCTTTCTCTTATTCTTTGCGGGAGGCTGTGCGGGCTCTACAGGTGGTGGAATTAAAATGATTCGCTGGATGATCCTTATCCGCAATACCGGACGTGAGATCAAACAGATCATTCACCCGAAAGCAATACTTCCTGTTCGTATAGGTGAACAGGCTATTGATGTTAATATCCAGAGAACGGTTCTGAGTTTCTTTATCCTTTATATGGCCATATTTGCAACAGGTGCATTTATCATAAGCTTATTCGGATATGATATAATGTCTTCAATTGGTGCCAGTATAGCTGCGCTTGGAAATATCGGTCCGGGTTGGGGTGACTTCGGGCCAACGGATACCTTTTCCGCTCTTCCCCTTGTGGGTAAATGGGTTCTTATCATGCTAATGATGATTGGTCGCCTGGAAGTCATTACTGTTCTTATCATCTTCTCTCCTTCTTTCTGGAAACAGTAGACCTTTCAGATTTTTGCTATTTATTCGGTAAAATACTTTTTCAATATTTACCGGAAAAATGTACGTTGTCCCGATCAAATGAGTAGGATCGCTCAAAACAACCATACCTTAACTAACTAGCGGAATAATATGGATAACCAAATCAACCGTAACCGGCTTTTCATAGCCAGTTGCTTTGCTCTTCTAACCACAGCTTTTGCATTCGGGATCAGGGCCGGGATCATGAACGATCTCGTTGCCGATATGAGTATGTCAGATACTCAGCTGGGATGGATCAACTTCATGGGGATTTTCGGATTCCCGATAGCTACCCTGGTCGGAGGTCCCCTTTACAACTCGCTGGGACCAAAAAAAATTGGTGATATTGCGTTTATAAGTCATATTCTCGGGATCACATTTTCAATTCTTTCAGGAAGCTTTTACACCCTTTTCTTCTCAACATTCTTCATTAGTTTTGGTAATGGAATGGTTGAAGCAGCGTATAATCCGATGATCGCTTCAATGTACACTGAAAAAAGAGCCAAGATGCTGAACCTGTTCCATGTCTGGTTTCCGGGTGGTATAGCTATCGGTTCGGTACTTGCATTAGTAGTGGCTAATTTAGGCGGAGGATGGCATATCAAACTAAGTATCATGTATGTTCCAGCCTTTATTTACTTCTTCATGTTCAGAGGACAAACATTCCCTGAAGCACCAAAAGAGACTACAATGTCTACTGCTGATAATTTCAAAGCAATTTTGTCTTCTCCCCTGTACTGGCTGATGCTTGTATGTATGGCCCTGACTGCCACAACTGAACTTGGAACACAATCCTGGGTAGAACGAATTCTAGCTAACTCAGGTGCTCAGCCACTTCTGGTATTAGCCCTGGTGACTGGTATCATGGCTGTGGGAAGAACTTTTGCAGGTCCACTTATTCACCGTTTGAATATCACAGGTGTACTGCTTGCTTCAGCAGTGATCTCCACTGTGGCTATTTTCATGATGAGCTCTGCAACAGGAGCTATGGTTTATGTAGCAGCGATCCTTTTTGCTATTGGAGTGTGCTACTTCTGGCCAAATATGATCTCTTTTGTTGCAGAATATACCCCTTCGACAGGGGCACTCGGAATGTCGCTAATTGGTGGTGTGGGTATGTTAGGCCTTTCGATCTTTCAGCCTATTATCGGTAGCTGGATCGAAGGACACCGTGCCGCTCAGGCTCAATTAGGGTTAAGCGGTGATGCTCTTGAACTCGCTGCAGGTCAGGCTACTTTGGCAAATATTGCAATTCTGCCTTTGATCCTTAGTGTGGTATTCCTTGGCTTGTTCTTCTATATGAGGAAACAATCAGCCAATGGTGAAGCTCACTAAATATTGAGAAGCTTTTTCAAAAGGCAGGTACTGTTTAGTATCTGCCTTTTTTATTGGATCTGAATTAGTTCCGGATCATCTAATACTTAAGCCATTGCTTATCCTCAAGCCACTGTATCAACGCAGGAAGAAACGTGATTGAAGTAAGCAGTGTCATTCCTATGCCGATTACAGCCATTATCCCAAGTGACTGAAGTCCCGGATGGTTTGTGAATATCAGTCCTGAGAAACCAAGCATTGTGGTCAGTGAACCCATTGTGATATGCTGACCTGTACTGGAGAGTACATCCCACATACTATCTTTACCTTCTTCCCGGTAACGGTGAGCCAGATGAACTCCACTGTCCTCTCCTATCCCTAAAATTGCAGGTAACACTACCAGGTTGTAGAAGTTAAATTGCAGCCCGAAGATCAACATGGTCCCGAATAACCAAAGCAGACCAATAAGTAAGGGCAGCATGGCAATTAATGACCATCGGAATGATCGAAAGGTGAAAAGCATGAATATGAAGATCATCACAAACGTAGCTCCAACCATATACGGACTTTCAGTGCGCATTAAGTCCAGCATAGAAGCCGCCACAATACTGGTACTGGCAGAATAATACTTCTTACCATTATTCAGGATCACTTCTCCAACATCATCTTTGAAAGCAATAGATAAACGTCCATCAGACAAACCAACCGAAGGATATATGATCACAAATCTACCTACCTGACCGTTCTTGTCAATGAAACGGGACTTCAGATAATCCGGGATCTGATCTATTGTAAGAGGTTTTCTGGTCTGTGAAGCTCTTCTCAGTTTATCCAGGTCCTCATCCTCTTTAGAAACAATAAAACTATTATTCAATAACTCTCTGATTCCAGCTATTGCTTCCAGTTTCGCCTGTTCCTCTTCAGGTGAACTTGGAAATCGCTCCTGAAGAAGCTCAATACTCTCGATAGTAGGTGAAGTTGTATCAGACTCTGCACGCTCTCTCAGTACCTCAGCAACAGCCTGCACATCCATATCATTGTCAGCAATGATATAGGCTGGGTTTCTTTTGGAGGATTCTCCTACTTGTCCGGCTACCGCTTTGAATTTTTCATATTCCGGAAAGGTGGGCTCCAGTTTACCAAAATCATACTGAAATTTGAGATCACCACTAAAGCCAACTACAATTGCAGAAGCCAATAATCCTACCAGAACAATAGTGCGGGCTAATGGATAACGCTTTACTTTATGTGTTTCAACAGGGTCATCTTCATTAAATAAGATCAGGTTATACTTTTCGAAGATCACTAAAAGAGCTGGAAGCACATACAACATCGTTACCAGAGCTAATATGATCCCGGTTCCTGATATAAATCCAAATTCTGAAAACCCCCGGAAATCAGCGAACATCAATACAAAAAGAGCTGCAGCAGTTGTTAGCCCGCTTACTATGATAGCTTCACCGGTCTTCGCATTGGTAGCATAAATAGCTTCGTTTACGGTCATTCCTGATGAGCGTAACTCAATATATCGCGCATAAAAATGAATACCATAATCGATCCCGAGTCCAAACAGTATCACAAATAATACCGACGTCATAGTATTTAACATACCCAGCTGGAAATAGGTAATACCAAAGGTCCACACCAGACTTATAAGTAAAGGTACTCCGATAATTAAAATAGGGATCGGCATCCTGATAACATGGCTAAACAGAGTATATCCTCCATGATCGCTCCCTCTTCTGAAGTGAATATACTTCTTAATAAAAAAGTAGAACATCACCAATAAGATCACACTACTGATACCGGAGGCGAAACTACCAATCACATCATTCATAATAGAGGTCAGCTCCTCCAGATGTCGTTTTAGCCGCCCACCGAATTGAACCTGCATTTCCGGATGAAAAGAGCTGGGATCCAGTGATGTGATCAGTGAATCGTATGCTGCAAACATATCTTCAAGGTACCTGATATCACTTTTGGAACCGGTGGGGAAAAATTTTAACACCATAATGGTGCTGTCTTTATTCACAGGGTATTCTGATGGAACCAGAACATCGTAACTTTCTTTAAACTTCTCTGCCTGTTCCCCTGAATCATCTTCTTCATCTTCATCCAGGTCAAAATAAAATGGATTAGCTTCTTCCCTCGCCTTTTCGATCTCATCTTCCAGCCACGTGGTGATATCCTCCAGTTCTTTATTACTTGCCAGGTACAATGCATTATCTTTCAGTACTTCAGTATTCCTTCGGTACTCTGCTCTTTTGAAGTAGTAATCTTTTGAACGCGAATAATAAAGTTCCAGACTTTTCGGGATCAGAGCCTCAGCGAAAGCTTTATTCGCTTCAAAGCTGGGAGATTTGATCGCTACCTGCATTTCGGTTTCCCCTCCTACCGACTCCTGCAGTTTTTCCAGAGCAAGAACATTAGGATTGTCCTCCGGAAGCAAATGGGCAATATCTGTATCCACTTTTAACTTAGAAGCATAATAACCACTAACCCCAGCTAACCCCAAGCAAACGAATAGTAATATAAACGGGTGTCTGATGTTTAGATCAAGAAGAGGTTTGAATAACCTCAGAATGTACTTCATGTAATACTTTTACCTATTATTTTTCAGTAAAATTAACAAATAAACAACTAATAATTCGGAGCTGATTTTAATTAAATATCATCGTAGTCTTAAACTATTGAAAGAAAATCGAGTTTTACCCGTTATTTCCAATACAACCGAAGCTTAAGCTTCTATTTTATACCGTCGAAAACTTTAGGGCGAAAATAAACTATCATCTGCTTCCGGTATTATAAATGAACAGATTTGTAATTCTACTATTATTTCTCTTGATCACATTCATTGAACCTGTTCTCGGTCAAAACTATGTGAGAAAACCCGTAGGTGATCTTAACCGGCTCTCCATTGGATCTATTGGGCCTAATGAACAAAAGGGAGCCTATTACAATGAGTTCTGGAGATATCATATTGCATTAGATAACGGAGCTCAGATCTATGTGAATTATTCTGTTACTCATTTTGGTGGATTAAGAGATGCTGTTACCGGCGGACGTCTTTCTTTACTTAACTGGAAGGGAAATAACTATGATGTGGCAAGAGAATACGACCTGACCAAAATGGTTTTCGATGAAAGCAATAATAAATTGGATCTCAATCCTGACAGAAGTATCTGGTTTGAAGGAATACTCCCGAAAGAACATAAGATCGTCTTCAAAACCAACAAGGATGATATATTCTATGATATCAATATAGATTTCATGAATATTGAGCCTGGGGTTACCTGGGGTGATGGGGTTTTCAAACTCGGATCGGATGATGAAGTAGGCATTAGTACCAGCATTCCTTTCTCTGAAGTGGGTGGGTTTATTGCTCTGAATGGTGATAGCACCAGGATATCAGGAAAAGGATATATGGTACACACTTATCAATCTAATGTGGGAACCCGTTTATTTGATACCGGGTTCAGTTTTGTGGATCATCATGAAACTGGAGCTTCCTCCGGCCTGTTCTTTATTCCGAAGGATAGTAAATCTGAAGTAGTTGGATATATTCTCGAAGAAAAGAATGGATCGATCAAACTGAAAAAGCCCTCGACCGTAAAGATTCTTTCCAGAAAGAAATTTCTGGGAGAAACTATACCTGATCTGATAGAGATCTGCTTTGAATCCTCTCCCTGTGAGAATATTTCGATCAATCAAATTCAGGAGAAAGTGGCAATGCTGGACGAACTCAGCGGTCTTAAAAAAATGATTGCCAAACGATTTCTGGGTGGTGATCTGGTCGAGTTTAGAGGAATGGCTCGGCGTAATGGTTCAAGACCGGTATTTTACAGTATTACTGTTTTAGACTGAACCTTTACTTAGAATTTTGTTAGCGTAGTCAAGCATTTCCGGAGTATCAACATCCTGCCAGAATCCATCTCCAATATCAACGGTATACATGTTACCCACTTCCGCCAGATCCTGTACCCCATTGGATATCGAGGTATCCCCATGTTCTTTGTAATGCACTTCGAGGGATCTTAATAATCCTGAAGTACAAACAAACACTCCGGTATCAATGCAATTAAAATCTTCGATCTGCTTTCCAATTGAAACGATCTTTCCGTTTTCAGAAAGCACTTTGGTCGCATCATCCATATCAAAAATGCTATCCACTTTGTAATCAACGAGAAGTGCAGCGGCTCCGTCTGCCGGGGTGAATTCTCCAGCTTTTTCCATCAATGAATCACCAAGAATATGATCTGCCATGGTCATGATAAAGACCTCGCTAAGGATATCTTTCGCAGAAAGTACAGATACCCCATTGCTGAGGTGGTAATCCTTATTGAATACAAACTGAAGTGGCGTATTGCCCGAATAGGAACTTTTGATAGCAGTTTTTATTTCTTCATGCCCGTAACCCAGAACTATGATTATTTCTGAACAACCTGCTTTTTCAAGGCTTTCGATTGTTCGAAATATCAGGGGCTTACCTGCTATTTCTGTCAGAGGTTTAAACTCTGTAAGTGCGCTGGCTCCCTGCAGCCTGGATCCATATCCGGCTGCAAGGATCAAACCTTTGCGCTCATTATTTTTTGACATCCTCAGCTTACTACGTCTTCAACAAAATTTTCAGACAGGTGAGTAACTGGTTTCTCTCCACCAAGAACTCTCAGAGTGTTCTTCAGACGGAAATGCTGAATGAAGATATCATGCTCCGGAATATGTCCTGCTTTAACTTGTGGACTCTTAAAATAGAATGATAACCATTCCTGAATACCCGTTTTACCGGCACGGCTGGCAAAATCAAGGAACAGAGCAAGATCAAGTACAATAGGTGCGGCCAGAATTGAATCACGGCAAAGAAAATCCACTTTAATCTGCATATCGTATCCCATCCATCCAAAGATATCAATATTGTCCCAGCCTTCTTTGGCATCCCCTCTTGGTGGATAATAATTGATCCTTACTTTGTGATAAAGATCCTTGTACAGATCAGGGTATACATCCGGCTGAAGAATAGAATCCAAAACACCTGTCTTACTTACTTCTTTTGATTTGAAGCTATCGGGATCATCAAGTACTTCACCATCCCTGTTTCCAAGAATATTAGTTGAGAACCAACCTCTGATACCCAGCATTCTGGTTTTGAAGCCCGGCGCCAGAATAGTTTTCATTAAAGTCTGTCCGGTTTTAAAATCTTTACCAGCAATAGGCACGCCTTCTTGTTCTGCTAATTGCTCAAGCGCAGGGAAATCAGCTGATAAATTCGGAGCTCCGTTAGCATATGGCACTCCTTCTTTGATGGCAGCATATGCATAAAGCTGAGATGGTGCGATCGAATCATCATTGTTACGAAGACCTTCCTCAAACGCATCAATACTTTGATGGCAAGCTGACGGATGCATATGCACCTCGGTAGAACCACACCATACCATAACTGCGCGGGTAGCACCAGTCTCTTTGATGCGGGTTCTGATATCTTCTCTCAGAGCTTCAGCAAGCTCCATTTTATTCTTAATGTCTTTTACATTCGTTCCAACCAGTAATTTAACATACTTTTGATCAAAGGCTGCTTTCATTGGCTTTACAACTTCAAGCTCTTCCTTCAACGGTTCAAGATCCTGAGGTTTTAATACTTCTGCTCTTCTGGCTGCTTCATAAGCATTATCATCAATTACATCCCAACCACCGAAAACAATATCATCAAGTCCGGCCAGGTCAAGAAAATCCTTAATAAGAGGATTCCTGTTCTCAGAACGAGCACCCAATCGAATGGTTTGTAACTGTGTGAGAGAACCAAATGGCTTGGTTAAATTTTTGCGGGCAGATACAACCCCAGCCATAAATGTGGTGGCAACCGCTCCCATTCCGGGTGTTAATACTAATAACTTACCTTCGTGAGGTTTTATAAAAGGCTTATTCATACAAATTATCTATTAATTATTACTCGTCTGCAAAGCTCAGAGAAGATAACTTTTTTTGAGCCATTTATCGAGCTCGGAATGAAGCAAATTTAGAAAAGCTTACTTATTTGCTTCTACCATTTCCCGCAGCGCTTTCCAAATCCTTTCGCAGCTTCTGCCATCTGCTCCCAGCATGTATTTATCAAGAAAAGCCTGTGATTTTTCTTTACAGCAATCCGGATCATTGAATGCCTGATCTAACTGTGATAACAGCATCTGGAAATTTCTTGCAAGCAGCCCTCCATTCTCCTCTGGTGATAGCTTCCAGATATATTTAACCGAATCCACTTTCTTACTTCTCATTCCTATAACAGTACTTTGTCTCCACTGGAATTCCTCGTCCTCATTTCTGACAGGGTAAATATGGATCGTGGGCCTCAGGGTTGCATAAAACAGATTGGCTATGCTACTGAAGTTGGTTAGCAGTATATCTGAGGCCATGATATCCAGCAGGTTATCAGGGTTCCGATCTTTGAATTTAAGCCACACGTTTGGATGACGTTCTGAAAGATCTTCCAGAAACTTCACATAATCCGAATCGAACCTGAATGAATCATGAAGGCGTAATATTACATTAGCATCGTAGCTTTCAATTTTTTGGAAGAGTTGCTCAAATAATTCCTTGTCCTTTCCCCAATGAGCGAAAACCTCTCCATAATGCCAGGTCGGAGCTATTAATACCGTTTTCCGGTTAACAATATCAAAGGGAAAATATGGCTGCATATCTTCTTTAGAAACCGGATCCCTCAACAGATCATGACTGGCAGCACCGAGTATTTTACAATTATCGGGATGAAACCCGCTGATTTTAGTACGATGTTCATAATCCCATTCCCCGAAACATTGCCAAAGAAAATGTGGGTTTGGCTCAAGTGCACTTCCCCATGCCGTTTTGATGGCGCGATGCATCCAGCTGAATTCTTCCCTGTCGTTAGGTCCTTTCCATCCGAACCCGTGCCAAAGCATAAATCCATTTGGTGATGGAGCCTTGATCGGAAGCTTATTGTCCATGATAGTCACATCAGGCTTAAAAGCCTTTGGTTTGAACCAATAGCTTTTGAGACTCTTTTTTAACAACTCCGCTTTTAATGGAAAGAGTTTATACACTCCTTCTTCCGTAAACTTATCAGGATCAGAAAGGAGAACTTTAATATTAACGCCCGGCAGGTTGTCCAGATAATGGGTCAACCAAAACAGATCAGCCCCAAAGGTTGATGCCTTTATGAGGATATTCATATACGCCGGTTAGTATGATTTCTGGTTACAAAGCGGAAAAACACGGCAAAAGATAAAGTATTTAGTCATCAAAATATAAATCCTTTTGCAAACTCATTTTTCTATCTTTGGTCAAAATTTAACTGCAAACGAATACAATGCCTCCAAAAAGAAAAATAGCTTTATTTTCTACTTCTTTTCTGGCTTACTCCCAAACTTTCATATACGACGAGATCACTTCTCATTCTTCTGATTATGAGATAGAAGTATTTTGTAAAAGCAGACTAAACGAGGATCGTTTTCCATTTGAGAACTACCATAATCCAAAAGGAAAAATAGCTGAATATGTGTATCAGAATGTGGCCTATTCTCCATCATTCAACAGGATCATAAAAAAAGGAAACTTTGACCTGATCCATGCACATTTTGGAACTGGTGCGGTTTATGCTTTGCCATATGTGAAGAAGTTTAACCTTCCATTCGTGGTAACTTTTTGGGGAAATGATGTATCTGCTTTGATGGGAAAACAGCGATACGATCCTAACCGATGGCGCTATATTCTTAAAGCTCCTGAGATCTTAGAGCGTGCAGATATTGTATTGGCAGTTAGCAACGAAATGAAGCAGATCTTGTCTGAGATCGCAGATGTGGAACACAAAACCCGGCTATATCACCAGGGAATCGACCTTACTAATTTCAGCCCTGGCACTTTCTCATCTGATGGACCTGCTAATATCCTACTCATTGGCAGATTCACTCAAAAAAAAGGTCATATCGTTGCACTTAAAGCCTTCAAAAAAGTACTTGATTCAGGCAGACAGGCAAAGCTGACCTTTATTGGTGATGGCGATCTGATGGAAAACTGTCGGAAATATGTCCGGGAGAATAATATAGAAAACCACGTTAACTTTGCGGGAGTTATGACCCAAAAGGAAATAGCTGATCACCTGAAACAAACAGATATGTTGCTGGTTCCAAGTATTGTTGCCGATGATCATGACCGTGAAGGCAGCCCTACCGTAATTCGTGAAGCCAGTGCCAGTGGAATACCTGTGATCGGAACCTATCATGCCGGAATCTGGGAATGTATCGAAGATGGAAAGACTGGGTTCCTTGTCGCTGAACGTGATATCAATACCCTTGCTGACCGGATAACCACATTGATCGATGATCCTGAGTTACGTTCTGAGATGGGAAAAAATGCACGTATCAAGATGGAAAATGAATTCAACCTTCAGAAACAAGTTGCATTGCTGGAGAGCTACTACGAAGAGGCAATTAGTCGTAAATGACATTAAGCATGATATATCGGGTTGAGCATGAGTGTATCTAATGAATTAAAGAAAGGTGCTCTCGTTAATTTTGTGGGTGTTGTGGGCAAAATGGCTGCACCTGCATTTCTTGTATCTGTAAACCGTCTTTTTGGCCCGGACATATTCGGTTTCTTTATAACTGCAAACATAGCCATCGAGATCATAATCGCTTTCCTCACCTCCGGTTTCAAAGATGGAGCCATGATCTTTGTTTCCCGTTTTGCAGACAATAAGGAAGAACATGAGGACCTTTATACCTCCCTATCAAATTCATTTTTATGGAGCGTCGGCATCTCAGGAATAGTTCTTCTGTTATACATTTCCTTTGGCGACAACTTACTTGAATCTGTTTATGGAGATGAATTCACGGATGGTCTGAGTATCATGTTCTCGATCATGATCTATAGTATCCCGATCATGGCCTTTGAAAAAGTTGTTTTGGCTGCCACGCAAGGGTTAAAGATTATGAAGTATGAGGCTTTGAGTAATGGATGGCTGCGGCCATTAGCTCTGCTGGTATTTTCCATTTTTTTCTGGTTTTTTGACCCAACAGAAACAGGAATGGCTGTGGCATATCTGGCAACCCAGATCCTTCTCTTCGTTGTTTCAATTTATATATTTTCAAGAGAGTTAAGCTGGAAAGGATTATTTCAGGCATTCAAAAAATTCCGCATTGATAAAGAACTCCTTGACTTCGCGATCCCGCAAAATATCAATATGACCCTTAACCGGTTTATTACGGGTATTGATGTATTGATGCTACCGGCTTTTGGTTTCAGCGCAACCGCTGTTGGTTTTTACGGTGCCGGTAGCATGCTGATCCGTGAGATCCGATCCGTGAAGTTTATATTTTCATCTGCTTTTGCACCGCATATTGTACGTCTTCACAAACTGAAAAAATATGAAGAGTTATCCCATCACTTTTCAAAAACGGCTGCCTGGATTGCCACTATTGCTATACCTATCATTCTTTTGATGGCCATCTTCAAAGACTATCTGCTGGTATTCATACATCCGGAATATGGGGGAGATTCCAGCTTTATGTACTATCTGCTCCCCATCCCTTATTTATTTTGTTCATTCAGTTTAGCAGGGAATGTGGTTTCCATGACCGGACATTCAAAACTTACTTTAATGAATAGTTTTATTGTTGCATCAACAAATACTGTTCTTAATATGATCCTGATCCCCGACTACGGAATCGTTGGTGCTGCTATTGCGTCTTCAATAGCCATGTTTATTCTGAATGGATTCGAAGTTGTTGAAGCAAAAGTGGTGGCATCTACCCGGTTTTATCTCAGGGATATGTTACGCCCCCATCTGGCTGGAATATCTTCAGCTCTTGTTTTTGCACTGCTATTTCAGACCATGCCCTGGTTTACTGATTCTTTAACCGGTGAATTTAGCCTGGCAGCAATAGTATTAACAGTTTTTGCACTTTTCATTGGAAAAGACCTGATCCTGAAAGTAAAAGCTAAGATTTAAAACCTAGAGGAAATAAATTTCAATATTCTTTCCGCTCTAAGATTCCAGGTATTTCCTTTCATTTCTTCTGCTGCTTTCAAACCAATCTTTCTTCTTAGCTCAGAACTATCGATAAGCGTCCTGAAGCCTCTGAACTCTGCTTCGTCATTATCAGGTTCAACGAGAATAGCTGTTTCATTGTGGGTTAGTACCTCTTTGATATCATCAATATCCGGCGCTAAGATTGCCGTGCCACTTGCTTTATAAATAAAGGTTTTTAATGGCAGAACCGTATTTCCAGCTTTATCTCTTGCCTGAACCGAAGTAGGGATATACAGGATATCTGATGCCCTGAGATATGCATTAATTTCGGCCCTGCTCATCCATTTCAGAACTTTCACATTCGTAATTTTACTGGCTTCCTGCTCTATTTCTCCTTCTCCTTCAGACCCAATGATCAGAAATTGCACATCAGGAAATTCTCTTGCAACTGCTAGTAATCGCCCTACTCCTTTTGAAGTAGAAACTCTTCCGGAATAGCATACGATGATCTTATCTTCAGGTAAACCCAGATCTGCCCGTGAACTCTTTGTTGTTTCCAATTCCTTCGGATCTATAGCATTATGAGCTACAAGTAGCTGATTATCTTCGAAGCCGATCTCCGAATAACTCTTCTTCGCAAATTCAGAATGCAGAACAACCCCAAGAAACCTCCTTGAGTTCTTCATTTGTTTAAAAAACCATCTGGCCAAAAAATTACGGGATGGCCAGGGCCGGTACGATTCAAATAGAATTGGTTTTGGAGTAAATAGTAACACCGCAATGATCACCGGGATATTCCGGGTGTAAACAAGGGAGAAATCTTCTTTCCGGATGCTGAAAGCCGCTTTTACGGAAAAGATCAGCTTTTCAAAACCTCTGATATTTGGTGAGATCGGAATGAAATCCAGAGAAAAGTCAGCTGCCACATTGTAATACTCATTAAGACGAGTATTTGTAGTCGGATCTGAGAGCGGACGTTTAGCTGATAGTAAGGTAACCGGACACAGTTTGTGCAACCCGGTTAATGATGATACAATTTGTTCTGAATCAGCAGAAGTTCGGGGATAAAATTGATCAGATACGAATACAATTTTATTCAAAACCCTTAGATCTATTTATCCCGGGCGGCTCTTTTTCTTAGACTCTCCATTAGCGAGTCGAAGCCCCTTTTTTTAATAATTCGGGAGAACTGTCCATAATAAGTATCCACTGTAGAAACATCATCAATACTCATGTCTACTATTACCCATTCTCCATCTTCAAAGCTCATTTTATAATCAACAGGTGTTCTAACATCATCCAGATATACCATCGTTTCCACTGTAGCTTCATCCCCGTCAATACCGATTGTATTATATCTGACAGTAGCCCGGTAAATATCCAGTTTTTTGAGAGAGTTGTCACTTACAATTGTTGAAAACAGATCCACAAATTCGTTTCTGGAAGCTTCTGAAAGAGTATCATAGGTGCCCTCGAGAGCTTGCATCGACATTGCTTCAAAGTCAATTACCCCATTGATGATCTGTTTCAATTCCTCTCGCTGTGCGTCAGTATAATCACTGCCTTCAGGCCCGAGCAGTTTCTTTATTTCCACATCTCTTTCTTCGAGCATATTTCTGATGTCTGATTCTGTCTTTTGAGCAAAACCTGAAATACTAAGCCCTAATATGGCAATCAGCATCAAACTATAAAATCTAACAAGTTTCATAAATCCTTTATTTGATTAACAAACTATGTAACGGCAAACCAGCCGATTTATTAAGTTTCGCAAGTGAAGTATTCAGATCGTAGATACTTTGTACCAGTTGTAGTTTAAGTTCTAATTCCTTCTTCATTGCATCGGTAAGGTCTTTTACTTCTCCAAATCCCAGATCATAATCCAGCTGCTCTGAACGCACCCAGTTTTTTGCTTTTACCAGTGCTTCGTCTGTCTTTTCAACTTTAACATCGGCCAGTGTAGCCTGTCTATAGCTTTCATTAACTTCCAGCAGGATTCCCTCCTTTGCCGCTTCCTGGGCATAATCCATTCTTCTTAACTCGATCCTGCTTCGTTCCAAATTAGTTTTCATAGAAAAGAAATTCAGATTCTGGCGGATAACAAAGGCCGCTCCCCCATTAAAGTAGTTCGTGGAGTTAATGATAAAGGGGTTGTCCTGATACGGTCGATTGGGGGTATATGCAAAGTTGATATATCCTCCAAGATAGATACCAGGAAGATTTCTCCTCTTTATAGCATCGATATATGTTTCTGTCGCATCCTTACCTGCCTTCAAGGCTTTGATCTCTGGCCGGTTATTGAATGCTGAATTCTGGTAAAAGCCGATAGGTTCAATATTCGCCGGAATAGGATCCAAAAATCTCATTTTTGGTTCGTAGACATTTCCTGTACCATCATTCAATAAGAAATTCCAGGTTTCACGAACAAATTCCATATTCCGGAATACTTCTTCCTTCTGTATATCAAATTCAGATTTAAAGATATCGAACTTGAAAACCTCAGATTCATCCAGGTCGGCGTCTTCATCGTTTTTCATATTCTCGATCTGATCATCAACCTGACGGATCATATCGTCTGCTTCTCTCAGTAACCGTTCCACTTCAAATGCCAGCACATAACTGAAGTACAGATCAAACAGCCTCGACTCCAGATCAGACTCCTTGGCCTCTGTCTGAAAACGAACGGCTTCAGCTCCCTTACGTGCTGCTTCAATGCTTTTATTAATGCCACCCCAAAGAAAAACCGGCTGTGCTACTGAAATATTGAATTTGGTGTAAATAGCCCAGTTGGTCCAGTCGTTGGTAAGATTTGGATCCAGATAATACTGATCTCTTGGTAATGGACGCCCACCTGGTAATGTGCTGTCACTTTCTACCCCCGGTACCAGACCATGCTGAGATTCAAATCTTATATTAGGCAAAAAACGTTGCGCTTTAGCCTGATCGATCCGGTTCTCAGCCAACTCAATATTCTCTCTGGCATATTTGACCTGTCCCGAACTTTCCATAATCCTGCTTACAAAATCATCATAACTGATCCGTAATGTATCCTGCGAATAGACATTAACAGACAGTAAAGCGAATAGAATTGCGATGAAAAGGGAACTTCGTGCGATCATAGAAGATATTGTATTATGAAGCTTTAAACGCATGCACGATGTATTTATTTAAAAAAAGAAATAGCCCCAAACGGGGCTATTTCAATGCGGAGAGTGAGGGATTCGAACCCCCGGAGACTTGCGCCTCAACGGTTTTCAAGACCGCCGCATTCGACCACTCTGCCAACTCTCCAGTAAATTTCTAAGAATCCCGAAGTGCCTGAGCACCAGACACGATTTCGGAGATCTCCGTAGTAATAGCACTTTGACGTGCCTGGTTATATTTCAATTTCAATTCACGCTCAAGTTCTTTCGCGTTTTCAGTTGCACTATCCATTGCCGACATCCGTGCGCCCTGCTCCGAAGCATTGGATTCAAGTATAGCTCTCCATAATTGCATGTTTAAATGCAGAGGTAAAAGCCGTGCTAAAATCTCCTCCGAATTGGGCTCGAAAATATAATCAATTGCATCTTTAGAAGCATCATCAGATTCGTCTGAAATTTGCTCTTTATCGATTGGAAGTACCTTTACAACCTTTCTGTTCTGTGCTATTACAGATTTGAATTCATTATATGCAATGTATACTTCATCGTAAGTTTCATCAATGAAACTCCCGGTTACTGCAGTCATTACATCTGAGGTTTTTCCGTATTCAATAGAATCAAAGAACCCTGGATGTGATTCCGTTACGTTGTATTTCCTTTTCTTGAAATACGCTGTCGCTTTCTTACCAATAGTTATAAGAGCAAGATTTCCAGAATCATTATAACTGCTCAGATCTTTTTCAATAGTTTTCTCAACAGTCTTAAACAAGTTGTTATTGAATCCACCGCAAAGACCTCTGTCAGAACCAACAACGATCATCACAACATTATCAACACTGTCAGCTGTTCTCATTATTGGATTCGTCGCTGAACTGCTGCCAACCAAACGGCCAACAACGTCCTGAATCTTAGTTGCATATGGGCGTGTTTGAACCATTCGGTCCTGAGCACGTCTCAGCTTTGCAGCAGCAACCATTTTCATGGCTTTAGTGATCTGCTGGGTATTATTTACCGTTGAGATCCTGTTACGTATGTCGCGTAAATTGGCCATGATTTATGCTTCTACAGATGCGAGAATTTGATCAATTACTGTTTTTGCAGTCTCTACAATATTATCGCCAAACTCATCACTCAGTACTCCACTGTCAGCAAGTCCCTGCATTTCTTTTGAGTATTTGCTTAGAACTGTTTCAAGGAACTGAGCCTGGAACTCACTGATCGCACTTACAGGAAGTTTGTCGAGAAGGCCAACAGAGTTGATCTTCAACAATACGATCTGTTGTTCAACAGGAAGCGGCTGATAGACATCCTGCTTCAATAGTTCTGCAGTACGCTCACCACGACGAAGCTGTGCCTGAGTGGCAGCATCAAGATCAGAACCGAATTTTGCAAATGCTTCAAGTTCACGATACTGAGCAAGGTCAAGCTTCAAAGTACCGGATAGTTTCTTCATTGATTTAACCTGAGCAGAACCACCCACACGAGATACCGAAATACCCACATCAATCGCAGGACGAATACCTGAGTTAAACAAGTCAGTATCCAGGAAGATCTGTCCATCAGTAATAGAAATCACGTTGGTTGGGATATATGCAGATACGTCACCAGCCTGAGTCTCAATAACCGGAAGTGCAGTTAATGATCCTCCACCTTTCACTTTTGGTTTTAGTTCATCAGGTATGTTATTCATAGCACGAGCTACCTTATCATCATTAATGATCTTAGCAGCACGTTCAAGCAGACGGCTATGTAAATAGAATACGTCACCAGGGTATGCTTCACGTCCCGGAGGGCGTTTAAGAAGCAATGAAAGTTCACGGTAAGCCACTGCCTGCTTTGAAAGGTCATCATAGATCACAAGAGCATGTCTACCTGTATCGCGGAAGTATTCACCCACAGCAGCACCGGTAAATGGTGCGATATACTGAAGAGGTGCAGCGGAACTGGCAGGAGCATTGATGATCACAGAGTATTCCATTGCTCCGTTCTCTTCCAACACTTTTTTGATACCAGCAACTGTAGATGCTTTCTGACCAACAGCAACATAAATACAAAATACAGGATTATCAGTGTCCTGTGTTGCTTTCTGGTTCAGAATAGTATCAATAGCCACAGAAGTTTTACCTGTCTGGCGGTCACCGATGATCAACTCTCTCTGTCCTCGTCCGATAGGGATAAGGGAGTCAATAGCTTTGATACCTGTTTGAAGAGGCTGAGCTACTGGTTCACGGTAGATAACCCCAGGCGCTTTACGCTCAATAGGTAGTCTTAAGGTTTCACCGGCTATCGGGCCTTTACCATCCACAGGAATACCAAGAGGATCGATAACACGTCCCAGAAGGCCGTCACCTATGTTAACAGAAGCGATATCTTTAGTACGTTTCACAGTACTTCCTTCTGCAACAGAGCTGGAAGAACTGAAAAGAACGATACCTACGTTATCTTCTTCAAGGTTAAGTACCATACCTGTTACCGGATCGCCGTTCTCATCCTTACAATCAGGAAGAGTTACAAGCTCACCAGCTTCTACTTTAGATAGGCCATATACACGTGCAATACCGTCACCTACTTCAAGTACGGTACCTACATCATATACATCGGCTTCTGTATCAAAGCCTGCAAGTTGTTTTCTTAATATGGCTGAAACTTCGTCGGGTCTGACTTGGCTCATTGTATTTAATTTTCTGAGTCTGTTCTAATTCAATTCCACGGTATTATCGAGGAGTGTATTTTCAAGCTGCTCTAATTTATGCTTGATACTTCCATCGATCACGGTATCTGCGATCTTCACAAATAAACCACCTTTCAGATCTGCTTGTTCTTTAAGATCAAGATTCACTTTTTTGGCAGTATTTTTTTCAAGCACTGACTTCAATTCATTTACCTGAGCATCGGTGAGCGCTTTCGCGGTGCGCACTTCCACTTCAATGATACCTGCATATTTATTGTATTCATCCACAAATGATGAAGCAATACTTTGAAGAATACCGGATCGTTCTTTTTCAGCGATCAATACCAGGAACTTGTTTAACAGTTCACCGACATGTTCGGAAAAGATCGTAGTAAGTGCTTTCTGTTTATCATGTGGTTTGATCACAGGACTCTTCAGAAACAACATTAGTTCCCTTGAATCGTCAATCGTGTTTTTGATAAACAGGATATCTTTAAGCGTGTCTTCCACAGCCTTTTGATCCTGAGCGATCTCAAGTAAGGCTATAGCGTAACGTCGCGCTGCTTTAGATACCAACATACAGTGTCAGGTTAATTTTTTGACAAGTCGTCAATAAAGTTATTGACCAGCTTGCTGTTTTTATCGTTATCGAGCTCTGAATCGATGATCATAGAGGCAGATTTAATAGCAAGGCGTGCAACTTCCTGTCGAAGCTCTGTTAGGGCTTGCTTTTTTTCCTGCTCAATAGAGGCTTTTGCCTGCTCTACGATCTGATTTGCATCATCCTTTGCTTTTGCAATAAGGTCAGCACGGAGTAAGTCGGCTTCTTCCTTCGCCTTCTTGCGGATCTGCTGTGCTTTTGCTTCTGCTTCCCGTAGAGCTTTCTGATTATCCTTTGAAACCTTTTCTGCTTCGGCCAGAGCCTTTTCAGCAGATTCCAGAGAATCTTTGATCTTAGCTTCACGGGCAACTAAAGCTGCCATTATAGGTGGCACAGCATACTTCATCATCACCAGAATGAAAAAGATCATGGATATAAGGATCCAGATCGCAAATCCCGGGTTAAATGAGAGTATTCCGCCTCCGCCTGCTGCTAAAAGAAGAGTCATTGTCTAAACCTTAGTTTTGACCGATTCCGAGAGCAAGAAGGATACAAATTACTGCACCAAGAAGGGCTACACCCTCGATGAATGCTGCAGTAAGGATCATTGCACCACGGATATCACCAGAAGCTTCTGGTTGACGTGCTATACTTTCTGTTGCGCCTTTACCGATCATTCCGATTCCGATTCCAGCACCAAGTGCTACGATTCCAGCTCCAATACCAGCTGCTAAAAGTCCCATAGTATTCTATTTTAGTTTGTTAGGGTTTTTATCGTGTTAAAGTTCTTTTCTTACGCTATATGTTCAGCGTGATAACGCTCTTCTTCGTGGTCATGGTCTTCGGCTGCCATCCCAATAAATACAGCTGAGAGAAGAGTAAAGATATATGCCTGCAAAAGGCCTACAAATACTTTCAATGCATATAATATAACTGTTAAAGTAACAGAGAATACGCTAATTCCAATTCCTGCTCCGGCTCCAAAGATATCAGCAAAGATGAAGATCAAACCAAGTATGGCAATGATCATGATCTTACCGGAAAGCATGTTTGCAAATAAACGAATAGCCAGTGCAAAAGGCTTGGTAAATACACCAAGAATCTCTACCGGTGTAAGGATCCCCCGTACCCATGTTGGCACCCCCGGGAACCAGAATATATGTCCCCAATAATCTTTTGTGCCACTGAACTGTGTTATAAAAAATGTAATGACCGCGAGTGTTGCAGTAACCGTCAGATCAGCCGTTGCTGTAGCTGCCCATGGCAGCAGGCCGAAGAGGTTCATAAAGGCGATACCCATAAACACCGTAAACAGGTAAGGCACATATTTGTCTGCTTTATGATCGTCAATATTGTCACGCGCTACATCGTCTCGGATAAATACAAATAAGGTCTCAAAAATATTCTGGAAAACACCTTTTGGAGCAACTTCAGCACCAATCCCCTTCTTATATCGTCTGGCCATGGATACAGTCAGCCAAACAGCTAACAACATAGATATCCAGAAATACATAAGGTGAGAAGTGATCGAAAAGTCGATGATGATATGCCCGCCATCAACAGGATGTACTGCATGATCTACTTCCTCAAAATTTCCTTTTTCTACCAGGGAGTGAGTGCTAAGGGCAGCATCAAACCTTGTATTGCCTTCTGCATCACTCCAAACAATCAACTTAGGCAGAGGTACGTGGATAGAAAACAGGTTAAAATAATCGTGGTCAGCAACTGTACCCATTACATCAAGAATAGGCTCTTTTCCCTCTTCACTAGAGGCTGGAGCTGCGAAAATATTTGAGGTACTAACTGATAAAAAAAGTATGGTTAGAAATACTCGACGCAGGGTCTGGATCATTACTACTTGCTGCTTTGCTTTTGGAGAATTTTGTTGAAAAAAATCATTTCCGTAATAGAATGACAAAGATAGGAAATTATGAAACTAACTGTAAAGTAGATTTCATCAATTTTTGTCACTCCAAGCAATAAAGCCAGCACCCCAACAACCACAATAAAGCGTATAAACAGCGAAAAAAAGAAAATCTTATTGAATTGATTAAATTCAGCCTCCCAGAAACGTTCTATTATCCAAGAACTTACAAGGACTGATAACAGGCTCAATAGAAACCCGCTGATCAAACCCATCGCCTGATTTATGGCGAGAAAAAAAAATCCTGATAATAAAATTATCAGGATGAGACCGTTAATTTTAAGAAGCTTTTCAAACACCAGTTCAGATTTATACTATTTGTCGGTATTCATTTTGTTCGAGATCCTGATCACCGTAAAGAAAAAGATCACAATACCGGCCAGGGCCCCGGCCAAGAGCAACCAAGGAGTTGTATCAAAATATTGATCTGCCACATAGCCCAAACCAATGGGAATGATCAGTGAAACAGCGATCTCGGCTCCAAGTCCAAGATACTCCCGGTATTTCTCCGGGAGGAACGAACCGCTCAACTACCTGATACTTTCAGCTTAGTCCCTTTTTCAAAGTCTGCATCACTTGATTGGGACAATTTAGTAGTTCCCTCTCCCATTCTGCACGAACCATTGATCTGTGCACCTTCTTCTACAACAAGTGTCTTTGTATATATGTTACCATCAATAACTGCGTCCTGTCGTAGAACCAGTTTGTTGTGAACTTTAACTTCGCCTTCCACCCTTCCTGCAATATCGGCATCTGCAGAACTGATGTTACCGATCACTTTGCCTTTTTCTGTTATAATTAATTTTCCTTTCGATAGAGCTTCACCTTCAATGATACCACCAATTCTCACATCATTCTGAGCATTCAGATTGCCTTTGAGTTTAGTGCCTTCACTAATAATGTTAACTGCTGGTGAAGTGTTGTTGGTTGTTGTACTCACGGTCTTATCAGTTTTATTTGAATTGAACATATTTTATTGAATTAAATACATAGCTGGATCTTGCGGTAACCCGTCTTTCCAGATCTCAAAATGCAAATGTGGTCCGGAACTTGAGACTCCTACGTCCCCCGTAGTTCCTATGATATCCCCTTTTAAAACAATGTCTCCGTTCTTTTTAGTAATGGATGAACAGTGTTTATACAAGCTTAATATCCCACCATCATGTTGGATTGATATTACATAACCATCGCTAATTGTCCAACTGGCATTCACAATTGTACCATCGGCGATGGAAGTTATTATTTCATTTTCTTTTGTTGCCACATCAATACCGAAGTGCTGATCATCGGGTTCATATTCTCGTGTAAGTGTCCCTTTTACCGGATATAAAGCAGGGAAATCCGGTGCCGATTTCAACATATTTGCAAATACAATACCTGTATTCCCGATCTTATCACTGGTACTGCTTTCATCAAGATTGATCGAAACAAAATCACCATCATCATCCTGAACATTGAATAGAGCAGTAAACCTGTCATCCATGGTGAGTGTGGTATCAAGGCTAAGTTTGATGATATTTTTCATTTCTGTGAGCTGATTATCACGTACTGTAAGAGAATCCTGCAAAGCTATCACTCTCTTGGTAACATCCTCGACCTGAGCTCTCATATTCGCATCCTCGGTTGTATATAACAGAGAACCAAGCGGAGTGAGCATAAAGATTAGTACTACGAGCGAAGAGATAACAAGGCACACAAAAGCAAATAGAGCGAACAGCCTGTTTGGTTTGATAGCATAGGAATTGTCCTCACCCGGACGGGTATCGTCCAGCAGGATCATTCTCAGGTTTCTGTGTCTGCTATCGTAAAGCTTTTGTATGAATTGAAACATTTATCCTTCCATTGAACTCAAGATGCAGTAATTACGAAGAAATTACATTAAATATTGAAGCTAATTCCCTTGTAATATTCTTTCTGTTGTATCTGCTTATGAAATTCTGGTCTGGCTTTGGAAGTCGATTGCTAATATGATCATCAATAACACCTTTCAGAACTTGTTTAATTTCTGATAATGAGCCTGGATGCGCACGGTAGAACGCACCATATTGTTTCAGCAACTTCAGCGTTTCTCCTTCCGGGGCAAGTGCCAAAATGGGTTTCCCGGTACCAAAGTATTCGAACATCTTGCCAACAGTCACTTTATCAGCCTGATTTAGATGGCCTACCATCAACCAAAGAACATCTGCGGTATTCAGGTTTTTAACAGCTTCATTGTGTTCTAAATAACCAAGATCATTAACCACATCAGTCAACCTCAATTTATTTATTTGATCTTTTACCGGTTCGCTCAGTCCGCCCTGGAACCACCATTCTATTTGATCCCGAAGTTCGGGCTTTTCATTCAGAATCTCAGAAACAGCTCTCAAAAACAGATCCGGGGTTCTTTCACCGTAAAAAAGACCACTATAGAGAAACCTAAACTTTTCATTTTGAGACTTAACAGAAACCCCTTCAAAATCTTCGGGGTCAAATCCTTGTTCTATTACTCTGATCTCTTTATCTGGAAATCGTTCTGAAAATGAATCTTTATAGGCACCATTGATGACTGTTATGACATCCGAATGTTCAAGGGTATTCTTTTCGATGGCAGCCATTTTCCTTTTATGCCATCTGCTAGGATATTTTATGAGATGACTTTCAAGCCATTCATCCCGGAGGTCCATAACTACTTTAATTCCGGTGGACTTCTTCAATTCGGCAGCCATGATCAGATTGCTGTATGGTGCAGCAGTTGAAAATACCAGCTCTATATTTTTTTCCCGGATAAGTTCCTTTGCTTTTTCTAAACCAGGTTTGATCCAGCCTTTCTTGTTGTCCGGCAGCCAAAAAAACGTTGATATTTTTCTGAGCAGGGTCTCAATAACTTGTGGCAGCCTGATCTTTTTGTTTCCTGCAGCATGAAGAGGGGTTCCCCCTGAGACTCGATGAACTTCAATTCCCAGTTGGTCCAGTTCCTTTTTCAGTGAATCGTCAAAGGTATGATAGGCGCCCGGTTCCGGACATAGCACAATGGGATTCCATCCAAATTCGCGCAGATATTTCACAAACTTCAATGGGCGTTGTACTCCACTCCCGCCCATAGGCGGAAAATAGTAGACGATAAACAGGATGTTCTTCATCGCTAATTGGGCGATCAGACTGAATAATTAGGAGCTTCTTTAGTGATCTGAACCGTATGAGGGTGGCTTTCTTTATAGGCTGCGGCTGAAATCTGAACAAACTCAGCTGTTTTCAATTCCTGAATATTTGAAGCTCCGCAATACCCCATTGCTGCACGTAAGCCTCCTGTCATTTGATGAACCACTTCACCAAGAAATCCTTTGAATGGCACACGTCCTTCAATTCCTTCCGGTACCAGTTTTTTAATATCATCTTCCACATCCTGGAAATAGCGGTCTTTTGAACCCTTTTTCATGGCTCCTATACTTCCCATTCCTCGATAGGATTTGTATTTACGTGATTCGTAGATAATGGTCTCACCCGGACTCTCATCCACTCCCGCAAACATAGATCCCATCATAACCACATCGGCGCCACCAGCAATTGCTTTAGGAATATCACCTGTTTGTTTGATCCCGCCATCTGCAACCAAACCAATACCATTCTGACTACAGAATTCAGACACCTCCATTATGGCACTTAGCTGAGGAACACCCACTCCGGTTACCACACGGGTTGTACAAATAGAACCTGGTCCTACCCCCACTTTAACCACATCTGCTCCGGCGTCTGCCAAAGCTTCAGCTGCTGCTTTCGTGGCAATATTTCCGCCGATCACATTCAGGTCGCTGTATTTTTTCTTGATCTGAGCTACTGTTTTTAACACGCCTTCAGAATGACCATGAGCTGTATCAACTGTAATGATATCCACTCCCGCATTTACTAGTGCGTCAACTCGCTCAATGGTATCAGCCGTTACACCAACAGCTGCACCAACTCTCAAACGCCCCATCTCATCGATACAGGCATTCGGGAAATTCATTTTCTTTTCGATGTCTTTGAAGGTGATAAGACCGACCAGCTTTTTATTCTTATCAACAATAGGAAGTTTTTCTACTTTATAATTTTGAAGGATCTCTTCGGCCTGTTTCAGATTTGTTCCTTCTACTCCGGTTACTAAATCCTTCTTGGTCATGATATCACCAAGCTTTCTATTCATGTGCGACTCGAACCTGAGATCCCTGTTTGTAACTATTCCTATCAGAATTCCTTTCTCATCCACAATTGGGATACCACCGATCTTATGTTTTCTCATCAGGTTTCTGGCATCCTGAACAGTAGCATTTGCCCCGAGAGTAACCGGGTCTACGATCATACCACTTTCGCTTCTCTTTACCAGTCTAACCTGCTCTGCCTGCTCCTCAATGGTCATATTCTTATGCAGCATAGCAATTCCCCCTTCCCTTGCGAGCGCAATAGCCAGTCGGTATTCTGATACCGTATCCATTGCAGCACTTAAAATAGGTACATTTAATTTCAGGGTTGGGGTAAGCTGTATACTTACGTCCACATCTCGCGGTAAAACCTGGGAGTAATTAGGAACCAGGAGAACATCATCATAAGTTAACCCTTGACGTGTGATGCGTTCGAAAGGAGAAGAGTCGTTCATTTTATACATGAAACAGGAAGATTTTACTTGCGGTTTTTCAAAGATACGAACTTCTGAAGAGGATTTTGAACTGATATTTAATAATATTTCGCTGGTATCAATAAATTCGTCAAACTTGTGACACTTGAACAATTTTATATATGCTCCGTAGGGTAGCCCCTTAAGATTTACACTATGAGTAAAAAAACTTACACTCGAAAAGAAGTAAGCCGTATTCTATCTGAAACGCTTGAGCGTCAGAAGCAGCAAGACCATAACGATGAACCGGGACTAACTGAAGAAGAACTTTTTCAAATAGCTGAAGAATCGGGCCTTGATAAAAATGCTCTTCATGAAACCCTCCTTAACTTTCGTGATGAACCCGAGAAATATACATTGTCAGAATTTCTTGGGTTTTCAAGAATTCACCACATCCAAATGCTGAAAGGTGAAATTAATGATGATTTATGGGAAGAAATTAAAATAGAACTAAAAGGTGCTATGGGCGGTGTTGGTACCGCAAAAAAGTCAGGTAAAGCTTATGAAATGGATCATGTGGTAGACGAGATGGGGTACAAAAGTCTCTCCCTGATACCTAAAGATGGCACCACACGCTTTGAATACTCAGAAGACTGGCCTGCATTGAAAATATTAATTTCTATTCTATTTGGGGTAGTCTCTGGGATTATCAGTCTGGTATTCTTAAAAGATCTTGGCATGGCAAAAGGGTTTTCACTTTTGCTTTCTGCTATTGGTGGAATATTTGGTGCTGGACTGGGATTGGGTTTTACCCGGGTTCTCTTTAAATCACAAAAGAGAAAAATCTCACAGATCGTAAAGATAATTTCAACAAAACTGAATCATCAAAATACTCCTCAGATAACGATTGAAGAACATGCTTATTCGACGGATATTGAATCTGATTCAGAAACTATTTCAGGTATTAAAACTAACTCATGAGCGAACAACGCACATTCTCCAAGAAAGAGATCAGTAAGGTCCTCAAAAGAGCCTCTGAGATCCAGACACAAAAAGATCTTTATGGGGATCAGGAAGGATTAACAGAGCAGGAATTACTTCAACTAGCAAAAGAAGTTGGTATCGATCAGTCTTCACTACTGGAAGCTTTGAATGATTACGATAATCCTGAGTTCGATCAGGGTTACAACTGGCTCAATGCCACTTCCCGTATCCAGAATATCAATACAGTACCCGGGGAAATATCAGATGAAAACTGGGAAGAAATTATTCAGGAAATAAGAAGAATAACGGGCGGAATCGGTAAAGTGACCAAAGTGGGTAATTCCTTTGAATGGGAACAACGCCGCAAAGAGCTGGGCTACAAACATATATCACTAACTCCACAGGAAGGCAGAACGAAATTACAGATGGTTTCAGGCTGGAGCGGAATGAAACCTATTGTTTATATGGTCTCTTTTATGGTTCCATTTGCCATTACCTCAATATTCATGGACGGGATGAACCTGACGGACGGTCTGGCCTTGTTATTTGCGGCCGGAGCCGGAATTATTGGAACCGGATTTGGACGGGTATTTCTGAAATTTCATTTCGAGAAACAGAAAAAAATGCTTTATGATCTGGCACGTGGCATTACAACCAGATTGAAATCCTCTACAAAGAAAAATCGAATCACTATTGAAGAAAAAGAGATGTATTCAGAATCTGAACACACCTCATCAAAATCTTCGAAATTACAATCCTGACTGATTATTTTATTGTCAGAACTACCAGTGATTTTGCAGGGAGATCAACCGTTAACTGCTCCCCTTTTAGCGAAGCCCCTTTAAAAGATTTCGGTACCACTGTATTTGGCTTCTCGTAGGTATTATAAGAATTGAACTTATCAGCAGTAAGGATCTGTGCAGAACTGATCTTAGCAGAACCAAGTCCTTCCAATGATAGAGCCAGTTTGTGTGATCTCTTTGGATCCACATTGGTAAGCGTGATACTAATACTACCATCCTCTGCTTTAGAGGCGGTTGCGCTTAATGCTGGTATTGTGATATCCCCAAAACTATAATCCGGTGAATCCAGCTCTAATGGCAGTCTTGTTGCATCCTGATGTACCTTATACATTTGAAATACATAATAGGTTGGGGTCTTCACCATTTTATCCCCTTCAGTAAGTATCATGGCCTGCAATACATTCACAGTTTGAGCGATGTTAGCCAATTTCACACGATCATTATGTTTCGCAAAGATATCCAGAGTAGTAGACGCCAGGAATGCATCTCTGAGAGTGTTCTGCTGTTCCAGAAAACCACCCGTTGTTCCTTCCAGCTGATTGGTCCAAATTCCCCACTCATCCACAGCCAGTACCACTCTTTTATCCGGATCATATTTATCCATCACTTTGGAATGACCGATCACAAAATCTTCCATTTTCAGTCCATTCCTCAAGGTTGAGATATACTGATCTTCTCCGAAACCAATGGAAGGACCTTTATCATCCCAGTCATCAGTAGGAAGCGTGTAGTAATGTAATGAGATCGCATCCATTAATTCTCCCGCTTTTCTCATCAAGGTATCGGTCCATGCATATTCATTATTATATTTACCACTGGCAACACGATACAGTTCATTGCCACTCAGATCGCGGGCATAGGTTGCAAACTGCTTGTATTTATCCGCGTAGAACTCAGCGGTCATGTTGCCACCGCATCCCCAGCTTTCATTTCCTATGCCCCAAAATTTGATCTTCCATGGCTCATCTTTACCATTGGCTCTTCTTTCTTTTGTCAGGGTAGTTTCACCCGAATAAGTTAGGTATTCAACCCAATCAGACATTTCTTTCGGAGTTGAACTTCCCACATTAACAGAGAGGTATGGTTCTGCATTTATAAGATCAGTGAACCTCAAAAATTCATGAGTTCCAAAGCTATTCTCATCCGGAACCTGACCCCAGAAAACATTCAAAGTAACCGGCCTTTTATCACGTGGACCAATACCATCTCTCCAGTTGTAATCATCAGCATAACAACCGCCCGGCCATCGGATATTAGGGATACTGAGATCCTGTAGTGCTTCAAGTACATCTGTTCGATATCCTTCAGTATTTGGAATATCTGAATCCTCACCTACCCAGATTCCGGGGTAAATGCCACGACCCAGATGCTCGGAAAACTGGCCAAAAATATGCCGATCGATCACTCCGGCCGATTCTTCTGTTTGAACTGTTATTTTTGTCTGCGCACTGGCAATATTAAAAGTAAGTATCGCTATCAGGATACCCGAAAGTAGAAAACGTTTCATGACTGCAGGTTGGTTATAAATTAATAAGTGTAGAAATAACGATTATTTTATTCTACATACAAGAGACAAACAGCCTGCATAATGAATTTGAAGGACAGATCTTACTATAATGTTTTGATCTTAAGAGCATTAACTGCCGCATCCAAAGTACAGATATCATCCTGGAAACTGCTCACCCAGAAATGTACTGTATCTCTTCTTCGTTGTACATATGCATCACAGGAAGAAAACCTGCCTTTAAGTTCTTCAACCATAAAGCGAACATCATTAAAGATCTCGATCTTAAGCTCGTCAGGAAGTTCTCCCCATCCCATCAGATTGAATGCCTGCTGCATTTCATCATACTCATCAGCGCTTTCTTTTTTGATTCGCTTAAGTAGTGGTGCTACAAATAGATTAGGAGTGTTAAGGTTTGATTGGGTAAGTGCATTTGCTGGTGTCATTGTATTAAGAATTTGGTTCTTTGATTTTTGATTCTGAACCAAGGTAAAGACACAGAGTGACAACATAGTGTCACCCTTATTTTACATTTTATACCGCTACCAAATTACCTGCCGAACCATTTACCTTTTCACCTTTGAATTCTATGATGAATTTAAATCCTTCTGTTGAGTGTTCCACTACAAGGGTTCCTCTTATTTGTGTCAGGAAAGCTCCAATAAGATCGTTCCAGATATCACTCTGGCTAAGAATTTTTCCTCCGGGATTTGCAACTGCGTTATTAAAAAGAAGTGTTAAGCGTCTTATACCTGCAAGCTCCCTTAGTGAAACTTTTATAGATCGAAGTATCGGTATGAATGTGTTATTCAGGTATTCTGAATTGAATATCTCATTTATCAACATACTCAATGGAATGGCCTGATTGATATTTATTTTCACTACTTCCATATCATATAATATATCTGCTTTAATCCCTGAACTATAATTTATATCTGCCAGCAAGCTCTCCATTTCTTCTTTAATGACCCTTGACAAGCATATCTCTGAAAAATTCTCTGAGTTATATATGTCCTCATGGATCAAAGCCATTGATTTTATTCTTTTCAAATTGGTTTGAAGAGCTTTTTTAACCTTTTCATCTTTACTCGAGAACGATTGCAACTCCATTAAACCAGAGATGATCGCAAGATTGTTTTTTACTCTATGATGAATTTCTGAAAGCAAATACGTTTTTTCCTCCAAAGATTGCCGTAGCTTTTCTTGTAGTTCTATCATTTCCGTGATATCTACATGAGTACCTATCATTCTTATTGGTTCACCCTTTTCATCCCATTCAACCACTTTTCCCTTGTCCCAGATCCAAACCAAATGCCCATCTTTATGATGCATCCGAATTTCACATTCATAATATTCTGATTCACCAGAGAAGTGTTTTTTTAACTTCGCATTTGATTTTTCCAAATCCGGTTCGAATGCCAGTTTTCTCCATGTATCAATTGATGCAGGTGTTAACTCTTCTAATGTATAACCAAGCATTTCTGCCCACCTTTCATTAAGGGTTATTTTCCCGGTTTTAACCTCCCAATCCCAAATTCCTGCTCTTGTGCCATCAAGAGCAAGAGATAATTTCTTATTCGCTTCTT
Organism: Rhodothermia bacterium; assembly: GCA_030427885.1. Classification (GTDB taxonomy): domain Bacteria; phylum Bacteroidota; class Rhodothermia; order Balneolales; family Balneolaceae; genus JAUICM01. The sequence continues at coordinate 50,859 of JAUICM010000008.1, read as the reverse complement.
CTGCTTTATTTTGCTGTTTAAAGATGTGTTTGTTCTTGATGAACGAGATCACCCCTCCTGCGGATATCATCAAAACCAGAATCGTAAAAACAATTATAAAGAAAAGTTCAGCTTTTTTGATAAATACCTTTGATTCAATTGTTGCATCATCGATAAGTGAACTGGTTTTATAGGCAACTTTTGAAAGTATCTCCCTGATCTGAGATTCGATAATACCGGAATAAATAAGTATCTGGATATTTGCTTCAGTATCTACAACCTTTTCCTGTTTCATATCAGGTAGCTTTTGCAGAAAATTATTAAGCTCATTTATATCAAGCTCGAGTTTTATTAGTAAAGCCTGTTCTACTTCTCCGCTATTCTTTATAGCAATAAAATTATCATCCAACCCATTCAAAAACTCTTCAAGCTCAAAAAAACTAACCTTTGCTGACTCTGTATCAGAATCTGAAACTGCTAATTGTATGGAATCTTCCAACAGATCAAGCCGGGATTCGATTTGATGAACCGCCATACTGATCTGGAAGGGATAACGTGAATCATCAACTGAACTCGTCAACTTCTTCATTGCTTCGAACACACCAAATCCCGTTATCCCCACGATCGATAAAGTTGAGATCAAAAAAATCAAAAGATAGAGTATCTCTCTATTAACCCTTTTGTCCATTGTATTCATAGCACTCCATTAATTAAGGAGAACCCGGATTAATAAAATGCTTCATTATGAATTTAGTATGAATTCAACTCGCATTGACATGTGAATACAACTTTCCACAATTCTTAGATCTTTATCTGAGGGCATTCAATAATAAAGTCAAGGAGCACATTATGTTTACCAACAAACCAGAACGGGAAGTCGCTTCGATCAATGGCTCTTCCATGGCAGATATCGCATTTCTCTTATTGATCTTCTTTTTAGTAACCACCACGATCAATGTAGATACCGGGATCGGGGTCGTGCTACCTCCACCTGCTTCAGATGATACCCCTGAAGTTCTTGAACGAAACATGATGAACATCCTGGTGAATGCTAAGGGTGAGATCTCTATGGATGACAAACTGGTAGAACTGTCAGAGGTTAATCCGATCCTGATAGAATTCATTGACAATCATGGCATTGATCCAAACCTGTCCGTATCTCCTGAGAAGGCAATTATCAACTTAAAGACTCAAAGGAAAACGCCATACAAGATCTACATAGATATGTTGGATGAAGTGATGGCCAGCTACATAGAACTCAGAAACAAAGCGGCTCTTGAGAATTATGGGAGAGAATTCCATGATCTGAAACCCGGTACCCCACAAAGCCAGCACATCGTTGATATGTATCCGAAAAGAGTAGCTATAACAGGAGTAGAAGAGTGAGTAATAATGGACCGATGGACCGATGGACCGATGGACCGATGGACCGATAAAATATAATTATTCCGGGTAAAGACTTTTCTTAGCTGCCAGCAAAGTATTCTTCATTAGCATGGCTACTGTCATTGGACCTACTCCACCTGGCACAGGAGTGATCCAGCTGGCTTTCTTTCTCACGGATTCAAAATCCACATCTCCGACCAGGCGATACCCTTTTTCAGAAGTTTCATCTGCAACCCTGTTTATTCCCACATCAATAACCACTACACCTTCCTTTACCATTTCGGCTTTTATCAGGTGAGGCTGACCAGCTGCAACAACCAGAATATCTGCATTGATAGTATGCTGCGTCAGGTCCCTCGTATATTTATGACAAATGGTAGTAGTAGCTTTCCCGGAAGAATTCTCCCTTGATAACATCACTGCCATCGGGGAACCCACAATATTACTGGCACCAACCACTACTGCATGTTTGGATTTAACGGGGATACTATAGTGTTTAAAGAGCTCCATCACTCCAGCAGGAGTACAACTTCTGAAACATGGCTGATCTACCGAGAGGCGTCCAACATTCATCGGATGGAACCCATCTACATCTTTCCGAAAATCTATGGTCTCGATCACATCATACAATGGTATATGTGAGGGTAACGGAGATTGTACCAGGATACCATCCACCGAATCATCCTGGTTGAAATCCTTTATGATTCCTTTGAGTTCTTTGGCAGAGATTGTGTCCTGAAGAACCAGCGTATTGGTGTCGATTCCCACATCTTTACATGCCTTGGTCTTGGTCCCAGTGTACACGATCGAAGCGGGGTCATCACCCACAAGCACTACCTGCAGAAAAGGAGCGCGATTTCCTTTAGCAACCCATTGATCCACATCTTCACGAACACTTGCCCGGACTAACTCTGCTACTTTTCTGCCATCTATGATCTCTGCACTCATGTTACCGCTCGATATTATATTTTTTCATTTTATTGTAGATGTGGCTGCGCTGAATCCCTACAGCTTCTGCAGTCTGAGAAATATTCCAATCGTGCTTCTCCAACTGCTTCACTAAAAATACGCGTTCTGCAGCTTCCTTGAAATCCTGAAAATCATCTGTTTCATCGGCTAACCGAGAAAGACCTTCAGACTGGTTCTTCCGTGGTTTCAGTACCGAGTCTATTGCGCTTTTGTCGATGGTATCGGTTGGAGCCAGTATTCCCAGGCGTTCAACAGCATTCTGTAATTCCCTGACGTTACCAGACCATGCTCTTTCTTTAAGTGCTTCAAGACCATCTTCTGAGAATCGTACCGAGGAGAACGTGATATCACTGGCAATGAGTTTCTCAAGACAGGCCTTTGCAATAAGTGGAATATCCTCTCTCCGATCTCTTAACGGTGGCACCTTTACCGGGATCACACTAATTCGGTGAAACAGATCTTCCCTGAAATTGCCATTTTCAATTTCTTCTTCCAGATCTTTATTGGTGGCAGCAAGAATTCGCACATCAACATGAATATTTTTATTTCCACCCACTCTTGTGATCTTACTTTCCTGTAAAGCCCTCAGAACCTTTGCCTGGGCTTCCAGACTCATATCACCGATCTCATCCAGAAACAGGGTGCCACCATCGGCTTGTTCGAACTTACCGATCCTTTGCTCATTAGCTCCGGTAAACGCTCCCTTTTCGTGGCCAAATAATTCGCTTTCCAATAACTCAGACGGAATGGCAGCACAATTAACCTCAATAAACGGACCTGATGTACGTGGACTTTTCTCGTGGATCCATTTTGCCACCAGCTCTTTTCCTGTTCCGTTCTCTCCGGTGATCAGTACTCTTGACTGCGTTGGAGCTACTTTTTCGATAATAGACTTTATCTTTGAGATCGCAGAACTTTCTCCAATGATTTCCTGGATTTGAGGGAGTTTTTTCCTTATTTGCTTTATCTCTTTGGCTAAGGTCTGCTGAGAGAGTGCATTTCGAACTGCAAGTAGTAATCGATTAAGGTCAGGTGGTTTTTCCAGAAAATCGTAGGCACCCATCTTAGTAGCTTCCACTGCTATCTCAATGGTTCCGTGGCCCGATATCATGATCAAAGGAAATTCATGTCCATTCTCCCGGATCTTCTTCAGGGTCTCCATTCCATCCATTCCCTGCATTTTGATATCCAGGAACATCAGGTCAACCCGTTCCTTACCAATTACATCCAGTGCAGCCTGTCCACTATCGGCAGTGGTTACTTTGTAATTCTCAAATTCAAGAATCTCCTTGAGCGTATTTCTGATGGCACGCTCATCGTCAGTAACAAGAATATGTGGAGTTTTATGAGGCATTCTCTAAACTAATTAATATTTAGCATACAGATATTGAAGAATCTGCTCATGTACGGAATCAATAGGCTTCACCTTTCCGATATAGTTATTGGCAGCCATACTCACCACCAATTTCTGTCCTGATGCAGTCGTAAAATAGCCACTCAATGTCCGCGCTCCTGATACAAAACCAGATTTACCTTTAAAGTTATTATACAGAGGTGTTCCTTTCATTCGATGTGCTAATGTTCCGTCAATTCCAGCATTTGACATACTTCTGAAAAAGCTATTAAACTCGGGATGGTGTTGCATCTTCACCAGAAATTCTGATAAAATTGACGTTTTAGTGAAATTACCTGATGCCATTCCTGAGCCATCTCTCATTATCACATAAGTGGTATCCAACTCCATTCCTCCTAAAAAATCACGAACTGCCTGAACACCGAATTCAAACGAACCGGGTTCTCCGGTTTGCTCAGCATCCAGCGTTTTGAGCAGCATCTCCGCATAAAAATTATCGCTTTCCTTGTTGGTCCATTCTACTAGTTTTGAAAGTGGCTCGGAGCTATGAGAAGCTATCACTTTAAGTCCCAGAATATCAGGATTAGGATCCTGTATCATATATGCTCCAGGCGTTTTGATACCACTATCATTCAGAAATATTCTAAATGATTGCAGGAAGAACATTGGAGCCCCTGAAATAGAAAGAGATTCCTTTTCAATATATCCCTGAGGTAATGTACTACCCAGGACAATACGGTTATCACCCATTTCCCGACGATAAAATTCGTCGTATTCAGTATCAGGTGGGGTTATCTTCTGATAATTTAAGAAGGTTACATAGCTTGTATTCCCTGGAAACCAGCTTATTTCAGGTTTCTGGCCCACTGCTCCATTTGCAAGTACTGTCAGATCAACCGCATTGTTATTGAATGACAATGGAGATATCTCAACTCCATAATAAAAACTGAGATCATCCCAATCCCATCCTTTTGGATACACCTCAGGATTAAAATAACTCACATCAGCAATAAGGCTACCATTAATTTCCTTAATCCCATGATCTTTGAGCTGCCTGGCCAGTTTACTGAAAACAAAATATCTGTTCCCATCATACATAAAACCACTGATGCTTGGATCCCCCGAACCTTTGATCACCAGGTTTCCTTCCCATACAGAATCGACCAGAACACCATCCCCATATATATTCGTTGTATAGCGGAAGTCACCTCCAAGCGCATTTAATACCGCCGCTGTGGTATACAATTTTTGATTGGATGCGGGTACAATGAGACTTTGGGGATTGTAACTTTCAACAATCGATCCGTTCTCATCTCTTACAGTGACAGACCACAACGCTTCCTGATTTGGTGCTGATTCAATGATAGATGCAAGGTCCTGAGCAAAAACACCTGCAGAGAACAGCGTTAAAAGAAGCAGTGTCAGACCTTGGTGAAGTCTCTGCATAGATCAGCTCACGAAATATTTTTCTTCTTCTGCCTGAAAAGCACTGTGAATCTCTTCTGAGGATGTAGCGCTCAATATCTTATCTCTGAAGGAAGCACTATTCATTAACCTGGATATTCGGCTAAGTAACTTGATATGCATACTGTGTTTTGACTCCGGCCCAACCAGCAGGAAGATCATCTTAACTGGCTCGCCATCAATAGAGTCGAAATCGAGTGGCTCATTGAGCAAAGCAAAGGCGGCATAGTTTTCGGAAACAACACTGGTCTTACAATGGGGAATCGCTAACCCCTTCCCCACTCCCGTTGACATCACACTTTCTCTTTCGAATACTTTATCTCTTACGATCTCCAGAGCTTCCTCATCAATATCAAAACTGAGGGCGTCTACAAGAGCATTGATCACCTGTTTTTTGTTCTCAGTTTCCAGATTTGGAATAATGGTGTTTTCATTAAGAAGAGTAAATAAATTCATGTACTTAAGATATCCAAACTAAATAGTGATCTGAAAAATAAACTGAGCAAGAATATAGACACCCATTGAGCATGGAATCAAAGAAGTTTTTTAAGAATAAATAAGGTTTTGCCTCCTATACAATTTTACCCATATTGCCAGTCAATTAACGGATTATGCTTTGGGTATAGAATCTGATCTTCATAATGATCAAATAAGAAAAGAGCTCGAACAAGCTGCCAGATTTCCGGATATGAACCCCGGACCAGTGCTACGGGTCGACTTCGATGGCACGATCCTGCTCAGCAATATCGCCGCCCGCTCCATCCTCGGAGACGATCTGAAAGGTAAGAACTGGGTAGAGATAAATCCCGATCTTAATAATGATATTTGGAATGAGATCATCCATAACGAAAGTGTTAGTTATGTGGAATGCGAAATCGGCGAAAAGGTTTTTCGTTTCGACCACAGGACTGACCCTGAATATAAACTGGTGTTCGTATTTGGGACTGATATCACCATCAACAAACAAAATGCCCGTCAGCTTGAAGAACAGAAAGCAACAATAGCGGAGATAGCGCGGTTTCCTGACATGAACCCGGGCCCGGTTCTGAGAGTAGATTTTAACGGAGAGATCCTGTTAAGTAACATCGCAGCCCAAAAAATTCTGGGAAAAGATCTCGAAGGGAAAAACTGGGTTGAAATGAATCCTGATCTGGATAACGCTATCTGGACAGATATCATCAGTAACGAAAGTATCAGCTACGTGGAATGTGCCATCGGAGATAAATTCTTTCGCTTCGATCACAGGACAGATCCAGAATTCAAACTGGTGTTCGTATTTGGTTCTGATATAACCATCAACAAGGAGAACGCACGAAAACTTGAGGAGCAAAAAGCTCTTATCGAAGAAATTGCTCGTTTCCCGGATATGAATCCGGGACCGGTATTGAGAACTGATTTTCAGGGTAATATTCTGCTGTCCAATTCAGCAGCTAAGGAGTTATTCGGAGAAGATCTTAAGGGAAAATGCTGGAGAGATATATGTCCTAATGTGTCTGGTGAGCTTTGGGATCAGATTTTGAGTTCAGAACAAGTCGTTCCTGTTGAAGCACAGATAGTTGATAAATTCCTGATGTTCAAACACCGGGCAGATACTCGAAACAACTTCGTATTTGTCTTTGGAATGGATATTACCCTACAGCGCCTTGCTGAGTCTCAGCTCCGGCAAAGTGAAAAAATGGCCACTTTGGGTACCCTTGCCGCTGGTGTTGCTCATGAGATCAATAATCCTGCGGCCGCAAATAAAAGAGCTGCTCAACAGCTCAGGGAACTTCTGGCAAAGATAGATCCGGTGAGGGAAAAGCTTTATGCCGTTCACATGACTCAGTCTGAAATGGATTTCATCCGGATGCTGGCACAAAAAGTAAATCTGCCTTCTGATGAGAAGCTGAGTTCGATGGATTCGCTCAATAAAGAAACAGAACTTGAGGATTGGCTGGAAGACTACGGCATAGACGAACCCTGGGACATCGCCCCTTCCCTTCTGGCCATTGGAATAGATGCTAATCAAATTGCAGCTTCCGTAGATGGACTCAATCAGGAAGCTGTGATTGCGATCATAAATTATATCTCAATGCTCGTGCCTATTTACCAATTAACAGGTGAGATTTTTGAAGCAACATCAAGAATCACTGAGATCGTCGGAGCTCTGAAAAATTACTCCTACCTTGGTGAAGCCCCGGTTCAGAAGATCGATCTTCATAAAGGAATCGATAATACCCTTGTGATCCTGAAGAATAAAATAAAGGAGGGTATCGAGGTTAAAAAAGAATATTCCGGGGATCTTCCTGAGATCACTGCATATGGAAGTGAACTCAATCAGGTATGGACCAACTTACTTGATAATGCCGCTGACGCTTTGGATGGCAAAGGTGTGATCACAATCCGAACTTTAAGTGATGAACAGTATGTTACTGTTGAAATACAGGACAATGGTCCCGGAATTCCAAAGGAAATTCAGTCACGCATATTTGATCCTTTTTTTACCACCAAAGACCTGGGTAAAGGAACCGGACTAGGACTAAGCACCAGTTATGGTATCATCGTTGAAAAGCATAAAGGCATTCTTACTGTCGAATCGAAACCAGGTAAAACTTCATTTAAAGTACAATTACCACTCGAGCTGAAGTAATCTCTTCCTTTTCGTTTATTCTCCTCAATCAATGTTCAAAAATCCGTAAACTTGGCCATGCTTTGGCTCAAAACCACATTATCTGTTTTCAGGAAAGATATCCGTATCGAATTTCGCACACGGTTTGCAGTGAATATGGTATTGGCTTTCGTGGTAGCATCATTGCTACTCATCATGTTCACACTTCGGGCTCATCAGCTTGACCCAACCCCAAAAAGCGGTTTGGCATGGATCGTTATTCTTTTTGCTGCATTATCTGCATTGGGAAGGAGCTTCATCTACGAAACGGATAAAAACACCTTTGATCTACTCCGCATTTATGCAAAGGGCTCTACTGTGTATGTTGGGAAATTATTCTATAACAGCCTTTTTACTCTTTTCATTAATGCATCCACCTTCCTTCTGTATTCATTTCTGATGGATCTGCGGATAGCATCCTGGGAAGCTTTTTTTGTATTACTTGTACTTGGCACACTTGGCTTATCGTCAGTTTCAACAATGACCGCTGCGATTGTATCTCAGGCTGACCGAAAAGGAGCTGTTTTTTCCGTGCTTTCCATTCCTCTTTTTGTACCTTTGATCCTGTTACTTACACGAGTAACCAAAGCCGCTTTCATTGATGGAATCCCAAAGGGTTTCGGCAGTGACTTAATGGCTTTAGTCGGATTTGTTGGAGTGACAATAACTGCCGGTATCATACTCTTCGACTTCATCTGGGAAGATTAAATCACTCATAGACTTTAACATGAAACGAGATTCATTATTAGTACTGTTATTCTTTACAATATTCCTGACCGCATGTAAAGAACCCGATATTTATATGTTTTCCTATTTTCAAAATAATGGTCAGGATGGACTGCACCTTGCTTACAGCATGGACGGATTGCAATGGACCGCTCTGAATGATAATGCCCCCATACTGGCCCCTGCTGTGGGGAAATCTAAACTAATGCGTGATCCATGTATCATCAGAGGTGGTGATGGTAAGTTTCATATGGTATGGACAGCAGGCTGGACAGAAGAAGGCATCGGTTATGCAAGTTCCGATGACCTTGTAAACTGGTCTGAACAGAAATACATCCCTGTTATGGCACATGAACCTGAAGCAGAAAATACCTGGGCTCCTGAGCTCTATTATGATGAAGCATCAAAACAATATATGATCTATTGGGCCACCACTATTTCCGGTAAATTCCCGGAAACTTATTTCGATGGACAAAATGATTTCAACCATAGGATCTACTATGTCACAACAAAGGATTTTGAAACATTTTCGGATACCAGGTTACTTTATGATCATGGATTTAATGTGATTGATGCCACTATCCACAAAATTAATGGCGAGTATATCATGTTTCTTAAAAACGAGACTAAATATCCTGAAGCGGAAAAAAATATTAGGATATCCAGAAGTAGGTATCTCACCCATTCATATTCTGAGCCAACGGAATCAATAACGGATGACTGGGTTGAAGGTCCGACCGCCGTTGAGACCTCAAAAGGTTGGGTTATATATTTCGACCGTTATACCCGGCATGAATTTGGCGCAGTTCGGTCAACCGACCTCGAAAACTGGACTGATATTACCAATGAGATTATTTTTCCGGAGGGAACAAGGCATGGTACTGTTTTTAAGATTACTGAGAGTGAATTCCAGGAATTACAGAAAAAATTAACTCCATAAGCTATTGAATATTAAATTTGGAAACAGAAGACTGATCGGCCAGAAGCGGGCTAAAGAACAGATTGAGCGAATGCTTGAATCTGACCGCATCGGGCATGCATATCTTATTTCAGGGCCTTCGGGTTCCGGAAAGACTGCTTTTGCTCTTGCCCTGGCTGAAGCTATCAATGGTATAGACCATCTTAGCGAGCTTGGTGAATACACAAAAAGCAAGAAATCTTCCTGGTTTCCGCATCCTGATATTCACGTTTTCATCCCGAAACCTACTTCTGCAGGTATTGATGAAATACGGCAGCGATTAGAGCTTTTATCTCAGGATCCCTATGAGATCATCAGTTTTGCACAACGCCCTTCTATCGATGATGACGGATCTTCTAAAAACCTTCAGGTTTTCTATCCTGTAGACTATTTCAGAGATGAGATCAGGCCTGCAGCCCGATTCCGGCCTAATGAAGGTGATCGGGTTGTAATTATAATGACCCAGGTTGAAACGATGCGAAAGGAAACGGCTAACGCTTTCCTGAAACTTCTGGAGGAGCCATCAGACCGTCTTATGTTCATTCTGACCACCGAAAGTTATGAAAGCCTGCTTCCAACCATCACATCCCGGTGTCAGCATATTCCATTAGGCACTCTCTCACCAAAAGATGTAGAACATGGTTTGATCGATGTTGATGGATTGAGTGCTGATGATGCCTCCTATCTGGCCAGAGTTTCGGGTGGTAATTATGCAATGACCCGTTTCTTTGATGTCAGCCGATTGAAACAAGATCGTGAATCGATAGTTCAATATCTGAGACTTGCCTTCAGCCAGGATGCCGCAGAGTTATCGAAACTGTGTCAGGATTGGCAGAGTTCCAACAATATTGAGGGTTTGATCGCATTAACTAATCTGATGGAAATGTACATCAGGGATCTGTTTGTATTCAAAGAAACCAGCAATGAAAAACTGGTTGTTAATATCGATCAGCTCGAATCTGTTAAGAAATTTGTATCAGCGCTGAATGATGCCCGGCTGGAAGATATGATCAATGAGATCGATAGCATTCGTGTTATGCTTCGGCAAAATGTATCTGCAAAACTTATATTCACTGTATTGGCATTGCGATTCTCAAATCTGATGAGAGGAACCGATCCATTTATCCCTGAACATGAAAACTGGAAGCATTTACCTGCTTTTGCGGAATGAAAACACTGAATTTTTATAAAATGGAGGGCACCGGCAACGATTTCGTTGTGGTCAACAATCTTAATGGGGCCTCAGGTTTTAGTCTTGAAGAACTTATTGAGATCACTCCCCGGCTTTGCGACCGCAGGTTTGGCATCGGTGCTGACGGGCTTATGGTATTAGAATCAAGTTCTGACCCCGATCTTGATTTCACGATGGTTTACAGAAATGCTGATGGCAGTGATGCAGGTATGTGCGGCAATGGAAGCAGATGTCTTTCTCTTCTCGCTACCAAATTGGGCATGGATACAATACTAAACTTTAATGTACATGATGCAAAGTATTTAGCTGAAACTGATCCTTACTCGGGTAATGTAAGTGTTCATTTCCCTGATGTTAAAGGTCCTGGTCACATCCGGATCGATAATAAAAATATCCTTCAGATACATTCCGGAACTGAACATGTCGTATTATTTGAAACCAGCGAGAAATTAAAAAATGAAGATCTGCTCATTAAAGAAGGCCGTTCAATTCGCCAGCATACAACATTGAATCCTCCCGGAACGAATGTCAATTTCGTCCATGTTAACAGTGAAAATGATATAAACCTTCAAACCTATGAGAGAGGCGTTGAGAACCTGACCCTTGCTTGCGGAACCGGGGCTATAGCTTCAGCAATGGCAGCTCATTCTGAAACGATCAAAAAGGATGGGAATTTCACTTTCACAGTTCATGTTAAAGGAGGAGAACTACAGGTATTATTCAGCTACAATACCCAAACAGACACTTACACCAACGTGATCCTGGCAGGTCCGGCACACATTGCATTTAAGGGTACTATTGAAGTCTAACATATTATTATCACTCATTCTTTTATCCGTAGTATTACTTTCTTGTGTAACTGAGGAAGCAACTACCCGCAGAAGCAGTCCGTCAACACCAGTGGCTCCAAGTCTTCTTCTTGTACCCGGGCAAATACCCGCACCACAATCCATCAAAAGTATTCAGCTCTATAACCGAAATAATGTAAGCCGCTTACCGATCATAAAACTGAACAGCAATGACAGGCTTACCCTGGAATTTGACGAACTCACCTCATTGTCCGGACAATTCAGGATTCAGTTTACCCATCATGATAAAGACTGGAAACAAAGTCAGATGCCGGATGCATGGCTTTTCGATGGCTTTAACGAGATGACTTTAAATGGTGGTGAAAAAAATCAGCTTTCTGAACCCGGATATTTCCATTACGAAATTACCTTGCCAAATAATGGGCTCCGGTTTTTGGTGAGTGGAAATTATATGGTACACATTCTCGATTTCCAATCAGGAACAGAGCTTTTTAGCCTCCCCTTCTATGTTTCCGAAGATGAAGGAGAATTGACCACCGAAACTGAGATCGTTTACAATGCTGGCCAGGATGGTTCTGCAATTGATCAGATTTTTGGAAAGTATGAGTATCCTAAATTTGTAGAATTCCCTCAGTTTGAATTGAGTTATGCTTTTGTGCAAAATCGGTTTTGGGGAAAGGCCAGAAAAGTGGATCAGGTTAGTAATGTGAAAACCGGATTAGCAGAATTCCATTTATCAAGGGATCGCTCCTTCCCGGCAAACTTCGATTTCGCATCACTTAATCTCTCCAGCCTTTCAACTCAAAATCCGGATATCATTGCTTATGAGCCTGGTGAGATACCTCCCAGGGTAATCTTAAAGGATGACTTCCTGAATTTTCTTTCCAATCCGAATACTACTAATCTTGAGTATGGATCTCCAAACAAAGGACGATCTGCGAAATATGCCGAAGTGTTTTTTAGATTCAATGATCAGGGACGTCTCCCTTCCGGGTCTGAGATCTATCTTATTGGTGATTTTAACCAATGGAGCATTTCCGATCGAAATTTGCTTAAATATAATCCCTCACTTGGAGTTTATCAGACCAGTGCAGTGATAAAGGAAGGCGTGTATTCTTACAAATATGTAACTCTTGAGTACGGAGAGATCAATTCCTTTAAACTCAGCGATTCTCTCACAAAACAGGCCCAGGAGTATACCACATTCATCTATTACCGGGATCCTCAGTACCAATATGATCGTATACTGAAGATCAGGGTAACAAACTCAAGATGAAATTTTAGAAGTCAATTCCAACAGAGAAATAATGGATCGGTTTACCTTCAAAACCTCCACGGGTATATGGCCATGCAACATCATAGCGGAAAGGAAGTCCCAGTACGATAGTTCTGAGTCCAAATCCCGCGCCTGCTAATATATCGCCATCTACATAGCTGAACTCCTGAGTGGTAGGCCCTGGACCATCCACAAAATCATTTACAGCAGGATCAAGATCATAATACAAAGTCTCGGTTTGGCCTAACCTGAAATCAAGTTCTTTCGGGTTTTGGTTTATATTTATGATCTGACCTGATATAGGATTTCTAATTGATTGTGTAATATCATATCCCCACGCAGTTCCCACGTCCACAAAAGCTGCTCCAGTGATATTATAGAATGGAAGTATTGGAATTGCACCTGGCACAAGGGCTGCAAACAACGGGAATCTGAATTCCGCATTTATAAGACCAAATCTGCTACCGTATATCTCGTTATACCGATGTCCTCTCAGAGGTACCGCAGGCATCGTGAAAAAGGTGTCAGTTAATCGCTCAAACGGGATACCATTATCAGACCAACGCTGGTTGATCCAACCTAACATGCCGCCCAGAAAATACGTTTGTGAATCGGGACCTAATGAAGCCCCTCCAGAGCCTCTTAACGCAAAAGTATAATTTCTTCCCAGATTAAAATATTTACGGAAATCACCCATCAGAGAAACAAATAAAGGTGCGTCCAATCCTAATTGTGGGCTACCGGATAGTTCCACAGAGATCCTGTTTCCTCCTCTCGGAGTAATCAGCCCAGGAAGTGTCGCATCTCTGGTAAATGTAAGGGTATGGTACAAAAATGAGCTTTTTATACTTTTTGACTGATTTGTAAGTGTTGGAGTTGACCACAGAGTAAACGTTTTATCATAGTCCCGGATCAAGCTTATGTAGGAGGTAGAAAAGTCTAACCTTTTAAATTTATCGAATGGATACTGAATATTGACCCCACCTCCAAACGTTCTGAATCGGAGAAGATCACCACCGAATGTCTGATACTGACGGGATGAATGGAAATACGACAAATAAAGATTTGTTCTGTTCTTCAGATATCCATATTCCACAGAGTAATCACTGTTTCTCAGATCTGTTTGAAAATTTGTTCCCAAAGAAAGCTGATGGTCTCCCAAAAGATCGCTCACAATGAATTGTACCAATGCATAAGTACCATAAGTAGATGCAACCACAGTTGGACTATATGCTATATCTGTACTGAATTTCAGCCGGTATGGACGAGGAACAAAACGGCCGTCGTTAGTAACATTATCACTTGGCTTAAATAAAAGTTCGTCTTTTAGCTCGATCGTTGTATCCGCGATCACATCATCCGAGAACACATAATTTCTGAAATCAATCTCACCGGAATTTTCATTTTTGGGTTCATTCTCCGCTTTAGCCAGTTTTTCCTGTTCTTCCTGTTCTGCTCTTTCAGACCCGGAAATAATGCCGCTCTCATACATTTCTTTGGCTATGATGATAGCAGGAACTCTTTCCTTCAAAGGCTCCTTATCTCTTCTGTTAGCCCAATAATTCGGTTTTAACGGTTCGGTCTTTTTGCGAATAGATGGTGATTTCAACAAGAATACATCAAGGTATCCTTCATTGATCAGGCTCAAGGCAACCCTGCTTCCATCTCTGCTCAGCGACATCTGTGAAACACCGGCTTGAAGATCTGTTAGTGGAGAAGCAGTACCTTTTTCAAAATCATACTCATAAATGTTCTGAATACCATTTTGATCAGAGATGAAGATCAGCACGCCTGAGTAGGTCATAAGCGGTTGTTTCTCATTCCAGCCAGGAGTGGCCGTAATCCGATCCGCTACAGTACTTCCAATTTGGGCACTATATATGTCAGATTGATAAATTGAGGTATCAGCTAATAGTTTAAACTCAGTCTTATAGGTATTGAGTTCTACTTTATCACCACGGTCTGAAGTGAAATATACTTTCTCAGAATTGTTACCCCAGGACGGCTGATAGTCTGAGAAGAAATCAGAAGTCAAATTTGTTGTCTTTTTAGATTGCAGATCATATACAAAGATGTCCTGATATGGACCAATATTGCCATCAAATGCCAGTTTACTTCCATCAGGAGACCAAGCCACAGAACCAATAGCATCCATTTCAGGAAACTTGATCTTGTCAACTTTACCAGAACGGTAATCTACAATCGCAATATCATCAAAACCTTTGGTCTTGGTAGAAAAAGCTACTTTCTGTCCATCAGGTGACCAGGTCAGGTTTGGGTTTAGAACGTTCAGTTCCTCAAACTCGGGATCATCTTCCCCTCTGATCAGGGTCTTAAGCTGTTTCGCGTTAAGCGCATCGATCACTACAACATCAAAATAACCTCTTTTATTAGTGATAAATGCGATCTTATCACCTTGAGGAGAAATAGCAGGACTTGTGTTATAAGTACCATACTGTCCTCTTTTAGTCATTTGAGTAGCTACCGCCTTTGCATTTTCACGTTCCGCTACTTCAGGGAAATATCGTTCTTTCAGTGCCTGTTCCCACTGCTCTGATAGTTCTTCTGTGGACAGACCCAATGCGTCATTGAAACCAAACTCCACACTTCTTGATGTTTTGATCCTTCCCAGGATCTCCGCGATCTTCTCACGTCCATACTCTTCAGCTATATAATTCCATACCGACTGTCCTCCACGATACGCATAATATCCATTTAGGTATGGAATCGGTCCGAGATACCCGTTTATAACTGCATCACGGATAAACATATCTGTATTAGTATCCCATCCGAGTGCCATGTATTCAGCCAAACCTTCCTCGAACCATAGCGGAAACATCAGCTGAATATTATTCCGGATTATAGACTGAATCGATCCACCATAAAACATATCATTAAACACCGCATGCACCAGCTCGTGATGGATTGTTCGTCTGAAATCATTGTAATCACCTGCAAAAGGAATGGTCATCCGGTTTTTCATCTTGTCGGTAACACCACCAATACTTTCAGCATCAATTGGCAGGGTAACCACATTGGTTTGAGAAAAATCGTTATGTGAATCATATATGATCACCGAAATTCGGTTCACTATCTCATGTTGAAAATCAACCTTTAGCTGTGCATATGCTGATTCAACACTTTGTGCAGCAAACTCAGCCAGTTCGTAGTTCTTTTCACCATAGTAGTACACATCAAAGTGCTGAGACTGAATGAATCGCCATTCAAAATCCTGATATTGTACCCTGTTCTTTCCAAACGTGGTGTACTGGGCAAATACCTCGAGGCTACCCATAGCGAACAATAAAACGAGCGTGGCTAATAGTTTACTTTTCATAGCACTTATTTTAAATAGTTATGCCGGGATAAAATCAATTTGTCGCTTTTGATGATTCACACTGTCAACTTTGATAGATATCTCATCACCTAAACGATATTGTTTTTTACTTGATCTCCCTATTAAGCTGTGATTTCTTTGGTCGTAATTGTAATAGTCTCCTTTCAGATCGCTAACTCGGATCATACCTTCGCAATGTATATCATTCAGGTTCACAAAAATACCTCTTTCTGTGACGCCACTTATTACACCCGGGAATGTCTGGCCGATCTTGTCACTAAGAAATTCAACTTGTTTCAACTTTACTGAATCCCTTTCTGCGTCTACGGCAACCCGTTCCCTTTCACTGCAATGTTCGCCACTCTTCTTGAGGGAGTCATAGTTATATGCCTGCGCTCCAGAAGCATAGCTTTTCAGCAATCTATGAACAATTACATCGGGGTAACGTCGAATTGGACTGGTAAAGTGTGCATAATGTGCAAATCCCAACCCAAAATGTCCAATGTTATCCGGGTTGTATTCTGCTTTTGCCATTGCTCTTAGTGTCAGTCCATTCACGATCGTCTCAACGCTGGTTCCTTTTACATCATTCAACAACTTATTAATGCTCTTAGGGGTGATCTTATTGCCCAGCTCGAAATTTATTCCAATTGGTTTCACCTGCTCAGCAACGGCGTGCAGCTTTTTGTCATCCGGTTTATCATGAATACGATAGAAAAAAGGAAACAGATTTTTTGACTTTTTCATACCTGATCTTTGGCGGATCTTATCGATATGTAATGCCACGGTTTTATTTGCCATGAGCATGCATTCCTCGATCAAGCGGTGAGCAAATATTCTCTTTTTGATGATCACTTCCAGCGGTTTCCCATTTTCATCCAGCACAAACCGAGGTTCCGGATTATCGAAATCAATGGCTCCTTCTCTGAATCTCTTATCCATCAGGGTTTTAGCAAGTTTCCCAGCCAGATGAACTTCATTCTTGTACTTATGATCTTTTCCATCCAGGATTTCCTGTGCTTCCTCATACGTAAATCTCTGATCGGAATGGATAACTGTTTCTGCAATAGAATAATCGACCAGCTTTCCCTGCTTATCAATTTCCATAAAACAGCTATAGGTGAGTTTATCTTCATGTGGCCGAAGGCTGCAAACACCATTACTTAGCCGTTCCGGTAACATAGGTATCACGCGGTCCACCAGATAAACACTGGTTCCCCGTTTGTACGCTTCCACATCCAATGGAGTGTCTGGCTGCATATAATTGGTTACATCAGCGATATGCACTCCAAGGTAGAAGTTCCCATTATCCAGGAACTTGATACTTAATGCGTCATCAAAATCTTTGGCATCCAGCGGATCTATCGTGAATACAGTTTCGTCTCGGATATCCAGTCTGCGCTCGATCTCCGTTGCCGGGATCTTATCAGGAATGGCTTTGGCAAACCGTTCTACTTCGGGTGGAAACTCTGCATGTAGTTCATTCTCTGCTAAAATGGAGAGAATATTGGCGTCATTACTTCCTGATTTCCCAAGAATCGACGTTATCCTCGCTTCCGG
This sequence comes from Rhodothermia bacterium, assembly GCA_030427885.1. GTDB lineage: Bacteria > Bacteroidota > Rhodothermia > Balneolales > Balneolaceae > JAUICM01. The sequence continues at coordinate 33,202 of JAUICM010000008.1, read as the reverse complement.
AAGAGCCTGAGGGTGAACCCAGTTTTCCAGTTCAAATATAACTTTGTCGTTTTCGGTAGCTCCGTTCAGTTTCTCAGGCAGCACAAAGAATTCGGTGTGTGCTGATTTTACGTCTGGCTCTATCAGATAGGTCTTAGACGCTGTTCGCTTGAGTGTCCCGACATAAAAGTCTTTCCCTCTTTTTACTATCTCAATGATACGGCCTTTGGGCTGTTTCGACTTACTTTTTGAACCAATGATCTTAACCTTCACGATGTCGTCGGGCAAAGCCAGACCTACATCTCTGTTGGAGATCCTGATATCATCGTCCAATCCCTCAACTATTACAAATCCAGTTCCTCTTTGAGTGATCTGGATCTTACCTTCCACAATATCTGTTCGTTGCTTTTCGGACGGTTTTCCACCTTTATTAAGGTGAATATTATTTCCTTGCTTTCGTAATTGTCCCTGGCTGCTCAGGCTGTTTATCGCCTTATCAAGGCGTTTAACCTCCTTCTTGCTGTGTAGTTGCATTACTTCTTTTATCGTCTCTTTTGACAAATAAGCCCCTGGGCTATTCTTGACAAGGTCTAATACAATTTCTTCGAATGTGCTTAACCTTCTATTTCTATTCATTAATTCCTTTTATGAAGGGGTATTAGTACTGTTTGAAGCCATTTCTTCGTCGCTATTCTCTTTTCTTCCAAAGAGCCATCTGAATGGTTTACCAAGTCTTTTAAAGAACTCGTTCCAGCTGTTAAAGCTTACCTGGGCTTCTAAACCTACCCCGTTAATATCTTGTGCTTGTTGATTGTCTCCTGACACTGAATAATTACTGAATGTTGGGTCCTGTCGGTGAAATGCAGTGACGGAGAGTGTTTGATTTATTCTATATGTTGCACCAATATCCCCAATATTGGATTGTGAGCCTGTTATTTGCCCTTCCCTGCTGAGTATGATTCTATCGTTGTAAAGCCTGAGTGCGACCGCAAGGTCAACATTGTTATAAGTATTAAGATTAAAATCGATATCCAGGCTTCCTATGTCACTTCTTAGTAAAGAATTTATCTGGTTTGAAAGTAACGGACTTATTACCTGACTTGAAAGTAATGGATTCAATACGGCACCACTTCCTGAAAAGTTATCGGTCAGTGAGTTCGTGGCATTACTTCCGGTTGAAGTGGAAGGAATGAAATCACCCATCAACAGGAAACTCGTAGCCTGTATGAACTTTTCGTCCTCATTGCTGTTCAGTGCATTTATTTGAGTACTCAGGGTGGTATTCTGTCGCGACTCAAATGTATTCGGCAGCCTGAAATAGAAGTCGTTCTCTATTTGAGAGATCGATCCGCCAACATCCAGAACAAGTTGAACCGGAACCCTTTGTGATGCATTTCGGTCAATATTAGCTCTGGCCTGAGAAAGTGTATTTATATCCGGACGGGCTTCGTACACTGCACTTAGATTTAGTCGTGCATCAGCAGGACTTCCCTCCCAGATGATGGCCCCACCGGGCTGGAGTTGAAATCTTCGGGCAAAAATATCTCCACTCACAAAATTGTAGTATCCGTCTGTAATATCAAATCGACCGAACATCGATACCACTTCATCCTCAAGTCTTAAGCGAAGTCTACCAGTGCCATCTGCACGGATCTGATCACCGGTAACCGGATCAAAGATCAGCTGAACCGTCATTGGCTGAGTAGCCACAAAGCTGAAGTCCATAGTGATCCGTTCCATGAAACTCTTCTCAGTTTGGTCAATATCAGATTGGGAAATGAAAGAAGCTGAACTTCCGGAAGAATCCTGATTCATTTTTGAGAAAGAGAAGTCATCCACAAATCGAATGAACTTATTATTCTCATCAAAGTCGGTCTCTTCCAAAAGCGGGATGGATATATTCGAAAAATCAGTGATCTGTACTGGCGAATCGGTTGACATTACTGGTTCAAGGTTGGTTCCTCGTAGTCTAACGGTAGTACTGCCATATGCCGTTCCATAAAATGGAACTGTAGGATCAAAAGAATTATTAAGGAACTGAAATTCATCCATTTCCAAAGCCAAATCAAAGTAATATGGATCTTTGAAATCATTGAAATCGAGGGTTCCGCTTAATATTGCTGTACCCCCGGATGGATCGATCACAAGGACGTCCCTGAAATCCAATCCGCTCGTTCGGTTAAAGATCACATTCCCCTGTGCAAAATAATGGGTATCAATAAATCTGGGTTTCATGAATACTGCGTCATCCACCCCTACCTGATAATTCACTGAGAAATCATAGGTCTCAGCATTACCCCAGATCATACCTTTACCACTTGCCCTGCCTGACATTTCTGTAAACACTTTTGGAGCGATGAAAGGAATGATCCAAAGATCGACAGACTCAAAGTTCAGATCGAATTTGAACAAAGAATCAGCATCAGGAAACGAACCTTGTTCGGGAGCCAGCACATAGCCTTCTAATAAAATATTCTGTCCGGACCTCTGGCTTCTGGTGAAATATTCAGGATAAATGGTTGAGTCCGTTTTTACCGCTATTTGAGTATCAAACCTGTTCAACTCAGAATTCAACCGGCTTTTGACTTCAATATCTCCCACCACATTATTATCTAAAGCAAACCCGGTTACAGTTAGCTCACCCTGAATGGTGGGTGTTCTGGTAAGTGTTCTGGTGGTAAAATCACCATCAAGAACTCCTGAAAATGAGATCTTGCCATCCAGTAATTCTGAGATCCTGAAGAGATTTACACTTCTCAAAATATAGTTCACAGAATCGGTCGCCTGATTACTGAAAACCCCATCAAAACTCAGGAATTCTTCAAAGTTCACAAAGTCGAATTCTTCGAAACGCAGTTTACCGGAATTGTTGTAAGTGAAGGCCGGAGCCCCCTGGTTTCGCCATTTATAAAGATTCTGGCCAAGCTCGAAATTGTCGATTATCACAACGATGGATGTATCTGATAACGCCGAATGGGCTGATAAATTAAACTCTGTATCATCGGCGATCCTGGTTACAGACGAACTTACAGAAACGGAATCCTCATCCAGATCAAATGAAAAATTGATCCCCTTTCCGGATATCATATCAGTGGAAACATGAGCTGCTTCCGATACCAGCTGAAATCCCGCAAAATCTTTAAGTTTTTCATTTCTGCGGAAACTTCCGGTTAATTGTGTCACCAGGGAATCTATGCTCACATCATTATATCTGAACTCCTGATCTCTCAGATTGAGATTGAATAACATTCGCTCCGAATTCGCATTGAAATCTGACGAGAGTAACATCCGAGTACTGATATGGGGCAAATTCGGGAAATAGGCATTGAGCAGACTAAAATCCTTCAGGGTAGCAGACAGAGCAAAATTCTGATCTTCAATATCCGGTACTTCCATAACCACGGGTTCAATATCATTCAGCAGGATCTCCTCTTGATATCGTTCCTCAAAATACTGTCTCCAGTATGGTACCAGGTCCGTAAGTCCTGTAGTGGAATATTCTCCACTCAGAGAAAGATCCATAGCTGTGGAGGTTAGCCTGAGCACCCTGTTATCTGTTCCCGGTTCATTGAAATCAATATAAAACAGGTGATTTGGCAGAGTGTCATTTTCAACCCTGGCCATTGGCACATCAATACTCGCCTGACCGTATAAATTATCTGCACTTGTCCCAGACAAAAACAGGTCATATTCAATATCAGCGATTACCTTGTTCATCGATTCAGATTGAGCCAGTGCTTTCAGATCCAAATTGGTGCCACTTCCGGAGAAATTAACCGAAGGGACTTCCCCCGTAACATCAACTGTTCCCCGTCCATCAACAAAGGAATTACCCGCTTTCCAGAAAAAGTATGGGTCGAACAGCCCATTATTCCAATCACTTTGAACTTCCAGTGAATCGTAACTGATCTCATTAACTGAACCTGAACTTAGTTTAATATCTGCTTTACCTGCTGCTGATCTGTAATCTAAAGAACTTGAGTTAATCCTGATGTCTCCTGTTATGCTGCTGGATGAGATCTTGTCAGTTAATAATCCTCCGGCATTGAAAGAAATCAGACTCAGAGCTGCACTGAAGGAATTTTGATTTCTAAAACTAAAATCCCCGTTAACTTTCATTGTTCCTCGTTCACTGGTAGATACCACCTCTCCTGAGATCGAGTGTAGATCTCCTGTCATCTCAGCTTCATACCTTGCATCTGATATAGCATCTACCTGCTGAGGGGTGAGCTTTGGCAAAAGTTCTTTAACCTCTGTTGTGTCTATCAGGATATTTTCAAATTCCAGTGAATATCTTATGTCCTTTGTTTTGAATGGAGAGGCTATATAACCAAATCCGGCGATTCCGGTATTTCCAAGGGTTAAATCAAAGTCATCAAACCACAAAGAATCCACATTCCCTTCTCCTTGAAATTCTGCGATAAGGTTATTGCTTGTTGCAGGAAATGAAGGATATAATTTTTGCACATTTTCTGACGTAACCCTCAGCTCATTCACATTAAGCTGGAGCTTAGATCGCCTGATCTGGGATATGACATCAGGCTTTAACAGATCAACCCCATCAGCTTTACCACTAAATCGGAATACTGACTCTCCTGTTCTAAGATCAATGGAATTGAACTCCAGAAATTGTTCATCGTTGAATACCTGCCCAAAAAAACGAAGCTCTTCGATGTTCAGCTCCGGTATTCCCATCCTTAAATGATCAATATCGAGAAACCGTTCATCCTCTTTGTATTCAAGAAACATTGCCAGATCAATATTCTGTAAAGTAAGACTATCTGTTCCACCAAAAGCATTTCTAACCTTCACAAATCCACCTCTTACCTGAACATCAGGAGCCAGGATCTCGAGAAAAGGTTCGGACTCACTCCCGCTAACACTATCGCTTAATGCTCCAGTTTGCGGAGCTATCTTCTTTCGACGGATTGCACTCATGATCGAATTTCCTGATTCCCCATCCACAAGAACGTATGGGTCTTTTATACTCATTCCTGTGAGTACAAACTTGTTCTGCAGAATCGACCAAACATCGAGACTGGCAAGCACCGTATCAGATCTGAATACTGGTTCCGTTGAACTTGAATCCGGGTACAGCTTGACCGATGAGATGGTCATATTGAATGGAAGTATCCCATCTAAGTGGCCTACCCTCAACACCCCTTCATGTTGGGTATTAAACCTGTGCTCTATTTTTTTAGCAATATAATTTTTTGAAGTGGGCAGCTGCAGCAATCCGAAAGCTATTAGCGATAGTAGTACCACTACACTCACTGTAACCCCGATCAGGGTCCAGAAAACCGACCATGTTCTATAAAGCCAGCGTATTGCCATCTATCTTAATTAAATTCCTTTATAACCTCTTCCCAGCTCTGATCAATAAAAGCTGTATCTGCAAATGAACGGACGACAGGATCCTCAAGCTTGTTCAGCAACACCAGTCTTATCGTCTGATCTTTAACCTTTTTATCTCTAAGCATTAAGTTTGTCAGATCCTTTACATCTCCATTTATCGCACTCAGCGACACATCATACAACGGCTTAAAGTGAAGTAAATTGGAAGGATCGATGGTGGCACCCAAATGATTTGAGGCCTTGATTGCACCTAACATTCCGGCATAGACAGCCTCACCATGTGAATATTGCTCATAATTACCCTTTCGCTCGATCACATGAGCAAAAGTGTGTCCGAAATTCAGGAACTCGCGAACCCCGGATTCTTTAACATCTCTGGAAACGATATCAGCTTTGATGAATGCACTTTGTGTAATGATATCCACCCATGTGTCAGGGCTGGCAAAGTTTTCACCTTCTGTAAGAGTTTTAAGCTGATCCAGGATATCCTTAGATTCGATCATTCCATATTTTATGATTTCACTTAAGCCATTTACCCATTCTTTACGCGGTAAGGTTTTCAGGAAATTAACATCACTAAATACCGCCTTAGGCTGATAAAAAGCTCCGATCAGGTTCTTACCTGTTCTGTGATTAATACCCGTCTTTCCGCCAATAGAACTGTCGACCATTGCAAGTAGTGTTGTCGGAACATGTATCAGCGGGAGGCCACGTAATGTTGATGCTGCTACAAATCCTGCCAGATCTCCGACCACTCCTCCCCCAATTGCTAGCAAAGGTGTCCCTCGTTCTGCGCCGTCTTCCAACAAAAAGTCTACGATACTATTGTACTGTTCAATGCTTTTACTACGTTCTCCACTTGGAACTACATACCTCGCAACCTTATCAAATGTTCCTGCAATCTTTGATTCAATAGTAAATTTATGATGTTCATGAACCAGTTCATCGATCACCAGAAAGATCTTATTTGTACCATAATGCTGAGATATAAACTGAGATACCTCATCCAGCAGTTCACTTCCGATCGTGATCTCATAGTTATCATTAGAAGATGTTTGAACGGGGATCTTCTTATACATGTCTGCTTAGCTTGGTGATCAGTTCACTGACCACATCCTCTTTTTTACCTTTTCCGTCTGTCCTTATTTTTACCTGAGCCTGCTCGTAAAGAGCTTCACGAGTTGAATATAAGCTTTTAAGCTCTGTAAAGAGAGTTTCTCTGGATTTTATTTTTCCTTCTTTATCCAGCACTATCGGGCGTTTCTTATTTCTCATTACCCGTTCCACTATTACCTGCATGGGGGTGTCAATAAAAACGATCAAACCATGCAGTTTAAGGTGATCAACCACCTGCTGATTATGCAGAGCTCCTCCTCCCAGTGCTATCACTCCTTTAAAGCCTTTGGTAAGATCCCGCAGATATTCCCACTCTTTCATCCTGAAGTAGGATTCCCCTTCATTTTCAAACATTGATTTGATAGTTCTGCCTTCACTTTTTTCAATCAGTTTATCCAGATCAATAAAATGACGATCCAGTTTCCCGGCCAGTATTCTCCCAATGGTACTTTTTCCAGTCCCCATAAATCCACAAAGAAAAATAATCCCTTCAAATCGTTCTAGCCTGTATTGATTCATATAGCCGGTTTCTTTGGTTTTACCAGTTCCACTTCTTCCTTTTGTACTATTACTGCGCCTGGTGCAGCCCCTTTTGGTTTCCTTACATACTTCTTCTTGGTGAATATAACAGGTACTAACTCAGCACCTTTTGCCTTGGAATTATATGCAGCGTATGAAGCAGCTTCCTCTATGATATTCTTCTGAGGCATATTTTTATCATTTGCCATCCGTATCACTAAATGCGAGCCAGGTACGCCACGGGCATGCATCCAAATATCTTCCTTATGTGAGAATTGAACCAGTTTGTCATTACTTTTAGCATTTTTTCCGATCCAGACCTGGTAATCGCCTATTCTGAGAGTATGAAATGGCAAATTGGTTTCCTCCTTTTGTTTCTTACCAAACCCGAGATCATCCAGCTGCTTTCTATACTTCTTCTTCCATTCTTCCAGATCTCTGAGGTCATTGATCTCAGAGATCTCTTCGAGCATCTTTTCGATCCTTTCTTTCTTTTTTTTGATAACCGGAATACGTTCAAGCGCTTCTTCATAAGACCTTAATGCACTCGCGGACTTCTTGTAATATAGCTCTGCATTTTCTGCTATCGACAGCTGTTCATCCACTCCTATCTCGATCTCATTTCCTTCATCATAAAGATCATCAACTGCGATCTTTTTGGATGTGGGCTTTCCGAGATGGGCATTCGCCATCAGCAGGTGGCCATATTTTTCATAACTGTCTGCCTTTTCGATTCCTTTGTCTGCCTGCTCCAGATTTCGCAATGCTGAATTATCTCTTTTGATCTGTCTCTTCAGAGCTTTTACAAAGGAGCTTTTTTGCTGTTTCAGCCTTTGATCATGAGAATAGCTTTTGAATCGATAAGAGATCAGATCATTTGCTGACGTAAATTCTTTTCCGGTCTCAACCGGAAGAAACTCATGATCGATCAGCGTAATAGTTCCGTTTTTCAGTTTCCTGAATTTTGGCCGTTCATGCAGCTGTGTGGTAAGCTTCTTGGTGAATTCAATGATTTCCGGTTCAGAGCCATTTTCAAGTCCATTATGTTTGATCAGAAAATCCAGTTCCGATCGTGGAAGTAGTCCATTCGATCTGATCATGATCTCTTTTGCATTATTTCCTGAAATTGAATCCGGAAATAATTCTTTGGGCTTTGGACTGGGTTCAGGGCTTCCCACCTCATCCTGAGATTTGAACGCTTCTGTCACCACCCCGTCTTTTGTCAGCACGGCATTTGCCTTGTTACTGAACATCCGGAACCACAATGTATACCCGTTCTCGAAGGATATGAATAACAGACGGTCATTCTTGGTGACTTCTACCTCAGTTATCGGAACCTGATACACTTCTTCAAAAAACTGAAGCGTGTTCGATTTCTTAGCTGGCCGGTAGGTATCAGCAAACAGCGCAATATTTCCAGGTGCGGTGCTGAAAATTAGTCTGAAACTTTCTTTCTCTCCCGACATAAAAAGCTCAAGCAAATTCCGATATGGAGTGATCGCCAACTCCAAAACTGAAGATGTCAATTTGTTTTTAAGCTCTTTCTTTAGATATATTATTTCGTAATAATTCATTCGGCTATCTGAGAGAGTGAAAGTTATACATTATTAACTATGCACTATCCTATATTTAATTCTATCGTTAATACAGTTAACACTCAACTGGATAAACGAGGGCTACAAACCAGGAAATTCAAGACCTGGGAAGATAATAAGATTAATGCGATTGGCTTAGAACTTATTATCGACCTTGAAAATACTTCACAGTTCATGGATTCCCTTTCAATCAATTTTGATTGGGATAGTTTTCGTGAAACATCCATGGCATCCAAACTTCAGGGAATGGAAAAACATCCTTTCCTTAAAGTGGAGAAACTTACCAAAGCCCATGTTCATCCGACTATTGATATTGAAATGTCGTGGTTGTTTGACATTGATAACTGCCAGCCCGAGTTACCCGGAAGATCAGGGAACTATCGAATTGAAAATGCAAGTAAATGGATGGAATCCATTAGTAAGCAAATCAATACTCTTTTAAAGAGTGAAAACATTATCACCCGCTGGCATATTGAGATCGAAGGCGATGAAACCGGTAAATATCTGTCGGCCATAAACCTGATCTCCTACTTTCAGTATGAGATCAACACTCCAAAAAATCTGGTTGAAGTTCAGAATTTTGTAAACAGGAGATTACATGAACTGCTACTTAAAGCAAGCAGGGTAATTTTTAAATGTGATGATATTCTGAAAGCTACTGTTGCAGCTTAAATACCAAACTTCAAAATTGAACAAAAAAAAGGCTCCGATATGAAATAACGGAGCCTGAAAATTACTTTTTCTTCTTATGCCTGTTTTTTCTCAGGCGCTTCTTACGCTTATGCTTTGCAATTTTTGCGCGCTTTCTTTTTTTACCGCTTGGCATAAATACTCACCTTAAAATCTTAGTATTATTTTTTCTGTTCGAACAGTCGATAAAATAAGAACTTTTTATCCGTTTTCTAAATCAATTTTTAGCTGACATGGATGAATTCACTGCTTCCTTAAAGTCTTTCGACACTTTTAAGACCGGTGCAAATTGTTCCGGAACGATCACTTCAACATTGGTTTTGGGGTTTCTTGCTACTCTTTGAGCTCTTTTTACCACTTTAAAACTACCAAAACCTCTGAGTTCAATATTCTCTCCGCGTTTCATTGCATCGATTACTGTCTCCATAAATCCATTCACTACTGCTTCAGTCTCAACCTTGGTTAAACCTACTGACGATGAAATAATATCTACTATATCTGCTTTTGTCATAATTCAATACCTGTTTTTTTAACATTTATATACTCAATGTTTTCCAGCCCAACAACTTAACATTAATAAATCGTTCATTTAGATGCAGTCTTTTTAATTTGGCAATTAATCCGTAATGCGCTCATAATCTTTCCTAAATGTTTTTTACTTTGCGCGGATTAAATTCGAAAACAAATTAAAGTTATTGCATGGAAACATTTGAAAATGTCGTCGGTACTCTAAATGACCTAGTGTGGAGTACTCCCTCTTTCTTCCCGTTCATGGTTGCTGTTCTGCTTAGTTTCGGGATCTTTATCACATTAAGATTAGGCTTTGTACAGGTTCGTAAATTCAAACATGGGATCTTATCCGTTATGGGTAAATTCGATCATCCTGATGCTGTTGGCGACGTGAACCACTTCCAGGCTTTAACAACTGCCCTCTCAGCTACTGTCGGTATTGGTAATATTGCTGGTGTGGCTATCGCTATTCACTATGGTGGTCCTGGTGCTCTGTTCTGGATGTGGGTGACTGCATTTTTTGGAATGGCGGTTAAATATACGGAATGTACACTGGCTGTTAAATACCGTGTCCAGAACGAAGACGGTTCCGTTTCCGGAGGACCTATGTATTACATCGAAAAAGGCCTAGGTCAGAACTGGAAATGGCTTGCAGTATTCTTCGCTGTTATGGCTGTTATCTGTTCTTTCCTTACAGGTAATGCTGTTCAGGCTAACACTGTTTCTGATACTTTATACTCCACTTTCTCTATCCCGGGCTGGGTAACTGGTCTGGTAACTGCTACACTTGTTGGTGTGGTTATTATTGGTGGTATCAAGAGAATTGGTAATGTGACTGCCCGCCTGATGCCACTCATGGCTGTTATCTACATATTGGGAGCGCTTATCATTCTGCTTATTAATTTCCAGGATGTAATTCCTGCATTTAAAACAATTGTTACGAATGCATTCAATCCACAAGCCGGTGCATACGGTGTTGTGACAGGTGCTTTCCTTACCACCCTTGTCTGGGGTATTAAACGAGGATTATTCTCCAATGAAGCGGGACAGGGTTCGGCCCCTATTGCCCACGGTGCTGCTAAAACCAAAGAGCCTGTGCGTGAAGGTGTGGTAGCTCTTCTGGAGCCATTTATTGATACACTGGTTGTTTGTACCATGACTGGTCTTGTGATCGTATCCACCGGGGTTTGGCAACAGAAGCATGATGTTGAGTTTTTCGCCAACAGTAAAGAGAATACTTATGCTGTATCAGAAATTGAATTCATTGATGGTGAAATTATTAAATCCAAGTTTGAACAAGATGGGGTTTTATATGATCAATTTTATTTAGACGAAGGAAAAACAACCACTTTTAATGGGAAAATTATTTTTAAAAAACACCCCATAAGTGGTGTACCAAGTGATACTATTTCATCAATTGTTGTTTATCCTGACTCATCAATAAATACTATTTATACGAATAATACAGATGTAGCGATAATTACAGCCGCCCCATTTGACTTTGAGTTAACAGCTTTAGATATAAAAGATGGAAGCCCTGTTAATGGAAATATTATCCGTAACGATTCTGAAACCGGTCTTTTCTATGTTGATGAAGCTAATTCAAAGACTTTCACTGGTACTATTGAATTAAGAGGTGGATCATACACCATCATTGACACCGAAGGTGCCGAAGTGAAATCCCTCCATACTCAGACTCTTGAGAACGGAGCGCCCCTTACTGCTATGGCTTTCGAGGCCGGACTTCCTTTTGCGGGGGGTAAATACATTGTTACCATTTGTGTGATACTCTTTGGTGTTTCGACAGCTATAAGCTGGAGTTATTATGGTGACCGTTCTATTCAGTATCTGGCCGGCGATAAATCTATCATGTACTACAAACTTGTGTATGTGGTCATGCATTTTGTTGGTGCAATATTGACCCTGGAAACAGTTTGGGCTATTGGTGATATCGCATTGGGACTCATGACCTTCCCTAATATCATTGCTCTTTTTGCATTATCTGGTGTAGTTGCTACGGCAAGTAAGACCTACTTTGCAAAAATGAAAGAACTTGAATCTGAATCCTGATCATGGAAAATGTTTCGGTAATTGATCATCCCATTATTCACAGGTACCTAACCTATCTGAGAGATAAATCGACAAATACGGCCCTGTTTCGCAGGGCTATGTCGAATATTGGTATCATTCTGGCATACCATGCTCTGAATGATTTCCCATTGTCAGAGATCGAGATCGAAACACCGATTCAAAAAACGACAGGCTATAAACCTGCTACGGAAGTGGTTGTTATTCCCATTCTAAGAGCGGGTTTAAGTCTCGTTGATGGCATCGTAAACTTTATGCCGGAAGCGAAAGTAGGACATGTGGGTGTGTATCGAAATGAGGAGACACACCAGCCTGTCAATTATTATGACAACCTCCCCGAAGGCATCGAAGACGCTTACAATATTGTTGTAGACCCAATGCTGGCTACCGGAGGCAGCGGAAGTCATGCTATCAAATTCCTTAAAGAAAATGGTGCTACAAATATCAAGTTTGTGTGCCTTATAGCTGCTCCCGAGGGAATAGAACGACTCCGGAAAGATCACCCTGATGTTCCAGTCATTACTGCTGCTATTGATGAGCGTTTGAATGAAAATGCTTATATCGTTCCCGGGCTTGGAGACGCAGGAGACCGATATTTTGGTACGCTTTAAACCATACCTTCTCTTACTTCCCCTTTTTGTGTTATTCTGCTGTAGTGAACTGTCGGAATACGATAATCAGCAGATCCGTAAAGCTCTCGGTGATTCACTCAAAAACACCACTGAAGTGTGGGGGGTGAACATGAGCATCATGGAAGAAGGTCGTACCAAGCTCATATTAAAAGGAAGTCATTCTCTGAATATCAAAGATGAGAAGACAAACATCATGAATATAACCGGCCCGGTAAATATTGAAATATTCAATGAAAAAGGTATTCTGGACACCTGGGTTAACTCAGACAGCGCCAGTTACCGCCCCGATATTGGTCTTTTTGAATTATTTGGGAATGTACTTGTTGAAACTACTTCCGGAAAGGAATTACGCTCCGAATATCTCAAATGGCAGAAGGATAAAGATGAAGTGAGCACCCCTGAGTTTGTGATCTTTATCTCCCCACCAGACAGCATTGCAGCCAATGGATTTTTCGGAAACTCGGACCTCACGAATTACACCCTTAATGAAGGTGGCGGCAGGGCCGTGATCGATTGAAAAAGAGACTCCTACATATTCTGGTTTTTATCCTGATCAGTGCAGGTTCCGCTACAACCGGGACACTTGCCCAGAATGTTGTTACCATTGAACGCTTCAGCTCGGCCAGAGAGCTCAGCATTGATGGTGAGCAGGTACGAAAGATCTACGATGCCCGCTTTAAAATGGGTAATGTTACCATGGTATGCGACAGTGCATGGCAGTTCATCGGAAAAGGTGAAATGAGGGCTTATGGTAATATTCAGATCGATACCGATACTGAAAACATCTGGACCGACACCCTTTACTATTTCAATAATAAGGACCTGAGCTGGCTTCGTGGACGTGTGGTTATTCATCAGGACAGCACCACACTTTTTGGCACTAAAGTAGATTACAATTTCCTCACCAAAGTCGCTTATTTCAGGGAAGGTATTCGTCTGGAGGATTCTGATGGAACTCTGACTGCTTTAAGTGGAACTTATTTTCAAAATCAGGACAGCGCTATTTTCAGAAATCAGGTTCAACTTCAAGATTCTGCTCAATATGCTGAGGGTGACAGTCTTTTCATTAACCGGCAACGGGAATACCTGGAGCTCTTTAGCAATATTTTTGTGTATGACAGTACCAATAACGGGCTGCTTACCGGTGATTATCTGGAAGCCGATTCCACAGGAAGACGTTATGTTCTCGGGAATGCTTATACCCGCAAGATCGATACAGACTCAACATCTGCTTCTGCCGATACCACTCATATCTTTGCCAATGAGATCCTGCTCTTCGACCGGGATTCTACTTCTTCGATTTTTGCGTATAAGGATGTATCTGTCTGGGCCGCTAAATTTTCATCTCTTTCCGATTCCTTAAACTATGAATCAGATACAGAGTTATTTCAGCTCCGGGGCAGACCTAAGGCCTGGCATAAAAACATCCAGCTTACCGGACCCTATATCGCTGTGCAGATGGATAGCAGTGAGGTAAAGGAACTCAAATCTTTTGTTGGAGCCTTTGCCGTTCAGGAAGATTCTGCAACCCTTCGGCTGAACCAGCTTAAAGGAGATACCCTGGTTGCCTATTTTGATCAGGGTGATATCTCTGAGATCAGATTATATCCAAACAGTGAGATCCTGTATCACACCAAAAATGAAGCTGATGAACCCGATGGAGCTATGGAGAACGCCTCCCCTATAACCATTCTTATTTTCGAGAACGGTGAACTTATGCGTGCCAAGATGGGTCAGAATACCGGGCTTTTTCTCCCTGAATATACTGACCTTGTGAACCGACGACTAGATGGGTTCCAATGGGATCCCGATCTAAGACCTGATAAACCTGAACTTTCCCCGATTCTTAAATGGGATCCGGTTCCGGAAGAACGGCCTTTTGAGCTTCCCTCCCGCTACATCAAATTCCTTGAGTCGCTGAAAGAATGAGTGGCCTGATCATCTACATCATGGGGGTTTCAGGTTCCGGTAAAAGTACGATAGCCTCTCTGCTTTCTGAGGAAACAGGGATACCTTATTTCGATGGCGATGATTTCCATCCCCAGGCAAATAAAGCGAAGATGGAATCCGGTCAGCCATTGAATGATGCGGATCGTAAGGGATGGCTGGAGCGCCTGAATACCCTTGCTTTGAAAGAGTTGGAAAATGAAGGAGCTATTATTGTTTCTTCTGCGCTAAAAGAAAAATACCGGCAGATCCTCTCCAAAGATCTTGCTCAGGTAAGCTGGGTATACCTGAAAGGCAGTTTCGAACTTATTGAAGAGCGCCTTGGTTCCCGTGATCATGAGTATATGCCTCCTTCCCTGCTCAGATCCCAGTTTGAAGCACTGGAAGAGCCAGCTTACGGACTTCATGTTGATATTGATCAGGAACCCAAAGAAATTGTACGGACCATCAAAACTAAACTAATGAGTACATCAGAATTTGGATTATATGGCCTCGGGGTAATGGGTAAGAGTCTCAGCCGAAACCTGGCCAGGAATGGTTTCTCCCTTTCTCTTTTCAATCGTTATGTAAAGGGATCTGAGGAAAATGTAGCAACGGTATTTATCTCTGAATATAAAGAATTGAGTTCGGCCAAAGGGTTTCAGGATGTTCAGGAATTTGTGGATTCATTATCCACACCCCGAAAGATCTTTCTGATGGTTCAGGCTGGTTCCATCACAGATCAGGTTATTGATGAATTAGTGCCGTACCTGAATAAAGGAGATGTTCTTATTGATGGAGGAAATTCAAATTACAAAGACACCGAACGAAGGGTTAAAAAACTGTCCGAATATGATATTCACTTTTTAGGATGTGGAGTTTCGGGGGGTGAAGAAGGTGCTTTAAATGGCCCCTCAATAATGCCCGGAGGTAAAAAAGAAGCGTACGAGCTTGTAAGTGTCTACCTGGAAGCCATTGCCGCAAATGATACCTATAACAAACCTTGCTGTAGTTTTGTTGGAAATGGCGGAGCGGGCCATTTCGTCAAAATGGTGCATAATGGAATTGAATACGCTGAAATGCAGCTTCTGGCTGAAGTGTATCAATTCCTGCGTTTTGCAGCCGGATTGAATCCCGGTGAGATCGCCGATATTCTGGAGGGGTGGCGTGATGGAGACCTGGACAGCTATCTGCTGGAGATCACGGTCGATATACTCCGAAAAAAAGAAGGGAAGGAATACCTCATCGACTATATACTGGATAAAGCCGGAAATAAAGGTACCGGAAGCTGGACTACTGTTGCAGCAGCTGAATTAGGAGTGCCCGCTACCATGATCTCCTCTGCCCTGTTCGCCCGCTACCTGTCTGCTTTCAAAGAAGAAAGAACCATTGCCAGCTTTATGTATGAAGGCAAAGTTCCCATACCAGGAGCGATATCCCCGGAAGATATTGGCAAGGCTTATCAACTGGCACGCGTGGTGAATCATCATCAGGGAATACATTTGATCAGTACTGCATCTAAAGAATATGGCTGGGATCTGAACCTGCCCGAACTGGCTCGTATCTGGACCAACGGATGCATTATTCGTTCTCAGCTTATGGAATATCTGGTCTTCATCCTGCAAGAAACAGATCGTATTTTATTTGATGAACGGACTCAAAAAGCCGTATCAGATTCCAGACCTCATCTGGATGAATTTGTGATTGAATCCTTTAAAGCCGGATTGGATTCTCCCTGTTTCACAGCAGCCGCTAATTTTCTGAATGGATATAGCTCTATCACAAGCAGTGCAAATATCATCCAGGCTCAGCGCGATTACTTTGGGGCCCATAGCTACAAAAGAACCGATGATCCGGACGGACCTTCACACCATACGGAGTGGAAGAGATAGTTTTTTTTGAGTCATCCTGAGCCTGCCTGTCGGCAGACAGGCGAAAGCGAAGTACCTTATCGTAGTAGCACCTAGGTTTCTGTCAAATAATTAAACTTTGATCGACTTCTGTTTCCCTTTCATCGATTAGATCCTCCACCGAGAGTAGGATGACTTTGATAGAATTATAATGTGTAAGGCGCTTACCCAAACATCTCCCGGATCTTATCCCATGGGAGTTGGAAGTGGTGGTAATCCGGGCGATCGGGCCAGTTTCCTCCCCATTCTGTAAATCCATGAGCTGCAAATATATCCACGATCTCTTCAGTCATACCTGGTTTCTTAACTCCCCGGTTGACGTAGTCAATGGCCTGAGGTGGATACACCTTCACAGTTGAGGTTTCTTTGTCGGGCAACATGTATGGATTCATCCCCGGATTGATATCAATAGCTACACCATAAGCGTGGCTCGACCAACGATCCGTATTCATGATCATTCGCCCATTGAATCCGGATGAGTTATTGGCCTCCATCATGGCTACATCATCCCCGCCAAATTCTTCCGCTGGTTGTACTCTTTCGAGTGGAAACTTACGCTCAAGAAGTTCTTTAAAGATCTGGATCACAGCATTAGCGACATCATCAAGTACTATGATCGTACCAGAATGCAGCTCTCCATCAAAACCGAGGAATTCCAGCTCTAGCGAGCGAAGTCTTGAAACAGGCACAGGGCAACCATCCCTCCAGACTCCATAAGTCTGCATTCCCTTCAGCTGATCCGGTGTTATGTCATTGATTGAAAAACTCATATCAGGACAATAAAAAAGTCACTCCCGGAAACCAAGAGTGACTTAAGATATTCTGAAAAGATCAGACTAGTGATCTTCCTCTTCTTCTTTGGTCAGTTTGATGGGGCTCACCTGTCCGTTTACAGTGATCCTCATTGTTACTGTACCATCTTCATTTAAGGTACCTGAATGTGGCACAGGCAGGTCACCGTACATCACGAGGAATGAAAAATTCTCCCCGTCTGCTTCCACCTTACCATCTTCAAGTTCTATTAGATCAAGCCCGGTACTTACGGTTCCGGTAAGAGTATCATCATCAGTCTTAAAAGTATAGGTAAGGCTCATCGGACCTTCAGGACTATAAAAATCCCCTTTCCAGGTTCCATCAATGGTATTGTCATAATTCGTTGCAGCGATGAACAGCATTAATAAAACAGGTAACAAAAGTAATTTCTTCATTCCATCTCAGTTTTTATTGTTTTAATTCAAAGGAATCTTAATGATCCTCTCCTTCTTTTGTAAGTGTCATACTATTCTCCTGATCCATTATTGATACAGTAAGAGTAATGGTACCGTCCTCATTTAGCTTTCCCTTGTGAGTGATCGTCATTTGTTGAACACTTACATCAAATGAGAAGCTTTCTCCATCCTCATTAACTTTTCCATTTTGAATTTCATACTCACCCATTCCAGCGTTTGATGTCCCGGTAAGAGTTTCTCCATCGGTCTTAAATACGAATGTGATCTCCATCGAACCCTGAGGCCCGGAAAATTCACCTTTCCAGGTTCCATCGATCGTATGGTGATAATTTGATGCCGCAATAAACAGTACAAACATAAGCGGCGCAAGGAATAATCTTTTCATGACAGCCTTTTGATTTAGGTTATGGTTATCACAAATGAAGAGTTTTTTATTCGAAAACACAACCTCCGAAAGTACTTTTAAATTTTTAGATTGACACTCTAAATAATCAATCAATCTATGTCACGATATTTCTTGTTTCTGAGCCTCTTCGCTGCCTTCATTATATCCGGGTGTAAAACTACTGCGGAAACCTTTATACCATTCAATTCAACCTCCATCATGTATGAAGGTCGTATCGATACCGCAAGCTCTGAACGGGCTGAGTTGTATTGGTCGGGCACTACCATCACCCTCAATTTTGAAGGGACCGGAATTAGTGCCAAAATGAAAGAAGAACGTGGAGATAACTATTACAATGTGATCGTTGATGGTGAACTAAGTGGAATGATCAGGCCTGATACTGTTGCAGCATTGTATGAATTGGCTTCCGGCCTGGCTGAAGGAAAACACACGATACAACTATTCAAACGCACCGAATATGATCGTGGCTATTCCTGGTTTTATGGCTTTGACCTCGATCCCGGTGGAACGCCCCTTACTCCCTCACCAAAGAAAACACGCAAGATCGAGTACTTTGGAGATTCTATCACCGCTGGTTACTCCACCAATGACTACAATGGTGACCGCTCTGACAGCATTTACACCAACTACTATGAATCGTATGCCAATCTGATCTCCGATCATTTTGATGCTGAACAACACTGCACCTGTAAAAGCGGCATCGGGATCACCATCAGCTGGTTCCCCACCATTATGCCGGACATCTGGGACAACACCGATCCTTTGGATTCCACCAGTACCTGGGATTTTGATCAGTATCAGCCCGATCTCGTTATCGTGAATTTATTTCAGAACGACTCATGGCTGGTGAATTTGCCGGATCACCCTTCTTTCAAACACTTTTTTGGAACAACCAAGCCTGCGAAAGATGAGATCATCAGTGCCTACAGTGATTTTCTGAAAAATGTCCGCTCGGTGTACCCTGATGCCACGATCATCAGCACCCTTGGAAATATGGATATTACCCGCGAAGGTTCTGAGTGGCCCGGTTATGTTATTGCAGCCGTGGAATCCTTGAATGACGATAACATATACTATAAGTTTACTCCGTTCAAAGATACGCCTGGTCATCCAAAAGTTGAGGAGCAGGTCGAGATCGCAGAAAATCTGATCCCCTTCATTGAAGAAAAAATGGGTTGGTAATGGAAGAAGACCTTTTAAAAGAAATAGCCGCACAATTACGAAAGCCGAACGGCGAAATGGGCGCTGACGTCGCAACCCGTATGAACGAAGGCAACCGGGAGATGAACATGGCTACCATCGATGCCCTTGACATTCAGGACCATCAGCAGATCGTAGAAATCGGGATGGGCAATGGCTTTTTTGTGAAAGAGATCTTATCCCGGGCTGAAAACGTGAATTACACCGGATGTGATTACTCCGAAGACATGGTGAATGCAGCCTCAACACTGAACGCTGAATTCGTCACTAAAGGCAATGCCCGGTTTGTGAAAACTACTGCTGATGAGCTTCCCTTTGAATTTCACTCCATTGACACCCTCTTCACCGTAAACACCCTTTACTTCTGGGATGATCCTTCAACCACGCTGAGTGAATTCATGAAAGTATTGAAGCCGGATGGTAAGCTGGTCATTACAATACGGCCCGGACATTGCCTGAAGAAATATCCCACTACGAAATACAACTTCACCCATTATGAACGGGAAGATCTGACCATGTTGCTGGAGAAGAATCAATTTCAAGTGTTGAAATGTATTGAAGTAACAGAGCAGCAGAAAGTTGAGATACTGGGAGAGTCTTTTGCCTCAGAGTTTCTGGTGGTAGTTGCACGGCCAGGTTGAAACACGAATGACCGGTGTTCGATGGACCGGCCGACCAATTCGGTCCATTGCATTTCGGTCCATCGTACATCGCATTTTTCTTTAGTACTTTCCGTCCAACACGATGTGATTTCCCAAATAAGGCTCCACACCTATTCCCTGAGATTGCTTCGTCGAATACTACCATTTCTCATTCAAAAACCTTTTGCTTCTCGCAATGACCATATTAATGAGGTATGGTATGATATCTTCAAATAAAGAACTTCGTCATCACGAGGAGGCTTGGGTTGGTACTTGCTTCTTTATTCATCGACGACGTGATCTCATTAACAACGCCCCTCACCTATTCTCGAGATTGCTTCGTCGAATGCTATTATTTCTCATTCAATAACCTTTTGCTCCTCACAATGACTTTAGTATTGCTGTTTTACTCTCAAGCCCTTACTCTCTGAAAACACCAGACTTGTTCGGATAATACCTCACATGGGAGTTTATACGAATACTCGTTCGCCTAATAGTATGTTAGCAGTACTTAAAACCTGAAATATGTCTGAATTCATAATAATTCTTGTCGCTATTTGGACATATCCAATTCTTGGGTTCCTACTTTTCCGATTTACAAAGCCTAATGAGGTTATCAGAAATAGAATTATAGGCACTGTAACTGGAATCTCCATCACTGCAGTCATTGGTTATTTAGTTAATGTCTCTACTACCTCAACAGAATTAGACTGGCTATTCTTTACGATTCCATATCTCCTAATTTCAATTTTTCTTTGGTGGGTATTTTATAATAACACCAAAGCATTCAAGTCTTTGGCAGTATTCGGAATGGTTTTAATTTTTGGCTTAGGCTATCTATTAGGGACTGTAGGGATTTTAGGAATTGGGCTGACAATCGGAGAATATCAAACTGATACGGAAACTTGGTTTGATAACGGTTTCATTTATAAAGAGACATCCCTTGGTAATGCCATTGCAGATTATCGTGGGAAAAGAGTCGAGATAAGCAAAACCCTTCCTTGGCTGCCAATATTGGAATGGGAAGTAGAAACGAAAGAATATTTTGGCCGAGCAGTTTATAAAAATAGGCTTGATGTTGAATTCAATAGCGACAAAAAAGAATTTTATTTAAGTACAATTGACCAATTCAAAGATTCAACTGAATTTTGGACAGATACTTTAAAAATAGAACAGTAACTCAAACCAAAACTGTACTGCTAATAAGCGTTTCAAGGCTGACGCAGGTAGGGTTCGCTGGAAAGCTTGTTAGCAATAAAATTATTCAGTTACTTCAACAAAAACCGAGAACCTGCGCCGCTTAAACGCCGGGTCGTTAATAGCATTTACTTGGAAAATTTTACCATTCTTAGAACTTACAATAACCCTATCGATGCTGAAATCGACCTTGCTAGATTACAAGATGAAGAGCTTCGTGTTTACATGCGAGATAGCAACATGTCTAACCTTATGCCACATTATGCCTTAGCTGTAGGTGGAATCAAAATCTTCATTCATAAAGATGATTTTGAAAAAGGATCTGAAGTCATCTCATATGACATTAATAATGAGGCAGACGTTGATAAGATCTTTGATATCGAAAATGATACTTCTGATTTAGTTTGTCCTAGATGTGAAAGTCCAAATATCTTTCAAGAAAAATCTATAATCCTTGGACTAATATTTATAATTACTCTTGGAGTTCCTTTTTCGGTGGGTAAGTATATTTACCATTGTTCAAAATGCGATTATCGCTGGAGAAGAGAAGAATAATACTACTATCAAGCATCTCAAGCGGATACTGAATCGAGTTCAGCGCAGGCTTCGGACGAGGGGTTCGGTGCCTTAATTTTAACCTCAAGACTCGCCAATTAAACGCCGGGTCGTTAGTTGCAATATGAACTTACCTAGAAAAAAAGTAATTCTTGGATACATTACTCTTACACTTACTCTTTTTATAGTTAGTTTTGAAACAAATGAGACAAGTGTTAATGCTTTCGTTTCTATAATATTCGCCTTGTGGGGCATCAGTGTAATAATTGAGGGTGTTGTACTTATTTTTTTAAGGAAATGGGGACTTGGATTAACTGTATTGATATTGGCTACTTTGTACATTTTTCTTCCGGACTTAGTCAGCATTAGTGAAGAGTTACTGTATAAATTCAGACTATTCTTTCTCATTATTCCAATTGTTTCATCTATGTATTTAGTCAAGTTTGAAAAGATGAAACCAACAAGCACTTCAAACTAACTTTTGATGTAGCTTTGCTGGGATAAATTCCCTCCTTGCTTAATACCTCATCATTTTTACAAGTGAATGGTTTCAACCCAAAAACCAGATTTAGCCCCGCATTTTTCCCTCCTATCCGATATTATGGTGCATGAGTTGCAGGGTGCAATTCCCCTATTTTTGTTCTCCAAATAATCACCAAAAGGAAATCCGTATGGACTGGCATGAAAAGATGAATTCTGCCATGAGGTATATCGAAGATAACCTCACTGGTAGTATTGATATCCTGGAAGCTGCCCGTTTGACCCACTGTTCGGAATATCATTTTCGCAGGATGTTTTCTTTTATCGCGGGTGTTCCTGTTTCGGAATACATCCGCAGAAGAAGATTAACTCTGGCTGCTCAGCAACTTCAGAAACCTGAGAATACGATTGAAGAAATAGCACGTATCTACGGCTATAGTTCTTCTGATGCTTTTTCAAGAGC
This sequence comes from Rhodothermia bacterium, assembly GCA_030427885.1. GTDB lineage: Bacteria > Bacteroidota > Rhodothermia > Balneolales > Balneolaceae > JAUICM01. The sequence goes on along the minus strand of JAUICM010000008.1, from coordinate 10,711 downwards.
GTTTCAATCCATGCATGGTATAAATCCTTCTCAGGTTAAAGAAGGCAAGCATTTTCTGAAAAGCTGGCCACGGATGACCTTTTATCTATCCATACAAGGAGGAACAGAAATGGACTATCGTATCGAAGAAAAAGATTCATTTAATATTGCAGGCGTAAGAAAAAGAGTCCCTATTCAATTTGAGGGAGTAAACCCAGAGATCGAGAAAATGTGGGATCATCTGGATGAAGAAAAGATCTTTGAGCTAATAGAGCTCTCTGATTCTGAACCATCGGGTATTATTCAGGCATCCATAAATTTCGATGAAGACCGAATGTCAGAAAAAGGAATGCTTGATCACTATCTCGCAGTAGCCACTACCAAAGAAGTCTCAGAGGATTGGGATCATTTAAAAGTAAACGCCACTTCATGGGCGATCTTTAATATAGTTGGCCCGTTTCCTGAAACCTTACAGAAGACCTGGGGACGTATTTACTCCGAGTGGTTTCCATCTGTAAATTATGAACTGTCTGAAGGGCCCGAGATACTGAGTATAAAAGATAAGGATCTGACACAGCCTGAGGTAACTTGTGAATTGTGGATACCTGTCAGGAATACATAGTTAAGATGCCCCTCCCCTTAATCCGCTTCTGGGGAAGAAATGAAGGTGGGGCTTTTGATTTTCTTAGTCATCCTCTTCTATTTTCTTGAACTCGTTCCCTAGCTCCGCTTGGGAATGCAGCCCGGAAGCTCCTGCTTCCACTTTACTTTACAAGAAGCTGGAGCTTCTGGATTGGATTACGAAGGAAGACCTTCGTAATCAGATCAACATATTTCTTAGCTACCCTCTTTTATTGACTTTGTAGAGCTTCCTTAATTTCCGGCCTTAGAATTGTTCGCGGAAAAAGATTGATGGAATGAAGGCGTTAAAAAAGTTTCTTAAACTTTTAGCTTGAATGAAATCAATACCGTGAAGAATTCGTAGTCGGGAGTTTTTGGTTCTTTTGTCGGCACAAAAGAACAACAAATCTAACAAAAGCTTTTAAAAACTTCGCATAATCCTGTAACCCACCCCTCAATCCCCTCCTAAGGAGGGGAAGACTTCTACATCGCAAATATAGATCGAAATACAATCTCTCCATTTCCCTATCTGATTTATTCTGTTATTTTCTGTGCAAACTAAATCAGACTCTGATTGATGAAATTGAAATCGTATCACAAAACTAGTGTTGTTCAACCAATGTAATACCACCAATGTTTAGAAATACCTTCCCCTTAATTATTCTGGAATTGTTTGGTGGATTTTCCAAATGGCTGTTCTTTTGTCTTCTCTGGGTTTTAAGTAATAAAAAAATCATCCCGTTCAATGAATTTTATGAACGACCAAAAATTGATAGTTTAAGTGGTGGCCCGGTCACCGGATTGTTGAATATTTTTATTGGGTTTGTTGTTTTAACTATTTTGTCAATACTGGTATTGATCATATTGGATCAATCAATAATCTGATTATTGATTTTCATAAAAAATGTTTCATACTGATCCTAGTTCATACTTCAGTCTTCGAACTTATCATGGGTAGTTTATAGAAACTAAGGAACCTTAATTTCAACATAAGATCATATTCGGAATAACATGGATAATTATGAGAAACTAAGCGGACTCAAACCAGATTTCTTGGTTAGTTACAAGTTAATTCCTGCAAGTGAAGGTGGTAGAAAAACCCCTCCTTTCCAGCATATTCGGTGGGATTGGCTCTATGATGGGGATGACCCAGCTATAGTCAGTATGATACATCCCGAAGCTATTGATGAAAAAGGAGAACCCTTTCCGGAAGGGCCTATTCCCGATAATGCTTACGCATTGATGTTTATTCTCGACACGGGACGAAGAGGAATTCATGCAACAAGAATCAAGGAAGGTGTTAAGGGGTTTTTCGTTGAAGGCTCAAGAAAAGTCGCCACCTGTACTGCCATCAAGGTTCTATCAATTCATGAAAACCTAACCTACTAAATGGCTTTGATTTTTATTTTAGAACGATCTTCATCGAAAACTATAATCGGCATAATATATCTTCTTATAGCAGCTGGCGGGGATAAATCCCCTTCTTGTGTAATACCTCAGTATTTTAACAAGTGAGGGGTTTCAACCCCGAACACCAATACAATCCCCCTGTTCGTCATCCCGGACCTGTCTGCAGGCAGGCAGGCTTGTTCCGGGATCTGGGCCTAAATAAACACCACAGACCTTATTCTAATTCGGGATTCCCAAATCGGTCCATCGTACATCGAATTTCCTCTTTTCCCTATCTGATTTATTCTGTTATTTTCTGTGCAAACTAAATCCGATCCAAACCCATGAAATTCAATACACTTTCCACTCTTTGCCTCTCGGTGCTTGTATTTGGTGCCACAGCCTCCTGTTCTTCTGCTGAAAAAAAAGAACCCACTGAAAGCTCAGAATGGCTCACCCTCTTCAACGGGGAGAATTTTGATGGCTGGAAGGAGTACAACTCTGATAGCATCAATCCCAAGTGGGAAGTTCAGGATGGTATGATCATCGTTTCCCGTGATGGAGATGCGATCGATAAAAACACTGGCTTTGGCCGGTCGATCATTACTGAGGCCACATTTGGAAATTTTGAACTACAGCTGGAGTACAAAATGTCACCCGGCGGTAACAGCGGAATCCTGTATCATGTAAAAGAAGACACGGCCTATACTTCCGATTATTTCACCGGACCAGAATTCCAGTTGCTTGACGATGTGGATTCACCCACTGAATCACTCCCCCATCGTATGACTGCTGCCAATTATGACATTTTTGCTCCCGACACTACCGTTAAAACCCTGAATCCACCCGGCGAGTGGAATTCGGTTAAACTGATCTACAATAACGGTCATGTGGAGCATTGGTTGAATGGCACCAAAGTGCTCGAGTTTGAGGAAGGAAGTGATGCATGGAATGCCGCCAAAGCAAACAGCAAATGGGTGAATTATCCGGATTGGGCCACTTTTAAAGAAGGGCATATCGGCCTGCAAAACCATGGTGATTTTGTAGCCTTTAAAAACATTAAGATCAGAGAGTTATAATATGTATGGACTCATTGGGAAAATACAAGCAAAACCAGGACAACGCGACACTCTGATCGAAATTCTGAGTTCCGGTTCATCCAATATGCCCGGCTGTCATAGTTATGTGGTAGCCAAAGACAAATCAGAAGAAGACATCATTTGGGTGACCGAAGTTTGGGATGATCAGGCCAGCCATAAGGCATCACTTTCACTCCCGGAAGTGCAAAAAGCGATCTCATTGGGTAAACCTCTGATTGAGCAATTTCTTCAGTTTACAGAGACTGAACCCGTATAGTGATTCGCGATAGATCAATGGACCAAGATTTGAATGATCAGATTGGTCTATCGTAAATCGGTCACTCGAACTTCGTACATCATAACATCTTCTGATAACATCCGTACGGGTTCCCATTAAATTGGGACACATGAAGATACTTTCACTGATCATACTGTTTCTTACTTTCTCAACCAGTACTTCTGAGGCTTCGGACTGTGTGGTTCTTGTTCATGGTCTGGCTCGTTCCAGTCATTCTTTCTCTAAAATGGAACGTGCACTGAAAGATAGCGGATATGTGGTGATCAACAGATCTTATCCATCCACTAAGCATGACATTAAAACCCTCACAGAAGAGATCATTCCGGAATCCATTAAAGAATGTCCGGAGAACAGCCGGATACATTTTGTAACTCACTCGCTGGGTGGAATACTGGTCAGACAATTTTTCGAAACGGATAGTCTGGTACATCCCGGCAGAGTGGTTATGCTTGCTCCTCCCAATCATGGTAGCGAGATCACAGATAAACTAAAGAACAACTGGTTCTATAAAACCATCAACGGTCCTGCCGGACTTGAACTTGGAACCGATTCTCTCAGCACTCCAAACCAACTTGGTAACGCTGATTTTGAGCTTGGGATTATTGCCGGAACCAAAACGGTTAACCCCATCCTCTCCACCATGCTCCCCAATCCTGATGACGGAAAAGTATCCGTTGAAAGCACAAAGCTGGATGGAATGAGTGATCATATTGAGGTGCCTTATTCCCATACCTTCCTGCTCAGAAAGAAGAAGGTTATTGAGGAGGTTATTCATTTTTTAGAGAATGGGGAATTTGAACGGAAAGCAGTATCGAACGTTGAACGTTGAACATCGAACTTTTAGGTTCTTTTTCCGTGTGAGTGTGTGTTTTATTAACAAGTTCTGTTGATCGCATGAAAAAATTCTTCAAGTATTTCCTGTTCTCCCTCCTCCTGCTAGTGATCCTGGTTCCGGCCATCTTTTTGGGCCCATTCTGGTATCGCGTACAGTATTTTGAGCCAAATCCTTCGGAAGGATATCATGCGGGATTCTTTGTGTATGTATCACCGAAAGCCAAAAGTGCTTCTGAGCAGGGGCATACTGTCACTTTCCTGATCCAACCCAATAATTCGGGCACCAATTCTGATGACCCCGAAGTTCATCGAAAAGATGCCTGGTGGATGTCCTTTGGTAGACATTATCTGGCTGATGACCTTGGAGTGGTGTTGCTCATACCTGCTTTTGTTCGTCCTGCTCAGGATTGGGAAATCTACACTCATGCCCTCGACCGTGATGTGTTGACTACCGATCGAGAAGACCTTGCACGCCTCGATCTTCAGTTACTGGCTATGATCGAATCAGCACGAAATAAACTTGAGAAAGAAAGAATTGAGACCCGTGAGAAGGTCCTGATTCAGGGGTATTCAGCCAGTGGTATGTTTGCGAATCGTTTTACTGTGCTGCATCCGGATAAAGTGCTGGCGGTAGCTGCCGGATCACCCGGAGGGTGGCCCATAGCACCGGTTATAAGCTATAATGATTCCGTCCTCACCTATCCCGCCGGTATCGCAGACCTGGAAGAGCTTACAGGAGAGCCCTTTAATAAAGAAGCATGGAATCAGGTGCAGCAACTTATCTACATGGGAAAACTTGATGATAACGACTCTCTTGATTTCACTGACGGCTGGGAAAAGGAACACGCTGCTGTGGTTGATACTCTTTTCGGCACAGATCCACTCTCCCGTTGGGATGATATTCAAATGCTGTGCCAACAAGCCGGTGCCAATGCTGAGTTTCTGCTGGTGGATGGAATAGGACATGATCGTAAAGCCCTTCAGCAATATTCGACTCAGTTTTTCCGGAAGATTCTGGCAACAAACTGATCTCACTCCTGCCTGTCTACCGACTGTCAGACTACATTGAAATAACTATTTATCCCCTTTTTGCCTGATACCTCTTCAGTTTAACAAGCAAGGGGGTTTAACCCTGAGCGGTGGCATTATGAACCCTTGAATTCTATTACGGCTCTACATTTAATCCTGTAACCCACCCCTTAATCCCCTCCGTTGGAGAGGACGTTCGTTGATCGCCTACTCTTCATCAACGAAGGAGAGGGTTATCCGGTTTAAAATTCTGAAAAGCAAACTGACATAGGGTTGTCAGTTTAGTGAACTATATTATCCTGAAATCCAACAAGATCCTTCTCCGCCAGTTGGCGGATCAGGATGACTTATCCTATATCATCAACTAACACCCGAATCATGAGTCAAAAGGAAGCTGAATTATATTATCCTGAAAGTCTGGATGAATGGAGAAACTGGTTATCTGAGAATCATGATAAAGAACAATCAATCTGGGTGATCTGCTATAAAAAGAATTCAGATAAACCTTCTTTGGCATGGAGTGACCTGGTGGATGAGGCACTTTGTTTTGGCTGGATCGACAGCACCCGGAGAGCCATTGATGATGAAAAATTCAAACAATACTTCAGTAAACGCAAACCAAACGGAACCTGGTCGAAGATCAATAAAGAAAAGGTAGAGCAACTCATTAAGGATGGTCGAATGACCCAAGCTGGGCTTGAATTGATACGCATTGCTAAGGGAAACGGTTCATGGAATATACTCGATGAAGTTGAAGCCCTTATCCTTCCTCCCGATCTGGAAACTGCCTTCCTAAAAAACAACAATGCAAAAGACTTCTATGAAGGCTTAAGCAAATCCATAAAGAAACAGATCCTTGCCTGGCTGGTATTTGCAAAAAGGGAGGAAACCCGAACTAAACGCATCGAAGCAATCATTGATTCCACTTCAAAGGGGATTGTTCCGAACGGGTTCAGGTAGGATATTTTCAATACTCTATTATACGTCATCCTGAGCGGAAGCGAAGGACCTTATCGAAGAAATAGCTTTTACTCCGATAAGATCCTTCGGAAGTATCCTCAGGATGACTAAGGATATTCACCGTATCAACCCAAGTACAAACGCTTTTTTGATAAGGCCGGCAGTGTTCTTTACATCCAGCTTAGCCATGATGTTCTTACGGTGGGTCTTAACGGTGTGTTCACTTAGAAAAACCTTTTCCGCGATCTCTTTCATAGTGAGTTCATCAGCAATAAGCTGAACGATCTCGATCTCCCGTTCCGATAAGGGTCCGCTTTTCTCTTCTCCCTGGTTGGTAATTGTAGTCCCTCCCTGATTAAATCCTTTTACGATCACCTGCATTATTTCGGGACTGAATGCAAAGCTTCCGCCCGATACTTTTCTCACCGCCTCCTGAAGTTCCTTATATCCGGTATTCTTGAGCAGATATCCGGAAATACCGCTTTCCATCAACTGACTAACAAACTCCTCATTGAAGTAAGTACTCAGCATCACCACTTTAACCGAAGGATATTGATGAAGTACATTCTCGGCTACATCCACTCCATTATCGGCTCCCATCTCAATATCCAGTAAAATAACATCGGGCAGCTCCCCTTCCTGAAGAAAGCGCATCAGATCGAGGGCATTCGTAAAAGTATTCGTCACAGTTATATCCTCAGCTCTGGAAAGCAATGCTTCTACCCCCTGCACAAACACCTGATGATCGTCCACTAATACCAGTTTTATCATACAGAAGCCTCCGATTCCGTGTTCAGCTCTTCAGTGGGAATATCTATATGGATCATCACACCATTCCCTGCTTTAGCGTCTATTTTAAAGCTGCCTCCCAGCACTTTAACACGGTTCTCCATATTACCCAGACCATAGCCTTCACGATCTTTTGTTCTTTCACTCACTGCTGCAGGATCAAAGCCAACCCCGTTATCGCTGATCTTTAATTTCAGGCTGCCATTGCTAACGAGATCCAGCTCTATATTGGTTGCCTTGGAATACTTAAGCGCATTACTGAGTGCTTCCTGAATAATACGATAGACATTCATCTCGACAAGGGCATCCAGCGATTTATCCAATTCGATCCGGCTGTTCACACTCACTCCCACTTTCTCGATCTTGGCTAATAATTGTTCCAGATCCTGCTGAAGTCCGAGACCAGATGACTTCCCTTCTTTCATTTCTGTGATGAGTGCCCTCACTTCTGCAAAAGCATCATCCAGAAATTTATTTCCTTCTGTAAACGACTGATACAATTCCGGTTTTGTTTCTTTGATATCCTCATCCAGTGAACTGAAATATAGTTTCACCAGCGACATCACACTGCCCAGCCGATCATGCAGTTCAGCGGCCAGTCGTTTCCGCTCTTTTTCCTGTCCTTCCAACATGGCCGTCACCGATTCCACCTGTTGTTTTTCGAGCAAGGAATCAACTTCGCTTTTATATAGTTCTTCTTTCTGAGCTGCGATCTCCTTCTTCTTTCTGTCACTGTATACATACCATCCTGAGATTCCAAGAACTGCCGCAATCAGTGAAACAACCCCGATCAACAAAGTCTTGTTTTCTGCATTTCGTTGTTTGATCAGCGCTTCATTCTCTGCCTGTTCTGCAGTAAGTATTTTGATCTCAGCTTCTTTTTTATCGGTCTCATATTCAGTGATCAATTCTTCAATAGCCTGAGTACGCTCCATATTGTACAGACTATCTTTATAGGTATCATATTTGAGCTGATATTTGTAAGCATTCTCATAATCGCGGATCACTCCGTAAACCTCAGCCAGATCAAAACTTGCCTGCTTTTGTACCTCCAGATCTGAAGCTTGAATAGCATATTCAAGACATCGTTTATAATAATCGATGGCAGTCTGGTACTGTCTCAGCCTGAAATAACTTGCTCCTATATTGTTATATAGTCCCGGTAAACTAAGCTCTCTTTTTGTTTCAGCAAGTATCCGTTCTGCTTCCTGAAAATAATTAAGAGCCAGCTCCGGTGCCTCCTCTTTATTGTAGATCACCCCGATATTCATGACCACACTGGCAATCTCGTTCTGATTCCCAAGCTCGCGATACAGTTCCAGAGAACGGTCGTAATACCAAAGAGCTGAATCCGCTTTCCCGAGCTCATCAAAAAACTGACCAATATTTTTATACGACTGAGCTATATCATCCCTGCCCTGGAATTTCCGGTATATCTCAAGAGCCTCTTTTGTACTGCCGATCGCTTGTTCATAATATTCACGTTTCCCATACAAGTAGCCAATATTAAACAGGATCTGGGCTCTGTTCCCCTCATCTTTCTCAGTGCTTTGTTCCAGAAGGTCAACTGACTGATGATAATACTCCAACGCCTTTTCATAAATACCCTGATCGCTGTATACATTCCCGATATTGGTGGTTACCATAACCAGGTTCGAGGTATCTTTTAACTCTTCCTGTATCAATTTATAACGCTCAAAATATGTCAGTGCTTCATCAAATCTGCGCTCGATAGCCATCCAAACCCCAAGATTCATAACGGCACTGGATAAAAACTCCTGGTCCCCCAACTTCTCCCGTATCTCGATACTTCTGGTATAACTCTCAAAGGCTTTCTCCTGATCTCCCATAGCCCTGTACAAAATTCCCATATTATTCAGAACCGAAGCCAGACCACGATCATCCTTCAGTTCAATATGAATGTGTTCACTTTTTTTATACGCTTCCAGGGCCTCTTCAAACCGACCAATCCCACGGTACATAAATCCCAGTCGCAGATATGTTGATCCCAGCTGTTCCTGATTATTCCTCTTTTCACTAAGGGCGATACTTTCCAGCAGAAATTGTTCTGCCTGCTCGTACTCTCTTTTTCTTCGCAACGACCAGCCTTTCTGATCGAGCATATCTTCCTCCAGCGGGGAGACTAACCCCTTTTCACGAATGATACTGATCACCTGATCTGCCAGAATGATACTTGAATCGGGATTTCCCGGATAGTATGCTTCTGCCTGTTCTGCAAGAGCTTCAAGATTCTGCTCCTGCCGGAACGCCATGGCGTCTCCCGGTACTAAAACCAGGAGGATCAGCCACAGAGTTATTACTATCGAAGATATATTCACATCAAAACCTTACGCGGTTTGTTGTCCATCCGGTTCTTCTGAAGCGTCTTTGTATTGGGTCGAGGTGTCACCTGTATCAGCCGGATCGTCCACCAGCACCGAAACCCGGATCGTCGTTTCCTGATTTACCCCGAACTGGTTACCATTCGGTGATGGAAGATCAACTTTAAGTGTAGCCGGATACCACTGATCAGCGGGTGATTTTTCAGGGCCCTCCACATCCACATTTACCTGAACAATGTTTTGAGCCTCGTTGATATCCAGTTGAGGATTATTTACCAGTGGAATGTAATAGTTCATCGGAAGCGGAACGATGATCCAAAGGGTATATGAATTTCCTTTTTTTGTTACACGGATGTACGGTGTTAATACTTCCAGATCGAAATCGGGGGTTAAATTACTCATGGTGAATTAAGCTTAATTAGAGACAGTTGACGATTTATGCACTCCGAATACCACAAAAGTGGTATACAGATACATCCTTTCTTGTGATTTTTTTCTTGCCCGGTACAGCCATCTTAGGGGCGAGTTATTGATGCAAACATAATGCCCGGTAGCTATGAAAACAAATATCTATTCGCGTTTTAAAAACAATTCTGTAAGTCTATTTAAACAGGAGTATTTCTCCTTACTGATAGCGACAAAGACCTTGTACATACACGCGAATAGAGGCGTGCGGGAGCCCAGAACTCCCAAATGTCCTTCCCGTGCCGTATGGTTTAGTCGCCATGCGGTTCTTTAAACAAGAATATGAACTGGAAATCGAAAACAATGAACGAAGAAAGAACCTACCTGCTGTTTACGGATAACTTTTCTCTGGCTTATGTTGAGCTCCTGCTCTACAACGGCCGGCTGATTCAGCGATTCGGAGAAAAAGCCTTGTTAGTCGTACTCCCGATAGGTGTGAAGCAAAAGGATCTTCTATTCAGCTCAATACGCCATCCCGAACAGATCGATGAACCTGGTAAAGCAGCCCTCGACAAATGGGCAGCCTGGGATCAGAGTTTTCTTCCTCTCTATTCAACAGGAATGTAATAGTGAATACACAGTAGTAGTGAAATAGTAGTGTCGTTGGCACATCATAGCGGTTAACACTCCGATATGATCTCCCGGGGTACAGATAGATAACGAGAGCTAAAGCGGGCACGGAAGTGCCTGCTTTTTCTTTGTTTGGAAGTTTGGGTGGGATGGGTTAATCTCTGCTCGGAAACGCGATGTTGTCACAATACATTCCGATCTGGAGTTTATACGACGATGATGTCGCATAATAGTATGTTAGCCGAATTAAATACACTTTGAAAAATAATTCCTTTCGAATCATAGCATTGTTTGAAGTACTTGGAGGGGTTCTTCTTACACTGGAAATAATTGAGTATTTCACTTTTTACATCGGT
>JAUICM010000001.1 GCA_030427885.1 Rhodothermia bacterium | reverse complement strand
GAATAGTAATATCTTATCCTATTGTGTTAAAAAACCAAGTTTAACACACAAAGCGGGCATTACAGGGATAAAAACCAAGTGCGTCCGACTGGATTCGAACCAGTGACCCCCACAATGTCAATGTGATACTCTAACCAACTGAGCTACGGACGCTTAATAAGAAGATTCATAAGATAAAGAATATTCGACATTCAATGCACAACATTCGTGCAAGAATATTTAATTCTTGTGCATTATTGGATGTTGAATTCCTATCAATTCCTTATCTTTGAGGCTTAATAAAATTCATCGCATGATTAATCGCCGACTAATACGCGAAACTGTTCTTCAATCTATTTACGCATTCCAACAAAGTGGTGACACGGCTCAGCACATTGTAGATACGATCATTAAGGAGAGTGTTGGAAAAGAAAAGGAATCGAGAAGATTTGCTGAGCGTTTATTCTTTCTTACTCTCGAGCATCAGGACGAATTTGATTCAATAATCAGTGCTCACATTCAGAACTGGGAGATACAGCGACTTGCTATGATCGATCGTATTGTTTTGAAAATGGCTCTTTGCGAGTTCATGCACTTCGAGGAGATTCCTACAAAGGTTACCATTAATGAAGCCATTGAGATCGTTAAAAAGTATTCAACGGCTAAATCGGGACGTTTTGTAAATGGTATTCTGGATGCCTCTCTTGAGGAGTTACAGAAGGAAAGTAAGATCAAAAAGACTGGTAGAGGTTTGATCGAAACTTCAGCGGGAAAATGAAAAGTGAAAAAGACGGTTTTATAGCAATTGGTGATATTCATGGGTGTTCCAAAACTCTGAATGCACTATTGAGCCGTCTGGATGCTGAATTCGGAGATACACGAACGTATGTATTTGTGGGTGATTATGTAGATCGGGGCCCCGATTCAAAAGGTGTGATTGATCAGTTATTGAATTTTAGAAAAGAACATTCATGTGTGTTTCTGCGGGGTAATCATGATGCTATGCTTCTGAACTACCATGCTGATAAAAGCTGGGTTCAGTGGTTTGATAATGGTGGAGCCACAACAATGGCTTCCTATATTGTAGAAGGCGATGAACCACGGGTTCCATATAGCCATCTTAAGTTTTTTGCCAGTACAGAATTGTATTTGGATACACCGGATTACTTGTTTGTACATGGTGGAATACCTGCAAATTCAACCGTGGAATCTGCTTTGAAGGATGAATCTCAATACAGCAGTTTTATGTGGAGAAGAGAGCATATTTATTCAGCAGAAAACAATTGGGAAAAAACAGTAGTTTTTGGTCATACTCCGGTGCGATCACCCATTGACGAGAATAACAAGCTTGGGATAGACACCGGTTGTGTGTACCCACAGTATGGGAAGCTGACAGCAGTTATACTTCCTGAAAAAGATTTTGTACAACAAAAGAACATCGATTTTTAAATTAGGAAAACGAATTAATGAGTCTTAAATGTGGAATTGTTGGCTTGCCCAACGTAGGTAAATCAACACTTTTTAATGCACTGAGTAATGCGGGGGCTGAATCAGCAAACTTCCCTTTTTGTACCATCGACCCGAATGTAGGGCAGGTGGCCATACCGGATGAGCGTTTGTATAAACTTGCTGAGATCGCCACTTCTGCGAGTATTATCCCAACAACCATAGAGTTTGTGGATATAGCCGGACTTGTTAAAGGAGCTGCTGAAGGAAAGGGAAAAGGAAATGCATTCCTTTCACATATAAGGGAAGTGGATCTGATTATTCATGTGGTTCGTTGCTTCGAAGATGATGATATCATTCATGTGGAAGGGGATGTAAACCCCGAGCGCGATATCACGATCATTGAAGAAGAACTGATCCTGAAGGACCTGGAAAGCGTTGAGAAAAGAGTTGATAGACTACGTAAGGAATCCAAAGGTGGAGATAAGGCTCTTAAGGCACAACTTGATGTGGCTGAACGTCTTAAAGAACACCTGGAGAATGGTAATTCTGCCCGCCGTTTTGATGTGTCTGATGATGAGAAAGCAGCTTACAAAGATTTGTTCCTGCTTTCAGCAAAGCCGGTATTATACGCTTGTAATGTAGGAGAAAGCGATCTTGAGACCGGAAATGACCTGGTGGAACGAGTTAAAAAAGTGGCTTCAGAATTTGGCGATGAAGTAGTAATGTTTTGTGCCAAGATCGAAGCGGAGATCGCAGAACTGGACGAAGAGGAAAAGGAGATGTTCCTGGAAGAGCTGGGAGTAAGCAGTGCAGGACTGGACCGCCTAATAAAGGCAGCTTATTCAGAACTCGGACTGATCACTTACTTTACCTGTGGGCCAAAAGAAGCCCGTGCGTGGACGATCCGAAAAGGAACCAAAGCCCCACAGGCAGCTGGTGTTATTCATACCGATTTCGAACGCGGATTCATTCGTGCCGAAACCATTGGCTTCAATCATTATGTTGAATTCAATGGCGAGAAAGGGGCCAAAGAGAATGGAAAAATGCGCCAGGAAGGAAAGGAATATGTTGTAGCCGACGGCGACGTTATGTTATTCCGGTTCAACGTTTGATCTTTTTTCCCAATCTGTAGAGACGCAAGATTTTGCGTCTCTTAAAACACGTAGGTTTATTTCCGGATCGATTGGTCTCTTAATTTTCGTTTATTGAAATAGAGAAACACCACCCAGATCAGGCTCAATCCGGCAAACATTCCTATAAAGGTGAAGATACCGGGGGATGGGTCATCAACGGTGCTGATGGAACCTGAATATACTGCGATCACCGAATATGGCAGCGTTCCGATCATATAGAAAAGCAAGTATTTGAGGTAGGGCATTCTGGTAACACCCGCCAGGCATGAAGTCACTTCAGGTAACATAGGGGCAGCTCTGCATAACATCAAAGAGAACGGGCCAAAGCGGGAAAACAAGTCCTTCATTTCGGTGATCTGCTCTTCATCTTTACTTACAAATCTCAAAAGTTTTTCTCCGTGGAAACGGCTGATAACATATCCCATAGTTCCCGCCAGTAGCATTCCGGTGCTTGAATAGAAGATTCCCATTTCAAGCCCCAGAAAGAACCCTGATAATATAGTAAGTGAAAGAGTTGGAACTGCAATAAAAAGGTCGATCACTAAAAGTGATATGATGATCAGTCCCACCACCAGAGGGGATAAAGTCAAGGCTTGCTCAAGCCAATGACGGATGTCATCAACAGTGAGGAATCCGAAGAGTTTGAACAGCAACAGCGTAAAAGTAAAAAACCCGCCAAGAAGCAGAGCAAATTTGAAAAGTGCTTTCATGATTCAAATATAAAACTATTTTGAATCAGGACGTATTGATTATTTATATCGGCCTGTTAGATTTTCAGGTGAGGATAGTTTTGTTCCAGCTCAGCCAGTCTTCTTTTGAGTTCTTTAGCGGCTTTCACATATCCGCCGTTATTTCCATCAATGAAGTGAATATGCTGCTGATGCCATGCAAAAACCATACAGGTAATAATAGCTGTATCCGATTTATGAATACCAAATACCACTTCCTGATCATTGTATTTCTTCAGTAAGAAGGTTTCTAATTGCCGGTATTGCTCATCTGTTCCAGTAATAACCAGCCTAAGCATGTCATCAAATTTCCTGTGATCATTATTAGCTGAGAGATCGGGTTTATATAAACGCCAGTCTGTCTCTTCAGAAACATGATCAAATCTCATAAAGATCTTACCGAGTATGATCCGGACCTGAATTTCAAGCAAATATGCCAGACGCTTCAAAAAACCTTGTCCTGATGTTCTGAATTTAACTTCCCCGGCAAGTTTAGAGGGGGCTAGGTTCATTTTTAAAGATTCGGCTGGGATCGGATTTGTTTTGTTATCAAACCCGAAGATATCCTGCATTTCAGAAAATACTTCATCGTACACGAGTGCTTCTTCTTTAACACCCGGAATTGCCTGTATCAAAAGGGAATAGACTGACATGTTATCGGGACCAACTTCTTTCCAACGGCATTCCAATCCGGAGAAATTAGCTGATTCTGTATTTATATCGGAAGGAACATCATATTTGGTAATATCATGCTGCTTCAGCAGTTCTTCTGCATATTTCAACCCCCCACCAATAAACACCGCCTGATTATAATGATCAGATGCTTTGAATCGGGCTACCTGAACATCAAAGCCATGCGAGCGGATGTCTTTCATTGGAATGATGCCAATCCGAAGGGCCAGATCAAATTCTTTGAGGCCTATTTTCCGGCTCGCTGCCAGAACAGTTCTGGCATCTTCAAGCATGGATGGAGGAAAACAGATCACACAACCATCCCCACCAAAACTAAACGGAATTTCTTCTTTGTTGGATAGGTTCAATAACCCGATAATGGGGGATGCCCCAAGAATATTGACCAACTTGTACATATCATTTTCAATGGCTTTTGTGGAATCGACGATATCAGTGACTCCAACAAACCAATCTTCGGGTAAAGCCTGATAGAATTCAGGATTGGAAACTTTGAAGAATGATTCAAGTACCGGAAGCTTTGAATAAAATGTGGAAGTATCAGTTGTGGGCATAAAAAACTGTATCAGAAAAATGCGGTAATGATCGCCTTAAACGCATACAGCGAATAGTCGAAAGGGGTTTGCTCACTAACCAATATTTTTGCCTCCACGTTTCTTGATATCTTATAGCCCAGAGCTCCGGTAAATCTGAATTTATCTTTATCCCAGTCTTTTGTGCCGTATAAATTACCAACTACCGGATTTTCTTCAATGAAATTCAGGTGATCTGCCCGGAAGGCTATATAACTTCCTGATATAAACGGTGGTTCAAATTTGATATCAATGTTCACTCCGATATTTGAATAATTATATTTTTCAAGTTCAGTACCATCGAATTCAAATGATCCATCCCTGTACTCTGGTACTTTCCAGCGGGAATAGATTGTTTCAGCAATGATCTCCCAGAATCCGAATCCATAGCGCAGATCCATACCCAATACCGTTTGCCGGAAATTTTCAAGCGGTGTGGCACGGCGTGCTGCATCATTAACAGAGGCGTCATAATGCATGAAACTACCATAAGCTCCTGAAAAACCGATCTGCCATTCAATAGACGGGTTTAGGATCAGTCTTGATTGTAATGCCAGGTTACCCAAATTGGTGTAATCTCTGGCGGAACCAGGAGCCACAGTGGTGATTGAGGTTTGTAGGTTTGCTTTGTTCTCGTTGATCTCCCAATTCCATCTGAATCCGGTTGAGTAACCTCCGTAGTAAACGGTGGTCATCAGGCCATCGCCATAGGAATACCCATTCTGGTATCTGGCCTGATCCCAATAACCGTAGATATCAGACATGCTGATATAGTAGGAATAGGCGAGAGGGAGTTCGATAAAGGTTCGGTCTATGGTCAGATTTCTCGAAGGGTAGAACCCGAATGTAGATATAAAACGCCCAATACTTACTGAGTAGTCCTTATTAGGATCATCATAGGTAATGTTTCCCAATGTGAACCTGGGATACCGTAATGTACCTTCACCCCAGGTATCGGACTGTAGCCTTGCTTCGAAGTACCAATTGTCGTTGATCGGGGCAAATAGTAATAGATTTATCTGGGGTATCGAGAAATGCAGGTAACGATAATCACGGGAGATACCATTAGATATAAAAGCAGATGATTTACCACCTGATGAGAATCCGGCATCAAATGTACCATTAATCTGAATTTGTGCGTGAGCTACTGCTGACCAACAAAGAATTGCGGAAATCAGGATTACCATCTTATTACTCATAGAGAACCTCCATAATTTCAATTTCATTGTCGAAGCCTTTCAGGTTCTTACTTGATACTGTATGTACTTTGAATACTTTGTCCAGGCCGTTTTCTTCTATCCTCTTTTTAGGAACGATTACCTGTCCTGTTTCAGCAACAGAACATAAACGGGCACATAAATTTACCTCCGGACCGATCACAGTGTAATCCATTCGTTCTTTAGCACCCATATTTCCGAGTACCATAGGGCCGTAGTTTATCCCAATTCCCAGTCCATCAAAGAAGGTGGAAACTTCCTCATCTTTTAAATAATCCTGCTGAATCCTGATGCCACATCGAATGGCTCTTTCCAAAGCATTTTCACCGCTAAATAAGGCAATAAGGGAATCACCAACAAACTTATCAATTGATCCTTCCTGACTGATCACCGCATCAGCCTGAGAGCTCAATGTCCTGTTCAGGATCGAAATGAAAGTCTCTGGCCCTGAGGTTGCGATCTTTTTAGTAGAACCTCTGATATCAGTAAACAGAATAGCCAGTTCTTTTCGTGCACCACCCAGATCAAGTTCCTGATCACTGGTCTTCATGATCATATCGAGCGTGTGGTCACCTACATACTTTGAAAGGGCAAACCGTTCGCGTAAACCAATGATCATCTCATTAAATGTTTTGGTAAGAATACCTATTTCATCATTGGTTTTAGGCTTTAAAGAAACATTGAGATCGCCTTCCCGAACCTTGAGCATTGCATCGGTAAGGGATTTTATGGGGCCCGAAAAAGCACGGGCTAAAAGAATAGCAAAAGGAATGACCACGAAAATACTGATCAGGGCTATGAAAAGAATGTTTTTCTGAAGTTCAGTAAGGATCTCAAACTGTTTTGCGGCTGGAACATAGGCATAATAGTAAGCTCGCTCGCCATGGCCCAGCGGGCTTAAAAACGTGAGTACTTCGGTATCACCAATTGTGGTTCTGAATGGTTCACTTACGGTCAGGTTTTCTGTAAGACTATCGATAAGTGAGGATCTGTTTAAAGCTTCCTGTTCAAATAGTGAAGGACTCATTACCGAATCAGAATAAGCGATTGTTTTATCATTCAAAAACATCACCACTTCAAGAGATGTATTCTCTTTAAGTGATTGTGCTTCAGTGTCTTTGAATATATTACCAATTGTTATTGTACCGATCAGATAGGAATAATTGTTCGTGTATACCGGTATGGTTACTACCTGATAAAGTACATCGTTAACTGCCCAGAGTTCAGGCCATTGGATCTCAATTGGTGGTTCTTCACCATCCAATGCCATACTTATATTTTCACGTCTGGTAAGGTCAATTCCTGTGGAATCCGGACGACCATACCAGGAAAGTACTTTTCCTTCATCGTTCGTTACGATGAACAGATCTGATTTGATAAGATCATAAAACTCACTGATCGCATATTCTACAGTGGCAGGGTCATTAAGGCTCACATTCGCAATAAAATTTGAATTCACACTTATCAGATAAGCTGATTCAGCAAGACGGTCATATTGCAAATTCTGTTGAACTTTGAAGAATCCGCGCAATTGTGCAAAATCAAGCACTACATTCTCATTAATGGTTCTGGAGAACACATTGTTGATAGCAGTGATCACCACAACCAAAACCGCGAGGGTGAGGCCAAGGAGTAATGCGATAAGTTTTGTACTTATTTTGAACTTCATACTAGTTCATAAGATTAAAATTGACCTCATAATCCTCGTTATCAGCAACCGTGATCTTTTTACTGACGGGATCGAATTCCTGGTTATAAATTCTGAGTTCATAGGTTCCCTGGGGCAGATCCGTTAATGTAAAAGTACCATCTTCATTAACCCGGGTAAAATAAGGGGTGTCAAGGCTTAAGATCACCGCATTCATCTGAGAATGAATATCACAAAACAGATCGATGGGGCCTAAACCTGATACTTTCCATTTGGTGGGAGGAACTTCTTTGGTATACACATCGCCGGTTGGCCTTCGCCCGATATTAAATTTAGCACCCGGGGTGAGGCTGAAAACATTGTGATAAAATGGATCGTCGTTAATAAACTGAACGGTACTTCCAACAGTAACGGGTGTGACATTAGGAATGAACACGGCATCCTGTTGAATGATCTGCACAGAATCAGAAACGGGCAGGTTTTCAATTTTATAGGAGGTGGGATGAGCGCTTATAATGGTTTTTAAAAAACGATTACTCACCTCGGGCATATCCGATGCAGATGATGAAGATCCCCGGTTACGATAAGCTGAACCCCGGAATTTACGGCCTGTTGAGACCACAGGAGGCAAAGTAACAATACCATGTATGGAAGCAGACCGTAGGTTTGGTTGATGTGTCAATTCGGAATAATTACCCGAATTTACTGAGAGACCATTAAAATTCATCAGGATCATTGCCCCGATACACGCGAAAAATACCTTCATAACCTGTGCTATAAGTTGTTTCAATATAGCGAATGAACACAGAGTACAAAAGAAAAGAGGGGATAGATTTTGATCTATTTCACAGATATAACCACAGTATCGGCAGGAACCATCCATGGGTTGACCCGATCGTACACTACCCAGGAGTCACGGAATCTTCTTTTCAGAATATTAGAGTATTCAATGGCTTTAGAGCGATCATGGAAATCACCCACATGTACCCGGTAGTAAGGAGCTTTAAAGAAAGTATAGGTTTTAGCCTGATAGCCAACAATGGTGGTATCAGACCAGGCTCTGAAATGAGTAGCAGCAGTATCAGCTAACGCTACATTCTGCCCTGAATAGATCTGTACGCGGTATCCCTGATAGAGGTCTTTTTGCTCATCGTCTTCCACCTTTTCAACCTTGATGCGCTCAAAAGCAGGAGGGATGTCGTTTGTTTTGGTTGAATAGGCATCTGAAAGTGAGCTACGATATTGATTCAGATCTAACCCCGAGCGTTCAGTATTTACTGGCTCAGAATCATTTGGGATCATTATCGTGTCTTCAGTAGGTGTAGAAGAATTATCCTCTGATGTCGATATTGGCTCAGAAGAGGCACAACTAAGTATTAAAAGAGAAATAAATAAATAAAAAGTATTTTTCATCGATTAAAATCCAACAGGGTGCCAGGTCGTTTTTGTTTCCTGAAAGTCGAGTAGTAAATAGGGGTCCTGAGATTTATCAGAATACCAATCTTCAATATTCTTCTTAACGATCCTTTTCACATTCAATGATGCATTTTCATCGATCATTTTTTTCATGTCAGTATTCAGTGCATCAGTATATAACAATGCATTTACATCCATATGCGAGCTAAAATGTTCCGCAAGTTCTTCTTTTTTTCCAGTGAGTATATTTACCACACCACCGGGTACATCTGAGGAGTTTAAGACCTCAGCAAATAGTATAGATAAGGTTGGATAAGCCTGTGATGCTAAAACCACACAAACATTACCACCAGCAATTACCGGAGCAATAACTGAGACCAATCCCAACAGGGGACTGTTTTCAGGTGCAAAAATACCCGTCACACCCGTTGGTTCCAGAATACTGAAGTTGAAATGTGCACTCGCAACAGGATTAACAGAGCCAAATACCTGCTGATATTTATCGGTCCAGCCGGCGTAATAGATGAGGCGGTCAATCGAAGTGTTTACATCAGATTCAGCCTCTGCCTTGGTAAATCCGATACGGGATAATTGTTTTTCAAATTCAGCTCGTCTTCCTTCAAGCATTTCAGCAATGCGGTATAAGATCTGCCCCCTGTTATAGGCATTTCTTGAAGCCCATCCATTAAAAGCTCCGCGCGCTGTTTTTACGGCATCTCTTACATCTTTACGGCTACACAGGCAGGCATTGGCCAGGAGATCACCTTCACTGTCAAATACTTTATAATATCTACCTGATTCTGTACGCGGGAAATTTCCACCAACGTAGATCTTATAGGTTTTCAGTACTTCTAAATGTTCACTCATAGCGATATCCTTAATTCAATTTCAGGTATGCAGAAAGTCCATGCAATCCGCCTTCACGACCCACGCCACTTTCTTTATATCCTCCGAAAGGAGAAGTAGGATCGAATTTGTTATAGGTATTAGCCCAGACCACACCAGACCGCAACTCGGAACCTACTTTAAATATCTTGGAACCTTTGTCGGTCCAAACACCACCAGCTAATCCAAAAGGGGTATTATTTGCCTTTTCAATGGCTTCGTCAGCAGTTCGGAAAGTCTGAATGGTAAGAACCGGTCCGAATATCTCTTCCTGTACAACTGTGTTTGCCTGTGATACATTGGTTAGTAATGTAGGCCTTATGAAATATCCGGCATCCGGGATACTGCATTTACACTGGAATACATCAGCTCCTTCTTCAACCCCAATCTCCAGATATTTATTGATCGTTTCATATTGTTGTTCGGAATTAATAGCACCGATATCGGTATTCTTATCCAGAGGATCTCCCACAATAAGGGATTCCATCCGGTCTTTTAATTTCCGAATCAAAAGATCCGCTATTCCTTCCTGAACAAGCAGGCGTGAACCGGCACAGCAAACATGCCCCTGATTGAAGAAGATGGCATTTATAACCCCTTCAACAGCCTGATCAATAGCGGCATCTTCAAAGACAATGAAGGCACCTTTGCCACCCAGTTCCAGAGTGAATTTTTTATCCGTTCCTGCCAGGGAGCGCTGAATTAGTTTACCAACTCCAGTAGAACCTGTGAAGGCGATTTTATCAATATCTTTGTGATTAACGATCTCCGCGCCCGTTTGTCCGGCACCGGTTATAATATTAACTACTCCGTCAGGTAGGCCTGCATCTTTAACGAGTTCAGCAAATTTCATTGCTGTTAATGAAGTGGTTTCAGCAGGTTTAAGCACAACGGTGTTTCCACAAGCCAGGGCAGGGGCTATTTTCCATGCCAGCATAAGAAGTGGAAAATTCCAAGGAATGATCTGACCGCAAACTCCCAATGGTTCAGGAGTTTTACCGGGGAATGCATAATCCAGTTTATCTGCCCAGCCTGCGTAGTAGAAAAAATGAGCAGCAGCCAGTGGAACATCCACATCTCTGGATTCCCTGATTGGCTTGCCACCATCCATGCTTTCCAAAACAGCAAATTCACGAGCCCGTTCCTGTAGCATGCGAGCGAGGCGGAACAGGTATTTACCCCTTGATTTTGCCGAGATCGAGGACCACTCGCCTTCAAATGCTTTACGGGCTGCTTTGACAGCAGAATCCACATCCTTTTGAGTTGCCTCAGCAAACTCGGTCAGTACCTTATTAGTAGCGGGATTAGTACTTTTAAAATAACGGCCTTTGGAAGGTTTAACGAATTTTCCATTAATAAAAAGCTCGTATTTATCCTTTATTTCAACATGGTCGCTGCTTTCCGGAGCGGGGTCATATTCCCATATCGAGGCAAAATCGAGTTTCGAATTAGGCGAGGTCGGTTTGTAAGGTTTTTCCTTGGTATCGGCTGTTTGAGACATGTTATCCTCTTTATCAATCAATGGAGAAATAATCTGGCGATTGGTATTGGCCTGTTTCCTGTTTTACTATTTGCATGAGAACATCATTGGCAAGTGAACTTGCACCAAAGCGGAAAAGTTCATTGTTCAACCATTCAGCTCCCAGGGTTTCTTTCACTAAAACCAGATATTGTAATGCTTGTTTCGCAGTTCTAATGCCACCGGCAGGCTTCATTCCAATTTTCTTTCCGGTTTTATAATAATAATCCCGAATGGCTTCCAACATCACAAGGGTCACCGGTTGTGTGGCAGCAGGGCTGATCTTTCCTGTAGATGTTTTGATGAAATCACCCCCGGCTTGCATAGCAAGGTCGCTGGCTTTGCGTACATTTTCGTAAGTATGAAGTTCTCCGGTTTCAAGGATCACCTTTAAGTGAGCTTTACCACATGCTTCTTTGATAGCTGCTATCTCGTCAAAAACCAGATTGAACTCACCGGCTAAAAATGCCCCACGGCTTATCACCATGTCAACTTCATCGGCTCCCTGTTCAACCGCAAATTTAGTGTCATCAATACGAACGGAGAGAGGTGCCATGCCACTTGGGAAAGCGGTGGCCACACTTGCTACATGGATGCCGGAACCTTTTAAATGATCTTTGGCCACTTTAACCATATTCGGATACACACATACAGCAGCAACAGTGGGAATGTCAGGCATAGCGGCATAGGGCTTTTTTGCCTTCTGGCATAATTGGATAACCTTACCGGGTGAGTCTTTACCTTCCAGTGTGGTTAGATCCATCATACTCAGCGCCAGTTTCAAGGCCTGCACTTTAGATCCCTTTTTAATACTTCTCTTGTTCAGCCGGGATACGCGCTCTTCTACAGCTACGTGGTCGATCGGAACAGATGTCGTGAAATCAGTTAAATTCATACCATTACTTTTTTCAAAAGTAAGAAAAAATGAACACACATTGATGGTAAGCTGTCAATGAATTAAACGTTCAGGACCGCATGTGCGCCAACTTCCTTAGGCTCAAATTCGAATTCAAGAGAGAAGCCGTTCTCAGATCCAATTGTGTAGCAGGCTTCTAATTGTGCAAGGAGGGTTTTAATAAGCGTAAGTCCCAGTGATTTAGCCTCTTCAAATACTTTATTATCGAATCCCGGGCCATTATCTGAGTATGTGAAAAGATATTTATCACCTTTAGAGAGAAATTCGAATCTGATCTCTGGATACTCTTCATTTACAAAGGCGTACTTGAAGGAATTTGTAATCAATTCGTTGACCAGTAATCCCATAGGAACTGCCTGATTTATATTGATCTGAATATCAGGGCTGATGTTCAATTTAAAGGCCACATTCTTCTTATTAAACATAGTGGCGTTAATATTGGCGATCAGAGTGTTGATGTACTTGAGAATAGGGGTCTCAATGAAGTTATTGTTGTTATACAATTGCTCATGAACACCTGCAATACTCTTTATCCGTTGTCCCATGTCCATTAGTGTCGAAGACAATTCCTTGTTATCTGATTCTATGGCTTTGATCTCGAGTAAGCCACTTACTATAGCCAGATTGTTTTTAACACGGTGATGGATTTCGGAGAGCAGCACTGTTTTCTCATCGATCGATTTCTGAAGTTCAGATTGCAATTCGAGTTGCTCAGTAATATCCAGATGAGTACCGATCATTCGTATTACTTTTCCATCGGAATCAAACTCCAGCGCAGTTCCTTTATCCAGAATAGTAATGTAATCCCCAGATTTGTGCTTAACTCTAACCACGACTTCGAAGCCTTCTTTTTCACCCCTTTCAATTTTTTTAATTTCATCGAGGATAAGATCTACATCTTCGGGATGGACAATTGAAAAGAAGAAGTTATACGAGTCTTCAATTTCTTCGGGCGAATATCCAAACATCTCGTACCATCTGTCATTTGCGATGTTGGTGGCGTCTCTTATGTTCGAATCCCATATTCCCAGATCAGCACCATTCACTGCGGTCTCTAATCTGAATTCACTCTCCTTCAATTCTTTTTCAAGTATAATCTGTTCTGAGATATCCAGGTGTGTTCCAATAGCCCGAACGGCTTTTCCTTGTTCATTAAACTCTACCACCCGGCCCCGGTCAAGGATATAGTGATAGGAATTGTCTTTGGCTTTCAGCCGTAGGGTGAGCTCAAAATAATTATCACCACCATTTTCAATGCGACGAATTTCCTGATAGGGAAGGTATTTATCATCAGGATGTATGATCTCATTGAAGAAATCCAGGGTGCTCATTGTGGGATCGTATTCGTAGCCGATCATCTCAAACCATCTATTATTTACCACATTTGTTCCCAGTTCAAAATTAGTATCCCAAACCCCAAGGTCCGCTCCTGCTACAGCAGCTTCAAGCCGGAACTCATTCTCTTTTAATAATTGCTCACTCTCTATGACTTTTTGGGTAGCCACATACTCATCTGTGATATCCTGAACAATTCCATTGATTGAGGCCACACTACCATCTTCAATGACCGGAACACCGACAATCCTGACATGTTTAGTATTTTTCCTTTCAGTTATCAATTCAACGGTTATATCCAGTTCTCTCAGTTCATTAAGGCATTTCTCAAGTGCTTTATTGTGAGCATCCTGATTCTTGCCGTAGTATTTAGACTTGATATAATCAATACTTGGAGGGCCTGATGCAGGGTCTCTTTCATAGATCTTATACATCTGTTCACTCCAGCGAACCGTTTTTTCAGTAGTATCGAAATGCCAGTCTCCGATCTTTCCGATATTCTGGGCTTGCAATAGTAGCCGGTTGATCTCTTTGATAGAATTTTCTGATTCTTTTTCAGAAGTGATATCCATTAAAGTACCGAATATCTTTACACATTTACCTTCAGAAAATTGAGCTTTACCATTAGCACGAACCCAGCGCTCGTTACCTTTTGCTGTTATTAATCTGAGATCTTCAGAGTATGGAGTACCTTCCTGAATAGCTCTGTCTACAACGTATAAAATGCGGTCTCTGTCATAACCTTCTTTATAGAAAGTTACTCCTTCTTCCATCAGAAAGTCATGTTCAACCTCATAGATATCTTTGATAGTAGGGGATATATAGGTCTCACCAGTTATCATATCTATTGTCCAATCTCCGATCTTTGCAATTTCCTGGGCTTCATTAAGGCGTTCAATAGCATCCGTAAGAGAATCTTTATATATGACCTCATTTGTGATATCCAGTACTAGACTATCCCATGTCTTACTAGTCTTATTATTTTCATAAGTTTGGCGTGGAGAGCTTCTGCTTTGTAGATATTTAATTTTTCCTGACTTGGTCTTTATTCTGTATACAGATTCCCATGCTGAATTATTCTCAATGGATTCTTTAAAAGTCTTAGACATTGAATGCTTGTCTTCAGGAAAAATGAGATCAAATAGTTTACTGTTGTCATCAAGGATATCATGAGCAGGTACTTCATAAAGATCTTCAACTTGCTCACTAATGAAATCAATGGAAACAGAGCCATCTTTTCTTAGGGAATACCTTATGAACACCCCTGGTATGTTATTCATTAAGCTTCTCAGGGTCTTCTCATTTTCTTTAATGATCTGATCCTTCATCTTGCGCTCTGTGATATCCATGAATATGGTATCAGAAAAAATGGTACCGTCGTCTAATTTAGAGATTGTACCCTGGGCTTCGATCCACTTTACATTGCCCGATTGAGTTTTAATTCTATATTCTATTTGAAATGAGGAAAGACCTTTTACTGCTTGATTGAAATTGTCATTAACGAGGTCAAGATCCTCCGGATGGATCAGATCCCAGAATTTATTTTCGTCTCTAAGTATGGCTTCAGGTTCTAATTCGAAGATATCTTTGATCTTAGCGCTGGCATAAGTAAAATTTCCTGTGATGCCATCGTCATTGAGTAAATAGCGAACCACAACCGCATTCATATTGCTTGTGATATGAGTAAGCTGCTTTTCTTTCTGAGATAGAGCGTGTTCTATCTCTTTATCTTTAGTAATATCTGTTATAAGTGCATCAATGAGTACGGCTCCATCGTGATGAGAGCGGGGGGTACCTTTGCTATGCATCCATTTTATTTTTTTACTCGGAGTTTTAATACGGTACACACATTCAAAATCCGACATCTTATCGATGGAATCGTTGATGGCTTCAAGAAGAGGCCCTATATCTTCGGGCAATATCTGATTCCATATTTGCTGGAAATTATCTATAGCTGATTCAGGTTCAATCTCAAAGACTCCCTGAATTCCATCACTAACGTATAATGCGCCATCAGAACCGTCTGCATACCTGATATATCTCAGGATCACGCCAGGTACATTGTTGGTAAGCGATTTTAATTTGTTTTCAGCCTCAAAAAGCTCCTTTCTTACAAGCTCTTTCTCTTTCTGATCCTGAGCGGCTTTAAATTTGGTGGC
Organism: Rhodothermia bacterium; assembly: GCA_030427885.1. Taxonomy (GTDB): domain Bacteria; phylum Bacteroidota; class Rhodothermia; order Balneolales; family Balneolaceae; genus JAUICM01. The sequence continues at coordinate 688,969 of JAUICM010000001.1, read as the reverse complement.
GATCACCCCCGCAACAGTGGTCAGGTTTTTAAGATCTGTATGAGTGTAATAATCCTTTTCCGGGTGCTCAGAATCAATAATACCCAATACCTTACCGTCCATAATAATGGGGACTGTTAATTCAGAAAACCTTATGTCATCATCTATTACATATCGTATATCAGCACTTGTATCTGCGATCATGGCAGGCTCACCTGTTTTGGCAACACTTCCAACGATACCTTCCCCGACTCTCAGAGTTAAAGGACTTTCTACATGATAATTGATCTTTTCTTTTGGTCCGGTAGCAGCTACCTGAGTGAGGCTTTTTCCATCCGGATTCATAGTGTAAATCACACAATCCAGAAACCCAAAGTGGGTAATAAGTTTATCCGTGATGATCCGGGCTATGGCATCTAATTTATTGGTATCCAGTAAGGATATACTGATATCATTGATCGCATTAAGTAATTCTTCATGCCGTTTACGTTCAGTAATATCTTCCTGAATGGCCACAAAACGAAATAGCTTGTTTTGTTTGTCAAAGATGGGGGTGATATCAAGCTTACCCCAGTATTTTTCGCCCGACTTAGAGTAGTTAAGTATTTCTTCCTGAAACGGTTTTTGCTCCTTTAATTTCCTGGATATTCTTTCAACGGTATTCTGATCACTGTCAGGACCCTGAACAAAATCTCCGGGTTTTTTCCCGTAACACTCATCGATCTTAAATCCGGTAAGTTCCTCAAAAGCATGATTTACCCAGATGATCCGGCCATTCTTGTTTGTTATGATGACCCCATTATGAGACTGACGTGCAACGGTATCTAACTGGATCAGTTCCTGGTCTTTAATAGATAAAGCTTTTCTTACTTTGTAATACCCCGATTCTCTGGAGACAAGGGAGCCTACCCTGTAAAGAGTATCGGGGCTGATGATATCTGTAACTGCTTGGCTGTTAATAAGTTTGGCAGCTTTTCTATTATCAATGGAATCGCAGTATAGGATCAGTGGTATTTCATTGGATGCTTCCTGAATACATTCATTGATATCTTTCCAGGTACTTTCTCCCGATTTTTCAGCACAAATAATAAGTTGAGGTGGAGTATGAACTATGGCTTCTGTTAGCTCTGAAAGAGAAGAATAAGTTCTGAACTGTATTTTGATTTGGGAAGATTCAAGCAATCCCGTAATGGAATTAAGGGTCTGCTGTTTTACTCCGAATAAGTAAATTTTAAATGAGTCTGGCATGTAGCTGGGGAACAATCAAAAACAATTGTTCAGCATGAAGGAGATATGTGTTCGGTAAACCTTTACCTATTTATTTAAAAGCCAACGTAAAATGGATTATCCAATATCTAAAAAGCAATCGGACCACAACATTTTTTTAAACCTATCTGCATTTTTCCTTCCGACTGAAACCGAAGAAATATTAGAAAATTTTAATATTAAAAGAAATTAGAATTTAAGCATAGAAATCTATTCCAGGCACCTTAATCGACAGCTTATACTTACATCTTTTTCTGTCTAAATACCTGTATTAGCTAAGTTTTTTTGTAAGGAATAGCTCTAGGATCACTCTATTAAGTATACACTTAAACTTTAATAGGGGGAATTATGAAAGAGGTAGTAGAAAGTGAAACTTATGCAATTGGGTCAGGGACCCTCATACTTGATGCTGAACTCGGGAATGGACACCTGGGAACAATTGAAGTAAAAGTTAATGGTATTCTGGTAGCGTCTAAGAATGATGAAGCCATTGAAGGGCTTGTTTTGGGTGAGAAGGCAGGTCTGATTAACGATGGCGGTATTCTCCGGGTAAAAGCATTCTCAAATGTAGCAACTCCATCAGGTAATGGATTATTTACAGTAACACTAAAAGATGCTATCAATACAGATCATGCTCCATTTCAATATGATGTGCCATTTGACGGAGAACCTAGTATTGAATTTAAGATCAAATTTACTCTGTCATGAAAAAACTAATTATTTGTCTGCTTCCAATTTTAATATTTACGGGATTAGGATCTGTTCACGCACAAGGTCAGGATTCACTTACTATTGAAGACCTTAAACTGCCTGTTTACCCCGGATTTCAGATTCTTGGAGTTTCACCTCAGGAGATCAGTCGTCCAACAAATGTACAGGCTTTAAATGCAATTCTTATCAACTCGGTTACATCCCCGAATGGATTGACCGATGACTTTGCGATTGATATAGCGCCATATTGGTTGATCAGACATCCAAGCTTAAGCTTTAGTTGTTTTTATGGATTTGAAGGTTGTACAGAAGGGAAAGGAGGGAATTTAATTTTGCAATCCCTGAGTATCTCTGTTGCCAGTACTGCTTACGATAATACTGTGGATTCTCTTTCCGGAAGGTCCTGGGGTTTTGGAGCTAAGGCAACGCTCATAAGAGGAAAACCATCCACAAAAGCGAAAGCTAAATACAAATATCAGATCCGATACAGAAATCTTCCACTTCAGGCTATTTTTGGGGAACTGGATGAGGAAGGAGAAGAGCAAGTATTTAGGAATGATGGTCAGAATAATGTCATTGATGTTGTTAACCGGAGCTATCAAAGTCGTATCAACCTGAATGATAACCAGGAGGTTAAATCGAAATTGGAAGAATCCAGAAATGAGATCATTTCAGAGTTAAGATCCAAGGGTATTGATACAGCGGCTGAAGCAATAGCATTCTTCAAAAAGAAAACAGATGAGATGGAGTCTCTGATCGCAAGTGATATCAAAGTGCTGAACCAGGAAGATGTAAAGCGGGTGGGGTTAAATGTGGAAGTAGCTATTGGCTCAGCTATTGTGCTTCCTCAAAATGATCTCGACGGGGTTTTCCTGAACAAATATGGGGCGTGGCTAACGGCAAGCTATACCCTGGAAAAATATCCTTCTTTGAGTGCAGCATTACTGGCACGTCAGTTGTATTCATCGCAGGATGTTGGTAGTACAGATACCGATATCGGCTTAAGTTTTGCTATAGAGCGTCCAAATTTTGCCCTCAACTTTGAAGGTATACATCGCAATACCAGAGAAGATTTCTTCACTACTGATAGTATGGGCGATACAATTCCAACGTACAAAGATGACACCACATACAGGTTCACCTTCAATAGTGTGTTCAAAGTAACCGATGATCTGAAGTTTACCCTCAGTATTGGTAAAGATTATGATTCTGAGATAAGAGTAAGTGAGAACACACTCGCATTAATTGGTATCGATCTGAATCTGTTCAAAGATGTAATTATGAGCCAATAGAATCTTGCCAATTGTGCTGGCTCAATTTTTTTTGTTAATTCATATGGTTCAACCGCTTAGGTTGAAAAATATTCACAAAAAAGGAGCACGATATGGATGGAGTAACGATTAATTGGTTAGCTGTAATTGCAGCCACGCTTGTTGGATTTGTGTTAGGATTTATTTGGTATGGCCCTGTTTTTGGAAAGGCCTGGATGGCTGAAACAGGAATGACAGAAGAAAAGGCCAAAGAAGGAAATATGGGTAAGATCTTTGGTCTCTCAACTGTATTTCAATTTATTATGGCGTATTGCCTTGCTATGTTTTTTGGGAACGAAGTTGACCTGCAGCTAGGGGCATTTTATGGGTTCCTTACTGGATTTGGTTGGATCTTTATGGCAATAGCGGTTAATAATTTGTACGAGCAAAAATCATTTAAGCTTACTTTGATAAATGGAGGATTCTGGACGGTAGTACTAACTCTTATGGGACTGATCCTGGGGGCATGGAAATAAGTAAGTTCTGAAATTTTAAAAAGACGACTTCCGTGAAGCCGTCTTTTTTTTGTCTATAAGTTCAGGCTTATATAAACAAACTCTCTTTCAAAATACTCTTTTAATGGCCAGACCAGGGACGCGATCAGAATCAAAAAACCAATTGCGTACATCGTCCAGGCAACTTCGGAATAGTGATCCAGAACGTTGAGATCGCTGAGAATATTGGAAAAATCGTGCGCAGATTTTGGCAGATTGCCGATCAATGGAAGATTCTGATCATAGGCATCTGCACAGTAGGCAGCTGCATCAAGCCAGGAATAACTAAGCCAGAATAAGCCCATCTGAGCAAGCACTCTTTTTTCCTTATACCAGCCAAGGATAAATATGAGTAAGGGCATGATCATTTGAAGCAGAGTGCCTCCGAGAATAGTAAGAAAGCGCCATTGAAATAATCCGAAGATGGTGTGACCGGCTTCATGGATCAATAGCGTTACATTATCAAGCAGGTAAAATAAAGGCCATACAAAGAAAGGATGAGGATAATTTACCGCAAACATAATGTCGGTACTTAAAGCCATCCAAAATTGTTCCAGTGCTATCCAACCAGGGAGGATCAGGAGCATTGAAAAAAACCACCTTTTAAAATGAGGTATTGATCGGTAGATCAGAGTCTCATTAGCCAACGTTCTAGAGTTCGTTAAATCTTCTTTTCTTTTTAAAGAAATACTGCCAGATAATAAGGACGGGGCTAAGTACTTTGTAATTAGGATTTATTAAGTAATCTCTTCTTTTTTTATTAACTCTTACTAATCCGGTTAGAAAATGAAGGTGGGCTTTTATAATGGCCCCGAATTCGGAAGGGTTACCTGAAACCAGTGACCTGACTGCAGCAATCTGATCCAGAGCCATTCGCAATGGAATTTTATACCATAGTTGAGATGCGGGTAGGTTTTTCCAAAGCATGAAAAGATTATTCCTGAAATTGAAATAAACCTTTCGTGCAGACCCCATGGGAAGAGAACCTCCACCAAGATGATAAACTTTGCTTTCCGGAGTATAAATGATCTTATAACCAGCATTCAGTGTTCTCCAGCACAGATCGATCTCTTCCATATGAAATTGAAAGTCTTCATCAAATCCTCCAAGTTTCTCAAAAACCTCCTTTCGGATAGCTAAAGCTGCGCCACTTGCCCATGCGATCTCTATTTGAGAATCGTACTGACCTTCATCTTTTTCAACTGTATCCATGATCCTGCCTCGACAAAAGGGATAACCAAGTTTATCGATGAAGCCTCCTGCAGCCCCGGCGTATTCAAAGTGATCGGGCTCTTTGTATGAGAGCAACTTAGGCTGAGAAACGGCAATATCTTCATCCATTTCGAATACACTGTTAAGTCCATCCAGCCAGTGTTCATCTACACGTACATCATTATTCAAAAAGAGAAGGATTTCCTTACTGGCATAGGAAACTGCACGGTTATTACCGCCGGTGTACCCATAATTCTCATCAAAAGAAGCAATGATCACCTCCGGATAATGTTCTGTGACCCACTCTACTGAACCATCAGATGAGGCGTTATCGGCAAGGACAACCTCAAAGTTTTCATATTTGGTACTCATCACTGAAGGAAGAAAGGTCTTCAGGTGTTCAAGTCCGTTCCAGGTTACTATGATAATGCTAAATCCGTTCAATGAAATGAATCAACTATTGCTTATGTTTAGTCTTTTGATGTTGAATAATGCAAAAATATCGTTGTTTTGCCGGTCATAACCGGACTGATGATAGCAAAATTGTATGATCAAAATAGGTCTTATTTCCGATACGCATAATTACCTGGATCCACAGGTTTTTGAGTACTTCAAAGATTGTGATGAAATCTGGCACGCAGGGGACTTCGGTACTATCAGTATCGCTGAAGAACTGGAGAAGATCGCTCCGCTGATAGGGGTATATGGAAATATCGATGGTCAGGATATCAGAAAAGAATACCCGTTGCACCAGCGATTTGAGCGGGATGGCATCAAGTTCTGGATGACTCATATTGGTGGAATTCCGGGGCGTTATTGTATTCCCATTCGTGCAGAAATCGAAAGTGATACTCCCGATGTTTTCATCTGTGGCCATTCTCATATCCTTAAAATCGCACGCGATCAGGGACTGCATAAAATGCTGTATATGAATCCCGGCGCTGCAGGCCGGCAAGGTTTTCAGGAATACAGAACCATTGTTCGTTTTGATATTGACAAAGGCAAGATCATCAATGTGGAAGTGATCAACCTGGGTAAGGTTGGTATCAATCAGTAAATTCGTACCGCTCGATGAGTTCAAGGGCATTAAAAGCTGACTGAACAACAAGAGGGATCCCGCCTCCTGGATGGGTTGAACCCCCTACAAAATAAAGCCCATCTATTTCTCTCGATTTATTTCTTGGTCTCAGGAATGCAGACATCCTGCTGTTGGATGAGGTGCCGTAAATACTCCCTTTGTTAGAACGATACTTGTCGTAGAAATCCACAGGAGTTATACGCTCTTTGAAAACTATATGATCCCTGAGATCATTTAAACCTCTTTTCTCGAGCTCTGTGATAACTTTCAGTTCATACTGTTCAGCCTCTTTTTTCCAGTTATAACTATCAGAGAGGTAGGGCGCATTAATTAGAACAAACAGATTAGAACCTTCCTTTGGAGCGTGCTTGGGATCCGTGTGTGATGTGTTCGCAACATAAATGGTTGGATCATCCGGCATTACCTTATTTGAAAAGATCTGATTGAATTCCTGTTCATAATCCCCACTGAAAAATATGTTGTGGTGAGACAGTTCTTCATACTTATTGTTTAATCCCAGCAATAGCACAAACCCGGAGCAGGAAGGCTCTATATTAGATTGCTTTGTTTTTTTTGACCCTGATATTACAGAATCAGGCAGAAGGTGAAGGATGGTCTCTGTGGAATCACTGTTGGAGACGACCAGATCAGCGGGGTAGAATTCATCATTGGAATGTATTCCGGTAACGGTGTGATCATTTGTTTCAATTCTCTGCACTTCCGCATTAAACTGAAATTCAACTCCCAATGAACCAGCCAGCCAGAACAGGGTTTCAGCGATCTTGTAAAGTCCCCCTTTTACATAATACCCGCCCTGATCAAGTTCCACATGAGGGATTACATTCAAAGTGGCGGGGGCCACCCATGGATTGGATCCATTATAGGTTGTGAAGCGCTTGAAGAACTTTCGGAGATATTCAGACTTAAAATAGCTGTCAACACGTTTGCTGACGTTAGTAAAGGCATCGATACCAAAGAAGGAGAGCAGGTCAAGTTCTTTGAGGTCATTCAGATCAAACAAGGGATTGAAGATGAACGCATCAGCAGTCTTTTCGTATAGCTTTGAGCTGTGGTCAAGAAATTCTGAGTAAGCTTTGGATTCAGAATCGGAAAATGTACTGATCTCTTCCATGCTTTTTGCACGATCAGCGTAGGAATCAAAGACTGTTCCGTCCTTATAAAAGTACCGGCAAAGAGGATCGAGAGGGATAAGTTCAAGATGATCTTCCAGTTTGGTTCCGCAAACCTGGAAGAGTTTATTCAGTACATGAGGCATAGTTAACAGGCTGGGTCCGGTGTCGAATCTAAATCCTTCGGCTTCAATCAAATTCATCTTTCCACCAACCCTGGAATTCTTTTCAAAAACGGAAACATGGTGTCCTTTTGATGCCAGAAGACAAGCTACAGACAATCCACCGATTCCGGCACCAATTACTGAAATTTTCAAATGATTAATCCTATCTTTAGCTATGGTCACACAACTTACAAACCCGGAAGTTATACAATTCATTCAGGATCACATAAATGATGATCCAAATGATTTAATGCTTAAAGCCGACCGGTACCCGGATCTGCCCATTCGTGAGATTGCTGCTCAGATCGCATCCAGGCAAAAAGTGAAGAACAAATTACCGGAGTGGGTGAGTAATCAGGAGATCATATTTCCACCAAAAGGAAATCTTGAGCAGGCTTCATCAGAAATAACAGCAAAATTTAAAGCCCGATGGAAAGGCGGCCATACCTTTCTGGACCTGACTGGTGGGAGTGGGGTTGATCTTTTTTATATCAGCGATCGTTTTGATCTTTCAACGTATGTTGAGACTAACCCGGAATTGTGTGCCATTATTGAACACAATTTTGAGTTGTTCAGGAAACAGGTTTCTGTGATAAATATCGATGCAGAATCCTTTCTTAAGGAAACCGACCGGCATTTTGATGTGATCTATGTGGATCCTTCCCGAAGAGATATGAATGCCAGGAGGTTGTATGCCCTGGAAGATTGTGCTCCGAATATAATTGAACTCCATGAGCTTCTTATATCGAAAGGTGAGGAAATAGTGATAAAAGCTTCTCCAATGCTGGATATAAAGAAAACACTGAAAGATCTATCGGACACCTATCGCGTTCAGGTTTTAGCCGTTGATAATGAAGTAAAAGAGATCTTGTTCTATCTGGGAAGGGGTTTTGAAGGTGAGGCTGAAATTCAGGCCTGGAACATTTCCGATAAAAGAGAGGATCAGGAGTTCAGTTTTAGTTATTCAGAAGAACTGGAAGCATTTTGTGAGATATCGAAGCCCAGGAATTATATCTACGATCCCAACGCAGCAATTCGAAAAGCCGGAGCTTTTCATCTGATCGGGCTGGAGTTCGATCTCAATAAACTTCATAGTCATACCCATTTGTATACTTCAGATGATATGAAAAAGGATTTTCCAGGTAGGATATTTAAAGTGAACGAAATCTTTAAACCCAATAAAAAGGAGATCAAGAAGAGATATCCAAATGGATGGGTTAACCTGATCGCCAAAAATTATCCCATGAAAACAAATGAGTTAAAGAATAAATTCAAGCTCAAAGATGGCGGTGAAAATTTTCTGATCTTTACTGAAACTGCAGCTCAGGGAAAGGTCGCGATTGCATGTGAACCGGCCTGAATAGTTAATTAGCACCTTTAACATTCATCTCCAGGGTATACACGGAACCCATAGCAGTTATAAACAGGATATCCTTTTCAGCGCCTCCAAAAGTAACATTGGCAGTCCAGCCTTCAGGAACTTCAATATGTTCGATCTGTTCTCCTGAACTGTTGAATACCGTTACACCATTTCCGGTTAAATAGAGGTTACCTTGAGTATCTAGTGTAACCCCATCAGAGCCCATTTTAGCAATAAGTGTGCGGTCGGAGAGGCTGTGATCTTCATGGATGGAATAACGGTAGGTTTTACCGTCTCCGATATCGGCTATAAAAAGAAACTTACCATCGGGTGAACCAATGATACCGTTGGGTTTTATGACATCGTCGGCAGCAACCCGGAGTTCTTTGGTCTCAGGATCAAAATAGTATACGCGTTCTTCCTTTATTTCTTTCTCTGAGTGATCCCAATAATCCCTTTTGTAAAAGGGATCGGTAAAATAGATACCGCCTTGCGGGTCAACCCAAAGGTCATTTGGGCCATTTAAGCGTTTTCCTTCAAAATCGTTAATAAGCACCGTAATATTCTTGTCCTTATTGATACTGACCAACTGATTCTTCTCATCGGCACAAGCCAGGAGATTCCCCTTATGATCGATATATAATCCATTTGCCCGTAAACTTTCATTGAGATATACCTCAATGTTTCCTGATTCATGCGACCATTTCAGGATCTTGTTATTGGGTTGATCGGTGAAGTAAACATTTCCGTCCTTATCAGCTACCGGCCCTTCGGTGAAAGAAAACTTATTTGAAATACGGGTCAGTTCAGCTCCATCTTTTATGATAGAACTTTGTCTTGCTGAAACAGAGCCAGCTATGAATATGAAAAGTATGAGAGTGAGTTTGAGGTGCTTCAATGTAGACTCCGGTGTTTATGATTTCAGACAGGATAAAACTCAAAGTTCATCAAATCAATAGCTTTAGCATTTGAAGGATCAAATCAACATATTTCAAAAAATAAAAAAGTGGATATGAAGTCTGATTGGATCATAATAACAGCCATAGTACTATTTGGAATTCACTGTGGTGGTAACAGAAACGCGGATGGTATGCATGGCATAAAAAAAGATGGACAGCTACACATAACTTCAGGATCTGATACGCTACTGACATATCAGTATGAAACTGTGTATCCACCGGAAGGGGTTGATACTTTATTTAAACGAAGTGGTTTTATTCATCCTCTTAAAACTCCATCCGGAAAAGTGCTTACCCGTATTCAGCCTGAAGATCATTATCACCATTACGGAGTCTGGAATCCATGGACACATACTCTGTTTGAAGGGGACACACTGGATTTTTGGAATCTGTATAAGAACGAAGGTACTGTCCGCTTCGCAGGATTTAAATCAATTGAAGAATCAGAAGATGCATTGAGCTATAAAGTTCTTCACGAGCATGTGGTTCTTAAAAATGGAAAGAATAAAGTGGCGCTGAATGAGATTCAAACGGTTAGGATTCATGATGCCGATGAGGGACAATACATCATAGATTTCACTTTTGATTATACTCCTGCAACTGAAAATCCATTTAAGATCCTGGAATATCGGTATGGCGGGTTCGGATGGAGAGCAACTCCTGAGTGGACTGATAGCACTGCTTCAATTCTTACTTCTAAAGGGATCACCAACCGTGCTGAAGCTGATGGATCTTTGGCGGAATGGGTTATCATTGAAGGGAAGCTTGGTGATGGAAAAGGAGGGGCCGTTTTGATGGGAGATCCGGGTAATTACAACCACCCTGAGCCTTTACGAATTTGGCCCGAAGGAGATATGTTCATCTGCTTTTTCCCAACCAAATTTTCTGACTGGACCATGCAGCCAGGTAACACTTATACATTGAAGTACAGGATGATCGTGTTCGACGGAGAGTTTACGGCTGATATGGCAGAGAAGGCTTTTTCAGCATACTCGAACGGTGAATAAATATGCTGAACTTCCGTAGTGTATATGGCAGAACAGAAGTTCAGCATGACAAATAAAAGTTTCTAATGAAGCCCCTTTACATAGTTCATGAATCCCTCAGCTGTATCAAAGCCTTTTTCCAATCCACCAGCAGATGTGATATGGGTAGAAAGGTAGTTGGTTGGTTTGGAGATCAATAAGACCTGATCTTTTGTTTTTTCTTTTTGAACATAATCATCAGGATCGTACTTGATCGCTGCCCCGATTTTGAGTCGGAATGCGGCAACATCTTCTGGATGAAGTCCCCAGGTTGCAATGTAATCTTCTCCTTCAAATACTTCGGTGGTAGGGTGGTAGTTGATGCCGGTTACAAACTGGACGGGCTCTGAGCTGAAAGCAAAAGCTTCCACTTTGGCTTCGCGACTTCCGGAATACACAGTTACACGAACCAGTACATCAATGGAGTCACCCTTGTATGGTACGTTTTCAGAAAGCATTTCCATGTAAGACAGATTCACTTCTTTTTTAACACGGGCTGTTCTCATAGTTACCGGATCAAGGAACTGAGCTTTCTCGCCATCCCAAAGACGCACACCTCCCAAACCTACAGTAGAACCTGCTTTGTACTGATCGGCTCCCCAGCCTTCCTTTTGTTGTTCTTCTGTTGGATACCACATAGCTCCTTTAAACTCCAGCTGTGCCTTGGTTTTGTTATATACATCGATAGCAACCTTATGATCGAAATAGAGGCGAAGGCCCAGCCACTCGTTTTCTACTGCCGGACCATGGTGTTCCACCTTTTCGTATAGATCACCCGATTCAGAACTGATTTCAGATTCCTGCTTCCCGGAATCTTTCCAGGACAAACTGATATCGGTTTTATTTTGCGCGGATACAGAGCTACCAACCAGCATGAGAGCTGAGAAGAGAAATAGAAGTTTCATTCCAATGAACTTTTAAATTAGGTGGTTGGGCATCTGAAGTTTAACCGGTTAAGGAATTAGTTCCAAATAGATCACAAAGTTTTTCAAAACTAATGGGACATCTTGTACTTAGGGTGTTTCAACCATCGCATACAAAGCTGCCCTAAATATGGATACCGAAGAACTGCTTGTTCATGAAAAAATATCGAATATGGAAGAAATGTTGCCGTCCTCAAACTTCTTACGGGTACATCGTTCATTCATTGTAGCTGTAGATAAGATCACAACCATTCAGGGAAATACTAATACGATAGGAAGGCATCAGATTCCAATCGGACAGACGTATTTGAAAAGTGTTCGTGAAAAGATACTGAAGAAATCATACCCGTAGGGGCGATTGAATTAATCCTACTGCAAATTCACATCCAGGTACACGGAATACCGGTCATAAGTCTCATAAAAAGGTTTGAATGTGATCCCATCGATCGTAAACTCCAATTGCGACGGATCGCCGGATATTGATCGGCTCAGATCTTTGGCATTGAGTGTGACTTTACGCCATTCAACACGGGCTTCGGGTTCTTGTGCAGCCAGTAAGATTGGTCCATAAAATAAGCTCGCTATATTTTGCTGATCCATCACCGGTTCCAGGCGAAACTCAAAAGGCATTTTAATTTCTACTGAATCGCCATTTTCCCAATTTCGCTTGAGGCTGAGATAACTTCCCGGGCTCGAGTTCAGATCTTGTATTATGCCATTAATTTTTACGATGAATCCACCTGTAGCCCATTTTGGTACCCGGATCTGCATATCAAAATCACCATCACCATTAATGATCAGTTTGCTGTGGTCTTCTTTTGGAAAGGAGGTGACCTGTGAAATAGTAATATCACGATCGGACCAGTGCAGGGTAGAGGACACAAAAAGATTCACATACAGGGTCTGGTTATCCGCACTCTTGAAATAGATCGAGTTCTGGAGCTTAGTGCTGCTTTCAAGGGCCGTTCCGTTGCAGCAGGTGAACCCGCTCATATCAGCATTTTCAAATTGCTTAACTGAGCCCGGTCGAAGCGGAACATGATAGGTGTTGGCAGGACTGTCTTTTGCAACTGAGGCCAGAATATGGTTATACAGACTTCGCTCGTAGTAATCCATGAGCTTTGCATCCGGATTATAGAGGAACAGATTACGGGTCAACTTGAGCATGTTGTAAGTAGCACAGGTTTCATTTTGTCCGCCGGCTGAAAACCCGTTTTCATATAAGGTGGCAGGCTGAGCTACAAAGCATTCCGCATTATTTGGTGTACGGGCACCGGCAACTCCACCGATGCTGTACATATAATCACCTGTTGCCTTGGTCCAGAAGTTATCTGCTATTCTGTAGTATTCCGGAGATTCTGAATCCCGGTATATCTCCAGGGCTCCCATGATCTGGGGAATGTGTTGATTGGAATGAAGGCCGCGGATCATATCTACATTTTTAGCCAGCCCGTGGGAACGGTCAACACCCCCAAAGAACATCCTGATGTTATCAAACAAACGAGCTGTTTCAAGGTATTTTGGTTCTCCGGTGATCCTTGAAAGCCGGGCCATTGCTTCATTCATTCCCCCGAATTCACCGGCAATATAACGGTTCCACATACTCAGGAGGGAGTCATTAGAAACCTCGCTGAGGCGGGCATGAACCCAGTTACCCATGCCTTTTACGGTTTTCAGGGCTTTCTTATTTCCTGTGACCTCATAGACATCCATCAATCCGGCCAGGATCTTATGTAAAGTATAATAAGGGGCCCAGATCCGGGTCTCATCCGTTCCATAGCGGGCTCCTTGTTCCAGCATGATAAACTGATCAGGTGGATACGCACTTATAAATCCTTCTCCCCAGTTTTCATAATCTGTGCGAATTCCATCTTCACTCAGGTCAGAACTATAATCTATTTTCCCGGGTCCGGGTGGTACGGCGGTGGGGTCAGATACAAATTTACCTCCGGGCGTTCTTGCTTTACCCGATAGCTGAGACAGGTTGTACAGCTTTTCCACCATGTAATCCATCTTTTGGGCAAAGTCTTTCCGTAACGTTGGATCGTAGCTGAGACTACCATACGATTGGGCAAGAGCCGTGAGATAATGTCCGGTGGCATGTCCGCGTAGTTTAGTTTCCTGGCTATCCCATCCACCCAGAGCTTCAGCCCCGTCAGGTTGTTCCTGTCCAAAAGCATTTCGAAACATGTAGAGGAAATTATCAGGATTTGAACTTGCCAGACCATTGATGAACTTATCGCGGTTCTCGATGAATTTCGTCTTATTTCCATATTCATCAGGATCTAAGCTAACCTGATCCAGTTCAAAGGGTTCCAGTGTGCGGCCGGGGGCAACAGGGGGAGCTGCCGGTTTTATGGTCACGATAGCTTTTGGCTGGAGATCGCTTCCCGGGACAGTACCTGTAACGGTGTAAGTTCCAGATTTCAGAACCAGGCTGTTATTTTCAGGAGCAGGCCAGATCACACGAACATCCGGTCCGTCAATATTATCCCGGTAGACACCCTGAATATAACGTGGCAATCGTGGCAGATGTCCAACAGTGGTTTCAACTTCAACATCAGGTACACTAAGCAGGAATTTATTATAGAGCTGAGATTCAGAAACCGGAAATTCAGGGAGACGTTGTTCTGCTTCTCTTCGTTTCTGAGCCTGGGCAAGACCTTCCTGCAACGCGTTCATTCTTATATTGGAAATCTGATCTGAACTCAGGGGAATCCGGTAGACCCTGAAATCATACAAACGGGCATTAAGTCTGGTGAAATCCGGAGCAATGGATCTGCCAATGTATAGTTTGTTCTTCCCTGCATTTTCGAACAACTCATTTAAAGCGAGAGATACTCCTGATACTTCATCTATGAGATCCCCGTTCAGATATAAACGAAGAGTTTTAGATGGGGCGTCAATAACAATAGCAATATGATTCCATTGGAACATATTCATTGAAGGTCCCCGGACAGAATGATTTTCAGATCCGTTTACTATCTGTGCAGTTAAACCCTTCTCGCCCCTGGTACCGGAAGGAGAGATAAAAAAATGAGAGGAGGGAAAAGTGCCGAAATCAAAAACATATTGGTTGTTGTTGTCAGATGCGGGAAAAACCCATGCAGAAATACTAAGAGATTCCTGACCTTTTAAAACCTCCCCGGGCAGAGTGATATATGTTTCACTTTCGTCAGATATTCCCAGAACAGAATTAAATAAACGGTCGCTCACAAACTCGTAAGAACCCTGAATGCTGCCATGCAAATTATTACGCGACCAGTCTTTCACATTTTCATTAAAGGTATATCGTGCTGTAAGTCCGGTTTCGCCGATCCCGTCTAAGATCTGATCACCACTTTGGGCATGAAGAGCATGGGAGAGTAAGCTTACAAAAATAACGATAAAGCTTATGATCAGGATAGTGGTTTTCATGTGCTGAATTAATGTTTTTGAACTCTCAGAATACTGACTAATGGAGTATTAATTATCATTTCAAATGTTTTATCAATTAAACTTCCACCAGTCAAAATAGAATAGATCTTTTTCGCCTCTGAAGACAAAATACACATCGTGAACTCCTTTAATGTTTGTACTTACAGGTACTGATAATGTACTCCAGATGCCTTCTTGTCTTTCACCATTTATTTCAACTTTTGCAATCAAAGGTCCGTCTTTTTTATCAGCACGAATTTCAATCATGCCCCCATAAATGGGTGATACACTTACTTCAACCGATTCAGCACCATCAGCAAAATCAACGCCCCGTACTTTGGTGAAATCACCGTGATTTATATCAGTAAGAAATAAACGATCAGCAATTCTTTCGCCCCGGGCCCAATCGAAATCACCTTCCCACTCCGTTTCAAAGCGGGTTTTGAGCCCTTCGCTCCAGGCCATGGTTTCTGCTTCCACACGGTTGAATGGATTCAGGGTACCAACCTGATCTGGTCCTTCAACCGACCAGTAATCCCTGTTTTGGATGGTGCCGTCGGGATTGTATACCATTTCATCCATATCCACCGAACGGCGTTCATAGAATTTTGTCGTTGTTTGTTTAAGCTGGTCGTAACTATGCCCGAACACATATGATTTTCCCTTGAATTCAATAATTCCGGGGTGATTACCCCTGGTCTTTTCCAAAGCATCGACAATCATACCTTTGTATTCCCATGGGCCTGTAGGGGAATCGCTCATAGCATATCCGATTCCTTCCGGGCAACAGGTGGAGGCATAAGCCAGATAGTAATGTTCATTTCGTTTCCACACCCATGGCCCTTCCTGGTAATTATCCGGTGTGGTAGGTTCCTGTACGATCTCCCCTGAATAAGAGATCATATCCTTGTTCAGCTTTACGTAGTAGACTTTTGGGTTTCCCCAGTACATGTACGCCTGCCCGTCATCGTCGATCAGAACGGTAGGGTCAATGTCGTGAGGACTGTTTTGAATGAGCGGGCCACCAACAGGATCCTTGAAAGGCCCGTATGGACTATCAGTCACCAATACCCCGATGCCAACGCCACCGGGTACTGGGCAGTACAGGTAAAATTTCCCGTTGCGCTCAACAGCCTGTGCAGCCCAGGCCCCGTTACGCTGGGGAACCCAATCGAAGTTATCTAGCGTAGCCACCACTCCGTACTCGGTCCAGTTTACCATATCGGTCGAATAATAAAGCAACCAGTCGTACATTTTAAATCCCATAGCATCGTCTTCATCATGACCGGTATACACGAATACAGTGTCGTTATGCACAAGGGGAGCGGGATCAGCAGTATATTTTGTCTGGAAGATGGGACGCTGCTGCACGGTTTGTGCGTTCGAAGAGTAATTCATAGTCATTGTCATCATAACTATGAAGCTTATCATAAATATCTTTTTACTCATCATGTAGTTCTACCTTGTTAATTCACGCGATATGTGCTCATTATAATTGTATGCTCCCTCAACTGCTTCTCAAAATACTCTCCATTTTTTTCCCTTTGGCCAGTTCATCCACCAGCTTATCGAGGTAACGGGTTTTTTGGGTAAGGGGATTTTCAATTTCCTCCACACGGTATCCACAAATAACCCCTTTTATCAAATGAGCATTGGGATTGAGTTTGGCTTTTTTAAAAAACACTTCGAAAGTAACTTTATCTGCAATCAGATGGTCCAGGTCTTTATCAGTAAATCCCGTCAGCCAGTTTATGACCTGGTGCAACTCTTCTTTTGTTTTCCCCTTTTTCTCCACTTTACTTACATAGTGAGGATATACCGATGCAAAAGACATATTGGCAATGCGTTCATCGTGGTGACTGGTATCTTTCATGGTATCTCTGGTTTGCTCAGTGGGTTAGTGGTTCCGCTCATATCTTAGATAGTAGTATTTTCGAAGGATAAAACACAGTACTTCAGGATCGGTAGCAAGAGCGGTCCGCTATTGCACACATTGTTGATGCTGATTTCAAGGATTTCCCCATTCTGAAGGGTCTTCGAAACCACAACAGTACTTTAGCACAACTTGCAAGATCAGGTGATGCACTATAACGCCCCGGCGTCCGCTTGAAACGTTTGCTATGAGGTTAAGGATATTTCTATTTCCAAGACCCTATTGTAAGATGATCCTTTTCCATTGGCTTATTGTATGAAAACCAATTGGCTGTGTAGAAAATCAGTTCACCTATTTGTCTTGGATCGTCTTCATCCAAATTTTCAAAAGACCAAGGTACATCTGAGGCAAAATGGGAACCTAAAAACCTTTCTATTTTAAAACTCACTTCCCAAATTGTAATTGCGATCTTATACCTTTCATCAACTGATAGCTCGGTTTCATTTAATTCACTGATTGCCTTGGTGTATTTATGAAATTCATCTTTTTTGAAAATCCCATAATCAGAAATAGCTCCAAAGAAAACTTCTCTATTATTCAAAAAGGAATGGACGAAGCTGATATTTTCTGATTTCTTGCTCATTTAGTTTTGTAAACCGCATAACGACCCCGCTTTTAAGCAGCGCAGGTCTCAGTTTTTGTTGAAGTAACCAAATTTATTATTTAGCTAAAATTAAATTATGCGGAGCCACTACCCGAGTCCGACTTAAAACGCTTGTTATACAACCGGATTATTTCCAAAACTGCCACCAGCGTTTTCTAATATAGTATTTAACTTCTTTATCGTCAGTTTCTACAAAAAAGGTTCTTCCACTATTTTTTTGTAATTCTTCATCAGATTCTAATTGATGGATTTCCTCAAGATAAATCATTGGCGGATCATCAGAATCATTTAAAAGACCATTACTTAAATCTTTTTGTTCTTTTACTTTGGCAACGGCGTTCAATTCTGCTTCTTCAGGATCATTCGCCTCGACCCAAATGGTGGTGTAGAACCCACACTTTTTTTCCTTATCCACGAAATCGAGTAAGAAGTTTTCACCTCTAAGCATGACCTGATATTTATTCATAGAAAAAGGTTGTATAACGACCCGGCGTTTAAGCGGCGCAGGTTTTCGGTTTTTGTTAAAGTAACTGAATAATTTTATTGCCTACAAGCTTTCCAGCGAACCCTACCTGCGTCCGACTTAAAACGCTTGTTATGTGGCGCCTAAGCTTTTTCAGAAGCAACCAACCCTGAATTACCTTCCGCAAAAGCTTTAGTGCTACACTTTACTGTTTCCCCACTGTTGAACTCCCAAGTTTCATCACTTTTGTTGGCAGAAATAATCTTGTAAAGGCCGTTATCTAACGATTCGGCTTTAACTGGTCTCCAGACTTCCGTGCCTTCATTTAAAAGCTGTACAAATATTTCTACTTGGGTATTCATTAATAAGCCACATAACATAGTATTAGGGGAACAGGAAAGGGAAGATAAAATTCGGATAATATCCACCAACCTCAATCTGAGGGCTTCTGAAGCCCTTTTTTAGGAATTAGGCGAACGCTCGTTCGTATAATCACCAAAAAGTTTGTAAGGACTTACTACCCGCTCGCAGGTCAAATAAGATAAACGTATGAAAATTAATTACAATGCCATGGGGAAAAGTAAGCTACTTACTTCGGTTCAGCTAAGAAAGGATCCAGGATCAAAACTGCTTCACCGGCTTAGCCTCCGTCCTCCGTCGTTATCCATTACTCCCAATCCCCATCCACCATCCGGTGAATACCCAAAGGATTCTCATCCTTAAGCTCATCAGGTAAAGAGGAATGCGGAAAATCCTGGTAGCAGACCGGACGGGTAAAGCGGTGGATGGCTAAGGTTCCGACGGAGGTGCTCTGTGGAGCAGTTGTGGCAGGGAAGGGGCCTCCGTGCACCATGGAGTGACACACTTCCACACCGGTGGGGTATCCGTTGAAGATCAATCGGCCTGCCTTGCGTTCCAGTATGACAACCAACTCGGCATATTCTTCCAGATCGGCTTCCGTTCCATGGATGGTAGCGGTAAGGTGACCTTCCAGTGAACGGGCGATCTCAAGCAGTTTGACTTTGGAGCTCGCGGATACATGTACACTGGATGGACCAAAAACTTCTTCGGCAAGACTTGGGTTCGAAAGAAATGTTTCTTCGTCAGTGGAGAACAGGGTGCCTGACACAGTATTTCCAGAAGATTCCCTGCCGGGCGTTAGTTTAGCCACTCCGAAAGTCTCAGAGATCTCTGCAATACCGGAATCAAAACTGTTCTTTATCCCGGAGGAAAGCATGGTGCCACCCGATTGCTCGGATAGAGTGGCGGCCAGATCAGCTACCAGTTTTTCGGAAGATTCGGAATGCTGACTGATCAACAGGCCGGGATTGGTACAGAATTGCCCCACTCCAAGATTTACGGAATTAGCCAGACCGGATGCGATGGAATCACCACGTTCGCTAATGGCTCCGGGAAGGATAAATACCGGGTTGGTACTACCCATCTCTGCAAAGACCGGTATAGGTACTTTGCGTTGATTAGCCGCATCAAAGATCGCTTTTCCGCCTTTAAAAGAACCAGTAAAGCCAATGGCGGTGATAAGTGGATGTGTAACAATAGCCATGCCTACATCAACTGAAGTCCCCTGAACGAGGGAAAATACACCTTCAGGCATTCCGGTGTCGTTAGCGGCTTTCAGGATCGCCCGGCCAACCAGTTCTGAGGTTCCTGGATGAAGCGGATGTGCTTTTACCACAACAGGACATCCGGCCGCAAGGGCAGAGGCGGTGTCACCTCCTGCAACCGAAAAGGCTAATGGAAAATTGCTGGCCCCGAATATCCCCACAGCACCCAATGGTTGTTGCATTTGCCGGATATCAGGTTTTGGAACGGGCGTGCGGTCTGGTTGTGCGGTATCGATCCGGGCGTTCACCCACGAACCTTCTCTGATCACAGAAGCAAATAGTTTGAGCTGATTCACCGTTCTAATGCGTTCGCCATTCAGGCGTGCTTGGGGCAGGGCAGTCTCGGACATGCATCGTTTAATGAGCTCATCGCCAGACTCTAGCAGTTCAAAAGCAATGGCTTCAAGGAAGTCAGCCCTTTGCTTATTTGGGAGTTTGGGATACACCGGGAAGGCTTGTTCAGCTTTCTGAACCGCCAGATCCACTTCCTCTTCCGTGGCCTCCGTGAATGTTATATCAAGCTGTTCTCCTGATGCAGGATCAACCGCATTAAAGTGATGCTCTCCCGTTGATGATTCTTCGTTTCCTAACAGATTCTTTCCGTTGATGCTCATATTATTCAACAGTGTTGATGAGTGTTCCTATTGGTTCTATGGTGATGCGAATTTCATCACCTGATCGTAATGTAAATTCATTGGGCGGCACGATGCCTGTTCCTGTCATTAGGTAACTGCCGTATGGGAAACTGCATTCGCGGTACAGGTATCCAACCAGGTCTTCAAACTTACGCTTGATCTGGGTGATACTGATCTTGTCTGAAAACACTGATTCTCCGCCCCGAAGGATATCAAGCTCTACTCTGGTGGTGGATGGAAGTGGTTTGTCGGTTATAAACACACCTGGTCCGATAGCTGCAGAACGGTCGTAACTCTTGGCCTGGGGCAGATAGAGCGGGTTTTCACCTTCAATATCCCTTGAACTCATATCGTTGCCACAGGTATAACCAATGATCTTACCGGTTGATGAGATACAAAGAGTAAGCTCTGGTTCCGGTACATTCCATTTAGAGTCTTTTCGGATCCTCACTTGCTGGCCCGGACCAACGGTACGGTGTGGCGAAGCTTTAAAGAACAGTTCAGGGCGTTCAGCATCGTACACACGGCTATAAAAATCGCCGCCACCTGCTTCTTTTGATTCTTCCATACGCGCATCCCGGCTTCGGTAGTAGGTTACCCCGGATGCCCAGATCTCCTGGTAGTCGATGGGAGTGAGGATGGCGTTCTTGAGCTCCTGTATGGAGTGCGATTCGGTTATATGGTTTCCTTCTTTTCTGTATTCTTCGATCTTTGATAGTATATCATCATCATTTATAAAACGATGCCATATCTCGGGAACAAGGTGATAGGTTCCTGCGTCCTCAATTAAGACTCCTTTCGCTGTTCTGTATGCGATCATATCTATTCGGTTAGGTTAGTGTAAGTCTCTGCTTACTTTTGAGCCGGATCCTCCAACAAGAAAATCAAAATCACAGCCTTTATCAGCCTGCTGTACATGTTCAATATACAATTTCACATAGCCACGGTCAGCCAGCGGGGCGGGGGCAGTCCAGTTCTTTCTTCGTTCCGCAATGATCTCCTCATCCACAAGAAGCGTGAGTTTCCGGTTCTTCACATCCAGTTCGATAAGGTCTCCGTTTTCCACAAAAGCCAGTAATCCTCCAACCGCTGATTCCGGTGCTACATGGAGAACGGCTGTTCCGTAAGCAGTTCCGCTCATTCGACCGTCTGAAATACGAATCATATCAGTTATGCCTTTGCGGATAAGCTTTTCTGGTAGTTCCATGTTTCCAACTTCAGGCATTCCGGGATAGCCAACGGGACCCACGCTTTTCAGTACCATAATGCTGTTTTCATCGATATCCAGATCGGGGTCATCGATCCGGGCATGGTAGTCTTCAATGTTTTCAAAGACCACAGCTTTTCCTTTGTGCTGCATTAGTTTATCAGAAGCAGCTGAAGGTTTGATCACTGCTCCGTTTTCACAGAGATTACCTTTCAGTACAGCGATTCCGGCATTCTTTTTGAAGGGGGAATCAAAGCTGGCGATCACTTCATCGTTGTAGCATTTAGCATTAGCAGAGTTCTCACCAATAGTCTTTCCGTTTACCGTAATGGCTTCATTATGCAGGTGCTCTTTGAGTTCTTTGAGGACTACAGGGAGTCCGCCTGCATAGAAAAAGTCCTCCATAAGGAATGTACCGGCAGGCATCAGGTTGGCCAACATTGGGAGGTGACTTCCGATGGTATCAAAATCCTCGAGTGTGAGTTCAACCCCGATTCGGTTGGCAATGGCAATAAGGTGAACCACGAGGTTGGTTGAGCCACCAATAGCTGAATTAACCATGATCGCGTTCTCGAAGGCTTCCCTGGTCAATATCTTAGAAATAGTGAGGTCTTCCTTCACCATTTCCACGATCCTGTTTCCGGACAGATGGGCATTCACTTTCTTGCGGGAGTCCACCGCAGGTATGGCTGACATGCCCGGTAAACACAATCCCAGTGCTTCAACCATCGAAGCCATGGATGAGGCAGTCCCCATGGTCATGCAGTGGCCTGCACTGCGACTCATACATACTTCTGCTTCCAACAGATCCTCTTCCGAGACCTCTCCGGCTTTGATACCTTCGGATAGTTGCCAGGTAGCCGTTCCTGAACCAATATCTTTTCCACGGAATTTACCGTTCAGCATGGGACCTCCCGGTACTACGATGGTGGGCAGATCCACACTGGCAGCTCCCATGATTGTGGAAGGGGTGGTCTTATCGCAACCGGTTAGTAACACAATGCCGTCCAGAGGATTAGCACGAATGGTCTCTTCAGTATCCATGCTTGCCAGGTTCCGGAACAGCATGGTGGTGGGCTTCATGATAGTTTCCCCAAGGGAGGTGACCGGAAATTCAAATGGAAATCCACCGGCTTCATAGATTCCGCGTTTAACGATCTCAGCAAAATCTCTCAGGTGGGCGTTACACGGAGTAAGATCACTCCAGGTGTTACAGATCCCGATCACGGGTTTATCACGGAACATATGATCAGGGTGTCCCTGGTTTCTTAGCCAGCTCCGGTGTACGAAGCCCATTTTGTCATTTTTGCCAAACCATTCCCGGCTTCGCAGTTCTTTTTTATCACTCATAAAACCATTTCAGGTGTTCTATTATTCAGCAGGAGTTTCAAAAGGGCCATATACGGCTCGTCTGAAATCCCGGTGTAAAGTACCATCAAAAGGGAATTTCTGTACAAAAAATACGGCCGTCAGTTCATTAACCGGATCAACCCAGAAGAGGGTGGTGGCTGCGCCGTCCCAGAAGAACTCGCCCACTACACCTGCATTCTCATCGGGATTTTGAGGTGGTTTGAGCCGTACCGCGAAGTCGATCCCGAATCCAACCTCTCCCTTAGTTGGAAGCCAGAGGCGTTCCGTCACATCTTCAGAAAGGTGATTGGTGGCCATCAGTTCAACGGTTTCTGGTTTCAGGATACGGGTTCCGTTTAGCTCCCCTTTATTTATATTTACCAGCATCTGGGCCAGTTTCTGGTAATCGTCAAGGGTAGAGGTGAAACCCCATCCACCTGGTTGAAGGGGAAGCTTATTGGTATTAAAGAAATGTTGTTGTTCATCCGGGACCTGTACCAGATCGCCATTATTCATAGTGTATGAGGAAGACATTCGGTCCCGGTCTTCTTCAGGTACAAAATATCTTGTCTCAGTCATTCCAAGCGGATCTAATACATTATCCCGAACATATTCTCCAAAGGGCTGGCCGGAAAGACGTTCAACCAGCAGAGCCTGAACATCTACGGAAGGGCCATAAAACCACTCATCTCCGGGATGAAATACAAGTGGCAGGCTTCCCAGTCTTTTTCCAAATTCTGAAAGGGTGTTATTGGCATCCATAGGATTTGCTTCCTGCAGCAATTTGCCGGTGTAAGGAGCACTTCGGTCGTTTGCAAAACCGGCGGTGTGACGTGTAATATCTCTTACGGTGACAGAGCGTTTGGCAGGAACCAGAATTGGATCGCCTTGCTCATCATCACCTTCGTATACTACTGGATCAGCAAATTCAGGCAGGTATTTTTCGAGTGGATCATCCAGCTGAAAAGCGCCTTCCTCATATAAGGTCATCAGGGAAACGCCTGTAATGGGCTTGGTCATAGAATAGATCTGAACGATGGTATTACGATTCATTTTTGTACCATCATTTCGGTCTGCATCTCCATAAGCATTGAAATACACTTCCTTACCATCTTCGATGATGAGGGCAGAGACTCCTCCAACGCGGTTCAGTTCAACAAAACTTTGCAATGTTGAATCAATTCTTGCCGTTGCTACGGCATCAATTACAGAATGATCTGAGGAGGGACCACAAGCTATTGTCATGATCAAAATCCCGGTGATCAGTTTGACTCTTTTATACATAATTCAGGTTGGTTAATCGATGAGGTTCTATGAGGATAAATAACTGTAAGCGAATGTGCTACAACTATTTTTAGTTACAGGCAGGCCCGTACTCACTGCCTCGTCCAATAGTGTGCTTGGTGCCATTCATCTGTAAATATCCCCGTTCGTAGTATAATGTATATCTTTCTTCATTCCCATTATTATAAGACAGAATGAGAACAGGTTCATTTGATGAATTGAGTTCAATGTTCCAGCTTCCATTTCCCTGGCTGGATGAATTTGAACCTCCATATACATTTGAGGAATTAGACCCCACACTTAAGGATGAGTTTCCGTAGTAAATGAAATAACCTGCTCCGCAGATATCGTAGGTTTCGGAATAATTGGAGCTGCCACCAATACCACCAGACGAAGAGTAGTTACTTGAATACTGAAGGCGGGCATTATTGATACGATTGCGGTATTCGGTAAGGACAGGATCATCAGGTTTACTGAAATGGATTCCCGCATTGATCTTAATGGCATATTCCTCCAGAACCTGGATGGAGGTAGAGTTATTGGTTGATACGGCAATGATGCTTACTCCTGAACCATGAGGGTTGAGTTTCCCGATGATAAAGGCTTCTGCCGCGGCTCCTGCAGCTGTACCGCTGAAAGTACCACCAACTGCATCAGCACCAATGTTTCTAAGGTCACCTTTAAGAGACAGCCGGGTTCCGTTGTCTTCGGTATAGGGTTCACTGGCCGCCTCTTTTAGTTCATCAATGCTTGAATATTCGTGCATGGACAAAACAAAAAGTGTTTGCGGAAGGCTGTAAGAGGAGAGGAGGATAACATCCTCACCTTCCTGAGCAGTAAGGCCGGTTGGAATTTCTATGCCGACTCCCAATGAGGGATATTCCAGTTTTTGTGCTGACTGTGCTAATGCAAGTGCAGGAAACAGAACAAAAAACAGAATAAACCTTTTCATTATTGACACATTTACCCGAAGTGATACAACAGCAATGAAGTAAAAGCAAACTTCTAAGTCAATATGAAAAGGACATTAGATGGAATTACCATAAATGATGAACATGGGGCTTAATATCTGCTTCATAGATCTCTTTGATAGCCACCAGTTTTTCCGCAGGGATGTCGGGTAATTCAGCCGCGGCAAAGTTGGAATCGACCTGATATGGTTTTGAAGCTCCCGGGATCACCACACTGATCTTATCGTTCATGAGTATCCATTTTAAGGCGATCTGGGCCAGATTATCCTGCTTTGGAAATAAAGCTTTGATCTTTTCAACAGCGTCGATACCGGTTTCATAAGGCACTCCTGCAAAGGTTTCGCCTTTGTCGAACCATTCCCCGTTTCGGTTGCCATGGCGATGGTCGCCAGAATCAAAGCTGGTATCTTTGGTATACTTTCCTGTGAGCAAGCCACTGGCAAGAGGAACGCGAACGATCACTCCTACATTCTTTTCCTGAGCTCGTTGATAGAACAGGTCATCAGGTCGCTGCCGGAACATGTTATAAATGATCTGTACTGTGGTAACATTATCATACTCAATGGCTTTTAGTGCTTCTTCAACCTTTTCTACACTTACACCCAGATTCAGGATCTTGCCTTCATCTTTTAGTTTCTCAAATTCTCCAAAGATCTCGGGACGGTAATATACTTCAGTAGGAGGGCAGTGGAGCTGGATCAGGTCCAGAGTTTCAAGATTCATTCGCTTGAGGGAATCTTCCACATAACCACGAAGTACTTCAGGCGTATAATTCTCACTGGTATGGGGATTGATCTGTCTTCCGCATTTTGAGGCTACATAAATACGATCACTCACAGAATTCACAAATTCACCTACAGCTTTTTCGCTTTCACCAGCTTCATATACATCGGCAGTGTCGATGAAATTAACCCCTTGATCGTGTGCCTTGTGCAATAATTCAGAGGCCAGTTTATGATCGAAACCTGAACCCCAGGTTCCGCCCACCTGCCAGGTTCCCAATGATACTTCTGATACTTTAAATCCTGTTTTTCCGAGTGTTCTGTAGTTCATTTAACTGTTTATTTAAGTTCAATAGCTAAGCCCGTACCCGTATTCATAAAGTGGATCGTAGTTTGCATCTCCCACATTAATGGGTATCTGTGCATTACTCCTCGGCCAGCTAACCGATAATTTTCCAGTTGGATTGTAATCTCCGAACAAAACATCTGCAACTCCAATTCCCTCTGTACCGGGCAACCAGGCAGCAATAATAGCATCTGCATCATCCAGAATCGGATCCAGGATCAAAGGCCTACCGCTTATTAAAACAACCACTACCGGAACACCCTGAGATTTGAGAGATTTCACCAGATTGATGTCGGTACTTGAAAGGGAGAGGTCCGTTTTGTCACCGGCTCCTTCAGCATAAGGCGTTTCTCCTATCACCGCAACAGCCACATCTGCTCCGGAAGCTCCATTTCCATTTATGTTATAGTCCACATCTTTGGTAAAAACTTCTCTTATGCCTTCTAAAATGCTTGTTCCTTCAGTGATATCACCGCTGCCACCTTGCCAATAGATCGACCAGCCACCCATTTGATACCCCAGGTTATCAGCATTTTTGCCACTTATCATTATTCTGGAAGATGATTTAGAAATAGGAAGTACGGAGCTATCATTCTTCAGGAGAACGAGAGACTCACGAACTGCATTTCTTGCGACTTCACGATGCGAGGCTTTTCCGATCTCTGGAAGAAGATCCCTGTTTGTGAAAGGTTCTTCAAACAAACCCAATTTAAATTTCACAGTCAGGATCCGGCTTACAGCATCATCAATGCGTTCTATGGATATTTTTTCATCATCAATTAATTCAAGAAGGGTGGATATAAACTTTTGATAATCATATGGTACCATAACCATATCAACACCCGCATTAATTGCTTTTTCAACCTGATCTGAATAATTGCCCGGTAACTGGTCGACAGCTGCCCAGTCGGATATCACAAACCCATCGAAACCCAGCTCATCCTTCAGTACCGTGGTGAGCAGATAATCTGAGCCGTGAACCTTAGTTCCATTCCAGCTGCTGTAGGATGCCATTACCGTATACACTCCCTGGTCAACAGCAGCTTTATAACCGGGTAAGTGAATTTCTCTGAGTTCGGATTCACTCAGAATAGTATTACCCTGATCATGACCGCCATTAGTACCTCCATCACCAATAAAATGTTTGGCACACGCAGCGATCTTTTCGCCATTCGAAAACTGTAAACCCTGAATGGCTGCCTCACCTAATAACGCAGCCAGTTCCGGAGTCTCTCCAAAACTTTCATAAGTTCTTCCCCAGCGCTCGTCACGTACTACAGGAATTGCAGGAGCAAAGGTCCAGTCTATTCCGGTTGCAGCCACTTCTAAGGCTGTGATCTCATTAATCTGCTGGATCAGTTCCGGGTTTCGGGTACAACCTAATCCGATATTATGTGGGAAGATGGTGGCACCTTTAACATTATTATGGCCATGAACAGCATCCGTACCATAAATGATAGGGATTCCCAATCTTGTAGCCATTGCCTGTTCCTGAAACTGGTCGTACATATCTGCCCAGTCTTCGGGGCTGTCTCCAGGGCTCGATCCTCCGCCATTCAGTATGGAACCCAGAACATTGTCTTTTATAGTAGTGATCTGGATCTCACCTCGTTCCACCTGGGTCATCTGTCCAACTTTCTCGCGGAGAGTCATTTGAGACAGAAGATTTTCAACCCGTTCGGGAACATTCAGTTTTGGGTTTTTATAATCGTCAGGAGATCCGTCATTCCCTTTGCAGCCGGTCAGGATAATAAGAATGATAAACAGATAACTGGATTTAGAGATAATATTTGTCATAATTTTTTTAACTGACATTTATGCATTCAAGATGAATGGAATATGAATATCAAACACTCATAACCAGATCAAAACACAGGATTATTGCCGTAATCAAAAAACCTGAGAAGCGTTTCATCTGTTGGAAGCATCTTGAACTACGCTATCAAGGAATTCATCAACCACCTTCCATGTTTCAGATACATCTCCAAGGACTCTGTCGTACACCAGCATAGAAGATCCATGCACTCCAGGGGTAGAAATATAGGTTTGATGCCCCGTATTTTTTGCCAGTTCAAACTGGTTTGCTACGCTTTCATACTCCATTTCACTTTTTGGCCTCAAAACTAACAAAGGCAGTTCAATATCATCAAAGTATTCATTAGGATCGCAGCCCGCCAATGGTTCTCCAGAAGCAGGGGAAAAGGCCAGTACTCCATCGATCTCAGAACTGCGTTCCACTGCCAGTTTAATTACAAGTGCGGCACTGTAACTGCTTCCCCACAGGATCTTTTTGCCATTAAAACCTTTATCATAAGCCAGGTCCAGGGTTTTGGAGATCTCAGAGTAAGCATCACAGTATCCGTAATTATTTATCGGAATTTCAGCGACCGTTCTGTTATAGCTGCCATAGGTTTGGCCGCCTCTGCGCTGGTCGATCGTTATGATATTATATCCTTTATCAATAAGCTCCGGGATGATGGTTTTATATTCGCCACGTGAATTGGAACCACCCTGGTGAAACAAGAGAATTAGTGGTGCAGATTTATTGGTTTCGAAGATATCGCCAAAGACGTGAATGCTGTCGTCAGTAAAAAAATCGAAGTCGGTGTCATTCAAATGCTCTTTATTTGAACAGGCAAAAGTGATCAGCACAACGACTGATAAAACTGATATTCCGAATAGATGCTTCATGATTGTAATACTGATACAATAATTATTGTTTCAATCTGAGCTTTGCTACAGCTTCCACATGATAAGTTTGAGGGAACATATCCACGGGCTGAACTTCAATTACATCGTAAACTTCTGAAAGAATCTTAAGGTCCCGGGCCATGGTTGAACTGTCACAACTAACATACACCATTCTGGGTACTTTAAGCTCACACAACCGGGCAACTACATCAGGATGCATACCGGCCCGGGGTGGATCGGTTATCAGAACATCCGGGGCTCCGAATTCATTCACCATTTCCTGGGTAAATACATCTTTCATATCTCCTTTAATGAAAGATACATTTTCGACCTTATTTTCTGATGCGTTGAATTTGGCATTCTCGACGGCCACATCAACCAATTCAATACCAAGTACTTTGCTGGCTTTCTGGCTCATGAAAAGGCTAAGGGTTCCAACTCCGCAATAGAGGTCATAAACAATATCACCGTCTTTCAGATCAGCATAGTTTCTTGCAACCTCATAAAGCTTCTCAGCCTGTGCGGTATTAGTTTGAAAAAAAGCATTGGGATGGATCTTAAACTCAAACTCTCCGATCTGATCGCGAATAAATCCAGGACCGTGGATCACATTTTCAAACCTTCCAACAGCGGTCGGGCTGATCTGGTCGTTCACATTGTTAACGATCGTAGTAATGACTGGAAATTCTTTGAGCAGGGTATCCGATAACTTACTGATCGTATCAGGTTCATCTTTGAAGGTCACCAGATTAACCATAAAGTCTTCTGTATGGTAAGATGTTCTGATCATCACATGACGAAGGTAACCGGTCTTTTCAAAGGTATTATAAGCTTCAAGACCATTTTTCACACAATAGTTTCTAACGAAGTCCAGGATCTCAAAAGACTCTTTTCGTTGAAGATGACATTCCTTCAGATTCAGGATCTTGTCAAATCGTCCGGGAGCGTGTAATCCGGCGGCAAAGCCTGAATCGTCCACATACTCATCACTGTGTATTTCTTCCTCGGTAAGCCAGCGTTTAGTGCTGACACTGTACTCCATTTTATTTCGGTAATAAAGGGAACTTTCAGAACCAAGGGCAGGGAGTACCGGGGTTTCTAATCCACCGATCCTTCGTATATGATCGGTAACCTGCTGGGTTTTAAACTGAAGCTGTTTCTCGTAAGGAACATGCTGCCAGCTGCATCCTCCACAAACTTTTGCGTGCTGGCAAATCGGATCAATACGATCAGGGCTTGGTTGCTCTATCTCCAGTAATTTGGCTTCACGATAATTCTTTTTTCTTTTAATGATGCGGGCTTTAACAATATCGCCCGGCATAGTTCCGGGAACGAAAATAGCCAGACCATCAATTTTACCGACTCCTTTTCCCTTAAAAGCGGCACCTTCAATGGTTAATGATACTTCAGCGCCTTTTTTAAGACTCATACAGTGTTATTCCTCTGGGGTTTCAGGCTGATAATAAGCCTCAAATTCTATTTTTACGGCCGTATAGGCATCTGATAACTCTTCGATCTTATTGGTGGCATGTTCAAGTTGACGAAGAGCGATATTGGATAATGTTTGAAGGAAACGAACGGCTATCTGAGGGTGACGATCCATGAGTACTTCAAAATCTGGTTTAAAGAACCCAAGCAAAGTACAGTCAGTCACACATTTGGCCGATGATTTACGTCGCAGATTATATCCGATAGATAAAGCTCCAAAACTATCGGCGGTTTCGAGCAGGAAGCCTTCTTTCAGTTCACTGTCAGTTGTTTCGTCTTCAGCACTAAATGTAAGTTCAACTTTTCCTTCTTCAATAAAATACATCCCGGTACCGGGGTCATTACGATAGAATACGAATTCGCCCTCTTTATAAGTACGACGGTGGCATAATTGCAAAAACTCGAAACGCTCAGCAGGAGAGAGGTTTCTGAGAAACTTAGAGTTAAATACTATTTTTGTTTGATTCTGGAGACGTTTAAGCTTCTTCATATTTAGAAAACTACTGTTTAAAAAGAGTGACCGATACCAAAGCTAAAATACATTTTCTTGTTATTAAACCAACCTGCTTCAAGGTCGTGAGCTCGGAATGTGAAATCAAATCTTAATACCACAAATTCCCATTCCAGGCGCAGACCTAAACCGGTACCAACGGCTATCTGCTTATAAAAATTATCGAAACGGAAACGGCCTTCTTCAAGCTGATCCTGATTGTTTTGGGTGAGGAAATCTGCTTTGGGCCCATACCAGACATTACCGGCATCGATATACCAGGCAGCGTGCCAGTTAGCCTTCAGTACATTTCGCATAAAGATCTGCCGGGTTTCGGTAAATGCAGCAAGTTTGACCTCACCACCATTAATAGCTACATCTTCTGATTTAATTCCACCCGGACCCAGCTGGAATGGCGCCCAGCCCCGGATATCGTTACTACCGCCTGCAAAGAAACGTCGGTTAAGAGGAATAGATGTGCTTTCGCCGTAAATATGAGCATATCCCCCAAACAACCGCCATGCAAAAGTAGCAGAACTGGATAATGGAATATATTTCCGATAATCGGTTGTGAATTTCAGAAACTGGCTGTAATTAAGGGCATTATTACTTAGCCCGAACAGGGAAGGGAGGCTGCCTTCGATGGTTCCCGGAGTTACCACAAAACGATCGAGCAGGTAAGGTATATTTCCACCGAGCGCTACGGAATACTCACTGAAATAACCAAAATTACGCTTTATCAAATTGGTATTCTGGCTCCTGAGTGTATACCGAAGGATAGAAGAAAACTGAGGTTCAAAGTCCTGTAGGATACGGATGTATTCAAATGAGTTTTGTCCGTATTCCTGAATGAGCTTGTTTTTGAATTCATCAGAAGGAGAGGTGTCGATCACATCGAGTTCAAAAAGATCAAGGAAAGAACTGAACCTGTCGTTATGCCGCACTTCGTACCGGTAATTAAAACGAATATCAGAGTTGATATCAAAATAGAGCTGATCCGATGTACTATAAGAAAGAGAGTATCTTGTGAGTCCGTTTACAAAAAATCGTTTGTTATCAATAAACCGGAACGGGAATGCGATCCGCGGAACTGAGTAATCGGTACGAACCTCAAAACTACGGAAAAGGCTGGATTGCAGAGTATCGTTAGGAGCGATGTCTTCAAGTGTGCTTGCACTAACATATTCGAAGCTTGCATTTGCTCCCACACTGAGACGCTCTGCATTACCAAAGACGTTGTTATTGGAATAGTCGATCCCGAAACCAGTACCAAATCCATATCTCTTCATTCCAAAGATCTCTGTACTGATATTATGCTTGACCAGAGTCTCCAGTTCAAAATAAACGGGAATCTCATCTTTGGTGTAATCGGGGCGAACTCCTTCTTCATTTTGTCCAAATCTGCGGGTGAATAACATTCCCAGGTTCTGGAATTCATTGATGGTCTGGAGATAGAGCTCATCGTTATAGATCTCTCCGGGTTTGAATAAAACCTGATCGCTCAGCAGACTGAAGTTTGTATTCGCTTCAGGTTCTTTGGCCAGATAGATCTTATTAGTGTCTGCCGTAAAGGGCTCGCCGGACAGAGTATCTCTTTCAGAATAATTATCTGGTTTGATGGGGTCGGCAAGCGAGATCCTCAGGTCACCGAACTTAAATACTTTTCCGGGTACCACTCTGAACATAACATCCAGTGAGTAATTATCTGACGAATCTGTACGAACAAATGCAACCACAGAGTCACGTTCTATCGAGGCATAACCACGATTTTTCAGGAATGTGATAATCCTGTTTTGTTCATTTTTCAGTTCCTGGCTGTTATACTTTCGGTTTACGGTGAAAGTAGAATCGTCTAATTGTCTTCGCGTTAACGGGCTGGACAGATAGAATCGTTTTTTCAGTTCGGGGTCCGAAAAATATGGAACACCTGAATAGGAGAGTGTTTTAACGTAGGAAGGATTCCCTTCATCAATGATAAAAGAAACTTCAACACGTCCCTTTTTAAACTCGGCGATCGTGGTATCAACGGAGACCTCCAGATATCCCAAAGACTCATAATAAAGCTCAATACGTTCAATATCGTTTGCCACAACCTGTCGGTCGAGGTAGGCGGGTTCCTCGCCAAATCGGCCACCGCTTATGTTCCAGAAGAAATACCAGGGGGTGAATCTTGGAATTCCCAGAAACTCCCTGTTTGTCCGGGTTCGGACCAGGTTCTCCAGCGTACGGCTTTTGATATTTTTATTATTTGAAAAGCGAACCCTTCTAACTACTTCCTGTACGGAAGCAGAATCCTGGCTGGTAGATTGAGCGAAAACTGGAGATATAAATCCCGATAAGAGTAACAGAATAGTTACAATGCATACCGGGATATAAGAGGGGGATTTTCTTTCCAAGTAGATCTTAAAAAAAAGACTGTCCTGGACAGTCTTTTATTAGGTAACAATATTAAAGTTCTAAACGTCGTCGTAATCAAAGCCTTCGTCTTCCTCGTTATGGAAGAAGTCTTCTTTTCTGATATAGTCTGGCCAAATATCTTCGATACCTTCGTAAATAGTATGCTCGCCTTCGTCTATTTCCTCCAACTCCTCGAGATTTACGATAACCTGATTAGGCAACCCGTTTCTTTCTGCCCATTCAATAAGTTCATCCCTGCTAGCGGGGAATGGAGCTTCATCCAAGGCAGCAGCTAATTCAACTGTCCAAATCATAGATTTCCCTTTTGATTAAAAAATTTCTTTGGTTTAGGGTATGTGATACATTAAACACTTGAGCTGATTAAAATTCAAGTATTCAATAATTTTTTTTTGTTCTCAAATCGTGCCGAAAATATTGCTATCTTAGCACAAATACATCAACAATTTCCACGCAGGTTTATTTTATGTTTAACGGAATAGGAACAACAGAAGTTATTATCGTCGCAATTTTTGTTCTGGTATTTTTTGGAGCAAAAAGAATCCCTGAATTAGCTAAAGGTTTAGGGCAGGGATTGAAAGAATTCCGACAAGCCTCAAAGGACATTAAGAAGGAAATAGAGGAAGGTTCTAAGGACATTAAGGACGCGATGGACCACGAAGAAAAAGAAACTACCAAGTAATAGTGGCCGATTTGACGACTTTTACGATTACTGAAGCCAGAGAGAAGCTACAGGCTGGAGATATTACGTTAAGAGATCTTGTTCAGGCATATGCAAAACAGATCGAAGAGCATAATGAGGAAATTAATGCTTATGTATTCCTCGATATTGAATCGGCTCTTGAGCAGGCAGATGAGATTCAGAAAAAGATAGAAAATGGCACAGCCGGAAGATTAGCCGGAGCCATTATGGGTATCAAGGATGTAATTTGTGAGCGCGGTAAGCCTACTACTTGTGCGTCAAATATCCTTGAAAATTTTGAAAGTGTGTACGACGCCACTGTGATCGAGCGCCTCAAAGCAGAAGATGCTGTTTTTCTTGGCCGTCTCAATATGGATGAATTTGCGATGGGTTCAACCAATGAATACAGCAGATATGGAGCGGCGAGAAACCCACACGATACAACAAAAGTGACTGGAGGCTCCTCAGGTGGCTCAGCTGCAGCTGTTGCAGGCACTATGGCAAATGCCACACTCGGCTCTGATACCGGTGGCTCAATCAGGCAACCGGCTTCATATTGTGGAGTAGTAGGTCTGAAGCCTACATATGGACGTGTTTCCCGATATGGACTCGTTGCTTACGCTTCTTCTTTCGATTCTATTGGTCCGCTCGCACATTCTGTTGAAGATGTAGCAAACGTGCTGCAGGTTATTGCCGGTTTTGATGATCGGGATAACACTTCTTCTCAGGTTCCCTGTGATGATTATGTGGAAGTGGTAAAAAATCCGAATAAGAAAATAAGGATAGGAGTTCCCGAAGAGTTTTTTGGGGAAGGACTCGATGAAGAGATATCTGCTTCCTTAAAAGATGTTATTAAAAAACTGGAAGCTGAGGGGGCTGAATTAGTACCTGTTGAACTTCCGCACACAAAATACGGCCTTGCAACCTACTACATTCTTGCAACGGCTGAAGCATCCAGTAACCTGGCTCGCTTTGACGGGATCAGGTATGGTCACAGAGCAGATAAAGATCAAATGCTGGATGAACTGAAAGCAGAAGAAAATGCTCTTAAAGAAGCTATAAAAAATGCTGATGATGAGGAGAAAGCAGATCTTGAGAATCAGTTAGCCCGGCTTGATGCGCCACTTGCACGCTTGTACAAGAAATCACGTACCGAAGGCTTTGGCAATGAAGTTAAGAGAAGGATCATGCTGGGAACCTATGTTCTGAGTGCAGGTTATTATGATGCTTACTATGGTAAGGCTCAGCGCGTTCGCCGTCTCATCAAGGAAGATTACAGCAAAGCTTTTGAAAAGGTAGATGTGATCGTCACCCCGACGGCACCAACCACGGCTTTTGATATTGGTTCAAATCTCAACGATCCGGTTCAAATGTATCTGAATGATGCCTATACTATTACAGCAAATCTGGCTGGTATTTGTGGGATAAGTGTTCCTGTTGGAAAGCATTCAAATGGTCTTCCGGTTGGTATCCAGTTTCTGGGAGACACATTCCAGGAATCAAAGGTGCTAAATGCAGCCCGGCTTGTGGAACTGCTTGGCTAATTGATTATACTCCTGCAGGTTCAAATTCTAACTTAAAAAGACTTTCATCATGAACCGGCTCAGTGGAAAAACTGTACTCATAACTGGTGCAACTTCTGGAATTGGGAAAGCATGTGCTGAACAATTTGCTGAACTTGGATGTAATCTGATCCTCACCGGAAGGAGGGAAGAGCGTCTAAGGTCATTATCAGGTGATCTTTCTGAACAATATGGTATCCAGGTAGTTATGGCTGCCTTTGATATCAGGGATCATGAAGCCTGCAAAGAATTTGTGGATTCAATAGAAGTGCCGGTGGACGTGCTCGTAAATAATGCCGGACTAGCTCTTGGTGTGGATCCGGTTCAATCCGGAAGTATCGAAGACTGGAATACTATGATCGATACTAATGTGAAAGGATTACTCACTATGACCCGGTTGATATCTCCGGGAATGATCAAACAAAATTCGGGTCATATCATAAATCTGGGTTCAACAGCAGGGCATGAGGCTTATCCGGGTGGGGTTACCTACTGCGCTACCAAACATGCAGTTAAAGCCATCACAGAATCCACCAAAAAAGACCTTCACGGAACCAAAGTCAGAGTAAGTATGGTGTCTCCGGGATTAGTGGAAACAGAATTCAGTAATATCCGCTTTAAAGGAGATGACGATCGTGCAGATTCCGTTTACAAAGGAATAGATCCTCTAACTGCAGAAGATATTGCAGAGATCATCGTATTTGTTGCCAACCGGCCTGCACATGTCGATATCATTGACACTATTGTGATGCCGGTTAATCAATCATCAGCTCAAATGGTTTATAGAGATGAATAAAAATAATTCAATACTATTCCTGGTTTTAATACTTCTGGTCTCTGGCTGCACTTCCGACAACAAAGGAGCCGGTCTCCAGTTTTCTGAAAAAGGACGTCAGGTACCGGTTTTTAGTGGTGATTCAGCATATTCTTATGTGGAAGCCCAGCTTAATTTTGGTCCGCGTGTTCCAAATACCGAAGGACATAAAAATACCCGTCAATATCTTGAAAAAAAGTTGAGAGAATATGCCGGATCAAATGCTGTATTCTCTCAGGAATTTACCCAGGAGGTGTATGGCGAGTCACTGAAGATGGCTAATATCATAGCTGCATTCAATACAACAACCAGTGACAGGATCATGCTCTGTGCACACTGGGATACCCGCCCAAGAGCGGATGAGGATACGGAAAGACAAGATGAATTCATTCCGGGTGCGGATGATGGGGGAAGTGGAGTTGCAGTGCTTTTGGAGCTGGCAAGAATACTTTCCGATAATCCACCGCCTGTTGGGGTGGACATTGTTTTATTTGATGGGGAAGACGTCGGTAAACAAGGCGACCTCGACCATTATTTCCTGGGTTCCAGACACTGGTCTAAAAACCCTCCTGTTCCGGGCTATAAGCCCCGATTCGGAATATTACTTGATATGGTTGGAGCAGAAGGTGCTTCATTCCCAAAAGAGTACTATTCAACCCGTTTTGCTCCGAATCTGGTAAATGAGATTTGGGAGATCGCTGATCAAAAGGGGCATGGCGATCTTTTTCTGGATGAGGAAGGATCTCCGATACAGGACGATCACTATGTGATCAACCAAAACACTGAAATACCCGTGATAGATATCATAAACCATACAGGTGGCAAAAATAATATTGTATTTGCTCCACACTGGCATACGCACGGAGATGATCTTTCAATAATAAGTACAGAAACTTTACAAGCCGTTGGTGATGTTCTGCTCGAACTTATTTATAATCGTATATAATGGATTATATCAGGCTCACCATATCGATCAAAGATGAATTCCAGGAACTACTGATTGCAGAGCTTTTTGATCTCGATTTTGAGGGTTTTCAGGAAGAAGATGATGTTTTGATCGCAACGATTCCAGCCAGTGAGTTTGATGATTATACTAGAGAAGAGATTGAACAATTTCTAATGAGTTTTGGAGAAGATGCTCATATAATGAATGAAGAGATCATTCCCCCGCAAAACTGGAATCAGAACTGGGAACAATCAATTGAACCTCAGTATGTGGGTAAATTCTATGTAAGGCCTACCTGGTCGGACCCAAGCACTGATGAAGGTATCATCGATCTGCTCATTGATCCGAAAATGGCATTTGGAACAGGATATCATGGCACAACAAGAATGATATTGGAATGGTTACCCGATCTTATCCGTAAAGGTGATAAGGTATTGGACGCAGGAACCGGTACAGGTATTCTGGGAATCGCTGCGTTGAAATTGGGAGCGGCTTCAGCATTTGGCTTCGATATTGACGAATGGAGCGAACACAACGCAGCCGAAAATATAGAACTGAACAAAGTTGATAATTTTGAAGTGAAGCTTGGTTCTACAGAAGTGATTCCTGATGACTCCGAATTCGATGTAATACTTGCAAATATCAACCGGAATGCTCTTATTCAGCTTATACCTGAACTATTGAATTATTTAAAGAAAGGCGGCTATCTGCTGCTTTCGGGTTTGCTTAAGGAAGACGAAATAATAATGCGGGAACTGGAGAGTGTTCAGGAACTGACATTCATCAAAACTCATCAACAAAAAGAGTGGATATCTATCCTGTTTGAAAAATGAAAGCTGCGATTGATATAGGATCAAATACAGTACTGTTACTGGTTGGAGAAGTAGTATCAACCGGTATTTATGTAGTTCGGGAAGAGCAACGCATCCCCAGACTTGGGAAAGGTGTGGACCAACATAAAAATCTGGATGAAGGAAGTATAAGCAGGGTTCTGGATGTGTTGAAAGAGTATAAAACGATCCTTGAACAGGATCATCCAGAGGTTACTGAAGTGATCGTTACTGCGACCAGTGCAGTTCGTGATGCCGAGAACAGAGAAGCTTTTCTTAAAGAGGTTTCAGAGGAAACAGGTTTTAAGGTCCGCGTACTTACCGGTGATGAAGAAGCACAAATGACTTTCTTTGGGGCATTATCTGCGGTGGATGATTCCGATGCCAGAAATTTCTTTGTACTGGATATCGGGGGAGGAAGTACCGAGCTCGCTATGGGTAGTAAAGACCGCTTAATGGATTTCCATTCTTTTGATATGGGATGTGTTCGTTTTAAAGAACGGTTCCTGGTTCATAATCCTCCATTTCAGGAAGAGATCATTGAATGCAGGGAGGAGATCCAGCGCTTGTTTTCAAAAAAGAAATTCAGAGCGCCCCGAGAGATAGAAGCCATTGGAGTGGCGGGGACTGCTACGTCGCTTGCTGCGATTGATCTGCAGCTGGATGAGTTTGAGAATGATGCGATCTCGGGTCATATTATCAGAAGAGATAAACTGAGTAAAGGAATTGAAGTATTTAGTTTACATACCTACGATCAATTGTTGGAATTAAGTCCTAAGTTACTGAAAGGCCGCCAGGATATATTTTTAGCAGGGTTATTGATCCTGGAAGGATTCATGAAATATCACGATATAGACGAGATTAAAGTATCAACAGGTGGAATACGTCACGGAGCTCTTCTTTCAAGTAAAAAAGATTGAAAATTTGAATTTTCATTTACTGTAAGCTTTGTAT
The DNA here is from genome assembly GCA_030427885.1 of Rhodothermia bacterium. GTDB lineage: Bacteria > Bacteroidota > Rhodothermia > Balneolales > Balneolaceae > JAUICM01. The sequence goes on along the minus strand of JAUICM010000001.1, from coordinate 649,929 downwards.
TTTAAGCCACAAATTTTTGCCGATTAATGCCGGAAAGTTCAGAACAAGATATCAATACATCACCCCGCGAAAACGCCTCAGCAAGTAGTATCGAAGACGATGGATTCGTAGCAGATGCTCTAGCCGGTAATGAAGCTTCCTACAAAAAGCTGGTTGATAAGTATGACCGACCTATTTTCTTCCATATTCGTAAAATGATACGTGAAGAAGAGATGGTGGAGGATCTCGTGCAAGAGGTTTTCATCAAGGCATTTAAGAATCTTGAGACCTATTCCAATGAATATGCATTCTCAACCTGGTTATATCGTATCGCTACCAATCATACCATCGATTACCTGAGAAAAAAGAAACTTCAGACGTTCTCGATCAATGATCCGGTAAAAACCAAGGACGGTGAGATGGAAGTTCAGCTTCCTGATGAAAGTTTCTCGACAGATGAGCCCATTATCAAGAAAGAGCGAAAAGCGATCGTTCAGGATGCTATTGCTAATCTGCCTGAGAAATATAAAGCCGTGATCCAGATGCGCCATATGGAAGAACTAAGTTACGATGAGATCGCCACGGAACTGGATCTGCCTCTTGGAACAGTAAAAGCGCACATCTTCAGAGCGCGTGAGCTTCTGTATAAGGCTCTTATAGATAAGAAAGATAGATTTTAGAATGTCGAACCCTGAACATTGAATATTGAGCTTTGAATGATCAATGTTCAATATTGTTTTTTACGATCTTCAGGTTTCTGCTAAACCCCTCAAACTTAGTTCGCCTGACGGCACTTCCTTCAAATAGTTTGTTAAAGGATTCCTCATTCAGTTCCTCAAAATCTTTCAGATCTTTCTCTGTGACTTTGTTTCTTGGATGAAGATCAGCCAACTGTGCTAATTTTGCTTTGCTGTTCCAGGGACACACATCCTGACATATATCACACCCGAACACCCAGTTTTTCATATCGGTATGGTATTGTTGGTCGATAGCTCCTTTATGCTCAATTGTGAGGTAAGAGATGCATTTAGTAGCATCTACCTTATATGGCTCATAGATCGCATCCGTAGGGCAGGCGTCAAGACATTGCGTGCAAGTCCCACAATGATCGGTTGTCGGAGTATCATATTCGAGTTCTGCATCAATGATCATTTCGGCGATAAAGAAATAGGAACCGAGGTTCTTGTTCAAAATATTTGAATTCTTGCCAACCCACCCGAGTCCGGCTTTTACTGCCCAGGCTTTATCGAGTACCGGTGCGGAATCCACAAAATAACGCCCCGAAATTCCTCCAAGCAGATCATCCGTAAACGAAAATAGTTCTTTTAACTTCTTTTTGAGGACTTTATGGTAGTCACGTCCCTGAGCATATTTTGCAATTACCGGCTGATCGGTTATTCCGATCTGGGAGTTATGCGACGGATGATGATAACTAGCCAACAAAGAAACGACGGTTTTAGAACCCGGAACAAGCAGGGTAGGATTAACTCGTTTTTCAAAGTTGTTGGCTAACCAGCCCATGGTTCCATGTCGGTCTTCAGATAGCCATTGTTCAAGTCTTCTGGCATCTTCATCCAGACGACCGGCTTTAGCAAAGCCACAGGCATCGAAACCGAGTGAAAGGGCGTGGTTTCTGATAAGAGAAGTATAGGTTTGCTTGTTCATCATAATGATGAAACAATTTAAACAGGGCTTTTGATAGGAACCAGTTTATCACCTTTCCAGGCCAGATCCTGGATCTGACCATCGATCAATCGAACAGTACGGAATGGGTATCTTTTCACGATCGCATAATCGTGAGTAACCATCAGAACAGCAGTTCCCCGGTTGTTGATCTGCTTAAGGATCTCCATGATGTCCTGCGTTGCTTTGGGATCGAGGTTTCCGGTAGGCTCATCTGCCAGCAGAATACGGGGTTCATTGGCAAGTGCCCGTGCGATGACCACACGCTGCTGCTCACCACCAGAGAGATCCGAAGGCATGTTCTTTCTGCGATGGCTGAGTCCAACCAATCCCAGAACCTCCAATACCCTCTGTTTGATAAATTTTGGCTTTTCGCCGGTAACCTGAAGTGCAAAGGCCACATTATCGTATACGTTACGATCATCCAACAGCTGGAAATCCTGGAAAACAATTCCCATTCTCCGGCGAAGCATCGGAACCTGCTTCATACTGATCTTATTAACAGGAAATTCAGTTACCCGAACAGCACCGGTATCAGGTACCACATCACGGTACAATAATTTAAGAATAGAACTCTTTCCAATACCGGTTGGTCCGATCAGATAGACAAACTCACCGTTGCGCACCTTTAGGTTTACATTCGAAAGAATAGGGCGGGCATCGTAGCTGAGAGAAACATTACTAAGTTCTATTACTGTGGTGTCTGACATCTAAGTACCATGGTTACACGTGCACTGTTTTCGGTGGCATCGATCAAATCAAAGCCGTCATATTTTGCAACCAGATGATAGGGGCTTTGTTCCACAATTGACAGTACTTCTGAGAGAGAATATGCTCTTTGTTTGTGTTGCTCAAAAAAAGTATTGATCACTTTTCCAGTTTTCGGGTCCAGCTCTTCAATTTCAAATTCATTGTAATGGATCTTCTGTTTGGCATCGTACCTGCTGGTACGGTAAAATCGAAATTGTCCGGTATCACCTTCATTTTCATTCAAATAATCTACCGACTCCATTGAATTACGCGGGGTGGAGAAGTCGAAGATCAGGAGTCCGCCGGTTCTGAGTGACCGATGTGTCCGTTGAAGAAATGTAAGAAGTTCAGATTCTTCTCTTAAGTAATTAACACTGTCGAACACAGTGAATATGCAGTCGAATTTATTTTCGAAACTGATGTCCAGATAATTCATAGGGAAGAACTCGGCCTCCACTTCAAATTTCGATGCCTTATCTCGGGCTATCTCGATCATATCTGGTGAAAGATCCGTTCCGGTGATATTATAGCACTCAAGTTCTGCCAGCGAAATAGAAAGAGAACCTGTACCACATGCCAGCTCCAGAATATCTATCGGATTGTGGTGATGGGTTTGTATGATCTCATCTATGAAATCTCCCCATGATTCGTAATCCACATCTGCCATCAGTGTATCGTATACCGGAGCCAGAGATGTATAGATTTCCTTATGCCGAGCCTTCATGCTTGTTATTTGTTAGTTCCAACGCAAGATTATAGGCCTCCGAAAACGAAGAGGGATCTGCAATTCCCTGACCCGCAATATTATAAGCGGTACCATGATCGGGTGACGTTCGTATGATCGGGAGACCAGCGGTAAAATTAACTCCCTTTCCAAAGGATAACAATTTAAAAGGAGCCAGCCCCTGATCGTGGTACATAGCCAGAATGGCATCATATTCAAGGTGGAGTTTTCGACCAAAGAATCCATCTGGAGGAAAAGGTCCTGAAGCCTTTATTCCCTCAAAACGGGCAGTTTCAAGTGCGGGAGATATGATATCGATCTCTTCCATCCCAATTACTCCGCCATCGCCCGCATGTGGATTCAATCCAAAAACTGCAATTTTAGGTTCGTCTATTTTAAAATCATTCTTAAGACTCTTGTTCAGGATATGCAGCTTCTTGAGAATATGATCACTGGTGATCTCTCTGGATACATCTGAAATTGGAATGTGGGTCGTGACCAGCGCTACCCGCAGATTACCGCTTACCAGCATCATCAGAAAGTTATGGGAATTTGTTTTTTCCGCCAGGTATTCGGTATGTCCGGGAATCTTAAATCCGGCCTGATTTACTGCTTCTTTTGAGATGGGTGCGGTAACCATAGCATGAATGCTTTTTGAAAGGCAGAGCTCGATAGCGGTGGTGATAGAGTGCATCGAATACCTGCCACTGACTTCATCCAGTAAGCTTCCAGGGGTGATCAGAATATCTCCGCTGAAGTTATCGTAGACATTTACCACGCCTTCTTTGAGATCAGAAATATCGTGAATCACATGAAGGTCTGATTTAGTACCGCTCAGCTTCGAATAATGCTCGAGTACGGAAAGAGGCGCTATCACCACCGGGGTGGAAGTATTCAGATCGGTTGAATGAAGAAATTTTAAGATAATTTCAGGACCGATCCCGTTAAAATCGCCAATCGTTATTCCAATTCTCGGATTCATAGTCTGTGATTTCAAAAAGGAAAGGTAAGGGCAAGCTTTCTGAAATCACAGCTTTTTATTCAGTCCCTAAAAGTACAAAATCACCAAATCCGGTGCTGGCCTCGAATACAAACTTTCGGTTTGGATAATTCCAGACTTCAAGGACTTTACCATCTGTTGGGAACTTACGTTCTTTTGATTCAGGTGGGCCATATTTGATATAAACCTGTCCCTGATCACTTTCATGACCTGCATAATTTCCCCGGTTGCTGAACTCTTTGAAAGAGTAATCAATCCGGCGATAATATTCGGCCATAAGTTCATTATAAACCGTTTTAGGAGTAGGGTCTTTACTGGACCAGAACTCTCTGAATTTCTTTTCCTTTTCCTTGCGGTCTCCTGATTTCAGATCTCTCAATTGGTTTTCTGATACAATGTATTTCATCATATCAATAGATACTTCAAGGCTGTAGAGGCTTGCAGGCATATTTTGCCAGTATGACCGGAAGGTCTTTTTTGCGAGTATTTGATCCGATCCGGACTTTTTCAATTCCAAAAGATACGCCGAGTTGTCAAAGGTGGAATTAGGAAGTTTAACTACGGCATAGGTGAAATTACTTCCTGACTTGAGATTGAATGAAGGGTTTTCACCATGCTTGAGTTGCAGGTAGCTATTAGTATGAATTTCATCAGCTTTAATAGGAGAAGTATAAACAGATTCACCTGCAGTGGTGTCGTTTCGGCTAATTCTGGCTTTCGATACGCTTATGGTATAATTCTCAGAAGAAGAGTATTGGGGTATCCGGATTACAGCGTAGAAATCTTTGCCGAAGTATACATTATCCTCCAAATTCATAAGTGGTAAAACAACACCGGTATCACTTTCATTAACAGCACTTACATACACGATCTCACCGGTTTTCTTTTCTTTCCAATCAGGAATAGTCACTTCATTTCTGCTGGAATTACGTTCATTTGTGTTGTCCATCAAGCTCAGCTGCAATACATAATGGTAGTTTCCGGATTCCAGTTTATTGGTGAGTGAACCCGAAGCATATTGCTCTTTAGACTCTGTTTCCTCAAAGGTTTTTGTGTAAAGGGTATCGATCCAAACATCGCGGGATTTGACCGCAATGTTATTACTATTTCTTTTTGAGCCTTTACCTTCAAAGATCTCTGAATTGAGTCTGGTGATAGTATAAAACTGATATCCTTTAGGAGGTTTTATTTTATCTGAAGGCGTGATCTTTTTAAAAGGAAGGAAATCATTATCAAATCTGAAGAAAATAGAGAGATTTGATTTTCCATCTTCGGAAGGATAAATGAAATCATCAATGAAAATTCTGGGAGTATTTGCTCTGTTTAACAGATTGATGTAATCCATATTTTGAGCAAATAGGGGGCTTATTGTTAGCAAAAATACAATAAGTGATAAAGATCGTTTTAGCATGACACGGAATTTTGAGTGGTATCAGATTTATTATCGCTGTTTGAACCTAAATATTATTCCTATTTTAAACGCAGAATTGTTGGATACTATTATACAAAAACATTGAGTTCTTACCTATGGCGACAAAATCAGAGATTAATAGCGGTAACTGGTTGAATGATCTGATCGGAGAAATGCGGGAACAGGAAGCAACTATTAAAAAGGGAGGAGGGGAAAAAAGAATTGCAAGAGAACATGAAAAAGGGAAACTGACAGCCCGCGAACGTATTGCAAAACTTACTGATAGCAACACTGAATTTTATGAGCTCGGACTATGGGCCGGTTTCGAAATGTATGAGGAAGAAGGAGGATGTCCGGCAGGAGGAGTGGTCACCGGAATTGGTACTGTTTCAGGTAGGAAATGTATGATCGTGGCCAATGACGCCACAGTAAAAGCCGGGGCCTGGTTTCCGATAACTGCAAAAAAGAACCTTCGCGCTCAGGAGATCGCTATTGAAAATCATATCCCATTGATCTACCTGGTTGATTCAGCAGGGGTTTTCCTGCCAATGCAGGACCAGATATTCCCGGATAAGGATCACTTCGGACGCATGTTCAGGAATAATGCAGTGATCTCAGCCAAAGGAATTCCACAGATCGCAGCTATTATGGGGAGTTGTGTGGCAGGTGGCGCTTATCTCCCAATTATGAGTGATGAAGCCCTGATCGTAGACGGTACCGGGAGTGTATTTCTTGCCGGAAGTTATCTCGTGAAAGCTGCTATCGGTGAATCTGTTGATAATGAGACTCTTGGTGGCGCAACCACACATACCGAGATCAGTGGGGTTACAGATTATAAGATGAAGGATGACCAAGAATGTCTGGCCACCATTCGGGATCTGGTGGATAAACTGGGCCCATACAAAACAGCTGGTTTCAACCGAAAAGAAGCTAAAGATCCAGTGAGGCCGGCTTCAGATATTTTCTCAATTGTACCGGAATCCCGCACAGCTCCCTATGATATGTATGAAGTACTGGATTGTATTGTTGATGAAGGAAGTATCACCGAATTCAAAAAGGGATATGGCCAAACGCTTATCACGACCTATGCCAGGATCGACGGATGGAGTGTGGGGATCGTGGCAAACCAAAGGACGATATCGAAATCAAAGTCAGGAGAAATGCAGATCGGTGGTGTGATCTATTCTGACAGTGCCGATAAAGCCGCCCGGTTTATCATGAACTGCAATCAAAAGAAGATACCACTGATCTTCCTGCAGGATGTAACCGGCTTCATGATTGGAAAACGAAGCGAGCATGGAGGCATTATCAAAGACGGAGCCAAAATGGTAAATGCAGTTAGTAACAGTACAGTACCAAAGATCACGATCGTAGTTGGGAACAGCTATGGTGCAGGTAATTACGCTATGTGTGGCAGAGCGTACGATCCGCGTTTCATGTATGCCTGGCCGACTGCTAATATTGCGGTCATGAGCGGCGCCTCAGCCGCTAAGACCCTCACTCAGATCCAGATTTCAGCCATGAAGAAAAAAGGGGAGGAAATAAGTGATGAGGATCAGGATAAGATCATGAAAGAGATCACTGAGCGTTACAATAAACAAACTGATGTTCGGTATGCAGCGTCTCATTTATGGGTTGATGGGATCATACATCCTGTGGAGACCAGAGACCGCATTTCGAATGCAATAGCCTGTGCCGACCTGAATCCTGAGATCCCCGAATTTAAAACCGGTGTTATTCAGGTTTGATCACCGTACAAACTTCAGCAAAGGTGTGATCTGTTCATTCAGATAGTTTACCAGCCATTCCTGATCGTTTTTGGAGAGATGTTCTGCAAACATAAGTTCTTTCAGGGCAGTTTTGTCGTAGCAGATCGTTGGGATTTTAGAAAGTAATCCGCTGTCAGCTGAACTTGAAGTAAGCAGCTTTGCCGTCTTTTTTCCACCAACCTGACGGGCATTTTCGATGGATATAAGATCGCGGTATGGAATACTTTGCTCTGCAGTTCTGAACAGTACTTTTTTGCGGATCAGGATCGCATCTCTTTTAATTTCGACCCATTGTTTTCCAAAGATTGAAGTGAAAATACCGCTGAGCATTAACAAGCCTACAGCCCAGAAAGGGATCGAGAAAGCCGCGAATAGAAAAGAAGCTGATGCAGCCATGGTGGTCCACACAACCAGAAAGCCATTCCAGAATAAAGCAAAAAATATAAGCCCAAGTATCTTTCCTGAAAACCCTTCAGCTTTAAGAAAAATCTCAGTATGATCGGACCTGATCTTGTTCACACTGATCTTCTCAGAATGGACAGCGCTGGCACCACCCGTTATATCACTGATTCTTTCCGACATGTTCCCCCGATTGTATTGATAGAATATTAATTTTGAATCTAAGCTTAAAAACATTCGTCTGTTCGAATGTTATAAATATATTCTTTCATGCGCTATTTTATAAAAAAGAGATCCGAGATCACGGAATTGAGTATTGAAGAGAGTTTTACTTTGCTCGATTTCATTGCTTTGTTTGCCTGCCTTTTGCTCGGATTTTTCTTTGCGATGTTCCTATGGATGTTTGCAGCAGCGATCATCATAAAAGTATTCACAAAGCATGAATTTGAATTCAATTCCGATACCTATCGGTTAAGGCAATACCTGAGAATTTTTGGATATCTCAGGATCAGAATAAGAGATATCTCCTTTGATGAGATCGATAAAATACTGTTCTCAAACTTCAATTCGGGGAAGGCTATGGTCGAGAAAGGACTGGTTCAGAAAGAATGGTTTACTATTGAGATCTTAAGGAAAGATGCTCTGAAGATACGTCTTGCCAAAGTAGATGAAGACGAGGTAGAAGATATGAGCGACCTTTTCTACGAGTTAAAAGAAAGAATGGATCATTGGTTTGCATTTGAAATAGAGTACGAAGAATTGGGATCGCTCTGACACCTAATCCATTCCCATCATATTTCTTTTTCTCATTCGCATTTTCATACCGCTGTCGGGATGCATCTGTTTGAAATGACCCTCAAACCATTCCGGCTGCGGGAGATCATTTTGATAAATATACTTTGCAACGGCCCTCATATCTTCTTCTTTGAAATTCTGAACAGGCATCACACCAAATTTATCTACTGCACCACGCATTAAACTGGCCTCCTCACTTGGATCTACTGTGAACGAGGTAATTGCTTCAACGAAATTTTCTTCAGAAGAGTAAGCCATTTGATAACGCCGTTTTATGGCCTCCATTGGAGGAGCTATCCGTGCATTTTCGCCTGCTGTGGGGCTGTGACAGACGTAACAGGTTGTATTTAGTAACTGTTCTGCTTTATCAAGATCGGGCAACTGATGGAGTGATGATACTTCGACGGTGTTCTGTTCTGGTTCATTTGTTGTACAACCGGACCAAATCATCAGAGACATGGCGAAAAAAGAAATGTATTTCATGACTTTCAGTATTAGTTACCGAAAGAATCGCTTTTAAATATGAAGAAGGAATGAATGCACCTTATTCACTTTTGATCTCGAAAGTAGCTACTGCACTAAATTGATCGGGAACATAGGCTTCACAAAGAAGGTCATCCCATTCGTCCAGACATAATTTGAAGTTAAACCGGTATTTGCCTGGTCTGTTATTAAGATGGCTGTCTATGTTAAGGGGACGTACAATGATCTCTTCGCCTTGTTCCAAAACGTAGTAGTCTTTGGTTTCGATACGATAAGACCAGCCTGCTGAAGCTTCATCATCATTCAAACCAAAGATCCAGTGATCATTTTTGTAACTCTCGAAATAGGAGAGTGGAAGGTGTTCATTCAGATATACCGGAAAGGTGGAATTATTCCTGATGCGGAGAGGAACGATCTTTTCGCTTACATCATACACAGAATCGGCCGTTGTAATATCGAGATCAAGTATTCTTAATCTTGAATCTACATTGGAATAGTCATCTCTTGCAGAAGCAATTCTGAACTGGTAATTGATCGTTTCTTCAACAGGAGGTTTTTCGGAGCATGTTCCAGCTTCTGAATATGGTACTAAACAATAATCAAGTACAAAGCGATAGGTCCCGGGCTTGTTTGCCATTATTTTTTCGATAGACAGTAACTCGAGTTGCTGTTTTTCCTCAACACTAAGTTCATAGAAAGAATCAGTTTCATTGGCATCATACCATAAACCTTTTACTCCAGTAGGAGTACCATCGGTCCACTCATCATCTATGAACCGTTGAATTTTAATGAATCCGGACTTATTCAGATATACCGGGAATGGGGAAGCGTTGAACAGAGTTGCCCTGATATCTTTATCATAGTCGGGCAGAAACTGTGTTTTATTAGCAAGAGCTATCACATCAAGGTCTTTTAACTGATCCGAATCAAACCCGGACGGATTATCTTTACAGGCTGATAGAAAGATCAATACAGACAGAATAAGAAGTAACCGAATTTTCATAATCCCATGCTCGTTTTTTAAAGGTACGAATCTGAATCCTAATCGGATTGATTACTAAAGGAATTATGAAATGTAATCGTTCCCAGGGAGCTTTTAAAGCCTTATTTAAGATATAATGGAGCTCCTGCTTTCCCGTTTCCATCATATTCAACATCTAATATTTGGGTAATAGTTTTTGCGATCTGGTTGGTATAAACCTGAGAATTGGATTGGATCTCACCTCTGGAAGCCACACCATTTCCGAAAGCAATGATCCAAGTGGCATTCGCTCCTTCATAATCGATACCATGTCCCCGCCAGTGACTGTCCTCGTCAAAACCCCATCCACGGCCGTGATCTGTAGTAATGATAAAAGTTGTTTTCCCTTTGTAGAAGGGATCGGATTGTGTGAACTGCCAAAGTTCTTTGATCAGGTTATCTGTATTGCGTGCTGAGAAGAGGTAGTGTTCATAATCTTCATCGTGTGCGAAATCGTCCGTTTCACCATAAGAAATGTACACCAGTTTTGGGTGTACTCGTTTTATCGCTTCCAGGGCATAATTGTGAGTGAAAGTATCGTAACGAACAGTGCTCCATCGTTTCGGAGTTTCATCCTGGATCTTATTGATCAGTAGTTCATTTGCAGTAGGCTGATCAGTTCTGGCATGCATATAACCTGCGTTAACAGGAATACCTGAGCGCTCTTCATTGATGATGTACGGAAATACGTCCCAGCTCCCAAATGCAAGAACCCTTCCGTTATATTCAGATTGATTATTTACAACCTCAAGTATGGTCTTGTTCTTATTATTGATCTTGTCGTTGCTATCGATATTTTCATCATCAGCATAGCCGGTAAGGATCTCGTTATATCCGGGATAGGAGAACACGCGCTGATTGGTCAGGTTTACTTTACTTCCTTTCCAACGATTACCCATGATAATTCCAGTTTCTGCTACTGTATTCCATACAAAAGGGAATAGTACTTCACGACGTTCTTTTTTGGAATCACGCCAGAATACAGATTTTAAATAATCTACATTACCAGCAGCCTCTTCATTATTGATCAGTAGTGAATCTGCTCCACCAAACATCTCTTGCCATCTAAGGCCATCCATGGTGATGAGGATGACTTTATTGTCATTTTCCTGTGCTATGGCCGAAATTGAAATACAAGAAAAGAAAAATAATATTAATAACTGTTTCATTGGGTTAATTATCGTTTTTGGTCTCTTTTAAAATTGTTAGTGGAATTCCAGTTTCACCGGTATAAAAGGCAATAAGCACAACGGGCTCCTTACTGCTATTCATTCCATAATGCCAGGTGTTTACTAATTCAACCACCGTTTCTCCTGCCTTGAATGATTTCTTAGTTCCGTCTTCCTTCATTACGGTTAATGTCCCTGAAACTACATAACCAGCCAGTGGATTTGGGTGTTTATGAACCGGAAGTTTTACTCCGGGAGGGATCGTGATTCGGGTAATTGTGATTTCCGGATGGTCTGATGGAAATCCAGGTATCGCAGAGCCATCCCAGCTAGTGGTATCCTTTGATAATATCTCGGTCTTTACAGCTGGAATCTTCTGCGCGCAAAGAGATAGTGATATAGTAATGAAAACCAGAAGTGTAAGTAAATGTCTCATAATGAAAAGTTCTGTTTTAGATAAGCTAATGAATAGAACACAAACTCTTGTTAACAGAACATAAAGTAAGCAAGTAAGCCGATCGAAAATAATGGAGAATCTATTATTAACCAGGATTAGTTTTTAATGGCGTAAAAGAATTAAAAATAATTTGTTTCTCCATGACATTTGAACCACAACGGTATACATTTTCAATTCATGCTATTCACACTAATAAAGGAGTAATCATGAGTAAGAGAATGATACTGGCAACGGCATTTCTTTTTGTATTTAATCTCAGTTATGCTCAGGATCTATATCAGCCGCGTGATATTAAACAAGCCTATGAAAGCGGAACAAGGGATATAAGTGGAAATCCTGGTTCAAAGTACTGGCAGAATCATGGAATTTACCACATCAAAGTAAAAGTAAATCCACCTGACAGAACAGTGTTTGGAAGTGAAGAGATCACGTATTTCAATAACAGTCCCGACACACTGAACACACTGAACTTTAAACTGATACTGAATAATCATAAACCGGGAGCTGCAAGATTAGGCCAGGCCGGCCAGGATTTTCTTACCTCGGGTACCCATATCGACAAATTTTCTGTAAATGGAACCGAGCAGGAATGGCAAGACCGAAATGATGGGACCAATAAATCCATTCGACTGAACGAAGCACTTATGCCTGGAAAAAGTGTTAAAATGTCTATCGATTGGCATTTTGATATGTCGGTACAGAGTGGAAGGGAAGGGGCTATCGATTCAACTACGTTCTTTCTGGCCTATTTCTATCCACGTGTTGCCGTTTATGATGACTACAGAGGATGGGACAGAATGACCTTTACCGGATCTCAGGAATTTTATAATGACTTTAACGACTACACGCTTGAGGTAACAGCACCCGACAACTTCATTGTGTGGGCCACAGGGGATCTCCAGAATCCTGAAGAAGTATTACAACCTGAGTATGCTAAGAAGTTAGAGGAATCCATGACCAGTGATGAAGTTATTCGAATCGCAACTCCGGAAGATCTGGAAGCCAAAAATATAACCATGCACAACGAGACGAATACCTGGATATGGAAAACCAGTAATATCGTAGACGTAGCGGCAACGGTGAGTGATCATTACAACTGGGATGCTGGAAGCGTGGTTGTTGATTCATCAACGGGACGCAGGGCTAGTGTTCAGGCCGCTTATAATGATGATGCAACGGATTTCCATCAAATGGTCGATTTTGGCAAGCATGCACTGAACTGGTTCTCAAATAATGTCCCGGGTGTTCCTTATCCATTCACTAAATCAACCATTGTTCGTGGATTTGCTGACATGGAATACCCAATGATGGTCAATGACAGCTCCTTTCCTGACAATCCAATATTTGCACGTTTTGTGGTTGAGCACGAAATAGCCCATACGTATTTCCCATTCTACATGGGAATCAATGAAACCCGTTATGGTTTTATGGACGAGGGATGGGCCACTGCTCTTGAATATATGATAGGAACCTCAGATCTGGGGCAGGATTTAGCTGATGAGAACTTCAAGATGTTCAGGGTCACCCGGTGGATCAACGATACAAACCAGGAACAGGATGTATCAATTATTACACCATCAAATATGCTGAGCGGTTCAGGCCTAGGTACAAATGAATATGGTAAAGCCGCACTTGGTTATCTGGCACTAAAAGATATGCTTGGAGATGAATCATTTAAGGCAGCTTTACAAGGTTATATGGATCGTTGGAATGGTAAACATCCAACTCCATGGGATTTCTTTTACTCTATCAATGATATGACAAGAAAGAATCTGAACTGGTTCTGGAACAGCTGGTTTTTCGAAAGGAATTATATTGATCTCGGTATATCTGATGTAAGTACCAGACGTAAAAAGACCACGATCAAACTGGAGAATATAGGAGGAATGCCAGCCCCGGTAAATGTGACTGTTACCCTAAAAGACGGTTCTACACAAACTTTCCATCAAACCCCGGAGATATGGGAAAAAGATCATCATCTGGCTACGGTAGTGCTCAATGATGTTAAAGATGTTACCTCGGTAAGCATTGATGGTGGCATTTTTATGGATGCAGATACTTCCAATAATTCCTGGGTGAAATAAAGAAGTAATTAATAAATAAAAGTATAAAAAAAGCCCGGATCACTGAACCGGGCTTTTTTTTGATATTACACCTGAGATATTTACTTAAACGGAAGCAATTATTTCATTCAGTGTGGAACTTGGCTTCATAGCTTCATCGGTCTTAGCCAAGTCCACTTTGTAGTAGCCTCCGATGTCAACCGGAGTACCCTGAACACCGATCAATTCCTTGTTGATCGCATCCTCGTTTTCACTCAGTGCTGTATACAATTTGGCAAAACGTGCCTTCAGGTCTGCGTCTTCATCCTGATTAGCAAGAGCTTCAGCCCAGTACATAGCTAAGTAGAAGTGTGAACCACGGTTATCGATCTGACCTAATCTACGGGCAGGAGATTTGTCGTTCTCCAGGAATTTGGCCGTCGCCTCATCCAGTGTCTTGCCCAGGATCTTAGCTTTTGGATTATCAAAAGTACCCGACAAATGCTCCAGAGAAACGGCAAGGGCCAGGAATTCACCCAATGAATCCCAACGCAGGTAATTTTCTTCTACAAACTGCTGAACATGTTTTGGAGCAGATCCACCAGCTCCGGTCTCGAAAAGACCGCCGCCATTCATCAAAGGAACAATAGAGAGCATTTTAGCACTGGTTCCAAGCTCGAGGATAGGGAAGAGGTCGGTGAGGTAATCACGCAATACATTTCCTGTTACAGAGATCGTGTCTTTACCTTCAATAATGCGTTCCAGAGAAAACTGAGTAGCATCAACCGGGTTCATAATGTGGATCTCAAGTCCTTCGGTATCATGGTCCTTCAGATAGGTGTTTACTTTCTTGATCAGTTGTGCGTCATGAGCTCTGTTTTCATCTAACCAGAATACAGCAGGTGCGCCAGTAGCGCGGGCTCTGTTAACAGCAAGTTTTACCCAATCCTGAATCGGAGCATCTTTAACCTGGCAAGCTCTCCAGATATCGCCGGCAAATACATCATGCTCCAGAATAGTAGCTCCGGAAGCATCTACCACACGTACAGAACCATTGGATGGGATCTCAAAGGTTTTATCATGTGAGCCGTACTCCTCAGCTTTCTGAGCCATCAACCCAACATTAGGGACACTTCCCATCGTAGTAGGGTCAAATGCACCATGCTCTTTACAAAACTCGATCACAGTTTGGTATACGCCAGCATAACTGCTGTCAGGTATCACAGCTTTGGTGTCCTGCGTTTTTCCTTCTTTGTTCCACATCTGACCGGAAGTACGGATCATAGCAGGCATAGAAGCATCGATGATCACATCACTGGGCACATGAAGGTTGGTGATTCCTTTGTCTGAGTTCACCATAGCCAGATCAGGGCCATTATCGTAGCAAGCCTGGATGTCAGCTTCAATTTCTGCTTTTTTATCATCAGGCAGCTCTTCGATCTTCGCGATCAGATCACCAAATCCGTTGTTTACATCCACACCAAGTTGCTTGATGGTGTCAGCATGTTTCTCAAATACATCTGAAAAGAAAACTTTCACTCCATGACCAAAAATGATCGGGTCAGAAACCTTCATCATAGTGGCTTTCATATGCAGAGAGAACAGAACGCCTTTGTCTTTCGCATCCTGAACCTGTTCTTTCAGAAATTGTACAAGGGCATCTTTGCGAAGCACTGTTGCGTCGATCACTTCACCGGCAAGAAGGGGAGTTTTTTCTTTTAATACAGTCACAGTTCCATCCTGAGCAACATGTTCAATCCTGACAGTGGTTGCGTCTGTTACGGTAACAGATTTTTCATTGGAGGCGAAATCATTCTCTCCCATAGTTGCCACATGAGTCCTGGAATCAGAGCTCCATTCTCCCATGGAATGGGGATTTTTCCGGGCATATTCCTTAACCGCTTTAGGGGCTCGTCGGTCGGAATTTCCTTCTCTCAGAACTGGGTTAACTGCACTGCCTTTAACCTTGTCATACCGGGTCTTGATCTCTTTATCTTTATCATCTTTTGGCTCATCCGGGTAATCAGGAAGAGCATATCCTTTGGATTGAAGTTCTTTAATTGTGGCAACCAGCTGAGGAATAGAGGCACTGATATTTGGGAGCTTGATGATATTTGCTTCCGGAGTTTTGGCCAGTTCGCCAAGTTCAGCAAGGGCATCATTTACTTTTTGATCGTCATTCAGATAATCAGGGAAATTTGCAAGTACACGTCCGGCTAACGAGATGTCTCGTGTTTCAACCTGAACACCAGCAGCTTTACTGTATGCTTCAATAATCGGGAGAAACGAATGAGTAGCCAGGGCAGGGGCTTCATCGGTATAGGTGTAAATGATCTTTGCTTTATCGTTAGCCATATTTCTTTTGTGATTGTTTTGATCGGTCCTTCCGCAGAACAGTGACTCGAATAACCCCGTCAGGAAGGATGAATAGTTGAAAATTTGGAACCTGAAGTTTACGAAAAAACGAAGAGAGAATTAAGAATAGATGAATAAAGAATTAGGAATACCGGTAACGAGTATTCCTAATTCTTTAATTCCTAATTCATATATTAAAGGCACGATTGGCGGATGCAGTCCGTTGGTTTATTAAAACCTCAAATAAAGCACCAGTGCCATGATCAGACCAATGTTTGGAGGACAACGAAAGCCTAAAAAATTCGATTTAACCTTTCGATATTATGATCCTGAAAAGGACGAAAGAGAGAAACGAAGACGGAGAATTAAGTTTCAAACTAACAACAGAGTTAAGCCAAAGCAGTTTGTAAGAATTGTATTTTTTGCGGTATTATTATCTTTCGTTGTATATCTCATGACAATACTTTAAGGCCGGAAAAACTCATTGAGCGAGACACAAACCTCAAACAGCATCATACATCAGTTACCACCAGAGATCAGTAATAAGATCGCAGCTGGTGAAGTTATTCAGCGCCCATCTTCTGTGGTTAAAGAATTATTGGATAACTCGATCGATGCCGGGGCTGACCAGATAAAGATCATAGTTGAAAATGCCGGGAGAACACTCATACAAGTGGTCGATAATGGTTGTGGTATGAGCGAGGAAGACCTGCCGCTTTGTTTTGAACGCCATGCTACTTCAAAGATCAATTCTGTAGAGGATCTGTTCAGGATACGAACCATGGGCTTCAGAGGAGAGGCGATGGCTTCCATAGCTTCAGTGTCTCAGGTGCTTGTACGATCAAAAAGGCCTGAAGATGACAACGGTTGGGAATTTGAGGTCTGGGGTGGTGAGGAAAAAAAGGTTGTGCCCGCGGCTACAGATAATGGTACTTCCATCTCGATAAGAAATTTGTTTTTTAATGTGCCGGCACGACGTCAGTTTCTGAAAACAGATGTTACTGAGTTGCGCCATATCCTGAGAACAGTACAATATGCAGCACTTGCTTATACTGATATCAGTTTCGAAGTTGTTGCTGATGGCGAGGTGATCTATAATCTTCCGCCTCAATCACTGAAAGAAAGAATCACCCAGATCTTTGGGTCTCCCTATAAAGCCAGTCTGATCGAATTTGGCGAAGAAACCAGTTATCTGAAGATCAGAGGGTTTGCATCCGATCCTAAACTGGCCAAAAAAAGCAGGGGGGAACAATTCCTTTTTGTGAACGGTAGACCATTTCAACACCGTTATCTTACTCATGTGATCCTGAGTTTATATGATGCATGGACACGTAATAATGAATATCCGTTTTATGCTCTTTTCTTTGAGATCGATCCTTCAAAAGTGGATGTGAATGTACATCCGGCCAAACTGGAAGTTAAATTTGAAGATGAACGAAGTGTGATTCAACTGGCACGGTCTGTAGTTAACAGAGCCCTCAATAATCATTTCCAGGTTCCTACTATCCGCAGGGAAGAAGACCCGTTTCTCTCTGATGGTTTTAAGGCAAATAAAGGCTTTGATTCCGGATTTGGTTTTAAGATGCCGGATGTTAAAAGATCCGGTTCCGGTGAGGGATTCAGTTTCCCTTCGCGTATAAATTCGAATCCTTTCAAAGGACGGGGAGATGAACTTTCAGAACAACTATATGGGGGAAGTTCATTTGATTTCGGGAATGAGAAGGAAGGTTCAGAAACTTTAAATCCTGTTGAGAAGCAGAATGTAGCTACGGATAAATCATTCTGGCAGCTTCATGATACCTATGTGATCACTCAGACCCGCACCGGCCTTTGTATGATCGATCAGCATCTGGCTCATAAAAGGATCATCTTTGAAAAGGCCATGAACGCAACGGAAGCAGCATTACCAAGTACGCAGCAGCTGTTATTTGCTCAGACCCTGGAGTTGTCTGCATCAGATTTCAATTTACTGAAGGAATTGCATCCTATCATCCAGCGCATGGGTTTTTCGGTTCAACTATTGAGTGGTAATACCGCAATGATCAATGGAGTGCCTGCAGATATTGAGATCGGAAATGAACAGGAAGTTTTGGTATCCATGCTGCACCAGTATCAGGAACTGGGTCAGAAGATAAATCTGGAATCCCGGGAAAGACTTGCAGTTGCATTTGCATCACGTGCTGCAATTCCACGTGGAAAGAAAATGAGTTCAGAAGAAATGGAAGCATTGGTGGATCAGCTCTTCGCCTGTGAACAACCTTATCTTGATCCTTTAAAAAAACCAACAATCGTGTATCTTTCGATGGACGAGATTCAATCCCGTTTTAGGTGAATTAGTTATTAGTTTGTAGTTATTGGTAATTGGTATGTTTTTTTCGAAGCTATAAACATTAACTAACTAATGACCATCAAATCTTCGTAAAAGCAATCATAAAGGGGTATAGTCGGTATTTCTATACAAGATCTAATTAATGAATATACTTGCCATTGAACCATTTTACAGCGGCTCGCATAAGGCTTTTTTAAAAGGACTAGCCAGTCATTCGAGTCACAATATCATTCCCATTAAGCTCAATTATAAAGGGTGGAAATGGCGCATGCATGGCGACTCTGTAACACTTGCCGAAATGACCAGCCAGATCGATGAGCATATCGATCTGTTGCTTACAAGCAGCATGACGAATCTGCCTGCATTTCTGGCTCTGAATAACCCCCGTTTTGCACATACACCGAAGCTCATGTATATGCATGAGAATCAGTTTACCCGGCCTATACCAGATGGTGAAACCCGTGATATGACATACTGTTACATTAATTACCTTAGTATGTTGGTAGCTGATAAATTACTGTTCTCTTCGCAATTTCATCTGGATGATCTGCTGGAGGCACTGCCTAAATTCCTGGATAATTTTCCTGATGATAAACACTACAATACAGTGGACCAGATCAGGGAGAAAAGTGTGGTTATGTACCCGGGGCTGGATCTTAAATATTTTGATGAAAAACCAGATACCCGTCAGAATAATGAGCGACCTGTGATCGTGTGGAATCAGCGCTGGCAGTTCGACCGAAACCCAGCTATGTTTTTCAGAGTGCTGAACCGGTTAAATGATATAGATCTCAAATTCGATCTGATACTTGCCGGAGATTCGAAGCATGAGAAACCGGAAGAGTTCGAGAAAGCCTGGAAACGTTTCGGTCAGCAAATCACTCATTTTGGCTATGTGGATGACAAGGAAAGCTACAGTAAGTTACTACATTCCGGGGATATTGTAGTTTCTACGGCAACCTATGAGTTTTTCTGTGTCTCAATTATGGAGGCCATCTATTGCGGATGTCATCCGGTGGTCCCCAAATCCATTCATTATCCTGAACTGATCCCCGAATCATTGCATAATCCATTACTTCATGCCCCAGTTCTTTATGAGGATGAGGATGAATTGTTCCGAATTATGAGGGACCTGCTTCAGGGAAAGACCAAACCACTTCCCAAATCCAGTCTTCAGAATATCAATAAAAATCTCGACTGGAGCCGAAAGATCAAAAGTTTTGATAAACTGTTCGAGGAAATTGTCGCAGCTCAGGAGAATTAAATTTAACTACCCGATCTAAAGATTCCCGTTTTTCAACTCCTTAACGGCATAATCGCATGCTCTGGCCGTCATTGCCATATAGGTAAGAGATGGGTTTTGAGGCGGAGACGAAACCATGAAAGAACCGTCAGTGATGAACAGGTTTGGTATGTCATGAGCCTGATTCCATTTATTTAATACAGAGGTCTTTGGATCAATTCCCATTCGTGCGGTACCCATTTCATGGATAACCGAACCAGGAACAGGAGGGGAGTCGAACCCTCTTATATTTTCGAGATCTGCAGCTTCCATCATTTCAATAGCTGTTTGTTGCATATCCTGCCGCATTTTAAAGGCATTTTCCCCGTATTTCATGTCAATGTTCAGAATAGGAATTCCCCATTTGTCTTTCTTATCCATATCCAGACTTACCTTATTTTTAAAATCAGGTAAGGTTTCTCCATACGCTTCGAAATAGGCAGTCCAAACACCGGGATGGGTCAGGCTTTCTTTCCATTCAACACCAATTCCTGGTTGATGGAATCCTCTCGTCCAGTTTTCTCTGCTTGTATAATTCTCAAAAGTAAATCCTCTGATATAATTCCGATCATTCTTTTCCAGATTTCGGAACCTTGGGATATATACACTTGCCGGTTTCTGGCCGTAATAAAATGAATCTTTTAATCCTTCAAAACTACCATTAGCTCCCACACCAGCGTGATGATCCATCAGGTAGTGGCCAACAACTCCGCTGGAATTAGCCATTCCATCTGGAAACTCAGGCGTTTTTGAGTTAAGTAGTATCTGTGCAGATCCTAAAGTAGAGGCGTTCAGAAATAGTATTTTTGAAAAGAATTCGGTCTTTTCACCGGTTTCCTGATCTACAACCAATGCCCCTTTTATTCGATTTGTTGCTTTATCATACAGAAGTTTCTCAACGATCGAATAGGGCCGGAAAGTCATATTTCCGGTTTTGGCTGCATCTGGTAAAGCTGCTACATTACTGGAGTAGTAAGCTCCGAAGATACATCCACGATGGCATAAGTTGCGATTCTGACATTGTCCACGTCCATTGTGCGGTTGTGTCAGGATAGCCATACGACTGGTTATCATCTGGCGTTCGGGATATCTGGCTTTGATCTTTTTGGTAAGATATTCTTCAAAAGCATTCATCTCCCATGGAGGCAGAAACTCACCATCAGGAAGTTGAGGTATTCCATCACGCCGACCGGCTACACCTATATATCGCTCAATATGATCATACCAGGGGGCAATATCTTTGTATCTGATTGGCCAGTCGATGCCAACACCGTCACGTTCCGGAGCTTCGAAATCATAATCACTGTACCGGAATGTATGTTTTGCCCACAGAAGTGACCGCCCTCCCATATGATAACCCCGATACCAGTTGAAGGGCCTGGTTTGTTGGTAAGGATGATCGATATCCTTAACCAGAAAATGCTTCATATTCTGTCCATAAAGGTACAACGTACTTTGAATAGGGGATTCTTTTCTATCTTTTTGAGTAGCCAGGTTTCGGTAGGGTACATCCCATGGATCAACCCCTTCTGTTGGATAGTCCCTGATGTGTTCCACCGTCCGGCCTCTCTCCAACACCAATACCTTCAAGCCTTTTTCAGAAAGTTCTTTAGCAGCTATTCCTCCCGACATACCCGAGCCTACAACGATAGCATCATATGTTTGGGACTTTGTTCCTTTACCCGAAATATTGAATGTTTCCATGACTAAATATAAAATCTAAGTGAGGTTTCACCGTAGTTCAGGGTTTTGTTACCAGCAAGAATATCTCCCTGATACTCGCCCGGAACAGGAACATAGTTACTGGCTTTTGTTTCACCTTCCATAGAAGTGAAAAAACCGATGAGGGTGAATTGCTTGATAGCTATGAACCAAAGGGCACTTGTTTCATATCGATAGGCTTTTTTGTCCAGTTCAGTGAGCGTAAGTTTTTTATCTGATGACTGCTGAAAAACTTCCATAAACCCTGCCATCCCTTTTTTAATTGATGTCTGCTGCTGTTTGGAAATACAGATGGCAAATACTTCATCAATAAAATACTGTGTGTTTGTAGCCGAAGCCGAAGAAGAGGATGAAGACTCAGGTATGATCAGATCGATCATTTCTGTAAGTACCTTAAACTCTTTATTATTGAAGAACTTCAGTTCTTTCTCTGTATGATTTTTTCCGGAAAGTAATCCCGAAAGTACAGATGGAAAAAGGGCATGAGTAGATGCCATTCCCACTACTTTAAGCAATTCACGTCGATTCATAGCAAACATCCATGTTAGGTTTACAACCTTGGGAATGTGACTATTTAATCATTGAAAATGAAACAAAGAGGGTAATTTAGAATGATTTTTAGAAAGGGATCTTAAAGATCATTAATGAACAAAGTCAGCCTTGAAAATATCAATACACATTTTAACTGGAGTCAACAATACAAGAGTTTTAAAAAGCTATTTGAGAAGATGGTGGGATAGAGGAAAAAAGAGCCAAGCGAATTCATTTACAACGGTTTGGCTATGGCAAGTGCGGGATTTTGAAACTGCTTTCTTGTCCGCCTACGTAATTTTATTTAGTTGTAATATTTTCATTTTTAAGTATTCAGTCCACATTTGCTATAGCCGATGTTAGCCACCGTTTTTATTTTAATTCCTTTACAAATCCGTAAGTTGGAACAGGTGTTTTTCCGTCTGGCATTTCACTAAAAGCCTTGTAGAAAATGTAATCCTTATTCCTTTCTATTCCATTAAAAGCCTTTACTATCTCTAAATGAACTTTCTCATATTCTGCTTTCGTTTGGAGTGTGTCTTTTAAGTCCAAGTTGGTTAGATACTCAATCATTGGGAAATATCCGTCCGCAGTTCCTTGTGGATAGATTGTAAGGATTTGAGGTTTCGAGTCAATTGCTTCAAGAGTCATTGGGAATTTGAACTCTGAGTTTATTTCAGTTATTACTTTTTCATAAAACTCCTTCATTTCATCTTCCTTTTGATATTGCCAAAAATTGTTTGCAGGATTTGCAACCCTTGAACTCAGAAACATATTGTTTGCAGCGTCCATTAAGTACCCTTTTTCATACTCGGCTTTTGCTTCAGAATACAATTCAGGAGCAGTCTGTCCATTGACTTTGTATTGTCCGAATTGAAGAATATTCAGTTTCCAACCTTCTGGATATTTGCCGTAAATGTTGGTTACAATAAATTCGTCAAGTCCGCTTTTGGGAATTAAAAGTGAAATGAACATTTCTTCGTTCAACGCTTGATAGTGAATTACATAGTCATTGAGCCCGCTAACTCCCGATATAATTGTATTTCCAATACCTGTGGTCGAATTCTTTGCTTGAAAATGATTAAGAACTTTGTAATCGGTAGTAGTAATTACACTGCTGGCCTGTTGAATCAATGGGTTAATATTTTCACCGCTTTTTTCTAAAAGTTTGTCCGACATTATGGACTTCAGAAGGTCAGCATTATTTGAAGTAACCGCTTCCAAAACTTTTTTGTCCAACGTTTCAATTTCATTTTTTAAACTCTGTTCAATGTTCTCGTCTTTCCAAGTCCCTGTTGTACCAACTTTACAGCTTTGGAGTCCAAATGCGTTTAGGATTGTTAAAAGGATTAATTTTTTCATTCTTGTCGTTCTGTTCTTTTTAATGGTGGCCAACAGAAGAATAACACGCATTGTGTTGGTCTTATCCGGGTTTCATCTTTAAGTTTTATTCATCTTATCCCTGTAAATCATAAGCTTAAGATGAATAATTTTCTTTTTCTTTCAAATCGGTAGTTCAGGATATCCCAAGTTAAAACAGGAATAAGAGAGAGGAAAAGTATTAGTTCAAAGGCTGGTGTTACCATTGTGCTCCGTCTGATCATTCACAAGTAAATAACAGCTCAACTCCGGTATCACTCCGTATTAACTATATATCAAGTATATACCAACTATATAGGATGTATATCATTGATATATGGTTATGATAGAGAAGTGTAAGCCCAATAACAGCCATTAATCGCCATTGTGAGGGCAACTCTGGGATGGCACTTTCTTGGCTTATACATTGATGATCATCAACGAAATAACTGCTGAGCCTCATGGCATATCGCAGCGAAATCCCCATTTTTTAGTTTGTCTGGTATGATGTATTGTTGATAACCAGTAAGGAGAAAAAGAAAATGAGTGAGTGTTTGGACCTGTTCCTGAGGTAAGTTATGGTCAGAGTTGATCGATAAACTCAGTCATCAGTTTAAAATAATCCTCAAACTCGGTAAAGGGCAGGGTCTCATAGCGATCATACACATCATGATAAGCACGAATTCCCCCAAGGGTATAGATGTAGAATCCCGGGATTCCCATCTCGCTGAAGAAACAGTGGTCACTGTTGCAGGCAGCACCCCGGATCTTAACCTGGGGGAGAAGATCATTCTCAGAATTTAATTCACTGAGCCGATCAAATTCATTTCGGTACACAGAACCGTTCACAACCTGAATGCCTTCATCACCAGTGCCGGCTAAATCGAAATTCATCATAAATTTGATCTTTTTCAGATCAATAGTTGGGTTTTGAATGAAATATTTTGAACCCAACAGCCCAAGTTCTTCACCTCCAAAAGCCATGAACACCATAGAGTAGGGAGGTTTGTTCTCAGAGAAGTATCTTGCCAGACTCAGCATCATTGCTGTTCCGCTGGCATTATCATTGGCTCCGGGAAAGATCGCGTTTCCCATCATTCCGAAATGATCGTAATGGGCCATGATAACAATAAGGGAGTCGGTGTTGTCGCCTTCCAGATAACCAATCACATTTTGAGTTTTATAGGATTCAATAAATTCAGGATTGATCGTTAGCTCAACTTCATTGATTGGTGTATCAATGCTGTCAGCAAAAACCTCAACAGAAGCTCTTTTGTACTGTTGTTGAGATCCATTCCATTTCAGGGGTTCCTCAGATAAAAATATGGAACCCAGAATTGGATTATCATCATGATATTTCAGGAACATTTCTATCATATTGAGTCGATCCTGCTCCTCTTTGGCATAATCTGATTTATCATAAGGCTGGACTACCACTAACTTTGCAAATGCTTCCCGTACTTTTTTCAAAAAGCGGTCATCACTTAACATGTCATCCGCAGTTATAGATATTGTCTCAAAGCTACCTTTCAGAGGTCCGCTCCCGGGTGTGACAACAAATTCCTTTCCAGGGATCAAGGGATTTCCATTAACAGACAGATTTACTTCGGTTGGAAAAGTATTGATGGGTAATTCAAATTCCTGGTAATAATCTCCACCGATCGGCTGTAGTCCAAAACGCTCAAATTCTTTTTTTATGAAATCCGCAGCCAGTTTATCACCGTCATGTACATAGCCACGTCCTTTAAATTCATCAGATGACAGAGTTTCGACCACGGATCTTGCATAGGGGAGAGTTTGTGCACCTATTTCACTGGTAACGGAAAGTAGTGTGGCACAAAGGATGAGTACTCTCATACAAATATAACTTAGAACGGGGCGTCTTCGTCGTCAGGGGCCGGGTTATGAGGTAGAACGGGAGAATCCTGAGAAGGAGTGAAGTTTGCTTCCTGCAAATCGGGGGAAGCGGTTGCTCCAGGTATCTGAGAAGGACCATCTGAGGCCGTAAGATTTTCGAAGCGCGCATAATCTTTAACGAAATAATGCATTTTGCTACCCACGGGACCGTTACGCTGTTTACCGATAATAACTTCTGCAAGTCCTGCTGTTGACTGTCCCTCAGCAGTAGTTGTAATACCGTAATACTCGGGTCGATAGAGGAACATAACCACATCGGCATCCTGCTCAATAGAACCGGATTCACGAAGGTCACTCAACTGTGGTCGTTTATCTCCGCCACGCTGTTCCACTGCACGGCTTAACTGGGAGAGCGCGATAACCGGAACATCCAGTTCTTTGGCGAGAGATTTAAGTCCCCTGGAAATAGAAGCGATCTCTTGCTCGCGACTGCCAGAGTCTTTGGCTGAACCCTGCATCAGCTGAAGGTAATCAACAATAACCAATCCGATACCATTCTCACTTTTAAGTCGGCGGCACTTAGTTCTGAGCTCCATTAACGTGATAGCGGGAGTGTCATCAATAAAAAGATCTGCCGTAAAAAGCCGGCCAGCAGCTTCGATAAGATGCTTAAAGCTGTCATCGTTCAAAGTACCTTTACGTGCTTCATCTGCACGGACACGAGCTTCCATGGTCAGCAGACGCTGAACCAGTGACTGATTCGACATCTCAAGAGAGAAAATAGCAACCGGGGTTCGAAGATTTTCATCCGGATGCATTGCAGCATTACGGGCAGCAGTTAGTACAAAGGCTGTTTTACCCATGGAAGGTCGGGCAGCAATGATCACTAGATCACCATTTTGCCAGCCCGCCGTCATCTGATCTACTGCCAGTCCTGAAGGAACGCCGGTGATCCCGTATTTCTTACCACGCATATCCTCGAGATAGGCAAGGGTGTCTTTCAGAATATCAGCTACAGGCTTGGCTGCACTACGGCTTTTCTGGTTAGCCAGATCAAATATCTTTTGCTCCGCGTCGTCAAGTACATCATAAGCATCTGAAGAGGAATCATAAGATTCCCGGATCACATCGGTACAACTAAGTATCAATCTTCTTTTGATTGCTTTCTCAGTGATGATCTGTGCATGGTAGTCAATATTTGCAGCCGAGCTGACGGAACGGGTTAGATCAGAAAGGTAAGTTGATCCGCCTACGGTATCCAGAAGTCCACGGTCTCTCAGCTCATTCTCAACGGTTAGAAGATCCAGTGGGTTGTCGCGTTCATAGAGATACTCAATGGTCTCGTAAATATGGCGATTTGCAGATTTATAGAAGTCGTCTGCTTTCAACATTTGCAGGGCAATAGTTGCAGCTCCGTGCTCAATCAGCATGGCACCCAAAACAGCTTCTTCAACTTCAACAGCCTGTGGAGGTACACGACCTTCCTGCTCCAGCACTTTTTGCTGGTTTTGAAAAGAATCTTTGTTGTAAGCTGAACCGTTTTTCCTTGCCAAGATTTAGATCTCCGAATATATAGACGGATTAAAGTAGCTATTATTGAAAATTGAAATGAGACTTCTTTTCAACAACCTTTCCACAAGTTATCCACATTCAGGGTTTACCCCCGAGTTCGTCATATCTGGCTCTGAGCATTTGAACATCTTCCCAGGTTGGACGTTTCCACTGCTCATTCCTGAGCAGAGCAGCAGGATGGTAGGTAGCCATGAGTTCCCGTCCATGGAAGTCATGAACTTTTTGACGCATTGATTTCAGGGAACGGTCTTCTCCAAGTAAAGTGGTAGCTGAAATGCGACCCACACAAAGAATGATCTTTGGATTCACTAACTCAATTTGTTTAAGAAGATAGGGGAGACTTCGTGTTCGTTCTTCCGGTTTTGGGTCTCTGTTGCCAGGAGGGCGGTGTTTCAAAATATTGGCTATATATATATCAGAACGTCGAAAATTGATCGCTTCCATTATTTTGTCGAGCAGCTGGCCGGCTTTACCTACAAAGGGTTCACCTTGCAGATCTTCATTCTCACCCGGAGCTTCACCGACGATCATAAGATCCGCTTCAGGATTTCCGACACCGAATACCAGATTTGTATTTGCCAGATCCGTTTTAAGAACTTCAGCCTGTTCGCAAAGCTTCCGGAGTTCATCGAGGGTAGTACATTTTTCTAAAAGTTCAGCTTCTGAAACTTCAGCTACGTGACTTTCAGTAGGTTCTGTTATTTCTTCTACTGAATTTTCAGTATGAGATTTTTTTTCATCCTTCCACGAGATATCCACAGAAAAAGGGCCAAAAAGTTCCTCCTGCTGTTTCAGTAGTTTTTGTGTCCGCTCAATAAACTCTTCAGGGGTTGATTGCGACATTAACCTATCAGTTCCTCAATCACTTTTTCTTCGTTGAGTATAGTCTCTGAAAGTTTACCAAAGTAGTGCCCTTCTCTGGAATAAGAACCCAGTCCAATATCCTGAATGGTGTTAACTAATCTTTCATTAAAGGGAATTGCCACCCGAACATAATTATTGGTCCAGCCAAACATAAATCCATCTTTATTTTCTTCCTCAAACAAGGTAGGACGAACCTGACTTTCAAAGCGGCTATCAAAATTGAATCGTTTCTTTTTCGATAGTCTGCGAAGCTTATGTGTTCTCTTCTTACGCTCTTGTTTTGGTACAACCAGCTCGAGTGAGAGTGCATGAGTATTTGGTCGTTCTGAATAGGTGAATACATGCAGGTAGGAAACATCCAGTGAGTCAATAAAATCAAATGACTCCTGAAATAGTTCTTCTGTCTCGCCCGGATGACCCGTTATCACATCCACACCGATACAGGCGTCGGGCATTAATTCCCGAATAAGCTCCACACGACCCCGGTACAGATCAGAACGGTATCTGCGTTTCATGATCTTCAGCATCTCATCAGAACCGGATTGTAGTGGAATATGAAAATGAGGTTGTAGTTTTGTTGATTCGGCTGCAAAACGAATGATGTCTTCGTGTAACAGATTTGGCTCGATAGAAGAAACCCGGAGTCGCTCCAGGCCATTTACGTTTTCCAAAGCCTGAAGTAATTGAAAGAAATCCTCATCGGTTCCATATCCGAAGTCACCGGAATTAACTCCGGTAATTATCACTTCCTTAAATCCTTCTTCAACCAGTTGCTGGGCATTTCTTACCACGGTAGAGATCTTAGGACTACGGCTCGCTCCACGTGCCAGAGGGATTGTGCAGAAAGAGCATTTGTAATTACATCCGTCCTGAACTTTCAGGAAAGCACGGGTCCGGTCATCGGAAGAAAAGGCATTATGAAAATCGACCGCTTCATTCACATCTGAATTATGAATGATGGTTTTCTCCTGCTTCACAAAATCATCGAAGAGATCGAGCAGATTGAATTTATCTTTGGCTCCCAGAACCACATCCACACCTTCGATCTCAGCGATCTCTTCAGGTTCAAGCTGGGCATAACATCCAACTACTGCTACAAAAGCATCCGGATTACGGCGCAAAGCCTGACGCACCGTCTTACGACAGGCGCTGTTTGCATCCATGGTAACCGAGCAGGTATTAATTACATAAATATCGGCTTCCTCAGAGAACTCACCGAGTTCAAATCCTTCATTCTCAAAATCCCTGCGCATAGAGGAGGTCTCTGAGAAATTGAGTTTACAGCCGAGTGTTTCAAATGCCACTTTTTTCATGGCGCTAAAGATAAGGATATTACTGTGGTGATGCACACACCAACATCACTTTTCATTGTTTAAACTGCTGTGAATAAATGCGGAAGTTCTACCAATCCTTCAAACGAACGTAAGCCGAAGGGGCGTTTAAATACAAAGTATCTTTATTAGTAACTCCAAACCATAATGCTGTAGAAAGGAGTCTTTCCGGGCTAAGATTTTTCGTATAGATTCTATAAAATCCCACAGTATCTATTCCAGCCGGAAGTTCTTTGTATCTCTCATCATAATGTTTCTTCAGCATGTTTCTGAACTCATCATACTTTTGTTCATCAGCATGAGGTTTGAAGAAGAAATTCACAAAATAGCAAGGGAGATTGGTTTCAGTAAAGGAAGAATCAATGTTGAAGACTCCCGGCTGAACAATATAAGCAAAGGTGTCTGCCCTGAATGTTACGGGCGCCCAGGCATTGATGCTGTACTTCCCAAAAGGAATATCCGGAATCTCATAATAGCCCTCCTCATTTGTTGTTGTTCTTATATCCCTGGGAAGCGCCAGGTTGGATTCATCGTAGACAAACACTGTCACATTATTCATCGCTACGCTATCCTGAACATTTACTGCGTATCCACAGATGGTGTTTTGGGCAAACAAATTTGTTTGTGATATAATAAGGAAGAATAGCAGCAACGAACTCGCTTTGGTCATATCACCAGGTCTTCTTTTCTGTTACAAAGGTGAAATGTTTCCAAATATTAGGTTCTGCATTAGAAGAGATTCTGGGCCTGGTTAATGTTCTGATTGAGTTCCTTAGATTTATCTGTCGCAGATCCTTTAATCTTACCAGACCTTTAGATTCCATGGTATATCGGAAGTAGGATTCAGAGAATCCAAAATTTAACCTAAGACCGGTAAACGTGGTATCGTACTCATTTGAGTTATCCTTCTTCGTGTAGGAATTATAAACAGGATCGTCATCTGCGTTTTTCTCTAGAGTTACATACCCAGGTTGAAAAACGAATGCAATTGAATCACCCATATATTCATAATATACAAAGGCGTTCACGCTATACTTTCTGATCTCAAGATTTTCAAATTCATAGTATCCATATTCATCTGTCTGAGTTCGTATCTCATTCTTTAAGGCGATATTATACTCATCATATAAATATACAGTGGCATTTGGAATGGGAGCGCCCGTTGTCATTTCGACTATCGTTCCAGAGATTTTGGACTGAGATAGCAAAGAGGTACTTATTAGCAGAAGAAAAAGTGAAGATATGAATATTCTCATTTGACCTGAATTAGTTACTAATAAGATAGTATTAAAATGAAAAATACCAAATTGCTATAATTATGTGAGTTACCGTTATGTCTGATTCTATTTGCTGATTACGAATTTAATCTGATTTAAAGGATCATAGCCCCACAGAGTCTATAACAAAGAGACGCAAAGCTTCAGGTTTGCACTGTAATATTTTTTTCAAATCATTTAGAACTTAACCGATCACTGCCCGATCATTATTAGTCTGAACGGATAAAGCACTTAAAACATGGAGAGTGTAGAGTGGTTCGTATTTAATTATCTCAACCCGAAATCGCTTCCATTTCTACTGTTAACAAAAAATTAACTTTGTATTTCATTTCTTAGTTAAAAGCTACAAATTCGGGGTACCTAAATAATTTAAGTCACATCAGATAACTAATAATGAGTACAACCAATCAGGTTCGCGATGATGTCACCATACGTTTTGCAGGTGACTCCGGCGACGGAATGCAGCTAACCGGCTCACTTTTCACTAACACGACGGCGCTATTAGGTAATGACCTCAGAACCCTTCCGGAATTTCCAGCAGAGATCCGTGCTCCTCAGGGTACTGTTCCTGGAGTTTCGTCGTTTCAGTTGAAGTTTGGAAGCCATGAAGTATTAACCCCGGGGGATGAATGTGATGCCCTCGTTGTGATGAATTCAGCAGCCTTGAAAGCGAATCTGGGTTTATTGAAAAAGGGCGGGACCATCATCGCTAATACCGCTGGTTTTGATAAGAAGAATTTAAACCTGGCTAAATATCCTGATGGAGTTAATCCACTCGAAGACGGATCGCTATCTGAATATGAACTCATTCAGATCGATGTGGTCAAATTGGTGAAAGAAGCTCTGGCAGATATGAATCTGGGGTATAAAGACGAAGAGCGTTCCAAGAATATGTTCGTACTTGGTTTGTTGTACTGGATGTATGACCGGCCAATGGATTCAACCATTGATTTTCTGAATCAGAAATTTGGGAAGAAAAGTCCTGAGATTGCTGAAGCGAATATAAAGGTGCTTAAAGCTGGTTATTTTTATGGTGAAACGGCCGAGATCT
Organism: Rhodothermia bacterium; assembly: GCA_030427885.1. Classification (GTDB taxonomy): domain Bacteria; phylum Bacteroidota; class Rhodothermia; order Balneolales; family Balneolaceae; genus JAUICM01. Next base: position 618,717 of record JAUICM010000001.1, on the reverse strand, counting down.
TTAGTTCTCGTGTAACGGTAAAGCAGGCAGACCTGAAACCGGGAACTTACCGTAACATTACAGGGAATGAAGCGCTGGTACTTGGATTGGTTGCCGCGGCACGGAAGTCAAACCTCCCGATGTTTTTGGGAACGTACCCAATCACTCCGGCCTCTGATGTACTGCATGGTTTAGCGGCTCAAAAGAAATTTGGAATTACAACCTTTCAGGCTGAAGACGAGATCGCTGCAGTATCTTCAGCAATCGGAGCTTCTTTTGGAGGAAGTATCGGGGTTACCAGTTCGTCCGGTCCTGGTATTGCACTGAAAGGAGAGGCTATCGGACTCGCTGTGATGCTGGAGCTTCCGCTGGTAGTATTGAATATCCAGAGAGCTGGTCCCTCAACAGGGATGCCTACCAAAACTGAACAGGCCGATCTGATGCAGGCGGTATACGGCCGTAATGGGGAAAGTCCTTTAGTTGTACTTGCTCCGAAATCACCCGCCGATTGTTTTAATATGGGATTTGAAGCCGTCAGGATTGCTTTAGAGCATATGATCCCGGTTATGCTTTTGTCAGATGGATATATTGCAAATGGATCGGAGCCCTGGAAATTCCCGCAGACAGCAGACCTCAAGGATATTAAGGTCGCTTTTGAAGGTCCCAGAAAAGCCGAGGATGCAGAACCATTCTTACCATACCTGAGAGATCACCGTCTGGTTCGAAGATGGGCGATACCTGGAACCGAAGGAATTGAACACCGTGTAGGTGGCCTTGAGAAAGAAGATGGCACCGGTAATGTGTCGTACGATCCGGATAACCACCAGAAGATGACCAACATCCGCCGAGATAAGCGCGACAATGTCGCTGACAACATTCCTGAACAAGTAATTGATCAGGGGGGGACATCAGGTGATGTATTGGTTCTTGGATGGGGCGGAACCTACGGAACTATCAGAACGGTGGTTCATCAGCTCAGAAAAGAAGGAATGGATGTGAGTCACGCTCATCTGCAATACATTAATCCTTTTCCTAAGAATTTGGAGAAACTATTGAAGAGTTTTGATCAGGTTGTGGTGCCAGAAATCAATGATGGTCAATTAGTTAGATTGATCAGATCAGAGTTTATGATACCTGCTAAACCTGTGAACAAAGTAAAAGGACGTCCGTTCGGAGTGTCTGAATTAAAACAAGCCATCAGAGAAGTGGTGGGTGAAACTGTAGCCTCAGAATCTTAATCGAATATTATGTCTGTAGAAACACTTATTGACGAATTTGTAAAAGAACACGAAGCGGATCTGACGGCGTTGCCTGATCTGAAAGGAAAGGATTTTTCATCTGACCAGGATGTCCGGTGGTGTCCGGGTTGCGGTGATTATACCATCCTGAAACAAGTTCAGAATGCAATGCCTGAACTGGGGATTGCCAAGAAGGATATTGTATTCATTTCAGGGATTGGATGCTCATCCCGTTTTCCGTATTACATGGATACCTTCGGAATGCATTCCATCCACGGACGTGCACCTGCCATTGCTACCGGCTTAAAAACATCACGCCCGGATCTGAGTGTATGGATCATCACGGGTGATGGAGATGCACTTTCTATCGGAGCAAACCACTTTACACAACTTCTCAGAAGAAATGTGAATGTGAACCTGCTGCTTTTCAATAACCAGATCTATGGGTTAACTAAAGGACAATATTCTCCTGCTTCACCAGAAGGTTCTGTAACTAAATCGACTCCATTCGGTTCTATTGATCATCCATTCAACCCACTTGCATTAAGTATGGGTGCGGATGGTACTTTTGTGGCCCGAGCCATGGACCGTGATCCTAAACATCTGAAAGACATGATCCTTAGAAGTCATCAGCATAAGGGGACATCCATGCTGGAGATCTACCAGAACTGTATCGTATTCAATGATGGTGCCTTTGAATTATTCACGGATAAGAAATCACGTCCACAGGAAGCAATTTACCTGGAACAAGGTCAGCCACTGGTATTTGGTGCTGATAATGACAAGGGGGTGCGCTTAGACGGACTCAAACCTCAGATCGTTCAGCTTGGAGACGAATTTTCCAAAGATGACCTATGGATCCATGACGAACAGGACCAGACCAAAGCGCATCTGTTATCACGTTTCTTCGAACATCCTGCCAATGGGGAAGGAGTTCAGTTCCCGAGACCATTTGGCGTGTTGTATGCTGTTGATCGACCTTGTTACGATGAGGGTGTGGTGGCGCAGGTACAGTACGCCAAGCAGAAAGGTGGAAATGCCGATCTGGATGCACTGCTCAGAGGAAATGAAACCTGGGAAGTGAAGTAGTTTAAGACGATCGGCTAACGACGATTGACAAAAGACAGATCAAATTAAAAAACGCTCCGATGCTCTGCGTCGGAGCGTTTTTTTATGTTGAAGTACAGGGGGAAAGGAGTTAGTTCCGACGCGGAGCATCGGAACAAGGATCAAAATTTATCATTAGAGGGGAGCGAGAAATCTAACATGTTTTGATAGAGCCCTTCAGATTTCTCAGTCATTCCATTCCTTCGAAACGGCAAGAACGAAAATCAAACCACCTCAGGCACATGCTCCGGTTTTGCATTCTTATATGCAGGACGTGGTTTAAGTCCGAACAACTCAAACATATGCATGTCTTCGTCTAGAGCGTTATTATCGGTCGTTAAGAGCTTTTCTCCGGTAAAGATGGAGTTGGCACCCGCCATGAAACAAAGGGCCTGTTCTTCAAAATTCATACGGACACGACCGGCTGAGAGACGGACCATAGATTCCGGCATCAGGATACGTGCGGTGGCGATCATTCGGGCCATTTCCCAGCTCGGTACTTTGGGTTGGTTTTCCATCGGGGTTCCTTCCACTGCGATCAGGGCATTCACAGGAACAGATTCCGGATGGGTATCCAAATTTGAAAGAGTATAGAGGAGACCGATCCGATCTTCATGAGTTTCACCCATCCCGATAATACCACCTGAACACACCGAAATGTTGTTGTCCTGTACTTTTTTGATGGTATCAAGCCGATCCTCATAGGTTCGGGTGGTGATGATCTTTTTGTAGAAATCTTCACTGGAATCCAGATTGTGATTATAGGCATATAATCCGGCTTCTTTTAACTTCGCGGCCTGATCATCCGTCAACATTCCCAATGTAGCGCATACTTCAAGTCCAAGATCTGCAACACCGGAAACCACATCCAGCACTTCATCAAAATCTTTATTCTGGCGGGCACTTCTCCAGGCAGCTCCCATACAGAAACGGGTACTTCCGGCTTCTTTGGCTCTTTCTGCAGCAGCCAATATCATTTCTTTGGGCATCAGCTTCTGGTTGTCTACACCGGTATTATAACGGGCGGATTGAGGACAATAAGCACAGTCTTCTGAACAGCCCCCGGTTTTAATCGACAGTAGCGTACAAACCTGAACTTCACCGGTTTCATGATATTCTCTGTGCACCGTTTGAGCTCTGTAGATCAATTCCATCAGAGGAGTGTTATAGATGTCAGTGATCTCTTCTTTGGTCCAGGTATGTCGAATATCAGTCATTTGCAGGGAATAGGTTAAATAATATTAGTGCTTCAAATTAAGATTGAATGAAAGGATTTCCAATCGTAAATAAGGAATAAATGAGCATGAATGCAGAGTTAAAGTTTTTATATTAGGTTATGGACTTAATTCGGTCTTGGCGGCGATATTATATCATACTTCTGGTAAATCTGAGGAAGATCAGGAAGAAGTTTCGTATTTGGTTTCAGGATGTAGAAGTAGAACTCTACGATCTCAATAAAGTTGTCGCTCCTTACTTTCGCTTCTTCAATATTCTTCTTGTTATAGCCGCGGTTGCAAGTTTAATAGCCGCAGAGGGTTTTGGTCTGAAACAGCCCTACAAGACCTGGAATGCATATCTTGAGTTTGGGATCGTGATCGGTTTTCTGATTGTATATTTCGGAAGACTGGTACTTACCTCAAAAAGACTTCAGTTGATACGAAACAGATGGCTGGAATCATTGATCTCATTTGCGCTGCTTTTTCTAAGTGCATTGATCCTGTTTGATCTGGAAGAAGTGGTGGATTTTCTGGAGAACATGATTGGAGTAGAAAGTCTGATGCCGGTAATACTATCCATCACAAAGCTTTATCTCATTGCCATTGTTGTGGTCAAGTTTATCCAGGCGGCCCCTATTTTGCTGAACCTGAAAACAAAGCCAACTCAGTTGATCGCGGGTAGTTTTTTAGGGGTTATTCTTGCCGGAGCATTATTACTTATGACCCCAAGTGCCACTGTTGAAGCCGGCGGACTTTCTTTCATTGATGCGCTTTTTACCTCTACAAGTGCGGTGTGTGTGACGGGTTTGATTGTAGTTGATACGGCGACTGTACTTTCCTTGTTCGGACAGATCGTTGTATTGGTACTTATTCAGCTTGGTGGGCTCGGCATCCTTACAATTGCAACCTTGTTTGCTTTGTATCTGAGTTCAGGGTTGGGAGTTGGACAAATGGCCTTATTAAAAGGATCGGTAGGTGAAACCCGTACAAGTGAGACTTTCCGGACTATAAAACGTATTGTTGGGATCACTTTCTCGATCGAAGCGCTTGGTACGATCGCCTATTTTATTAGTTGGGAAAATTATATCGATGATAACTGGACGCGTTTTTTCTTTGCACTATTTCATGCGGTCTCGGCTTTTTGTAACGCCGGATTTTCACTTTTTACAAACAGTCTGGCTGATAAACCCAACATGCTCAACATCGGGGTAAACATCACGACGATCTGTTTGATCATTATCGGAGGTTTGGGTTTTACCACTATTTGGGAACTAATGAGAGGGAATCCAAACCGCAAATTGCGTCACTGGAAGTTATCCATTCATACGAAACTGGTATTATATTCAACATTCATATTGATCACCCTGGGAACGCTTGGTTTTTTATTTCTCGAATGGAGTGGTGTTCTCACAGGTCTGAATGTATCTGATAAAGTAATGGTCTCGTTGTTTCAGAGTGTTACCACAAGAACAGCCGGTTTCAATTCCGTAGATATCAACGCACTAGATATTGGTACAACTATCATATTTCTGTCATTGATGATCATCGGGGCAGCACCGGCATCTACCGCTGGAGGAATAAAGACTACAACGGTGAGTGTATTGATCCTTTCAGTATGGACAACCATTACCGGTAAGAGGGAGGTAGAATTTTCAGGAAGAACTATTCGTCCTGAAACGGTATTCACAGCTTTGGCCGTCATTGTATTGGCAGCGGTCTCGTTGTTTATATTCACCCTTATACTCACTATTACCGAGGACCAGCTATTTGTAGATCTTTTATTCGAAGAAATATCTGCGTTTGCGACGGTGGGTTTATCCCGGGGTATAACAGCTTCGATGAGTAGCGTAGGTAAAATAGTTCTGATCGCATCCATGTTTGTGGGAAGAGTAGGGATTGTTACTTTGGCATTAGCGTTTGCAAGATCGCGTACAACCTCTAAATATAAATATCCAACAGAAAGCGTAATTGTAGCATAGGAGTATTAAATGGCGTTAGGGAAAAAACAGTTTTGTGTGATAGGACTTGGGGAATTCGGTTTTTCCCTGGCAAAATCGCTTTCGGAAAAAGGTGCATATGTGATGGGAATAGACTCCAGTTATGAGACTATTGAGGAGGCTAAAAAATTCCTGGACCAGGCGATACAGTTTGATGCTACTGATGCTGCTTTACTCAAAGAACACGGGGTATTTGATGCTTCTGTTGTGATAGTGGCAATAGGAGAGAGTTTTGAGCCGGTAGTGCTTATCGCGATGGAACTGCTGAATGCAAAGGTAGACCGAGTGATAGCCCGAGCTTCTAATGATACTCAGGAAAGTATTCTAAATAAGATCGGTATCAGTGAGGTGATCCATCCCGAAAGAGATGAAGGGATACGAATGGCTACTTCATTACTAAGCTCTTCCATCAGCGACTTCTTTAAACTCAGTAACAATGTCGGGATATATGAGATTGAAGCCCCAAAAAAGATGGTGGGGTATTCTATTAAGGAATTAAAGATAAGGGAGCGCTACGAGTTAGAATTGATCACTGTAAAAAGAAAGGTTAAGAAAGAAGACAACGAGAATATCTACTTCAGCTATGATGACCACGAATATGAAGTGCTTGGGGTTTTAGATCCATTAACTATGATCAGGAATACCGATCGTTTGATAATTATGGGAACACAGGAATCACTAGATAAACTCGTAACAACCAATTGAGATCCGTTCTGTTACATTTATTAATCAGATTCTGTAAAACGGATGTAGCAAGCTAAAGCCTTTTTTATATATTCATATTTATAACACTAACTAACTACCTATAGCTTTGAGATCGATAAATAAAAAAATGTCAATAGTACTGGTTCTTTTACTTTTCACCATTACATTTATCAATTGCAGCAAAACAGAACCAGAGGTCCCTGTGAAAGAATTTGGAGTACAAGTGTATTCACTCCGAAATCAGCTTGAAGATGATTTTGATACGACCATGAAAAAAGTGGCTGAGACGGGATATGCATATATAGAGGCATATGCAATGGGCACCAATGGTAAGATCTATGGTATGGAACCTGAAGTGTATAAAAAGAAAATAGAAGACCTGGGTATGATAGTGGTTTCTGCACATAGTACATATTTTACTCCCGAGGAAGCGCCGGTTATGATCGAAACCGCAAAAAAAGCGGGGCTAGATATGGTGATTGTTCCATATTTAGGGGACGACCTGAGAGGTGATTATGATGCCATTGCTGAAAACCTGAACGAAGTAGGTGCCTTGTTCAAAGAAGCTGGAATTGTATTTGGGTACCACAACCATGATTTTGAATTTATACCAACTGCTGATGGCCGTATTCCCTTGGAGATACTGATAGAAGGCACTGATCCTGAGAATGTATCATTTCAGGCTGATCTTTATTGGGTAGTTAAAGCAGGACATGACCCTATGGAGTTGATCAATAAGTACCCGGGTCGCTTTAATTCATTTCATGTTAAAGATGCCGATACCGATTTAAATCAGACTACAGTAGGCACTGGAATCATTGACTTTAAAACAATTTTAAGTAACAGTGATAAGGCTGGTATCAAGTACTTTTTTGTGGAAGATGAGCGAACTGACGATCCTTTTGCCAATATTAAAGGTGCTTTTGATAATCTCCAGAAACTGGACTATTGAAATTTTACAAATATGTTGGAAATGCCTTTAATAGTATTTAAGGGCGATTTATTTTCTAATGTTTGTTAATTTTTTCTAATTACTCTATTGATTGGAACCATTTAAATGCTTACGATTGGACACAAACTTTGTCAGCATTAGGAATCTTAGCGAATGAATATACTAGTTGTAGAAGACGATCCCTCAGTAAGGACTCTTGTTAAAGCAGTACTTGAGCATAACGGCAACACGGTAAAAACCGAGGATACTGCAGCAACCGGAGAAGCCGCAGCTGTGGACGGCCAGTTCGATATGATTATTCTTGATCTGGGTTTACCTGATGGAGATGGATACGAGGTATGCAAAAACATCAGAGATAAGAATGTAGCCACTCCGGTTTTGATCTTATCAGGTGAGCAGGAGACCGATGTTAAAGTAAAGTGTCTGAAAGTTGGTGCTGATGATTATCTCACCAAGCCATTTAATACCGAAGAGCTTATTGCCAGAATGGAAGCCATCCAGCGAAGAACAGAGTCGGGTGGAGATCAGTTACTTACATGTGGGGAGCTTAAAGTTGATCTTCTTCGGCGTGAGTTCAGTATCAATAATGAAAAGGTACAGCTCACGAATAATGAATTTAACCTGTTGGTTTACTTCCTGAAGAATAAGAACAAGATCATTACACAGGAAGAACTGGCTGAAAAGGTATGGGATATCCATTTTGATACTCAAACCAATTATATCAATGTGTACATCAGTTATCTGAGAAAGAAGATCAGAGAACATTCTGAAGTTGACTACATTGAGACCATTCGAAAAAAGGGATTCACTTTCAGGTGTGAATAAATCACCCGGAATAAATTATTGAAAGGCTGTCCGGCACAGGACGGCCTTTTTTTTTGCTGATGGAACCACAAATTAGAACAGAACTGATCGAATATCTTCGGGAATTTACAACCGAAGCGAGATGGGATAAGATCATGGAGGTGCTTTCCCTGCGCACCAATCATATTACCGTTGTTCTGGAAGATCTTCACAAACCTCATAATGCCAATGCAGTGCTTCGCAGTTGTGATGGTTTTGGAGTTCAGGATGTTCATATCATAGAAAATAAAACCGAGTTTGACGCTTCAGCGACAGTATCGATCGGGGCCCACCAGTGGCTTACTTTGCACAGGTATAAGGAATCGGGAAAAGACAATGTGGAGCTCTGTTTTGATCGACTTAGACAACAGGGATACAAGGTACTGGCTACCACCCCTCATGAACATGATTCGAATCTGAAAGATGTGGACATTACTCAAAAGACCGCACTAGTATTTGGTACTGAACGGCATGGAGTTACAGAAAGGGTTAAAGAATTAGCTGATGGATTCGTAAAGATCCCGATGTCTGGATTCAGTGAGAGCTTCAATATATCGGTGAGTGCAGCTATTTGCTTATATGATCTAACAACCAGACTCAGGAACTCAGACCAGTTGGAATGGAATCTTGAATCTGATGTTCAGGAAGATCTGAAGCTTAAATGGTTATTGAATACCATAAAGGCCGGTAAGAAATTACAGACCAAATTTATGGAAGAAAAAGGGTATGAACTGTAGTATTGAAAGGAGGGAAGAAAATTCCCTCCTGGCGTAGTTCTTTACCGGGGCAGGCGGTCGCTGATATCAGCTACACCAAAAGCAAATGCAGCCATTGTAGCCACACACTCATTAAAGTCTTCGATATTCAATTTATCAATGGTGTCTGCATCAGTATGATGGAACCAAAAATATTTTTCCCCATCTACGTTTAGTCCCATTCCTGGTACACCAGCCTGCATAAGGGGGCCGATATCAGCGCCACCACCACCTTTAGTAACTATGCCCGATTCAATAGGTTCGAGTAGGGCGCCGATCTGTTGGAGTATAGCAAATGCTTCATCGCTTCCTGTGAAACCAAATCCAATTGGATCAAAAACACCACTGTCTGATTCCATAGCCAATACGTGATCGTCAACTGATTTTTCTACTTCATCGGCCCATCGTTTGTATTCATTTCCACCTGCTAATCCATTTTCCTCGTTGGTCCACAGAACCACTCGAATGGTTCGTTTTGGTTTTAATCCAAGTTCAGACATGATCCGGAGTGCTTCCCATGCAGCAACACATCCGCCACCATCATCCATTGCTCCGGTTCCAACGTCCCAGGAATCAATATGCCCGCCAAGAACTATGATCTCATTTGGAAATTCCGATCCCTTAATTTCAGCGATCACATTTCTGGAATCTGCATCGGGAAGAGTTTGTGCTTCCATTTTCAGAGTTACAACTACTTTCTGACCTCGTTCAGTGAATCGTTGGATCCGTAAGGCGTCTTCCACAGTGATGGCAGTGTGAGGTATCTTTTTAACACCTTCCTGATAACGCATTACACCAGTGTGAGGAGTTTGTATAGAATAAGAAGCAACGGATGCGATCATACTTGCTACAGCACCATGTTTTGCAGCTTCAGAAGCACCATTGGTGCGGTACCGAACGGTTTGACCATATGTGGTAAATTTTGCATTGAACAAAACGATCTTACCCTCAGCTTCATCGCTACGTTCATTCAATTCATCAAAACTGTTTACCACCATTACCTCGGCGGTGATTCCTTCTTCAGGAGTAGCAATGCTACCACCTAAGCCAAGCATGGGCAGATCCCGTTCAATAGGTTCAATAAGAGTTGCTGATTCATTACCCCGAACCCAGTGAGGTACTTTCACTGGTTGTGTCCAGACTTCATCGAAACCGTCTTTACGCATTTCTTCAACGATCCAGTCGAGCGATCTTTCAAGATTATCAGAACCGCTAAATCGGGGCCCAAAGGTGTCTGTCATGTAAGTAAGGCGTTCCCAGCCTTTATCAGATGACATTGCTGCTTCAATGATCTTTTCAACATCAGCACCTATCTGGCCGGCAATGTTATTCTGGGCGGCGATCTTAACTGAAATAAATCCCAAAAAGAGAAGTAGTAGTGTAGCTTTTTTCATGATCTTAATTATTTGAATTTCAGACCAAATAAAGTGAAAACCTGTTTTTGATGCTGAAAATAATTGCAATAAAAAAACCCGGATGTCCGGGTTTAAATTTAGTCAAGTGATTTTGAATTGCTTTCTGATATTTGCTTAAACATCAGATACTCTTCAGGAGAAGTATCTGCGAATAAGAAATGCATAGGATCCACATATTTACCATTGAATTTGATCTCATAGTGGAGGTGGGGGCCTTCGGACAAACCTGAGTCGCCAGCTTTTGCGATCTGCATCCCACGGGTAACTTTAGAACCTGTTTTCAAACCTTCGCCGTAAGCCGATAAGTGAGCATACAATGATTCATATCCAAAGCCATGGTCTATGATCACGATTCGGCCAAGCGTTCCCTGCCGTCCCATATATTTGATCTTGCCATCGCCGGTTGCATATACCGGAGCACCCATATCAGCACGGAAATCTAATCCGTTATGTGGCCTTCTGTACTTCAGGATAGGGTGGTCACGCATTCCAAATCCACTGAGCAGAATTCCGCTTCCTGGTTTTATAGCCGGGATATGACTCATCTGTTCTTTATTATTATTGTATTCATTTCTGATCTCTTCAAAACTGAGGTTCTGAATACCGATCTTACGCTCCAGATTATCAACTTTGGCAGCAGTCCATTTTAAAAGATCAGCAGTAGACTCACTATAGATATCAAATTCATCGTATTCATCGGCTCCTCCGGTACCTGCTTTACGCTCTTCAGGGGTGATGGAGTCAAGTCCCAGTACAGCACGGTAGATCTCATTATCTCTGTTTGCGAGTTCCTCCATTTTAACATCCAGACTTACTAGGGCCTGTTTGGTTGATTCCAGCTGTTCCTGAAGAGTTTCATTCTCTGCTTTCAGAGCCAGTTCAGCAGGAGAACCAATTCTGGTTGAGAGGAAAATAATCCCAAGCCCGGCAAGAACTACACCGGTAAGGATCCAAATGGACAGGTTGTAAATTACCTGCTCGCGTCGTTTATACTCAATTGGTATAAATTCGCAGCTTTCTTCGTCGTAGTAGTAGTGGTTTTTTAATGGCATTGCCTTCTTTTTTCCGAACTCGCCAAAGTTAATAACTGAACACTGTTGTTCAAAGAGTAACCCAAAACTCTAATGTTACTCAATATCACCCTCAAAATACTCGATTGCACGGGTGAATGAGCTTCCGGTGCCTTTAGCTTTTTCAGATATGGTTGCTTTTATTCTTTCCTGAAATGCTTCTGCGGGATCATAGCCATAATGTTTCAATAAATGATTCATCGCGATCACTTCCGCTATTACCGTGATATTCTTACCCGGTGTTATTGGAAGTTTGATCTGTGGGATCTCGAGATCGAGAAGATTTACAGAATCATGGTCGAGGCCGGTTCTGTTTACATCATGAGTATCATCCCAAAGTGTAAGCTCCATCACCACTTCCAGTCGTTTCTGATAACGCACTGATCGAATCCCGAACATTGACATTACATCAATGATACCTAATCCTCTGATCTCCATAAAGTGTTTACTCATCTCGGTAGCTGAAGCCATTAGGACACTGCTTTTTTTAGTGAGCATGACCACATCATCTGCTACAAGTCGGTGGCCGCGTTCTACAAGATCCAGGGCGACCTCACTTTTACCGATTCCGGATTTACCTACAATCAGGATTCCAATCCCGTATACATCCACCATTGCCCCATGAACCATGGTCTGCAGGGCAAACTGATCATCAAGAAAGTCTCTGAGCAGAAACATAAAGCGTGTAGTCTCATAGGGAGTACTATACACCGGTATTCCGGCTTCATTAACTATTTCGAGCAGATAATCGGGGAAGGTGTTGCCATCCGTAAGAAATATCACAGGAATTTCAAATTGAGTGATATTCTTAAGAGCCTGTATCTGTTGTTCTTTAGGCAGGTTATCGAGAAACTGGGTTTCAGTATTACCGATAACCTGAATGCGTTGATAGGTAAATAATTTCACATACCCCGCTAAAGCCAGGCCAGGCCGGTGAAGATCAGCTTCCCGGACATAGCGATGTTCAGAGCAGTCCTCAGCAGCGCAGCATATCAGGTTGATATGTACCCGATCCCTCAGCTTCTTAACCATATAACTGACAGAGATCTTTTCTTTTATAGGAATAGGGGGTTGTGAACTAAAGGGCATAGTTGGATCAATGGGTTATAAACTTCTTTTCTTTGTACCGTTTTAATTGCCGCGACATATTTTCAACGGCATCCAGTATGGCTTTTTCATATTTCTCGGATTGTTCAGTTGCCGTTAACACTTTGTTCGGAATTTTAATAATTATTTCAGCCTGTTGTGGAGTTTTTGATGAAGCCGAAGGCTCTAAAACGATAGAACAGCTAACGATCCTGTCATAAAACTGCTCAAGCTTGGAAACTGCATCTTTTGAAAATTCTTTAAGATTATCACTTGCTTCGAAATGACGAGCGGTAAAAATAATGTTCATTTGTAACTCCTTAATTATGATTTTGCTCTTGGATGAGCTTGTTCGTATACATTTTTCAAGCGTTCAACACTTGTATGTGTATATACCTGGGTAGCCGCTAAATTGGCATGCCCCAGAAACTCTTTGATGATTCGTATGTCGGCCCCGTTATTCAGCATGTGTGTGGCAAAACTATGCCTTATTACATGTGGACTTTTCTGTGTTACCTCACTGTATTGTTTCAGATATTTTTCCACCATATACCGGACACCACGGACATAATTACGCTGACCATTGGCAGCCAGAAATAAAGCTCTGCGAGCGTCCGAGTCCGTTCGTTCTCCATAAAGTTCAGTTCTCTTTTTCAGGAACTCTGATAATATATCAACACAGGTTTTTCCTAATGGGATGATCCTTTGTTTATTTCCTTTACCAGTCACTGTTATCTGCCCTGATCTTAGATCGACATCTGTAATATCTAAACCAACCAACTCACTTACACGTATCCCCGTTCCATAAAATACTTCAAGTATAGCCCGATCCTGTAAACCTCTTACAGTATCTGTTTCTACTTTATCCAGCATTTCCGTTAACTCGCCGGGTGTAACTGTTTTCGGCAAGGTTCGGTCTTTTTTGGGAACAACCAGCAGGTGGGCCGGATTCTTGTGAATATGTCCTCGTTTAAAACAATATTTAAAAAATGAACGCAGGGCAGCCACTTTCCTTGCGATAGAACTCTTTGCTAATCCCTGTTCTGATAATTCACCCAGCCACAACCGGATAGTAAGCCTGGTTATCAGTTGAACATCAAGATCTTCAGGAGCGGTATCGTATTGAACAGCACAAAATTCCATAAAAGAAATGAGATCATTTTTGTAAGACGTGATGGTGTGGGGAGAAGCATTTCGTTCTACCTGAAGATATCTCAGATATTTCTCGATCAGTGTGTTCATCTGCCGTAATATGTTTAACTGAATGATTAAATGAAACCATACCAGCAGGACTTTTTAAAGATTAAACATCCCTGCCTTTCCAGGAATTTTTAAAACCAAGATAATGCCTAAACAGGCTCACAATGCCTAGAATCTGGAACCAAAGAACCGAGAATGGGTGTAGCAATCCATACATAATATTCCAGGAAAACCAGTGGTCGATGAGGGAGCGTTGAGCAAAGATCAGAAGCAGAGTAAAACCTGAGAGGATCATACCATCAGTAAAGCCGGAATACCAGGAATAGAACAGAGCGACAACGGGAAACAGAAAGACCACAAGATGCAGAATACCCATTAAGATGAAAAGTGCCTGATTACCGAAGCCGGCAAGGAAGTTCTTTTTGAATCCGTTCCAGATCTCCCGGTGATTCTTGTACATCCGGCAATACACAATATCAACGCCAGTGAACATTCGCATCATATATCCGTTCTGCTTTACGATCTTAGCCATTTCAACATCATCAACGATCGCTTTTTTGATTCTCTCAAAGCCATTCAGTGTCTCAAGTACGGAGCGGTTGTATGCAATGAACTGACCACAGGCAGCTGAGAATTTAGGATCCAGTAAGTGTCTCAAACCCACTGGCAGCCATCTGGGAGATCTCTCCACGTATTTTGAGGGCAACAGGGTGAGTAATGCAAAATAAACAAGGGGGATGATCATTCGTTCCCAGAAACTCCGCAGGATCTGCTGTGGCCAAACGGTGATCATATCATAGCGCTTTAATTCACAGACGGCCTTTTTTAGTGTATCACTTTCAATCCAAACATCCGCATCAATGAATAGGAGAACTTCTCCTTTAGCTTTTTGGTAAAGCTGATGGCAAGCCCAGGGTTTTCCATGCCATTCTTCCGGTTTTTCTTCACCCTTTATGTGTCTGAGGTTGGAGATGATACCTGATAATTGACTGAGGATATCAGTTGTGCCATCAGTCGAGTTGTCGTCTAGTACCAGAACTTCAAAATGCTCATAATCCTGCTTAAGAGCACTGGTTACACAATGCTCGATCACATCTTTTTCATTTCGGGCTGGAACACAAATACTCACAAATGGAGCTTCGGATTCAGAAACGGAGGAACTATCTTTCAGAGATTTGAATTCGTACCTGTTCCTGAGTAACACTAAAAAAGTGCCGGATAAATAAAAAAGCCCGAAGCAGAGTAGATAGATCATATTATTTTAAAGTACTAAAGTGTGCAGTTCATAACACCGGATTGATTTTAATTACCATGAACATTTCTTCTAAACTTAGTGACGAACGTTTTGATCCCGAAAAACCACCGGGTGGTTACGAATGGTGGTATTTTGATGCAATCAGTCTGGATAAGAACTGGTCTGTAGTGATCATCTTTTATGAAGGAAACCCATTTTCTCCCGAATACATTCAGTATTCAGATCACAGTCCGGCTGATCATCCCGCCATAAGTGTCTCTTTGTATCATAAAGGAAAATGCGAATACTACAGCTTTCAGGAATATAAGTCCGGGAAATTCCATTGGAATGATGAGGAACAAACAGTCTCGTTAGGTACCAATTTCTTCAGAAGAGAAGAAGCAGGAGGATTAGTAGAATATGAGCTCTTGATCAATCAGGCATTAGCATCAGGTCACACTATTGAGGCAAAACTTAAATTCCTTTCAGAAACCTGCGATGAAGATCTGATCGAAGAAAGTGAAGAGGAACTACACCGCTGGAATTTACTACAGCCCAGAGCCAAGGTAACCGGGTCAGTTAATATCAATGGAAGAAAGGGCAAGAGGAGCATTGGATTCACAGGAACCGGATATCATGACCATAATGTGGGATATGAACCCATGAAAGACAGTTTCGATGACTGGTACTGGGGCAGGTTTCATTTTAAGAGAAGTACATTGATCTATTACCTGATGAATCAGGATGGGAAAGAACAGAAAAAAGGATGGCTGATCGATCAAAAGGAAGGGAAGGTGATAGATTTACTTGAGGAGCATGAATTGTTGGATCATCAAAAAACTCTGTTGGGGCTCAATAGTGCCCGAAAACTGAAATTAACGGGTAAGCAAACAGAAGTTAGTATTCAGCAAAGTACGATCCTGGATAATGGCCCTTTTTACCAGCGATTTTTGAGTGAATGCATAATGAACAATGGTTCTGAAATTTCATCAGCAACAGGGATATCGGAGTACATAAAACCGGGCAGGATCTATGATGAAAAATACTGGTGGATGATCAATATGCGTCTTAGATATCTAGCTAAGAAACCTCACTGGGTTCAGAGATCAAAAGGCTTTTACGAGCTAACCTGGTAAATCATGAGAATACAAATATTGAAGAGCGAATTACGAATGACAAAAAAGTTATAAAGTCTCTTTTAGTTTGTTCAATTCTTTCAGAATAGAATCTTCAAATAGCATAGTTAATTCATTCTTGCTCAATTCTTTATCATAATCAACTTCATTTCCAATTGAGATGATGAGATCAGGTTTATTTCCTTTTGAATGATCTATATAAATAGCCACTGGAACAAAATCGATATGTTCCGTCTTTTGATACAACCAGGAGAGTCCGTTTCTGAATGCAGGCTTTGAATCTGAGACGGGGCGTATTTCGCCTTCAGGATAAATAAAGAGACAGGAGTTGGGTCTTTTAAGCGATTCGAGTGCGTATCTGAGACTTTGAACAGAGCTCTTAATTTTATCCAGATCAATAGAAAAAGCTCCGATCTTAGAGAAGAACTTATGTTTGTGCATTTGTTTCTCTTCCATGACCGCACGTGCATTCTGGTGGAAGTACTTTTGATTGAGATAATGAGGGATCAGGCCGTCCCACCAGTAATTATGATTGAGGTAATAAACGCTGCTGGTAACGGAATCCGGTGTATACGTAGAAGTAACGATTACTTTTCTGAATCTGAGCCAGAGTAAAAACCGGGTTACCTGATAATAAAACCAGATATATAATTTCGATTCTTTAGCAGGTATAAAACTCACGAATTCTTTTTTGGTGATGATAGGGTCAGCAGTCTTATCTTTCAATCATGAAGAAGCACAGAGGCAAACCGATCGTTCCGATCACGGATACCAGAATAGATAATTATTCGGAGGAACACACTACCCCTGAATCTGAGGAGATAAAAGATCTCATACGCTCCAGTGATGAAGAGCTAGAGTACATCGATATGCTCAGCGGACGTGTTGTAGGGCAGTTACTGAAGATCCTAGTTAAGATATCCGGGGCTAAAAGAATACTGGAAATCGGAACCTTTACTGGTTATTCAGCGATCATGATGGCAGAAGCACTTCCTGAAGACGGAACAGTGGTTACTCTGGAGATGAATCTGAGGTATCAGAATATAGCCCGTAAACACTTCGAGGACTCAAGGGTAGGGCATAAGATTCAATTGATTCCCGGTAACGCTCAGGACTCCATTAAATCCCTGAATGAGGAATTCGACTTAGTTTATCTGGATGGGGACAAGCTCAGATACAGTTTCTATTTCGAACAGGCGCTGCCTTTACTACGAAAAGGGGGACTGATAGTAGCTGATAATGTACTTTGGGATGGAACTGTCCTTGAGCCAGAGGATAACAAGGCAAAAGCCATTGCTGACTTCAACAGAAAGGTTGCTGAAGACAAGAGGGTGGAGCAGGTGCTGTTACCTGTTCGTGACGGAGTGAATATAATCAGGAAGCTCTGAACGAATCAGAATCTCCTGTATAGTAAAAACAATTAGGCTTCTTCCGTTTTGCAGGTGCTTAGTCCAAATGGCATGTACAATGGACAAACGCTCATAAACGATGTTAATGCAAATATAACAGCCAGCACGATCAACACGATACCTAAAGTGCCTGTAATGATCTCCATAAAGTATAATGTGGCAATGATAAGGGCGATGAGTAAACGAATTACCCTGTCAGCAGATCCCATGTTCTTTTTCATTGTGATACCTCAATTGGTTAGGAATTGAATCAACAAAACAAGTCCTGTTATTATACTAATGCAAAGAATGCATACCCCTAATAGTTTCAGGATCTTCGTTTTAGTTGACATAGTCTATGTTAGTTGTTCAATATGAATATTCCATAAAGTTTGGCTCAGGTCAATAAGAATAGGAGTAATCCTGCCAGGTTAAGTACAATTAAGCTTCTGACAATAATTTTTTTCAATTTTCCGCTGCCTTCCATGTCTATCATTTTCATGGAATGATCTTTCAGGTAGGAAAAATTCAGCCATACCATTACTCCACAGACCAAGAATAAAACCACATTCAGCCAAAAAGTGTAATCGATTTTAAATTGAGTTATCTCAGTTATAACATGAATTGATTCGGGAATGATGTCAAATAGAGAGAATGCGTAACTAAGGATCAATGCAGTGATAACAATACTAACATACATTACACCAGCTATGTATAAAGCCACTTTCCATCCATAATATTTTGCGTTAATGCTGACCAGCGGAGGTACCATCAGGTCGGAGTATATAAAGCCCATTATTCCTGCAAAAAGAACTCCATTACTCTGCAAAACAGTTGCAAGAGGGATATTTCCCATAGAACCTATAAATGTTGAAGCTGCTACAAAAGGAGCAATGAGTGCATTTTCAATACGAATAAGCCATGAAGGAATGCCTGTTGCATCAACGAGAAATAAGTTACTCCAGAATTCATTGGGAACCAGAACAGCTATGAAACCAGCAATGGTAAATCCAATAAGGATGTCTTCCCAGGCCATTTTCCAGTCGTTCACGAATTTATGACCTACTAATTTCCATCCTTCCTTACTACTGATGCGGTCTTTCCAGTCAAACTCATCTTCCAGTTCAGCACCTTCATTTTCTACTTTTTGACGAGCTTCTTTTATCCACTTTTCAGGATAAGTTACTTTAATGAGAATACTACTTATTACTATGAGCACTATTCCTCCAATTAACTCTGCGGCCAGAAACTGCCACCCGAGAAAGATGAGTATTAGTATGCCCAATTCAATGACCAGGTTGGTGGATGCAAACATGAACGCAACTGCAGATATAAAGTGAGCTCCTTTTTTGATAAGTGCTCTGGCAGCTGCCAGAGCAGCGAATGAGCAGGAAGAAGAGGCGGCTCCGAATAACGTGGAAAGAGAGATACTTTCGAGATCGGCTTTACCCATATGTTTTGTAAGGCTTCCCTTTGGGACAAATGCCTGAATCATTCCGGAAATAGAATATCCCAGTATAAACGCCCATCCTGATTTCCAGAAGAAACCAAGAGATGTTTTAGTGGATTCACCGAATAGTTCCAGAAACTCATTCATAACATTAACTATATCTGATTATCTATAAAAAGAGCATGGTATAGGCAATATTCAAGTATTTCTTCTAATGCTCGATCTTAGTTATTGTTTCTCCACAATCATGCATTTGATCATCCAGATAGGGATTATTGATGTTGGTATCAGCACTTAGCCAATAGGCTCCATCACCATTATTACTCATAGGGCAGAATTGCTGATAGTAAACTCCGGGTATTTCAAAGTGTTTAACAACTTCAATCAGTTTTGAAGAAAGGATCATAAATGCTTTCCTTTGTTGTTCAATTGATGTTGCCTTAGCAATAATTTCGGAATTTGTTTTCAGATTGTTCAGAAATCTCATCCACTCCATATGGGACTCTCCCTTCAAGAGTTCCATGTTAACCTCCGATAGTGAAGAAGAAACAAGCGTAGCTGCAGCAGTGCTTTGAGGCCTGTCGGCTGAAGCAAGTGCATCTTTAAGCACAAGATACTCTGATACCACAGCTTTGAGTTGCTGCTTAAAAGCTGCTGGTACTACCGATATCTCATTCATTGCATTTTCGTCCGGGCTTACAGTAGAGGGAGGAGTATCCGGCATAGTGTGTCCTTCGTGTCCCACTCTGTCAGCTCCTGTTCCGGGTTCTCTGTTCATCATGCTCAGTTTATCAGCAAGCTGAGCCGCACTGTCAAGTTTGAAAGTACCGTTGGTAACTACTTCTTCACCTTCGTTAAGTCCTTCAATGACGATGAAATAATCCCCAACGCGTTGTCCCAGTGTTATTTCCCGGGCAGCAAAGGTAGGGCTGTCAGTATTGGGTTTCTTTACAAATACCACTGATCTTGTTCCGGTCCAAAGAATGGCGGAACGGGGAACGATCAATTGCTCGGTTTGGCTGGTTGTTGCGTTAAGCGTTCCTTCCACGAGCATATTTGGTTTCAAAATATTTCCCTTGTTTTTAGCTTCAACACGAACTCTTAATGATCTTGAATTATTCTGAATTACCGGATCTACATAATCTACTTTTCCGGAGAAGGTTTTCCCGGGGTACGCTACCGTTGTGAATTGAATTTCAAGTCCATTTTTGAGTAATGATGTTTGTGTTTCAAAAGCATCAAACATTACCCAGACGGAAGAAAGGTCAGCTACCTGGTACATAAGAGCACCTTCCATGACATGCTGCTGACGCTGTACATTTATACGCTGCACAAATCCGGAAACCGGTGAAACGATATCAACACTTTCCATTACAGTCTTACTCTCAATGATCTCATCAATCGTAGAGACAGGTAGCTCCCACAGCTCAAGCTTTTTTCGAGCTGATTCAAAGAGTATAGGATTTTGCTCTTTGTATTTAGCTGTTTCCAGGAGTTCTTGCTGGGCAGCTATCAACTCAGGTGAGTAGATGGATGCAACTCTCTGTCCAGCTTGGACATAATCTCCTTCAAAATCCACATAAAGGTTGATTATCCGACCAGGAATATGAGCAGTAATAGCAGAAGTAAGATTCTGATTTGCGACTACCTTTCCGGGCATTCTCAATACAGATACAGGCTTTGTTCTGCTTACCGGGGTAGTTTCAATTTCTGCGAGTTTAATAGAAGCGGCAGTCATCACCAGATCGTTGGGACCTGTTTCCGAAGTAGCTTCATCTGCGGGAATAAGCTCCATTCCACAAATAGGACAGTTCCCGGGTTCTTTCTGTCTTATCTGTGGGTGCATACTACAGGTATAAATAACTTCTCCCTGGTTATTGGTATGATTCTCAGCAATATGATCCTCAATGGTTTCCGGACTTGAATCGCCATTGAACAGTATTGCACCTATTATGATGCCTGTTATTCCAAATAATGCGTATATGAGATACTTTTTGAGGTTTTTCATGATCGTTCTGTTAGTAGTTAATTTCTTCAGTAGTGAGGTTGTGACCTCCCGAGAGGTATTTAATCAGGCTTAGTGTCTGGTATTCATCGGTGCGGGCTTTAACCCGTTCCAGTTCATAGTTGAATAATTTTCGATGCAGTCTGAGTATCTCTTCAAACTGAGAATTATCAGAAGCGTAAGATTGAAGGAGTATGTTAACGGCTTGTTCAACCCGCTGAATCTGTTGCAGATCATAAAGCGAGAACCGGCGTTGCGCATCTTCCAGATCTCGAATAGCTGTATAGAAATTGGTTTCGAGTTGATTTTCCCTGGCATCGAGTCTGTTTCGTGACGCATTTAATTTTAAGCTAGCTTCCTGAGTCTCAGCTTTGTATTTACCCCTGAACAATGGAATCTTCACGCTCAATCGTGCCACCAGTGCATCTTTTCCGTTATCTGATAATGAAGCGATATCGGATCTTTCTCCGGTAAATATGTAGTCGAACCCAAGTCCAAAGGAGGGGAGTCCATTATTGGATGCAACTTCTATGGCATTACGTGCAGCATCTTCAAGGGAGCGCAATTGACCGAGATCAGGATTATTAGCTTTTATCTCCTGTAAGATCTGCTCTTTGTTTTCTGTGTTGATGGAACTCGTAGATAATGTACCAGGGATAACGACTGGTTCATCCGCATTTACATTTCTCATTTCGTTAAAACGGGCGGTCAACAATTCCCTGTTATCTTCAAGAAGCCTGATATGTGTTTTCAGGTCTTCCTGCTCAATCTGAGCCCTCAGCACATCTACCTGTGGTACAAGTCCGGTTTCATATTTTCGTAAACTGATACTAACCAGGGTATTTACGATATCCAGATTTTCGTTGGCCAGACGGATATTCTCTTCAATTTGATAGAGCTCTGCCCATAATAGTTCCATCTGGTAAAACAACAGATTACGCTGTCCTCTGAACTGTTGGAATAAAGCCTTGGTCTCATAATGAGCTCCATTTTCCATGTCTTTCAAAGAACCAAACCACGGGAACATCTGAGTAAGTGATATCCTGGCATTCTGAGGTCCCAGACGGGTTTCAACCGGACTAATGAAGTAAGCAAAAGAAAGCTCAGGATCGGGGAGTGAACGTACCTGGGCATTTTTCTGAAGGGAAGCCTGATAATCAAAATAGGCTGCTTTTAATCCCGGATTATTCTGAGCTGCTTCCATCTGATAATTTTCCAGGTCCTGAGCATGAACAGAGGATACTCCCAGTATTAAGTACAGAATCATACCTAATAGTGATACTGATCGGGAAGGTTTTTTAATGTTTTGAACACAGGTATTCATTTGGAACTCCTTGTTAATTTGAATTCTTTCCACATAGCATAAAGGACTGGTACCACAAACAAGGTGATGATCTGGAGGAGCATACCTCCAACACTTGGAATGGCCATTGGAACCATGATATCTGCTCCACGACCCATAGAAGTGAGTACCGGCAACAGGGCAAGAATGGTTGTAGCGGTGGTCATGAGAGTAGGTCGTATTCTTCTTGAGCTTGCCTCAACAACAACTGCTTTGATTGCTTCTTTAGATGTTGGTTTATCCCGATCAAATAACTGATCCAGGTATGTTGCCATGACCACACCTCCGTCGGAAGCAACACCGAATAAAGCAATAAACCCGACCCAGACGGCCACGCTCAGGTTTACAGTTCCCATTTGAAACAGATCCCGAAGATTCTGTCCGAATAAATCGAAATTCAGGAACCAGGATTGGCCATAAAGCCAGACAAGTAAAAACCCACCGGCCCAGGCTACAAATATGCTGGTAAAGATCATTCCAGTTGTGGCTGCTGATCTGAACTGGAAGTACATGATCAGGAAGATCGCGATCAGAGCAACAGGGAGGATGATACCCAATCTTTGTTCTGCCCGAATCTGGTTTTCATAATTACCTGCAAATTCAAAACTAATTCCTGACGGTACCATCAGCTTACCATCACTTATCTGCTGCTGAATGTAGTTTCGGGCGTTTTCAACTACTTCGACCTCAGCGAAGTCACTCATCTTATCAAAGATTACATAGCCAATAAGAAAAGTATCTTCACTTTTAATAGCCTGCGGTCCCCGACGAAAATCAATTTCCGCAAGTTGGGACAGAGGAACCTGTGTTCCGGTTTTAGTAGGAACAAGCAGGCTCGAAATGGATTCAGGTGAATCTCTGAAATCCCTGGCAAAGCGAACGCGTATAGGATAACGTTCGCGACCTTCAACCGAAGTAGAAACAGGCATTCCACCTAAGCCCACTGTCACAAAATGCTGAACGTCCTGAACACTCAGACCAAAACGGGCAAGTTGAGTTCTGTTCCAGTTTATTTCCAGATAGGGTTTTCCAACAATTCTATCTGCAAAAACAGAAGAAGGATTGACTCCCGGTACTTCTCTGAGTAGTTCTTCGAGTCTGAGTCCGTAAGTTTCAATAGATTTGAGATCTGGTCCTTTAATTTTAACCCCCATAGGTGCTCTCATGCCCGACTGAAGCATAACCAGACGGGTTTGTATCGGTTGAAGTTTTGGAGCTGATGTAGTGCCGGGAATACGCGCTGCAGCCACGATCTCTTTCCAGATATCATCAGGAGAATGGATATGATCCCGCCACTGACGGAAGTACTTTCCATCAGGATCAGGGATAAGTTGATCTTGTTCATCCCTTAAAAATGATCCTGAATCATCTACTCTATATCGGATCCGGCGGCCATCATCATCCGTTTTATATTCAGATTTATATTCAATGAGATTTTCATACATGGAGATAGGTGCCGGGTCGAGTGCGGAATTGACCCTGCCCATTTTACCAACTACATTTTCTACTTCCGGGATAGCAGCGACTGCCATATCTATCTTTTGCATTACATCCAGTGCTTCTTCAACACCTGCATGAGGCATGGTTGTAGGCATGAGCAGAAAGGCGCCTTCATCAAGAGCTGGCATAAATTCTTTGCCTAAACCCGGAAATTGTTCCTCGGCAGACATCCAGATCTTAGTGTTGTCAAGGCCGGTTGTTTTTCCGATGAATCCGAATACCCCGTTAAATCCCAGCCAGATTGTAAGTCCCAGAATAACAAAGAATGTTGGTATCGATAAAAATGTAAGTTTATGATCAAGACACCAGGATATAAGTGACTCATAATATCTGATCACCAGCCAGAAGAAGAGCAGAATCAAGCCGATCAAAAGAATAACAAAGCTCAGATTTCCGGTGAATGAGATGGAAGGACCGAGAGGGAGCCAGCTCTCGGAAAGTAACACACAAACTACCGCTACACTCAATGCATTATTAAGCCATATCGCTTTGGATCCATACTTGTTTGAGAGAAAGAGAGTAAGACCATTAATAATCCCGAATCCGGATAATGCGACACCAGCCCAAACAGGTCCGGTAAACAGAAGAACAATTCCTGTAATAAAAAGGGCAGTATTCCATACTAATTTGATGACTTTCTTATTGATCCTGATTGAGAATAACCAGTGTGCAAAAGGAGGTATGAGTGTGATTGAAATAATAATGGAGGCCAGGAGAGCAAAAGTTTTTGTGTAGGCGAGTGGCTTGAATAGTTTGCCTTCAGCTGCGATCATAGTAAATACCGGAAGGAAGCTTACGATCGTGGTTGATACCGCTGTTATTACCGCAGAAGCCACCTCAGTTGTTGCATTGTATATCACTTCGAGAAGCGGTTCATTTTCTTTCCTGTTTTCTATATGCCTGAGCATATTCTCAGAAAGTATCACGCCCATATCCACGATTGTACCGATAGCTATCGCGATACCGGATAGAGCAACGATATTAGCATCTACTCCACCATATTTCATCGCAATGAAGGTCATAAGCACAGCTACCGGTAACATTGCTGATATCAAAAAAGAAGTCCGGAGATTCATGACCATGACCACGATCACAATGATGGTGATCAGGATCTCAAGGGTCAGGGCTTCCTCAAGGGTTCCAAGTGTTTCAGATATCAGTTCAGAACGGTCATAAAATGGGATAATAGTAACTTTAGAAGTGCTTCCGTCGCGAAGGGTTTTGGAAGGTAAGCCTGGTGAAAGTTCCTCGATCTTGGCTTTTACATTATCGATCACAGTCTGAGGATTAGCTCCCTGACGTGCAACCACAACAGCTCCGACAGCCTCAGCTCCTGCTTTATCCAGAGCTCCTCGCCTCATTGCTGGTCCCATTGTTACAAAAGCAACGTCTTTGATTCGTATCGGGGTGTTATCAACTACTTTTACAACCGATTCCTCGAGGTCATTAAGATTCTTTATATATCCTAATCCCCGTACCAGATACTCCGCATTATTCAATTCAACCGTTCGTGCACCAACTTCAGTATTACTTTTTCGAACGGCATCAAATACTTCGGTAAGTGTAACATTGTAGACCCGGAGGAGGTTAGGGTTTACATCGATCTGATACTCTTTAACATAACCACCGATTGGGGATACTTCTGCAACTCCCTCAGCTCCGGATAATGCATATCCGACATAATAATCCTGTATGCTGCGGAGTTCCTGAGGGTCCCAACCTCCGGAAGGATTCCCGTTTTTATCTCTGCCTTCCAGTGTGTACCAGAAAACCTGCCCTAATGCAGTTGCATCCGGACCAAGTGCTGGTTGAACTCCATCAGGAAGCGTACCTGCTGGAAGAGAGTTAAGCTTTTCAAGTATCCTTGACCTGCTCCAGTAAAAATCAACATCCTCATTGAAGATCACATAAATACTGGATACACCAATTATAGAAGTACTTCGGACTGTTTTAACACAGGGAACAGTAAGGAGCTGAGCTGTCAACGGGTATGTGATCTGATCTTCTACATCCTGGGGAGATTGTCCCGACCATGTGGTGTATATGATCTGTTGGTTTTCACCCAGATCTGGGATCGCATCCACGGGAACCGGATCATTTGGCAACACTTCGGTATTCCAGTTAAATGGAGAAACTACAATTCCCCATACAACTAAAAGCAGAAGCAGCAACACGGCTACGAGTTTGTTTTCAAGAAAAAAACGTATTGTTTTGTTTAACATGATGTTTGGATTAGAAATAAATGACAGGCATTTCAGATAAAGGAAATGCTTTGGTGAGACCTGGCTCACCTTAGAAAAAGCCATACCGCTATCGGGCAGCAGTCAGGCTTATATTTATTTCTAAATCAAAAAGGATTCGTTGGCGAGAAAGAGAGAAGGGGGGTGATAGGAGTTAGAGTACCAGACCGGAAATGGGGGCGTCGGTTCTGGTTTTTCTGGAAGATCATTTGTACTTACACTGATTGTGATCTGAGGGATTTGCAGTTTGGCAGTAATGGTGGCATCATTCAGCGTATCTGAGACCGGATTTACACAGGAACACTCGATCTTAGTTTCACAGTTTTCATCACCCATAACCATAGAGCTATGAGCCTGGTGATCAAACTGAGGTTGATGAACCATTTCCATATGCTCTATATCAGAGTTGGGGCCTGAATGATTTTCATGTCCCATCATCGAGCTGCACATTTCCATCACTTCGGCACTACATAAAACCGGTGACAAGATCATCATGAGCATGGTTGCTGCCAAAAGACAGCAAATGAATTTATATGTATCTCTGATCTTCACGCGTCAAAAATATAAAAACTATCCTAAATAATGATCACTAAAGTATAACTTATAGTTTAACTGCTTTGAGTCTCAGGGCATTCCCAATAACAGATACGGAGCTGAAACTCATAGCCAGTGCTGCGATCATAGGCGATAACAACATTCCGAATACTGGAAATAATACACCGGCTGCGATTGGAACACCAACTGAGTTATAGATCAATGCAAAGAACAGGTTTTCTTTGATATTCTTAACCACGCTGTGACTCAGATTGTATGCCTTCACGATTCCGCTTAGTTCCCCTTTAACTAAGGTGATACCTGCTGATTCGATAGCTACATCGGTTCCGGTTCCCATGGCAATCCCAATATCGGCCTGAGCAAGGGCAGGGGCATCATTGGTTCCATCTCCGGCCATAGCCACTTTCTTGCCTTGATCCTGTAGTCGTTTTATTTCCTTCTGTTTGTCCTCTGGCAGACATTCTGCTTTATAATCCGATAATCCCACTTCATCAGATACTTTCTTTGCTGTTTGGGGATTGTCACCCGTTAACATGATTACTTCAACACCATGATCCTGCAGCTCTTTGATCGCTTTCCTGCTGCTTTCTTTGATAGGATCATCGATCACTACATATCCGGCTGTTGCTCCATCCACTTCCAGCCAGGAAATGGTATTTCCCTGGTCTTTGTCTTCAACTTCGGATGGGTTTTCAATTAGCTTTGAATTTCCGAGCTTCATCTTTTTACCATCAACAGTTCCATTTACACCTTTTCCGGTCTGGGATTCAAAACCGGATACTTTGAGTAATTCAATACCCTTTTCCTTGCCGTAGGCCACAATTGCATCAGCGATCGGGTGTTCACTTTCATTGTTCAATGAAGTAATCCATTGTGTGACTTCTTCTTCAGAATAATCTTCATTGGTAACCACAACTCTGGAAACTTCAGGTTTACCCTGAGTAACAGTCCCGGTTTTGTCCACAATGAGAACATCGATCTTATTTAGCCCTTCCAGTGCTTCTGCGTTTTTGATCAACACTCCATTCTGAGCACCTTTTCCAACTCCTACCATCACAGACATAGGCGTTGCCAATCCAAGGGCACAGGGACATGCTATGATAAGCACGGCAATAGCATTTACTAAGGCATATACATTTGCGGGTTCAGGACCAAAGAAAAGCCATACGAAGTAGGTGATTGCTGCGATAAGGATCACAGCCGGAACAAAGTAGGTAGAGATACGATCCGCCAGATTCTGAATAGGGGCACGGCTGTGACTGGCTTTATTTACCATTTCAACGATCTGGGAAAGAAGAGTATCTGAACCGATCTTTTCTGCTTTCATTATAAAACTGCTGTTCCCATTTATGGTACCTGAACTAACAGTATCACCTTTCGATTTTGAGACGGCCATGGGTTCACCGGTGATCATGGATTCATCAATATTGGATTCTCCTTCAAGTACTGAGCCATCCACGGGGATTTTCTCACCGGGCTTCACTTTTAGTTTATCTCCGACTTGAATCTCATCCATGTGCACTTCCTCTTCCGAGCCATCTTCATTAACCCGAATTGCAGTATTCGGGGCCAGTTTCATGAGCTCTTTTACAGCATTATTAGTCTGACTATGTGCCTTGGCTTCAAGTACTTGCCCTAATAACACGAGAGTAAGTATTACAGTGGCTGATTCAAAATATACATGTACAGTTCCATGATCGGTCAGGAACTGCTCAGGAAAGAACCCGGGAAACAGGATCGCAAAAAAGCTGAACAGCCAGGCTACTCCGGCTCCAATCCCAATAAGGGTAAACATGTTCAGATTCATGGTTTTGATCGAACGCCATGCACGTTCAAAAAACATCCAGGTGGCATAAAACACGACAGGAAGTGATAATCCGAACTGAACCCAGTTCCAGGTTTTTACACTCAGCCATTCATACAGCGGGTTGTCAGAAACCATCTCCGACATCGCTATCAGGAATATTGGAAGGGTAAAGGCTACAGCGATCCAGAATTTTTTTAACAGACGCTTATATTTTTTTTCTTCTGCTGATTCATCTGCTTCCAATGGCACCAGCTCCATACCACATTTGGGGCAAGAGCCCGGTTTATCTTGCACAACCTCAGGATGCATCGGACAGGTATATTTGGTAGAAGAAACTGAACTCATGCTTACTTCTTCCACCAGATCCATTCCACATACCGGACAATCACCGGGTTCATCGTATGTTTTATCTCCCTCACAATGCATGGGGCAGTAGAATACTCCTGTTCCGTTGCCTTTGGGTGTATTGTGGTCTTTGCCATGATGATGATGCCCGTGGTGAGAATGATCATGATGCTCCAGATTATCAGCCATATGAATGGAATACTGACCACCGGCTTCCTTTAAAGCCCCCTGTAAAACTCCAACGCTTACATGAAAACCCATTTCGATCTCAGCTTCAGCTTTTTCCAGATCAACCTCGACATTGGTAACGCCCGGAGCTTTACTTAATGCTTCCTGTACATGGTTTCTGCATCCATTGCAGCTCATTCCCTGAATTTTATATATGTGCTTCATTTTTAAACCCAATGTTAAAGTTCGGGAGTTAAAATGAGGAAATGTTAAAACAGATGATGTACAGAATTTTTGAAAAGACGTGTAGTATTCTTGGCTTTCGCTCAGAATGACAAATCCCAGGTACTGGAATAAAATTCATAATTGTCATTCTGAGCAAAATGAAGAACTACACCTTATCAAGCGGTTTACGTCCCGAGGAGATCACCTTCCTGAATTCAGTGGGAGTAAGACCTGTTTCTGATTTGAACTGATTAGACAAGTACTGAGCACTGCTATAGCCCAATTCCCAGGCGATCTCGCTGATGGTTTTCTCTCCATATACCAACAGTTCTTTAACGCGTTCGATTCGTTGTTGAATGGCAAATTTCTCAATGGTTCTCCCTTCTGATTTCGAGAACAGGGTGGAAAGGGAGGAGTAGCTCTTACCAATCTCTTTTTCAAGGAATTCGGTCAGGTTAACATGCTCGTCGTTGCCAGATTCATCTCTGATCAGTTTAATAATGTGGGTTTTGATCTTACTGATGACCCGGTTGCTTTCGCTGTCAATGAGTTCAAATCCTTCTTTCTCCAGAGCTGATCGCAGTTTAGATTCGTCGATCTCTGTGGGTTGAACCAGCTCAACTTTACCAAGGTCCACACTTTTAACAGCATATCCCAGTTTTTCGAATTCATCCCGAACAACCTTGATACATCGTCCGCATACCATGTTTTTAATATGGATCTGATCTGTTTTCATAATTAAAAGTACAACTTTGTTTTTTCATTTCGAACCTTGCCATCATAGCTACTTTCGATTAGCTTGGTCGGCATTAATTAAACAAAGCAAATCATGTCTGGATTAAAACCCCTCAGTTCCTTAGTAGTCCTTCTATTAATACCAATCGCCGTTATCGCTCAAGAAGTGAGTTACCCACCTGAGTTTGATGAACCTTTCGATCTGTATACCAAAGCGCTTGGTGATTTTGAACGCCCGATCTCTTCCAACAATAAAATGGCACAGTCCTATTTTAATCAGGGATTTCAAATGATGTATGCCTTTGCGAAGGAAGATGGAGCCCGATCATTTCGGGAAGCCTGGAAAAATGATCCTGAGTGTGCGATCTGTTACTGGGGCGAGGCATGGGCATGGGGATCTTATCTGAACGGCCCAATGAGAAAAGAGGAAGCTCCAAGAGCATATGCGGCAATTCGGAAAGCGGTAGAATTGGCTAACAAAGGACATGCCTCAGAAAAGGAAGAAGCCTTTATCGAAGCTATGTCAGTTCGTTATGTTGAGGATTATGATCCTGATACGAAAGCTGTTCAGGATACCGCATATGCTATGGCCATGAAAGAGGTAGCGGAGAAGTATCCCAATGATCTGGATGCTGCTACATTTTACGCGGAAGCACTATTCCTGATGGAACCCCGACGTGGAAACAGAGACATTAATGATCCGGATGTTCAGAAACTGCATCAGGTACTGGAAGAAATTTTGGCCAAAGACATCAAACATCCTGGTGCCTGTCATTTATACATTCATGCGACTGAGTCAACAACACGACCTGAAAAAGCGGAAGCCTGTGCTGAATTTATCGGAACTTCCATTCCCGGGGCCAGTCATATCAATCATATGCCATCACATACCTGGAATCAGGTGGGTCGTTGGGGCGACGGGGTAAAGTCAAATATTATGGCCTGGCATTCGGATCAGAAAGCGGCAGTGGGTGAGGGCTTTGCGATTTATCCAAGTCACAATTTGCATATGCTGCTCTTTGCAGGTTCAATGGACGGTCAGGGTGGAATAGCTACCCAGGCAGGAAGAGATTATGCTAAACTGACCGGGAATAATATGTATGAGGTGCTTACCCTCATTCGTTTTGGACGGTTCAGTGAAGTGCTGAAAGTAACTGAGAAACCAACGCAGGATATTCCATTGGGAATGTGGCATTTTTCTCAGGGGTATGCTCAGCTTAAAGAAGGAGATACAGATCTTGCAAAATATCATCTACTAAAAGTAACTGCACTGGCTGATTCCTCTAAAAGAAGTTTTCGGGGACATTCAGCAAAACACTTGCTTAGTATTGTAGGGGGTATTTTAAAAGGAGAGATTGAAACCAAAGAAGGAAATACGGATCAGGCTATTGCAACCCTTGAACAGTCAGTTGCTTACTATGACAGTTTGCAATATGACGAACCCGAACCATTACCATTTTCACCAAGACACTGGCTGGGAGCTGCCTTAATCGCAGATGGACAGTTTACAAAAGCGGAACAAGTATATCGTGATGAGCTTAAGGATCATCCACATAATGGCTGGTCATTATTTGGTTTGCAACAGGCTTTGGAAGGACAAGGAAAATCAGATCCGGAAGTAGATGCCGATTTCGAAGCCAGCTGGGCCCGCTCCGATACCTGGATAAGAGGGAGTAAGTTTTGATTATTCTAAAAGAGTAAGTCCTCCCTTGAGAAATGTGAGTTCTTCCGTTTGCGGAAAAATGGGAAGGTGTCCTTATGGATGATTGAAACTAATTCAGGACACCCCTCAGAATAAATCAGGAATTGCTGATTTATTAGTCTCCCCTCAAGGGGAGACTAATTGCTAATCCGATGATTAATAATTAAGTCATCCTGATCCGCCAACTGGCGGAGAAGGACCTTATCGATGAGAGCTGTTTAATTCTTTTCTTAAGATGAAGCTATCTTCTAAACCCGACAACGATCAGATTCTTCGGAGGTGTCCTCAGAATGACTTTACAAAAAATCTTACTTCACCTCTTCAAACAACAGCTTCACGTTTGGGTCTAAAGTCAGGTTTGATGGGGCAGAGGACACTTCCAGATCGAAATTTTGCTTTTTCTTATTAACCTCAAGAGTCTTTATCTCAGAGCTTCCATCAGCGAACGTTAATTCGATCTCCAGTGGAAATTCAAATATCGTTCCGGTCTTTTGAACCTGTTCTACCGTTATGGTTGTTTTATTGCGGTTCGTCTTATGCGTTACTTTCAGTTCCGGATGACCGGTTTTGTATAACCATTGCCCGAAGAATGAATCCAGTTCCTGGCCGGAAACTTTTTCAACCACATCTCTGAAATTCTCGCTGGATGCGTTACTCAGTTTATAAGTATCGTAATAGGTTTTGATAGCTTCATGGAAAGTGTCATCACCGAGTTTATTACGCAGCATATGAAGCACCCAACCACCTTTCTGGTAGGAATTGGCATTCAGTAATCTCATATAGTTGGTTTCCTCGGTGTTGACTACAGGAAGCGGGCTCTGTTTATAAAATCCGATAACAGCTGATCGTTGCTGAAGCAGTAGATCCCTGAAATCTTCTTCACTGTTATTTAATTCTACATAGAGATTGGTCATATAGGTGGCAAAACCTTCGCTTAACCAAACATGAGCCCAGTCAACTTCGGAAGCAGAATTACCAAACCACTGATGGGCAATTTCATGAGCCAGAAGAGTATTAACCGATTGGTTTCCGTTTACCGAGTTTTCGAAATAGAAGATATTACTGGCATTTTCCATTCCTCCAAATTGAGTCTTAGACTGTACATTTGCGAGTTTTTGATAAGGGTAGGGGCCAATAAAATCAATAAAGAAATCGAGAATAGAAGCTGCTGGTTCATAATCATAAAAACCTTCATCAGCGTTCTGAGGATATACCCATGTTGAAACTTCAATATCATGTATCTTCTTAACATTCTGAACCGCAAACCGGGCTACACCGATAACAGCTACTTTGGTTGGAAGCGGGACAGTAGTTTCCCATTTATACCTGGTGATCTCATCATCAATATTGATCTCTTCTTTTAGAATCCCATTTGCGACAACCTGATAGTGATCTGGCGCATCCACAATAAAGGTGAAATAAGCTTTGTCAGAAGGGTGGTCTACGGAAGGAATCCAGTTATGGGCCCGGTTTGGCCAGTTATCCCCAAAGAAAGTACGGTCGCCAAATTTGTTGGTACTAATGATCAAACCCGTTTTTGGAATTCCGGAATATTCAATGGTAAAATTTGAGGTCGCATTTTCAGATTCATCGGAATAGATCGTTAATACATCATTCTGGTGTTCAAACCTTAGGTTTTTTCCTTCAGCACTGATTGAAGTGACAGTCATTCCTTTTCCACTTTCATCTACTGAGGATAGATCCAGGTTGAACTGACCGACGGATCTGAGGAAGTTGATCTCTATATCAGCCTTGGCTTCTATAACATCCGATTCATCATTCAAAGAGAAGGAAAGAGTATAATGCTGAACATCCATAGTTTGGAGCCGGTCTGTATAACTTTGTGCTACAGAAGCATTAAAAAGAATTAATGCAGAGGCTAAAGAAAGAATAGTATGTTTCAAGTAATTCATTAAGTGATATCCCGTTAGCGTTTTAATCTGGAGAATGTGCCTAAATACCTTCAGATATCAAAGCAGCTTAGTTCTAAACAGTGTTAAAAAAAATTAGAACACGGATATAAAATGTTGGGTGGGTGAAATGTTGTTGCTATTACAATCGGATACAATAATTACAGCAGGATATATTTTTGCTTGGGTTTTCACTGTGCTTTGCTCATTGCTTATCATATTTCAGCTGGCGTTAGCTTTTGGCGCTCCTCTGGGTGAATACGCCTGGGGTGGTAAGTACGATGGTAAATTACCTGTAAATCTGAGATTGGGCAGCCTTCTGGCAGTTCTGGTATTTATAGCAGGAATACTAAGTGTAATGGAAACGGCAGGAATAGCTCATGTGCTGAACCTGGGAGGCATGGATAAATTTGCTGTATGGATCTTTTTCGCATTATTTGCTTTCAGCAGTATTGGGAATATTAATTCTGAAAGCGATAAAGAAAAAATGATCATGACCCCGATAGCTGTCTTTCTTTGTTTCAGCTGCTTTGTGATCGCCTGGTCTTACTAGAATTATTCTTACTCTGTTTTTTAGTTCTGTAGCAGTACTTTTTGATTTATAAAAAAAAATGCCTATCTAATTTTTTTAACTAAATCAGGTACAATGAAGAAAATACTGACACTCTTTGTGATCATACTTGCAGGATCATTAACAGGAGTAAACTCATACGCTCAAACAGAAAGTGATAAGAATCCTAAAGAAGCAAGGGTAGAGAAAACCCCTGTTTTTTTCATTTACTGTACTGAAGACAGAGTTCCGGCAATAAAATGGAAAACTACTGATCCAAAAGCAGTTCACTTATATATGAGGAAGTGCATCAGGTTTGGTGGTACACCCGCTATTGTTGTAAAAAATTAATTACATATGAGTTTGATGAGGGAGGATAGTTATTACCTCCCTCCAGGAACATCAGTTCGAAATTCAATACAACTCATATTCCAATAACCTGCACTCAATAGTTGAGTTGTATAATTCTATTCTCTGATTGGTTCTGAGCCCCACTTTTTTAGCCAGATCAAAATTCCCGGTAAATACATACCCCCATTTGCCACTACAGTCCTGCTTGAAGAAATCACCGATGGTCTTATATAATCCTTCCAATGCCTGGTCGTGACCAATTCTTTCCCCATATGGTGGATTGAACACAACAACACCATCTCCGTAAGGAACTTCAGTGTCCCGGAAGTCACATTGGGTAAATTCGATCAAATGATCCACGCCGGCAGTTTTGGCATTCTTCTTAGCGGCTTCAATTGCTCTGGCATCGATATCAGTGGCTAGTATCCGGCTGTATTCAGGGAAATCTTTCAGGGAGTCCTGTTTAAGTTCAGATCGCAGTTCGTTCCATTTCTCCTCATCGAAGCCCAGGATATGTTTGATCCCATAATTGGGGCGTAGTAACCCAGGAGCTCTTTTTAATGCCATTAGTGCAGCTTCGATCGCCAGCGTTCCACTGCCACACATAGGATTTATAAAATGCTGTCCCGGTTTCCATTTACTTGCTTTGATGATAGCAGCGGCCAGTGTTTCCTGCATAGGAGCCGTATGGCTGTTGGTCCGGTAGCCTCGTCTCGAGATGGACTCTCCGGAAGTATCGAGGTAAATAGCGGCATCATTGCCTTTCCAGAAAAGGAAAACAACGGTTTTGGTCAGATCAGAACCGCTGTCAGGGCGTGCACCGCGACGTTGTCTGATCCGGTCAACAATAGCGTCTTTCACCATCAGATTGGCAAACTGATCGTTTGTGATGGTTGGATTATTGATGAATGAAGTAATGCTTACGTAGCCATATTTGTCGATATACCTTTCCCACGGAATGGTTGAGAGTTTCTTCTGGACTTCTTCTGCATTAGAAGCTTTGAACTCTTTAAGCATATAATGAACTCTGTGAGCGGTGCTCAGAGTCAGATTCAGTTTCATGCAGTCGATAAGGCTCCCTTTCGTTTCAATACCCGCAAGTCGTTCTTTGACAATCGGAAAACCAAGTTCCTCCAGCTCTTCTTTGAGATAAGGGGTAATGCCTTTCGGGCAGGTGATGGAAATAGTGGAAGGAGCTGAAAAGTCGGACAAGGGTACTCTTTTTTTTGAGTTTAAAGGAATATCAGAAGGTATGCTTTTTCTTTGAATAGGATTCAGATCTTTTATAGATCCATTCCATCAAAAAACAGGCGAGTATGATGCCAAGTGAAACCAGGATACCTTCTAAGTTGGACTGCATTTGCTGAACAACCAGGACAATACTGGCAATGGTGCAAAGAATCACACCTGCTATCGGGATGAATTTTCTGCCTTTGGTTTGCTCAGATTGTCTGTAACCAACATAGTTGACTATAGCGAAGATCAGCAGAAACCCAACACTGCCAGCAGTACTGATGCTTTCTAACTGAAGAAGATTTACGGCTATAACAGTGAATACAGAGGTGATCAAAAGTCCAACTGGCTGGTTCCAGAACCGGCTGGTAAATTCATGGGGAAGTTCGTCATCCTCGGCGATCTCGAAATTAACTCGACTCCCGCCATACAATGAAGCATTAATAGCTGAGAAAGTGGATAATAATGCCGCAATTGTGATGATCGTAAATCCATATTGACCCAGCATAGGCTTTGCTGCTTCAGCCAATACGTAATCTTCTGCCTGAGCGATCTGCGAAAAGGGAAGAGATCCTATGGTAACAATTGAAATGGCGATGTAAAGGATAACCACAAAGCCAACAGAATAGAAGTATGCCTTCGGGATATTTTTTTTGGGCTGATCAATATCGGATACAGCGTTAGCAATCAGTTCAAAACCTTCATAGGCCACAAAGATCACCATGCCACCCGTCAGAATTGAAATAGGTGATTCCCAGGACGATATACTCAGTTGTTCCATGTTAGTGTTACCGATCAATCCGAAGGAACAAATACTAACAAATCCCAAAAGAATAATGAGTTTTACTATCACTGCCATGGATTCGATCTCACCAACTACCTTGATACTGTAATAATTAATGAGAGTGGCAAGAACAATGATTCCGGTAGAATAGATATGTGGATCTAACGCTTCTTTTCCGGTTATACTCAACAAATTAGGAGCGTACGAGCCGAATGCAGATGCATACAAAGACAGCATTACGATATAACTGATCCAAAGTAAATTATTGACTCCACCACTGAACACACCTTTACCAAACTGCTGATTGATGAATTTGACTGTTCCTCCGCGATCAGGATAGATAAGAGATAGTTTTGCGTAACTATAGGAAGTGATGAAGGCAATTATTCCGGCGATAAGAAAAGCAATAGGGGTAGCGCCTTTTGAAAGTGAAACTGCGAGTCCAAGAACCGCAAAGATACCGCCGCCAACCATTCCACCAATACCAATTGAGATGGCATCCCTCAGTCCAATGGTCTTTTTATCGTTGGGTGAATTCAAGGTGTTGGTTTATGAATACAAAAAAGCCGCAGATAGTACTCAGACTAACTACGGCTCTATTAAACATATGATTATGCGATCTCGACAACCTCAATGTTGAAGGTCAGATCTTTCCCTGCCAACGGGTGGTTTGCATCAATAGTAACTTCTTCATCTTCTACTTTTGTGATCTGAACAGGGATGGCCTGGCCATCTGGCTGATTCAGTTGGAGCTGCATTCCAACTTCTGGTTCCATTCCTTCCGGTAGCTGGCTCTTTTGAACCTGGACTTCCATCTGTGGATTGCGCTCTCCGTAAGCTTCTGCACTTGGGATCTCAGCAGTAGTTGTGTCTCCAACTTTAAGTCCTATCACTGCTTTTTCAAAACCCGGGATCAGCTGACCCTGACCTAAAGTGAATTCCAGAGGTTCTCTGGAAACAGAAGAGTCAAAAACTTCTCCATTTTCTAGTGTTCCTGTGTAATGAACTTTTACGGTGTCACCGTTTTTGATAATAGACAAAATATTTCCTTGTGAATTAAATAATTGATTAGTGAGTTAAAGATAAGGAACTTAAGACTTAGATATTAGCTAACATCATACATGATCAAGACCACGAAATCACTTTCTGAAATATTAAAAGAAGCCAAAACGGTTGTTATAGTCGGATGCTCACCAGACCCATACCGAACCAGTAATTACGCAGCCGGCTACCTGAAGGATCGAGGGTATACCATTATTCCTGTTAATCCAACTGCTGACAAAATCCTGGGCGAGAAATGTTACCCGTCGCTTAATGATATTCCCGAATCTGTGGAGGTCGATATTGTGAATATCTTCAGGAATTCCAGATACTCAGAGATGGAAGTGAAAGGGGTAGCTGAATGGAAAGCCAGAACGGGACAAAATCCAGTGGTATGGACTCAACTCGATGTGTCATCAGCAGGAGCTGAGCTTGCAGCAGAGGAAGCAGAACTACCGTACGTGCGGAATAAATGTATTATGGTTGAGCTTGATAAGCTATAGCCACAATTCAAGATTCAAGATTTAAAATTGATATGATCCAATTTTAAATCTTTCATTTTGAATTCTGTTTACTTGAAGTTCACAAACTGAAGCGGAATCCCCATATCTTTGCTCTTCAGATGTTTAATGGCATCCTGCAGATCATCGATCTTTTTACCAGTCACCCTGACCTGTTCATCCTGAATTTGTGGCTGTACCTTCATTTTCATGTCTTTGATCTCTTTAACGATCTTCTTGGCGGTCTCTCTGTCGATCCCTTCTTTGAGGACTACATCCATTTTAAGATGACCTTGTGAAGTTCCTTCTTCAGTACCAAATTCAAGGACTTTTGAATCGATGCCCCGTTTTACAAAATTTTTGATCAGCATCTCTTTAACAGCCTGCATTTTCATATTCTCAGCAGCAACGAGATGAATTCGGTTTTCTTTCTTAAGATAATTTACCTCGGTATGTAAGCCTCTGAAGTCATATCTCGTACTGATCTCCTTCAGTGTGTTATTTACCGCATTATCAACTTCCTGTGCGTCTATTTCATTTACAATATCGAATGATGCCATAACTTTTTTTGATTGTTAAGATAGGGAAGTTCAGTCGTCCTGTTCCATCTTTTCTCTGAGTTTTCCTGATAATAATTTCTCAACCTCTTTACGGTCATCGGAAGGAACAAGGGTTTTAAAGATTCTGATCATTTCTTCTTGTTCATACTCTATCTCGAGAATTTCCTCACTGTACCAGTTGTAACTCAAAAGATTTTTCCAGTCAATGATCTGATCGATCAAAATGATTCCGTTTTTCCTGAATTCTGGTACTAATCGAATAGTTAAACCCCAGAGTCCTATTGCAGCTAGTGAAAGCCCGGAGCTTACCCTGATTGGTGTTACTGCGAGTTCAGATAATGCAGCTGACCGGTGGATACCAAGGGTTATAAGCCCAATAGCAACGATAATAGGGAGGTGATCTGAGATGAAACTTCGGTAGCTGTATAAAACCTTTCCGGCATTGCTTCGCGTCCGGTATTGCTTAACAGCTGAACCTGAGAAGAATCCGAAGATTGAAGCGTATACATTTGTGATTATAACTGCTGCAAGCTCTTCTGTTAACAGTTCGATCTTGAAAAGCAGAAGAAGTATGGAATAGAACAGAACAAGGATTAGGGCAAAAGAGAGAAAACGCCGCAGGGTAATCTGATACAGATAGAATAAACGTTTATATCCCAGCCAGATGCTTAGCAGTGCGGTAACAATAGCAGAGATAACTGTCCAGATCATTTCTTAAATTTTTGGTTTTAGTTTTCAAAGGTAATCATTCATGGAAAAATCAACCACACCAACAGGAATAGAAGTACATAATTCTGATCAGTATTTAGAGATAAAATGGACGGATGGACATATTTCAAAATATCCGCTTTATGGACTGCGTAAGAATTGTCCCTGTGTGGTTTGCAGAGGCGGACACGAGAGTATGAATGAATTCGAACCTGAAGCCTTTTTTGTGGATGATGCTCCTTTGGTGAAGATCACCAATATCAATCAGATCGGGAATCATGCCATCCAGATCGTGTGGTTTGATGGCCACAATTCAGGCATGTACCGATGGGAGACCCTCAGGTGGCTCGATCCTGTTAATCATTCTCCTGCATAGCAGATCTGTAGCTTTCTTTAAGCAAACTCTGGAAATGATAAACCCCCAGTTCTCTTTTTACAGAGAAACGTCCTTTATGATAAGCCTTTGACTGTAATCCCCGTTGAACAGCTTCACAGATCTCAATGTCTTCCTGCTGAATAGTATCGCTGTACCCAAGATCACTTTTTATGACACCTGATTTTTCCATTGCTTTCACATCATTATAAAAATAAGAGAAGATCACTTTACAACTGGTAGGTGATACCGGGATCACCGCGTTCATTTGCAGGCGACCAGGTAGAATATTCAGCATGATATTCGGATAAACAAAATAATAGAATGCCTCTCCATCTGTACTATTATAAATAGTGTCCTCGCCTTTAAAAGGACTATACTGAAGTGAATACATAGGGTAAGGTTCAGTTCGGTATTCTTTGTAGTCCAGTAAGTTAGCAAGCTCAGGATGAACAATAGGGATATGATATCCCTCCAGATAATTATCTATATAAACCTTCCAGTTACAGTTGACCTCGTACACATCCTCACGATAGAACTGGAGCTTGGATAGTTGTACGGGTGCAATGCGCTCATCTATCTTGGCTAATACGGATTTCAATTCCTGTTTAGGTGAGTTTATATGGGCGAATATCAATCCGTCCCATTCAGCAATGGTTACTTTTTCAAGACCGAAATCCTTCTCATCAAAAAGTTCAACCAGGTTCCAGTCAGGTACTCCTCTGAGTGATCCGTCGGTAAGATAGGTCCACCCATGATACTGGCACTGCAATACAGTTGTAGTACCCTTTTTGATAGCTAAGGGGCCGCCCCGGTGTTTGCAAACATTGTAGAATGCATTTATTTCACCATCATTTGTTTTGAGAAGGAGGATTGGGTTACCAGCTATTTCAGTGTGTACAATATCTCCCGGGGTCTGAAGCTGTGCAGTATGACAAACATACTGCCAGTTATTTGCAAAAATGCATTCCTTTTCAAAGAGAAATACTTCCTGATCATAATACCAGTCGGAAGGTATAGTAGAAGCCCGTTCAATAGGTGGCTGATCTAATTCGGAAGAGTTTTGAAGAATAGTTTCAGGAGTACTCATTCTGGGTATCAAATGTTAATATCATATTCATTTTTTAGTACTGATCGGGCTGCATGATATCCGCACATTCCATGTACTCCGCCTCCGGGAGGAGTGGATGATGAGCAGATATACATTCCTTTCACTGGTAATTGATAAGGATCCCATTTTAGCAAAGGTCGTCCCATCAATTGTTTAAAAGATTGGGAACCGCCGTTGATGTCACCACCAAGATAATTCGGATTATAGACCTCGTATTCGTGGGCATTCATAGTATGTGTGGCCAGAATCACATCTCTGAATCCTGGTGCGAATCGTTCGATCTGCTTTATGATCATTTCAGAACAATCTTCATCAGAACCGTTGGGGACATGACAATAAGCCCACAGGGTGTGTTTGCCTTCCGGAGCTCTTGTACGGTCGAATAAGCTGGGTTGAGAAACCAATACAAATGGTTTGTCCGGTTGTTTTCCTTTCCAGATCTGACTTTCAGAGAAGGATATTTCTTCCAGAGTTCCTCCAAGATGTAGGGTACCAGCACCGGAACATTCCGGGTTTTCCCAGGGCACAGGCTCTGAAAGAGCGAAATCCATTTTAAATACTCCGGGCCCATAGGTATAGCTCAGAAGTTTATTCTTCAGAGAATTGGGTAATTCATGCTGTGCTATGGATGCGATCTGATGTGGGGTCAGATCAAAGAGAAAAAGTTCTGATTCATCAATTTCAGATAAGGTGCTTATGTATCTTCCTGTTTCGATGACACCACCTAGT
Organism: Rhodothermia bacterium; assembly: GCA_030427885.1. Classification (GTDB taxonomy): domain Bacteria; phylum Bacteroidota; class Rhodothermia; order Balneolales; family Balneolaceae; genus JAUICM01. The sequence continues at coordinate 577,471 of JAUICM010000001.1, read as the reverse complement.
TTTTTGAAATAGGATGCCATGGCGTTAGTGATAGTGGAAGATCCGCCTTTAGCAACAGGCCAGCCCACGGAATGAATTGAAGCTGCAAAGGCTAATCCAAATGAAGCAGTAAATGCCTTTTCAAGTGGAAGGATGCTGTGAGCTGCTAATCCAGCAAAATAAGCTTTCAGAGGAGTGGTGTCGAAGATCGAATTTGCCAGTAACTTAGCTGATAACATTCCATACCATCCGAATTTAGCCATTAATAGCGGACTGTGAGGAATACGGATCGGGCCTAGAATATCCTTTGAGAGCTTGTTCCAATGCTTTGAGAAGTCAGCAACGAGATTCTCATAATTTTTGCCGTCTTTGCCTAATCTTTGTAGTGTTTCATCAAGAGACAGACTGGCTATAACTGCATTTCCTTGCTCAAGAGGATGAGCTACAGGATGATCAGGGTGGATCCATTCCAGTCCGTGATCCTGTAGTGGCAGAGTGTTCAGAAAAGGGGAGCCAATACCTGTTGGATGAACTGCGGAACAGACATCATGATAAAAACCAGGTTCAGTTAATTCCTGTGTCCGGGTTCCGCCTCCGATCGTATCTTTAGCTTCAATGATTTTAACCGACAGACCATGCTGAGCAAGTAGAATGCCAGCAGACAATCCATTTGGTCCGGAACCTATGATTACTGCGTCAAATTTGTTAGAAGCTGACAAAGGAATTTAATTGCCGTTTACTGTTTTCTCAGCAAGTTTTAATGCTTCAGTGACATTCACAATACCGCCCGTAACAGATAAAGAAGAAAAAGGAACTAATTCTCCGGTTTGGCTTCCGGGTTTCACAACTTCTGCTTGCTCAGGAATCGTAACCGAATTCAGAATAACCTCGCGCAATTGCTGGGTGCTAAGTTCGGGGTAATAAGTCATAATTAAGGCAGCTACGCCCGAAACTACAGGTGCAGCCATACTTGTTCCGCTTATTGCGTTATAATCATTATCAGGGAAAGTGGAATAGATATCTACGCCTGGAGCAAATAAGTCTACATTTTTGGCTCCAAAATTACTGAAAGGAGCGGCTAAGCCCTGATCTTCCTGCCATGAAGACGCTCCAACAGTGATCCAGTTAGCAGCCATTCCGCCATCGTTATAATACCGGCTGGGATAGTTTGCTGCAGTATCAATATCATCGCCGTCATTACCGGCAGCGTGGATCATTAAAACTCCGACACTATCAGCGTATTTAATTGCCGCATCCACATATTCTTTGTAGGGGGAGTAACTCTTGCCAAAACTCATATTGATAATATCAGCACCATTCTCAGCGGCATATCGGATCGCATTTGCAACATCTTTATCCCGCTCATCCCCATCAGGAACGGTTCTTATGATCATCAATTCTACATTGGCAATACCATTCATTCCAACTGAATTGTCACGCCCGGCACCTACAATACCTGCCACATGAGTACCGTGACTGTTATGAACTCCAATCACATCATTATTCCCATAATATCGGTTTGAAAGATCTTCATAGTCATCCCCGACAATACTGCGCTCATCATAATCTAGGTTCAGATAGTATTGGGTCATAGATTCTACTTCATCCGTAGCGTCCTCAATATCTGATTCTTTTATTCCGTTATCACGAAAAGCGGATACCAGTTGCTTAAGTTGCTGAGCCATAGCCTGATCATCCTCAGAAGGAGCTAGTTGTTCTGCTGTCACTGAGTAGATGTCTGAAACACCAAAAAACTGATGAGCCGCATTCAAAGCTCTCGCTATACCACCGATTTGAGCCCCCATTTGCTGAGCTTCCATCAGTTTGGACTGATAGGCATCTTTGAGTTTTTTGTATTCATTATAACCTGCCAATTCATCTTCGGAGAGATCATCAGGATCTGCATCTTCATATTGTTCTTTAGCAGCACGATACAGGCGTGTTAACTCATAGGTATCATATTCCAGGTTCGAGCCATCAGGCCCACCTATAAAATTCCATCCATGGATATCATCGATATATCCGTTGTTATCATCATCTTCGTTATTATCCGATATCTCATCCCGGTTCACCCAGGCATTTGCATAAAGATCTTCGTGATCTATATCAGAACCTGAGTCGATAATAGCTACAATGACTTTCTTTTTAGGTTTTTTATCTGCTAATAATTCTGTGTAAGCTTTTTCAGTTCCAGTACCATAATAAGGGTCAGTATCAGGCGATTCGAGGTGCCAGTCTTCAGCAGGTGAAGCGATCATCTCCTCATCTGCAGCAGCTTCAGTTACTGAAGTTTCATTTTCTACAGCCTCTGTTGCAGGCTTCTCAGTAGTATCTGAAAGTGTCTTTGATGATGAGCAGTTTAAAAGAAAAACGAATAATACTAAGGCGGGTATTTTGAAATAGTACTTCATAATGATATTTCATTTTATTGATCCTAAAGATCAAATAAGGTAATAATATCATTCTGAAGTGCCTAGCCGGATCAGTAAATAATCAAGGGAAAGAGTTAGGATGATAATGGATGAAAGGATGATCAGACTGGCAATAGGCTTCCAGATTATAAAGCCACCCAAGGTTCCCAGAACCGCTCCAAGATACTGGATGTACTGAAGCTGATCGTTGCTGGCATTTTTGATAAGTATTTCGAGGCGTTTTTCGTCGTATTGTCTGAGATTGTCCTCAACTAAAGCATGAACATCTAATTGGTTGATCAGTTTGTATAGCAGGGAAGTAACCACATCTTCAATAGCACCGCTGTTTTCTTCGATTCTTTCGGGCAGACGATCAAGGAAGTCATCCATTTTATCGAGCCCTTTTTCGACGCCACCGGGTAACTTTATCAGTGCGTCTTCCACCAGATCCTGCATTTCCTGACCTTTAAGGAAACTGTACGCTTTAAGAGCAACACGCTCGAATGAATTTTGCTCAATAGCACCCTCGATTTGTTCTATGAGTGTATTTGCAATAGATGCTCTAACTTTTGGATCAGCGATCATTTCATCCACATAACTCACAGCGAGTTTTTTGAGATCACCTCTGAACCCAGGGTCATCAATAATATTTTTTATATAACCTGTTGCTTTCTCTCTGTATTTGGTGATGGCCTGAGATTCCTGGATCTTTTTCTTAATGATATCTGGATTAATAAGATCTTCGGAAACGGCACGAGCAAGTCGGTAAGATATCCGGTCTTTTTGAGCAGGGATCAATCCTTGTCCCAGAATTGGTCGGCGGTGTGTAGGGCGAAATAACATTTTAATGGCCAGCCAATTTGTAAGGAACCCGATAAGCCCACTGATACTCAATATTCGAAGCAGACCATTGAATTCTAACTCATAGCCAAAAAATTGAGATGAGAGTCCATCAAAATCCCAAAAGAATGAGGTCACAAAACCTATCAACAGAAATACAGGAAAGAAGAACAATAGCTTTATAAACCACTTGTGCTTCGATTCATGACGCAAAGGAGGCAAACGATCCTGATTCGATTCCGTTACCGCAGTTTGTCGCTCAATCTGAACACTTATCAGATTCCACAACTGAGTTGCGTAGGCCTTGCTCCGTTCTTTGATGATATTTTGTTTCTTTTCTTCGCCCTTCATTATGCGCATCCACTACGGCTGAAACGTCTAAAAGTTTGAGCTGAATCTCAAAAAAATGTTCAACCCAAAACGGACAGATATTTATTCTCTAAGCGGGTCATTTCTGATTTCTCTTCCGGAGTTTGATCATCATAGCCGATAAGATGGATCAACCCGTGTACAAACACTCTTAGAAATTCTTGTCTTTCGGAATCAGCAAATTCTTTCGACTGCTCGGCTATTCTTTGTGCACAACAATATAATGTCCCTTCGATCTCTTGATTAGACTCGTCCTCATCATATCTGAATGAGATGATATCTGTTACATAATCCCGATCCAGGAATTCTTTATTAATACGGATGATCTCCGGTTCATCAACAAAAACCAATTCCACAAAAGAGTAGAGACAGTTCTGATCTTTTGAAACCACATCTAATAAAAAAGCGGCCTCATCATTCTTAAAGGGAAGATCGAGTCCGCTTGTATTGAATATCTGTAAAGGGGAATGTTCAGGTTCCATGACAGCTTTTAAAAGCTGAAGTCATCATCCATAGACTCTGTTAGCGATAAAGCGATACCGCACATCATCAGGTCTTCAGGCAATGCAGTGAAGTCTCCGGATGTCAGGGCTTCATCCACATTGGCGTAAAGACTGCAACCGGCAGCTTTTTCAACAATGAGGCCGGATGTCTTAGTACCTGACTTACCAAAAAAGGTAACTTGCTGCAGCATATCACTGGCTACAAACGCAGTACAGTTATGAAGCTGAAGAAAGGTATTATAGGAATAAACTGAAACCATATTCATTTGCTCACCATTAGCCTCGAGCCCCAAATGGATCTCTAGTGCAAGCTTGCGGTTTTCTTCTTCGTTTTTTACTTCTATCCGGAAAACATCGTCGCCAAGTGGTTTTGGGGTTGAACCCAGAACTTTTCCGATGGTGGTGATATTCTCTTTTGTAAACTGGTGTATCATATCTTAAAAGCTAAGCTGGCTGAATATACAATTCAGCCAGTTAAAAAATATAATTTAAAAGCCGTATCTGCGAACTTCATTTTCACTTGCCTGTTCATCTTCAGGAATAGGGGGTACCTGTGTACCAATTATTTCCTGATTTACAGTATTTGTCATTTCTTCTGCTTCCTCTGTACGACCAGCTTTAAATAATGCATGCTGCGTCAATACCAGATACTGTCGTGTCTGCATTAGTGAATTAATGATGTTCTGGCTACGCTGATAGGAGGAATTCAGTTTCGTTCGAAGTTCTCGTTGCTTTCCTACGTCTCCATTTCTTCGTGCTGCTTCATATTGATCATTCAGATCCATGAATTCCGATTCAGCATTTTTGAAACGTGTTATGATGTTATTGAACTCGAACATCACTTTAGGTTTTACATCGGAAGCTACTCTTCCGGCATCTTCATTAAAACCTATTCGCGAGTAATTAACTGCAAACAGCGCCTGAAGATTATAATTCTCTTCATCCTTCCTGAAAGGGATCTTTTCTTCGGAAAATTTCAGCCAGTATGCAGCACTGTCTGTCATGCCTCTATCCTGAAAAGTCTCAGAAAGCTGAAGGAAGTTGTAGCGGTAATTAGTTAGCATTCGTCGAATATTCTCATCGAAGTAAACATCTGGATTATTCCATTCATTGAATTCGAATTTATCGAACCTTTTCTCCATAATTTTGGGTTCGATCACTCCCTGGTATTTTGATTCCATTTTCTTTGGAATGATACGATACGCTTTACCTTCAGTTCGGAAATAATCCTGTAATCCCAGTAAACTCTCATTGGAAACTGTATTTGCGAAATATATAGGGCGCAACCAGTTATTGGATTTGATCAACTCAACGATCATGAGGTCCTGCACCTGCATATAGCGCACTTCGTTACCTTGCTGATCTTTCCCGTAGAGGCGACCCTGAACCGTCCATTTAAATACATCGTCCAATGAATCAACGGGCATCTCGAAATCGGTTCCCGACTGAAGTACTTCAAGTGAAGTGTCTGGCTTAACGCCTATAGCTTCTTTATAGTCATAATCTTCAGAGAATGCTTTTTTAAGCATTTCTTTATTTACCGGTAATTCGAAGGTTTGGGGTTTCCATTGGTCAATCTTGCCTGAGATCCGGTCGATCTCTTCATCACTCAGATTGATGGGGAGTGGAGCAGATTCATGAGACCATTGTTTTTTCAACTGTTTTATATACCAGTCGGTGTTTAATAAGCTTAAACAAACAATTCTGACATCTGTTCTCACACCTTCAACTTCCTGAGCATACCAAAGAGGAAAGGTGTCATTATCCCCATTAGTAAATACAATAGCATTTGGAGCAAGGGAATTTAACAAGTTCTTTGCATAGTCCGGGGCTACATAACGGTCACTCCGGTCATGATCATCCCAGTTTTGATATCCCATCAGCATCGGTGAACCGATCAGGCAAAGGGCTACTACCGCATATGAGATTGTTGAGTTCTCTTTAAAGTATCCTTTCAGGAGTTCGATTATTCCTGTTACACCAAGTCCAATCCAAACGGAGAAGGCAAAGAAGGAGCCTACATAAGCATAATCACGTTCACGAGGTTGATAAGGCGGCTGGTTCAGAAATATAATAATGGCTACCCCGGTAACGAGGAATAGTGCCAGAATTGCTAAAGCCCGCCTCCAGTCGGACGTAAAATGGAATATCAAACCGAATAAACCCAGTAAAAAAGGTATGAAGTAATACGCGTTACTGGCCCTGTTATCGGGATATTTAGCTTTATCAAATCCCGAATACCATCCAGTATCCTGGATATCAGATTGTCGCCCAATAAAGTTCCAGTTGAAGTATCTGATGTACATATGATTGACCTGGTAGTCCCAGAAATAATCCCAATCACTATCGTAACGGCTGTAATACTGAACATGACGAGGATCCTGAGAATATCGTCTTGGAAATAAAGCATCTGCGTTATTATCGACACGCCCGGTGGCATTGTCATAATTTCTTCCCTTGAAGATGGGTGTGTCACCATACTGTTCCCGTTTGAGGTATTTTACAAAGGCCTCAACCGTTTCAGGGTCGTTCTCATCAATAGGAGGGTTAGCAATAGAGCGGATCATGATCACTGAATAAGAAGAATATCCGATCATGATCATTGCATAACTGATTAAAGCGATGTTAGCGAGTCGGTGCTTATGTTTGTGGGTGTACCAAATTCCCCATGCGATTGCCAGAATAAACAAAAATATGAAGGTCATCGGGCCAATGAGGCCATAAGTAGCATCACCAATTTTAGAAGACCAGTCAGGCAATGTCTGAATGGTAAATGGATATACAAGGAGGAAACTCACAACTGCGACAGCCCCCATGATCACAAAAGAGAGCAATGCAAAATCTTTCTTCTTGAAATATACGATTAGAGCCACAAAGAAGATGGCTAACAAGTTCAGCAAGTGAACCCCGATTGCCAAACCGAACATGTAGGCGATCAATACTAACCAGCGTTCATTAAACTCTTTATCATGGTTCTCACTCCATTTCAGAGCAAGCCACACCACAATAGCTGTGAAGAACATCGACATGGCATACACTTCAGCTTCAACAGCGTTAAACCAGAAAGTATCGGTTACGGCAAAAGTTAATGCTCCAACCAAACCACCGCCGTACATCCCGATCTTGTCAACAAGAGACATTTCATCAGGTTCACCCCTGAATTCACGTACTAAACGCACAATAATGAGGTATAGGAACATGATGGTGAAGGCGGAAGCTAAGCCACTCAGAAAGTTTATACTCAAAGCAACATATTCTGTGGGCATAAACATGGACACCACACGGCCAAGGATGGAATATAAAGGAGCTCCGGGAGGGTGGTTAACCTGGAGACCGTGAGCTACCGCAATAAATTCCCCGGCATCCCAGAAACTGGCTGTTGGCGCAAGCGTTAAAGAGTATATAATCAGTGACGTAAAGAACGTTAAAAGAGCGAGGTATTTATTCGTCGTTTTGTGATCTGAAAACATGTATTTAGTATCCGGGCTGAAAAAGTTTTGGATAGTCGTATTTTACCTTTATGATAGGCCTGCAATTATAGGCATAGCCTGATTCTATTCAAAATAGAACAAGGTAAATTTACAAAGCAATTGAGCACATAAACGAAGATATTCTCAACCTATTTTCTAATTAACATTTATTTGCATGGCGGCTGATTCACAAGAAAGATTTTCATCGAAATTAGGGCTGATCCTGAGTGTTCTCGGGATTGCAATTGGAACAGGTAATATCTGGCGATTCCCCAGAATAGCAGCCCAAAATGGTGGAGAAGAGGGAGCCGGTGCTTTTCTTGTAGCCTGGTTGTGCTTTCTCATTTTATGGTCCATACCGCTTATTATAGCAGAATACGGGATTGGTAGAAATGCCAGAAAGGGTGTGATTGGTTCGATTTCAGATCTTATCGGAGAGAAAAAAGGCTGGATGGGCGGTTTTATTGGTTTTGTAGCTACTGCCATCATGTTTTACTACAGTGTGGTTGCCGGATGGTGTTTGTACTACCTTATAGAATCTGTAACAAATACACTGCCAGGAAACCTGGATCAGGCAACTATGATATGGGATAATTTTCATGGTTCAGGATTGCCTGTGCTATTCCACTTTGTCATCATGGTTATGGGTGGAATTATTGTCATCCGTGGAATCTCTTCAATTGAAAAGGTTAATAAGATCCTTATTCCCTCCCTTTTACTTGTATTGATCGCTTCCCTCGTAAAAGCTTTAAGCCTTGAAGGAAGTGGTGCTGGTATTGAATATCTCTTCACGCCAGACTGGAGTACACTCAAAGACCCTAAGATCTGGTTGGAAGCTCTTACGCAAAATGCATGGGACACCGGAGCCGCCTGGGGGCTGATACTAACTTACGCTGCTTATATGCGCAAAAAGGATGATGTGACAATAAGTGCCTTCCAGACTGGAGTTGGTAACAATATGGTATCATTGCTGGCTGCAGTTATTATTTTCTCAACTGTTTTTGGAACACTCGGTTCTACTATGTCTGACAGCCAGATACTTGATGTTATGAAAACATCAGGTCCTGCCGGTACCGGACTCACATTTATTTGGATGCCTCAGCTTTTTGCAACTATGGCTGGAGGAGGGATCTTTTCAGTGTTGTTCTTCCTGGGACTTACGTTCGCGGCCTTCAGTTCATTGATCTCAATGATCGAATTAGCGGTTAAAGTTTTTGTGGATGCAGGTATGAGTCGAAAAAAAGCCACAATATTTATTTGTGTTGCTGGATTCGCTTTTGGAATCCCATCTGCTTTGAACCTTACATTTTTTGCTAACCAGGATTTCGTATGGGGCGTAGGTCTTATGGTTTCTGGTGCTTTTATATCTTATGCAGTGATCAGTTATGGAACTACGAAATTCAGAACTGATCTGGTTAACACTGACGAAAGTAAAACCAAATTGGGAGGATGGTGGGAGATCATCATAAAATATGTAGTACCGGTAGAAGTGATAACCCTGTTAGTGTGGTGGATGTATTTAAGTGCAGCTGAGTATGCCCCTGACAGCTGGTATAATCCCTTTGATCCTTTTTCAGTTGCAACGGTAATTGGTCAATGGCTCATTGCATTGGTATTGGTTTGGTTCTTTAACAAGAAGATCATAGCTGGAAAGGCAGCTAGTTAATATTGTCCACATTGACCTTTCTGTTTGCAGCTTCTTTTGCTAATAGGATGACAGAGACCAATAAAGTGATTGCAATATTTACAATATAAACTTGCTCTCGTACCTCAACATTATTTTCAATTTGAGGTACGGCAGTAAGAATGATATTTGAACATGCATTAAAAGAAGCATGAAGGATCACTGCAATGAGTACACTACCTTTCGTTTTAAGAAAGAAGTATGTCATAAGGAGAGTCTCTGATAAAATGTTGAGCAAGTAAAGAAACAAGGTCCAAAGACTTACTTCAAGCACAGAGGGAATGGCAGCTCCAGGAAACGTAAAAGAAGCTGTATGCCATACAGTCCAAATGATTCCAAGAATGAAACTACTCTGCCATATATCATATTTCTTCAGTAGTTCAGGCAATAAATAACCTCTCCAACCGAGTTCTTCACCAAGAGGTCCGAAGGGAAGTGCCAGTAAATAAAAAGGAGCGATGGACTTCCAAAATGCCCAGTAATCCGGATCTCCGATCACAGTGTTCCCTGCAACTAATGCAATCGATAATCCATAAATGAATAAGGGAAGAATAAGGATTGAGATATACCAAAGTGGTTTGACCTTCCAAATCAAAAATTTTCTAAACAGATCTTTTATACCTTTTACCCCATTTTGAGTACCCACAATGATTAATGCAGCAATAGAAGGGCCGTAAGCACCGATAAAACCAATAAGAGCAAGAAGAGGAAATTCACCATCTTCAGCATTCATTATTAACTGGTAACATGGGTAAAGGAATGTCCATGATATCAGATAATTAATAACAACAAATGAAGTTATTGGATATTTATTAATACTTGATCTCATTATTCAGATAAATGTTTTTCGATCCTATTCAATGAATCTCTGATATCACTAAGTATCTCAGTCATTGATTCATTTTCTGATGAAGATGAACCAGATTGATTATCTGTTACTTTATCTCTTTGATCGAACACCATAGACCTGAATTCATGAGCATTAACAATACCAATGAGTGTGAGGTCTGCAGATGCCTGAGCAGAGTTACCAGCAGTTTCAATCTTAAGAATGCTTAGTCCAAGTTTTTTAAGCAATGGGCCTTCTTTAAATGTTAGATCCTGGATCTTATCAAGTGGGATGGTTTTTTCAGTTAGAAAAATAAACCCTTTTTTAAATCTGAGTGATCTGGTAGTTAATTCACATTCAAGCCGGTCATAGTATTTTCGGGTAAAGATGGGAGCCAAAACTGCCCAGAAGGGAATAAATAATATCCCAATTACAGTTGTGAATAAAACAAACAGAGTGTAAATAACAAGATATGTTTTCAGTTTAGGATTGAACTCCGCTTTTTTCAGGATCGTGGCTTTGTCTGACATTTTATACATATTAGTTAAATAAAAAAGGCGCCAATCAGGCGCCTTAAAGTATCAAGCTTTCTATACTAATCAATCTTTTTTTAATTGTTGATGTGCTTTGTCACGATCAACAAGCTTGAGTGCTGCTGAATTCATGCAATAACGCAATCCGGTGGGATTGGGGCCATCATCAAAAACATGACCAAGGTGTCCGCCACAATTAGAACAAACGATCTCAGTTCTGGTCATGAATAAACTATTATCCTCTAATTCAACAACAAGGCTGTCATTTATAGGTTTCCAGAAACTTGGCCACCCGGTACCACTTTTATACTTGTTTTTGGAATCATATAGAATCTGACCGCAACCGGCACAAACATAGATCCCGTCTTTATTGCTGTCGTGATATTCATTCACGTAAGGGAACTCAGTTCCTTTTTTACGCAGTATTCGAAATTGTGCAGGCGTGAGAATTTCTCTCCACTCAGCCTCCGTTTTTTGAAAAGGAAAGTTATCTGGTATTGTATCCATAGTAGTGGGTCGATGTGCTATGGCATGGTTATGGTTAGTTAGTAATTCCTGTGAAGAAGACGACTCAAACATAAATAGTGTTGCAAGTGCTATCAGAGTCACGGCTGGGAATACAAATAGTTTCATAGTTAAGTTCTTTTTATTTAGAGTTTAACTAATTAACACAAAACTTATTGTTACCAATCCCAATCCCATTCTTCGTCAAAATCGTCAAATAATGGCAGGTTTTTTTGTTTAAAAACTCTCACGCCAACAGTAAAACCCAGCCAGAAGCGGTAATCCTTTCCTTTTGCAGAAGGGGACCACAAGCTATACCAGGTATAGTCATGGGCATCAGCAAATCTTGTTACCTGCATATTCAGACTCGGACCAGCATAAAGTGAAAGTCCATTTGAAAACCTGTTTCCAACGAGAAATTTATATGAGTAGATACGATTCTTTTTCCATGACCATTCATCTTCAAACTGTTGATTAAAGCTGAATTCCTGATTCACGAATAATGTTTTACTCTCTATATTTTCAAATGCATCCTGAATATTCTTTTCAAGTCCAACTGCTAATCCAACACGATATACATTTCTATCCAGAAGTGTATTGTATCCCAGGATAAGCATATTGTATACCCGGTAAGTACCAAGGGTGATTCCCAACTCTGTAAATCCTGCATCAGAAAACCGGACATCAATATTTTTACGTCCATTTCCATATAGACTTATCAGTCCGACGGGAGCACCATGAAATTCTTTACCTAAGTTAATGACTCCAATCTGTAGACCGTTTGATTCATTAGACAGGTTTATCGCCCCGATCTGTAGCCCATTCATTTCTGAAGCGAAGTTACCTATACCAGCGGCAACCAAACCATCTATTTTTTTACCTGCATTGATTCCACCTGATGCTAATAATCCACTGGCCTGATCTCCAGCATAGTTTATGAATCCAGCAGCAAGAAGTCCCTCAATATTACCCATTGCAATATTACCGATACCAGCAGCTTGAAGTCCTGATATGTCATTTTTGGCAATGTTAAAAGCGCCTGCAGCTTGAAGGCCTTCAACATTATAACCTGCATAATTAAATATTCCACTGGCCTGTAACCCTGATATATCCTGACCTGCATAGTTAAACAAGTTAGCGAACTGCATTCCTTCAATATCATCACCGGCAATATTAGCTAGTCCGGCAACCTGAATTCCACTAGCGTTATCTTTGGCATAATTAACAGCTCCGGTTATCTGCATTCCGGCCATATCATCAGCCGATATATTTGTTAGCCCCGAGATGTTGAATCCTGCCATATCGCCACCGGAAATATTTGCCCCACCTGCCAGCTGAAAGCCATAAGCATACTTTTCATTATAATTGAATAGTCCTCCGATCTCGTATCGTTCGACTCCGCCATTGATTCCTCCAATCAGGTTTATAGAGTATTTGGCTGAGTATTCCCTGGCATGAATTCCATTGGTACCAATAGGAGGGAAGAGAGTTAATCTCCATTTTCGATATTTAAGCCCTTCCCTGTATTCCTGACCGTAAGTAGATTGAATAGAAAGAGCACTAATGATGATTAGTAGTAGTGCTGATTTTTTTATTCCCATTAAAATGACCTTCTAGATTTGTTTCGGCTCATTACGAATACAAATCTAAAAGTTTCAATTTGATCAGAGTTTCTGACCGCAGCTTTTGCAGAATAGTGCATCATCAGCATGATCTGATTCTCCACACTTCTCGCATACTTTAGCAGATTGTTTAACACGAGCCATTTCATAACTTACTATTCCGGTGGGAACCGCAATTATTCCATAACCAAGGATCATAATTACTGCAGCTATGAACTTTCCAAGGCCGGTTGCAGGGGCAAGATCTCCAAAACCTACTGTTGAAAGGGTTACAATAGCCCAATAGATACTGGTAGGAATGCTTGTAAATCCATTTTCCTGTCCTTCAACAACATAAATGAGCGACCCGGCAAAAATAGCTGCCATCAAGACTGCAAAGAGGAACACTGAGATCTTTCTCCGGCTGGCAATAAGTGCTGTTGATAAATAATCAGCCTCATCAAGATATTTGACCAGTTTAAGAACCCGAAATATTCTAAGAATTCTCAGAACTCTTATTGCAAGCAAGTAATGTGTTCCCGGTAAGATCAGACTTAGATAAGTAGGCAGAATAGCCAGCAAGTCAATGATACCGTAGAAACTAAATATGTATTTACCAGGTTTTTTGACACAGATGAGCCTTAAAATATATTCAACAGAAAAAAGTGCAGTAAATATCCATTCAGATAGTTTTAAAAAATCTCCATAATTCGTTCTGAAACCAACCATACTATCAAGCATAACAACCAGTACGCTTGCAGTAATCGCCAGGATAAGTACTAGATCGAAGAATTTACCAAGCCGGGTATCGGCCTCGAAAATTATGATATACAGTTTTCGGCGCCAACCTGATTCCGGCTTACTGTTGAAGGTATAAGACATATTATGCGGGGTCCAAACCGGGAAATCTTTCGTCAAGAGCTTCATTCCAGAATGTCACTTCTTCCACATTGCTCAATAAATCCTCAACATCCTCTTTGAAGTTTATTGATTCAATGGTGTCACCCTGAACAATACTATTTACAACCTCCTGATCAGAATCATCCACAACAGCACCAAAAACTGAGTGACGTCCGTCAAGCCAGGGGGTAGGAACATGAGTGATAAAAAACTGACTTCCATTAGTCCCGGGCCCTGCGTTTGCCATTGATAGTTTTCCCGGTACATCGTGAATGAGATCCGGGTGGAATTCATCTTCAAATACATATCCCGGACCCCCACGTCCATCACCATTTGGGCAGCCTCCCTGAATCATAAAATCATTGATTACTCTATGGAATGTCAATCCGTTATAATATCCTCGCTTCGCAAGATTTACGAAGTTGGCTACGGTTTTAGGAGTTTTATCATCAAATAAAGTAATATTGATAGTTCCTTTCGAAGTAATGATCTGTGCAGTTAAAGCCATGATGTATTAATTGAAATATGATAGTGATAGAAATAGAAAATTAGAATCCAGTCCAGGATTTTCAACTCCTGTTTGAGCGTTGGAAATATGATGAAATTTATATCCGAAATAAACGCCAAAACGTTCCGAAAACTTTTTGTGCAGGGAAAGTGAAAGTTCAAAAGTAAAATTTAGCCTTCTTGATTTGTCAGTCGGAAACACCTGATCCATATAAATTATTCCGCCGCCAGTTTGTGCCATAAAAGACCAGGTTGTGTTTGTATTTTTTACAAAATTGAATCCGAGAGGGTATACCCCAAAACCAGAAGCATTGTATTTATCGCCATTACGGTCTCTTTTTGAATAGTTATAATGTACGTAAGGAACAACGCCGGCAGAATAATAAAGGTCAATGTCTCTTTTTAATCTTTTCAATGGAATATTGTAATTCGCTGAAAGTAGGAACGTCTGACTATTCGGAGTTTTTCCTAACAACCAGACTGAGACAGGAGAATATCCCACAAAAATATTTATAAATGGATTCGGTGAATTACCATCAACTTCTGATTCCTGAGCTTGAACTGTATTGGCTAAAAGTACATAAGAGAAGAAAATGGACAGTATCCAGAGAGCTGATCTTCTTCCCAAACTAACTTTGCCCTTTAGATTTAAAAGAATATACAGCTGATAGAATCCAGATAAGGAACCAGGCAGTACCCAGGTAATAAAACTTTACATAAACGAGTAATGCTATGCTGCTAATATAGATTACATGGTAAAACCATTCCGGAACATTTGTATTACTGACCTTACTCTGTAGAAATCCAACAAAGAAAGCCAGGATCTTACTTAGCAGCAATAGAATAGTATATACCCATAAAATAATCTCAAGGGCAGGATACTTAAAATAAGATAAGATGATAATGATCAGAAGGACGGCAACATCCAGGAACGCATCCTTAATCCAATTCATGCTTTGATATTAGAATAATTCAGAATCAGATTCCTGATCTTCAACAAGTGACACATCGCGGGCAAGAAGTCCTTTCTCTCCATTATCAAGTACAAACTCAACTTTCTCACCACGTTTTAACTTTTTAAAACCTTCGGCATTGATCTCTGAATAGTGAACAAAAATCTCTTCTTCGTTCTCATCAGTATTAATAAAGCCGTAGCCTTTAATGTTGTGAAACCACTTAACAGTACCAATTTGTTTAGACGACATAACTTTTAATCTGTTTAATGACCCTTTATAAAAGCAATAAACAAAATAAAGGGTTTATTTTCTTAGATTTCAAGTTAAAATTATGCTAAAGTTAAGAACTTATCTCACCTGAATACTTTCGACCCAAAATACGAGATTCTGAAGCTTAGAATTTCCTGGTTGTAATATCTCTGACTTCCAGTTGAACCCACTGCTGGATTGGATATCTACATAAAAGCCCTCAACACGAATAATATTACCGGTTCGCAGTTTTTTTATCTGGCTATCAATTTCCTCATTCGAAGGAACCATATGCCATAAATTCATTTCAGAATACATTTTTTGGAATTCCAGTGGTGGTCTGGTGTAATTCATTTCGAAATATCTGTTATCCATCGAAAAATGAAGATGATCAAGATTTCTTTCATCAGACATCTCATTCCACCCAACGAGCAGATCAACCGGTGAATAGGAAGATCTGGAATCAAAGAAATATCGTTTGTGTTTTAACACACGTACTTCTCCTGAAATTCTTCTGATTGGCGCTATAGTTAAGCCTTTGTGAGGAAATGGTTTTTCCCAGCTTACTCTTTCAACCTTTGGTTTTTCTGAAGCTAGTACTCCCGGACCATATTCGATAGGAAAGTTGGTCCAGGCGTAATAACCAGAGAATGCTACTATACAAAGCAGTATATACTTCAGCATTGTTACTCCTGTTTTATTTGATAACAGGATTGCGAGAAAAGAGAAATGTTACAGAATTTTAATATTTACCAGACAAGCGAAAATGAGCTTCAAGTATGCTCTAGCGCTGATTTCTATAGGTAAGTATAAGTAATTCCAAGTCTTCGACATAGAAATTATCAATGGCTCGGGTACCCTTATAAGAATGCACTTCTTCAAACCCGATCTCCTTTCTTGTGGAATAATCAAATTCGATCCTGCCACTTTCAAAAAAGATATCTTCAATATCGTCTAGTGAGTACTCGATCTTATTACTTTCCAGGCGTACAAGTTCATCCAGAATGAATTTTCCGCCGGAATCATAAAAACGGTTTGTTTCTTTCAGGTAATCATTTTCAAATTGATCATTAGCCAGATCTCTGATGTTCTCACTGAAGATCATGTATACTGTGTTCTCAGTAACACCCATTCTGACTTCATTATATTTGTCTGTGATCTCAACAATAACTTTTTGATTATCGCTGTCGGAAGGAAGATCTGAGGAATACCCAATGGACGAGAAAATGGTGATAATTGTAATAATTAGAATACCCGATCTCAGACTTTTCATGGAATTATATTTAGTTGATATAATTAAACCCAAATACAAGACGATCAA
This sequence comes from Rhodothermia bacterium, assembly GCA_030427885.1. GTDB lineage: Bacteria > Bacteroidota > Rhodothermia > Balneolales > Balneolaceae > JAUICM01. The sequence continues at coordinate 560,815 of JAUICM010000001.1, read as the reverse complement.
AAACGATTAAAGTTTCAATAAAAATTAGATTAAAGCGAATTTCTTAATATAATGGATACATATTTAAATCAATTAGGTTTCCATACAAGAGAAGTGAAGCAGTTTCATCTTTCACCATCCGATTTTTTAATTTTGATTGTTGACGATACAGAGGCAAACATCAGGCTTCTGTCGCATGTCTTAAGAGGTGAGGGATTCACCCCAATTGTAGCATTTAACGGTACCGATGCCATAGATCTTATTCAGTCCAGGGAGCCGGATCTTGTATTACTTGATATTATGATGCCAGATATGACTGGATACGAGGTCTGTGCAGAGATTAATAAAATTGATAAGCTTAAAGATATACCGATCATATTTTTAAGTGCACTTTCTGAAACAAGAGACAAAGTGGAAGGCTTTGATGTTGGAGGAGTAGATTATATCACAAAGCCTTTTCAGAAAGATGAAATTCTAGCCCGAATAAGGACACACCTTTTTTTGAGTAAACTTCAAAAAGAAAGAGAAATTCGAATAGAAGAATTAAAGCAAAGGGAGCTGGAGTTAAGTGAACTTAACAAGAAAAAAGATGATCTGGTAAGGATGGTTAGCCATGATATTAAGAACCCGCTTACCGGTATTGTTGGATTAGCAAATCTGCTTAGGCAGCATCCTGATTTTCCAGAAAAAGATAAGGTTGAAATGCTGAATGTAATGGAACAGAGTGGAAAAAAACTTCTGGATATTGTAGAAAAAGTTCTCGATAACGAAGCCAATTCCAAGAAAATAAATGAAGCGAACCTGTCTGAGACCAATCTCCGTGAACTTGGGGAAAGGGTAATTTCAGTAAACGGACCAAAAGCTATACTCAAAAAAATAAACCTTGAATTCGTATTTGAATCTGAGATTGATACTGCATTGCTTGATCCCGTAAAAATGGAGATTGCACTAAACAATCTGGTCTCAAATGCACTTAAGTTCACACCGGGTCAGGGGAGTGTAAAACTTGTAATAAATTCAAAGGAGAATGCTCTTGAATTTAAAGTAAAAGATACAGGAATTGGAATTCCTGAAATAATGGTTAAAAAACTTTTCACTGAAGAGAACGGCGAAAAATCGGTTTCAAATGTTGGTACCGATGGCGAATTGGGAACCGGACTGGGTTTAGATGTGGTTCAAAATTACATTAATATCCACGACGGAAAGATCTGGGTAGAATCTGAGGAGAATGTTGGGACAACATTTTTCATAAATATACCTTTAAAGAAATAATTTATGCGGAAGTACAAAGTACTTGTTATTGACGATGATGAACCGATCCATTTTATGACCAAGAGTCTCTTGGGTACTGAGTTCGATCTGGAACATGCTAAGAATGCACAGGAGGCTATTAATATACTTTCGAATACTAAAGTGAACCTGATCCTTTCTGATATTCATATGCCAGGTCTTACCGGTTTAGAATTGTTGGAATCTCTCCGCACAGACTTCGAAAAAAAGAAGATACCGGTTCTGATAATGACCAATCTCCCAACGGTGGAGAAGGAAAGAAAAGCACTTGATCTTGGAGCTGCAGATTTCATTAAAAAGGAATTATTCACTAAAGATAAGGTCAGCATTCTTGAAAGGGTGAGAATGAAACTGATCTCAAATATTCAGGTTCCTGATCTGGAGGAAGAACTTGTAAATGGAAAACAGTCTTTAGTGATGGAATTGATGGAGACAGCACTCACAGGAGATTTTGATGAAACAGTGCATGTTCTTTTAACCGAATTAAATGCAATTACTAAAGCTAATTTTACCAGCTTTTGGATTACTAAAGGCGATAAACTAAGCCTGGAAAAAGTAGTAGGTGATACCGTACCAGACAATATTGAAAGCATTGATATTAGCACTGAGCCTTCGATCACTCATATCAAAGAAACAAGAATGGGATATTTTGTGAATCATATTTATAAGAGTGAGCTGGGATTATTTCAGGAATTCTCATCAAAGAACAAACTATCTGCTGAGATCTCAGTGCCTTTATTTTCAGTTAACGAGAAAACTCTTTTGGGCAATAATATGGAAGTGCCTGCTGACGCAAGTCTTTTTGGAGTACTTAGTATCAAACGATCGGTCTTATTTTCTGATACAGAATATAATCTCGTTTACAGATTGTTTACCCAATTGGGCTCGATCCTATGGAGACTTTATAGAAATTAAATACGATTGAAACTTAATTCATTCATATCGTAAGTTTTGAAGTGGGATTTATAAAAAAACATATTGAATGGCTGGCCTTTCTATCAGGACTAATTCTGATGGCTTCAATGAATCCCTACTCACAGGGGATCGACTTTTGTTTATTTGATGCACTCGGCTTTAGCTTTTGTCCGGGGGAGGGATTAGGTCACTCAGTAGCATTCTTGTTCAGGGGTGAGTTTTCAAATTCAATACAGGCGAATCTTATGGGGCCTTTTGCCGTAGTGATCCTGAGCGTGAGGATATTTTCAATATGGAAAGACTTATATATAACGAGAAATAAAGATTTAACGGAGATTACAAATGGCTAGAGTTATAGATTTTGTACCAGAAGCTGAAGGGGATGAAGCGCTATATTTAAATAAGCTTTTTTCGGATATGAGTGAGGAGAACATTGCTAAATTCTCAAATGTATACAGAGCCAGAAGAAAGGATTCTCAGACAATATTACTTACCTGTTTACTGGGTTTTTTTGGTGTAAGTGGAATACACAGGTTCTTATTAAACCAAGTAGGTATGGGAATACTTTATTTGTTAACGGGTGGATTATGTGCGATCGGAACAATAGTTGATTTGGTGAATCACAAAGACATGACTTTCCAGTACAATCGCGGAGTTGCACAGGAAATAAGATCGATGATCTGATAAACCAACAGTTATTGTTACTTTTTACCTAGGCTGAATATCCTGTTGATATTAAAGCCAAGCCTGAAATCGCCTTCAAAGAAATTATTGGTGTTTTTGGCTAATAAATGTTGTTCAGTGAACCACTGTCCGGACATTAGAAACATTTGGAATACGTGGCCTCCTGTTTCTATCTCAAAACCAAATGCGAGATGATTGTAGGTTCCTTCTGTACGACTACCTATTACAGGGATATATTCAAAAGTCAGAGATTTTCTCTCATCCAGTTTTAACCTTCCGCCCATACCGATAGCATAATGTGTATTTTCGGGTTGAACTCCAGGGGTTTCAATAAGTACTGTATTGAAATGAGATATCATAGGTGAAACCTGAAGAGTGATCTTGTCAGAAAATTGGCGGGCGACCATCACCGAAGCGAAATAGTTCAGACGTTCCTGAAAACTAAAATCGAATCGTTGTTCTTTTTGTGTATTTACACCCAGGTCGCCTTTGATTGCTAATTCAACAGGAATCTTACCTGACTTCAATTGTCTGAGTATGGTGTATTTAAATCTCATGTCAACGTTATCTTCGACACTGGTTCTGCCTATTCCTACAGATAAGTTATCAGTTACCCCATAATCAATTCCCAGACGAACTGCGGCTCCCTGGTCGAGGCCGTAAAAGCTTTCAATACCTCCATTTACCGTACCGAAATTGTGTTGGATCAAGGTATTAAGGTTTTTTGCTTCAAGATTCGTAACTGTACTCATCCCGGCAATAGATCCAATCAGAAATAATTCATCTACCGGTCCATCTTTCACTGCTCTGGTTCTTTGCATTTGAGCAAAAAGGGTGGAGGAAGACAATAAAATGGTCAGAAAAAGTAATAAAGAACGATACATTAATTTTTCTCCTCGGTGTAAGGTTTTAAAAGAATATTGATAGCTATCTTTTGTTGTTTATCCACTTTTATTATCAGTAGACTTGGCGGTTCAATATTGTAGTCCTCCAAATTAAGTGCCCAGTTTGCTTGTACTTTAAGTCCCTCATCGGTAACGGTAATACTCCCGTTTACTTCTACTTCTTTCTCAACGCCATGAATTTTGAAATTGCCTTGCACCTTAACTGCCTGTTCTTCATTCAGAGCGTCAGGATCGAATGGAGTTGTAATATTTCCAAAGAATTCTGCAAACGGATAATTATCAGTTTCTAGAGTGAGAAGCATATCTTTATCTCTCTTTGCGTTTCCGGTTTCAAGGGTTTCCAGATCCAGGAAAAAATCGACTGTTCGCTCATCAGTCTTTATCATTCCTGTTAAACTGGACGAAGTTCCGGTAAATGTGTGCAAAGGTACACTGGAGGTAAATTCAGCTGTTCCGTTATCAGAATAAAAACTTTGAGCTTGCAGGTTGTTTACCAGAAGACCAATCAGAATAAATAGTAATAGTTGTTTCATAATTAATTATCTAATGCGCCTTCGTTTATCCAGGCTTTTATGGTTTGAATTTGATCGCCGGTTAGTGTTCCTCCCTGCGGCATTCGGGAGCCAAACTGAGGGTTTGCTTCAATCTTATCTACTAATCCGCTTGCATCAGCATCACCTGCAACTACTAAGGTGGTTCCATAACTATTTCCAACACTATTCATAAGTGAGGAATAGGAACTAAGATTCAATCCACCATTTGTACCATGGCAACTAGTGCATCTCGAACTAAAAATTGGCTGAACCTGAGTTGAATAGCTTACATTGTTCTGTTCAGAGCCTGTGACATCTTCTGCACTGTTCATACAGTTGTTACCAAACAAGCTCACAAGGACACATAGGAATAATATATTTTTCTTCATACTAATTGTTACGATAATAATAACGGATTGGATTACTTCTTTTATAATAACTTAAGGACTTTGGAATAATTATCTAAGCTATGTATCTAACAAATAGGTAATCAAAGTGTAAACAATATATCACAGAACGAATGAAAAGCAGACAAGAATCGATAGAATTAATGAATAGCTATATTGAAAGTGAAAGTCTCAGAAACCATTGTGAAATGGTGGCTCTTGCAATGGAAGCTTATGCAAAAGAGAATGATAAAAACGAAGTGGAACTGGAAGAATGGTGGACTGCTGGCCTGTTGCATGATCTGGACTGGGAGAAGTTTCCTGAAGAGCATCCCAATAAAGCGGTTGGAGAGATACTGCCTGAATTGGGTTATTCAGAAGCAGTAATCGGTGCTATAAAAGCACATGCGCCCGAACGAACCGGAAAAGAACCGGAATCAGAAATTGAACGATATCTTTTTGCTTGTGATGAGCTTTCAGGTTTTATGCACGCAGTATCACTCATGCGCCCTACAGGTTTTGAAGGTATGAAAGTGAAATCAGTTACAAAGAAATTGAAGACTTTGAATTTTGCAGCGAATGTGCCGAGAGAGGATATTGACAAAGGAGCTTTGCTAATCAATAAGACTGTAAACGAGCATATACAGTTTCTTATCGGGGTTTTTGGCAGCTAGAAAGTGCAAAAAAATAAACCCGAACCGGTCAAAGTTCGGGTTTTTTCTTTAGGGCATTTGGTGCTTTGCAGCATCCAAAAGCTCGTTTGCTCTTCGGACGCTGATTACGCCTTTGAATTCTTAAAGTTTCGATAGCTATTGGTTTTTCTGAAATATTTTAAATCTTCTAAACTCGTTTATTTTGTTAAGATCATTATCTTAAAGGATGAATCTGAGTAGTACATTATCATTTAATAAGAATGAGCTCCTTATCGGGCTTCTGGCTTTTATAATTATTGCTGTTTTAACTCTGGGTTCCCGCCAGATCAGGCTAACTTCCAGTGATGCAATTATTATTCCTGAAGAAGTAAATATGATACTGGACAAGAGAATCGATGTATCTGAATTAATTTTTATTCTGGATTCTCTTTCTGTGAATTACCAGGCTTCTGAACTGGAATGGTCGACCCGTATGTTGGGATGGAGAACTTTCCAGAAAGGTAATTATCGATTGTCTGGTGAGTACTCTTATGAATCATTGCTTTCAAAACTTGCGAGAGGCATTCAGGATCCTATTCCGGTTGTTGTGCTACCAGGTATCACAATCGAACGATTTTCTGAAATTGTTTCCTCTGAATTGAACTTCGAAGCAAGTGAAATGGAACAAGTCTTCGAAGATTCTGTATTTCTGGAAAGACTCGGTTTTTCAAAAGAGCAATTATTCGGAAGGATGCTTCCCGAAACCTACCTGGTATACTGGACAACAACACCCCGGGATCTGATCCGAAGAATACTCAGGGAATTTGACGATCTGGTAGTTGATCGGTTTTCGAAAGATGTGAAGAAACAAGACCACACAATTAAGGAGATCATGACCATGGCTTCTATTGTTGAGTGGGAGGCGAATATGGAAGATGAGAAACCTATTATAAGTGGGTTATATTGGAATAGATTGAATAAAAGAATGCTACTACAGGCTGATCCAACCGTCAATTATGCACTTGGGGAACGTAGAAGATTGTTATTCGAAGACTATCAATTCAACCATCCATTCAATACCTATAGAAATAAGGGCTTACCGCCGGGACCTATCACAAACCCAAGCCTTAGCACTATTGAAGCGACAGTTTATCCTGAGAACCATGATTATCTTTATATGGTAGCCAACCCGGAAGGAGGACATATATTTACCCGTACTTTTGAGGAGCATCAGGTAGAGAGTGAAAAGTGGAGAAAGTGGTTACGTCAACAGTACAGGATCAAAAGACAGCAAGAAGCTGAAGCTCTTAACAAGTAGCGTTATTGCTCCTCTGTAATTTCTTCTTCCGTATAACGCTCAAGTCGCTGTATGACCACATCCTGATTCACATGTGTCTTCCTGAAACTTACATTCATACTTAATCCTTTAAAGTTGTTTACATCCTTCAGGGCATCCCGGAAGTACGCAGGATTTTTTACTCTCTGTAGTGTTTGCAGTACAATCTTTGCCGCATCATAACCAATATAAGCAAACTGGGTTGGCACCGTCTCGAATCTCAATCGAAACGAAGAAGTAAATTCACTGGTAGCTGTATTGGAGGTATCTATAGAAAATGACTCAGTATAGGATAAATTGGTTTGGTTTAATCGTCTTGAATCCAGATCAACACCCGCCCATTCTTCAGAGCCAAAGATATCGACTGTACTGCGCATTGCTTCCAGATCTGTAAGCATAGACTCGATCAAAGTAGGAGCAATAGTTCCTGTGAAAGGAGCGTACACGCCTTGTACCATGGCAACACTGTCGAGTGTATCTGTTGTAAAGAACTTGGTATAATCAGTGATATCGTATCCAATATCCTCAAGTTTTTCCTCGAAATAATATTCAATAAAACCACCCAGGCGTTCAAATTCATGGAGGAAACTACGTGCTGCTGGAGCTCCCAGAGAACGGGCTTCAGCAATAACACCAAGAGTGTCATAACCTAAACTGAATGCATGCCGGGCCATTTTCTTACCCTGTGTAGAAAAGGTAGGGTTCATCTGGAAAACATAATCGTTATACAGATCAAGACTGTCGGCGTTTGCCAATGGCAATATCATTGGTATCTGGTAATCTTCAGCAAGATCGGAGAAATCTTTAGCTACCTGAGAGAAAAGAGGGCCTATGATAAGATCTGCATCTTTATTCCACACCAGATCAGAAATGATACTTTCAGGATCTTCATCACCATTGGTTTTTTTGTAATAAAGAAATGCTTTCTGATCAGGGTTAGTACTATTGAATTCTTCAACGGCTAATTGAATTCCAAAATAAATATGCTGTGCGATCTCATATTCCGAAGACTCAAAATCGAATTCTGGAAGCGCAACGCCGATATTGTATGTTATTCCTTTTGGCGCAGTATAAAATGCATTTGGGCTGTACAGTTCAGAATAGCGAACAGAATCGCTTAGCTGGGTTTCGATTGCATTAAGCTTATTCATGTCATATTCAGAAACTGATCTTTTAAAAAGATCAACCAGAGAAACCGCAGTAGTGTACTTTACTTTTCCAATAGATGATTCGACGATATCCATTCTGATATTATCACCTTTGACATGTCTGAATACATCGAAACGTTGCTTAGGAGTTAAATATCCAAGAATCTGATCATATAGTACAATTGCGGACCTTGAAATTGGGGTAGTGGGAGTTGAGCTTCCTAATTCGTTAAGAACATCAAGTGCATCACTGTAATCATCCAACTGAAAATAAGCGAGAGCGGCTGTGTAGCGGGCATCGTGGTTTATATCAAGTGGGGCAGAATTATCAATCTTGTTCAGGTAATTCAGAGCCATTAGGTAATTTGCGAGTGCGAAATGACTTTTACCTGCAAACAACAACGCTTCCGGTTCTTGTGAATTTTCCAGAATTCTCAGAGCTCTTTCATAATCTCCCTGTTCATATAAGGTAAGACCATCCTGAATAACCTGAGCCTGAACAATGTTCAAACCAAGTAGAATAAAGAACAAAAATGATAGCGATTTTTTCATGTGTATAAGTATTTGTTGCTCACTTATAGCAAGGAGAACAGGAAAAGTTCACACTTTATTATTCCCACTCAATAGTAGCAGGTGGTTTCGAACTAATATCGTACACCACTCTGTTAATGCCCTTAGTTTCGTTAATGATCCTGTTTGAAACATGTGCCAGGAATTCATAGGGGAGATGAGCCCAATCGGCTGTCATGCCATCCAGGCTGGTAACAGCTCTTAGTGCAGCAGTAAATTCATAGGTTCTCTCATCACCCATTACTCCCACGCTTTGTACTGGCAGCAGTACTGCCAGTGCCTGCCAAACATCATTGTATAATCCCTGAGATTTCAACTCATCAATAAAAATCTTGTCAGCTTCCCGTAACAGGTCTAGTTTTTCTTTACTTAATTCTCCAAGGACTCTGATACCTAACCCAGGGCCGGGGAAGGGGTGTCTGGCAATAAAATGCTCAGGAATTCCCAGTTCACGCCCAACTACTCTTACTTCATCTTTAAATAATTCTCTTACCGGTTCAATCAGATCCAGCTTCATCTTTTCAGGAAGTCCACCCACATTATGGTGAGACTTTATAGTAGCTGAAGGCCCCTTGAATGAAACGCTTTCGATCACATCAGGATAGAGCGTACCCTGAGCCAGAAACTTAAATTCTGTTTGGGTTCCGATCTCTTTTTCGAAGACATCGATGAATGTATTACCAATGATCTTTCTCTTCTTTTCAGGATCTGAAACACCCGTAAGTCTGGATATGAACAGATCTGAAGCATCTACTCCTTTAACGGGCAGATGCAGATCACGGGTGTAGAGCTCCAGTACTTCGTTAAACTCATCTTTTCTTAGAAGACCGTTATCCACGAATACACAAAGCAGCTGATCTCCGATAGCTTTATGTATCAAAGTAGCTACAACGGTTGAATCAACACCTCCGGAAAGCGCGCACAGAACTTTGTCAGAACCCACTTTTTTACGAATCGCTTCAATTTGCTCATCAATAAAAGAAGAAGCTGTCCAGTCTCCTGTCAGATTACATATCTCAAATGCGAAGTTCTTCAGAATCTGTTTACCACACTCGGTGTGAGCAACTTCGGGGTGAAACTGAACTCCATATACTGCATCATTTTTATGACGTACTGCCGCTACTTCTGCATTAGCGGTGTGTCCAATGATCTCGTAAGAAGAAGGGAGGTCTGTAATATGATCACCATGACTCATCCAGACCACAGATTCATTTTCTATGTCCTTCAAAAGGTCTGATGCATCATCAATAATAAGATGAGCGCGTCCATATTCCCGCTTTTCTGCTTTTGCAACACTGCCCGGAATCTCGGTATGGGAAAGAAGCTGTAATCCATAACAAACACCCAGAACAGGAACATTCCAATCCAGGAGTTCAGTTTGCAGGTGAGGAGCTCCTTCATCATTAACACTCATCGGTCCACCTGAAAGAATCATTCCTTTGGGAAGCGGGGTTGAAACCTCATTGAGATCCACATTGAAAGGGTGGATCTCACAATAAATATTAAACTCGCGGAGCCGACGAGCTATTAGTTGTGTGAACTGTGAACCATTATCAAGGATTAAGATCCATTCGCTGTGTCGACTCATTAATTTAAGTGAGGTCTTATGAGGTTATATCTTCATACTCTTCAGCAGAGAGAAGCTCTTCAAGTTGTGTAGGATCGCTTAGTTTGATCTTGATCATCCAGCCATCCCCAAAAGGGTCGTCGTTTACAAGCTCAGGATTATCTTCAAGAGCTTCGTTAATCTCAATGATCTCACCATCCACGGGAGCAAATAACTCAGAAACTGTCTTTACAGCTTCAACAGTACCAAATGTATCGTCCTGTGAAAATTCAAACCCGGCTTCTTCCAGTTCAACAAAAACGATATCACCTAATTCTCCCTGAGCAAAATCAGTGATTCCGATCGTCGCAGTCCCGTCACCATTATCCTTAAGCCATTCATGCTCTTTGGTATATTTAAGATCAGCGGGTGTACTCATTAGTTATCCTCCGGTACAAATTTGAAAGAAGTTTCAAGGTATTTGGTTGAGACAGATCCTTTTTTGAAATTCGGATCGTCAAGTAATTGAATATGATAAGGGATCGTTGTTTTAACGCCCTCAATAATGAACTCTTCCAGAGCCCTTTTCATTTTCTTAATAGCAACTTCACGGGTTGGTGCAGTTACAATCAATTTAGCGATCATAGAATCGTAGAAAGGAGGGATGCGATACCCAGAATAGGCATGAGTGTCGAGCCGTACTCCATGTCCACCGGGTGGGTGGAAAACTGTTATCACTCCGGCTGATGGACGGAATCCATGCTCTGGATCCTCAGCATTTATTCGGCATTCTATGGAGTGCCCGCTAAGGTTAACTTCGTAATCCTTAATATTATGTCCTGTTGCAACCTTGATCTGTTCTTCGATAAGATCAAAACCGGTAATTTCTTCTGTAACAGGATGTTCTACCTGGATACGGGTATTCATCTCCATGAAGTAGAAATTAAGGTCATCATCTACAAGGAATTCAACGGTTCCAGCGCCTTCATAATTTACTGATTTAGCTGCGTTAACAGCAGCAAGTCCCATTTCCTCCCGTAATTCAGGGGTAACTAACGGAGAAGGTGCTTCCTCAAGAATTTTCTGGTGACGACGCTGGCAAGAGCAATCACGCTCTCCTAAATGAATAGCATTACCATGCTGGTCGGCTAAAACCTGAATCTCAACATGATGAGGGTTCTGCACAAAACGCTCAATGTAAACCTCAGGATTATTGAAAGCTGTTTCAGCTTCCTGACGACACATCTGGTAATTCTTTTTAAGTTCAGACTCTTCGTTCACCACACGCATGCCTCGGCCACCGCCACCAGCTGATGCTTTGATGATTACAGGGTATCCGATCTCCTCACAAACTTTCTGAGCTGCTTCAAAACTTGCAACAACACCATCACTTCCCGGCACAACCGGCACTTTATTTTTGATCATGGTTGCTTTTGCTACTGCCTTGTCACCCATGGAGTTAATTGCCTCTGGTGAGGGGCCAATAAACTTGATATCGTGCTCTCCGCAGATACGTGAGAATTCAGCGTTTTCAGCTAGAAATCCATACCCGGGGTGAATAGCTTCTGCATTGGTGATCTCAGCAGCTGCCAGAATACTTGGTATCTTTAAATAACTTTCTTTTCCTGCAGCAGGGCCAATACAGACAGCTTCATCAGCAAACTTCACATGCAAACTATCCGCATCAGCTGTTGAATACACAGCAACTGTCTTAATACCCATTTCTTTACAGGTACGGATAATCCGTAATGCGATTTCTCCTCTATTGGCAATCAATATTTTTTTGAACATGAATGCCGTTTAGTCTTTTTGAATGATAAATAATGGTTGGTCAAATTCTACCGGTGTACCGTCTTCAACCAGGAATTCTTTAACAGTACCGGAAAATTCAGCTTCGATCTCGTTCATGATCTTCATTGCCTCAATAATACAAAGAGTTTGACCCTTGCTAACTTTGTCACCAACCTGAATAAAAGGATCTGAATCAGGAGATGGAGCTTTGTAGTAGGTACCAACAATAGGTGATTTTACCGTATCGCCTGATGCAGCTGGTGCCGGAGCAGAAGCTTGTTCAGCCGCAGGGGCCGGGGTAGCGGGTGCCTGAGGTGCAGCAGCCGGAGCAGCCATAGGCTGTGTGTAAGTTACCTGCTCAACAGTTCCGGTTTTTTTAACCTTTATTTTAAAATCACCTTCTTCAATAGAAACCTCATCAACTTCACTTTCAGAGATCAGATTAAGAATGTTTTTGATAAGTTTTAAATCCATAATTCAGTTTTTTAGCTATTTATTTAGCACGTTCAATGTAGGTTCCTGTTCGTGTATCAACCCGGATCTTTTCGCCTTGATTTATAAAAAGAGGTACGTTTACCACCGCCCCTGACTCCAGAGTTGCTGGTTTAGATCCGCCCTGTGCTGTATCACCCTTTAAACCAGGATCTGTTTGTGATACAGTTAGAATAAGATGATCAGGTGGTTCAGCAAAAAGTACTTGTTCATCATCAGCATTGAAAAGTACTGAGCAAGTTTGTCCTTCAATAAGGTAATCCTGACGTTCTACCTGGTTAGGATTGATAGGAATTTGTTCATAAGTCTCATTATTCATGAAATAGAACATGGTACCATCGTTATATAAATACTGGTACTCTCTGTTTTCAACCCTTACAGCTTCGGCATTTTCACCTGATCTCCAGGTTTTGTCGATATTTTTACCGTTAACAATACCTTTTAGCTTAGTTCTGACAAATGCTGGGCCTTTTCCGGGCTTAACATGTTGAAATTCAGTAATTGAGTATAGTTCACCATCCATATCCAGTACGAGTCCGTTCCTGAAGTCTGATGTAGATACTTTTGCCATTAAATTGTGTCTCCGTTTTTAGTTGCGCAAAAATACTGCTACCTGCTTTCGATAACAAGTTTATTAGAGGAAATTGCTTACGATGTTGTACAAAATAACAGCAGGACAGATCACTTTGATGAAGAATGGCCATACTTTAGCGAAAAGGGTTTGTTTAATACCAATAAATCCATTTTCCATTTCAGCAATTGCAGAATCTGTTTTCCAAACATACCCAACAAACACACAGATCAGTAATCCGCCGATTGGTAATCCAAGATTATTAAATACATAATCAAAAGTACCGATCAATGAAGGGTTGAAAGAAACAGCTACTGACACAGCTAGAATTCCAAGACCGATATACCATGCGGCCTTTTTTCGCTCCAGACCATATTCATCAATGGCATAAGAAACCGGAACCTCAAGAAGTGAAATAGTTGAAGTCAATGCGGCAATACTGAGCAGGAGGAAGAACACAACTCCAAGGATCAATCCCATGGCTCCGCCAATTGTATGGAAGAGAGCAGGAAGAATCTGGAATACCAGATCTGTACTCGAAGCGAGTTGATCTCCTACAAAGATCTCTATTCCTGCATTGCGTGCTACATACATAGCCGGAATGATCATAAGTCCTGCAAGGAAGGCAATCCCAACATCTGCTAATGTTACGAAAGCAGCTGCCTGAGGAATATTCTCTTTTTTATTGAGATAAGATCCATATGTGATGAGTGCTCCCATACCTAATGAGAGCGAGAAGAAAGCCTGTCCCATGGCCGAAAATATCAAGGAGGCATTGATCTTGCTGAAATCTGGCAATAAATATTCTTTAACACCTTCAGACGCGCCATCCTGAGTCAATACATATCCTATCATGATTACAATAATACCGATCAGCATCGGCATCATTGTTTTTGTGGCTTTTTCGATACCATCGCTGACACCACCGGAAATAATTTTAATAGTACCGAACATGAAAACTGCAGCAATTACTGCATTTTTAGGGCCATGACCAGTATCAGTTAGTAATTGAGCTAAGGTATCCCATCCGAAGTAATAGAAGATCTCTTCAAAAGCATATCCAAATGCCCATCCTGCAATTACGGTGTAAAAGGAGAGGATCATAACCCCACAGATCACACCCCAAAGTCCTACAAAGGGAAAGAATTTGCTGTCCGAAAGTGCTTTAAATGCACCTACCGGGTTTTTGCCTGATCTGCGCCCGATTGAGAGCTCGGCAACCATTACCGGAAATCCGATGAGGAAAGTACAGAGGAGGTAAATTATGAGATAAGCTGCACCACCCTCAGTGGCAACTTTTGTCGGGAAACCCCAAATATTCCCGAGACCAACTGCGGAACCGGCTGCAGCCATAATAAAGCCCAGTTTAGAATTCCATGAACCGCGATCTGAAGATGATGTTACTGCCAATGTTTTTCCTCCATTTACTATGATTTAAGACGGCGTAAAATATTTTAAGACTTACTCACTCGCAACTTTCTTAATACAACTCCGGATGAAGCAGGTAAAGTGTATACGTCATGTACACTTAGTAGCCCATCGGGATTACATTTGTCTGCATCCACAACCAGCTCCCATGTTCCTTTCGGGAGCGTGATATCATGAGAAAGTTTGTTATTTCCATTAAGTGAGATAAAATAGTCGTACTTGTCCTTTGAACTGGTTCCGTCTATTGAGAACGTAAAGTGCAAAGGATCCTGATAAACTTTAAATATGATCTCTTCTGGCTGCGCCTTACGAAGAGCAGGACTTTGTTTGCGCAATTCTATCAAAGCCTGGTAATAAATAAAGAGACTTTTGTTATTGGTGATTTCATTGAAATTCAGCCAGTTGGTCTCATTATCCTTATTGTAGCTGTCATGGTCTAATTTTCCTTCGTTGGGATCTCTGCTTTCCGGATCATGGATCAATTTAGAGCGCCCCCATTCCTGGCCGGCATGGATCATGGTTACACCCTGACTAACAAATAAGGATAACGCAGCAAGCTTAGCGATCGCCGTTTCCTTTTTAGAGAGCTTAGTTACGGCAGATTTTTTATTGAATATTTTGTCTTTCTTCGAAGGATCTAAAGCAATCCGTATAAAGTCACCAATAGTATATCCATCATGACTTTCGATATAATTCAGCGAATGTGCTGAGGTATTAAAGAGGCCATGGTCAGAATTTTTCAGGGTGCCACGAAAGAAATTCTCTATTGCAAAGCGGGTGCTGCCATGACTCCATGTTCCGAAAATAAATCCCTTATTATTGATCGGGTCGTAGCCTTTAAATCCATTTCTGATGCGGTCATTCCATGAGATCCATCCATGATCAGAAAATCCATTAGGTTTGTATTCACCACCCCAGGGTTCAGCAATCAGGATCACATTAGGATTGATCTTTTCTGCTTCCTGTCTGATCAAATCAACTGTTTCCCAGTCGATAATACCGGCCAGATCAAAGCGGAATCCGTCAATATGATATTCCGTAATCCAGTGTTTAACAGACTCAACGATAAGCTCCCTGGAATGTGCTGAACTTGTATTAATATCATTACCTGTCCAGCTGTCATTAAGAAAATGTCCAACATCATCGAGACGAAAGTAGTGGTCTTTAGCAGTATACTTCAGCGGATTAAGATCATATTGTGAAGCATGATTATATACTACATCCATGATCACTGTTATTTTCTCAGAATGAAGTTTTTTAACCAGTGATTTTAGTTCAGAAGAAGCTTTTTGACTCCTGCCGATCACTGCTTCAGGTTCCAGGCTCCCGTCAGAAGCGTAAATTGTTTCAGGAGCCAGAAAGAAGGAGGTCATATATCCCCAGTAATTTCTGCTGTAGTGATTCCATGAATTCACTGTTCCGTCTTCGATCTGTTCCTCAAAAGGTGGTTCGAAATAGGCGAATTTCTGAAGAGGAAGAAATTCTACGGCATTTACCCCCATTTTTTTCAGGTGATTTATACCTCCGATCTCAGCCTGGCCAAAATCATTATAGATTCCCTGCACGTAGGTCCTGGCAGAACTGTGTGCCACCATATCTTTTATATGGGTCTCATAAATAATAAGATCTCTTGGATCTTCTGGTGCCACAAACGTATCATCTTCCCAGTCAAAATCTGCTTTTTTCTCAATCCTGGTTTTAGCATAACCCAGATAATGATTCCTCGAAGTTACATGTTTACTCCAGGGATCAGCAACGGGTCTCTTTGTTTGTATGAAATAAGGAGATTCCTGATCGGTACTAAGTTTATATGCATACCAGTAATCCAGGATATCGAGACCGGGGTAGAAATAATTCCAGATACCGGACTCTGACCCCGACATTTCAAAAACCATATCACTACTGAGGTGCTCATAATCATGATAGATATTCAGCTCAACATGGTCGGCTTTGGGTGCAAACAGCCTGAATACGATTCCCTCGTCAAGGATGGTAAAACCAAGAGGGTAGGAGTCAAAATTTGTTTCCGGAGTAAGCTTTTCCTGAGATGGCAACGACATACTAAGTTATGGGACTTCCTGGTTCAGCAGTGGTTTCAGCGAACTTTAAATTTCCTTCACTGTCTTCTGCCATTAGAATCATTCCCTGACTCTCAACCCCCATTAATTTTTTTGGGGCCAGATTTGCAACAACACAAACTTTTTGTCCCTTCAGTGTATCCAGATCCACATGCTTTGCAATTCCGGAAACAATGGTTCTTTTTTCGATCCCAAGATTGACCTGCAGTTTAAGCAGTTTGTCAGATTTCTCGATCTTTTCGGCGGCTAAAATCTCACCTGCGCGCAGATCCAGTTTCATGAAGTCACCGAACTCAATATTATCCTTCAAAGCCGGGAATTTAGGAGCCGGGTTACTGGCTTCGGCTCTTTCTTCCAGTTTCCTGATCTGAGCATCGATCTCATCGTCTTCAACCTTAGTGAACAGTACATCACCGGGATTTATATCGGTTCCGGAATTTAGCATAGAATCAGAAATATCATTCCAGGTCAAACCCTCATCAAGGCCAAGCTGACCTCGCAGCTTTTTCATGGAGGTTGGAAGTACAGGTTCCATTAATACGGCTAGCGCAGCACAGATCTGTAAACTGACATACAATGAGTTATTGCAGGCCTGAGGATTATCTTTGCGGGTTTTCCATGGTTCAGTTTCAGTAAAGTATTTATTTCCAACTCTGGCCAGGTTGATACTCTCGTTTATAGCTTCCTTAAATCTGAAATTCTCATATGCGGAAGTCACTTTTTCTTTTTGATCCGCAATAGCTTTGAGGGCATCCAGATCTGTTTGGGTCGGATCTTTTAATTCCGGGACTTTTGAATCCGCAAACTTAGAAGTGAATGAAAGTGCACGGAATACAAAATTTCCTAATACGGCTGCCAGCTCATTATTAACCCGGGCCTGAAAATCCTTCCAGGAGAAATCAGAATCTTTGCTTTCAGGCAGGGTAGTACCAAGTGCATAGCGTAAAAGATCCGGCTCGAAATCTTCCAGATACTCGTGCAGCCAAACCGCCCAGCCTCTCGAGGTAGACAATTTCTTTCCTTCAAGATTTAGGAATTCGTTAGCGGGCACATTCTTTGGAAGTACATAACCGCCGTTCTCCATCAAAACGATAGGGAACATGATACAATGGAAAACGATGTTGTCTTTACCAATAAAATGGTAAAGCTCAGTATTTTCATCCTGCCAATAGTCTTTCCAGGCATCAGGTTTTCCAGTTTCCTGAGCCCATTCTTTGGTCGCAGAGATATATCCGATGGGAGCATCAAACCAAACATAGAGTACTTTGCCTTTAGCTTCATCCAGCGGAACCGGAACTCCCCAGCTAAGATCACGTGTAGCTGCTCTGTCAGCAAGCCCGTCATGCAGCCAGCTCTTAACCTGCCCCATAACATTAGGCTTCCAGTTTTCACGGGTGTCCAGCCATTTCTCAAGGTCAGCTTGTTTGTCCCCCAGTGGCATATACCAATGCTCTGTTTCTTTTAGTTCGGGTTTCTCACCGGTTAAGGCACTTACCGGATCAATAAGTTCGGTTGGAGAGAGGGACGTACCACATTTCTCGCATTGATCGCCATATGCTTCTTCAAAACCACAATTCGGGCAGGTTCCTTTAACATAGCGATCGGGGAGGAACATGTCTGCTTTAGGATCATACAGCTGATGTTCGGTCTTCTTTTTAAAGAATCCCTTTTCATGCAGATTGAGGAATATCTCCTGTGAAGTCTCGTGATGAACCTTGGAACTGGTCCGGCCGTAATAATCAAAAGAGATCCCGAAATCCTCGAAGACCTTTTTATTCATTTCATGAAAACGGTCCACTATATCCTGTGGGGATACGCCTTCTTTCTCGGCTGCAATAGTGATCGGAACTCCGTGTTCATCGGATCCGCAGATGTACACCACATCCGCTCCGGTCAGGCGCTTGTACCTTACATAGAGATCTGCGGTAAGGTATGCTCCTGCGAGGTGTCCAAGGTGGAGAGGGCCGTTTGCGTAGGGTAGTGCTGAGGTAACTAAAATTCGTTTGTCTGACATCTGTATCTGTATAACCGTTTTGTAAGCATCGAAGATAAAGAAAGGTTAAGAGAATTATGAATGCTGAATTTCTGATTTTTGTAATAGCATGTTTCTTAAACCCACAACTTTTCCAGTAAAGCATAAAGGGTTACTCCTGCAGCTACGGAAACATTAAGTGAGTGTTTGTGCCCAAACTGAGGGATCATAACAAATACATCTATGAAAGGGATCACATCGTCATCGATGCCGGTTACTTCGTTTCCCAAAACAATACAAAGCTTTAAATGAGAACGGGCATCAAATTCAGGCAGGGGAATACTGGTATCCGTTTGTTCTAATCCTACAAGGGTGTATCCGTCAGCTTTAAGATCCTGAAGCATTTTTAAATGATCATCATGGGAACTCCAGTTCACAAATTCTTCTGCTCCGATAGCGGTCTTGGAAATTTCAGGTCGGGGAGGGCGTGGAGTGTAACCAGAGATCAGGATTTCATCTATACCAAAAGCATCGGATGAACGAAATACAGAGCCAACATTATGAAGGCTTCGGATGTTATGAACAACCACTTTAACCTGAGCCAGTTTGCCCGGAGGACTCTGAGCCAGATTCTCTAGTAGTATTTCTTTGGTAGTAAGTTTTCTTGTCACTGGTTTTTATTTGAAGATAGGGATTCTATCCAGTTCTATTAAAAAAACTAAAACTGTTTTGAATTCCTTTCAATCAGTGTAGGAAAGGCCTATCATTGAGCCGAAATTTTGCACGAGCCACAGCATGTCCAGAGAACCGCGCAAAGCAGCGCTTATATTTATATTTATAACAGTACTTGTCGATGTGATCGGATTGGGGATCATCATTCCGGTTGTTCCTTCTCTGATCATGCACCTTACAGGAGAAGGTATAAGTGATGCCGCTTTATATGGTGGAGCACTAATGTTCGTGTATGCATCAACCCAATTTTTATTTGCTCCGGTTATTGGGTCTCTGAGCGATCGTTTTGGGCGCAGGCCAGTGATTCTCATCTCACTATTTGGTTTTGGGATCAACTACATCTTATTAGGATTAGCGCCTTCCATATTCTGGTTATTTGCAGCCCGATTGGTTTCAGGTATTACCGGTGCGAGCTTCACTACGGCAAGTGCCTATATTGCCGATATATCCACTCCGGAAAAGAAGGCACAGAATTTTGGCCTGATCGGGGCAGCATTCGGGATGGGATTCATCATAGGGCCTGTGATCGGTGGTCTGTTAGGTGAATATGGTCCCAGAATACCATTCTTTGCTGCGGCTGCTATTACTCTGTTGAATTTTTTGTACGGACTTTTTGTACTTCCCGAATCATTATCACCTGATAACAGGCGTGATTTTGATATTAAACGGGCCAACCCACTGGGCTCATTGAAACAGATCCGTAAGTTTCCGGCAATAGCCGGATTAGTAGGTGTTTTCTTTCTTGTTTATCTGGCTCAGCATGCCACCCAAAGTACCTGGACTTACTACACCATGGAGAAGTTCAGCTGGGATGAGAAAATGGTTGGGATATCTTTAGGCGTAGTAGGTTTCTTTGTGGCTATCGTACAGGGAGGCCTCACAAGAGTGGTGATCCCAAAAATTGGAGAAGTGAAATCAGTGTATCTGGGATTAACATTCAGTGCGTTGGGCTTCATGGGATTTGCTTTTTCACCAACCGGCCTGATCATGTTATCGATGATCCTTCCATACTGCCTGGGTGGGTTTGCTGGTCCGGCGTTGCAAGGTATCATTTCTAATCAGGTACCAGATAATCAACAGGGTGAATTACAGGGAGCTTTAACCAGCCTGGTTAGTTTTACGGCAATTTTCGGTCCGCCATTAATGACTAACCTTTTCAGTTACTTTACTTCAGGGACATCCCCAATTGAATTTCCCGGTGCTCCTTTCTTTACGGCTTCAATCCTGATCATAACTGCATTGATCTTTGCGATAAAAGCTTTATCCGGTAAGCCGGTTACCGCTGAAGGTTAATTCCACTTGTTAATGGTGCCAAAACAAATTATCCTGATATACGATTAGACAAACAGGTTATAACCCCGTATTTTCTGGTCGTACTAAAAACTTTGAAAGCATCCGGTAATTCAACGGAATGCTTTTTTTATTTAAGGTAATTGATAAGGAATAAACAATGAGCAACATCCAATATTTATCACAAGAAGGCTATGACAAGCTGGATGCAGAGCTTAAAGATCTGAAAACACGGGGAAGACGTGAGATCGCGGCAGATATAGCTGAAGCAAGAGCAAAAGGGGACCTGAGCGAGAATGCAGAATATGATGCAGCAAAAGAAGCACAAGGTCACATGGAAGACCGGATCACCAAACTTGAGGATGTACTTGCCAATGCCAGAATCATTGATGCTAAGGATCTGGATCTGACCAAAGTCCGCGTACTTACCAAGGTGACCATCCTTAATAAGAAAATGAACAAAGAGATGCAGTATATGCTCGTATCTCCTAATGAAACAGATTTTGCTCAGGGCAAGATCTCTGTCGACTCCCCGATCGGAAAAGGCCTGCTGGGCAAGGAAGTTGGAGATGTGGTAGAAATCCAGGTTCCTGCTGGCAAGCTTGAACTAGAGATCAAAAAGATCGAGATCTGATATAATCAATAAGGCTTTTATGAAAAAGCTGATCGACGTATATGTTTACAGGCTGGAAGAAGGAGAACCTCGTTTTCTCCTTTTTTTGCGTTCATCAGCCAAGATCTACGCACACCAGTGGAGAATGGTGGGAGGAAAGGTAAAAGAGGGAGAAGCGTACTGGGAAGCCGCTTTACGTGAATTAAAGGAAGAAACCTCAGTGACTCCGAAAGCATTCTGGACCATTCCGTCCGTTAATACCTTTTATGAGGCCAAGTCAGACCAGATACATCAAATCCCCGCTTTTGCGGCTGAATTTGATCCGGATGATAAGCCAGTTTTAAATGAGGAACATACTGAGTACCGGTGGATCTCCGTTGAAGAACTCGACTCCTACCTCTCATGGCCGGAACAAAAACGGTTAATACGTTTAACTGAGTCTATACTTAAGCAAGATAAAATTCTTCCAGAATGGCTATTAGAAATACATTAAGACCATGTCTCATTGTAATAGCCCTATGTATCATTAGCTTAGAGAGCAAGGCCCAATTCAGTACCACACATTATAATTTCCACCCGGATCTTTGGTATAATTCTGTTGATGGAGTACGTGTAGGAGTTCTTTCCCGCTCTAAAGAAATGAGTTTGATTGATACAACATTAAGTCGTTTGGATGCCGGGTTATGGCTTGGCACCTCATTCCCGGGTAGCTACCTCTCTTACTATTTCAACTACGAATTACCGATCTCTTATATCTCAACATCCCGCAACCCGGGGATTGTAGAATTCAATAGTTTTAAAAGAACCGGGTTTGTTAGGCACGGAATTTCGTTAAAGAAAGTTTTTAGGAACAAAAATAATGAGAAGACTTTCACACTGATCAGTCTGAATTTAAGAAGAGAGAGAAGGACTAATAGTGACTACATTCATTTTCCGGAATATTGGAGGCAATCTCCTTATACAGTAAGGCAATTTACCTTTACGTTTTGGAATAAGATCTATGAGATTGGAGTAAAGCATCATATAGATGACGGAGCTACGAAGTTAGTATTCGATTTAAGCTATATGAAAAACTACAGTAAGAATGCTGGAACTCATATGGTAGATACTTTCTGGGATTTTGAAGCCAGTGTTACAGCCAAGCACTACTTTAACAGACATTCCAGTTTTCGATTCCGTCTTTTTAGCACCTATATATCGAGCGTTTCTCCAGATGAGTATACCACTGATTATGCGGGAGGTAAATATGTGAATTGGCTGGACAACGGCTTTACCAGAGCGGATGGTATTTTCAGTAAAAGCTTTATTGAAAACGGGTATCTGCATATGGCAGGGGGTGCTAATATAAGAGGGTATACAAAAGATATGTTTACCTTCTTTAATAGTCAGGTTGTACGAAGAGGTAGGTTAATAAATTCAGTTAATACAGAACTAAGTATACCGAATCCATTCCCATTACTATATTCGGGAGATAAAGTACGGATTGATACCTATGGGTTTTTTGATGTCGGTATGTTTGTGATCGATCCTGTAACCGGTATCATATTATCTGATGCGGGATTTGGAATGAGTTTAAGCCTTGAACTTCCTGAGGTCATTGGTAAAAGAAAGCGAATTTTTATCCGGTACGATCTTCCTGTTTATATTTTTCAACCTATGAGGTATGGATTGAAACCTCCAGAGGGGTATACTGATGAATATCCGATACTCCTTAATGATTTGAAGACAGAACCAGGATTTAAGTTTAGACATTTGTTAGGTATTGGAGCTGTATTTGATCTGTGATTGGAAATTATCCCATATCGATTATCAGTAGAGACCTGATTTCTATTAATAAACTTGATTCGTACCTTTCATGGCCGGAACAAAAACGGTTAATACGGCTAACAAACCAGATCCTCAAACACGATCAAATTCTACCAGAGTGGCGCATAAAAACCCCCTGAGAGTACTTTTACTTACTTTTCTATTGGCGATGGGATCAACGCCCCTTTTTGCTCAGGAGGATTCCTACGAATTCAAATTCGCTCCCGATCTCTGGTACAATGATGTAGATGGAATAAGAGTTGGAGTTCGGGTATTGGGGGAAGAAGCTTTTCAGGAGGGGCCCCACCAAATCGATGCAGGGCTTTGGTTAAGCACATGGTTTCCGGATCTTCCGGTTTCATACTATTTTTCTATAACCGAGCCATTCAGGAATACGAGTAATTATGCAAACAAAGGAAGTGCTCAGTTAATTAGTAGTATCAGAACCGGATTTTCGATGCATCGTTTTCAATTCAATAAGCGATGGCAACCAGGATTCGATGAGTATGATTATAAAGAGCTTAGCATTTATTTTTCATTCGAAAAAATGTATGACTATGAGTACAGGATATTTCCAGGCCTTTGGCAAAAAGAATACAAAGGGATTTTGGGCCTTAAATATCGTTATAGTATAAACCAGGAGTCGGGTCGCTTTATTGGTCTTATTGATTTTATGGCTATTGAAGCCGATGCCAGTGTTGGTACTATTGAACTTATCCAGCGTTTTGATCTGAGTGATTCATTCAAATTAAGATTAAGAGGATTTGCAGGGTTAGGTACTGAAAAATTAAGCCGCCAATATCAATTCATGGCGGGATTGAGTCCAGCTTATTCAACTTTACAGAAAGGTTTGACCCGTGCGAAAGGAACAATTCCTCAACCATGGATGGAATCGGGATTTATTCATACCTCCGGAGGTGCAAATCTCAGAGGATATATTGCTTCAGATTTGAATAACATCAAAAATTCTGACCTACCACTTTACTTATCCTTTTATGCTTTAAATACAGAACTTGAGTTCCCCAATCCCCTTAATTCAGCTATTAAAAGATTAAAATATATTGGCAATTTGACAGAATTAAGGTCTTACCTTTTTATAGATGCTGGTAAAGGTTTTGGATTTGACGCTGACGAAGGTACAGTTTATGAGGGGGATATTATATCTGATCCGGGATTTATTTCTGATGCCGGTCTTGGTCTTCAAATTTCCTTCAATATTCCTGACTATCTTGGGAAGGATCGGGGAATTTTTATTCGTTATGATATTCCATTCTGGTTATCAAATCCTGAACAAAACGATCCTAATTTTAAATACCGGAACTTAATTGGAGTTGGAGCCATTTTCTCCTTCTGAATCATGAAGATCTTAGTAATTAACTGCGGAAGCTCATCTATCAAATATCAGCTCATCAACACTGAGAATAAAGAAACACTGTGTAAAGGATTAGTGGAACGAATAGGGGCTGTGACTTCGATTGTACATCAGGAGTTCAAAGACGAAAAACCCATCAAGAAATCAATAAGCCTGGAAAACCATGCAGCGGCCTTAAAGGCGATCATGGATCTTCTTCTGGAAGCTGATAATGAATATTTGCATTCTTTGGATGAAATTGAAGCTGTTGGCCACCGTGTGGTGCACGGGGGAGAGACTTTCAAGGATTCTGTACTGATTGATGAAGATGTAGAGGAAGCGATCGAACATGCTTTTGATATCGCACCACTTCACAATCCACCAAACCTGCAGGGTATCAGGGCTGCAAAGAAGCATTTACCGAATGTACCTCACGTAGCTGTATTTGATACAGCATTCCACCATTCTATACCGCAACACGCGTACTTGTATGGTATACCAAACCGTTTGTATCGCAGATATAAAATACGCCGGTATGGATTTCATGGGACTTCTCACTATTACGTAAGCCGTCAATACTTTAAGATCTCAGGACAAAAAAAGCAGGGATCCAAGATCATTACCTGTCACCTTGGAAACGGTGGTTCTATCACAGCTATAAAAGATGGAAACTCATATGACACAAGTATGGGATTTACCCCACTGGAAGGACTGGTTATGGGTACCAGAAGTGGTGATATTGATCCTTCTATCTTGTTCTACCTCATAGAGAAAGAGGAATTATCTCTTGCTAATGTTCATGCCCTGTTGAACAAACACAGCGGGCTACTCGGACTAAGTGGTTATGCCGGCGATATGCGTGATCTCTTAGAAGAAGCTGAGAATGGTGACCGACGTTGTAATGAGGCTATTGATGTATTTTGTTACCGTGCTAAGAAATACATCGGTTCTTATATGGCAGCGTTAAACGGAGCTGATGCGATCATATTTACCGGAGGTATTGGAGAAAATGCGCATCCGATCAGGGAACGAATTCTTGCTGATCTTGAGTATTTAGGTATAAAGCTCGATAAGAAAGCGAACAATAATCCAAAGGAAAACCCAAAGATCTCAACTGAAGACTCTAATGTTGAAGTCTACGTCATTCCAACTAATGAAGAACTTGTGATCGCAATTGATTCAGCTAAGATCGCGATCGCCTCAAAACAAACGCCCTGGGCATGATAAGATCTCTCCATTCTTACTTACTTCTGCTACTGCTCGTATTATCAGCAGCTTGTTCGAGTTCCAGATGGAATGTGGAGAACCAGAAAGAGACAGATTACAGTGATTTTGAATTATTAAGCTCTGTTGAATTCCTTGAAAGAACAGGAAATATAAGTCCGTCTTCACCGATCATAAGCTACAATCTGAAATCATCAAATACCTTCAGATATACCCAGAGGGTACGGACGGACCGTTATATTCAGCGATACCGTCCCAGTTTAAAGTCAGTATTGTTTGGGGCTCTGGGAGCAGGTGTGGCAACTTCAGCAGCTTTGCTTACGGATCAATCAACTTTAAACAAAAATCTGCTTTATGGTACTGCTGGCTTCATCACCTTAACATCGTTTCTAAATATGAAGCCCGTGGGTGAACCAAAACCTACTGGGGAAGTTAAACTACTCAGAAAGACCGGTACTGTAGAAGAAACTGATACGGTTGCAATAAATTCAACTAAACTAACACCACCTTCATATGCTATCTACTACCGGAGGGAAGCAGTTGTTCTTCAAAATGAGATGCCGTTTGTAAACGGCAGGTATTCCATCAATCTCATTGATGAGTTGAATCCTGATGATTTCAGGTACGACAGCACTGAATATATTGAGGTGGAAGTCTATTTCAATAATGATACATATTATGAGAATATACCACTCAAATCGATTTTTGAGAGTTTTGCAGTGGTTTCATCTCAGGTTACAGCATTAAGAGATAAGCCTTCACTTGATACCCGGAACGTACTTACAGACCTTGCATTTGGCAGTCAGTTGAAACTAGTATCCGAAACTGACTCCTGGTATAAAGTATTGTATGGGATTTCAGAGACCTGGATTTCAAAAAATGATGCCTATCCGATTTGGCGGCCCTATGAATTTGCTTCAGAGCTTTCGATCATAACGGTACCTAATATTCCTTTCGGTAATGTGGATGTGGAGAGTAATATCCCCCAGACTCCGGAGATCAATGACAGCACCTTTGCTTTCATATTAGCTAACAGAGCTTATCAGGGTGAATATTCTGAACGAAGTTATGCTGAGCGAGATGGTCGATTAATGGAAGAATATCTCCAGAAGGCAATCGGTGTACCACAAAATAATATTTTCAAAGCCACCAATATTGAAAGTCAGGTTCAGTTACGTGCGGCATACAATCGAATGGCTAATAATCTGCGGAATGACCAAAAGCGATTGATCGTCTATATCTCCGGCTATATTAAGGCGGGTAAAGACAACACCACTCTTCTTATATCTGCCAATGAGGGTGATGAAAATACCATCGATCTCAATGAATTTTTCAAAGGGATTTCGAATTTACCTGTTGAGCAGATCATTGTGTTCGCAGATCTGGATAATGTGGAAGCGATAGCTAGTTCACGGTTAACGGAAACACTCGGTAATCAGGTTCTGGCTGAGCACCCGAATTCCCTGGTTGTATTCGGCTCTACAGAAGGCCAGAGGTCCAGAGATTTTAGTAATCCGAATGGAGAACAAAAGAGA
This sequence comes from Rhodothermia bacterium, assembly GCA_030427885.1. Lineage (GTDB taxonomy): Bacteria > Bacteroidota > Rhodothermia > Balneolales > Balneolaceae > JAUICM01. Next base: position 534,008 of record JAUICM010000001.1, on the reverse strand, counting down.
CATAGCATCTTCACCTATTTCATTGCAGATGCCATTAAAAAAGGTAATATAACAGGCTCAGAGATCATCAACCACCTCCAAAGAAACGTGGATTACACTTCCCGAAGATTACATAATCAGCCTCAGCATGTAGTTTATTATGGTGATACAGGACTAAGCCTGATCGATTGACAGGATTAGTGTACATAGGTCTTTGCGTTTCCTGTTCGGTTGCAATAGCTCAACTGCTTAAAAAAGTACGTCAATCGGAGCTACGACTGCTTAATGTATTGGTCATAAATTACATCATCGCAGCCATTATTAGTTTCATTATGCTGGATGGTCCGATATCCTCAGTTTTTAAAGCTGATGGATCTGTGATAATAATAGCGCTGGCACTGGGAGCAGTTTTCATAGCCAATTTCGCCATCTACAGTATTTCATTGCATCGTATCGGAATGGGGATCAGTATAGCTGCAATGAGGATGTCGCTGATCATTCCGATCTGTTTGAGTTTGTTTGTCTACAACGAAAGGATATCCATTGAGCAATACCTGGGTGTGATCCTGGTGTTTGCCGCTTTCTATTTGATGTTGCCGGTCAGAATTACCGGAAGTATTCGCAGGCCAGGCGATATTCTGTATCCGGTCTTACTTTTAGTGATGTCGGGCATTGCTGATGCATCACTGAAAGTGTATGAACGAGAATTTAGTACTGCCATTCAGGGCTATAGTTTTCTTGGATTGATCTTTATGTCTGCATCAATTATCGGGGGTATCACTTTGATCTGGAAAAGGGACTTTAAATTCAGTTTAAAGGAAATTCTTTATGGTATCTTCATAGGAGTTGTCAATCTTTATTCATCATTCTTTTTAATATCAGCCCTGACAGAAATACCAGGCTCTGTTGTATTCCCCATGGTGAATATCTCTATTGTGTTAATTGGAGCATTGATTGGTTATTTATACTGGAAAGACAAAGTTTCCGGTAAACAATTAGCGGGGCTGATACTTGCATCAATCTCAATATTATTACTTATAGGTTTTTGAAATGAATATCATCGAATCAATTCGTAGAAAGGCATCTGAAGCAAAGAAAACGATCGTGCTACCACGATCTTCGGATGAAAGAGTGGTTAAGGCCGCAGAGTTCCTGTTGCAGCAAAAACTCTGTAATGTCGTTTTATTAAAGAATAAAGAAGGAGGGAGTTTACCTGAACATATCCCGGTGATCGACCCAACGAACAGTGATAAACTCGAGAGGTATGCGAACGCATTTTATGAGAAAAGAAAACACAAAGGGATAACTCCTGCCCAGGCATTGGAAATTGTACAGGATCCGCTGTTCTTTGCTGCATCTATGGTAGCAGAAGGAGATGCAGATGGATGTGTGGCCGGATCTGTTTCCACAACTGGAGATGTATTACGAGCGGCTATCCAAACCATCGGACTAAAACCCGGTTCCAGTGTGGTTTCAAGCGTATTCCTTATGAGTTTTCCTGATGGCAAAGTGTTGACATATGGAGATTGTGCAGTGGTTCCATATCCCACAGCAGAACAACTGGGAAGCATTGCCGTGGATTCTTCTGCTTCACACAAGGCGCTCACAGGTGAAGAACCCCGAACAGCAATGTTGTCATTTTCCACCAGAGGAAGCGCGGTCCATGAAAGGGTAGAACTGATGCAACAAGGACTGGAATTTGCCAAAAAGCAGGCCCCCGATCTTAATATTGACGGAGAACTTCAATTCGATGCTGCTTTTGTGGATAGTATTGGAAAACGAAAAGCACCGGATTCTCCTGTGGCAGGAAAAGCAAATGTGTTTATCTTTCCCAACCTCGATGCAGGTAACATCGGTTATAAGATTACAGAACGACTGGCAGGCGCAACAGCAACTGGTCCGGTTATTCAGGGACTTGCAAAACCAATGATGGATCTCTCGAGAGGATGCAGCTGGGAGGATATTGTAAACACCTCCTGTGTAGCTGCGCTATTGAGTTAACTTTATTTTTAGTAATTAGTCATCCTGAGGATACTTCCGAAGGAACTTGCAGATGCAACAATAAGGTTCTTCGCTTTCGCTCAGAATGACTTTAAAAAAAAGAATATCATCAAGAATGTCATCTAAAGAACTGTACCCGTTAAAATTCAAACCGATCCTGAAAGACAAAATATGGGGAGGCGAAAAACTAGGCTCTGTCCTCGATAAACCTATTGGTGACTCTAAAAACTGTGGAGAATCCTGGGAGATATCTGGTGTTGAAGGAGATATTTCGGAAGTCTCAGAAGGAGCACTTGCAGGAAAAATACTGACAGAGCTGATAGAGGAATTTAAAGGTGACCTGATAGGGGAGCGTGTGTATGAGAAGTTTGGATCTAAGTTTCCACTGCTGATTAAATTCATTGATGCTAATGATGATCTTTCTATCCAGGTTCATCCGGATGATGAACTGGGCATGAAGCGCCATAATTCTTTTGGTAAAACGGAGATGTGGTATGTGGTGAATGCGGAAGAAGGAGCTACTCTGATCTCAGGTTTCAATAAGCCTACCAGTAAAGAAGAATACCTGAAGGTTTTTGAAGAAGGCAGACTCACTGATATATTGAACAAGGAAGATGTATTCAATGATGATGTGTTTTTTCTGCCCGCCGGACGAGTTCATACGATCGGTAAGGGACTTTTGATCGCTGAGATCCAGCAAACTTCAGATATCACCTACAGGATCTATGATTTTGACCGGGTGGATGATGAGGGCAATTCACGTGAGCTTCATGTAGAAGAAGCTGTGGATGCTATCGATTACAACTATTATGATGAGTACAAAACTCAGTATGACCGCTCTGCTAAAGAAGCTGAGATTGGTCGTAGTCAATACTTCATCACAAACAGACTTGTTTTAGAAATAAAGGAATTCCGTGATTATTCTTCTCATGATTCCTGCGTGATCCTGATGTGCCTTGAGGGGGAAGGTTCAGTAAATTTTGCAGATGGATCTGTTCATTATAAACTTGGAGATTCTATCCTGATACCGAATACAATTCACAGTATTGAGATAATTCCTGCTAAAAATAGTAAGTTACTGGAAGTAACGATCCCTTAAATACTTCCATTTGATGAGTTTTGATCTGCAACCCACACTTGAAGGTAAATTACTTTACTTGAGACCCTTAATGCAGGATGATTTTGAAGACCTCTACAATGTAGGCTCCGATAAACTGATCTGGGAACAGCATCCAGCCTGGAACAGATATAAAAAAAATGTTTTCAAAAAATTCTTCCGCAGAGCCATGGCTTCTGGTGGTGCTTTTGCTGTGATAGATAAACAAACAGATCAGATCATTGGCTCTTCCCGCTTTACCATGTACGACCCAGTGGAAAGCTCCGTAGAAATAGGATGGACTTTTCTGGCACGAACATACTGGGGTGGGGTGTATAACGGTGAGATGAAAAAGCTAATGATGCGCCACGCTTTTAAATACGTGGATAAAGTTATTCTCCTGGTAGGCTTAAACAACAAACGTTCTCAGATGGCCGTCAAGAAAATCGGGGGGAAGCAACAGCCGGGCACCACTATCAATGGACTTGGGGTTCAGAGTTTCAAATATGAAATAACCCGTAAACGAGCCGTTTCTGAGAATCTGGTATAGGTATAGTGCTCCTTTTCTTGTCTATCCTGCCAATAAACATTCTCAATCACTTCTTATTTAGTTCTGAGGGGTATATTTCTTATCTTTGGACAGAATCTAAATAAGCTGTTAAACCTTTGAACGATGGACACTTTAGTTAGGTTTACAGCAATGAATACAAAGGTTAAATAAAACGATTTAATGAGCGAAGAGACCAAAGCTTTAGAATCGATGATCGGTGAAGAGTATAAGTACGGTTTCACCACCGATGTCGAATACGAAGAATTCCCCAAGGGTATCAGCGAAGATATCATCCGCGAGCTTTCTACCAGAAAAGGAGAGCCCGAATGGATGCTCGAATTTCGCCTTAAAGCATATCATGCCTGGAAAGAGATGGAAGAGCCAAGCTGGTTCAATGCCACTTATAAAAAACCAGACTTCGAAAATCTGCTTTACTATTCTGCACCAAAGAAAAAGCCGCAGCTGGATAGCATGGATGATGTTGATCCAAATATACGTGAGACTTATGAAAAGCTTGGGATTCCATTGGAAGAACAAAAAATGCTTGCCGGTGTGGCAGTTGATGCCGTTTTCGATAGCGTCTCGGTTTTTACTTCTTTCAAAGAAAAACTGGCTGACGCCGGAGTGATATTCTGTTCTATTTCGGAAGCGATCAAAGAACATCCTGAGCTCGTTAAAAAATATCTTGCTTCTGTGGTTCCTGTAAGAGATAATTTTTATGCAGCATTAAACTCTGCAGTATTCTCAGACGGTTCTTTTTGCTACATCCCAAAGAATACAAAGTGTCCAATGGAACTTTCGACTTACTTCCGGATCAACAACATGGATTCGGGTCAGTTTGAACGAACTCTGATCGTAGCAGAAGAAGGTGCAAGTGTTAGTTATCTGGAAGGATGTACTGCTCCAATGTATGATGAGAATCAATTGCACGCCGCTGTAGTTGAGCTTGTAGCGCTTGATAATGCAGATATTAAATACTCAACCATTCAGAACTGGTACTCCGGTGATGAAAATGGTAAAGGGGGTATCTACAATTTTGTGACGAAGCGTGGAATCTGTAAAGGTAATAACTCCAAGATCTCATGGACTCAGTTAGAAACGGGTTCCGCAGTGACCCTGAAGTATCCAAGTGTGATCCTTCAGGGAGATAATTCAATTGGTGAGTTTTATTCAGTGGCTGTTACTACCAAGAAACAGCAGGCTGATACTGGTACCAAGATGATTCACATTGGTAAAAACACGAAGAGTACCATTATTTCAAAAGGTATATCTGCCGGCCAGTCGAATAACAGCTATCGTGGCGAAGTAAAGATCGGTAAGAAAGCTCATGGCTCTAAGAATTACTCGGTTTGTGACTCAATGTTGATCGGACAGGAATGTGGAGCACATACATTCCCGTATATCTCATCACAAAACCCGAGCAGCAGTGTTGAGCATGAGGCAACCACTTCGAGAGTGGGGGAAGAGCAGATCTTTTACCTCATGCAACGTGGTATCAGCGAACAGGATGCTATTTCAATGATCATCAATGGATTTGTGAAAGATGTATTGAAAGAGCTGCCACTCGAGTTCGCAGTAGAAGCGAATAAACTGCTTGATGTAAAACTCGAAGGTAGTGTTGGGTAGTATTCTGCCCCGTTGGAGGTCATCCTGAGGATACTTCCGAAGGAACTTGCCGGTGCAACGACAAGGTTCTTCGCTTTCGCTCAGAATGACAATTTTAATTGTAGAAATTTAGAAACTCATAAAGACAAAAATCAGAAACGTGTTAGAAATCAAAAACCTGCACGCCAAAGTTGAAGGCGAAGACATAGAAATTTTAAAGGGCGTTAATTTGAAAGTGAACGCCGGAGAGATCCATGCTATCATGGGACCTAATGGAAGTGGTAAAAGTACCCTGTCCAAAGTTGTATCCGGTCACCCTGAATATGAAGTGACTGAAGGCGAGATCCTTTTTAATGGTGAAGATATCACTGAACTGGATGCCGACGAAAGAGCACACCTTGGTCTGTTCCTTGCTTTTCAATATCCGGTTGAAGTTCCTGGTATCACCAACAAGACCTTACTTCGTGAGGCGTACAACACCATTGCCCGGGCAAATGACCGTGAGGAACTGGATCCGCTTGAGTTTGAAGATTACCTGATCGAGAAGCTTAACGTGATTGAAATGAAGGATGAGTTCCTGAACCGTTCTATCAATACCGGTTTTTCAGGTGGAGAGAAGAAAAAGAACGAGATCTTCCAGATGGCGGTATTGAATCCAAAGCTTTCATTTCTTGATGAAACTGATTCAGGACTGGATATCGATGCGCTTAAAGTGGTATCTGATGGTGTAAATAAGATTGCCAGTAATGATAACGCCATTGTGATGATCACTCACTATCAAAGACTACTGAACTACATCAAACCTGATTTTGTGCATGTTATGATGGCTGGTAAGATCATCAAATCTGGTGATATCAAACTTGCTGAAGAGCTGGAAGCACATGGCTACGACGAAATGCAGAAAGAACTAGCGCTAAATGGAGAGGCTCAGTAATGAGTGAAGTTGCAGTAAAAGAAACGATGTTGAATTTTATCTCAGGTGAGATTGATGCTACGTCTGATTCGGTAGCCATCAAGGCTATAAATCTGCGTGGAAGAGATGCTCTTGAAAGCACCGCTTTTCCAACCCGGAAAGACGAAGACTGGAGATTCATTGACCTGAAGTCTATTACCCGGAATAATTTTGTTTCTGTATCAAGTGCAGGAGTAAAAGAGGCTGGTGATATTTCTGATCATTATTTACCTGAATCGCTAAATACCAGAATGGTGTTTGTGAATGGTGTATACAATGAGGAATTGTCTTCGATCGAAGGCCTGCCCAATAAAGTGATAGTTGGGAACCTGAGTGAGTATGGTGATCATGATGCTGTTAAAGAGCATTTGGGTACCATCACGAACTATGAGAATGATGCTTTTGCTCCATTAAACGATGCAGCTTTCAAAGATGGAGCATTTATCTATTTACCGGAAGAGACTTCGGTTGAAACTCCAATACATATCCTGAATATCTTCACGGATTCAGACAAAGCTTTTTATGCTACTCCCAGACTTTTGTTTGTTGGTGAGATGTATTCAAAGGCTACGATCATTGAGGAGCATATCGGTCTGGCTGATAATGTGTACCTGAACGTGCCTGTTACCGAATTCCGTTTATTTGCAGGAGCTCATGTACATCATGCCCGAATTCAAAGAGACTCAAAGCAGGCAAACCATGTATCCCGGCCAATTGCAATGCTAGACCAGCATGCTGAGTATCACTCTTACACGATCTGCCTGGGAGCTAAACTATTCAGAAATGATCCTAGAGTTATCCAGAATGCACAGGAAGTTGATTTTACTGTTGACGGATTGGTGTTGATCGATGGAGAACAGATTGCTGATACGCATTCGATCATGGATCACAGGTTTGCACATGGGAAGAGTCACCAGCTGCACAAAGTTGTTGTAAACGATAGTGCGCACTCTATTTTCAATGGTAAGATCTTTGTGGCAAAAGATGCACAGAAGATCGATTCGTTCCAGGAGAACAGAAACCTGTTACTTTCTGAAGAAGGAACAGTTCATACCAAACCCCAGCTTGAGATCTTTGCTGATGATGTACTTTGTTCTCACGGAGCTACTATTGGTCATTTGAACGACGAAGAGGTGTTTTACCTCCACAGCCGTGGATTGACAGAACAAAAATCCCGTGAGTTGCTTGTATACGCATTTGCACTGGAAAGCGTTGAAAGCATGGAAGTGGATTCAGTGGAAAAGATGCTTCTTGAAGAAGTGATTCAATACACGAACAGAGATTTGAAAGGATAGTAATTTAAAAGTCATTCTGAGCGAGAGCGAAGAACCTTAGCGGATATCCGGAAAGGTTCTTCGGCGGTAGCCTCTGGATGACAATAGAGAATGGATAAAGTTAATACCGACATACCAACTAAAGTGAACTGGGAAGAAGTAAGAGCCCAGTTTCCGGTTCTCCGTCAGAAAGTGAATGGAAAGCCATTGGTATATCTGGATAATGGGGCTTCAAGCCAGATGCCACAGTCTGCCATCGATCGGATTGATGCATACCATTCTCACGAACATGCAAATGTTCACCGGGGAATTCATTCTCTTAGTCAGCATGCTACGGATGCTTATGAGGCAACCAGGGAAAAAGTAAGGAAGCTGATCAACGCCCGTTATCTGGAAGAGATCATTTACACGACAGGTACCACGGATTCTATCAATCTGGTGGCCAGCAGTTACGGACGCAAGTACTTCAGGGAAGGCGATGAGATCCTGGTTTCAGAGATGGAACATCACGCCAATATCGTTCCCTGGCAGCTTATCGCAGAACAGACAGGAGCCAGGCTCAAAGTTATTCAGATGAATGAGCATGGTGAACTGATCATGGATTCATTCTATCAGCAGCTCTCTGAAAAGACCAAAATGGTTGCTGTGGTTCATGTTTCTAATGCTTTAGGAACAATCAACCCAATTGAAGAGATCATTAATGCAGCTCATGAAAAGGGCGCTAAAGTTTTAATTGATGGTGCTCAGGCTGTACCTCATTCAGTGGTGGATGTTCAGGAACTCAACGCTGATTTCTATGCATTCTCTGCACACAAAATGTGTGGCCCAACCGGATTCGGGATCCTTTATGGTAAAAAAGAGATACTCGAAGAAATGCCTCCTTATCGTGGTGGTGGCGATATGATCGATAAAGTGACGTTTGAAAAGACCACATGGAATGATCTTCCATTCAAATTTGAAGCTGGAACACCACCGATTGCTGCCGGAGTAGGATTTGGAGCAGGGATCGACTTCCTGAATTCAGTGGGAATGGATAACATCGCTGCAAGAGAACAGGAACTGGTCGATTATGCAACCGGGAAACTAAGTAAGATCGATGGATTGACGATTGTTGGAACCGCTGAACATAAAGCGTCTGTGATCTCATTCCTTCTGGATGGAATTCATCCAACCGATGCAGGTACTATTCTGGATAAAGAAGGTATTGCAGTAAGAACCGGGCATCATTGTGCTCAGCCAGTAATGGAGCACTTTAAGATACCGGGCACACTCAGAGCTTCTATTTCATTTTATAATAACGAAGACGATATTGACCGCTTAGTGGAAGCGATCGAATACACAAAAGAATTTTTTGGATAAAAAGGAGATATAAAGATGGCTAAGATCAAAGAAATTGAACGAACTCCAAACCCCGACGCAATGCGTTTTGTGCTGGATGAGCCGCTTACAAGTGGCGTAACCCGGTCATTTGAAAATGCAATGGAAGCGGAAGGAGATGAACTCGCTTCTGCACTATTTGCAATAGAAAACGTGATCAACGTGTATTACGTGGACAAATACATCACCGTGACCCAGGATGGTCATGCGGTATGGTCTGAATTGCTTCGTAAGCTGGCACCACCTATTCGTGAGGCACAGCCTTCTATGCATGCCGAAGACGATTCTGAAGTACATGTAAGCAAGGAAGCCATGGAATCGGACGATCCGCGTCTTCAGGAGATCAATCGTATGCTCGATGAGCAGGTACGCCCGTATCTGCTTGCTGATGGTGGTGGATTGAAAGTACTTGGTCTGGATCAAAACAGATTGAAAGTACACTATCAGGGTGCTTGCGGTACTTGTCCGACGGCCACTAGTGGTACCTTATATGCTATAGAAAGCATGGTTAAACGAATCGATCCTGAAATTCAGGTCGTTTCTGTATAAAGGAGATAGTATGGGCGAATTAACGATCAGTGACAGAGCAAGCAAACGGATCGCTGAGATCCGTCAGGCTAATAACATCGATCCGGAGGCATTCCTGAAAGTAGGAGTGGTGAGCGGGGGATGTTCGGGGCTGACCTACGATCTTGATTTCGCCTCCGACGTCAAACCCGCCGAAAACGATCAGGTGTTTGAGCTGAACGGCATGAAGGTACTGGTTGATATGAGAAGTTTCCTGTACCTGGCCGGGACCGAGCTCGACTACAGCGATGGCTTTGAAGGGGAGGGATTCCACTTCAAGAACCCAAACGCCACCCGAACCTGCTCCTGCGGGGAGAGTTTTAGTATCTAAACAACTTGGTCATCCTGAGGCTACTGCCGAAGGACCTTGCCGACGCAACGACAAGATCCTTCGCTAACCGCTCAGGATGACAATCTTAATCGTATGCCCGAAGAGATCATTAACAGAGTAAAAGCCAATGAAAAGCTCCAGACCGTGGACCTGGTGAAGCTGTTTCATGATCCTACACCAGTAGCAGAGCTGGATATCAAGGATTTTCTGTATATGGGTTTATTGCTGAAGGAAAAGGATTTCCGGGAGCACTTGAAGAACCATGACTGGTCGCAGTATGAAGGCCAGTACCTTTCTGTTTTTTGTTCTACCGATGCCATAATAGCTCCCTGGGCCTGGATGTTGCTTACTTCCCACGCCGCTCTACATGCCAAAGAAGTATTTCATTTAACTCCTAAAGAAGTCAGCCACGAACTTTACCGGAGAGGAGTGGAAGCATACAACTGGAGCCAGTACCAGGACAAATTTATCCTCCTGAAAGGCTGCGGAGATATACATGTACCTGATTCCATTTATCTACTGGCTACCAATAAGTTAATAGGTACAGCCAAAAAGATCATGTACGGGGAGGCGTGTAGCTTTGTGCCGGTTTGGAAGGGGTGAATCACATAGACAAAATCTTTTCAATTTCTAAGTCTGATATTTTGCCGGAAATTTTTTCTCTAAGACCAATACTTCTTGGAACCTCTCTAATTCCATAGCCACATATTTTACCATCTGCTTCTCTTCTTCTTAAAAAAGGGTAAATGCTTTCATAAAACATGTCTACGCCTCGATCGTAATTCGAACCAGTTCCTGATTTCATAAAAGCACTAAAGGAACCACAAATGAAATCTGTAATTTGAATACCAACTGAGTGATGGGACTCTTCAATATTTAGACTGTCTTTTATATGAGAGTACTCTTTGATATAATCTCCATTTGTAAAGAGTTCGTTGTATAGTTCTCTAAAATGAAAGTTTTTCTTGTTATTTACGGGATCAAAAAAAAGTATACCTAAGTTTTCGTCATCATTAGCAAGTTCCATTTCAATTCTTTGCATATGCTCTTGAAGATGCATCCCTAGCATGGACTTTTCATTAGTACTTCTATTCGATCTATTTTCAGTAGCAGTTATTATTATTTTCTTGAAGCTCAGCGTTTTTAATAATAGAAGGGCATTTTCGACAAAATTGATAAGATCATGATAGTCTACATTTTCTAGATATTTATAGGGCTTCTCATAAGGAATTTCCAATTGATTAATATGATGATACCGCAGATTCCATAAGTATGCCCACTTTACTTCTCGATTAATATCCAACCCAAATTTATTTTTTAACTTGATAAAAGCTTTTCTCAAGCCTTTCCACTCACTGGCATCAATAAGTAGAGTTGATCTAATGTAATATGGGTGTCTTTGAAGTGATTTCCTTCCCATATTTGGTCGGTAATCGCCACATTCATCACTGAATCCGAAGTAAATAGCCATAATGATCAATTTTTGATTAAACTCTCTTGCACTAAAAAATAACTATAATGACAGGTCTTATCTCTAAAAGTTTTTCACAAGTCTTCAAAGCACTCCTCACAGGCTCATCCCGCGGAATAGGCAAGGCTATTTGTGAATCGTTACTCGTTAATGGTTATAAAGTCATCGGGACTTCCAGATCAGCCATTAACGAATCAACGAATAACGAATTCAACGAACACTACCAACATATTAATTGCGACTTATCCGATCCTGAGCAGGTAACCCAACTAAAAGCTCTGTTCGACTCAGAAAATCCACCTGATGTGCTCATTAACAATGCGGCCTATTTTGGTCCGGCTGATTTTGAGATTTCAGATGAGGAATGGTTTAAGGTCTGGGACCAGACCATGCAGGTAAACCTGAAAGCAGTAGCTCAGCTCTGTAAATGTGCGGTAAATGCCTGGAAGGAAAAGGGAATAGAAGGGAGGATCATTAATATATCCAGTCGTGCAGGTCAGCGGGGAGATACCCAGGAATATGCAGCCTATGCAGCCAGTAAAGCCGGAATGATCGGCCTGACCAAAAGCATTGCCCGCAGCTTCGGTAAGATCGGGATCACCGCCTACACCATTGCTCCCGGCTTCGTGGATACAGATATGGCCAGAGAGTCGATCGAAGTGTATGGAGCCGAATACCTCACTTCCGGACTGGCGCTCAATGAGATAGCCCCACCCGAAGAAATAGCCAACCTGGTAATGCTTTTAGCCGAAGGAAAACTCACCCACGCTACCGGTCAGACCTTTCATATTAACAGCGGGAGTTATTTGCCTTAAAATCCAGTCCTCCCTTGAGGGAGGTGCCATTTTCGGCTTGCCGAAAAGGTGGAGGGTGTTGACACCCCTCCGGCTTCGCCGCACTCCCCTCAAGGGGAGACTCAACATTACACATTGTCATTCTTCTCCTCTAACCGTCGGATCAGGATGACAATGGAAACGATAAGCCAGAAAAAATGTTTGGGATTTGGAATTTGAAAATTGGAACTTCCTTTTATGGCAGACATTCGCGACAGAAAAAAAGACCACGTTGAACTTACGGTAACTGAAAGTACTCAATACACTATTACGTCAGGTTTTGAAAAATATGCTTTCAATCATAATGCACTGCCCGAGCTCGATTTCGAAGAAGTATCAACAGAAGCAGAGCTATTAGGACATACATTTTCCTTTCCATTATTTATCTCATCTATGACCGGTGGTTATGCAGAAGCTGGCGCGGTGAATGCCATCATTGCGGAGTTTTGTGAAGAGAATGATCTCCCATTCGGAGTGGGTAGTCAGAGAGCTATGCTGGAGGATGAATCCCTTATAGAAACCTTCTCTATTGTTCGTAAGAAAGCTCCTAAAGCATTTATAGCCTCAAATATTGGTGGAGTGCAATTGATCGGAGGCTTAGACCAAAACAAACTTAAACAATTGGTGGATTCCATCGAAGCCAATGCAGTGATCGTTCATCTTAATCCACTCCAGGAACTCATGCAGCCCGAAGGCGACCGGAATTTCAAGGGAGTTCTGGATGGTATAGAACAGTTAGTCAAGGAAGTTTCTGTCCCTGTAATTGTGAAGGAAACCGGGGCGGGTATCTCCAAATATGTGGCTAAAAGATTATTGAATGTTGGGGTTGAAGTGATCGATGTATCGGGAGCAGGAGGGACCAGCTGGGCTAAAGTAGAAAACCAGCGTCCGGCTAATGTCCGGCCAAACCATGCTTTTGATGACTGGGGAATCCCAACTGCAGAATGTTTGAAACAGATAAGCACTCTCCAGTGGGAACGCAGTTTTGGACTGATCGCTTCTGGTGGTATTCGTTCTGCACAGGATATAGCAAAAGCACTATGTCTTGGCGCAGGATTTACCGCAGCGGCTCAACCTGTGATCCGGGCAGTTGTTGAAGGCGGATATGATGACTTGGAATTGCTATTTGATCAGTGGAAAAAAGATCTGCGGATCATCCTGACTTTACTGGGCTGCAAATCGGTCAGAGAGTTAAATACTTCACATCTTTTAGAGAAATGAGCCTGATAAAGCTCTTTTACATTCCTTATATTTGAGCCGAATTTCTACAGACCTGATTTGAGTACTACGGAACTACAAAAACATTTACTTCAACAGATTGAAAACAGGCTTCAAAACCTGGATCTGCCAGCAAAGCCTGAGACCCTTTATCAGCCATTTAGATATGCGATAGAGGTTGGAGGTAAACGCATACGTCCGCTTTTAACTTTACTTGCTGCCGGAATGTGTAAAGGTAATATAGAAAAGGCATTACCCGCTGCAGTTGCTGTTGAGATCCTTCATAACTTTACTCTTGTTCATGATGATATTATGGACTCTGCTGAAACGCGCAGGGGTGAACCTAGTGTGTTTAAGAAATGGAATGAAAATGTGGCTATTCTCTCCGGGGATGTAATGTTTGCCAGGGCTATGAGTGAGCTTGCTTTCTATGGCAATGATCCAGCCTATTCCAAAGAAGACTTCAGCATGATGTACGGCAGGTTTCTAAAAGCCGTTACCACAGTATGCGAAGGTCAGGCTTTGGATATGGAGTTTGTTGATCGAAAAGATGTTTCTCTCAACGAATATATTGAAATGATCTCAGGTAAAACGGCAGCTCTTCTTAGTGCTTCATTAGAGATGGGAGGGATCTCAGCCAATATTGACACTGAATACCGTAATTACCTGTCACAGTTAGGTTTAGATATGGGTATTGCCTTCCAGATTCAGGATGACCTGCTGGATGCTATTGCGGATCCAGAGAAATTCGGTAAACGTCCTGGTGGAGATATTTTCGAAGGTAAGAAAACATATCTCACCATACTTGCGTTAGAACGTGCGAATGAGGAACAGAAAGCATTTATCACCAAAACATTACTCGATAAAGATCCTGCCGGGGAATCGGTTGAATCGGTACTTAAACTTATGGAAGAATTAAATGTGATCGAAGATGTAGCATTGTATATCGAGAAAAGGTATCGGGCCTGCAATACTTTGATCAATAAATTTCCTGATTCAGAATACAAAAAAGAACTCCAAAATCTCCTTATCTTTCTACAGAATCGTGATCACTAAAGAATACAGAATTTTTAGAATGAGATATCTCATAATTGCATTGTTCTCGGTAATGATGCTTACAACTGCCTGCAGAAATAAAGACCTTATCCGTCCTGGTGACCCTGTAGACGTAGCATACGATAAATCCATGGCTCTTTTTGAGGCCGGTAAATATGACGATGCCGCAAATGGTTTCGATCTTGTAAGCCGAATGGGAAGAGGTTCCAACTATTCTCGTGACGCACAATATTATCTTGGTGAGAGCTATTACAAAAGTAATCAGTTCATTCTTGCGGCTTCTGAATACGAGCGTTTCATGTCGTATTATCCGCAGGACCCAAGAAGGGAAGGAGTAGAGTTTAAATTAGCCATGTGTTACTACGAGCAGAGTCCGCGATACCGTCTCGACCAGGCTAATACACGAAAGGCTATTGAATTATTTCAGTTATTCAATAACAAATATCCGGATTCGGAATTTGTAATTGAATCTGCCGAACATATTGATGAATTGAGAAATAAACTGGCTCAAAAGATTTTTAAATCCGGGGAGTTTTACCTCAGAAATGAACATTATAATGCGGCTACGATATATTTCGATCAGGTGATCGATCAATATCCGGAAAGTGATTTTGCAGAAGAGGCTCTGATAAAGCAGATCAGTACTTACATTACCTATGCTGATAAAAGTGTTCCTGAGAAACAACTTGAGCGATACAACGAAGCTATCGCTAACTACGATAAATTCCTCCAACTCTTTCCTCAAAGTGATTTGAGAGCGGAAGCAGAGCTATTGAATGCGGATGCTGAGAAGAAGATCGCAGGACTCAGTACTATATCGGATTCCGGCAGCACTCCATCTCAGGACTAATGTCTTCTATCGGGCTATTTGGGGGAACATTTGATCCTGCCCATAAAGGGCATTTGTCAATAGCCCGTTCCTTCCTTAATTCACCTGAGATCGATGAACTATGGGTGCTATTAACTCCTTATCCGCCTCATAAGCTTTCGGAAGGGTATGTTGATTATGAAACCCGGTTAGAGATGCTAACGACTTCTTTCAAGGGTTTTGAAGGAATCAGGATCCTTACTATAGAAAATGAGCTTCCCAAGCCTTCATTCACCTATAATACCATTCGTTACCTGAAGGAATTTCATCCTGACAACACTTTCTGTTTTTGTATGGGAGAAGATAACCTGAGTCAGTTCCATACCTGGAAATTCCATAAAGAAATACTCAAAGAGGCGAAGCTGCTTATCGCAAACCGACCCGGTTCTGATCATTCTGGTGTTGCTGAATATATTCTTGACAGGAGCACTTTTGTGGAACATGAACCCCTGGAAATTTCCTCTTCAATGGTAAGAGAAAGAGTACAGTCAGGCTCATCAATTTCAGGATTAGTTACGGTAGAAGTGGAAGATATTATCCTAAAAAAAGGATTGTACAGGTAGGTAAATACTTTTCAAAATAGTAGTTTCTGGTATGAGCATTAGCAGAAAAGACTTTTTAAAACTTTCATCCATCACAGCATTAGGTGGTATAACCACAGGCAATTCAAACCGCAATACCAGTGAATCAGCCCCGGATCTTATCAAAGCTGAACGGTTAAAAGAAGGTGCAACCCTAGGTTTGGTAGCTCCTGCAAGTCCTGTTTATGATTCCACTCAGTTTGATGAGATGCTTGTTACACTGCGTTCGCTGGGATACAATCTGAAATTAGGAAAACATGTCCGGGATAGAAATGGGTATCTGGCCGGGAAAGACGAAGACCGGGCAAAAGATCTGATGGAAATGTTTGCAGATGATACTGTGGATGGGATCTTATGTGTTCGCGGTGGATGGGGCTGTAATCGAATTTTACCACTGCTTGATTTTGAAATTATAAAGCAGAACCCCAAGGTATTTGCCGGCTTTAGTGATATTACCTCCCTTCATATGGCCATCTTGAAAAAAACCGGGCTGGTTACATTTCATGGTCCGGTGGGAAAATCGGAGTGGAACACCTTTACTTTGAATGCATGGAATAAAGTGATAAGAGATGGAATTGAATTCACATATGAAATACCCGATGATGACGTAAACAATTTTACCATCACAAAAGGGAAAGCAACAGGTACGTTAGTAGGGGGGAATTTATCTGTACTGGTGTCTCTGATCGGTTCAGACTATTTACCCGATTTAAAAGATTCAATTCTATACCTCGAAGATGTAGGGGAGGATGTATATCGAATCGACCGAATGATAACCCAACTAAAACTCTCCGGTGTTTTGGATCAGATCAATGGATTTGTATTTGGTAAGTGTACCGATTGCGATTCCGGATCTAACAGTCTGAGTCTTAAAGAAGTATTTGCCGATCATATATCTTTATTAGATATTCCGGCGTTCTACGGAGCTATGATAAGCCATGAGGACAAAAACATTACATTACCGGTAGGGGTTCAGGCTGGCATTAACGCTGAAGAGAAAACCATCCACTTGTTAGAATCCGGTGTGAATTAATATAAAGAGAGCATACTCGTTCTCAACCTAAATCCAAATCTGCAAAGAAGACTATTTAGTTAATGAGACTTGAAAAACGGAGTTCTTTCTTTTCGCTGATCATAGCTATCAGCTTTGTTATTATAGGGTCTCTCTCCAATACTTCATTTGCACAAAAAGGTATACTCGAAGGCACGATCTATGATAAAGACTCCGGTGAGACCATTCCCTATGCTAATATCGTAGTTGACGGCACATTAACCGGTACCTACTCAAATGAAGAAGGCAAATATCGTCTTTCTCTAAATGAGGGTCTTTACTCGATTCGATACAGCAGTATCTCGTACACAGATACCCTTGTGAGTGTGAATATCAGGTCTAATGAAGCCAGTAAGATCGACATCTATTTGAGCATTGACGCATTGCTGATGGATGAGATCGTGGTTAGTGCCGACCGCGTAGCCCGTAAAGTACAGCAGCTTGCCGATCTTAGAGACAAACATCAGACTAATTTAAAAGCCTATACTGCCAAAATTTATAAACTGGCTATTCTTGGAACTATAGCATCCGGTGACACCAAAGACAGCACATTCAATCCCGTAGCTTTTTCAGAACGGGAATCTGAATTTATGTATACCCGAGAGCCTCAAAGGTATTCTGAAGTTATGATCGCAAACCGGGCCAGTAAGAACTTCTTCAGTGAATATGATTATTTCTCAACGGGAGGGCAGCCATTAGATCTGAACCAGGAAATGGTCCCGCTAAGTATTCTGTCGGAAGGAATGACTATTCCGGGGCCCATCTCAAAAAAAGCAGGCAATTATTATATACTGAGTGATAATCCTGCAGACTCTACCTGGCCGGATGGAACCGTTGAGATCATTGTTAAACCAAGATTTGAAGATCGTCCTTTGTTCGAAGGTAAAGTGTGGTATGATGATGAAACATCAACCATTTTGGGTGTTGACGTTGGCCTTAATGATTATACCAAAACCAATACCGGTATATATAGTGTATCAGATCTTCATTACAAACAAAGCTATGTAAAGATCGATGGGTTTTGGCTCCCTAAACAAACGAAGCTTTCTGCTAAAATAAAGATCATTGGATCCGGAAAGTCTATTCGATACCGAGATGAATGGACTTGGAAAAACCATAAAGTGAATCCTTCAGGAGTAGATTATCAAAATGTAGATCTGAATACTCTTTCAATTTCCGAAAATGCTCATTTGAGATCAGAAACCTATTGGGATACCTTATCCACAAAATCAGGTAATGAGAACCTTGAGTATCTCGAAGCCGCGAAGACCAGCCGTAAGAACAGCAGGACTTTAAATTTTGGGATGGCGCTGATGAGTAAATTCTTCCGCCTTCCGTACCAGTTGGAGCGATTCTATTTAACCAATATGGATGATATTTATCATTTTAACAGGGTAGAAGGGCACTACCTTGGAGTAGGCCTCAGAACTCCATATAACCCCGATTATGAATACAGATTTGTGGGCGGATATAGTTTTACAAGAAAAACATTCAATTATAAAATAAGCGGACTTCAGTATATAGGAAGATCAGGCTTTGCTCCGGAATTTTCTTTTCGTGATCAGGTGGCCTATCAGTTTCAGGATTACGATTACAATACAACACCTCTCGACTTCTTCGGATTCAGGCAGACCATGCAATCCCTGCTTTATGGAGCAGTAAACAATAACTATTTTGAAAGAGAAGGCTTTGATATTGGATTCAGGGTACGATTCAGAACAGAAACTTTTTTTCGGCTTTTATATACAGAGGAAAGACACCGGGTTCTAAACAGCAGAACCGATTTTCATATATTTGGATCCGGAATTGAACGTTCCAGATACGCCAATAACGATATTCTGTTTCCAGCTCAACCCGGAGACGTTAAAGGTATTTATGCGCAGTTTCATCATGACACCAGGAAATACAGAAGAGCACAATTTCTCCGGGATTACAATAACAGAAGTTTTGGCTGGCTTACGGATCTTACTTTCGAGAAAGGTATATCATCCATCGGGAGTGACTTTGACTATGCCCGATATCGCTTAGGACTTAAAATGAATGTGCCCATTTTCAGTTCACATTTTATTCAGGCAGACATGATCGTAGGAGCCTCAGATTCAGGCACTCCAAATCAGCGCTTATTCAGCTATAATGGCTTTGTCCTTGATGATTATGTAAGAGAACAATATGTGAATACAACGAATTTCAAAACACCGATAGGGTCAAGAGTATCAGAGATCAAGCTTAAATATAAATTCGGAAGTTCAATAACCCGAAAGACGCCCATTAAATTCATCCAGCAAAGTGGAATTCATCTGTCTTTGTTTATGACCGTAGCCACGGTAGACGATGGCCATTCAATGGTGCCTTTATTGCCGGGTAATGGTGGGAAAACACAGGCAGAACTTGGAATAGCCGCTTTCAAGATATTTGGGTTTATATATGCTGAATTCAGCCGGAGACTGGTTGGAGAATACGGAAATACTTACGGGTTCCAGATCTTATTCTGATCTATACACGAAAGGCTTTTCCATTCATGTGATCCAGAATTTCTCCTTCACTAGACTGGTATTCACCCATCAGATCAGCATTAAGACAGGAATGGATCGGCAGGATCGGAATGACATCACCTACATTGATCTTTTCAAAAAAATCTTCTGTACAGCTTATAATGCCATGCTCCTGTGATATTGAGCTCATAATAACATCTTCCACAGGTTCACCCCAGGTATCACCATTTTTTTCGGCAATAATACCAAAATATGGTTTGGCGCCTGATGGGGTAAAGGAATCTTTAGAGAAATGTACCGCACCTCCATGAATCAATAACTCATTCCTTTCGGCATATTTTGCCAACACAGGACAAAACATAGCAACGCCAATCTGGTTAGGTTCACAGGAGCCGATCTGTACCTGTGTCCAGTCGTAAAAAACCAGATTACCTGCACTTATCTCATTAACTGATCCGAATGTCTGCAGTACAGAGCAGGAGGGAGTATCCCCGTAACAGACCGGTAAATCAAAAGCTTGTTTAAGTTTTAGCAGGTTCTCAAGAATAGGGGCTGTTAAATTTCGGATCTCTGAAGCCGAACGACACTTGTAGGTATGTCCGGGATGTGTATAGAACCCATGTAATGAAATATACTCAAGGGTGTCAATAACCGGAATCAGCTGAGCAATGTAGTCATGATCATTGATAGGAATACCACTTCGGCCATAACCCGGGTCTAATTCAATGTATACTTTTACAGTATGATTGAGTTTTGAATCAAGCTGTTGGATAGTATTTGCATCTACCGTAAGCAAGCGAAGTTCAACTTTCGATGCCAACTCATTGATCAGATCATACTCAAGAATATTGAAAGGGATGGCAACAGTAATATTGTTCCACCCAACTTCGGCAAAATAGTTAGCCATTTTAAGGGAAGAAACGGTTATACCATTAATTCCCTGGTCTCTGAACATATCTCCAATAGCTCGGGATTGATGAGTTTTGAAATGCGGTCTGAATTCCAGACCAAGACTGCTCACTTTAGTACAAATTTTTCGAATATTAGATCTGACCTTATCAGTATCCAGAACGAGAGTTGGGCGGGCTATCATTATTAAACAGATTAGTAAGAGAAAGTCCAATGGATGCTCCAACCCATGGAGAAAAGCCATCAGAGTTTATGATTGGGGTGAATGCGAATTTAAGTGCTAATCCCCGCTCAGACAAGCTCATATATCGGTATCCTAAAGTAAAACTTAAACCATTAGCCCTGGGAATCTTACTTCCTTTTTCCCGGTGGCTATCCCCGAATACAAAACCAATCCCGGTCTCAATTTTATTTTTTCTTGAACCAAAAAATTTAGAAGCTGATACGAGCCCCACAAAATCCATGGTTTCATCTCGGTTGTAATAGGAATCTTCCCCGTTATCTTCAATGTTCCAACTCAGAAAAACACCGGGAGCCATTCCCAATCTGACAGCATAATTACGGTCAATAATAAGTTCATAATTAACAGAAGCGATTATTGCATTTCCACCAACCTCAACATACATGGAACTCATAAAACGGGTGTCTACATTCTGTACGGGTTTTTCAAAATATTGAGCGCTGGAGCCAACCGGAATAAGTACAAAAACCAGAGCTGCTAAAAGGTGTATTGGATTTTTCATTACAGATAAGATATCTCTTAAACTTAATTTCCCCATTCAATTTAATCTAAATCCAATTAAAATAAAGCTTGATGTTTAAAATCTGTGTTCAATGATTTTTTTCAATAAATATGAAGTATGCCTGATTTAATGTTAATTTTGGACACATATGAACGAGTTCAATTTACATACTGTTGGAAGGGTGGAACAGGTAGATCTTCCGGATTGGAATATCACAGGGATTGAAGCTAAGATCGATACCGGAGCATATTCCTCAAGTATTCACTGCCATCATATTGAAGAGTTTGAAAAGGAAGGGATTTCATTCGTTCGTTTTAATATCCTTGATCCGGAACATCACAGTTATAATGATCAACTTGTAGAGCTTCCAATTTTCGATAAAAGGGATGTGAAGAGTTCAAATGGGCAGACTGAAACACGTTTTTTTATAAAGACAACCATTCGAATGTTTAATACCGAATATAAGATCGAGCTTTCATTAACAGACAGGTCTGTAATGAAATTCCCGGTGTTGATCGGTCGAAAATTTATACATAACAAGTTCCTGGTTGATGTATCTAAGAAAAATTTATCAAAGCAAATTACAGAGAGGACTTCTTGAAGCTTAAGATTGGAATACTATCACGAAACGCTGAATTATACTCAACACAGAGACTTGTAGAGGCTATCGAGCATCGTGGTCATGAAGCTAAGGTCATTGATCATTTGAAATGTGATATCGTGATCGAACAGGATAAACCAAATATTTACTACAAAGGCGAAAGCCTGGAAGATATCGATGCGGTGATTCCCCGTATCGGAGCATCCGTTACTTTTTATGGAACAGCAGTAGTTCGCCAGTTCGAAATGATGAAAGTATTCACCGCGGTACATTCTCAGGCTTTAGTACGATCCAGAGATAAATTAAGAAGTCTGCAGATACTGGCTAGTGCCGGGGTTGGTCTCCCAAAAACAGTTTTTACTAATTATTCCAAGGAAGTAAATAAGCTTATTGATTCGGTTGGGGGGGCTCCATTGATCGTTAAGTTACTTGAAGGAACTCAGGGATATGGAGTTGTACTTGCTCCGACTAAAAAAGCAGCCCAATCTATTATTCAGGCCTTTCATAGTATGAAAGCCAGGGTGATCGTTCAGGAGTTTGTATCTGAATCAAAAGGCGCAGACATCCGGGTGTTTGTGGTAGATGGTAAAGTTGTAGGGGCGATGAAGCGTCAGGGCAAAGAAGGAGAGTTCCGCTCTAATTTACATCAGGGGGGAAGTAGTTCACTTATAAAACTTAGCAAAAAAGAACGTGAAGCCGCTTTAACAGCAGCTCAGGCAATGGGACTCCCTGTTGCAGGTGTGGATATGCTGCAATCTGAACGCGGACCCCTTATTCTTGAAGTAAATTCTTCTCCGGGTCTTGAAGGGATCGAGAAAACAACCGGGAAGGATATTGCTGGTGCAATCGTGCGATATGTGGTTAAAAAGACCGAAGAAAAGAAGAAAAAACCTGAACGCAGACGGAAAATTAAAAGTAATGCCTGAGTTTATAACAGTAAAAGATCAGGTGATAGGACTGGGTGAATCCAGGAAAGTAAACCTTAACATAGCACGTCTTCCTACTTACACAAATATTGATCTTCCGGTGCATGTGTACCGGGGAAAAGAAGATGGTCCTGTGCTTTTATTAACAGGGGGATTACATGGTGATGAGATCAACGGAATAGAGATCATCAGAAGAATGATCCGTAAAGGTTTGATACTTCCGGAAAAAGGAACCGTGATCGCATTGCCAATAGTGAATGCTTATGGCTTTATTCTGAATGTTAGGGGTGTACCGGATGGTAAAGATATTAACCGGAGTTTTCCCGGGGTTAAAGGGGGATCTCTTGCTCGGTTGCTGGCTTATACCTTAATGAATGAGATCATTCCATTAGTTGACTGCGGAGTAGATTTTCACACCGGTGGAGCTAGCAGATCGAATTATCCGCAGATACGTTGTTCATTCAATCTTCCAAAAGCAAAAGAACTGGCTAAAGCATTTTCTGCACCAATAACTTTGCACTCAACATTGATAGCTAAATCATTCCGTAGTGCAGCGCATAAAAAAGGAACTGAGATCCTTGTATATGAAACTGGAGAATCCTTGCGCTTTGATGAACAAGGTATTCAGCATGGAATAGACGGAACGCTTAGACTCATGAAGCACCTTGGCATGATCACAGAAGCTCCTGTATCTGCAGGTACAAGAATGTTCAGAAAGTCCTCATGGGTCAGGGCAAAGAACGCGGGACTTTTTTCACCGGGTTTTAATCTGGGAGCTTCAGTCACTAAAAAAGATATTTTAGGATATATCAACGATCCCTTTGGTGGTAAGAAGACAAAAGTGGTATTTTCCCGTGATGGAGTCATCATTGGACAGAATTATAACCCGATCGTTCATAAAGGTGATGCGATCATTCATATTGCTCATAACTAATCTGAATTCTATTGGAAAACGATCTTCTATTTACTCTGATAAGTAAAACTGACTGGAAACTTTATTCTCAATCCGGCTCTTTTGAGCCTGAAAGCTTAGTTGAACATGGTTTTATTAGATGTTACCAGGGAAATCAGGTTGAGAAAGCCGCAAATGAAAATTTTGAGGGTATTGACGATCTGCTTTTGATCGTGATCGACCCTTTAAGAATACAGGTTCCAATTAAACGTGAATCTGTTGATGGAATCATTTATCCCAACCTATATGGTGCTTTTTCTATTGATGCAGTTATAGATCGAATTCCGATAAAGAGAAGTAAAAAGGGAAAATTCGCCGTTCAGATAAAGCACTTCGACTAAACCTAAAGTTTGAAGCGAGATTACTGCTTATTGGTAAACCCGAAGGCAAATTCGGGTAAAACAGGGTCTTTTATTAAGAATAATGAAGACCTCATCACACGCTATCTGGGTGAGGTTGAGTTCTGTTATCTGAGTGAAGATGAATCCTTATCTGAAATTGCTTCATCAAAAACGCAGGAGTTTAATTGTATAGTTGCTTGTGGAGGCGATGGAACGGCCAGAAATGTAGCTTCCGGGCTTGTCCACTCACAATCTGTTCTTGGTTTATTACCTCTTGGCTCAGGAAATGATTTTGCCAAAATGTTTGGGTTATCTTCTGATCTTGAATTAAACCTGAAGGTGCTAAAAGCGCAGAAGGTTATCCAAATAGATGCTGCAAAGGTAAATGATGAGTATTTCTTCAATACTCTTGGCCTTGGTTTTGATGGCCAGACGAACTACTACGCATCCAGGTTTAA
This sequence comes from Rhodothermia bacterium, assembly GCA_030427885.1. GTDB lineage: Bacteria > Bacteroidota > Rhodothermia > Balneolales > Balneolaceae > JAUICM01. The sequence continues at coordinate 509,776 of JAUICM010000001.1, read as the reverse complement.
AAATGTGAAAGGTAATCTTAAATACGTACTTGCCGGATTAAAGACGCTAATAAAGGCAAAGAGCTTCAGAGTCACTCTCAAATCTGAACATTTCACGCGCAATTTTGAGAGCATGATGCTGGTTTTCGCTAATGGAAAATGGGAGGGAGGTAAGTATTTTATTTCACCTTTTTCACAAAATGATGATGGTAAATTAGAGCTTATCAGTATTAAACCGATAAACATTATTTCTCTTGCTTATGAATTTATTCGTTTATCATCAGGAAGTACATTAAGAAAGCAAATCATTGAACAGCATTACATTACAGATTGTGAGATTTCAATTGATGAACGGGTGCATGTTCACGCTGATGGTGAAATATTGAAGCAAGACACCAAATTTGAAATCCGAATTATTCCAGGATCTCTTCAGGTAATTACAGCTGAATAAAACTCTTTAATAATCTCGAAACCTTTTCATTCTCATTTCGGATAAGTCTCTGGTCATCGAAAATACAAGGAGTGAATAATGAGAGTTCCAGTTAATAGAATGAGACGGTTATATAGATACGATCACAGAAAAAACTATGGTATTAAAATTCAGCTAGGACTGATTTGCAGTCTTTTGATCTTCATTGCAGTTTTTAAAGCTGAGTTTAAATCTGAGCCTCCGGTTGCAATATCGCTTGAGATGCCGGAAGAAGTTATAATGGAGGAAATTGTCCAGACAAGACAGATCGATACTCCACCGCCACCACCAAGACCTCCGGTACCTATTGAAGTACCTAATGATGAAATTCTGGAAGATGAGATCATTAACTTAGATTCAGAACTGAACCTGGACGATGCTCTCGCATTGCCACCGCCGCCACCAGCTCAGGATGAAGATTTTGATGATCAGATTTTTGTAGTTGTGGAAAATCCGCCTGTATTAATAGGAGGGATCTCTGGTATTCAAAAAAGAATAAAGTATCCTGAAATGGCTCGGGTTGCTGGAGTTGAAGGACGGGTAATAATTCAATTTGTAGTGAGCAAAGAAGGTAATATCATAAATCCAAAGGTTATAAGAGGTATCGGAGCTGGTTGTGATGAAGAAGCACTCCGCGCCTTAAAAGAGGCGAAATTCAAACCGGGTTTACAACGTGGTATTCCTGTGAATGTAACTTATGCTGTTCCAATTACATTCACGCTTTCAGCCAGCTGATTACAATATTTAAGGCCCCGTTAATCGGGGCTTTTTTTGGAAGCGATTTCATAAAATCTTCATGATTCGAAAGTACTTTTTTATCAACAGATGATTGATAGGAGGTATGTCATGAAATTCAAATTTCTACATTCAAACAAGGCATTTAAAGAAGGTTATAGAGTTTATCTTCAATTTGGTTATATCCTGAGTATCAGTTTAATGTTGCTGGTATTTAAGATGAATTTTACCGCATCAGATAATTCCGACACTTTGGTTATTGAGCAACAGGAAGAGATTTTCCTGGAAGAAGTAGTTCAAACCAAACAGGAAATAAAGGCTCCGCCACCACCAAGACCTTCAGTACCGGTAGAAGTACCTAATGATGAAATTCTTATAGATGAGATCATTGATATAGATGCCGAACTCGATCTTGATGCTCCAATGGATATTCCGCCACCACCAAGACCTGTTCAGGATGATGAAGATATGGAAGATGAGATCTTCGTAGTTGTTGAGCAGCAACCAGAGCTAATTGGTGGAATTGCTGCTGTTCAGAAGAATGTTGTATATCCACAGTTAGCACTTCAGGCAGGGATTGAGGGTCGCGTGATCGTTCAGTTTGTGATAGACCGTGAAGGTAATGTCCTGAATCCTGAAGTGATCCGCGGAATAGGCGGGGGCTGTGATGAAGAAGCTTTAAGAGCTATTAAACTGGCTAAATTCAAACCGGGAATGCAAAGGGGAAGACCAGTATCGGTCAGATATACAATCCCTGTAACATTCAGATTGAAATCAGTAAACAGTTAATCAACTTTTTCGATGGATTCCCTGAGGATCTCAAGGTTAATAGGTTTAACCAGGTAGTCGATATAATTAGTTTCTTTAGCTCGCTCTCGGTTATAGATATCAGAATTCCCGGTAATAAAGATAACGGGAGTATTATTTGATTCTTTTCTGAGAGTGAGCATTGCTTCAATACCATCAATATTGTCTTCGAGCATAATATCCATGAGAACAAGATCAGGCTTAAGTTCCCTGACTTTCTCAATAGCACCTTTCCCGGTAGTAGCAATTCCGAGGAGATTCAGCCCCAATTTCTCAATCATCTTACTTAATAAGAGAGAGAGAACTTTATCGTCTTCAACAATTAAAACATCTTTCATTGAAATCAATTTATTAAACCCAAAGCAATATCCTTAGATACAGATGTCTTTTAAATTTTAAAAGTACATGCCAGCGTATCAGTATTAGTTATATGATATAAGAACGTAGTCTTATTTAGTTTAAAATGAAATACTCTAACAGAATAAAGATATCAGGCAATTTTCTATGACTTAGATCATTATATTCAATTCCTATAATTTATATTATGTAAAGTTTAATATACTTAATACTCACCCATCACTCTACATGTACAATTATTCTAAACTATAAACTGCTTAATATATCCTGGATACTATTGAAGTCAGGTGTTTTAGATGAGTCTTCAAGTACTTCGGCATATCTGACCATTCCCTCTTTATCTATTACAAAAGCAGAACGTTTAGCAACTCCCATCATGCCAAAGAAATCTTCCTGAAGAATGCCATAATCTTTTGAGGCTGTTTTATTAAAGTCGCTCAGTAGTTTAAAATTTAAATTCTGCGACTCTTTAAATGCTTTTTGTACAAAAAAACTGTCAATGCTTATACCCAATACCTCTGCATCAAAAGCTTCATAGAGTTTCATGTTATCTCGTGTTGAGCAAAGCTCGGCTGTACAAACACTTGAAAATGCCAGCGGGTAAAATAACAAGACTACATTCCGCTTACCTTTAAAATCTGAAAGTTTGACAAACTCGCGAGTGGTATTTTGTAGATTAAAATCAGGAGCTTTGTCGTTAACTTTGATCTTCTGCATGTCCTAATACTAAATTAATTGATGTTTGAAATCTTTTTTAACCCTATAGAGCCTGTAATAAACCCGAAAGACATCAGTACACTTGATACTAATGCTAAAGTTGAATTTTCATATTCTGTCCAAAATAAAATATAGGCCGCAAGAAACATAAAACATGAAATCAGTAATACTTCTCGTTGTTTATGAAGGTAATGATTGATGGCAATGACAAGTAATCCCACCAATATCGCTCCTCCCTGATAGGTCATCTTTAACAGGTTCGTTACTACCTGTACATCAGAAACTATCGGATAAAAAAGCAGTGTAATGAGTGGCAAAGCAGTCAAATAAATCGGGAAACGGGCAAATACAGGTTTTGAATTCCTTATCATTACAAATAATCCGCATTGTACGAATGTAATTGCGACTATATCTCCCCACCCTCTTACATAACTATCTTCTAACCAGCCTGCAAGACTGATCAGTATGCCTAACACAAAGCTTAAAACGGCCATTCCAAAATAGAATCCGGAAAGGGATTTCTCTTTATATGAAATGCTGCTTATCACATACAAAGAAGGTAACGATGCGAGTAAATAGAGTATGTATAGCCAGTTGTAATCCTTCATCTAACATTTATTTCTGCCTGAATACCATTGTAATTGGTACACCCGTAAAGGAATATTTTTCCCTGATCTTGTTCTCAATATACCTACGGTAATTCGGGGGCATATCCTGGGGATTATTCATAAAGAACTTAAACACCGGAGGATCAGATTTCACCTGGGTCATATACTGAATTTTAAGCTGACGCCCTCTTTTCATCGGTAAAGGCCGGTCGCTTAATATCTCTTCCAAAAAGTTATTCAATTCCGAGGTACTGATCTGTTTTGTTCGTGCCTCAATAACCATGTCAGCAAGCTCAATAACGCGGTGTATCCTTTTCTTATTGATGGCTGATATAGTAACGACCGGAATGTAATTCATTTGAGGAACTGAATTATAGATGTACTCCTCAAACTCTTTTACCGTATTTGTATCCTTATCCTCAATCAGATCCCATTTATTCAATACAATAATGAGTCCTTTGTTGAACTTTTCAGCTTCCCGTAATACGCGTTTATCCTGATCTTCAAAACCTCTTTCGGCATCAAGAATCAGGATGGCAACATCACAATCTCGTATTGCGCGTTCTGTCCTTACAGTACTATAAAACTCAATGTTTTCTTTAACTTTAACCCGTTTCCTGAGGCCGGCAGTATCTACCAGTATGTAGTCTTTACCATTAAAGTTAAGTTTACTATTAATTGAATCCCGTGTTGTTCCAGCAATATCAGTTACAATAGAACGCTCGTCATTTAGTAAGGCATTTACAAGGCTGCTTTTCCCAACATTGGGTCGCCCAATAAAAGCCAGCTTAGGAAGCTCTTCATCAGCTTCCGGGGCTGATTCAGGGAGTAACTCCACTACCCTGTCCAATAGTTCACCAGTTCCTGTTCCACTGATCGCTGATATTGGAAATAATTCATCAAAACCCAGCTCGTAAAACTCTGAGGCATTAAACCGACGTTCATCATTATCTGCTTTATTTGGAACAATGATTAAGGGTTTATCCTGTTGACGGAGCAGATTCGCTACAGATTTGTCAAGTGTATTAATACCATGTTCAGAATCAACTACAAAAAGAACCACATCAGACTCTTCAAGTGCGATATGAACCTGTTCACGAATACCAACAACCATTACGTCCATATCATCAGGTAAATACCCACCGGTATCGATAACGGTGAAATCAACCCCGTTCCAGTAAGATTCTCCATAATGCCGGTCTCGGGTTACCCCATATTCATCATGTACAATTGCTTTTCTTTGACCTATGAGTCGATTAAAAATTGTGGATTTGCCTACATTGGGCCTCCCCACGATAGAAACTACTGGGAGCATTTTATGATTTGAATGATTAGTTTAGTTCAGTTCAAAAATACGTAAATATTATCACATAAAGAGTCTTATGCTGAAAAGCTTTTATGATTTACTCGGCTTCTTTGGAGCGCTATTATTATCACTCGGACTCTTCATATTCTTCATTTTCTGGATCGCTGGATTAGCGGGGATAACCCTACCTGTTGATGGTGGTAAGCCCAAATATAACAAATGGCAGGTAGTCATTGCAGTTCTGATACCATTTTATCCGGTATATTGGTTAATCAAGGATATTATTGTGCAACATAGGTTTATGAAGAAAAACGAACTTCATTAATCAAGTAATAAAGGGTCTTCTCCTTCATCCAATCCTTCGGGTTCATCCTCAATCAACTTCCATTCTTCCAGTAACGCCTTATCCATTTCATCGAGATACCGGGTCGGTTTTGTAAAATAATCACCATATTGTGATTGAGCTAATGCAGGATAACTGAAATAGAGCATCTCTTTTGCCCTCGTTGTTGCAACGTAAAGTAATCTCAATTCTTCGTCTAGTTGTTCGTCATCTTCTACAGAATACGCAGAAGGAATGATGCCATCGAGGCACTGGATAATGAATACATGCCTCCATTCAAGTCCTTTAGCAGAATGAATGGTACTCAGTATAAGCGGAGATTCTTCCTTTTGTTTTTGCTCTACATCAACAGCCGTAGCTGAGATTGGGTCAAGGGCAAGTTCTTCAAGCATCTTATCAAGTGAAGTAAATCCTAGTGCAATATTTACGAATGCCTCCAGGTCTTTGAGTCTCTTAGGGTAATCATCGTATCTCTTCTCGCAAAAAACCTTGTAATATTGGACGATCTTGTCAATGGTCTCAGAAACTGAATGATCTTCTTCTTTCAGTTCAATAAGTAAACTACTAAGGCTTTTCATCTGCTTCATGTAAGCCTTACTAACTGAATCTGACATATCCAGTTGATATGGATTATTTGACAACCGGATCCATTCAAACAGATCCTGTGCGGTTTTTGGGCCTATTCCATCGATCAACATTAAGACCCGGTTCCATGCAATTGTATCCATAGGGTTTACAAGTACGCGGACATGTGCCAGTACATCTTTAATATGTGCGGCTTCTGTAAATTTCTGCCCTCCGTACTTAACAAAAGGAATGTTTTTTCGGTTTAACTCAACTTCAAGATCAAAAGAATCACGCCCGTTTCTGAATAAAACAGCAATTTCATTTAAAGGGATATCCTGTTCTCTTAATTGCATGATCGCCTGTGAAACAAACCGGCTTTGATCATGTTCAGTTGGAGCTTTGACTAACGCCGGAATGTCTCCTTCCGGATTATTAGAGAACAGATGTTTCTCAAACTTGTAACTGGCCTGTTCAAGAAGCCTGTTTGCTGTATTAAGTATTTGCGGACTGGAACGATAGTTCTCTTCAAGTTTGATAAGTTTGGTGCCATCAAAAAGTTCCGGGAATTGCATGATGTTTTGGTGATCTGCACCCCTGAATGAGTAAATGCTCTGAGCGTCATCCCCAACCGCCATCACGTTATTATGTACACTCGATAACAATGAGGTAAGATCTGCCTGAAGCTTATTCGTATCCTGGTATTCATCTACCATAACAAAGCGATTTGAACCGGATATATTAATCCTTATATCTTCATGCTGTTCAATGAGTTCTTTTGTTTTTATAAGAAGATCATCAAAGTCCATTACAAAGTTTCTGGCCTTGTAATTTTCGTACTCCTTTGCGACCTGTTCTATCTTGTCTTCCTGCTCAGCAAACTGAGGATACGAATCTGAGATCACTACTCTGATGTCCAGATTTTTATTCTTGCAGGTACTTATAATATTGTACAGAGTATTTTTATTGGGAAATCTTTTTTTCTTCTTATGCATATTCAGCTGGGTTCGTACCAGTTGAATAATCTCAAATGCATCCGCAGTATCAATGATTGTAAAATTCCCGGGATAGCCTAATTTTTCGGCATAACGATGAAGGATCTGGCTACAATAGAAATGAAAAGTCCCCCCTTTTACTTTCTTACATCGGTCATCAAGAACTGAACTTGCTCTGTTGAGCATTTCACGAGCAGCTCTGCGGGTGAAAGTAAGGAGCAGGATCTGAGATGGATCTACCCCGCTTTCAACCAAACGAGCTACCCGGTATACTAAGGTCCGGGTTTTACCAGTTCCTGCCCCGGCAATCACCAGAGCCGGGCCATTTGTATGAAATACAGCTTCCAGCTGATTTTTATTCAGCAGATCCCTGTATGGGATGGAATAATCTTCCGGCCTGAGTCTTGGTTCATCCCTTTTTAGTATAAATTTCTTCATGATTAAAAAATAGCAAACATTAGGTATATGTAAAAATACTGTGCAATCATTTCTGCTTCTCTCAAAACTAATCATCATTTTTTGGATTTAATTCCCCTTTATGCTTTCCATTTGTACTTCTCCCCGATATATTCCTTGCTTAAATTCAGGTTCAACTTTTAAAATTAATTGATGATCAACGAACCTTCGTTAGCACCCAGAGATTTTGGATGGATTGAAGTTATTTGTGGAGGCATGTTCAGTGGTAAAACTGAAGAGCTTATCAGAAGAGCTAAAAGAGCTCATATAGCCGGGCAAAATGTTGTGGTTGTGAAACCTGCCATCGACAAACGTTATAGTGATACTGAGGTTGTTTCTCACAATGAAACTGCCCTTCCCAGTATATTAGTTGATACTGCAGATCAGATCGTACTTCTCACAGGAAATGCTAAAGTGGTATGCATTGATGAGGCACAGTTCTTTGATTCCCGTATCGTTGATGTGGTCAATTCTTTGGCAAATGATAAGAAAAGAGTGATCGTCGCCGGACTGGATATGGATTTTGAAGGCAAGCCATTTGGTCCTATGCCCTATTTACTTGCAGTAGCTGAATTTGTAACCAAACTTCATGCTGTATGTTCTGAAAGTGGTGCAATGGCTAATTTCTCGCAAAGGGTTGTTGATAATACTAATACTGTATTAGTTGGTGAATATGATGCATATGAGCCAAGGGCACGGCACTGTTTCCGCCCGTCAGTTGATTCAAGGCGTGGAAAGCCAATCAGACCATTTACAAAGCCTAAGATTGAAACTGAACCTGAAGAAAATCAAAAAGTAGAGGACTAATGGAAAATTTATTGAGGGGTATTCTAGGTGTGGCAGCAATACTTGGTATTGCTATTCTTCTTAGTAAAGACCGAAAGAACATCAATTGGAAATTAGTTGGAACGGGTCTTGGTATCCAATTTATACTGGCGATTTTTATTCTTAAGGCAGATGTTCTCGCTGATATCTGGAGTCCTCTTGGTTGGCCGATGCTTTTGTTTCAGTTCATTGCAAGCTTTTTTGTAGTTGTGCTTAAATACACAACAGCCGGTGCTGAATTCCTTTTTGGGTTTCTTGCTCACGGACCTGAATATGAAGACAGTGTGGGTGTTATTTTTGCCTTTCAGGTTCTTCCTACTATCATATTTTTTGCTTCTTTAACAGCCATCTTATATCACTATGGGATTCTTCAGGCTGTTGTGAGAGCATTATCGAAAGGAATGCAGAAGCTCCTAGGTACATCAGGAGCAGAAACCCTATCAGTGATCTCCAATATATTTGTCGGGCAAACCGAAGCACCTCTGGTCATTAAGCCATTTATCGATAAAATGACTAAATCGGAATTACTTGCTGTAATGACCGGAGGCATGGCCACTATAGCAGGTGGCGTTATGGCTGCATACGTAGCTATGCTTGGCTCCTCCTTTGCAGAAGCAAATGGATTGGATATCCAGGTAGCACAGCAGCTTTTCGCTGAACGCTTATTAGGTGCAAGTTTAATGGCGGCCCCCGCTGCGCTGGTTATTGCAAAGATCTTATATCCCGAAACTGAAAAAGCTGTTACTGCCGGTAATGTTGAAATGGTAGTTGAGAAAACAGATGCAAATGGAATTGATGCTGCTGCATCTGGTGCTGGCGTAGGCCTGAAGTTGGCCGCAAATGTAGGGGCTATGTTATTGGCGTTCATTGCGTTACTTGCAATGTTCAATGGGCTTTTTGAATGGGTAAGTGACCTGACCAATCTCACCGGAATTATCGGTGCACCACTTAGTATTGAAATGTTACTAGGCTGGATACTTGCCCCTGTTGCCTGGCTCGTTGGAGTTCCCTGGGCCGATGCCACTACAATGGGATCATTACTGGGTACTAAAATCGTTTTAAATGAGTTTGTAGCGTATCTGATGCTGGCCGAAGAAGTAGCAGCTGCTGCACTATCTCCAAAGACAATAGCTATGGCGACATTTGCGTTATGCGGCTTTGCTAATTTTTCTTCTATAGCAATTCAGATCGGTGGGATCGGAGGGCTGGCCCCGGGCAGAAAATCAGACATCGCTAAATTTGGGCTTAAAGCCGTTCTTGCCGGAACAATGGCTAATTTAATGACGGCTACAATTGCCGGGATCTTATTTTAAAAACTAACCAACCAAAAAAGACTAATTATTCATCAAATATGAAGAACAACAGACTTGTTAAAGCAATGGTTCTACTATGTACCGTTGTTTTTGTCTCCTGTGCAGGAAGTAACTCTTCTACCACTTCTGATTCAAAAATATCATCATCACAGATTGTTGGGCAAGTAGCTGGTGAACCGGTTACATATTCAGAATTATTAGATCGATTTGAATCCGGAAATCCAAGCGATTCAGTTGGATTAAGTGATCTTAAGAATTTCCTGCCTATTTACCTGAATTATCGTTCTAAACTAAAATCAGCTGAAGATGCCGGATATTTCAATAACCCTCAGATCCTTAGTGAGTTTAATAATTACGCCACTCAAGCTGCGTATGCTTACTGGATAGATCAGGAGATACGTCCTCAATCACTAGATAAGTTCAAAGCCCGTTATGACAGGTTATTAAAAGCTTCACATGTTCTTATCGCTGTACCTCAGAATGCAAGTCCGGAAGACACACTTGCTGCCTATGATAGTTTGATCGTGGCTAGAAATAAATTCCTGTCCGGAGAAGCCACGATGGCAGAACTCAATGAGGAATATTCGTCTGAACGAGAAGGAAGAAAGATGGGTGGTGCCCTGCCTTGGTTTTCAGTTGGAACAACTGTGCGCGAATTTGAAGATGAATTATACAGTCTTGACGTAGGTGAAATATCAATGCCATTCCGTACGCAGTTTGGATATCATATTGTACTTTTGGAAGAGGAACAACCAAACCAGCCAGACCGATATATCTCACATATTTATGTAAGTCCCCGCTCCCCTATTACCAAAGCTGATTCAGCGTACTTGAAGTTAAAACGGGGAGCATCCTGGGGAGAAGTTGTAAAAGAATTTTCCGATGACCGGTCAACAGTAAGCAGTTCAGGAAGGATCGGGTGGATAAATTACGGAGATCGTTATGATGGTGATTTCATTGATACCCTAATGAATATAGATCCTTCTCTTCCTTACACTCGGCCAATCAGAACGTATTATGGTACACAGATCTTTAAAGTGGACTCTATACGAACTTTCAAAAGTGCTGAAGAAGAAAATGCTTATATACTGGAACAATTAGAAAGTTCCAGCTTCTTCAAGAATAATAATGAATTTGTATTGAAATGGGTTCGCCAAGAGTTTGGTGATGAGATCTTTACAGACGAAGCTGATAGAATTGGCGCTTATATGGAAACACTTGGATCTGTTGATGTATCAACGGTTTCAATTCCAGATTCACTATCTGATCTCCCGATCTATAGCATATCAGAATACACCTTTAATGGTGGAGATTTTATTGATCATCTGAAAAACACCCGGGGTACTTCAAAGGCAAATCAATACCGTATAGGCTGGTTAAATCCTTTCATTGACAAAATGGTGGATTCCGTTCTTACTCCACTTACACTACGACACTTCCCGGAATTTTCGACTCAATTGGATGGGTACAAAAAAGGTTTGGTCGTATATCAGGTTAATGAGGATTCAGTATGGAACTCTGCTACCATCGACAGTACCATTTTACTCGATAAGTATAATTCAGAGCCTGAGAATTATTCCTTCAACGAAAGGTACTACTATTACCTGATGTCGGCTCGCGAAGACAGCACGATTAAAAATGCGATCAACTTTATTAAAGCGGGGAATTCACCAGATAGCCTCAGAAGTAATGGCTTTCCAGTATCAGTAGGTTCTGATTCCTCTCAGGTATTTCAGGGCGAGCCATTTGATAAGCTCAAAAAGCTAGAGGAAGGCTCCTTCTCGTCTGTATTCAGCTATAACAATCGAAAAGCGGCTTTCTATCTGGTTAAAGTGCTACCTCCGCGAAGAATGAGATTTGATGAGGCATTTGAACGCCTGGCTTCAGATTATCAGCCTACCAGGGAAAAACTCTGGATAAAGCGCTTACGTGAAGAATATGATGTCAAAGAATTTCCTGAGGTTCTGGAGAAGAATTACCGTACTGAATAACCATAAATAAGAATGCGAATTTCTTATCTGTTCATATTCCTGATTATTTTGAGTTCCTGTACAAGGAAATCGAAAAATACAGAACCGATCCTTGCACGGGTTGGCACTTCTACATTAACAATTGAGGAGGCTAAAACGTCCATTCCGGAATATATATTCAAGAAAGATAGCCTTACCGCGTTCAAAAGATACCGTGATGAATGGATTCAGCAGCAGATCATTCTGCAGGAGGCTTATCGTCTCAGGATCAACCGACAGCCTGATGTGCAAAAACGGCTGGATAAGATCCGAGAGGAGTATATTACCAAAGCAGCTCAGGAGTATATTATTGGTGAAATGAATCCGAATCTCCAGGTTACGGATGAAGAAGCCCGCTCCTACTATCAGGAAAACAAGGAAAGTTTTGTATTGGAGGAAAGATACATCCGATACCGCCATATGATCTCATCTTCTTTAAATGATGCTCAGAATGCCCGCAGAGACCTTCTGCAAGGTATTGACTGGGAAACCGTGGCAAATAACTATTCAGTCAATCCTGAAGTTGCTATACGTGAATCTCAGAGATTTTGGCCGGAATCCATTGCTGGTGGTGATGTAGCTATATTAAATCGTTATCTTCAGCTTATCGGTTTATCAGAAATAACCGTTATCGAACGAGTTGGTAGTCAATATCACTTCGTTCAACTGCTCGAAGAACGGGCAAAAGGTGATCACCCTGACCTTGAATGGTTAATTGATCAGATCAAAGAATGGCTGGTTCTTGAAAAAAGACGCAAAGCTTTCAATACCTATGTAAAGAATCTTTATCTTCAGGCTCAGGCTAATAATGAAATAGAGACTTTCAACGTTGGTAAGCAGAATTAGCCTAACGTATTTACAGACACATATATATAATGAGATTTAAAAAACCCCTGTTTCTTTTTTTAATAGCCGCAGCTTTTAGTTCCGGAATCTATTCCCAAACCATGCAACCAGCCGATCAGATTGTTGCAGTAGTGAATGATAAGATCGTTTTGAAATCAGATATAGATTCTGAAGTTGCGACGTATATACGGCAGTCCCGCAGTTACGGCCAGCCAGTTGAATTCTCAGAAGCTCTCTGGTATCAGTTCCTGAATGCTGCTGTTGAGAATAAAATACTGCTTGAAAAAGCCAAGCTTGACTCTATTGTTGTACCCGATGAACGTGTTAACAGAGCTATGGATCAGCGAGTAGCAATGCTTGTGCAACAAGCTGGAAGTGAACAAGCACTCGAACAAGCTTTTGGAAAATCAATCATTCAGCTGAAAGCCGAATTCAGAGAAGAGTTTAGAAAACAAATGATCTCTGATATGGTACGGCAGAATAAATACGCAGAGATTACAGTTACCCGACCTGAGGTGAAGGAATTTTTTGAAGAGATCCCTAAGGATTCTTTGCCCACTATACCTGAACAGGTAGCTCTTTCTCAGATAGTGATCCTCCCTCCTCCTAAAAGCGACGCAAAAAAAGAAGCTTATGCTTTTGCTGAACAACTCAGAGATTCTATCATAAATCAGAATGTCCCATTTGAAGATATTGCCAGAAGGCATGGAAGTGATGGTACAGCTGCAAATGGTGGATTATTACCTCTTATGCCCTTGAACCAGCTCGTTGCAGAATATTCAGCCGCTGCTGCAGCCTTACAACCCGGACAAGTTTCAGAAGTGGTTGAAACTGAATTCGGGTTTCATATCATTAAACTCATCAAAAGAGTTGGAGATCAGATCGAGACAAGACACGTACTTATTACAGTAAACTCAAACGAGCTGGATGATCAGTTTGCTATCGACAGGTTGAATGCCATTCGTGATAGTTTGATCTCGAATCCTGAACTTAGTTTTGCTAATTATGCACGGAAAGTAAGTGAAGACCCTGCCACAAAAGTATCTGGTGGTAAGATAACTGACCCTCAAACGGGCGAACGTTTGATAGCTCTGAACCGTCTGGATCCTGCATTGTACAGAGTTGTATTGCTTATGGATGAAGTTGGAACTATCTCAGAACCAAAACAATTCAATCCAAATAACGCAAATTCAGGGAAAGGCTACAGGATCATCAGGCTTGATAAACAGGTTCCTGAACACATTGCAAATATTGAACAGGATTATGACCGGCTTAAAGGCATTGTTCAGCAGCAGAAACAATACAACGAATATGCCAAATGGATGCAGGAACTTAAAAATGAATTCTATATTGAGTACAGAATTCCTGTACCAAAAGAAATGGAGATCAATTAATGGCTGTTGAGGTTAACGACCCAGTAAAGCTTGCAGACGAATTTCAGCAGGCTTTCGCTAATATAAAACAAGAGATTCACAAAGCTGTTATCGGGCAGGATGATATCATTGATCTGCTTTTGATCAGTTTATTTTCCAGAGGACATTGTGTGCTTGTGGGAGTCCCTGGACTCGCCAAAACCCTTTTGATCCGAACACTTGCTGATACTCTTAATCTCAGCTTCAACAGAATACAGTTTACTCCTGATCTTATGCCTGGTGATATCACCGGAACTGAAGTGATCGAAGAGAATAAAAATGAGGGCACTAAGGAATTTAAGTTTATCAAAGGGCCTATTTTCGCAAATATTGTATTAGCGGATGAGATCAACCGTACTCCACCAAAAACTCAGGCCGCCTTGCTCGAAGGAATGCAGGAATATCATGTTACTGCTTCCGGTACTACTTATGATCTTGATACTCCATTCTTTGTGCTTGCCACTCAGAACCCGATCGAGCAGGAAGGAACATATCCGCTTCCTGAGGCTCAGTTAGACCGTTTTATGTTTAACATTTGGGTCGACTATCCAAGTTTTGAGGAAGAAAAGGCTATTGTTAGTCAGACAACTTCTAAACAAAAATATGAGTTGAATGCGGTTCTTGATAAAGACAAGATCGAAGAACTTCAGTCACTTGTCAGAGAAGTACCTGTGCCTGAAACTGTGTTGGACTATGCTGTTAAACTTGTTGGGATGACCCGCCCGGAATCCAGTATTGCTCCCGATTATATTAAAAAATATATGAGCTGGGGGGCAGGACCAAGAGCTTCTCAGTATCTGATCCTTGGTGGAAAAGCACGCGCACTTTCTCAGGGTCGCTATAATGTCACAGAAGAAGATATTCGTGAGTTAGCGAAACCTGTGCTGCGCCACAGGATCGTTAATAATTATGCAGCGGAAGCCGAAGGTTACACTACAGTAAAGCTGATCAGCCGCTTGCTGGATGACGTTCATTAGAATCAACCAGTGAGTTAATGTGGATTTTCAGGGATTTCAAAATACCTTACCCTCTCTAGTAATAATACTGATAAGCATTGCGCTTATTTTCATTTCCTGGTTTTCCTATAAAAAGCTGAAAAGCATCCCTCCTTTAATGCGGGCTTTATTGATCACGCTCAGAGCGACTGCTTTACTCGTGATCTTGCTGCTTTTCCTGAATCCCTATTTCTTTTCATCAGAATCAGTACCTAAGAATCCACGTTTATTGTTCCTCCTTGATGATTCTGAGAGTATGGCTATCAGTAAAGGAGATTATGAAGGTTTTGATACCTATCGTGAGGTGCTATCTCAGCTAAACCTGACTGATAATTCAGGAGTTGATATAGAATATTTTACGATAGGGTCTAATTCAAAGCAGATCTCGGGACCAGACTCACTCCGGTTGCTTGATACCGAAACCAACCTTACAAAGGCGGTCTCACAAATTCAGGAACTCGAAGATGATTTTGATGGTGCTGTTATCATCAGTGATGGTATCATTACCTTTGGAAGGAATCCATCTATTCAGGCTTCTAATCTATCTATTCCATTGTATACCATTGGATTAGGTGATACATCCCAGGTCCGGGATATTACCATATCCAACCTTGTATCTAATCCTGTTGGCTATACCGATACCCGCCATCCTGTTTCTGTAGATATATCACAAAATGGGTTTTCGGGGGAATCAGTTTCCGTTACTCTTTTTGATTCTGGCGGAAATGTACTTGAAACTAAACAAGTTGATTTCAACACAGATAATGAAGTTCAAACTGTAGATTTTGAGATCAGTCTTACTACTTCAGGACTTAAACAGTTTTCTGTTCAGGTACAGCCTCTGCCAGATGAATGGAATTCAGAGAATAACACAGAGAGTTTTTCAATCGATGTATCAGACAGTAAGATCAGAATCCTGCATATTAGTTTTGAGATTCATCCTGACGTAAGTGTGGTAAGAGATATTCTATCCTACGATAAAAACATTGATCTTGAAACACTGACCTGGATCTCGGGGAATCGTTTTGTGGAGCAGGCAACCCCCGATATGAACTCTTTTGATATGGTGATCCTTCATGGATTACCGGGTCAGGGTTTTAATGTATCCACTTTAGATCCTCTCAGGGAGCTTCCCTCTTTATATATCAATCTTCCAAAGACCCGAAACAAGAGGAGTACTGATCTGTCTGAGTTTGCCTTTATTAATAACATCGGGAATCAGCTTTTTGAACTTGCTTTAGTGCCTCAGTTAAATAATACGGATCATCCTGTTATGGAACTGCCGGAAGTGAATTACGACAACCTTGCTCCTGTATTCAGTTCATTGAGGACTGTCAACAATGCTGCAGACGTAACCACCCTTTTTAATAGCAGATTTCAGGGATTAGATACCCCGAATATACTTATCGGTGTACTTGAGAGAGGAAGTCTTCGCCGGGCTGAGATCGCTGCCTGGGGTTGGTACCGACAATATCAAAGTACCAATGAACAAGAGCGTAAATTTGTAACCAAACTGATCTCTAATCTTACGCTATGGGTGTCGAACGACCCTGACAACAGAATGCTAAAGGTGTCTCCTTCTAAATCGTCTTTTGGTATTTCGGAGCAGGTAATTATCAATGCCAACCTGAATAATGAAAGCGGTGAAGCAGAACCGGATGCGTCAATTGAAGTAAGCATTAAAAGTGAGGGTGATGAACCACGATCCTTCAATATGAAAAATGAAGGCTCAGGTACCTATAAACTGGAAATCAATTCATTGTCTCCCGGTTTATACTCTTATACCGCTGCCGCACGAAAAGGTGATCGCGATATCGATGAGCAGACGGGTGAATTCCTTGTGGAAGACTCTAATACTGAGCTCGTAAATACTGTACGTAACGATGAATTGTTATCTACACTTGCAACAGAAACCGGTGCCAGATTCTACACTTTTGCTGATCTGGATTCTTTTTGGTCAGACCTCGATTCAGATGGGATCCTGCAGGTAAAGAATGAACAAGTTGAATCGTACACTTTTCCCGTCAGAAATGTATTCTGGTTTATTTTTGTGTTACTGCTTCTGGGATCAGAATGGCTTCTTAGAAAATACTTCTCTCTACCATGATCAGAAACTGCCGAGTATCAGCTTTCCTTCACCTAACTCAGAAAGAGAAATAATAAACAGATCACCGTATTGATCTTCTTCGAGATCATCCAGACGTTTCTCTCCCATTAATAAATTTACCAATCCCGGTGTAGTATTGGAATGGCCAACAATCAATACCGCTTTTCCTCTGTTTTCTTCGATAATCCCCTGAATGAAGTCGGACATCTCTTCTCGAGGCATATACTCATTTATCTCCAAATCAAAAGCATCTGCGGTAGGTTTAGCAGTGTTCATGGTTCGTTTAAAAGGAGTACTGTATATCTCTGCCAGTGAATATTCAGCTAGTTTGCGACTTAAATTCTCAGCTCTTTTCATTCCCATTTTACTTAAAACGGGATCCCGGCCGGTACCTTCTTTTTCAGCATGTCTGACTAAAATAATAGTAGTACTTAACGAATCCTGATTCTGAAAGGCAGAAAGCGGCGTTACGAGGATGAGGGAAATAACGAATAAAAGAAATGAAGATCTTTTCATTTGTATAATTATGATTTTGTTACTGTTATTTACCCACTGTAATGATGATACAAAAAAAGCCTCATACATTATTATGCATGAGGCTTAAATTTTGTGAAATGGTTCAACGTGCGCTTCTTGTTTTGAACATAACAAACATAAAGCCAAGCAAAGCCACGCCGGTTAATACCAGCAAAATAAGGATCAAAGGATGAATAGGTCTTGCCTCTGCTTCCCAGCCACTGAGCTGCTGATCAATAGTAGAAATTTGTGCTACTGTCAGCACCTCAGCATCCTGTACCAGATTACTCCATTCATTTTTGATCTTTCCGGACCAAAATTCCTGGAATTTCTTGTAATCATCATAGCTTTCTGAAGAAAGGACCTGAGATTTACTTTCCTCTTTTGCATCTTTGACGAATTTATCTAGGGCTACAAAAAAGCTGTAGTTATTATCAAAAGCACTGAGTTCCACATTTGAGAATTCAAGGTAGTTATCCATTGATTTCCACATGTTTTTAGAAGTACTCATTCTCCATTCTTTCATTTTGCTGTCAATGGAATTTTCCCACTGTTTCTTTGTATTTCCACCGTACACATAGATCATTCGATCGCCGATCTGGTCCCAGGCTTCTTCAAAATGCCGTTGTACAGCATACATTCTTAAGTGGTCATCAACAGAAAGAGCCCTTCCGTTTGATTTAGAATATTCAGTATTCTCTTCTATCACAGCACTAATCAGGTTCAATGGATTGTTATCCGGATTAATCCTACCACTTTCAACACCATCTGCAAGTTCCTGAAGTTTAGCACTATTCATGCCATTGTAGGATACCAGCATTGAATCAATCACATTCATTACAAGCTCATCTCGTCGCTCAAGACTTTCGCGATAGCTGGTAACCAGTTTCGAAAGCCTTTCTTCACTATCATGAGATCGGGCAATGGCTGTGCGTAGAGAATCCGTTTTTTTATTCATGATATCGAGTTCAGATTTATACTGAGCCAGTTCATTTCCTAGTTTTGATAGTCTCTCACTTTGATTTTCAATGATCAACAACTTTTGTTCTGCAGTATTTATACTGCGATACAAAGCGGTCATTTCAGCGCTATACGAAGATGGGTATAAAGCATTATCCAAAATCTCCACATGATCTGAGTAACCTTTATCCAAGGCATTAACCTCCAGGATCAGACTGTCAATATCTGCTACGCTTTTAGCACTCGTTACAGCGTATTCAAGGCTGTCATATTTCTCTGAAAAACCAGTTTTGATATCATGATCGCTATTCTGAGCAATTGCTGAATTTGAGATCAATACTACAGCAAATACAATAATCCCTAATGTTCGGTTTATTTTTCTCATGACTTACTCTCCTTATCTTTATCATTAGTTTTTGACAGTCCTTCCTCATCCATCAGGAATACTTCGTTTGTTTGTCTATTCACCAATTGGACATTTGGTACTCTCCAGTTGAAGGCAGGTGATAAAAGACCTTGTTCATCCACAAGTATCTTCTTTTTCAATTTCAGCTCTCCTTGTTTAGGAGCCATCACATATACATGTTTAAATCTGTCAGCTGTGATAAAATAATATCCATCTGAATTTCGGATCATTCTGACTTCAGTAACCTGAACAGAGCTTGTATCCTGAAATTCTTCGAATTGAAATGGCAAAATGGAATAGCTTATTCCGTGACGAACGTCCTTGACATCTCCGTTCGAATCTGGAACTAAAACGGTCTCGAGTTGCTGAGCATAATTTACATTCTTGACTACCAGGGATTTATTGCATCCCTGAAATACTAATGCGCCTGCAACGAGTACAAATAATGAAATTTTATGAAAGGCAGCCATCTGGTCCTCCTTAATTGCTTTGGTTTACAATTAATTATAGACCAGATATAGAATTTTGTTTCTGGCTCAGAGAATAATAATGCTTTCAACAGGAGCGGTTTTACTAAGTGCTTCTCTCCCATTTAAAAAGCCAAGCTCCATTATGAAGGAATAACCTACCACTTCCCCTCCTAAACGTTCCACAAGCTTTGTAGCTGCTGCAGCAGAACCTCCTGTTGCAATAAGATCATCGTGGATCACTACTTTTGTTCCATGAGCAAATGCATCTTTATGCATCTCCAGAGAATCCTCACCATATTCGAGCGAATAAGTTTCTGAAATAGTCTCTGCTGGAAGTTTTCCTGGTTTACGGACGGGTACAAAACCGGCGTTAAGATCCTGGGCCATATTTGTACCAAAAAGAAAACCTCTTGATTCCAGTCCAACTACATAATCCACATCCATATCCAGATACGGTTCTGAAAGTAAAAAAGAAGTTAACCTGAGTGCTTTTTTATCGGATAGCAAAGTGGTGATATCCTTGAATTGAATTCCGGGTTTCGGGAAGTCAGGAATGGTTCTGATGTTCTCAAGGAGATAATCCCGGATACTTTCTGCTACTTTTTGCATCTGAATTGATTTAATTTGAGCCCGAATGTGAGAAATTCAAAAACATCAAGCAAGTTCAATGAGTAATTCTGATGAGCCAATTTGGCAATCCCATCAACGATTTATGGTAAAGGCTATACAACTGGCTGAAAAAGCCTTTGAAGAAGGCGAAGTTCCTGTAGGGGCAATTGTAGTTCACAATAATCAGATCGTGGGTAAAGGCTATAATCAGGTTGAAAGATTGAACGATCCAACCGCTCATGCAGAGATGCTTGCTATCTCAGCAGCTTGTGATACTCTGGGTGAGAAGTATCTTTCTGAATGTACACTTTATGTTACGCTTGAGCCCTGCCCTATGTGTGCGGGAGCTTTGGTTTGGTCGAAGATCGGAACTGTTGTGTACGGAGCATCCGATTCGAAAGCTGGAGCTTGTGGAAGTGTCTTCAATATAGCTCAGAATCACCAACTGAATCACCGTGCAGAGATCATTCAGGGTATTCTGGAGGCTGATTGCCAATATCTGCTTACTTCTTTCTTTTCCTCCAGAAGGATGAAATTTTAGCGCAATAACGACAGAAGCCTTAATAAGCCTGATCCGGCATCAGGATTCAATTTTCTGTTCTGATATCCGATCTCGTAGGCAATCTTCCACTGTTTACACAGCACCCTAACCGCATTGAAGTATGAATTCTTTGGATCGTATATGTCCGTTGATTCTGAAGTAACGCCATTAAGTTCTATAACTTTAATACCCTTGCCTGTTTTCAAATGTTCTTCATCTGGGACTTTAATATCGTATCTGCCAAAGAAGAATCCTTCAAAACTCTTGCTAATCAGATCTATTTCTTTTTCAAGTTCCGGAGTTACCACATCTGAAGCATCATAAAACAGGGCTCCCCTGGCGTGGGTTCCTAATTCCACTAATGGGATCAATTCTCCATCAGAAGGTACATCATACAAATGTTCAGCATGTCTGTCTATATGAACTTCTGCAAGGCTTACAGCCCGATCATGTAAGAGGATTAACTCTTCTAAAGTATGCCTCCCATCGCCTTTAATTTTCATGTATTCTTTTCGGGTTACTGAAAAGATCGATCCGGTCTCTTCTTCCGGGAACCTGATATAAAAAACACCGAATTCAGAACCGTCAATATATTCCTGAATAATAAATCTATCCCCCATTTTTTTCAGGGATGCTTTGAGCTCGGTTTCACCTTTTGGGATCAAAACACCGTTCCCCCTCTCTCCGGTATCAGGTTTCAATACAATGGGAAAATTTAATTCATTTCTGCTCATAAAATCGATTACACAATCCAGACTTTCATGACTATCAGTGTTTTCGATAAGTTCAAAACATGCAAGGCTATCTGTCTTCGATATTGAATTCAGTATCCCTGACTTAGATTCTTTAATAAAGCCACCATCTTCAATACCCGGGTTTGCTGCTGAAAAAACGGTTATGCTTCTGTACCTGAACCAAAGCCAGATGATGTAGAAACAAGCCGGGAAATAGATCACATACGATGGCCAGAATTCCCACTGTGTGATCCTGTTGAATTTGCCTACAAGCAATCTGCGTCCTTTAAAAGTAAAAGATGGTATGAGCACTTTAAAAATGAAGTACATCGAGATCAAGAGACCTATAAAAACCCATAAGGCATAATCCTGGTACAGTGCGAAGTAACTGATCATTTGCTGACCTATCTTCATAGAAACACCAACAAGAATCGGAGTCCAAATCAGCGCTGCCAGCCCAAAGAAGATCATAAACATCCAAAAGCCAGCACCGATAATACCGGCACTTAAATATGTTGGAAAACGGCTTCCGGGGATAAATCTGCTTGCAAGAATAATGGCAGGTCCCTTTGACTGAAACCATTGATGAGATTTCTGTATATCTGTTTCTGTAATAAACCATTTAAAAGGAGCTTTGGTCAGCGCTCCTCTTCCTAAAAGACGTCCTCCAAGATAAATGCCCATATCACCTGCAAAAATCCCGATCAAACAGGCTGCAGTACCGGGAATAAATCCTATAACTCCCTGCGCGACCAAGAGTCCAGTTCCAATGCATGTTAGATCCTCGGATACCATTGTTGCCATGAAGATGAATAACATCAGCATCCATAAGCTTTTTCCTGAAGCTCTTACACTGTTTCCTTTATCAAAAGGTAAAACAGAAGCTGCAAGCCTGTCTGGTGAAGCATCGAATCTTGAAACGGCATTTCCATCATCAAAAGAAGCCAAGAATTTTATGATCTCTCTGCGGTATTTGTCACTAGCTGCATTAACTGATAGGTAAATACTTTGCGGTATAATACGCTTATGCTCTAACGACAATCCTTCTAACTGACCTGAATCTTCAATATGAATCAATAACACGGGCTGATCTATTCTTGAGATCGTTTTCCGGATCTTTCGCTGATCAGAATTTAGTTGAATTCGAGTGGTATGGATCCATTCATCTATTCGCTCAATAGTCCCAAAATCAGGGATCAGGTATTTTAACAGGATCAGACTCCCGTACCTGAAGGAGTAAATGGCATGATTCAGATGGTATCCACCCAGTAATTCAAATTCTTCGACACCATAAGAAGAAACCAAAGCCAGTGATTGTACCTGATTCGAATCGATCACGGCCAGATTCATTGCCACACTTCCCATCACTCCTGATCCGATAAGATGGTATTTCCCTATATTCTTGTCCTGAAGTTTTTGCTTAAGTGCTTTTGATCGATTTATAAAGGAAAGTTCATGTCCGTCTTTAATTGAAGGATCATCACCGGGTACAACAACATTAAAAGCTAATGATAGTTCATTTATGAGTTTTTTGTCTTCGGTTCCAGGGTCAGCCAGATAAACTATTGTTGGTTGATCTGAATTCAGTTCTTCCGGAAAAAAATCCGGTGTTAACTGAGTTTTTGTGAAAGCTGAAAAGAAAATGGATAGCAGATATATGCAGAATAATATCTTCCATTTGTGTGTGAGCAGAAACTGGTACGGAGTCATTTCAAGCTCAAATACTAAGCTTTGCTTAGCTTTTCCTGCTCGTATCTGAGTGTAGACGGAGCTACGCCAAAATCAGGATCTGGTTGGTAGCCCATAGTCTTGAGTATCAACCCGATCAAAGCATAATGGTGTACAGTATGGCTAATCAAAAACTGGAGTTCTCGTCTGAGTGTTGAAGTACTAAATGGAGAATTCTCCTGACCTATCCCCTCATTACTTCTCACTTTGATAGGGACATCAAGTAATTCAGGTTCCTTTTTAAATTTCTCAAGTTCATCAGCAACCCTTTCCAGTTCAGATATCATATACCTACGCTGGGTCTCTAATCTTTCATCTCTTTCCCTGTCGTCATAGTCGATAGTTTGATCAGATAAACTATTAAAACTAAAATAGTGTTCTATGATATGTCTGAAATGTCTGCCTATCCCACTTTTATTATAAATTCCGTTACCGGTATAAAGTTCATCGGTCAGGTCATTAAGTAATTCTATTCCCTGCTTCAGGAAAAAGATATTAGACTCAATCACTAATAACTGTTTTTGCATAGGTCTCTGGATCAATAACCGGTTCAAACACTTCCCTTACAATTTCCTCTGCTGAACTAGCTAATAATTTTCGATTCGAATTTCTTGTTTGATGTTCACTGAATGTAACAGTTGCTGAAAACTCTTTCATCATTAACATTGATAACAAATGTGTAACAAAGGGAGTGTCATCCCACCAACAAACCGACCTATATGCTGGATTTTCACCTTCTGGTGTTTGGTAATGTATTGCTGCACAATGAACTGGAATATTCTTCTGCGCGGGATATTGAAATAAAGACGATTTAAAAGGAAGCAGTAAATGGCCTGGACTTGTTGTGCTTTCGGGAAATAACACAACCCCCTGATATTCATTAATTACTTCCGAGATTTCTTTATTCACCCGGGTTACATCCGTTCTTCTATCTCTGTCAACAAATAGAATACCCGAAGAACTGATCATCCGACCTATTAAAGGCCATTTTTTTACATCACTTTTAGCAATAAATGTACAGTCCAAACAGGCAAATAATATCCAGACATCAGAATAGCTTAAATGATTGGATACAAGGAAAAAAGGTGGTTTTGGTGGCTCCCCTTCTATGTTCAGCTTAGTGCCTGTAACTTTACAAATATAACGTCCCCATTTTTTTCTGCCCCATGCTCCCAACTGGTATTTGTTTACCCCCAAAGGCTTGAGTATCCGTCCTGCCAAGATAATGAGATTAAAAAATACCGAGCCTGATAAAATGAGTACCAGCCGAATGAATATTCTGATAATTTTCATCCGGAAATATAAACTCTCTATTTAAGAAAGAGAACTCTGGATTGCTCTGAAAGATCTTCAAGATCAAGTAAAATTAGAAAGTCGATCGTTTTGAAGTTCGTATCAAGAGCAGGTTTACTGCAAACTTTGACCCCTAATTCAAGATACAAGCGAAATAACTGGGGAATTTTTGTTTCTCTCTTAAATACTTCATCCGGTACTTCATATGAGAATTCCGGTTGTACACTGATATCATATTTTTCATGGAGATAATCATTCTCCCTGAGATATGAATAAATAGCCTCTCCCTCTTTCACATCCTGACTTGTAACCGAACAACAACCGAACAGATATCTTTTCTTAGAAAGCAGTAGGTATTTAGCCAGTCCTTTCCAAAGCATATACAAAACCCGGCCATTTCTGTGATCTCTGTGAATACAGGCTCTTCCAAGCTCCACTACATTATCAAGGATCTGATCAGGGAACTGATTTACATCAAATTCTGAACTGGTATAAAAACCATTTCCATTGGAAGCCTGAGAACTGCTTTGCATTCGGTACGTACCAATTATTTCGCTGGTGTCATTTTTGACGACCAGAAGATGATCACAATGAGCATCAAACTCATCCTCATCCATTCGATGTTCGAATGAAGAATCGAGCCCTTCACCTAATTCGATATTAAAAACATCGAAACGAAGTTTTAAAGCCTCTTCTATTTCTGCTCTGTTTTCAGCTATCTTTACTGAATATTTATGACCAGGAATGATAACTCCTGTAATCTTATTAGTTATTGTAGAAACACTTTTTTCCATATCCGTATGACTCATTTGTTTAACAATAACGTTACTCCAATAGTATTAATTAAATGTTATTATATATAGTCCTACAGATTAACTTTTCAAAGTTTTTTAAGCTATTCCATGCTTTACTACAAAGAGTATAACAAGTCAGATTCAAGAGATTGGGTGGTTTTCATCCATGGAGCCGGAGGTAGTTCCTCTATTTGGTTTCAGCAGCTTAAAGCTTTCAGAAAGGTATTTAATGTACTTCTTATCGACTTGCGTGGACACGGAAAATCAAAGGATCTTCTTCAAAAATATTACGACAGAGAATACACTTTCGATGATATAAGTCGAGATATATTTGAAGTTCTGGATCACCTTAAAATAAAACAAGCACACTTTGTCGGGGTATCATTGGGAACGATTATTATTCGGAATCTAAATGAGATGCAGCCGGATCGTGTACAATCTGCCATTCTTTGCGGAGCTATTACCAAGCTTAATGTAAGATCCAGGTTTCTGGTTTTTCTGGGAAATACCTTTAAAAAAGTTATTCCTTACATGTGGCTGTACAAATTCTTCGCATGGATTATTATGCCCCGAAAACGGCATTCAAAGGCAAGGAACTTATTTATTAGAGAGGCAAAAAAACTCTATCAGAAAGAGTTTCTACGCTGGTTCAAACTTACACATACTGTCAATCCTCTTCTCAAGTACTTCAAGGAAAAAGAGACTGAAACTCCAATGCTATATGTGATGGGTAGCGAAGACTACATGTTCCTTCCCCCTGTTCAGCAGATCGTTAAGGAACATAAACAGGCCTTCCTTTCAATTGTAGAAAACTGTGGACACGTGGTAAATGTAGAAAAGCCAACCGATTTCAATAAAGTCTCGATTGGCTTTCTTAAAAAGCATTCCGGGAAAAAAGTGGCGCCTACTGTTGTTTAGTGAACAACCAGGCCTCTGAATTATACTCCGTTCTCACCATTTTCAGATACTCTACGGCTTCCTTAAATCTGGCAAAGCCCTGATAAGCCACGAAGTTGAATCTCGATTCAGGATGAAACAATACGCGGGTATCAAAGCCTCTTTCTTTAAGGTCTGCAGTAAATCTGTCTGCATTACCTTTTACCAGAAAAGAACCTCCAATCACGAAATATTTAAGATCTGTTGATTGTTCATCTTCAAGTTCCTCACCATTAGCTTTTTTCTCAAGGTATTCATCAAGACTAAAAGCACGCGGTACAACTACCATCAGTTCAGGGTCGTCCACTGGTATACTCAACTCTTCGGCCAGTTTTTGATCTTCTTCTGTTAAGACTTCCGGTTCATCGTTTTCAGATACCAAAGTACTAGTATCAGTAGTTACAGTGTCCTGAGACATAGTAAGGTCTGTTTTTTCCTGTTCGGGAAATAATTCTTCTTGTTCTTCAACATCAGGAGTATCTTCAATAACTATAGGTTTGTTAGCAACTTCATTTTCAAAGACCCTGTCAAGCTGATCCCGCATCCCACTTCTGGAATCATCAAGAACTGATCTCTGGCTGGCAAAGGTTTTTTGTCGAAGTCTCTCCTCCAGTGATTTCTCTAATTCAGCCTGTACTATAATGACCAGTTCATTTTCAACATAGTCATTAGAATTATAACCGAACAGATATCTCAGACCAAAGAACCATGGTGGAAGATCCTTAAGTATCGGTACTCCCCGTCGTACTTTGCTTTCTTCAGTTCTGTACAAGCCCGCAACTGCTGTTGCTTCACCGTTCAGGAGTAAAGCTTCAGTAGTAGCTTCCTGTTTATTGATAATGGTACTAACCGCATCCGGTTGAGCAGATGAACGTTCTACTTCAATTGTAAGATGAATAAAAGTAGTGTCGTTTGTTGTAATTACAATCGGAGTAACTGTGAGAATAGTACCAGTACTAAAAAACTGATCGGTAACATTCCCTGCTATATCTCTTTGTTTTATGGAGAAATCCTGACCAACCTGAATACGGCCTTCTTTGCCATCCACAACTTTTGTAAATGGAGTTGCAATAACCTCACCCAGGTTATCAGCTTCAAAAGCACTGAATAACGCCTGTACACTTATACCGGCTCCAAGTTCACCTAAATTAACAAGAGCATTAAATGCATTTGTGGATACATTGGCGGCATTAAAGGAATTCACTGAGACAAATTGCTGATTTCCGAATCCAACCGGCTGTGGTACACTCACATCTGGTGTTGGACCTTCGCCAGCAACGATCTCATTTAAATTGCTTGGTACGTTAGATGTGAGAGTAGACCAGTCAACACCAATTTCCTGTAAGGCTCTTTTATTTCCTTCAAAGAAAGTAGCATGAATTCGCACCTCCCTCGTCTGTAAGTTTATCTCATCCTCACCTTCAGCTGAACCAGAATCTGAAGATTGCCCACTGGATGATGATGCTTGCTGTTGACCTGCAGCCTGGCCAGCTTCAGCCAGGGTTATAATCTCAACATATTCATCCGTTTCCTTTGTTGTAAGTTTCTTAAATCTGAGAATGTACTGGAAGGCGTCTTCCCAATGCATTGCAGGTAATGAAGTTCCGATTACACCACTTGTATTAGTCTGGTCGATCACAAACTTGTTGCGATACTCCTGCATGAATTGATTTATTACCTCGATGGCCTCGGTATAATTGGTGCTTTTATCAAACGCTACGATCTCATCAGGATTAGTATATTCTCTCGGATACTTATCCTGTGCATGAAGTTCCTGAACACCTAACAAAGGAATAATACATCCCAAAAGTGCTAACAGGAGCAATTTCTTATTCATTCTCATTCCTTTTTTACTCATCGGTCTACCTCCAAGGTAACTACAACTTGAATGCCGCCTTTGTTTAGATTAAATGTAGCTGTTTTTTTCTGCAAATCGATATCTGTCAGGGATCCCAGATAAACCCTGTCGCCTTTTTTAAGTGAAATTACTTTTCCACCCTGTCCGATCAAAAATACTCTGTTTCCGGTTATACCTACCATTCTGCTTGTTTCCACATTAACCAATCCCTCATCATTTGCTGGAAAAGTAGTCTGAATTAGTGGGTACAATGGGTTGTAAGTTGAAATATCAGGATCTTTAACAATGTTATAATCATAATTCAAAGTGTCAAAAATAGCAGACTTTTGATAATAACTTTCCAAATGGAAAGAAAAGTTAACATCATTAATATCATCATCACTTCTGCCTGGCGAAATAGATAATTCAGATATTTTATTCAAAAGTTGGCTGTGTTCAATTCTATTAATGAAATTTGTTACTTCAGCGTAATTACCAAATCCAGAGAGTTGTGATTCGATGATTCCATACTGATTATCAGGAATAGAATCATTGAAAACGAAATCATAGAAAATCTTTCCACCACCATTTTCATTGATGGCGTTAATAAAATCATAGACATCATCTGGCTTGTTAGTCGGATAAAGAGATTTATCATAATTTTCAATGAATCGTAAAGCAGCCTGGTACCGGTCATTCAGTTCATTGAACTCATTATTGATATTCTGTTTTGCATCGAAGTCTCTTTTCTTTGTATCAAGTTCCTGCTGAAGTGAATCTCTCTCCGCTTCAAGAAAAAATTTGAGATAGGAATATCCAGAACCTACAATTAAAAACAGGCTTACCAATAAAATGATGGTATTTCGTACAGCGTATGACATTATTGACCGGTAAGCTCCTCCAGACCTTTTAAATTAGAAGGAGTATAAACTGAATTGTCTTCAACAATACTGCTTATCTGGTAACTGAAAGTAAAAACTTCTTCTTCCCGAATATCTGATCTGCTCACATTTAACAGAGTTGCTTCATCAAATAATTCAGCTATCATTGGAATACGGTTTCGATATCGGGCTATTCCCTGAATTTCAAGCGTATTTGGTTCTTCTCCAACACTAACAGAAGTAAGCCAAACCGAGTTAATATCCTGAATACCACTATTAAGCAAATCCAGTGTGTATGACCAAGTAATTGAATTTTCTGCAAGTGAATTAAGCAAAACAAGCTTATCCTGAATCTGGCCCAGCTCAGCACTTATCCTGTTATAATTATTAACAGTTGGAGCGAACGTTTGAATCTGTGTGTTTAGAAGTGATATTTCATTTTCAATCGCATCGATCTCGGTATTTACTTGTCGGCGGACTTCATCCATCACAGGAAACGAGATCATTATCATTAAAAGAATGAGGAATCCATGCCATTGAAGTTTAAATATCTTTTGCCGGTCAATTACGTATTTAGGCAGGAATGAAATACCCGAGAAATGCTTTTTCTCAAATCCAGTTGCTGACCAGGCTGTACCAATAGCTGTAGTGTACTGTGATAATGAGATCTCGGTATGATCACCCGGATCAAAGAAATCTTCTGAAAATTCAAACTCTGATACATCAACATCTGGAAATCTATCTCGGAAGAAATCAATTGCTTCTTCTTCCAGGGAGTTGTTACAGATTATAAGTCTGTCCAGATTCGGCACTTCACCTGTATCAAGCTGGAAAAGGATCTTACTAAATACAGTATTCAGGAATTTCTTTGAATTAACACCTTCCGTTATGATCGGAGAAACTAACCATAACTTATCCCCTTTCAAGAAGTTTACACGGCAATTTTCTTCTGAAAATTGAATTACACAGGTAATCCCATCATCCTCGAAAGTATAATTTGCCCTGATCAAACCCAATAGAATAGTCTCATCAGGAAGTACTTCTTCAATGAATAACTTTCCTTTGAACATGGAAAGTGACCTGTTAGCCAGCTGGAGAAGCAGTGGATCTTCATCAATTGATGAAAGTAACAATGCTCCATCATCTCTTACGCCATAGGAGTAGTAATCTTCGCCTTTTGGGGTACCATAGAGCGATTCTAAGCGATCATCGACAATAATCTTCAGGTCCTTCTTTTTTACTTCGTTAAAATCAACGTCTTTAAGGATTTGGAATATTGCCACACCTGCAGGAATATTAAGTGCTATTCGTGCTTTTTTAGTGTTTACAGCTGAAACTATGCTATAGAATAACATCTCGTTAGAAGCCGGAGCTCCGGTTTCATCAACCATATCAAGGTCGATAAGCTCATCAGATTCTTCCAGACCTTCCAGATCCAGCTCTAAATCATCTTCTTCATCATCGCTATCAGATCCCTCAAGGTCTCCTAAAATGTCTTCTTCCAGATCAAAATCCATATCAAGATTCAGATCATCATCATCGTCTTCTCCCTCTTTCAGTGCGGCATCAAGATCGATATCAAATACGGAATCGTCGGAGAGATCTTCACCTAATTCAGAAAATACGTCTTCATCACTCTCTTTAAATTCCTCAACATTCTTTTCCAGTTTACTTACCAAAGGCATTTTGTTCAGTCGTACAAGCTGAAGCTTTTTATTTGTAATACGGACTACCGCTACTTTAAGCACATCGCCTTCAAGTACTTTTCCGGTATATAAATTGCCTTTTGCCATTATAGATGTTCTAGTAAGTAACTTCGCTTAACAATTGAAGCATCTTGGATTTATTATTAGCATAGTTTAAGGCAGAATCCTTAGATATCTTGCCCTCATCATAAAGTCTTTTCAAGTCCTGTTCCATAGTATTCATACCACGATCACGACCTTCCATTAACATTTGGTAAATCTCACCAATATTGTTATTTCTGATGGCAGCTCTCACTGAAGCATTTGCAAGCAAAACTTCTTTTGCCAGAACACGTTTTCCATCTAAACTAGGTACTAGTTTCTGACTTACAACACAGGTCAATACATCTGCCAATCTTGAACGTACCCTGTTTTGTTCTTCTGTGGGCATCTCACCTAATATCCTTTCTATACTTTCCATTGCAGAAGAAGTATGCAGGGTTCCAAAGGTTTTGTGACCTGAATCTGTGATTTCCAAAGCAGTCATAATAGTTTCCGGGTCACGAAGCTCACCAATAACAATAATATCAGGATCCTGACGAAGGGCCTGAATTGCACCATCCTTGAATGAAGTGACATCACTACCTACCTCTCTGTGCCTTACAACACACCTGATTGGGTCGTGTATCAATTCCACTGGAGAAGCTATAATAACAATATGGGCATCAACTGTTCTGTTATTGGCGTCAATAATTGTATCTAATGTGGAAGATTTACCGGAACCGGTGATCCCGGTTATCAGCGAGAGCCCATATTTGAAGTATTTCAGACTTACTGCTTTAGCTACTTCTGCATGAACCCCTAAAGTTTTAAAAGGACGAATTGTATTATCGATCTTTCTCATATTCAATCCCAGATGATCCAGATCAAAATACATATCTGCCCTGAAACGCTGTACTCTGTCTTTTCCAATATTAATCGAATAAGAAAAATCGAGATTTTTTCCCTCTATTAAATGTTCGCGCTGAGACTCTAAGATCGCATTATGCAGCAATATATCAGTTTCTAATACTGAAAGTGGTTTCGGTAGTTTTAACGGACTTTTATCCCCAAAAACCCTGTACCAGACTTTTCCGGCACAACCCGGACCTCCAATATCGATATCTGATGCATTAATTTTGATCATGTTAACCAGAAAAGAATCAAGTATTTCTTTTAAGTCCACTCGTAAACTGATATCAGAATCTTCGATCAGATCACCAATTCTGCGGTGCAAATCAATCCCACGCGCAGTTTTTGGGATACGCTCTATTATAGGCTTTGTCAGCCCCGAAATTTTGGTGATATCAATTGCCGCCATTAGTAGTTCCCATCTTTATGATGGAAATAATAGATTAAATTGAATGACTTTTGTTACGAAAATCTAATAAAAAAATTCAATTGAAAGGTGCAGTATTTGCTACCAGTTTGAATCATTTAGTAATCTTTTTTTCAGATTCAACAATTGGACATTCATATTGCTGATTTTTCTCTGCTGTATTTCGATGATATTTTTAGTGAAAATATTGAACAATTTTTCAGGTTTTTTTCTGAAGAAATTTAAAGCCTCGTATCTTTCATATCTAAGTAATACACAATCCCCTTCCGCAGTTACTTTAGCCATCCTGCTGTTTTTACTAAAAAGAAAGGCTTCGCCCAAGAAATTACCTTCAGATAAGGTAGCCAACTGTATATTGTCCTTCCATATCGCCACTTTTCCTTCAGCTACTAAATAAGCTGAGTTTACATACTCAGATTCATTTAGTATCACATCATCAGACTGAAAACGTTCTTCTGCACCCAGTTGCAGAAACTCCAACACATCTTCATAATGAAAGTTCTTAAGTAGCAACGGGGGCTCTTTTAAAAACTTTTTTATGTATTCGGCCATTGACTCGCCTGAAGCGTCCAGTCCTGTACTCATAAAAACCTCACTTATTTTCCTAAAGCGTTTAAATATGGGTTAATTTCATGATTAAAAAAACTTAAATCTGTCTTAATCCTCAATAGTTATTGCTATAACTTCTTCAATAGAAGTTACTCCTTCTTTGATCCTTTCTCTTCCTGATCCTCGAAGAGTTAACATACCTTGGCTTACTGCCAGATCCTTAATAGCATTCTCATCAATATCTCCACCAGCATCAAGTATCATCTGCTTAATTTCTTTTGAAAAAAATAAAGCCTCGTGTATTGCAGCTCTACCCTTATATCCTGATCCACTACATTTGTCGCAGCCCACAGGTTTAAAGAATGTGGTGTTTTCAATTTCTTCGTCAGTAAAACCAATACCCTTAGCTATTTCGGGATGTGGTTTAAATTCTTCTTTACAATCCTTACAAAGTCTTCGTATCAGTCGCTGTGCCATAACCAGGTTAACAGCATTTGCGATCAAAAACGGTTCAACACCCATTTTAAATAAACGGGATACCGCACTGGGAGCATCATTAGTGTGAAGCGTGGAGAAAGTTAAGTGACCAGTGTTAGCCAGTTTAATAGCAATCTCAGCTGTTTTAAGATCCCTCATCTCACCCACAAGTACGATATCAGGGTCATGACGAAGAATACCTCTGATACTCTGATCAAAAGTCATTGAAGTACTGATCTTCAACTGTCTTGCACCCTCGATGATGTACTCCACCGGCTCCTCTATTGTTAATACGTTTAATGTCGGATCGATCACATAATATAATGCGGCTACAAGAGTGGTTGATTTACCACTACCTGTTGGACCCGTTATAATTACGATACCGGAGGGCTTTTGGATTGATTTAACGAAATTTTTCTTTGCAATGGGCTGTAAACCTAATAAATCGAGATCCCGAATCACCTTTCTGTCGTCAAGTATCCGGATAACAATAGATTCAAATTTTCTATCGTATTGATTTCCAACAATAGGCATGATCGAAACACGGTAACGGATATTGTAACCATCTATCTGTCGTTGAATGAATCCATCCTGAGAAGCATCACGCTCGAAGCGGTCAACGTTTCGGGTTTTATCTTTTATTACAGCTGATATAGCTTCAGGTTTAACATTGTTTTGCTGATACCAAAGCTGAAGTTTACCATCGATCCTGAAACGAATATCTGTAGTAGTAGGGCCACTGGGAAGTATATGAAGGTCACTAACGCCCTGACGAACTGATTCAACCAACATCCCCTCCACCAGAGAGTTAAGCATACTCTGGTTAATCTCTGCATCAATTTCCTCTTCATTGATCTCTTCATCACTCTGATCGATCTGTGGTTCTTCATAATCAATCTCTTCGAGAAGATCCAGGAACTCATTTTTCTGCTCATATACTTTACCAAGTATCTGGTCAACGAGTTCATAATTACAATAAACAAGCTCTGTTTGCTTGAAACTGAGTTTGTTTAAAATAGTTTGAATACTAGGATCTGATGGGTCTGCTGCAGCAATGGTTAATGAACCATTTAATCGCTGAAAAGGAACTGCCTTATGGTGGACCAACTCATCAATTACATCTTCAGGCAGCTTTTCAACATTTTTTTTGATGTGATCGATGATATCGTCAGGAACTTGTTCTACATCTGGCAATACCTCACGGAAGGCGTATACTTTTGATATCTCCCTCATTATAGTATGCCGGTTCAATCCCAAATCCTGAAATAAGATTTGCCCAAGACGACGAGAGCTGCTTACCGGTTCTTCCTCGAGAATGGCAAGTGCCTTTTGTAATTGTTCATCAGTGACAACACCCCTGCTTACAAGGATATCTCCTATATGCCTCCTGATGTTAATTTTACCCATAAACTACACTGCTATTGAGCACTTGGATTTATCGTTGCTGACTCTGAAGAAACGACTGTTATACCTATCAATGCAACCATTATAAATAAATTTATGAACAAATTTATTGTATCAATTACAGATTGCATCTTATATGTTGTCTGAATCTCATAATACTCAGCAAGTTGCCGGGCATTATCCCGTAATGCTCCGGATTCCGCACCAAGTCTGAAACGGCTAATAGCTGTGTGTGTAAAAACCCCTGTCTCTTCCATTGATTCTATCAAACCAGCACCATCTTTTAACATCTTTTTGATGGCAACTTCTTTGATCTGTTTCTCCATGTATTTATTTCTGCAGGCCTCAGCCGCCACCTTAATTACCTCAATATTTTGCCCTGAACCACTATATAAAGTGTAAAATACACGGGAAAAGATCTCAATACTTGTTTTATGTAACAGGTCTCCAATCACTGGAATGTGAATTAAATATTTATCAATGGTGAGTTTTCCTTTGGGAGATTTAGCAAAGAAAATGAATCCAATAATTGGAGCCAGGAATACTAATAAGACATATATCCAGTTATCACCGAGCCAATAGCTGAAGTCCAGAGTTGCCTGCGTCATAGGTGGCAATTGAATATCCATTTCAACAAAAAGCTCTGCTGTAGCCGGGAATATATATCCCACATAGAACAGCACTACCCCAATTACAGCAAGAACAGTTACGGCAGGCATCATCAGCGATCGTTTCATATTCTTTTTAAACTCAGCGTCTCTCTCCATGAATTTAGCTGTACTATCAAAAACCATGGCCATATTACCTGAAGTTGAAGCTACACTAAGCATATATGCTGCGAATTTTCCGAAAATGGCTTCATGCTTCCCATATACCTGCGAACCTTCCTTACCTTCTTTAAGGTCTTTCTGAATTTCTTTAATAACCTCTTTCATCCGCTTATTTGTAGAATCTTCAATAAGCAGGTTTAATATCTCATCGAAAGTAAGCTGTTGTTTAAGAAGGTCGGCGCACATCCGAATGAAAGAGACCACCTCTGTCATCGGCACACCGCCCTTGAAGTCAAACCACTTTTTATTGATGCTTACAACCTGATATCCAAGTTTTACAAGTGCTCTCTCAAGTTCTTCTTTACTATAAGCTTCCTGTTCACCATTAACTGGTTTTTTACCAGCTCTCTTAACTTTGTAAAGGAAAGTAGCCTTTTGATCAATAGATTGAATTTTTAACCCATTAGACTTTGTGAGTCGATCTACTTTAATTTGAGCATCTTTTTTTGTATCCGCTTCAAACTCTGTTTGTACTGATTTTCCAGTCTGTGAAACTGCTTTTAATCTAAATTGTGGCATTTAATCTGTATAGGTTAAACTATTCTTCCCATTCAATTCGATTACGATAAACAACGGCTGTAAAATTATCAATATCTGCTATCGGATCTGCTTCGATCTTAAAGTAAGTCTCTGCGGTTTCTGAAATAGTAAATCTAGTAACAATATTCGATGAATCTAAATTGATTATATCAAGAGTAATATTAACAAAAGACTCACCACCACCTCCAAGTCCGATGGGCCTAGTGTAGAATTTTTGTGCAATACCAGCGGCTTCCATCATATCCTGTTTAATAAGATCCTTTATCGAATCGTCACGAAAGTTTTCAAATAGGACTAACCCTAAAATTGTTGCTAAACCTATTATGATCGCAACCAGTATGACCAATAATAACTGCTGTTGACCCATTGGATGTACCGATCATCTAGTTATTTGTAAAAAAAAAGCTTTCCAGTACTGGAAAGCTTTTTACCAAATACTCTGCTACTTACTGGTTGTCGTCAAAAGTAGTAGTACTTTCACCTACTGTAGCTTCCAATGAACCGGCACCTTCAGTAGCTGTAGAACTCAATGTTGGAGTTCCTGCAATTCTACTGGTTGGATGTGCAGTAATTGTGAACTCTGCATCATCACCATTAGTTAGAACATAAACACCGTTAGAGTTGATTGCAGTCAAGCCGTTAGCAGAAACTGAATCAGCTGCAAAAGCGATGTTATTGAAGGTAATAGCAGAAAAGCTGTTTCCACCACCACCAAGCATAGCTGGTTTGATGTAATATCCCTGAGCTGCAGCTGCAATAGATGCAACGTCATTTCTTACTGCATCAACGTTAGCTGAATCTGCAGAGTTACTGAACGTGTTAATAGCTACTACCGTAGCGATACCCACGATTATTGTTACGAGAATTACAAGAAGTAATTGTTGTTGACCCATGATGATCTCCTAGGTTTTTTTTGTTTGTTGTTAAATTCTTATCTGACACAAATGTCAGAAATAGTATCTAAAAAGAAAATTAGAATCTTCTTAGCCGTTTTTAGTTTTTCTTATGTACAATGAGTACATACTGTAAATGATGTTACAATCTAATAAAAGAAAAAAACATTAATTTCTTCTATTTATTTAAATACGAGATAAATATAATGTCGGATTCCTAAATCATAAAATGATCTAAGAAAAGATCATTTATCTACAGAATGCCTCAAAACAACAAAACCAATCCATACTTTATCATATTTCCACTGTGGCTACTCGTTTTCGCTGCCAGCAGCCAGGTAATGATAATAGCCCCTCTCCTTCCACAAATTGGTATTGAGCTGAACACATCGGAGTCACTGCTTGGAAATCTAATAACGGTTTACGCAACTATGATAGGTGTATTTGCCATTATTATGGGGCCTTTGTCCGACAAAATTGGGCGCCGCAAGATATTATTACTTGGAAGCACGGGTATGACTATCGCATTATTACTCCATAGTCTTTCAATGAATTTTATTTCTCTTTTACTATTCAGAGCACTGGCAGGAATGGCCGGAGGCGTTTTAAGTGGGGCAGCTGTTTCATATGTGGGTGATTATTTTCCCTATGAAAAACGCGGATGGGCTAATGGATGGATCATGAGTGGCATAGCTATGGGACAGATTCTGGGTATTCCAATGGGAACATTTTTAGCTGAGTTATATGGCTTCAAGTTTCCTTTCTTATTATTTGGAGTGATAATGGGGTTAACCACTATTCTTATCTTTTTTAAAGTCCCTCAACCTGACATAGTACTTCAGGAATCGAAGATCACTTTTAAGACTACATTCAAAAAATATAAATCACTTCTCCTAAAATCTGATATTCAAGCTGTTGCGCTTTCGTATTTATTAATGTTCATGAGCCTTTCAATATTTCTTATTTACCTTCCTTCTTGGCTCACTAAAGAGTTTAATGTTACAGTATCTGATATTGGATGGGTGTTTTTTGCAGGTGGAATTGCTAATGCTATAGCCGGTCCAAATGCAGGTAAACTTTCTGACAAAATGGGAAGAAAGAATATGATCCTATCCTCATGTTTTGGTTTGGCATTGTTAATGGCTCTAACCACCTTTTTTGTAACCTCGTTCTGGATTTCTTTTGTGCTTTTTCCGATAGCAATGATTTTAATTGCAATGCGCATAAGTCCTTTTCAGGCGCTTTCGTCTGAGTTGGTACCTGCCAGTAACCGTGGTTCTCTGATGAGTATGCTGGTTGCATTCGGAAATATTGGTTCAGGCTTAGCAGGTGCAGTTGCTGGCCCACTATATAGTAGTTATGGTTTTCTGAGTAACACACTTTTAGGAGCTTTTACTATTATCGTTACCGCTTTTATTGTATGGAAATTAGTTCCGGAACCAGAACTGAAAAAACCGACTGTCCAGAAACTGATTGAGATACCAGATTAATTTTAGCTTTGGTTACTTGTCCATACTTCCTATAATTAAATGTAACTTTTTGGCCCTTTTTTTCTCTCTAATCCAAAAAAAATGAAAAAATTATCATCTATCTGCTTACTAGTTTTATTGCTTGTTAGCTGTCAATCAGCTGATGACGACTCCGTAACCATCCAGGGTACCGTCCAGGATAATGATACAGGGGTAGGTTTGGAAAATGCGGCTGTTATCATTAGCAGTTCGGGTGATCTCAATGGCACATTTACCAGTTCAGATTCAACTGGTGCCTATATTTTCCGTGATCTTAACGTATCTGAAGCTACTGATCTTGGTATCAGAGCCAGTTTAAGTGGCTATGAAACCCTTACAAAGAATGTGACAGCCTTACCCGGACAACTGATTAATTTGAATTTTAATCTTGTTGAAGAAACGGATGATACCCCTGATCCAGGAACGGGTGACGGAGGAGGTGATGATATTGTTGAAGGAGAACCCGGAGTACCAGCTGCAATTACTTTATTGAATGTCAGTGAAGAATCTATCAATATCCGCCAAACTGGTGGTATTTCAAGTACTACCTTTAGTTTTGTAATTCAGGATTCTGCGGGCAGAGCCATGGACGCCTCTTCCCCGGTAACAGTTAACTTCAGGATCATTAACGGACCTGACGGAGGTGAAGCTGTTGTACCTACAACTGTGGAAACAAATGATGAAGGTAAGGTAGTAACAAGCCTGTTCAGTGGGGATTCAGCCGGTGTGGTTCGTGTTGAAGCCTATATTAACAGAGAAGACGGTGAAACGATCTCTTCAAAACCGGTTCTGGTTGCTATTCATGGAGGCTTCCCATCTTCTGATCATTTCTTTGTTTCAACACCCAATAGGAATATTGAAGGATATGGTTACATCTATCCTGAAGCACCGGAGAATATTTATTCTATTATCGCAAGTGTTGGAGATCGCTTTGGAAACCCTGTAAAGCAAGGAACAAGTGTAGACTTCAGATCTTTAAATTCCGGAATCGTTCAGGGATCAGCGGTTACCAATGATGATGGATTTGCCGGAGTACGTTATTTCCCTAATGGTGCAACACCAAGTGGTCATCCCAACGGAATTGGCTTCTTCGATGTTCAGGCGCACACGGTAGATGAAGATAATAATTCGATTAACCGGACAATCACTTTACTATTCACAACCCGAACTGCAATTATCACGTTTACCGATACAGACTTTGATGTGCCGGCTAACGGTTCAGATAACGTTGCATTTACTGTAACCGATCTTAATGGATATCCAATGGCTGCTGGAACTACTATTTCGGTTTCATCTACTGCAGGTATTGAAGTCGCCGGTGATGCAAGTGTGAAACTAGGAGATTATTTCACTGGTGGACTCGGAGTAACAGAATTCACGATTACTTTATCAGATATCGATGAAACCAGTAGTGCAACTGTTGCCTCTTCTGTTACAGTTACAGTTACTACTCCTTCGGGTAATCAAACCACTGCCACATTATCAGGGACCAGGGCGAAGATCAGGAAATAATTTAAAGGCCACCTTCGGGTGGCTTTTTTATTTTTATATATGTACATCCCTCCTTTTAAAGAGCTATCTTCAACGCTCTTAAATTTTAGGTATAAGGTATGGAGCCTGATAAAAGGGCGAACTCGTTGTGGATTGACATCAAAGAATCGATAGCGGGAACAGAGCAAGATTTTACAGAAGGGAAAATTGGACGAGCTATCCTGCTGCTTTCAATTCCAATGGTTCTTGAGATGTTCATGGAATCTATCTTCGCAGTGGTTGATATTTTCTTTGTATCCAAACTAGGTGCTGATGCAGTTGCCACAGTTGGAATTACGGAGTCCCTCATAACACTGGTTTATGCGATCGCCATTGGATTAGCTATGGGAACTACCGCTGTTGTATCCCGAAGAGTTGGTGAAAAAGATATGGATGGAGCTGGCAGATCTGCTTTTCAGGCTATTATCGTTGGATTCGTAGCATCCCTCCCAATCTCGCTAATTGGAATATTCTTTGCACCGGAACTCCTTTCTATGATGGGAGCTGAAGCAAATATTGTTCAGAATCTATATGGCTACACCACCATCATGATTGGCAGTAATATGGTGATTATGATGTTATTTGTCATCAATGCTGTATTCAGAGGTGCTGGCGATGCGGCAATTTCAATGAGAGTACTTTGGTTAGCTAATGGTATAAATATGATTCTGGATCCTTTGCTTATCTTCGGAATTTGGATATTCCCGGAACTCGGGGTAACAGGAGCAGCAGTAGCAACCTCAATCGGACGAGGTGTCGGAGTGCTTTTCCAGGTTTATTTATTGTTAAAAGGAAATACAAGGATCAGATTACTCAAAGAACATCTATCCCTGCAATGGCAGGTTATGAAAAAGTTGATCAGAATTTCACTTGGTGGCATTGGACAGTTTATAATTGCTACATCCAGCTGGATAGGCTTAGTGCGAATTATGGCAGAATTCGGAAGCGTCACTGTTGCAGGATACACGATAGCGATCAGGATCCTTGTCTTCTCGATCCTACCTTCTTGGGGAATGAGTAATGCAGCGGCTACACTTGTTGGGCAGAATCTTGGTGCAAAAAAACCGGAGCGTGCTGAGAAATCCACATGGATGGCAGCAATTGTTAACATGGTATTCCTGGGTATTGTTGGTATCATCTTTTACACCTTCTCAGAATACCTTGTCCGCATATTTACTGCTGATCCTGAGATCATTGCCATAGGAGCAAAATGTCTACGTATCATTAGTTATGGATATCTGGCCTATGCTTTTGGTATGGTTATCATACAGGCTTTCAACGGTGCCGGAGATACCACTACCCCAACTATAATCAACTTCTTTTGTTTCTGGTTACTGGAAATACCCTTAGCATATTATCTTGCTCTTGAACTTGGTTGGAAGGAAGACGGTGTGTTCTATTCTATAGTTATTGCTGAAACTGTATTAGGGATAATAGGATTTGTACTTTTCAGAAAAGGAAAATGGAAACAGATTAAAGTATAAGGCTGTAAATGAAAGTATCAGTTACACTAGAAACAGGCGGGCGCAGAGGAAAACAGGTTTCAGTTATAAAGGGCATCACTCACAATCCACAAGTCATAGAAGACCTCACTAAGAGACTTAAACAAAACTTAGGGACTGGTGGCACGATCAAAGGGAAAACCATTGAGATTCAGGGAAATCACATCCCAAAAATAAAAGCCTTCCTGGAAAAAGAAGGCTTCGAAATTAAATAGAGGCAAGATTAAGAATGTCGGTTGATTTTCATCTCAACAATCAACTGATGAGTCATTAAAGAGAGACTTTACTCTCCTGCCTTGGATCCAGATCGTACAGCGAAGAAGCCGTTGCCTGAATGGTTTTGTACCACTCATTCCCAAATTTGTCGTTGATAGAATAGAAATCAGCAAAATCAGGCTTCCTGAGATTCATCTTCCATTCCTGAGTCTTGGATTTGAAGGTGGGATCCAGATGTAACAGCTCATGGTAGATCATCATCTCTTTGGTCTTTGAATCAAGCATATCCCACAATTCGCCTGATACCTCGATCAGGTAATCGTTTCCGGAGTAATATTTTACTTCGCGGGTGGCCTTCATACACTTGGCAGCCTTCTGTTTAGAAATGTGTGGGTAAACCAGAAAATATCCGACTTCAGCCGGACCAAATTCCAGCTTGTAAGTCTCTATCACTTTTTTGGCGATCGCCTCTATTTCGGGCGATTCCATTAATTGTTTCTCTGATGAAGTAGTTGGTTCGGGACTTAATAAATCGTTTTCGTGCATTAATGATCAGTTAACTATTATTTTGTTTTTGGTACGATTACACTGGTAGCAACCACAGAATATTCTTTTTGAGAACCTTTCACGGTTTCAGGATCTTTACCAGCATCTTCAGCATAATGTTTAGCCTTTTCTTCACTCAGTGTTTTAACAGTAAAATCTCCAACAAAAATCACTTCCTTTCCTTTTGAATCGGTAGGAATGAAGAATCCATAGTCTTTGAAAGTGATCCTTGCCTGGTAATCACCATCTTCGGCAATAAAGAAACATCCTTTCTTTGAGCAAACTTCAGCAACAGATGCTTTTAAGGTAACAACGGTATTTTCGCTCTCAGATTCTATGATATCTGATAATGTTGCAGGGCTTAGGGACTCATAATTCAGTTCTGCTCCAAATACTTCAAATTGTTCTGTTTCCTGAACCGGATCAGATAAGCGGATCACTTCTGCATCCTGAGCCAATAATGACGTGGTAAATAGTACAGATACTGCTATTAAGAATAATTTTTTCATTGATACAAACTCGTTTTGGTTGATCGATAAAGGTAGAAACTTATCCCACACAATTCATCTCAAATCTTGTAATTTTGAACACTTTATTAACTTAATTCCAGGCACTAACCATTTTGACAAAAAGCATCCTAACCATATCCGGTACTTTTTTATTTAGTCTTTTTCTAGAGGGCTTCATCAGGATAATAATTTTGTTTTATAATAAATCCGATTTTGTGTTTTGGGGAATAACAAATCTTCCCTCACCCAGTTGGATCATTGTTATCTATATCAGTGTAATAATCATTGCCTGGCTTAGTGGAATGCTGACGGTCACGATCTGCGGATTCTCTCCCGGGAAACATCTGATTGCTCTGGGTATTGTATTCCTATTATGGAGAGCAAACGAAATTTTACAAACAATCAGCACTGAACCACTTTGGTACCTGCTAACGATACCCTTATGTTCTCTCACAGGTATTTATCTTGCATACTTAACCAATAAACATTCGAATGCGGAACCAATTTCTACTTAGCCTTTTGTTCATTCTTTTTGCATGTATCAATTGCGATAAACCTCTTTATGTAACCGAAATTGAAAACCCAACCACGGATAATACATCCCTTTCCAGACTTTATACTGATAATACCGGAAAGTTATTTATGAGTTGGGTTGATCAGTCTGAAGATGATGCTCAATTACTCTATTCCATTTTCGAAAATAATACATGGAGTGAACCCGAACTTGTTGCAAGCTCATCAGAATGGTTTGTTAACTGGGCCGATTTCCCATCACTGATATCTCACAATGGCTCTCTCATTGCTGCCCACTGGCTAAGCAAAATGCCGGGTAACAAATATTCTTATAATGTTGAACTGGCAGGGTTCAGTGAGGATAAGTTCAATACTCCGGTAATCCCTCATTCAGATGGAACAGCTTCGGAACATGGTTTTGTTAGTATGATCCCAATGTCGGACACTACCTTTTATGCAATCTGGCTTGATGGACGCAACACTACCGGTCATGGACAGGATAACACTTCGAAAGATCCCCTGAGTAACGCAATGTCCTTAAGAGGAGCCTTGGTTAGCACTTCTGGTTCAATACTCTCAGAAGACGAAATAGACCCTTCTGTGTGTGATTGTTGTAATACTTCATTGGCAAAAACCAGTTCCGGTTTGATCGCTGTGTATCGTAACAGAACCAGTGATGAGATCCGTGATACCTATTTTGTTAAACAGGTTGACGGAGTATGGAGCAAACCTAACCCCATTGCATCAGATAACTGGATGATAGCGGCGTGCCCTGTTAACGGACCTGCCGTTGATGCGTTAAATAAAAATATTGCTGTAGCATGGTTTACCAAAGAAGGTGAACATTCAGCCATAAAGATCTCATTTTCTAACGATGATGGTGAACACTTCACAACACCGTTCACTCTTGATTCCGAAAACCCTATTGGCAGAATTGACCTTGAGATGATCTCTGAAGGCGAAGCCTGGGTGAGCTGGATCAGACGTTCAGGAGATGATACTGCGGAGCTTCAACTTAAACTCGTTAATGCAGATGGCGCAATTCTGGAGTCACATTCTATTCCCGGTATCAATCCATCCAGAGGTACAGGTTTTCCTCAGATCTCAAACACAGAAAACGGTGAGTTGATGATCTCATGGACACACCTCACCGATAACTCGAAACAAATTAAAACAGCTATTATTCGATAATAACCGGGAAATCTTTCAAGCCTAATAGTCGGGCTATCTTGATCCCTACTTCTGTATTTTCCCACCATCCGGAAAATTCGATCGCATGCGGACCATACGCCATCAT
Organism: Rhodothermia bacterium; assembly: GCA_030427885.1. GTDB lineage: Bacteria > Bacteroidota > Rhodothermia > Balneolales > Balneolaceae > JAUICM01. The sequence continues at coordinate 465,851 of JAUICM010000001.1, read as the reverse complement.
CGGGATAGGAATTCCGGTATGGCTTCCGGTAGTCCAGACAATTGTAAGTTCTTCATCCGATTCAGAATACTGCATTGTCATCCCTCCGGTCTCGTGATCTGCGGTCAGGACCACTAATGTTTCCCCATCTTCCACTGCAAAATCAATTACCTCTTTCACAGCATCATCATAGTCCTTCACTTCTCTGAGCACATACTGAGCATCATTGTCATGCCCACCCCAATCGATCTGAGAAGCTTCTATCATGAGGAAAAAACCATCTTGATCTTTACTTAGGATATCGATCGCCTTCTTCGACATTTGAGCTAAGGTGGGACTTCTGCCTTCACTCGGCATTCCTGAAATTGAAAATAATCCAAGTAGTTTATCAGAAGATACAGAACCCAATTGCTCAGCAGTTGAGATATACTCATATCCAAGAGCCTCGAATTCAGAAATTATATTCCGGTCGTCGGTTCGTCTACTTCCTTGTTGTCCATGTGGGATGAAATATTCCTGTCCTCCACCCAAAATCACTTCAGAACCGGTATTGAGAAACTGAGCTGCTATCTCAGCCTGCATACTTCTTGAAGGAACATGAGCGCCGAAACTAGCCGGGGTAGCATGAGTCACTCCTGAAGTTGAGACTAAACCCGTGCTAAGTCCTTTGGCTTCAGCCAGTTCCAACAGTGTTTTGCATGCTTTTCCGTCAGGTAACTGGCCGATCATTCCATTATCAGTTTTTACACCACAGGAATAAGCGGTTGCACCAGAAGCAGAATCAGTTATGAGATTGTCAGCTGAATAAGTTTTTACCAAACCTGTTACCGGGAGAGTCTGTAAGTGAAGAAGTCCCTCCTTCCCAACCACATTCAGCTGGCCAGAACTCAATTGTGCCAGACCGGTACCATCTCCGATCATAAGTATCACATTTTTGATCTTTCCATTATTTACCAATGGAAGTTTTTCTGGTTTTACTGTTGATTTTGTATTTACCGAAATAGTTTCTGATTCCTGGGCTTTGCAGTTTACAATTATCAAAGCTGCAATGATCAACAACGGAAGTACTTTATTCATTTGCTTTTCTTTTGAAGATACTCTTCTGAGTAGAGCCTAAATTAAAGTTTCTGTTAACTTCGTTTTATCTCTTTGGAAAAAAACTTTTGATCAATCCCCAGATTCCCTTCGAAGGTTTTCTGCTATTCTGATTTCTTTCAACTGCTTTTTCAATCACTTTTATCTTAACTGGAGGTTTCTTTGGCTCCTGGGTTTTCGGTTTCGGTGATGTTTTTTTATCAGATTTTTTCTTTTCTGACTTGGGTGCTTTTTTAGAAGCTTTCTTCTGTGGTTTCTCTTTCTTCTTTTCCTTCTTTTGTTCTTTAGCTTCTTCTTTGGGTTTATTCTTCAGCTCAATAACAAGCTTTCCGCCTTCTCCTTTTTCCACATTAATGCTCTTGGCATTAGAAAAGTCCGGATCTTTTGCTTTTTCTGATTTCTTAACAACCGTGACACTTTTCTTTTTTTCTGAGGAATCAGATCTATTATTATCTGATCGATCAGAACGCTCAGATCTTGATTTGTTATTCTTATCAGGGAAGCCGGTAAAAATTTCGAGGGCTTTACCTACTTTAGATTCGATGGGAGTGAATTTCTTAAGGTCTTGCTTGCTCACAAGCGTGATAGCCATTCCTGACTTATCATAGCGTCCGGTTCGGCCTATTCTGTGAATATAGTCTTCCACAGCCTGAGGAACGTCGTAGTTGATGATCAGAGAAACATCAGCAATATCGATTCCCCTTGCAAGAACATCAGTAGCTACAATGATAGGTACTTTGCCGTTTTTAAATTCATTAAGTGCCTTGGTGCGCTCATCCTGAGAACGATCACCATGAATACTTGCTACTTTGATCCCTTTCTTCTGAAGTAAACGCTCCAGCTGATCGGTTCCTCTTTTGGTAGCTGTGAATATGATACACGATGTCCAGGTGAGATCGTCTAACAACGCCTGGACAAGTTTAAGTTTTTCACGTCCATCAATGTGATAAGCACGTTGTTCAACGCTGGATGCCGGAGTAGAGACTTCTATCTCAATTAACACCGGATTCTTCTGGATCTCCTGAGCAAGCTTCTGGATTTGTTTAGGCATTGTTGCCGAAAACAATAAGGTCTGACGTTCTTTCGGGAGTTTATCAATAATGTGATTTACGTCAGGGAGAAATCCCATATCCAGCATACGGTCTGCTTCATCCAGTACAAAATATTTGATATTCGAAAAATCAACATCCAGCACCTTCATCTGGTCTATAAGACGACCAGGCGTTGCTACAATTATATCCACTCCCGCACGAATTGCATTGGCCTGACGTGCAAAATCCTCCCCTCCAATAATAGTGGCAGAAGAAATACCAGTGTGATAGCCCAACGCAAAAATCTGCTCATCAATTTGCTGAGCAAGCTCACGGGTTGGTGACAGGATCAATGCCTTCGTTCCCTCTGAAGGATTTTTAATGATCCGTTCAATTATAGGTATTACAAATGCGCCCGTTTTTCCTGTTCCTGTCTGCGCTGCACCTAATATGTCCTTTCCCTCTAAAAATAATGGAATACTTTTTTCCTGAATGGGTGTTGGTTCTGAAAAGCCAATGTCCTGAAGCCCGTTCATTAGGGATTCGTGGAAATCTAAATCTTGAAAAGTCAAAGTTTAATATGTGTGTTTTTTAATTAAGCCATCAATATACACAGAACTCTGAAAAGTGTTTTACTTTAGTATTTGTTCTATCTTACAGGCATTGTAAAATCTGAAAAAAACTATCATCAGGAAATGTCTTATAAAAAAATAATACTACCACTAGCCGGTATACTATTAATTGTTGTTGGATGCAACCAAACCAATTCAACGTCTACCCCTCCCAAAGAGGATTTTAACACCATGGTTGACAGTGTCAGTTATGCCATTGGCTATCAAAACGGATATCAGTTATCAAATTCGGGCTTTTCTGAGGTCGCGATGCAAAACTATCTGGCCGGGTTCTACCAGGGACTTGATCTCGAAGATTCTAAGCTAAAAGATGCAGACCTTCGAGAACTCTTTGGTCGTTTCAGCCAGGAGATAAGTGAGAAAATGATGTCAAAAAATCTTGAAGAAGGACGCGCTTTTCTTGAAGAGAATAAATCTAACGATGGAATTCAGGTTACTGAGTCAGGGCTGCAATACAAGGTTCTAACTGAAGGTAATGGAGAATCCCCTACACCCTCTGATTCCGTTGTGGTAAGGTATGAGGGCTCACTTATTAGTGGAAAGGTATTCGAATCGACTTATGAGAATGATGAACCTGCCAAATTTTTGCTTGGCCGGATGATCAGCGGATGGATCGAAGGACTGCAACTCATGAAAGAAGGAAGTGAGTATATGTTCTATGTGCCAACTGAACTGGCTTATGGAACAAATCCGCGGCAAGGCGGAATGATACAACCGAATATGGCTCTTATCTTTAAGATCAAACTTATTGAAGTTCGTTGATCATTTGTTATTGAACAAAAAAAGCCCCTCAAAAACTGAGGGGCTTTTTTTATTATCTGTTTTATCAATCAGGCAGAAGTATTGATAAGGATCATCAGATCAGTAACAGTTTCCACTTCCGCAGCTGAGATCTCATTATTAGATTCTACCGTGCTTTCCACGCTTGTGTAAAAGCTATTATAGATATTAAGAACAAGATCAGCGCTTATAGTAGCTGCAATTGATGATTCAAAACTTGATTTAGCACCGGTACTGGAATTGATATCTGTATCAACAGACACAATTACTGTTGAGGTGAAATTAGAATCATTTTCCATTGCGGACTTGATATCATCATGATAAGTCTCAAAAGCGGCTTCGATCTCACTTCTCACACCAGCTGATGCATTTATAGAAGCTTTTAGATCGCTACCAGCCTGAATTGCCCAGTCCATGGTAGACTGCTCAGCGTTAGCGGCTGTCAATTCAGCTCTAACAGCTTTATCCACTACAATTGCAGTAAATAATGATACCTGAGTGTTCATCTCTTCTTTCACATTAGAAGATACTGTGGCTGTACTATTCGCAAATACTCGTCCCCACATTTCAATGAGTTGAGCTGATTCTTTTGCTTCCAGGTCAGCATCTAAATAAACGGATGACATTGCATTAAAGAACGCTGTATATGCGCCTTCTTTTTCACTTGCATCTGATGCTGCATCTAATCTTGCTTCAAGCTCTGCCTGAGCATCGATCATAGCTGATGCAGCCATTGACATTTTAGCATCGGCTTCGCTTTCGAATTTAGATTCGAAATATTCAGCTCTAACTCTTGCTGAGTTATAAAGTGCTGTGGCAATTTTTGCTGAAGTTGTAGTGCTTGAGTGTACTTGAGAGGCATTGTTTGCAGTTATAACTGCTTCAACCTCTGATTTATGTACCATTTCGGCATTTCCATCAGCGATCAATTCTGAATAAACCATGGTCTCTGCACTGGACTCAACGTCGATAGGCTTAATGGTATACTCACTACCATTCTCAACCGATCCTTCAACATATCCTGTCCATGTCTGAGAACCTGATTTTGCTACTACAACAATGTTCTGATATGCCTCTGCATCAAATGCCAGGTTATATCTGCCACTGCTGTTCAATTCTGTTTCTGTACCTTCAATAGTCTTGATCTGACCTGAAGAATTAATATATCCTGCTGAAACTACGGTTGCTTCATTTGAAACCACTTTTGATTGTGAACCTGAATCCACACGACCGGAGATCATTGCAGATTCTCCACTGTCATTACTGGATGAACAGTTCACGCCTAGAAAGGCAATTCCTAAAGCAAACGTTAACAATTTAAGTGTCTTGGTAAATCGCATAACTATTCTGTGTTTTGTTATCATTTACCCGTTTTTAGAAGCTCTAGTAAGTATTGTTCCGACTTTTAATGCTCTTAAAATTCTCTAATCGACATTAATAAGTTCTAAGTACAACTGATTTATAGAAGTGCAATATTAGATGAGGATAAAGAAAGAGGATTGGCTACCAACCAATCCTCAGTGAATACGTTGGCTTTTCGGGGTACAGATTCAAGCTGCAGTGTTTAAGGCGCTGCAGCTTTTTTATTTTAAATAAATTTCTGGGAGTAGTGAAATCTTACGACCGAAAAACCATTAACCCTGCCAGATCTTAGATCTGAGCCCGCTATTTCTTTTTATATTTTCCCGTACTGTTGTTTTAATAATGTTATCGCTACTAATAACAAGAATGTTTTGACGTGCTCTTGTTACAGATGTATATAAAAGTTCTTTGGTAAGTACCCTGTTTTGTACGTTTGAAAGCAGTACAGCCACATTTTCGTATTCTGAACCCTGACTTTTATGAACTGTTATGGCGTATGCGGGCTCAAAATTCTGCAATCTGGATACAGAAATTGGCGGAGTTTGTGCGTTATCTAGGAAAATCTGAAAACCTGTCTCCTTCTCTTCTAGGGCAATACCGGTCTCACCATTTCTGATCTTGAGGACTGAATTATTCCTGGAAACAATGATTGGCCTTCTTGAAAACCAAACCTGTGATGATGGAATACCAAGTTTTCTTTTTAACTGTTTTTCAGCGAGGTCATTAATGTGTTCAACACCAAAAGGCCCTTTCCTTAACGCACATAATATTTGATGACTGTGAGAGTGAACATCAGAATCGTGGGATAAAAACGGATTCACTACAAACTCTTCGATTAATGTGTTCATATCCTCAGCATTTCCTTCCAGATAGCGTATTTCAGGATGGTCATCAGATTTCAAGAGCTCCAGTACCTTTTCCTCATCTCCTGAGTTTATTGCATCAGCAAGTTTTTGGATCCCTGAGTTCTCATCAAAGCGATAGCTTTTTGTAAGATGTACAATACAATCATTGATAGCTGGTTTTCCACTTGATACAGAAATGTCTTCATTTAAACTCTTTTGGATAGCGTTTGAGAATGAATTTTCACTTTCAAAGCATATATCACCCAATATCGAACCTGCCTCAACTGAGGCTAACTGATTTTTATCTCCCAACAGAACCAGCTTTGCATCGTCTTTCAGAGCTCTGATCATAAAGATCCACATCGTAATGTCTAACATGGATGCTTCGTCTACGATCAAAATGTCATGCGGCAATTTGTTGCCCGAATTAAATCTGAAAGTTCCGGAATCTCCTCTGGCACCCAGTAATTTATGGAGTGTAACAGCCTCAGGTATCTCAATTGTATTGTTTTGATCTGCAAGGGAGTCGTTTAATCTCTGGGCCGCTTTACCTGTAGGCGCCGCTAAAGCTATTGATAAATCCTCAGAACTGGTTTCAGCTAATACTTCAATGATCTTACTTACCGTATATGTTTTTCCTGTGCCTGGCCCACCTGAAATAATAACAAGGTCTTTTATCAGGGACAGCTTAACAGCCACTTTTTGCCAGTTTACTGTTCCCTGTTCTTCAAACTTTGTATTGACATGTTTGATGTATTCAGACAATTCTGAACGAGTTTTTTCTGATTTCCTGGAAAGCCATTCAGCCAGCTCTTGTTCATACGACCAATACCGATGCAAATAGAGATTCTGGTCCTCAACTATCAGTGGTGATAAGTCTCCTGGTATTCCAACAATATCGGAATTCAGCAATAACTCCTGAAGAATAGCGCTGTCTCCTGTCGCTTTTTCTGCAACAACCGGATCTTTTAGGAGCTCATCAAAACTTATGCAAATATGTCCATTCAGCCAGTCTCGCAGGCACAATCTGCCAACCCAAGAAACCAGTTCGGGATTTCTCCTTTCCATTTGATACAGATATTTCCCGAACTCATTTTCAGTTATATTTTGCTCATCAGAGCCCGATGTCAAAATACTTTCAATCATCGCTCACTCCGTTTTTAAAGTATCCGTCCAGTCTGGATATCACTGAATGATCAGGCCGGTCGAAGAATACCCCGCTCCCCTCTTTTCCTGACTGAATGCCTCTGACAAAAAGATAAATTACACCACCAAAATGATTTTCATAATCATAGCCAGGCATCTGCTGTTTTAGATATCTGTGCAAAGAGGTGGCATAAATATGATACTGAAGATCATATCCGGCTTCCTTGATCTCAGTGGCAATCCTTTCCTGCGAATAATCTTCAAAAGAATCCCCCAGGTGATTGGTCTTATAATCCAGGATGAAGTATTGACCATTGTGAACAAAAACGAGATCAATAAAGCCCTTCATGAAACCGTGGATATTCGGCTTTTCAGAGGAATGGTCTTCATTTCGGATGATTTTTACTATCTCAGAAGAATTAATTCCCTTTACCGGAAGATTAAATTCCATCTCAACCAGTCTTTTGTCATCCGGTATGGATGAAAGCTTTAATTCATCTTTGAGAGGATGATCAACTGAATCCTGAATTAACTGAAGCAGAACAGTTGCCCATTTCTCATCGAATCCATGAATCAATAGCTGCTCGGTGATAGAATCTTTAAAGCCATCCGGTTTATCGAAACTTATAGATTCAAAAATATTATGAACCAGTGTTCCTGTAGCTGCACCCTTTGTTAAACTAAAAATGCTCAATTCTGTAGTTTCACGCTCATCTTTAACGGGTAGAGCATCGTAATCAAAACCCTGATAAACATATTGCTCATCATGATTCTTGAGTGAATCACTTAGTGCTGAAAAACTAGTGATCCTAGGATAGATACTAAGATCCTTCCTTTTAAAAGTTTTGAGATGATAAATATTCTCGTCTTTGGTTGTTGGATCAGTATAGATCTGCTCATTGTGAATGGCTTTTCGGAAATCTATCACATCAGAATGAGTTGAAAGCTCGCGTACTGCCGGCATAAGATCATGCTCCATTCCTGTGACGAGAGCCGATAAACTTGATTTATTTAGTGATCTTGAATCTATAAGATGTACAAAACAAGCAGATTCAGCACGGGTCATGGCTACATATGTGAGCCTTATCCTTTCCTGTAACTGTTCTTCGAAATAGAAATCCTTATTTATTCTCCTTGTTCCTTCAGATGTCCCTAAATCGAGAACTTCTGTTCCCTCTCTACGAAACCTGAATATGTTTGAAGTATATCCACTATCGTTTACGTTCACTCCTTCAAACAAAAATGGACAAAATACTATCGGGTATTGCAGGCCTTTACTTGAGTGCATAGTCACGATCTGAACCAACTCAGCATCGCTCTCAAGTCTTACAATTTCTTCATCCTTAGGATCATCCTCATCATCGATCCGGGCACGCATGTAATTCAATATTCCTATCGGAAGAAGATTCTTATCCCGCTCTTCTTTTTTTAATAGCTCAGAAATATGCTGAAGATTAGTGATCCTACGCTCTGCATCAAACCAGGAAGCCAGATTTAGTTCCACATCAAAATCCAGAATCAGCTGGTCTAGTGCTGATGAAATCCCTGAATTATTCCAAAGTTTATTCAGACCGTGAAATCTCAGTAGTATCTTTTCCCATTCATTCGCATCCTTCTGCAAGCTTATCATATCTGAAGCTTTGTATCCGAGTAACCTCGTACTCATTGCAGCCCGCACCAGTGCTTCAAAAGAGGGGGCATGTATGGCCGATAACACCAGGAATAATTCCTGCGCTTCAATGGTCCTGAAAACACTTTCCCGACTATTAAGAACACTTCTGATACCTCGTTGTCTTAATGCATCCTGTATTTTTGAAGCCTGATCCCGCGTCCTTACCAGAACTGCAATATCTTTTGGTGATACCCTGATTTGATCAATTGAATAATTTTCCTGCAATAATAAAACAATCTCAGAAGCTACTGAATCACATAACTCAGGGATATAATCAGTTTTTCGTGTGGCATCTGTTTCTAATTCAATAAATTGAAACGGTACAATTCCCTTCCCTTCTTTTGTGAGTCTTTTAGCAGTCGGGTCTTCCGAAGCTGGAAAACTAGCGTCTTCAAAATCTAGACCTTCAAGCCTGAATGAGTGAGGTTGAATATTAAAGATCTCATTCACTGATCGGATCATGTCCGGATTTGAGCGATAATTATTCTTCAATGAATAAACCTGGCCAGGATCAGCGTCTTTCTTTGCCTTTAGATAAGTATGGATATCACCACCTCGAAAAGCATAAATGGCCTGTTTGGGATCTCCGATCATAAAAAAACAGGACTCCTCACTATCCTTGTAGATTGTACTGAATATTGAATACTGAACCGGATCTGTATCCTGGAACTCATCAATAAGTGCAACCGGAAGTTCTTTTTTTATTGAGGCAGACAATTCCGGAGTCTGAATACCTTTCTCAACTTTCAGAAGCAGATCATCATAACTCAAAAGTTGCCGGTCATGTTTTGTCTTTTCATAATTCTCAGTAATTCGTTGGAAAGCTTCATTTAACAAGGAAGGAAGTAGTAATGAAAATTCAGACAATACGTCCCTCAGCTCATCAATGACTTCAGTCGTTTTGAAATCGGGAATTGTATAGTTCTTCTTTGCTTTTAGTTTCTCTGAGCTGAAAAGCTTCAACTTATGGTATTCCTTCAGGCTTACCGGTTCAGAATTCAGCCATTGAATGGTTTCTTTCAGATAAAGAAATTTGTAGTCATTATATTCATTCTTATTAAGAGCATCCCCATTGAAAGTCTGCTCCAAAAGCTCTTTTTCTTCATTAATAATGATGAAAGCACGTTTTCTGATCTCTAAAAACTCTTTATAGATCTGTTCGAAATCTGAAATTGGAACAACTGCAGGCTCAATAAGATCAGGTGTTCCTTTTCTTATCTCTTTTATATCCCTGAAAAGTTTATCGGGATCATAACCATGCTCGAACAAATGATATTGCAAGCTGCTTTGGAATGGATCATCCACAGGTCTAAAAAAAGATCGCCAGTATTTATCTACAATATCCTGTAGTAATTCTCTTTCGTCGGTGAGGATCTCGAATCCGGGATTCACCCCAAATTCGAGACTTCTTTCCTTGAGTAATCTCTGACAAAAGCCGTGTATTGTGGAAACCCGGGCCTCATCAAATGTGTAGAGAGCTTTTTTAAGGATTCCTGTCTTTTCAGGTGAATATCTTTCTCTGAGAGAGGTTAGAAATTCGTCGGCTGGTTCTCCTCCTTCAAGAACTTCAATACTCTGAATAATCCTCTTTCGGAGTCTTGATTTTAGTTCTGAAGTTGCAGCTTCAGTAAAGGTTAGAACAAGAATATTCGGAGGCAAAAGCTCCTTTTCCAGTATCAACCGAACATACAGTGATGCAATATTAAAAGTCTTTCCGGTACCTGCACCAGCCTCAACAAGACTAATGCCCTGCAACCCTGCTTCAAATATGTTGAATTCTCTACTCACCCGGATTGGTTTCAGTTAAAACACTCAACAAGGGTGTCCAGAATTGTTCTGCATTGTTTTTGAAATATTGCTCATTTAACGGATCTGTTCCTCGCCAATACAGTTCATTGTAAAAATCATTGCCGTCCCCGTTGTATCCATGATCCTGACCGTACCACATTGTTAACTTGTCGGGTTCCCCTTCAGAGGAAATAAATTCAAGCGAGCTTTCCGGAAAGAAACACAATCTGCTTTTATCTGAATAAGCTTGAGTAAACCATGAAACCAGGCCTTCCAGTATACTTAATGGATCTTTGACCTCTGTCAGTTTATGAACTGATGTTACCGTTTTGCTATTCTTTTTTTCCTTATAAACCAGAATACTCTCATAGAATTCTGATCTGATCACAGAACATATAAGGTGACTGATCCAAAGTGAAACCAGATCTTTAGCTCTGGAGCTTCCAGCCCGGTAAACTATTCTTCGTGATCCATAAATATCATCTACATGACCATAGAGCTTAATCTCATTGATCAGGAGATCTATTTCAATATCCGAGCTATCAACATTCCGGTACTCCGTAACTAAATCAACGAGTTCAGTGATCTCAGTGAATTGCTCCTTGAACAATTTATTTCCGGGTATTCCTTTTGGCAAAGAGCCTGATACATTCAGATACTCAAACAAATGCGATTCAGAGATATCCCTTTCCAGGCCAGAAACAATTTCCTGCCGAATAGAATACCTTGATAATCCGTCTAATTTGAAGTTCTCACGGTCACTTAGTACTACATCATTCGTTCTTGAAGAGATCTGTAACACATTATGAGCATGATATTTACAAGGTTGTTCAAAAAAAGAAATCAGGTTATTCAGATATAGCTCTGACTCATTAAATGTGATCAAATTAAGGTCTTCAGGTTTCAAAAAAATCAGATCGGGATGTTTTCCGGAACCTATTTTTTCTGAAATACTTTTTTGATGATTTGAATAGACTTTAGGCTCCATAAAAATACTGCTATCAAAACCATGTAGTTTATGTTCAGTAACCTCAAATCCCTTATCAATACTCTTTAATGCATCTATCAGTTTCTGAACCAGTATCGATGGTAAACGTTCATTCTCAGAATGTTGATCTTTTTCGAGGTAGCTGATATTCAGCTTTTCTCTTGTGCTGTATAGTATTTCCAAAAATAAGAGCCTGTCATCCTTTGCCATGATACGTTCACCCGGCTTCGGATCCGCCTGTATAAGGTCGAATGCGGGGCGTACAGGATTCCTTGGGAACACACCTTCATTAAGTCCGAGAATAGCAACATATTTAAATGGAAGTCCTCTGAATGGAATATAAGTACTGAGCTGAACTCCATTTCCAAACCTGCCAGATCCTGCACTTACATCATTAAGTTGGCCTTTTATCCATTCACTGAATGTTGAGAATGAGATTTCAGACTGGTTCCTTGCGTATTCAACTGACTTTATCCATTTTTCAAAGCTAAGAAGAAGACTGGTTGTCTTTTCCCGGCTAAACAATTCAAGAAACCATTCTTTTACCAACAGAACCCAATCACCTGCTGTTTGTCTATTATCTAATCCTTTTTTTATTTGTTTCAGGCTCTCGATATACTCAGATGCTTTGGCCAAAATAATTAGTTTATCTGTACTATTCACTTCCCCAAATGGTACTGTACTCTGATAAACTGTAAAATCCTCAGTTTCCATAGCAAAGCCATTGAAAGCACTATGGATTGCCCGCTCCATTGAATAACCGGAATCTTTGGCTTCAAGTCCCCAATGAATATTCATTTCCTTAAGCCATGATCTTAACATAGAAATATCATCAATCTCGAGTTTAAAGCGCGTTCTGACAGGTTCCGACTCAAGAAGATCCAGCACCGAAGAAACTTTGAAATCAGACTGGACCAATTCTATCAGGTTGATAAGCAGAGAAGCAATATTTTCATTGCTTACAAAAGGCAACCCTATCGGTATTGAAGGTTCACCTTCATCAAAACTCATCACAGAATTGATCACAGAAACATACTGTTCCATATCAGGGACCAGGATCAGAATTTCATCCAGGCTGACTTCCGGATTAACATCCAGAAAGCACAGTAATTCTGTTTTAAGAACTTCAACCTCCCTTCTCACATTATGACAGGAATGTACTTGTACAGGGACCTCAGATTCTTTATTAAGGAGTGTTATGATCAGGTTTTGATCAGATGAATTCAGATCGCTTTGATGAGTCTGATATTGGCTAAGTACCTGAAGAGTATCATTTTTTGATTCAGACCACTCTTGAATCAGTTCTTTAAAGGAATGGTTTTTTATACTCTCTGGCTGATCAAAAACGCCGGTATAAAAATGAATATCTTTTTGCTGAGCCAATGTATTAAGAATATCCAAAAACGGCCCCGAACTCTGTGAAAGTCCAAATATGTGAATGTGATCGGGTATTGAATTCAAAAGTGAATTATTCCCAGCGAGCTTTTCCTTTAGTATAAAAAAAGCCTCAGACCTGTCCGGTAATTTTAACTCATTGTCATTCCATTCAGCGTGTAGAAAATTCCACAAAACAGATTGCCAGATCTCATGTTTATTCTTTGTAGTTAATTTCCGGTTGGTCCAGCTCTTTATCATGTATGGTCTGTACACCTGATACAGATCAAAGACATCAGCGATCTGAGAGGCCAGCTGCAATCTCAGACTTTCATCTCCGATCTTGAACGGAAACCCAGCCTTTTCCAGCTCAGTTCTTTTACTACTGAGTAGTTCAAATACCGACCATTGCATAGGTAAGCGATCTGATGGCAGGATCTTAGGAAGATCTTTTTTGACAAAGCGAAATAATTTCCAGATCAACTCTGAAGGAAGTATGAACTCAATATTTGCAGCAATCCCGTTTATACCGGCCAGCTGATATGTGATCCATTCCCTGGCTTCACGATTCTGAACAACGATCCAGCTCGGTTTCAAAGGAGAATCCTTGCCTTCAGAACGTACTTGTTCAGATAACTTTTTTCTAAGAGGATAAATAGATTTAGATCTGTATTCGAAGAACATACTCGGCTTTTATTCAGGAAGGAGTATAATAAAAATGCCGTGTGTTATTTAAGGAAAAGACTTAATTATTTATCGATTGCCTTCTTGAGTATTTCCCCAACAAAATGAGAGTATGAATCCTCTTTTTCCTTTGCCTTCTTACGGATTTCATTGATAAGATCCTCTTCAAGGTAATAGCTGACTACTTTCTTATTAGACTCATTAGTTTCTTTCTCAGTCTTCTCCTTTTCAGCATCAGAACCTGATTCTGTGTGGGGAATAAAATCAAATTTGGCTTCAGCCAGGGGTCTGTACTCAAGCGGATTATGCCCCATTGCCGACTTCTTATCCATGTACTTAGTGGCCGTTTTTTATTTCCTTTGCCAGGGCCAGATAATCTTTTGCACCCGAACTACTTCCATCATATTCGAAGATCGTTTTATGATGACTTGGAGCTTCAGCAAGTGCTACGTTATCTCTGATTATGGTATTAAACACTTTCTTACCAAAATAATCTTTAATGTGGCCTACAACCTCTTTATTAAGGTTTTTTCTGCTGTCGTATAAGGTGCAGATAATGCCCCCAACTTCCAAATTTGAGTTAAGACGTTGTTGTACCACCTTTATCAGGTCAAGAAGCTTCGACAATCCATGAAGTGCCAGATACTCTGATTGAAGCACAATAAACACATCTTCAACTGCAGTAAATGCATTTAGGGTCAATAAACCTAAATTTGGCGGACAATCAATCAGAACGTAATCGTAATCTTTCTTATTCAATTGCTTCAGAAAATCTCTCAGCAAACTTTCGCGGGCGGGTTCATTCGCTAATTCGAGCTCGGCACCGGATAGCTCCAACGATGATGCTATATAGTCAAAACCTTTGTGATGAATCACCACATCTTCGACTTTAGCCTGGCCTTTCAAAGCCTGATAAATTGTTTTCTCAAGGCGTTGAGAATGAAGTCTTAGTGAATAGGTTAAGTTGGCCTGTGGATCCAGATCTATAAGCAGAACTTTTTTACCCAGTTTAGCTAACCCAGCGCCCACATTTATGGTTGAAGTCGTTTTCCCGACGCCGCCTTTTTGATTTGTAAATGCTATTGTCCTCATGGAATCCCAACAGTAATATATTTATCTAAGTTTCTATAAAGAGGCTATAGTACTTAATTGTTACACCGAATGAACGTTAAATATTATTTAAAAACTACGTATTCAGTTAGAATGAATTAATAATTTTGATCAAAAAAAAGACCTTCTTTCAAAAAGGCCTTCTCGTTGCATGGAATCTTTTAGGAGTTATACTAAACGACTATAATGTTCTGAATTCAGATTAGTATAGTATTACCTAAGTTTTAAATTTTGCTCTGTTTCTAATTAAAATGAAGCCAATAGTTCATTAACTTTGTTTGAACTCATTCTTAATCTCTATTTAACCCGATGCGCTTTTTCAGCAGAAAACTTATTAAACCTCAGGACCTCAATGCTCATGGAACTCTCTTTGGGGGTGCCGTTCTAAGCTGGATCGATGAAGAAGCTGCTATATATGTACTCTGTCAACTTGGTAAAGGGAGTATTGTGACCAAGTACATGTCGGAGATCAACTTTGTTAGTTCTGCAAAATTAGGTGATGTGATTGAGATTGGCATGGAAACTGTTAAATTTGGCAGGACTTCGATCACAGTGAAATGTGAGGTGCGGACTAAATTTGATCTCACAACCATAATTACTATCGATCGGATCGTATTTGTTCATGTTGACGAACACGGCCGTCCTGCACCACACTACATAACTGAACCTGCTAACGAATAACCAAGCCTTTGAGTGAAGACGAAAAATTAGTCGATTTCTCCACCCTGAAGGAAATGCTTTACGGGGAGACCAAATATATGCAGGAATTTGCTGATGCTGCTGTAATATCATTTAATGAATTTCAGGAAAACTACAGTAAATTTTTGCTTGTAAGAGATGAAGTAAACTTCCGCAAAGCGGGACATAAGATCAAACCTGTGGCTCAAATGCTCGGGCTCGAACTCATCCTTGAAGAATACGAACATGCAAAGACGTTGATCTGGGATGAAAAGCCTGACTCAGACCTGAAATCTTCGACAGAAAAAATGGATGGTATCTGTGAAAGGGTTCTGATAGAACTAAAGGATGTGGCTACCGAAGGATAATTTTATCTTTCTGTGATACTTTTTAACTAAGTCATCTGTAACTATGGAGCTCAAATTAACACCTATGCAAGCTCCTACAGAACCTATTCTAATTGTTGAAGATGACAAGGACCTCTCAGAATTGATCAGGATTCAGCTTTCTGATCTAGAAATAAAGGTCGATCAAAGTTATAATGGCACTGAAGCATTTAACATGGCTTCAGATAATAACTATGCAATGATCATCCTGGATGTAATGCTTCCGGGAATGGATGGATTTGAAATCTGTCGTAAAATAAGATCTAAAGATTCCAAGACCCCTATTCTCATGCTCACTGCTAAAGCCGAAGAGATCGACAAGATCATGGGACTAGAATTCGGAGCAGATGACTATCTAACTAAACCATTCTCCATCAGAGAGTTAACAGCAAGAGTAAAAGCACTGTTGCGACGGTCTCAAACTTCTGATGATCCTCAAAATGCTGCTCAGGAATCCATCGAATTTGGAGATTTATACATATATCCAAATAAGCGGATGATTAGTCTTGGCGACGAGCAACTTGAACTCACTTCGAAAGAATTTGATCTGCTTTTACTTTTTGCCAATAATCCTGGAAGAGCATACTCACGACAACAGCTTTTAGATGTTGTTTGGGGATATCAATATAATGGTTACAGCCACACAGTTAATTCCCATATCAACAGATTGAGAAGTAAGATCGAGAAGGATCCTTCCAATCCTAAGTACATTCAAACAGTATGGGGTATTGGTTATCGATTCACTGAACTTGAAGAGATCTGATATGAGCTTTTTCAAAAACAGTTTTTATGCAAAGATCTCTGTGGTATTTCTGCTTCTTATCCTGTTCCTTGGAAGTTCATTAGCTTATCTGAGTATGAAGTCATCCCTGATGTTTGTGGATGAAACCCGACAGAAGGTAAATAAAGAGCTCGCATCGGATATGGCAGTTGAGTTTCAGCCCTACCTGATGGATATGATCGATGTGGATAATATCAGAAAGCGGATAGAATATCTGAAAGGGATCAATCCCCAGGTTGATATTTACCTTCTTTCCAGCGGTGGAATGATCAAGGGGTCTTTTTTGGGGGAAGAACCCGATTCGAAACTAAGTCTTACCACTGTAGACACTACTCCACTGGATCAGTTTCTGAATGGAGCTGAGTTACCGATCCTTGGACAGGATCCACTCAACCCAAGTATTCATAAACCTTTTTCAGTTTCCACGATATCTATTATGGGGGAAGAAGGCTGCTATTTATATGTGATTCTTGGGGGTAAACAATATGACGAAACTGCTGCCATGCTTGCCGAAAGTTATATTCTAAAGAATTCTATGATCGGCTTGAGCTTAATGCTTGCTGTTACTCTGCTACTTGGGTTGTTGATCTTTCGCTGGCTTACCCATCGGCTACGCCGTATGACCACTGCAGTTACAGCATTCGAACATGGTCAGCTTGAGAGACGGGTTGATGTGAATTCAAGTGATGAAATTGGATTACTGGGCAGTTCTTTCAATCAAATGGCTGACACTCTGGTTGCTAATATGGATGAGATCAAACAGGTAGATAAACTTCGTCGTGAATTGATCGCAAACGTATCTCACGACCTGAGAAGTCCCCTGGCTTCTATTCAAGGGTATCTGGAAACTATTCAGCAAAAAGACAAAACCCTTTCAGAAAGTGACCGCTCAAAGTATTACGATATTGTATTGAGAAATACCCGTCGGTTGGGCAATCTCATTGCTGAACTTTTTGAACTCTCAAAGCTGGATGCCAAGAATGTGCAACCAGATCTTGAACCCGTTTCTATTGCAGAACTGGCTCAGGACGTTGTAGTTCAGTTTCAGCCTCAGGCTCAGAACAAGAATATCAGTCTTAAGGCGGTCTTACCAGATGAACCTCTAAGTCTTGTAAAAGCTGATATTGCCCTCATGGAACGAGCGATCTCAAACCTGATCGATAATGCGATCAAGAATACCCCTGAAGGCGGTACAGTTACCATCACCCCACAAAAAGAAAACAACAGGGTCAGTGTCAAAATTTCTGATACAGGTATAGGAATACCTGAAGAACATATTGCCCGGATCTTCGACCGGTTTTATCAAACAGATTCTAGCCGCTCCAATGAATCCGGAGTTGGCCTTGGACTTTCCATTGCGCAAAAGATACTGGAATTACATGGTTCGCGATTATCAGTGGAAAGTGTGATGAATAAAGGGACTACCTTCAGTTTCAGTTTAAACTCCTACTCTTCCTGACTTTAGTTTAGCACACAATTTCAACGGCTTTTGAGGTAAATATGTCATAGTTTTGTTAAAACCGTAATCGAAGATATCATCCAATTTTATGGCCGTATTAGTAACTGGTGGTGCAGGTTATATAGGGAGCCACACCGTTTTAGAACTTTTAAATGAAGGTAAGCAGGTTGTTGTTGTTGATAACCTTTCAAACAGCAGTGCTGAGTCATTGAACAGGGTCCACCAGATAACCGGAAGAAAGCCTTTTTTTTACAAGATCGACCTGATTAACAAGACTGCTCTTGATGAGGTCTTTAAAGAACACAAAATTGACTCAGTAATTCATTTCGCTGCTTTTAAAGCTGTTGGGGAATCCGTTGAAAAACCATTTATGTACTACCGGAATAATATCGATGGAACACTCGTGCTTTTCGAGATCATGCAAAAGCATGGAGTTAAAGACCTCGTTTTCAGTTCCTCATGCACGGTATATGGTGAACCTGACATCATACCTATTACCGAAGACTCCCCTCTTTCTGCCGTTAATCCTTACGGAAGAACCAAGCTTTTTAATGAGTATATGCTAAAAGATTTTTATAAAGCAGATAACTCTTTAAACATTGCCTTGCTCCGGTATTTCAATCCTGTAGGTGCACACGAAAGCGGAATTATCGGTGAGGATCCAAATGGAATACCTAATAACCTCATGCCATACATCTCCCAGGTTGCTGTAGGTAAACTTGAAAAACTTTCAGTATTTGGGGATGATTACCCTACCCATGACGGAACTGGCATTCGGGATTACATTCATGTTGTGGATCTGGCAAAGGGTCACCTTAAAGCTTTAGAAAAAGTAAAATCTGATTCAGGGCTCGTTATCTATAACCTAGGAACTGGCAAAGGCTCCAGTGTTTTGGATATGGTTAAAGCCTTTGAAAAAGCTTCTGGTATTGAGATCCCTTACCAAATTGTAGACCGTAGGCCAGGTGACGCAGCTGCTATCTGGGCTGACACTACCAAAGCAGAGAAGGAACTGGGCTGGAAGGCAGAACTCGATATCCTGGAAATGTGCAAGGATACCTGGAGATGGCAATCAAATAATCCGAATGGGTATAAATGACTTCTTTCACCTTCCAATCTTTAAATTCCAGGTGTAAAATTAAAGTATTTAAGATTTATTTAGATTTTGAAATTTGTGCTTTGTGATTTATCACTGGTTAGTCTTACCTTTGATATCCAAATTGAGCCAAAGTGGCGGAACTGGTAGACGCGCACGACTCAAAATCGTGTTTCTTCGGAAGTGTGGGTTCGAGTCCCACCTTTGGTACTAAGCTCCTGAGTTTTTTCTCAGGAGCTTTTTTATTTAATACCAACTTTGAGCAGTTCCATTAAAGCTAATTCCAACAAATACATTCCAGTAAAAAGCCCTTAGTTTATAGACTTCATCATCCAGAGTTTTTGTTCTTTTCATATAGTAATTAATACCAGCACCGACAGATAAAAAGGATAATGGTGAAACATGAAGTTCAGTATTCAGATCAAGTACGTAACCCCCAAGGAATTTTTCTTCTGTCCAAACATTTAATGCACTCCCATACCCATTTATCCTTATGAGATCATTTAAACTATACGTGTAAGGAAAATCAAGTCCAATATCAGCGGATTTAGGAGATATTTTTTTTCCATTATCATAGGTTTTGATTCCGTTTTGTTCAAAGTCACCTCTGAGCCCAAACCCATAAGAAAAAATATCATCCCCAGCATCATAGGCACCTAATACAATATCTATAAAGCTTCCATTTGTTGTTTGATATGGAGTTCCGTTGTCATCATTTTTAGCAGTTGCAAAAGCGTAAATTTTCCCACGATAATAGATGTCATCAGTATAATATACCCCTTCTACTCCTGCTGCATAATAGTCGTAGGTTACATTAATGTCTTTATCCTTTACAATCGATTTTTCAACACCATTACGAATATTCCATCTTATAATTCCAAAAGTTGTACTTTGGGCTAATACATCAAAATTCATTGGGATTGAAAATATAATTATTAATAACAATAACTTGTATTTAATACATTTAAAATGCTGTCTCATATTGATACCTTTTTAATTAAAAAGCTCAAAAATATTCACAATAATTAGCCTAGCAAATTAATCTTCCTTAATTAATTATAATTCATACAAAGGGGTTTACATTAAGCTTAAAAAGAAATAGACTAGAGTTGGTAAATAATAATGGCACACAAAGCAATACATAGCACCCAATCTTCAGCGATCGTTACGAGCGTAACAACGATGGCTACTATTATTATTACCACCATTATTACCCCTTAGGGGGTACATATTTACATATCATTTCCTTAGGATATATTTCCTACTTTAAAACGCTCAACACTCACATATTCATCGTATTTATTAATGTTAGTTTTAAAATTCGGAGGCACTTCTGTTGGTAGTGCAGACAGTCTCAAACTCGTTCAAAAAATTGTTGGTAAAAGATCTGATTCTGATAAACAGGTCGTTGTTGTTTCAGCTTTAGGCGGAGTTACAAATAACCTGGTTAGCTGTGCAGGATTGGCTGCTACCGGGAACGAAGCATATCAGGAGATACTGAAAGAAATTGAAACCCGGCATATCGAATTATGCAATAAACTGATCCCTGTCTCTCAGCGAAGTAATACCATTACCCAGGTGAAATTCCTGCTTAATGATCTGGAAGATATTTGCAGAGGTGTATTTCTTATCCAGGAACTTTCACCTCGCTCAAGCGATAACATTCTGAGTTTTGGTGAACGCCTCTCTTCTATCATCATTTCTGATTATTTCAAAAGCAGCGGACTAGATACGAAGCTACTTGATCCACGACAACTTATTAAAACCGATGCACAGTTTGGTAATGCGGTAGTTGATATCGATCAGACTTTCAGTAATCTGCAGTCTGAATTGAAGGAGCCGGCTGACGTGAGTGTGTGCCCAGGTTTCCTGGCTTCCTCAAATATTGATAACCATACGACAACACTTGGACGGGGTGGTTCTGATTATACCGCAGCTCTTATTGCAGCAGCTGTACAAGCCGATCTGTTGGAGATCTGGACTGATGTCAGCGGAATGATGACTGCTAATCCTAAACTGGTTCCTCTGGCACGTCCTATAACCCATCTGTCTTATGAAGAAGCGATGGAACTCTCCCACTTTGGAGCAAAAGTGATCTATCCTCCTACTATCCAGCCAGTACTCGACAAAGGAATTCCTGTTCTTATCAAGAATACGTTTGCAGATGGAGATGAAGGCACCATGATCTCTGATAATGGAGACCTGAACGGGCACTGGGTAAAAGGAATCTCCTGTATTGAGGATGTCGCACTGTGTACTCTTTCGGGATCAGGCATGGTTGCTGTACCTAATTTCTCTCACCGCCTTTTTTCAGCCTTAAGCCGTGTTGGCGTGAATGTGATCATGATAACACAGGCATCCTCTGAACACACCATCACTGTGGGTATTTCTCATAAAGATGCAGAGCGGGCTCGAAAAAGCATCGAAAGTGAGTTTGAGAATGAGATCCGCATCCGGAAAGTAAACCCACTGGCCGTTGAAAAAGATCTGTCTATAATTGCTATGGTCGGGCGACGTATGCGTCAACAGGTTGGGGTGAGTGCCAATCTTTTCGATACCCTGAGTCATAATGGTATCAATGTTAAGGCCATTGCCCAGGGTTCTACAGAGCTCAATATTTCTGTGGTAGTTGATAAGAAGCACCTGAGTAAATCTCTTAACTCACTCCATGAAAGTTTCTTCCTCTCCGACCTTCGTAAATTCAATCTATTCATGATTGGGGTAGGTAATGTAGGAAAGGCATTTCTGGAGCAGATTGAATCCCAGCAAAAATTTTTAAATGAGGCCTTCAAGATATCACTGAATGTTTGTGGATTAGCTAATTCCCGAAAAATGCTCTTCAGTGAAGAACCTATCGATCTCAACACGTGGTCCGATCAGATCGAAAAGGAAGGTCTCCCCATGACTCAGGAATCTTTCACTGAAAAGATGATCGAGATGAACCTGCGAAACAGCATCTTCATAGATTGTACTGCCAGCAATGATATCCCCAATCTATATGAGCAAATTTTGACGAATAGTATCTCTGTGGTAACACCGAATAAAGTAGCCTGCTCTTCAGATTTTGATCACTACCTTGGATTAAAGAAAACAGCCACTAAATATCAGGCAAAATTCCTATTCGAAACCAATGTTGGTGCTGGATTGCCGGTGATTTCAACCGTGGGTGATCTACTTAAAAGTGGAGACCGGATCTATAAGATACAGGCTGTTTTATCCGGAACCTTGAACTTCTTATTCAATACCTATGACGGTACCCAGAAGTTCAGCGATGTGGTAAAACAGGCAAAAGCTGAAGGATACACTGAACCTGATCCGCGAATTGACCTCAGTGGCGTTGATGTGATGCGGAAGATCCTGATCCTGGCCCGCGAAAGTGGTTATAAAATGGAACTTTCTGATGTTGACAGCGATCCATTTGTACCCGAGGAATGTATGAATACAGACAGCATTGAAGAATTCTATGATAAGCTTGATGAATTCGATCATGTTTTCAAGGAATTGTATAACAAAGCTCAATCTGAAGGTAAAAGGATCAAGTTTGTGGCCAGCCTTGAAAACCGAAAAGCCAAAGCAGGCCTCGAAACCTTTGGGCCCGATCACCCCTTCTATGAGCTTCAGGGAAAGGATAATATTGTGTTATTCGAGACTATGAGATATCCTGATCAACCATTGGTGATAAAAGGAGCCGGAGCCGGAGCGGCGGTTACTGCATCGGGCATCTTCGCGGATGTAATGAGAATCACTTCAGCCTGACAGGAATATTATGAATTCAATTAAAGTATTTGCACCTGCTACTGTCGCCAATGTTGCCTGCGGGTTTGATGTAATGGGTTTTGCAGTAGAAGGCATTGGTGATGAGATCATTGTTAAAAAAACTAATGCACCAGGACTCAGAGTCACTGCTATCCATGGCTGTGAAGGGCTCCCAACTGAGCCTGAAAAGAATGTGGCAACTGTTGCTGTCCAGGCCTTATTAAATGCACTGACTGAAAAACCAGATCAAGGTTTTGAATTTGAAATCACCAAAAAGGTATCCGGAGGAAGTGGTTTGGGCTCTAGCGCTTCCAGCTCCTCTGCTGCAGTGTATGCTGTCAATAAGTTACTCGGAGATCCATTCAGTGATAAAGAACTTGTCAGGTTTGCAATGGAAGGCGAACGTGCTGCATCCGGGCTCCCTCATGCTGATAATGTAGCCCCGTCATTATTGGGTGGATTTACACTTGTTCGTTCATACGATCCGCTTGATGTTATAGAATTGGATTACCCTAAAGAACTATATGTTTCGGTGGTACATCCTCAGATCGAAGTTAAAACCTCTGATTCAAAAAGGATCCTGAGGCGACAGATCGAATTGAAAGACGCAATTAAGCAATGGGGTAATGTAGGTGGCTTGGTTGCAGGCCTCGCTAAAGGTGATTATGAGCTTATCGGACGGTCTTTGGTTGATGTTGTAGCTGAGCCCACCCGATCCATGCTTATCCCCTTGTTTAGCGAGGTTAAAAACTCTGCTATGGAATTAGGTGCTCTAGGCTGCAGCATATCAGGGTCAGGACCATCTATTTTTGCTCTTTCCAAAGATCTAAGTACTGCTGAAATCGTCAGCCAGAAATTCAAAGAAATCTATTCCTCAAACGATATTGATGCTAATGTGTATGTTTCTCCAATCAATGCTAAAGGTGCTGAGGTGATCGAATGAACTATTACAGTACCAAAGGAACCTCTGCCCCTGTTTCATTCCAGCAAGCTATATTCAAAGGACTTCCCGGGGATAACGGTTTGTTCATGCCGGAAGAAATACCAGTACTTCCCTCCTCCTTTTTTGACAACTTATCGAAGCTTAGTCTTGCTGAGATCGGTTTTGAAGTGATTCGTCCATTCGTAGATGGTGAGATTCCTGATGAAAAGCTTAAGGAGATCATTACTGACACACTAAGTTTTGACATTCCTGTTAAAAAGATTAATGAACATATTTATGCATTGGAGCTTTTTCACGGCCCAACCCTGGCATTTAAAGATGTCGGCGCCCGCTTTCTGGCCAGAGCGCTTGGTTACTTCACGGCTCGAAACAATAAAAAACTTACTGTTCTGGTAGCTACATCCGGTGATACAGGAAGCGCCGTTGCCAATGGATTCCATAATGTTCCGGGCATTGAAGTGATCATTCTATATCCAACAGGCAAAGTAAGTAAATTTCAGGAGCAGCAGATGACCACTCTCGGTGGAAATATCACTGCACTGGAAGTTGACGGTACTTTTGATGATTGTCAGAAATTAGTTAAAGATGCCTTTCTTGATGATGAACTTAGCAATTCATTAAACCTCACATCTGCAAATTCCATTAATGTAGCCCGACTCTTACCTCAGAGTGTATACTACTTTTATGCATGGGCTCAGTTATCAGATGAAGAAAAACAGAATGTGATCTTTTCGATTCCAAGTGGCAATTATGGAAATCTTTCTGCTGGATTGATCGCTCGGAGAATGGGTTTACCGATCAAACATTTTCTAGCCTGTTCCAATGCTAATGATACTGTTCCGATGTATCTGTGGAATGGTAAATATGATCCAAAACCAAGTGTTTCCACCATCTCAAATGCGATGGATGTGGGTAATCCTAGCAACTTCGCCCGTATGCTGGATCTTTTTAAAGGGAGTCACCTAAAGATGACCGAATACATCAGCGGATACTCTTTCTCAGATGATAATACCCGAAACACTATAAGTAAGGTATATGGATTAACGGGATATGTTCTGGATCCTCACGGTGCCGTAGGTTATATGGGTCTTTCTGATTACCTGAGCTCTAATTCAGGGACTGGTATTGTACTTGAAACCGCACATCCGGTTAAATTTAATGAGACGGTCGAAGAACAGATTGGAAGCGAGGTTGAAATGCCCACTCATATTCGTTTATCAGGCTTAGAAAAGAAAAGCATCCCGTGCAATAGCAGTTTCGATGATTTTAAGGAGTTTCTGATATCAAAACTTAGTTAATGTATAATTCAATTTTCTTTTATTAAACTTGACGACCAACCAACCAGGTTTAACATGAAGAAATTAACTCCATGCCTTTTCGCTTTAACAATGATAATGGTTTTTACCTTTGAAATTAAGGCACAGGATATTCCTCAGCTTGTTGAAGGCAAAACCAACGAGCAACTGGTTAAAGATTACAAATGGATGGAGAACCGGTTAAATGACTGGCCTAACTTTAAGATGTTCCGAGATGAAAACGCTATGATCCCACCACCAAAACCCGGAGAAGACCGCGTTGTTTTTATGGGTAATTCTATCACCCAGAGTTGGTCGGATGCCTCTCCAGAATTCTTTGAAGGTAAACCTTATATCGAACGTGGTATAAGCGGACAAACCACCCCTCAAATGCTGGTGCGTTTCAGGGCTGATGTGGTTGACCTTAAACCTAAAGTTGTTGTGATTCTGGCCGGTACTAATGATGTAGCCGGAAATACAGGTCCTGCCACGAATGAAATGATACAGGATAATCTGGCTTCCATGGCGGAAATTGCTTCAGCCAATGGGATAAAAGTTGTGCTGTCCTCTATTCTGCCCGTGTACGATTATCCATGGCGACGGGGGCTGAATCCTTCTCAGCGAATCATAGACATCAATACCTGGATGAAAAAGTATTGTGAAGAACATGGTCATATCTATCTGGATTATTTTTCTGCTATGGTGGATGAGAGGAATGGTATGGATTCTACTTACACCTATGATGGTGTTCATGCCAACAAAACAGGATATACTCTAATGGAAAGCCTGGTAGAACCAGCCATTCAAAAAGCTCTCGAACAATGATCATGAAGAAATTCTTTCTGCTATTACTACCCTTATTCATTTCATCTAGTGTTTTCGCACAAGATTACACCCGGTTTCAGGGAGAAGTTGATGCACTGAATGCCAGAGAATTCAATATAGACTCCAGCAAGGAGGTCGTAGTATTCACAGGGAGTTCAAGTATTCGAATGTGGAAAAATGTTCAGAATTTTTACCCCGAGATAAATGCAATCAATACCGGGTTTGGTGGGTCTCATTTTCTGGATCTTTTTTATTATGTGAATGAACTTATTTTTCGGTTTGATCCAGATAAGGTGTTTATCTATGAAGGCGATAATGATGTTGCCGCTGAAAAAGCTCCCTTCCAAATTCTTCTTCATTCTGCTATGGTATATGGAGCTGTTAGAACGAAATTCCCTGATGCAGAGATCTACTTCATTTCTCCGAAACCTAGTATTTCCCGCTGGCATTTGAAGAATATCTATGAAGAAACTAATGCACTACTCAAAGACTTTTGTGATGCCAATGAAAACCTCAGCTATGTTGATGTATGGAATCCTATGCTGAACGAATCAGGAGAACCAATGTCCGATATCTTTATTGAAGATGACTTGCATATGAATGCAAAAGGATACCAGATCTGGGGAAAAGTGATCGGCGAATATCTAAAGTAGACTGAATTGGGATTTAACACTTCAACCTGGAACAGGATCCGTTACACTTTCTACCAGCCTTTCTATGATCTGGTAGCAGTTATATTTTTTCCCTTCCGTAAACAATCAATTGAAGAACTTGATCTTAAATCGTCAGATAAGATCCTTTTATTAGGAGCCGGAACCGGACTGGACCTTGAGTTCCTGAACGGACATGAACACATCACAGCTGTTGATATCACCCCTTCGATGATACAAAAACTTAAAACACGGGCTAGCTCCCTCCAACTTGATGTGGATGCCAGAGTGATGGATGCTCATCACCTTGACTTCGGGGACGAAAGCTTTGATGTGGTGATCATGCATTTGATTGTCGCGGTGATACCTGACCCGGTTCAATGTTTGATAGAAGCTGAACGAGTACTTAAACCCGGAGGTTCATTTAGTATCATGGATAAATTCATCGATTCGGGGACCAAACCAAGCCTCATCAGAAGACTTCTGAATCCAATTACTGATACTCTTTTCTCAGCTATAGACCGGGATATCGATGCTTTGCTCGCTAATACATCCCTAATTAAAACCTCGGATAAGAAGCTTCGGTCTATATTTCGTTTGATCAAAGGAAAAAAGCCAGATTAATCTGGCTCCACGCTTACAAAGATTAGAATATTTCTATACACTCAATTACAAATATTTCATTTCAACTAATTAGCAATTTGTTCAAACTGTCTCTTGTACTTGTTAGAATTTCTAGCTTCAAAACGAGTCTAATAAAAATTTCACATCGGGTAAACTTACAAACTCGCTATTGCAATAGACTACTTTATCCAATTTCATAGTCAAATCTTCTTGGAGTTCTTGAGGAACCTCGAAATCAAATACATATTTTGAATATTTAACAGTATCCCTATAAGCTCGTTTAATTGGGATTTTTAATCTCTCACCACTATTGCTGGAAAAAAAAATCAGGGAATCGATGTCCATATTGCTCTTGTTTTTATTCCAGAAATGGGCTTCTAAAGAAAACCTGATTTTTTGTTCTTTTTTAAAATTATAAACACTGTGGAAAACTACATCCCCACATTCTGTTTCATAAAAAAAAGCATCTGTTAATTCATTATTGATTTCAACCAACATGAGCTTGGGACAAGCTAGAAATAAAGAAATCGAAAATAGTGTGAGTAAAGATTTCATAATCTAAATATAGAACAGAAAATCCAATCTTATACAAATGGATAAATGAACTGAATTTAAAAAAACTCCA
Source organism: Rhodothermia bacterium (assembly GCA_030427885.1). Lineage (GTDB taxonomy): Bacteria > Bacteroidota > Rhodothermia > Balneolales > Balneolaceae > JAUICM01. The sequence continues at coordinate 438,247 of JAUICM010000001.1, read as the reverse complement.
ATCAATATTTCGTTTGATAAAAGTATGGAAACCCGCTTAGTCTGGCTCCACGCTTACAAAACGGGAAATATTTCTGGACATCTCGATCCGTGTATAAAATGATCTGGCGAGTTTTCGGTAGAGTTCTTTCCCCAGGACCCTGTCCTCCACTCCAGCATCTATATTCGGGTTATCATTAACCTCGATCACATATACTTTCCCGTTGATCTCTTTCAGATCCACTCCATACAAACCATCGCCCATTAGTGAAGCTGCTTTGGTTGCCGTTTGAAGCACTTTAGGGGGGACGTCTTCAATCGCAAGTGTATCAGCTTCACCAGAAGGATCCTTCTCTTTACTCTTCCAGTCATAGATCTGCCAGTGTCCTTTGGCCATATAATATTTGCAGGCAAACAGTGGCTGGTTATCCAGAACTCCGATCCTCCAGTCAAAATCAGATGGAAGAAAAGCCTGACCAATAACCAGATCGGATTTTGCGAACAAACGATCCAGTTCTGAGATCAGCTCCGCTTCGTTACTTACTTTGATCACACCCAGTGAAAAAGCACTATCAGGTTGTTTCAAAATCAATGGATAGTTGAGTTCCTTCAGTTGCTTCTTATTCACCTGACCTTTGAAAAACACCCTGGTTTCAGGGGTATTAAGTTTGTTATTCTTGAGACGTTCGTTTAAATAGATCTTATTAGAACACCTGAGAATAGACCATGGATCATCGATGACCACCATCCCTTCTGCATAAGCTTTTCTGGCAAACTGATAAGTATGATCGTTCACATTTGTAGTCTCCCTTATGAACAGAGCATCAAATTCCGGTAGCCGGTTCAAATCATCTTTATGGATCAATTCCGTATAGAAATCCATTTCCTCAGCAGCTTTCATAAACTGTTTAAGAGCTTTTTTATCTGATGGAGGATTTTTCTCATTCGGATCCACCAGTATTGCCAGATCATATTTGTACTGCTTTAAGCGGGTACGATAAAAGCGTTTTGTATCGAAGTAATTACGGGCAAAATCCTGGATAGCGTCAAAATCTGCGTCTTTTATCTTGGATAAACTAAGCGGATTGATCTTTTTGATGTCCCAACGGGTATTAGCTTTACTGAACTGAACCTGAAAAAAAGGAGTCTCCACGATCTGGTACAGCTTCTGTGCCATTTGCTTATACACTTTATTAGTGGTCTGTCCGAAGTACACTGAAAGCTCAAACCTATCTCCCTCCTGTTTGGACAGACTTTTCTGGATCACTTCATCAATATCTTCAGCGATGGTCCTGATCACAGTGATATCTTTCATATCTCTGATCGTGGTCACGCTTGGTATCGCCCTGTGATCTCTGGCAGAAGCCAACAAAGAAACATAATACCCAAGACTTTGATAACGGTATGAATTACACAGGTTAAACACCCGCAGGTTCTTTTTGGAATAAAACTGGGCATCTGATGTATAATCCCGGGCTGAGACCACCTTCACATTTTCAAGGTTCAGCTTCCATAATTTTGGCTTATCCACCACAAGAATATTTGTAAGCCTGCTATTTTCCTCGATCTCTGGCAATTGGTACACCATTCGCAGTGCATCCCTGCCTTCCTCATAATAATCCTGTATAAGTTCTGTAGAAGAATATCCGGCATTAGTATACCACTTGATCAAGGCTTTATTGTCAACATCTGCTTCCAGAGAGATCTTTCCAAAGCCATGAGATAAAGCATAATTTTCGGCTACTTTAAGGAGCGTAATTCCAATACCCTTTCCCTGATATTCCGGTAGTACACCTATCGCATAGATCCGAAGCGTTTGTTTATGCAGGTGCAAAATAAGATTACCCACCGGCTTCTGGCTTTTACCGTATGGAACTTCAGCGATCCAGACCATTTGAAACGGACTGGTAAGACTCAATCGTAAACTTCTTCTTGGACTTAGCTGAAAAAGCGGATAAGCTGCTTTTTCGATCATTTCAAGAGTATCAATATCGCCCGGATTAGATCTCCTGACAGAAACATTCATTTGTAAAATATTCGTTACCTCCAATAGTACGACTATTTCAGATTATTGTGTGTGGTTATAGAAAAATTAATGTAAGAACAGCTACTCCTCTAGACAATTAGTCACTTTATGCTTTCATTAAGCATAACCAACCACCTGATCCAATGAAGCACCTAACCATCTTCATAATACTCATAGGAGTTAATTCTATGGCTAATGCACAATCTTTCGATCTTAGTTTCAATCATTATGCTATAAATGTGGCTGATCTCCAAACCAGCGTTGAATTCTACGAAAACGTAATGGGACTTAAACAGATCACTAATCAAACTCAGAATTCAAATATTCGATGGTTTGGTATTGGCAAAGATCTGGAGCTGCATGTGATCGAAGCAGATACTGATAATCTCAGACTTCAGAAAGGGGTTCACCTCTCTCTAACCCTGAAAAATCTGACTGCATTTATTGATCACCTGAATGAATTGGAAGTTCAGTTCGAGAACTGGCCCGGAGAACAAAACACAACAAACTCCAGACCCGATGGTGTCAAACAGATATATCTTCAGGATCCCGATGGTTATTGGATAGAAGTAAATGACGCAAAGGCCCACAATGAATAGGAGTTCTTATGAAAGCGGAATTATTAACCCGGTCATCCCTTTTATTGATGATCGTTCTGGTCGGTTTAGGTTGTACACCGGATCGGCTTGAAAGAGTTTCATATGTAAGTGAAGTCGATAGTTTAGAACGAGATTACTATGTATATCTCCCGGTGAACTACGACACCTATCCAGGAAAAAAATGGCCCGTTATTATGTTCTTGCATGGAAACGGAGAACGTGGCAATGGCAAAGACGAACTCGATTTTGTATTAAAACATGGCCCTCTCTTTGAGGCGTGGACACAACGCAAAGAACTCCCCTTCATCATGATCGTTCCACAACTTCAAATGTTTGGTCTCGATACGGTTGGGATAGACTACCTTACAGACAGAGACATTACGAAAGTACCCAAACGACTGGATATTGGTACACCCCCACGTGAGCCCGATTATCCGGGACCACCGATGCATGGCGAAGCAGCTGTTACTGAGTTTACAGGAAGCCTGCCTTTGAGCCAATATGGTTGGGATCGCGTGCAACATGATCTGATCGGGATGCTCGACTATGTGGATGAGCATTACCAAACTGATGGCCGGGTGTTTCTCACCGGTTTAAGTTATGGAGGGTTTGGTACCTGGTTCATGGCAAGTCATTATCCTGACCGATTTACCGCTATTAGCCCAGTGGTCGGCTGGGGACATCCTTCCCTTATGGGGCCCATTGCAAAACACAAGATTCCGGTCTGGGCGTTTGCAGGAGGTAAAGATACTTCGGTTGAAAAGAAATACTTTTACCACGGCCTTAATCTTCTTGAAAGTATGGGACATAAACAGGTACGGTTTACAGTTCATGAAGATATGGCCCACGATACCTGGAAAAGAGTGTATGCCGGAGATGACCTGTATAACTGGTTTCTATCCATCAATAAAGCAGAGAATTGATTCAGCTTATCGGGTTTATAAACTAAAGCAATGTTAAAAACCTGAACATTTCTCCTTCACATTCAGTTGATAGTACTAAATGAACTTAAAATAAAAAGAAAGATTATGAGTACTGCTGAATTAGAAATTGAACAACTGAATGGAATTGGATTAGACGTTGAGAAAACAGAAGAACTTGCTCAACATCTGAATAATCTTCTGGCCAATTATTCCGTGTTTTATCAAAATGTGAGAGGATACCACTGGAATGTTGAAGGAGATAAATTCTTTACACTACACGAGAAGTTTGAAGAATTGTATGAAGATCTCTTTATAAAAATTGACGAGATCGCAGAACGAATTCTTACACTTGGATTTAATCCGGATCATAACTTCACAAAATACCTTTCCGATTCAGAAGTTCCGGAAAGTTTTGAGATCAAAGAAGGAACCCGGTGTGTGGAAGATATACTGAGTGCATTAAAGATCCTTCTGAGCAAACAACGTACGATCCTGAATCTCTCAGACCTTATTGACGATGAAGGAACTAACGCTTTAATGAGTGATTATATTCGTGAACAGGAAAAAATGGTATGGATGTATTCTGCTTTTCTAAAAGAACCTGATATCTGATCTGTTTTTCCAATAAGATCGAATCCCGCTTCCTTTTGGATGGCGGGATTTTTTATTTTTAAGACATGTCCAAAACCGCAGAAGATTTTTATTCCTCACAGTCTGAGCCCAACAGAAGTTGTTTTTATGCGTTACGAGAAATTATTCTCGACTATGATGAACATCTTTCTGAAACAATGAAATATGGTATGCCATGTTTTACCTATATTAAAAAACACTTTTGCTATCTCTGGTACGAAAAAGAAACGGGCAATCCTTACATACTTATAGTTGAGGGGAACAAGATCGACCATCCATTACTTATTTCAGGAACCCGTAAGCGAATGAAAACTCTGCCCATAGATCCGAATGCTGATATACCGGTTTCACTCATCTATGAGATCTTAGATTTGCAATTACCTCTATATAGCCCCATATAAATTGAAAGAAACTTTAAAGTTTGAACGATATCCTGCTACCCGGAATGTATCTCTTCAGGCCTGGAATGCAGCCGACGAACACCTGCTGAAACATCTTGCTGAGGAACATCTTAAAGACCTCAAGATTGCTATCATCAACGACCGCTTCGGATATCTGACCTGTACCCTTTCAGAATATGATACAAGCTCGGTGATCAGCTACAAAAGTCAGGAGAAAGCCCTTGAGTTGAATTCTGCATTGAATTCAATAACCCTGGATAAAAAACGGAACTTTGATCCACTGATGGGTCTTCCCGGGAAATTCGATCTTGGGCTGATCAAGATCCCGAAATCAAAAGCACTTTTCGAGTTACACCTTCGGCAAATTAATGCAAGTCTGAATACTGATGGAACTGTTTTGTGTGGATTCATGACCCGTCATTTCAATCCTAAACTGATCAATATTGCTGAACGCTATTTTGATAATGTAGAGCAAAGTAAGGCATGGAAGAAATCGAGATTACTTGTCCTTAAAGAGCCCAAAGATGTTGAAACAACCCCAGGTTTGAAGACCATAGAATTTGATCATCCTAAAACAGGAAAAGTATCACTGCAACAATACCCGGGTGTGTTTTCGTCAGCCAGAATAGATCCGGCTACTCTTTTTTTGATCGATCATTTGAAACTTTCCGGAACAGAACATAAGATCCTCGACCTTGCATCCGGGAATGGAATCCTTGCCCTTACCGCATCGATACTAAACCCTGAAGCAGAGATACACCTGATGGATGATTCCTTCCTTGCCGTGGAATCATCAAAACTAAATCTGAACTCTGAGAAAGCTAATTTTCATTATTGCGATTCAATAAGCGAGCTGGATCAGCAGGATTTCGATTTAATTATTTCAAACCCTCCATTCCATTTTGGACACGAGACCAATATTGAAGTGTCGTTAAAACTATTTAAGGAGGTTCACAAATCATTGAAACCGGGTGGAAAATTCACTTTGGTAGCTAATAAGCATTTGAATTATAAAACACACCTTATCCCTACGTTCGGGCAAGTTAGTGTTTTAGCTGAAAACAGGAAGTTTATAATTTATGAGTGTTTGAAATGAACAAATTCCAACCAATAAAATTTAGCTCCATTGGCAACTTTCTGGATCATCTTCCGGAATCAGAATTAGAGATCGTGGAAGAATTAAGACGAATCGTTTATGAAAGCATTCCTGATATAAAAGAAAAACTCTCCTATAACGTCCCCTTTTTCTCCCGAAAACGTCGTATTTGTTTTATCTGGCCTGCATCTGTTCCGTGGGGAAATGTTCCAGTGAATGGAGTTCAGTTTGGATTTACTTCCGGATATCTGCTCAATGATGACCTGAACTACCTCGAAAAAGGAACCAGAAAACAGGTGTACTCTAAAACCTACTATTCTTTGGAGGATTTAGACTCGTCAATACTTCGGTCTTACCTGTTTGAAGCCTTATCTATTGACAATAATTTCTAGATCAACAAATCCATTGCCAATTGTAGTCGTAGCCTGATCTTGTTAACCATAACAACTATCTTCAATCATGAGCATTATCAGATTACTATTCGCTATTTTCCTTCCTCCCGTTGGAGTATTTCTTACGGTAGGTATTCGGGGAGCCTTCTGGCTTAACATCCTGCTTACCATTTTAGGATATCTTCCCGGTATAATCCATGCAGTATGGATCATTGCAAAACATGATAAATGAATTACAGAACCCTGGGCAAATCATCGTTAGAGATAAGTGAGATCAGCTTTGGTTGTATGTCGCTTGGGATGGATCAGGCAGTAAACTCTGAACTCATACGACAGGCCTATGATTCAGGGATCAACTTTTTTGATACTGCCGACCTCTACGATAAAGGATGGAATGAAGAATCAGTTGGAAAAGCTGTAAAACCATTCAGAAAAGAAATCGTACTTGCCACTAAAGTTGGAAATCAATGGAAAGAAGATGGATCGGGCTGGGATTGGAATCCCACTAAAGAATATATTCTTAAGGCAGTAGATAAAAGCCTGGGTCGCCTTCAAACTGATTACATAGATCTTTATCAGCTGCATGGCGGAACGATCGAAGATCCTATTGATGAAACCATAGAGGCATTCGAGCTTTTAAAACAACAGGGAAAGATCCGGGCCTACGGTATCTCTTCTATCCGACCAAATGTTATTCGTGAGTGGGTTAATCGTTCTAATTTGGATAGTGTAATGATGCAATACAGTTTACTGGACCGACGTCCCGAGGAAGAATGTCTGGAACTACTGAAAGAAAATCAGATCGGTATACTGGCAAGAGGCAGTCTTGCGAAAGGAATCCTGATCGATAAACCATCAAGAGAGTATTTGGGCTACTCTGAAAGCGAAGTCACTGAGTTGAAGAAAGAGCTCAACAAAACCGGGAATCCTTTAGCTGCTTCCATCCAATTTGTTCTGAATAATACAGCATTAACTTCAGCAGTTACCGGAATCAGAACTAAAAACCAACTTGATGAGATAATCAGAGCGGACACTTATAATATTTCAAATACTCACCTGGAAGAATTGGGACAATTTTTAAGAAATAATCACTATACTAACCATCGGTAAATCAGCCGGTTAGGTTATGAATAAATGGTCTATCATTCTATTTCTTTCATTTATCCCCATGCTTTCAAATGCTCAATCAAGAGCTTTACCATGTGATGATCTTTTGACCAGTTCTTCCTGTGACAGTGGCTGGATGTCGATCGGTTTTGGCTTTGATGATGAATTTGATATTGGCGTTACAGCAAGTGCAAACTTTGGAGATAAACTTTTCTGGCAACTGGGATTTCAGGGGAGCTATGATTTTTGTACCGACTCTTGTTCTAAACGCAAAAGTATATATGTATTAAATTACGGAAGAGGATTTTCTATTGTTAACAGGATAGGAAGAATTTCATTGTCTGCTGGTCCTGGTTTAGTTTGGGGCTGGGTAGAGGACACTAATTTTTCAAATTTTATCTCAACTGGCATAGTGGGCAATGCTCAACTAATTGCCACGCCTTTCAAAGAAACAGGTCTGGGACTGGACGCTTTCTTTAATTTAAATCCCCGTGTTAGTACCTATGGCTTACGATTTACTTTCGTTTTTGAGGGAAATAAATAAGAATGGAAAATTGTATACTACAACCGTTCTTCAGAACTCAGAAATAATTATCAGTGGCTATTACTTACATTTCAACTTCGCAGGCATTATCAGATCTTAACTCTTCCCTATCCCAGAAAAAAGAAATTGCCGTTGATCTTGAGTTTGATAAAAACAGATATCACTACGGATTCAATTTATGCCTGATGCAGATCTTTGATGGTGAACAATGCTATCTGATCGATCCTCTTTCGGATGGCATTGATATTAGCCTTATCTACCCTGTCCTGGAAAGTACTAAGGTGTGTAAAGTGGTTTTTTCTTTTGGGGAAGACATTCGTTTATTGCACTCAATGGGTTGTTTTCCAAAGAATATCTATGATCTTAGTATTGCCTCTTCCCTGTTGAATTATCCACCGCAATCACTTACCAATCTATTATCTGAGGTGATTTCTGTTGAGACCGGAAAGTCCTCACAACAAAGTAACTGGTTCAAGCGGCCACTTACCGAAGATCAGAAGAATTATGCAGCTGAAGATGTCCTCTACCTCCACGATCTTAAAACAGTTCTCTCAGAACAGGCCCGGCAGAAAGGTGTCTCAGACTGGATTCAACAGGAAAATGATTTATTTGCATCTGAAAATTATGAAGACTTAGACCACAATGAGTTTTTAAAGGAAAAAGATAAAGGAGACATGTCGGTATTTGAGTGGCATGTGTTTTCAAAACTTATGGAGCTCAGGGAAGAGATCGCTGAAGATATGAATCGCCCTACCTACCATTTGATAGATAAGAATTACCTCAAAACAATAGCATCAGATCCAAAAAAGATTCGCAATTGGAAAAGTATTCCTTCAAATCATAAGAAGCTTAAGTCTGATGCCTTTATTGCAAAAGTATCTTCCGTTCTGGATAACGCAGTATCAGAAGCAACTGAATCCAATCTATCGCGCATTAAAAAAGCGGCACTGACCCTCAGTAAGGAAGAATATCAGCATTATAAAGCGGAAGAGCAGCGGTTTAAAAAGCTTAAGAAAACCATCTTCAAGCCCATTCAGGATCAGATCGAAAAGGAATATGGAGAACATACCAAGACCTATATCCTGGGAAATCGCTTCATGCGGGAGATCATGGATGGCAATTTCAAAAACCTGCTTCCTTACAAAAAGAACATGTTTGAAAAGTATGCCGAAAAACTAGATATACCTTTCTCAGAATTGATCAATTAACATAAAGAATAGTTGCAGGAATGAAAGTATTATTTATTGGTGGAACAGGAAATATAAGTACAAGTGTAAGTAAGCTTGCTGTAAGTCAGGGGATAGATCTTTACTTGTTAAACAGAGGTGAACGAAAAGTTGAAATCCCTGGTGCCAAGACCATTACAGGAAATATATACGATACAGAATCAGTTAAAGAAATCCTTAATGATCACACCTGGGATGTGGTAGTAAACTGGATCGCATTCATTCCTGAACATGTGAAGAACGACCTGGAATTATTCAGAGGTAAGACCAGGCAATACATATTCATCAGTTCTGCATCAGTATATCAAAAACCACCCAGTTTTCCGGTCATTACCGAATCAACTCCGCTTAGCAATCCTTTCTGGCAATACTCACGTGATAAGATCGAATGTGAAGAAGTGTTAGTAAAGGCCTACCAGCAGGAAGGTTTTCCGGTTACTATCGTCCGCCCTTCACATACTTATGACACCACTATTCCTGTAGCTATTGGCGGATGGACCGAATACACTATCATTGACCGAATGAAGAAAGGTCAGAAAGTGATTATTCACGGTGATGGCACTTCCCTCTGGACCCTCACCCATGCCGAAGACTTTGCTAAAGGATTTAATGGCTTACTTGGAAATCAACGTTCTATTGGTCACCCGATACATATCACCTCTGATGAAGTCTTAACCTGGAATCAGATCTACGAATCTGTAGCCAATGCCGCTGGAGCTGAACTTAATGCAATACATATTACTTCCGATTTCATAACCAAGGTCGCTCCCGGCGAAAAAGACGGACTATGGGGTGATAAATCGCATTGTGCCGTTTTTGATAATTCAAAGATCAAAAGTCTTGTCCCCGGCTTCACGGCGACTATTCCATTTTCGGAAGGTATTAAACGAACATTAGCTTGGTTTGAGGCGGATCAAAATCGAATGGTGGTCAACCCAAAAACCAATGCTATGATGGATAAGATCATTGCCACTTATGAGTCTGTCTGATAACCTGAATCTAAAAACCTTCAACTAACTGAAGTCCTCTACTTTCAGAATTTGAGTTATGAAATCACAGCCTTTTATCAAAAACCTGTTTTTATCATTATCAGTTACGCTGATCCTGCTCTCCAATCTACGAGCACAGGAACAAATCAAAATCTGGGAACAGCAGGAAGTTACTTTTACCGCGACGGGTAAGTACGATAATCCTTACACAGAAGTACTAAACTGGATAGATCTTAAAGGTCCCGGTTTCTCTAAAAGAATTTATGGTTTCTGGGATGGAGACAATCAATTCAAGGTTCGTTTTACAGCAACTAAACCGGGGAAATGGAGCTGGACCAGTGGTTCTGACCAACCCGGTGATTCAGGTTTAAATGGCCATCAGGGAACGTTTACCGCTTCTGAATGGAGTGAAGTTCAAAAAAAGGAAAATCCAACCCGACGAGGATTTATCAGAGCAACCGGGAACGGTCATGCCCTGGAATATGCCGATGGAACCCCGTTCTTTATGGTGGGCGATACATGGCTGGCTGGCGCAACCTGGCGACTTCCATTCAGAGGAGCTGAACCGCCAGAAGGATATGAGCCCGGCCCGGGAATTGGCTTTGAAGACGCCGTGATATACAGAAAAAGACAGGGTTTTAATTCGGTAAGCATGATCGCTGCATTTCCAAACTGGGATTCCGACATCAACCCCAGTACTTTTGCTGATTCGAACGGAATATTTTTAAGAAACGCCTGGGAAAAGTTTGGTTACGATGTCTCTGATGCAAAAGGTTTTGACGCCTCCGGTGGATTGAGTTATTGGGGAAGTTTCACCTCTAAAAATATGCGCGATGAATACGGTAGACTGCCTTTTGAGATGTCAGAAGAGCATCCGGGAGTTTCTGATTTCAACAGGATCAATCCCGGGTACTTCAAAAGTCTGGATAAAAAGATGGACTATCTGGCTGAACAAGGTTTTGTGCCGTTACTTGAAACTGTTCGTCGTGATGTGGGGCCTTCCTGGAATGCTTATTTTGACTTTAATGAGAGCTTCTCGCGATTCGTTCAATATCTGATATCAAGATATGGGGCACATAACTTCATATTCAGCGGCATTCATTTGGATTGGATCCCCGAGGATTTCAGCCTTACCGAAGATCAGTTTAATGAAGCCCTGAGCTATCATCTTGAGAAATACGGACCAATGCCTTTTGGCCAGCCTGTTACTGTATTGATAAGCAGTTCTACATACTCCGTATTTGGCCACGATAAAGATGTCCCCTGGTTGAACATGCACAGCGTTGGTAACAAACCAAGAGATCACAGAGTTGCAGACTCTCTTGAGATTATTTTCAATCTGGAACCTCCCTTTCCTGCAATCAACTTTGAACCTTATTACACCGGATGGCTACACGAAATTAATAAACCGGCTGGTGAGGAACCACCAGCCAACTCTGACAGGGACAATTACTTTTCCCGTGCACAAATGTATGGCTCGGTGCTTTCGGGTGGACTTTCAGGACATGTGCATGGAACAGCCTCTTACGATATCACCACGACCGGAGAACCTGAAGGTGCACGGCCTCATATCTGGGAAGCAATGAAATACCGATCAGCAAACTACATGCAACATCTTGAGAATTTCATGTTATCAGAGGGTGATAAATATCAGGAACTCACTTTAGCCAGAACTGATGTGATTCCAAATAAAGCTCCGGATGCTCCGCCAAATGGTCTGGATGGTTGGAACTATATGATGCGTACCTCCGACAAAAAATTGGCACTGCTCTATTTTGAGAATAAATCAGTGCTCCCTGTCCTTAATAATTTCAGTCCTGAAAAAGAGTATGAGCTTGTTTGGTTTGATACTGAAACCGGAGAATGGCATGATCCGATTATCCTCAGAGCTGATGATTCCGGAACCTTACAACTCCCTTCATTTCCGGGAGGATCAAAGCAATCCTCCAAAGATTGGGCAGCAAAATTAATTCTTAAGTAAGACATGAAATTATTTATAACTCTTGGTTTAGTGATGCTTTCATCACTTTCAATTAATGCCCAATTTTCAGATCAATTTGAAGGTGACCATGTAGATGATTCCTGGGATTATTTTACCGGGGATGGCTTCGCAGAAATTGAGTTTACGACCCGGGATGGAATTGCACAGATTAAAGTAGATGCGACAAACGATCCCTTCAATGTTTGGTGGGCTATTATAAAACGTAATATTGCTCCAGATGTTGATCTTGAGTTGCTTTCTAAACCAGGATATGAATTACGAGTGGAAGCCAGGGTAAAGATCAGAAACGCTCCAAAAAGATTGAATTTCATGATCAATACCCAACGAACTACCGACTTTCATGAACACTTGCGTGAGTACGACATTGCCACAAACAACGAGTGGTATATTATCAGCATGACTACGAAAAACCTGGATGTAAAACCTGGTGATGATCTCAATGTACAGTTGAGTGTAACAGATTGGGGTCCTGATATTTACCTTGTTGATCTTGATTACTATAAAGCCACCGTTGTTAAAACAGATGAAGCATCAGATGATGTTGGTGAGCCGTTGGTGTACCACCCTCCTGTTGAACCACTATCTACTTTTAAATATAAGCTATCTGCAAGTGAAGCCTCGGCTGTTAATAAAAATTTCCCTGAACTCAATTTCCTTAATTGGGCAATGGGTGATGAACAACTCCTTACGGTTACCAGTGACCAATGGGTGATCCTGAAGTGGAATCTTTCGGGGCTGGGAACCAAGATAACAGCAGGCCCTTCAATCCTGGAACTAACTACTGAGTCATTCCAGAAAGGAGGCAATTATACTGATGTTTTTGGGGAAGACCTGGGAATAGAATTCGGAAAAGTGCGAATAATTGAGATCCTTGGTGGTAATGAGGACTGGAAATCAGAAACAGTCAGCTATCAAAATCTCACCGAAGGCGCCTCCTATGAAGAAGTGTTCAACACACAAATGATCTTTGATACTGAAGTAACTGAGGAACCCGGAGGTAAAACTTATGTAACCCTATCAAGGCCTGTTACTCAGAGATTACTAGATGGTACAACCAGAGGTTTACTGATTCGTCCTCTGGGCGCTGTTGTTGCGTCGTTTAGAACCGGAGAGGAACCCCCGCTATTATATCTTAATCTCTCTGAAAACTAAGAAAACCTGAGATCTGGTCTTACCCTTAGGCGGCAAATGAACCCAGGCTATAGAACCATCAATTCTTTTGAGAACCGATCTGAATATGAGCATCAAGATCAGCTCTTAGAATGTTTTGCCAGTAATGCTTCGTATAGTTTTTCTTTCTCTATTGGCTTAAGAAGAAATCCGTCAAAGTAGAAATCAAATTCACTTTGTTGTTCTGCAGTGATATCAGCGGTTAAGGCGAACACCGGTGTTTCACTATTTAAACCAGCCTCTGAACGCAGCTTTTTAGTAGCCTCAAAACCATCCATTTCCGGCATATGGATATCCATTAATATAAAATCGTAGTTCTTCATTTTAGCCATTTCAAGAGCTATTCTGCCATTTTCCGCAACATCCTGAATAATCCCCCATTTATTGAGCACTTTGCCCAAAACCATGGCATTTATCCGGTTGTCTTCGGCCAGAAGAATACACTTACCATTTAATTCTTCAGAGAAATTTCCAGGAACTTTATCCGGCAGATCGGAATGCTCTAATATAAGATCGAAATAAAATCTTGATCCGTTACCTACTTCACTTTCAACATAGATCTCACTGCCAAATAAGTTTACCAACTTCTTTACAATCGCCAATCCAAGGCCAGAACCTCCGTGTTTCCTTGTCTTGATCATCTTAGGCTGTGAGAAACTATCAAATATCTGTGGCAGGAAATTCTTATCAATACCTTCCCCGGTATCTTCAACTAAAAAATGTAGTTTATCGAGTTTTTTATATGTTGAGATCTTTTCAACTATTAAACTAACACTACCAGAGTCTGTGAATTTTATTGCGTTACTGATCAGATTTCCCACGATCTGAGCCAGTTTGGTCTCATCTGTTTTATAGGAAGGGTTTATTTCTTCAGAAACTTTAAGATTGAGTTTAATCCCTTTTTCCCTGGCCAGACTATCATAGGTCTGGGTTATATTTTTTAATAGAGCAATGAAGTCAACCGGGCGGTTATCTAAGCTTACTTTTCCAGAATCCAGTTTAGTGAAATCAAGAATATCATTTATGATATACAACAGATTTTTTGCTGAAAAATTAAGCGAATCGAGCAATTGCTGTTCTTCTTCATCTTCCCTGTTACTTAGCATGGATGAGATGGTAATAACCGCATTCAATGGTGTTCTGATCTCATGACTCATGGTGGAAAGGAACTCCTGTTTGACCATCGCCTTTTGCTCAGCAATGTTTTTCTTTTCAATGATCTTCTGTTTTTCCCGGCGGAGTTCGGCTTCTTTTTCAAGACTGTCCATCTTTGTGATCAATTCATAATTTTCAATCACTTTCATGGTCTGTGCATTGATCACCATCTCTTTTTCTTTCAGATATACTTCCAGATATTTAAGCGCTTTATCAGTATCTCCCTCTTGCTTGTATATCTTATAAAGAAAATAATTACACTTGAACTTAATGAGTGCAATACTGTATTCCTCTCCAAAATCAGCTCCCATCTCCAGGTATTTCTTGGCTTCTTCCAGCTTTCCCCATCGCATGTACAGGTAACCAAGCTTGTGATAACCCATACCTCTTCCGAGCTTTTCCCCCATTTCCTCATGTATCGCATTAGCTCGGAACAGATCAGCTTCAGCTTTTTCAAACTCACCTTTTGAAGTAAATACTTTTCCCCTGCCGTAAAGCGCAAAAGCCAGCCCTCTGATATCCTGAGTCTCTTTTTTCATTTCGATCGACTTCTCGATCACTTTCATTGCTTTCTCAATTTCACCCTTGTTAAGATAAATACCAGACAACGGGTTCATAGCATTCGATTCCAGGTTCTTATCCTTTGTTTTTCTGGCTGCTTCAATAGCTTCCATATAGGTACTAATCGCTCTTTTTTCATCGCCAAAATACTCATAGATAGTGCCCAATGACTTCAGCGTTCTTGACATCTGGTGGTAGTTCTTATACTTGCGATATACCACAAGGCAATCGATCAGGTACATTAGTCCCAGGTGAAGGTCATCCGTCTTGTAATAGATACCCGCTATATTATACTTGGCATCAGCTACCCCTTTGTCATCACCAAGCTTTTCGAACAGTTCAATGGCTTTTTCTGATAATTTCATCGACTCATCATAGTCAGCCATGATCATATGAAAAAGCGATAAAGAACTTAAGGATTTTGCGATAAGAGCATCATCAGGAAGGCTTTTACTCAACATCAAGGCTTCTTCAGCTAACCGGACACTCTCCTTTAGATTATTGATACGTACATCATATGCTTCATTCAGAAGCCTGCCTATCCTGTACGTTAACTGTTCCTTATTTTCCTTCATACCCGAACTAATTTCGGTTAATATATAGGGTCGTCACATCAATTCAGAATTCTGAATAAAAATCTAATGTTCATAATTTCAATAACTTCAGAATACGATTTAGAAAAATTGATTGCTATTGTATTCATTAGTTAATTCGGTCTTAATCCAAAAAACTAATTCAGCTCACATGAAAGCCCGCTATTTATCTGTTCTCATATGTCTCATTCTATTCACCTCATGTTCCCAAAATCCTGTCTCTGAATTTGACAGATTGGGATTAGAGGAAATTACCATTGATGAATTACAACAGGGATTTCAATCAGGATCCTATACCATAACTGAAGTCACCGAAGCCTATCTCGAACGAATAGAAGCGATAGATAATAATGGGCCTGCATTAAATTCAATACTTGAATTGAATCCGGACGCTGTAAGTATAGCTCAACAATTAGATCAGGAATTAAAAGAAGGTATAACCCGTGGCCCAATGCACGGGGTTCCGGTTATATTAAAAGACAATATTGATACTCATGATAAGATGTCCACAACGGCAGGAGCAATCGCCCTAAAAGGCTCCAAACCTCTTCAGGATAGTTATATCGTAACCAAGTTAAGAGAAAGCGGTGCTGTTATACTCGGTAAAGCTAATTTAAGTGAATGGGCTAATTTCCATAGCAGCTTCTCCTCCAGTGGCTGGAGTGGCATGGGCGGACAAACCAGAAATCCATATGATATCACCAGGAACCCATGTGGATCCAGTGCCGGCTCAGGTGTTGCTGTATCCGCCAATCTAACCATTTTAGCCATCGGCACTGAAACGAACGGCTCTATTGTTTGTCCATCCAATAACAACGGGATAGTCGGTATCAAACCAACTGTTGGCCTGTTGAGCCGTTCAGGGATCATTCCCATCTCCTTCACACAAGATACTCCGGGACCAATGACACGCACGGTAAAAGATGCTGCCATCTCACTTGGAGCTATGGTGGGAGTTGACGATTCCGATTCAAAAACTCAGGCCAGTGTTGGTCATTCTTACACCGATTATACTCAATTTCTTGATCCTGATGCTTTATCTGGTAAACGCATCGGGGTTTATAAAGCCCCTTTAGGTGGAATGTGGAGAGTAGATACTTTATTCAATCAAACTGTACGTTTTCTGAAAGATAACGGGGTGACCATTATTGAACTGGATGAGATTTCCGAAGAAAGTCCGGGAAGTGCTTCTTTCAATGTTCTTTTATATGAATTCAAAGATGGACTGAATAAATATTTCGAATCGCTTGGCCCGGATTCTCCGGTTAAAGATCTGGATGATCTGATCGCACAAACCCTGGCTGATTCAGTTGAGATGAAATATTTCGATCATGACCTTCTTATTTCAGCAAATAAAAAAGGTGATCTTAATAGTCAGGAATATAAGGACGCTTTGGAAAAGCTACTGAGAATCACCCGTGATGAAGGCATTGATAAAGTAATGGATGAGCACCAGCTTGATGCCATCATCGCTCCAACAGGTGGTCCGGCATGGAAAACAGACCTGACCAACGGCGATAATTTCGGTATCGGATCAAGTTCACCATCCGCAAGAGCCGGTTATCCTAATATCACGGTTCCAATGGGTAATATCGATGGTTTACCTGTAGGCATTTCCTTCTTTGGCCGGGCATGGAGTGAACCGGTTCTGATCTCTATTGCTTATGCCTTCGAGCAAAAAACCAAGGCTCGTATTGTTCCCCAATTCAAGACACAAATTCACTAGATATGGACCGTACTTTAAAACTCGAAGAATTTGCTATGTTCTGCCTTTCGATCTTTTTGTTCAACCAGATCGAATTCGCATGGTGGTATTTTCCGTTATTTCTGCTGCTCCCTGATATTGGAATGATCGGATATCTTATAAATACAAAGATCGGGGCCTTAAGCTATAACTTACTCCACCACGAGGGAATAGCTTTAGTAATATTAGTTTTAGGCTATTATAACTCAAATGAATGGATCGTATTTGCAGGTATCATTCTGTTCGGGCATGCGTCCATGGACAGAATATTTGGCTATGGACTTAAATTTGATGATAACTT
Organism: Rhodothermia bacterium; assembly: GCA_030427885.1. Classification (GTDB taxonomy): domain Bacteria; phylum Bacteroidota; class Rhodothermia; order Balneolales; family Balneolaceae; genus JAUICM01. The sequence continues at coordinate 420,810 of JAUICM010000001.1, read as the reverse complement.
CAAACACACGCACCTTGGATGGCTGAACAAGGATAAGGAAGCTTAAATCATTTCCAGAATAGCATCATAGATACCATTGATGTCTTCTTCAGTCACACAGTATGGCGGCATCAAATAAAGTACATTTCCCAGTGGACGGAGCAGATATCCAAGATCCAGAGCTATTTTCCTGATTTCCTGTGAAACCGGATTCAAATATCCTTCTTCCCAGCCTGCGTCACCTCCATTTGTTATATCCATGGCTGCGATTGTACCTTTTACCCTCAGGTTTTTAATTCTGGGATGATTCTTCAGGCGTTCGAAGTTTTTAAGATGAATCGCTTCCATATTTTTAAACGCCGATTCATTTTCTACTAGTAATTTCCATGATGCGATACCTGCGGCACAACCCAGTGGGTTCCCGGTATAACTATGGCCATGCCAGAATGTTTTTATGGCTTCTGATGAGTTAAATACTTCATATATATCATCGCTGCAAACTGTTGCAGCCAAAGGCATAAATCCACCTGTTATTCCTTTACTCAAACAAATAATATCCGGTTCAACCTGGGCTTTCAAACAAGCGAAGTAGTCGCCTGTCCTGCCAAAGCCAGTCATCACTTCATCAAAGATCAACAAGGCATCAAACTGTCTGTTTACCCAATGTAATTTCTGAAGGAACTCCTCCGAGCACATTCTCATTCCACCTGCTCCTTGTATCAGTGGTTCAATGAGTATTCCTGCGTATTTATCCGGATGCTGGTCCAACAGGTTTTCTATTCGCTCAATAACGGCATCTTCTTTTAGTGCTCTTTCAGTATCTCCAATCCAGGTTTCAGGGAAAGGAACCACTTCAACATCAAACATAAGCTCTTTAAACACCTCTGTGAACAGCGATCGCTCTCCAACCGACATAGCACCAAGGGTATCTCCGTGATAGGCACCATCAAAGCAAATAAAGGTTTTGCGGTCTTCACCAAGGTTTTTCCAATACTGATATGCCATCTTCATTCCTACTTCAACAGCTGTGGAACCATTGTCTGAAAAGAAAAACTTATTGAGATTTCTTGGAAGTTTTGAAGTTATGAGCTCAGCCAATTGCTCTGCCGGATCATGTGTAAAACCAGCAAAGATCACATGTTCTAAAGTCTGAGCTTGCTCATAAATGGCCTTTGCGATTTCGGGATGAGAATGTCCATGTATATTCACCCACCAGCTGGAGATGCAATCCATCACTCTTTTTCCATCCTCAAGATTCAGATAAGCCCCATCTCCGCTTATAACCTTCAGCGGTTCAGGATTTCCTTTTATGATCGTAAACGGATGCCAGATATTTTTAGTCATGTCAGAATTAAAAATTCAAAATTTAAAATGAAAATAACAGGGAGCTTATTTTTCATTTTAAATCTTTCATTTTGAATTAAAAGCGCCTTTGTAACCAGCCGATAAAGACTTTTTGCTTAATGTATTCAAAGTCTCTAGTTCAAAAACTGAGACCTTTCCAAAATGCTCGATCGTTTCTTTGTTGCTTTGATGTTTGGGGCCGTTTAGCACTACTCCAAAAACATCGATTCCTTTTTCTCTCAATGCCTGAAGAGAAAGTAAAGTATGATTTAAAGTTCCGAGAGTACTACGTGAAACCAACAGAACCGGAATATCAAGATGCTTAATAAGATCCAAAACTGAGTCTTTCCAGTTAATTGGAACGATCAATCCACCTGCACCTTCAATGATCAAGTGTTTGGTATAAAATTCAGGTAGCTGAAAATCTGACAATGAGATCACAATTCCATCAATATCTGCAGCCGCGTGCGGACTCATGGGTGTTTTGAGACGGTATCTCTCCGGGATAATGCTTGAATGTCCGGCTTCAGAAACTCTCTGTACAAACTCTGTGTCCGTTTCTTCATCAAGTCCGGCCTGAATTGGTTTCCAGTAGGTTGCTTCCAAACCTGACATTAATATTGCGGAAACAACGGTTTTACCGACATTGGTATCCGTTCCGGTAACAAAGAGCTTTTCAGGAAAATCGATCATTGCATATCTTTTTTAGCAGCCAGATAAACAATATGCCATTTCACCTTTACCTTGTTACCGGTCTTTTCATCCCAGAACTTAGTTAATAGCTTCATTTGTTTAGAGCTCAGTTGCTTACCGGTTTTTGATTTTGATACTCCAATACTCTTCAGGTGTTTGAAAAAGTCTAATGAAGATTCAAATTCCTGATGCAGATCATTCTCATAATAGTCAATTTGAAGCGGCCCAAGTGATAGCTTTATGACAACATCTTCCACATCCGGTAATGCATTGGCTGTGAAAGGAAGTCCAAGTTCCAGACAACACTCATACCAATTCATAAAGCTTTGATTCCCGGGAAATGCGGTGAGTAATAATCCACCGGGCAGCAGTAATTTGCTCAGCTTCTCCAGTCCCATGGCAGTATCTGAAAACCATTGAGCTGCAAAGTTACATACAATGATGGAGTACTTTTCTTCGAACTCCTCTATCTCATTCACATTAAGAACTTCATAGCTACGATTAGAAGCCTCTCCCAGCCGCTCTTTAGTGAAGTTCAACATATCTTCTGAGGCATCGGTGATCACTATGTCTTTGGTAGGAAATTCACTGATCATCAATTCTGTAAGAAAGCCGGTTCCACAACCCACTTCGAGTACCGGTCCCAGTGGAATTATATCTTTCCAAGGTCGAAGCGATGAAACTAATCCATTCGCTACTTTCTTTTGTATTTCTGCTTCTTGATGATAGACCCGGGCTGATCGCCCAAAATTTTTAATGATATCCGCTGAAAGGGATTCTTTATTTGTGACTGTATTCATATTTCTTAAAAATAGGGATCACTTCGCACAGATACGACCAGCAATCTGATGAATTTAGCACAGGTAACCCATGCCCCGCCCTTTCAAACACTTTATACACTCCCGAAGTTGCCAATTCTGTAATTTCACTGCCTCTTTTTCCGGGAATGATCCGGTCTTTTCCAGAATCGATCACAATTAACTGAGCTTTAGAGTTAGGCAATTTCAATTTCGATTTATTCATCAGGATAAGATCGTTTAGCAAGCGCGAATTATTCATCCAGTTTAACCCCTGTATTTCTCTTTTTCCCGGATGGAAGCAATTTTTATAAAAGCTATTCAACACTTTTTCAGAGTCCTTTTTAAACTCTTTGATCATTGACTTAAGTATTTTTTTCGAACGTGACCTTGCCTTCCATTCCTTAGGGTGAAATGTATCAAATCCATTAAAGACCACTATTTGATTAGCCTGGTCAAACTCCTCTTTTGGACACCAATGCACTCCAAACGAATGCAGAAACAAGACCTTTACTTTGGATTGGTCAGAATACTCAGGAAGGAAAGTTCCTCCAAAATATCCCCGGTCAGCAGCTTTCATAAGAATATTCCCGGGCATCAGTTTTTTTAGATCTGACCAGAATAAAGCATCGAATCCCCAACCATGATATGCATGAATCTCTACCTGTTCTTCCATCTCCAGAATACATCTATAAGCTTATTGATATCCACCTCTGAATGATGAGCTGTTATTGTAAGCCTGATACGGGAAGCGCCCTCTTCTATAGTCGGTGGACGTATTGCCGATGCAAATATCCCTGATTCTTCAAGGAATTCAGACAATTCAAGGGTTTCTTTTTCACTTCCAATAATAACCGGGATAATCTGTGATTCTGATTTCCCCGGATCATAGCCCATTTGTATCAACTCTTCTTTTACTTTAAATACATAGGCCATTAACAAAGCACGTTCCGTTTCGAGCTGGGGAATGAGTTCAAGAGCCGCATCAATAGCCCCGATCACCGAGGGTGGCAATGCGGTGGTATAAATAAACCCGGGACAAAAATTGATCAGATAATCCTTCATTTCTGAGGAGCATGCAACAAAGGCCCCGAATCCACCAAAAGCTTTCCCGAAAGTTCCTAAACTCAGGTCAACTCCTGCCATTCCATAATTCAAACCAAGACCGATCTCACCCAGAACTCCCATTGCATGTGCATCATCTGAATAAAGCAGCGCTCCGTATTTTGAACACAGACTGGCGATCTCCGAAAGATCAGACCTGTCCCCGTCCATGCTAAAGATCGTTTCTGTGACTACCCAAATTCTGTTAAATCCTTTTTCCTGGTTCTCGTTAAGTAACTCCTCCAGATCGGACAAATCATTATGGTTGTATCTTTTCATCACAGCTCTGCTCAGGATCGCTCCCTGAATCAAACTGTTATGGCATTTTTTATCCATGATGATAAGGGAATGTCTATCTGCCAGTGTGGAAAGCAAGGTAGTGTTGGCCTGAAATCCTGAATTAAACACCAATGCAGCTTCAGCACCAAATGTTCGGGCTAGTTTTTGTTCCAGTTCCTGATGGATATTTAAAGAACCAGATACCAATCTGGATGCACCGGACCCGGCACCGTATTTCTTTGTGAATTCGACTGAACGCTCTATTACTTTTGGATGGCTGCACAATCCCAGATAATCATTAGAACAGAAGTTAATGAGTTTCTTCCCTTCTTTGATCACATATGGAGTTCCAAATTCAGGTTGTACAGATTTAAGTTCTCTGTACTTAAGATTACTTCTGCGTTTTGATAACGCATCGCCGATGAATTTGAATTTATCTTTGTCGCCGCTCACTTATTGGATCAGGATCCGGGGTTATTCCAGGTTGAGTCACTCTCAAAAGTTCTTCCCATTGCCCTGAATTGTCGAACGAACGGAAGCTTCTTTTTAACAGATGGTGCAAATTGAGCATATTCGATCATAAACAATCGACTGGTTGATGGGTCGAAATAGGTGAAGTTCACAAAAGGACCTCCCATTGCTCCATTTATCATTTGCCAGGTTCCAAGTGTCTCATATCCAAGTAATCGTCCCTTCTGAAATGTTTTCGTTACCACATCCCTTCTGTACTCCGTTGATACAAAAGATGAGTCTTTACTTCCTTTGATGTATTGCTGTGAAAGTGAATCCCTGGTTTTGTTGATCCAGTCATCATCAAGAAACCCGATATCGGTAACATTGTCTTTCCACCAGACCCACATCCAGCGATCATTATTAGGTAGCTCTCGACGGTAGCTGACAAAATTCAGGGTATCTACACCTTTTCGGTAATCGTGCTGAAAACGGACTTTAAATCCATGAAGATTCCATAATGAATCAGAATACTGGGTCTGTTCTTTCTTTTCATACACATATTCGGTCCACCGATTAAGCTCTTTATCAAGCATGCTGCTTAACAGTGCCTGCTCTGAATTAAGGATCTTTTGTGCAAGAGCTGAGTCTGAATATGAAGACAGGATCAACACATACTGATCTTTATACCATTGATCCTGAATAGGAAAAGCAAAACTCTCACCGGAACGAACACGTTGCTCAACCCCATCATCCAGGAATGCCCTGATCTGAGCTCCTACATTCGAGTCATCATCAATAGGTGCAGCAAAGATCACATTCTTCATACTGCGTATTCTTTCTAGCTGACCTTTAGACCTTAGGTCAACAAAAATGAGGTCGTAATTCGGATTGTACTGAAGTCCGGGCAAAGTAGTAATGTGTTTCCCGAAAGTTGATTTAATAGCTTCAGCTGTTTCTCCATCCCATTCGGTAGAATCCATCACCACCATCACTTCACGGATATTTCCTTTAGCTCTCTCCCTGAAATCGCCTTCACAGGCAGTCCCAATTGCCAGCGATGCTACAAATAAAAAAGTAAGTAAGTATCGGTATCCCATAGTTACGTTATTTTCCAAATTTCAATGAATGTACGAAAGAAAAAACTGCCTGTTTCCAGCCTTCTTCCGGATATGAATTTTTCATCACATCAATTAAGGCACTTCCAACGATAAAACCATCGGCATTTGATGCGATATCCTGAGCGTCCTCGTGCGACCTGATTCCAAAACCAACCATCACCGGATTTATTGTTACGTTGGTACGGACTCGCTGAATGAACTTCGAAACAGAGCTCGATACCTCATCTCCTGAACGGGCTCCGGTTACTCCTGTCACTGAAACACAGTACACAAAGCCACCCGATTTCTGATCAGCAAGCTGCATTCGTTCATCAGCCGTATTCGGAGCTACCAGATACACCATTGAAAGTCCCGCCTCGGATGCAAATTCATCGATCAATGCACTTTCTTCAACCGGGATATCAGGCAGTATCAGGCCGTCAACTCCCACGGCAGCAGCCTTCTTACAAAAAGCCTCTACTCCATATCTCAGCACCGGATTCATATATCCCATTAATATGATCGGAATCTCAGATTTTTCTCTGATACCAGCTACCATCTCAAAGATCTTATCCATGGTAATTCCATTACTGATTGCGATATCGCTGGAGTATTGGATCGTTGGCCCGTCAGCCAAAGGGTCGCTGAATGGAATTCCTAGCTCGATGAGATCTGCTCCGTTTTTCTCAAAACCCAATACAAGATCTACCGTTGAGTCGAGATCAGGGAAACCGGCTGTTAAAAAGAGGCTCATTAGTTTTTCGTCAGGAGCCTTATCTCTGAATTTCTGTGTTATTCTGTTCATTTTTAATAAATCAAAACTAAAATTGTCATCCTGAGGCCACTGCCGAAGGACCTTGTCGTTTAGCCAACTAGTTCCTTCGCTAACCGCTCAGGATGACCTTAAGGGATTATAAATTCTCCGAGATCGTCTTCATATCCTTATCGCCACGTCCGGAAAGATTCACAATAATTATCTCTCCTTCCTTGGTTTGAGGCATAAGATTTTCCAACCAGGCAAAAGCATGTGCGGATTCCAAAGCCGGAATAATTCCTTCTTTCTTCGACAGAAGCTTCAATGCCTCCATCGCTTCATCATCGGTCACAGCATAATATTCTACCCGTTTTGAATCATGCAGAAACGAATGCTCAGGACCAATGCCCGGATAATCCAGCCCGGCGCTAATAGAATGAGCCAGTTCGATCTGGCCATTTTGGTCATGCAGCAGATAACTCATCGAGCCATGCAGAATTCCCGGAGTACCTTTTGTGATGGTTGCGGCAGTCTTACCAGAATCTACCCCGAAACCGGCAGCTTCAATTCCAATGATCTTCACATCATCATCCATGAACGGATAAAAAAGCCCCATTGCATTAGACCCACCGCCTACACAAGCAAGCAGATAATCTGGTAGCCGGCCTTCAGCTTCCAATATCTGTTTCTTTGCTTCATCTCCAATTACACGGTGAAAATTACGAACCATCATCGGGTACGGATGTGGACCTACTACCGATCCAATGATATAAAAAGTGTCGTCGGGATTACTCACCCAGTCTCTGATCGCTTCGTTCGTTGCATCCTTCAGTGTTTTGGAACCACTTTCCACACTTCTTACTTCAGCCCCAAGAAGGTGCATACGATCCACATTCAACTTTTGGCGCTCCATATCTTCAGCACCCATATATACAATACATTTCAAACCAAATTTAGCGCAAGCTGTAGCTGTAGCTACACCATGCTGACCTGCACCTGTCTCTGCTATGATTCTGGTCTTACCCATTCTTCTGGCCAACAGAATCTGACCAATCGCGTTATTGATCTTATGCGCTCCGGTATGACAAAGATCTTCTCTTTTCAGATAGATCTTAGCTTTACCGTAATGAGCTGTGAGTTTATCTGCAAAGGTAAGTTTTGTAGGCCGCCCCACATACTCTTCAAGTAGTTGGTGGTACTCTGCCACAAACTCCGGATCATCTTTGGCTGTATTGTATTCCTCTTCCAAGGCTGAAATAACAGGTATCAGGATCTCCGGAACGAACTTTCCTCCGTACTTACCGAAGTAGCCCCGGGCATTGGGTTGGTCGTATGTTGTTTTTAGTTCAGTATTCATGATTCATAATTTGTTATCCTGATCCGCCAACTGGCGGAGAAAGACCTAATCGGTTCAACGATAAGTTTCTTCGTTTTCACTCAGAATGACATTGAAATTTATTTAATAGTCATTAACAGCTCTCATTGCTTCCATCAGGAGTTCGATTTTACCAAAATCTTTGAGTCCCGGTTTTTCTTCCAGGCCACTGGAAAGATCAACAGCATACGGTTGAACGGTTTCAATGGCCTCTTTTACATTATTGGGATTCAAACCTCCAGAAAGAAAAAATGGAGTGTCTCCGGTGATATCTTTCAACAAATTCCAGTCGAATGTCTCCCCGGTCCCACCCCAAAGTCCATCTATCTTTGTATCAAAAAGCAGGAAATCGGCAACTTCATCATACAGGTTGATCTTTGTTTTCAGTTCATCAGCTGTTGTGTCCGGAGTTATGTGAATTACTTTAATGACCCGCTTATCCACTAGTTGGCAGTATTCAGGTGTTTCATCCCCGTGTAGTTGAACAATATCCAGACCGGTTTCTTTTGCAATTCGATTAACGTCGTCAAGTGGTTGGTTTACAAAAACACCCACTTTCTCAGGTCCTTCGATCCAGTTTATCATTGCTCCCGCTTCAGCCGGATCGATATATCTTGGACTTTTATCATAAAAAATGAATCCCAGGTAGTCAGCCATAGCGCCAGCTGCAAAACGGGCGTCGCCAAGATTGGTTATTCCACAGATCTTTACTTTTGTATAATCATTCATTGGCTAAACTCCTTTCAAATGCTTCTTCTCCCTGTTCCAACAACTCTGATACCGCCTTTCCCGGGTCGGATTGTCTCATAAAGTATTCACCTATCAGAGCTGAGTGTATTCCTTTTCTTCGTAATAAGGCTATGTCCTCACCAGAGGATAATCCACTTTCTGAAACCAAAACCGTTTCATCAGGTGCCTGTTTCAAAATTGAAACTCCGCGATGTACATCTACTTCAAAATTCCTCAGATCTCTGTTATTAACTCCCAGAACATCCACTTTACTGAAGTCGATGCGGTCAAAATCTTCCTGACCATAACATTCAACAAGCGCTGTGAGTTCAAACTCTTTTGCTGCAGCAAGTAATTCATTTATTTGGGAACCATCAGTGATCGCCACAATGATCAGAACGGCATCAGCACCGTATGCGCGGGCTTCTTTGATTTGAAACGGATCAATAATGAAATCTTTTCTCAACACCGGCACCTGCACTCTTTTAGATACCCCCGACAAATATTCCAGATCACCCTTGAAGAACGGTTTATCCGTGAGAACCGATATGGCCGAAGCTCCGCCGTCTTCATAACGTAATGCTATATCAACAGGATCAAAATCGGGTCTGATGATCCCTTTGGATGGAGACGCTTTCTTTACTTCGGCAATAATTGAAACCCTTTCAGTCTGCAGGGCTTTTTTGAAATTGATCCTTTCCTTTTCAAATCCTTCCAGTGAATGCAGGTCGTTGAAGGATATCTCTTTTTTTCTTTTAGAGAGATCTTCTGAAGTCTGAACCACTATTTTATCCAGAATGGTACTCATCCCTCAGGCTCCGACACTGTTAGTTGCTTCCACAAAGTTATCGAATACTTTTCTTGCTTTCCCAGACTCGATACTTTCAACTGCCATATTCCTGGCTTCTTTCAAAGTATCCACTTTTCCTGAAGCCTGAATTGCGAAACTGGTATTCAGTAAAATGATATTCTTTTGTGCTTCAGTAGCTTTGTTATCAAGGATATTAGTGAGAATACCTGCATTTTCGGCGGCATCTCCTCCCATGAGTTCATCCATGTTCACACGTTCAAATCCAAGACTTTCCGGTGCAAAAGTGAATGCAGTAGAAACCAGGCTTTCCCGCAATTCAAAGATCTCAGCATCAGCGGTAAGGCTTACCTCATCAAGCCCATCCAGAGAATTGAACGTATAAGCAAACTCCGTATCCAGATTTGCTAATATCTTGATCATTTTCTTTGCAACATCTTTACTGAAAGCACCGATAACGTATCGTTTTACACCAGCCGGATTACACATTGGTCCCAGGATATTGAAGAAGGTCCTGAATGCAAGTGCTCGTCTGGCTGGCATTACATATTTCATAGCCGGATGAAACATAGGAGCAAACATAAAGGCCATTCCAACGTCATTGTACACCTTCTCAACTGCTTTATTGTCCAGCTCGATCTTAGCACCAAGTTCGGCCAGTACATCTGCACTACCACATTTGCTGGAGGCACTTCTGTTTCCGTGCTTGATAACAGGAACTCCTGCTCCGGCAACCACAAAAGAAGAAACCGTGGATATGTTAAAAGTACCGGATTTATCTCCACCTGTACCCACCAGATCAATAGCACCTGATACATCAACATTAACTTTCACCGACTTTGATCTCATTACTTTCACAAATCCGGTGAGTTCTTCGATCGTTTCTCCTTTCATTCTCATTGCAGTGAGAAATCCGGCCACCTGTTCAGATCCCACTTCACCGTTCATGATCATGAACATAGAAGCTTCAGCCTCCGACATTGACAAATTTTCTGAAAAGGATAGTTTTTCAAGAATGTCTTTAAAATCCATTATTTCCTTAACCAGTTGGTTATCATTTTAGGTCCTTCCACCGTAAGTATACTCTCGGGGTGAAACTGAATACCTTCTATCGGATATTTTTTATGTCTCACACCCATTATCACCTCTCCTGTTCTGGCTGTAATTTCAAGGTCTTCAGGTATCGTTTCCGGTGAAAGAACTAGTGAGTGGTAGCGGGTTGCTGTAAAATTCGGTTCCACATTTTTGAAAATTGAACGACCATCATGCTCAACCTGAGACACCTTACCATGCATTAAGCTGGGAGCGTAAACCACTTCTGCCCCAAATACTTCACCAATTGCCTGGTGACCCAGACAAACCCCGAGAATCGGGATTTCAGAACCTAATTCTCTGATTACATCCTCCGTAACTCCTGCATCAACCGGGCGACCAGGACCTGGTGAAATAAGGATCTTATCAGGATTTAACGCCCGGATCTCATCCACCGTCATCGCATCATTTCTGATCACTTTATAATCATCTGTCTCCACCGCAATCAAATGAACAAGATTATAAGTGAAGGAATCGTAGTTATCGATAATAAGAACCATATCAGAAACTCCTGAATATTCCGGTTACTTCTCTGATAGGTACCATCACTGATTCAGCACGTTCGCGGGCTTTCTTACCACCTTCCTTTAAAACATCTTTCACATAGTCGATGTTTTTCTCGAGTTCTTTTCTCTTTTCAAGTGCCTCACCAAAATATTCTTTGATCAGACCCAGTAATTCATTCTTCGCATGACCATAGCCATAACCACCAGCTCTGTATTTTGCTGCAATCTCATCCTGGGTTTCTTTGTCGGCAAAAAGTTTGATCAATGCGAAGACATTATCGGTATCCGGGTCTTTAGGATCTTCGAGTGGAGTTGAATCCGTTTGGATAGACATCACAGTCTTTTTCAATGGTTTTCCTTCTCCGAAGATCGGAATTGTATTCTGATAGCTTTTACTCATTTTTCTTCCATCTGTCCCCGGAACTACAGCAACTGATTTCACAATGTAGTCCTCCGGTATTTTGAGGTATTCACCATCAAAAGCGCGGTTAAATTTTCCAGCCAGATCACGACAAATTTCTATGTTTTGCTTCTGGTCTTCTCCAACTGGAACCAGATCTGAATGGTATATAAGGATGTCTGCAGCCTGTAAGATCGGATAAGTGAATAATCCAATATTTGGACTCAGTCCCGCAGCGATCTTATCCTTATAAGAGACACCCTTTTCCATCATACTCACCGGGGCAAGAGTTCCCAGCATCCATGCTAACTCTGTAACCTGTGGCACATCAGACTGAGCAAAAAAGGTAGCTTTATCAGGATCCAATCCCAGTGCCAGGTAATCCAAAGTTATATCAATAGTGTTCTGGTATAAGGTCTCCCCATCATTCAGAGAGGTTAGGGAATGATAATTCGCAATAAAATAAAAGGAATCGCCCATTTCCTGCATCTCGATATGCTGCCTCATGGCTCCGAAATAATTCCCAATATGCAGCTTACCGGAAGGTTGTATCCCTGATAGTATCGTTTTTTTCTTAGTCGTCATTTGATGTCTAGTGCTATGCTTAATGCCTGAACCAGGGCCCCGGCTTTATTTTGAGTTTCTTCAAATTCTTTTTTTGGATCACTGTCCGCCACTATTCCGGCACCGGCCTGAATGTACACCTTATTCCCCGTAACAACCATCGTTCTGATGGCAATACAGGTATCCATATTTCCTGAAAAATCGAAATATCCAACAGCTCCTGCATAGATACCCCGCTTGGTCGGTTCCATCTCATCAATGATCTCCATGGCTCTGATCTTGGGGGCACCACTTACTGTTCCGGCAGGGAAACATTGCATCAAAGCATCCACGGAAGTTTGGTCATCTGACAGATGCCCGACCACATCGCTTACAATGTGCATCACATGCGAATATCGTTCTATCACCTGGTTTCGTTCCAGCTTTACAGTTCCTGCCTTACAAACTCTGGAAAGATCATTCCGGCCCAGGTCAACCAGCATGATATGCTCTGCAACTTCTTTGGGATCTGCCTTCAGATCTTCTTCTAATTCGAGGTCTTCCTCATGAGTTTTTCCACGAGGTCTGGTCCCTGCAATCGGCAATACTCTGACTTCCTTATTCTGAACGCTCACAAGTACTTCCGGCGATGAACCAACAATAGTAAACCCATAAAAATCCAGATAGAAAAGATATGGGGATGGATTCACCATTCGCAGTGCCCGATACAACATAAAAGAGTCTCCCTCCATGTCCGCCTCAAAGCGTTGGGACAATACTACCTGGAAAATATCCCCTTCGTAAATGTAATCTTTTCCCTTCTTAACGATCTCTTCAAAGTACTCCTGTTTCATATTACTTTTGAGTGATTCAGGGTGTATCTGGAAATCGCGTTTGGTGAAATCAGTCCGGGTGACCGCTGCTTCCATTTCATCTAATGAATCCTGAACTTTTGAATACGCCTCTTCAAGATCTTCCTCTTCTTCAACAAATACCGTCTTGATCAATACCACCTGATGCTTTACATGATCGAAAGCAAAGATCTCATCATAGAAAGCCCAGATCGCTTCCGGGAGATTCAGGTCATCTTCAGGAACATCCGGCAGATGCTCTACCAACCGGAAAGTGTCGTAGGCTGAAAATCCAACCGCTCCCCCAGTTAATCTTGGCAGATCCGGGATAAAAGGTTCTGAATACGCCGTGGTAAGTTTCTTAAGCTCCTCGAAATATGGAACACTAATTGTATCAGAGGCTCCGTCTTTTTCAAGTGTGGTTTGTTTACCATCAAAGATCAGCCTTTGGTATGGATTTCTGCCGATAAAAGAATACCTGGCAAGCTGCTCTCCACCCTCCACCGATTCCAGAAGAAATGGGTATTCTGCCTCTTCTCGAATATTCAGGAACAAAGATACTGGCGTAAGGACATCAGCGAGTAATCTCCTGTAAACAGGGACAGCCGTGTACTTTTTACTAAGTTCTAAAAACTGATTCTTATCCATCAGGTTTGTTGAAATTCATTTCAAAAAAAAACCCACTCTTCCGTAGGAACAGTGGGTATGTGTAAAAGTCGTGTATTATGTCATATATGAACGCAAAAAACCCACTGCTATGTCAGCCGGGGCCACCACCAATTGTTTGTATGTAGAGTTGCGTTTTTCATAACGGGTCGAATATAGGCGGGCACTTTTCTAAAAGCAATGGCAGATTTGATAAAAGCTGATTTTTTATACTAAGGATCTTACTTAAATGACTAAGTGTTTGTTTAATTCAGCTCATTTTTTGTATTTTCATTTCGTTGATAATCCAAACAATTTCACGCCTATACTCCAACGTTACTAACACAACCGTTCATCTTTAAGAAGGTATTTTTTGTTTAGTAAGCACTTTTATCCCATCCTGGTATTGGGAGTATATGTATTCATCGGAGGCTGTGACCCCACTACTTCTCCCAAAGACCTGACTGATGATATTCCATCGGTTCAGACAGCTCTTATATCTCCGGGCTCAGTTGAATTTCAATCATCGGACGGATTCCGGGACACCACCCTTAATTTCTCTATAATTGCCCTGTTCAATAATCTTGGTGAGCATATACCTCGTTTTGTGGTTAGAAATAAGGAAACAAAAATGATACTAACCGAGGATATTCTTACTTATACAGATTTCGGACATATTGGTAATTTTCAGATATCGACAACTACGACATCATACGAAGACTATTTTGTTGAAATCTATGTGTATGACGAAGAAGCACAAGGCAATTATTACCAGACCTCCATCTCTATAAAAGGATTATCAAATAATAGACCAGTAATTACAGATACTACCAGTCCGGGAACTATTATCCGACCTTCATCTGGCGAGACGCTTGCTGTGTTTACAGCAACAGTAACAGATGCAGACGGAGATAACACTATTGATCGAGTATTTCTGAGAATTATAGACCAAACTTCTGGGGAAGTTGAAGGGTCACCATTCTTAATGTCAGATAATGGCTCTTCGTTAGGAGACGAAACTGCAGATGATCAGATTTACACCTGGTCTTATGGGGTACCTGGAAATCCGGATAGTGGAATTATAGATAGAGATTACGATATCGAATTTTTCGCACTGGATAAGGGTGGACTCTACAGTGATACTCTCAGAACTACATTTCATATCCGGGGTAATTGATGAAAAAAGTACTTCTGACTATCATTTTTATTACAGGAACAGTTTCTGCCCAGGTCGTTGGTCCCATAGAATCACGGTTTAACAGCATCCGCCAGAATGGGGTTTCTACGGTAGCAGTAACAGGTGATACGGTTTGGATCAGTCCCTCTTTGAACAGAAATATTGACAACAGCCCCGACTGGATCTACCCTTCCGGTCTGGATAGCATTGATAATGGCGTAGGAAGAGCATTTTCAATCGCTGTGAATAACGATACCGTTTTTGCAGGGCTTGGTTTTAGTTCGGTATCCGAAGTGGCCGGCTCCGTTCCCGCAGCATATGGCTATTATATCTCTACCGATGGCGGTGATAATTGGTATTTCAGCGATTTCCTCCTGGATAACCGCATAGATGAAGACACAACTTTTGTTTATGGTGGAACAACTTATAACCGCAAACGAATCATTGTACCGGAGCAATCTCCTCCCTATTCTGTCGCCTTCAGGGGTGAGGTTTTGTTTTCTGCAAATTGGGCATCCGGACTCCTCCGAAGTACCGATCTGGGTCAAACCTGGGAACGTGTGGTACTTCCTCCATTCGGTGAATCCCTTCTAACCCCAAGCCGGAATGATTACTACTGGATCAATTGCATTGAGGTTGAAAATGGCAGCTGTGTTGAGGATGAGAATGTGTATGACAGCGTGGAAGATGATAACCTGAAAGGTTTTGCGGTGTTTGTAGACTCCAAAGACAGGGTTTGGTTCGGAAGTGCCGGCGGCATCAATATCTCCGAGAATGCATTGACAGCTCCCATCGACAGTATTGAATGGAGAAATGTAAACTTTAGTGCCGACCCAAACGGCCTTCTGGCCCGCTGGATCATTGAGATTGACGAGGATACCACAACCAACAGGGTCTGGATGACAAACTGGCTGGCTGAAAGTTCAAACTCAGTGTATGCAGGTCAGGATAGTTATGGACTGGTATTCACAGAGGATGGTGGTCAGACTTTTGAACAAAGACTTATTGGTGAAAAGATCAATGCCCTTACATTCAAAGATGGCTATGTATTTGCGGCAGGTGAAAGTGGCCTGTTTATTTCCAGGGATGGAGGTGATAGCTGGATTAAATCACCTCGCATCAAAACACCAAACCAGGTGTTAAGAGAATCGGTACAATTTGAAGGAGCCGGAGCCGGAACCGAGCGTGTATGGATTGGAACTACCGACGGTATTATCTCAACTGATGACCTTGGAAACACCTGGGAAATAACAAGATTGAATTTTCCGCTTTCGGGGGGAAATACTTTTGACCCTGAGGCTAAAACAGTTGATGCATATGCATACCCCAATCCATTTTCACCCTATGAACATGACATTGTCCGCATCAGATTCAAAGTAAGTGACCCTGGAAATGTTAAGGTGAGGGTATTTGATTTTGGAATGAATCTTATACGGGAACTGGATAGCAAAAGTCTTACTTCGGGTGATTACGAAGCGATCTGGGACGGATATGATGACCATAGCAGGAAAGTAGCCAATGGCACCTATTTTTACATCGTTGAGAGTTCCGGTAAAACAGTGAACGGTAAAATTCTGGTGGTAGACTAATGAAAGTATCAGCAAGAATTATATCGATGATCATGATCCTTATGCTGCCTGCAATGATTCAGGCACAATCTGGAGGATATGCCGGTGCCCCAACCAGACTGGGATATGGTCCCAGGGCAATGGCCATGTCAAATGCATTCACTGCTGTGACATCTGAAGGTATATACTCCTATTACAATCCAGCCCTTACCGCTGAAAAACTGGATCACATTCAGCTTGATATGACCGCATCATCACTAAAATTTGACCGGGTATTTCAAACACTGGGTGCGAAATTTCAGCTCCCACCTACCGCAGGCCTGTATATTGGATTGATGCGTACCGGAGTAAAAGATATCGATGAGCGTTCTTTAAGTGGATATCCTCTTGGTACTTTTGATGCCAGTGAATATCAGGTTCTGACTTCATTTGGATTGAGGGTCAGTGAAAAAATGAATGCCGGCATCAACTTCAAGATCAACTTCGCCAATTACCATCCCGACCTACCTGGTGCAATTGCTGTGGGAGTGGATATAGGGCTACTCTATAAACCTACTTCTTCATTTAATATCGGCCTTACTATTCAGGATATGTTCGCAAATTACCGGTGGGACTCAAAAGATCTGTATGGCTTGGATCAATCCAGAAATGTGATCAATAACTTCCCGATCAGATATAAACTCGGAGTTGCTTATCAAAAACCAAAATTCACTATTTCCAGTGAGTTTGAAATACAATCTTATATCTCAGAAAGCAGAACCAGAGAATTATTTATTGATGGATCTGGCCCTCCTACCGTGATCGAAGGTTTTGAGGAAGTTCATACCAGTACAGGGATATTCAGAATTGGTGGTGCCTGGAATGCTCATGAACGGTTTACATTGAGAGGTGGCTACCGTATTACAGATACCTCAAGAAGCGGAAGTGGATCATTCAGTACAGGCTTTTCTGTGAACCTGCCTTTTGATGCATTAGCTCCATCTATTGATTATGCATTTATTATTGAGCCTTACAACGTTGCAAGTATGCATATTTTAGCACTACGTTTACATATATGAAAAATATCATCTCAGTTATAGCATTTCTTTTTATCACTGCCACAGTGCATGCACAACAAGGTCGAGGACTAAAACTTCTTGAAATAGCCCCCACACCATTTGAATTATCTGTATCTGAGGCTTCAGTGGCTTCGCCAAACGGATCTTCCTCCATCCATTCCAATCCAGCCTTACTTGCACTCGATGGTGCGTCTTCGATCGACCTTGGGTACACCAATTGGGTGTCGGATTCAAACAATCTGTTCGGGGGATTGAATCTCCGAAAAAACAACCGGGCAGTAGCTTTTTCGTTCTATACTACTGGTGTCACAGGATTTGAACAACGCAATCAACCAGGTGACCCTGAAGGGGAATTTTCTATTGATTACCTGGCAATTTCAGGCGCCTATGCACATGACTTTAAATATTTCGCGGCAGGTGCATCTTTTCATTATCTGAATGAAGAGATCTATCCATACAGAGCTTCGGGATATGCTTTTAATGTGGGACTGGCTTCGGGATTTCTGAATAATCGCATTCGGGTCGGAACTGCGCTTTCAAATAAGGGAAAGATGGAGAAGCTGAATTCGGTCCCTACAAAACTCCCTTCCAACTATTCTTTCGGGATTGCTGCAGATGTTATCGAGCTCACTCACAATAAAAACCGTGAGCTCCCCATACTGATAACCGTGCTAGCTGACTTTGTGGTTCCTTTTGATAATGAGACTTCAACTTCCAGTCCTGACTACAACCCAGAAAATAGTTTCTTCAATCTCGGCATAGCTTTTAAAATCGCTGAGACTGTACAACTTAGTGCTGGATATAAAACCGGAGACAACACCCGTCCGATTTCTTTCGGAGCTGGCTTTCTTGCTAATAAATTTGCTTTCAACTACGCACTTATCCCTTTTAATACAGGATATGGAACTGTACATTCAATTGGCATTCAATATCAATTGTAGGGATTTATTTTTCTATGGAGGTTTCAACTCTTACAGAACTCTACCAGAGGCTGGATAAGCCTTTTGATAAAGTATTTGTTGTTCCCCTTATTCGGTATGGCTTCAAAAAAACAGATTATCTATATCTTTTATATAAAGACCTCATCGAAAGCACAAAGAAACCCATTGTAGAAAGCATTAGCGTTTTTGGGCACTATAGGTTTGTTTTGGGAGCATTATTAAGCCGCAGAACTGTACTTCATTATCATTGGGTAGAATTTCAGGATCTTCGCTCCCTTTCAGCTATGCCGTACAAACTGCTTTGCATTTTCCTGTATAAATTATTTGGTGGTACTCTGGTTTGGACGGTTCACAACCGCATTCCTCATGATAAAAACTTCCTGAAACTGCATCATCGAATACATAAATGGATGGGAGCAAAAGCTGACCTCATTCATGTGCATTCTGAGACTGCCGCTACAATCGTTACTGATTTCCTCTCTCTTGATACATCTAAGATAGTTATTCTGAAACATCCCACCTTTCCTGCTGAGGAATTACCTGATAATGAATCTCCGGCCAAATTTCTCGATAGATATGGATATCACACTTTTGATCCTGATGCACCGGTTTTACTTAATTTCGGAGCAGTGAGTGAATACAAAGGCCTGAGAGAGATCATTAACTTGCTTAAAGAAAAAGATGCTTCCTTCACCTTTATCATTGCGGGATATATCAAAAAGAAACAAGAAGATCTCCATCGCTTCATAGTTGACCAGACCATTGAAGACGAGCGTTTTGTATATATAAACACTTTTATCCCAGAGAAAGACCTGCCCTACCTTTTTGGCTTAACCGATGTTTGTGTATTTAATTATGATGAGATTCTTACATCCGGCGGAGTAGAAATGGCCCGATCCTATCAGAAGAAGATCATTGCACCGGCAATGGGTGGGTTACTGGAATATCGCAACGAAGAAAATATTTCACTGTTCAATTCACCCGAAGAACTCAATTCACTACTTGAGTCCTATCTGAATGGCTAAGGTCCGCGACAAAATAGCGAGTATTGCATTCGGTGATATTGTAGGCCGTGGTCTGGGATTCTTTACCTCTGTTTACCTGGCACGTATGCTTGGAGCTGATTCCTATGGATTGATTATAGTGGCCCTCTCCTGGCTCGGCTATTTTGTTTGGGTATCAGAATTAGGTTTGATGAATATCGGAACAAGGGAGATCGCCAAGGAACCTGAGAAACGGGTATTTCGGGCAAAAGAGATCTTCATTGTTAAGCTGTGGTTGGGGCTGACTGTTTTTACACTCTGCTATTTTATAGTTCCAACACTAAATATGCCTGAACTGCAAAGAAAACTGATCCTTGGGTTTAGTTTTTCACTCATTCCTTATGCCTTGTTCATGGAGTGGTACTACAATGGTCGTCAGCATTTTGGAAAAGTAGCTCTTGCCCGGATTGTAAATGGTGGGGTGTATTTCGCTCTTGTTTTACTGTTTGTCCATTCTTCTGATGATATTGAAAAAGTGCCTGGATTATATACCATCGGGATTATCTCATCTACTTTGGTACTTGGAATATTTGCCTTGTTTAATAAACCTTTTGCTTTGCCATCAAGAGGATGGGGAGTATTCAAAGACCTTTTTCAATCCGCATCTACCATTGGGCTGGGCACTTTCTTTGGTCAGCTGATGATACTCTACCCTCCTATAGCCATTGGGCTTTTTCAATCAAATCTTCATGCCGGTTGGTATGGAGCTTCCATCAGGGTTATTATCATAGTTTTGTTGCTTGATAAAATATTCTACCGGCTTTATCTGCCTAATATCTCTTCGCTTTGGACCACAAAAAAGGATCTCGCTATTCAGAACCTTGACTATGTGATAAGAATAATGATAGTAATGGGAACAGCTTTATCATTGTTTGTGAGTATTGCCTCAACTGAAATTCTGAGTGTAGTTTTTGGGGAGGAATACGCTCCTGCCGGACCTATCTTAACAGCACTCTCACTTTATATAGTGCTAACCTTTATGAATAGTATTTTTTCATTCGGATTGGTTGCAATCAATAAAGACAAAGAATTCTTCCATTCAAAACTAGCTGGTGGTGTCATTGCTGCAATTTTAATCACACTTACAGCATATTTTGGTGATGCACCTTTTGCAGCCGCAGGAGTTACTTTAAGCGAATTGATCATTATGTTATTCGCATTTACCTGGTTCTCCAGATTTATAAAAATAAAGGTAGCAATACCTTTCATAGTTAGCATTATTATCGCTGCAATCATCTTTATTGGAAGCAGTTTCATTAATCTCAATCCGTTTGTTGAAGCAAGCCTCTCAGTTATTATATTACTACCCTTACTCTTTGCAGTTGGAGTTGTAAACAGGGATCAGATAAAATGGATGAAGGATAGGGTGATATAAATGAAGCGCCTTTGTGTTGGAATAGTACATTTGACACAACGTTTAAGATCTATACTCGACCAGACCGGTATCTGGTACGAACAGATAGACCCTGAATCTAATCTTCTAAAAAGCTATTCCGTTATTATATCAAATGAACAGGCTGCCCCATTAATTAAGGGACGCTTGATGGAATATATTCGTTCAGGCGGTGCTGTAATTGAATTCCCGAATGGTCATCTGTATTATGAACGTGATTCCGTAGTTTCTAAAAAAACTAATACAGCAATAAATGAAGACAGAAACTCATTTTTAAGTCATATTCCCTATCTGGATCTTCATTGTCCGGTAGAGTTTCACAGCAAGGGTGGCTTGCTAAATGGACTTGTTCATTTCGATAGTATCTATGACGGTTACTCATGTTTGGTTGGACTTGATTTCGAAGAACTGATCCACGATACCCATTACACCCGAAAACGATTCTTTTATAACGGAAAAAATGATCCTGATGAGATAGTAAGCCGTGTTTCTAAGTACGAACTCACTGAGATACTAATTGCTGTGCTAAAAGAGCTTCATTTCCTTCAAGATCTGCCATTCATCAAAAAATCGGACACACCGGAAGAGAAGCCAGTGTTTTGTTTCAGAATTGATAGTGATTACGGAGATAAAGAATCCGTTGAACGACTATATCAACTTTGCAATAAATATAAGATCCCTGCTACCTGGTTTCTCCATGTAGAAGCCCATGAAAACTGGTTGAGTGTTTTCTCTACTTTTTCGGATCAGGAAATCGCGCTGCATGGTTATGAGCATGGCACATCAACTTCGTATGAGACTGTATTCCATAATATTGAAAAAGGCCTTCAGCTTCTGAAGTTTGAAAATTTAAACCCACCAGGTTTTTGTGCCCCATATGGGATCTGGAATAACACTTTATCTGATGTACTCAAGAAATTTGCATTTCGATATACTTCGGAGTTTACATTCTGTCACGATGGTCTACCGATCGTTCCTGTAAATGAAGAAGATGAACCTTTACCTTTGCAAATTCCTATTCACCCCATATGTACAGGTAGTTTGAGTAGAAAAAGAGTGCCTGAATCTGAGATGTTTAATTATTTCAATAGGGTTATGCAGAATAAATTTGCCAGAAATGAACCCGTTATATTTTACCATCACCCATTACAACCTGGCTTAGAAGTTCTTGAAGAGATCTTTAAAACTGTAAATGAAAAAGGTCTAACTAAAATGACCTTCAACGATTTCACTTCATTCTGGAAGCGTAGAAACGGGGCGCATTTTGAAGCATTCTACGATTCGGAGAAGCAGGAACTGAAAACAAATTGCTTTCACTATTCTATTCCTTTGTTTGTTTCTTATGATCATAAGTCAGGATATTTTACTCAATCAGGTGTCCGGTTAAAAAAACTTGAGTCCAACGAGACTTTTACTTTTGGTGAACAACGCCTTCCGGATAAAGAGGAAATAGAAATAATGCATTCGGACTCATTCAGTTTGCTTAAAACTTCACTGCTGGACTGGAAAAACAGGAATCATTTATGAAAGTTGGATTTGTTGCTCCTTTGAGTATTGCAGCGGTAAATGGAGGCGTTCGTACTCAAGCACTTAAAACGGCTGAACATTTCGATAAGAATGAGGTCCATGTCTCTTATATCAATCCATGGCAGGAAGAGCTTGATGTCGATTTGATACACGTTTTTTCAGCAGGACCTGAAACCCTGGCTATTATTCAAAAGGCATCTGATCTCGGTATAAAAATCGTACTCTCGCCTGTTTTCTTTTCCAATCGCTCTGCTGCTACTATTTCTAAAACTCTTAAAGCAGAGAAAGTTATTGGTAAGATTGGATCAGGAGTACGTTCAGATTTTGGAATAAAAAAAGAGGCCTGTGAGATAGCAAATAAGGTGCTTCCTAACACTTCAGAAGAGCTGGATCTTATCGTAAATGGATTAGGAATAGTTCCGGAGAAAGTCACAGTTATTCCAAATGGTGTAGAAAACCGTTTCGCATCAGCAAGCGCTGATATTTTCTTTGAGAAATATGATATAAAAGATTTTGTGCTCTTTGTGGGTCAGGCTGGTGCCCCGCGTAAGAATGTGATCAAGCTTCTGGAAGCAGCCCCAGGAATCAATTCTGATATTGTTATAATCGGATCTTTTTATGATGATCAGTACGGGCAAAAATGTAAACGCATCGCTGAATTATCCAAAAATGTGACTCTCATTGATTCCCTTGATCATGAATCAGATCTACTGGCTTCAGCTTATGCTGCGTGTAATACTTTTATACTTCCTTCCATGTATGAAACACCCGGTATTGCGGCCATGGAAGCAGCTTTGGCAGGTGCAAATATTGTGATCACACAACATGGTGGCACTAAAGATTACTTCAAAACTATGGCAGAGTATATTGATCCTCGCTCTGTTGATTCTATAACAAAAGCAATCAATAGTTCTTTGATTAAACCAAAGTCCAATGTTCTTAAAGAACATATTCTGGATAATTATACTTGGGATAAGGTTAGTGAGATGACCTTCAATATCTACAAAGAAGTGCTTAGCTGAAATCCTGAAACGGTTTCTCTTCTCCGGTATAATCTTCTTTAAGGAATTTAACGGCACCGGAAATTACCCCCTTAGCCATATAAATAATGATCACAGCCATTATTCCATATTCTCTAAGGAATATGATAAGCAGCAGATATAGGAAAAAAGTATAAAAGGTCCATTTCTTATTCTTGATCGATCTTTTATCGAAGCGCGGAATCTTATCGAATGGGATAGTACTTACCATTAAAAATGAAGCAGAAACAACAAGCGGAACCAATACTGAATTCACTCCATTCTGGAAGAAATCGAATATATCCAGATCATTTCTGAATGTGAGATAAAAGGCAGAAATTATGAGAGCCTGGGAAGGAATTGGTAATCCTACGAAGTTATCTACCGTTGGAGCGAGCCGGGCATTTACATTGAAACGGGCCAGCCTCACGGCTCCACAAAGTGGCGGAATTGCGCTAATAAGAATACCCAGATTTCCAAGGCCGCTTAGTGAAAAGGAATAGATCAGAAATCCGGGGGCTACACCAAAAGAAACCATATCACTCAAAGAATCGAGTTCCACACCAAAATCACTGGTAGCGTTAGCCAAACGAGCCATCAATCCATCAAATACATCAAATAAACCTGCAGCAACGATCAACCATGCACCGAGGTACAAATTTCCATCAGCTATAGATATTATAGCAAGAAATCCAGAGAACAAATTCATCAGGGTAAAGAAACTGGGAACAGCTATTCTTCGGTTAACCGGAGGTTTATTTTCACGGATCCGTTTTCTTTTCTGTCTGAAGTTCTTGTATTTGTTCTGAACTGGGTATTTCATACTATTTTATCTCGCCAAGTACCGATTGACCTGCCCACGTACGATCGCCTTCTTTAACATGAATTTCAACATTTCCTGGCACAATTATATCCATTCGGCTTCCAAATTTCATCATACCGAACCGTTCTCCTGCTACAAGCTCATCTCCTTCTTTTATATGATATACAATACGACGAGCTAAAAAACCGGTGATCTGCTTAAAAAAGAATTTAGTTCCTGAAGGATGCAACACTCCAAAGTCGGCACGCTCATTTTCCACGGAAGCATTCGGATCCCAGGCCATGAGGTATTTACCGGGATGATATTTCAGATACTCAAGTTTACCAGAAACAGGATTCCTGTTCACGTGTACATTTAATGGTGAAAGGAAGATACTTATCTGTGTGGCTTTGTCTTTCAGATACACCTCCTCCTCTATTTCTTTAACCAATACAACTTTACCATCTGCTGGTGAAATTATAAGGTTCTGTCCTGAGGGAGCTGTACGTTCAGGATCCCTGAAAAAATATATAACTATACCCCAGAGTATGGCAAAGATGGTGTAGATCACATACGAAAACCAGTGATCCAGAAATGTATAGGTTAAGTAAAATACACCGGCAGTAACTACTGTTGCCAGTGTCATTGTTGGATAACCGTCTCGAGCAAACATGTTAAATGGATTAGAAGTACTTAAGTACGTCGTTGAAGATAACAAACACCATAAGTGTAAGAAGTACGAAAAAGCCAATATTCTGAGCTACCACTTTCACTTTTTCAGATGGCTCTTTTCTGGCAATACCTTCATAGATCAGGAAAACAAGGTGTCCTCCGTCAAGGGCTGGAATAGGCAGGATGTTCATGATGGCAAGTGTGATACTCAGTAGTGCAGTGATCTGCCAGAAGCCATCCCATCCAGCCTGATCAGTAGCCTGACGAGTAATACTCGCAATTGCAATTGGACCGCCCAGATTTTGTCTCACTGAGATATCACCAGAGATCATTCGGGCAAAACCACCAATAATTCCTGTTGTTTGATCCCAGGTTTGGTTCCAGCCTTCCTGTATGGATTCAAAAAAGCCAAGCTCTACATGCACACCGCCAGCCATTGCTAAATTGGGAGAAGCAATACCTAACATATTCGTTTCAGCATCAGGTGCAATTGTTATATCAAGTACAGAATCACCTCGAAGCACTTTAAAGTCGATAGGCTTACCTTTAGCTTCAGAGATCAAACTGGTAAGTTGAATCCAGTATTTTACCTCTACACTATCTGCGGCAATGATCTTATCACCAGCAAGTAGACCGGCTTTTTCAGCGGGTGTACCTAACGAAACACTAGAAATACTACTTGGAAGTGTGAAGATCTGATTTATAAACCCTCTGGTTTGCAGACTGTCCAGAAAATTTGATGGAACCGGAATATCGATCTCTTGTCCGTTTCTAATCACCTGATAATTAAGGTCACTTGATGTCAAATAGGCTGGTGAAACCAGATCTTCAAATGCAGTGACTTTGTCTCCATTAACTCCAACAATCTTATCATCAGTCCTGAATCCAATTTCATACAATAAAGTAGATTCTGGTACATAGATACCTTCCACATTCTCAACAGGTAAAGTGAGTTTACCATTATTCAGGGTCATTCCTGTAAAAATGAAGAATGCGAGGATCATATTAAATATTACCCCTGCAGTGATCACTATCATTCGTTGCCAGACAGGTTTACTGCGATATTCCCATGGTTGGGGTTCCTGATTCAGGAATTCAGTATCCATACTTTCATCTACCATTCCGGATATTTTTACATATCCACCAAGTGGAGTAGCTCCGATACAGTAATCAGTATCCCCTTTTTTAAATCCCCAGATCCTTGGTGGAAATCCTACTGAGAATCTTTCGACTCTCATCCCGAACAATTTTGCTGCGAGAAAATGACCAAGCTCGTGAATAAATACGAGGATCATCAATGCTCCGACAAAGATCCCAATAGTTTTTAAAATGTCTAAAATTTCCATTCTCTAAATAATTGTTGATGCGTAAACTCTTGTTTCCGCGTCTATTTCCTGTAACGTCTCAATACTAATTTTATGCCCGTTCGACAGTTTAGTTAAACTCTTATCGACAATTTTTGGGATGTCAATATAACTAATTTCTTTATTCAAAAAGCGCTGTACTGCCACTTCATTCGCCGCATTTAAAATAGCTGGAGCTACATTTCCTGCTTCAATAGAATCCATGGCTAATTTAACGCATGGAAATTGTGCGTAATTAACGGGCTTAAATGTAAGTTCGTGTGTTATACTCCAATCCATTCTTTGTGTCTGTAATGGCAGTCTGTCGGGATAACTTAACGCATAGATTATCGGAACCTTCATATCAGGAGGTCCCAGTTGCGCTTTACTTGAACCATCAACATAGGTTACAATTGAATGTATAATACTTTGTGGGTGTATTACCGGTTCGATCTTTTCAACAGGAAGGTCAAATAACCAATGAGCTTCAATGATCTCCAGACCTTTATTCATCATAGTTGAAGAGTCAATAGTGATCTTGGCGCCCATATTCCAGTTTGGGTGATTCAAAGCCTGTTCTACTGTGACCTTTTGCATTTGCTCGGTACTGAAATCCCGAAATGGTCCTCCACTTGCAGTAATTATGATCTTCTCGATCTTATCCTTTGGTTCTCCAACAATGCACTGCAACATAGCACTGTGTTCAGAATCTACCGGAATTAATTCAGAAGTTGATTCTCTCAATGCTTCCCTGATGAGCTCCCCTCCTACAACCAGAGATTCTTTATTGGCAAGGGCTATCTTTTTCCCGGCTGTAATGGCAGCATATGTTGGCTCAAACCCGGCGAATCCTACCAGACTGTTCAGAACTATATCAACTTCATCGAAACATGCCAGCTCTGAGATCTTTTCCTTTCCGGAATGCAGCTGAGTTCCTGTGGAAACCTGATCTTTTAGATTTTTGAACAGAATGTCTTTACAAATGAGTCCGTGTTTGGGTTTAAACTCATTTATCTGTTGTGCCAGAAGATTCACATTTGTGTTGGCTGTGAGTACAACAACCTCAAACTTATCAGGATGCTGACGAACTATCTCCAGTGTTTGTGTACCTATGGACCCTGTAGATCCTAATATTGCCAGTCTTTGTTTCTTCAAAATCACGTTTTATGAGAGTGCCATTATATGAAGTATGAACTCTTAAATCTCAAAAAGAATTGTAAAGTTTTGGCCTCAACCTGTTGTCAATTTATTAAGCTTAATGATCCCCGCCATTCTTCCACTTTTTTCTTTTTCTCTTCTGTATGAATAGAACATACTATCGTGATCAATTGTACACCTTTCATCCACAAACACATTCTTTTCTAGAATACCAGAACTCAAAAGTTGATCATAAATCAGTCCTTTAAGATCAACATGAGGTTTTGCGTATGACTCACGATCGACCAGTTTATCCGGGAATTGATCTGCGACTTCATCTCCTACTTCAAAATTATGCTTTGCCAGGCATGGACTTGTAAATACTCTGATTTGATCTGCCTTTGCTCCCAACCCGATCATTTTTTCAATTGTTTTAGGAACTATATTACCCACAGCCCCTCTCCATCCGGCATGAGCTATCCCGATCACTTTACTCTTTGGGTCACCAAATAATACGGCTCCACAATCTGCAACTTGAATAACTAAAGCTAATCCGGGTTTTATAGTTACAAAAGCATCTGTATCAGGATAAATACCGCCCTCATTGATCACTTTTATATTTGATGAATGAATCTGATTCGCCAGTGCAATATTCTTCATTGGAGTGTTTATCTCCGCAGATAAAATATTCAGATTATGCAGGATCACATCCTGTCTTTCTTTGGAGTTGAAACCAATATTTAATCCCGGAATTTGTCTTTCATATTCATTCAGATGAGCATTTTTCAATGAAAACCAGGAAACAATATGCGGTCCGTTTAAATTCTCTGGCCGCAGGAATTCAATTTGGGAATAATTCATCAAGTTTCATTTTTATAAGTCCAATCGGAAATTCTTTACCAGTCCACAACTTAAATGCATTAGCCCCCTGATGGATCAACATATCTAATCCACCGATGATATAGCCTCCATTTTGTTCCGCTTGTCTGAGAAATTTTGTCTTACGTGGATTGTACACGATGTCGTAACATATTTTCCCATTTAAAAGATCGGCAAAACTTTCATCCACCGGGGATGTTCCTGTATTCGGTGTCATACCTAAGGGCGTTGCATTAATGATCAGGTTTGCGTCTTCAGCAAACTCAATCCAACTGTCATAGCTACACAGGTTAACACCATTTTGCGGCTGTATAGTTTCCGGTTTTCTGGAAACCATCACAATTTCTTCAAATCCCATAGCTTGGAGAGAATACAAAATAGCTTTTGTCGCTCCACCTGTACCAAAAATAATGGCCCTCTCCGGTTCCATATCATCTTCGTAATCATCTAAAGGAACCTGAAACCCATAACTATCAGTATTATGACCAATAAGTTTCCCGTCTATCTTGACAATTGTATTTACTGCACCGATCTCATTTGCCTCAGCACTGAGTTCATCAACAACATTCAGAAAAGTAAGTTTATGAGGAATAGTGATATTAGCCCCCAGGAACTGTGACTTATTTAAGTGAGCAATTAGTGAATTCAAATCACTTTCATGAACCTCAACGGCATGATATGTAGCAGCTAGCCCATAATGATCGAGAGCTGTGTTATGCATCAATGGAGAGACACTGTGGCTAACCGGGTTCCCAATAAGTAAATAATGAGGTTTAGCCGCTTCCTCAGAGTCTTTGAAGTCGCTGAATTTCATAGTTCAAAATTATCAGACAAAAAAAATGCGCACCGGAAAGATGCGCATTATAAGTAAGTAAAAAAATTTAGTAAAACTTACGCTGTTACTTCTTCAGAAGGCTCTAACTGATCTTCTTTGAAAGTATCAGACTCTGCAAGTTTTTTGAATTTTTGCAGATCGTTTGCCAGTTGCTCTGGAGAATCTTCAATGAATTTTGCGAGTTCATCTGAAGGGTCGCCAAAGAAAGTGCGGTAATCTAGAGAAAACTCAACGCGGGTACGGCTGCCGTTATCCAGAGGAGTAAAACGAATAGTACCGGTTTGATTCAGGTTACCATTAATAGTAATCCATGCAAATCGAGTGTTTCTGAGATTATCGATCAGGTTAGTAGTCCAGGTAAACTCATCAGCTCCGATTTTTGTTTTATACTCAAAAGTCTGAGAGTTAATTCTTTCTACTGAGTCAATGCGCTCCAGGAACTTAGGGAAGTCAACGGGGTTACTTAGCAATTCGTAAACTTTAGCAAGAGGCAAATCAATCTCGATTCTTTCGTGCGCCATAATAGATTTCTTGGATGGTTATAATCGTTTGGATTTTGTAGTGATGAACCAAATTTCTTGGAAACAGGAAGGATTCATCCATATTGTTCTAAATTTACGGATAATATGGTTAAGCCTCAATGACTTTATAGAACAAAAATTTGAAAACTTTTTACCGGGGCTCTGTCTTTCTGCTAAAATAAAAGATATAAGTACTTAGGTAATAGCACTTAAAGTTCTGAACGCAGGTGCTGCATTATTTCCTGGTGAATATCTTCAATTAACTGGGTAGCGTCGATAGTAATGAACCTTTCGTTCTTTTCGGCCAATTCATCAAATCCTGCCAATACCCTTTTAAAAAACTCTTCCCCAGACTGTTCCATTCTGTCTTTACTCATGTGAGCGGTTCTTTTTGCAGATTCATCGAGATCAAGACGTAAGTAAAAAGTAAAGTCCGGGATGATATTATGAGAGGCAATTACGTTAATCTGATCAATCTGTTCAAGCGACAGGCTTCCCCTGCCGTACCCCTGATAGGCAACTGTTGAATCATAAAATCGATCAAGGATAACAATTCCACCTGCCTGTAAGGCCGGGATCACCTTTTCACCAACAAGTTGAGATCTTGCCGACGAAAACAAAAGCAATTCAGTTATTTCATTGATCTCAATTTCAGGGTTTAAAAGCATTCCCCTGATCAACTCGGAGACATCGGTACCTCCTGGTTCTCTGAATACATTAACTGGTCGGCCTGTATTAGCTAGTTTTTCCTGAAGAAGCGCAATCTGAGTAGATTTACCACTTCCATCAATTCCCTCAAAAGTAATGAGCATGTATTATTGCAATGGATGAATTAAAAATCGAAATCATCCATAAGTTCGATAGGCTCCTTCGGCATTGCAAGCGCTAAAATAAAATAAATGAGAATGTTCATTCCGCTCATTACCGGAGTGAGAAATAAAAACAGAAATCTGGTTACTGTAGAACTGATACCAAAATATTTTGCGATACCACCGCAAACACCTGCAATTTTTTTATCGGTTCTTGATTTCATAAGACGCTTAACATGTCGATATCCAAATGAATCAACTCCAAAATCATCATATGATGAACTTTGTGCACTTGCTTCGAAATCCCCTGAAAGATTGTTCTTTAGCTTACCAAATGAAGATGTTGTTTCAGCACCATGAACATCATCCATACGCTTTCTCACCTTTCGGGCTGCTTTCTGCTGTCTTTTCTTTAAACGTTCAGCTTTCTTCTCTCTCCTTCTATCCCCTACAAAAAAGCCAAATCCGATAAGTGTAACCAAGGCACCACCGATCAATGGTAAAGCCGATATCAAACCGGTTGAGAAATCAGTAAGAAAACTTCCTATCGGTAATCCAATCCATTGCAGAGCAAACATAAAACCTGTAAACAACATGAACATTCCTGATAGTGTAGCGAAGTTCCAAATGCCCTTTCCTGTCTCTTTTTCTTCTTCCTGAAGAAAATTCTGCATCGTTGCCTGCAGTTCAAAATCATCAAACTCAAGAGTTGATGCGCCCGTTTTGGAATAAGTTTTCGTTTTTGCTTTCTCTGTCATCTTTTTTCCTCCGTGCGCTGTTACGGAGCCTTTATTCTATTGTTACACTTGTATTAAACCCGTTTCGGAAATTAACCCATTCAGTTTTATATCAAAAGCCTCAACAGGAACTTTATCAATAATAAAATCATCGAATACGACTCCTAATTTGTACCCCGTGGCCTTTGAAAGAAATCCATCATAAAATCCCTTTCCATATCCTAATCTGTTTCCGGAACGATCTGCTGCCAGCAAAGGAACCAATATCAAATCCGGAAAATCCGCTGAAACAGGTTCTACAGTTGTAGGCTCCATTACACCCCATTTATTTTCTTTTAAAGAGGTTTTATCCGTTAGCAAAGTATGAGTAAGGGTAGCATCATTAAAGTTGGTTACAGGTACAACCACCTTTTTGCCATCTTTTAAAGCATGATCCAGTATCCTAGACGTATCAGGTTCAAACCTATCATTCATTGAAATGAAAGTATGTACTACTTTTGCGTTCTGGTATCTCCCTGATGCTAATAAATGGCTTTCAATCAATCTGCTCTTTTCAATCCAGGAATCATGACTCATTTCATTTCGCTTCTGAATAAGCAGTTTTCTGAGCTTTGATTTTTGACTCCGGACCGAATCCATCAAATTTTAATTATATGATGGGTATTCAGCTTAAGATCTTCTGAACCTAGTTCCTGAAGAAGTTCATTCCAGATTGATATTCCATATTTATTCATAAAATAAACCGGAGATACAGAGCGCTCCTGCAACCCATCCGGGAATAACTGGGTTTTGATCCTGTGAATCCTAGTTAACTGAGTTTGCTCCTGTTGTTTGATCGAGCGGTATACCCTACCCTTTAGCTTGTCGAGTTCATTTGAAAATCCAGCAACCACCTTCCCAACGGTACCTTCCAGGGTTGGGTCGATCTCTTTGATAAATGAAACCGGGTAATCTGAGGAATCCGATATTTCATCTTTCCAGATTGAAAACATCTTTTCCACGTCTTTTGTCTTGGCGTGATCCACATAAGCAGCTTCCAGATCTTCAATTCTTTGATTATAAAAACTGAATTCAAACGGGATCTTTTCCATGATCCTCTCTATTCCACTTTCAATAAGTGTAGCGCTTAACCTTGGATATATGACCGGCATTTCAAGATCGAATAAGGGGTACAATTCCTTCATCTGTCCATAATAAGCCAATTCTCCGGGTCCGGCTACATATCCTATTGTTGGTAAAAGAACGTCTTGTACCACCGGACGAAGAAATACATTCGGAGAAAACTTACCCGGGTTCGCTTCAATCAGCTTTACCAACTTTTCTTCACTAAGTGTGATGGAGCCTGCTTTCCATTCAGAACCAGAGCGCTCAAGCTTCAGCCTTCCTTCTTCTGCATCCAGGTAAAACAAATTTGAATCCCCAACCACTACCTGACGATGAAAATCTTTTTCCAAAAGAGCACTCTGAGATTCCAGAGATTCATGAACTTTCTCAGCTTCTGTAATAGATTTTACAAAAACGTGTTTGGCTATTTCTTTTAAGGAATTGGTATTACTTCCAACTATGAGCAAGCCTTCACCTGCAAAAAGAAAATCCATAAGTTGAGCAAAAGCCTGAACATGAGTTTTTCCTGGCTGATAACATTCATCTAATTTGGCCCATAGCTCTTCTGAAAAATCGGTATCAAATATGAGTTCTTTTAAAGATTCCCTGAATTCAGTTATTGAATCCGTTATCGACTGAACTGACACAGGCTTTCCATCCCCTGATTCATTCAACCTCGGTTTGGAAAATGAATCGCTCTCCGGGATACCAATGGAAGAAATTTCTTCGAAATCATGATCCTCATCAGCAAGCCAGAAAACAGGAACAACAGGCTTTCCAAGATCTTTTTCCCATTTCCTTGCAAGTAAGATCGAGGTTATTGTCTTATATATAGTGAAAAGCGGGCCTCCATATACTCCCAACTGCTGACCAGTAACAAACACCAGGGCATCCTCGTTTCGGAATTTTTCTAATTGAGAAGACTGAGACAATTCAATTCCCAGATATGCGTGATACTCCTGGAATGCATCCGCTATTGAAGACCGGTTCTTAAATTCACCAATACGATCAATGCGTTCCCTGACTTCTACATCGTTAAATGGATTAGCAGAATAGAAATCAGATAGCTTGTCATAATCTGATACATATGTATTAAACAACTTTGAAAATGGAAGTTGCTGAAACGAACACTCTTCTTTGGTCACTTATCAACCTTTCATTTTTGAAATTTGGTCACGGAGTTTTGCTGCTTTTTCATAATTCTCCGTTTCTATAGCAGTATGAAGCTCGATCTCCAACTTCTCGAGCTTTGATAATTCTTTTTCCCCAGCCGCTTCTGTTTTTGTTGAAGCCAGAGCTTCATCCAGGGTCTGAGCTTCTGGTTCAGTGCTTATGCCGGCTTCCTGAAGCACTTGCTCATTAACATATATTTTAGTTCCAAACCTAACCGCAAGTGCAATAGCGTCACTGGGACGGGCATCAACTTCAAAAAGCTGATCGCCTCTTTCGAAAATAATCTTTGCATAAAAAGTTCCTTCCGACAAATCATTGATCAGAACATACTTGATGGACGAATCGAATATATACACGATATTCTTCATCAGATCGTGAGTCATTGGGCGTGGAGGCTTTATATTTTCCAGTTCCAAAGCAATGGCTTGTGCCTCAAATGATCCAATAATAATAGGCAGCCTTCTGGATCCGGTAGCTTCAGAGAGAATTAAAGCATAAGCCCCTCCACTGCTTGGACTGGTCGAAAGCCCCAGAATTTCCATCAAAACTTTACTCAAAGTGTTCCCTTCTTTGCTTGGAATTTTTCTTGTTGAATGTAGTGAAATTTATCTAAGTCTTAAACCGTATTGACCTACAAATACTCCTCATAGTTAAAATTGATTACAACCCGATCGTATCGCATCAA
Organism: Rhodothermia bacterium; assembly: GCA_030427885.1. Lineage (GTDB taxonomy): Bacteria > Bacteroidota > Rhodothermia > Balneolales > Balneolaceae > JAUICM01. The sequence goes on along the minus strand of JAUICM010000001.1, from coordinate 386,938 downwards.
TTGCCTAGCCTGTTCATGTTATTGGTTGAAGCTTTTCCGCATATTAGATTCGGACAAACCAAAACTAATGGAGCAAATCATGAAAGCGTTCATCAGGATTTTTACAATAGGTTTAGTAGGGATCGCAACTGTTTCATGTATAAGTACTACGGGACCTGAGGGGCCTCCCGGACGAGACGGTGAAGACGGAATTGTTGAGATCTATTCAGCCTCGATCGATATTGATGCAGACCAGGATTTTGAAGTTATAGATGAATATGTATCAGTAGCTTCCTATGGCTGGAATATTCTGGACGAAGAAACCGTTGATTACGGAGTTGTATTAGCCTACCTGCGATTTGATGGCACAACCAACTGGCATGCACTTCCTATGTCAGTACCTTACGAGAATGACCTGGTTGTACTTCGATATTCATTTGATATTGATAATTTTGATCTGATCATTGAAGGAGAAGTTGCCGGAAATAATAATGTGAATGAAGAGCTTTTCAATGGTGATACCATAAGAATTGTGGCCATTCCTCCAGGAATGCTATTGAAGGGAAAAGTGATCGATTACAGTAATTATGAAGAAGTCGCAAAGGCTTACGGGCTTCTGAGAAACGAACAATAGTAGTACAAACACATAGATGACCAGGGGCCGTATTAATAATGCGGCTCTTTTTTGTTGATATCTTATCGGATAGATTTCCTATTCTTAGACATGGTATCAGAACTGAAAAAAGACAAGAGTATTTCCGGTGATCGCTCCCATATTATACTGACCGTAATTCAGGCTAGTCTACTTATTTCAATTGCGATCTCATCTGATCTTTGGTTCCCATTCAATAAGATCTTCCCGTCTGTGCCTGTATTCCATTTCTTTCAGGATTTACCCCTTTTGCTCATCGTAGTTTTGTCTCTACTGTTCATTTTATCATTAATAATAGCTTATTCCAGGAAGTATAAACCACAACTATTTCTATTCCTGTTCTGCTTCTTCTACGCTCTTTCCAGCAGTATAGATTATCTGAGAATTCAGCCCTGGAGCTATTACTACTTTTTCATGATCCTTTGTTTTGCCGTTGACTATAAAGAACCAACGGGCACAAGAACATTGACGCTCATCAGGCTTATGATGGCTAGTATTTACATTTGGAGTGGGATTCAGAAATTAAACTACAGCTTTCTTTTCAGTACATACCCGGACCTTATTGAACCTCTGACAAATCACCTTCCCGATGTACTGAATACAGTACTACTCAAGCTTGGAATAATTGGTCCTCTTGCTGAATTATTTGGAGGTGTTGCACTTTTTTGGAAAAGAACAAGGCTTTCAGGTATTATCATTTTAACACTGGTTCATTTCTTCATACTAATGATGCTTGGTCCTTTAGGAAAGGCTATCAATATCATAATCTGGCCATGGAACATCTCTTTTATGATTCTCCTATGGATGCTGTTCAATGATGAGAATTCGGAGTTTTCATTATCTATGGTATTCAAAGATTACAGAAAACCATTTACTTCAACCATTATCATTCTCTTTGGTGTACTTCCGGCATTAAGCTTTTTTGGTCTCTGGCCGATGTATTTCTCGTCTGCACTTTATTCTGGAAACAAAGTTAAGTCTGAGATTTATTTACCCGATAAATTCTCTGAATCACTTCCTGAAATACTAAAAGCGAATATTGATGAGTCAAAAAACAGTATTGTACTTAACAACTGGACACAAGCTGAACTCAGTGTTGCAATGTACCCCGATGCTGAAATACATTTAGAGGTATTTAGAAGATTCTGTGAGAACTATCCCGAATTTGAAAATGAATTTGCTCTTATAACACACTCAAGACCGAATATTCTCACAGGAAACAGAGAAGAAACCTCTTATTTCTGTGATGAACTAGACTACAATAAAGCTGCTGAATCCCATGATCAATGACCCAAAAGAAATTGTAACACCGTATGCGTTCCATGTTGATAATGCTTTACTGGGCCTCCCTCTTGCTACTCCCAAAAGAAGGCTCTTTGCCCTGTTAGTAGATCTGATCATTGCCGCGGTTTTAACAAAATTAGGTGCTCTTATACTCGCTTTTTGTGCTACGGGCTTATTTTTCTGGATTGCGGTAAGAACTAAAGGCCTTGTATGGTGGAAAAATCTGATCCGGTATGGAATAGCAGCTTTTGCTTCAATTCTGGTATTTGCTGTCTCATATAGCTCCACGAAATCTGATGAAGATGACAGTGTCCAAGTCAATATCAATCAAAATGGTGATTTGATAGCTACTCCAAAGTCCAGCGATGTGGATTGGGGTAGCTTCACTAAAAAAGCATTGGCAATAGATTATTCTGATTCATCCGATGCAGAAGAAGCCTGGAAAGATATCGCCCGCGAGCTTGAAAATGCCTATCAAAATAAGGGATCAATCCCTGAGACTTCTCCTTTGTTATTCACAGAAGAAACCTGGACAGGATTAACAAAACTTAGTCGGGCTCTTCAGGCTAATGATTCGTTGGCAGCCGATAGTCTCCGAATTCAATTATCTGAAATAGTAGCCTTCTCTGAACTTGCGGCACTGGAACAGGAAGTTGATGAATTAGACGATGAAAAGGATGCCCTGAAGGATGAGAATAAAGAACTAAAGGAAAAGGTTGAAAATCCAAGTTTCCTTCGTTCTGTAAAAGCAACTGCAGAAGATTTTGGGCTAACCTTTGGTTGGATCGGGGTGTATTTTGTGATCACTATGGCTCTTTTCAGTGGAAGTACCCTTGGAAAAAAACTGCTCAAACTAAAAGTAGTGCGATTGAATAATAAGCCCATTGGAATTTGGTATTCTTTTGAACGATTTGGAGGATATGCTGCTGGTGTTGCTACGGGTTTACTCGGTTTTTTCCAGATATATTGGGATCCCAACCGACAAGCTATTCACGATAAAATAGCTGGCACCGTTGTGCTGGACACCAGAGAAAAACGAATTAAGAAATTCACTTCTTTAAGGGAGGAATTACTTCAAACCGAAAGCACAAAGAATAAGGAAGCAAATGACTGATGCAGTTAACCTGATCGAGAAATTTGGGCTATTCACGGATCAATGGAGTCCAAAGATCATTGCAGAAACCAATGGCCAATTGGTGAAACTTGCTAAGATCGAAGGTGAATTTATCTGGCATAGTCATGCTGATGAGGACGAATTATTTTATATAGTGAAAGGTAAGCTATTATTGAAGTTCAGAGACCGGGATGTTCATCTTAATGAGGGCGAACTTTATGTAGTTCCAAAAGGCGAAGAACATCTTCCTGTTGCCGATGGAGAATGCTGGGTACTTTTGATAGAACCCAAGGGTACCAAACACACCGGCGATAATGTCTTTGAAGGTACCGTTGAGGAATCAGACCAGAATTGGATTTAGGCTTTTAATGTTTTAGATACCAAAGTTTTTAGACTTTGAAGTCTACTCCGTTTTTATAACATTCAAACTACAACAAAACGGAGTATACATGCGGGATAAAACTACTAAATCCGGGGACACTGTAACACAGAATAAGTCGACCCGTCGCGAATTTATTAAACAATCATTTCTTGGGCTGGCATCAATATCAATTGTTCCAAGCTACGTGTTAGGTGGTGCCTGTGGAAAAGCGCCCAGTGATAAAATAACCATGGGTTTCATTGGTACGGGAAAGCAATCCTTTGGGCTGGGAAGTTCATTCCTGAATTTAGATGACATTAAAATGATCGCTGCATGTGATGTCGACTCCGTCAAAGTTGGAAAATTCAAAGAAATGGTTAATAAACATTATGCTGAGGTCACTGAAAATCCGTCTTATGATTCCTGTGAGGTTTATTCAGAATACAATGATCTGATTGCCCGTGATGATATTGATGCTGTGATCATTTGTCTGCCTGATCACTGGCATGCCATTCCAGCAGTTCAGGCCCTGAAGCTAGGAAAAGATGTGTATTGCGAGAAACCTCTTTCCCACACCATTGAGGAAGGTCGGGCTATGGTAAATGCCACCAGAAGTAATAAAAGAGTTTTTCAGACAGGTAGTATGCAGCGCTCATGGGGTAACTTCCGGAAAGCCTGTGAACTCGTTCGAAACGGCTATATCGGTGAGGTAAAAACTGTTCAGGTTAATGTCGGAGGACCGCCGATTCCGTGTGACCTCCCAGATCAGGCAATTCCAGATACGATCAACTGGGATAAATGGATAGGTCCGGCGCCTTACAGAGGATATCACGACATCCTGTCTCCGCCCTATCCAATTGAGATCTGGCCACGATGGAGAAATTATACAGAATTCGGTGGCGGAGGTGTAACCGACTGGGGTGCTCACATGTTCGATATAGTGCAGTGGGCACTTGGAAAAGATGATTCCGGCCCTGTAACTTTCATTCCTCCTTCAACCAAGGGATCTGACCGTGGTCTGAAGTTTATATATGACAACGGTATTGAAGTAACTCACGAAGATTTCGGACGGGGCTTTGCCGTTCGGTTTCATGGGACTGAAGGAACTCTTGATATCAGCCGCGACTTTTTTGAGACTTCTGACCCAAGCCTGGTTGATAAAGAGTTAAGCAGTAGTGACACAAAATTATATTATTCAGATAATCACTATCAGGATTTCATTGATTGTATCAAAAGCCGGAAGAAACCTGTCGCTGATGTTGAGATCGGGCACAGAACAGCTTCAGTATGTAATATTGCAAACATTACCTACCAGCTCGGAAGAACACTGAACTGGGATCCCGTTAAGGAAGAGTTTAAAAATGATCTGGAAGCAAATGAATTAAGAGGTAAAGAATACCGCGAACCCTATGTTCTTTCCTGATTAAGCAGTCCTTAAAAGATCTCCTTTGCTACTTCATACACTGAAGTTGCTTTCCCCATAGAATAATAATGCAGCGTTGGTACTCCGAAATCCACCAGTTCTTTGGATTGTTTAACTGCCCATTCCACGCCTACTTGTCGTGCTGCGGTATTATCTTTGCACTTCTCAACCTCTTTTGAAAGTTCTTCAGGGATATCGATATGAAACAACTGAGGCAGTAATGTAACCTGTTTTTTAGTGGTCAGTGGCTTCAGTCCCGGCACTATGGGAACGGTGATCCCTACTTCCCTGCAATTGTTAACGAATTCGAAATACTTTTGATTATCGAAGAACATCTGAGTCACGATATAGTCAGCACCTTTATCCACTTTCATCTTCAGGTACCGAAGGTCGGTTTCCATATTTGGGGCTGTGACATGTTTTTCAGGATAACCGGCAACACCGATACAGAAATCTGAGGGTGTGGCATTTTCGATATCCTCATCCAGGAAAACCCCGTTGTTCAACTCTACCACTTGTTCAAGTAATTCCGAAGCATAGGCATGTCCGTCTGGCTCAGGCACAAAATCCCTGTCGGGTTTTCTCACATCCCCCTGAAGAACCAGTACGTTATCAATTCCCAGGAAATTCAGATCAATAAGTGCGTTTTCAGTTTCCTCTTTACTGAATCCTCCGCAAATGATATGCGGCACGGCATCAACTTTATAATGGTTCTGGATGGCAGCACACATCCCGACAGTACCGGGTCGTTTTCTCACTGTTTTCCGTTCAAGCAGGCCATTTTCCCTGGTTTTATAAACATATTCTTCCCGATGATAAGTTACATCTATAAATGGAGGATTAAATTCCATCAGTGGATCAATATGATCAAACAGCGTTCTGATATTCTGCCCTTTCAGTGGTGGCAACACTTCAAAAGTGAATAAAGTTTTACCGTCTGCCTGATTAAAATAGTCTGTTACTTTCATTCAATTAGTTCTTCGGTTGATAGCCCAGATTTGGGGCTAACCATTTTTCAATTTCTTCTACAGTTGTCCCTTTACGATCAGCATACTTGATCACCTGATCTTTGTCGATCTTTCCAACACCAAAATAGCGAGACTGTGGATTGGAGAAATAAAATCCACTTACCGATGACGCCGGATACATTGCGTATGAATCGGTTAGGCTAATACCTGTATTCTTTTCCACTTCCAGCAGATCAAAAAGAGTTCTTTTCTCTGTGTGATCGGGACATGCAGGGTAACCCGGTGCCGGGCGGATTCCGGTATATTTCTCTGCGATCAGGTCTTCATTATCGAAATTTTCGTCTTTGGAATAGCCCCAAAGTTTTGTTCTAACCTTGTGGTGCATATACTCAGCATGGGCTTCCGCTAAGCGGTCTGCCAGCGCTTTAACCATGATAGACTTATAATCATCGTGTTTAGCTTCATATTCCTTTAATAAGGTCTCGATACCAAGCCCTGAAGTAACAGCAAAGAACCCCATGTAATCTTTGCGCGCAGTATCCCATGGAGCTATATAATCTGAAAGCGAGGAGTTTGGCTGGTTACTTCTCTTCTCCGATTGCTGTCTTAAAAAGTGAAACTTAGCTTTTTGATCTGTCCTTGAATCATCTTGAAAGATAATCACATCATTGCCGTAACTGTTTGCCGGATAGATACCTATAACTGATTTAGCTTTTAATAGTTTTCCAGCTATGATCTCGTTCAGCATTTCTGTAGCATCACTAAAAAGCTCACGGGCCTGCTCGCCAACAATCTCATCTTCAAGAATAGCTGGATATTTACCAGTAAGCATCCAGGTCTTAAAAAATGGAGACCAATCGATGAAGTCTTTCAGTTCTTTCAGATCCACATCCTCAAATACTTTAGTACCGGTAAAGTTTGGTTTATGGATATTAGCTTTATCCCAGTCGATTCTGGTTTGATTGGCATTGGCTTTATCTATTGGAAGTAACTTCTTAGAACCTGTTCTTCTTTCATGGTCCTCCCGTAGAGTTTTATACTCACCTTTTACCGAATTGACAAATGCGTCCTTTCCAGATTCTTTGAGAAGTTCACTACAAATAGTTACAGATTTGGAAGCATCCAATACATGGACCACTGAAGATTCGTAGTTCGGATCGATCTTAACAGCGGTATGTATCCGGGATGTGGTAGCCCCTCCGATCAGTAAAGGAGTTTTCATTTGTCGTTTTTGCATCTCTCGGGCTACTCCTACCATCTCATCCAGCGAAGGTGTTATTAACCCACTGAGGCCAATAATATCCACTTTCTGATTTACAGCTTCATCCAGGATCCTATCGACCGGAACCATCACTCCAAGATCAACAATATCAAAGTTATTGCAAGCCAGAACCACTCCAACAATATTCTTCCCGATATCATGAACGTCGCCTTTTACCGTAGCGAGAAGTACTTTAGCACGTTCTTTGGTCGAAGGATTCTTTTTCTTTTCCTCTTCAAGAAATGGAGTTAAATAGGCAACCGACTGTTTCATCACCCGGGCACTCTTTACTACCTGAGGCAGAAACATCTTACCTGCTCCAAACAGATCCCCAACGATATTCATGCCATCCATAAGCGGACCTTCGATCACGGTAAGTGGACTCTGATATTTGAGCCTTGCTTCTTCAGTATCGGCTTCAATATGATCAGTAATGCCTTTGATCAATGCATGGCTCAGACGTTCTTCTACTGTACCTGATCTCCAGGCTTCTGTTTCCTTCTCTTTCTTTTCACCAGAATCACGGTAGTTATCGGCTATCTCCAGCAAGCGTTCAGTTGCGTCCTCCCTTCGGTCCAGAAGTACATCCTCAACCCGTTCAAGTAGTTCCTTTGGGATCTCGTCATACACTTCCAATTGAGTAGGATTCACGATCCCCATATCCATTCCATGCTGAATGGCGTGGTATAAGAAAGCTGAATGCATCGCCTCACGAACGGGATTATTTCCTCTGAATGAAAACGAGACATTACTTACTCCGCCAATAATGTGTGCTCCGGGGAGGTGCTCTCTGATCCACTTAGCAGCCAGAAAATAGTCCAGCGCATTTCTTCTGTGCTCATCCATCCCCGTAGCAACCGGGAAAATATTTGGATCAAGAATAATATCAGATGGATCAAAACCTACTTTCTCAGTCAATAGTTTATAGGAGCGCTCACATATTTCCTTTCTGCGTTCCAGGTTATCCGCCTGGCCATCTTCATCAAAAGCCATGGAAATCACGGCAGCCCCGAATCTCTTTACGATCTTAGCTCTTCTGAGGAATTCCTCTTCCCCATCTTTCAGACTGATCGAATTAACCACTCCTTTACCCTGAATCGTTTTAAGTCCGGCTACAATGACTTCCCATTTAGAGGAATCTACCATAATAGGGATCCGTGCGATATCGGGCTCAGAGGCGATCAGATTCAGGAAGGTGGTCATTTCCTTAGCACTATCAAGCATACCTTCGTCCATGTTCACATCAAGGATCTGTGCTCCACCTCTAACCTGATCCAGAGCAACTTCCAGGGCAGTTTGATAATCCTGAGATTTTATCAGGTTTAGAAATCGTTTAGAACCAGTAACATTAGTACGCTCACCAACATTAACAAAATTTGAATCCGGCGTAATTATAAGTGGCTCAAGTCCGCTTAGTTTTAAAGGAAGTGGTTTCATATCAGGCTGCTACTTCCTCATTAAGTGTTCTTGGCGAATAGTTTTGAGCAAGTTCGGCCATTTCTTTGATATGATCCGGTGTTGTACCACAACAACCACCGAGTATGTTTACCAGTTTATCATCCAGATACGATCGTATTTCATTGGCCATCGCTTCCGGTCCCTGGTCATACTCTCCAAATTCGTTAGGAAGCCCTGCATTAGGATAGGCACTTATAAAGTACGGTGAGTGTTCAGAAAGTGATTTCACATAGGGCCTTAACTGTTTGGCTCCCAGAGCGCAGTTCAGGCCAATACTCAAAAGTGGAGCATGTGATAATGAAATCAAAAAAGCTTCTACTGTCTGCCCTGAAAGCGTTCTGCCACTGGCATCAGTAATGGTACCCGATATCATGATCGGCAATTCTGTTTCCTTTTCCTCAAACAACTCAAGAATACCGTAAATAGCTGCTTTTGCATTCAGTGTATCAATTATAGTCTCGCAAAGAAGTACATCTGCCCCGCCATCCATGAGACCTCTGGCCTGTTCCTTGAATGCTGAGGCCAGTTCATCAAAGGTAACTGCCCGGTATCCCGGGTCTGAGACATCAGGAGACAATGAAGCCGTCTTGTTGGTTGGACCCATTGCTCCCGCCACAAATCTTGGCTTATCAGGGTTTTGGGCAGTGTATTTATCAGCGGCTTTGCGTGCGATCTCAGCGGCAGCTTTATTCAATTCATATACACAATCCTGGGTATGATAGTCTGTCTGTGCAATTGTGGTACCACTAAAGGTATTGGTCTCGATGATATCAGCTCCAACTTCCAGGTAATGCTCATGAATCTCCTGAATGATATCAGGACGAGTAAGGCATAATAAATCATTGTTACCTTTAAGATCGATCTTTGAATTTTTGAATACTTCTCCTCTGAAATCGTCTTCAGTAAGTCCATAGCGCTGGATCATAGTACCCATTGCACCGTCCAGTACCAGTATTCTTTTTTCTAATTCTTTGCGTATGTCCACTCTGTAGAAATTGATTAGCCTATTAACAAAGAGTGAAAGGAAAAGTTCACTTATTTTTCTCAGTATTGTACTGAGTGGGATTTGGCACCTTCTTCCAACAGGAATTGGAGTGGTTGCCAAGACTTCAACGGGCCCATTCCCTCAGTCTTTCTTAATAAGCATTAAAATGTGCACGAAGATAAGAGGATTTTATTACAGTGACAATGACTAACGCTGATTGATGACAGAAGTCTGCAATGAGTTTGAACCAGATATTATTTAGTACTACAGAGAGGTCCTTATCCCCAGATGAACCTTCCCATTCCCAATGCTTTCCTGTGGTGAGATGGCATAGGTAAACTTCAACCGGCCTATCCTGATCTTGTAGCTAATTCCAAAACCTGTTGAGTAAAGCATTGAACTTGTTGAGAAAGAATCATCTGTTTCCGTCAATAACTTTGGCCGCTCATAGCTTCCGGCTGCACCAAATACAAATAGGTAAGAATTTCTGTTCATCATAAAGCGGTATTCAAGATCCGCCCATGCCATTTTCGAGGCCCTGAATTGGTCTTCCGCATATCCACGCATTGAATTAGCACCACCCAGTTCAGCAAGGTCACTGATCGTTATTTTTGATGAACTCAGATAGAACCCGTGAATTCCCAGTGCAAATACCTGTTTCGAAGAAACCGGGAAAAACAAGGAACCGTCAGCCTGCACATACTGCTGATTGTAAGCCCGCAAAGAATCAATCCTCAGATCTTTGTTTGTCACACCCAGAGTTACACCTAATCGAATACCTGATGTCGGAACCTCAAAACTATTTGTAGTTGAATACCTGAATCCAAGCTCTGCATATCGTTTACTTCCATCAGGTTCGATTTCGACTCCGGAATCTTTGCCTGATGAAGACGAAATAAGTCCAACTTCTCCAATTAGCCTGAGCCCCCTGGAAACTCTGTAATAACTATTCATACTCAGTTCCCGGATTTGATAGGTTGTATCATTCTGATAGAATCGAAAATCAGCCCCGATACCAACCGGCAGAGCACCTATCCACTCTTGCCTCACAGCAATATTTAACCGACTTGTTTCCGGTCTCAATCGTTGATATTCCAGTTCTACCCCATTTCCTTCATTCAGTACATTCCATAAAGAAAGCTCAAGTTCTCCCACGATCTGCCCGTTCCCGTTTTGATCAGGTACATAGCCCAATAATCCATCAAAATGGTTCAAACTGCGTTCTGTCAAAGGATAAACGATCACATACTTCCCTTCCTGTGAAACGATACTGGCCTCACCGACTTCCTCAAAAAGCTCACTATCCAGCAAATTTAACCTGATGCCTGCAAGAAACTGAGATGTTACTAATACAGAATCCCGATAACCGGAAATCTTTCTTAGAAATTGCTGACTGTTAGTTTTAGCACCTGAGAAAAATACCTCTTCACTGTATAAAAGTTCTCCGGGATCAATATTGATTTTAGCTTCTACTTTGCATCCCTCCTGGTCCCGAACCAGACTATCAATCTCTGCTTTCGCAAAAGGGTAACCCTTCTGCTCAAAACCATATAAGATCTTCTGAATATATTCTTCAAGAACCATACTACTGAATGGAACATCCGGACTCAGACTTTTTGAATTCCATTCCCGGGGATCAAGGTTTATGGCTGATAATTCATACAGGCATCCTCGAGACAATCTGAATTCATAGGGGCCAATGTTCTCAACCTGAGCATCTAAAAAACCTCTGGAAACAAACCAGGTGGAAATTATAACACGTCCATTATCAGGTTCACTTATCAGATCCCTGGCTAATTCTTTTGGTATTTCTATGTTTTCGCCATGTTCACTGATCACCCTAACTGATTGTGATAGTGCAGGTAAGGATACCAATAACATCGCAATAATAGTGAGGTCCAGTCGAATAAATAATGACGATCGGAATCTGATTTTCATTACTGAATAATAACCATTACACTCATTTTTATTAATCAACAAACTGAATAAATTTGCACAATTATTTTTTCTGCTAATCAAACCAAGGAATGAAAAACACCTATCGCGAGTTAATAGAACAAACGTATTACTTCCCCCAGGATGGTTTCGATCTTAAAGACGGATACCTCGAATTTAACAATGTTGATCTTGCCGGACTTATAAAGAAATACGGCACCCCTTTCAGGCTTACTTATCTCCCTAAGATCCGCTCTCAGATAAAAAAAGCCCGTACATATTTTAGTAAAGCAATCGAAGAGTACAACTATAAAGGAAAGTATGAATTTTGTTATTGCACTAAATGCTGTCACTTCAGCCATGTTGTAAGAACGGCACTTAAAGAAAATGTTTCTCTTGAAACCTCTTCCTCCTTCGATATTGATCTTATTGAACGTTTATATGAAAACGAACGATTCTCTAATGATAAAGTTATCGTTCATAACGGCTATAAGACCGATAACTACATTCAAAAAATCGGAAGGCTCCATAAAGCAGGCTTCAAAAATTCTATAACTGTACTGGATAGTGCCCTGGAATTACCAAAACTGGAGGCACTGGATGTTGAAGGTCCTATTAAAATAGGACTTCGTATTTCCATTGAGGAAGAACCACAGGCAGCTTATTACACCTCCAGGCTTGGGATCAACAAACGCGAGATACTCGATCTTGTTAAAGAAAAGATTATAGGAAATCCTAAGTTTGAGCTAGTCATGGTTCATTTTTTCGTTGATTCAGGTATCAACGATAATCTTTACTACTGGGGAGAGTTTCAGAAAGGCTTATCACTTTACACACAGATCAAGAAGCTGGTTCCAGGCCTGAATTCACTTAATATTGGTGGTGGTTTCCCGATCCGAAACAGTCTCGGGTTTGAATATGATTACCAGTACATCATCAATGAGATCGTAAGGAACGTCAAAGAAACCTGTAATGAAGCCGGTGTTGAAGAACCCGATCTGTATACTGAATTTGGTAAATACACTGTTGGTGAAAGCGGAGCTGTTATATTCCAGGTGTTAGAGCAAAAGCAGCAAAACGATGCTGAAATGTGGTATATCATCGATAACAGTTTGATGAATACGATCCCCGACGCCTGGTCCATTAATGAGAAATTCATCCTCCTTCCTCTCAATAAATGGGAGAATATGTTTAAACGGGTGAACATCGGAGGAATTAGCTGTGACCATTCCGATTATTACAACTCTGAACAATTGAACCAGCAGATACTGCTCCCCGGCTATTCTGATAAAGATGAAGAACCGCTTTATATTGGGTTCTTCCATACGGGTGCTTATCAGGACTCCATCAGTGGATATGGCGGAATCAAACACTGCCTGATCCCTTCTCCACGACAAGTAGTTGTGGATATGGACGAGAATGGTAACCTTGTAGATAAGGTGTACCGTGACGAGCAGACCGTTGATAACATGTTAAATATTCTTGGATACAATGACTAATAAAGGACCTGTTTCAAATTTCATTCTACATCATTATCGTCATTTTAATGCAGCCTCACTGGTCGATGCAGCAAAGGCTTACGAAGATCAGTTAAACTCTGGCGCCAGGATGATGATCACCATGGCGGGAGCTATGAGTACTGCTGAACTTGGTATCTCATTAGCGGAGATGATCCGTCATGATAAAGTTCAGATTATTACCTGTACCGGAGCCAATCTGGAGGAAGATGTTTTTAATCTGGTAGCTCACGACCACTACAAAAGGATCCCTAATTACCGTGATCTTAGTCCTGAAGATGAGCAGGAACTTCTGGATGGTCACTTTAACCGTGTAACCGATACTTGTATTCCTGAGGAGCAGGCCATGCGTGCCATTGAAGATCATCTGGTAAAACGTTGGGTTGCTGCTACCGAATCAGGCGAACGGTATTTTCCTCATGAGTATTTTTACGATATCCTGTTAAGTGGTGATCTTAAAGACAACTACCAGATCGATCCAAAACACTCCTGGCTGTTAGCTGCTGCTGAAAAGAATATCCCGATCATTGTACCCGGCTGGGAAGATTCAACCTGTGGTAATTTCTTTGCCTCTCACTGTATTGAAGGCCGTACAAAGCCTATTGCTATGAAATCCGGGATAGAATACATGATGTTCCTGGCGGACTGGTACCAAAAGAATTCTCAAAATGGGATCGGTTTCTTCCAGATCGGTGGTGGTATAGCAGGTGACTTCCCTATATGTGTGGTTCCAATGCTGGATCAGGATCTTGGAATTGATGCACCTCTTTGGTCTTATTTTTGCCAGATCAGTGATTCAACCACCAGTTATGGTTCATACTCAGGAGCTGTACCTAATGAGAAGATTACCTGGGGAAAACTGGGTATAGACACCCCTAAATTCATCATTGAATCTGATGCAACTATTGTTGCTCCGCTGATTTTTGCGTACCTATTGGGATGGTGATGAAATTATAAATTTTGAATAATTCACCATTCACTACCACCCATCGTATCAATTTTAGTTAGCACCAGAAGTCCCCTCTTGTAAGGGCATTCAGGGGTGTAAAAGATTTTGGAACGTGATAAAAATCAAAGAAAAACTTCCCAAGACTAAAGCGCTGGATATCTATAAAGCGCTGCTTCTACCCCGCAGGATAGAAGAACGGATGCTTAAACTGCTTCGTCAGAATAAGATCAGTAAATGGTTTTCAGGAATTGGTCAGGAAGCAGTGGCTGTTGGAGTAACTCTCGCGAGCAAAGAAGAGGATTACATTCTTCCCATGCACCGGAACCTGGGAGTATTTACCACCCGTAATGTCCCCTTCTATCCTCTTTTCTGCCAGCTTTTTGGTAAAGCAGATGGATTCAGTAAGGGACGGGAGCGTTCCTTTCATTTCGGGATCATGGAACATAATATTGTAGGCATGATCTCACACCTCGCGGCAATGATGCCTGTTGCAGATGGTCTTGCACTGGCGAAGAAATTAAAGAAAGAAGATGCTGTTGCTTTTTCATTTTGTGGTGATGGTGCCACCAGTGAAGGTGATTTCCATGAGGCATTGAATCTTGCAGCTGTCTGGAATCTACCTGTGGTATTTATCATCGAAAATAACGGATATGGACTCTCCACTCCCTCTTCAGAACAATTTGCCTGTGAGTCATTAGCCGACCGTGCCAAAGGTTATGGAATTGAGGGTTTCAAAATTGATGGTAATGATGTGATGGAAGTAATGAACACTATTACAGAGGCCAGAAAGTTAGCCCTGGAAGGCAAACCGGTTCTTATCGAGGCAATGACATTCAGAATGCGGGGACACGAAGAGGCTTCCGGAACACATTATGTACCGGACATCCTGTTTAAGGACTGGGCTGAAAAAGACCCTATCCTTCGATTTGAGCAGTATTTGGAATCCCATCATATGCATACTCAGAAGGAGTTCGAAGCCATAAGAAAGGAAATTGACGCTTCATTCAGAAAAGATCTGGATAAAGCCCTTAAAGCTGCTGAACCTGTGTTTGATCAGGAGACAGAATTAAATGCCGTTTTCTCTAATGAACTCACCCCGCCTCAGAAGTCTTCAAATGGATCTTCTTCAGAGAAACGATTTGTTGATGTAATCCAGTCATCCCTAAAGCAGGCTTTTGAGGAAGATGAGAGTTTTGTGATCATGGGGCAGGATGTAGCCGAATATGGTGGTGTTTTTAAGATCACCGAAGGTTTTATGGAAGCATTCGGCAAAGACCGAATCCGCAATACTCCTATCATTGAGTCAGGGGCACTCGGTGCAGCTGTAGGTTTGGCTTTAGAGGGATTCAAACCAGTAGTGGAAATGCAATTCTCCGATTTTGTGAGCTGTGGAATGAATCAGATCATTCAGAATATTGCCAAATCACACTACCGCTGGTCCCCTCCTTTAAATATTACCATCAGAATGCCACATGGTGGAGGAGTTGGGGCCGGGCCTTTTCATTCTCAATCACCTGAAGGCTGGTTCATGCCTCATGCAGGCCTCAAGATCGTGGTACCCGGAACGGTTGAGGATGCTCAGAATTTGTTATATAGCTCCTTATACGATCCCAATCCTGTACTTTTCTTTGAGCATAAGAAACTTTACCGAAGCCTGAGAGCTGTTACTCCTGATAAGCCGGTATTCGAGCCGCTGGGCAAAGCTAAGGTCCAGCGTGAGGGAACTGACATCTCAATAATAACCTATGGAATGGGTGTTCAGTGGGCTTTAGACCTTGCTTATGACTATTCCAAAAAAGACATCTCTGTTGAGGTACTTGATCTGCGATGCCTGGCTCCTCTTGATCTGGAGGCCATCAAATCAACCGTTCAAAAAACCGGGAAAGTGGTTCTGCTCCAAGAACCATCTTTAACTATGGGACCATTGAGTGAAGTCTCAGCACTTATAAACGAACTTTGCTTTGAGTATCTGGATGCACCGGTGATGCGGCATGCTTCTCTGGATATGCCTATCCCCTTCAATAAAACTTTGGAGGATGGATATCTACAGACTGCAGAATTATCCAAAAAAATTGACTCTCTTATTGAGTACTAATTTCTCCTTTCTTCATCATTTCTACACAAAGTCTGTTTACCCTGCATCATTAGTTAATATAGAGGTAAATAGACATGATCATGAAAGATGTATTGCATTCGTTCCATATTCCCGTAATGGGCACCGGCTTCACCATAGACTCACCCATTAAAGTAGCTCATTACGGTATTTCGTCGGTTATTTCAATAATAGATCACAAGCTCATTGAACAAATGCGGGCTTATTATTGTAAAGAATCCGGTCGTCTGTATACTCCCATCGAAGAACATGAAGACGATGCACGTGCCCGAAGGATAACAGCCTATCTGAACCTGATAAAGGATATCGTGGATGAAAAATTCAGTGAGCTACATAGCAGTCCATTCCGGGAAGGATCGGAAATAACGAAGTATTTCGAGATGCTCGATGATACTAATCCGCTCAAAAGCATATTCAAAGATCTCCCGAATCTGGAAAACAGAATTCAAAACCTGACGATGCTTCGTCTGCGTGACCGTATTAAGCCCGGTAAGATCGAAGTGAATATCATGACTAAGCTTGATGCTGTTAATACATCAAAAACCGGGGAAAAACTTCCGGTCGAATACAATGATGCTCACGCTGCACTTCGGGGTTTTGCGAACAGCTCACTGGAGTCTTCCATTGTTTTTTCTGCAGGATTGAACCCAAGGCTGTACAGTTACCTGTCCGAGTTTGAGGACTTCTATCCTGACGAAAACGGACATATGAATAAAAAAGTCATCCTCAAGGTAAGTGATTACCGATCCGCATTGATCCAGGGGAAATTCCTGGCCAAGAAAGGAATTTGGGTTTCCGAATTCAGGATCGAATCCGGACTGAACTGTGGGGGGCATGCTTTTGCCACAGATGGATATTTGCTAGGACCAATACTCGAAGAATTCAAATCGAACAGAGAGGAATTACGTGAAACACTGTTTGGTATCTATGCTAAAGCACTGGAAACAGCCGACAGGATCGTTCCTGCAAAACCACCCAGGATCAAACTAACTGTACAAGGCGGTGTTGGAACCAGCGAAGAACATCATTTCCTGATCGATTATTATGGGGTAGATTCTGTCGGCTGGGGATCACCTTTCCTTTTGGTTCCCGAGGCTGTAAGTATCGATTCTAAATCTCTGGATCTGATTGCCCGTTCAAAAGAAGATGACTTTTACCTGAGCCGGGTTTCTCCTCTGGGAGTTCCTTTCAATACCGTAAAAGGGAATTCAGCCGAAGTAGAAAAAATGGACCGGCTTTCTCATGGTAAGCCGGGTGCACCCTGTGTAAAAAAACACCTTGCAACAAATACGGAGTTCACTGAAGAACCTATCTGTGTGGCTTCACTCAAATACCAAAAAAAGAAGATCGATGAGCTCATTGAACTGAATCTTAATGATGAAGAATACAAACTGGCTTTCAATAAGATAATCGATAAGATCTGCCTTTGTGTAGGGCTGGGAAACGGAATCCTTATTGACAAGGAAATCGAACTGGATAAAGGAACACAGGGCGTAGCTATCTGTCCTGGTCCAAATACAGCATATTTCTCCAAAGAAGCTTCTCTTGAAGAAATGGTTGGACATATTTACGGCAGGCTGAACCTGATCGAGCAACCCGACCGTCCAAATATGTTCGTAAAAGAACTCGGTCTCTATATTGATTATCTGAAAGGAACCATCGCAGAATACTATCAGGATCCGACGGACAAACAGGCTAAATATATAGCTCAATTCATCAGAAATCTGAATGATGGAGTCAATTATTACGAAGAACATCCTGAAACTTTAGGACACCAAAGCGGACTTGAATTATTTAAACTGGAGCTGACCGCCCTGGAACTGGATGAATTGGCAGATCACTGATCACGAAAAATTAGAACTGATAAAGTTTTAAATAATTATTTTCTGGTTGGGAACCTGATTTCTATCTTATCAGCATTGATCTACATACAGGGACAGAAAATTCAATATTTGGATCTTCCTGAATCATTATTCTAACCAGGCTATCAGACTAACGTGAGTGTTACTAAGAATACGAATAAGAAATCCATAGAAGATTATCCTCTGCATCCTTTTTTCACCGACACCGAAGATCTGTTATGTATTGCAGGATTTGATGGCTTTTTTAAGAAGATAAATCCCGCGGTAAGTAAACTCCTCGGTTTTAGTGAAGAAGAATTATACTCACGGTCCATTAAATCATTTATCCATCCTCTCGATCAGGAAAAAACCTGGGCATACCGTAAAAAACTTATTGAAGGGTCGGGGATTACAAAAATTGAAAACCGTTATCTGACCAAAGATGGAAAAACAATATGGTTATCCTGGACCTCAATCCCCGTTAAAAACTATGATGTTGTATATGCAATCGCCAAAAATATCACAGAATCAAAACAGCGGGAATCTGAACGAAATAAATTGGTGGTGAATTTAACTAAGATCAATTCGGAGCTTAAAAATATATCCTATACCACCTCTCATGATCTCAGAACGCCCGTCAATAATTTGATGTCCGTGTTTAGCTTATTGGATGTTTCAAAAATTCAGGATCCAGAGACTTTAGAGTTCATTCATATACTTAAAGAGGCTACTGATAATCTCAAAAGTACCCTGAATGATTATGTAGACCTTTTAAACGAAAAGAATTTAGCAAAGGATAAGGTTTCCAGTTTAAGCCTGAAAACTACTTTAGAAGAGGTAGTTAGTTCTGTAAAATCACTGATAAACGAAACCAAAACAGAAGTTGATGTTCAGATCCCGGATGATATTTCTGTCCGGTTTAATAAAGGAAAGCTGAAAAGTGTACTCTTAAATTTGTTAACCAATTCAATTAAGTATTCTCATGACGAACGAAGTCCGGTGATAACCATTCGTACATTCGAAAATGAAACATCTTATAAACTTACATTTTCTGATAATGGAATCGGTTTTGATGTAAAAGAAAAAGCCGATCAGATCTTCGGGTTAAATCAATCCTTTCATAATAGTGGTGACAGCAAAGGGGTAGGTTTATATTTGGTGTATAACCACATGAAAGATATGGGTGGTAACATTTCCGTAGAAAGTGAGGTTGGAGAAGGAACTACATTTACGCTGACATTCAGGAAGTAAACTCTTTTACCTGATTGTCATTTTATAGAAATTCAAGAGAATTCAATCTTTTATCATGCTCATCGGACTCATTTCAGATACTCACGATCATGTTGAACATATCAAAAAAGCTGTTTCGGTCTTTAAGGATCGGAAGGTTGATCTGGTGCTGCATGCCGGAGATTACTGTAGTCCGTTTACCATCCCCCTCTTTGATGGACTGAATCTGAAGGGAATTTTCGGGAATAATGATGGGGATAAATTCCTGCTGATCTCCAAATTTCAGGATATTGATGCTGAGATCGCTGGTGATTTTCTTTCTTTGGAATCAGATGGACTTAAGATTGCTTTGTATCACGGAACCTATCCTGATATTACAGTTTCACTATGTGAGTCAGGCCGTTATGATGTGGTTATTTCCGGTCATACCCACGAAATAGTTGAGCAACAGGTGGGCAATACTTTGTGGATCAATCCCGGAACAGCAAATGGCTTTGATGGAAAAGCATCCATAGCCTTCCTAGATACCGAATCCCGGGATGTTGAATTCCTGGAGCTTAACTAGATCACTCTATGTCGAGCTTAGCAAACAGCCTCTTTTCAAAACCAGCTGCCGCTACTATCTTCGCGTATCCTTCCAGGAGCTTTTTACCTTCTTTCGCGGAGAATGCCAGTTCACGGAGATCATCATCCTGAACAAGCACCTCCTCGAAAGCGTCTCTCTCAGCCAGTTCCAGTTTCTCGTCAACGTAGTCAGAGATATAGTCTTCTATTACCGGATGGTATTCTTTTTCAATAAAATTCTTCATAAAGGGTAATGCTAATGAGTGTTCACTACCCTTCTATTCATATCTCAGAAAGAAGTTCCCAGATCCACATAATTTTCTATGAGTGCAGCGATCTGTGCACGACCACGGTTAATTCTGGACTTCACAGTACCCATTGGTACACCCGTTATTTCTGATATCTCTTCGTAGGTCATCTGCTGAAGGTCACGAAGGATCACTACTTCTCTGAATTCATCCTGAAGGCTCATAAGTGCCTTTTCAAGTTTCTCAAGACTCAATTTTTCATGCAACACCTGATCAGGAAGGATCTTGGTGTCCTCGATCTTCATTTCGAAATCATCAGGATTAGAATCATCCTTATGGATAGATACTTTATGCATTCTCTGCTTCTTCTTGTACAAGCTCTTTGCAAGGTTAAGGGCGATGGTATACATCCAGGTACTGAATTTTGCGATACGCTCATATGACTGCTTGCTCTTATGAACTCTCAGAAAAGTTTCCTGTACAAGATCTTCACAATCATGATGATCGTGGGTATATCGATATAAAAAGTTATGGAGTCGGTCCTGATAGCGTTTAACCAATTCATTGAAGGCAAGCTCTTTGCCGTCCTGGAAGAACTCCATTAAATCTTCATCACTGTAATTAGCTACTGATGCAACACTAAAAGTACTCATGATCTGCTCCACTAAGTTTATTTCTCGGTTGTTATGTTAACCGCGATGACCGGATCAGCCGATCAATCGCTTTACAAGGAGGAATAAAATCGAAGTGGAGTCTAGTGTGGAAAATCCTTTGATGGATTTGTCGGCGTCAAGCAGAGCTTCGAACACTCTCGGCATGTCACCATATCTGAAGTTTGAGGCATCGTCCCAGAGCTTATTAAAGTACCAGGCGTTACTGATACCTAATTCTGCCTGGACCTGATTTTTAGCATTACCTTTCTCAGCAAGCCTTCTTATCTGCCAGATATTCACAAACACACTGTAAAAGAACCCCACGAGTCGGATTAACTCCCCCGTGTCTGATTTACTGTGTTGCAACATCTGTTCCGAGATATATAAGGCTTTTGCCATATCACGCTTAATCACGGCTTCTTTGAGCTCAATGGCCGTATATTCACGATATGAGCCGATTATTTTTTTTACATCGGCTTCTGAGACAGTTTCAGAAGTGTCCACAAAAGTGCACACTTTGTCTATTTCGGTGGACAATAGCTGTAAATTATTACCCACAAATTGTGCCAGCAACTGGGCTGCTGCCGGATCAATTCTTTTATGGTGATGAGAATCCACCCATGAAATGACCCAATCAGGGATCAGGTAATCAGGCATGGACTCAAACTGATGGTAGCCTACATTGGGACTTTTCGAGATTGCCTTTCCAAGCTTTGTATTTCCCGCCGGTTTCCCGGTATCAAATAACACCAACAGACAGGAAGGATTAGGATTCTCGAAGTAGCTAATGAAGTCGTTCATATCCCCTTCGCCAGCAGCACCTTTCCCGGTCTGAAGGAAATTCCGTATGATACACACCCTTTTCTCTGCCATCATCGGGTAACTGCGTGCTATAGAAAGTACCTTTGCCGGATTCACATCCTGACCATAAAGCAGATCAAAATTAAAATCTTTTTCGTGAGGAGGAAGAACTTCAGAGAATTTTTCGATGAGCTGATCCAGATAGAATTCCTCCTCGCCAAATAAGTAGTACACAGGCTTCAGCTGGCCGGAACTGATCTCCTTTAATACATCGTTGAATATGTCTGAGCTGTTCGCTTTTCTGGCCAAAACTTTATCCCTGGCAGCAGATATTAGATTTACCTTTCTGTTTTGGCGGACATATATCAGTTCCATAGCTACAGAAAACACAGCAATCCCCGTTTTTCGGGCGGATTATTTCATTACAGTTTTCACACTCATAGAAAAATTGACAAGAATTCTCTGGCATATGCTCTTCTTTATCAAATCCACAGAACGGACAAGTAATGACTGAAATGTATGAAACGGTTTTCTCCATCTCTTGCAAGATAAGCAAAGTGACTTTCAATGAAATGGGAATCTCAACTAAAATTAAAAAACTGAAACACCATTCACTTTCTGATACTATTTATTTATCCTGACTTATCATATAACACAGAGAGGTTCCTTTTGAAACATCTGCTTACACTCGCTTTTATCATAATGATCGCCACCTTTTCCGGTTGTGATAACTCATCCAACGGAGATGCTCCGGAATACCGCGTACTTGTCCGGAATCAGCTGGGAGTAAATGTTGAAGTATTCATTGACGGGGACGATGATGATAAAGGATTTGAATCTTATGATGTGGTTCCAGCATCCGGAGAAAAACTGATCACAGGACTGGTTATAGATGTGAATTATACTATTCGTGCCTCTGAGATAGGTAGCAGCAGTGATAACTTCATCTTTGAAGACAATTTTGTAAATCAAAGTACCACCGTTCCTCAACTTACAGTGAATATCACGGCTAACTAGCTCTCTCCCTTCTACTCGTTCATCAACTTTATTGATTAAAATTAATTTGCGTAACCAAATTGTTACATATATATTTGTAACCAATAAGTTACATAATAAAGAAGGTTTATATCTAATGAGTAAGGTTAAAGTAGCAGCATATTCAATTTCTATCGATGGTTTCGGAGCTGGTCCCGATCAGAAACTGAACACTCCTTTAGGGATAGGTGGTGAAAAGCTTCACAAATGGTTTTTTCCTACGAAAGTATTTCAGGAAATGCATGGAGACTCTGAGGGAATTGAAGGAACAGATAACGATTTTGGTGCACGGTCATTTGAAAATATTGGTGCCTGGATCATGGGCCGAAATATGTTTGGCCCGATTCGAGGCCCCTGGCCAGATGATGAATGGAAAGGATGGTGGGGTGATACTCCTCCCTATCACGTTCCTGTGTTTGTATTATCTCACTATGAAAGGGAACCGATAGAAATGAAGGGAAACACCACATTCCACTTTATCACAGATGGTATTGAATCTGCCCTGGATAAAGCCAGAAAAGCAGCCAATGGAAAAGATATTCGTATTGGTGGCGGGGCTTCAACCATTCGTCAATATCTGAAGAAAGGTTTGATAGATGAGTTGCATTTAGCGGTCTCCCCTGTTCTTCTTGGTACCGGAGAACACCTTTTCTATGGAATTGACCTGCCAAAACTGGGGTATTCTGTTCAACAGGTAACTAATGGAGAACAAGCTCTCCATCTAATTATAAATAAAGAATAACATTCAGCTGGAATGGAGTAATAAATTATGAGAAGAGATGTATTTCAGGGGATCGCTGATCCCACCCGACGAGAAATAATCACACTGCTTGCTTCAGGCGAACCCATGAACCTGAATGCCATTGCAGAGCAATTCGATATCAGCAGACCTGCTATTTCGAAGCATATCAAAGTGCTGGAAGAATGCAATCTGATAGATATTCAACAGGAAGGCCGTGAACGGATTTGTGAACTCAAACCAGATCAGCTCAAGCCTGTATCTGACTGGATTGAAAAGAACCGCAAACTCTGGAATCAGCGTCTGGATAAACTGGAAGCCTATCTCAACAAAATTCAGAATAAGGATCAGAAATGAACGAAACTGTACGAAAGGACCAACAGCTTATTACCACCCGTATATTCGATGCTCCAATTGAACTCGTATTCGAAACCTGGACAGATCCCGACCACCTGGCACATTGGTTTGGTCCGGATGGATTCACTATAACCACCGATAAATTTGAACTGAAAGAAGGTGGCGAGTGGAAATTCATGATGCATGGCCCTGATGGTATTGATTACCCCAATTTGATCCGATTCCAGAAGATCGACCGCCCTCACCTTTTGGAATACCTGCAAATGAGCGATGAGAATTCCGATGATGCATTCTATGTGATCGTTAGTTTTTCTGAAATGGATGGAAAAACGAAGATGGTCATGGATATGTCATTCAAAACCAAAGAAGATCTTGATTACGTTATCGAGGAATTCGGAGCACTGGAAGGACAGAAACAAACTATTGGAAGGCTTGAACAATACCTTACTTCTTTAACTAAATAAGGAAACCAATGAACAGTGATTACGGAACATTCTTAAACGAGGAAACCCTTCAACTTGAACGCATCCTGCCCGGTACTCCTGAATTGATATGGGGGTTCCTGACCGAATCCGATAAAAAGGGAAAGTGGCTGGCCCATGGCGACGTGGAAGCTAAAGTTGGTGGAAAAGTCACCCATCATTTCAATCACAAACATTTCATGGATGAGTATGAACCCCTTCCGGAGAAGTACAAGAATATGAAAGAAGAAAGCACCAGCTATGGGAAAGTCACTGCCTGGGATCCCTATTCCCTCCTCGCCTATACATGGGATGAAGGCGATGACGGGGTTTCTGAAGTGGTCTTTGAACTCACTGAAATAGATCATAAAACCGTGAGGCTTGTACTCACTCACAAGAGAATTCCGGATAGTATGAACTTCAAAGTGGGCGTGAGTGCGGGCTGGCATACTCATCTCAATATTTTACGAGACACACTCTCCGGAATAGCACCCTCAGGATTCTGGAAATACCACATGCCACTAGAAGCTGAATATGAAGCGAAACTGAATAAAATGAACTGAACTAGTTATTTTTAAACTTTTATTATCGAGCCAATAAGTCTCAAGCATTTAACTAAGCTACTTGTCTTATTGAGCTAAAGGCATTACAATAAGTCTGCATGATTTGGGTACATGAGCATGCAATAATTAACTTGGGTCTCTATGCTGCGCTTTTTTCGGGTGATCAGGGAAAAACTACTTTTGCAAGGAAAAGTCCGTGCCTATCTCCTCTATGCTGTTGGTGAGATACTTCTGGTTGTCATAGGAATCCTTATAGCCCTTCAGGTGAATAACTGGAATGAAGAACGCAGGTCTGAAAAAGAAGCTGGTGAGCTCTTATCAAGCCTTCACAATGAATTCCAGCAAAACAGAGCTCTGATCGGTCAGTCCCAAAAAAATCTGAATGGAGTGATCGAAAGTGGCATGCAATTAATGAACCTCATCGGAAAAAGCAGAGCTGAAATGATGAATGTGAACATCGATTCCTTGTTTTTCCGATTACTCCCTCCCACTGATTTCACCATTTCAAATGCTTCGGTAAATAATATTACCCAATCAGGGAAACTGAATCTCATTCAGGATCAGGAGTTGATTAATAAGATCTATGAGTGGGAAACCATCATGAATTATGTAAAAATGAGGGAAGAAAAGACGGATACCTGGACCAATGAAGTATTACTTCCTTATATGTCTGAACATATGTCTTTCAAAAAAATGGATACCTATGGTGGGTATGTATGGACCGGGGAAAGTAATCTGAATTATGATCCCTATTCTATGTTTCAAGATCTGAAATTTGAGAATTACATGGATAACACCCTCTTTTTCAACCAAACTTCACTGAATGGTATAAACAGAGCCGATACCCTGAGTATGAGAATTCTGGAATTAACACGGGCGAAATAGATCATGCTCCACTTCCTCCGACATATACGCCAGAAACTCATCCTCCAGGAAAACGTCCGGAAATACCTCCTCTATGCTGTTGGGGAGATACTGTTAGTTGTGATCGGGATCCTGATTGCGCTTCAGGTAAACAACTGGAACCAGCAGCAACAGGAAAACAAGTTGCTATGGGGATACCTGCAGAATATACACTCGAACATTGAAGCGGACCTGAAAGAAGCCCGCGAACTGAATTATGTGTACGATCAGATTGAAAGTGGAACCCGCCGAATAGTGAGTATTTCACAAAAAGAACGAATAAATATTCGTGAACGGGATGCATTAGGTGCTCATTACAATACTATCACTGGCATTGGTGTATTTAGTGCCAATAAGTCGGGCTTTGAAGCACTTAAGAGCACTGGAGCCATCGCAAATATTCAGGGCACTCATATGGAAGAACTTCTTAATGTGTATTATGACAGAGCTACTATTATAGAGGAAGAATTAAGGAGGGACCGGGATATACGGGACGATGCTGTCAAAGAATACAACAAAATGGAATGGGGCTTTAACTTTTCCGATTTCTACCTTCAGAATGATACCATTGCCTTTTACGGTTATCAGGATGAATTTCTTAAAATGATTAACTCCAGTATCATTCAGTCAGTTTTTTCCAACGGGTATTACAATAATTTCGATGAATATTTTACCACCATCGATCGCATAGGTTCCATTATCATTTTCATGCTGGAACAGGAAGAGCTATTCACTACCGAAGAAAATATGCGATTGGTCTCCTTTCTGGATATGGATTTGAGCAATGACGGGATTGAGGATGTAGTGGTGAATGGCTCCTACCCCACTTCCCTGCTTCTCATTACCGAATCCAACTTAGGAGAAGGTGGAATATTGGAACAGATCAATTCAGCGTACCTCACTATTAAATTTGAAGAAGATATCGAATGGGGTGCGGCTATCTTTGTTGTTGATACAATGGGTATCGGTGATACCCGACCCAGCAAAGATTTCTCAAAATTTACAGCGGTAGAAATGGAATTAAGAGGAGATCAGTCAGATCAGGAAATACTATTCTCTATCAAAGACCGACTCGATCCTGACGATGGAATGGAAACAAGAGCTCCCATTATTCTTAGCCAGGAATGGAATACCTACCGTTTTGCGCTTGAAGATTTTACAACAGCAGATCTGAAAACCCTGAATGCGGTTGCCATCTTTGTTGCTTTATCCGGTGAACCAATCACAATGGATATCAAAAATATCCGCTATATCCGGGAGGAGTAACAGTGCTCCACTACCTCCGACATATCCGCCAGAAACTCATCCTCCAGGATAATGTGAAAAGGTACTTTCTCTATGCAATTGGGGAGATCCTGTTGGTAGTGATCGGGATCCTGATCGCACTTCAGGTGAATAACTGGAATGAACAGAATAAAGAGCAAGAAGAATTAGTCTCAGTATATGCTATGATCGGGGAAAACCTGAAGAGTGATATTATAATCATCGATGGCTTACTCAATACTATGATGCCCGTTGAGAACTATTTCAAAATGGTATTACATGATGAAATGACAATGGAGATATATATAGAATGTATGGAGTGCAGGGATATTATGAATGGGTACCCGGATATTTCCCTAGAGCAAAGGGGGTACACCTTACTAAGCCAATTTGATAATTTTTCCCGGATGAAAGATGACAGTCTTTTTATTGCCATCAATGATTTCTATCGGTATTACATCACCGAAATAGAGGTTGACATTAGTGTTATAGGTATAGCATATGAAAATAACCAAAAGTATTGGATTGATAATTATCCCTGGTTCTCAGCGTGGCTTATGTCAACATCGGATACCGATCATATTAATTATATGTTGAATGATCCGGATTATAAAAACAGGGTAGCCTATTTCTATAAGATGTTCTACGGGATCTACGTCCCACATTTAAAAGAGTATCAAAATCAGGCTTCAAATCTTATAAACCTGATTAACGAACGCACTAAGAGTAGTTAATATGCTTCACTACCTCCGACATATCCGTCAGAAAATCATCCTTCAGGACAATGTTCGAAGGTACCTCCTCTATGCTATCGGGGAGATCCTGTTAGTAATGATCGGTATCCTGTTGGCTTTGCAGGTGAATAACTGGAATGAGAATCAGAAGAAAGAACGAACGGTTAAAACTATTCTCGTTCAGATAGCCAAAGATCTCCATCGTAATTTAGCTGATATGAGTGGCGATGTTGTAATTCACAGAATGGGATATCAAAGCAATCTGAAGATCACGGAGGCATTGCTTAATAACGAGCCTTACCAGCCAGAGATGGCTTTTGATTTTTGGTGCCTGAAAACAGATGAATATATTTTTCCGGTTACCACAGGATATGATAAACTGAAAGAGTTAGGTGTGAGTTCGATACACAACCCTGAACTGGAAGATCTGCTTCTTGCCATCTATGAATCTATCATGCCCAGGATATCCAAGGAAAGCCACTTTACTCCCGATCTGGATGAATATTTTTCGGAATATTACTTTACACACTTTAAGTACAATACCGATCTGAACCTCAGGTATGAGATTAACTTTCCTCAGGACACTCTTAGTTATCCAAGAAGGGTAGAAAGTGAATATGGCGTAGAAACCGTAACCCTCGGATATGTTCCCCTTGATTATGAAGCCTTGACCAACGATGAGCAATTTATAATCATGCTGAAAGAAAGCATCCAGTTCAGAAGGTATAAACTAAGTCGCTATGACAACCTGATTGGTGTTACTGAACAGGCCATACAATTAATCAATAAGGAACTTGGGTATGATCCTTTAGCAACTGATCAGGAGGATTAATGCTCCACTTTCTCCGACATATCCGCCAAAAACTCATCCTTCAAGATAATGTGCGAAGGTACCTCCTTTATGCTCTTGGGGAGATCCTGTTAGTTGTGATTGGTATTCTCATTGCCCTGCAGGTTAATAATTGGAATGAGGAACGGAAAATAATAAGTCAGAAAAACAGTGTCTTGCTTAATGTTAAAAGTGAACTGCTTAAGGATCTTGAACAAATACAACTGGTTCAAACAGATCTAAGGGAAAAAAATAGTAACGGAATGTATCTCCTGAGTTATTTCAACTCAAAAAAAGATGCATCAGCGTTTGATCTGAACAGACTTCGGAGAGGTTTTATGGATACTAACGATATTAGTGAGTTTTTCCCAAATCAGCTGGGGTATCGGGAACTAGTTTCCACAGGATTGGCTAATCGAATAGAAGACGATTCATTAAAAACATTAATGTTCAATTATTATGAAACCTCTGTTCGTGAACAAGGTGAATTTGAACAACGGGATCGTTACGGAGTGACTTTTCAAGACAAACGTTTCGACTACATACCAAATGATATTTTGATAGAAAAAGTAAAGTCACTAACCCAACAGGGAGACTGGAAACAAGATCCCTATGAAGACCTTAATCCTGACTGGGAGCGTATTCGAAGAGAAGGAACATTTTCTATGATTTTGGGACGAATTCTTGCTGTTCAGCAAGTGGTTGTTGCAGATTTGGATGAAACCAAAAAAAATATTCTTCAAATGATCGAACGAATCAATACTGAAATAAAGGCTGAATAATGCTCCGTTTTTTCAGCAAAATACGACATAAACTATTGGAACAGTCTAAAGTCCGGTCCTACCTCCTTTATGCTGTAGGTGAGATCGCCCTGGTCATGGTTGGCATCTTGCTGGCATTACAAGTGAATAACTGGAATGAAAACCGGATACTGGAAAAAACTGAACTTCAGTTGCTGGCCGATATCCGGGAAAACCTGATCGCTTCCCGGCAGGATCTGATGGCAGGTAGACAAATGAATCTGCTTATAAATAAGAATAATAAACTGATTCAAGCGACTATTGATCAGAATCTTCCCTTAACCGATTCCCTTTCGGTTGCTTTTGGTACCCTCCTGAACTGGCATTCTCCTTTCTTCACCTATACGGCTTACGAATCATTGAAATCAAAAGGCCTGGATCTGATCCGGAATAAAGAATTGAAAAAATCTATTTCGATGATGTATGAGTATAAATTCGAATTTCTGATCAACGATGTGGATAAATCGGAGTGGGAATTCAATGATGTTAAACTTCCTATGGTACTGAAATATGTTCGCTTTTCAGATACTACTGCTACAGCTACATTTATTGATTATGAGGGTATTAAAAAGGATCCTGAGTTTTTGAATATGCTGGCCAGAATGATTCAGGTTAGAAGTGGTGGCTTAAGAGAATATGAAAACACGATACAAAAGCTGGGACAACTTATAACTCAGATCGAAGAGGAAATCAATAAAAGATCATGATTCGCTTTTTCCGCCAAATACGCCACAAACTAATGGAGCAATCTAAAGTCCGCTCATACCTCCTCTATGCCGCTGGAGAGATCCTTTTAGTGGTAATCGGAATTCTGATCGCGCTTCAGGTGAATAACTGGAATGAGGAGCGAAAAGAACATGTGATTGAACAACAGATCCTGGAACAGCTCTCCATGGATCTGCAGGGAGCCCTGGGTGATATAAATGGAAATATAGAGTCACTAGATCAGTCTATGGAATCAACCGATATCCTGATTCAGCATATGGACAGCAGACTCCCCTATCATGATTCTATTGGGGTGCATATCAGCTATATCCTGATCTCTCCCAAGTTAATAATGGATCAGGGTGGCTATGAGTCGATGAAGTCGGAAGGGATCGACATTATCTCAAACATGGAGATTAAAAATAAGGTCATTAATCTTTTTGAGGGGAAATTATATTTCCACCGGGCTTTTGAGGAACGACTGGAAAAACATCTTTCCTCCATCATTGATGATAAAGGCCAGTATTATTTCAAGAGTTTGTATCAGGGAAACAATTTTAATGGGGGAGCTTTTTATCCGGGTATTACTGAGCCACTTAATTATGAAGTCCTCAGAAATGATACCAGCTTCCGATACCATCTACTGACCATACAGGCTAATAATGCTTTATTTCAGGAACTACTTAATACGAGTAATAAAAGCAGAATTGAGGCTCTTATCAGTGAGATCAAAACTGAGTTAACCCACTTTTAGTGCTACGAATATTCAGCAAAATACGACACAATCTAATGGAAAAGTCTAAAGTCCGCTCCTACCTCCTCTATGCCACCGGGGAAATACTTTTGGTGGTCATTGGAATTTTGATCGCGCTTCAGGTGAACAACTGGAATGAAGAGCGTTCCCTTAAGCGATCTGCTGAAAAACATGTTCAGATCCTGATAACTAATCTGAATGAAGATCATGAGAAACTTACAAGTATCACCAATAGTTTAGGGCTGACCCAGACAAGTGCCACTGACATGATGGACCGGTTCATGTTGCTCAAGCCGGCCGACCCGGATATATACTATGACATCATACAGGTGATCTTTGAGTATAATTTCCAGCCAAATAAGAATGGCATCGAAGTCCTTATCAATACCGGTGAATTCGGAGTGCTGGCCGACTCTGTTCAGCATATGATCAATCAGTACTATAATACAGTAGAGCGCATTCAGGAACGGGATGCGATCTCCAATACCTTCATTAAAAATGAGTACGAAGCCTATTTCTTTGACAAACTGAATTATATCTGGTCGAAAGGCTCCACCCACCCTACCATGGAGATCTATAAGAATGATAAACGCGAAGAACTGCCTCTCAGATACAATGAGATCCTGAACGACAAGAAACTAGAGGGACTCATTTTCGCAAGAAAATATCAGACTGAAATACAATTAACCGTATATAAACAGGGAATTGAAGAAGTAAACCAACTTCTTTCCGTGTTGCAGGGAGAAACAGAATAATGCTGCATTTCCTCCGACATATCCGACAGAAACTCATCATCCAGGAAAACATCAGAAAATATCTACTCTATGCCATTGGAGAGATTATGTTGGTAGTGATCGGAATCCTCATTGCCCTGCAGGTGAATAACTGGAATGAAAGCCGTAAAGAAGCCACCATTAAGCAATCTGTTCTGGAAAACCTTCTGTTTGATATAGATGATGATCTCTGGAATCTGGAAATGCAATTAGGACAAATGTCCGACAGAATAGATCAGGCAGAATACCTGTTGAAGATCATGGAAGACCCACAAATGGATATCGACAGTACTAAAACGGCCGTTGCACTTACCCGTGTTGGCTGGGTCCTGGTGTATACCCCTACTTTTGCGACCTATAACGAGATCCTGAATTCCGGAAGACTTTCATTGATCGAGTCGGTGGATCTGAAAAAAAACCTCGCAGGATATTACTCCATTTTTGAAGATTCTAAGCGAATGGGTACTCCGTATGATGCAAGGATCAAAGAAGCAGAAGGTCTTGCTGTGCAATTCCTTATGCGTGACCCTTCGAAAGCCTCCAGATTTGATGGGGTCCTCAAAGAGCTGGGAGTCGTTGGTTTTGATCTGGATGAAATGAGAATTAATGACCGGTTCAGACAGCTATTGAAGCATATCTCTTTTCAAAGCACTCAGGAAATAAATTATAAGAACCGGTTCGTTATCCCCCGCGCTGAAAGAATAAAACAAATGATACAGGAGGATTTAGATAACTAACTATGCTTCACTTCTTTCGTCAGATACGCCAGAAACTCATCATCCAGGAAAATGTTAGGAAATACCTTCTCTATGCTGTTGGAGAAATCCTTTTGGTTGTAATTGGGATTTTGATCGCTGTTCAGGTAAATCTGGCACTTGAAAACAGCCGAAATGAAGAATTGCGCATAAATTTAGTAGATGGACTGATCTCAGAATTTGAAATGAATCTGGCTCAATTAGATACTATTCTGGTCTTTTATAACGACGTGATCAGTTCTGGCAATGACTTAGTCGAGATCATTGAAAAAAGACATTCAGAAATCCCGGAACGCAAAATCGATTCTTTACTGGTAGTTAACAGTTGGTTATGGACCTTTGACCCCATAAACGGAGTGTTAAAAAGCAGCGTCTCTTCAGGAAACATCCATTTACTGAAGAATGATACTTTAAAAGTTCATTTATTTGCCTGGAATGACAGAGTTTTTGATGCCAGAGAAGAACAACTCAGAGCTTTAAAACACTATGAAGAGTGGCTTTTACCGGTAGTTGAAAAACACATCCCCTCCGCTAATATTGCCGATGCCATTTTTGGATATGACGTACCAGAGTCTTCGTTCTCAGGGGATTACAGACCCATGTTATTTGATCCCAGTTTTGAAAACAGCATCGTTAACAGAATAGTTTATACCAACGATGCTATTTTGGAGCTGGATCCTCTTATTGAAGTCAACAGGGAAATACTGGATCTCTTAAAACAGGAGATAAACTGATGCTGCATTTCCTTCGCCACATACGCCAAAAATTAATTATGCAGGATAATGTCAGGAAGTATTTGCTTTATGCACTAGGTGAAATATTTCTGGTCGTGATCGGTATTCTGATCGCGTTGCAGATCAATAATTGGAATGAAGCCAGAAAAGACAGAGCATTCGAGATCCGAATGCTGAATGAACTGAAGGTATCTTTAGAAAATGATATTAAGAACTTTCAATTCTTTGAAGGTATAATTGAAGAGTGGGAGGAATCAATATTTTATCTGGTTGACGCTTCCAATACCAAAGATAAGTCAGATCTTGATATAGACAGCGTAAGGCACCACCTGGATGAGGTTTGGGGATTTGGAGTTTATATAGCCTATAATACCGGACCTTATGATGCCTTAAAATCCAGCGGACTCAATAAGATATCAAATGATACTTTGAGAAATAACATCGCAGAACTTTATAGTTTCAGCCTTCCATCACTGGATATATGGATAAATGAGATCATAAGAGGTACAGTTAACGCAAAATTCGAATTATTCGACCAGCTATTTGATGTTCAAATTACGAGGGACGGTCAAAAGCTTAACAAAGAATTGATTGTTGAAGATTTAAACTTCCTCGACTCCCCTGTATTCAAAGATATTCTCAATAAATCTTCTAATTCCACTGGCAGTAGTAAAGACCCCATAAAACAGAGTAGGATACGAATGGAAAAGCTTTTAGCTATGATTGAAAAAGAAATTGATTAACAAAATATGATTCGTTTTTTTCGCCAAATACGTCAATCACTCATAATGCCCGATAATATTCGCAGGTACCTCCTCTATGCCTTGGGGGAAATTCTTCTTGTAGTCATTGGTATTCTGATCGCCCTGCAAGTGAATAACTGGAATGAAAAGCGCCATAATGAGAACTCAAGAAGAAATTATACCCAGTCGCTCATTAATGATATTGCCCAGGATACAACGATGCTCACATATTTATCGGGCAGAGCAAAAACAGATAGCTTACTTATCCGGAGTTTTGAAAAAAGACTGAAAGATTCTGACTTCAACTATGACACTCTGCAGTATATTCTCAGGTATGATTTTGATCCTTTTGTCTATAGAAACTTCACTATGAATTCGGCAACTCTGAATACCATAATATCAACAGGTGCCATAGCTTATTATCCGGAGGAACTGGCAAAGTACTTATCAGAACTGCAGAGAGGATATCTGAATATTGAGGATCTCCTGACTGTTTCTTCTGAGAAATATCTGGATAATTTAAACGCAGATACCCATTTTCCATTTGAGAACTACCTCTTTGATTCAGGTTCAAAGTTTCGCGACGATATTTGGAAAAATAATTCACCCATAGAAACTGCTGCTTATTTTGAAAGACTGGCTGACTGGAAATTAGCCTATAACCAGATCGCCTTGAATGTGTCCAGGTCTTTGATCCCTCAATTGAGACATCTGATTTCAGTGTTAAAAAAATTGGAGGAGCTTGAATAGTGCTTCATTTCCCTCGAAACATACGTCGTAAACTGATATTTTCTGAAAACATGAGGAAGTACCTCCTCTACGCCATTGGGGAGATCCTCCTCGTGGTGATCGGTATCTTAATCGCATTGCAGATCAATAACTGGAATGAAGCGGCGAAGGATCAGCAGTTTCTGAATTTTGCATTAAGTGAGTTATATGCGGATATGAGTAGGGATATGGCATTGATCTTCGAAGGAATTGAACCCCGTTTAAAGATGAAAGAACAGTCGACGGACTCTTTGCTTAAGATGGCGGTTAGTGATCAACCGGTTTCACCTGAACAGTTTATCGAACAATATCGAGGTGTTTCCTTCGGCTTTAATTTTACTCCTGTTTATGGTTCCTATGAAAGTCTATCACGACAGGGACTGGACAAGATAAAGGATAAGGAACTTCGAAAAGAGATCATCGATTTTTATGAGTTCAATCTACCCAGAACCGTTGATTTTATTCATGAACGTGATGCTGATCTCGAATTGTATACCCAAGAACAAGAAAACCAGTTTCTGAAACTATCAGTGATTTCAATTGGTGATGTAAACCCTTTTGTGGCGAAACAGCTTAAAGAAACTAAAAATATTTTTGAGCATCAGGTTTTTTTGGACCTACTGGATCTTCATAGTAATGATGCACAAAATAAAAGACGTAGAATTGAAAGCATAAAGTGGAGGTATAATAATTTAATGCATTTGCTTGAAATGGAATTAGATAATCGATCGGTATCATTTACCCGCTTCGATTCCACCTTAGTTATACCTGATTTATTATGATCCATTTCTTCCGCCAATTACGTCAATCACTCATAATGCCTGACAATGTTCGCAAATACCTCCTCTATGCTCTTGGAGAAATCATGCTGGTGATGATCGGTATTCTAATTGCTCTGCAGGTCAATAACTGGAATGAAAGCCGAAAAGAACATCAGCGAGAACTTCAATACCTGGACCGTCTGGCCGATAATATTCATACTGACCTGGAAGTGTTTGAATACAATGTTCAATTCTACAAACAGGTACAGGAAGCGGGGATCTTAGCGTTATCCTACGCAGAAGGAAAAGATGTAACAGGATATTCGAACTGGGATATTCTGATCTCTTTTTTTAATGCCAGTCAGATCTGGCCTATGACCATAGAATCTTCTACCTATGAGGAATTGAAGAGTTCCGGCGAGCTATCGCTCATTAATAATGTTCTTCTTCGTGATAGAATGGCTTTTTATTATGAGGGTGCTAAACAACGGTATGACCAAACCATCGGTATTAATCCTCCCTACCGAAAGTTATCCAGGATGCTTATACCTTTTGAAGTCCAGAATTATATGTGGGATAACTGTCATAAAACCGTTGGTGACATTCAGGAATTAGTTAAATGTGAACCCGGAATTTCAGAAACAGCATCAAAAGAGATTCTGAACAAACTTAAAAATAACTCTGAGTTGATAGGAGAACTGGCGTTTTGGTTGTCCAGTATTCGCGGAGGTTGGCACCCCCTGCTTGAAAATGTAAAGCTCTGCAACACCATTCTGGAAGAAATTGATAAGTACAAGGCAGGAGTAAATAAATGAACTTTCATGGATTTAGAGTTTTATTGATCGCTTTTCTTATCTCATCATGTGGCCCGGTAAAAGAATATGATGTAGTAATACGCAACGGAATTATATATGATGGATCAGGAAACACCCCCTACTCTGGCTCTATAGCCATCAATGCTGATACCATAGCTGCTATTGGAAAACTCAGCAGAGTTAAGGGTAAAACAGAAGTCGACGCGAAAGGAATGGCTATCACTCCCGGCTTCATCAATATGCTTAGTTGGGCTACTGAGTCTCTTTTTGAGGATGGACGTTCTATGAGTGATATCAAACAGGGCGTTACTCTGGAGGTCTTTGGGGAAGGTGGTTCCGGTGGCCCTCTGAATCCAACCATGAAAGAAAACGCTCAGAAATATCAAGGGGATATAAAATATGATGTCACCTGGACAACCCTGGGCGAATATCTGGATGCACTCGTTGATCACGGCATTTCCCCCAATGTGGCTTCCTTTATCGGAGCTACAACTTTACGGGTTCACCAAATTGGATATGCCGATCGCCCCCCTACTCCGGAAGAACTGGAGAATATGAAGGCACTGGTTCACGAAGGCATGGAAGAAGGTGCTTTGGGGATCGGATCCTCTCTTATTTATGCTCCTGCCTTTTATTCGTCCACTGAAGAACTGATCGAGATAAGTAAAGTGGCTGCTGAATATGACGGAATGTATATCTCGCATATGCGAAGTGAAGGAAACAGGTTAATGGAAAGTCTGGATGAACTGATCCGTATCGCTGATGAAGCCGGGATTCGCGCTGAAGTATATCACCTTAAAATGGCGGGAAAAGAAAACTGGGATAAATTTGATGCTGTTGTTGCTAAGATCGATTCCGCCCGGTCTGCCGGGCTCCACATAACCGCAGACATGTACAATTACACTGCGGGGGCAACCGGACTTGATGCGGCAATGCCACCATGGGTCCAGGAAGGCGGATATGGAAAATGGGCCGAGCGACTTAAAGATCCACAGATCAGAGCAAGAGTAGCCAAAGAAATGACCACACCTACCAACGATTGGGAAAATCTGATGTATGCAGCGGGAACCCCTGAAAATGTGTTGCTGGTAGGATTTCAGAATGACAGCCTGCGCTACCTTACCGGCAAGACTCTTGGAGAAGTTTCCAGGATGAGAGGAACTTCACCTGAGATCACAGCCATGGATCTGGTCATACAGGATGGATCGAGAGTCGGAACCGTGTATTTCCTGATGTCGGAGGAAAATGTAAAAAAACAGATCGCCCTGCCCTGGATGAGCTTTGACTCTGATGCCGCTTCTTTGAATCCCGAAGGTGTTTTTCTGAACAGTAACCCACATCCACGTGCCTATGGTAACTTCGCACGATTACT
The DNA here is from genome assembly GCA_030427885.1 of Rhodothermia bacterium. GTDB lineage: Bacteria > Bacteroidota > Rhodothermia > Balneolales > Balneolaceae > JAUICM01. The sequence goes on along the minus strand of JAUICM010000001.1, from coordinate 349,738 downwards.
AGGTAAATATGTACGGGATGAACAGGTTATCCCTTTGGAAGAGGCCATTTATAAACTCACTACCCTGCCAGCATCAAATCTAAAAATAAAAAAGCGTGGAGCTCTTAAGGTCGGTTACTATGCAGATGTGGTCGTTTTTGATCCTGAAACCATTCAGGATCATGCCACGTTTGAAGATCCGCACCAGCTTTCAACCGGAGTGTATCATGTTTGGGTAAATGGGGAGCAAGTGCTAAAAGAAACAGAACACACAGGCGCTACTCCCGGGCGGGTGGTTCGTGGACCTGGATATAAAAAGGATTGAGTTTTGGAAACCTTTACAATAGTCACAATTATAGCCATTATTCTTTTCGCCCGGCTTGCAGTACGGCTTTTGCTTGCCTATTCTAAAGCCCGGATAGAATCTAAATCAAATGAGAAAGAGGATTAAATTATGGGAATGTTTTGGGACCTGGTACAACAAAGTCAGATCGAGGATCAACGGGTAAAAGCAGAGTCTGTTGAAGAACGGGTTGCTCATCTTGAGGAAGAACTCAGTAAAACCCAGCAATTGCTGATAAAAACCCTTCATGCTTTAGAAAAAGCTATTGATAAAGATATCGACGGAGATGGAGTTAAAGGGTAATTTCTTTCAATGAGGTTACAACATTTTGATTCTCTGAATCCACAGCAAAAGATGAGGGTGATTCATATCTGGAATCAGGAGTATCCGGTAACACTGAATTATGAGTCCCCGGATGAATTTGAAGAATACCTTTCAAAACTCGAAAACATCAGTCATTATCTTGCAATAGATGAATATGATATAATCAAAGGATGGATGGCTGTTTTCGACAGAGATAACGAACGCTGGCTTGCACTTTTGATCGATTCATCGGCTCAGTCTCAGGGTATCGGAACGCATATGCTCAATGCCGCAAAATTCAATGAAACTGAGCTCAATGGCTGGGTGATCGAGCATGATATCTATATCAAAGCGGACGGAAAGCCCTACCTCTCCCCTTTGGAATTCTACAGGAAAAATGGATTTGAGGTCCTGGATGACCAACACTTACAAAACCACAAAATAAACGCGGTAAAGATACGCTGGACCAAAGAAACTATATATCCATGAAATTCATCTTCCGTTTTATCTTCCTTTTGTTGGTTTTCCCATCAGCTTTATCAGCTCAAACAGAATTTGAGATTCCCATTTCCGGAGGAACAATACATACTGAAGTATTCGGAGAAGGCATTCCTGTTCTGATCATCAACGGAGGTCCCGGTATGAGCAGTGAAGGTTTCAGGTCGCTTGCTTCAAGACTCTCCAAAACCAATAAAGCTATTATTTTTGATCAGCGTGGAACAGGAAAATCCGATCTTGATCGTATCAACTCATCTACGATAACCATGGATCTCTTGGTTGCTGATATAGAAGAAATTAGAAAGTTTCTGAATATTGATAAATGGGTCCTACTGGGACATTCTTTTGGTGGAATGCTGGGATCTTATTACTCAGCTAAACATCCGGATAAGGTAATGGGTTTAATACTTTCTTCCTCAGGTGGAGTGGATATGGAATTATTTCAAACGCTGGATATTACTTCCCGCTTAAGTACCCGGAACCAGGATTCCCTTCGATATTGGAATCGTCGCATATCAAATGGAGATACTTCTTTTCAGGCCCGTTTAAAACGTGGCCTTTTTCTGGCTCCTGCTTATTTATATAACCAAGAGTATATCCCGGCAATCGCACAACGCCTTACACAAGGTAACATGACTATCAACGGGCTTGTTTACCAGGATATGAGGCGAATTGAATTTGATTGCAAGCCTTCCTTATCAACTTTTGAGGAACCTGTTTTAGTGATACAGGGAGCCCATGATATAATTCCGGAAACAATCTCAAAGAAAACCGCTGATCTGTTCTCACATTCGTCATTAGTAATATTGGAGAGATCTGGTCACTACGGCTGGCTTGAAGAAGCAGATATATATTTTTCCACAATTATGGGATTCCTGGATTCAATCTGAATCTTCATCTTTGCTTCATATTAGCCCCCGATCTTTTGACCGATGAATGAATAATAGAGGTAAAACCTACTTTAAGGGACCTACCTAGTTAACAAGCGGAATAAGCGAATCCGAATTTACTGGTTCTAAGCGTAGAAGAATCAGTTAAAGATCAGGGCTGCGAAACAGCCCTGTTTTTTTTTGCGGTCACAACAGCACAAATATCTGAAGATGAGTGATCATTACTTTTTTTATTGTGGCTGACAATGTTCGTGTTATCTTAGTATCAAACACATAAACACAGGTATACAATGATCAAACATAAAGTACTTTCATTAGTATTGATTCTCGTACTGTCCCCTGTTTTTGTACATGGTCAAACAAAGCAGGGAATCGAGGAAGAATTCACAAAATACATGGAATTTCTGGAGGCAAAGGATTTTGCATCAACGATGGATTACCTGCCCAATGCCCTTTTTGAACAAGTACCGAGAGATCAACTGCTTGAAGCCATGGAGGCTTCACTTAATAATCCCATGCTTGAGATCAGTTTCAAAAACTCAATGATCCACGGTATTGAAGACATTTTTGAGATCAACGCTATACCATACGCTCTTCTGGAATATTCCACTGAAATGGATATGAAATATGTAAATACTCCAGGTGACTCTGAATTATTGTATGTACAATCGGCCCTGGAAACACAATTTGGTAAGGAATCTGTAAGCCTGAACAAAGAAAGTTCCACTTTCACCATCAGTTCACAGAAAAAGATATGCTCCATCTATGAAGACGAGCGTTGGAAGTTTATTGAATATGATGAGAAACAGCCTCAAATGGCGGAGATGATCCTGCCCGGAGAAGTTCTTTCCAAACTCAAAGATCAGTAGCTGAAATCAGAGAAAATTATGTTCGGGAGAGACTACATCATGAAGCAGATCGATCAGCTTGCAGCTGTGCTGAGCCAGATCATTATTGCTTTAGTTCAACGTAAAAAAGGAGCACCAGAAGAACTCTCTTTTGATCAGATCAACGCCCTTCTACAGGAGTATATGGATCTTGATATTCCTAAGATCTTATCTATGGACAACAATGAATTAACAGACTCACTTAAGGGCGAATATAACTTAACTAACGAACTCATAGGCCAGCTTGGAGACATCCTTTATGAGATCGCTGAACTGGATCAGAATGTGTATCCAACAGAAGCCTTATACCAAAAAGCACTCACTATATTCCAGTATCTGGAAAAACATGATAAGGTATTCTCCTTCGACCGCCATCAGAAGATCAACAAAATGATCCCAGCTCCTACAGATTCTGAATCAAGTTCAGAATGACAGAAAAAGGATTGAATATCTTCTTCTTTGGAATTTCCTGAAACTTACGGTTTCAGGCGTCCCATCATCCTTGGAAACGGGATCGTCTCCCGAACATGTTGCAGGCCACATAGCCATGCCACGGTACGCTCTAATCCAAGTCCGAATCCGGCATGTGGGACTGTTCCAAACCTGCGAAGATCCAGATACCACTCAAATACCTCTTTATCCAGGCCTTCTTCGGCGATACGTTCTTTCATAAGCTCCAGATCGTCCTCTCGCTGACTTCCGCCTATAATCTCGCCATACCCCTCAGGTGCCAGCACATCCACGCCCAGAGCGTGTTTACCGGATTCATCCCGTTTCATATAAAAAGCTTTGATCTCAGCCGGCCAGTTGGTCACCATAATGGGCACATCGTATTGCATCATTAGTACGGTTTCATCGGATCCACCGAAATCATTCCCCCACTCAAAATTCTGAGCAGATTGCTTCCATTGCGGGATATTACGGTAATCTTCCTCGATCTGATCCAGTCTTGAACCGATCTCTTTGATACGGGCATCGATCTGGTTTTTTCTCCATTTCTTGGCAGATCCATGTTCCTTTTTAATTTCCTCTCTCTCCTGCTTGATCGCTTTTTCTTCCTCTTTCCGTGAGGCAAGCATTTCATCCAGCATGGTTGCTGTGGCATCACTGGTAAGGATATCCACTGCTTCAGTGTATGTCATTCTGATGAATGGCTTTTCTACCAGCGGGGTTAGTTTTGAGATATCACGACCCAGGATCTCCAGTTCTGCACCCCTCTTATCAAGCACCGTTTTTACGATGAACCGTATCATATCTTCAGCCAGATCCATATTCATTTCCAGATCATAAAAGGCCATTTCAGGCTCGATCATCCAGAATTCAGAAAGGTGTCGGCGTGTCTTTGATTTTTCAGCACGGAAAGTTGGACCAAATGTATAGATCAGACCATGTGCCATTGCCATCGCTTCCCCATACAGCTGACCTGTCTGAGCCAGATATGCTGGTTCTTCAAAAAACTCAGTTTCAAATAGCGTGGTACTCCCTTCTGCGGCGTTTCCGGTAAAGATCGGGGAATCCATCTGCACAAAATTGCGCTCCTGGAAAAAGGTATGAATCGCAAATATGATCTCGTTTCTGACACGCATTGCAGCCCATTGCCGCTGACTTCTCAACCACAGGTGGCGGTTGTTCATCAAGAATTCAACCCCATGCTCTTTGGGTGTGATCGGATATTCTTCGGTGATCTGAATTACCTGAACATCACTTACATGGATCTCATGACCACCCACACTGCGTTCATCTGCTTTTACCAAACCTGTGATCTCAAGAGAACTCTCCTGCTTAAGTGATGAAGCTGCTTCCCAAACGTCTTCAGAAACATCATCTTTGGCCACCACGCATTGGGTAAGTCCGGTTCCGTCTCTCATTTCTATAAACACAAGACTGCCGCTGCTTCGGTAATTATACACCCAGCCTTTTAGAGTTACCGTGGTATCAACGTGTTCTGCAAGTTTGTTGATGTAAGTCATTTTCAATTACGAATTAAGAATTATTCAATTAAGAATTAGTCATAATTCTTAATTGATCATTGAATCATTGATAATTTATTCTTCCGGGGTTAACACCGCTTCCATGAAGTATTTCTGATCAAAGAAGTTTTTTGCAAAGCGAAGGATATCTTCTGCGGTAACTTCATCGATCTTTTCCTCCAGTTCATCCAGAGTCACAAAACGATCGAAATAGAGTTCACTTTTTGCCAGTCTCATCATTCTGTTGCTGGTATTTTCCTGAGACAACAGTAATTTCCCTTTTAACTGAGATTTTGCTTCTTCCAGTTCCTTTTCCGGTACCAGTTCTGTTCTGATCTTGTCGAGTTCGGCCACCACTAATTCATGTACGTGTTCAACATATTCTTTATCGGTCCCAACATATACACCCCATAAACCTGAGTCTGAATATGATTGGTTGAAGGTCTGAATGGAATAGCAATATCCGTATTTCTCCCGCACATTCTGATGAAGCCTGGAACTCATTCCGCCACCTAAAATGGTATTAGCCATGAGTAACAAATATTTGTCGTCATGATCAAAATATAGGCCTCTTCTTCCCAGGACATAGTGGGTCTGTTCAATAGCTTTGGTCAGATTGAGCTTCTCCGGGATGAGTTCATCCATAGGCTGCTCTTCATTCATCGTTTCCTGTGCAGGTAATTTTCCAAAATATTCTGAAACCAGTTCCACAACCCGGTCATGATCTACATTTCCTGCTACAGCTACTAACAGATTGGAAGGCCGATATCGATCAGCCATATAATTATAGAGATCTTCTCTGCTGAAAGCCGATACGGTTTCTTCAAAGCCCAGAACCGGCCGGCCGAGTGCATGTCCCTGAAACATCCTTGATGAAAATTCCTCGAACAGGTAATCATCCGGAGAGTCACGGTACATCTTCATCTCCTCGATAACTACTTTCTTCTCTTTCTCCACTTCTTCTTCAGGAAATGAAGGATGAAGCACCATATCAGAAAGCACATCCAAAGCACGGTCAATTTGTTCATCCACGCAACGTGCATAATAACAGGTGTATTCTGAAGAAGTAAAAGCATTCAGATATCCCCCAACTGATTCCATGCTCAACGCGATGTCGAAAGCGGAACGGGAATCTGTTCCTTTGAACAACATATGCTCCAGAAAGTGAGTCACACCAGCTTGTTCTTTGGTCTCATTACGGGAACCGGTCTTTACCCAGATCCCCACAGAAATACTCTTTACGCTATCAATACGCTCGGTTACAATACGAAGGCCGTTATCCAGCGTGGTCTTGGTTACAAAATCAATTTCTTTCAGGTTTTCCATGCAAATAATGAGATTTGAACTACTCTAAATTAAGGCTGAGAATATACGAAGCCTGTATCCTAGAAACAGTAAGGTATTGTGAAAATATTGGGCTAAATCCAATCGGTGCTCAGTGTCTTCCCTCTGAATCCATCAAGCAGAATTCAGAGGGAGGATAAAAAAAAGGCACCCAAATCGCTGAGGGTGCCTTTAATATCTTAACAGAGATCTTATCCTCTGTCGTCTTCGAGCAATGCTTTTCTGGACAGGCGAAGTTTTCCGCCATGCTCAACTTTAAGCAGTTTTACTTCGATCTCATCTCCAAGCTGCAGATAGTCAGTAACTTTTTCTACACGCTTGTGATCGATCTCAGAAATATGAAGCAGACCATCTTTACCTGGGGCAATCTCAATAAATGCACCGAAGTCTTTAATCGACTTCACGATACCTTTATAAGTTGCGCCTTCATCAAGATGTCCAACGATCATTTTGATACGTTTTTTGGCTTCTTCTGCTTTACTCAGATCATTTGCAGAGATAGTGATCTGGCCTTTGCCATTTTTATCTTCTTCAATGATGATCTCAGTACCGGTTTCTTTCTGAAGAGTCTGGATCACTTTACCACCAGGTCCGATTACCGCACCGATGTCGCTTCCGTCGATCTCCATTTTCAGGAATTGAGGAGCATATTGTGAAATGCTTTCTCTTGGTGAAGAAATAGTTTTAGCCATCTCACCCAGAATATGCATACGTCCTGTATGAGCCTGAGCAAGTGCTTCTTCAATAGTTTCGAAACTGATGCCCTGAACTTTCATATCCATCTGGCAGGCAGTGATTCCATCAGCAGAACCAGCAGTTTTGAAATCCATATCGCCCATGAAATCTTCTTCTCCGCGGATATCAGACAGGATCGCTGTTTTGTTTTCACCTACGATCATACCCATTGCAATACCTGCAACAGGTTTTTTGATCGGTACGCCAGCATCCATCAGCGCCATTGAACCGCCACAAACAGAAGCCATTGAAGACGATCCGTTAGATTCGGTGATGTCTGATATTACACGAACAACGTAACCGAACTCCTCAAAAGTTGGCATCATCATTCTCAGAGAACGCTCAGCAAGATGACCGTGACCGATCTCACGACGTCCCGGACCTCTCATGAAGCCAGCTTCACCCACAGAATATGGAGGGAAGTTATAATGCAGATAGAACTGCTTGGCTTCCTGATCGAACAGAGTGTCAACAGATTGCTCGTCACGACGAGTACCCAATGTTGCTGAAACCAGCGCCTGAGTTTCGCCACGCGTAAAAATTGAAGAACCATGAGCTCTTGCAATGTATCCAACCTGAGTCCAGATATCACGGATATCAGTAGTTGATCGGCCATCAATTCGGCGGCCCTGCTCAAGGATCATATTACGAAGCGCATTTTTCTCGATAGCACCGAGGATCTTTTTAGCTTCAGAAAGTTTATCAGAAGCATTTTCGTCTTCTGCGAACTCTTCTTCCAGCTTTGCAATAGTCTCGTCTTTCGCTTCTTTAATTTTTTGATTGTACTCTTCTTTACCAAGACCAATATTAACGATATCAGTAATAGCAGCTTCAGCAAGACCTTTAACTTTAGTTTCCAGATCTTCGTCAACTGCTGGTGGTACAAATTCTCTTTTTTCCTTTCCTAACTCTTTACGGAGTTCGTTCTGGAAATCACAAAGCTTTTTGATGGCTTCGTGAGCAGCTTTGATGGCATTAAGCATCTCCGCTTCTGAAATTTCTTTCATCTCACCTTCGATCATAAGGATACTGTCTTCAGTACCACCAACAACCATATCAATATCACTCTCTTCCAGTTCAGTTACAGTAGGATTGATAATGAGTTCTCCATTAACACGTCCAACTCTTACTTCAGCCATTGGGCCATCGAAAGGAATATCAGATAAGTGAATTGCCAGTGAAGCACCAACTCCACCTAACACATCTCCGTCATTTTCATCATCAGATGAGATAACACTTGAGATTACCTGAGTGTCGCACACATATCCTTTAGGGAAAAGCGGGCGTAGTACACGATCGATCAAACGACTGGAAAGAATTTCCTTTTCATTTGAACGTCCTTCTCTTTTCATAAATCCGCCGGGAAAACGTCCTGCGGCTGAAAAACTTTCTTTATGGTCTACAGTCAGTGGGAAAAAGTCCTGACCGGGTTTTGGTTCTTTTGCACTTACTACAGTACAAAGTACCATAGTATCCCCCATTTTAACTACAACAGAGCCGTCAGCTTGTTTGGCAATTCGGCCTGTTTCTACGGATAGCACCTTTCCGGGTGCGAATTCTATACTTTTGAAATCTTCTTTCATTTATGTCTTTTATCTATTGTTTATTGCTTTATTCCCACCACTATCGTCAGGTTGGTTTAAGAAGCTAAAAAATGCGATGGGAAGAATTAAAAAAGGCTCCAATCGTTTTGGAGCCTTTAATTTATTTACGAATACCGAGCTCAGCGATCAGCTCTCTGTATTTCTGGATATCTTTCTTCATTAAGTAGTTGAGCAAACGACGACGCTTACCTACCAATTTCAATAATCCGCGACGAGATGCATGATCTTTCTGATTGTCTTTAAGATGCTCAGTAAGATGATTTATGCGATGTGTGAAAAGCGCGATTTGGCCTTCAGTGGTACCTGTATTGGTATCTTCACCGCCAAACTTTTTAAAAATTTCTTTTTTTTCTTCTGCAGTAATGCTCATTGCAATATTCAGTTATAAAATTTGATCAAATTTGTAGACGCCAAAGATACGCTTTTTAAGATTAAGCAACAATGTTTTAAGCTTACAAAATCTTAATAGATACTTTCCCGAATTTCAGACTGTCTGAATTAGAATGATATCTCCAGATTAAACTCATAAATGTTGTCTTTTTCATCATCAATCTTCTGCGTTTCGGTATCAAGAACCAGTCTTAAATTCTTGTTAATCCTGTAAGCAATCCCACCAATATATCTGTTTGTTTCACTTTCAATAGTATCGATATAGAAGTGATCATATCGTCCCCAAAAAGCAAAATTAGTTTTCGGGATCTTGTACTCTCCAAAAAAGCTGTACCCATGATTAGATAAGGCTTCGTTAACATCTGCAGGGTTGGTATATCTACCGCCGAAATCACCCGTTCCATTATGGTATTGAGAATTGAGCGTTAACTGTTTTCCGGTGTATGCTGCAAATACAAGAAACTGCTGATATTCAGGTGCCTCAGGAATATTACCTTTCCCTATACTCGTCATCCCACTGAAGTGAATTTCAGGAATTACATCAGGGAGTGGTCTTACTGAAATACGAGCTGAAAACACTTTATTATTATTCATCTCCAAGCCTGAATATCCTCCGCCATTGTAGAATCCAAACATATAGGACAGATATTTTCCTGACATAGCATCATTTACATTATCGAGAAATTCACCGTCCATTTTGGCACCTATATTACCTCCAATGACGAACCCGAAATCAGCTGAATTGAATAACCTGTTACGTTCTGAGGGCATTTGATTTTGTACCCGATAGGTATTGATATCTTGTTCGTAGTCGAGCCAGGGAGTGTGCACCATCCCCACTTCAGCCCAGGTATTAGTTAAGATATCAGAATCGAGTCCGATCTTAGCCTTTACGTATAAATATTTAAGCCGGGTTTCCACATTACCAGCATCCCCCCCTTCTCTATCTACCGTCAGATCCTGAGTATATCTTACAGAAAAGACGTCGTTCAAGTTCTTCTTCAAAGTGAAATAGCTTCGTTTTAACACGAAGTCATTAGTATGAACTGTTTCAGCTGGTGGTACCTCTTCGAAGATATGCCTGTATGAGAAGTACCAATTACCACTCATTTCAATTCCGTTCAAAAAATGAACTACACCTTTATCAGTATCCTGAGCAAAAGCATAAGATGTTGAGAAAAGGTATACAAGAAATAGAGCGGTGGTAATTTTTTGTGCTGATCTTTTTTTCATTACCGCCTAATTTTGTATGTATTAAATCGGTGGCAAGTATAAGACCTTAATGTTAAGCTAACATTACTTTTTAGATTAATCTTTCTAATTATATCTCAGAATCTATTCCAATTCAGCTATTCTTTGTGTGTCACGCTTAGAAATATTCCCGAATATTCTTTTCTCGAGAAAACTGATCTTAGAATTATAAATGATATACTTTTAAAAAAATTTTTCAGCCCATTACTGTTATAGGATTTGAAATTTGGCCAAAAAATTGGATCTCCAAGTCTATAGGTTTTGTACTCGGATATCTTTAGATCATTTCTTTCCATGAGGACCTGGAAATTTGAAATCTCAAATGCGTTTAAATGTATAGGTGGACGCATTGCATAAACCCGCTTCTTTATTAGTGTCCTGAAACTTACATCACTGTAATTCTTGCTCAATTTTCTAATAAAGTCTTTCCCCAATCCAAAGTTCAAAAATGCCTCGATACTTTTATTATTAGGAGTTTCAATAATGGCTACTCCATTTTCTGAAAGTAGAGATTTAATTTTTGCTATAATATGATTTGGATCCGGGAGGTGCTCGATCACATGCCTCAAAAGAATAAGATCAAATTTCTCATCTGTAGAAGCACAAAAAGTCTCCAAAGTTCCCTGAAAAACTTTTTGAATTCCTAATACATCTTTAGCAAAATTTAATGATTCTGAATCAAGGTCAATCAGATATGGAGTCATACCCAGCTCTTTCGCTGATGCACTGTAATAGCCTAATCCTCCTCCTATATCTAGAAATTTGATCCGGTTGCTCTTTTTGGAACTATCTATCTTACTAAAATAATATGATACGCTTGGTCGGACCTGTGAAAATTTAAGCTGATCAACAGCTTCCATGTTTTCTCTCTCTTTATACAGACCCAAATAGCTGGAAGTAATAATTTCATTACTAGGTATAGGAAAGACCGTTACAAAGCGACAATCCGAGCAACGAAGGATATCCCCATAATCCTCTTTCTTACTAAAGAAAAGAGTTTCGGATCTAGTACATTCACAAATTGGACAGTTAAAATTATCTTTAGCCAAAAAAATGTGATTGAATTTTTCTGGTAAATACAAATATTGCCTATATCAAATCAAGTCCAGTCTAAAATAGTAATGAAGACATTAATTCATAAAAAGATATAAGCTAAAAACTACGTTTATATAAATCTTAGTGCTTGTAACGCTTCTTTTTTATCCCTTTTTAATCTATCTATTAATTCTTCAACACTTTTAAACTTCCTTTCATCTCGAAGTCTTCCGATGAAACGTACCTGTATAGTTTTACCATAAATACTCTGGTCGAACTCAAAAATATGTACTTCAAGTGTTTTGGTACTGCCATCAAATGTAGGGCGGACACCTATATTCATCATACCCCCATACCAGGAACCATCAACCCTGACCTGAACTGCATATATTCCCTTTTTTGGAATCGCTTTATCCGGGTGTTCCGGCTTCAGATTTGCGGTCGGATATCCGATCTTTCTTCCACGTTCATCCCCGTGAATTACAACTCCATTGAGCATATAAGGCCTGCCCAAAAGTTCAGCGGCGGTATTCATATCGCCTTCGTCCTGAATCTCTTTTCTTATTGTAGTACTACTGATTGTTACCTCGCCCATTTCCCGTTTGGAAACCACATACACATCAAATCCCAGCTCGGGACCTAGTTTTTCCAGTGTTTCAATGGTACCCGAACGATCTTTTCCAAAATGATGATCATAACCGATCACAAACTCACTGATACCTATCTTTGAATAGATGATATCCTTAACAAACTCTTCTGAACTCAGCAATGAAAAATCCCTTGTGAAAGGAATCACCAGCAAAATATCCACACCCAATGATTCTAATATTTCTGCTCTTTCCTGTAGTGTGGTAAGAAGTTTCAGCTCATTGTTTTTCTTCGAACCGATAATAGTTCTGGGATGAGGATCGAATGTAACAACCACACTCCTTCCATTTCTTGCTTTAGCCTTTTGAACTACGGTCTCCATCAAAGCGCGGTGACCTTCATGAACCCCATCGAATGTACCAACTGTGACAACGGTGTTGGCTTGATGATCGATTTCATTTATATGAACTAACTTAGCCATTATCCGGTCTCATTAGTGTGTCAATTTCCTGTGGGGTAATCGCATTTTCTGATGAATATTCACCAATCTTAGTTCGCTCCAAAGCACTCAGATGAGCTCTTGAACCCAATGCAATTCCAAGATCATGAGCAATTGATCTGATATACGTTCCTTTACTGCAATTTATGCTCACCCTTAACTTAGGCGCTCCATAACTGATGATCTCAAAACCATGAATGGTAACCGGACGTGCCTGAAGTTCCACTTCTTTTCCTCTTCGAGCCAGTTCGTATGATTTACGTCCCCCCACTTTTAATGCAGAATAGATCGGAGGAACCTGCATGATCTCACCTGAAAATTCAGATTCCAGTTTCTCACGGATCATTTCTTCTGTTATATGATCAAATGCTGCAGAAATATCAACTTCAGAATCAGCATCATAGCTGGGCGTAGACCCGCCAAAAGTGATCTCCCCAATGTAGGTCTTTGGCATTTCCTGAATCTGTGAGATCGATTTAGTTGCCTTTCCGGAACACAGCACTAAAAGTCCGGTTGCCATAGGGTCGAGTGTTCCTGCATGGCCAACTTTCTTTTCTCTGAGCCTTCCCCGTGTATATTTAACCACATCGAAGCTGGTCCATTCTCTGGGTTTGTTCATTAGGATAATGGCTCCGGCACTAAAATCTATTTCGGGACCAGGCGGCTGCTCCTTCGAATAAACAGGGATCGTGTGCAGAGGTAGTGCTTTGGCCATTACTCTTCGTCGTCAGAAGGAGCTTTGGGCTGTTCATCAACTTTCTTGAAAAGCTGTTCCATCTTATTGACATATTCTGCTGTATCATCAGCATAAAAATGGAGTTCAGGTATTTTCCTCACCTGATTCTTGATCTTACCAGCCAGCTTATGGCGAATGGCAGGCACATGTTCGTCTATATATTCGTATACCACTTTATTGTCCCTGCCCGGAGCGAATACACTCAGGTATACTTTTGCAATTGAAAGGTCTGGTGTGACTCTGACGCTGGTAACCGTAACAAATGTACCTTCGGGCTGGAAACTTCGCTGGATGATCTCACCAAGATCTCTCTTGAGCAACTCGCCCAGCCGTTCAACTCTGAAACTCATAACAGTAAATTAGGTGAACCTTAGTTTACGTCTTCGAGAGTACGTTTCTCTTCAGTGATTTTATAGCTCTCGAACATATCGCCAACTTTAATGTCGTTGTATCCCTGAATGCTGATACCGCACTCATATCCGGAGGCTACTTCTTTTACATCGTCTTTGAAACGTTTGAGGGCTCCAATGGCTCCATCATAGATCACAACGCCTTCCCGTATAATACGAACCGGGTTAGACCTGTCGATCTTACCTTCGGTAACATAACAACCGGCAATGGTACCAACTTTAGATACTTTGAAGATTTCACGTACCTCAACAATACCCAGCATTTGCTCTTTCAATTCAGGAGACAGAAGACCTTCGAGTGCATCACGTACTTCATCAACCGCATCATAAATTACACTGAACAACCTGATATCGATCTCTTCAGATTCAGCCAGTTTACGTGCCTGGGCAGTTGGACGAACCTGGAAACCAATTATAATAGCATCTGAGGCAGAGGCAAGAAGCACATCCGATTCAGAAATAGCACCAGCACCTGTATGGATGATATTAACAGCTACTTCATCAGTACTTATTTTCTGAAGTGATCCGGACAGGGCCTCGATAGAACCGTCCACATCAGCTTTAATGATAATGTTAAGTTCTGAGATCTCACCCAGAGCAAGTCGTCGTGAAAGATCGTCAAGCGTCATATGCTTGGTCTTACGTAAAGCCTGCTCCCTTCTGATCTGCTGACGCTGATTAGCTACTTCTTTAGCAGTTTTCTCATCAACAGCTACAACAACCTTATCACCAGCCTGTGGCATCTCATCGAAACCGGTAAGCTGTACAGGTGTTGCCGGACCAGCTTCTTTAATACGAACACCGTGATCATCTTCCATGGCACGAACACGTCCAAAACAAGGACCCGCAACAAAAGGATCTCCAACTTTAAGCGTACCGTTCTGTACCAGAATATTAGCTACAATACCTTTTCCTTTATCCAGACGGGCTTCCAGAACAACACCATCGGCTCTTCGGTCCGGATTAGATTTCAGATCAAGTAATTCGGCTTCGATCAATACTTTTTCGAGCAGGTCTTCAATGCCAACACCTGTTTTTGCAGATACCAGGGCAAACTGAGTTGTACCACCCCACTCCTCTACAATTACATCATGTTCAGACAGCTGCTGCTTGATCTTATCAGGACTTGAGCCGTCTTTATCAATCTTATTAATAGCTACAACTATTGGTACACCAGCTGCTTTGGCGTGATTTATAGCCTCGATAGTCTGGGGCATCACTGAATCATCTGCTGCAACAACAAGAATTACGATATCTGTTGCCTGAGCACCACGTGAACGCATTGCGGTAAAGGCCTCGTGACCCGGAGTATCAAGGAAGGTGATCTTTCGTCCTTCATGTTCAACTTCATAGGCACCAACGTGCTGGGTAATACCCCCGGCCTCACCTTCAGCTACCTGCGATTTTCTTATATAATCAAGCAACGAAGTCTTACCGTGGTCAACGTGACCCATAACGGTAATGATCGGAGCTCTTGGCTTGAGATCTTCTTCATTGTCTTCTTCGATCTCTAGTTCTTCGACTAATTCTTCCGCATCGATGAACTTCACATCTTTACCAAACTCACTTGCTACAAGTTCGATGGTACCAGCATCTAGGCGCTGGTTAATAGTGATCATCAGTCCGATGCTCATACATGCCGAGATGATGTCGTTAACACCAACTTCAAGTTCTTCAGCCAGATCGTTAGCAGTGATAAACTCTGTTACCTCAATGATGCCGGCTTCCAGTTCCTGCATCTCCTGCTGCTGTTGTAATTCCTCTTCTCTTTCTTCTTTTCTCTGGCGTCTGCGCTTACCACGTTTACTACCTACCGTACCGGTACCCTGCATTTTCTTCAGGGTCTCGCGCATCATACGATCCACATCGCTCTCGTCGATCTCAGTTTTTTCCTTCTTCTTAGGCTTTCCTTTCTTTGGAGTAGGTTTTCTTGTTCTTTCTTTCTTTTCAGAACCAGTTTTCTCATCCTTGGAATCAAATCCCGGACGATCTTTCTTTCTTTTTCTTTTCTTACGGACTTTAGAATCTGAGCTCAGATCGTTGGTAAAGGCTGTTTTACCTAAAACCTTGGTACCCTTTAACTTATTAGCACGCCCACGAATGATCTTACCTTCGGAATCTTTTTGAGGCTCTTCATCTTCTGATCCTTTTTCCTCTACTTCCTCCTCATCATCGTCTTCGTCATCCTCTTCTTCCTCAACATCTTCGTCATCGTCTTCCTCAGAATCATCGTCGTCTTCATCATCTTCGTCTTCGACAACTTCTTCTGTTTCATCAGCGGTTCCTGCTTCTTCCCCGATTTGCTCCTCAGCTTCAGCTACTACTTCTTCCTCTTCCGCTACGGGTTCTTCTTTAACTAACTCTTCTTCTGTTTCCTCTTCGGCAACAGGTTCCTCTTCAGGCTCCTCAACAGCCGGAGCTTCTTCCTTTTTATCGGATTTTTCTTCCAGAGGTTCTAGGCTACTGATCAGTTCATTTTCCACTGAAGCAGCTGGCTCAGGTTCATCAGATGGTTTCAGATCATCCATCGGCTCCAGGATATTATCAACCGTAATACTATCATTACGCTGATTCATCATGTGGCTGCGACGACTCTCGTACTCTTCTTTGGCCTTTTCGTGATCCTGACTCTTAGCCTTATCTTCACCATATACCCCATCCAGCACTTCATACATTTCAGGTGTTACCTTGAAGTTGGGACGGTTAGCAGCACTAAATCCATTATCAGCTAATGTATCTACAATTGATTGTGTAGATACATTAAACTCTGATGCTACTTTAAATAATGGTTTGGGTCTGTTTATAGACATATATGGTTTTTAGATTGAGCTCTTAAACTAATTAATTTTGGTTGGAATTGCCTAGTTAGCTTCCTCGTCAAATTCGTAGGCAATTACCTCGATGATACGAGCTGCAAGTTCCTCATCGATCTCGCCATTGGTACGACTCACGATCTCAGCTTTATCAAGGTCAAGTACAGCTCTAGCTGTATCGCAACCGATCTCGTGCAGCAAAGCGATCTTATCTGCACCAAAATCTTCTTCAAATTCAGCCAGATCGATATCATCTTCTTCTTCAACTTCACGATATACATCGATCTCGCAGTCAGTAAGTTTGGAAGCCAAACGGATGTTTACACCTCCTTTACCGATCGCTTTTGAAACTTCATCTGCAGGAACCAGTACATTCGCTTTCTTATTCTCTTCATCGAGTTCAACTTTAAGTACATCAGCTGGCTGAAGTGCTCTTTTAATAAACTCGATCTTGTCATGAGTATAATTGATCACATCAATATTCTCATTCTGAAGCTCACGCACGATAGCATGGATACGAATACCCTTCATACCCACACATGCTCCAACGGGGTCCACTCTTTCATCATGTGAGAGAACCGCTACTTTTGAACGGTCACCCGGTGCACGCGCGATCTTTACTAACTCAATGATGCCATCGAACACTTCCGGGATCTCATTTTCAAACAGTCTTTCCAGGAATAGTTCTGATGTTCTTGAGATGATAACAGTCGGGTTACCATTTTTCATGTGCACACCAATCACAACAGCACGAATAGTATCGCCCTTGCGGTACCTGTCTTTGTAGATCTGCTCGTTCTTAGGCAGCAGCAGCTCCACTCCATTATGGTTTACAAGAATATCTTTATTATGGCGAACCTGATATACATCACCCAAAATGATCTCACCAACACGGTCGCTGTAATCTTCGTAGATATTATCTTTTTCGATCTCGCGGATGCGCTGAGCTAATTGCTGACGTGCCATCATTACTGCACGGCGTCCGAAATCAAGGATCTGAACTTCCTGAGCCAGCTCATCATACAGCTCGATATCCGGATCGATCTTTTGTGCATCTTCAAGGGTGATCTCAGATACGGGATCTGATAATTCTTCAGCAGGAACAACTTCCTGAACGTGAAGGATCTGGATTTCTCCCCTGTCAGCATTCAAAATAACTTCGAATGCATCATCTGATTCGTATTTCTTACGAATCATGGTTCTGAAAACATCTTCCAGAATGGATAGCAGTAAATCGCGGTCGATACCTTTTTCCTTCGCGATCTCAGCAAATGAGGAGATAATCTGTTTTGAAAGTTCGTTCTGCATCAGCTTTTGCCTAATAATTTATATTACAGGGATAATTTTAGCCTCAAAAATAGAATCATAAGGGATTTCCGTTTTCTCCCCTTCTTTTGGTGCTATCAGAATGTTTGCCTCAGTGACTCCAATTAGTTCACCTTGCAGCTTCATAACCTCGTCTTCTTCGTTTCTGTATCGAACTTTTATTGTTCGTTCAATATTCTTCTTGTATTGCCTGATATCAGTTAGGGGCCGGCTTAGTCCGGGTGATGAAACATTCAGACGGTATTTATCATCCAACAGCTCATGGGCATCGATCAAAAAACCCAATTCACGGCTGATATCTGCACATTCATCAAGGTTTACACCCCGGTCTTCACCATCCAGATACACCCATACTTCGGTGCCTCCGCCGGTTTTGAGCTCCACGTCCACTAAAAAGAGGTTTTTTTCCTCCGCAAGTGGCGCGGCCAGTTCTTTAATATTTTCAGTGATATCAGGATTCATTACACGAATTCAGAAACAAAAAAAAGTGAGTGCCTTTCGACGCTCACCGAGATTTAAAGGTACTTTTATTTTGCTAAAATTTCAATGAATTATGAATGAATAGTTTTATGTGAAAAGCAGTTGAAATATTTTCCATTTTTTTGAAATCCATTTTATATCATCACTGCATAAATCTTAACGAACAATATGCAGTGAAAGCAATTAAGTCAGTCTTTACCTCCACCCTCTTTTTATCACTATTACCTTTCTTTTCATTCGCTCAGTCGGTGAGCCCAAGCACACCCGCTGAGATTCAGAGGTCCTCAGAACAAAGGTCTGAACTCAGAGAAACATCGATATTTAAGAATTACCCGGTCAGAAGTGTGGGCCCGGTGGTTATGAGTGGTCGTGTTACTGATATTGCAGTTCACCCTGATAATTCAAGAATATTTTACATTGGCCTGGGATCAGGTGGTGTTTTCAAAACTACGAACAGCGGTAACACTATGGAACCGATCTTTGACCATGCAGGTGATGCCCTTGGGATCGGAGACCTGGCTATTTCCAGAGCAAACCCCGATGTGATCTGGGTTGGTACCGGTGAAAATAACAGCAGCCGTTCTACCTATGCCGGGTTTGGGGTATATCGAAGTTCTGACGCCGGTAAAACATGGAATTTTGCTGGGTTAAGAAATTCTCAGCATATCGGCCGGATAGTGACTCACCCTACCGACGAAAATATTGCGTGGGTCGCAAGCGTAGGTGCTCTGTTCAGTAATAATCCGCATCGGGGTGTTTTCAAAACAACTGATGGCGGGGAATCATGGGAGAAAACGCTGTTTATCAACGACAGTACCGGAGTGATAGATCTGGTGATACATCCTGACGATCCAAATATCCTATGGGCTGCTGCATGGGAGAAAGACAGAAAGGCCTGGAATTTTAAAGAATCAGGCACCGGATCAGGAATTTATAAATCAACCGATGGCGGAGTCTCCTGGGATAAACTTTCTAACGGACTTCCTGATGGTGCTCATGTTGGAAGAATTGGTTTAGATATCAGTAAAAGCAATCCTGATATAATATATGCTGTGATTGATAACCAATACGAAACTAAGACAAAACGTGAAGAGGATTCTGAAAACCTGAATCTTTCTTCGTTCGTTGACATGAGTAAGAAAGACTTTCTCAACCTGGATAACGAAAAGCTTAATGCTTATCTCAAAAATTACCGGTTCCCGGAAAAACATACGGCTGAATCGGTAAAGAATGACGTCAGAAATGATAAATATCCTCCAAAAGCTTTAGCAGATTACGTGGGAGATGCCAACGCTGCACTTTTTGATACCGAGATCATCGGGCCAGAGGTATATCGCTCCGATAATGGTGGCGATTCCTGGACTAAGGTAAATTCCTATGACCTGGACGGTGTCTTCTTTACTTATGGATATTATTTCGGTCAGATACGTGTGGATCCCAATGATCCCGAAACGATTTATATATGGGGAGTACCCTTTCTCAAATCCACCGATGGAGGTAAAACCTGGGAGGTTAAAGCCAATAATCAATCTGTTCATGTAGATCATCATGCCATGTGGATCGATCCAAATGATTCAGAACATATTCTACTCGGAAATGATGGCGGGCTTTATGAAAGTCACGATGGCACAGATAATTTTATTCATCACAATGTGATTGCAGCCGGACAATTCTATTCTGTAAATGTGGATATGGAAGAGCCATACAACATTTATGGTGGGTTACAAGATAACGGAACGTATATGGGATCTTCTAAATCTGTCCCTAACAGATCTGAATACTGGACCGGAATTGGTGGTGGTGATGGAATGCATGTTGCACCAAATCCTAAAAATCCGCAGATCGTCTATGTTGGTTCTCAGTATGGTAGTTATGGCAGAAGGGACTTAAAAAAAGGTACCTATTCCAGGATCACTCCATCACATCAACTTGGAGAACCCCGATATCGGTACAACTGGAATTCACCAATGAATCTAAGCTCCCATAATCCTGAGATCGTTTACATCGGCTCACAAAGACTTAACCGTTCTTTCGATGAAGGTAAGACCTGGACAGCAATAAGCCCCGATCTCACGCATGATCTTCCAAATGGTGATGTTCCATTTTCAACGATCTCAACAATTGGAGAATCGCCTCTTAACTTCAATCTGATCTGGGTTGGCACCGACGATGGAAATATACAATTAACCAAAGATGGTGGAGCAAACTGGACCAATGTCACCGGCGACCTGCCTCAATACCTGTGGGTTAGTGAAGTACATCCTTCAAAATATGATGAAGCTGTTGCCTATGTATCCCTGAACGGATACCGTTACGATAATTTTAAAACCTATATATACAAAACCACTGATTTCGGTAATTCCTGGAAAGATATAAGTGGCAACCTCCCTGATGAGGTGGTGAATGTGATCTATCAGGATCCTGTAAAGCCTGAAATACTTTATGTGGGTATGGATCATGGTACTTATATCAGTTTTGATGATGGCAATGAATGGCACTACCTCACTGGAATGCCAAATGTGGCATCTTATGATCTACTTGTTCATCCGCGTGATCTTGAGCTTGTGGTTGGTACACACGGCCGAAGCATTTGGATTGCCGATGTAAAACCATTACATCAGGTGGCTGACAGACTTAATGAACCTATTACTGCACTGAAAACAGAATCTGTTCGATATAGTAACAGATGGGGTTCACGGTCTTCTGAATATCGCGAACGTTATATGCCCGAAGTTTCATTTATGTATTTCCTGGGCACGGATGGTTCGGATCAAAAAGTGACCGTTGAACTAAAAGATGAGGAAGGAAAAAAACTTAAGACTTTTAACATCACCGGAAATAAAGGTTTCAATACTTTGAAGTGGAACCTCGTTATTTCTAAAAAAGACAATGAGCCTGAATTCCTGGGTAAAGGAACTTATACACTAACTTTTAAAAACGGACGAAATTCGCATGAAACTGATTTCAAGATCGAGTAAATCAATTCTGATACTGGCACTTTTATTATTTACTCAGTGTGATCAGAAAAAAGGATCTGGTGGATCCTCAGATCAAAACAAATCCCAGGGACGAACTCTTGAGCTTGAAAGCGAAGTCACTTTTTTAAGTACTGACAATAAGCCTTTAAAGACCATTCAGGTTGCCGTTGCTGATGAACCCAAAGAACGTAATCAGGGCTTGATGGATGTTTATAATATGGCTGAAGATGAGGGTATGATCTTTATTTTTGATACAGAAGAGCTCCAAAGTTTCTGGATGGCTAACACCCCTCTTACTCTGGATATCATGTATGTGAACGCGGATAGTAATATTGTAAGAATCTATCAGAATACGGAGCCCTTTTCGCAAACCAGCCTTCCTTCTGAAGCTCCGGCTCAATATGTAATTGAGACCAATGGCGGTTTCTCTGTTGCAAACGGAATTACAGAAGGAATGAAGGTCCGGTTCTGATCTTTCTGATAAAAATTCCCAAATTTTTCTTTCTCGGTTAATTTAGATTTCTTTCGGCGGAAGATCCAATTTAACCAACCTAATCCTATGTCGAGATATATTACTATCCTGGCGCTGATGCTCTTCTCAGCGCCTTACAGCTCATTTGCCCAAAAATCTACTCCTGAACTATTAAACGAAACACTGACCATTGAGGGTATTGCTGAAATACCCAATAAATCGCTGAGAATTGAATTCAATAAAGCAGATAGTACACTCTATTTGTTAGCTCAGTCAGGTGATATTTACAGTGTGAACCTGAAAAGAGGATTCACTGTTCGCAAACAAACGAGTTCCGATCATGGACTTGGTGATGTTCAGGGGCTTGAAATTTCAGACGATGGTACCTTTTACATTGTAGGAAATATCAAGAATGGCGGTGCGGCCACTAACACTGCCTACATCAAACGAGGAACTATTACGGATGGTAGCTGGAGCTGGGAAACCGTTGCCTACACAGATCCTTACCCCCTTAGTAATACTGCTTTCGACCATATTGCTAATGCGGTGGTCATTAGTCCGGATGGAAGTACATTATACATTAACAGTGGCTCCAGAACCGATCATGGTGAAGTTCATGATGTAGATGGCAAATATCCGGGACTCCGTGATGCCCCGTTAACAGCTAAGATCCTGCAGGTTCCAGCTGATACCACTGATGCGCTTCTGGCTAATGATCTGGATGAGTTAAAATCAAAAGGGTTTGTGTATGCTGAAGGTACCCGAAATAGTTTTAGTCTCGCTTTCGATGCCGATGGTAATCTTTTCGGAACTGAGAATGCCGGTGACCGCGATGATCCGGAAGAGTTGAACTGGTTACAGGAAGGACATCATTATGGATTCCCATGGGTGATCGGAGGCAATGAAACTCCAATGCAGTTCGAAGGTTTTGACCCGGACAGCGACCCATTCATTCCAAAAAACTCTACTGCTTATAATGGAGGATTTTTCTATGAAGACCCGAATTATCCTGCACCGCCGGAAGACCTTGTATTTTCTCCGGGTGTCATCAACAAAGGTCCCGATGCCGATACATTCAGGGATGCCGAAGATGGGGAAATTAAAGATGCGAGTGATCTCGGATTAACTATTAATTCGTTTACCTCTCACCTCTCTCCCATGGGACTTTCTTTTGATATTGAAAATCAACTTCCAGGTGATTTTAAAGGTGAAGCATTTATGCTTGGGTTTTCAGGTGGTTCTCCCGGCGATGCCTTTCTAATGTCACGAATGGACTATCATGGCGAAGATCTGATTCATCTCTCATTTGAAAAAGTGGATGACAATTTTGAAGTAACAACTACCAGCTTGATCCGTGGTTTTTATAATCCTTCCGATACTGAGATCATTGGTGACAAATTGTACATGATCGAATTCAGAGACGATGGCTGGCTGAATGCCGGAGCAAATACACAACTTTTTGAGATCACATTTCCAGGAAACGGAACAAGTACAGAAGAACCTGATTTTGTCTCAGACTTCAAGCTGGAGCAGAATTACCCAAATCCCTTCAATCCCAGTACAACTATTGGATACTCCCTTACAAGATCCGCCCAGGTATCTCTTGAAGTATTCAATGAATTGGGACAAAAAGTATCCATTCTGGTAAGTGGAAAAGTTAATTCCGGAACTCATTCTGTAGAATTCAACGCAGATGGTTTGAGCTCAGGAGTTTATTTCTACAAACTATTGATAAACGGTTCGGCTGTTCAAACCAGGAAAATGCTTCTGATTAAATGATCTTGTATGCTTTAGCAGATTCGTAATCTGCAACTTATATACAGTATGGTACTCAGAGTAACTGCAATAAGTTATTAACCTACAATTTTTTACATCAGAAAATTGCCTTGCTAAGTATTGGAATATATTATTACTATGATGTGTATTAAATACACTTATTAATATTCCAATAACTCACCCATAAAAATGAATCGTAAACTAACCAAGCCTTTACTCACTTTATTTGCTGTATTCTTCTATTTAACTCAATCAGTCTATGCCCAGCCCACAGCTGAAGTTGATAATGTAGTTGTTACGTCAATTACTTCTGCACCTTTTGAGGCAGTTAAACTGTCTTATAATCCTGCAGATCAGAAATTATATACTGTTTCTCAAAATGGATCTATTTACCGGGTCAATTTACCCGGGGCTTTACCATTTGGAAGTACTACAGAAGTTCAAACAAGTTCTGACCACGGATTATCTGATGTTCAGGGAATCGACATATCCGATAGTGGACAAGTTTTTATTGTTGGGAACTCTAAAGACAACCAGGGACCAAATGCTACTTATACGAACGTCGGCACAATAAAAAGAGCGACTATTACGGATGGGAACTGGACATGGGAAACTGTAGCCGTCACTGACCCATGGCCAATAAGTAATACAGATTTTGATCATGTAATGAATGAAATTGTAATCAGTCCTGATCAGAAAACACTTTATGTAAATAGTGGCTCCAGAACCGACCATGGGGAAGAGCAGGCTGTTTGGGGCGATGGACTTCCTGAAGAAGGCCTCTACCCCGGACTTCGGGAGACTGCTCTTACAGCAAAAATTCTGAGTATACCTGCAGATACTACTGATGCTCACCTCATAAATGATATAGACACTCTGAGAGCTAAGGGTTTCGTTTTTGCTGAAGGCACCCGAAATAGTTTTGGATTGGCTTTTGATGGAAATGGAGAACTCTTCTCAGCAGACAATGCAGGTGAAAGAGACGACCCGGGCGAGTTTAACTGGCTGCAAAAGGGCAAACATTACGGGTTTCCATGGAGAATTGGTGGTAACGATACCCCTATGCAATTCCCTGATTATAACTATGAAGAAGATCCATTATTTAATGCCGTAGGAAGAGAAGAGTTATTTTATAATGATCCGGACTACCCTGCCCCACCAGAAGGACTGGAATTTGTAGAACCCATACTTAATTATGGTCCCGATGGAGTTAACTACGTTAAAGATTCAGACGGTTCCAGAACCATTTTAAATGCCTTCGAGCAAGATACAGCCATTTCTTCGTTCACTGCTCACCGTTCATCTTTAGGTCTGGTTTTCGACCGGGATAGTGTTCTTTCTGGTGAATATACCGGTGATGGTTTCTTATTGGCATTCACAGGAGGAAATGATTTTAGCTTTCTTTTGCGGACAATGGAAGATGACGGAGAATCCCTGATGCATATTGAACTTACCAAGTCGGGTGACACTTATACCATGAATAGCTACACCTTGGTATCCGGGTTTTTAAATCCGATCGACTCAGAAATGATTGGCGATGACATCTATGTTCTTGAATTTGGGAATAGCTGGTTGAACAATCGCGAAACTACCAATATCTGGAAAGTTAGTTTCGGTCCCACTACTTCTATTGAGGAGCCTGTTACTTCTTTAAAAGGATTTGAACTGGAGCAGAATTATCCGAATCCGTTCAACCCCTCAACTAAAATTCAGTACTCTGTTCCAAATGTATCGAATGTGAAACTTGAAGTATTCAATAACCTGGGACAAAAAGTATCCACACTGGTCAATTCTGAAGTAACATCAGGAAAGCATACTGCCGAATTTGATGGTTCAGGCTTGACATCTGGGGTTTACTTTTACAAGCTATCAGTAAACGGTTCTTCCGTTCAAACCAGAAAAATGCTTCTGCTTAAGTAATCCACCCATTTTGAATATGATGATCAGGAAGTTAGTACAGCTTCCTGATCCATGTTCTTAGCTGTTTCAGCTTCCTTTCTTTTCAGGTAATTCTTTTCAACCCGGATCTCACGTTCAGCATGGGCACCTGTGACTTTTCTTACCATAAAATAAGCAGTTATTCCGGCGGTTAGGTTTGCCGTAAAAGCAGCCCAGAATATTCCTTTTAGACCGAACAGATACGAAGCAACCAATGCTACCGGAACGTAAAGAATGGTCATTCTGAGCATGATCAACCCAAAGGATACCATGGGTTTATTGATCCCGTTCAGAATCGAGGTACAAAGCATTAACACACCCTGAAATCCATAGCTGAAGGATACAATCACCAAGTACGTGGATGTAATTCTAATCACATCTTCATTTTGAGTGAATACGGAAGCTATCTCTCCGGCAAATAACTGTGAAACAATAAATAGTACTGCTCCCCAGCTTAGGGAAAATACAGCGCTAATTCTTGTTCCTTTATAGATTCGGGTATAATTGCGTACCGACCAGTTTTGTCCGGAAAACACCGTGAGAACCGATCCGAGCGAAGCTATAAGGATCAGAATAAACATCTCCAGTCTGGAGCCTATTCCAAAAGCCGCAACTGCATCAGAGCCATACTCTGAGATAATACGTGTTATCAATGCCAGTGAAACCGGTGTGATCAGCATTCCCATTGCAGCCGGACCAGCTACATAGAATATCTGTTTCCAGGTGCCAAACATGGCACTAATATCAGGCTTGGAAATTCTGAGCAGTTTCTTTTTAACTATCAGAATATGTAATGAAAGCACCAGACCCATTCCCATACTGATTACGGTGGCCAAAGCGGCCCCTTTTAATCCCATTTCAGGGAAAGGTCCCCATCCAAATATCATGACTGGATCCAGGATGATATTCAATACTGATGCAAAAACCATGATCATTCCAGGCGTGAAGGTATCACCGGTAGACCGGATGATATTATTTCCAACCATGGGAACAACAACAAATATCACACCTGCATACCAAACCGACATGTATTCTGAGATCAATGGAAGCAATTCTTCTGTTGCACCCAGCAATCGAAAAACCGGAATGATGGTTAACTCCCCTATCGTAACAAAAATCACCACAACGATTACCGCCAGGATGATTGCATACATAGAGTGCTTTTGCATTACTGAGCGCTCTTGTGAAACAATGATCCTTGAAAACACGGAAGCTGTAGCAATTCCCATTCCTGCAGTAATGCTCCTGATGAACATCACCACCGGAAATGCAAAACCGATAGCAGCTAACTCGTCTACGCCAACCATACCGATATAAATGGTATCAACCAGATTAAAAACCACCATGCCCAGCATCCCAAATATCATAGGCCAGGTGAGTTTAGCAAGTGTTGATATAATTGGATCTTCTGTGAGTGAAGGTCTTTTTTTAGCCAATAGTCTCTTTCTTTTTACTAATACCAATGTTGAGGATCATCTTATCTAATAATGTGAACGCTTCCTGTCTCTCCTCATCAGTAAAATCAGTTAATAATTTTTCAGTCCAACTTTTAGATATCTCACTCAGTTCCGAAAATTTTACCTGGGCTTTATCTGTCAGATACAGCTTTTTGCAACGTTTGTCTTCTTCATGACTTTGCTTGCTTACATATCCATGCTTAACCAATTGTTTGATCAGAAACGAAGTGGTGCCCTTATCCATTTGAAAATAATCTGAAACCTCTTGTTGAGTGGCACCTTCATTTCTACCAACAAACATCAGTAATTTTAGCTGTCCATGCCCCAGCTCTTCGTCATTCAGAGCATTACTGAAATAGATATTTCCCCATCGGTATATGATGGAGACTAACCTCCCTATTGATTCATTTTCCCTCAAAATGATATACTTTTTAGTTGGAACTCCAACTAATATAAGGAGTTTTAAACTCACTATGGTATTAAGAATTTTTAAACGGCCTGTTCCTGATACTCGTACAAAAACTCCATTACTCTGTCTACATTTTCGGGAGAACCTATGTAGATGGGTGTTCGTTCATGGATTGCAAGGGGTTCAATTTCCATTATACGCCGTTCCCCGTTTGTAGCTTTCCCTCCTGCCTGTTCAATGATAAAGCTCAATGGATTGCATTCATACATCAACCTGAGCTTACCTTTAGGGTATCTTTTACTGTGAGGATATATAAATATCCCCCCTTTGATCAGGGTACGGTGTATATCTGCAACCATTGAGCCTATATATCTGGCTGAGTACGGTCTCTTCGTCTCAGCATGCTCTTCCTGGCAGTACTTGATGTATTTTTTCAAGCCCAGATCCCAGGAGTTGTAGCTTCCCTCGTTTATACTGTATATAGTTCCTTTAGTTGGAATAGTGATCTTTCTCTTGGTAAGGATATACTCTCCGATGCTTGGATCCAGTGTAAATAATGAAACACCCAAACCCGTTGTGTATGCAAGAGTGGTACTTGAACCGTAGAGCACATATCCGGCAGCAACCTGTCTTACCCCGGGTTGCAGAGCATCTTCTTCCTTGACTGTGGGTTCGTAACGGGGCTCCCGCATGTAGATAGAAAAAATGGAGCCAATGGAGACGTTTACATCTATGTTGGAAGATCCATCTAAAGGGTCAAGATAGACGATGTATTTTCCTCCCTGGCTCCTTAATCTCACAATTCCGTCATTCTCTTCTGAAATTACCATACAGGTGATCTGGGATCTTTCGAGTGCTGAGATCAGCTGTTCATCTGCAAAAAGATCCAGTCTTTTAACAGCTTCCCCATGGATATTTGTAGTACCGTCATTTCCGAGAATATTTGTGATGCCGGCTTTATTTACCTCCCGGGAAATGATCTTGGAAGCCAGGCCAATATCTCTTAATAATTGAGAGAGCTCACCTGTTGCTCCCGGAAATCTGTTTTGTGCCTGTATTATGAATTCTTCTAATGTTACCAGGCGTTCATCAAGCGAATTAGTCATATCTGCAAAGTAATTGGAAGCGCTTTTCTGATAAATATACAAACATTTTTCTCACATTTACACCCCGTGAGAAAAATTCTAATTAAGCAATTTGATTGAGCAAATAATAGATCTCTCTGGCTTTATTCTGCAATTCTTCAACCGTACCTTCATTCATAACAATGAAGTCACACAAAGGGGCAAGCTCTTCAAATTGAGGCTGTTTATTTATTCGTTCTGTTATTTGTTCTTTGGTAGCTTTATCTCTCTTTTTTACTCTAGAAACCCGCTCATCATCATCCGCTAATAACAAGACCACATAATCCAGATCTTCAGGTCTTCCATTATTCAAAAGAATAGCTGCTTCCTTTGCAAAAATTGTCACACCTTCTTTTTCTTTTTCATCAGCAAGTTGGTCTGCTTTCTTCCAAAGTACAGGATGAACCAGGTCATTTAACTCCTCAACTCTTCCTTTTGAAAATGCTTCCTCAGCCAAAAATTTTCGGTTAAGCGTTCCATCCTTAAAGTAGGCTTCCTCTCCAAATGTGTTCTTTATTGAGCTGATCAGCTTCTCATCATTCACCATGAGCTCTTTGGCATAATCATCAGCATATAACACAAAGGCGCCTAATTCTTCCAACACTTTACAAAAAGTTGTTTTACCTGAACCGATACCTCCTGTTATTCCAATTTTGATCATGCCTTCTCTGTGTTCATCTCGTAATCGATATTATAGTGAAGTCCACAACTCTTCTTTCTCTTCATTGCTGCTTTAATGATTAGATATGCCACGCTTATCATATTTCTTAGCTCGCAAAGTGGGATAGTGATCCTTGTTCTGTTATAAAAGTCTTCAACCTCTTCATATAAAAGCGTTTGTCTGCGAATTGCTCGCTGGAGCCTGAGGTCACTGCGAACAATCCCAACGTAATCCCACATCACCTGCTGAAGTTCTTCCCGATTATGAGAGATCAAAACCCATTCATTATTATTGAAAGTACCACTTTCATCCCAGTCAGGTATATCCTTCTGAATTTCAATTTCTTTAAAAACAGCACAAGCTTTATTTGCTGCCTGTTCAGCGAAAAATAACGCCTCAAGCAAACTATTGGAAGCTAAGCGGTTTGCGCCATGAACACCCGTACAGGCCGTTTCTCCACAAGCTAATAATCTGTTAATGGAAGTTTGTCCATCAATATCCGTTTCTATTCCACCGCAAAAATAATGTGCAGCCGGTACTACTGGTATGTATTGACTGGTGATATCGATCCCGTATTTGAGACATGTTTTATAAATGCTGGGAAAGGAGGTTTTTATTTCTTCGGCATCCATAAAAGTCACATCCAGATAAACGCTTTTATCTCCTCTTTTCTTTAACTGGTCATCAATAGCCCTGGCTACAATATCTCTGGGTGCAAGCTCTTTGCGTTCATCATATTGTTCCATGAAGGCGACTCCGTCAGAGTTTCGAAGTATAGCTCCATGTCCGCGTAAAGCCTCGGAGATCAGGAAAGAATCCGACTCCGGAATATTCAGGGAGGTTGGATGGAATTGAACGAATTCCATATTCCTGATTTTCGCCTTAGCTCTGTAAGCCATTGCAATACCATCACCTGTAGCGATCTCGGGATTGGTGGTATACTGGTACACTTGTCCGGCTCCACCAGCTGCTATGACTGTCACCCGGGATAGCATGGTATGTACTTTCCCTGAGGATTTCTCCAGAACATAAGCACCAAAGCAATTTATCTGTTTGAGGTATTTAACCTTTTTACCCAGATGGTGTTCTGTGAGAAGCTCCATAGCAAAATGATGTTCAAAAACCTCTATGTTCGGGTGGTTCCTGACTTTACTCACCATGATACTTTCTATCTCTTGTCCGGTCGCGTCCTCGGCATGCACAACCCGGTGTTCAGAATGGCCTCCCTCACGTCCTAAGTGCAGCTTTCCGTTTTTTCGGGTAAAGTTTACTCCATGATCCATTAATTCGCGGATCAGTCGGGGAGCCTCTTTTACCATCCGTTCAACGGTTTCCTTGTCACATAATCCGGCACCGGCAACCAGGGTATCGTTAATATGCTTCTCGAAAGAATCAGAATCAAAATCCATAACCCCGGATATACCGCCCTGGGCATAGCGAGTATTTGCTTCCATAATCTCCCGCTTGGTTACAACGGCCACCGTCCCAAACTCAGCAGCTTTTAGTGCAAATGAGAGACCGGCGAGACCACTGCCAATAACCAGGAAATCAAATGTGTACATGTTTCGGGATATTAAATAGACATTATTTCTGTTCCTGAGTTGAGATCAACAACAGATAGGCTTTTATAAAATCGTCCAGATCTCCATCCATCACTCCGCTCACATTTGAAGTTTCATGATTAGTACGGTGATCTTTAACCCGCTGATCATCGAATACATAGCTTCTGATCTGAGAGCCCCATTCATTTTTTCCTTTACTCCCTTCAAGCTTTGCTTTTTCAGCTTCCTGAATTTCTTTCTCGAGCTCATAGATCCTGGATTTCAGCAAGATCATCGCCTTTTCCCTGTTCTGAAGCTGCGATCGCTCCTGTTGACACTCAGCTACCACACGAGGTTCGGATCCGTCAGACAGCTTACCTGACCACACCAGGCGCACTCCTGTTTCAACTTTGTTCACGTTCTGACCTCCGGCTCCACTGGAATGAAAACGCTGTAATTCCACATCACTATCATTTATATCAACCTCTATAGTATCGTCGATAAGTGGTGAAACAAATACTGAACAGAATGAAGTATGGCGACGTGCATTACTATCGAATGGTGATACCCGAACGAGGCGGTGAACTCCACTTTCTGCTTTAAGGAAACCATAGGCGTTATTCCCCTGCACCTCAATGGTCGCACTTTTAAGGCCTGCAACTTCGCCATCCTGATAGTCGATCACAGAAACTTTGAACCCGCTGCGTTCAGCCCATCTGGTATACATGCGATAAAGCATTTCGCCCCAGTCCTGACTTTCTGTTCCTCCTGCACCGGGATTGAATGTAACCACCGCATCTCGATGATCATCACTTCCCTTGAGCATGTTCCTTAGCTCCAGACTTTCCAGTCCTTTTAGCAGCTTTTTGTACTCTTCTTCGAGTTCGGATTCAACATCCTCCCCCATTTCCTGGAACTCAAGAAATACATTGATGCTATCCCTCAGATCGTTGAGTTCATCCCACGAACCAACTAGACTTTTCTGGTTATCCAGTTGCTTCATTACGGCCTGTGCAGCCGCCGGGTCGTTCCAGAACTGAGGGTCCTGAGTCTGTTCTGTTAATTCAATTATTCTGACTTTTCGTTTATCGTAGTCAAAGGTACCTCCTGAGCGCGTCCAAACGCTCATAGTTTTCCTGCAAATGGTCTTTATTTATTGCCATTAAATAATATGTAAGTCTGATTTGTTATTTGGAGGCGCGTCCCAAAAGAATACCAAGGGCCAGTCCGGCAAGAAGAGCAAAACCTACTCCCTGTTCCGGATTAGCACGTACATAACGGCGTGCGTTTCTGTACTCATGCTTTAGTTCCTTTTCGAGCCAATCACGTTCATCCTTCAACTTGTCGATCACTTCATCATAAGTTTGTTCAACTTTATCCTGAAGAACTTCTGTTGCCCCGTTGATTCGTTTTCCGATTTTCTTTTGAGCTTCGTCGATACGTGTTGATTCTGACATAATATCCTCACTGTTAATTGTTTTTAAAAATACAAAATTGAAGTTTAATTGTTTGTAATCTTAAACACTTAATAATGCTTTTAAGTTTCAGTTTCTAATTCATGACTTTCAGTCCATCACAGATCTGGTTCAATTTTCTTCATTCCAATTTATTGATCTACAATATTTGCTGGGAAGACTCTAAAGTTGACCGGGAATTACTCAGTTTTAACAACCACAGTAATATCCTTATGATCACCAGTGCAGGCGATAATGCCCTTGATTATTTACTAGACTCCCCTGCTTCAGTTCAATGTGTGGACATCAATCCTAAACAGAACGCGCTTCTGGATCTAAAATTGGCGCTGATCAATAATTGTGATCATCAAACTTTCTTTGATTTTTTTGGGAAGGGACGATCGGAGAATCATATCCGGGTTTATCATCAGGTTAAAGAAAACCTGAAGCATGAATCCAGAAGGTTCTGGGATGAGCATATTCGTTACTTTGATCCTACAGGCCGTGGATTATTTTATCATGGGGGTTCGGGTACTTTTGCACGATTCCTGAATAAGATGTTAAGCCGAAAAGACCTTCATGATGATGTTCTGGAACTTATCTATGAAGAGAATGAAGAAAAACGTTCCCATATCCTTGAGGAAATTGAAGCTAAAATATGGAGTGGTACTTCACAGTATCTTTGGAAATCGACAGGTGTATTAAGCCTGGCAGGAATCCCAAAAAGTCAACGAGAAGCACTTGGTGATATCGATACATTTATAAAAAAAGTACTCAGAAATGTATTTGTAAAGCAGTCAGCCCGATTCAACCCTTACTGGAAAGCCTATATTGAAGGAAGCTTTACTAGAGAATCCTGCCCGGATTATTTAAAACCTTCCAATTTTGAGATCCTGAAACAATCCGTACATAAATTAAATTTCTCTTCTGATGATTTGATCTCATTTTTGGAAAACGATCGAGGTAAATATTCTCATTTCGTTTTACTGGATCATATGGATTGGCTTGCTGAACATAATCAGAAAGCCCTTATCAAAGAATGGGAACTCATGCTTCAGAAAGCACAGCCCGGGGCTGAGTTCTTATTCCGTTCTGCATATGATCACAAAAATTTTCTACCTGAGATCGCAATTCGGAATTTAGAATTAAAACGTATTGACCCTGAATGGTTGGCTTTAAATGATCGGGTTGGCACGTATACCAGTACATTTACAGGTAAATTGAAGAACTAATTATTCAACGATCAGTTTTGCCACTCTGCCACCAGAGCCTGCCGCCCAAACCGACTTCAGTCCGTCTTTGCCGACACTCATAGTATGAAAACCCTGGTCACCAAATCCTTTCCAGGTTTTACCACCGTCAGTAGAGTAGTCTGAACCAGAAGGCCCGGTAGCAAGAACCAGATCACCTGCAAAACGAACACAGGAACGGTAATCAAGCTTAGATGCAGTTGAAAGCTTCCATGTTTTGCCTCCATCCTCCGTGACCATCACATTATCCTGCCCCTCTTCTTCTTTGGTATAATCCCCGCCAACAGCCACACCATATTGTGGAGTGTTGAATTCCAGAGAAAAAATACCGGTAGATGGTTCCCCCTGAATGATCGGGGTTTCAGTCACTTCCCAGTTTCGGCCTCTGTCGTTTGAATAGAACACCCTGGAGTTCACTCCACCTGTTCCGATCCAGGCTTTATTCTCTCCAAATACTGTCAGGTGAGTACCACTGGCTGCAAAACCATATTCAGTATCCAGCAATGGTGGCATTGCAGAAGTATCAACACGAGTCCAATTTTGCCCACCGTCATCTGTGGTTAATACAAAATTATGGCCCTCCACCGGATCTCCAACCAAAAAGCCGTGGTCTTTGTCCCAGAATGCGATCCCGGTATAGAATCCTTCTGCGTATTCATTCTGGTGCACCTGTTCCCAGGTAACGCCTCCATTCATTGTTTTGAAAACTTTGGATGGATCTCCTGTTCCAATGCTCAGAATGATAGCCTCATCCTCACTAAAAGCTTCAATATCCCTGTAATCGAGGGTATCGATTGGTGCAAATATTTTCTTCCAGGTCTTACCCCCATCGATGGTTCTTGCAATCGTACCATTACTTCCGCTTAACCAGGCAATATTTTCGTCAACAACAGAAATACCTCTTATTGATGCTTTAGAATCCAGTTCCTGTAATTCCCATTTTAATACTGGTTCTCTATTGGCACAAGCCATAGTTATTATTAAAATTAATATGGAAATAACTTGAACTATTCTCATCTTCTGGCTTACTTGGGGTTATTCGTTGCGCTGTAAAATACAATTTAGTTTCAGAACCTCACCCAAAATTGTCTCTATTGTCTAATGAATCCTTTTTCTTCACAGGATAATTACTACCTCCTGCATTCAAAGTTCTATGACCTGACGCGATGGGCTTTTCTTTTTGGAAGAAGTTCCATGCAAAGATTATATCCAGAGCTCCCTGCAAATCCATCTATTCTCGATCTTGGATGTGGAACGGGTAAACAACTCGTACAACTAAAGAAACACTACCCTGATGCCAAAATCACTGGAGTAGATCGTTCCGAGCATATGCTGGATATTGCACGAGAGAAACTTGGAGAATCTGTACAACTTATTTACTCAGCTTATATCGAAGAACTATTCGAAGAAAACACTTTTGATATGATTGTGGGGTCATACTCTCTTACCATGGTGGAAGAGATTCCCAAAAAACTGGATCATATCAAATATCACTTAAAGCCTGAAGGTACTCTCCTGGTTGTTGATTTTGACAATACGCCTTTTAAATGGTTCAGGGAATGGATGATGATAAATCATGTGGATATGAAGTCAGGACTATTTACCATTCTTACTAATTTATTTGGTGATCATCAGCTATATACCCGAAAGGGCTATCTTGGTTTGTATACCTACTCCTTTTTCAAAGCAACGAATGTATAATGCTCGAGAAGATTGTATCCGGAGGCCAGACAGGCGTTGATCAGGCTGCACTACAGGCAGCAATTGATTCCGGATTAGAGCACGGCGGCTGGTGTCCACCCGGGAAAGTTTGCGAAAACGGAATAATTCCAGAACGATTCAAACTCAGAGAAACACCGGAAGAATGTGATCCTTCAGCGCCCGATGTCCCCAGGTCTCAAAGAACGATCTGGAATGTTCGGGATTCAGATGCTTCATTGATTTTTTTATCGGATGAGCATCGAGACAAAGGTACAAAGCTGGCCCTTGAGGCTGCTAAGCAGTTTGGAAGACCTTTTCTGATTATAAATCCTTCATTGATTCCTGGTTACGATGTTCTGAGTCATAACCGCTCCGACGGGGACCACCGGAGCGAGGCAGAAAATGAGATTATCATTAAAACCAGAAAGTGGATTAAGGATAATGAGATAGAAATTTTGAGTGTGGGCGGGCCGAGTGAGGGCACTTCGCCGGGGATTTATAACCATGTATACCAATTGGTTAAGCAAATATTCTGAATTCTGAGAAAATAGTTTACATTACCGGAACTAACCAACCCAGAACACTTCTCTGGTCACATCCAAAAAACTCATCTTATGAAAATATCAAGATTTGTTGGATTCGTACTACTTCTTGTAGTACTGTCTAACTGTAATAGAGCCATCAGTGAAGATACTTCATACAAATTTGATCCATCTCTCGAACCAAAAGTCTCTGAAATTGTTAACTCTCTATCTCTGGATGAAAAAGTATCCCTGTTCTATGGGAACGGAAAATTCTGGTCTGCCGGGATTGAGCGGCTTGGTATTGACGAGGTTCAATACGCGGACGGCCCGTTAGGTATTCGCGAGGAACTGGAGCGCCACAGCTGGTCACCAGCCGGATGGACCACCGACTCAGCTACCTTCTTCCCTGCCGGAGGCGGATTATCGGCTACCTGGAACACAGATCTTGCTTATGAATACGGTTCAGCAATGGGAGCTGAAGCACGAGCACGCAATAAAGATTACCTCCTTGCACCCGCAGTTAATATTCAGCGAAGTCCCCTTGGTGGTCGGAATTACGAATATTTCTCGGAAGACCCGGTATTGAATTCGAACATTGCTGTTCCAATGATCAAAGGTATTCAAAGCCAGGATGTAGCCGCAACTATCAAACATTATGCGATCAATAACCAGGAAACAAGACGGGGAAGTATCGATGTGCAGGCAAGTGAGCGTGCTATTCGGGAGATCTATCTGCCTGTGTATAAAGCAGCGGTACAAGAAGCTGATGTCTATTCTGTAATGTGTTCATATAACCGTTTTCGTGGGCCTTATGTTTGTGAGAATGAATACCTGCTCAGAGACATTTTAAAAGGCGAATGGGGTTTTAAAGGTACCGTAATGTCGGATTGGGGAGCAACTCACAGTACGGTGGAATCAGCTTTG
The DNA here is from genome assembly GCA_030427885.1 of Rhodothermia bacterium. Classification (GTDB taxonomy): domain Bacteria; phylum Bacteroidota; class Rhodothermia; order Balneolales; family Balneolaceae; genus JAUICM01. The sequence continues at coordinate 313,448 of JAUICM010000001.1, read as the reverse complement.
TATGGATTGGATATAAGTATGGGTAACGGTGGCGAGGGTACCTACCATGAAACATATTTTGGTGACCCTTTAGCTAAAGCTGTTCAGGATGGAGATGTACCACAGAGTGTAGTTGATGACATGGCCTCCAGAGTGGTTCGTGTACTTTTGAATGTTAAAAAGAACGACCCCACCCGGAAAACGGGATCGATCAACACCCCCGAACACAGTGAACTGGTTTATAAAGTTGCTTCAGAATCTATTGTGCTTTTGAAAAATGAAGCGAATCTGCTACCTCTAAGTACCTCTGAGCTTAATAGTATCGCTGTTATTGGAGATAATGCTACACAAACTCTTTCTTCTGGCGGATTTGGAGCTGGTGTAAAGGTAGTTTATGAGGTAACACCACTTGAAGGCCTTAAGAACCGCTTACCCAATGTGGAGATCAATTACGCTAAAGGATATGATGAAACCTACGAAAGGAATGGCTTCATGAGGTCACCTGCTTTCAAAGGAGACCCTTCCCTTGTTGCTGAGGCGGTTGAGCTTGCAAAAAATTCAGAATACGCACTTGTTTTTATAGGTGGAAACCGACTTGTTGAATCAGAGGCTTCGGACCGGACAACCATGGAACTTCCGTTTGGTCAGGCAGAATTAGTTAAAGCTGTAACCGCTGCTAACCCTAATACAATTGTGGTCATGGTAGCGGGAACTCCTTTTGATCTTCGCGAAATTGAACCGACAACCTCATCCTTCGTTTGGTCCTGGTTCAATGGTTCCGAAGCAGGAAATGCCATCGCTGATGTACTTATCGGAACGGTTAATCCTTCAGGAAAACTTCCATTTACTATACCTGAAAAACTGGAAGATTCCCCTGCCCATGCAACGAACAGCTTTCCTGGTAATGAAACAGAAGTAGTTTATGAGGAAGATATTCTGGTAGGATACCGTTGGTTTGATACCAAGAATATTGATCCGAAATATCCATTTGGTTTCGGGCTGTCATACTCCACCTTCAAATATGGTTCCCCTAAGATCAACAAAACACGTTTCAGCGCAAATGATGTATTAGAAATAACCATACCTGTCACAAATACGGGCGATAAAGATGGAAAAGAAATAGTTCAGGCTTATGTCAGGGCCGATAAATCCGGTGTAATGCGACCTGCCAAGGAACTCAAGGGATTTACAAAGGTCAGTGTCAATGCAGGTAAAACTGTATCCAGCACCATCACTTTTGATATTAAAGACCTTGCATACTTCAATGAATCAACTATGAGCTGGGTTGTTGAACCCGGTGATTATACAATTCTGATTGGTTCATCTTCACGGGATATTAGGGAGGAGATCGCGATTGTTGTTGAGTAGTAAATGACGACTGTGCTCTCTGTTTATTCTAAATTCAAATCTTCAATCAAAATTCAATATTGAATATTCTTTACTCATTCGTCGTCAAAACCTGCTCTTTATATTGAAGTTCGTATAGCTTTTTGTACAGCCCGTTTTCCTGGGTAATGAGTTCGGCGTGCGAACCTTCTTCCCTGATCTCTCCCTTATGCATTACAAGTATCTTATCGGCATGTTGAATAGTTGAAAGCCGGTGTGCGATCACTATAGAAGTTCTTCCGTGCATCATTTTCTGAGAAGCTTCGTTCACCAGCGATTCTGTCTCTGAATCGATACTGGAAGTAGCTTCATCAAGGATCAGTATCTTGGGGTCGAATACCATTGCACGTACAAAACATATCAATTGTCTCTGCCCCATGGATAATGATGTTCCCTGTCTCTGAAGTTTATAATCATAGGTATTCGGTAACTTCTCAATAAAACGATGTGCTTCAACCTGATGCGCAGCTTCTATCACCTGTTCTCTGGTAATACTATCTTCGCCAAGTGTGATGTTCTCCAGAATTGTTCCGGTGAATAATGCATTGTCCTGAAGTACCAACGAAAAATATTTACGAAGTTCTCCCAGACTCAGTTTTCGAATATCGACACCATCTAACCTGATTGTTCCTTTCTCGATGTCATAAAACCTGAGAAGTAAATTTATGATTGTGGTTTTTCCAGCACCGGTAGCCCCCACAATGGCTACATTTTCACCTGACTTCGCTTTGAAGGAAACATTTTTAAGCACATAGTCTTCCCCTTCATTATACCTGAACCACACATTTTCAAACTCGATCTCACCTTTAGGATCAGGGATCGATTCCGGATTTTTCACTTCCTCTATATCGGTATCAGTATCAAGGATATTGAATATTCGTTCTGATGATGCCAGTGCTGACTGAAGGGTATTGAATTTTTCTGAGAGTCCCCTGATGGGCATAAAGAATTGGCGCGAGTACTGAATGAACGCCAGCAACACTCCAAAAGTAACCCCGCCCATGAGTGCTCTTCCACCACCATACCAAACAATGAGTGCCATTGCAAAACTTGAGAATACTTCAACGATCGGCCAAAAAATGGAGAAATAAAATATAGTTTCTACATGGGCTTCTTTGTGACTTTTATTGATCGCCTCAAATTTTGCCTGTTCTCTTTTCTCTCTGTTGAAGAGCTGCACCACATCCATCCCATTAATATGCTCCTGAACAAAAGAATTCACATTGGAGATCTGATCGCGCACCTTCAGAAACGATACACGTACTTTTTCTTTGAACCAGAATGTGGCATAGAATAAGATTGGCAGAACCGCAATTGTAACAAGACTCAATTCCCAATCCATACTGAACATGAAGTACAAAATGAACACAATCCTGAACATATCCCCAATAATAGCTACTACTCCATCCGACATCAGTTCACTTAATGCTTCAACGTCACTGGTTGATCTGGTGATCAAACGGCCAATTGGGTTTCTGTCGAAGAACTGAACGTGCAGGGATTGAATTTTTTTAAAGATCGCATTCCGTAAAGAGTAAAGTGTTCCCTGGCCAAACCATCTCGTTAAATAGGTATTGAGCATGAGTAGTATAAACTCTGATACCAATACCACAACCAGCAGTACGATAATCCCCATCAATCCTTCAAAATCTCCCTTGGCAATGTAATCATCAACTGCAATCTGCGTAAGCTTGGGCATCAGTGTGCCAAGAAATGAAGCAATCAGGGTAAGTACAACCGCAAGGACTACATACCAGCGAAAGGGCTTTACGAAAAAATAAAGCCGTCGAATCAATCTTCTGTCGACGGCTTTTTTAGTGTCTTTTTTACTCACAGGTTATTCGTTAGAATCTATCGAAATCATCATATGAAGTTCGCGGAGTAATAGTACGGTTTGGTTTAGAATCGTTGTTATTCTTGTCATCACGATCTCTGTTACTACTATTACTGTAGCTGTTACTTCCATAACGACGATCGCCTCTATTATCGTTACCACGGTTATTATATCGATCACCACCGCGGTCTCCACGATTGTAGCGATCGCCTCCGTCCCTGTTGTTATAGCTTCTGCGGTTATCGCTGCTACCACCACGGCTACGGTATCCTCCGCCACCGCCACTGCTGCTTCTACCGCCACCTCCGCTGTGACCTCTTCGCGATCTGAAGTTCTTACCTCCACTGCTTCTGCCACGACTTCCGCCGCGGTCATTAGAACGGTAATCAGATCCGGATGATTTCTTGGTTAGATCTTTAAGTTCAACTTTAGGACTTACAATTCCACGCTCGTGCGTTGGGTCTGTGAAGATCGGACGAAGCTCGTTAGCCAGCCAGGTTGGATAAAATCCATCCCGGGCTTCTTTAAGCAGCACATGCAGATTTGTATAACGTGCTGAGAAATGACCAATGACTAAAAGCTTGGTTTGAGCTTCCGTTGCAACACGAGCTGCATCAGATGCAGTTGAGTGTCCTGTTTCTTTGGCTTTGTCGGCCAGCTGATTACTGAATGTAGCTTCGTGATACAGAATATTGGTATTCATTGCCAACTTAACAGCATTAGGGCAATACTCTGTATCAGAAACGTAAGCAAAACTATCACCAGGACGCGGATGCCCTACGATCTCATAGGCCTCAATTTCAGTACCATCTTCCAGTTTTATATTCTCACCGGCTTTCAGTTTTTTAAACTGTTCATCTTCAGTAATTCCCAAAGCTGAAGCTTTGTCGGCATCCACTTTACCCGGACGGTCTTTTTCCTGGAACCGGTACCCGAGACAAAATCTTCGGTGCTTAAGCGGACGTGCTTCCACATAATAATCATCCGCATCGATCACTCTGGTTTCTTCTGCGCCTTCTTCAACTTCGCTATAGTTGATATCGAAACTTAATTCGACACCAGAAAACTGGAGATTCCAGTTAACATATTCTTTAATGCCTTTCGGGCCAACAATGGTTAATTCGCGGTCGCGTCGTTGCAACTGAAGAGTTGATAATAAACCCATTAGACCTGAATAGTGATCTACGTCAAAATGCGATATAAAAATAGCATCAATTTTTGATCGCTTTAATCCTGCCTGAAGCATTCTCATTTGTGCATTCTCGCCGCAATCGAATAGAAATACACTCCCTTCTCTCCAAAGTGCTACTGCTGGTAAATGCCTTACTGCCGTTGGTGTTGCCGAGGCAATACCGAGTGGTACTACAATCATTTTATTCTCCCGTTTGATCCATTAGGATACTGCGTTCAACAGTAATCCCGATTGGCTCTAGTTTTTAGATTTGTTCTAGTTCTTGTTCCAGTATTTGTTTGTTATACATAGTCTTATAATGACCTTCTTTAGCTAACAGCTCTTCATGTGTTCCGTATTCCGCTATCTGCCCTTCATCGATATAGTAAATTATATCTGCGTCTTTTATGGTCGAAATTCTGTGACTTATCATTATGGTCGTTCTTCCGCTCAACTCTGTTTTGAGCTGCTTCAATATGGCGTCTTCTGTTTTAGTATCTACCGCGCTCAATGAATCATCAAATATTAATAGCTTCGGGTCTTTAATCAGGGCTCTTGCAATTGCTGTTCTTTGTTTCTGCCCCCCTGAAAGAGTAATCCCCCGTTCTCCGAGCATAGTCTTAAATTTTTTCTCAAAATCCAAAATATTCTCCTTCACCTGAGCCTTCTCTGCCGCCAGCTCTACCTGCTCTTCTGTGGCGTCTTCTACTCCAAACGCTATATTCTCCCCGATGGTATCTGAAAACAGAAATGTTTCCTGGGGAACAAAGCCAATTGCCTTCCTGACATTCGTGATCGAATGCTCTTTTAAATTGACACCATCAATAAAGATATCACCTTCACTGGGGTCAAATAACCTTGGGATAAGCTGAGTGATTGTACTTTTACCAGAACCGGTTCTGCCAACAATACCCACATTCTGTCCGGCTTTGATCTTTAGGTTAAGGTTCTTGATCACATGAACATCTGATTCAGGATACTTGAACCACACATTCCTGAATTCTATTTCTCCTTTTATCTCTTCCTGATAAGCATCTTCTTTCTCGATGATGGAGATCGGGTAATCCAGAACTTCTTTGATACGGTACCAGGAAGCCAGCGACTTCTGAAAACGATTAGTGGTATATCCCAACGCAGCAACCGGCCAGATCAGGTAGGCAACGTAGATCAGGAACTCAGCGATGTTTCCTACAGTCAGGCTGCCCTCGATGATCATATTTCCACCCTGCCATATCACGATTATCAATGAAATCCCGATCAGGAAATTAAGCCCCGGATGAAACAAAGATTCAATCATATCAAGGCGAAGTTTTTTCTTCCTGTAATCCTCGCTCAATACTTCAAACTTAACTTGCTCATTCTCTTCCCGATTGTAGGCTTTAATAAGTCTGATACTGGAAAATGATTCTTTAGCCTGACCCGCAACCTTTGAATATTGTTCCTGAATGATGATAGAATGTTTATGAATATATCCGGTTATCCAGTATGCAAATACAGAAAGCAAAGGAAGTGGAATCAGCGCCCATACCATGAGTTCTTTATTTACCAGATACATCATTGTAATTACAAATCCAGCCCGCGTTACTGTGTTTATACTGTACATTATCACAGGCCCATAATACTCCCGTACTTTGTTGACGTCTTCAGTGGCACGAACATACACTTCCCCGTGAGAGTATTTCGTATAAAATCGCTGGGGAAGCATCATCAGCTTTTCGATGATCTGGTTGCGCATGTCAAACTCAACCTTCCTGGAAGTAACGATCAAAGTCTGGCGCGTCAGGAAAAGAAAGAATCCATAGAGAAGAACCGTTCCCATCAAATACAGTGAATTCAAGCCCAATATCTGTCCGGCCTCACTTGTAAACAGGGTATCGATCAATTTTTCGGGTACATGGTAATCCTGTGCTGAAAGAGACTCGATCTTATCAATAGTCCGGCGGATGAGAACTGGTATCCAGACCAGAAAGAAATTAGATCCGGTTAGAAAAAGCGCACCAAGTATCACAGTACCTGTGTACTTTTTGAGATATTTATTAAGATCTTTAAGTGCCCCCACGTTCTCTTCTCTGAATAGTTGCTACTAACCTAATTTATACTGGCCTGTGGTTCTGTTTAGTTTAATCTATTTTGAATATAGTTACACGTGGTTTTACAGCTTTTTTCTCAAGTAAAGCTGGCCAGTAAGCTACTATTTCACTCGCTTTCGGACGGCCACCAGCGAAGCCTGTTACCCCACTTGGTCCGGTCAGGATCAGAGGTGCGATTTCCATACCAAACCTGTCCAGATCTGCCTTCTTTTGTCCTGAGACCGATATTCTCATTTGTATCTCATCGAACTCTGTGTCCAGTGCTTTTTGGTCAACGGGTGCTTCTGTAGTGCCATTATAACCCAAATATTCTTTGTTGAACTCTTCAAATTCGAGTCCAAGTGCCTGTGCGCGTGATTCTAGGATCTCAGCGCCTTTTACAGCTTTAGCCAAAGCATCAGGCCATGAATAAACCAGCGTAGCCGAAAGCTTATACCCATCGGTAAAACTGGCTGAAACTTTATAGGTTGGTGTCTCAGGATATCCCTTAATACCTGTTACCTTAACGCGATCAACTCCGGCATCTTCCAGTTGAACTGTGGTAAAATCAGCAATCACATCGGGAGTAATATATTCTTTTGGATCGCCGATCTCATAAAGCAACTGTTCTTTAACCGTCATCTCGCTCACCAGGCCACCGGTTCCCTCATGCTTGGTAACGAAAAACTCCCCGTTTGGATAAGCTTCTATGATTGGAAATCCGATATCTGTAAAATCTTCTACTTTCTGCCAGTCGGTAAAATTACCACCCGAAACCTGTGCTCCACATTCTATAATATGGCCTGCAATTGTTCCCACAGCCATCTTATCATAATCTCCAAAATCCCATCCAAATTCATAGATCATCGGGGCCAGCGTTAAACCGGTATCGGTCACTCTCCCTGTGATTATCACGTCTGCACCCTCTTCCAGTGCTTTTACCACAGCCCGGCATCCGAAATAAATATTAGCACTCAGCAGTTGGTCCTTAACAGTTGTGATCGGCTCACCATCATCCATGTTCTTAAGCAGATGTCCGTCAGAGACCAGATCATCGATCTGTGAGAGTATATCGTCATTATCTACCACGGCCACCCTGAGATTCGTATATCCTTTTCCTTTGGCTATCTTCAGAATTTCATCTTTACATGCCAGGGGATTCACACCTCCGGCGTTGCTTATCACTTTGATCCCTTCGTTTGTGATCTCTGGAAGTACTTGTTCAACCACCCCCACAAAATCCCGGGCGTAACCCCACTCAGGGTTTCTCATGCGCTGCTTTTGCATGATCGACATGGTTACTTCTGCCAGATAATCCATTACCAGGTAATCGATAGGGCCTTTTCTAACCTGATTTATGGGTGCATTGGGAAGATCTCCCCAAAATCCCTGCCCGGACGCGATCCTTATAAACTCCTTCACTTGATGATATCCTTTTTGGTTGGTTGGTGAGTCTAATATACCAGATATTTCGAAGGGATTAGAAATAAAAAAACCCCGGCTTTTTTCAAAAGCCGGGGTTAAAATTAGGTCATGTATAAGTAAAGTCGCATGGACTTTGTTTAGACACTTTACAATAATTAACAGCAGTCTAAACTTCACCGCATAATCGGGCAGTTTTAATTAGCTATCAGATGCTCTGCTATTGATCAGGTTATAAGAAATTCCCTTAGCAACAGCCTCACTGCTATTTCTTGCTTCAAGTTTCTTGTAAATATTTCTGATGTGATATCGTACCCCATCCAATGAAAGAAATACGGTTTCAGATATTGCTTTATATGATTTCCCTTTAGCCAGTTCATTAAGGATCGTTGATTCTATATCCGAGACTTCGATCTTGGCTTCTTTCTTATTTTGAAATGAATTGATCACTTTTCTGGCAATATTTGGACTCATCGGAGAGCCACCTTCCACGGCTATCTCTATCGCTTCAATTAATTCTGTAGGAGATACTTTCTTCAGGAGATACCCGATCGCACCGTTTCTGAGCGCTTTAAAGATCATATCATTATCATCATGTACGGTAACCATCAAAACCAGAACATTAGGATTTTGATCGTGGATCAATTTCACCCCTTCTGTGCCATGAATACCCGGAAGCTCGATATCAAGCAGGATGACATCTGACTTGTTCAGATCGCCTGAAGCTATTGCATCCTCGCAATTATCGTAGGATGCGACCACGCACATATTTGGTTCAAAATCGAGGATGGTCTTCCAACCTTCCCTCATGTACTTATTATCTTCTATTATTGTGATCGAAATCATATCAGTAGATAGCGTAAAGCCCGGTTTATTACCACTGCCTGAATGTGCAGTTTAAACGGGTATCTTAATCACCCATTCCGTTCCATTGGTTCCCGAATTAAGTACAGAGTATCCACTAAGTCTGTTCACCCGAAACCGGATATTTTTAATTCCATTTCCAGATTCGGATTGTTCGTCAGACATGCCTTTTCCATCGTCTGTGATCGTATAAATCAGTTCTTTGCCATCTTTTTTCAGAGATAGTTCAGCTGAAGTTGCTCCCGAATGTCTTATCAGGTTGGTGATAGTCTCCTTGATGATCAACCACAGATTCTGACGTAATTCGAGGGAAGTTTTAACTCCGTTGATATTATCCATATTCAGTTCGTAACGTATATCCTGACTTTCAAACGAGTCTGCTGCAAACCGTTTACACTTTGTTATAAATGATTCCCAGTCATCGTTTTCCGGGTTGATAGCCCAGATGATATCATTGATCATTTCTTTAGCCTCCACCGCACTTTTGTCAATCATACTCAGGTATTGGCTTCCCTGATCACCTTTCTCAGCTGTTCTTATAGCAGCCTCGCTAAAGAAGCTTATACTGCTCAGTGTACCACTAAGATCATCATGAAGGTCTCTTGCGATCTTATTCCGGGTTTGTTCTTCTCTAACAATGAATTTAACCCTGTTACGATAATAAAGTGCAATCCCTGCGATCAGAATCACAAAAATAGAAAGGATTAGGAGAGTCATTTTAGTGCTAAGGCTTTCAATGGTCTTTGCAGCATTAAGTAATTCATTTTCCCTAACGGTAAGCTGATACTGAACATTGACCGCAGCCATTTCTCTTTCCTTTATGGCCTTTTCGCGCATCTTATTCATTGTATTAAACTCTCTAAGCACGTCCAAGGCTTCGTCGTACCTTCCAAGGGCTTCAAGGGCTTCTGATTTTATAACATGAACATCCTGCAGATTTAGCTCCATCCCCATCCGGGTGGCAATTTCAATAGCCTTATCTGCATAACTAATACTTGTTTTATACTGCTGTTTATTCAATGCGATTCGTGCAAAAACAATATTCTTATATATCTCTATATCCGGGCGTAATCGCTCTGGCTCACTTTCAATGATCTCTTTCAAAGAATCCGCTTTAGATGGCATATCATTATTCAGATATGCTTCAGCCAGAAACACTCTTCTGTCGCTGGTTATTCCAAATGGAACCGTTTCTGTATTGAAGTAAGACAACGCCTTTTCATAGTAACGGACTGACTCATCATTATTCCCGAGTCTTCCACTCAATCGACCAAGAGTGGTATTTAATACAACCTTCAGTTGTGTAGGTAGATTCTCATTTTCAGAACAAGGTAACAGTACATCCACTGCATCCTGAATTCTTTCACCCATAGAAAGGGCGTTCGATTTTGATAAGATAGTTCCACATCTGCGTTCAACAGGTAAATCGTTCTCAAGCAGTTTATCGAATATATTTAAGGCGAGTTCGGAAGCACGTGCTCTTGTATACAGGTTGGCTAAACCCTGATATATGTTAGTAAGCTGATCTCCTCTATCTTCTTCCTGGGCTTCTTCTTCCAGTAATTTAATTGCTTCCAGAAAAAGAGTTTGAGCCTCAATGTACTTTCCATTTCTTATAAAATACTGAGTAATAGGTTTGGTGTTCAATAAGTACAGCTGAGGATCCTCAAAAGATTTGAGAATTGGTTGTGCCTTCATTCCATAGAAATAGGATGAATCGGGCTGAATCCTGAGAAACTTATTGGCTTTCAGGAAGTTGATATATGCTTCTTTCTTTTCAACGTCAATGTTTTCAATATTTGAAAACATATCTATGATCACATCAATAGAATCAGGATGGATCACATCGTTTCTAACAAGGAACTCTGTGAACTCATTTATCTTTTCTTCCGATGAACCAGCGGCTTCTACATCAGCTTGTAGCTGATCCAATCCAATCGGTGCTGGCTGTTGCAACCTGCCTGGTGGTGGGCCGGCAGGCCTTGATGGGCGTTGTTGTTGAGCTGAGACCTGATTCGGGAATACAGAAATAACCAGAATCAGGATTAACATTACCAAGTTTAATCCAGATGATATTTTATTCACTTATACAACTATTTATGATCCTTCCAACTAATTACAGTGCATCTATCGCGCCTGTACTGAGAACTGATGCCTAAAGATTTTGTATGATCAACCCAGAAATTTGATCCTTAATTCCAGACACATTTAAAAAAAGCCGATCAATTACGATCGGCTTTGAAGTTTAATTTTCTACAGCATCCCTGTCAAGAAATTCCTCATATAATTGAGCATGCCTGCTAGTCATCGGGATCTTATACCCCTTTATAAACACATGTTCTATTTGACTTAGGGGCTCAAACGGATCTCCATCGGAAATAAATAAATTTGCTTGTTTTCCAGCTTCAACAGATCCCAAAACATCGTCAATTCCAAATATTTCGGCTGGATTTATAGTTACTGCCTTTAATGCTTCCTCAGTACCAAGCCCATAAGCAGCAGCATATCCGGCATGGAATGGAAGGTTACGAACATTCTCCGTCTCACCGGTCATCATAGCCACTTTAACGCCGGCTTCATGAAGTTTTGCAGCATTTTCATAAGGGCGATGAATATGATCATATTGTCGCGTTGGTAAATACAACGCCGGAACCAGACATGGGATTCCAGCTTCAGCGATCTCCTTTGCAACTCTCCACCCTTCAGTGGCTCCTGAAAATACAATGTTCAATTTGCTGTTCTTTGGTTCCTTCGCCCAATCGATCGCTTTCAGTATATCCTGCGAGCGGGTAACCTCAACGATTAATGGAGTTTTACCATTAACCAGTTCTCGCATCGCCTCCATTTTGATGTCTTTATCAGGATGCTGCTTCCCTTTCGAGTTCTTTTCGAATTCGGTCATCATTTTATCATAAAAACGGGCTTTGTCCAGAAAAAGGTCGATATCAGAGATAAGCTTGGCATATTCTTCTTCGATCTTCTGATCTGGTCTTTGATCAAATGATCCTCTTCTGCCATATCGTGGCCAGCCTAATATCATACCTGCGGTTGCATCAACAGCCATGGAGTCCGGTGAATATCCCCATAGATCCATGATTGCAGCCTGACCAGAGATCACACCTCCTGTTGGGGAACTGAGAACATGAGTAACACCACCCAATCGGTTTACAGGAATTGCAGCACTGTGCGGATTAAAAGCAGTAAAGGCTAATATATTAGGATTATACTGTCCCAGTTCCCTGTTATCAACCGTAACTGCAACTGCATTGATCTCAACCAACCCTAGATATGTTTTGGAGTCCATGAATCCAGGATACACATGCTTTCCGGACGCATCAATTTTGGTGTATTCGTTGGTGATCTTGGCATTATCACCAACATAACTGATCTTCTCACCATCGATCAAAACAATGGCATTTTCCAGTGTTCCATTTGTTACGGTGTGTACCGTTGCACCAGTGATCGCGAATTTTCCGAATCCTGGTTTCTCAGTGATCTGCGCCTGAGCAGTGTTAACTCCTGCCAGCAACAGACCTGTCAATATTAGTTTGAATATATTTTTCATCGTCAGGCCCTTCATTATTGCTGAATAGTTTCTGTGTTCAGGATAAATGCACCTTCAAGGCAGGCATCATTCTGTCGGCCAGAGTGATACACTTCAAAGTTGGCTGCACTTTCGAAGTCATCATTGGGATCAATTGAGATACGCATATCCGCAGGATCCTCACTCAGGTCAAAGTATTTCTTCCCATCGATATAGGTTTGTTCCACCTTGCTGTAGATACTCAGCGGATGACCGCTCCATATCACAACATCGCCGTCCTTGCCAACTTCGATACTTCCCACTCGATCGTCCACGCCGATCTGTATAGCCGGATTTATGGTGATCATCTTAAGCGCATCATGTACAGATGTATTACCATACCTGACCGTTTTGGCTGCCTCATGATTAAGGTGTCGGATCAATTCTGAGTCATCACTGTTGATACTATTCACTACTCCATTGGCATTAAGAATAGAAGCATTGTACGCAGTCGAGTAATACACTTCGAATTTATACGCCCACCAATCAGAGAACACCGAAGTACGGGCTCCGTTCTTTGCAAGCTCAGGTGCTACCTTAAATGCCTCGTTAGCATGCTGGAAAGTGTAGTTCTTGATACCATAGTCGTTGAATACACGCATAAGCATCAGGATCTCATCAGCCCGGTAAGAATGACAATGCACCCAGACATTTCCTTCGATGATGTCATTTAACACATCAAAACGCAGGTTTTGTGCTACGGGCACTGGTGGAGTTCCTTTTTTATCAGAATCCCATTTTGCTTTTGCAGCCAGATATTCTTCTCTGTTACGCTTATAGTTCAAGGCAGCATCAAAATGACCACGAATTACCTGCTCCACTCCCATCCTGGTACGCGGTTGAACTCCGTTACCCTGACCGTGAACGCGGGTTGGGTTTTCACCCAGTGCAAACTTGATGGTTCTTGGTGCTCCTTCGAAACGCATTCCATCCACATTAGCTCCATAGCGAAGCTTCAGGGTTTCATTCTGTCCACCTATCACATTAGCTGAACCATGCATAAGATGAATGGAAGTAACTCCTCCTGCAATGGCTCTGTAGATTGACACTGAATTCGGGTTTACCGACTCCTCCATGGTTACTTCAGCGGTAACCGGGTTCCTGGATTCATTCGTACTTACCGTATTCAGATGTGAATGGGCGTCGATGATACCCGGCATCACAAATTTACCCGTTGCGTCTACTTTGGTCACTCTGCGTGGTGCTGATAGATTCTGACCGATCTCCGTGATCTTTCCATCACGTATGAGAACATCTGTATTTTCCAGGTCTTCCCCGGTGATCGTGATCACCGTTGCGTTTTGTATGAGTACTGATCCCGTTTCCTGTGCTTTAACTCCTGTTACAGCAACCATCAGTACGAATAGTGTTAAGATCTTTTTCATTCTACTTCCTGTATTAAAATTCATAGATGGTTCCGTTGCTCACGCTTTTAAGTACTGTGGCCTTCTTCTCATAGATGGGTTTGTTAACCAGTGTAAAACTGGCGTTTTTCCCTTTTTCGAGACTACCGAATACCCTATCAAGACCAATGATCTTCGCTGTATTGATGGTCATGATTTCAAGCAGGTCCTCTTCTTTGAGTTCCCCTTCGTCCATGATCACTTCCAGTTTCTTTGAGTAATCCTTCAGGGCAAGGCCATGCGAAGAATAACCAACCTGAATTCCGCTTTCCATCATTGATTTGATATTTGTGACCTCTGCTTTCCAGGCTTCGAGTTGCTTTTCACGGTACTGCTTTTCTTCATCCGTGATCTCTTCTTCTTTAGCATCATCATCTTTTTTCTTCTTCTTTTGATCGGTGTACCATTTAGGTGCATCATCGATATCGATACTAGCTAAAACCGGAATTCCCCGTTTCTTAAGTACATCGGCGCGAGCATATGCTTCCTTACCGGATACGATCACAGCATCAAAACCAAACTCGTCCTGTAGCTTCAGCAACAGGTCAATATTCTCTTTGGAGTCCACTTTGAAATAGATTGGCTTGGTATTATTCAGTAATGGAAATAGTGCTTCAAGCACCTCGCTTCTGTTTGGAGCAGGCATTTCAGGATTAGTAGAGTGATACTGAATATGAGTCTGAAGTGCTCTGGCTTCATACATGGTTTGGCGGAATTTCGCCATCACCCCCATCAGGGTTGAAGGATAGGCTCCACTGGACCAACCTCCTGGAGCAGTCTCGAAACTACCTTCAAGGCCTAGAACTTCCCCATACAAACCCATTTTTGTCTCTTCAGGTGAAATAAAGAACGTCTCCACTTGCCCGGGTAGCATATTACCTTCCACTCCTAAAACGGCAGTGGTAAAACCAGCTTTCATAGCTGCTTCAAATTCTTTGTCATCTGATTCAAGTAATTCAGATGGTTTGCGTTCGGGCTGAACCCCTGCCCTGTCATAAGGTGGGTTTCCCGGTTCGGGAAGTGATTTATATTCTTTGGGCGGTGCCGGACTTCCCCATGTTGCCAGGCCATCGATCAGTCCCGGATAGAGATGAAGACTGTCGCCGCCATCAATGGTGAAGGCGTCGAATGGAATAGTTACTCTTTTTCCAACGGCTTCGATCACACCATCCCGCCATACAATGGAAGATGATTTGGATTCGGAGCCATCAGAGTGATGTATAGTTACATTGGTGATAGCATACGCCGGGGCTTCCTGAGCCTTGATTACAGAACTTCCATAAACAAAGATGACCAGCGCAGCTAATACCCTGAATAGATATCTCATATTAGCTGTTACATTTAGATTTTGTGATGAAAGAAGAAACAGCTAAAAATGTTCTTTAGAAAGCAGGAATTTTTAAAATGTGGTAAATGGGGATGGAGCGATCTCTAGATTGTCACCCTGAGTGCCACGTTATTAACCAGAAGCAAGACATTCCTCACGAAGGGTATCAAGTAAACGATAAGCCGAGAAAATACTATGGTTCCAGATCCACGTTTGATATCCTTCGCTACACTTTACCTTCTTCCACTTATTCACCGGGAGCTCAGGAGGACAGCTCCTACATCGTTCATAAACAATGCTGTCACCCAGAGTGCCACGTTATAAACCAGAAACAACATTCTCGTCACGAAGGGTATCAAACAGAGTTTAAATCAAACTATTCTGTAAGGAGTGCCATAATCACTGGTCTTACCGATATGAGAAAGACCTACTACATTTATATGTTGAGCAACAACTCCAAAATGTTATATATCGGGGTCACAAATGATCTGGAAAGGCGCGTTTACGAACACAAGAAGAAGTTAAAGAAAGGTTACACTCAGAAATATAATCTTTATAAACTAGTCTATTACGAAGAAACAGATGATATCGGATATGCAATTCAAAGAGAGAAGCAAATGAAAGGATGGAAACGATATAAGAAAGTAACTTTGATTGAAGAAGAAAACCCCGGCTGGAATGATCTTGCTGAAGAATGGTATTCCTAGTTCTTCGTTTAGTTGATATCCTTCGCTTTACTTTACCTTCCTCCACTTATTCACCGGGAGCTCAGGAGGACAGCTCCTACATCGTTCATAAACAATATTGTCACCCTGAGTGCCACATAATAAACCAGAAGAAATACATTCCTCACGAAGGGTATCAAGTAAACGATAAGCCCATAAATCACTATGGTTCCAGATCCACGTTTGATATCCTTCCCTAAACCTACCTCTCCCTGCCTTTAATTGGGAGCTCAGAGGGAGAATCAATTATTTAAAATACTCCTCAAACAAATCCGCCGAAGAAAAATCGCCCCAATAGCGTGGGTGACCGTTAAATCCTTTTTCGAGGGTGGAAGCTAATTCAGACCGTGTGATGGTCACCGCGGCAAATCCACGAAAATATCCATCCGAGCTTTTGGCTGAGCTGTTTGTAAGAGACGCGGCTCCCTCAACTTTGGAATGAGCGGTTCGAAGGATTATGATGAAATCAGTTTGACCCGCATTTGAAGATCCGGCGTCCACCATTGCGTTACGCACATCCTCTGTTAGTTCTGCAATACTGGTCTCAAGATGAGCACGAGCCTGTTCTTCTGCCCTTTCAATAGCAAGCAATGAATCGGTTGCTATTGCTGTAGCATATCCTGAATAGCTCAAAGAATCTGAGGAAGCACCCGAACTCACATACCAATCCGGAAATATTGAATTCGAAACTGTATCAGGTGTTGTTGTGGTTCCTGTTGAATTGCATCCCGTAATTACAACGATCATTAATGCGAGGAGCGAGCCGTATTTAAACAAATTCATCTAGTTTCTTTCTAGTTCGACATACCCTTTGGCATTATCTTTATTTCGTACTTCCAAAGTAACCGAACCATTAGCTGTTAAATTTTTGGTAAGAAGGTCTTTCAAAGTATTGAGATCTTCAACCTTTTCTTCCCCAATTGCTGTAATTTTTTGCTCTGCTCTCAATCCCCGGTTCCATGCTTCTGAAAATTTGTATACATGTGAAACGATCAGATCAAAGTTATCAGAATTCTCAGACTTTTTATAAGCCGTCACTTTAAAGCCCAGATCAAATTCCTGAGACTCGTATCCGGTGTCATCTCCCTCGGGAATCTCTTCCGGATATAAAGACTCTTCACTGAAGGTCAAATCCTCAACAGGTAAAGGTTCTGCAACTTTCAATTGAACGCTTCTGGTGATCTCACTACCATCTCTCCATAGTTTAAGATCTACTACATCACCGGGTTGAAGTACGGCTACTTTTTCTTGTAATTCGTTTGATTCATTCACACTCTGGCCATTAACCGCCAGTACCACATCCCCTGTTATGATACCGGATTCTTCTGCAGCACCACCAACAGAAACTCCAAGAATTTCCACACCCCGAACGCTGCCAAGTCCGATCTCAACTGCTCTGTCATAGTTCACTGCGGCTATACTTACTCCTAATAATGCTCTTCTTACTTCACCATACTGGATCAGGTCAGTTGCTACTTTAATAGCCAGGTTACTTGGAACTGCAAATCCATATCCCTGATATGAACCACTTTGTGAGGCAATTGCCGTGTTGATGCCAATAAGTTGTCCACTTGTATTAACCAGTGCTCCCCCGCTATTCCCTTTATTGATTGCAGCATCCGTCTGTATGAAACTCTCGATACGCATTCTGTCATTGATGATCTGAACGTCTCTGCTCAAAGCACTTACAATTCCCGCAGTTACTGTTGAGCGAAGTCTGAATGGATTTCCTATTGCAAGCACCCATTCACCTACATCCACGCTATCAGAATTACCCACCACAATGGAAGGGAGATCTTGTCCATTTATTTTGATAACAGCCAGATCTGTACTTGGATCATGCCCAACCACTTTTGCAGGATATTCCCTTTTGTCGTTGAGTACTACTTTTAAGCCATTCCGTACCGCACCTTCGATCACATGAAAATTAGTAAGTATATATCCATCATTAGTTATCAATACTCCTGAACCTACTGTTCTGGCTCTTCTTGGTACGATTCGATCCCAAATGCTTTCACTAAAATCATGGTTTTCGTCGTCAGGAGTTTCAAGTGGGATGATGGTTTCAATATAAACAACCGTTGGTGTTACATTTTCAGCAATTTTCTTAAAGACAAACCGGGCATCATAATTTTCCAGATCTTCATCAGCAAACAAAGGCGCTTCACTCTTCTTCACTTCCGTTACTTTAACCTCAGCAAAACTGGCCAGCTCCGGGTTGATCGTATATAATGCAAAAATAGTCCCGATCGTAACACCGATCAGGATCAATAGTGTGGCCGTTAAATAAAAATCACGTCTTCTCATCGCTGCTCCTGCAACATCTGTTCAAAAATTCCATCGGATCGCCTTTCCTGATAACCTTCAATATGATATTTAAAATAAACATCTAAATGGCGGATCAATTGTTTCAGATCAGCCCCTTTCAGTCCAAGCTGAAGCACGCTTCTCTGTTTCGAGCTTACTGCCTCTTTCAGGAAACGTGCCTGTGTGACGTTTAATTTATACGAAAGTTCCGAATCAAATGCATCCGATATAGTCCCATTTGAAATATTTAAATAATAATTATCGTTCGTTTCAGTCGATTCATCCATCAATCCAAAGCCACATATTTCAGCGCATCTGATCTGTGCATAGCAAAAAACTGAAGGGTCGGGAGCACTTTCTTCCCCTAACCAGGTAATGAATTTAGTAACGAAGTCGAATACATTGATGTTAACTTCATTCTCATGAACTAATTGCCCGGTTAATTCCAGTACACCATATAGTATTGCCGAGCGTTCAATATCGATTCGAAAGTTAAGGGACGAATATGATATAGAGGCTTCAGTCAAGCTTTGAACTCCTCTGGTTGATTTATAGTAATACACCACATCCAGAATATTACCAACCTCAATAATCCCAGCCAGTTTGCTTTTAGGCTTCTTGGCTCCCCGGGCTATAAGCGCAATTTTCCCGTGTTCTCTGGATAAGACAGTGAGGATCTTACTTGATTCCTGATAATCAACAGCGCGAAGGATAACTACCTGGGTTTGCGTAATCATGCAAAGAACTTATTCTTAGTAGCTATCAAAAGAAAGAGGAAGTCTCGTTTCCGGGACTTCCTCTTAATTAAATAAAGAGGCAGGGGTTTTCCACCCCACCCCCATGTCTGGGTTAAAAAGATCGTATCAAAATAAAGTGTTGGTGTTTTGCAGATCCGCCTGGTAACCCGTCATTTATTTCTCCTCAAGACACTAAATCAATTTCAATCTGACTCCGGTGTGTTAACCATAACCCGAAGTGACTACTTTTCACTAATTATTCGTTCTAAAATTAAGGCACTCAGAACTAATTAGTTGTTAGATAGCTTTAATCTAAATCCTATTTCTCACTCCCGGACATTAGAGAACCTTAATATTCGATACTAATTTTCAATTTTTGACCATTATTATTCGATCACAGAATGATTTAACAAAGCTAATTCTTTATCATCCGGTATGATTTCAAAAGAAGTACTTAAGAAAATCCGCAAGCTAGAGATCCAGACCAAGGGGCTGGTGAACACTTTATTTGGTGGAGAATATCAATCTGCATTCAAAGGCCGTGGAATGGCTTTCTCGGAAGTTCGGGAATATAATTACGGTGATGATATCAGGCAGATCGACTGGAACGTGACGGCACGTACAGGAGACCCTTATATCAAAATATTCGAAGAAGAACGTGAACAAACACTCATGCTTTGTGTTGATATTTCTGCAAGTGGAGTATTTGGAAGTGAATCCCAGAGGAAGATGGATCTGGCCATTGAGATCTGTGCAGTACTGGCCTTCAGTGCTATCAAAAATGGTGATAAAGTCGGTCTGGTTCTCTTCAGTGATAAAATTGAAAAAGTTGTACCTCCTAAAAAAGGTCAGACCCATGTACTCCGATTGATACGGGATCTGTATTCAACAAAACCGGAAGGCAAAGGCACTAACATCGGAGATGCCCTGAGTTATGTGAATCGTTTGCTTGACCGAAGAGCTATTGTTGTGCTGGCTACCGACTTCCAGGATGATGACTATCAAAAACAGCTGAAGATGACCAATCAGAAACATGATCTGGTCAGTATAATTGTTAATGATCCCTTTGAAGATGAGCTGCCTGATGTAGGGCTTATCCCTCTTCAGGATGCTGAATCAGGCCGGGAGATCCTGGTAGACACTTCCAGCAAAAAAGTTCGTGATGAATATCGGAAAAGAAAGTTAAAACATAAGCAGCAGCTTGATGAGGCGTTGCTTAAAATGAAGATAGACGCTGTAAATGTGAATACGAACAGTTCCTATGTTCGTCCGCTCATGAATTTCTTCCAGCGTAGAATGAATCGCTACTGATCAGTTTGTAGCTGCGATCATATCCGTTCCAATTTTACCAAGCTCAAACTTATAACGTGCCAGCTGTATCTTAAAATCAGGCATATGTTCTTTTGATATCGACTTTGACGGAGGAAGGTCTACTTTCAAAGGATTCACTGGTTGTTCGTTTTTATAAATACGGTAATCGAGATGAACTCCGGTCACACGTCCGGTTCTTCCCACATAACCTATCACCTGACCCTGTTTTACCCTGACTCCTTTTTTAATACCTCTGGCAAATCCATTCAGATGCAGATATGCAGTTGTATAAGTACTGTTATGCATGATCTTAACAATATTCCCGTTTGGTCCACGATACTGTGATTCTATTATCTCTCCATCACCAACTGCAATAACAGGCGTTCCCAATGGAGCTGCATAATCTACACCGTAGTGCGGAACTCGTCGTTTTAATACCGGATGAAATCTGTTTGGTGAGAAATTAGAACTCACTCTTTGTGAGTATTTGAACGGTGCCTTCAGCAACGCCTTCTGTACTCCATTACCTTTACTATCGAAATATCCGGCACGGTCTTCTGTCTCATAAAAGAATGCGTCATAAGTCTCTCCTTTATGTGTGAACTCAGCAGCCAATACCTTACCAACTCCAAATGGTTCACCATCCACATACTCCTGTTCATAGATCACTTTATAGCTATCGTTTTTATAAAGTCTGAAGAAGTCGATCTGCCACCCAAGTATTTCGCTTAATTTATTACCCAGCAATGGATTGTCACCATTATCCAATAATGTTTCGTAAAGCGAGGATGTTATAATTCCTGAAGTCTCGGTTACCTGAGAAGTGATCTCCTTACGCCCTGTTTCAACACTTACTCCATCACTCCAGTCTAAGATTACGTAATCCAGGACATTGCTATGAAGGATCATTCTTTTCGCGACATCAGTTTCACTATCAAGATAGGTAATGTATCGTTGTCCGGGTTGTATCCTGTTGCTTCGGAACTTTCCCTTAGACTCTTTCTCGATCTCAAAAATGGTTTGTGGGGATACATCAAGAGATCTTAAAATGATATACAGGCTTTCGTTATTTCGGACTTTCCCGCTTTTGGTATACTCATTACCTCTTTCAAAGCCATATGAATCCAATACGGGTGATTCTGCAATTTCATCAAAATTACTTAACACCACCATTGGTTCTGCTTCAATTTCGATCTTGTCCCCTTTAAACAGAGAACACGAAAGCATACTAAAACATATGGCTATCCCAATTATACCTGTACTAACCCTGATTCCGTGCATGAACTAAATTTAACGTAGATGTAGATGATTAATCCGAACTAGAATACGAATTAATCTTTTTTTTTCATAGAGAGCATTTTTTACAACTTTTGCCTCTAAATTAGTTCACATATTTAGGTTTTTATGCACTATTTTAAGCACTTCAAAATCTTACAGCAGACGGAAATAACTAATTGATGAAACCCGGAACATTGCGAAAAAATATTCTGCGATCACTTTATTGCATCTCGTTTTTCATTTTTCTTGGTGGTCAGGCTGTCTCACAATCAAGCTTTATAAGTTCATCTGTTGATTCCGTTTCCGTTGGTGAGGTATTCAATATCTCCCTTAAAGTTCAGCTTGATAAAGAATATGACCGGATCGTTTATCCTGACTCGTCCGGGTTTCCACAGGAAGTTGAGCTGTTAAGTTCACAGCAATACAGGATCACTGATTTTGCAGATAGTATTTCTTACCGGGTTCAGTTCTTTGGAAATAAAGATCTTAACATAGCTCCACTACAGATAGGACTCATTTCTGATTCTGATACCAGTTATATCTACAGCAACGGTCTTCCCCTCTTTTTTAAGACGGTACTACCTGCCGAAGATGCCGAACTAAAACCCATGAAACCCATCTTTGATTTCAAAGGTTTTCCATGGGCCGCTGTTTTGATCGCCATAGCGGTACTTGTTGCAGCATATTTTGTCTACAGGATACTTACAAAGAAAGAACCGGAACCTGAACGAAAACCCTTTGAGTTTAAGCCGTTTCAAAATCCTCTTACCGAGCTTGAGAATTCTCTCTCAAAACTCAAGAATGAATATGATCTGGCTGTTACCAAAGATTTCAAGTTCTTTTACTCCACACTTTCGGATTCTATTCGGGCTTATTTTGAAGAGCTTTATAATATTCCTGCCCTTGAATCGACAACACGGGAGTTAATGCGGTTTCTGGATGCTTTCGGCGTTGATATTGAAATGGTGAAGCAAACCAGAACTATCCTTAACAGATCAGATATGGTGAAGTTTGCCAAGTTCACCCCTACTCTTGATGATGCCTGGGATTGTTACCAGACTGCGATCGACTTTGTGGACAGAGCACGATTAGTGGATGCATCCAGAATATCACGAAAGAAACAGGCATATGAAGCAAGTTTCAGAGATATGATGATGCAACATGAAAATGAAGTCCCTGAAAGTTCTGATGATACTGAAGTGCAGGAACCTGAGGAAAAAGAATCCACGAAAGATCAGGAGGCTAAGTAATGGAATGGGCTAATCCTGAATGGTTTTGGGCACTTGCATTTGTACCGGTTGTAATTGGGCTATACCTCTACCGCTACTTTACACGAAAAACAGCTTCTCTCACTTTTTCCTCGGTTTCATTTTTTGAGAATTTACCTGGAAACTGGAAATCACACCTTCACTGGCTTACACTGCTTCTCTTTGTTTTGGGACTTATATCCCTGATCGTAGCATTGGCACGGCCTCAGCTCAAACTTACCACAATAGAGCGCAATGCTGAAGGTATTGACATAGTGATGGTACTCGATATGTCGACTTCGATGCGTGCCGAGGATCTTAAACCGAATCGTTTTGAAGCCGCCCGGGAAGTTGCCAAAGCCTTTGTCGATAAAAGAATATCCGACCGGATCGGGCTTGTCTCTTTTGCCATGAAGAGTTTTACGGTTTGCCCTCCCACTTTGGATTACCGCTTATTAAAACAGCTCCTGGATGAAGTTAAGATGGGCGTTATTGAGGATGGAACTGCAATCGGGATGGGAATAGCCACCGCTATAAACCGGCTTAAAGACAGTGAGGCTAAAAGTAAGATCATCATTCTTCTAACTGATGGTCAGAATAACTCCGGTGAAATTGATCCTGTAACTGCTGCAGATCTCGCTGTGACTTTCGGGATTAAGATCTACACCATTGGAGCGGGAACCCGGGGAACTGCGCCCTACCCTGTTCAAGACCCTATTTTTGGCCGCAGATACAGAAATATTGAGGTTAATATTGATGAAGAGATGTTAACCAAAGTAGCACAACTGACCGGTGGTCAATATTACCGGGCTACCGACACCGACCAGCTTGCCAGTATTTATGACCAGATCGATCAGCTTGAAAAATCTAAAGTTGAGGAGATCATTTACACAGATTACGAAGATCAATATGCACGCTATCTTGGTTTTGCTGTCTGTTTCTTCTTTATTGGTTTTCTGGTCGATAGAATCTGGCTCCGTGGCTTTACTCAGTACTAGAATTTTTATCATTCCCGATTACATACCAGCTTAGTAAGCCTTATCTTTTGCCCTCTTTGAAACTGATCAACTGCCGACCGATCAATACAAATGTCCATTACTTCAGTACGTACTAGCATAATTGGCACCGCGCTTATAAAAAAGCTCCCCAATTCAATTAAAGAAAACGGATCTGTTCACCTTAAAGGCAGTGTGGGTTCATTTACTTCTTTTCTGATAGAAGGGCTGCACAATGACTTTAAAGACATTCTGGTCATCACAGATACTGATGAAAATGAACGCTTTCTAAAGTCTGACCTGTCCTTGATCTCTGATTCTGAGGTCATTCATTTTCCGGCAACCAATCATAAACCTTACGATAAAGAACAGATCGTTGACTCCGGTCTTCTTGTTCAGCGCTCCGAAGCTATTCAGCAGATACAAAGCCAACAATCTAAGATCGTTGTCACTTCAGCTGAAGCCATTTTCGAAAAAGTAGCTCCTCCAAATATCGTTGATGAGGTCAGTATTTTGCTGGACAAAGGAAAAGAATACGATCCCGAAAGACTTAAAGAGCAACTTGTTGATCAGGGCTATACCCCCGTTCGTTTTGTGGATCAACCGGGTGAATTTGCCGTTCGTGGTGGGATTATGGATGTATTTCCCTATTCCGGGGAATATCCGGTACGTCTGGAATTCTTTGGGGATGAACTGGATTCCATTCGTGAATTCGATGCCGACTCCCAGCGTTCCATCTCTTTTCTGAACACCGCCCGTATTGTTCCCGATCTTTCAAATCTTCCGGTTTCAGAAAAAGACAGCCTGCTTTCCTATTTCGGAGAATCCAGTCTCGTTGTCATAGCTGATCCTTCCCTGGTATATTCCGTTATTGAAGATCACTTCCAGTCAGCAAAAGATAATTTTGAACGTGCAACAGATGAAGATCTTGAAGCACCAGAAAACAAATATACATCGGCTGAAGAGCTCAAAAGTCTGCTGGACAGTTTTTCATATAAGTTATTCTCAGGCAGATCAGACAGTGCTGAAAAGATTCATACTGAATCAGCGCAATCCAGACCACAACCGGATTTCCACGGCAATTTCAAGTTCCTCAGAGAAGACATCGAAAAGAATTCTGAAAAAGGAATTGAAACTATCATTTTCTGTGACAATGACGGACAGCGATCCCGCTTTGAAGAATTACTGGGAGATCCTGAACCTCATCTGAATTATCGTTTGTTGGTAGAATCCATTCATGAAGGTTTTATTCATGATGAAGCAAAACTGGCTATTTATACCGACCATCAGATCTTCAACAGATATCACCGGCCAAAGGTCAAAAAGAGACGTTATTCCGGGGGCATATCATTCAAGGAACTTAAAGATCTGAGTATAGGCGATTTTGTGGTTCATGTGGACTACGGGATCGGAAAGTTCGCCGGATTCAAAAAGATCCAGGTCAAAGACAATGAGCAGGAAGTGGTCGTTCTCAGATATCAGGATGACTCTACCTTGTACGTGAATGTTTCCAGTCTGCATAAACTTCAAAAATATTCAGGTAAAGAAGGAACAGCTCCCAGAATTACGCGACTTGGTTCAGGCGAATGGGCACGCAAAAAAGCTCAGACCAAGAAAAAGGTAAAAGACATCGCCCGCGAGCTTATACAGCTGTATGCAAAGCGAAAGATGCAGAAAGCCTATGCCTTCTCCCCTGACTCAGGCTGGCAGACAGAGTTAGAAGCCCGGTTTGAGTTTGAAGAAACACCTGACCAGAACGATGCCATCATCGCGGTAAAAAACGATATGGAAAGCACCCAGCCTATGGACCGTCTGGTTTGTGGTGATGTAGGATTCGGTAAAACTGAGGTTGCTGTTCGCGCCGCTTTCAAAGCCGTAATGGATCATAAACAGGTTGGCGTATTGGTTCCAACCACTATCCTTGCTGAGCAACATGCCAAAACTTTTGCAAAGCGTATGGAGAACTTCCCTGTGAAGGTACAGGCTTTATCAAGGTTCAGATCCAAAACCGAACAAACAGCTGCTATAAAAGACCTCGAGGCTGGAAATCTTGATGTTGTTATCGGAACACACCGCCTGCTTTCGAAGGATGTAAAATTCAAAGATCTGGGCTTACTCATTGTGGATGAGGAACAACGATTCGGGGTAAGTGCCAAGGAAAAACTTAAAGCCTTCAGAGCTTCCGTGGATGTACTTACTCTCACCGCTACTCCTATTCCCAGAACCCTGCAATTCTCACTGATGGGCGCCCGCGATTTGAGTGTGATAAATACTCCTCCTCCCAATCGTCAGCCTGTGTACACTGAAATCCACTCATTCGATGAAGAATTGATCCGTGACGCGATACTACAGGAAATGAGCCGGGGTGGACAGGTTTTCTTCATTCATAACCGTGTTAAGAATATCGAGGAAGTGGCGGAGATGATACGCAGGCTTGTTCCTGATATCCGGGTCAGGTTTGGACACGGACAGATGTCCGGTCCACAGCTGGAAAAGATCATTGGTGATTTCTACGCACATAAATTTGATGTACTGGTTTCGACTAACATTGTAGAAAACGGGATCGATATTGGAAATGCGAATACCATCATCATCAATCAAGCTGATAATTTTGGACTGGCTGAACTCCATCAGTTACGTGGTCGTGTTGGACGTTCAAACCGTAAGGCATTCTGTTACCTGATCACAAAGCCAGTGGAAAGTCTGACTCCTGAAGCCAGAAAACGATTGCTTGCCCTGGAAGAGTTCTCTGACTTGGGATCTGGATTCAATATTGCCATGAGAGACCTTGATATCCGCGGTGCTGGTGATATTTTAGGCGGGGAACAATCCGGTTTCATTAATGATATCGGTTTTGAACTGTATTCCAAGATCCTGAATGACGCCGTACGTGAGCTTAAGGAATCTGAATTTTCTGATATGTTTGAAGGAATAGAAGCTGAGATCGAATATCCCGAAACCATTGTAGAGATCGATGCCACTGCCCTGCTACCTCAGAATTATGTATCAGATAATGTGGAACGCTTGAATCTGTACCGTAAGCTATCGCAGTCTAAAACAGAAGAACAGATCGAAGAATGGAAATCCGAAATTGAAGACCGATTCGGGCCTGCTCCTAAAGAAGCTCAAACCCTTATCCTGGCCAGTAAGATCAAACTTTTTGCTTCAAAGAGTTTCTTCACTAAAGTTACCATCCGGGCAGACAGGATGTGGTGTGTATGCCCTAAAACAGGCTCAGAGTTAGGAGAACAGTATTTTGAATCAGGGAAATTCCAGGAAAGTCTGGATAAACTCGAGAAAATAAAGCCAGGAAAGTTTCAGGTTGTTCAAAAGAAAGAAGTACTCCGATTTGTTATCCAGGATATTCCAGACTATCAGGCCGCTTTAGCCTTTTTGAAGGAATTGGTGAATTAACCACATAACCGGAACTATTGTCATTCTGAACTTGATTCAGAATCTGTAAAGAAACCAACTTCTAATTGGCAAGTTATTAAATCAACGTTCCATCCCCGACAGATCCTGAAACGAGTTCAGGATGACTGCCTTTTTGAGTATTATTGATATCAATGAAAGACCTCAATAAATACATAGCGATCATTCAATCAGGCGGAGTGGTTGCCTTCCCAACTGAAACCGTATATGGCTTAGGCGCGGATGCATGGAACCCTTCCGCTATTCAGAAAGTATTTGAAGTTAAAGGCCGCCCTTCAGATAACCCTTTGATCGTTCATATCTCTAATGTTGATCAAGTCCATGATTTCTCCAGCGAGATACCCGAAAGTGCCCGTGTTTTAATGGAAGCCTTCTGGCCCGGTCCCCTTTCTCTGGTTCTAAATAAAAAGCCGGAAGTGCTTGATGCGGTAACAGCCGGACTGGATACGGTCGCCATCCGGATGCCTGATCACCCCATTGCTTTGGAGTTTATTTCACAGACTGGTCCGCTGGTTGCACCCAGTGCAAACAGATCCGGCAGGCCTAGCCCAACAAAGGCATCCCATGTAAAAGAAGATTTCGGGGAAAATTTTCCGGTAATAGATGGAGCTGCCACCAGAGTTGGTCTGGAATCAACAGTTATAGATCTGAGTTCGGATAAACCTGCCATCCTTCGACCAGGAAGTATCAGTAAAAAGGAATTAGAGGACGTTCTGGGTATTGAAGTGGAGGAAGCGTTCTTCCATCAGGTTGAAAAACCACGAAGTCCTGGACAGAAATATTCTCATTATAAACCTAAAGCAGAGGTGCGATGGCTCCGGAATAATGAGCCGACGAATGACGAGTCAGCAATTTATCTTTTACTTTCTAAAGCTGAAAACGAATCTAATATTATTCATTACAATAACAACCTAACCCATTTAGCTGCTGAACTTTACGATCGTTTCAGGCAAGCAGATATTGAAGGGTATGACTCAGTGGTGATTGAAGAATTTAATGAATCAGATTCTCCCATTGCTTCTGCACTTTTGAACCGGATCAGGAAAGCGTTACAATAAGTTTATGAATGAAATCAAAATCCAATCTTTTCTCGGCAGATCTGTACTTCTGATGAAAATTATAGGTTGGCTTTTTTTGGTAGAGTTAATTGTACTGATAGTTCTGAAACCACTTTTCTCAACCCAAAATTATTTAATCGATCTTCTGTCAGCTTTGCCTTTTTTATCTATTCTCATACTTGCTCCAATCGGTTTGTATTACAGTATCAAAAGCATGAAAGCCAAAGAAGGAAAACCAAGTTACCGGAATAAGTTTTTCTTGGGTCACCTATTCTTCAGTTTAATAGCATTGCTTTTTCTTTTTGTTGTGATTGGGGATGTTATGAATTTCTCTTGAACCGAATCCGTAAAGACCTCAACTAACTCTACAGTAAATGAATTGTTTGAATCCCAGATTAATGCTAAGGAAAGGGTTTATTCTACTTTTCATTCCCCACCCTAATGCAAGCGTCCGCTTGTACAATTAGAAACCATTCAAAATCCTCATAGTACTTACCAGTTTAATTAGCCGCCTCTGACGTCCATCTTGACATATTCAATATATTACCACTCTTGTTGATGGACAACAGTTAGCCGGCTCATACACCGCTAATTTTGATGCTTCCCAATTCTCCGGTGGCTTATACATGTATCGCATCAGTGCTGATGGAATTTCCCGAACGCGTAAAATGACCTAGTTAAATAGCAGCCTCATCTGGAAACCTTTTATAAACCCCTTACATAAATACTGTGAGGTTTTTTTATGATGATATCCAAAAACATGGGATTTGTATAACTATCTCTCATTTGGGTGTAAGGCTTTACACCCAGATTTGCCATTACTTGGAGGAGGTAAAAAATACAGAACTAAAACAAGGTGAGGCCCATGTCTAAAGAAAAAGATGGAAAAAGAAAATCAGGTAAAACAGCCCCTGTAAAAAATCTGAAAGAAAAAAGAGCTGCTAAAGTGGCCAAACGCAATGAAAAGAATGGAAAAGTGAAAACAAGCATCAACGAGACTTTACGCTAAACCATGTTCGCTGATACATCCATCTTAGTGAGCCAATAAGAACCATTAATAAAAGTGGTTATACAGATGTACTATAATTTGAATTTAACCCAGGCAACAAATTTATGCATATACTACGTAGTTGGCGCGAAATAAAAGTCATGCTAAAACGAAGATTCGATATTCTTACAGACGCCGATTTTGTACTCGAAGATGATGACAGGGAAACCATGTTCAACCAACTATCTTCAAAGCTTAATAAGTCTCGTTCCGAGCTCGAAATCTTACTTGCCGAACTTCAGCGATACTGAGAATCAAAAACGAAACTTTTCCACTCTAACTCTAGTACAGACTTGATGTTAAAAAGTAGGTAAAATGAGTTTTGTATTACAAGCAGCCAAGACCGTTAAGTACAATAACGGATTACTTCATAAGAAAGCCTTTTTCAGTGAAATAGGTCGATCATAAGTTACCCCAACCCGATCTAAGCTTGATACTCGATCACTAAAAAGAAAAAGCTTTGCTATCTATCAGCGTAAATATAAACCAACCTTGCTTTCCAGAATACTGATCATCCCTTTTTGATACTAAGCATGTTCATACGTTTCTGGATGATATATACCAATTTTAGTATCCGCCTTTTCTAGTCTGATTCCCCAACAAGCGCAAGCGTCCGCGTGTGTAAAGTATTAGAACATTGTCATAGTACTTACCAGTTTAATTAGCCGTACCTTAGTGCTTCGAATGTAGTGTATAAGAATAGAGTTGCCTCTCCGGCACGCGTATGCTCCATAATCACAATCTGGGAACTTTCTGAGCTCTATCTTCAACTCCCTCCTCTATCTTTTATACTAAAATTATGACGTTTAACGACTTAAACCTGGTCGAACCTATCCTTAAAGCACTTAAGGAAGAAGGCTACACCACCCCTACTCCTATTCAGGAACAATCCATCCCGATCTTACTGGGCTATAACGACCTGCTGGGTTGTGCTCAAACCGGAACCGGAAAAACCGCTGCTTTTGCTATTCCGCTTCTGCAGCATTTGTTTAACACACGCTCAAATGAGAACCAGCGACGCACAATCAAAGCACTTGTGGTTACCCCTACCCGGGAACTGGCCATCCAGATCGGTGAGAGTTTTACGAGTTATGGCAAATACACCGGGATCCGTAACACCGTAGTTTTTGGGGGTGTTAAGCAAAAAGCACAGACCAACGAATTACGCAAAGGCGTTGATATCCTGGTCGCTACTCCGGGTCGATTACTGGATCTTATGAATCAGGGGTTCATTTCCCTCAAAGATGTAGAGTTTTTTGTGCTTGATGAAGCCGATCAAATGCTGGACATGGGTTTCATCCACGACATTAAAAAACTTATTGCCAAACTACCTCAGAAACGACAGTCTCTGTTCTTCTCGGCTACTATGCCTCCGGCTATCGTACAGCTTTCGGCCAGTATTCTGGGGCAGCATGAAACGGTGACCATCAAACCAAAGCAAACTACTGCTGAGAAAGTTGAACAGGAATTGTATTACGTGAGCAAAGGCAATAAGACCAACTTACTGATCGAGCTGCTAAACAAAGACGCGCTTACTTCAAGTATTGTGTTTTCCCGAACCAAGCATGGTGCCAATAAGATCGTAAAACATCTGGATCGAGCCGGAATTCCTGCTGAAGCTATTCACGGGAATAAATCACAGCCTGCACGTCAGCGTGCCCTGAATAGTTTTAAAGATGGTTCACTGAATGTACTTGTTGCCACTGATATCGCTGCCCGTGGTATCGATGTAGATGACATCTCACATGTGATCAACTATGATCTTCCGAATGTACCTGAAACCTATGTACACCGAATTGGCCGTACCGGTAGAGCCGGGTCCAGCGGAACCGCTCTGTCTTTTTGTGCAGGCGATGAGCGTGCTTTTCTTAAGGACATCCAGAAACTGATCAAACAGGATATTACCGTAATCGAAGATCACTCTTATCCTGATGATGGAACTGAAGTACTTACAGTTCCTCAAAAGCGGAATCCTAATAAACCCAGAAAAAATAATTTCTCCTCCGGTAAAAGCAAACGCTGGAGTACCCGAAAACCTGCTTCACGAAACCGAAGCAACCGATAAGAAATTTTAAGGCTGGTCGATCGATCAGCCTTTTTTGTTTCTTTCAATTACTGATCCTAAAAGCAAAAAAGCCCGGCTTTTCATAGTCGGGCTTTTACTTCATTTGCTCGGGTATTAATAGATATTAGTTTCCCAAAACCCAGGTATTATTTTCTGGGTCTATATCGGGAAACTCGTTATCTGGGTCTATAATTACTTTAGTGACCGGAGAATCGGAATCATACTTGAGTGTCCAGGTATTGGTGGTTTGCCAAAGCTGAACAGGATATCTGAGTGTTTCTTCTTTTCCATTTTGCTGAGTGATCCTCAATACTACCGGCATCACCATTTTCTTATGGTTGCTGATTGTGATCAAAGAGCCACTTGATGGGTCGTCTTCTATATATTCAACCTTATCCACAGATTGATCCAGAGTCCATGCGGTTGCAAACCAGCCTCTCCAGAACCAATCCAGATTATATCCAGAGACATCTTCCATGGTATTGAAGAAGTCGGTTGGAGTCGGGTGTTTATACGCCCATCGGTTTATGTATTCTTTGAATGCTCTATCGAAGAGATCGTGTCCCAGTACTGATTCTCTCAGTATTCGCAGGCCAAGACCTGGTTTGTAATAAGCCAGTATTCCAAGGTTTCCTGCAGTCATCTGATCAGGTTCTGTCATCACAGCTTCGTTACGTGGGCTGGTCATCCAGCGGGTAATTCCTCTTACATCCGTTCTGCGTGCCTGATACTCGCCATTGTTGAAGTTTTCGGTACTGTATCCATTAATGAAGGTGTTAAAACCTTCGTCCATCCAGGCGTGTTCCCGTTCATTTGATCCAACAACCATTGGGAACCAGTTGTGTCCGAATTCATGATCGGTCACCCCCCAAAGACTACCTGCTTTTGCTCGCCAGCTACAAAATACGATGCCAGGATATTCCATCCCTCCTACTACTCCTGCCACATTCACTGCAACCGGATAGGAATACTGGAACCATTGATTAGAATTATACTCGATCGAATACTTCACATACTCCGTTGAACGACTCCATGCACTGTCACCAGCACTTTCTACAGGATATACCGACATCGCCAGTGATTTGGAGCCATCAGGCAGGTTGATTCTGGCAGCATCCCATACAAACGCTTTTGAAGCTGCCCATGCTACGTCTCTGGCATTTTCCATTCTGAATTTCCAGGTAAGTGTACCTGAACTTTCAGGCCTTGACGCGGAAGTACCCACTTCGTCAACGTCCAGGATCATCACCGTTTCATCACTTTTAGTTGCCCGGTCAAATCTTGACTGCTGTTCTTTGGTGAGTACATCCTCAGGATTCACAAGTGTACCCGAACCAACCACAATAAAGTCATAAGGAACTGTGATCTCATAATCAAAATCACCGTATTCCAGATAGAACTCACCAGCTCCCAGATATGGTTTCACATTCCAGCCTTTAACATCGTCATAAACAACCATTCGGGGATACCACTGAGCCAATTCATAGATCCATCCGTTTTCAGTTTCCAGGCGTCCCAGTCGGTCGGAACCATAGGTTGGAACTTCGAATTCATAATTGATCTTAACCGTAACCATACCACCACTGGCTGGTAGCGGGCTCTTTAGATCTATTCTGAGATTGGTATCAACTTTTCTGGTTTCTGGTGTAAAGGTATTGTTGCCTTCAGTTACAGTAACAGATTTAAGGTTATATCCACCATCAAAGGCCATATTTCCAAATCTTGACCCACTGTATGGAGTAAGTTTTCCTCCCCATGAATCTTTTGAAAACAGATCCTGATCAAGCTGCAACCACAGGTAATCTAATTCATCGGGACTGTTATTGGTATACTCTATTACCACCTGCCCCTTCACTGTATGAGCTTCAGGATTAAGGCTTACCTTAATATTGTAGTCTACCTCATTTTGCCAATAGGCGGGACCAGGTTTACCACTTGCACTTCTTGTTATTGAATTTACACTGGTGTCGAATGGAAGAAAAGCTTCCTGTACATTGGGATCACTTTGCCATGAATAAACAGGGATACTCATCATCAAAGCAATGACGAGTAGCAACGGAAATTTATAATTCATACTACCTCTTTTTAAGTTTATATCTGCACCTTAAGCTGAGGAAGTATGCCCTGTTAATGTAAAGATTTAGTGAAGATGCTCAGTCTTTTACATTCACTTACAAGCAAGATCACTCATCAAACACACTGAAAGTCTGATCTGGCCTCATTGCCATCACTGCTTCTACCATGATAGTGACCAATTTTTCGACATCCTCCATAGAGCAAAGCTCCACCGGAGAATGCATATATCTTAAAGGCAGCGAGATCAGCGCACTTGGTATACCGGTTTGTTGATAGAAGATACTGTCTGTATCTGTACCTGTTCTTACCGAAGTGGCTTCGTGCTGTACTTCGATCTTAGCTTTTTCACATATCTCTTCCAGAAAATCCACCACTTTAGGGTGATTTGCCCCACCATGCTGAATAGTTGGTCCTTTACCCAACAGTACTGTACCGTTTTCTTTCTGATCAATGCCTGGTGTGTCAGTAGCATGCGTAACGTCTGTAACCAGAGCAACATCCGGCATAAAACGGTAACTCATCATTCTGGCTCCAAACCCTCCTACTTCTTCCTGCACCGAATTCAATGCGATCACATTTACTTTCAGGTCTTTTTTCTTTTCTGAGATCCTTCGAAGTGCTTCCGCTATTATAAAACCACCAATTCTGTTATCCAGTGCTCGTCCTGTTAATATCTCATCATTCAAAAACTCGGAATCTGTAGCATAGGTAATCGGATCTCCAATTTGTACCATTTCAAGGGCTTCTTCTTTACTGCTAACCCCGATATCAACATAGATTTCTTTCCATGCGGGTTCTTTGCCACCGCCGTTCTTGGTGGTTTGTAAGTGAATTGCTGTATTCCCCGTTACTCCAACAACCCTTCCTTTCTTATTATGAATGTATACTTTCTTAGCTCTTGCAATGGTTGAATCGCTTCCACCCAGTTTGTTCACATAAACAAATCCCTGGTCAGTGATATGCTGAACCACCATTCCGATCTCATCACAATGTGCTTCCAGAAGAACCGTAGCAACATCCCCACTGGTATTTATCTTAGCCGCACAAGAGCCGTAAGCATCGGTAACCACCTCATCTGAAAACTGATCTACATACGTTTTCCACACTTTAACCCCTTCCTTTTCATATCCGGTTGGACTTGGGGTGATCAATAATTCTTCTAAAAACTGCTTTGAGGTCTCGTTACTCATAGATGATAATTTACATTCAAAATTGAGCCTGAATATACATAAAAGAGCATTCAGCAACGACCGTGATTTGGGCATCTTACGATTGTATGCTGGCGCTCAATTTTTAGTTTTTTGAATTTGATGATTAGCTTCGCATTTTTGGCGCAAAACTTTTCCATGTACCGACCTAAATACGACCCCGACACTTTTTATCACTGGCATACGGTCTCTGTTCGTTTCCGCGATCTTGATGTACTCAACCATGTGAACAACGCTGTTTTTAATACATATTTTGAGGAAGCCAGGATCAATTTTGTAAGTGGCGTTCCTGAGCTGGCCGATTCATGGGAGGATGGAAAATCGTTTGTACTCGTTAAATGTACACTGGAGTATTTGAAACCTGTTATCTACCCTTCTACTCTATTGATTGGTACCAGTGGACTTTCTATAGGAAATACTAGCATTGAGGCGTTACAGGGAATGTATGACAAGGAAACAAAGGAATTAAAGGCAATAGCCATAACCAAGGGGGTTTGGTTCGATCTTAAGAAGAACCGGCCTTGTGCAGTTCCTGAGATCAACAATATTGATACGATGATGTTCAATCAGGATAGTAATGGATAAAAGCACGCGGTATAAAATATTCAATGATCCCGTTCATGGATTCATCACGGTTCCTAAAGGAAATATTTTAAAACTCATTGATCACCCATATGTTCAGCGACTTAGGAGAATTCGTCAGCTTGGATTAGGGTACCTCGTATTTCCCGCTGCTGAGCACTCCCGCTTTTCGCATGCTATCGGTGCCCTTGAACTTGGGCAACGGGTACTCAACAATCTCAGAGAAAAAGACACCACAATAAGCGACAAGGAATTAGAAGGTACATTAATTGCATTATTGCTCCATGATGTGGGGCATGGACCTCTGTCTCATACGCTGGAACACTCGCTCATCAAGAACTTCAACCATGAGATGATGAGCCTGGCTATCATGAAAGAGCTCAATGAGCAATTCAATGGAGCACTTGATACGGCTATAGCCATTTTTACGAATCAATACCCGAAAGCCTTTCTACATCAGCTTGTTTCATCACAGCTTGATCTGGACCGGTTGGATTACTTACGCCGGGATAGTTTCTTCACAGGGGTATCAGAAGGTACTGTTGGAATTAACAGGATACTGAAGACGATGCGTGTTTTTAATGGCAATATTGTGATCGAAAAGAAGGGTATTTATGCAGTAGAAAATTATATTATTGCCCGGCGTTTAATGTATATGCAGGTTTATCTGCATAAAACGGTACTTAGTGCTGATGTGCTTCTCAGAAATATCTTCAGGCGAGTAAGCGAGCTGATTGAATCGGGTAAGGAGCCGGAATTCACCTCCCCTAACCTCGAATACTTTCTGAAAGAACAACCATCGGCCCGAAAGAAGATCGACCGGAAAACGATTGAACTTTACTCTTCTATTGATGACTATGACATTTATCAGAACATCAAGAAGTGGCAGGATTCAAAAGACCTGATCCTCTCAGATTTGTGTTCCCGGTTTCTTAACCGCTCTCTTTTCAGAACTACTTTTCTTGATAAATCCCCGACAAAGAAATTACTGTCGGAACTCAGGGAAAAAACCAGAAAACAGCTTTTGAAGTCAGGGCTGAAAGTATCCGATGATGAGCTGGGTTATTATTATAAATTTGCCCAGGATAAAACGGAAGCCTACCGTTATAAGAACGACAGTATCTGGATTCTTGAAAATGAAAATGCGATCGAATTCTCAAAAGCAGCAGATACGAAGAACATAATTGCCTTAACAGAGCCTGTTGTGAGAAACTATTGTGTGCACCTCAAAGAGATCACACTTTAAGCTGGTCACTGCCTTTTAGCCCTTTCAATACCTTGGTTACGAACAGGTAATCAAAATTTTTGGCTGCACTCACCAGCTTGCGGATCCCCGGGTGATTGGAATCACCATTTAGATCCAGTCTTGAAGGAAGGTCAGAAAGAAGATTGAAGTCCTGCATCACCAGGGCATCTTCAATGATATCTCTGTGTTTTTTATTTAATCCTGAAATGAAATCAGAAACTTGTTGAGAAGTAATTCTGGAATTCGGAGTCAGATCATCTGACTGAGAAACCAGTTTTCGGATCGAAGAAATCAGCTCTTCTTCTTTAAATGGTTTCTGCACATACGCTGAAAAACCCTGATCCAGCAAATCTGTTTTTTTGGCATTTATACCACCTGCGGTTACAGCGATTATAGGAACATTCCTGAGTTCCCAATCTCTGGACCTGATCTGCAATGTAGCTTCAATACCGTCCATAACCGGCATATTGATATCCATCAGAATTATATCCGGAACATACGACTCCATGATCTCAAGGGCTTCCGCTCCGTCTTCTGCCTCACGATAATCAAATCCGTTTTCTTTAAGTATGATGTGAGTGATCGTTCGGTTAGGTTCCAGATCATCCACAATTAGTACTTTAACACGCGACGAAGCATGCATTTCTGTATGTTTCGTAGAAATGGTATCTGTTAAAAATTCTTTCTGAGACTGTGGAATAAATACCGGAATTGAAAATCTCACTTCAGTACCAACTCCATAGTTGCTGTTGATGTAAACATCACCACCCAGGAACTGAGCCATTTGTTTACACAGTGTCAGGCCAAGTCCGGTTCCCTGACTCTTAACACTATCTTCCTGCCAGAATGGTTTATACACCTGTTCTCTCACCTGATCCTGAATACCAATACCCGTATCTTTAACGATCACTTCAAGATGATTCTCAACCTCAGGATCAGCTTCTGAATGTCTCGTAAGATCAAAACTTAACGAGATGTTCCCCACATTGGTAAACTTGATTGCATTATCTAATATGTTTTTCAGAATGGATGAAAATTTATCATGATCCAGTTCAATCACTTCCGGATACAATTCCGGCAGAGTGTATTCAAAAGAAAGCCCTTTATCCATTGCTTTACTGCGGTATCGTGCAGCAAAATCATTCATCATCGGCTCCAGCCCGATAGGCTCATTTTCGATCTCATAGCCATCTGTATCCAGATTTGAGAGTTCCAGAATATCATTGATCATGCTAAGAAGCTGTTCACCGCCTGTTTTAACGGCTTTAATATGCTCAAGCTCGGTAGCACTAAGCGACTCATTCCGTTCAAGGATCTGTGAATATCCTAAAATAGCATTCAGCGGAGTTCTGAATTCATGAGACATACTTGCAATAAATCCTGATTTAGTATTGCTTGCCTCTTCTGCAAGTTCTTTGGCACGTTTGAGTTGCTTCTCAGCTTCTTTATATACCGATATATCTCTTGATACTGTCTGGAACCCAACTATCCGGCCATGCTCTTTAACTAAGGATACTGATTGTCCAAGCCATTTGAGTTCACCTTCTTTAGTTTCAATCCTGAATTCAATATATCCGTTATCGATACTTCGATGATACTGGCTTTCATAAAAATCGAGAACCCGTTTCAGATCTTCATCAATAACAATATCCGACAGATTCATAGACTGAAATTCGATCTCAGTGTACCCAAGTATCTGGTTTACGATGGAATTCACATATCTGAAATTTCCGTTCAGATCCGATCTGGAAATAATATCCTGAGCTAATTCAACAAGCTGTTTATATTCATTTTGAGTAATACTAAGCTTTTCCTCAACCAGCTTTTTGTCTGAAATATCTGAAGCAATTACCAGTATGTACGTAATGTTTGGATTTTTAAGAACCAGGCTTCTTTTCTGTACCTGAAGCCACTGGGTGTCGTTACTTCTCTTGAAGGAAGGATTATATGTAAGAGTTGCAGACTTACCTTCTTTGATCCTGCTGTTATTTTTAACAAATGCCTCTGTAATATCGTGCTGTATAGGTAATTCTGTGAGCCTTTTACCAATCATGTCAGAGGATGGAATGCCAACAAGATCCTCAAAACTTTTATTGGCTAAAATGACCTTTGAGTCGAAATCGAAGAATACGATATATTGGTCTTGTTCATTTACCAGAGCATTGATGAGAAATTTATTCATTCTCTGACCGGCTCTTTTCATGAAAAAAGCGTACGAAAGTACAAAAGATAAGCCTGAGGCAGCCAATACAATGAGTACATCGATATAGCTTAGCCCTAAAAATATGTATGAGCCGTTCGTCAATTCTGTATTATCTGTTCAAATTTGAAACAAATAAAAATACAGAAAAGGCTTCCGAGAGATGAATTAAGGTTTCTTAATTAAAAGAATCCAATCAAACTATTCGTTCATATACTACAAAAGCGAGATCAGAGTGGTCTTCCCTGCTTGTCTCTTTCCACTCATTTCCTATATCATCACGGTATTCCGGGAAAAAGGTATCCCCCTCATATTCCTTTTTGATCTCAGTGATGATGAGTTTATCGGCTTTGGATATGGTTTCTCTGTACAATACGCCCCCTCCGATAATAAAAACCTCGTCTTCATCAACACTTTTTAACGCATCTTCCAGAGAAGTATAAGTATCAACATTAGTGTAGTTCTGCGATCTGGAAAGAACCACATTTCGTCTGCCCGGCAAAGGTATCTCATTCAATTCTTCAAAAACACCCCTGCCCATTATGATGGTATTACCCAAAGTAGTTTTTTTAAAATGCTTTAGATCTTCCGGGTAACGCCATGGCAGGCCGCCATTTAAACCAATCACTAAATTTGGATCATGAGCTACAACAATAGTCAGGATCATACCGCAACCTCGAATCGAATAACCGGGTCAGGGTTATAATTTTCGAGCACAAAATCATCGAAGGTCAACTCATCCACCGGTTTATTGGAGATTGTAAGTGTTGGTAGTTTTTTAGGTGTTCGGGTAAGCTGTTCTTTTAACCCATCAACATGATTCACATAAATATGTGCATCTACAATAGTATGAGC
Organism: Rhodothermia bacterium; assembly: GCA_030427885.1. Classification (GTDB taxonomy): domain Bacteria; phylum Bacteroidota; class Rhodothermia; order Balneolales; family Balneolaceae; genus JAUICM01. Next base: position 274,040 of record JAUICM010000001.1, on the reverse strand, counting down.
AAAAGTACCAGGTTCCAGTCCTACTTCCTGAGCAATTGCCATGGTGAGAGCAGAATAGCACGCTAAATTGAATGGAATTCCCAATGCAATATCACCTGATCTTTGAGTGAGGTGACAGTTTAATTTTCCGTTTGCAACATTGAAAATGTACATCAGATGACATGGAGGTAAAGCCATTTCCCCTAATAACCCGGGGTGCCATGTACTTACTACTATCCTTCTGCTATTGGGATTGGTTTTAAGCATATCAATAGCTCTCTGAACCTGGTCAAATTCCTTTCTGATCCACTTATCTTCTCCATTAGAGGAAGGATCTTTTTCGAGATACGGAAACCTTCTCCATAACACCGGATAGATCGGACCAACATGTCCGTCCTCGTCTGCCCAGGCATCCCAAATATGACAATCATTTTCATCACGCAGCCACCTGATGTGATCCTCTCCCCTCAGGTACCACAGCAATTCGAGCACCACAGATCTGAAAAATACTTTCTTGGTTGTCAGCAGTGGAAAACCTTCTGAGAGATCGACCTTATAGTACTCTGCGAAATTCGAGATCGTATCAGTACCAGTTCTGTTTTCTTTTCTTACACCATTTTCCAGTACGCTTCTAACCAGATCGTGATAAGCTTTCATCAAGTATGTATTTGAGATTAAAGTAAAATGTCTTTCAGCAGAAATACTGAGATTGAAAAATAAATGATTATCCCGGTAACATCTACTAAAGTTGCTACAAAAGGTGCAGAAGTTACTGCAGGATCCAATTTTAATTTAGTCAGAATGAATGGAAGCATGGATCCTGTCAGGTTTCCGAATACAATCACTCCCAGTAAGCTAATACCAATAGCTAATGCTGTTAAGACTAAGGTTAAATTAAATATCTCGCCATGCAACACACCCCAAACTACAGTCATACAAACTCCAAGAATTCCGATAAGTACACCAAGCATCAATCCGGAAAGCAGCTCCCTTACAAATATCCTCTTCCATTCAGATGCTTTAATATCGTCGGTTGCCATTGCACGGATGATCAAAGTAGCTGCCTGACTTCCTGAATTACCTCCACTGGATATGATCATCGGAATAAAGAGAGAGAGTAATACTGCTCCGGCAATTACCGACTGGTAAGCACTCATTGCTGTGACTGTAAAGATCTGACCTATAAATAAAACCACCAGCCACCGAACCCGCTTCTTTACCATTTCGACTACCGGAGTCTGGGAATAATAATCATCCAGAGCATCCATACCAGCCATTTTCTGCATATCCTCGGTGGTCTCTTCCTCTGCAACATCTATAACATCATCCACCGTTACGATTCCAACCAACACCCCGTCGGTATCAACAACTGGCAACGCTACCCTATCGTATTTCGCAAGCATACGAACTGCTTCTTCCTGATCATCATATGCACTGAGTGCATTGAATGAACTATCCATCAGGCTGGAAATAGTATCTTCCGGATCGGCCACAATGATCTGCGTGATCCTGAGGTCATCGATCAGGTGTTCTTTGTCGTCTACTACATAGATCACGTTTAACGTCTCTGCGATCTGGGCATATTTTCTGATATGCTCCATACTGCGCTGGATACTCCAGTCAGATTTAACACGAACATATCGTGGGGTCATCAAACGCCCAACACTATCTTCAGGATACCCCAGCAGTTTTTTGATCTGTTTCTGATCTTCCGGCTTCATGGAATTCATCACCCTTTGGGTAAGGTGTCCAGGAAGTTCTTCCATCAGAGCTACCTGCTCATCAGGTTCCAGATTTCCCATCACATCTGAAAGCTGTTGCTTATTGAAAAGCTCGAGCAACTCCACTCCTTTTCCTGACGGAAGTTCAGCAAAAACATCAGCAGCGATCGCTTTCTTCAAAAGCCTGAATACCACTACTGCGATGTCACCATCAAGTTCGATCAACAGGTCTGAGATATCAGCGGGCGGTACATCCGAAAGCACTTCCTTCAAACCAACCCAATCTTTGGCCTCGATAAGTTCGTAAAATTCCGGTTTGATGAGCTGAACAAGCATAATAGACCCTTGTGCAAATAGTAATAAGTCCGCTTACTGATGACGGGCTAAGAATCGGGCTTAATCACTCAAAAAACAAGTGCAGTGAGCGATTAGTTCATTTATCTCTGAGTGCCTGAAGAGCTACTTCAGCGGCAAGCTGTTCTGCCTTCTTCTTACTTTTTCCGATGCCGGTTCCCATTTCATCACTCCCAATCAGTACCATAACCTCAAATGTCCGGTTGTGCCCCGGACCTGATTCACTGATCAATTTATATTGTGGAAGTGGTAACCTTTGAGCCTGAGTGAATTCGAGTAAAGCACTTTTATAATTGTCGATCGTGTTTACGAGATTATCGAAATCGACATAACTCTTGAAAACCCTCTCTACAAATTTGAAAGCTTTGGAATATCCTTTGGTGATATATATCGCTGCTACGATCGACTCGAATACATCGGCAAGAATACTTTTCGATATCTTTACATTTCCCCCCTTTTCTCCAACTTCCATGATCTCCTCTAAACCTAGACGAGATGAAAACTCAGCAAGTGATTCTCCCCGAACCAGTTTAGCCCGGATCTTGGTTAAGAATCCTTCGTCGTTCTTCTGATACTTTTTGAACAGGATCTCTGCCGCAATAAGATCCAAAACGGCATCTCCCAGAAACTCCAGACGTTCGTAGGAGTCGAACCTGGCATATTGATCCTGAGCAAGCATGGAGCGGTGACGCAAAGCCCTTTGAAATAAAGAAGGATCATCGATCTTAAGACCAATGATCCCTTCTAATGTCTTTATGCGTTCATCTTTCGCGGTAGTTTTGTCACCTTTCTTAGTAAACAAAGACCGCAAAATTGATCGCATGAATTATTCCTCCAATTTCTTGAATACCAATGTAGAGTTATGGCCACCAAATCCAAATGCGTTGTTCATCGCATATCTGACATCCTTTACAACTGGCTTGTTAGCTGTGTAATTAAGATCACATTCAGGATCCTGATTGTCAATATTGATGGTTGGAGGAATTGTACCATGATAAATAGCCAGCAGGGCAGCCACCGATTCGATTGCACCGGCAGCACCAAGTGTATGGCCTGTCATGGATTTAGTTGAATTGAGATTCATTTTATATGCATGTTCACCAAATACCTTCTTAATCGAATTGGTCTCGGCTACGTCTCCTAATGGAGTTGACGTACCATGCATGTTGATATGATCCACATCTTCTGGTTTGATACCTGCAGCTTTTAGAGCGCCTTCCATAGCAAGGATAACTCCGCTTCCTTCCGGATCAGGAGCAGTAATATGATAGGCATCAGCTGAATATCCATAGCCAGCGATCTCACCATAAATTCGGGCTCCCCTCTTTTTGGCAGCTTCGTATTCTTCCAGTATAAATATTCCGGAACCTTCTCCAAGTACAAAGCCGTCTCTGTCCTTATCAAATGGACGGGAAGCTGCTTTTGGATCGTCGTTGCGCGTTGACATCGCCTTCATAGCGTTGAATCCTGCCACACCTACTCTGGTAACCGGAGATTCAGATCCACCGGTCACGGCATAATCAGAAGTACCGTATTTGATCATGTCATATGCGATACCAATGTTATGTGAACCTGTAGCACATGCCGATACTGCACAGAAATTAGGTCCTCTGAATCCATGGCGGATAGAGATATGGCCTGATACAATATCAGGGATCAGCATCGGGATGAAGAATGGAGTTATACCTCTTGGTCCATGTTCATGAAGAGAAACGGATTGTTCATAGAACGTTTCCATCCCTCCAATTCCAGTACCAACAATAACGGCTACCCGATCTTTGTTGATCGTTTCCATATCAAGCCCAGAATCCTTAATGGCCTCATCAGATGCTATCAAAGCATACTGAGCTACCATGTCCAGACGGCGGGCTTCTTTTCGATCGAAATATTCTAACGGATCGTAGTTTTCGATCTGGGCAGCAAACTTTGTTGCATATTTTTCCGGATCGAAACGATCGATAGGACGAGCCCCGCTTGTACCGGATAACAATCCGTTCCAAAAATCAGGAGCGCTCTTACCTATCGGGGTAAGAGCGCCAATACCCGTTACAACGACTCTGCGTGTACTCATAAAGAGAAAAGTATTATATAATTAGGAAAGTTTTCCTGAGAGGTAAGTTACTGCATCACCTACAGTTGCGATGTTTTCAGCATCTTCATCAGGAATGCTAAGATCAAATTCTTTTTCGAATTCCATGATCAATTCTACTGTATCCAGAGAATCAGCACCAAGATCGTTTGTGAAATTTGCATCTGCAGTTACTTCAGACTCGTCTACGCCAAGCTTATCAACGATAATGGCTTTTACTTTTGATTCTACATCTTGTGACATAATGAAACCTTAAATTATTAGTGGTAGTTAGATTGATTTTAAACTCGTTAAACTTAAAAATTCATTTCTCTATCTGCAACAACTACATCGCCATACCGCCGTCAACGCGAATGGTTTCGCCGGTGATGTATGTACTCATGTCAGATGCTAAGAAAGCAACGGCGTCTGCCACCTCATGAGCGTCGCCTGCACGGCCCAATGGAGTAGCTTCTTTAATACCGTCAAGAACCTTTTCGTCGAGTACTTCGGTCATTTCTGTAAGAATATAACCCGGAGCAATTACATTGGCTCTGATATTTCTTGAGGCTAATTCTTTAGCATAAGACTTTGTGAATCCAATAATACCCGCTTTAGATGCTGAGTAATTGGTTTGACCTGCGTTTCCAGAGATACCAACCACAGAGCTGATATTGATAATGGAGCCACCTCTGTTCTTCATCATCGGGCGGGCCACTGCTTTAGAGTAATTAAAAATACTTTTCAGATTCGTGGTAATAACAGCGTCCCACTGATCTTCGCTCATTCTGAGAATGAGATTATCCTGAGTGATACCAGCATTGTTAACCAACACATCCAGCTTTCCCCACTCTGAAGTAATACTATTAATTACTTCTTCAGCCTGAGCGAAGTCGACTGCGTCAGCCTGAAAGGCAAGACCTTTTCTTCCTAATGCTTCAATTTCTGATTTAACCTGCTCCGCTGCATCTGCTGAACGGGCATAAGTAATAGCGACATCAGCACCAAGCTCTGCAAGTTTCAGCGCTATCGATTTTCCAATTCCCCGGCTACCGCCGGTTACCAAACAAGTTTTTCCTTCTAGTGATAATCCCATGAGAATAAATTATTGATGTCCTGAAATTTCTGCGCTTCGTTCTGTTCTTTTTACCAATCCCTGTAATACTTTACCAGGACCAACTTCCACAAATGAATTGGCTCCTTGTGCGAGCATATTACGCAAAGTTTGAGTCCATCTCACGGGATTGAGTAACTGATCTAATAAGTTTGATCTGATCTCTTCCGGATCAGTAGTTGCTTCGGCTGTGTAATTACTGTAGATCGGGCAGTCCGGAGTTTTGATCTCGAGATTTTCGAGTTGTTCTCTCAAACCGTCCAATGCGGGTTGCATCAAAGAGGAATGGAACGCGCCACTGACTGGCAACAGCATAGCCATTCTGGCTCCTTTCTCTTTAGCGATCTCAACGGCTTTTTCAACAGCTTCCACATAACCTGAGATCACCAATTGTCCCGGACAGTTATAATTAGCTGCTATTACTTCTTTACCAGTTGCTGAACTTGCTTCCTCACAAACCTGTTCAACCACGTCATCATCCATTCCGATGATTGCAGCCATAGTTCCGGGATTCTGAGCTCCTGCTTCCTGCATCAGTTGTCCACGTCGGCGAACGATCTTTAAAGCATCTTCAAAACTAACCGCACCACACGCAACCAAAGCAGAGAATTCTCCAAGGCTGTGCCCGGCTACCATATCAGGTTTGGCATCCAGTGTTTTGAAAAGAGCAACTGAATGAAGAAAGATAGCTGGTTGTGTAAATTCTGTTTGTTTCAACGTCTCTTCAGGTCCTTCAAACATGATCTTTTTCAGATCAATACCTAAAATATCGTTAGCTTGGTCAGCGTATTTTGCAAATTCAGGGTTTGAATCGTAATGATCTTTCCCCATGCCTACAAATTGTGATCCCTGCCCGGGAAATAGGTAAGCTGTACTCATATCAGATCCCCCATGTTAAATAGATAGCACCCCAGGTGAACCCCCCACCAAAAGCAGTAAGTATTAACTTATCTCCTTTCTTAAGCTGGTCTTTCCAATCATATAAGCATAGTGGAATAGTACCTGCCGTTGTATTTCCATAGCGATCGATGTTGACCATTACCTTTTCAGGATCAAGCCCCATTCGGTTTGCAGTAGCATCAATAATTCGAAGATTGGCCTGATGCGGAACCAACCAGGATACATCGTCAGCTGTTAAATTATGCTTCTCCATCATCTCAGCTGAAACATCAGCCATGGCAGTAGTTGCTTTTTTGAAAACGGCCCGTCCATCCTGACGGATAGAATGCATTCTCATATCAACCGTTTCCTGACTTGCAGGACGGATACTTCCCCCCGCTGGTTGGTACAAGCTGTTATTAACATCGCCTTCTGTGTAATGGATACTATCGATAATACCTTCTCCGTCTTCTGATTCTTCCAGTAAAACAGCTCCACAGCCATCACCAAAAATGATACATGTGGTACGGTCAGAGTAATCAAGGATGGAAGACATCTTATCACCACCTATTACCAGTACTTTTTTAGCACGGCCTGATTCCACCATGGTGGCTCCTGTTGTAAGAGCATAAATAAAGCCTGAACATGCTGCTGATATGTCGTAAGCAAAAGCATTTTTAGCACCCAGTTTTTCCTGGACCAGACAAGCTGTGGCAGGAAACATATAATCGGGGGTTACTGTAGCAACAATTATAAAATCTATTTCTTTCGGTGAAACGCCCGCAGTTTCCAATGCCTCTTTTGAAGCTTCTACTGCCATGTAAGAAGTTGCTTTTTCCGGATCTTTAAGGATTCGACGTTCAACAATACCTGTTCTTGTTCTGATCCATTCGTCGTTGGTTTCCACCAATTTCTCCAGATCGAAATTGGTCATGCGGTCTTCGGGCAAATAGTGCCCCACTGCTGATATCTTAGCTCTTTTAATTTCCATAAGGGAATTTTCAGATCAATTTAGAGATGCTACGATTTTACCATTAACATCGCTTTCAACGCAATTAACGGCTGCTTTAATCATATTTTTAATTGCGAGCGGAGAACTTCCTCCGTGTCCAACAAGACTAACCCCATTAACTCCAAGGAATGGAATTCCGCCAATGGTCTCGTAGTTGAATGAACTCATCGCAGTTTTAAGAATTTTCTGTACTGCCAGTACCTGATCCTGATCCATATCAAGTTTCTGTACCGCTGACTGAACCAACTGCATAAGTACTCCGGGAATAGATTCTCCGAATTTGAGAACAATGTTCCCGATCAACCCGTCAGTTAAAAAGATATCAGCTTTAGCTGGCAGAATATCTCTCCCCTCTATATTCCCAATAAAACCCGAGAGAGATTTCAGATGTTTGTGAATTTCTTTCAGCTCGTCAGTTCCTTTCTCGTCTTCTTCACCAACATTAATCAACCCTACTGTAGGATTTTCAATATTCAGGATCTGTTCTGAAAAGATCTGCCCCATTTTACCAAACTGAAAGGCCATTTCAGGAGTTAATTCCAGATTCGCACCCGCATCAACTAGAAGTCTTGGACCTTTAACGGTTGGATATAGTGCTGCAATGGTTGGACGTAATACTCCTTTAAGTCTTCCCAGAATAAATGTGGAAGCTGCGAGTAAAGCGCCGGTGTTACCAGCGCTGATAAAAGCATCGCACTTGCCCGCTTTATGCATGCCAAGCCCGATAACTATAGATGATTGTTGTTTATTCTTTACTGCATTTGCCGGAGATTCTTCCATTCCGATGATCTGAGGGGCGTGTTGTACTATCACCCTTTTCTCGTCATAATCGTGAGCTGAGAGTACCTCCCTGATCGGATCTTCCTGACCAACCAGAATAACCGTAAGGGAACTGTCTTCGGCTATTGCCTGAAGAGCTCCCTCAACGGGATTCTTTGGGAAATAATCACCACCAGCCGCATCTACTGCAACAATCATGTGCCGTCCGGATTTAGTTAGCTACGTTAACTACCTGACGACCTCTGTAGTACCCGCACTCAGGGCAGGCATGGTGATACTTATGCAGAGCACCGCAGTTTGAGCATTTTGCTAAAGTAACGTCTGCGATAGCGTGATGAGAACGTCTTTTATCTCTACGGGCTTTAGATGTTTTCCTTTTTGGATGTGCCATTAATCTACCTTAGTATTTATTTCTTTAATTCTTTCAATGCTTCCCACCTCGGATCAATGGCCTCGCCATCAGCGTCCTCATCCTGAGTATTTCCGAACTTCTCATTCAGAAACTCAATCGGATCACCATTCTCATCCAAGAACCGGGGATGTAATTTCTTTGCCGGAAGACTAACCAGGATCGTATCAAGTACGTCCTGTTCGATGTCTATTTGTTTTGATGCTACATCAATATTCCTGATTGCTCCGTTCTCATCAGCTGATTCTTCAACTTTCTCACTTTTAAACAAAACCTCATAGTCTTGTTTAACCTCAAAGTCGAATGCATCCAGAGAGCGGTCGCACAGAAGCTCAACAGTAATGTCGAACTTCAATTTTGCACGTATAAAATGAAGTGATCGATCGAACTCGATATCTATAGTCCCCTCTTTGAGAGAAACTTCTCCAAGGTCCAGATCATCCGGACCCAAATCGAGTTTTCTTTCACTTTTTCCTTCAGGAATTTCAAAGATCTTAAACGTAAACATGTATAGTCTCCTTAACAGCTAACAAAGATAAGGATAATACGCTTGCGGTACAATCAATTAAACAAGCCGTAAAGTCGTTGCTCAACCAGGCCTATAATTTTACCAAGATCTTCCGGATCGTTCACAAAATCGAGGTCGTCGGTATCAATTATGAGCTTTTCGTGGGGATATCGGTCTATCCAATCTTCATATAATCGGTTCAGTCTTTCCAGGTAATCGATCCTGATGGTGTTCTCATAATCTCTGCCCCGTTGCTGAATTTGTCTCACCAATGTAGGAACCTGTGCGCGAAGATAGATAAGCAGATCTGGTGGCCTGAGGTAATGACTCATTTCGTGAAACAGGGCTTCATAGTTCGCGAAATCCCGGTCACTCATAAGGTTCATTTCATGAAGGTTCTTTGCGAAGATCTCTACATCCTCATAAATGGTTCGATCCTGAATGAGACTTATCTGCTGGCCAAGCATTTCTTTCTGGTGCCTGAACCGGCTTGAGAGGAAATAGATCTGAAGGTTGAAACTCCAGCGAAGCATGTCTTCATAGAAATCGGCGAGATATGGATTATCATCCACCGATTCATAAAAGGCTTCCCATTTGAAGTGCTTTGAAAGTAATCCCGTTAAGGAAGACTTCCCCGCCCCGATATTCCCTGCTACTGCGATGTATTTTGATTTATTTTCTTCTTGCACTACTAACTGCTGAGTTTATTCTTTTCCTAAAAGACGGTACATCGCTTTTTTGTAATCTTCAACTCCCGGTTGGTTAAAAGGATTAATTCCGAGACTGTACACAAAAACACCGGTTAAAAGCTCAAAGAAGTAGATCAGTGCTCCGATATTCTGTTCGTTCAGAGCTTCAATAGTAATATTAACTATTGGTACATTACCATCCTGGTGTGCTTCGGTTGTTCCTTCCCTGGCTTTGGTATTGATATCGTGGAAAGATCTTCCGGCCAGGTAATTCAATTTGTCGTCATCGCCCGGAATTTCTGTTACAGTAAGATCACAAAATGGCTTCTCTACAATAATAAACGTTTCCATGAGGCTGCGCTGACCTTGCTGTATGAATTGTCCCAAACTATGTAAGTCGGTTGAGTAGGAAGCAACTGTTGGAAAAATACCCTGCCCCTCTTTTCCTTCACTTTCACCCAATAGTTGCTGTATCCATCCACCCAGTGATTTCAACTCAGGCTCAAAACAGGCAAATACATCAATGGTCTTACCTGTTTCGTGAAGAGCATTTCGCAAGGCTGCGTATTCCAGAATATCCTCTGCATCGTCTTCGTAGGTATTATAAGCCTCAACAGCCCCATAGAACAATGTTTTGATATCAATTCCCGCAACAGCAATTGGTAATAGTCCAACCGGGGTAAGTACTGAAAACCTTCCACCCACATCACCCGGTATCACAAACTTTCGATATCCCTTCTGATCAATGAGCGCATTAAGGATACCTCCTTCTTTACTTGTGGTGCAAATGATCCTTTCAGTCGCGTCCTCTCCATATAATTCATTGAATACTGAACGCAATGTTCTGAATGCCAGTGCTGTTTCCAGAGTAGAGCCTGACTTAGAGATCACATTCAGGTACACACTTTTTACAGAACCATCAGCCTTAGGGGCTTTTATGTACTCTACCAGTTCTTTCAGGTACTTCCCGCTCATATTATGTCCAGCATAAACGATCTCAGGTCCTTTGGAGCCAAAGTGGGAACTCAAAGCATCTATAACAGCTTTCGCCCCCAGGTATGAACCTCCAATACCACACACGATAAATATATCGGCATTGGTTCTGATATCTTTAGCAACTTCTTCAACAGATTGAAGTTCAGCGTCATTGGGTTTAGCCAGTAAATCTCTCCAACCCAGCCATTCTGATCCGGGCCCTGTTTTGGTTTTAAGTTGTTCCAGTCCGATATCAGCTCTTGTTCTAGACCTGATGTAGGTTTCATCTGATAAAAAAGACCGGGCAATTCTAATATCACAATTAATCATATCTATCTCAGTACTTTTGCTAGTTCAACGAGTGCATAATCCAGTTGCTTCTTCTTAGAAACAGCTACTCGTAATGGAGTTATCTTAAGCGCGTTGTTCACGATTCCCACCATGATCTCACTATGGCCTTCGAGTAATACTTTTACGGCCGAAGCACCAAGCCTGCTGGCAAGCACTCTATCATGTGCTGAAGGAGCTCCACCTCTCTGAATATGACCGAGAATACACACTCTCATATCATACTGTTTGAAATCGTCTTTTATATTTTCAGCCAGTTTAAGCGCTCCACCGGTTTCATCACCCTCTGCTACAATGATCAAACTACTGCGCTTCTGTTCCTTTAGCATATTCTTAAGCTGAGATTTGATCTCTTTAACGTCTGTCAATTCCTCGGGAAGAAGGGCCATTTCCGCTCCTGTCGCAATGGCTGTTTCCAAAGCAATGAATCCGGCATCGCGTCCCATCACCTCCACCAGGAACATTCGTTCGTGAGCATCGGCTGTATCCCGGATCTTATCAATTGCATCAAGTGCTGTGTTAAGTGCAGTATCATACCCGATGGTCTCATCAGTTCCGATTATATCATTATCAATAGTGGCAGGAATTCCCACTACATTTATTCCATGCTCTGTGCTTAGAATATTTGCTCCGGTGAAAGTACCGTCACCACCAATACATACAAGGGCATCAATATTTCTATCCTGAAGCTGTTTGGCTCCTTTTGCCCTTCCTTCTTTTGTTCTGAATTCTTCTGATCTCGCAGATTTAAGTACCGTTCCCCCTCTTTGGATAATATTGGAAACAGTATGTGTGGTCATAATATCAAACTCTCCTTCAATAAGGCCCTGGTACCCGTGGTAGATCCCGTACACTTCCACCCCAAATGCTGCGGCAGTTCTAACAACTGCTCTTACAGCTGCATTCATACCCGGAGAGTCACCTCCACTTGTTAATACTGCAATAGTCTTAATATCTGACACTGGTTCTATCATAAATTTCGCGTGGTTGAGTGAGTAATAACCTTCAAATATTTATTCTGGATATTAACTAAATTCGAAGGCAGCGAAGTTTAAGAAAATTTGAACACTTTTGATGACCGAACCCCTTCATTTGCAAAGAATTAATTCTGAAACAGTCACAAGAAAATCTCTTGAGGAAATTACAGGCCCTGTATCTGCACATTTAAAAGAATTTAGAAGCTTTTTTAAAGATACGATCCGGTCCGATGTTTTCCTGCTCGACCAGATTGTTCGATATCTACTCAAACAAAAGGGAAAGGAATTACGCCCTACCCTGGTTTTCATGAGCGCGAATTTGTTTGGTGGAGTCAATAACCGAAGTCATGTGGCTGCCACTATGATCGAGTTGTTGCACACAGCCACTCTCATTCATGATGATGTGGTTGATGATGCTAATTCAAGAAGAGGTTTTGTGAGTATCAATAAGATATGGAAGAATAAGGCAGGTGTGTTACTTGGGGATTTCCTGCTCTCAAAAGGATTACTGATCGCCCTTGAAAATAAAGAGTACCAGTTACTGGAGGTTCAGTCGAAAGCAGTACAGATGATGAGTGAGGGTGAGCTTCGTCAACTTAAGACGGCCGGACTCTTCAATATGACTGAGGAACGATATTTTCAGATCATATCCGAGAAGACCGCCAGTCTGATAGCCACCTGTTGCGAGTGTGGAGCAGTCTCAGCTACTGATAACCCGGAAATGCATAAATTACTTTACGATATAGGAATGGGTGTGGGTATTGCTTTCCAGATACGGGATGACCTCTTCGATTATGGTATGGCGGATGTGGGAAAACCCACCCGTAATGATATCCAGGAAAGAAAGGTAACTCTCCCACTTATCAAAGCTCTGGAAAACGCCTCAAAGAAAGAATCTTCCCGGATTCGTTCACTGATGAAGAAAAGAAAGAAGAAAACCAGAGACATTGACGAGATCGTGGACTTCGTTCATAAATCAGGGGGAATGGAACACGCCAAGACCATCATGTATCAGTATGCCAATAAAGCCATCGAAGATCTTGAAAAAATACCTGATTCTAACGCCAAGCAGGATTTCGTAGACCTCATTCATTTCATTATCACCAGGAAAAAATAATACAGATGCCTTTTAAAGAGCACCTATTCATCTCAGACATCCACCTTGGCGCATTTTCAGGAGATCAGAAAAAAGAAATTGAAGAGCGGATGATCGCATTGATCGACTATGCGATCAATAATAATAGCAAACTATATATTCTGGGCGATCTCTTTGATTACTGGATGGAGTACCCTAAGCGGGATTTCGTTCCAGTTATTGGTCCGGCTGTTGTGGAGAAATTAAAAGAATACAACTCAAAGATCACTCCCGCCTTGTTCATAACCGGTAATCACGATAACTGGACTTTTGGTTATTTTGAAAAACTTGGCTTTGATGTGGAAACTGAATACCGGATCATTGAACTAGGTGGTAAAAAGATCTTGCTTCTGCACGGCGATGGTTTCTTCGATATGAAAGGAAACTTCACACGCCCTCTCTTCCACCGGATGCTGAGAAATAAAAGCTTCATTAAGATCTACCAGAATCTTCTCCCTCCCAAATCAGGACTTGGGCTTATGAAGGGATTCTCCGATCTCACCCGCAAAAGAAATTATCTGAATCCAAAGCCATTATCCGCTCACGCTGAAAGGATATTAAAGCAGATGGATCTGGACTTTGTGCTCTCCGGTCACGATCATATTCCACGTTCGGAAACATTTCCTCAGGGAACGTATATAAATCTGGGAACTTTTTTTGGTCATAGTACAATGGTGAGATATAATGAAAGTGGTTTAGATCTCGTTATATGGCACGGAAAAGCAAGGGAATTTGTACCTTTCAGTGATAACAGCATCAAAGTATGAGCGAATCAGATAACAACCCCATAGATCATCACCGTTATTTTAACGATCCGGAGTATCGAAAGCAGATCCTGGCTGAGAAACAAGGTAAAGGAAAAACTAAAAAGAGCACGCCTAAGAAATCATCCGGTTCTGAGAAAGGAAGAGTATTTTTGTATCTGGGTAGCACTGCTGCAGTTATTCTACTCCTCGTGGCAGGTTATGTCTATTATCTCTTTCAGGGACTTCCTTCCATAGAGCAGCTTGAAAATCCCGAGACTGCAATAGCTACAGAAGTCCGAAGCCGGGATGGCGTGGTCCTCGATAAATATTTTACTGAGAACAGAACCTGGGTTCGCTATGACGACATTTCCCCAAATGTGATCAATGCTCTTGTTGCCACCGAGGATCGTCGTTTTTATGATCACTGGGGAATTGATATGGTTCGAACCCTGGCCATCCCCTACCATGTACTGACCGGTAATCCGCAAGGGGGTTCGACCCTGAGTCAGCAATTGGCCCGGAACCTGTATAAAGAAATCGGACTGGCATTTTCAATTTCACGGAAGTTCAAGGAAATGATCACTGCTGTTCAGATCGAACGAAATTATACCAAGCGGGAAATAATTGAGATGTATCTCAACACTGTTGAATATCCAAACAGTGCTTATGGGATTGAAGCGGCAGCGCGTACACATTTCAATAAACCAGCAAAAGACCTTACTATCTCCGAAGCGGCTACACTTGTAGGCTCATTAAATGCGATCTATGCGTACAACCCCCGGATCCGTCCTGAGAAATCTACTGAGCGCCGTAATATTGTTCTCTACCTGATGTCGCAGCAGGGCTTTTTTGATCAAGATACTAAGGAAGCACTCCAGGCTGAACCTATTGCCCTGGATTACCAACCTCCTTCAAAAGCAGGACGTGTGAGTCGTTATTTTGGGGAATATGTGCGTCAGAAAGTGAGTAAATGGGCCGAAGAAAATGGGTACGATCTCTTCAAAGATGGCCTGGTTATCTACACTACCATTGATTCCCGCCTGCAGAAGCATGCCGAGCAAGCTGTTCGTGTTAAGATCGACTCCATTCAGCATAAGTTTGAGCGGGAATGGACTACTCCCGGAAGTGGCATGTATATGGATAAACTCTGGGAGAAATATCCAACGTTCAAAGACCGCTACCTGGAAGAAACAGACGAATATAAAAACGGGTATCAGAAATATGATACCAAAATCCGTAAAGTAGTCCTGGACAGCCTGAAAGCAGATTCCGCTTTTGTTGATTCAGTAATGAAAACAAAGACCCGTCTTGAAGCTGGCTTTGTGGCAATTGACCCAAGCAACGGAAATATTCTCGCATGGGTGGGTGGTTCAAACTATGGCAGTGTTCAGTACGATCACGTGTATCAATCCCGGCGTCAGGTAGGGTCTACTTTCAAACCATTTGTATATGCTGTAGCTATCGATAACGGTTTTAAACCCTATCACAAATTCTCCAAGTATCCTACCAAATATTATGACAGACAGGGCAAGGTTTGGGCACCGACTGATCCCCATATTCCGGATGGACCGATCATGGTTCCATTGCGCCAGGCTCTTGCAAGAAGCTTGAATAATGTTACGGTACGTTTACTCCCTGAGATCGCAGGATATCCGGGTACTAATAAATTATGGGAACTGGACCCTGCTGCCCGCAAGATCAAACAGATGGCTTCCAATCTGGGCGTTGATATGAGTAATACACCTGCGTATCCATCCCTTGCGTTGGGAACAGCTGAAGCCTCATTACTGGAGATGACCAGTGCTTACACGACCTTTGCCAATGCCGGTGTTCATATCGATCCTATTGCGATCACCCGGATTGAAGACCGTGAAGGGAATGTACTCGTAGAATACCACCCCGATTACAAACAGGAAGTGATCAGCCCGGAAACAGCATATATCATGGTGGATATGATGCGTGGGGTAATCCGTGGTGGTGAAGGTTATAACGGAACCGGTGTTCGCTTAAGAGGAACTTATGGAGTAAGACAAGATATTGCAGGTAAAACCGGTACTACTAATGACGCTGCCGATAACTGGTTCATCGCTATGACCCCGCATATTGTGATGGGTGCATGGGTTGGCGGCGAAGACCGCAAGATCCGTTTCCCGGATGACCCAACCAGTATCGGTCAGGGCGCCAGAACAGCTCTACCTATTGTAGGTACCTTTATCAACAACGTAACTGCTGATCCCGATGCCTACTGGAGTTATGATGGCTTCACTCCGCCTCCCGGTTTTGTAATGCCTGAGGATCCGGAGGAGACCAAAAACGAATTATTACGGGACAATAGCCGGGGTAAGATCGGCTGGTAGTTATTTCTTCTGAAAGTCAGCCTGTATCAGCAACCAGACATCAGGGTCCAATATTAGTTCTTTGGGCTCTGAATCCACTTTGATCACAAAGCTGTTGTCCTTCTTATCAATCTGTAGTTTCTTGCGTTCTGAATTCCCTTCGCTATAATTGATCGCTATTTCTATAGGCATTGTAAATAGATATCCATCATCCTGTGTTTGATCAAGGTTTATCATGATCTCTTTCTTTTCTGAATGATACTCCCAGTTTCCCGATAGTTTCAGTCCCCCACCATTATACAACCATTGCTCGAAGAACCAATCCAGTTCCATGCCTGAAGCTTCTTCCATTTCCCTTTTGAAATCGGCAGTGGTAGCATTCAGGTCTTTGTATTTTGCATAATAAGATTGAATCCCTTTCCAGAAAGTATCCGTTCCGACAATTCCTCTGAGCATATGCAGGATCCAGCTCCCTTTTTGGTAGATCTGTGATGTTGTAACCTTACTCATGTCATCCAGATTATCATGCACAATGGTATAATCTTTATTCTCTTCATAGAATGAATACACTCTGTTTTTACTGGAAAGCAGCCCCTTCACAAATTCATCCCTGCCATACTGATGCTCGATAAATAACAAAGTGAAATAGGTCGCAAAACCTTCACTCAGCCAAATGTCGTCCCAGTCATATTCAGTTACCGCGTTCCCAAACCACTGATGAGCAATTTCATGGATCACCACATTGCGCCATCGCTCATTCCGGTCTCCGACCACGGAACGGTCTGAATACAAAATTGCTGAAGCAGCTTCCATCCCACCACTCACACTGTTCGACTGAATGTTCGCCAGTTTCTCATAAGAAAATGGGCCAATGTAATCACTGTAAAACTCAAGCACTTGTTTGGTTGGAATGGCAAAATCATAAAACCCTGCTTCCCGATCCTGATAGTACACCCAGGTCTGAATAGCTTTCCCGTCGTATTTATCCACTTCCTGCATAGCAAACTGAGCAACTCCCAATACATATAACCATGAAGCGATTGGCACAGACTGCTTCCAGTGTGTAAGTCTGTTTCCATCCCCAAGATCTGTTTCCTCCACCTTCAAACCATTCGAAACTACCTGATATTTAACCGGAGCTGTAACCACAAATTCGCATTTTGCTTTATCATAGGGATGATCGATTGTGGGCAACCAGTTTCGTCCCCGGTTCGGCCAGTTATCACTGAAGAAAGTACGGTCTCCATGTTTGTTGTCTGCAATATTCAATCCGGTTGCAGGTATCCCCTGATATTCGATCACGATCTGAAACCGCTGTTCAGGTTCTGTTTCCTGAGGAAGGCTTATGAATAAGGCATCACTTTCATGACGATATTTGAGAGGATCTCCGTCGAGTGTAACTGAATTCACCGTCATTCCTTTTCCCTCAAGCTCCGCAGATGTTTTGATCAGATCCAATCGAAGTTCCATCACTCCAGCTTTCAGGAAACGAACATCAACGGTGGTTCTGCCAATAATCACATCGGTTTCATCTGACAACATCAGCTCAAATATGTAATTAAGTACATCAATATTCGGGTTCTTTGGGTAGGTATCCCGAAAAGAAGTTTCCGTGCTGAATGCACTCGTTAAAAACGTTAGTCCGGCTATAAGTAATTTCAGGCTCATATCAGTTATCCTTTAGTGGTAGCGATTCGGCCGGACGAAATTCAATCACCCCGGTTTGTTTCATTGTTTTTTTGATGTCCTCGATCGTGTATGGCACGAAATCACTCAGGTTTTCTACTCCGTCTTCGGTTACAAGTGCCATATCCTCGATACGGATATACAATCGTTCTTCAGGGATCCATATCATGGGATCGATGGTGAATACCATTCCGGGTTCGAGCGGCATTCCTCTGGCTCCACCCACATCATGCACCGCCATCCCCACCGGATGCTGAAAGTGCCCTCTGAATTCGATCCCTTCTTCCACCGCTTTCTGATGAGCAGGATTGGCAAATTTCTTCCCTTTCAGATATTCCCTCATATCCTTAGCAGCATTGTCCAGTACGTATTCGGAGGTCACACCAGGTTTGATGTACCGAAACAATGCGTCTTTATAAGCAAGAATGTATTCTGTGAGTTGAACTTGTGCTTCAGTGTATTCCCCATTTACCGGCCACATGCGGGTCACGTCGCTGGTGTAGTAGTGATAATCCGGAGCATAATCCATGAGTACCAGATCGCCATCTACCAGCGGATCGGTATTCTGCCAATAGTGACCAAAATATGCGTTGCTTCCACCTCCGATGATCGCAGCATAGCCATCTCCCTGCGAATCGTGCAGATAAAACTGGTATTTCGCTGCTGCTTCCAGCTGATATTCGTAGACCCCCGGATTTGTGGACTTCATCGCTTCAATGATGCCTAATCCTGCGATGTCGGTAGCTTTCCGAATGAGCTCAATTTCTTTTGGGCTTTTGATCCGTCTCATTCGATCCAGGATCGGCGAGAGATCTTTCACTTCAATTTGTGGAGAGTGTTTCTTAATTAGACTCACAAAATGGGATTCCCGTGAAGGACGACCATCCCATGGGTCGGCTGAAATAAGTGCCTGACCGCGAAGAGATTCATCCCTGCTGTCGTTGCCATTCTCTGCCGGACTCATTGGCGTATACACCGTTGCTCTTGGTGGACGAATCCCTCCTATACCATTCAAATCAAAAGACAAGCGCTCGATCGGCTTCACGCTTTCAATACCTGTGAGTTCCATCACCAATTCGGCATCCTCTGCTGACAGACTTTTACCTGAACTTCGTTCTCTGCCTTCATCGCGGTGTTGCAGGTATAATGTTGAAGTTCTTCTCCGGGCATCGATCATCAGGTAGGCGTGCTCGGATTCAATACCTGTGAGATAATAAAAGGTATTGGTCTGGCGAAATACCCCGTGATCTCCTCTGGCTGCAGCACCCTGAATAACCGCTACCGCTTGATTTCCGATCTCATCAAAGATCCGGGCACGGCGTTCGGCAAATTCCTCTTTGGAGAAATCAGTTTGGTAATAATATTCGTCCTGTGCGTAAGAGATGGCAGGAAGTAAAAGTATACCCAGCAGGAGTACAGAAAAGAGTTTGTTCATAAAGCCCCAAGCATGTTAGTTAATTGCTTGCTGAACATACTAAAAAAAGCGGGGCTGTTCTCTTTAAATAATTTTGAAGACTAAGTAGTTGCAGATTACATTAAAAGAGTAATTGATTTGAGCTATATAACTCTATTTTACTGACTGTAAATGCCTAAAATAGAACTTGAGACATACATTAAAGCAGATATACAAATCGTATTCGATCTTTCCAGAAGCATCGACCTTCATATGCTTTCAACCAGTCATACAAATGAAAAAGCAATTGCGGGGAGAACCTCCGGACTTATTGAATTAAATGACTTTGTAACATGGAAAGCTAAACATTTTGGCTTTTATCATACTCTCACTTCTAAAATCTCAGAGTATGACCGACCAAATTATTTTATGGACTCTCAAGTAACAGGGATCTTTAAATATTTCAGGCATGAACATCATTTTAACAAAACTTCTACTGGGACAAGAATGCTGGATCTATTCGATTATAAATCCCCGTTAGGAGTCTTAGGAACAATAGCTGACAAAATCCTAGTCGAGAACTATATGACTAAACTACTTTTAACCAGGAATACCTTAATCAAGGAATTCGCTGAAACAAACAAATGGAAAAAAATTCTGAACTAAAAAAGCCCCGTACATACATTATGTACAGGGCTTTTCAATTTGATCTACTGACTATTTGCGAACGTAGTGAAGCAATCTCGTTGAGACCGCCTCGTTCCCCGCGGATTTATTACTCTTTCGCTACCGCTTCAGCTAACAGTGTCAGTTTGTTTTTAGCTACTTCCACAAAACCACCGGAGATATTGTAATTCAGATTTCCGTCTGCTTTGCGAACCAGAACATTCCCTTCTTCCAGTGCCGATACGATCGGGGCGTGATTGGCTTTGACTTCAAAGCTACCCATCACACCCGGCATCTGAACACCGGTTACGTCCCCTTCAAACAGGGATCCTTCGGGAGTTAATATCTGTGCTTTAAATGTGCTCATCTATCTATTCAGATTGAATTATGCTTCGGCTGATTCAGCAAGTGCTTTCTCACCTTTTTCGATCGCTTCTTCAATAGTACCAACCATGTAGAATGCAGATTCAGGGAGGTGATCAAGTTCACCATCGATAATCATTTTAACACCTTTAACAGTGTCATCGATCTTCACATATTTACCAGGAGCGCCGGTAAACTGCTCAGCTACGTGGAACGGCTGAGAGAAGAAACGCTGAACACGACGTGCACGGCTTACAATCAGTTTATCTTCGTCAGAAAGTTCATCCATACCAAGGATCGCAATGATATCCTGAAGATCTTTGTAGTTCTGAAGAAGAACAGTAGCACGGCGTGCTGTATCATAATGTTCTTTACCTACTACCTTAGGATCAACGATACGGGATGTTGAATCCAATGGATCCACCGCAGGATAGATACCGATCTGGGTCAATGCACGGCTCAGGTTAGTGGTAGCATCAAGGTGAGTAAAAGTTGTAGCCGGAGCAGGGTCAGTCAAGTCATCGGCAGGTACATATACGGCCTGGATAGAGGTAATAGAACCTTTCTTGGTTGAAGTGATACGCTCCTGCATCGCACCCATCTCAGTTGCCAGTGTTGGCTGATATCCTACCGCTGAAGGCATACGACCAAGAAGTGCAGATACCTCAGAACCAGCCTGAGTGAATCGGAAAATGTTATCGATGAAGAGAAGAATGTCTCTTGATACTTCATCACGGAAATACTCAGCAACAGTCAGTCCGGACAGTGCCACACGAGCACGTGCTCCAGGAGGCTCATTCATCTGGCCAAAAACCAGCGTAGCCTGAGATTCTTTCAATTTAGCCTGGTCTACTTTAGAAAGATCCCACTTTCCGTCTTCCATAGACTCTTTGAACTCATCGCCATAATTGATTACACCAGATTCGATGAACTCACGCAGAAGGTCATTTCCTTCACGGGTACGCTCTCCCACACCGGCAAATACAGAAAGTCCACCGTGCTCTTTAGCGATATTGTTGATAAGCTCCTGGATCAATACGGTTTTACCTACACCGGCACCACCGAATAGTCCAATTTTACCACCTTTTGCATACGGGCAAAGAAGGTCAACCACTTTGATACCAGTTTCAAGCATCTCGGTTGAAGTTGCCAGTTCATCGAAGTTAGGTGCAGGTCGGTGAATTGGATAATGTCTTTTACCTTCAGGGGCAGGGATACCATCGATAGATTCACCAACCACATTAAACAGACGGCCTCTGATATCTTCACCCACAGGCATTGCAATCGCCTGGCCGGTGTCAACTACTTCCATACCACGAACCAAACCATCAGTGGAGTCCATTGCGATTGTACGCACACGATCTTCTCCAAGGTGTTGTGCCACTTCAAGATACAAAGTGGAATCGTCTACTGGATTTTTAATGGTTAGGGCGTTCAGAATGGCGGGAGTTGTTCCATCTGAAAAATCAACGTCTACTACAGGTCCGATTACCTGGGCAACTGTTCCTTTATTCATGTGCTAAATAGCGATTTATTAAAAATTTTTAGATCTAAAAATCCCCGAAGCATCGGGGCGAAAATTTGCACGGTTGCAAAGAATGTCAAAGATAGGCAGATATGAAAAGAGAGGCAACGCAAATCGACTCCTTTTTTCCGCTGAATTTATTATTCTGATTTAACTACAACACTGTCAACCACCATTATATAATGCATCAATACTTCTTCAGAATAAGTTTCAGCATTTTATTCTTATTCATTTTTGTTTCCTGCAAACAGAAAAAAGAATTCTCCCACTTCTGGCCTTCAGAAAAATCACCCTCAAGAATAGCTGAATTGGTATCAAAGGATCTGTTGAGTAGGAATGATTTTATGATGTACAACACTGAACAGGTCAAAGCTTTGCATTACTCAGAAGTGGGTACAGCTTTCGGGATCCTGAGGTTTGCTGGCATGGAAAGCGATTCCTCAACAATTCATGAGATACAAAAACGATATCAACCTGTTTTTGATGGTGAGGTTCCCAATACCGTTAACCATGTGGATGCAAATGTGGTCGGGGTATTGCCATTGGAACTCTACCTTCAGACCGGTCGTGAAGATTATCTAAGTAATGGGATCACATTGGCTGATTCTCAGTGGGTCGATCCCCTGCCCGATGGGCTCACCAAGCAGACTCGTTTCTGGATCGATGACATCTGGATGATCGGAGCCTTACAGATCCAGGCTTATCGCGCTACAGGAGAAATGATATACTTGGATCGCATCGCAAAAGAAACGGTCGCCTATCTGGACAGCTTGCAGCAGCCCAATGGTCTCTTCTTTCATGGACCCAATGCTCAGTTCTTCTGGGGACGTGGAAATGGTTGGGTCGCTGCTGGTCTGGCGGAGATCCTGCTTGAATTACCCGAAGATCATCCAGATTACCCCCGGATTGTTGAAGGATACACCACAATGATGAACTCGCTACTTGAATCTCAGGCTGAAGACGGAATGTGGAGGCAGCTTATAAATGAACCCACCGCATGGAAAGAAACTTCCTCTACTGCTATGTTTGGTTATGCCTTTGTGGTTGGTGTGAAGAAAGGAATTCTCTCTAAAGAGAAGTTTGAACCTGCATACCAAAAGACCTGGCTTAGTCTGACCGACTATCTTAATGAGGAAGGTAAACTATCGGAAGTTTGCACCGGCACCGGTCAAAGCACGGATATCAACTATTATCTTGACCGACCCAGAATTACCGGCGACTTCCACGGACAAGCACCACTGATCTGGTTTGCCTGGGCCCTGGCTTCGAACTGATTCTCAAAATTGCACACCGGTTACTCGAACATCAGTCCTTTGCTCGTTTAAAATTGCGATGGATCGAAGGACCGAACTGCGAATGAACGATTTATCCTTTCTCCCGTCATTCAGAACGAGTGAGCAAAGGCGAACGAAGTGAAGAATCTGCACAATTATGGTGTACCTCCATTATCGCTTTGAAGGTTCTGAGTGAATCTGTGATTTCTGATTTACTTGTATCAGATCGGCACTTATGATCTAACACCGAACATGAACAAGCAAGGGACTTTAGTCCCGCAACTGCTCTATTGGAAAATCGCATGTCGGTCACTCGAACACTGGTCCTTTGGTCATTTTAAAATTGCGATGGATCGAAGGACCGAACTGCGAAAGACCGATCGATCCTTTCTCCCGTCATTCAGAACGAAAGAGCAAAGACGAACGAAGTGAAGAATCTGCACAATTCTGTCTTGGCTTATTCATCGTAATGCAGGCTCATCGTTACGCTCTGAGTGACTTTCAATAATATATGTTGGCTCCTCACATTTTTATGCCATTCCAAAAATTTTGGATACCGTTTAGCTTGAAAAGAAAAATCCATGAAACTGTATCTGCCCCTGTTTGCAATCACTCTGAGTCTGACAACGTTAAACTGCGTTTCACCTGCCCCAATATCTAAGCTCAAGCCCGTTTCCAACGAAAACTATGTGTGGCAAAACGGACGGGAAGTGATCACTAAAAAACAAGGTGATCTTGCTGTAGAGCTCTCTTATAAAAACAAATCCGAAGGACTTTTTGTATTTGACATCACCGTTGTTAACGAATCTGATACAGACATCCTTATTGATCCATCAAGATTCTATTATGTTCCTGTTGATGAATCGGGTGACTCTTTGAATCTGGTGATGGCTGAAGATCCTGAAAACAGGATCCTTGATCAGGAAATACATTTATCCAGACTTGATGCCAACCATTCAAACCAGCTCCTTTCCTCAGTTATCTGGGGAGCTGTACAGGCAACCACTGAACTCGCTGATAACAACTATGAAAACGAAGAGAACGAATACAGTATGTACGATCATCATCAGGAGCAATTAGCAGAGATCGACTTTGATAAATGGAATGCTTCTGAACAAAAGGACTACTGGGAAACCCAAACGATCAGAAAGTCAACGCTATTTCCTGAATACTACATAACCGGACAGTTTCTGATGAAATATCATAAGAAAGCCAGCAAGGTATTAATTGTGATCCCTGTTGGTCAGCAACAGTTCAGGTTTGAATTCAACCATTTTCAGATCAGCGTAAAATAAATTTCAACCGGGTCTTCACAGAATCTTCACATTCATCGGTTAGACTGTTACTTTTGTAAACCAACTACAAAAGTCATTCTATGGAAGTAGAGATTCTCTCCCGGATTCAATTCGCCTTCACCATTGCATTCCATTATATCTTCCCTCCTCTAAGTATCGGACTCGGACTGATGATGGTTTTGTTCGAGGGAAATTATCTTCGAACCAAAGACAAAAAATATGAGTTATTAGCCCGTTTCTGGACAAAGATCTTTGCTGTCACTTTTGGATTAGGTGTTGCCACGGGCATCGTAATGGAGTTTGAATTCGGTACCAACTGGGCCACGTACTCCAGATATGTCGGGGATGTATTCGGAAGTGCTCTTGCAGCTGAGGGTCTGTTTGCTTTTGCTCTGGAATCAGGATTTCTCGGACTGCTTTTATTCGGCTGGAACAAAACTTCACCAAAAGTTCATTTTATAGCAACGCTTGGTGTCTGGCTGGGCTCAATGTTTTCGGCGGTCTGGATCGTGGTGGCTAATTCATGGCAGCAGACACCCGCGGGCTTTCACATTGTAGGCGAAGGACTCAGCGCCCGGGCTGAAATTATTGATTTCTGGGCCATGGTTTTCAATCCTTCCTCAATGGATCGGCTGATTCATGTGTGGAATGGGTCATTTCTCGCCGGAGCTTTTTTCGTACTGAGTGTAAGTGCCTGGTATATCCTGAAAGGGAAACATCTGGAAATGTCCAAAACTGCCTTCAAAACAGCTCTTGTTGTAGCAACGGTAGTTTCACTGGCTCAACTTGTATCAGGACACTCTTCTGCTGAAGGTGTTGCTGAACATCAGCCCGCAAAGCTGGCGGCAATGGAAGGTCATTTTGAATCAGGAGAACCTGCTGATCTTTATTTGGTTGGATGGGTAAATAAAGCAACACAATCCGTTACGGGGATCTATATTCCAGGCGGCACCTCCTTTCTGCTTCATCAGGATTTCAACACACCCGTTACTTCTCTGAATGAGATACCGGAGGATGAACGTCCTTCTACTATCAATGCGATCTTTCAGTTCTACCATATTATGATCGCCATCGGAATGACGCTGATCGGGCTTACACTCCTCTCCTGTTTCTTCTGGTGGAAAGGCTCCCTTTTTGGGAAGAAATGGCTGATGAGGATCTTTGTCCCTTCCGTACTTCTGCCCCAGATTGCCAATCAGGCTGGTTGGTTTACTGCTGAACTTGGACGTCAACCCTGGGTGGTATATAAACTGCTTCGGATCTCCGACGCCCTTTCCAAAAGTGTGGAAGCACATCAGGTTCTGTTCTCTATCATCCTGTTTGGATTTGTGTATTTGCTGCTGTTCCTGCTTTTTATATACCTGCTGAATAAGAAAATTCAGCACGGACCAGAATCACTGGATGAGAGTGATGATATGTATCATGATCGAACAATCAATGCTTAGTACTATTTCCAACATCTTTTTCACTTTCGGTCATGCTGAACTTGTTTCAGCATCTGTCGGGCGTATTGCTATTTTCTGTTCAGTTTTAAACTTAAAAATCTCACAGACCCTGAAACAAGTTCAGGGTGTCAACCCTTTTTGATATGGAACCAGAATACTTCTTAGGACTGGATTACAATACCTGGTGGTTCCTGGTGGTTGGAGCCGTCTTCTCTGGTTATGCCATGCTGGATGGTTTTGATCTTGGTGCCGGAGCTCTTCACTTGTTCATTAAAGGAGATGAAAACAGAAGGATCGCTTTCAATGCAATTGGTCCCGTTTGGGATGGTAATGAAGTGTGGCTGGTTATCGGTGGCGGGACTTTATTTGCCGGATTTCCAGAAGTCTATGCCTCTCTGTTTTCCGCATTTTATATCCCATTCATGTTATTTCTGGCAGCACTTATATTCCGTGCGGTCGCCATTGAATTCCGAAGTAAAGAACCTATGAAATGGTGGCGAACAACCTGGGATGTGGCTTATTCTATTGCCAGCATCATTCTTGCACTTTCACTGGGAGTAGTTCTGGGTAATGTATTGAATGGGATCCCATTGAGTTCTGATTTCGAATATTATGGAAGCTGGCTGGCATTCCTGAACCCATTCTCTATCATTGTCGCGATAACTACACTATCCCTTTTCATGATGCATGGCGCAATATATCTCTCCCTTAAAACGGACGGCAAATTATTTCTGAAGACCACCATTTTCATTCGGTACACTGTTATCGCTTTTGTTATTCTGTTTGTGATCCTTTCGTTCTATACCCTTATTTATGAACCTCATCTTACTGAACGCTTCAAGGAACATCCGGCTTTGTTTTCCATTCCGGTGGTCATTGTACTTGCCATTGCAAACATTCCAAGGCTGATAACAAAGCGAAAATTCCTGGGAGCGTTCCTATTTTCAGGGATCACTATTTCCATGCTTCTGATATTATCAGCGATCAATTTGTATCCCAATATTATTGTTTCCACCATCGCCCCTGAAAACACACTCAACATTTATAACGCCGCTGCTTCACAAAAGTCCTTAGGTATTATGTTGACGATAGCTGCCATCGGAGCTCCTCTCGCTATATTCTATTCCCTATTTGCGTTCTGGACCTTCCGTGGTAAAGTGGAGTTGGATGAGCATAGTTATTAATTTCAGATATCACATCAGCACTTGGTCGTTTTATTTGCGATGGATCGACGGACCGAACTTCGAATGACCAATTTATCCTTTCCTACCCCGGGTACCCGCAGCTCATTGCTCCTTCACACAATCTTCATATTCACTCCCTTTCTTTGTGGTTTTGAATAGCGATCACAAAACCTAACTATTTTTCATGCCACTGGTAGCATACATCCCGATCTCAACTACTCTTTTTTCAATTTATTTCTTCTATGTGATATACAATCACTGGAAGCAAAAGAAAGAAGCTCTTTACCTGTTATGGTGGACTATTGGCGTAGTCTGCTACGGCATCGGTACTCTGGTTGAAAGCCTTCATACAATATATGGATGGAGTCCTTTTATTTTCAAAGCCTGGTATATAGCCGGAGCTTTTCTGGGAGGTGTTCCACTTGCACAGGGAACCATTTATTTATTGATGAAGCGTAAAACAGCAAATATTCTCTCTTCAATATTAGTGGTGGTACTGGTGATCTCGGGAATTCTTGTAGTCCTCTCTCCTCTCGACGCTTCTAAGGTAACTGAGAAATTAAACGGGAATGTTCTGGAATGGACTTTCATTCGGTACATCACTCCCTTTATCAATATTTATGCCGTGATCTTCCTTGTTGGAGGCGCGTTTTATTCAGCCTTCAAATACTTCAGGAATACCGAATTCAAAGGTCGTTTTTGGGGAAATGTTCTTATCGCTATTGGTGGAATTCTTCCCGGAATCGGAGGAACTGCCACCAAATTCGGTCATACCTATGTGTTATATATTACTGAACTACTCGGTATCCTCTTTATCTTTGCCGGGTATCAGGTTATCAGGAACGACCGTTCGTTATCGGTTCATAAGAATCAACTCAGTTAACAAAAACTTTCCCTTTTTATCGTCTACACATTTTAAGTATTATCGGAGTAAGATTCTGATAATACGCACGATGAAAAGAAACCAAACAATTCTTTCTGTTCTGTTACTTTGCATAATATGCTCATGCAATAAAGTTATTACAGCTGGAAAGCTTGATTCAAAACCACCCCTTCCTGAAAATTCACCGGTCTTCACTTATATATTGGGAGACAATATTGATGGAGAAGTTGAAATTATAGGTCCTCTTAATATCCGAACTGCTAAAAACAGAAGATGTAATGTTGAGGATATACAGAAAAAGGCTGAGCAAATTGCACGTGAAAATGGGGGGAATGCACTTTTGATTGATAAAGTTGAAGTTGGATATGGATCTTCTCTTTTTAATTTATGTCTGGATTACACCACTTATATCGCGTCTATAAATTCAGAAGAGACTCTCTTCGCTTCAGTGAAAATGCTCTCAAAAATCACTGGAAAAAAAAGTACGATCCTTTCGAATGAATCTATGAAAGCCCGGGTTCAAGTTTACGTGGTTTGAGATTAGGCGTAGTTAAAAATGCTACCAGTATCACTGTTAAAGGCGTCTCCGGTGATTTTATAAAAGAATATGAAGCCACAGTTATTGTTTCTGATCAAAAAAATGATCTTGCTATTATCAAAATTGAAAATTTGGATGGTTCACTTCAGAACATTCCTTATGCTATTAAAAATGAGCTATCTGATGTAGGGGAAAATATTTTTGTTCTGGGCTATCCACTGAGAGCCACAATGGGCGATGAGATAAAACTCACCAATGGATTAATCAGTTCCAGAACAGGTTATCAGGGCGATGTTACACTCTACCAAATATCTGCTCCAACACAACCAGGTAACAGCGGAGGCCCAATGGTGGATCAATCAGGTAATGTTATTGGCATTGTATCAGCAAAACATGCTGGTGCGGAAAATGCCACCTATGCTATAAAAAGCAGATACCTTCTTAATTTGTTAGAATTACTTCCCGAAGACACTGACCTGTCAAATTCGTTCACTGATTCCCTGGATTTTTCTGAATGAATTTCCCTGATCAGTAACTTTACCTACATCATCGAGCGAAAATAAAGTAGTTTTCAGAGCCATTAAATTAGCAACTCCCCTCTTAAAATTTTATCTTTATAACCTGTAAGCCGATCTAGCCAGTCGGCTTGTTTTATAGATGAACGATCATGTGAAAGGTGACCAAAGATCACCTTTTTTTCGTAGCACAAACTCAAAATTATTAAATCCTTACTCTCTTGGAAACTGAATTTTCAGAACGATCTGTCAGCATAGACATACTTATTGAATTCGACACTAACAAAGTTCTCGACTATTCAATTGCGGATGAACTGGAACCCCGCGAACGCGCTCAGGTACGTGAGTATGTCCAGAATATTTTAAGACGCCGCAGTTATCTCGACTTCCTCATCGATCATTATTCAAGCATTGCTGTGGATGAAATGAAAGCAGAACTAAAGAATATTCTGCGACTCGGCATCTATGATATGTTGTTCATGGACAGTACTCCTGACTATGCTGCGATCAACGAAGCGGTTGAGATCGCTAAGTTCATGCAGGGTTCAAAAACCGGTGATCTGGTAAATGCGATCATGCGAAACCTCCAGAGAGATATGGAGAATCTGCCAAAACCGGCTTATGAAGACAGAACGAAATTGGTTGCCACTACTTTTTCTCATCCCGAATGGATGGTAGCCCGCTGGAGTAAGAGATTCGGTGAGCGTGAAGCTTTCCAGCTTATGCAGGCTAATAACAGCCGCCCGAATTACTACATTCGTGTGAACACAATGCGGACCAAGCCTGAGAATTTCGAGATGCGTATGGAGAAAATGGGCGTTGAGTTTGAAGCAAGCGAATGGCTTCCAAATTTTTATAAAGTGGATTCTGTTCAGCCTTTCATCGAAAAAGGATTACTGGCTAAAGGAATTTGCCAGGTTCAGGACATCGCTGCTGGTTTTGCACCTTTTGTGCTCGATCCTCAGCCAGGCGAAAGCATCTACGATCTGTGTGCTGCACCAGGAACTAAATCTATTATGATCTCTGACCTGACGGAAGGAAAGAGTGATATTCTGGCTGTCGATATTTCTGCTAATCGTCTTGAGAAACTGGCTGAAAGTGCACTGGCTTTCGGAGCTGAAAATATCAAGATCCGTCGTGGTGATGTGCTTGAACTTTCCCTCCCACTGGCTGATGCCGTACTGCTGGATGCCCCTTGTACCGGAACCGGTGTACTTAGTAAACGAGCAGATCTTCGTTGGAGAAGAGACGAAGAAGGCCTCAAAAAAGCGGTTGAACTTCAGGAGCAATTACTGGAAGAAGCTGCCAATATGGTTAAACGCGGTGGACGTCTGGTCTACAGCACCTGCTCTATCGAGCCGGAAGAGAATATGGAACAGATCACTAAATTCCTGGAGAAGTACGATAACTTCGAACTGGAACCACTGGAAGATTTTGTACCGGAAGAGATCCTGGCTGAAGACGGAAAAGCGTATCAGACACTGCCTCACAAACATGGTTGTGATGGTCACTTTGGTGTATTGCTTCACAGAGTAAAATAAGGGACTAAGGCACTGAGGCACAAAGCGTCCGTCGTACTATGTGCCTTTGCTCCTCTGTGCCTTTTCGGTCTTAACTTAAAAGCAAAGTTTAAATCCCTGAATAAGTTTTGAGTACTACGACAAACGAAATCCCCTCCAAATACGATCCTTCCATAGTTGAGGACAAATGGTATACATACTGGATGGATCAGAATTACTTCCATTCTGAAGTAGATCATTCCAAAGAGCCATTTACCATCGTGATCCCTCCTCCCAACGTTACGGGAGTGCTTCACATGGGGCATATGCTCAACAACACCATACAGGATGTTTTGACACGTCGTGCCCGGATGCAGGGTTTCAATGCGTGCTGGGTTCCGGGAACGGATCATGCTTCTATTGCCACTGAAGCCAAAGTGGTTCGAAAGCTTCGCGAAGAAGGCATTAAGAAAAGTGACCTCTCGAGAGATGAGTTCATGAAACACGCCTGGGAATGGACCCACAAACATGGCGGGATCATTCTGGAGCAATTAAAGAAATTGGGCGCCAGCTGTGACTGGGACCGTACTTCGTTCACTATGGATGAGAAGTACTCAGAAAGTGTGATCGATACCTTCATTGATCTTTTTGAGAAAGGTAAGATCTATCGTGGTGCAAGGATGATAAACTGGGATCCTGCAGCCCTTACCGCATTGAGTGATGAAGAAGTGATTCACAAGGAAGTGAATTCGAAGCTCTACCACGTTCGTTACCAGATCGTGGATTCTGATGAATATGTCACCATTGCTACTACTCGTCCTGAGACCATCTTAGGCGATACTGCTGTGTGTATCAATCCAAAAGATGAACGATATACACATCTGCATGGCAAGCGAGTGATCGTGCCTTTGGTGAACCGTGAAGTACCGATCATCCTCGATGATTATGTGGATATGGAATTTGGTACCGGATGCCTTAAGGTAACACCTGCCCATGATGTTAATGATTACGAACTCGGCCAGAAGCATGAGCTTGAGACCATCAACATGATGAACGATGATGGTACGGTTAGCGACGAAGGTGAGCTTTACATAGGTATGGATCGTTTTGAAGTTCGTAAGCAGATCTCCAAAGACCTTGAAGAATCCGGCAACCTGGTCAAGATCGAAGACTATAAGAACAAAGTTGGATTCTCAGAACGAACCGATGTGGTTATCGAACCACGCCTTTCTCTGCAATGGTGGGTTTCCATGAAGGAGCTGGCTCAGCCTGCCCTTGAAAATGTAATGAACGACAACATTCAGTTCCACCCTGCCAAATTCAAAAACACCTACCGCCACTGGATGGAGAATGTGAAAGACTGGTGTATCAGTCGTCAGCTCTGGTGGGGACATCGAATTCCGGCCTGGTACAATGAAAACGGTGATTTTGTAGTCGCCAAAACAGAAGATGAGGCTAGAGACAAATTTAAAATTCAAAATTTAAAATTTGATAGCCTCAAGCAGGATGAAGACGTACTCGATACCTGGTTCTCATCGTGGTTATGGCCCATTTCTGTTTTTGATGGTTTTTATTCTGATGAAGAAGTGGATTACTACTACCCTACCAATGATCTTGTTACTGCACCTGAGATCATGTTTTTCTGGGTAGCAAGAATGATCATCGCCGGATATGAGTATCGCGGTGATCTGCCATTTAAAAATGTGTACTACACAGGTATTGTTCGCGACAAACAAGGTCGCAAGATGAGCAAGAGTCTGGGTAATTCTCCGGATCCACTTGAATTGATCGCCGAGTATGGAGCCGATGGAGTACGAATGGGAATGCTCTTCTCCACCCCTGCCGGAAACGACCTGCCTTTTGATCCTTCTATTTGTGATCAGGGTAAGAAATTCTCCAATAAGATCTGGAATGCCTTCCGTTTCCTTACTATGAATATGGAAGAAGGTGTGGATTACAAACCTACCCTTGAGATCGATGAGGACAATCTGGCCGACCGCTGGATGATGGCTCGTATTCAGCAGACTATCAAAGGATTTGATGAAGATTTCGCCAACTACAAGCTGAACGATGCTCTGAAAAAAGTTTACTCCCTGATATGGGATGATTTCTGTGACTGGTACATCGAATTAGCCAAACCGGATAATTACGGTGATACGTTTGATGTGGCTAAGATGAATGTAGCTTTGGGTATGTTCGAGCAACTCATGAAACTACTTCACCCGTTCATGCCATTTATCTCTGAAGAGATCTGGCAGTATATTCAGGACCGTAAACCTGAAGAAGCGCTGGTTATATCAGACTGGCCGGAATATGATGCTGCTCTGGATTCAGAAGCTGATGTTAAACTGTTTGTTTCTATGCAGGAGATCATTTCTTCACTCAGGAATATCAGAGCGGAAATGGGCGTATCTCCAAAAGAGGAACTGGAAGTGTTGATTAAAACCACTTCAGATGAGGTGGCAGCTTCTTTCTCAGACAATGACTGGATATTGAAGAAACTTCAATCTACCAGTTCTGTGGCTATTTCCAGCAATATTGAAAAACCGGGAGCCTGCTCTTCCGCCCTTGTGGATGGCAATGAGATCTACGTTCCGCTGGCCGGTCTGATCGATGTGGACAAAGAAGTGGAACGCATCAATAGCGAGATCCAGCGTATTGAAGGATGGCTCAAAGGTGTGAACGGAAAGCTGAGTAACGATAACTTCGTTAGCAATGCACCACCGGCTGTAGTTGAGAACGAGCGCAACAAAAAACGGGATGGCGAAGCCAACCTCGAAAAACTCCGCGAACAACTAAAAGATTTTCAATAGGGCTTTGTCTTAGGACATCCCCCATATTAATTTCTGAACGAAATTAATGATCCCCCTTCAAAGAGGGACTTTTCCGAATGGTTAATAAAATCCTTCCATATAATCCCAAACTGAAATCTCTGGCAAGAGAATTAAGTAAGAATAGTACTTTAGGTGAAGTACTGTTATGGAAGGAAATTCAAAAAAAGAAACTGGGTGTTGAGTTCCACAGGCAGATTCTAATAAAAAATTATATCGTTGATTTCTTTTGTCATGAATTGTTGCTTGCAATTGAAGTTGATGGTAACTCCCACGACTCAGAATCTGTAATATTATTGGATCAGAAAAGGCAAAAGGAAATTGAAGAACTTGGTGTTCAATTCATAAGAATTGATGATCTGGATATCAAAAAGGATTTGGATGGAGTTCTTCAATACCTTCAAAGCATCGTTAACAAATTGAAACCTTGATTAATTGAATAGCCCCCAGAAATTCCCCCTTTGAAGGGGGTGTCATGCGAATAGCATGACGGGGGATGTACGTACATAATGAAAACATTCTCTCTGCAACCCCAAGAAGCACCTAAAGGCCCTGATTTCCTCAAGGGATTGAATAAGCAGCAGTATGAAGCCGTGACCCACACCAATGGTCCCCTGCTGATCGTAGCCGGAGCGGGTTCAGGAAAGACACGGGTGCTCACCTATCGTATCGCCTACCTCCTTCAGCAATTCAAGGCAGCTCCGAATGAGATCCTTGCCCTCACCTTCACCAATAAGGCAGCGCGGGAGATGAAAGAGCGGATCAATAATCTCATTGGTGATAAAGCCAATAAACTATGGATGGGAACCTTTCATTCTATCTTCTCGAAGATCCTTCGTTTTGAAGCAGAGAAAATTGGCTTTGGTACTGATTTCACCATCTATGACACCAGTGACTCTGAAACGGTGATCAAACAGATTCTGCAGGAACTGAATTTCGATCCCAAAGAGATCAAGCCTAAAACGATCCGTAATAAGATCAGTGATGCCAAGAACGAGCTGATCGACCCGGATACCTTTCAGAATAAATTTGCCAGTTCCACTCTCGATGACATCACTGCCAAGGTGTATTCGATCTATATAAAAAGGCTTAAGCAGAGCAATGCCATGGATTTTGATGATCTGCTGGTGAAGCCGATCGAGTTATTTGAAGAACATCCGGAACTACTCGAAAAATATCAGGATCGATTCAAGTATATCCTTATTGATGAGTATCAGGATACGAACCATGCCCAGTATAAAGTGACCAAAATGCTGGCCGCCAAATACAATAACATTTGTGTGGTGGGCGATGATGCACAGAGTATTTATTCCTTCCGGGGCGCTGATATCTCCAATATCCTCAACTTTAAGGAGGATTATGAAAACGCCAAGCAGGTTCCACTGGAGCAGAACTATCGGTCTACCCGGTCTATCCTGCAATGTGCCGATTCCATCATTAAGCAGAATACGCGTCAGCTCGACAAAACACTATGGACCGAACAGGGACTCGGTGATCCAGTTATCCTGCTAAAGAATTATGATGAGCGTGATGAAGCAAACCGGGTTGCGCAGTACATCACTGAACTTAAAATGCGTCACGGGTACAAAAATAACGAATTTGCGATCCTGTACCGCACCAATTATCAGTCGCGTGTTTTTGAAGAAGCCCTGAGACGACATGACATTGCCTATCAGCTGATCGGCGGCCTCTCCTTCTATCAACGGAAAGAGATCAAGGACGTACTCGCCTATCTCACACTGCTGGTGAACAAACACGATGAGACCAATCTGATCAGGATCATCAACGAGCCATCTCGGGGTATCGGTAATAAATCAATCAATGATCTTCGAAATGAAGCCAGGGAAAATGGACGTTCGGTGTGGAGTATCCTGGAGCACGTGGAAGAAACCAATGTGTATAAACCCGCAAAAGTCCGGATCCGGGATTTTGTAAATATGATCAACACCCTGAGTGCAGAGCTCGAAAATGGCGGAAGTCTCTCAGAAGTGACTCGTGCCGTGCTTGAACAATCAGGGTATATGAAGGCACTGGTCGAAGAAAACTCACACGAGTCCATGATGCGTCGTGAGAACATCCTCGAATTCCAGAATGCGATTTCCTACTACGAAAAAGGAGCTGCAAGACCATCACTAAGTGCATTCCTGCAAGAGATCAGTCTCATCACTGATGGCGATAAATTCGACGAGAACAAACCAGCTGTAACCCTGATGACCGTTCATGGTTCCAAAGGCCTGGAGTTTCCCGTGGTGTTTGTGGTTGGATTAGAGGAGAACCTCTTCCCTGTGGGCGGCCGTGAAGGCTTTGAAGCGGATATCGAGGAAGAACGCCGATTATTTTATGTAGCGATCACCCGGGCAGAACAGCGTCTCTATTTCAGCTATTGTCAGACCCGCTTCAAATTCGGGGAAGAGCAGCAACAACTACGCTCCCGGTTTCTGGATGAAGTGGACGCCGGCGTGGTACGAACCGAATCCGGTTCAACAATTAGTCAGAGAAAAGATCGTTTCACCAGCGACGACACCACAACTAAGAAGGAACATTCTAATAATACAAGGATAGAATACGACTGGCAGAAACCTGCAACTGGCAGAACAAGGTCATCGGCAACATCAACCATTCAATATGATTTCCAGGATGGAGAAGACCCATTTCAGGTTGGCGTACTGGTTGAGCACGCCAAATTTGGTCCCGGAAAGATCATAAGTCGCTCAGGATTAGGAATGGATGCTAAAGTTGTCGTATTTTTTAAGAACAGAGGACAAAAAAAGTTGATGTTACGCGCAGCACCTCTGCAGATCATCGAATAACAGACGGATAGATAGGAACAATTGAGAAGGACAATCACAGCTATATTGCTAGCTGGGTTATGCTATGTACAATCGGCATGGGCACAACCTGTACTCACTCCACGAAATGTAGCACTTGGAGGTGGAGGAAGTACATATATCACCGATTACAACGCCAACTTCTATAATCCGGCGAACCTGGTTATTCAGGATCGAATCAAATCCAACGACCTTGGACTTATGGTGGTTGGCACCTATTTCAATGGTGTTCAGAATTTTGCTGATATCAACCAGCAGCGTGGTAACTTCGCCGATTATATCTACGCTTTCACTCCGGGATCTTACTTCATCTCCCCCTCTGAACGGGCTGATATCATTGAAGACAACTACCCCAATGGCAGTTCTACTTCTCTGCATCAAACCCGGGGAGATGTCACTCTTGTTGGATTCAAGATCAAGAACGATGACCGCGCATTTTCATTTGCACTCAGAAACAGGACTTCTTCGAGCTTTGAAACGGGGCTTGGCTGGTATTCTGCTCTCACCCAGGATATTGATGGCGTCAAAACCTTAGACCGTACATTGATCCACCGGTTTCAGTCTTTGTACGATGTATCGATAGGATACGCTGAGACCTTCAAATTCTTTACCGACATGACTCCAAGGCTGGATGAGTTTACGATCGGTATTGCTCCTAAACTGGTCATGGCTGGTTCTTATCAGGAAGCCGCATGGAAAAACAGATATCAGGAGATTGGTGGTCAGGTTGTTCACACTCAGGATTTCAAGTACATCACAACGGGTAATTTCGCTACTGCAACCCGGCAATACCTTGCAGGTACACCTGCTGAAGACGCACTCACCTCGAATATCAGTAACTCACTTCTTGAGATTTACGGCTACGGTGCCGGACTCGATATCGGATTTACCTACCTGATCACATTGGGCAGTGACCTTTCTACCATCTCCGAGAACGTGCAGAGAACTCAAAAATCCCTGCGTCTTTCTCTTTCCATTACAGACCTTGGCTTTGTAAGCTATCCGGATGATGGCACCAGTCTCATTCTCCATAATGACACAACTTCGGTTGCCGGTTTTCCATCTGTTTCCGCAGATAATGCTTTTGTAGGGGCTCCCGGTCAGTTTATCGATTATGTGGATCAGTTTTCTTCGGCCAACCCTTTTAACACTGTTCAATCGAAAGATTCCAGGATATCTGTGATCCTGCCAACTGCCTTGCATGGCGGAATTCTGTTTGAAGTGAACAGGATCAAACTCATGGGTGATCTGTCGATCGGACTCACAAACAATGCCTTCAATTCCAGGAAACTCGTGGCATCAGCCGGCATCGAGATCCGTCCGCTTAAGTTCTGGCCATTGAGAGCAGGAACTCAGTTAGCCACCGAATTACCCAAATTCTTTAGTTTCGGTACCGGTATTGAGACCCGTTACTTCGATCTATCTGTTGCAGCTCAGTTTCTATCCAGGACCTTTAAATCCAGTCCCACTATTTCAGGGGCTACCGTGGCTGCATTCCAAATTCATTTCTAAAGCCTGACACTTTGCCCTACATTCCTGACAGGGTCAATATTTTCTGACTCTTTGGAACTACTGGCACAGATGGCTTTGTATTTGCGTAATACACAGAAATACAAAAATCCTTACTAATGAAAACGCGCTTAGACTTGTTTAACGATTTCGGAAACTCAGACGACAATTTTGAAGATTTTGAGCAGGCTATTCCTCTGATGTCAGAGGAAGACGAAAAAGCTCTTACTGAAGCTACTGTTCCTGAAACCCTTCCCATCCTTCCACTCAAGAATACCGTTCTTTTCCCGGGAGTGGTAGTTCCAATCACTGTGGGCCGCGACCGTTCCCTTACTCTGGTGAAGGAAGCTTATGCCGGAGATAAGATCATTGGAGTGGTTACCCAAAAAGATATTGATATTGAAGAACCCGGTTATGATGATCTCCATAAAGTGGGAACCGTGGCTCAGATCCTGAAGCTGATCAAGATGCCGGACGGAAGTCGTAGTATTGTGATACAGGGTAAAGCAGTATTTGAAGTGGAGGAATTCACTCAGGAACAGCCTTACTTCAGAGCCAAGACCAAAAAGTTCCATAAAGATATGGACATTCAGGGACTGGAACTCAGCGCCTCTGTAAGAAATGTGAAGGAAACCGCCGTTGATATCATCAATAAGTCGCCGAATATTCCTTCGGAAGCGGCTATTGCACTGAATAACATCAACAACCCGATCTTCCTGCTGAACTTCATCGCGTTCTACCTGAGCGTTGATATTGCGTCGAAGCAGAGCATCCTGGAGCTGATCAAATTCTCGGAGACCCTCGACAAAGTGATGGGCTTTCTCGAGCAGGAACTCCAGGTGCTGGACATGAGCGAGAAGATCCGCACCAAAGTGAAATCCGATATCGACGACCAGCAGCGGGAGTTTTACCTTCGTCAGCAAATGAAAGCCATTCAGGAAGAACTGGGCGAAGATGCTGAACAGCAGGAAGTGGATAAACTCCGTGAGAAGCTCGAGTCAAAGAAATTACCGGATCACGCTAAAGAAGTAGCGGAGAAAGAACTTCAGCGTCTGGAGATGACCCCCAACGCCTCCCCTAATTACGGCATCATTCACAGCTATGTGGAATGGATCCTTGATCTGCCATGGGAAGAATATTCGGAAGACAAACTGGATCTGAAATACGCACGTGAGATCCTCGACGAAGACCACTACGGACTTGAGAAGGTCAAGAAACGTATTATTGAATACCTGGCCGTGCTGAAACTGAAGCAGGACATGAAAGCGCCTATCCTTTGTTTCTACGGACCTCCGGGTGTGGGTAAAACCTCGCTGGGTAAATCCATTGCACGTGCTTTAAACAGAGAATTTGAACGCTTCAGCCTCGGTGGTATCCGGGATGAAGCCGAGATCCGTGGTCACAGAAGAACCTATATCGGAGCGCTGCCCGGGCGTATCATCCGTTCCATGAAGAAAGCCGGAAAAGGAAATCCGGTGATCATGCTGGATGAGATCGATAAAGTAGGTGCCGACTACCGGGGCGACCCCACCTCTGCCCTGCTTGAGGTGCTCGATCCGGAGCAGAACGATACCTTCAGCGACAACTATCTGGAACTGGAATATGATCTTTCCAAAGTGCTGTTCATTGCAACCGCCAACTCACTGGAAACCATCCCGGCTCCATTGAGAGACCGTATGGAGATCATCAGTATCAGCGGATATACGCTCGAAGAGAAAACCGAGATCGCCAAGAAATACCTGATCCCGAAACAGACCACCGAAAACGGACTGAAAGACGATCAGATCAGTATTGACGACAAAGCCGTTGAGAAAGTAATTGACCAATACACCCGTGAATCAGGTGTTCGTAACCTGGACCGCCAGATCGGAGCTTTGTGCCGTAGTGTGGCCGCTAAAGTGGCTTCCGGTGAACTGGACTCCTTTAAAGTCACCAAGAAAGACGTAGAGGAATTCCTCGGTAAACAGAAATTCTTCAGCGATGTGGCTGAACGAACAACTGTACCTGGTGTGGCGACAGGTCTTGCCTGGACTCCATTCGGGGGCGACATCCTCTTTATTGAGGCGAGTGTATCCAAAGGCTCTGGTCGACTGAATATCACCGGACAGCTCGGTGATGTGATGAAGGAATCGGCCATGCTGGCTATCTCCTATCTGAAAGCACATGCCGACGAGATCGGTATTCCGGAAGAGGCCTTTAAATACTGGGATCTGCATATTCACGTACCTGCGGGTGCCGTACCAAAAGACGGTCCTTCTGCCGGGGTTTCCCTGATGTCCGCCATCGCGTCCATCTTCACCCAGCGTAAAGTGAAAGGCACCATCGCCCTTACCGGTGAGATCACTCTGCGTGGACTGGTACTGCCTGTAGGTGGTATCAAAGAAAAAGTACTGGCTGCCAAACGGGCCGGTATTAAGAAAGTATTGCTGCCTAAGAAGAACGAGAAAGATGTGGCCGAGATCGAGACCGACGTGATCGGTAACCTCGAAGTAGACTACCTCGAACGCATGGATTCGCTCCTGGATATCATTCTCGAGAAGAAATCAGAGACTGATCCGGCCGAGTTCTTCAAAGTAAGCGATGCCCACAAAACAGCGGTGTCCGGCAAGAACGGAAAAGTATCGGAGACGGAAGTGTTGAACTAGATCATTTCTGGTAACGATGCTCTGCCTCGTTACCGCCGGTTCGTTCCGACGCAGAGCATCGGAACAAGATGGAATTACAAAGCCCCGTTTATCATTGATGTTCGGGGCTTTTTTGTTTGTGCTTGATATTCTTATCACTTACTCTATGTAAACACCGGACTTGTTCGGATAATACCCCAAATGGGATTTATGCGAACACTCGTTCGCCTAATAGTATGTTATACCCACTAATAATTCACCATGTCCCAAGACGAACTTTCAAAAGGAAGAGAAAGATGGCATTTGGAAATATTTCAAGAGTGCTATCCTGATATCTCGGATATGGACTATATTTCAGATGAGAATCCTGATTTTATTTTGGAAAGCAAAGATAGAATGCTTGGAATTGAGCACCGCAGAATAGTAAAGCCAGCGGATAGCAACGGATTCAGTTTAATGCAAGAAGAAAGAGTTCAAGAAAGAACTGTTAATTTGGCTTGTGAAAACTTCTTTAAGAGTACCGGAAAGTTTGTAGAAGTAACTATTTCATTTGCTAATCGAACCAAAATAAATGCTAAAAACCTAGCACCCAAAATTGCAGAAATTGTTAGGAATAATATACCAGAAGAAAACGATTTTATATCGATCAGAAAGTACGATGGATTTAAAAAAATACTTCCTGATGACGTTAGCAAAATAAGAATATATAATTCGGCTAAACTAGATGGAAATTACTGGACATTCGATGGAGCCGGCTTTCAAACGGATTTAGATCCTGAATGGATCAAAAGTGCTATCGATGAAAAAAATCAAAAATTACCCAACTATAAAGCAAATCATCCTGAATGCTCCCAATTTTGGCTGCTACTTGTGAAACATGGTTTTCGGCCATCGTCTTGGTTCGATATTCCAGACAGCATTCTTCAAATTCAATTTGAAAGTGATTTTGATAAAGTATTTTTGTTAGATGTACAAAAGAGGAATTATTATGACTTGAGTATCATATAGCAGCTGTGGGTATAATAAGCGTTTCAAGCGGACTCGTTTAGGGTCCGAACCTTTAATTCTAAACCCCAGCTCTTTTAAGTCTGTGACTTAAAAAGCACCAGCCCCGGAAGTCTCTGACTTCCATTAAAGGATCTACAACCTAAACAAGTGTCCGCTTGTGAGAATTTATTCCCTAAAACTCATCGTCCTTTAATCTAGCCGCAGGCCTGAAGGCCTTGCTTGCTTATGTCCTTGCCAAAAAGACCCCTCTTGAGAGGGATTCAGGTGTGTGTAATAAACTCTGTTCTTACAACTTCACCTTTTCCCCTCGTTCCATAGCTCTTATGTGGTACGCCCATTGAGGCTGAGCCTCCTAAAACTCATCATCCTTTATTTTTGGCCAGTTCGCATTCGCATCCTCAATATGTTCCTCCCTGTTTTCCTCCCACCGCTCTTTTACTTTTAAGTTGTAGTTGAAGTAGAGCTTGTCATCTATGACCGACCAGGTATCGGTTTCGGTGGGTGCTTTGTGCCCTTCGCCATCGGAAGCACCGTAGGCACAGTATCCGCCAAACTGAGGGGCATATTTCTCGGGATCGGTTTTAAACGCCTCCAGATTATCCGCACTGGAAAACAGCCAGGTCGCTCCTTTCCATTTGTAGGAATGATCAGCTTCCCCTTCCACCGGACGGGACTCCTCAAAGAAAGCAACGGGATCATATCCCCGTATGGCTATTCCATCCGGTGCAAAGATCTCGGAAGTGGTTTTATCGTTTGAACAGGAATAAAGGAACATAACTGCTGTAACAAGCAGAATTCCCGGAATTGTGGATAGTGGTTTTTTCATCTGTAGAGGTTTGAATACTGATTTTCGCGTATGATACCCAAAGAAGCGATGACTATTCATCACAATTTTATCACATCTCAACGACCAAAGGATCGATGTTCGATGGATCTAATGACCGATCTGGTTACCTGATTCGGTCCATTAATCCATTGCACATTATTA
The DNA here is from genome assembly GCA_030427885.1 of Rhodothermia bacterium. Lineage (GTDB taxonomy): Bacteria > Bacteroidota > Rhodothermia > Balneolales > Balneolaceae > JAUICM01. Next base: position 231,956 of record JAUICM010000001.1, on the reverse strand, counting down.
TTTCCATTCGTCACATAGCTCAGCTGAGTGATGCATTCCGGAAGCTCCAGCTTCCCCACCTCTTACATTTGTACCCACCAAATTATTTCCATTTCTTCAGCTGGTAAAATAACTTAGCTGGCTGCCCATGAAATCTTTAAAAGAGATCCGTTTCATCTCCCGGTCCACCGTACGTGAGATCGCAATTTTAGTGATCGGGATCATGATCGCCTTTAGTCTGGATGCGTGGTGGGATAAGGTCTCAGTACAATCCGGATTGCAGGAACACGCCGGCCTGGTACTCGATGAATTACGTACAACGGAAGAACGTCTGGAATCTGCTGTCACCCGGCATAAGCTGTATGCTGAAAATGCCCGCTGGCTGGCTCAACAACTGGAGAGCGCAGAACCGAACTCAATCGTATCAGTGCCTGATACCACTCTCGCTTCCCTTATGCTTCAGTCCACTATTGATATCGGGGTGTCATCCGTAACCTCGTTTCTGAATTCCGGCGGAACCAGCCTGATCGGAAATCCGGCAGACCGAACTCTCATACGATCCTGGCCAACCACTGTGGAGGATATCATGGACGATCAGTTATATCTGCGAGATACTTATACCGTACCCTTAGCTTCCTTTGTTCGCTCGAAATACGACCTTGGGCACTCCGAACAAAATTATATCATCTATCTCAGTGCCATCACATTTAAGACTCCTGATCTGTTGAACGACCTGGAATTTCAATCGGTAGAGCTGCGATCGGATGTTGAACTCAAAAACCTGCTTAACGCCCGTTATTCCATTGAAAATATTACCTCGGTAACGCTAAGTAACCGACTGCAAACCACTCGGAAACTTATCAGGATCATGGAAGGAATAGATTGACCGGGGGTTGAACTACTGAACGACCGAAGGATCGATGTTCGATGGACTGAATGACCGATTTACTCCTTTACAATTCGGTCCATTGCAGTTCGGTCCTTCGTACATCGCAAATTGTTACTTCGCCAATGCCTCCCATTCGGCTTCGGTAGCCTGCGAGATCTGGTATTCCATCATCATCAGCCATTTGCCGTCTTTTTTGATCAGTAAGCCCTGGAAATGACACAGAAAGGGTTGTGGCTCTCCCCCTTCCGCCTGAGCGGTGTACAGGAAGATCCCGGTATCGTGGGCTGAATTACCACTGTGGATCCGTTCCGAAAACCTGAATTCCACATTAGCTTTCATCTTCCCTGCTTTGGTGTCGTCGAAGCCGGGTTTCCATCCTGCAAGCGCATTCGATATCGGGTATACATCACCTGAGATCCCGCTCACCAGTATGGCATCCGGATGATAAAGTGCGGAATATCCTTCAAAATCCCCTTCATTTACCGTTCGGCTCACAGCATCCCAGTAGGCATCAATTTCTGAGGTGGGATCCGGGGCAGAAAGTCCAATAGTGATGAGTAGCAGAAACGGGAGAATTGAAATACGCAGCATGGTTTCGAATTAATTAATGAAGGTTTCGGCTAATATAGCAATTTCGCATTGTGATGCTTGCCTATCCCCCGCACTTCCGTATTTTCCCGCATGCAAAAAGGTAGAGTCATTCAATCCACTGGCAGCTGGTATAAAGTTGATACCGGCTCAGAAGTGATCCAAAGCCGTTTACCCGGACGTTTTCGTCTGGAGGGTAAAGAGGTTACCAATCCTATTGCCGTGGGCGACTGGGTTGATCTTGAAATCAATAAGGATGGTTCCGGTACCATAGCAGAGATTCATGAGCGCTCGAATTACATCACACGTCAGGCTACCCATGGCCGTCGTGGAGAACATATCCTGGTAACCAACCTGGATCTGGCTTTTGTGGTCCAATCCTACAAACAACCCAAACTCAAAGAAGGCTTCATCGATCGTTTTTTGGTTACCTGTGAGGCTTATGAAGTCCCTGCTGGTATCATCGTGAATAAAATGGATATGTCTACCCCGCAGGGTGCAGAATTTATTGAGAGTCTTAGAGAATTATATGAAGGGCTGGGATATCAATTCCTTACCACAAGTATCCATGATGAAGATTCTATAGATGAATTGAATGAGATCCTTAAAGATAAGACCTCTGTTTTCATCGGTCCCTCGGGTGTGGGTAAAACAAGCCTTTTAAATACTCTGGACCCGACTTATTCTGAAAAAGTAGGTGAAGTATCGAGCTACTCGAACAAGGGAAAACATACCACTACCTTTGCAAAGTTGATCCGTCTCAATAACGGGGGCTTACTGGCCGATACGCCCGGAATTCGTGAATTTGGATTGTATAATATCGAGCCCTGGGAGCTCTCACTTTATTTCCCTGAAATGCTGGAACCCCGTCAGAATTGTAAATTCAATACCTGTACCCACCTCCATGAACCGGGATGCGGAGTGATCGAAGCATTTGAGCTTGGAGAAATAAATGCCAGTCGCTATAATTCCTATATTAATATTTTAGAGTCACTTAACTAAATAAGAAATACCTCAAATAGGGTATAAGATTTCGAATTTTTATTGCTAATATTGCGGTAATCCCATAAACGTTAAAGGAGATCAATAAAATGAAAATATTAAAGCTACTAAATAAGACAGCAGTATTAGCTTTATTAGCTATAGCTTCGGTTTCATCTACAGCACATGCTCAGTTAGGAGACGCCGGTGAAATTCTTAAAGCGGGTGCTTCTGACGCAAATAAATTAATGCAGGCATACCTGAACCCTTTTGGTAAAGGATTTGGTGCCGCAATGAACACAGGTTGGTTCACTTCAGCTGCACCTCATAAAACATTGGGTTTTGATATCAGTGTAAGTGCTGGTGTAGCAGTAGTTCCTTCAGCTGATCTGAAATTCAATGTCAATAACTTAGGTTTGACAACTCTTGAGTTAAAAAACGGTACTCCTGCGGAGACTGCGACTCTAAGTGGTGAAAAAAATACAAGTACAGTATTCGAAATTTACGCTGATGACCCCAGTAATCCTGGTAATGAAATTCTACTAACTTCATTTGATATGCCGGGTGGAGTTGGCATTGGTTATGTACCATCTCCAGTAATTCAGGCATCCGTTGGTATCATTAAAGACACTGATATTTCACTGCGATATGCACCTGAAACAGCAATTGGTGATTTCGGTAGTATTGGTTTGTTAGGTTTCGGAATTAAGCATGGCCTGAATCAATGGCTCCCGGGCGGTGGTCTGCTCCCGGTAGACCTATCTGTTCAATTCGGATATTCCAGTTTGAAGATGGATGGAAACTTCGATGTAACTCCTGTAGTTGATGGCGAAACTTATAATCCTTTTCCGGCAAGCACATGGGAAGGTCAGGGAGTTGCTTTTGAAGCAACCGGATATACATTCAATGTAATCGCCGGTAAAAAACTACCGATCATAGGTGGATATGTTGGAGTTGGTTATGAATCATCTACCACTACGGTAGGAACTCCGGGCTCTTATCCTATTACCAGTGTGAATCCAAATTATGATCCAACTTCTACTGCGGATAATACCCGTAAAAAAATCATTGAAAAGATCGACGAACCATTAGACCTCGAGTTTACTGGTGATAACAGTTTCAGAGCTTTCGCCGGAGTTGAGATCAAACTCTTTGTACTGAAGATCTTTGCAAACTATACCCTTTCAACCTATTCAGCTGTGAATGCCGGGGTGGGTATTACCTTCAGGTAATTTTTTCAATGATTTATTGGTATTATCAAAGGCACTTATTATTTATAAGTGCCTTTTTTTTAGACAATCATCAGAATGAACTTACTTAAGTACTGCCCTAAATTAATAGCAACCACATTTCTAACTTTTATCAGTATATCTATTCCGGTTTCAGCTCAGATAACTAATATGGGTGATTTTATAAAAGCCGGAACTGATGATGCAACTATATTAATGAAGGAATTTCTAAAACCTGTACCTACTGGTTTTGGAATTGGGTTAAATTCCGGATTTACTGAATCAGCCCGGCCTAAGAAATTATTTGGATTTAGTATACAGCTCCGCCCCTCCTTTGCTATGATTCCCTCCAGTGCTCAATCTTTTGATATTTCCGGTCTTTCCCTTAATAAAATAAGATTAGCTCCTGGTGAAGATCCTATTACTCCCACTGTATCTGGAAGAAAGTCCAGAGGTCCCTTAATGGAGATTTATGACAATCCAAATAGCACAAATCCCCAGAAAATTGCTGAATTCAGAATGTCTGGAGGAAGTGGTTTGGCATATATTCCAGCTCCAATAGTCCAGGGAAGTTTTGGCCTTATCAAAAAAACAGATATTACCTTCCGGTTTATTCCGGAAATCACCGGTTATTCAATTGGTAGTTTTAAAATGATTGGAGGTGCTATTAAGCACGATATTGCGCAATGGATACCCGGAAGCAAGATGTTGCCTGTCGACATCTCTCTTATGATAGGATTCAATAAACTTACTACCCGAACACTTTTTCAGGTCACTCCTGAAGAGAATGTGCTTCGTAATCCCGGAGATCCAACGCTTAGTTCTAATCCGAACCCCAATTTTGATGATCAGGATATTACCGGTGAAACAAACACCTTTGTGATCAACGCTTTGGTAGGGAAATCACTTCCTGTTATTTCAGGGTATGCAGGAGTTGGATTCCAAAAAGCCAGCTTTGATGTTAATGTCACAGGCGATTACCCTATAAATACTTCAAATCTTGGAATGGAATATTACAATGTTGTCACTGATCCGGTCAGATTTCGTATCGATAGTGAGTCTAAGTTTCATGCACTTGCTGGTTTCAGGATCAGGTTAGCTGTCCTGGCTATCTATGGTGAAGTTACTATGGCCAGTTATATAACAGGTAATGTTGGTGTGGGAATCAGTTTCAGATAGCCTATACCTAAAGGTATCCATTTATAAAAAAGGCGCTCACATGTGTGAGCGCCTTTTTTTATTAAAACTAATTTAAGAGAGGTTCAAACCACCTTTTCTTTAGCCAGCGTCGGGTTTTCAACAATACGGTCTGATTCAACCAGTCCGTCACGAAGCCTGAATACCCGTCTTGAATATTCAGCGATCTCATTCTCGTGTGTTACCAAAATGATCGTATTTCCCTGTCGATACAGCTCTTCAAATAACAGCATGATCTCGTCACCGGTCTTGGTATCCAGGTTACCGGTAGGCTCATCGGCCAGAAGAATGGACGGACTGTTAACCAAAGCACGGGCAATAGCCACACGCTGGCGCTGGCCACCAGAAAGCTCATTGGGCTTGTGATCCACACGATCGCCCAGACCAACCTTGGTCAGTACTTCAATAGCACGTTCTTTCCGTTCTGATGCTTTAACACCCGCATAGATCAACGGAAGCTCCACATTAGCCAGACAGCTTGTTCTGGGAAGCAGGTTAAAGGTCTGGAATACGAACCCGATCTCACGGTTTCTAACTTCAGCCAGTTCGGCATCATCCATTTCACTTACCCGGTTGTTATTCAGAATATACTCACCGGAAGTTGGCGTATCCAGGCATCCGATCATATTCATCAGAGTGGATTTACCAGAGCCGGAAGGTCCCATGATGGCTATATATTCGTTCTCTTTAACTTCCAGAGATACTCCGTCGAGAGCCTTTACTAAGGTCTCCCCCATCTGGTAGTGCCTCTTGATATCAGTGATCTGAATTACTGGTCTGTTTTGATTCATTATTGATGCCCTAAATTAGTCTGACAATGATGTCAGTGCATTATTGTTCACAGTTACTTTATCGCCATCATCTAAGGTTCTTGATAAAGTCCGGTAGCTGCCGATAACGATCTCTTCACCAGCATTAACTCCTGAAGTGATCTGAATATGTGAATTATCACTAATACCCGTTTCAACTTCGGTTCTCACTACTTTTCCATCCACTACTTTGAAAACTACTTTACGAATGTCTTCACGTTTAACGATAAGATCGTCATCTTCATTGTCTGAAACATTTTCAATCTTAGCTTCATCAGCTTTATCAGCATTTGTGGATTTTTTAGACTTTTTATCTTCTGCAAAATCACGCACTGTTACCGCCTGGATCGGAATTGAAACCACAGAGGTTGCTGTTTCCGTTTCAATATCAACGGTGGCAGACATCCCTGGTTTGAAATTTGGTATAAATGATTTAGCAGGATTTTCTGCTGCATCATTACGCACAAGCTCGGAACCGCTCATACTAAGGTTGTGAGGAGTTACAATACGCACCTTAACCTGGTAATTAGTCACCTGCTCATTTGAACCTGCACCAGTTACCCGGGCTGAGTTTGCGATCTCCGTGATCACACCATTAAACTGTCGTTCGGGATAGGCATCCACTTCAATTCTGGCAGTATCAGCTAGTGTTACATTAACAATGTCATTTTCATTTACTTCAACCAGAACCTCCATTCTGTCGAGCAGTGAAACGCGCATCATCTCAGTACCAGCCATTTGTGAGTTACCAAGCACACGCTCGCCTTCTTCAATTGCCAGTCCTGTTACGGTACCGTCCTGTGGGGCACGGATTACCGTTTGTTCCAGTTCTTCTTCAGCCTGACGTAGCTGAGCTTCAGCACTTTCGATCTGATATTCAGCGGCTTTAAGATTTGCTTTCTGTGACTCCCAGTTCGATTGTGACTGAATGAATTCAAGTTCTGAAATCAGATTTTTCTCAAAGAGTTCTTTGTTTCTTTTGTACTCTGCTTCAGCTGTTATCAAAGTTGCTTTAGACTGTTCAAGACGAGCTTTCTGAGTCAATAAAGCAGCATTCAGATTGTCAATTCTGGCTTGGTAGATATCAGGTTTGATACGAACAAGCAGATCTTCTTTTCTGACAAAGTCTCCTTCTTTAACAGCGAGTTCGATGATCTCACCGGAAACATCCGGGCGAATGATCACTTCGATCTCCGGCTGGATCTTACCGGATGCAGATACCAGCTGGGTTATGGTCTTTAATTTAGCCTTAGCTGTTTCAACACTAACTCCTTCTTTCTCTCCTCCAATAACTCCGGTTTGTTTTAATGTAAATCCAATTACGAATAATCCGACAATAACTCCGATGATCCATAGTATTGGCTTTCCTGACGATGATTTTTTCTTTGCCATTTACCTTTCCCGATGATGTTTAATTTTTAGAATTTAATATCCTCACCATTTAGCTTACCTAAATAGTAATCCACTAATTTTTCCTGAAATACAAGATTGTATTGGGCCCTTAAATATTGAGATTTTGCAGACACATATGTTGACTGGGCCTCACTAAGTTCGATTAATGTACTCGCTCCAACATTGTAACGTTCCTGGGCTGTTTCAAAAGCTTTTCCACTTGCTAATTGTGATTTCTCGGCTGACTCAAGTTCTTTTCGGTAGTTTGTAAAGTCATTAAAAGCCTGGGTCACTTCCTGAACTACACCAAGCTTTGAATTTTCAAGTGATAATTCAGCATTTTTGAGCTGTACTTTAGACGATTGAATATTGTACATCCTATTCCAGTTTTGAAACAAAGGAAAATTCAAACTTATGCTAAACCCTTTGTTAACCTGCTGGTCGAAAAACTGATCAGAAAATGTAGCATCCGGCAAGAAGTATTGATCTGTCCAACGAGTTGAGATCGACCCCCTAGCAGAAAGAGTTGGCAACAAGTTAAATTTTGTCATTTGCATCTGTATTTTTTGAGATGCAATACTTGCTTCCTCACTCTTTATATCCGAACGATTAGTTAAGGCTTCATTAATAAGTGTACTTAACTGGTAGCCTTGTGGAGTAGCTGAAAAATTTGAGATGTCTATATTAGGTGTAACAAGTTCATATTCTGTTAAAGGGTCAACCTGAAGCTGACGAATAAGTTGAACCCTGCTTAACCTGAGGGCATTTTCCTGTTGGATTACAGCTAGTTCATTGCTGGCAACAATTGATTCTTGGTTGTATTGCTCTACAACAGGTCGAGTACCAACTTCAACCTGAGCTTTCGTTTGATCCAATACTTTCTGAGAAGTCTCCAGATTATCCTTTGCAATATCCAGCAATTCGATATTTACGAGTACAGTCAGATAAGCTCTGGCTGTATTAAAGATTACAGTTTCTTTAGCCCTCTTAACCCTCTCTTGCATGGAAACCTTGTTATGCTCACTCTGACGGAGACTTAGTATATTCTCAAATCCATTAAAAATATTGATGTTAGCACCTATACTTCCACTAGCACCTGCTGAAGTTCTATCGTCAAAAGCCAGGATATCCTGGATAAACTGCTGACCTGTTGTTTTACTATATCCAGCACTAGCTGAGAGACTAGGTAAAAAATCAGCGTATTCGCTTGTAATTCTGCTGTCTGCAAGATTTAAATTATTTTCGGCCTGCTTTAACGCGTAATTATTCTCGAGAGCAATGTTAACTGCTTCCTGCAGGGTTATTCTTTGTGGAGATTGACCAAATGCCGTTACTGTTGAAAAAATTGCAATTATTGCAACTAAGAGAGTTCGTTTCATGTTATTTATTCTTTTGTGTTTACTTGTGCTTCCACGATTATCTTCCACGACGTGCTTCCACGATCATTCACCAAAATAGTTACATATTAATTGTGCTATTTATGGCTTTAATATCCTTTTACTTTTGGATAAGAAAATTTACTCCGTCGGGCTCTTTTTTTCCTGTTTGGTAAAGCGGTCTTCCAGGTAATCCAAAGCAACATCCACTGCTTTTCGGGTGAGCCGCTTTTTTAGAGAACTTCCGATAGAGTCAGCCAGTGTATCAGACGAGTAGTTCCGCTTTTTAGTTCTCCCAGTACTTCCTGCCAGGAAACCTATCAACAATGAAGCACCTAAGACCGGAAGCGGATATTTCCTGACTATCTCTTTAGGTGACAGACTTTCTGCTACATCTCCCCTGACCTCTCCCATTGACCGGTCAAGATTTGACTGGATCTTGCTCAGACTGGTTTCCAGTTCCTTCTTTTTCTTTTCTATTTGATCAGCTGACCTGCTCATTTTCCTCCTGATGACGCCCGTTCTTCGATTCCGGTAATTTCAATGGCATTTCTTTTTCCTTTTCCTCATCAAGGGTTTTAAGAATCTCTGTCATAAACTGATTCTGAATACTTTTAGCAATACCCTGTGGTTTCGAGGTGGAGAAAAACAGACCGATGATCAAAAGAGGAAGAGCGATTACTGCATATCCAATGGCAGGGTTTCCTAAAAGCTGTCCCAGGTATATTGCCAAAGCAATCATTCCAAAGCCAAGACCAACACCAATAATGGTAAAACCAATGAGCTTCTGCACCGATTGCCCGATCCATAGTGTAACCTGCTCACTAACATTGAGCACCATTAGATCAATTCTGGTTTCAAGGTAATCTTTAAGGTCTGAAGTAATCTGCTTAAGTCTGGAGCCTAGCTGGTCCATATTAATCTCCGGATCTGAACATTCTGGCAATTAGTAAACCTACCACTACTCCGGCTGCAACACTTTTAAGAGGATGCTTACGAATTGTATCCTCAGCCATTTCCTTCATTTCATCAACCTGGCGCTGAAATTCTTCATCAGCGAGTATATCCCGGCCTTTATCGATGGCTTTATCCAGCCTTTCGTTTAAGTTGTTTATGATATCGTCGTTCATAAGTATGCCCTTTTACTTATTCTTTTATTAATAATAGGGATAATTCTGCAAATCGTTCCCTGTCAATTTCTTACTCGTAACGCAAACTTTCAATCGGATCCAGTTGTGCGGCTTTATATGCAGGATATACCCCAAAGATCACACCTACAAGTAACATCCCAAAGAAACTTCCTAAAACTGACCATAAAGGGATCACTGGCGTGGTGTCAATCACAACAGCCATCATGTTTCCGGCGAATATTCCCAATATCATTCCAATCAGTCCACCAACCTGACATATGAGAATAGCCTCAACCAGGAACTGACTAACTATTGCTTTTCGGGTTGCTCCTACTGCTTTTCTGATTCCGATCTCTTTTGTTCTTTCTGTAACTGATACGAGCATGATATTCATTACACCGATACCTGCTCCTAATAAAGTTATAAACCCTATAAATGCTCCACCCAGATATAAAGCCGTGGTAAAAACATCGAAGGTACCAGTAAGCGAATCGTTCGTCACTATTTCAAAATCATTTTCTTCTCCGGGAAATACATCTCTTATCACCCGCATAATACCTGATACTTCGTCAATGGTTTCCTGAATCTTGGTTATTTCAGGAGCTCGTACCTGAATACCAATACTTCTGTTTCCACCATATACATTTATTGCGGTTGTATACGGGATCATTACAAATTCATCAAAGGAATTTCCGAATATCTGGCCTTTTGATTTAAGCACACCGATCACGGTGTATGGTTTGCCATCAATTCTGATGATCTTCTGAAGAGGGTCTTCATTAGCAAAAAGTTCGGTTTGAATATCTTTTCCAAGAATGGCGAAACTTCTGCGGTATTGAATGTCTTCGGGCGTGAAATTTCGTCCGTCTTCTATTTCAAAAGCATTATTCTCCAGATAATTCTCATTACTTCCGACAATCCTGATATCAGGATCAGTCTCGCGGTCATTATACTTTACATCAGTATAACTGAAGCCTTCTTCGATACTCATGCCCTCTGCTAATCTCATTCTCTCTTCGAGATCTTCAGCATTCTGAAATGTGATGTTCTTTCTGTTCCTGAGGCTGGCATCCCGGGGCCCCATTTGAATAGCAGGAGATTTTTGAATGGTCAAAACATCACTGCCCATGATACTCAGTGTATTCGTGAAATAGCTGTCGAGTACAGCTACTGCAGTGGTTGAAACCAACACTGAAAACACACCGATGACTAAAGCCAGAAGCGTGAGAAATGACCGGATCTTATTAGACCGGATCGCATCAAATGACTGTGAAAAAACTTCTTTAAAATTCATTATTCAAACCTCAATGATTCAATAGGATCAGACTTGGCAGCACGGTAAGCAGGTATAAAGCCAAATAATAATCCCACAAACGTACATAATGAGAATGCCAGTAATACCACACTGACATCCATTTTAGCGGTAAATGCCTGATCGATCAAAATCGTTAAAACTCCTGCCACTCCAACTCCGATCAGCCCGCCAAGTAAACACATAACAACGGCTTCGATGAGGAATTGGGAAAGTATCTCCCAGGATTTAGCACCCACAGCTTTTCTGATACCGATCTCCTTTGTGCGTTCCTTAACCGAAACAAACATAATATTCATGATTCCGATTCCACCAATCAGAAGTGAAAGTCCAACCAGAATAAATCCTCCCATATAAATACCGTTCTTTACTCCCTCCAGTTGTTCCTTGAATGCTTCCGGTTTATTGACTGCGAAATCGTTTTCAGCAAAAGCATCCAGATTTCTGGCCCTTCGCATCAGTCCTTCCACTTCATACTCTCCCTCTTTCAGAGCCATTTCATCCGGGAACTTAACTCCGATTTGAACTCCCCATCTGAGACTGTACATCTGCCCGTAAGCACTGATAGGTATGATCACCCTGCTGTCAGCATCTTCAAGTCCAAGAAAACTTCCCTGCTTTTCAAGAATACCAATCACTGTAAACTTCCTTCCTCCTATCCTAACCTGCTTACCAAGCGCTGTTTCATTTTCAAACAGATTATCAACCAGACTCTGGCCTATAACAGCAACTTTTGATCCGGATCTTACTTCACCTTCTGTGAACATCCTTCCGGATTCAATATTCAAACCCTGCACATCCAGATAGTTATAAGTGGCTCCATTCAAGCCAACATTTTCAGCAACCAGATCTTTATACCTGATGGAAGTTCCGCGGCTTGCACTTGCTGATACAGAAGATGCATATCGACTGTTTTCTGACAAAAACTCAGCGTAATCGACTTCCATTTCTTTTCGGTTCTGAATTTCCCACCATTCTTTGTCACCTCCGTCCCAGGGCCACTTCTGAATGTACACTACATTATTTCCAAGCATCGACATGCTATTTTCGAAAGTGACATCCATACCTGTGGTAACCGCGTCCACAATGGTTACCATGGTAATACCAATGATGATACAGAGTGTAGTAAGGAAAGCCCTCATTTTATTGCTTCGGAGAGAATGAAAAGCAATTTTGATACCTTCAATAAGGCTGTATAATATTCTCATAGTTTGATTCAGCTGAAGTTCGACTGCGCACTACGTTAGAAGCTGCATTTCGTTTCATTATTTTTCAAAATACCCATTTTAAATCTGCCTTCCATTTTATTGGTTCAATACACCGTTAAAAGTTGTTACTTTAAAAGAAAAAAATATGAAGCTGGACGTTTTAGTTTTTGCAGCCCATCCCGATGACGCCGAACTCAATTGTGGTGGTACTATTTCTGCACTCATCTCACAAGGTAAGAATGTTGGAGTAGTTGATCTAACCCAGGGTGAAATGGGAACACGGGGAACTACAGAAACCCGTAAAACTGAAGCTAAGAATGCCTCTGAGATACTTGGATTATCATACCGGGCTAATCTGGATCTGAAGGATTCTGTACTTGATAACTCCAGAGAGAACCAATTAGCCATCATACAGCAAGTCCGGGCTTTGAAGCCATCGGTATGTATTACTGGTGCACCTCATGACCGGCATCCTGATCACGGAAAGGCTACCCGACTCCTACTTGATTCTCTTTTCTACAGCGGGCTAACGAAAATAGAAACACAATTTGAAGATGGTTCTTCACAAGATCCATGGAGACCCTTCCACGTCCTTCACTATATGCAGGACCGACCCTTTGAACCGGATTTCATCTTTGATATTTCAGCCCACTGGGAAACTAAAAAGAAAGCTACTCTGGCTTTTGCCACTCAATTTAACGTCACTGATCCTGAAGGCGAACCGGAAACCTATATCTCATCCGAAAAATACTTCAAACAATTAGAAGCACGGGCAAGATATTTTGGTCATCTGGGTGGGTTTGAATTCGGAGAACCCTTCCAGTATTACAACGGTCCAATGGGTGTTAATTCCCTGGAAATGCTCTTCTCTAACACTCCGAAAAAGTAGTTCCTATTCTCCTTACTGATGAATGTAATTGATAGCATTGTTCAATTCATTTTGACATATTGGATCCAGCAATTAATAATGGAAGGGATATGAATACAATACACGGAGTCATTTTATTAGCATTCATTTTCGTGGGTTTTGGATGTGTTTACCAATCAACTGAAAAATCAACTATGTCAACCGATTATGGGATCTTCGATAACACCACAGATATCGGTGAAGTATTGCATGAAGGAACTGTGGATTATGATCCTGAAACAGAAGAATATACCCTGACTGGTTCAGGTACTAATATGTGGGCCGAAACTGATGAGTTACGATATCTCTGGAAGGCGGTTCAGGGTGATTTCATTCTCAGAGCAGAAGTTGAATTCGTAGGTAAAGGGGTAGATCCTCATCGTAAAATTGGCTGGACGGTTCGTAATTCCCTGGATCCACATGCCAGAATGGTAAACGGAACTGTTCATGGTGACGGTCTTGTATCTCTTCAATTCAGAAAAACATATGAAGGAGAAACTGAGCAGATCATTGCAGACAGTAATGCTTCTGTGATACAGCTGTCCCGGATCGCTGATACTTATTATTTCTCTGTAGCTCAAAAAGGACAGCCCTTCTCAACGGTTCAGGTATCCGATCTTGATCTTAAAAATGAAGTGTTTGCCGGTATTTACGTATGTGCCCACAATCCTGATGGTATTGAAACTGCGAAATTCAGAAATGTGCGAATCATCAAACCCGCACCTGAGGACCTGGTACAATATCAGCAATATCTGGGAAGCCGGATGGAAGTGCTGGATATCGAATCAGGGAATCGGAAAGTGCTATTTGAATCGGAACATTCGCTGCAGGCACCAAACTGGACCATAGATGGGAAAAAACTGATCTATAACTCGAATGGCTTTCTTTATAACTATGATCTGGAATCAAAAGAGATCACACAATTGAACACTGGTTTTGCAACCAATAATAATAACGATCACGTTCTTTCTTTTGATGGTACCATGCTGGGAATAAGCCACCATAAAGCTGAGGATAATAATAACTCGACTATTTACATGCTTCCGGTTGATGGAAGTGATGATCCCAAGCAGGTTTCGAAATCAGGGCTGGGGGCTTCTTATCTGCATAGTATATCTCCTGATAATGAAACCGTGCTATTCACAGGACAGCGTAATGGTAAATATGATATCTGGGCTGCAAATGTGAACACCATGGAAGAAACACAGCTGACTGACACTCCCGGCCTGGATGATGGCTCAGAATATTCATCTGACGGAAAATACATTTACTTCAATTCGAACAGGACCGGTGCCATGCAACTATGGCGAATGAAAGCTGATGGATCTGAACCAACCCAACTTACTTTTGATGAAAACTACAATGACTGGTTTCCACATGTTTCCCCGGATGGAAAATGGATCGCATTTCTGAGTTTTGGTACTGATGTTGAATCTGGTGATCACCCTTTCTACAAACATGTGACGCTCCGGCTTATGCCTGTGGAAGGTGGTGAACCAGAGATAATCGCTTATGTATATGGCGGGCAAGGAACTATGAACGTACCGAGCTGGTCGCCAGATAGTAAAAAGGTCGCGTTTGTAAGCAACAGCGGCGTCTTTAACTGATCAGATATCCTGAAGCTGATTACTGCCGATTATCGCTAATCCATTGTTGATCAGCTTTTTATGATCTTTGTTAGATTTCAGTTCTTCAAGTCGTTCCAGAAGTTTATTCTGTATTTCCAGATCCTGCTGATGAGCTATCTCGTACATCTCAAGTGTAAGTAACCAGTCTTTTGGAAATTCAGATTTCAGTTTCTCCAGAATAGCCTGGAGATCTTCTGTGGTAGCTGCACCTGATTCACGAAGCGCCCTTACTTTAGTATATAATCTGTACAGGACCTTCTCCCGATCGGTATAAACGATCTTTTCAGTCTTAGTCTCTGAAACCTTTCCGATATTGGTGAACGAATTTACATCCGCTGGGCCCGCATAAGCTGACACTACCTCTTTACCCACTGCCATATCATACACTCCCCAGTCGGGCTGGAACAGGATCTTTTCTTTATATCTGACGGTACAATCCTCCAGAGAGATCAGCATGATCTTACCTCTTCGGTCGCGTGTTCCTGTGATGGTTTTACCCTCGACCACAACCCCACTTTCGAACTCTAGTTTCAAGGTCTTTCCTTCATAAATTCCATATGCATCCAGGTCGCGTGGGGCCATATCTTCTATCGGAAGATTGATCCCTTTCAGTTTACCAACGGGACTTCCGAAGCCATCAGCATGTTTGTTTGTTCCATGTCCGATCAGTTCTTTATCCCGGCAAGCCAGTGCTGTTGGTCCCGTGGTTTGAATGTAAGCCACTCGTCCTTTTGCATCTTCGATCACATCCGAGAAATTCCCCGAGACCTGAACCCCGGTACTTAACTCTATTGTTCCCAATCCTTTTGAATCGATGAGCTTCTTCACTCCATCCAGTCCGCCCGTTCTCAAAGCCATGGTGTTGGCAAATTCTTCAAGTACCAGACTGAGATAAGCAAAATCGGGGGTCACAAATAATTGTGGTTGCTGGCTTGTGATATCAAAATTCTGATAAGCGGCATCAAGTGAATACGGTATCTTTTTGACTTCCGGCTGCATACAGGCCTTACTTTCTCCAATAGATGAAAGCAACCCTGCTCCGTAGATCTTTGGGTCTTTGATATCACCGATCAGTCCGTATTCCACGGTCCACCAGTGCAGATTACGTATCATGGCCATTTCAGAAAGTTCATCCATATTATTCTGAAGCTCTTCCACCCATTTGTGAGCTTTATCGATGTCCTCCTGAGTTGAATTCGGATTCTCTTTCAGAATGGAAAGCAAACGGATCGCTTCATACATCTGGTAGTCTTCTGATGAAGAAATGGCTTTACTTCCAATCTCCCCAAACCTTCTCAGATATTCAGCATACTCAGGATTGGCAATGATCGGCGCATGACCGGCCGCTTCATGGATGATATCCGGTGCCGGTGTGTATTCGATGTGATCAATTGTTCTCATTTCGGAAGCAATAACCAGTACATTATAGGCCTGAAATTCCATAAAGGCATTCGGTGGAATAAATCCATCTACTGAAACTGCTGCCCATCCAATATCCTTCAGTATCCTGTTCATTCCTTCCATTCTGGGGATATCATCAATGGTGATGCCCGTTTTGGCGAGACCATCCACATAAGAACCATGTGCGACTTTGCTGAGGTAATCCACATTCATCCGCATCACATAGCGCCACACTGCCTGATTTTGAGGAGTGTATTCCTCGTAGGGTTGCCTTACTATGAACTTATGCAGATGCTTAGGTAGTTTGCTGGTAACTTCGTTTAATTCAAAGTGCGCCATAAAAGAATAACTCTCTGTACTATTTATTTCTGAGTTTAGAACATTCTATTTATGGTAGCGCTTTTTTGATAAAATTTGAAGTGAATACTTGTAATGATATTTAACACAGGTCACCCGATTTGAACTTTTTTATTTGGAACATTCTCACGTAATTGATGGCAAACACAACCTAGATCCAGGTAAATATTTGATCTGGGATATTGAAAGACCAAACCAGCCAATACCGGCTAAATATGACCGTAAGTAATATGAGCGATTCCGGATCAATCAAAAGATCTCAATATTCAAAATGGATCTTTATAATACTATTAGGCTCTGTTTTACAAGGAAGCTGCTTCTCTCTAAATGAAGACACAAATAAACCCATCGTTTTTGCAGAACATGGTGCATGGACATGGTTCAATGATGAACGAGCCATTATCGCCGACTCCACCCTCCTGATCGGTTTTGTGGATACTTCCGGACATAGTGCTGTTTCAATGGTTAACCTTGAGGACCCTTCTTCTCATACTATTACTCAACTCAGCTCCTTTGCTGAACAGGACGATCACAATAATCCAGCTTTTATTGAATTAGCTGACGGAACGATTCTGGCTACCTATGCAGCCCATCATAGTCAATATGTTTGGTACCGCAGACATGGGAAATTCAATCATGATGGGAGTCTCAGCTGGTCAGAGGAACATCAGACATCGGTTATGGATGAAAGGATCACCTATAACAATCTGTTTCAGCTTAGTAGTGAAGGCGGAAAGATCTATAATTTCTTTCGGGGCATTAATTTCGACCCCACTTTCATGAGTTCAGAAGATGGCGGTTATACCTGGAGCGAAGCACAACATTTCATCTCTTCGGGTGATAACAGGACCCGCCCCTATGTGAAATATGCTTCTGACAACCAGAATCGTATTGATCTGTTATTTACACAGGCACATCCCCGTGATGCCGAAACAGGTATTTTCCATGCCTATTATGAAAAAGGGTACATACACAAAAGTGATGGAACCATCATCCAGAAAATGCCCGGCCCTGAAGCCGATGCTTTTCCCGTTAATTCAGGTACCCGTATCTACAACGCCAAAGAAGCTGGCAGAGCCTGGGTATGGGATCTTGAATATACCCCGGAAGGCAATCCCGTGGCGGTATTCATTAATGCAATGGACAGCACTATCGGCAATGACTTACGTTACCGATATGCAACGTGGAATCCACAGACCCGAAAATGGAGCCAAAAGAAAATAGCTCTGGCCGGTACTCATTTATATGACCGGGAACAACATTATGCCGGGGGTATCACCATCGACCCGCAGAATACCAATCGCGTCTATATTTCGGCGAATGTTCATCCTGTTACCGGGCAGCAATTGGAACATTATCATATATATGAAGGAGTCAGAAATGTGGAAACCGGACTCTGGAGCTGGAAGTCCGTTACCCCCTATGCCAACGAAGATAATATCCGGCCTACAGTCCTCCGGAATAAAGATCACCAGGTGTTGCTATGGCTACGGGGTCGCTATACTACCTACACCGATTTTGATATGGAGATCGTAGGACTTGTTAAGAAGTGATGATACAAAGTGGTTTAACACAGTTTTGAGGTATTATTAATTTAATTATGTCAAAGTTAGTACTTCTACTTTTATTGGTTTTCTTTATCTCCTGTGAAACTACTGGGACGAAGCCAGCAGATGAAGGATATCTCTCCGTGACGGTTATTGATGAGAGGGATTCACTGATTCAAAATGCGGAGATATTTATAGTCCCAGACAGCAGTTCTGTATCAACTGATTCTAATGGTGAGGCATTCTTCACTTTGAAACGCGGTGATTACTTTGTTAATGCCCAAATTTGTTGCATCGGACCTGGTTTTATTAATTATCATGAACCAGTAACAATAGAAAGGGATGATACTGTTAAACTTGAACTGGGAGCATGCACTGCTTGTCTGTAGCTTAGCAATTCATCTTCTTTGCTTTTGCCCGTTCAATTACTGATTTCCCATCCGTAGCAGAAGCCCAAGATTTTTAAGTCTGTGACTTGTATTAAGGAGGCTCGCAGTCATCATGTTAATCTTATGATTCTAACCTTTATCCCTTCAATGGAGAGGGAACTCTTTGGTCTGATTTCAATCAAACATCAATAAATATTCCCTGATTATTTGCACTTTCTTACTACCCAACAGGTTTTATAAGGACGCTCAGTACAGACAGTATTTGTTTTTTAGCTGATTCTCCGGGCTACACCGCTTTCGAAAGCAGCTTCCTTAACAGCCTTAGCCACTTTCCTGCCAACACCTTTGGTGAACACACTTGGAATGATGTATTCTTCGCTTAGATCTTCGTCATCGATGAACTCAGCAATAGCTCTGGCTGCGGCTAATTTCATTTGTTCGTTAATATCTGTAGCTCTGGCGTCTAGTGCTCCCCTGAAAATCCCTGGAAATGCCAGTACATTATTTATCTGGTTAGGATAATCGCTTCTTCCCGTTGCTATGATACGTGCGATACCCTGTATTTTCTCGGGCATGATCTCTGGCACCGGATTGGCCAGTGCAAATACGATCGGATCCTTAGCCATATTCTCCACGGCTTCAACCGGAATGATATTCGGACCACTAACACCGATCAATAAGTCGGTTCCTTTGCAGGCTTCGATCACTGTACCGCCTTCATTATTGGGATTAGTGTTTTCGGCCAGCCATCTCTTGCTATCGTTTAGCTCATCCCACCGGTTTTTGTTGATGATTCCTTTACTGTCAGTAACTAAAATATTTTCTGAGCCTGCGTCTTTCAGGATCTTGGTTATGGCCACTCCGGCAGCGCCTGCCCCAACTATCACAATGCTAATGTCCTTCAGTTTCTTTCCGATCACTTTCAATGCATTAATAGTTGCTGCCATCGCAACAACTGCTGTTCCGTGCTGATCATCATGAAATACCGGAATATTAAGTTTTGCTTTAAGACGATCTTCTATCTCAAAACAACGTGGAGCACTGATATCCTCCAGATTTATCCCCCCAAACCCCGGTGCTATCATTTCCACTGCTCTGATGATCTCTTCGGTATCCTGAGTATCCAGACAGATCGGATAGGCATCGATATCGCCGAATTCCTTAAATAGCATGGCTTTTCCTTCCATTACAGGCATAGCTGCTTCAGGACCAATATTCCCCAGCCCCAATACCGCAGATCCATCACTTACCACCGCAACTGAATTTTGTTTTATGGTGAGGGTATGTGCTTTTTCTTTGTCTTCAGCAATAGCCATACATACGCGTCCAACTCCCGGAGTATACGCCATAGAAAGTGCATCACGGGTATCAACAGGGACTTTATTCTGAATTTTGATCTTTCCCCCAAGATGAAGCAAAAATGTGCGATCCGATACATTTCTTACTTTTATACCATCAATTTTTTTGATGGCATTGGCAATGTCTTTTGAATGATGTTCATCCCGAGCCGCTACTGTGATATCACGTACTTTATATTTCCCTTTCACTGCAACCACATCCACAGCGCCGGGATCTCCCTGTTTTTCAGCGATGATATTCAGGATCTTTGCCAGCATCCCCGGCTTATTCTCTATATAAAGTCGCATTGTGAAGCTGTAGCTTGCACTCGTTTGGATATCACTCATATTGATCAGGCTTGGTTAGTTTATTCCATCAAAGGTAATGAATCCCTCTGCATTAGAATAGTTAGTGATGTAAAAACTAGTCAGGCTTTAGATTTTCGGAACCTTATTTACCCATTCCTTCTGCAAAGAACACGCTGATCAACAAATACTAAAGAACAGAGTTCCGCAATTAGAAATTCGTCACCTGCGATTCAAAATTCGGAAATCTAAACCTTTGGCTCCTGCTGACTCAGGCAGTGAAAGGATCCCAATCCCCAGATGATATCTACAGAATTCAATCCCACCACTTCTCGGCTTGGGAATTGCTTCTGAATAATTTCCAGGGCCTTATCATCATTAGCATCATTGAAAACAGGAACGATCACGTATTTATTGGAGATATAGAAATTGGCGTAAGACGCAGGAAGTCGTTGCCCTTCATAGAATATAGCTTTTGGCATAGGCAACTCAACTACGTTCAATGAACTCCCATCCTGTAGCTTTAAACTCCCAAGCAGTTCAAGATTTTCCTTCAACGGAATAAAGTTCTCATCTTTGGGGTTGTCTTCCACTACAGTCACAACGGTATCCTCATTAACAAAGCGGGTCAGGTCATCGATGTGTCCGTCAGTGTCATCCCCAATTATACCATCCCCCAGCCAAAGTATATTCGTCACTCCGTAAAAGCCTCTCAGATATTCTTCAATAGCTTCTTTGCTCAGATGAGGATTACGATTCTCATTCAGTAAACAGGATGTGGTGGTAAGTAAGGTTCCCTTTCCGTTGAATTCCACCGATCCTCCTTCCATTACAATATCGGCAATAGTAAACGGCATGTCTTTTTGAAGGGCTATTCTTCTGGGAACCACATCATCCAGATCAAACGGAGGATATTTACCACCCCATGCGTTATACCCCCAATCCACTATCATCTTCTTTTGCACAGCATCCGGATTCACCAGAAAAGCCGGTCCATGGTCTCTGCACCATGCATCATTTGTTGGATTGATATAGAAAAACACATTCGACATATCTGCGCCGGACTTCTCAATCACAGAAAAGGAATCTTCAGCCATCGAACGATCTGCCACATTAATGTTCACCTTTTCCCCTTCAGCTACCAGCTTGATAAACTCTGCGTATACCAGAAAGATGGAATTGATCTTACCGGGCCAGGTATCAGGATTATGAGGCCAGCTCAACCAGGTAGCTTCATGCTCAGCGAATTCAGCCGGGAAATAATAACCCTGATCAGCAGGAACACCTTCGAAAGTTGGCTTCTGATCAGTCAGGTCCGGTGCTTCAATCAGATTCATCTTCATCGAGAAAGCGTTTGGTGATAGGCTGATAAGAATCGATCCGACGATCCCTTAAAAATGGCCAGTGAGTACGATACTCGTTGGAATTGGTCATAGAAAGTGACTCCACATGTACTTCCTCATCAGTATGCGATCCCTGATACAGCACTCTTCCAAAAGAATTGGTAATGAACGAGCCGCCCCAGAAATTCATATCCCCTTCGGCTCCTATGCGGTTCACAGAAACTACAGGAATACCATTAGCTACAGAATGTGAACGCTGAATGGTCTGCCATGCCTGGTATTGCTCGTTGTTGGTTGGGTCGTCCTGATCTTTGTGCCAGCCAATAGCCGTTGGATAGAATAACATTTCTGCTCCTTTAAGAGCGGTGATACGAGCTGCTTCCGGATACCACTGATCCCAGCAGATCAGCACTCCTATCGTAGCAAATTTCGTTTTGAATACCTTATATCCCATATCACCGGGAGTGAAATAGAACTTCTCATAATAACCCGGATCATCAGGAATATGCATTTTCCTGTACTTACCCAGATACGTTCCATCAGCATCGATAACGGCGGTAGTGTTATGGTACATACCTTCCGTTCTCTTTTCGAATAGAGATGCCACAATAACCACCCCTTCTTCTTTGGCTACTTTCGACAACGCTTCTGTACTTGGCCCGGGAATGGATTCCGCAAGTTTAAAATTTGCGTAATCCTCTATATCACAGAAATACAGTGAACGGAACAATTCCTGTAAACATACGATCTGTGCACCCTTGGCAGCTGCTTCTTTTATCTTTTCAATTGATTTGGCAAGATTCTGAGCCGGATCAGCGGAGCAGCTCATTTGAACAATACCAACTTCTACTTTTCTATCAGACACAATTCCCTGTTTTTAATTAATAACTAATTTACCCATAAAACAGGGTTCTTGAAATATGTGTTCCAAATTGTTTAAGAAGTTTAATTTATTCTACATGAAGATGCTAACCGCAGAGTACTCAAAGAGGCACAAAGAATTAAACTTCCAGGTCTTTTTCGGAGAAATGTGCCTGAACCTGATCTTTTAGAAAGGAACACATGACTTCATTTCCAGCTATGATCCGGCGGCCAAACAGCCAGTTATCACTACCGGTCCAGTCTGTGACCTTCCCTCCTGCTTCCTGAATGATGAGTGCCCCTGCGGCTACGTCCCATGGACTCAATCCATACTCATAAAATCCCTCTACCCGACCAGCTGCAACACAACACAGATCATAGGATGCGGCACCTGCCCTTCTGATCCCATGGGTCTTCTGCATCAGATCTTTTAGTACTTTCAGATACGGATCTACCAGATCGAACATACTATATGGAAAACCGGTAGCCACCAGACTTCGTGAGGGCTCACGCTCATCCGATATGTGAATTTGGTTCCCATTCAGACATGCCCCTTCGCCTTCCACTGCATAAAACATTTCATTATGTGCTACTTCAAGGATCACTGCTGCTTTGGGCTTTCCATCAATCCAAAACCCGATCGACACACAGTATGGAGCAAATCCGTGTGCAAAATTGGTAGTTCCGTCAATGGGATCGATGATCCAGATGCGTCCATCCGGAAGTCTGGTGTATGTATTGGATTCCTCTGCCAGAAACTGATCCTCCGGGAATTCAGTTTTGATTACTTCAATGATCTTTTTTTCTGAAGCCAGATCTGCATCTGTTACCAGATCGTTCTTCCCCTTTAATTCAACACCAAAGCTTTCATTTTCGGCATAATCCCTGATGATCTTCGCAGCTTCATTTGCTGCTCTTTTTGCTGTTTCCAGTTCTTTTTGATACATAATCTAGTTTGTTGGACGACTTCTGATTCAAAATGTGTATCTAACACACCCCCGAATCCCCCCTTGCCTGTCCGGCAGGCAGGGCCCAAGAAGGGAAGATATTTTTAGCAGTTGTTCTCTATAATTATCATTGATTAATTCCAATTTGATAATTGTTCTCTTTAATCTAAGCGAAAATTTGGTGATATTTACGACCCAATCCGTCACTCAAATTATGTTTAATGATCATCCCTATTGCGAGCGATCACGCTGGTTTTAAAGCTAAGACCATCACAAAAAAAATTCTCGAGAAACTTGGTCACACTCCGCTTGACTTTGGGACCCACTCTGAAGACTCCGTAGATTACCCTGATTTTGCTGTACAAGTTGCGGAGCTAATCAATTCTGGTGAATATCCTCAGGGAATTTTGCTTTGCGGAAGCGGACAAGGTGTGTGTATGACTGCCAATAAATATCCGAAAGTACGTGCAGCACTCGTATACAATAAAGATGTATCTCACCTGACCCGCCTTCACAACAATGCAAATATTCTGTGCATTCCAGGCCGTGAGCTTGAGAGTAACGAAGAAGAGCTTGAAAAGATCATTGAAGCATGGTTTGATACTGATTACGAAGGTGGACGCCATGACCGACGTGTTAATAAAATTGAATCCCTAACCCAAAAAGACCTTACTGAATGAAATCTATCCAGGAACAGGATCCCAAGATCTACGGACTCCTCGAAAAAGAAACCGGACGTCAAAACAAAAACCTGGAACTGATCGCATCTGAGAATTTTGTATCCAGAGCTGTACTTCAGGCCAATGGAAGCAATCTCACTAATAAATATGCCGAAGGCTACCCCGGTAAAAGATATTATGGTGGATGTGAATATGCTGATGTGATCGAAGATGTAGCCAGAGATCGTGCAAAGGAATTATTTGGCTGTGACTGGGTAAATGTTCAGCCTCATTCAGGAGCTACCGCAAATGCTGCAGTCTATCTTGCATTCATGAAACCCGGTGATACACTTCTCGGTTTCGACCTGTCTCATGGAGGACACCTCACTCACGGATCTCCTGTTAATTTTTCCGGCATTTATTTCAAACCGGAATTCTATGGAGTTGATAAAGAAACTGGTCGCCTGGATTATGATCAGATCCGTGATAAAGCAAAAGCTGTTAAACCAAAAATGATCTCCATTGGTGCTTCTGCTTATTCAAGAGATTATGACTATGAGAAGTTCCGGAGCATCGCGGATGAAGTAGGTGCATTGTTATGGATGGATATGGCTCACACTGCCGGACTTATCGCAACCGGACTATTGAATGATCCTCTTCCCCACGCACATGTGGTTACCACAACTACTCACAAAACCCTTCGCGGTCCCCGTGGCGGAATGATCCTGGTAGGAAAAGATGGTGAAAATACTCTGGGTGTGGTTGCGCCTAAATCGGGTCGTGTTAAAAACTGGAGTGAAGTGCTCGACTCAGCCGTGTTCCCCGGAACACAGGGTGGCCCGCTCATGCATGTTATTGCTGCCAAAGCTGTTTCATTTGGTGAAGCACTTAAACCCGATTTCAAGGATTACCAGATCCAGACACAAAAAAATGCAAAAGCACTCGCTGCCAAGTTCATGGAGCTGGGGTATAACATTGTGAGTGGTGGTACAGACAATCACCTTATTCTGATCGACCTTCGAAACAAAGGCCTTAATGGTAAGATCGCAGAAGAAGCACTTGGTCATTCTGCTATCACTGTAAACAAAAATATGGTTCCTTTCGATACTGAAAGTCCGTTTGTGACCTCAGGTATCCGTATTGGGTCACCAGCAATGACCACTCGCGGACTTAAAGAAGAAGACTTCGAATATATCGCTGTTCTCATCGATAAAGTATTGCAGGATCCAACAAATGAAGAAATTCACAAACAAGTAGCCGGACAGGTTGAAGAGTTATGCGAACGCTTCCCTCTCTATGATTTCGTAACAGCCTAGCCCAATCATACTTTGTCTACAGAGAATCGTCAAATAATGGGATCGAATGTCCCTGAGGTTGTAAAACCTGCTGATCGTACCGATCAAATGTCTTTTCTGGAACATCTGGAAGAGTTGAGATGGCGTATTATTAAAGGAATGATCGGTATCGTTGTAGGAGTAATAGTAGCTTTTATCTTTTCTGATTTTGTGATCGATAAAGTACTTCTGGGTCCGACCCGTGCCGATTTCTTCATGTATGATCTGATCCGTGTGGACTCGATCGACCTCAGCCTTCAGAGCAGAAAACTACCCGGTCAGTTCTTTACATTCTGGGGAATGTTGCTGGTTTCTGGTTTTGTGATTGGTTCTCCTGTGTTCTTTTACCAGATATGGGCTTTCATCGCTCCAGCTCTTGAATCAAAAGAAAAGTGGAAAAGTATTGTCAGCACTTTTGTAATCACTTTTTTCTTTCTCAGTGGTGTGGCATTCGGTTATTTGATCCTGGTGCCCTTTGCCCTTCAATTTTTTGCATCCTTCAACATATCATCATCCGGTATCGTCCGTAATGATTTTGATATAAACGAGTATTTCAGTTCACTCGCCATGTGGGTGCTGTCATGTGGTATCGTATTTCAGATTCCTGTACTCAGCTATGCTTTATCCAGGATCGGTTTATTGACGCCAGCATTCTTGCGCAAATACCGCAGACATGCCATGATCCTGGCATTGGTAGTTGCTGCATTATTGACTCCACCCGATCCAATTTCTCAGATATTGATCGCCACCCCGCTGACCATACTTTATGAGTTCTCCATCTGGGTTAGTTATGTCGCCAACAAACGAAGAGAAAAGGAACTGAAAGTAGCGTTTGGTGAGACGGAAAAGGATGAGAAGTCCGAGTAAGCACCAGAAATTCAGTTTTAATTGATAGCAGTAATTAAGTAAATCTTATTTTATCTTATCAGACTGTAAAATCGGGATAATAAACTTCATTTTGATCGGTTTTAGACCTGATAGAAAACTAAAAGAATTCATTTAATGTCATTTACACAGTTAGCAAAAAAAGCAGTATTTGCAGCATCCCTTTTAATTTTGATCGGTGCCTGTGCCGGCGATGGAAACAACATCTACCGTATTGATTATTCCGGAGCCCCAGATCTTCCTGATACTACTCAGGCGTTAACTGATACCGTAACTGCCTCCGGATTACATTACTATGTAATAGCTGAAGGTGAAGGCCCTTATGAGGTTGCGATCCGTTCAGACTTCGATGTGTATATCACAGTCCGGCTTCTGGATGACAAGGTAATCGACAGTTCTTACCGAAACGGAGCAACTACACCGAGAAGTATGGGACCCTCCTCAGGAACCACATTAAATGACCTTGTTGAAGGTGTTAAAGAAGGCCTTCTGGGGATGAAGGAAGGCGAACACCGCGTTCTCGTTGTACCACCTGAACTGGCTTATGGAAGTTCTGAAGGCAGTAAGTATCAATATGAGACTCTTGTTGTTGATCTTAAAATAGACGAGATCGAAAACTGATCTTAGCGGTATTCCCGATCCACTTTCTCTTTTATGCTCGTTGTTATCTCATAGGGAATGGTTTCTGATATTCGCGCCCATTCCTGAGCTGTCAGATCTTTCCCTTTAAGCAGATACACTTCAGTACCCGGTTCTATCCTGGTTTCACCCAGGAAAACCGACATATAATCCATACTGATGGTTCCAACCTGATGGTACACCCGTCCATTGATCTCCACATTGATCTTGCTGCTGAGCCCTCTGAAAACCCCATCACTGTATCCCACCGGAATGGTAGCAAGGTATCCTTCAAATGGCATTCTCCAGCGTCCTCCATAGCCTACAGGCTGCCCTTCTGAGATCTTCATAACCTGCATCAAACGGGATTTCCAGTCAATGATCGGTTCCAGTTCAGGAATTTCCTTTTGTCCGGCAGCATAACCATATAAACATACCCCGGGCCTGACCGCATCAAACTGAAGGTTCAGATGCTGATAATAGAAGATTGCTCCTGTATTTGCAGTGTGTGTCATCAGATCATCGGGAAACTGCTTCCTTATTTTTCTGAAGATCTTTAGCTGATGCTCTACTTCCGGATTACCGGGATCATCCGCCTTATAGAAATGAGTATAAATTCCTGTGCACTCCAGCTCTGGATGATCCGCCATCTTTGCTTTCAATACTTCAACATCATCGGGTAACATTCCAAGGCGGTGCATTCCAGTATCAAAATTGAGATGATATTGAGTACCCTTTTTAAGGATATCCAATACTGAGATATCAGATACGGAGGCAGTCAGATCATGATCTGTATAAATGCCAGCAGTTTCTATTGATGGGGTCTCAAAAACGAGGATCGGAATAATGATCCCTGCTTCTCGCAGCACCTTCCCTTCTACTGCTTCAGCAACACAAAACCAGGAAACCTTTTTCTCTATATGTCGGGCAAGCTCAAGCATTCCATGGCCATAGGCATTGTCTTTTATCACAGCCATGGTTCTCACCCCGGGATCCAGTTGCCGTTTGATCACATTTAGATTGTGATCCAGTTTTGAGAGGTGAATAATAACTTTTGAGTTCAACTAAACAGCTTCTTTTTAGATTTTTTAAGGATAACACTTGCTGCATTATATCCGGCAGCTCCAAAAACTCCGCCTCCCGGATGACAGGAAGCACTGGAAAGATACAGGTTTTTTATCGGTGTTTCGTAGCGACTCATCTCAGGAATTGGCCTGAACATAAACATCTGATCGAAACTCATTTCCACATGCATCACATTACCTCGCAGCAGACCGTGCTTACGTTCGATATCCAATGGCGACTGAATGTACCAGTCTATGAGTTTATCTTTCATATTGGGAGCATAATCTACCACCACATCATAGATCTTTTGAGCCTCCCTTTCCCGGATATCATCCCAATGCAATCCGTTTACCAACTCGTATGGATGCCATTGCGCCCATACAAACATAGTATGTTTACCATCTTTGGCCACATCAGGATCGATCTTTGAAAAAGTCATTGCCAGTACTGCTGGTTTCTCTGGCGGCAGCTTTTTCATGTAGTCGCCAATAGCATTATTCATATACTGAACAGAGGGAGCCATCAATTGAATACCATTATGAATATGAGAATCACCCGGAGCAGCAGTGTACTCGGGTAACTCCTCCACCGCGCAGCGTATCACCATTCCAAAGCCATTCCCCACATTTATATTCTGCACCTTCTTAAACATGGAATCCTCAAGATGTTCCCGTCCCACCAGCTTCAACATCGTTGTTTGTACATGTGCATTAGAAACGATGATATCAGCTCTGAATTCTTCTCCCTCATCAGTCTGAACACCAATAGCCTGTCCATTTTCAACCAATATCTTTTTGATGGGTTTATTTGCCACCACTTTACCCCCAAGAGCTTCGATCAGATTCTTCATAGCCTGGGTTAGCATGCCGCTTCCCCCACGGGGATGTTTAGCGCCACTTTGGTGCAACATCGATTGCCAGCCCGCAAAATCTCCCGTGGCTGAATGATCGGGCAACGGACCTGATTGTGCCGCAAACCATAAGATGGCTGCTTTCATATAAGGACTTTCGAAAGCGTCATCTACCACTTTTCCATAGCTGGATAATATCTTCTGCAAACCTGAAGCCTGCTCCCCTTTTTTAAACATAGAGCCGTCACGGATCTGGGCTTTGGTCATTTCAGCAATGATGTTCCCTGTCTTCGGAACCGTCATAAATGATCGCAGTACCCCCTTATTGATCTTCCCCCAGAATTCGATGAATTCCTTGTAATTTTTAACATCCTCAGGAGCTACTTTTGAGATCGATTCCAACGTTCTTTCCACATCTTTCCAGAAATGGATCACTCCCTTCCCGGTTGGCACCGGGTACGACATGATCGGATCCATATCGATATATTCGAGCCCATATTTTTCCAGTTCCAGTTCCTCAATGATCCCGGTTTGATGGATCATGATATGCACAGAAGAACCAACATCCATTCTGAATCCGTTGGGATTACCAGGTGATTCAAACATGGTTTCTGTTCTCACTGCTCCACCAATGGTGGTATCGCGCTCAAGCACCAGAACCTGATATCCTGCTTTAGCCAGGTAACAGCCAGTGGTTAGTCCGTTATGCCCTGAACCAATGATAATAGCGTCGTACTTATTCATGATTGGAAGATAAAATGAATTGATTCAAACCGAAGATTTATTAAGTTGTTTCAACGCTATTTCTGAACATTTAATTCGATTGAATGAAAATAGGCCGATTCGAAGTCGAACAGTTAAGTGAAGGTATTTTTGAAGTCTTTGAAGACGGTGTGTTCCAAAAGATCGACGCCAGTGACATCACTTCCAGGAAAACGGAACTTGAGCTCCCCCGCAGTTCAACCCCTGTTGGCATCGACCCCATTCTGATCCGGGATGGAAAACATAATATTCTGCTGGATACGGGGCTGGGCTGGGGTTTGGATTCAAAAAGTAATTATGTGGATACCTCTAATCTGAAAACGAATCTCGATATATTCGGGCTCACCCCTGATGATATCACCCATGTAGTTCTTTCCCACCTCCACTTCGATCACGCCGCAGGTTCCAGTTATGTGGATGATCAGGCCACTACCCAACCGACCATGAGTTATGCTAACTATTTTCTGCAAAAGCTGGAATGGTTATACGCTGTTCAGCGTGTTGGCGAGACGAGTCCGGTTCAGGGTGCCGACTATGATCTGGATGAAATGTATAAGTTGTACGCGGAGGAAAAGCTTGTATTGATAACAGATACCTATTTCGAACTGGTTCCGGGAATCACCTTAATTCGAACCGGTGGCCATACCCCCGGACATCAGATCGTTAAAATTCAAAGTGAAGGCGAGACGGCCTATTACCTTGGAGATCTGGTTCCTACCGAATATCATTTGAATCACTATGGAATGAAGAATCTGGATATAGACCCGATTCAATCCAAGAAAGCAAAAACCCTGCTGCTAAGACAAGCTCTGAAGGAAAAGGCCGCCATCTTTTTCTACCACTCAATACACATCAAAAATGGAGCTCTTATCCAGGATCAGGATAAACATTACGCCCTTGTTGAGATAAAATGACGGAACCAAAGATCATTGAAGCCGAACCTAAAACACTTATTGGTTCCCGTATTGAAACCAGCCTTTCCGAAAACAGAACCAAAGAACTCTGGCAGGCATTCGGACCCAAAATAAAGCTGATCAAAAACAGGGTAAATGTTTCAGAATCCTGGTCGGTTGAGATCTACGAAAAGGCTTTCGATCCCAGACAATTTACACCAGCTACTACTTTCGAAAAATGGGCTGCTGTGGAAGTCTCTGATTTTGAAGATGTACCCGCAGGTCTGGAAAAGCTGGCGATCCCAAGAGGCAAATATGCCGTTTTCACATTCAAGGGACTTCATTCAGAAGCTGTACAGTTTCTTGGCCACATCTTCGGAACCTGGCTGCCAAACTCGGGATACAAGCTTGATGACCGACCCCATTTCGGAATCATGGGAGAAAAGTATCACGGACCCTTTGATCCTGAATCTGTTGAGGACTTCTATATTCCTATCACTTGAGATACTTTACTAACCTTCCTTTTATCCCTTAAACAATAATTTATACTGGGTTTGGATATTAACTCTGCTTTGTTCATTTTAGCCCGGTTTTAAAAAACAAACCGCAATACACTAACAGCGGAATATGTTAAGAGCAATTTGGATTGGAGTTCTCTTTCTGATCATTCCTGTGATTCACCAATTGGAGCAAGCAACATGAAACGGATATACACCATCGTACTTATTTTAGTTTTAGGAACAGCTTTGACTGGAAAAGTGGTAGCTCAAAAATACACCATCCAGGGTGGGTTGAGTTTATCTACCATGCTTTCAAAAGATGACGACGATACGTACAGCAATGACTATAGTATGAGACCAGGATTCCATTTTGGAATATTAACAGAAAAGCCGATCAATCCTTCTCTTTCATTTCAAACCGGAGCAGTTATAACCACAAAAGGTTTTAAACTTGAAGATGAAATTGTAGGGACCAATGTCGAATTTAACATAAACCTTCTTTATCTGGATATTCCCCTCTTGCTCAAAGCCGGAAGTCCTTTACAAAACGGTGGTACCGTATTCGCTTTGTTCGGAGGATATGTAGGTTATGGACTCAATGGGAAAGCCAAAATAACAGTTGGCAGCGACTCCGAGGAAGAGGATATCAACTGGGGAAGCGACGAAAATGATGATGACTTCATGCGGTTAGACTTTGGCCTCAGTCTCGGCGCTGGAATTGAAACATCGAAGGTGATCATCTCCGCTTCTTATGATCTCGGCCTCGCAAACATCTCAGCCTATCAGGATAACGGAGCTACTGTTAAAAACAGGGTACTTAAATTGAGTGTCGGGTTTAAGCTGTAGGCTGGGGTGTTTTACTTATATAAAAGGCTTGCCTAATCAGTAAGCCTTTTGTTTACTTTGATATAAAACCAAATCTACTCACATTCGTCGACAAACTTTGGTAATCAACCCATTCATTGATGATAAAATTCTTTAGAAAAATCAGGCAAAACTTGCTTTTAGAAAATAAAACTAGCAAGTATTTGAAATACGCGCTTGGAGAAATCATACTGGTAGTCATAGGTATTTTTATAGCCATTCAGCTGAATGAATTAAACGAAAAAAGAAAAGATCACGAGAAGGAATTATCATTTCTTTCAAAATTAAAAGATGACATCAGTTTAGATATTATAAATTTAAATCAAAGCGATTCTCTGTTTACTTCATACCAATCTTCTTCAGAACGATCACTAGAGATATTTTATAGGGCAAAAACAGTGGAGGATATTATTGCCAGCGATACCTTATTTAGGACTGCCTGGACCAATTTAAAAATAAATAGAAAAACCTATGACGAAATACGTAACACCAGCGGTGTCTATATTCTAAAAAACAAGAAATTACTAAATCATTTAACTGATTATTACGCGTTAATCGAAACTACCCAACAAGATATAATAGCTCTTAATAGTACCTCGCAAAGTTTTTACTCAAGTCCAGATTTGATTCCACACATGGTTTTGACTAAAAGCTACACGTCTCCTTGGTTTGATATTAATAAGATAGACACAACATGGATTGGCGATTTTAACGCTCCCACCACTTTGGCTTTGTACAGATATTACGGTAATGCACAATATGGCGTTAATTATTTAAGACTGGAATGGAATCAAAGCATCATCAAAAGTGGTAAGGAATTAATGATTGAAATTGAACAAGAATTGAAGGATAAAAATTATAAATAACGAAAGCACAACAATTACTATAAGTAATTGCTTGTTATCGCCCATTATGAAATTCCTACGAAATTTTCAGGAACAAGTGGGCAATGAGCCATCTCAGGGGATGAACAAACAACATTGAACGTTGAATGTTCGAAGTTCTATGTTGAATGTTCAACGTTCCCTACTTATTCATCGAAATAAGAAACTCACTTCGAAAGTATTTTCAAATATTCAAATTCTCGATCGGGCTTTTCACATCTTTCAAATCTCTGGTAGAAACGTGGGTATAAATTTGAGTGGTAGAGATATGTTTATGCCCGAGGAGTTCCTGAATAAACCTGATATCCGTTCCATTGTCGAGCAAATGAGTAGCAAAGGAATGTCGCAATGTATGTGGCGTTGCTTTCTTTTTGATGTTAGCAAGCTTACGATGTTTCCTTATTAAATTTTGGACTGATGAGCTTGAATACTGCCCTCCGTTCTGGCCTTCAAACAAATGCTGCTTCGGAGAATACTCTTTAACATAATTCCTAAGCATGTTCAGAACATTTGGAGCAAGCATGGTATATCGATCTTTCTTTCCTTTACCCTGATGGATCCGAATCTGCATCCGGCCTGAATCAATGTCGCTGATCTTTAAAGCCAGAATTTCGCCGAGCCTTAGCCCTGCCGAATAACAAAGTGTAAAAATCGCTTTATGTTTCAGGTTAGTAAACGAATTTAAGAACCTTTGCACTTCCTCTACCGACAACACTTCCGGAATGGTAGAAGGTTTTTTCATTTTTATGTTGAAGTCAAAATCGATGGATTCCTTCAATACTTCCTGGTAAAGAAATTTCAGACTGGCAAGATGCTGTTTCATCGCTGAATAGCTGTAGTTCAATTCCTTCTTGCAATAATAGAAATACTTCTCCAATCCAGTTCCGTTTACTTCGGCTATTTCCTCTTTCTTGATGTAATTTAAAAATAAGTTCAGGCAACCCAGATAGGAACTAACAGTGCTCTCACTAAAATTTTTAAGAATAAGCTGATGTTTGTACTTTGCTAATTTGCTAATAACTCTTGTTTATTCATCATAACCTCAAATTTAATAGGAATATGATGAATATAACTTAAACTTGAAATTGGGATATGATGAATAGAGTTCAGCATATTCCATTGTTGGCAATCATTAAAATATGAAAGACAAATTAGACATAGAACTCTGTAATATCAGAGGAATCAAAAGCCTGAAAGTTTCTTTAAACTTGAGACCTGGCATTTATGCTATTACTGGCAAAAACGCCTCAGGTAAAAGCTCTCTTATCGCTTCACTTTCAGCAATATTTTATAGAAAAATACTTTCGTCATACTTCCAAAACACACCCAATGAGGCACATATAAGGTACCACCTAGAAGGTGATTCAATGATGGCCACAAAAAAAAATGAAATAAAATGGGATTTTGTTGGAGACTTAAGATTGAATGGGTTTTATGAAGGAAGCATAATTCATGGAAACCGATTTCGTGATGCCAACTATGGTGCCC
Organism: Rhodothermia bacterium; assembly: GCA_030427885.1. Classification (GTDB taxonomy): domain Bacteria; phylum Bacteroidota; class Rhodothermia; order Balneolales; family Balneolaceae; genus JAUICM01. Next base: position 198,041 of record JAUICM010000001.1, on the reverse strand, counting down.
TTTATCGAGCGAATAAAGTCAAAAGGGAAAATTTAACCCCAGCCGAAGACTTTGTAAAAGAGAACCTTGGTATTATTTTGAAGGATGATGCCAATCATTATGATTCTCTCTATAGACTCAAGGCCAAGGACGCTTTCTATTTCTTTAAGTTCAGAGGTTCACCGTACTTCACAATAAATGAAGAAGAAAATTTAATAATAAGTCAGTTTAGTTTAAGTACGGGTGAAAACCTATTGATTTCACTTTTGCACTCCATTCATTTTCAATTAATTAAAAAATCAGCTCGTGACCATTATATAGTTTTGCTTGATGAGATTGAACTAGCCTTACACCCACAAGCTCTAGTGCGATTAGTTAAATTTCTTGGCCAGCTTTCAAGGGAAAGAAACATAGCAATTTATTTTTCTACTCATTCAGTTGAGTTAGTTCGTCAAATTGCTCCCAACAATATCTATTATCTTGAGAAGCATATTGATAACACAGTTGAAGTAATTAACCCCTGTTATCCTTCCTACGCGACTAGAAACATATCGTTTTTTGATGGCTATGACTTATTAGTTCTAGTTGAGGATCATTTAGCAAGAACAATCATTGAATGGATTCAAAGAAGACACGATTTGAATTCCTCAAAGTTGATACACATTTTACCTAGTGGTGGTTGGGAGAATACTCTTTCCCTGCATAGTGATATTCTCGATTCAGAATTGCTAGGCTTTGGAAAGAGTGTAATCAGTGTTTTAGATGGGGACATTGAGCAAGAATACAAATCAAAGTATAAGGACAAGGGGAAAATGAAAGCGCTAAATGTCTCTTTTCTTCCTATCCCTAGCATTGAAAAATTCTTATTGGATAAGCTTGTAATAAATCTTGATTTGAAATTCTTTCGACACTTTGGAGATTCGTTCTTCAAAAAAAAGTCACTTGACCAAGTAATTAGCGACTTTAACAAATCAAATAAGGGGAAAAAAGATGGCAAAGCACTTTTCAACACACTTGTTCAGGAGGCAACTTCAGTCAATAGAGTTGAAGAAGAGTTTGTGACCATGGTAAGCAATTACATTGTTGAAACAGAAGACACCGAAAAATTAGCAGGACGACTAAAGAATGCATTGAAATAACGAATTGCCAACAACACCTATACGCAATGCCCTTCGGGACACTGCGCATAGCTAAACCGTTGGCTTTAATTTAAGAATCCTAAATGAATCCATTCCCCCCATCTGGTTCCGGCGTCCGCTGGGACAATATAAATTAAACAGATGTTTTCAGGAACAAGTGGGTAATGAGCCATCTCAAGGGATGAACAAACAACATTGAACGCTGAACAAAGAACGTTGAATGTTCGAAGTTCTATGTTGAATGTTCAACGTTCCCTACTTATTCATTGAGATAAGAAACTCTTCGTTGTTCTTGGTTCCTTTGATCTTATCGAGCAGGAATTCGGCGGCTTCGAAGGCATTCATGTTGGTCATGTAACGGCGAAGCAGTACTACTTTTTCGCGTTCAGACTCACTTACCAACAGCTCTTCCCTTCTGGTTCCACTTCGGAATACATCAATAGCCGGATAAATGCGTCGGTCTGAGATTCGACGATCGAGCACGATCTCACTGTTACCGGTTCCTTTGAATTCCTCAAAGATCACATCATCCATACGGGAGCCTGTATCTACCAATGCAGTAGCAATAATGGTCAATGACCCGCCGCCCTCGATATTACGGGCTGAACTGAATAACTGTCGGGGAACTTTAAGAGCTTCAGAATCCACCCCTCCCGACATCGTTCGTCCTTTGTTGCTGGCACCTACGTTATAAGCCCGTGCAAGACGGGTGATGGAATCAAGCAGCAGCAGTACATTATGGCCACTTTCAACCAGGCGTTTTGCTTTCTCAAAAACGATCTCCGAAAGTCCGATATGGTTTTCAGGTTTTTCATCAAACGTTGAAGCAACGACTTCCGCTCCTTTTACAGAACGGGACATCTCAGTTACTTCCTCCGGACGTTCGTCAATAAGCAGAATAAGGATCTTGGTATCCGGATGATTGGTGGCTACCGCATTAGCAATATTTCGGAGAATGGTGGTCTTACCTGTTTTAGGCTGAGCCACGATCAACTGACGCTGCCCTTTACCCACCGGTGAAAACATATCAATAAAGCGGGTAGAGTATTCTTTGGGATTGAACTCCAGTTGGTAGCGTTCTTCCGGGTGAATCGGTAGCAGATCGTCAAATTCACCGCGGTTATCCATGTCTTTTGGGATACGGCCGTTCACCCCTTCCACACGAAGAAGCGCAAAATATCGTTCTCCCACCTTAGGTGGACGGATAATACCGATCACACAATCGCCCTGACGTAATCTGAATCTCTTGATCTGAGACGGTGATACATAAATATCATCCGGACTGGCTTTATAATTGTAATTCACGGAACGCAGGAATCCGTATCCATCGGGTAGGATCTCAAGCGTACCTTCATTGATCAGGTATGGCCCCAGATCAGATTCGATCTCTGCCAGTCTTTCCGGAAGTGTAGGAGCATCAGACACAGGCAGCTGATCGTGTTCGTGATGCTTTCTCTTGTTGTTATTGTTATTCCGGTTGTTGTGGTTTCTCTGGTTGCCTTTATGTCCCTTGTTCTTATCCTGATTTTCATCTTTTTTTTCAGTCTTATAAGAAACAATATGGGATTGACCTCCATAGGATGTCAGCTCCTGATCTTTCTGTGAAGTCTCCCGCTTGGGTTTATCTTCGAAAGCTATTGCTGACTGCTCTGATGAACTTCCTGCTGCCGAACGAATCTTTTCGATAAGTTCCTGCTTTTTAACACCAGTTACGCGCTTAACGCCTACTGACTTGGCTATGACCTGAAGTTCGTGGAGTTTCTTTGAATCCAGAGATTCCAGCTCCCCAGCCGAAATTCCGCCTGTCTGATTATCTGACATAAATTATAAATGCTATTGCAATATTGATCTTACTGAATTTGGGGTGAGCGCTGAATTATCTAATAAAGGGATAATATTTAAAAGCACTCAATCAGGTAAGGATGAAAAAGAGTTGGTGGTACTAGTTTTGTCCAATTATTCTGAGCCACCGCTTTATTACAGGGTAAAAGTAAAAACTTCCTGTAAAAATTACTAACTCCGTCTTTAATTCCTTCAAAATCTCCTGATAAGTGTTTTCACTTATCAATTTAGTATTTATGAACGACCAAATATCCTCCCGTGTTGCTGCTCTTTCGCCTTCCTGCTCATAGAAATATAGCTCATCAAAGACTTCAAACCTCGATAATAGCTCTATCCCCACTTTGTCTTTCATCATAGAGAATACACATACTATTCTTTCTGATGACAATTTTGAGAGCCCTTCTAACATGGAATCAATTGCCTGCAGATTATGTGATCCCGAAAAATACCAGGCTCTTTCAGGGTGTACTTTCTCGAACCGGGCGGGAACTCCACGGAAATGTTCGACTGCGGTGCGCATGAATTCTTCTGACACCGGAAACGAAGATTGAAGTTCGTTCACAGAACTGATTGCCATAGCGATGTTCCATGCATTTATGGGTTCGGTCAATTGTGTCTGAAATGGCTCTGCATATCCTTTCAATTGAACCAGATGATCATTCCATTTTGGTTCCAGGTCCCCTGATCGTATCATTTTACTTTCCCTGGCTTCCGCTTTACCGCTTATCACCTTCATAGCGTTCATAGAGATACTCCCGACTACTACGGGTTTCCCCTTTTTAATGATCCCGGCCTTTTCTCCTGCTATCGCTTCTGTAGTATCTCCCAGTATCTGCGTATGATCCAAACCAATACTGGTAATAACAGAGAGCATGGGATCAATGATATTGGTGGAGTCCAGTCTTCCTCCTAATCCTGTTTCTATGATCCCTATATCTACTTTATTTCTGGCCAATGCCCAAAACGCCAGAGCGGTACTGATCTCGAAGTATGTTAGCTTAATTTCCTCAAGAATAGCTTCCGCTTCCTGAAAAAAAAGCAAGATCTCTTCATCACTAATATCCTGCTTCCCTATCCTCACCCTTTCATTGTATTTCAGGAGATGAGGCGAGGTAAACATTCCGGTCTTATAGCCTGCTTCGGAATAGATCTGTTCCAGTAAATAGCAGACTGAGCCTTTCCCATTCGTTCCTGCCACATGAATGCTTTTAAATTTATTCTGTGGATCACCAAGTCTGCTGCAAAAATCTGATATCGCTGTAAGGCTGAAATTGCCCGCTGCGGCTCCCACCTTCCCGAACATAGGTATAGCATCAAGATAAGACCAAACGTCTGCTATAGACTTAAATCTACCCATTAGTGAAGATTCTGTGCTTTGAAGTCCGCGAACGATCCTTTAATACTTTCCACAATGGGATGTTCAGTATTAAAATTCACTTCATCTGCCGATTCGACCTTAATGATCTCTCTGATCGAGTTAGTACAGAAAACAGCTTCTGCTTCTTTTAAATGTTCCGGTTCAAATCGGCCTTCCGTTAACTCAATTCCTTCTGTTCCCCTGATCAGATCAATAATCAGATTACGGGTTATTCCGGGCAGAATATCACAATCTTTTGCCGGTGTATAAACGGCACTCCCTTTGATCCAGAATATATTAGCGATGCTTGTTTCTCCTACCATTCCATCGGTGGTAAGCATAAGTGCATCGTCTCCCCCGGATCTTACGGCTTCATTTCCGGCAATAATATAATTCAGTCCATTCGAGAATTTATACGCTTTTGGTATGGAAGATTCAGGTGTTAGTCGGGTTGTGCTGGTGATCAGTTTAGCGGGTTTAAAATCTGTGCTGATCTCTTTACAGGTACTTAACCAGCCTGAAACAGAAGAGTTGCTGGCATATCCCCGTTCACCTTCCCTCCAGCATTGTGTACGAACAAGAGCATCTCTGTCTATCAAATTATTGGCTTCGAGAAGTTCCAGGATCTTAGCCTTGAAATCCTGAAAACCAAACCTGACTTCGATCCCAAGAAAAACGGCTGTTTCCAGTAATCTTTGAAAGTGTTTTTCGAGCAAGAGGAATGTGCCTTTGTACGAACGAAGGGTGTCAAAGAATCCATCACCATACATCATCCCTCTGTTGTCCGGAGATACACGAACTTCATTTTCCGGAAGAACTACTCCGTTGTATACGACGAACTTACTCATTTGAATACTGGTTCAGGATCAGATCTTTAACACTGCCTTTATAACCTACATGAGTTGCAATTACCCCACCATCTTCGTCCAGTAAGATATAGCTGGGAATACCAGGCACCATCAGAGTATTATATAATTTGGTTCCGTCTATGTATGTGAACTCGTGTTCTGGTAATATTGGTTCGGCTGTTTCTGTAGCATCAAGTACTAAAGCTGCTACGATAACAAGATCATTTTCAGAGCTAAGCAATTCATCAAGCTCGTGCATGATGTCCGCAGAACGATCAGACCAGGAGGCCCAAAACACAATTATAACTTTATTGCCATTCAGCTGCTCTAATGACAGGCTATCTTCTTGTGCTACAACAGGATGATATTCAGTAAGTAACTCTGAATATTGCATAGCTTTCTCAGCAAATTCCTTCTCCTGATTACTCTGAAAATTGAAGGATGAAAATACGATCACGGCCATCGTTACTACCGCAACGATCAGCATAAAGGGCACAAAATATTTCTGGTCTAATTTCATGAAGCGAAGTTACGAAACTTCTTCCACCATTGAACAGGTTCTAATTGGATTTAATTACCAACACGGTAAGTGGAGCAAGAGTAACTTCTTTTGGGTCTACCTTTACTCCCACCGGATCTTTGATTCCTGCTACGCCAGACTTTTCAGCATCGGTTAGAACGACCCCGTCTGTGAGATCTTCCCCGATCCTTATGGAACGCCCTTCTGAGTCTGCATTAATAAACACATGATATACTTCTCCTGAAGTCGATTCTGCACTAAATCCTATCACCAGGTCTTCCTCTTTGATATCCGGACTTCGTATCAAATGCACGTTTGCCGACACCAGATCTTCTGAACCTAATCGAAATGCATTCGTTGATCTCCTTAAGCGGATCAGCCCCCTGGTGTATTCCATTGTCTGTTTATGGATACCAGGTTCGGTCACTTTATCCCAATCAAACATATTAACCGCGTCAGAGGCATTGTAGGAGTTATGTATGAAGTAAGGATGCTCAAAACCTTCCACTTCAGTGTATTCTCCTTCAGGGACAGTATCATCCATCCATTGTTTGGTACGCCCATATTCCTGTCCCGCATGTAAAAATGCGGTCCCCTGGCTCAGTAAAATGATCGCGTTACCCAGTCGTATTCTTTTTTGTATCTCTTCTTCATGATTAGCAGGATCTTTCTGAATAGATTGAGCGATCACATCATGAAGTGTCAGATTATCATGTGCAGCGATGTACTGGAGTACGTCTCCCGGGTCATCTTCATTCATATTCCGGGGTTTCGCGATAATGTTATCAAAGATCAGCTGAATATTTCTGGCACCACCTGTTATAAACCTTGGTTGCCCTTCTGATCCAAATCCGGATTTTAGTTCATTTCTCATTTCATCCGAGAAACTGGCAGCACTATTGGTCTTTCCCATCCAATCCTGATCCGCCGGAACGGTTTGCTCGCCATCATCTCCAGCGAATGTTCTCCAGCCTTCCCCAACCATGATCACGTTCGGATTTAACTTTTTCGCTTCATCAAAAGTCATTTGTACTGTTTCGGCGTCCAGATCCCCCATCAGATCATATCTGAAACCGTCCACTTTATATTCCCTGGTCCACCATATAATTGAATCCACCACCAGTTTTCGGGTCATTGCATGAGTAGTTCCCGGGCGACCACCACCATAACTTTGCTTTGGATTTCCCTGTGCATCCATGAAATGATAATAACCCGGCACGATATCCTCTAGCAGACCAAGACTAGCTGTATGATTGTAAACCACATCAAGAGTCACACCCATTCCACGGTCATGAATACCTTTGATAAGTTCCTTCAACTCCATGATCCTGAGTTCAGGCTGTCTTGGGTCTGTTGAGTACATTCCTTCCGGTGAAAAATAATTGTGAGGATCGTACCCCCAGTTATAATTTGTCCCCACTTTGAAGTCCAGCATTCTCTCTTTAGCCGCCAGTTCATTTCCCCACCGATAGCTGAGTACTGGTAAGAGCTGAACATGAGTAACCCCAAGGGCTTCAATATAATCCAATTTTTCTGTAAAGGCTCTGTAAGTTCCAAAAGGCATCCTGGTTTGAATTTCAGGATCAGAGGTGAAATCCCGGACATGAATCTCCCAGATCACTGCATCTTCGCGCTTTTCAAAGCCTTCTATTTTTGCAAAGTTCAGTTCCGGACCAACATCAGAAACAGAAACAATAGCACCTCTTCCCGGTCCATTCTGATTGTCAGTTGTAACAGCCATCGATTTCGCGTATGGATCAAGCACTTCTTTAGCTTCTCCATAATTGGTTACTTCGTAGGTATAGAATTGTCCCTGAAGATCCTTATCCAATTTCAAGGACCAAACCCCGTTATCTCCCCTGGTAAGAGCTATAGTCTCATCAGGTTTATCCTGCTGTCCATCTTTAAATAATTGGAGGGTAACTTCTGTTGCAAGCGGTGCCCAGAGTTTAAACAGCGTGTGATCTTTACTATAAAGTGCTCCAAGTTCACCATCATAGAAGTAAAGTTCATCGATCAGTTTCCAATGGGGTCTGATGTTGAATTCTTTACCTTCAAAATTAAGCGTGTACTGATCTGTGAATTGCACTTTATCACTTAACTTTAACTCATAGGTCCGGCTAGCTAATTCATTGAACTCAAGTATATTAATAACTTCAATACCCTTTCTGATACTAATGGATCCCTTGTCTGTTATTTCTCCCTCTGAAAGGGTTATTGTAACAGTTGATTCTCCTGTAAAGAATACAGATTCCATCTTATCCTCTTTGTTCCGTTCGTTTGAAACAACTAAGATCAGAGTTATCAGAATGCCAATAAGAATATCACGAAATGTCATTCTTCAACTACCGCATCTACATCATCCACCCAGAATGTTACCAGACCGGCAATGATCATAACTACTCCACCAACAATCAGGGCATAAACAGCGTGACCAGAAAATAATGAACGGGTCATAAATCCAAGTATCGTTGCAGCCAGCAGCTGGGGAAGTACAATAAAGAAATTAAAGATTCCCATGTATAGTCCCATTTTCTGGGATGGAATGGAGCCCGCCAGAATTGCGTAGGGCATCGAAAGTATGGAAGCCCATGCTATACCTACCCCTATCATTGATAGAACCAGCATAGATGGATTACTTACGAAGTAGATGGAAATAAGTCCCAAACCGCCCAGAAAGAGCGCTCCGGCATGTACTATTTTTCGGCTTGTTCTCCTGGCAATAGGCGCCAAAGCGAATGCCACGATAGCCGCTACTCCGTTATATACACTAAAAAGTATCCCTACCCAGTCAGCACCCTCATTGTACAGGCCCGAAGTGGTATCGCTTGTACCATAAATATGAGAAGTTACTGCAGAGGTAGTGTATATCCACATTGCAAATAAAGCGAACCATGAAAAGAATTGCACCACTGACAGCTGCTTCATGGTTTTAGGCATGTGGATCATATCGTGCATTACAACTACAAGGCCCTGGTTTGTTTTACCGCTCTTCTGAAGCACTCCTGCCAGCAATGAAACTAACCCAACTACAAAAAGACCTCCACTGGCAATATAGACCTCTTTATCCAATTCAAAGCTGAAGGTAAAGTAAGTTGCTACTAATCCAATGATCGCAAGCAGGCCTCCCAGATTGATCTTCTTTTGTCCCTCACCGGCAGTAATCGGTACTTCTCTCAATGATTCTTTATCAACTACCTCAGCTCTCTCAGCGGCCTCAAAAGCTTCCAGTTCTTCCGGACTGTATTCTTTGGATCTGAAGACAGTCCAGCCAACAGCTGTTATAAACGCAAAAGCTCCAAAATAGAACGACCACTTTACAGATGGAGGTATAAGTCCCTCAGGAGCTGTGTTTGCGATACCAAACCAGTTTGTCATAACCCATGGCAATGCGGAAGCCACTACTGCTCCAGTTCCTATAAAGAAACTTTGCATTGCAAACCCTTTAGTGCGCTGTTCCGATGGGAGCATATCCCCTACAAAAGCTCTGAACGGCTCCATCGACACATTTATGGAAGCATCCATGATCCAAAGCATACCAGCTGCAACCCAGAGAGCGGGTGAATTAGGCATCATCAGTAATGCCAGCGAAGCAAAGATAGCTCCAAACAGAAAGTAAGGCCTTCTTCTGCCCAGACGAGTCCAGGTGCGGTCACTGAAGTATCCAATAATGGGTTGAATGATCAGTCCGGTTAAAGGCGCCGCAATCCACAAAATCGGAATATCATCAATATTGGCACCCAGGGTTTCAAAGATCCGGCTCACATTTGCGTTCTGAAGAGCAAATCCAAACTGTATCCCCAGGAAACCGAAACTCATATTCCAGATCTCCCAAAAACTCAGTATTGGCCTTTTAGTATTATTCTCGCTCATTGCTTCCTGGTTAGATTAAAATTACTTGGTAGATAGAATAAACCACTTATTGGGTGGTAATTCGAAGTTGTAGGTTTGTTTGTCACCTGTACTGAATTCACCTTCAACCACTCCGTATTTGGTATAATTGGAAGAAGTCCAGACCGGTACGGAGATATCCTTCGACTCATCGGTGATATTAATAGCTACGATAACTTCACTATCTCCTTTCTTTCTATAAAAGGCATAGGTACCCTCAGGTGATTCGATCCTTACGCGTTTTCCGCCATAGGCTCCGTTCCAGAGTGCTTCATTCTCTTCTTTGAGGGAAAGAAGAACTTTATAAAAATCCTGGTATGGATAATTTTTCCATGCGATCTCGTCCTTTTCAAAAAATGAAAGTCTTTTATTCAGATTTGATTCCTGCCCGTTGTAGATCAATGGCATTCCGGAAACAGTAGCTGACAATACCGCAAAATTCTCAAAGTTCTTGCCATACATTTCCGGATCAGTTCCATTCCACGAATTCTCATCGTGGTTTGAAGTAAAATACATTCGGTAGGCATTTGAAGGGAAGCTCTTCGCGTCTCTTTCGAAAAGATCATCCAGATCATCGAAGTTCATGTCCCCTTTTGCGATCTCCCGAATCACATGAGCATATTCCCAGGCATAGTTCATATCAAAGGCATCAGCTAATAACTCTGGCTCCCCGTCTTCCGCTAACATGAATACATCTTTTACCTTGTCCAGTTCTTTGTGAGTTGCTACCCAGAAATCAGTGGGCACCATTCCAGCCACATCGCACCGGAATCCGTCAATATCAAACTCACTTACCCAGTATTTCATGGCATCGGTCATAGCGCGGCGCATATCCTGATTGCTGTAATCCAACTGTATTACATCGGTCCAGTCGGTGCCATGAGGAGGTGTGAAATTTCCATCCTTATCCAATTCATACCAATCAGGGTTTTCTGTCCATGGGTTATCCCAGGCACTGTGATTGGCAACCCAGTCTATAATAAGCTTGAATCCCATTTCGTGGGCCTCCGCCACCAATGCTTTAAAATCTTCTTTAGTACCGAATTCAGGATTAACCTCTGTGTAGTTCTGTACAGAATAGTAGCTTCCTTTACTTTCTTCGGTCTCTTTTCTGTTTTTGAGTCCGATTGGATGGATCGGCATAAGCCATAAAATATCCACTCCCATATCTCTCAATCGTGGCAGGTCTTTTTTGAAGGCATTAAAAGTCCCCTCCGGAGAATATTGACGAATGTTTACTTCATAAATATTTGCATTCCGGCTCCATTCCGGGTGTTCAACAGAGCTGATTACAACTTTCTGTTCTCTTTCGGCAGGTTTTGAACAGGAACCAAAAAAAAGTGAAAGTGTTACCGAACAGACTAAAAAGGTTTGATAATATCTTTTCATAGCATTGCTCTTTATAGCGTTAAAATTTCGAAACTGTTTGCCGGTAATGTGATCTGAAGAGTTGTTCCATCCAGTACAAATTCATAACCGAAATGACTTTCCAGTGAAGTATAATCAAAATCATCTCTTAAGGGGACTTGTGTATGGACTTCTTTTCCGGATTTATTCATCACTATCACCACCTGTTTATTGAAATAAGCTCTTGAATACGCCAATACTTCATCTTCCACAAGATGGAATTCAAAATCACCATAGAGTAATGGCATATTAGTATTCCTGAGTTCTGTGAGCTTGCTGAATATACTCCTGTTTCTGAGTTCAAAAGCATCAAGCTTATTATCATCGAACACCATCCATCTTCGGTTATCCGGATCGTTTGCCCCCGGCATCCCGAATTCATCTCCATAATAGGTAACAGGGATACCCGGTATGGTCATATTCCAGGCGTGTAGCATATTAAGCTTGTCATAGGCAAACTCCTGTGGGTTGCCGATCTCTCTGGTCCAGCCTGCAAGTTTCGCATCTTCATTCCAGGAAACTTCACCGCTGGTTAAGGTGATGAAACGGGGCTTATCATGATTTCCGGATATGTATCCCATCAAATTGTGATAGCCATAATAATTAAAGCTCTCGTTCAGCTGATCCCGGAGAGCTCTAAAGGAAGTATTCTGCCCAAATGCATTTAGCGCAGCATCGTACATATTGAAATCAAACTGAGCATCCAGCATTCCTGAATTTATATAGCTGGAGATCAGCTCACGGCTGCCATAGGTCTCCCCAACCTGATAGATCTGTTTTCCGGTTTCTTTTGTTACCTGTTCTCTGATCTTTCGGGTAAGCGTTCTCCAGAATTCCAGTTGAATATGTTTAGTGGCATCATGACGGAAGCCATCCAGGTCGTATTCTTTAACCCAGAATAAAGCTGTGTCTGTCATCGCATCAATTACTTCCGGCTTTGAGAAATCCAGCGTAGGCATGAAGGTATCAAACCAGGTTGTAAGACGTTGTTCTTCCCACAGTTCCGTATTCAGTCTTCCATCAGGTAGATACAGATCAGTCACCCAATCGGGGTGTTGTTTGTACACAGGATGCTCTTCATGTACATGATTCGCCACATAATCCAGGATCACACTCATTCCATGGTCATGAGCCACTTCAAGTAACTCGCGGAATTCTTCTTCCGTCCCGAAACGATCATCCGTTTTTGTTGAAGATATCGGCCAGTATCCGTGGTAACCTGAGAATTTTGTGACCGGACCTCCCTTATCCCAAAGTCCGTATGCGGTTTCAGGGTTTTGAGTGATGGGTGATAACCAAAGAGTGTTTACACCAATCTTTTCAAAATAACCGCTTTCTATTGTTTGGGTGATACCCGCGAAATCTCCCCCATAGTAATTAGCTTTCGGGTGGATATCCGGGTCATTGACTTTACGTGTGTTGGCAGGATTCCCATCTTTAAACCGGTCGATGAGCACGAAATACATATTCCATGTTTGATAGTCGAAACGGTTCAGCACTGAAGGATCCATTACCACTTTTCCATCTGACAAAGGAATAAGCACATCATTTGAGATCGCCTGATCATTTGCACCCCAAGCCCGGATATATGACCGTTCAAAAGCACTGGCTTCTTCCGGTATTGAAACCATATACCCATTTTGAGCAGAGTCTACCTCAAGCTGCTCATTTTGCCAGAATACGACCAGTTGGGAAGCATTCGTCAATCGTAAATGAATTTCATCTTTTTCAACCCAGCCTGTTCTAAGTACAGGCTTTGGTGTATCTGTTTTCCCCACTGTCAGCAAGGAATTGTAGCCACCCATCCCATTCGAAACCTTCTCCGAATTATCAGGATCAAGTACTTCTTTACCATCGGCTACAAAGAGATACTGGTAGATCCCTTTATTAACCAACATGGAAGTTTTCCAAACATCACCATCATATTCGAGCTCTGTTGAGGTTGGGTTCCAGCTGTTCATCTCTCCTTTTAGCTGGACTTTATCGTACTCTTTAGATCCGGGATCAAATGTAAGCTCAATCTTTTCTTTTTCAGATCGCTTTACCAGAAGTGCATACTCATGATTATTTGCGATCACTTTTATAACCCCCAAGGGCTTGCTTAAGGTACCTGAGAATACCAGGATTCCCTTTTTCATTTCTTCTTGCTGAAGTCCTTCCGGTAAAATGATCTTCTCAATGCTGCTTATATCCATGAAATAATCTTCCAGAACCAGTTCTGTTCTGTCGAATCCAAGGGTAACCGGACTACCAAGGCCAACGATCTGTGAAGAATCAGGAGTGATCACTACTTTATCACATGAACTTATAATCGTCGCCAATACCAGTACACTTATGATTCTTGATTTCAACATTAGATCATTTGAGCAAAGTCATTTTCTGTATCCCGATCTGAGTACCTGATTTCAGGCGTGCAAAATAGATCCCGCTGCTTAAGCCTGAAGCATCAAAATTTATGGTATAAGTACCAGGGCTTTTCATTTCATTTACAAGATCAGCTACTTTTCTACCTGTAATATCAAACACTTCCAATGTCACCTGTCCTGCATTAGCAATATCAAATGTGATATTTGTAGATGGATTAAACGGGTTTGGATAATTATTCAGCAGCTTGAATTCGAGAGGTGAATCCACCGTGGAAATTTCATTTGAAACAGTGATTCCTGCTTCCGGTGTTGAGAACTTCTTTGTGGTATAGATCCTGAATTCACCCGGTTCCAGTTCAAAATGGACATTCGCGTCATCAACAATGAATTCTGTTCCTTCAAAGTAGTTATTCCATGTTCCCGTCCTGCTGAATACAAGGTTCAGTGAATCTTTTTCCACCCCAAAATTACCAACTATCGCTACATCCGTATCAGAGCCAACCATTTTTATCCATTTCACATCTGATGAAAGATCGTTAGAAATAAGATCCGGGTCTGTTATTGCATCAGCCTCGTTTCTCAATTTCAGTATAGCAGCCCATGTTTTATAAAGGGTAACTCTTGTTGGATAATCAGGGCTGTTCCAGTAATCCCACCGAATCGGTTTATTGCCGGTTCTGGATGGAGCACTGGATGGACAGTAGTCCTGGTCGTTGAGACACTGTTCACCACTATTTCCATAACCATAACCCAACTCACCGAACTGCCAGATCATTTTTGGTCCGGGCAGGGTGAGAAAGAAGGCCCCTGCCAGCTTTTGTCTTGCCAGTGCTGTTCCCCAGTCTTTCACATCGTAATCACCGGAACTGTTTCCAAATGCAATGTTCTTGAACATCAGCCATTGCTCGTCATGACTTTCCATGTATCCAATAAGCCTCTTCTCCTGGAATCCTCTGCTGGAAGACAACACTCCGGTCAGGTCTCCACCATAGCCCATGGTCGCTTCGTTATAGGCATTATTCATATTGCCCCAAAGCATGATTCCTTTTCCTTCATCCACTCTGTAATCAGCCCATTCTTTTTCTTCTTGATTGCCTCCCAAATGCTCAAAGATCACATAAAAATCAGGATCAATATCCCACTGGTAATCAGCATATTTTTTAAGGACAGCAACGCGGTCTGACTGATAGGCACCTGTACATCCTGCATTTGATGAAGTACAATTTTGGGTAAATCCTTTCGTCAGATCCCAGCGAAATCCGTCTATCTTATATTCATTGATCAGATACTGAACTGTTCTTTTTACATACGCCTGAGTTCCTGAATATGAATGGTTGAAATCTTCGAATACGCTATATGTATGAGTAGCTTCCTCGTTGAAATATGGATTTGAACCCTTACTATACATCTTGTACAACGAGTTACGGCCGGTTGCATGATTGTATACCACATCCAGGATCACCGCTATTCCCCTTTTATGAGCTTCATCTACAAAGCTTTTAAATGCCTCCGGGGAACCATAAGCTTTATCAAGGGCGATGTGTGAAGCGGGATTATATCCCCAGCTTTCATTTCCATCAAATTCTGTTACCGGCATCAATTCAATAGCATTAATACCCAGCCTTTCCAGATAATTCAGGGTATCAATAAGCGTGTTGTAGCTGTGATCAGCCAGAAAATCTCTGAGCAGTAACTCATAAATGACCAAATCTTCCTTTGCAGGTTTTTCGAAATTGGTGATCTGCCAATCGAATTCCCCTTTACCAGGCTCAAGAATACCAACATACCCGGTAGTTTTATCTGCAGGATATGATTTAAGTTCTGGGAAAGTTGAACCCGGAATACTTTGATCCTCGGTTGGGTGCAGCAATAACGGAGCATATGGATCTGCAATTACTATGCTTTGATCCACCACATACTGATACCCGTATTGAAGACCCGGTGTCATTCCTGTCAATTCGATCCAGAACCAGACACTGTCTGCATTCAGTGAATCTCTTTTCATCTGGAAGTCTGTATCAACCGTCCAGTTATTGAAATCACCAATTACAAATACATTTTCCTTTCCTGGTGCAAATAGCGAAAGCAGTGCTTTAGTAGGTTCTCCATCCTTGTAGGTGATCCCGTCTTTTAATGCTGCCGGTCTTGGCTCATCGATTGTCTCAATATTCAAGATGTAAGTAAACACGGATGATGCCGAGCGACTAACCCCATTTTCTGTGATTGCTTCTATCCGAAATTCATTCTGTCCACTTACAAGCATTGTGTCCAGCGATGGCTGAGAACTCAGATCAAAGTGCAACAAGGAACGCTCTGCATCCCAGTTCGCTTCGAAAGTATCCAGTAATTCATCGTTGATATATATTTCAGATGCGCCCGGATCAATAGGATCAGACTGAGTTCCGGAAACATTAACCCAGAACTGGATATCATCAGCGGTAAAAAGCTTCCCTGCCTGAGGCTCCATCTGGAAAATGTTTGGATGCTTCAGTTCCAGAAATGAATTATTATCAGATCCTACCGTTATTGGATTAAGCGGATCAGAAAACCATTGCCATTCAGTTCCGGACGCATTGTATTGTTCATGAAATTTATAGGCATATCCATTGGTACCATTAATAATGGTATTACCGCCCTGAAGATCCAACCGGATTGTTTTATACCAGAATCCATTTTCTGCATCCTCTTCCATAAGTGAAGGTGCATTTACGGCAATAGTACCACTGTTATTGGGTCCCCAGCCATTAAATTCTCCCGGAACGTATGCCCTTTCTGCATTTTTATTCGGATAGAACCGGAAGGTAACGTCCACCGAATCCTGCGCTGATACTGGCGCCGAAGCCAGATATATAAACATAGTAAGTAGTATAGATCTGCAGCTTTTCAGGTCAGTCATGATGATGAATAATAATGTTAGTCAGTTGAGGATCTTAGGATCAGCTCCGGCGAGTAAATGGTCTGTGAAACAGCTTTATCTTTATTTCTCATTCTTTCAATGAGGTTCTGTGTGGCAAAATAACCCATATCTCTCATTGGCTGCCGTACGGTTGACAGACCTATATATTCAGATAATTCTATATCATCATAACCGATGATAGGAATGCGCTGCCCGGTATCTTTCATTGCCTTCAATGCTCCAACCGCTTGTATATCAGAAGCACAGAAACAGGCTTCCGGAGGTTCTTTCATCTTCAGCATTTTCCTCATTGCCTCATATCCGCCTTTCTCGGTGAACCCATCTCTGTATTCAGTATCACCGGAAACAACGAGGGTATCGCAAAACTCGATTCCTTTCTCGGAAAGAGCTCTCTTATAACCGATCATCCGGTCACGTATTGGTTTTGAAGAACGTAATGCCGAAAGCATGGCAATACGCTTAAATCCTTTTTCGAGCAGAGATTTGGTGGCTCTGTATGCCCCCTGAACATTATCCACACTCACAGAATCGAATCCTTCATAGTGCTCATCAATAAGTGTGATCGGAATATTATACTTGGTGAGATGTCTCCACTGGCTTTCATCGAGATGTATCGAGATAAACAAATAGCCTTCCGACCAGCGTCTTTTTATGACATGCTCAACTTCTTCAAAAAGACTATCTCCGGCAGTTACATTAAAGATATTCAGCTCATAACCCATTTCGCTGAGTTTATCCTGAATTCCACTTAATACTTCCATAAAGAAGTAATTCGAGATCACTGGTACAACCGCCATGATCGTGTTACTCTTGCGGCTTGCCAGACCTTGAGCATAAGCTTGGGGGTGATAGCCTACTTTATCAGCTACTTCCAGAACCTTTTTCCGGGTAGCATCAGATACACTGCTGCTCTGGTTAAAAACCCTGGAAACAGTTGCAATGCTTACCCCTGCTTTTTTTGCTATGTCGTATATAGTGGAAGCCAAATCGGAGTGATTTAAAAACACAGGTGCCGGTCAGGGCACCTGTGATATGTATATATCTTAACTAATAAAGATTATTTGATTAGCATCATTTTCTTGTTCTGCACGAAAGAACCGGCTTCGATTCTGTACAGGTACATACCTGATGATAATCCACTAGCGTCAAATTTGACGTTGTGAGTTCCCGCAGAAAGTCGGCCATTTACAAGAGTAGCCACTTCCTGACCAAGCAGGTTGTAAACAGTCAGAGTTACCTGAGATGAAGCAGGTAGATTGAATCTGATGTTTGTGCTTGGGTTGAATGGGTTTGGATAGTTTTGCTCCAGGGCAAATTCGCCAGGAGTAGTTGGTTCATCCTCGATAGGAATGATAACGCCGTTATCACCAGAACCACCTCTTCTTACAACAACAGGGCCTGACTCAGTAGCAAGGATGTACTCGTCATAGAGATCATCATATACAGTATCAGCACGAACGATCGCACCGAATATCAGAGATATATGATCTGATTCTACTTTGATACTGTGATCAGCACCGAAACCACTTTCGTTATCATTACCATTCACACCTAGTTTGAAAGCACCTCTTTTAGCCATACCAGCTTTAAAGGTCTTAGTTAAAGTGTAAACAGTATCACTAGCAGTAACGTCTCCGCCTTCACCAGCATCATTGAATACTAAACTTGCATCGTTTCCAAGTTCAACACCCCAGGTTTCCCAGGTACCTGCAATAAGCGGACCGTTACCTGCCAGGAAGTCGATAGAGGTAGTAGTACCACCAGTCTGCACGTCATTTGGCAGAGAGTCATTATCATTAAGATAATAGAACGCGGGTCTGAGATCTACTTCAAATGTCACTTCAGTATCTTCTGCGAAGATATCTTCAAAGGTAATACCGTCAAAGAAAGGTGGAGTACCAGTATGGTTGATTCCTACGTAAAAACCTTCTGAAAGACTTGCTTCAGTAGCAGAGATGGGATGATCATCACCAGATTCCCAAACAGTTTCACCATTATTCAGAACGAATTTATAGGTCCACTCAGATGGTATTGGCTGATCTTCGAGTGTGATTGTAGTTTCATATACACCTTCTGTTTGAGATTCAGTCAGTGGGTCTGAAGTTGTATTCCAACCATTAAATCCACCGGCAACCGTAACAGAATGCTCTGCATTTGTTGGGTCAAACGCTCCACTCAGGATTTGAACATTCATGTTCACCTGGAAAAAGAATTTAACATCACCAAATACCGCATTGGTAAGGTCATTGTAATCAACCCTGATTTCATCAGCAGTAAAAGTAGTATCAGAACTTACTGTAATAAAGTAGTTTGGATCTGCTTCCCAACCGTCACCGTTGATACGGTTTGAGTGTACAAAGTACTTGTATGCCCACTCTTGTCCGCCTCCAATACTTAAGGTTGTACTGTAAATACCATCTTCGTCACTATCAGTAAGTGTATCAGCAGTAGTACTCCAATCGTTGAAACCACCCACAACTGTTACATAATGCTCATTAGGCAGGAATGCAGCAGAATCGATGATATCATTCATATTTACATTGAACGTTACATCGTAAAATGGTTGAGGAGTAGGAGCTCCAATATTACTGAGGCTATCTTTTGCCCATACAATCCACTCTGAATTTTCAGCAGTTGTACCAAAAGATGCAACTGAATCAGGATTACCCATCATGGTACCAAATTTTCTTAACAGAGTATGGTCTTGTGTTCCACCAGATACACCAGCTACATCCCATCCTGAACCCGGATCAATGTTTGGAGATCCAAAAAGATCGATCAAGGTAGTATCTGTACCACTGATTTTGAAGAGGCCTCTCGCATCATCACCGTTAAATACAGTGATAAAAGATGTACCAGCGGCGAATGGATCTTCAATCAGCGAATCAGCATTTGCTGCGATCACTGAATCTGCATCTTCATGAGCCACTACGTATACATCTCCGGGAAGAAGATGAGTACCCATTTCAAATCTTAGAGTATCGTTCCATGGATTACCATTATAGTTTCCAAGAACAATATAATTTCCAAGATCTAAAGTATCCCCAGTAGGGTTATAAATCTCGAATGCTTTGTTTTGACCAGAACCTTCTATGAATTCTGAAAAAAACAAATCCTGTGCGTTTACCGCTGTTGTACTAATTAGTAAAGCGAATAGCACACAGATAAAGGTTGTAACCTTATTCATGTTTGCTCCTTTTTTTGTGATTATTGTCTGCTTTTGCAGTTTGTTTATGTTTTAAAATTCGATTTCGAGGGTCCAGAGAAGTGGGTTATCCAAATACTCGTGGGTCATGTATGCAGCCCCGAGATTTGCAGTTACTCCACCTATCGCATACTTCAGGCCGAAACCTGCAGTCATGTTTTGATCCTCGGTGCGTGAGGAGAAGAGACTTCTGTAGCCTCCTCTGAAGAATACAAGATCGTGAAACCCGTATTCCATTCCTACATCCAAACTTTCTGAGTTGTCGTTTGGATGTTTTGCGTCTACCGCAAATTCTATTTTGTGATATTCTGTGTCGATCAGATCAATTGCAATCCCAACTCTGAATATCAGAGGCATCGGCCAGGCTTTGGTACCAAGATACCCTTCCACCCTTCCATTGTTTCCATTGATACCTTCATCAACATCAATCGGACGTCTGAGGTCATCACCTTGTAGCTGCATATCGCCACCAAAGTTGAGGATTGACATCCCTATTCTCATGTTTTTAAAATCAGTGGTGTAAATCATACCCAAATCGAACGCAAAACCTGTTGCTGATTCATTCCATATCTTTTGCTGTACAAATCTTGTACTGGCTCCGATCGAGAATTTTTCTGTAACAAACCTGGAATATGAAAATGCCACTGACAAATCAGTTGGGGTAAATCGTTCTCCTGTTCCTTCAGGATTATCAATCGTGGTTACAGCGATCTCACCATAATCGAGTGAGCGAACTGAAAGTCCGAAATTACCAGAATTCTCTCCATTGATCACAACAGAAGCATCCTGGATCTGACTTCCAACAAACCAGTTCATATTAGAGAATGTAACCCGGTTTCCGGTAGTACGTGCAAGTCCTCCCGGGTTCCAGTACATTCCGCTTCCATCGTCACTGATTGCTACATATGCTCCACCCATACCAGATGAGCGCGCTCCGGCTGTAATCCCTAAAAACTGAGCTGCTGTACTACCTACCTTATCCTGTGCAAAGGCATCAAGGCTGGCTAATGTAAGTACCAGTAATAAACTGCAGCTGTATGTCTTAAATCTTTTATACATGGTCGATCCTACCTATTTGATAAGTGCAATTTTTCCTGTTTTTGTACCTACACCCGGTGCTTCTAAATGATAGTAGTACACACCATAAGCTATCTCCAGGTTTTCCCTGGTCTTTAGATCCCAATCAACTACTCCGCGGTCGATCGAACTTTCGTGCTTGAGTTCCCTGACCAGCTCTCCTCTCACACTGAATATCCTAATGGTGGAGTTTGCCGGCACATTCTGAAACTGAATCTTCCTCTCACCACGTCCACTTGTAATAGTTGGTGGTAATTTACCCTCCCAGCTGGCAGCAGCTACGTATGGGTTTGGAACAACCCTCACCATATCAAGCTGCGACTTGGCTTCGTCGTTATCTACTTTTGAAGCAGTAGTTGAATACGAATACACATCATTGCTTCGGAAAGCTTTGTATGTGCGCAAGGTATACGTTTCACCTCCTACTGGCAGATCTCCTGTTGGAATTCTTCCCTGACCAATCACATTTTCATATCTGAAACTAAACTCATAAGTGGCATGTAATGAATCACCGAAAGTATCGTAGATATAGACATATTCATTTTCACCGATCCTTCCGTTTGCTGTTCCCTGTGATTCGTCAAAAGCAAAAGGAACATCTTCACCAGTCGTCAGATTTGTAACCTTGAAATTGGTTTGAACTGCTGGTGTGTTTCTTGCTCCAAACCCCGATCCATTCACGGTATCCAGTGAGGTAGCAATATTCTGATCGCTGAAAGTAATTGCGTAATCATACGGAGCTTTTATACCCTGGAACTGCCAGAAAGGTGAATTACTCAGGACTCCTTCTCTTACCCTTACTACCACCATACTATCAGGTTCGTTTGCAGTCCAGGCTGAACTATCAGGATCAAAACGGTTCGCGTCATTTCTGAATGCTATTCGCATACCATCAAAAATACTTGACCCGGAATTTCCAATTTCTGCATCGGTCACAAGATAATTACCATCTGCCCGTACAGAGAAAGTTTCTGCTCCTAATTCCGACCCATCGAATTCAATATCATATTGGGTGTTATCACCCAGGAACAACGGATCTAATACCTCGATAAAAACATCTCCTGTGGCTGCTCCACTTGGATGCGTGATATCACCTGCTACAGCTCCTGCCTGATATCCTAGGACACTGGTATTTGGTTCAACTTCCACCACATTGATATCTGTGAGCACAGAACCGTCTTCCCGCACTGTAACGGAGAAATTGTTTTCCGCAGGATAGAACTCAATACTTCCCCGGTCATAAGCTACCAGAGCGTAATAATATTTCTGTCCGTTAACCACGTTGGTATCCACATAGGAATGTTCCAGTCCTGTATCATCTCCCAGGAAGAAGGGAACTCCTCTTACCCGTTCAGCAAGATCTGGATTGAATACATATGCAGGATCGTTCTGTCCTGTTGAAGTATCTTCGTAAGCCTGCCACAAACCATTGATATCATTATCAAGGTCAAACTGTGCAATTGGCTTCAGGATAGCATCGTTACCGAAAGCATCTGTAATTCTGCTTGGATCAAGGAAATTAGGGTCTGTACTTTTGAACAGCTTATAACCCTCGAAATCCTTCCCTAATACCGCGTCCTCACTTTCCTCTGAAAGACTATTCCAGTACAAAGTCACTTTTTCATCACCAACTGCAGCTTTCAATGTTGGCTTATCTGGTGGTCTGGCAAAGTTATAATTCCTGTCGTAGATCTCCTGAATGGTGGTCACATTATTGGTAATGTTTGCCAGATCTTCCCCAAATACCAGCGCCAGAGAGAAACGAATGGTTTGACCCGGTTCCAGTCTGAAATACCCGGAACTGAAAATAAAGTCGCCATCAACCCCACCATTTGCCTGCTGGAATTGCAATTCATCATTGGTAGTGAAAAATCCGGGTGCCATTGCATTCCAGACAGTTGCATCGGTAGTTAAAGGTACCGCTCCCGGAGGGGTGAAATAATAGAAACTGGAAAGTCCAACCTGATCGGTTTCATCTTTATCCAGTGCATCAAAATTTGGCTCTCCTGCAGATGGCTTACCATCTCCTTCTCCGGCATCACCTGTACCTGCTCTACCGTCAGCTCCCACATCATCTGTGATCGCGTCCCAGTCGCCGTCATTATCAATTCCGTCATCGCCGGCTTCATCGATCATATTATTCAATATTCCATATTGAATTGAATCAGCCCGGGTTGGAACACTATTACCAACTGCTTCAGCCATACCTACATAGTTTTTATACCTAAGTGCTGGCAATATTCTAACACCACCCGTCAGTTCCTGCTGACGACGCTCGAAGTGCAGGTTTACATCTTCATCAATAATTCCGTCAAGATCTTCATCGATCAGGTTTTTCTCAGTTACCGTTACGGTTTCGATTTGTCCCTGAATGGTTTTCTGCTTTTCCTGAATGATAGCTCCCGGTCCAATCACATAATCTATCCCTTGTGAAGTGACCGTCATGTTGCTGTTTCCTACGAATACGGCAGATCTCTTTCCGGTCTGCTGATCAATAAGAATAAGTGGATCACCTTCCGCGAGGGTTCTTGGCTCAAAATCTAAACTGGTAAAAGTATTATCAGAACCCGCTAATGCCGGATCTACATAAGGAAATCCATTTACATTTAATTTATTGGGGTCACCATCACCATCATTATCAATTCCATCATTTGGATCGCCGGGACTTTCCATAAACGCGTAACCGACATAACCTACATCATTACCATCAGCATTTGTAGCATCAGCATCCCAGGAATACACGATCCTGTTCGCCTGGTCAAAGAAAGCAAGGTCATCCTGAGTATCCCCACTACCACTTATTGCACTTTCTCCAGCAGCCGTTCCCACAACCAGTCCTACTGAAACTCTTGGGTATGTTGTGGTACTGGTGTTTGTAAGCTCGTAAATATAGAACATAGCATCCTGAGCCAGGAACTGGCTCCACTGCATACCACGAACGCTCATCGCAAGTCCCTGGCCATCTCTTCCCGGACTTGTAGAATCCGGTTGAAAACCATAGGGATTGTAGCTCGATGTCTGCATATATTTGTCATTGTGATCATCCACCCAGAAGTAGGTCTCAAAGTCAGCATTGAAGATATCACGTCCGAAAAATCCGTTCCATTCCGGTCTGCCTTGTCCATCCAGCCAGGTAGGTTCATCAGGCCAGTAATCCGGCCAGGTATCCGGATCTGTACTTAAAGCAGGGCGTTCATTTTCACCATCATTTTTTGCAAAACCACCCATAGGTTCAAAACCCCAGAAAGCAGATTGACCGGGACGTGTGCCTTGTCCAGCTCTTGGCCCACGGTTTGTAAGCGCATGTTGAAACAGCGTATCTGCAACACCATCGTTATCAGTATCTACCGGAATTTCGAGAGCAACAACCGGAGAAACATCACCAATGTAGTTCACATCCGATCCTCTTGGCCATTCCCCTCTTACTTTACCCACCCCGCCTAATAATCCAGTATTGGCAAAAGTAATATTCACCCGGTTTCCATCTGAGGTAGCGTCCTTTTCATAGGTTCTGCTCGAACGGTATTGCGGATCTCTTAAGAAATCCGGAATGGTATTTTGAGCATATACAAACCCCTGTAGCATCAGAACAAATGCAAACAGACTGGTTAGCTTTCGAATTTTCATGATTACGCTGCTGTTATTCATTAATTTCTTCAATTAAAATCTGTATCTGAACCCGACTACAACACGACGGGGCTCGTTATAAAAATCAGGACGGGAATAATTCTGATTTATAAAAACCTCATCCCCGAAGTAGGTTTTGGCATCCACATTCTTGTACAATGAATAGGTTGCTCTTCCGGTATCTCCATACACTCCCTGCTCATTGCCGTGATCCAGAATGTTATCAAGCTTCGCGTATAGCTGAATGCTTTGTGAACCGCTGAGTTCAATATCTTTGGTTACATTTAGATCAAGATTGTATTTAACAGGCCTTTTATTGGCATTCAGATTGATCTCGGAAGGCGGAACTAATCCGGTTACAATACTTGCATAATCTCTGGTATAAGGGAATCCGGATCCAACAGTAAATACTGCTCCAACTCCCCAGCCATTAGCTGTTCTGTATGAACCGGTTGCATTGAAGGTCTGAAGCTGATCCCAGTTTAGCGGCACGATCACTTTTTCAAGAGGAGTTTTTGCTGCGGCTGCATTGTATGCCTGAGCCGGATCAGATGAATTACCTTTTGCTACCTGGAAAGTATAATCGGCTGTTACAAAGAAATTTGGTCCGAAGCTTTTATCGAAAGCCAGTACGATCCCTTTGATGAAGCCGAAATCTGAGTTAGTAATAATACCGTAGTTAGCTGAAGTACCAGAAACATCGGTAGCTTCTGTAGCTGTTCCGGCCAGATTCCTGATATCACGGAAAAACGCTGTGATCTCGATCGCTGTACTCGAATTAAGCTCCTGCTTATAACCAAGCTCACCATTTACTGTCTGCTGAGGTTTCAGGTTTGCATTGCCAAGAAGGCCGATAAGACCGGAACCACCTGTATTAAGTCTGAATTCAGGATTCTGGTATAGCAAAGAGAAATTCGGGATCTGAAAGAAATGACCGTATGAAAAGTGAACCACTCCTGCATCAGAAACCGGGAATGCGATACCAAGCCGTGGACTTATCTTATAAGACGCATCTGAATCTTTGAAATAGGTACTTTCATCATCCGGGTTTGGACGAAGCTCCGGGAATACTACTTCGGGATCGGTTGGATCCGTAAATACCTTGAATTTGGCATCGAAATAATCGAATCGAACGCCGGCATTAATAATCAAACTCCCCACTTCCAGTTTATCCTGAATATAACCTGAGAACTCGATAGGATTCACATCATAAGAGCCATTATCAAATAAGGTGATCACTCCACTGTTCGGACTCACCACTATTGAAGTCAGATCTTCCTGTTTTAGAGAGTGATACCTGAACTCAGCACCCATCTTCATCTGATTCTGATTATTAACCTGGCTGTTCAGATCAAGTTTTGCAATGTAAGTACTTGTTGTTCTGGTGTAACGCCCATTATCAGTACCTCCAACTATGAAACCAGAGGTAACATTATTGGCCCGGTAGCCAGCATAATCGTTTACCGCATAGCGTGGGTCATATGGATCTTCGTATACATAGGACTCAAAATTCTTGTAGTTGTTAGAGATACTGAAATCATAAAATGTCTTGTCTGAAATAAGGTGAGTTGCTTTTACATAAAAGCTGCGGTTCAGAGAAAAATTCTTTTGATCAAAAGATGGCATAAATCTTTTTTCGTGCTCATATCCTTTTGACTCATCCTTACCAATGATACCATTAACAGATAGTTTAAATCCTTTGAACGCATTCCATGTAAGTTTCATCTGGCCATTGATCTTCTCATATGGGTTCATGCTTACATAAGATGAATCTCCTGTTCCCGTTGTATCAAGTAATGCGATCTGCCCCAGACTGTTAACCCCCACATCCTCTTTTGAGAATACATTTTGGCCGTACAACCATCCTTCATTATTAAAATATCTGACAGTTCCGAAGAAAAATAACTTATCCTTTATAACAGGACCACTAAGACTGGTCTCAATATTCTTAACTGCAGCAGGATTATAATTATCGATCCTGGTAAAAAGGTTATTCCGGGAAGAGATGTAATCACCCGTGAAAGCATTTACGCTACCTGAAAATTCATTACTCCCGTCTTTGGTAACGATATTTACAATACCACTCATCGCCTGACCATATTCGGCGTTAAATGCCCCTGTTACTACCTGAACTTCCTGAACGGAGGAATTCTCCACTCCTGCAGATAAACTACCATCAAATGAATCCGTTACGGGAACGCCATCAACCCAGTAACCAACCTCACCAGACCGCCCTCCCCTGAAGTGACCATCAACCACACCAGCCTGCAATTCAACTACTTCACTAAAATTCTCAACCGGAATTGCTTCTATCTCTTTTGAGCCGACGGAAGCCATACTTGCAGTTACATCCTTTCTCACCAATTCACGTTCTGCAACAACTACTACTTCCTGCCCTTCTATAGTCTGAGGTGTAAGACTTACATTTATTTCTGTAGTCAGGTCAATATTAACTCTCACATCCTCTATGTACGTAGTATTATATCCGATGTAAGAAACTCTGAGCTTGTACTCTCCCGGAGAAACAGCCAGAATTATATATTCACCATCAACATTTGTTGCTGTACCTTTGGTGGTACCATCGATAAGAATACTTGCACCTATAATGGTTTCACCAGTCTCGGAATCAGTGATCACTCCCCTGATTTTACCGTATTGTGCTTGTACTGAAATTGAGAGCGTTAGGAAAAGAAATAGAAAAAGAGAGAACCTTCTTTTACTTAATACCATGGTAGTGACTCACTAGGTGTTCGGTTTGCGCAAAAAATTATGTAAGCGCTTACATTATTTCAAGTCTAATTCTACTTTTTTTTTGAATTTCCCCTCCTCGAGTACAGCTTTAATTTTTAAGGATATACTCGCCAATTTCATTTATATTATAAACCTATTCCGGAAAAGCGGTTTTTTTCTTGACGAGGGATAGCTTAAGGGCATTTACTCAAATTTATTGAGAAAATGTAAGAGCTTACATAAAATGTATGTAATACACTTAATTTTAGAGCGGAAGTTCAGTCATTGCTAGGTATTCCCACTGTAGTTCTTTACAATATAATCGTTCAGAATTTTTCTGAATTCCGAACCTATATTATCTCCTTTTAAAGTAGTGGAATGTTCCCCGTCAATATAAACCGGAGCTTTAGGTTCCTCGAAGGTGCCGGGAAGTGAAATTCCAATGTTGGCAGCCCTGGATTCCCCTGGTCCATTCACCACACAGCCCATTACTGCGACATCCATTTCTTCCACCCCCGGGTAGATCTGTCTCCAAACCGGCATTGAATCTACGATGTATTCCTGGATCTCTTCTGCCAGTTCCTGAAAGTAGGTACTCTTAGTTCTTCCGCAACCGGGACATGATGTCACCTGGGGAAGGAAACTCCTGATACCTAAGGATTGCAGCACCTGCTGGGCTACCTGAACTTCCAATGCGCGATCTGCTCCGGGCTGCGGTGTTAGCGAAACCCTGATGGTATCTCCTATTCCCCTTTGCAGGATCACTGACAGTGCAGCAGAACTCGCTACCATTCCTTTCATGCCCATTCCTGCTTCAGTAAGCCCCACATGCAATGGATATGGAACTTCTTCAGCTAACCGGGTATAAACTTCGATCACATCCTGAACTCCTGACATTTTACAACTGATTATGATCTTATCTGAACCGAGTCCTACATCTTGAGCAAGTGCAGAAGATCGCTTCGCGCTTTCGATCATAGTATCGAACATAACTTCTTTGGCTGACTTAGGTGCTGAAAGTTTATTATTGGCATCCATCTTCTCTGCCAGGAGTTGTTGGTCCAGCGACCCCCAGTTTACTCCAATCCTAACAGGTTTATCATATTTGATCGCCTGCTCTACAATAGTTGAAAAATTCTTATCTCTGGTCTTGGTTCCGGTATTTCCAGGGTTGATCCTGAATTTCGCCAGCGATCGAGCCATATCCGGGTATTTGGTAAGCAATACATGCCCGTTGTAATGAAAATCTCCGATCACAGGAACGGCTATCCCCCTGTTCAATAGTTTTTCTTTGATAAATGGCACTGCCTGTGCCGCCTGATCATTGTTTACCGTGATCCGAACCAATTCAGATCCGGCTTTATTCAAATGATCAATCTGATCAACTGTTTCGTCAACATCCGCAGTGTCAGTGTTTGTCATCGACTGAATAACAATAGGAGCTCCACCTCCAACAGGAACATCCCCAACCATTACCTGAATGGATTTTCTTCGTTCAATAGCAGCCATTAATTGCCCTAATCTTTTTTACTTAATTCAAATAGTTTTCTTTTCTCTTCTTTAGTAAGAGCATCATATCCATGTTTCGATATCTTTTCCAGAATTTCATCCAACTCTGATTGCTCTACTTCCTCAATGATCTCTGCATCACTTACTATGCTCATTTTCTTATTCCGGCTTTTCCCTGGTTTAGAACCAGGTGACGGCTTAAGCTTCCTGAACAAGAATTCAAAATATCTCGGGATCAGACTCAGATCAAATCCATTCTTGTGGGCCCGCATCAATAAGTAACCACCAAGAGCTCCACCCAGGTGAACTAACCGGGCCACCCCATCTGCACTGCTTAATAACAATACATCTAGTGCGATAAATCCTCCGATCACGTACCGGGCTTCAATGGGAGGTAACAACAAAAGCATGATTGGCGTTCTCGGAAAAAGCATTGCGAATGCAACCATCACCCCATAAACCGCACCTGAGGCCCCTATCACCGGAACGGGAACCCCGGCCATACTCATGATTACATCAACAACCGCTCCAGTAAGTCCTGCGCCGATATAAATGGTGGTGAAACTTCTTGGTCCCAGTGCCTGTTCTACCGGACGCCCCATCCACCAAAGCCATAGCATATTAAATATGAAATGGAATGGATTCTGCATTGAATGCAGAAACATATAGGTAATGAGTCTCCACGGTTGTGTGATGGAAGTGGTCAGGTCTGGTACAAAAGCCAGATAATTGATCAGACTGATCTTAAAAAAAGCGGCAAAGAAAAACTGAGCAACAAAGAATATGGTATTAAGGCCAATGATAGTTCTTAATGCCACAGGCATAGCCATGAAGCCTCTCTTAGCTGAATTTCCGAATGAATTATAAGCCATATCCTATCCTACTTTCTACTAAAGATCATACGTAATATTTATCGATCTATTATCCCGGACGTTTGATCTTCCAGAGCTTAATTAAAATAAATCCTACCAGTAAACCACCAAGGTGAGCAAAATGGGCTACTCCCGAATCAGACCGTGTTAGTCCCGAGAATAGCTCAATTCCACCATAAATGGCTACAAAATATTTTGCCTTGATCGGTATCGGAGGAAATAACAAAATGATGTACTGGTTTGGAAACATCATCCCAAAAGCCAGCAATATTCCATACACCGCACCTGAAGCACCAATGGTATAGGTAAAGTATCCGCCGACCAGCATATGTACCAGTGCCGCTCCTATTCCGGTCAACAAATAGTACACCAGGAATCGCTTGGTCCCCCATAGGTTTTCAATCGCCTGGCCAAATATCCAGAGCGCAAAAAGGTTGAAGAAAATGTGAGACAGGTCAGCATGCAAAAACATATAAGTAACTAACTGCCAGGGTGCAAAACCATCCCCGAAGGACCATAATGCAAAATGTGTTGCCACAAACTCTCCAATGGGAGTCCACTGGCCGGTAAACATACTCTTTGTGATCAAAAAGATGATACCGTTTGCGATGAGCAGGTATTTAATACCTGGAGGAAATATTGAAAATCGTGTATTTGGCTGGAACTGATCCAAAAGCTAATTCTGTTTTTTTAGATTTTTGACAACGCGATAATATACGTTGATACCACTTAAAGTTACGCCAGGAATTCCTTGTCCCGGAAATGTAGTATCACCTACCATATATAAACCTTCAAATGGAGTTTCATTGGATGTCCAGTCGAGCAAGCTTCGTGCCATATTTTGTGGAATTCCACCCACTCTGCCTTTTTTTCGGTACACCCATTTTTCCCAGCTTACCGGTGTTGCCAAATCCACAAGCAATATATTCTCTTTGCTAAATCCGGGTAACTTTTGAGCAAGCTGTTCTAATAGAAACTCCTGTACAATCTCCTTGTTCCGGTCGTAATCCTGTTTCATATTAAACCAGATTTCCGGATCAGTATGGCAAGATATGTTCAAAACCCGTTCACCAATTGGTGCTCGTTTTTCATCTCCCCGTTTGGACATACTAACAAAAAGTGATCCAGATGATGTGAATGGAATAGTTTCTCCTTCTTTCAAGTGAATCTGATTATGCAAACTCATTTCTTCTGGAAAGTCATCTTTCATAGCAATACCCATTGTAATTGCCCCCCATGCTTTCTGGTACTTATCAGACTCTTTTTGAAAGTAAGAACATATCTCTCCATCAGTAATACCACTCATATTCCAAACAGGTATATTCGAGATGACAACCGGAGCATGATAGCTTTTATTCTTAGAGGTACTGACTACATAACCTCCCTTTGATTTTTTGATTTCAACTGCTTTTTCTTTCGTATGTATCTCTCCATTTTTGGATCTGATGTAGTCAATTATGGTGTTAATCATATTTATCAAACCACCCGGCACATAATAATTACTATAATTTGTATACGTAATACCGGCAGCACCAAACAGGAAGGGTGTTTCAGCGGCACTTGCCTGGGCAGTTATCATCAACTGTTCATCCAAAAAAGCCTCAAATTTTGGATTACTGCACCCACATGAATGCATAACATCACTAACGGATCTGAAAGCGTACTTTAGTTTCAAGGCATCTTTGACAGGATTCTTCAAGGCAAGCTTGAACCATTCAATTACATTTTCAGGAGGAAAAAATTTATTTCGTTCCGAAGCGCTCCATACCATATCTGAGACCTGATAAGCCAATTCCCAAAACGAACGCTGAGCTTCGGGTTCACCAAAAACCCGTATCGCTTCTTCAATCCATTGCTTTTTATTTTTGTATCGAATTACCCTTTGACCCTCAAACCAAACACTCATTGACGGATCCAATTCTTCCTTTGGGATGTGGATTCCCGTTTTACGCTCTAAAGTTCGAAGGGGCTGATGCTCATCAAATCCGATCAAGGTAGTAGCACCGGATTCAAATATATATCCTTTCCTGGGATAAGAAGAACTGCACCCCCCTGGGTGCAAAGCAGCTTCCAGTATCAATACCTTATATCCATCCGAAGCCAGCATCGAAGCCACACTGAGCCCTCCCATCCCGGAACCCATCACAATTACATCATAGCCAATCTGTTCTTTCATGGCAGCATAACATCAGTATCACACTACTTTGTTCCCGCTATAACAAATCATTTGTAATTATATGTATACTTTCCTGAAAGGAACTTTCTTATGAATATGAAAACGATCAAAACCTGTGACGAATGCGGAAGTACATTCTATCCAGATTCTTCCGACATGAGTTCTCTGTGTCCCGAATGTGCCCATAAACTTTATGGGTATAAGAATTGTGAGCATGAGTTCAAAAACGGAAGATGCTTAAAATGCTTTTGGGATGGTTCTACATCAGATTTCACCAGTAAATCCTCCTGAATCGGGTACATTTTCCGCATTTCAATTTTCTTCAAAAAAAATCACTGTCATAATTTGATTTAAAAATTTCAAACAGTACGTTATTGACTCACTCAAATAAAGGGACAGTAAACTGGCTTTAATAACTAAACTATGAACGGTTCTATCAATAGTGTAATCACGGGAACCGGGAGTTACATACCACCTAACCGAATCGAAAACCACGAATTTCTTCAATCTGAATTTTATGATTCAGCAGGGAATAAGCTCCAGAAGGAACCGGAATATATTGTAAACAAGTTTCAGGAGATCACGACCATATCGGAACGGCGTTACGTGAGTGATGACCTGAATACCTCCGATATTGCATATTATGCTGCGAAGGCTGCTATCGAGAATGCTGAGATCGAGATGGAAGAATTAGACTATGTGATCGTAGCTCATAATTTCGGTGATGTTAGAAAAGATAGTAATCGCTCCGACATGGTCCCCACTCTGGCAGCTCGCGTTAAGTATAAGTTGGGAATTGAAAATCCTGATACCGTTGCCTATGACCTCCCCTTCGGATGTCCCGGCTGGGTGCAGGCCATGATTCAGGCAAACTACTATATCAAATCCGGCGATGCTTCAAAGATCCTGGTGATTGGAGCTGAGACCCTCTCAAGGATCTATGACCCCCATGACAGAGATGGAATGATCTATGCCGATGGAGCAGGTGCAGTAGTGTTAGAATCAAAAGTAAGTGTAGCCCCGGAAGGAATATTAGCCCATAAAACCCGGTCTGATACACTGGAATTCTCCCAGATGTTGTACATGGACAAATCTGATAATCCGGATTATGAAAATCAGGATGATCTTTTTCTAAAGATGAATGGTCGTAAACTATATCAATATGCTCTTCAAACTGTTCCAAAATCTATAAAAGCATGTCTGGAACAAGCTGATATTGATATATCGGAAGTGAAGCATGTTCTAATACATCAAGCCAATGGTAAAATGGATGATGCCATAATCCAGCGTCTTTTTGGTTTATACGGTATTGATAAATTACCTGAACATATCATGCCCATGACAGTTTCGTGGTTAGGTAATTCTTCTGTGGCTACCGTTCCTACATTGATGGATCTCATCTCCAGAGGTAAGATGGAAGGATACTCGATCGAACCTGGTGATATTATCGTCTTTGCTTCTGTTGGTGCCGGCATGAATGTGAATGCTATTGTGTACCGGGCCTGAACTCCTGTTAATGCGCCTCTAACCAGTTATCTCCTATTCCCGCTTCCACTTTAAGCGGAACATCCATCTGCATAGCATTTTCCATAAGCTCCGTTATCTTGTCCGGAACTTCATCCATTTCGGATTCGTGGATCTCGAAGATCAGTTCATCATGTACCTGAAGCAGCATCCGGCTTTTCTTCTTGTTTGAAAGAAGCCAGTTGTGGATCTGTATCATAGCCAGCTTGATGATGTCCGCAGCTGTTCCCTGTATCGGCATGTTGATGGCTACCCGTTCGGCAAAGGCCCGCACGTTCCAGTTACCTGAATTGATGTCCGGAATATAACGCCTGCGTCCCAACAGGGTTCTTACATATCCATGTTCCTTGGCGAAAGCCTGAGTCTCAGCAATGTAATCCTGAATATTCGGGAACCGGCTAAAGTATTCATCGATCATTTCTTTGCCTTCACTATTCTCAATACCCAGATTCTGAGCTAAGCCATACGCACTTAGTCCATATGGGATCCCGAAATTTACTTCCTTAGCTTTTCGCCGGTGATCCTGTGTAACTTCATCCAGAGACTCCAGATTGAATATCTCTTTGGCTGTTCTGGAATGGATGTCTTCCCCGTCCTTAAAGGCCTGTATCATTGCTTCATCTTTAGCAATGTGAGCGATCACCCGAAGTTCCACCTGCGAGTAATCAGCAGACATGATCTTATATCCTTCTTCAGCAATAAAAGCTTTCCTGATCTCTCTCCCTCTTTCCGTCCGGATCGGGATATTCTGCAGGTTTGGATTTGATGATGCCAGACGGCCCGTAGCAGCAACACTTTGATTGAAGTCTGTATGAACCCTGCCGGTTTCTTTGTTAACCATGGATGGCAAAGCATCCACATAAGTGGATTTAAGCTTGGCAAGTTGCCTGTAATCCAGGATCAGACTCGGGATCTCATATTTCACCGCCAGTTTGGTTAGAACAGCCTCATTGGTGGAATATTTACCGGTTTTGGTCTTCTTACCAGCAGGTAATCCAAGTTTATCAAAAAGGATATCTCCTAATTGGGAAGGGGAATTGATATTGAATTCCTCCCCGGCTTTCTCATAGATCTCTTTCTCCAATTCCCTTATGTCAGTCTCAAGATCTTTCGAAAATCCTTCGAGCATAGCCACATCCAGTTTGATCCCCTGGTATTCGATATCACCGAGCACTTCCATTAATGGGAAGTCAACCGTATTGGCTATCTCTTCGAGTTCATCTTTCTTCATCTGAGCGCTCAGTATCTCATACAGCTGGAAGGTTACATCAGCATCTTCACAAGCATACTGATACACCTCTTCCGGTGTAAGGTCTGCCATTGATTTCTGAGCTTTGCCTTTCCCGATCAGATCAACAATAGGAACTGGTGAGTAACCCAGATACTTCTTAGCCAGCTCATCCATTTTTATCTTCTGAGAGGCATCTACCAAATACGCAGCAACCATAGTATCGAATGCCTTTCCTCCGATCCGAATTCCGTGCCTGAACAAGATGGTGTAATCAAATTTATAGTTATGGGCTACTTTTACAGACTTCTCATTTGCGAATACTGGTTTAAGTATATCCAGCACTTCTTTTTCATTTAATCCCCCTTCCACATTCACCGGGATATAAACTCCTTTCCCCTTTTCAGCTGAAAAGGAAACACCAACCAGACCGGCACTCATGGGATCCGGAGAATCAGTCTCGGTATCAAAACAAAAAACATCCAGTTTTGAATACTGATCTGCGATCTCTTTTACCCTTTCCAGAGATTTAACCAGCTCGTATTTATTATTCTCTTCATCCAGTTTTTTAAAATCTTCTTTTTCTCCTTCCCCTACCGAACCAAACAGATCTACCTGATCTCCTTCATTTTCTGCAACCGGACCTTGCTCACCTATAAATTTCGCAGACAGTGTCCTGAATCCCATTCGCTTGAAGAAGGTACCAAGCTTTTTATTGTCAGCGCCTTTCCATTCTAATTCTTCCCAATCCAGCGTATCAGGAACGTCTGTTTTAATGGTAACCATGAACTTGGCATGCATAGCCTGATCGGCATATTCCTGTAAATTCTCACGCTGTCTTTTCGCGGATATGGTTTCTGCCTGTGCAATACATTCTTCCAGTGACCCAAACTCTTCAATCAGCTTAGGAGCTCCTTTCTTACCGATGCCAGGCACACCGGGTACATTATCAACGCTATCGCCCAGGATCGCCAGTACATCTATCACCTGTTCAGGATAAACTCCGAAGTAATCCATCACCCCTTCTCTGTCAACAATATCAAATCCACCATCTTTATTGTTTGGCTTCATTAATTTGATGTGGTCATGAACCAATTGCATGAAATCTTTGTCCGGAGTGACTAATAAAACATCCACATCATCAGCATTAGCCCCGGATGCTATTGTTCCTATAATGTCGTCAGCTTCATAACCATCCTGCTCTATGCTAGGTATTCCCCATGCTTCCAGCATTTCCTTCACCAATGGTATTCCAACGGTGATCTCCTCTGGTTGTGGAGGCCGCTGGGCTTTATAAGTTTCATCAGCTTCATGACGGAATGTGGGAGCGTGGGTATCCCATGCAACAGCAATATGAGTTGGCTTCTCCTCGGCAAGCATTTTATCAACAGTATTCGCGAAGCCGAACACCGGCCCTGTTGGGGTGCCATCCGGACTTTTAAGTCGCGCATTGATCAATCCAAAGTGAGCACGAT
Source organism: Rhodothermia bacterium (assembly GCA_030427885.1). Classification (GTDB taxonomy): domain Bacteria; phylum Bacteroidota; class Rhodothermia; order Balneolales; family Balneolaceae; genus JAUICM01. The sequence continues at coordinate 162,352 of JAUICM010000001.1, read as the reverse complement.
AAATAAGCGCCATTCCATCCAACAAGAAGAGAAGTTTTTTTGACATTGTAGCAGCAATAATTAGGCTTGTTATGATTTTCAGGAAGCTAAGATTTTTAATTCACAGATGCGGGTTGAAACTAAGGTTACAGGTTGGGGGTTTCGCTCCTTTGTAAACCCGAAACCTGTAACACGAAACTCGTTCAGAAAAACAAAACTTTTTGCCTATTATTACGAACACATTCCCCAATCAAAAACAGATTCAATACACTTTTGAGTTTAAAGAACGAAGCACAATCGGGCTACGGTACCAGGAAGTTTTACCAGGAATATGTTTCGGGTATGAGTCGGGAACGTATCTCCAAGGAACTTTCTGCTGATACTGAGCGCCTGAAGCTTTTGTATAAAGAAGCAGTTGAGGATATTGAACGTCAGCAGGGACAGCATCTTCCGGGCCATGTGAAGTTCATGCAATTGTTTTCGGACCTGACACAGAGGCTCAATCCCACCCGTAGATTGGCATTTGGACTTGGATCAGCTAGTTTTGTGGTTCATTATCTGCTTAGCTTCTTTGGTTTAACAAATGTTGTGTTCTTCTCCGGGCTTCTTCTTCCTTTTGGATTTATTTCGATGTTTTTGCTTCTGCTTGTTGAACTACTCGAAAAATCAGATGTACAAAAAGAGATCGATCTTGCCCGCGATATTCAATTAAGTCTGCTTCCGGGAACGTCCCTGAATAAAGAAAACCTGGAAGTCTATTCTTTTGCACACACTGCTAAAGATGTTGGCGGGGATTATCTTGATGTGATCGAAACTGATAAGGGAACCTATGTGATCATTGCTGATGTATCAGGAAAAGGCTTAAGTGCCGCACTTTATATGGTTCGGATGCAGGCACTGGTAAATTTATTGATCCATAAGGAACAGCCATCTCCAAAGGATCTCTTCCTCCAATTAAATGATTTTGTAAAAAGTAACAGCAAAGACAAAACTTTTGTTACTGGCTGTGTGGCATTCTTTCCTAATGATAAGGAAGAGTTCGAGTATGTCCGGGCGGGACATAATATTCCCGTTTACTACAGCCGTGAGCGGGATGCCACCTTCAATCTTAAAGCCAATGGTTTTGCACTCGGTATGACCTCTACCAGTATGCTGGGACAACATCTCGAAGTAAAGAGATTCCATTTCAAACCGGGTGATTCTGTACTACTTTATACTGATGGATTAAGTGAAGCCCGTAATACACGCGGCGAGGAATACGGCACCGAACGCATAGAATCCTTGATGGAGATCTACGGGTCCCTCCACTCCAAAACCGTTGTTAAAAAGATCCAGTCATCACTGGAAGCATTTATTGGCACTGAAGAACCTGCTGATGACATTACCTTCACCTGTATCCACCGTCCGGAATCACCGGCCACAGCCGCTACGAAAGCCATAGCTGAAACGACTGAGGTTAAAGGGTAGATTAGTTATAAAATGAGTGGAATTAGTTTTGACAAAAAGAGTATCCATTTAGCTGCTTTTGGAATTCTTGGCTTCTTAATATTCCTGAATCTTTACTACCTGTATACAGGAGTCTATTTATCTCTTTTCCCAATTTTATTTCAATGTTTATTTATTATTCTGTTCAGTACAAGCAATAAATTATATCGAAGAATTGGTTTACTTTTATTTGGACTAATAGCAATAGGTTCTATTTCTGGAGTTCTTTCAATCCTCTTAAATTGGTTGCTTTTTTTCTTAGACGAAACCAAAGCTGATCACACTAAATTTCAACTCTTTAATGTATTAAGGCATCTCTCTCTTTCCTTAATCGGATCTTTCTTCTTCATATCATTACTTAAAACTACAGTTCATGAATCAGATCAGTTAACAAGAGACCTTAAGAAATGGAAGAGATTTAATTTTAGAATAGCTTTTCGTGATTCTGTACTAATAAGAGGTTTTATATTATTACTCTCTTTAGGTATTGGTGTAGTTTTTGGAGTCCTTCAGCATTTTGAAATAGCTACTCATTCTGATTACACTCTACAATTAAATTATTTTGAGCATTTTTTACTTACGTTTGGATCTATTTTTTCGGTATATAGAAGCAAAGAGAACTTCTTTTCTCAGTCTATTATCCTTAGTCTGCTAAATTGGATTCTTTTCCTTCCCTTTGTTCTTTCGAACGTCCAATTGTGGTTTCAATCTTTTTATATTTTTCTGATTGAAGGAATTATAACAGTAACTTTTTGTTATTCTTTCAGTTTACATTCTAAAATAAAATTGGATGATCTTGAAGAAAAAGAAATGAAGCGATAAGAAACAAAAAAGGCTCTGAAGTAAACTCCAGAGCCTTAAATCTTTTACGATCTATATCAGCTTAATGCTTCAACGATCTTTTCAGTAGTGATGCCAAAGTGATCATACAGTTCCTCGTATGGAGCAGACTCACCAAAGGTATCGATACCGATTGCTTTTCCTTCCTGGCCTACCCACTGAGCCCACCCGAAGGTAGAACCTGCCTCAATGGAAACCCGCTTGGTTACAGAAGAAGGAAGTACACTTTCTCTATAATCGGCTGTTTGCTTTTTGAATAATTCCCAGCTTGGCATACTAACCACTCTGGCGTCCACCCCTTTTTCTTTGAGTGCTGCTCTGGCATTCACAGCCAGATGAAGCTCAGATCCTGTTCCAATGATAATAGCATCCGGAGTTTCTTTATCAGAATCTGCAAAAATATAGGCTCCTTTTGAAACCAGAGATGCTGCATTAGCTTCGGTTCTCGCATAAGTTGGCATATTTTGACGAGTTAATACGAGAACACTTGGTCCCGTTGTATTTTCGATAGCTGCTTTCCATGCATGTGATACTTCATTAGCATCTCCCGGACGAAGTACCAGTACATTAGGCATTGCTCTGATACTTGCAAGATGTTCAACCGGCTGATGGGTTGGTCCGTCTTCTCCTAGTCCTATACTATCATGGGTCATCACAAATATGGAAGGAGCACCCATCAATGCTGCCAGCCTTAATGCTGGGCGCATATAATCAGTGAATACAAAGAAAGTCGCCCCAAAAGGAATCACACCGCCATGCAATGCCATTCCATTTACAGCAGCCGACATCCCAAATTCACGAACCCCAAAATGAATGGTTCTGCCATCCGGAGTTTCGGAACTATACGAACCTTCAATATCTGTTTTAGTACTTGGAGAAAGATCAGCTGAACCACCAAATAAACTAGGGACTGCATCTTTGATCTCAGCAATAACTTTACCCGAAGCTGCACGACTTGCGGTCCCTCTTTCCGATTCAGGAAATACTGGCAGTGCGGTATCGAGACCAGAGATATCTCTGCTAATCCATGCTTTGAAAGCAGCAGCATCCCCGGCTAATTCGCTTTCATATTCAGCAAATTTTGCATCCCAGGCTGCTTCTGATTCAGCTCCCTTAACCACTTCATTTCTGAAGACTTCAAGTGCTTCTTCCGGAATATAGAATTTCTTTTCAGGATCCCAGCCATAAGCTTCTTTTGTAAGTTTGATCTCATCCTCACCCAATGGAGAGCCATGAGAGCTTTCTTTTCCTTCTTTGTTCGGAGAACCAAATCCAATTTTAGTCTTACAGACCACCAGTGATGGCTTATCTTTTACCGATTGAGATTCCTCGATAGCAGAAGCGATCTGCTCGTGGTTGTGACCGTCGATCTCGGTCACATGCCATCCGTATGCCTCAAATCTTTTACTTACATCTTCTGTAAATGCGAGCTCTGTTGATCCCTCAATTGAGATCATATTTGAATCATACAGGTAGATGAGTTTACCAAGTTTCAAATGTCCGGCGAGAGAAGCAGCTTCATGAGATACTCCTTCCATCAGGTCTCCGTCACTTACAATGGCATAAGTATAGTGATCAACAATAGTATGCCCCGCTTTATTGAAACGGGCTGCGAGATGATTCTCAGCCATTGCCATTCCAACGCCAGTGGCAAAACCCTGTCCCAGTGGACCAGTGGTAGTCTCTACTCCGGCTGTTAATCCAAATTCAGGATGGCCTGGTGTTTTACTTCCCATTTGGCGGAAATTCTTTAATTCATCAAGAGACAGATCATATCCGGTTAGATGGAGCAAGCTGTAAATAAGCATTGAACCATGTCCTGCAGATAAGATAAATCTATCTCTGTCAGACCAGTCTGGATTCTTTGGATTATGTTTCAGGTATTTGGTCCATAGAACATAAGCAACATCAGCCATACCCATTGGCATACCTGGGTGTCCCGAATTAGCTTTTTGAACAGCGTCCATCGAAAGGGTTCTGATGGTATTCACACAAAGTTGATCAATTGAACTTGAAGACATGTAGTTAGGTCAGGTTTATTTTAGATTTTTAACATCTGTAAGATAAATATTTTATTGAGCAAAATATCTCAAAATTTTGAGAGAATTTTGCGCATAAAAAAAGCCCCGAACTTTTGTCCGGGGCTCAATTCAATTACTTCTATCAGTTAGAAGGTGAAGCACTTTCACACTTCAATTCGAATTCGATCTTATGCTCAGCAGGAGCTTTGAATGATCCGTAAGATGCATTCTTAAGAGCTTCACAAGCTGGCCCTTTGCTGTCTTTGGCCTGATATGCAACACCCAGTTCGAAATAGATCTTAGCTTTATCAGTACTACCGCCCTGCTCATACTTTAGAGCCTGATTTGCGTACTTGATAGCGTCATCACGTTTACCTGCTTTATTTGCAGCTTCAGAAAGTCTGTAATAAGAATCTGATGACTCAGCATCGTAAGAAAGGGAGAGTTTAAGTACTTCTGTACCTTCAGCAAATTTTCCCTGCTCCACCAATTTAGAACCTCTGTATAATAATTCAGCATGTGCAGCTTCTGTAGCCTGACGCTCTACCTCACTATCGTTCACGTTCATTGCAACGTTAATAGCCTGGTCGAACCAGTTGGTGATACCATCTGTATCTTCAGGACTCAGCTTCTTGTATACCAAACCCTTTTGGTAATAGGCTTTAGCATAGTTCGAATTGGTACTTAGTGCATCGTTTAAAGCAGCGTCAGCATTCTCATACTCTTCCATCTGAAAATAGATTGTTGCCTTTTGGTAGTACAACTGAGCCAATACATTGGTAGATCTGTTGTATACCTGAGTATCATTGTAATCTGTGCCAGCTTTTTGAGCATCTTTGAAAACTAAAATTGTGTTATCCAGAGATTCCATCGTTTTTTTAGACTGGAATTCTCCAAATGACTCAGCAGCTTTCTTAAAATATATTTGAGGAATAGCTTTTTCTGCACGTTGCTTAATATCATCGCCATCTGCACCCAGCGCTCCAGCTACTGAAATAGCTTCTACATACTTTTCGATTGCCGCACTGTAATCTTTGGATGTTGCCAGTTCCCTGGCTTCATTATATGTATTGATGGCATCAGCCTCGGTCTGAGCCATTACACCAATTGAAAACAGAGCAAAAACAGCAACTAAAATTATTCTCTTATTATCCTTCATACCTATTATTTATTTAGTTCGATTCAACGAAGTGGGCAAGTTAATAAAAAATGCCCTTTTATTTAAACCCTATAACACACTAAAATTTCAAATTATTGTTAATCTAACACAAAAATGCGATGCCCTGACAACTTTAGAAATAAAAATTGGGCATGGGTTCCTGTTTTTTATAGAAATCACAAATATGATCAACCGCTTCGGTAGTGTCGTCGGTTACATAGAAAAGATCTGAATCTTTATCTGAAATAGTCCCCCATTCTTTCATTGTGGAGTTAATCCATTCGACTAATCCATCCCAGTATTCTGAACCAAAAAGTACAATTGGGATCCTGGAGATCTTGTTTGTTTGTACCAGTGTCAAGCTTTCAAATAGTTCATCCAGAGTGCCAAACCCACCCGGGAAAACAACCAGTGCCTGTGCGTATTTCACAAACATCACTTTTCTCACAAAAAAGTAGTTGAAATAGATGGAGTACCGTGGATCTACAAATTCATTAATGCCCTGTTCATGAGGTAATTGAATCCCTACTCCTACTGATTTACCTTTCGATTCTGAAGCACCCTTATTTGCCGCTTCCATGATCCCGGGCCCACCTCCGGTAATAACCCCAAAACCTTTGGCCGTTATCTTTCCCGCCAACTCAGTTGCTTTTTCATAATACTCCGCTCCGGGTTTTGTGCGTGCAGAGCCAAATACCGACACACAAGGGCCTATCTTAAATAGTTTATCATATCCTTCAACAAACTCCCCCATGATCTTGAAGATACTCCACAAGTCACCTTCATTCCCTGCTTTATAATTTTCAGGGATCGGGAAGTTATTTCCATTCTCAATTTCTTGCATATCTATTTACTTAGTGAAAAACTTATTGAAACCGATGGCACGTTACCAAGTGTTGTAACCGGTATAATATCTGGTTTTATATGTGTATTTAATGACAGATCATCCGATACGTCAAATGATCTCAGATGGGCAAATACATAGGCATCCACCACATTAAGTACATATGCCAGCCCGATGGTAACATAGATGAAATCTCTTCGGTTCCTTAAAAAATTTCGATTTGATTCCAGCGATCCCTGACTTACTCCAACCAGATGTAGGGGAGTTTCACCAAATTTCTTATCCGAATTGCTCAAATTATAAAAAGCAGCACGGTAATCATGGTACTGCTTCGTCAGATAAATACTGTAATAGGTCAACCCACCCAGAAGTCCATATACTATAGGAACTTTCCAGACTTGCCGGTTAGTGATCTGTCCCCATCCCGGAATGATCATCGAACGATGCATCACCATCTTAGGATCCGGAAACTCCAGCTCTTCCTGATTTTGAATAACGCGTTCATAGCTGGATGGTAAAAACCGTAGTTCCTGAAAAGGGCTGGCCTGCTGTGCTTTGGCAGTGTTCACAGCTGCAAATAATATCAGGATTATAATCAGATCAGATCGAGTCAAAGATCGACAGGATTCGTTCCAGATCATCTTCAGAATAATATTCGATCTTAATTTCTCCACCGTTCGCTTTGGGTTTGATATTCACTTTGGTACTGAATGTACGACGTAAACGTGCAGAAATTTCATCATAAAAAGGATTTGCCGGTTCTTTCTTTGCAGGCTTCTTTTTAGATGTGGATGAAGAAAGTGCACGAACAGCTTCTTCTACCTGTCGAACCGACCAGCCTAATTTTATGATCTTACTCAAAAGCTTTTGCTGGTCTGATTTACTTTCCACCGTGATCAAAGCTCTTGCGTGGCCAACAGATATTGCATTTGAAGCCAAAGCTGCCTGAATGAAATCCGGTAATCCAAGTAAGCGGAGCATATTGGTAACAGTCGTTCTGTTCTTGCCCACCCGGTTTGCAACTTCGGCCTGGGTGTAGTCAAATTCTTCCAGTAATCTCTTATACCCCAATGCCACTTCCAGTGGATTCAGTTCTTCACGCTGGATATTCTCAATAAGCGCGAACGCCATACTTTGCTCATCATCTGCTTCTCTGATATATGCCGGGATCTCGGCAATACCAGCAAGTTTAGCAGCTCTGAGACGACGTTCTCCACTGATCAGTTCAAATCGCTTCTCTCCGATGTATCTTACTGTAATGGGCTGTATCAGGCCATGTTTTTTAATAGAATCAGCCAATTCATCGAGGCGCTCTTCATCAAATTCTTTACGGGGCTGATTTGGATTTGCCCGGATATGATCTACCGGCACATTGAGTACAATATTGACCCGTTCCTCCGGGCTAACAATATTTTTCTCAACACCTTCTTTTTCCTTAGGTTTGGATGATTTCTTTTTTGAATCAGAATCCTCAGATTCATACTCAGGGAAAAAAGCTCCTAATCCACGTCCTAGTACCTTTTTGCTGGTTGCCATAATTTCCCTTAGTTAGAAAGAACAGGGCTGTTCTTGAACAGCTTTCTGTTTTTCTTGATGATCTCTCTGGCGAGCGCCAGATAATTTTTAGACCCGATACTTGTAGAATCATACAGCAAGGCCGGCTTACCAAAACTAGGTGCTTCAGCAAGGCGAACGTTTCTGGCAATCACCGATTTAAAAACTCTGTCATCAAAATATCTTTTAACTTCTTCAGCTACCTGGTTCGATAGTCTTGTACGTGTATCGTACATGGTAAGTAAAACCCCTTCTATATCCAGCTCAGGGTTCAGGTGCTGACGAACGATCTTAATGGTATTCAATAGCTGGCCGAGTCCTTCGAGTGCAAAATATTCACACTGTACCGGAATAACGATAGAATCAGAAGCTGTAAGTGCATTAATAGTGAGCAGACCCAATGAGGGTGGACAGTCAATGATCACAAAATCATATCTCTCACGTACATCAGCGATCGCCTTTTTTAAGATCCTTTCTCTCTCTTCCCTGTCGATCATTTCAATTTCGGCACCCACAAGGTTTATATGTGCGGGGATGAGATCCAGAAAATCGAGTTCAGTCTGCCTGATCGACTCACTTACTTCTGCACTTCCTATCATGATCTCATAGATAGAATTAGTGACGGTTTTAGAGTCTATTCCTAGTCCGCTTGTGGTATTGCTCTGTGGATCAATATCTATTACAAGCGTTGGGTGTTCTATTGCAGCTAAACTCGCTGCGAGGTTAATTGCCGTGGTTGTTTTTCCGACTCCACCTTTCTGATTGGCAATTGAGATAACTTTACCCATTAATAAATTCCTGCGTTAACAATGACTGATTTGTATCAAATTTTAATATAAAGCGAGGCGTTCTCCCATACAAAAATACTTATTAACACATTGGGGGTGAGTTATCCACATAAAAAAGGCAACCTGTTGGCTGCCTTTCATTTAATTTGATGAGCTGGTCAGAAGAATCTTCTTCGTTGTTTGCTCAAACCCGGTTTCATCGTTAACCAGTTTCAGTTTTTTAAAGCTCTGATCAACATCATCCTGCAGTGGCTGGGGATTGGTTCCCTGAGATGCAGTACCGGCAAATCGGATCACATTGTTTCGATTTACCCATGGCTGAACACCACTAACTGAAGCTGACGCCGGAGTATTCCGGGTATCAATACCAGTAGAGTTACTATTGCCGTAAAAATAAATACCAGTGGACGCTATCATCAGAAAGACAGCAGCTACTGCTACTGATTTGGCCATTAATGTTGCCCATCTTCTTGATTGGTCCAGGCGTTGTTTTTGGGTACTAGTAGCTGTTTCTGATATCTTGTCGGTTAAAGTTTTAGGTGGATCGAGGACGGGTAACTTCCCAAGGTGTTGAAATGTTTTTCTGAGACTTTCCACTTCAATGAGAAGGTTTTCGTCCTCCATCATTTCACGTTCGAATTCGAGTTCTTCAGAAGGATCCATCTCCTTCATCAGATACCGAATACATCCATCTTCATTGTTTTGCATGTTTCAATTCTTGTTGTCTTTCTTCTTCAAAGTGTTTTCGAAGATTAATTAATGCATATCTCATACGTCCGAGGGCCGTATTTATTGAGACATTAGTCAATTCTGCGATTTCTTTAAAGGGCATTTCGTAATAATGCCTTAAAAGCACAACGGTTCTCTGTTCTTCCGGTAACTTCGAAATGTGACTAAGCAGACTGGATTTCATTTCCTTGTCTACCATCTGATCATCAGCGTCTACCACGCTCTCATCAGTAAGTCTGTCGAAGTAATCAGAACGCGAGTCTTCCTCGTCGTACCAGGAATTAACGTCAATAAATCGTTTTTGTTTTCTAATATGATCAATTGTTGCATTATGAGCAATTCTCATAACCCAGGCGATCCATTTGCCCTGCTCATTATACGTATCATCCATCTTGCTGACCACCTTAGTAAAGGTTTCCTGAAAGATATCGTTAGCGATCTCAGGATTATTAACCATACTGTAAATGTAAGAATAGATCTTTGATTGATGACGATTCATCAACTCGTTGAAGGCAGATTCGTCGGCTTTGCGTCTGAAGAGCTTAACCAGTTCACGATCTTTAAGATCTTTATATGATTGATTGCCTGTATGTCTTTTCAATAATTCCATAGTAGTCACCCTCTTTTTTGGGTTATGCTCTCTGTATGAATATAACTCAATTAGTCCCTTTATAATTCAGTTATACACACTTTAACAAAGAACGATTTAACCAAAGAGTTTATATTTGTTTTCTATTACTACGAAGAACAATGCTCATTGGCTTGGGTTTATAGTACAATTCAGTAACTGTGCTACAAATCACATGATGATGTGACGCCTCACATTGCTCTTACACACTACGACGAGCTAACCCCTAAAGTAGTTGTAAATTCTTTCACCCAGCTTTTTCCCAGCCAGTTCCTGCAGTTTTGAGAGCTCTGCTTTTTTGATCTTTTTGACTGAACCCAGCTCTTTCAGTAATAACTGAGCTGTTTTCTCCCCTACTCCTTCAATATCAGTTAACTCGGTTACAAAAGTTCGCTTAGCGCGTTTCTGTCGGTGAAATGTAATCGCAAACCGGTGAGCTTCATCTCTGGCCTGTTGTAATAATTTAAGCGCGGTAGATTTTTTTGGGATCATCACAGGATCTGAACTTCCGGGCAGAAAAACTTCTTCCAGTCTCTTAGCAAGACCTATGATCTCACACTCACCGTAAAACCCGATCTCCTTCAAGGCTTCCACTGCGGCACTGAGCTGGCCTTTTCCTCCGTCAACCACAATGAGATCCGGGATCTGTAATCCGTCTTTCATAACCTTAGAATAGCGCCGGGTCAGTATCTCCCGCATAGAGGCAAAATCATCCGGCCCCTCTACTGTTTTGATATGAAATTTCTTGTATTCGCTCTTTCTTGGTTTCGCATCTACAAAACAAACCATAGAAGCTACCGGATCGGTGCCCTGAAAGTTGGAGTTATCAAAACATTCGATCCTTCTGGGCAACCGCTGAAGTCGAAGGTGCTCTTTCAGTTCTTTAACGGCATGTGGTATACGTTCTTTTTCAGATTTCTCCTTTTCCAGCCTGCGTTCCTGAAGATGAAGGCGGGCATTGGCAAGCGACATCTTGATCAGCTGAGCTTTCTCACCAATCTGTGGTACATGAACCGGCACCTTCTTACCCCGCTCCTGGTACAGATAATCCACAAGGGGTTCATCGTCGGTCATAGCGTGACTTAAATAAACTTCATCAGGGATAGCAGCAGTATACTGCCCGGTGTAATAATCCTCCACAAAAGACTGTATCAGATCTCCGATCTTCAGGCCATCAATATTCTTCAGGTAACGATGGAATTTACCGATCATTTTACCTTCTCTTATCTTGAATAACACACCACAAGCTTCATTCAGATCCTCCGCAATACTAACACCAAATACATCACGATCTACTTTTTTATCGGCTACGATCTTCATTTTCTGGCTATATCGTTCTACTGCAATGAGACTATCACGAAGTTTGGCTGCCTCCTCAAAAGCCAGTGCATCAGAAGCGATCTGCATCTCTTCCTTTATTTCGCGGATCAGCACTTCTGTCTGTCCGTTCAGTAATCGTTCTACTTTTTTGATCGTGTCGACATACCGGTCGTTCTCCCAATCTCCGGAACAATTCTGCAGATAATCATCAAAACAGGAATGCCACTTAGGAATGCTTCGGGTTTTATCAATATTCTTAATGGAAACCGCACAGGTACACAGATCGAATGCTTTCCGGATTGTTTCCAGCATTCTCTTCATGTTCACTACACTGTCGTACGGACCGTAATATTTACTTCCGTCTTTAATGAGTGTGCGTGTTGGATACACCCGGGGTTTGGCCTCGTTCGTGATGCAGATATAGGGGTAAGACTTATCATCCCGGTACATAATATTGTATCTCGGGTGATATTGCTTGATCAGGTTATTCTCAAGAATGAGTGCCTCTGCTTCTGAATCAGTAACAATAACTTCCAGGTCATCAATCTTGGAAACCATCAGTTTAATGCGTCCATCCGGCACATGAGATTCCTGGAAATAAGAACGAACCCTGTTTCTCAGTTTCTTAGCCTTACCAACATAAAGCACACTTCCGTCTTTATCCCGGTAGATATACACTCCTGGCGACAAAGGCAGATTTGCTACTTTTTCAGATACATCAATGCGACTTGATTCCTCACTCATTTAGCAAAGATAACAGAAATTTAAACTCTTTTAAGACCATCTGAACTATTAAGTCGGGGCCATCAGGAAATCTCCTCTAATGAAAAAATATCTTCTACCGGAACCTTAAAATACTGAGCAATTTTTAACGCTATTACTGTTGAAGGAACAAACCTTCCGACTTCAATAGTACTAATGGTTTTGCGTGAAACTCCTATTTCATTTGCAAGATCACTCTGACTCATCCTGTGCTCTGCTCTGAATACATGAATGCGATTCTCTAACTTCACATTCATACCATATCCCTTTCTGTAAGATCTTCTTTATCTCCCCTGAACATGAAGATGAAATTCAGGCTAAAGGTTGAAAGCATGATGAACACACACACATCTAAATAGAATTGATCCGGGAATACAGAACTCTGCTTATTGATCAGGCTCGAAACCAGGAATAACAACAGCAATGTAACCATCCAGGAGTTTTTAAATGATTTATTCATCATGGCATTTGCATAGCTATCCTCAGAATACAATAACTGGTAACGGTCTTTACCCGGAATAAACTTAAGCTTCCAGTAAATAGTAGTGAGCATTAAAACCAGTGCAAGTCCTGCGAAGCCATATCCCGCATACGTTACATATTGCATTAGCTCATTACCCACAATATAAGAGGCTACTTTCGCGGCATAGATTAGTGAGAATACCAGTATTGTGATGGATATCAGACGTCTGTGTATATCCGCATGATCGGCACTTGATCGACTTTTATTTTCCATTGATTACTTATTTAGTGATTAATTTAGGTATCTTTTAGATAATTTTGAGTATCGTTTTGATACCCTTAGGTATCAAAATATAAATTCATTAAATATCTTCCTAATGAAATTTTTACAGGGCAAGATCCTTAGCTATTATGTTTGCCCGGAATTTTATTACTATGCCTTTCCTTTCAAACCCTCCACTTTAAAAACCCTGAACTCTCCCCTTACATCTTCCTTTAAATCGCTTACTTTGGGGTATGGTTTCAAAAACAGATATCAGAGAAGCGTTAACCATTGAATGGCCGGTGATTGATGTCCGGTCGCCCGGGGAGTTTAAAAAAGGTCATATCCCCGGAGCAGTAAATATCCCATTATTTTCAGATGATGAACGGGCAGCGGTTGGAACTACCTACAAAAAAAGATCTCCGGAAGAAGCAAAAAAACTCGGGTATACCTTCGTAACCCCAAAGCTGGAACATTTCATTACGGAATCCTCCAAAGTAGCTCCGGATAAAAAGGTAGTCGTGCATTGCTGGCGGGGCGGACAACGCAGCCAGGCCTTTGCTCAGCATCTTTCGGAAAATGGATTTAGTGATGTCAGAGTAGTTGAGGGGGGATATAAAGCTTTTCGAAATCATGTCCTGAATTCCCTGGCCAAAACTGCAAACCTGAAGATATTGGGAGGATATACTGGCAGTGGTAAAACTTATATTCTTCATGAACTGGAACGATTAGGCAAACAGGTGATCGATCTGGAAGGGCTGGCTAATCATAAAGGATCTGCTTTTGGAGGAATTGGACAGGGAGCCCAACCAACAACCGAACAGTTTGAAAACAACCTTTACTCTGAGTGGTCAAAACTGGATCTCACACAGCCGATCTGGGTGGAGGATGAAAGCATGAAAATAGGGAAGAACAAAATACCACTGCCCTTGTTCAACCAGATGCGCGAGGCTCCGCTATACTTCATCGATATACCCAAGGAGGAACGTGCCGGACACCTGGTAGAAGAATATGCCGGTTGCGATGACCGCTCACTGGCTGAGTCAATCCATAAGATCTCTGAACGCCTGGGAGGACTCAAAGAACGTAATGCAATCGAAGAACTGGATCAGGAAAATTATTATGAGGTAGCCTTGATCACACTTCATTACTACGATAAATCTTATTTAAGAGGCATGAAGCAACGGGATCGCGAGAACGTGGTTAAGATTCCCCTGCCAACTGTTGATCACCATAAAAATGCATTAGAACTCGAAAAATTATTACAGGCATGAATGATGTTAAACTAACACAATACAGTCATGGTGCAGGGTGCGGATGCAAAATATCACCCAGTGTGTTAACCACAATTCTGGAAACAAGCCTCCCTCCTGTTTACGATGCACGATTACTTGTGGGCAACGATAGTCGTGATGACGCAGCTGTGTACGATCTGGGAGATGGCACCGCCCTCATCAGCACCACAGATTTCTTCATGCCTATTGTAGATGATCCTTTCAGCTTTGGAAAGATAGCTGCCACCAATGCCATTAGTGACGTTTACGCCATGGGAGGCTCTCCACTGATGGCAATTGCGATCCTGGGCTGGCCCGTTGATAAACTGTCACCCGAAGTTGCTCAGCAGGTACTTGAAGGTGGTCGGCAAGCGTGTATGGATGCCGGTATCCCGCTTTCGGGTGGACATAGTATTGACAGCCCCGAACCAATATTCGGTCTGGCTGTAAGCGGCCGTGTGGATATCAGTAAACTCAAACGAAATAACACCGCTGAGCCCGGATGTAAGCTCTACCTCACCAAAGCCCTTGGGGTTGGTATTTTTACCACGGCACAGAAACAGGGCAAACTACTCCCTGAACACGAAAACATAGCGCCCGAATCCATGACTGCCCCTAACGTTATTGGAGAGAAACTTGGAGCAATTGAAGGTGTAAAAGCCATGACCGATGTAACCGGGTTTGGGCTGCTCGGTCACCTTGCTGAATTATGTGAAGGAAGTGAAGTGTCTGCGGAAATTGAGTTCGATAAGGTTCCGGTTTTTAAAGAGGCAGAACAGTATATAACCCAAGGTTGTATCCCCGGAGGAACGAACCGGAACTGGAACAGCTACGGGCACCATATACAATTAAAAGATGAAGGTACCAGGGCTATTTTATGTGATCCTCAGACCAGCGGCGGATTGTTGATCGCGGTAGAAAATAATGCCTGTACAGAAGTGGAAGCTCTGCTGAAAGCCAACGGTATCAATCCTGTTCCATTCGGAAGATTAGTTCCGAAGTCCAATCCACTGATTTCGGTGATCTGAAATTCATTCAAATATGATTTCTTAGCTTCTTGGCTTTCCTCACCTAAAGTATAACTCTTTCTTTTTCACGCTAAATTTGCACCTCTGGTGTTAAAATCAGAATTGCCAACTTACTGAAATTTTAATGAAACTCGACTCCGCACCATATCGCATAGATAACTGATATTTGAACTCTTCCCCGCTTCCGTTACATTAGCTCAAACCAAATTCTATGAGCAAAGAAATTCCCTCCGGACTGGTCTTTTCAAAAAATGATCCCGCAAAGAGAAAGCGGAGCTTTATTTTGTTCTGGATAGTACTACTGCTCCAGCTATCGGTTATCTGGCCGGTCTATTCTCTTTTTTCGTCTCCCATTCCCCTGGTTCTTGGATTTCCTCTTTCCTTCGCCTGGATGATCCTGATCATACTGCTTTCATTTATAACACTGGTCATCTACTACCGCCTGGATTCGTCTAATGAATCGGAGGAGAAGTAATTGGAAGACTGGATGATCATTCTGCTTATCTGCGGGATCTACCTCCTCATTTCTTTGGCGATGGGGATTGTGCCTGGTTTAAAGGTCACACATAGTACCGACGGTTATGTGGCAGGCGACCGGTCCATGAATTTACTGATTCTTTACTTTGTGATCGGTGCTTCCATTTTCTCATCCTTTGCATTTCTTGGCGGGCCGGGCTGGGCTTATTCCCGGGGAGCGGCAGCATTTTATATCCTGGCGTATTCTTCGGCAGGGATCATCCCTTTTTACTTTTTTGGTCCTAAAGCCCGGAAGATCGGACAGAAATATGGATTTGTAACACAAGCGGAACTTCTGGCGGACAGGTTCAACAGCCGGACCCTCTCTGTTTTACTTTCTATAACCACAGTGGTTGTTCTGGTGCCCTATCTTACTTTACAAATGAAAGGTGCCGGACTGGTCCTGAGCACCATCAGCAATGGAGCCATTCCTGACTGGATGGGAGCTGGCATTGCTTATTTAGTAGTTCTGATATATGTCTATTTCAGTGGAGTTATGGGAGTTGGATGGACCAATACTTTCCAGGGGATATTTATGCTTGGTATCGCATGGTTTCTGGGAATCTATCTTCCCGAAAAAATGTATGGCGGTATCGATCCGATGTTTGAACAGCTTATTAACTCCGACTTCAGGCAAGCCCTTACTGCACCAGGCCTTCAATCCAATGGGGAGCCCTGGAACTGGTGGGGATTTAACTCCTCGGTGATCATTTCTGCGATCGGGTTTACTATGTGGCCGCATTTCTTCATGAAGGCATTTGCAGCAAAAAGTGATCGGACTATTAAGCTGACCGTAGTGCTCTACCCTACTTTCCTGATCTTCCTTGTTCCGATATTGATCATTGGGTTTTCAGCCGTACTACAATTTCCGGGGGTAAGTCCATCCGATACCATCCTTCCACATGTTTTAGTGCAGATGGATCTGCCTGTTGTTTTGATCGGATTGGTTTGTGCCGGAACATTAGCTGCCTCCATGTCCTCCGGAGATGCTATCGTTCACGCAGCTGCTTCCATTGCCACCCGTGACGGATTAGCTAACATTCCTTCATTAAATAACTGGATCAGATCCGGATCCAACGAGCGAACCATCATCCGGGTACTTGTGATCATCATCAGCCTGATCGCATACTACTATGCCGTTTTCTCTGAAAAGGATATCGTTTCTCTATTGCTGGCCGCTTATGGTGGTATTGCTCAACTCTTCCCCCTCACTTTTGCCATGTTCTACTGGCCACGGGCAAATGGAAAAGGCGCATTGGCAGGATTGATCGGCGGGATCATCACCACCCTGATCTTTTTGTACTTCCCGGATCTGAAGCCACTACCTATGCACGAAGGTATTTATGGGCTGATCGTGAACGTAGTTCTTTTAACAATTGTGAGTTTTTCAACTAAACCTGAGAAGTTAGATCGTATCAAACGCTATACTTCGCTATGAGTCATTAAATACTACCTGGCGTGCTCCCAACCAACAGATCATTAGTTGAGAGCTTCATCTTTCCGAATAATTTCTTAGGAGAGGTTCCTGTTATCTTTCTGCATTCTTTTATAAAATGTGACTGATCATAGTATCCAAATGACAATGCTTCGATCAAACTTTCCGATTCATTTTCTTTTAAATAAGAGGTCGTTTTTTCGAATCTAAGGATATTGGCAAGATCTTTCGGAGCAAGATTAAAATACTTTTTAGTTAATCTGTTTAATGTTCTTGATGAGACATAAAGTTCCTCTGCCAATTCTGAAACTGAAAACTGTGGCATCTTCTCAATACACTCAATAATCTGAAGAACCATTTTATCCTCATCGTTATCCCGAAAAGTTCTCGACAAAGAGGTATCAAGATCAGAAACGATCAATCCATTGTTCTTTAAAAAATATTGTGGGTTAACTACTGAAGAAACATCATCCCATATATACCCTTCTGTGGCTGGATTTACATTGCCAGAATACAATTTACGGAACCAGGGTAGTGCCAGCACTGTGAGGTCGAGTTTAATATTCAAGCAGACCAAATGACTTTTGATACGTAATAGAGAGGACTTATTTGTCGCGGGTATAAATCCCTTTTTCGGCATTTCTTCAAAGATCTCAAGCCGGGAGTTCCATATCTCAAGTCCCCCTTCCAGAACAGTATAAAGCTCAATTTTAGCATTCGGAATAGTTTTCAGAAAATAGGTATCAGGGATATCAAATAATTGGTACCTGTCGATGTACTTCTTTAATACCTGCGATTCCGGTTTAGCCTCAATGAGCTTCATTGTCTGATTTTTACAATTAATTCTTTCTATTGGATCTTAGTATCTGGAAACCAAATTATTTAGATGATGAAATTCAAACGCACCCTTACGTTATCAATTGCGCTATTGTTACCGGCTATAATTTTTGCACAGCAACCAATTCAGGTTGGTAACATCACCGGTCACAGTTATTCCATGGAATCTAATGGAATAAATATTCACTACGAGATCTTTGGTAAAGGTACCCCTTTGCTTGTATTACATGGCAATGGAGGATCTGCAAAGAGTGTATATCGATTACTTGAGGATTTAACACAGGAATTTCAGGTTATTGCCATGGACGCCCGCTGCCATGGCCAAAGCTCCTGTCCGGATAAAGATCTGGACTACATGGATATGGCCGACGATGTAAACAATCTGATCGAACACCTGGATATAGACGATCTTCGAATCTGGGGTCATAGTGACGGGGGCATCATTGGACTTATTCTCGGTTATAAGTACCCTGACCGAATTAACTCAATGCTGATTTCAGGAGCTAATATCAGGCCCGATACAACTGCTCTTAAACCTGAGATCGTTGGTTTTATTCAAAAATACCCCGAGATCGCTGATCCACTGCTTCGCAAGCAATTCAAGCTCATGTCAGATCAGCCGAACATTCCGATCGAGGATATCCAAAAAATAAAACCTCCGGTTATTGTGATGGCTGGCGACCGCGATGCAATCAAAATTGAGCATACCCTGGAGATTTTCAACGCCATTCCCCGCGCAAACCTCTGCATACTCCCCGGAACCAGTCATTTCCTTTCTGATCCCGATCCTCTTGTGTTTTGGATAAAAAGTCTGAAGGATGAATTTAAATCCCCTTCTACCGTACAAATTGCCACAATGATGGCAGGACAATTGTTTTCAAATGACAACTGAGGTTTTATTTTATGAATATTTCAATCCTTCAATTCAGACTTCTCGTACTCAGTAATATTCTATGTCTGGGACTTATCACTTATTTGTTGATCTCTGAAAATCACACGTCATCTGAATTTGACGTGATCACGGCTGAACGCCTCAATATCGTAAACGAAGATGGAACTACCGTTATAGCCATTGCCAATAATGAACGTGTTGCACCACCTGTAATGGACGGAGTTGAATATCCGGTAGAGATCGCTGGTGGACGACAATATTTAGCAGGGATGATTTTCTTTAATCAGAATGGCGATGAAATGGGAGGATTGTTGTTCAACAGTTTTCAATTTCCGGATGGTGCCACCGCCGGAGTTGGGCACCTTTCTTTTGACAGATTCAGAGATAATCAGGTGCTCGCCCTTCAATACAATGAAAACCGGAATGGTGTCAGATCGGGACTAACAATTTTTGATAGACCTGGTGATGGCTCCTTTTCGTTATCCATGGATCTGATCAGTAAGCTTTATCAGGATTCTCTGTCACAGGAAGAACGTACAATGCTTCGGGATTCTCTCAGAGCTCTGGCCTCAAACAGAGGTCTTGGTGGAGAGCGCCTTTTCCTTGGAAGCAAAAATGAAGTCCCCCAACTCACCATGAACGATCTTCATGGAAATAAAAGAATGGGAATATTCATTGATTCAACCAATACCGGCCGCATTCAATTCTATGATGAAGAAGGTAATGTGGTATCAGAACTAACCGGAGAAAATTAACTTCGCTCATCATCTACAGGATTTTCCCCATAAATGGATGGAACCCAGTTCTGATCTTCGATCGGTGGACGCTTGTATTCCGGAGCTTTGGTGATCTTCGGAAATTCAATGGGATCAGGGGTCAGGTCTTCATATTCGATCTGACTCAACAGGTGACTGATACAGTTCAAACGCGCATGTCGCTTGATGTCGGCATTAACCACATACCAGGGTGATTTCTCGGTATCGGTGTACCTGAACATATTATCCTTCGCCTTAGAATAATCTGCCCATTTAACGCGGGCCTGGACATCCATGGGACTTAATTTCCAGCGCTTCATCGGGTCCTCGTTGCGGGCAATGAATCGTTTCTTCTGCTCTTTGTCACTTATCGAAAACCAGTATTTGATGAGTATCACACCAGAGCGCATGATCATTTCTTCAAAAATGGGACAGCTTTTCAAAAACTCCTGATATTCCTCTTCCGTGCAGAATCCCATTACCTTTTCCACTCCTGCCCTGTTGTACCAGCTTCGGTCGAACAACACCATTTCACCAGCTGTGGGAAGCTGCTTCACATAGCGCTGAAAATACCACTCACTCTTTTCTTTTTCTGTGGGCTTCTGAAGTGCAACAACCCGTACGGTTCTCGGGTTCAGCATTTCGGTGATTCGTTTGATCACTCCCCCTTTTCCTGCAGCATCTCTGCCTTCAAAGATCACGCAAACCTTAAGCCCTTTTTCCTTGATCCAGTACTGAAGCTTTAACAGCTCCTGTTGCAGCCGAAAAAGTTCGTTTTCATAAATATCCTTTTTAAGCCGTCCTTTCTCGTCGTAGTTCTTGTCGCTCATTTTTATGTGGAAAAAATCAGCTTCTGCGATGAAATGCAATACTTTGATTGTATTTAACTCATTTCATGTTGAAACTTGAAGAAAGAATAGCCACATTCAATATTAAGTGTATACATGACACCGATAACAGCCTAACCCGTTTTAGCATTATGAAGAGATCTATCTCCGCTTTCTTATTATTTGTGATCTTCTTTGCAGGATGCGAAAAACCTGCACCTGAACACCTTCAAGCTTTTCACCTTTCTTCAGTTACTCTGTTGGACAGCCCTTTTCTTGAAGCTCAGGAAACCGATGCAGAATATATTTCTGAACTTGATCCTGATCGTCTCCTGGCACCTTACCTGATCGATGCAGGACTCGAACCAAAAGCTCCCTTGTATGGAAACTGGGAAAACACAGGGTTGAACGGACACATAGGAGGACATTATTTAACGGCTGTTGCACAGATGTATGCCTCCACCGGTGATACTGAAATGCTGGAGCGCCTGAACTATTTCATTGATGAGCTGGAGCGATGTCAGGTCGCTAATGGAAACGGATATGTGGGTGGTATTCCAAACGGACAAAAGATCTGGAAAGAAGTTTCTGAAGGTAAGATCAATGCCGGTGGATTTTCTCTGAATGGTGGCTGGGTGCCCTTGTATAATATTCACAAACTCTTTGCCGGGCTTAAAGATGCTTACCTTATCGCTGGCATTCCTAAAGCAAAAGACATGCTCATCCAGCTTACTGATTGGTTCGTTGATATCAATAAGAACCTCACGGATGAACAAATTCAGGATATGCTCCGAAGCGAACATGGTGGCCTGAACGAAGTGTTTGCAGATGTGTATTCCATTACGGGAAATAAGGAGTATCTGGACCTGGCTAAACGATATTCTCATAAAGCAATTCTTGATCCCCTTATTGCAGGAGAAGACGATCTGACCGGTAAACATGCCAACACCCAGATCCCTAAAGTGATCGGTTATGAAAGAGTTGCTGAGATCACAAATAATGAAGCCTGGAAAGGTGCCGCTAAAAGATTTTGGGATAATGTGGTAGAGAAACGCTCCGTGGCTTTTGGTGGAAATAGTGTTAGCGAGCACTTTAATCCTGTTGATGATTTCTCGACCATGATTAATTCCAATCAGGGCCCTGAGACTTGCAATACCTATAACATGCTGAAATTGACCAAACTGCTTTTCACGGACGATCCTCAGGCTAAATACATTAATTTTTACGAACGGGCTTTATACAACCACATACTTTCATCACAGCACCCGGATGGTGGGTTTGTTTATTTCACTCCTCTCCGCCCACGGCATTATCGTGTGTATTCTCAAGCTCAAACCAGTTTCTGGTGTTGTGTGGGTTCCGGCCTCGAAAACCATGGTAAATATGGAGAATTGATCTACGCTCACAATAGAGAAGATCTCTTCGTAAACCTTTTTATTCCGTCTGAACTGGATTGGGCAGAACAAGGTGTCAGTATCACTCAAACAACAAAATTCCCATTTGAGGAAAGCACCCGTTTACAGGTCCGGGTCGATGAACCTAAGAAGTTTGCTATTTCTATCCGTAAACCAGACTGGGTTAATGGTGATGCACAAGTCAACATAAACGGAGATACCTGGGATCATTCAACCAATTCCCTATCATATATAAGCATTGAAAGAACATGGGAGTCCGGTGATGTGATCACTGTTAGCTTACCTATGAAAACCAAGCTGGAATATCTGCCTGATGGCTCGAACTGGGCAGCTTTTGTACGAGGCCCGGTCGTACTGGCAGCAGTTACAGATACAACAGATCTGGGAGGTTTGTTCGCTGATGACGGAAGAATGGCTCATGTGGCCAGCGACAAATTCTATCCAATTGATGAAGCACCCATTCTGCTAACAGATCAACCAGAGGGAATCATCGAAAAATTATCTAAAACAGGTCCTTTATCTTTTAGCTTTGATTCGCTGTTATACCCGGCATCTTTTTCTGACCTGAAATTAGTCCCCTTCTTCACAATTCATGATGCTCGGTATATGATGTACTGGCCGGTACTGAGTAAACAAGAAATGGATGAACGGCAGGAGGAAGTGAGAAAGCAGGAAGCGGCTATGATCGCCCTGAATGAAATTACCGTTGATATGGTGGCAACCGGAGAACAACAGCCAGAGTCTGAACATAATTTTAAAGGCGAACGAACTGAATCAGGGATCCATAACAGCCGATACTGGAGGCATGCTACAGGATGGTTCAGCTACGACTTAAGTAATCCTGATAAAGAAGGAAAGATACTCCGTGTGACCTATTCGGGTGGAGACAGCGGACGAACATTTGATATTCTCATAAATGGAAAGGTTTTGGAAACGGTAAGCTCTACCGGCCATAAAGACCTTTTCTTTGATGTGGATTATACAATTCCGGAATCGATGCTTGCAGAGACCATGACCGTCCGGTTTGAGGCTCACGAAAATTCCTATGCAGGTGGGGTATTTGAGATCCGGTTATTAGAAGAAGAGTAGAATTTGTCATCGCGAGGAGGATTGCACTATTCAGGGCATAGACGCTTATTCGACGCGGCGATCTCCTGGTACCAGACGCACACCCTGATCAACGAGATTGCTTCGCTTTCGCTCGCAATGACTCACTTTCGGTCATCGCGAGGAGGAGTGTAGTATTCAGGGCATAGATGCTTATTCGACGCGGCGATCTCCGGAACCAGACGCACACCCTGATCAACAAGATTGCTTCGCTTTCGCTCGCAATGACTGGTTTATTCTTGTAGTACATTCCCAAAACAAAGATGATAAGAGTTCGATAACCTCGTATCTTTGTTTTCTATGAAAAGCACCCGCACCCGTCCCAACATCCCTATTATTTACGAAGATAACCACCTTTTGGTCATTGATAAGCCCGCAGGTGTACTTTCTCAGGAAGATCATACCGGAGATCCTGATATTCTGAATCTTTGCAAGGAATACATCAAAAAAGAATACAAGAAACCCGGTGATGTATGGCTTGGACTGGTACATCGTCTTGACCGTCCGGTAAGTGGCCTGATGGTTTTGGCAAAAACATCTAAAGCTGCCTCCAGGATATCCGAAGAGATTCGTAAGAACAGAATGAATAAAACGTACTGGGCTTTGGTGTACGGCATGACTCCCATGGACTCAACTCTGGTTCATCACCTACAAAAAGACCGGCGAACAAATACTGTAAAGGCGTACAAATCGAGCAAAAAGAAGACCAAAGAAGCCAAACTTCACTTTGAGACCATTAAACAAAGTGCACATTACAGTGTGGTTGAAGTTGACCTGGTCACCGGCCGACCCCACCAGATACGTGTACAGCTTGAAAAGATCGGGCATCCGATCTGGGGTGATTACAAGTATGCCGAAGAAGATACCGGACCGGGTAAAAGTCTGGCCCTCAGAGCTGTGAGACTTGAGTTCAAACATCCGACCCTCGATAAAATGATGAAGTTTTCAGTGAAGCCTCCCAAACAACAACCCTGGGATATTTTCGAGTATTAATGAAAATTTCACACACTGCCGCCTACATCGCTGTCAAGTTCTATGGCCTCACACTTGATGATAAACTGGGACGGCATTTTGCCCCATCTATCCTGGAGTTCTATGAGAAGATGGTGGACTTTCTTCCAAAGCACCTGAGCTGGTATCACGATTCCCTTACTTCTCCCTTCTGGCGAAAGGTCTTCATACTCTCGGAAGAAATGCTGCTCCCCGGTGACCTGATGCATATCATTTGCAGAAAGCATTACATCACTCAGAAAATAGATCTGGCTCTTGAAGAAGGATTTGAGCAGTTCGTTATCCTGGGTTCAGGATTTGATCATCTTGGTGCGTATATATCACAAAAAGGGACTCATTGTTTCGAACTGGATCACGACTATATGATCAGGCCTAAGAAGCATTTTATGGAATCTGCAGGCTACGAAAGTATACATCTCCACTTTGGGGAGATCGATGTCCGGGAAGCCAGTGTAAAGTCCTTATTACTTGGTTCAGAAGAATTTGACCGCAAGAAGAAAACACTCTTTGTTGCCGAAGGTTTTTTCGACTACCTCTCCCTTTCTCCTTCCGAGAACATATTCAATGATATCAGGGAACTTAATTCCAGTAATGAACTTTTAACCACTTTCTTTTCCTTAGACGAACTCAGTTTGTTCCACCGGGTGGTTTTCCGAACTGGTGTGAGAATGGTAGGTGAGGCTTTGAAATTCAAGCTGGTACGGGAAGAATTTGTTGAGCTGCTTGAAGAACTGGGATATAAACTTACTGACGAGATCTCTTACAAGCTGATGAGAGAAGAATTCCTGAAGAAAAATGAGATCAAGTTGCCTATTCTAAGCGGATTCTACATCCAGCGCTATAAACCTGTTTAAAACTGCATCAGGCTGTCAGCATAGGCGGCAGAATCTTCCGCACTGATCCACATCATTGGTTGAAGAGCTTCATAGCTGGCACGTGATATTGACATCGAATCCCGATAATTGACTTCAGGCACTGGATCCGGTTTGGGGCATAAGCTATTCCACTTAATTGAGTCATATTTCTCAGTACCCAATCTTTACGATCTGCTACAAACGGACTTGGTGGCTCCACCCTCATTCGTTTAGGATTTGGTAATACAACCGCCATCCTTGCAGCTTCATCATTGGTAAGTTCAGGAGCCTTCTTAGCGAAAAAATGATCCGATGCTTTTCCAATGCCAAATACTCCCGGACCAAACTCTGCGATGTTCAGATATACCTCCAGGATTCGTTCCTTAGGCCAAAGAGTCTCTATAGACAGCGTAATACCCGCCTCAAGTCCTTTTCTGAAATAAGACTTACCGCTCCATAAAAACAGATTTTTAGCCACCTGTTGTGAGATCGTGCTGGCTCCCCGGACTCGTCCTCCTTCTTCATTCTCTTCTATGGCTTTGGCGATAGCTGCTATATCCAATCCGCTATGTTGCCAGAAACGCTGATCCTCGGATGCAATTACTGCCCACTTGATGTTTTCCGGGATGTCCTCATATGAAACCCATTCATCCCTCAGATCATAAGAATCTGCATTCAATTCCGGCCAGTCTTCCTGAAGGGTAAAGGCTGTGAATGGCGGATTAACCCAGCGAAGAATCAGTATAAAACACGTAAACCAGACTGCCCATACGGACAGAATCCCGGCACCGATCTTAGCAATTTTTGAAAAAGTGAACTTGTTCCTGAGTGATTCCATAAAGTGAATTTACGCTCTTTAAACGCAATTATTTCACTTTTAGTAGGGGTTCAAAAAAAATGTTTCTGGATCTAACAAAACTCCAATATTTTTAAAGTAAGCAAATCATCGAGTCCTCTAACCCTCCCCTCAATCCCCTCCACGGAGGGGAAGCTCTTTGATCAGACTTCTTCTCATAAATAATGAGTATTCTCCTCCTTGGGAGGAGAAACAAAGAGGAGGGTTAACGTTCAATATTAACTTTTAATCGAGTATTAAAGAAGCTAGACTACTCCCCCGAATCAGAAAAACCATCCGGAAGCTTTTTTGTAGCCTTGGCACCAAGTTCTTTCAACATTTCTGCCTGTCGAATTAGATTTCCAGAACCTTCCGAAAGTCTGGTACGTGCATCATCATAACTTTTTTGAGTCTGTCTGATCCGATCCCCTATTTGATCCAAGCTTTCCACGAACAGCACAAACTTATCATACAAGGCACCACCCCTCTGTGCGATCTCCAGGGCATTCTTATTCTGATATTCCTGCTTCCAAACGCTATCTATGGTAGCCAGTGTTGCCAATAAAGTAGAAGGACTCACGATCACGATATTCCGGTCGAAGGCTTCGTAATAGAGATTCGGGTCGGATTGAAGTGCTACCCCAAACGCGGATTCTATGGGTACAAACAGAAGTACGAAATCAGGACTGCGATCACCATGTATATGCTGATAGTTCTTGGCACTTAATCCCTTTACATGGGAACGAATGGATGTAACATGCATTTTCAGAGCTGACTCCGCCTCTGCTTCATCATCTGCAGATGAAAACCGTTCATAGGCTGTTAGTGATACTTTTGAATCAATGATCAGAAATTTCTCGTCGGGCAGATGAACCACCACATCGGGTTGTAATCTTTTCCCTTCTTCCGTGGTTGCACTCTGCTGAACTTCGTACTCACGACCTTTGGTCAGACCTGAACGTTCCAATATACGCTCAAGGATCACTTCCCCCCAGTTTCCCTGGGCTTTGCTGTCCCCTTTCAGGGCTTTAGTGAGATTCTTGGCGTCGTCACTCATCTTCTGGTTAAGTTCCGCCATTTGCCGGATCTGTTCTTTCAGTGTCGCTCTCTGGCGGTTTTCCTCGTTGTACGTCTCCTCTACTTTTTTCTTGAACGACTCCAGATTCTCGCCCAGTGGTTTCAGGATCTGATCCAGGCTTTCCTTGTTTTGCTTCGCAAATTTCTCTGATTTCTCATCCATGATCTTATTCGCCAGGTTCTCAAACTGGACCTTCAATTGCTCCTGCATTTCCGACAGCTCATTCTTCTGCTCATCCAGTCGTTCTTTGAGGTTACGGTAATCGGCATTCAGCTCTGCCAGCTGTTTATCCAGCGAATTAGCACGATCCCGTTCCTTTGATACCTCTTCCTCTTTTTGATTAGTAAGCAGTGTAAGTTTCGACTCGGTTTCCTCAAGCTGTTCATTCAGATTAGCATTTCGCTCTTCCAGCCGTGAGCTCTCAGACTTTGACTTAAAGTGTGAAATAAAGAATCCTGCTATGGCTCCAAGTACTACACTGATTATTGCTACGATGATGGGTTCCATCTTCTGTTAGTTCCTTTCTAAAATTTCGGGGAGTCTGCTTACAAGCTCCTGATTGGTGTACACGTGATTATGCCCCTGATTTTCGAGGATGAAATACTCATCATCTTCTTTTAAAAGTTTGGTAAGATTCAGTGAGCGCTCTATAGGCAGGATCTCATCATTTCGTGCATAAAAGATCGTAATGGGTTCTTCTACCTTTGGCAAAGCAAGATCGGTACGGAGCCGGTATTTGAGCAAAAATGTAGGTAAAAACGGATATGAACTGTCCTTCATATCAACCATACTATAATACGGAGTCCATATCATTAGCGCTTTTGGATCGTTGGCCGCAGCGACCTGGGCTGCCACTCCTGAACCAAGAGAATAGCCTACTACAACAATATCTTTTTCATTGTATTCCCTTTTCATCCGTGAGTAGATCGTCAGAAAGTCCCCGATCAGATCACCCTCATCTTCCAGCTCGCCACTGCTTTTTCCGAAGCCCCGGTAATCAGGATACAGTACATCGTAACCCTGATTCAGAAAAATCTCAAATACGGCTGGATTGGTTTCATTACTTCTGGCATTACCGTGACAAAAGAAGATGAGTCCTTTTGTTGAATCCGGTGCTTTGGCATGAATGGCATGGATCCTGATCCCTTCTTCCACTTCAAAGGTTCGCTCTTCAAAATCAAAGGAATAGCTGTACTGATGATCCTGATCTAACACACTGGGATGGAAGAGTATCTTATTCTGAATGGCATAAAAATAAACACACACTCCTATGTACAGAACCACAATGGTTCCAATAAAACTGTAGACTGTTTTTTTCTGCTTTCCCATGCCTCCGATGATAGGGAATTTTACCGACTGATTTTAGCAGATTGTATTTAAGTAAAAAGGCAAATGGGAAAAGTGAAAGAAAGTTACTTTCACTTTTTACTTTTCACTTTTGCTTCGGAGCTTTTTCCATGCATACATACCGCCCGCTGCTGCAAGCCGACCTGTACATAAAGTTTTGGTGGATAATGAGCCGGATCAGGCTTCCGTTTTATTACGAAGCTTTTTCCATGCATACATACCGCCCGCTGCTGCAAGCAGCCCGAGGCCACCATCGATAGGAGCCTGACTTGGGGAGTTCGGCAGACCTGGTTGGGCCATTAAGACTCCGGATGCAATTACTAAAAATAAAAGTGTCAAAAAGAGCAGATTCGTTGATTTCATAATTTCTTTAGTTTTGAGTGCTCAGTGTTGAGTTTTGAGTGGTCAATCAATTCAAAACTCATCACTTAAAACTAAGCACTACTTGATAAGGGTCATTTTTCGGGTAATGGTTTGTCCTGCCGAAGTGAGGCGGTAGTAATACATACCACTGGCCATTTGCGAAGCATTCCAGGTCACGTTGTAAGCACCGGCCGACTTAGTTTCATTCACCAGCTCAGCTACTTTCTGTCCCATGAGATTATACACGGTGATATTCACATTCCCAGGCTCAGCCACGGAGTAACGGATATTCGTACTTGGGTTGAATGGATTCGGGTAGTTTTGGGAAAGGGTGAATCCTTCCGGATTGTCATCATTTTCATTTGAAGAAAGAATGGAAGGATCTATACTAATGGTAAACCTTCCCTCCTCTGCATCTTTAGCTTTTTGAGGAGTCGCGACCGGACCATTCAGAATCGTAAGTGGATTCACCTCTGCATCCTCTGGAGCAAGTGCTCTGAATGTATACTCTGAAACGGATCTCATATCTACACTTTTTCCGGTCAAAGCGTCATTCAGCATCAGCTTCCAGTCAGCAGGTATACTTTTCAAACCTTCCCAGGTAAGAGTAAACTCACCTTCCACTCCAACAAGTTGTGGTACCAATTGAACATTGGTAACATCCTTCAAACCATAAGGCAGCGATTCAACAGATTTTAGTCGGTCATTGGATTCAAAAGCCATGGTTGCATATTTCTCAATCAAAGGCACGAACTTCGATGCATCGTAAATGTCCATCCCTGCAGAGGCTTCTTCTCTGAAACTAAGACGAATAGCTTTGTCAAAAGAATTCTTTGATGCCATTGTAAATGAGATATCAGCACGTTTGCGAGCCGTCTTTGAAACATGGAAATCAGTTACGGCAGAAAAGGTCTTTCCACTTTCAGGGAAAGTGATGGTTGTAGAAGGAGTTCCCGAGTTAGTTACTTCCACAAAGAAACCCTGCCACGCACTTACTATGGATGGGGTAGTCCGATCCACCGCCTCGTAAGAACCGGCTTCATTATCCCAGAAATGCACATTAGCCTGAATTCCATCATTATTTGAAGTAGCAGCACTCAGATCAAAATTATAGGAGAATGGATTTCCAACTAAGGTGTAAAAAGATCCATCCAGATCGGTAGAGCTCAGATTTACTGTTACGTCTGATGAAGGCTCTGAACCAGACGCATCCAGCGTTACAGGCAAATGCAAACTGTTTGCATCATCATTGTTATAGAAGTAGAGAGCAAATCCGGTTCCACCACCTATCGCAGCGCTTGTGCTAGCCGGAACTTCCCAGGAGCCATCCTCATCATAGGTATATAAATTAGCAGCCGAATCGGGTGCCGTACCTCCACTCACTCCCTGTACCGGAGTATCATCTGATATCTCAGTAACGTCCGCTCCGGACATGGGAATAGAAAGCAGCCTCCAACCTGCAGTTCCTTCAATTACAATAGAGTTTGTGAACCATGAGCCATCTACTTTGGTGCCGGGGGAAATATCTCCAGTTGAACCTGAAGCTGATGAGTGACCAGTACCAAATGCTCCGGTTCCATCAGGATCCCGAGTTAATGACTCACCACTTGGGCTACTTGACCATGACACTTGATCTATTTGTGCATCATCAGAATCAAATAATGTTACAGTTTCAGCTCCATTATTCAGGCCTAAATTTGCTGCTGAACTAGGTAATACAGTACTCCCCCCAAATGTGCCGACAGGTGAAGATCCATTATCTCCAAAAACCACAATAGCGGAGTTAGCTTTTATAATTGTTCCGGTCGCAAATGTTATTTTGGTACTTAACGCATCATTAATATACCAACCACCTATATCGATATTAACTCCTTCGTTGTTATAAATTTCCACAAATTCATCTGCGGACGTACTAACTACTCCATTTCCATCTGCATCATCATCGGGATTTCCGTAAACTTCATTGATAACCACGCTTGGAGTATCATCATCACTAATAGTAAGCGTATAGGTTGTATCTCCATCTATAACTGCATTACCGGATGTTGACACATTACTCAATTCAAAAAAACCATACTCTGTTCCTTCATAATCTGAGTCGCTGTGTACTTCGAATGTAGCGGTTTGAGTATCACCATCGGAGGCACCTGCTCCGAATGAAACAGTAACAGTAGAAACACTGGTAAAGTCACTGGGTTCTGTAGAACTTCCTCCTTCATTGTAACTCACATCCACATCCACGGCATTACCATCCGGGTCTTCCAGTATTACAGTTATTGAAACCTCCCCAGCCGTTTCGTCAACGGTTGATCCACTGCTGCTAAATCGCACGGTTGCTGTTTCGGTAAGATCTGTACTTCCCGCAGCGCCTGGAGAGCCATTTGATTCTATACCTCCTGAAATTGAAGTAACTGAATTACTGTAGTGAGAATCATCTACAGATCCATCTGATTCGACATTACTGATGGCATCTAGTTCTTTGGAAGTACCATTTGAAGTTGAAAGATCATAGGTAACACGAGCTATTTCAGTTCCGGATGAAGTTGTTAACACTATTTCATCTACTGAGTTTGCCAGTGTCATATCAAGACTTGTGTAATCAGCAACGTTACTTGAATTTCCAAGTGGATCTGAGACAGCCGCTAAAACTATAAAACCTTCTGCTGGAATTACTAAAGATCCGGTAATGGTGTGTAAATCAGAATCATCATCTTTAATTACAAACCCTTCCAAATCAAATGAAACTGAACGTTTATTATAGAGTTCAATGTATTCACCTCCACTTTCCGGCGAAGCCGCCGGATTGGCCATAAATTCTGTAATGATGATATCTCCGGGAGCGGGAGTTTGAGCGTAGGCGTAATTTGTGAAAAGTGTGAAAAGCCCCAAAAGCAGTAACAGTTTCTTCATAGAATCCTTTATTTGTTTTTTCAAGAATAGTCTAAAATTGAAACAGCATCTTTCCCCCTCCCAAAATGGAATTTCCCTATCATTCTGTTTTTATATACCTCTCTAAAAGAATGGAAGATGAGTGAGTAGCTCAGATACCAT
This sequence comes from Rhodothermia bacterium, assembly GCA_030427885.1. Classification (GTDB taxonomy): domain Bacteria; phylum Bacteroidota; class Rhodothermia; order Balneolales; family Balneolaceae; genus JAUICM01. The sequence continues at coordinate 130,894 of JAUICM010000001.1, read as the reverse complement.
AACGACTCAAAAGAACCCCAAAAAAGGCGAAAATGCAAGGCACCTGTGTAAACTTAGTGTAAAAAGATTGGTGAGAGTTGAAAGTTGAGAGTTGAAATTTGTTGAGATTCGTTAGTCAACTCTCACTGAAAACTGTACACTGTTTACTGATAACTGAAAAATCCTTCCCCGGTTTTGTTACCAAGCTTACCAGCGTCCACCATTTTAACCAGTAGTGGACAGGGACGGTACTTGGGGTCTTTGAAACCTTCGTAGAGTACGTTCAGGATATCGAGGCAAACATCCAGCCCGATAAAGTCTGCCAGTCGGAGAGGTCCCATTGGATGCGCCATTCCCAGTTTCATCACTTCATCCACGTTCTCAGGCGTTGCCACTCCTTCATATACTGCAAAAATAGCTTCGTTGATCATTGGCATCAGCACCCGGTTGCTTACAAAACCCGGCATGTCGTTCACCGGAACCGGAACTTTTCCTAGTTTTTTGGAGGTCTCTTCCACCATTGCATACGTTTCATCACTGGTATCCAATCCACGCACGATCTCGACCAGCTTCATTACCGGAACCGGATTGAAGAAATGCATCCCTATGAATCTATCGGGACGGGAAGTGAGAGCAGCGATCTTAGTTATGGAAATGGACGAAGTATTACTGGCAAAAATGGCCCCTTCTTTAGCAGCTCCGTCAACGGCTTTCCACACTGATTCTTTGATCCCGAAATTTTCAGGTACAGCCTCAACAATTAGGTCGGCATCGGCAACCCCTTTATCCACATCCAGAAATACAGAGATATTTTTAAGTGAAGCATCTTTCTGGTCCGAAGTGATTTTCTCTTTATCCACCATCCTGCCCAGGTTTTTATCGATGGTTGCAAGAGCACGGTCTGCGAATTCCTGTTTGGTTTCTATCAGGTGCACCGGAAAACCATTCATTGCAAATACATGTGCAATGCCGTTCCCCATAGTTCCGCCTCCGATAACTGCCACTTTTCTGATGTCCATTGGTCTCCGTTTTGTTTGATGAATTTTGAATTTGGTAGCGCTTTTTCAGTACTGTAAATTATGAATTATATATTTTGAATTTTGAATTAATTCTTCAAAAGCTGAGTTATAATTCAAAATTCAAAATCTTACATTTATAATTCCATGTAATGATGTTAAGTTTCGATATACTTCAAATAGCTTTGATCGATATTAATTACTTCAAATGAACACCTTCCTCAAACTTTTACTTTTCTTTTTAATCCTGATCATTGGCTTTGCCGGACTCGCTTTCTACTGGACCTTTTATAAACCCCTGCCCGATTATGAAGCTGAAATCGATTCTCCCGGTCTGGAGCAGGAAGTTGATATTCACTGGGACGAATTTGGAGTTCCCCATATTTATGCCAGTACTGAGAAAGATCTGTACTATGCCTTCGGCTATGTTCATGCACAGGATCGCCTCTGGCAGATGACGCTGACTCAGATCGCGGCGGAAGGTCGTTTTGCTGAGTTCTTTGGCGAAGAGCTCGTCCCTTACGACAAATATCAGCGAACCCTCGGTTTCTGGCGAATGGCTCAAAAACTTGAAGCTGAAGCTCTTGACGATCATGAGCGCGGAATACTTCAGGCATACTCAGATGGTGTTAACGCTTTCGTGGAAGAAAACAGCAACCGTTTACCAGTTGAATTTGCATTGACAGGCATCAAACCCTTTGAATGGACCCCAACCAGATCCATGGCTATCGTTCGCCTGATGGGCTGGGATCTTAATATGAGCTGGTGGAGTGAATCAACTTACAATTACCTCAAAACCACCCTTCCCCCTGAACAATTTGAAGAACTCAGACTGGGCTGGGATGATACTGCTCCCACTACCTTAAATGATGATGAGTCTATTGCACTTGGTAATATCTCCGCATCCTTACTTCCAATGCTCCAGATGGAGATCCAGAAACGAAAACTTCTCAGTGCTGAAGGTACTCATGTGGGCAGTAATGCCTGGGTGGTAGATGGAAGTAAAACTAATTCAGGGTATCCGATCCTGGCCGGTGATCCCCACCTCGGACTGGATATGCCCGGTAAATGGTATGAAGTGCACCTGAACCTGAAAGGTAAAAATGTATCGGGAACCAGTATTGCAGGGGCTCCGGCTGTGATCATCGGGCAGAATGACGAATATGCCTGGTCGTTCACAAATATCATGGCCGATGACACTGATTTCTTTCTGGAGAAAACTGACCCTGAAGATCGGGGGCGTTATATCGTAGATTCAGCGCGAGCGGGAGAAGTTGCCTTCCAGCCTTATGAAAAGATAAGGGAGATCATAAAAGTTAAAGATGCCGATGACGAAGCTTTCGAGATACGTCTGACTAAACATGGCCCTCTGGTTTCAGACATTTTCCCGCTAGAGAATGGAATGGGTGATTACGGGATTTCAATGCAGTGGACCGGTTATGAGATCTCAAATGAATTAAAAGCTATTTACCAGATCAACTGGGGTGAAAATTTTCAGGATTTCAAAGACGCTGTCGATTACTTCGATGTACCGGGCCAGAACATGATGTATGCCGACAAGGAAGGCAATATTGCGATGTTCTCTGCCGCTAAACTCCCGATCCGAAGTGGCGATAAGATAACCATGAGACGAGGCTGGGAACCCAAAGATGACTGGCAGGGATTCATCCCTCAGGAGCAAATGCCTCACATCATAAATCCTGAAAAAGGTTGGATAGCAAACGCTAATAACAAATTAACCACCGATAATTACCCTTATTATCTGGCAACATTCTGGGAGCCGCCATCCCGAATCGAACATATCACTAAAGGACTCACAGCCAAACAGATCCTAACCCAGGAAGATATGATCGCCCTGCAGAATGATTCTTACTCTGAGTTCGCTGCCAGTGTAACTCCCAAGATCCTGGATATCATCAAAAACCAGAATGAATTTGATTTCTCATTGCCTGTATCCTATCTCGAGAACTGGGATTTCAAATACAATGAAAGCTCTACCGCCGCTTCAATATTTGATACTTTTTTCATGAGTCTATCCCGAAATACATTCAAAGATGAATTTGGAGATGCCGCTTATGAAAACTTTGAGGTGCATGAACTTATGCCTGTCCGTGCACTTACGAATTTACTCAGCGACAGCAGTTCATTCTTTGATGACATAAATACGGAGGTTCGGGAATCAAAAAAGGACATGGTTCTTAAAAGCATGCAGGATGCGATCTATTTTCTCAGTGACTCCCTCGGAAGCGAACCTTTTGAGTGGAGATGGGAACAGCTTCACACGATCAGCCTGAGACCTCCATTATTTGGAGAATTTGCGGAACAACCTGAGGCTCCGGGTGCTTTAAAGCTTATCGTTAATAATGTATTAAGCAAAGGCCCCTACCCTGTTAAAGGTCATGGTATGAGTGTTAACAATGGCCAGTATAGCTGGGACAAACCTTTTCAAATGGTTCTGGGACCATCCGTCAGACGTATTGTTGATCTTTCTAATTTGAGTAAAACCAAATCAGTGATCCCAACCGGACAATCTGGTAATCCACTATCTGCTCATTTTGGAGATCAAACTGAACTCTGGCTGAACGGTCAATACCGAACTTTTTATCAGGACAGCTCTTTTTTCAAACAAGCTGATTTCAGCAGTATGAAATTAATTCCTGTTAATAATTGAAATTATCAGCAATATTGATTGGTTGGTGCTCTTTGTAAATGTACATTCCACCAATATAAATTCATCGCTCTGGCTATTATTTAGATGAAAAATTTCCGTTTGCTCACTTTCATCCTTCTGGCAATTATAATAACAGGTGCCGGCGGTCCTGGCAAAGAGGACCCGGAACCAGCACCTCCTGTGTCCAATTCTTATGATATAGTAGATTCTCTGGTTGCCAATGCTACCCTTCGTGAAAAGATCGGACAGCTTTTTTTCGTACCAATAGAAGGACAATTTCTCAATAAAGACGACCACAAATTCAAGGAGATATCAGATCTTATTACTGATCAGCATATTGGTGGATTGATCTTTATGCGGGGTGATATTTACGGTCAGGCAATATTAGCTAATAAATTACAGAAGCTTTCAACGGTCCCACTCTGGATCACTCAGGATATGGAGTATGGGGCTGCAATGCGTATTTCGGGTTCTACACGTTTCACTCCTGCCATGGGAGTTGCCGCAACCGGAGATAAAAGAAATGCATTTATGATGGGTAAGATCACAGCACTTGAAGCCAAAGCTTTGGGCGTTCATCAGATCTATGCTCCTGTTCTGGATGTGAATAACAATCCTGATAATCCTGTGATCAACGTCCGTTCTTTTTCCGGAGATCCACAGATGGTCTCTGAATATGGAAATGCATTTATCCAGGGGGTAAACAGTGAAGGAATTGTTTCAACCGCCAAACACTTTCCGGGCCATGGCGATACCGATACCGATTCCCATATTGCCCTTCCTGTTTTGGATCATAGCTATCAACGACTTGATTCAGTTGAACTGATTCCGTTTCGTTCGGCTATTCAGGCAGGTATTCCAAGTATCATGAGTGCTCATATTTCCTTTCCACAGATCAGTGATCATCCGGAACTTCCGGGAACTCTCGATTCCACAATTATAGGTAGCCTGCTTCACGATTCACTTGGTTTTAAAGGAGTGGTAGTAACAGACGGTCTTGAAATGTCAGGCATCACTTCCAAATTTTCCCCTGGCCGGGCAGTAGTTAAAGCACTTAATGCAGGCGCAGATATCATGCTCATCAGTCCCGATATTTATACTGCTATTAATGAAGTAGTGGATGCAGTTAAAAAAGGTGAGATAACCGAAGAAAGGATCGATCAGTCATATCGTAAGATCCTGGAATGGAAACAGCAATACGGCCTCTTTGATGGAAATAATTCAGTAGATGTTGATCTTCTGGATGTACGGGTAAATACTAAATATCATCAATCAGTGGCGGACCGGATCGCAAGGGAATCGATCACTATTCTCAAAAACGATAACGATATCCTGCCCATCGATCCTACAGTTCATAAAAAAGTACTGATGGTCTCCATTGCGGATGATGAATCAGGTTCTACCGGTTCCCCGTTTGTTCGTGCACTTCGGGATTACCATCCGGATGTCTCGTTTTCTGTTTATGATAAACGATCTGATGATGACGATGAGGCAAAGATTCTGGCCAAAGCCAAAGACTCTGATCTTATTGTGATTGGTTCATTCATAAGCCTGAGTTTCAGGGAGTCGATACAACTCACCAGAACACAGTCAGCTTTTCTCAGAAAATTGATGGACACCGGTAAGAAAACAGTGCTGGTTATGTTTGGAAATCCGTATCTGGTTACTGAACTCAGCGACACCGATGTACATGTTATGGCATGGTCGAACACTTCACTTCAGATGAAAGCCGTGGCCCCTGCCCTGTTCGGTGCAAGCCGTGTGAATGGTCACCTGCCTATTCAGATACCGGGAATGTATGAGATCGGAGATGGAATGTTCTTTCCACATACAGCTGTGCGATATGGAACTCCTGAAGAAGTGGATCTGAGTTCAACCAAATTATATGAAATTGACGATATCCTCAGAAAAGCGATCAGTGATTCTGTATTTCCCGGTGCGGTTGCCGGAGTTCTGAAAGACGGTGTTTTAGTATACCGGGAAGCATTCGGGTACCATGACTATGACAAACTCCGGGAACTCAAAGATTCTGATGTATTTGACCTTGCTTCCATCACTAAAGTAGTTTCTACTGCTACAGCCACAATGAAACTGATCGACGAACATCAGCTTTCACTGGACGACAAAGTATCGAAATTCATCCCTGAGTTCGATACCGATACAAAACGTGATATCACTATTGCGGATCTGCTGCTTCATCAGTCAGGGTTGCCTGCATTCAGAGTATATGTTGATAAGCTACATGACCGGAACAGTATTATTGATGCTATCAAAAACGAGCCACTCATTTATGAGCCTGGTACTGAATATGTATACAGCGATCTGGGGATGATATTACTGGCCGAGATCGTTTCCCAAATTTCCGGCCGTGGAATTGATGGATATATGCGACGTGAATTTTACTATCCCATGGGAATGTACGGAGCTTACTTCAATCCAAAGAAGGTGAGCAGATGGTATGTCGATCGTATCCCTCCTACTGAAATTGATACTGTTTACCGAAAACAACTTATTCAGGCCGATGTAAACGATGAACGTGCTTTTTATATGGATGGCATTGCCGGACACGCCGGTCTCTTTGCAACGGTTGATGATCTGGCCAAATATGCCAATATGTTATTGAATGGAGGTACATATGCCGGAAAGCAATACCTCACTCCGGAGATCATTGATCAGTTTACTACCAAACAATCCGATATAAGCGGACGCGGTTATGGCTTCGACCGTAAAAGCCCGAGTGGATTTACAACTGCTGGTCAGCTGGCCAGTAATGATACATTCGGACATCTAGGCTTCACCGGTACAAGTATGTGGATCGACCGTGAAAAGAATATGGCGGTGTTCCTGCTCACTAACAGAACCTATCCTTTCCGCTCTTATGGTAAAACAATCAGTCGTGTTCGGGCCGCTGTTGCTGATGCCGCCTTTTCTGCGTTAATTAAGCCCTGATGAATTGGGATATCTTAAATAGCAGATCCTATACCCCTTATTCCGGAAAACAAAGAAGTTGTTTGATACAGGGAAAAAGCGGGAAGTTTTACGCTGGTGTTCGTATCGAGAATGTTTCATACCCACTCACAATTTCAGCTGTACAGGCAGCCTGCTCTATTTGTGTAAGTGAAGGTGATACTCCCTCCGCTCTTTTATTGCCGGATACTGACTTTGATCAACTGGAATACTGGAAAAATGAATTTGGGCTTGAGATCAGGGTAATTTCAGATATAAGTACTATTGAACCGGAAGACCTTTCTAAGATCAAGTCAACTAGTGAAGGCTCTGACCTACAGGATCTGTTGAGTAAAGCTGTGGCTCCAAACTCTGATTTCCCGGTATCAGCACTTTTGTATACCGAAACCGGAATGTATGAAGGGGTAAATATTGAATTCACTGAATGGGCATCTGGTCTTTGCGCCGAAAGAGTTGCTTTAGCCAAGAGTATTGCTAACGGAGATACAGAATTAACTGACTTAGCTGTTCATACTAAATTTGGAGAAGTAAGCAGTCCATGTGGCGCTTGCCGGCAAGTGATTCTTGAACACCTTCCGCTTAATAAGATCAGGCTTTACCACTCTGATAATTCTATGTCTGAGCATTTTACCGTAGACCTTCTGCCATTTAGTTTTACTTCGGGCTCTTTGCGCAAATAGCCCCAAAAGTCCGATTTGTGACATATTTCCAATACCATAAAATAAAATTTGGTTTATACAAGCTCTAAAAGGGGGATAAAGCAAAAAAAACTTCGATTTTATAGCTGAAAATGCACTTTTTAATTTGACTCAAAAGCTGTGATTCGATAGCTTCAACGCAGTTTCTTAAAAGGAAATCAAATTAACAAAAACATAACGGAGTTATATAATGAGTAGAGTAAGCGAACTACAAGGATTAGTTGATAGTGTTTCAGCTGAAATGGAAAAATTCTATGATAAAGGTAATAAAGCTGCGGGAACCAGAGCACGTAAAGGGCTTCAGGATCTTAAAAAACTAGCTCAAGAAATTCGTTTGGAGATTCAGGCTCAAAAGAACGCCAGCTAATCGCTCCTTACTACAATTTGAAAGCTCCACTTTGTGGAGCTTTTTTTTTACCTGTTAGTTTAGTTTATAAATTCAAGAGGAATCATGTATAAAGATATAGCAGATGCTGTGGAAAGCTTAAAAGAAAAGGGATTCACTTATACTTACGAGCTCGATGGTAAGTTTATAAGTTGCGCTGAATTAGAGCATAAGTACGTTGCAGACGAAGTAAAAATAGTTGAATCACATATCTTCGACTCTGGAACGGATCCGGGCAGTGAATCAACTGTATATGCCATAGAATCCCATAAAGGAATCAAAGGACTTTTAATTGTGGCCTATGGGGTGTATGCAGATCCTGAGAAAGCCCGTCTTATCGACAAGCTTCTCAGTAAATAGTGCTTATTCCACACATTCTGTTCTGCGACGTGTATCCACGATGTAAATAACCTTCCAGTCTCCGTCAAGTCTTGCCATCTGGAATGAATTGACGCCACAATGAGAGAAGTTACCCCCCAGAATGAATTTATAAGGCGTCCATACAGAAGCAAGGTCTCCATCTATCTGAATAGTAAAGCCGGAGATCTGTTCATCCCAAACTTCATCGTGTGGTGTACCAACAGCTGTCAGAAATCTATCCAGAGAACCTGATATTTTAACCACTTCCCCTTCCCTGTTCATGGCGATGCTTTGCATCACTGCGTCTCGGGTGAATACAGATGCAACCATTGTGCTATCCCCGGCTCTCATCCCATCAAACATGGTATTGATCGCTTCTTTGATAAGCTGCTCATCTGTTTGTTGAGCTTCGGCTCCCGTAACAGAGCAAGCGGTTAACAAAATAAGTAGTAGAATTTTTTTCATGATTTTTAAGTATTTCGATGTTAAGATAAAATGATCAATTGATCCTATTAGTAATTAAGTACCCTTGCTGAACTTCCTGAAACTTCTTCTGATTTTTCAAAAGAAAGTTTCACAGAAGTTCCTTTTTCCTTATCTGACTTCATCTCAAGAGTTCCATGTAACTGTTCGCTGACCATCTCAAGTAATTTTACACCAAGTGAATCACTTGTTGACTTGTACTTAGAGGTATCAAAACCATGCCCATCATCTTTTATCATAATCGAAACATTATTGTCATCAATACTGCATTTTACTTCCAGAATCCCAGATAACCTCTCTTCAAAAGCATGTTTGAATACATTGGTTACGGCTTCATTTACAAATAAGGCACAAGGAATTGCCTGATTTATATTCAGATTAATATTTTTCAGATCATAGTTTACAGTAATTCCGTCTGACGGGTTCATGATCTCTGAAATGCTTGCAACCAATTTTTCAATGTTTCTATCGAAACTGATATTTCGAAAATCCTGAGAGGTGTACAATTGCTCGTGTATTAAAGCAATTGACTTTATCCTGGAAATACTTGAAAGTAGAACATTTACCAGATTTTCATCCTTCACCTTAAATATTTGTAGTTGAATAAGCCCTGAAATTATTGCCAGATTATTCTTTACTCTGTGATGAATTTCTGCAAGTAGTATCGATTTTTCTTTATTACTGTCCTGGAGCTCTTTATCTGACTTTAACCGCTGTGTTATATCCTGAACCAGGGACATAATCGTATCAACAGAACCATCCTTTTTCTTGATTACAGAATTATACCATACACAATCAATTATTTTACCCTCTTTTGTGTAGTTTCTGTTAATTGATACATTTCCCTCTTCAATCCCTGATGCAAGTTCCGATGCGATAACTGTTACCTTAGGAGCATCATCATCATATATGAGGTCAAAGGCTGATGTTTCAGACTCCAATATCTCTTGTTCAGTCCATCCAAAAATGTCCTCACATTTTTTGGACCATTTGGTAATTCTCAGATCTTTGTCGTATTCAACTACTCCCAGAGGTGAGTTTTCCAGATGTTTGCTTAACCTTTCGTAAAGCATTTCAAGTTGTATTTCTGCTTCTACCTGCTCAGTTATGTCCCGGAAATTGTCAACTATACCTGCAACGGTAGGATCTTCCAGCATATTTGTAATTACTGCCTCAAGCCATACCCAGTGACCATTTTTATGCTTTAACCTAGAAGTGTGTCCTTTTATTGGTATTCCTGGCCTACTTATCACCTCCATCATTTTATTTTCGATACCATCAACATCATCAGGGTGAAGCAGATCAAACAATGTAATATTCATTATTTCTTCTACCGAGTAGCCAAGTATCTTTTTGATTGATGGAGTAATATATTTTAAACTCCCATCTGTATTCAGAATCGCAATCCCGTCAGCTCCGTTTTCGACCAATGCTCTGAATCGATTCTCTCTGATTTCAAGCTCTTTTTTTGCCTTTACCTCATCGGTTATATCTCTAACAGTTACAAAAGCACCAATTATTGAATTTCCAATTTCATCGTAAGCGGGCTTATATATCATTGAATAGAACCGATCTTCTGTACCTTCTCTCCCAGGATATCTAAGTTCTCTTTTCTCTTTAGCTCCGGAAAAAACGTTTTGATACACCTTTTTTAGCTGCTCAGGTGAACCCGTAGAATAATCCAGAATTGAACCACCTTTTTTAACCTTTCTATCAAAAAGTTTCTCGTATTCCTTTGCAAACTGTTCATTAAATGTAACAATGCTGTATTTCTTATCAACAACCACAAAAAACTCTTCTGTATTGTTAAGAAGAAGCTTTTGTTGGAGCTCTATTTTCTTTAAATCGCCTATCTCCTGAATTGTACCTATGCAAGTATGATTCTCGCCGTTTTTCGTTCTTTTTCCAAGCACCTTTATCCACTTGATAGTACCCCTTAAAGTTTTAATTCTTGCTTCAAATTCCAGTTCATTACCGCTCTCTATAAGCTCTTGGAATTGCTCCTTCACATTTGCTTTGTACTCATCTAAAAAGAACCCAAGCTGTTCTTCCATGTCGGGTATTTTATCTCTGGAAAGCTCAAATATATTGAATACACCCTTTGTCCATTTTATTTTTACAGAATCATTTCCTGTTTCAATCTCCCACCTTCCTATTTTAGCAACATTCTCAACATCCCTCATCCATTCTTTATAATTCGAAAATGAGTCGGAATTTACGTTGTGCTTAATTCTCATACTAACCTTTGGATAAGACTCCTGTTTAAAACCAAAGAAAACAAAGAACTTAGAAAAGTCAATACTTATAGAAACCAGAACTTTCAAACATTTTTGAATTAACAAAAAAAAGAAGGCCATTCTTTCAGGCCTTCTTTGAACTTCTGGTTAGTTAGTACCTAACCACTGATCACGTAATTGCTTTTGAGCATCGGTAGCATCTTCTGATTCTACAATTCCTGGTTTTTTAACCATAGGCGTTCCAACTACCCCGGAAATTTCTACTTCTTCTCCATCCCGGATAACTACCATTTCAATTTCCTGTTCAGGAGCCCACTGAAGAGTTTGTGGAATCAAATCGTTGATATTATCGATTGTATAATCAGTTCCGTTTATGGACTTGATCACATCACCGCCCTGAATTCCAAGTTCAATGTGGCTGGTATTCAGGTCCATATCATCACGGAAGTATATGTTTCCGTCCTGGGTACTCGCTACATAGAACGCCTGGCCACTATGAAAGAAGGTTGACTCACCCATTCTTTCGCCGAACTCAAGCCCAACTTTGACAAGGAAATCCTCATAATTTATCGGTGTGTTACCTACTACATGAGTTTGCAGGAATTCACCTACCGATGGATAGGTCATTTCGGTGATCTCTTCAATGATATCATTATCTACAAAAGGTTTATCCATGCCGTATTTGGCAGATAGTTCCTTCATCAGTGAAAGCATGCTTCTTTCTCCGCCACTCTCTTCCCGCATAAGGATATCAATGCACATGCCGATCAATGCTCCTTTTTGATATACATTGTAGTAGTTAGATGCATATGGCTCTTCCAGAATATTCTCACTCATTTCTGTGAAGCTCATTTCATCGTCCAGGGTCAGAGAAGTCTGGATCTTTTCCATAATTTTATCATAGAAATCCTGCCGGGACTGAATCCCTTCATACACCTGAAAATGACTGGCAAAATATTCCGTGACTCCTTCATACATCCAAAGGTGTTTTGAGAAAGTAGGCTGATCATAGTCGAAATAGTGAACATCTTCGGAATGAACGCTAAGCGGAGTTACAATATGAAAGAACTCATGAGATACCACATCGGTCATCACTTCATCTAATGCTTCCTCGGGATAAAACTCTGGCAGAACCACTACGGTAGAACGGTGATGTTCCAGTGCTCCCATTCCTGTAGGTTCGTTCTCGCCCCGGGTGGCCAGATACAGAAATACATCGTATCGTGGAGTACTGTTCAGATCACCCAGATATCTCTTTTGGGCATCCATCATAGTTTCCAGGGTCTCTTTCTGCTGCTCTGCAGTATGAGCTCCTGTGGGAGAATACATGCTCAATACTATGTTAATATCACCTACAGGAAACTCTACGATCTCAAGGTTTCCGTACATCATGGGATTGTCGGTAACTTCAAAGTATCGATCTGCGTAATAGGTATCAGTCACCGATGAGCCATCCTCACTGGTAGTTGTACCAATTAAACTAAGAGCAGAGGACTTTTTGAAATCAGCTGGTGCGGTAATATCAATAGAATAATCGCTTTCGTACATCCCATCGAAGTAGCCTATGAAACCGTGAAGGTTCAATACATAGTTGGTCGAATCGATATTAGTTCCTGAAGGTGAAAATGGAGTTTCAGCATCAGTATTTTCAATATCGAATGTATCGTTCACATAATAGCCCAGTTTATCAAACTGACGTGCATTTGGAATAGCCCAGCTATTGGTATCGATCTTCTTATACGCGATCGGAGCTCCTGAATAATCATAAGCCACAAAATCATCCACAAAACTACCAAAATCACTCACATCGTACGTTCCCTGTACCACACGTGGCAATCTGAAAATTACTGTATCCTGAGAGAAACTCCCCGGATCGATCTCAACCCAAATCCGATCATTATTTACATTGGTGAGATCTAAACTTGATGAAATTGGTTTTTCCGTTGCAGAGGGTTCAGTGTTTGATAAGTTATCTCCTGTTTTAGGAGCACAGGCATATGCAAAATTGAGTAATAATATGCCATAAAGAATCTTCTTCATTTGTACTGTAGTTAGTTAGTATTTGCAATTCTTGTGAGTGTGAACGGTGAACAGCTACGCTTATTCTTAACCCGGGTTACACACACCGGTATCCGTTCATATATTTTTACAGAATATACCGACTACAACATGGAAATATCAGGAAGAGTGACGAAACGCTGATACAAAAAAACCAGTGCAAGATTCCTCCGGCACTGGTTTACTATATCAACGTACTTTAGAATTATTTGAACAGTTTAGGTACAAAATCGATCAGGTAATCTCTCCATACAAGCCAGGTATGAGCTCCTTCGGTTTCGTCATAAACCACATCAAAACCATGCTTTTTAAACATCTCCACAGTCATTCTTGTTGTTTGAACTAAAAAATCATCTTTCCCGGTACCAAACCAGAATACTTTCAGACCTTTTTTCAGGCTGGCATCATCAAGCACTTTCGCATGCATTTCTTCATATGAAGGTCCTTGCTGCTGATCTGCCGGCCGGCCAAGACTAAATACTCCGGAACTGAATACACCGATATAGGCATAATCTTTCAGGTTTGGCACAGCGATGTCAACTGTATGTCCACCACCCATTGATAGGCCTGCCATTGCCCGATTTGCACGATCTGTCTTTACTCTGTAATGACTTTCAATGTATGGCTTGATCTCATTATTGAAGTCGTCCACGAAGGAACCCATGTTGAAACCACCACGATTTATTGGACCCGTATGCCCGGCAGGCATCACAACCACCATTGGAACAGCTTCTCCTTTCGCGATCAGGTTGTCAATAATGAATCCGGCGCGCCCTACGGTTGACCATGAATCATCTGAGTCCCACGCACCATGCAACAGATAGAACACGGGGTATTTTTTGGCATTTTTTTCATATCCCGGAGGAGTGTACACATGCATTCTTCTGAATTTACCCAAGGTCTCGGAGTAATAAGTCACTTCCGAAACTGCCCCATGTGGTACATCATTGGTATCCATTAATTCATTACCGGGTAATACTGCCAGACTCCATGAATTCATATTAGACTCACTGGTAAGCGGATTGATCGGATCTGCAACCGTAACCCCGTCCACATTAAAATTATAACGATATGCTCCAGGTACTAATTCATCCGTAGTAAACTCCCATACACCGCTATCCTTCTTATTCATCAAAAATCCCCGCATTGATCCGGGAATATCACTTCCACTCAGTCTTACCGTATCCGCATTCGGAGCCATTATCCTGAAAGTGATCTTATTTCCATCTGTTACTTCAGGCGAGATCAAAGGTGGCTGGCCGGGTTGCCCCTGTCCGTATACTTTTATTGAAGAGATCAGAATCAGCACTAAAAGTGTTATATAAGGCAAACTTTTATTCATTTTCATCGATTTATGATTATATCTGAGGTTGGTTATTTCAAACGAAATAAAATCATTGCGTCATAAAAACACAATGATTTATTTTTCAGTGATCTTAAGCTAAAACTATAAACAAAAAACGCCACCCTTCCGGGCAGCGTTTACCAGGTAATTAAAATTGGCGAAATTTATTTATTCGCTCCCAGCTCCAGATTGATCTCAATAGAAACCTCATCTCCTACCACAGCGTCTGATACCCAGTCACCGGTACCCACACCATAATCATTTCTGTTAAGTTTGGCAGAAGCTGAAATACCAGCTACCAGTTTTTCAGAATTGAATGCGTTTTCAGCAACACCTAATAAGGTAAAAGGCAGGTCGAATTCTTTGCTCACATCTTTAATTGTGAGTGTTCCATGAGCTATAAATTCATTCTCACCGGTTTTCTCAATATCAGAGCTTTTGAAATTGATGGATGGAAATTCGTCCGCTCCAAAGAAATCACCTGACATTAAGTGCCCGTCTCTTTTCTCGTTTTCAGTATTGATGCTTTTTACCATAATAGTTACATCAATGGTACTGTTCTTAGGATCTTCCGGGTTGAAGTAGATCTCTGAATTGTATTCTTCAAACGAACCAGAAACCGGTGTAAAGAAGTGACGAACTTTAAAGTCAATTGAGCTGTGTGAAGGGTCGATTGACCAATTCTTAAGATCGAAGCCTGTCATTGCTACAGTTAGTAATCCTACAGCAACAACCGCCATGGTAATAAATAAACGCTTTGTAGATTTCATAATAATAGTACTTATAGTAAATAGTGAATGATTGCATTAGTTTAATATTAAACTAATTGATTCAATGTTAAACTATTTTCCAATCCCAAAGAAATAGAGTTTTGCTATCTGTGTTATAGACAATCTTAAAACCTGAAAGAAGGGCTGATTCAGGTTATGAAAAGTAGAGGTAAATGATCCCTGTTAACATGGCAAATCCAAAACTAATCAGAGTACCGATCAGAATATACTCTGTCAGGTTCCGGTCTTTTGCTTTATTCAGGTCACCAAACCTGAATACTGACTTAGCAGCCAGCAAGAATCCTATGCCCTCCCAGTTATTGGTTATAATAAAACCGAATACAAAAAGACGCTCAAGGATACCGATATACTTGCCTGCATTGTCCAATGAATGTTCCTTATCTCCCTTCTCTTCCGGCGACCAGCCAGATATGAGTATTTTTATGATCATGGAAGACGGATGAGCAAGAAAGAATACACTTACAATCGTAAGAAGAAACTGTTCATTGTTTAGAAACCTGAAAAATTGACTACTGCCTTCATAGAAATACCAAACGGCTCCAATCACCAGAAAATGGGCTAGTTGGTCCATCACAAACCAGACACGCCTCTTACTTCCGTTACCACCCTGATATTGTAGTTTTGAGGCGTCTATAATCCAGTGCAGCACAAAAATAAAGGGAGCAGCCAGGATATACTCATTTAAACTGTATGGCAGCAGGAATACGAAAACCAAAGCTCCATGGATGAGAGCATGAAGCAACAGTGCTGGAGACCTCCATTTTCTGTCTTCCTTATCTTTGATCCAGCTATCCGATTGTAGCAGGAAATCACCGATCAGGTGAGCTAATATAAGTTTCAGTACTAAGTTCATATTCTAGCTGATTAAATTACTGACCCTGGTTCGATATCGTTCTTCCAATTCTCCAATCTCATCAATATATGACCGCCGCCTTCTTTCACTTACAGATGCCTGTGTAATATTCAAAAGCTTTGCTATCTGTTCCTGCAGAAGATCACTTGAAAAACTAATCGATACAAATTCTGCCACTGCCGGAGTCCAGTTATCCATTGCAATTAGCGCCAGTTTAAGCAGCAGATTCATTTCTTCATCAAACTGCTTGTTCCCACTTACAATACTAAGGGTTTGCTTGTTCTTCTTCAGCAACTCAAATCCCTTGCCCGAATGTACAAAAGCAGAACCATTTGATTCTGTAATTCTTCCAGCGGAGTGAGTTTTATCTCCCAGTCCGATACACATTCGTACATCGACCCCTTTAACTTGCTTCATTTTAGCTTTGATGAGTATCGCTGTTTTTAGCGCATTACCAGGCACAGCTATTTCCAGCTGAAAACTATCTCCACGGTATATTTCCCATACCTCAGGACTATCCCCAAAGCTATCCAGTATTTCATACAACGGTTCCAGCCAACTGTTTACGTCAGCCTTTCTGGAATTAATGATATCACCTGTAATTATACTAAGCATGGCATAATATAGATTAAAAAGCCTATAAATGAAAATATAGATTAATTGTTCTATAATTATAATTATTGATTGATAATCCTATATCAAATCTATGTGATCAAAATCCGGAATTGCTCCTTTACTTGAAGCTGCGACCGCCCCGAGCTTATTTGCGATCCCTAAGGTTTTTTCAGGGCTATATTCATTGATCAAACTATAGATGACCCCGGCCAGAAATGCATCTCCGGCTCCCACCGTATTTACAACATCTACCTTAACAGCACTCTGCTCAAAAAAAACACCATCCAGATAAAGTACTGCTCCCTGCCCCCCTCTTGTAAGGATCACTATTTCTAAGTTGTAAAGATCCGATAAAGCACATACCACTTCCCGGTAATTTCCCTGGATTTGCTTCCAGGACGATATCTCATCAAGTTCCTCTTCATTTATCTTGAGTATATCTGCAAATCCGAACACCTCATCAACAAGTGCTTCCGAGTAAAATGGTTTCCTGAAATTAACATCTACTATACACTTTCCTTTAAAGCTTCCTAAAATAGATCTTATTGTACTAGAAGAGATCTCACTTCTGAAAATCAAGGTGCCAAATACCAGAAAATCTGCATCAGCCACTGCTTCTTTTATTTGGATATTGAACCTGATCTGATCCCACGCTCTGCTGTTAATTATCTCGTAAACTGGAGAACCGTCTTCATCAATTTCAACCTGAACAAGCCCGGTGGGTTGATCGTTGATCTGAACCAGGTCTGTATTTAAACCAATATCTCTCAATGCGTTTAATGCCTGTCTGCCAAGATCATCCTGGCCTGCTGCACTTATGATATAAGCATCAACTCCTAAATTCTTTAAATCTGCAGCAACGTTCAAAGGTGCTCCGCCCAGCTGATATCCATCAGGAAGGGCGTCCCATAATAGTTCTCCAATGGCAATTATTTTCATAACTGTAGTTACTAAAACTTTAATAATGTTTTCAGGTTTGTTTCAGCATTCCGAAGACAAAATTTTACAGTGAGCAATTTTTGCTCATTTTTGAGCAATTAACCAGAGAAGTGCCATGCAAATTTATTGTCTTATTTTTAAGAATTTCACTTCCGCAAAAACTGTATTCATTTACCATTGAGGTATAATCAGTGATATTTTAGCTCAGAAAAAATGGAAGCGCTTTTTATTTTTTTTGTTAAGATATCAGCGCTTTATTATTTTGCTCAACATTGATACAAAATCCGTTGGAAAAAGAGCAAATTTTACTCCTTTATTTCGGGAATTTTGAATCTTGATAGTTTAGAATTCCAGAGCGAAAAGCCCTGGGTTAATATTCTCCTACATAAATGTCAATTCAAATAACTAAAAACATGAAAACAAAAGTTACAAAACTAAGTTTGATCCTGTTATTGCTTGCAGTCTTTTTACCTGCATCCATATCTGCTCAAACGATAGTTAACACTAACAGCGATTTTGCTGATGCTACGTTGGGTGCAACGACCGGGATTACAGACTGGTGGATTTTAGGCGGTGATTATGCCGATTATGAATTTATTGCTGACCCTGATGATGCTTCAAATAAACTACTACAGGCAACTCTGACTGATACCGCAAATGCAGCCAATCCCTGGACCGTTCAGGTTGCCAGTGTCAATACTGTATTAGATTCGGGGGCAACCTACATAATCTCAGGACGTATTAAATTCATCAGCGCAGATGATGAAGCCGGAAAGCTGAATTTCACTTCTGGTGATGTTGGTATTCACCTATACGGAGCATCTATTAATGATGATGAATGGACCGTCTTTACTTTAGATACTGTAAAAACAGATTCTGCAGTTACTGCGAACGTAGGATTCCATCTTTCGGATCCTGCTATTGGAAATGGGGACATTTTTCAAATTGATTACATCCGAATTGAAAAAATTGACGGAACTCCTCCCCCACCTCCATCAGCCTCTGTATGGTCATTTGAGAATGATGATCTTGGAGACTGGTATCTTCAAGATGATGATAATTACACTACTAACGGTGGTATTACAGATAGCATGGCCTTTGATCAAACACATTCAGTTCGTGTTACTGCTGGCAATGATGCTACTAATGCTGCGCTTGTGAATGATACATTTAAGCCAATGCCTAAAGATACTCTAGTGTATCATGTATACGTTTCCGAACATGATACAGCAGGCTTGAATGCCGTTCAGCCTTTTGTTCAGTATAATGATGACTGGAGTGGCTGGGCTGATGCCTGGAATTCAGTTGGTAGTCTGGCTATCAACGACTGGAACAAGATCTCTATAGTTGTACCTGACACTGCTACTGTTATCAAACGTATTGGTATTCAACTTACCGGTAAAACAGCTACAGATACTTCCACTATATTTGTGGATCAGATTGAGATTCATCCACCAGTTCCAACTGAACCAACTGATCCTGGTAATGTTTTCCCTATGCCTCCATATGCATTTGGTACCGTTATTAATACCAATGGCGGTTTTGCTGCAGATACAGTAGGTGAAACTGCTCCTTCAACATGGTCATTTAATATTGCTGACGGATCTTCAGTGGAAGTAATTGAAGAAACCGGTGATGCTGATGGTAAGAGCCTTAAGTTTGATATGGCCTATAGCGGAAGTGCCGACTGGTGGAATAACGAAGCTGTAAACGATCCTTTTTATGTTGCTGAAGGTGATCTGTATGAAGTATCTATTTGGTTAAAAGCCGATGAAGCCGGACGAATTGTTCGATTCTACGCTGGTATGCCAGAATCAGGTGGATATGAAAGAGCAAGAGGCTGGGATAGTCCACAGCTAAGCTTGACAACAGAATGGGTTCAGTATTCTTTCCAGTTCACTGCAACTGCAGCTCAGGAAACAAATGGTATGCGAGCTGGTGTTGAGTTTAACCTCGATACCAATGACGGAGGTTCTATTTACATCAATAACTTAACCGTTACCAAAATACTTCCTGCTCCTAAACCTCCTTACAGTGATGGTCAGGTTATCAACTACAATGGTAGCTTCACTGAAGATACTGTTGGCTCACATACAGCTGTTAGCTGGGGAATCAACATGAACAACAGTGCTTCTGCTGTTGAAATTATTGATGACAGCCAGGATGAAGATGGAAAAGCACTTATGTACTCAGTTGCATGGGATAGCACTGCAGACTGGTGGAGACAAGAAGTAAACAACGAAAACATCACTGTTGTTGAAGGTGAAACGTATATCGTTTCAGCTTGGTTGAAAGCCGATTCAGATGCACGTACTGCTCGTGTGTATACCGGAATTCGTGGTGGAGATTATGCCCGTGCTCGTGGTTGGGATACTCCTGTAACTTCATTAACCACAGATTGGCAGGAAGTTACTTTTGAGTTCACAGCAACCGCCGTTCAGGTATCCACCGGAATGGGAATTGGTATCGAAATAAACGCTGAGAATAATGATGGCGGCACTATCTATGTAGATAATGTTACTATGACAAAGAAACCTTCCAGTGTTTCTAACGAAGTAGACGATAATCCAGTTGAGTTCTCATTAGAACAAAACTATCCGAATCCATTCAACCCAACAACTAAAATTCAGTATTCTATACCGAATTCAGCACATGTAAGTATTGATGTGTTTAACATGCTGGGTCAGAAAGTTTCTACTTTAGTAGATATGAGACAAAATGCAGGACAACATTCTGTACAGTTCGATGCTAAGAATTTGTCTTCAGGAGTTTACCTATACAGAATTAAAGCAGGTAACTTCCAGCAAATTCGTCGAATGACACTCATCAAGTAAGCAACTTACCTGATAACAAAAAACCCGACACTTAATGAGTGTCGGGTTTTTTTATTGACTTTAATCCTGTTAAGCGGGTGCAAATAATTCAATCGTAAAAATTCTGCAAGATTGTGATTTTTACTATTTACTATAATGCTTTCCCAATCTTCTGATCTCGATTCAAGAAGTCAGATACACGAAATTATTTGATTGGTTTAAATACCAGGCTATCGCCGTTAGAAACTCGCTCTTTATATTTTTTCTGGTCAAATTTATAAAGGTAAGCACCCTTCTTAGAGTATTTTTTAAGTTTCTCTTCAGTTTTGACCAGTACATCCATGGATAGAATTCTTCGGCGAAAATTTCTTTTGTCAAGGCTTGTATCATAAATGCCTTCATAAAGCTTCTGAAGTTCCGGAAGAGTGAATTTTTCGGGAAGCAATTCAAATCCTACGGGTTGATGAGATGCTTTTCTCCTCAATCTCTTCAGAGCTGCATTCACCATTGCCTGGTGATCGAAAATTAATTCTGGCACATCGTGAATGGAAAACCAGGAAGCTCCATGCTGCTTAACCAGTTCTTTATCGTGGGCCTGCACATCAATCAGAGCATAGTAAGCTACAGATATAGTCCGTTCAACCGGATCTCTTTCGACTTCGCCGAATGCATGAAGCTGTTCGAGGTAAATATTCTGCAGGCCGGTAAGATTATTTAATATTCGCCCTGCAGCTTCGTCTAAGCTTTCACCTTTCCCAAGAAAACCACCCATCAACGACCACTTTCCCTTCTCAGGTTCAAAGTCCCGTTTTATCAGCAATAATTTCAACCCTTCATTATCAAAACCGAAAATAATACAATCAAGTGCCACAAGTAAATGTGCATGATTCCTATAATATTCTGTAGACATATCTAAATCAGATGTAATTGATTTTTCCACAACTCAAAAGGTAAGAACTATATATCTGCAACACCCTTTAAGCCTGTATTTCATTAAAATACAATGCTAACTCCAATCATGGAAAATTTGCCTGCCAATGTACACATATATCAATAAATATTTATTGATTACTTAATAATGTCTCAACGCAGGTAGTTTCTTAGGGCAAAGCATATCAACAGTGTTATCCGGATACATATTAGTCGAATCATTTTTGCCTCCCACAGCCGATATATTAATAATTCAACTCCGGATGCAATCCGTAGATATTCAACCATATTTCTGTCAAAATAATAAGCACTCCAACAGAAAGAATGCTTAGGTAATAGAAATGCTTTCTGTGTACGATATTACTTATTTCTTGCAAGTATACTTATCGAAACAGGTTCTAAACCTTCTGATCTTGCGGTTAATATAATTGAACCCGAATTACCATTTATTCCTTTCACAATTACTAATGCAAGTCCGTTAAATGCCTTTCGATCATGAGAAGGGAATGGAGTAAAGTCCATTTGTGAACCATTATCTGTTGCAACGATCTCACCAGGACCTTCCACCGAGAAACTGATCTCATTATTTGCATCTGGAACTGTCAGTCCATCCTCATCTATGACCTTCACTGTAATAAATGCAAGATCTTTACCGTCAGCGTCAATGGCTTGCCGGTCCGCTGACGCTTTAAGTACCACAGCCGGGCCTGTAGTCTTTACAACATCTTCTGCCCATTCTTCACCACCTTTATAGGTAACCACTTTTAATTCGCCGGGTTCATAAACTACATCATCCCACCTTATACGATATTCAAACTCTCCTTTTTTCTTACGTCCAAGCGATTTCCCATTCAAAAAAAGTTCTGCTTCATCACCGGAAGTGGCTACATGTACCGGGGTAATTTCACCAACTCTATCCGTCCAGTTCCAATGCGGGAAAATATGAGCCATTGGATGATCGGGTCTCCAATATGCCTGGTAAATATAGAACCTATCCTTTTTGAATCCAGCCAAATCAATTATGCCGAAATATGAACTTCTGGAAGAATAATATGGCGTTGGTTCTCCCAGGTAATCAAATCCACTCCATACAAAACCACCGGCTACATAAGGATGCTGATCAAGCGACCTGAATACTTTATCTGCCGATGAGCCAAAATCAGCAGTATACAACTCATAAGAGCTTACGAATCCACTTTCAGGATTCCCTCCTTTGCCCGGGCTGATTGGTGCGCTGATACCATCAACTACAGGAAAAAGATAAGTACCACGACTACTTACCGCAGCAGCATTTTCACTACTTATAATGACCCTTTCAGGATAGGTTTCCTTAAAGGATGGATACAATGGTGGTGTAGTAATGCCCCTGTTTCTTAAGTGTGCATATTCCCCCTCGTCACGTATTCCTTCTCCCTGATAATTCAAACTGATCACTTCAACCGGGTCGGGGAAAACCATAGGGGGTTTTGCATAATTCATCGAAGCAGTGGTCAATCTTGTAGGGTCTTCCTCATGCACGATTTCACGTAACCGCATTGCCAGATCAGCACCTGCTTGTCCTGTATACTGTTCCCCAACTTCATTTCCGGTACTCCACAAGATAACGGATGGGTGATTACGATCTCGCCGAACAAGAGCCCTCAGATCCTGCTCATACCAATCCGGGAATATCAAATGAAAATCGTGTGGGGCTTTTCTTCTTTCCCAAACGTCAAAAGATTCATTGATAACCAAAAATCCCATTCTATCTGTCAAATCAAGTAACTCGGGTGCAGGTGGATTATGAGCCATTCTAATCGCATTCACCCCTGCTTCTTTTAATATTTCCAGTTGCCGTTCAGCGGCTCTCAAATTAAAAGCAGCACCTAAAGCACCAAGATCATGATGCTGATTCACTCCTTTAATAGTGATATGCTCCCCATTCACTATCACTCCTCTTTCAGCATCAAACTCAATTGTTCTGATTCCGAATTTAGTTTTGTACTCGTCAACCACTTTTCCATGATGGTAGATGGAAGTAACTGCAACATAACGATGTGGTGTTTGTGCTGGTAAGGGTCCCCATAAGCGAGGATTCTCGATTGATGCAGAACCCTGAACTGTTGTACCGGAGTTTGCCTGAACTGTAACTTCTAAAGGTTCAAAAGCGGCTATAACTCCCCCTGAAATATTACCTTCCTCATTTAAATTATAAATATCAGATACCACTTTCACCACGGCATCCTGATCAGAGTCATTATCCACTTTTACATCGATGTTAACCTGTGCTGATTTTGAAGAGGCTCCCGGCGTTGTAATGAAAGTCCCCCATTGAGCCACATGAACAGGGTTTGTTTTAACCAACCATACATTTCTGTAAAGCCCTCCTCCCGGGTACCACCGGGAGGACTCACGAGGATTATCGAGTCGAATAGCCAGCTGATTCTCACCACCCGGCACAACATACTGGGTCAGATCAAGACGGAAAGAACTGTAACCAAATGGCCAGCCCCCTACCAATCTCCCATTCATCCAAACCATAGCGTATGACATTGCACCATCAATATCGAGAAAGATTGATTTATTAATATCTGAAGCCGGGATATCAATATTCTTTCTGTACCATGCCACACCCGGGCTTGGCAGCCTGCCCATTCCACCAGTTACTTCAGCGTCGGGCCCTTTAAAGAAAGGTCCTTTTATTGCCCAGTCGTGTGGAAGATCCACTGACTCCCATTCCGAATCATCAAAATCATTCTGTACAAAAGGAAAATCAATTCCAGGGTTTCCACTTGGGCGCTTAAATCTCTTATCCGGATCACTGATAAAATCGTTACCTGAAGGCATGATCCATGGCTTTAGAGCATCCTCCGGAGTCCTAACTTTCAATGCCTCTTCCGGCTTTGTATCGGCCTGCTGGGCATCATTATAATCTATCAGGTCTGGCCTGATATCATAAATCAATTTATCAGCCTGTTCATGAGATTTATATTTCATGAACTTCCAACCCATATTGATGGATTCCCTTTTCCTTTCTGATTTTTCTAAATACGCACTACATCCTAATAAGATCAGGATCAGATAAATGGGGATTCTTCTGATATTCATACTCTGGCTATTTATCGCTTTAAACAAAGTTTTATTCTTTCTACAAAGATAAAAAGTAAGGCTACCTTTATTCTTTTACACTTTGAAAGATTAATTACTTAGTTTTCTTTTTAAAAATTAAGTGTATTAATTACATTTAAAAGATAATTCTTAGCATTTGTTAATCACAAGGCGAATGAAAGAATTTATAAAAAAGTCATAGCGGAAATAAAATGAAGTATAAAGTATACCTGACCCCCATCTTCTCCCTCTTCACTGCATTTTTAATCTTTGCAAATGCTCAATCCCCTTCTTATCAGAGCTTTGTAAATCCGGTTATTCCGGGTGATCACCCCGATCCAACACTCACCAAAGTTGAAGACTATTTCTATACTTCAGGTTCATCTTTTAATCCCACACCAAAGATATACCGTTCCACTGATCTTGTTCATTGGGAAGTAATTGCACAACCGGTGAAAGCCTCATGGGTTGGATATGGAAATAACCCCGGTGCGGGGGTTTGGGGCGGACACACTGTTTACATGCATGGGAAATACTGGCATTACTTCGGTCGTAATGGTAACTCCGGAGCGGGAATGTATTTTGTAACTGCCAATTCACCTACAGGAGCCTGGAGTGATCCCGTTGCTATGAACACCTCCAATCAACTGCCCCCTTTTGGAGTTGATAATTCTATCTTTATTGATGAGGATAATGATAAATGGTACCTGCTTACCAAAGCCGGACATGAGAATAACCACATGATCGAACTAGGAGAAAATGGCCAACCCACCGGCGAATTTCTGGATCTTACCTGGCTGAACCCTAATGCTGAAGACAACCCATATGGATGGGCTGAAGGACCTGTAATGTGGAAGTATGAAGGCATGTATTACTATAGTTTTGCCGAACACCTGGTAGGGCAACAATATGTTATGAGAAGTGACACTCTCACTGATAACAAATCCGATTGGGAAATCATGAGTGGTTCAATGTTCAGAGGAAGCGGTAGTACATTCAACCGACCGAATCATATCTCACCTGCAGTCACTATTTCTGACGAAACAAGCTGGGTAATAGGCCATAGTTACCATCAAAGTTCAAATTGGCAGGCCCAGGGACGTCAGGGGCTTTTGATGAAAGTAAGCTATGAAAATGGATGGCCGATAATGCAATACCCTTCATCAGGGGCTACCACAGCACCAGACCTTCCAAACAACAGAGACATTCCATGGATGGTGCCTAAATCTGATATGTTTAAAACAGCCAGAATGATACCTGAATGGTCTGTACTCGGTTATACTCCTGAGGATAACATCTCTCTTTCAGAACGTGCAGGATGGTTACGCCTCGAACCATCACAAGGCAATACCTCTGTGATCCAGAATGATGGGGAGCATCAATATTCTATTATAACCAGAGTTGATTTTGAACCAAGTTCAAATACTCACAGGGCCGGTTTGTGGATTGTTAACGGTCCGGAAACACATTACGTAAAAGTATATAGCTCTTTAAACGGTTCCGGAGATAATGTTCTTGGATTTAGTTTCACCGATACCAAGTATGAAGTAGAAAATACAATTGGTAATATAGTATGGCTTAAACTCATCCGAGAAGACCATACTGCAAAAGGATATTATAGTGAGGATGGTGTAAGCTGGACCCAAATTGGAAACGAAATTGATATTCAGGCTTTAGATCAACATCAGAATGACTTTAATGATTTCACCGGAAATCAGCAGGGATTGTTTGTTGAAGGGAAAGAAGCTTTCTTTGACTTATACATTTACAGAGATGCGTATTCTGATATAAGTGCGAAAAATCCAGCAAATTTTAATGGTGTGACACCTTCTGCTTCATATTTGAACTATATCAATAATGATGATTGGGCTTTATATGCCGGAGTCCAGTTTGGAACTCGTCCACCAACAAGTGGAACAGGTATCGATTACCAACGAAGTGCCAAACAAATAAATGTTACAGCATCCAGTGACGGTGTTGGTGGTACCATTGAAGTTTGGTTGGAAGCAATAGATACCGGATCAAAAATAGCCGAAGTAGAAATTACAGATACCGGAGGACTGAATACCTACGAAGAATTCTCAGCGGTCCTCTCCGATGAAATAATCGGATCTGAGGATGTGTATCTTCGATTCAAGGGAAGTGAAGAGGGTGGAACATTATTCAGATTGCAAAAATTTTCGTTCTCGGATATGATAACTACTTCAGTAGAAGACATATCTTTTGAAGGGCCAAATACAATTGAATTAAAACAAAATTATCCCAACCCTTTCAATCCAAGTACAATGATCAATTTTCAGTTGGCTGCAGACAGCAAGATCTCATTAAAGGTATTTGATATCCTGGGCAGAGAAGTGGCTACACTCGTTAACGGAAAAAAATCAGCTGGTTTACACCGGGTTACTTTTGATGCATCCGGTCTTTCAAGTGGTATTTATTTCTACATCCTACAGGACGGAACTAATACCAGAAGCCGCAAAATGATATTAATCGAGTAATTATATCCGATCTCATTGAGACTATGGTCTCCTTTATTATCCAAACCGTACATTATTCATTCTAACTGTCAACTATCCAATGCTGTGATATTTTTACCAGTAAGAGCCTTTAGATTCTTTGTTATCTTTTCGATTTCCCAATTCCACCATTTCAGTTCTTGAAGCTGTTCTATCTCTTTGTCCGGAAAGCGTTTACGAATTTCTCTTGCAGGATTTCCCCCTACGATCGAATAGGGTTCTACATCTTTAACAACCGTTGCGTTAGCTGCAATGATCGCCCCGTTTCCGATCTCTATTCCAGCCATGATGGTGGCATTGTGGCCGATCCAAACATCATGGCCGATTACTGTATCTCCTTTAACCGGATACTCCCTTCCTTCCATTGCTTTCTCCCATCCGTTACCAAAGATCGCAAAAGGATACGCAGAGATCGCATCTGTCAAGTGATTTGCGCCATTCATAATGAAAGAGACCCCCGAAGCGATCATACAAAACTTACCAATGATTAGTTTATCGCCGGTGAATTCGAAGTGGTACTTCACATTTTTCATGAAGTTTTTCACGTCAACCAGATCATCGTAATAGGTATAATCGCCAACTTCGATATTATCTGACTTAATAAGATTTTTAAGAAAACAGAGTTTATTGTGGTGTTCCAGTGGAAATAATGAATCTTTATCTGGTCCTGTCATCTGAGAATCCTGATTGTGTTGTTGATATATGCCAAGATATAACTTCTCTTACCAAATGAAGAGAATTATACAATAAAAAAGGCGCCCGTTCTCACGAGCGCCTTATCACTACTAGTTAACTTATCTAATCTATTATCCTTTGCCTTTCTTAGCAGGCTTGGTGTTCTGTTTAGGGCTATTTGAACCCTGGTCATGTACTACTGAGGCAGTCATAGAAGCTGATGCTGTATTTCCTGCTTCATCAGTTGAACTGATGGAAATCGTGTAGGTACGGCCATCATTATTACCACTTCTTTCTGCCCTTACATACACATCGATCGTACCATCAAAATTGGTCTTGATCTCATAATCTTCATCTGTATTACCATCACCACGGCCATTTGGAGATTCGCTGCTTGTAACGGTCACTTCGACATCTGTTGCACCATCAACGATATCAGATGCAGAGATACCTGTTGCAACCAATACCATTTTATGATTTGGTGGCCATAATTCACTGGTAGACTGTACAAAGCTCAGCGATGGTTTTGTTGTATCCAGAATAGTAATAGTCACTTCATCTGAATCTGTTGCACCCTGCTCATCAGTAACCGTTAATGTAAAAGTATGAGTACCTACACCTAGGTCAACTGAAGTTGAGGCATCGGTACTGCCATTACTCCATGAATAAGTCAGGTCATCACCATCCGCATCAGTTGCTGAACCACTCAGGGTTACAGAAGTTGCAGGACCAGTAGCTTCCATGCTCTGATCAGCCCCGGCGTTAGCTACAGGAACAGTATTAACTACTGTAATAGTCACTTCATCAGTATCAGATTCTTCGCCATCTGAAACCGTTAAAGTAAGAGTATGTGTACCATCTGCAAGCTGTACTGTTGGAGTTGCACCGGTAGCACCATTTGACCAAGTGTAAGTCAGTTCATCACCATCTGCATCAGAAGAACCTGTACCATCCAGTGTTACTGAAGTAGTTGACCCCGTTGCAGTTACAGATTGATCATCACCGGCATCCGCTACAGGAGCAGTATTGGTTTCCACTGGTCCCGGATCTTCGGGAACGAGTTGAAGTGACGTCGTAAAGGAGAAGTTAGAACCGGTTGTTTGCCGCTCAGCCTGAAAGATATCCAGCGAATAGTCTTCTCCTGCTGTCAAACCAAGGCCATCAAGATTTACACTTCCATTTGCCGCTCCGTGAATTCCACCAAGATCGATCACGAGCTGACCACCAATGAATACCCAAACGTCGTCATCACCGATGAAAGTAAATGTCTCACCGCCGTTATAGGTAAACGTAGTATGGATCTCTGTAGTGAAATGATAATTGTGGCTGAAGCCCTGATTACCAAATAACTGGCCGTCGATCGGAAAATAGGCGTTGTTAGTATACTTGTAAGTACCGTCTTCCTGAAGCTCAAGTACGAAATCATAGGTAGTACCCTGATTTACACCAGACACATTGTTATACCACTGATCGAAGCGTTCCTCGCTGGTTAAATTACAGGTAACATTACCGGAATAAACGGGGTTATCATCTGCTCCCAGTGTGCTTTCAACCATTCCAGTCTGTACCCCCCCACAAGTAGACACTTGTCTCTGGAAGTCGGGATGACCACCGGTATAGTGGCTACCTTTGAAGTCTCTGACAAGTCCTGTAAGTGTAATTTCTTCAGGTAATTCGGGTTCAGTAGGAGTTCCAAAATCATCTTCAGATCCTCCGGTTTCCTGATATGAACTAAGCGTTTCCAAGCGGAATTTACCACCCGCTTGCCCACCACCATCAAAGATGATAAATGATAGTTCCTGATCTGAACCATCAAGAGACAGCGGAAACTTTCCGTTATTACCACTACTGGTGAAGTTTGCATCCTGATACCCAATCTGAACACCGTCTAAATAGATCCATGAGCAATTATCTGCCAGAAACTGAACAACATAATCACCTGCATCGCCACTGATTGTTTTAGTGTACAATGACCACGATTGGTTTCCATTAGGACCCGCTGGTCCGTCAGGATGTTCACTAACACTATTCCAGGCATTAATCCACTCTGCGGTGAACCCATAGCCTTCAAACGTTTCAAAAGTTGCTACTGCATCTATAACGTATGCCGGATGAGGATTTTGCCAATTTGCATCTAAGCCGACATCGGGGTCTTCTTTACATGCGTTCGCTCCCCAATTACTATATGCCTGAGATGGAAAAATTGCGTCATATGCCGTTACAGATCCATCACTAATATATAAATTACTTGTAGTCTGTACATCTGCTGATATACTCACATCAGGAATATTTGCGTCTTCAAAATCGCCTAAAGCTGATGTTGAAGAATCTTTACATGCTGAAAAAATCAGCCCTGCTGAAAACACCATTACCCAGAGTGTTTTCCATTTGGTTGGATTTAACTTATTCATTCTATACCCAATTATGTTAATGACCTGCTTTTGCAAGCCAACGTTATGTGACTCCAGACAATCAATACCCCTATTGACTGAGTTTATGGTTCTTAAAGAGTCTTATTCGAAAACAATATGTCTTTATAAACCAATTATTTCCATAGGAAGAGATACTCATTTGTATAGGTACATGTACCCATACAAACCTCAGGTTAGATAAGTGATATACCTTTGTTTTAACAAAAAAAGCCCGCAATTACTTGCGGGCTCCCCTGTATTTTATGCGACTAAGGACTTAATCGCAGATGCTCTTTATTTTCTCACTTACGGTGATATTTGTAGTTGTATTAACAACAGCTGTTTTAGATTCGGTATTGCCATCATAGGCAAACTTGAAATCATATGATGCACCACCTTCAACTCCCGAAAGTTTAAAAGACCCACCCGTCAGAGATTGAGTAGCATCATCAAAGGCCCACTTAATAGCGGTGACAATTCTCCATTTACCAGTGGCACCTGTTTTACGGAATAAAACAGAAGACTGTGGAATATCTGTAACTGAAACCTTTTCGTCAGGATTTGGACATCGTAGTACTACATTTACGTTTGCATCAATGATATTAGATGGCGCCTGAGGTAAAACAATTGGGAATGTAGATCCTGAAGCCGGAGCTGTATCATAAGATAAAACAACATCAACCGGGTCAGTAACGTGAACATTAAAAAAACTACTGTTAGTATTGAATACTAATTCATTTGAGTTTCCTTCCTTTACCTGGAATTTCCATGAAAGACCATAAGAGTTTGCAACAGCTTTAATATCACCACTGTACCCATTTCTGGTTACATCAAATGTAGAGTAGTATGCATAACTGCTGTTGGCATAAAACCAGGCATAGGAGTACTCAGGTAGAAAATTCAATTCCAGAATTACACCCATTTTTCCACTACCTAAATCAATCACATTCTGATATGCACTAAACTTAATATCAAAACTTCCATTTTCCACATTTCCAGCTTCAACATAAATCTCATCACCTACACTAACACCAATCTCTGGTGATACTACTATAGTAACAGTAAATAAATTACTAGCTGAACCTTTAAGTTTTGCTGCAGAAGTACCTGCTGCCACATTTCCATTTGCATCAGTGATCTGCATTGAACTCATTCCCGCAACAACGACCGGATCCTCCTCTCCTTCTCCAATTTCAATCGGAAAATTTGAAAGTGCATCAGGATCACCTGGATCATAATTAGTTAACTCTGCAGATAACTGACCGGTTAATACCGTTCCGTTTGAGCTAACCAACGCTGTACCTGTTGGTATTGACAAGCTTGTACCCGCGCTTCCTCCTGTTGTATCGGATGAAATACTAAGGTCAGCAGCTAAGGAACCATCTGTATTGGTGGTGGTAGAAGTACTGGTTGTTTTAATACTTGCTGGAGCATTGGATTTTTTCACCAGGCTAACACTGAAATCAACAAAACCCGTATCAGCTATAGTAATTGTCTTACTGGCGCTGATATATCCTTTAGCCGATAAATTTAATGTTACCTTTGCTGGTGCAGTTGATGTAGGAACCACACTGTTTGCAATTGCAAAGTTCAGAATTCCACCATCGATCTCATCTTCTGTGATCGGATCGCTGTACATATCAATGACATCATCACCGTTCTGACCTCCGAATGTCACTGTTATATCAGGATTGATCAGCTCCCCGGTCTTCGCATCTGTTACCAATACAGTTGCTCCGGTATTAATTTCTTCAAGGCCAATAACGAGACCGAAGTTGTCGATCGAGTCCTGAAGACCACTGATATCACAACCCAGTGTTCCCACCAGTACTACCGCTCCTATAATGAGCGCACTTATTCTAGATCTTTTAATATTTTTCATCTTACTGCTTATTAAGATTCTTTTGTTTTCAATTAATTAAGGAAACGGAATGATATTCCGAGGTTGATCACAGGGTAAAATTTGAAATCGCTTAATCCGTCTTCAAAATCCTGACCCTGATTTGCTGTTGGAGCGATCATACCTTCCCCAACCATATTGATCTTAGGAGCCTGAGTGTAGAATGCCCCTATATCTAATGTGAAACGAATCGGAAATCCTTTACCCACCGGATTTCCAAATCCAATACCGGCATAAGGAACTACCTTATTTTCGTAATTAACGACTGCAGTAAGTTGTCCGAGTTTTTCAGGTGAAAATACTTTCCCTTCTACCTCATAAGCCTCCACAGGTGTTACTAATCCATTTACTTCAAAATCATGATAGTGTACCCCGAGAGATAACTTCAGAAACTTTTTGAATGGAAAGTAATCAGCGGTTAATCCAAGAGAGGTAACGGTTCCATCCACATCGTAACCGATGGTAGGATCCATGTCTTCTGTTCCTGAATAGGTATATGAAAATGCAGAACCCGCAAGTCTTACATTGAATTTATCATTGAGGGAGTAGGTAAATTCACCTCCTGCTCCTGTTGAGCCTGCCTTTACGCCTATGGACATCTGAGCCTGCAAAAGATCTGCAGGAACAAATAGCATAGCAAGGAATACTCCTATTATTGCCAACTTGTTTGTATTCATTGTTTTACCCTTCGAATTGAGTTGTTGTTAAACTGTACCTGATTTTTGTTTTTTTGATGTATTCTGTATTTGCTCTTCAGCAATCACCTTATCACGCTTTTATATCACTCTGACTCTCTTTAAGCGTAAAACCTGCCGCTTTCAGTTCTTCAGCTTTCTTACTGATTGCAGAAATATCATAACTCAACATTAATTCTATCTTTGCTTCGTTATCTGTATTACTATTCTAAAAACTTGTACCCCAAGCCGGACTGAAGTTCAGATTTAGTAAGGTGACCAGCAATAGGTACTGGTACTCAATTGTATGGGTACTTATACCTATACAACTGTGATTTTAAACATTATTTGGTCTTTTTTTAAGATAAGTATAGTGCCGACCCACTATTGTTTTAACACCAACACTTCCAGCCTACGGGGGCCATGCACCCCTTCCACTCTGCTCAACTCAATATCAGACGTTGCGGAAGGTCCTGAAATGAATGTGATAGGTCTCCCTTCTTGTTTTACCACTTCATCAAAGTGAGCAAATGCTTCTGGTACCAATTCCACGATCTGATCTTCCCGGACGATACAAATATGCAGATCTGGTAGTAAGGTAAGTACTCTGCGGCCCTGTCCTTCCCCGGCATCCAGGATAATGGTTCCGGTTTGAGCTATTGCTAATGCGCATGTAGTTATCACACCGTCCAGCTGATCCAGCTCGTGGTGTGACAGAAGTTTGTCTGATTTATCTAAATGAAGATCCAATGAATCAGGCAACCATTCGGTATTGAACCCGTTCGGGATAGCCATTTTTGTCGCCTTTTGCCTTTGGCAGACCTTACCAATTTCTTGCTTCAGGTCTTCTCTGTTGATCCTTTTGACAGTAGCCTGATACTCACTCGTTCTCTCTACAAAGAGTGCTACTCTATTTTCTTCACTAAGATTCCCTTTTTTGATGTAGTCCCGATTTACAACAATATCTTGCGGTTTCTCTTCCTTATGGACTTCTCCCAGGGCTTTTTGAATACGACTTAGTATTTCATTCTTAGCTTTAATCATCACGGTTTCTCCACCAATCCCGGAAACTCTGCTTAGGCACTGGATTCAAATCCCGCATTGCGCTCCAGCCAGATAAATAACCTGGTAAACTCGATATTTTCCCATCCTTAACAAATATTCCCTGCCCTTTTTGTGCCAGTTTTTGAGCAAGCTCATATCGTCTGGAATTCTTAAATGCCTTTGCCATTAGTTTCATACCAACATGCTCAGGATCCAGTTTAGATTTTAATGTCCCTTTCCGCTTCTTTTCATCTACCACTTTACCCCTCAGGTGCACCAGTACTTTGGGAATATCGATTTTCACTGGACACACCTCATAACAGGCTCCACAAAGACTTGATGCATAGGGCAATGAAGCTGCTCCTTCATCCTGAATTCCTTTAAGCTGAGGAGTTAAAATAGCTCCAATAGGTCCTGGATATACAGAGTGATAGGCATGACCTCCTGTACGTTCGTACACCGGACACACGTTCAGGCATGCACTGCAACGGATGCAATTCAGAGTCTGCCGACCAGTTTCATCTGCTAAAACCTTAGTTCGGCCATTATCCAGCAACACCAGATGAAATTCCTGAGGCCCGTCTCCCGCTGTCACCCCTGTCCAAAATGAGTTATATGGATTCATGCGCTCGGCTGTCGAAGAACGTGGCAGCAACTGCATAAACACTTCAAAATCCTGCCAGGTTGGGATTATCTTTTCAATACCCATCACGGTTATAAGCGTTTCAGGTAATGTAGTACACATCCTGCCATTACCTTCCGATTCCACCACGGCGATGGTGCCGGTTTCAGCGACTCCAAAGTTTGCACCACTAATACCTACTTTTGCACTCAGAAATTTCTTCCGAAGATACAATCGGGCCGCTTCCGCAAGGTCTTCGGGACGATCACTTAATTCATTGTTATCCAATTTCTCACGAAACAGATCCCGAATCTCCCTTCTGTTTTTGTGAATGGCTGGCACCAAAATATGCGATGGTTCATCTTCAGCCAGTTGTACAATAAGTTCTGCCAGATCAGTTTCAAGTGCCTGAATCCCTTCCTTTTTCAGAGCTTCATTTAGTTTGATCTCATCTGTAGTGATGGATTTCACCTTCACTACCTCCTTCACTTGTTTCTCTTTCACCAGGCGGGTAATAATGTCATTGGCTTCCTCTGCATCCCGGGCCCAATGAACTTGACCACCTGCCTTCTTCACGGATACTTCCAGTTCTAACAGATAAGAATCCAGATGACGTAAGACTCGTTTTTTAAGCTTGTTTCCTGCTTCCCTAAGTTGCTCCCAATCGGGCATCTCAGCTACAATAGTACTACGCTTTCCCCGAATAGTTTGTGTGGCATGGCCCAGATTTTTTCTAAGCTGCTTATTGGATAGATAAGTCTCCGCCGTTTCCTGAAAAGTGGGCGTTTGAATACTCATACCTCACCCTCTGTTGAAGCTAAAATTTCAGCGAGATGAACTACACCGGTTCTACTGCCCTTGCGTGACAAACCACCCCCGATGTGCATCAAACAGGAGTTATCAATTGATGTGCACACTTTAGCCCCCGTCCCTTCGATGTGATTTATTTTGTCGGTAAGCATGGCCATTGAGGTATCTGCATTTTTAACAGCAAAGGTTCCGCCAAATCCACAGCATTCCAATGCACCTGGCAGTTCCAGCAGCTCCAGTCCTTTAACCTTTCTCAATAATTTGAGAGGTGCTTCACCCACATGGAGCATCCTCAATGAATGACAGGTTGGATGATATGTTACCCTATGCGGATAATATGCGCCCACATCCTCGATTCCCAGCTCATCTACCAGAAACTGAGACAGTTCAAATACTTTTGGAATGATTTTTTCTACCTCTTTAGCCAGCTTTTCATCACCCGCGCGTTCAGCTACCTTAGGGTAGAATTCATGGATCATTGCAACGCATGAAGCGGAAGGTGCCACCACACAATCAGCTTCTCCGAAGACATCAATAAACTTACGAAGCAATGGAATGGCTTCTTCCTGATAACCTGTGTTATAATGCATCTGTCCGCAACATGTTTGCTCAAAAGGGAAATCAACTGTATGCCCTAATCGCTCCAGCAAACGAACCATTGCCTTCCCTGTTTCCGGGAACAGTGTGTCATTAAAACAAGTGATAAAAAGTGAAATCCGCATGCCAGCAATGTTTATTAATTATACTTCCCAGCTAAAAAAATGTATCATTAAACCGATCTGTTACCCCAGCACCGTTTCTTTCCAACGATAGTTGGCTACTTCCTTCACATCATAGGACTTGTGCTTCTTAAGGGACAGCAAATGATTTGCGGCCTCTTTGTCTTTATGAAGCCGGCTGTCATTATTTGCTATTAAAGCAGCACCTAAAGCTGAGGCGTTCGGTAAGCTTGAGGTATATATCTCTTTCTCAGGGAAAAAGCAGGACAACAATTGAATAAAAAACTCATTCTGACTGAATCCACCTGTAATCACCAGTTTTTGTACAGGGACATCACCACCAGCTAACTTGATGGAACAGGCCTGTATTGCCACCAGATCGAGCATTAGTTGGTGACAGGCTTCATGATACGAGTTAAATTGTGTGATATCCCAAACACCGGGTTTATTCTGTGGAAAGGGTCCTGAATTATAGGCCGTCTCCAGTTTGAGTTTCTTCACGGAATCATTTTTACGGATAATTTCCTTTAACAGATCTGAATCCAGCTCAACATGGTCTGCGCCCTCCTGAACTCCAAAATGCTGCATTAACTTCTCTTTCTGAACTCTATATTCATTCCCCAGAAAAAAACGGGATGCTTTTACCTGGTTACCATTTACATCCATGTAGCACAGGCAATCACGCTGTAACTCATCAAAAGTAAGCGGTTGTTTATTAAAGGGATTAAAAGTAATACTCCAAGTGCCGGTTGAAACCAACATAAAAGGTTCATCCAGAGCATATAAATAAGGTGCCAGTGCAGCTGAACTGTCATGAACACCTACTCCTGTTTTTACAGTTTGCTCATCCCATTTAACTGGTATAGTAGTCGTAAGTGGCTTTATAGCAGGTAGGAGTTCGAGTAAATCTTCCTGTTTCATCCATACGTGATAATCATCCTGCTTAAAATTCCACATAGCCGTATGGCAACCAATACTTGTTAACTCTGATAGATATTGGCCTGTCATGAGATAACTCAGATACTGTGGAAAATGAAGGCTTTTACGAATTTTCCTGAATGACTCAGGTTTCCCATATTTAAGCCAGTATAATTGCAGGCCCGAATTAAGCATGCCCATAGGTGGTGAGGCTGTTTCCAGTGAAAGGCCCTCTCTGCCCTTATAACTTCTATAAAATTGATTGGAAAGCTCTTCAGGATAGGGCTTTAAATAATTGTACATCGGCGTTACCGGCTTTCCCGTTTCATCCAAATGAACAAGACTGGCACCATAAGTAGAAAAATTTAATGCCTCTACTTTAACCGATTTATCTTCGCGTATTTTACGGATATTATCACTGATCCATTGCTCCAGAGCCGACAGATCTTCACAAAGATCTCCATCATCATCAGCAGACTGATTTAAACTTACCTGATTTTTTTGAACAACCCCGTATTGCTTGTCAAACAGATAAATCTTCTTATTGGTTTTTCCAATATCGAAAACTGCTGTTACAGGTAGGGCTTTGTTCATAGTTAATGATTTTCCTCTTCTGGTGTAACTATTAAAGACCTGTAGCCATGCTTTCAGTTCCCCGTTCGTTGATCAACTGTTTACGAACATTCAACTCCCGGTATAACTGAACAGGGTTAGCTGCCGCTTGATGGCGTATTCGGGCTTCCGTAAGTAATGGACGAACGTCCGTTTGAAACGCAGACTGTAAAATCTCCTGTGCTCCTGCGGGATCATTATCTTCCCTGACAGCCTGCAATTTATCCCGGTCAATAAGAAGTGCCTTCACGTAAGCCTGTAAAATAGCCTCTACCGATTGTAGCAAATCCTCCAGTGGGTCTTTTACGTTGTGGCTTGCATCGATCATCCAGGCTATATGGTTGCGAAGCTGTTCAGGATTGCTAGTCCCTCCAATCAGCTCATTGAATATCAAAAATAACTGATAGGGTTTCAGGGAACCTGTCGTCAGGTCATCATCCCCA
Organism: Rhodothermia bacterium; assembly: GCA_030427885.1. GTDB lineage: Bacteria > Bacteroidota > Rhodothermia > Balneolales > Balneolaceae > JAUICM01. The sequence continues at coordinate 93,323 of JAUICM010000001.1, read as the reverse complement.
TATTTAGAATCGTTAAAGTGAAATCCCCCCAACTTACCTTCCATCAGCAGAATTGCGACAATCTGCTCAATATTAGTGTTAGGCAGATGATGTCCGAGATCCACCAGCGTTTTAGCCCGTTCACCTAATTTATTTGCCAGTAAGAATGAGGTCCCCCAGTCTGGGATCACCATCGAATAAAAGTTAGGTTCGTAGGGCTTGTATTCTATGAGCATCTGCCAGTCTTGTGGCAGGGCTTTGTAAATACTTCCAAGTGATTCTCTTGTATTTTGTAGAGCCTTACTAAAATTCTGTTGTCCAGGAAAGCTGGATCCATCGGCCAGCCAAACCGTGAGAGCCTTGGAACCAAGTTCCTTTCCATATCTGATCACTTCAATATTATGCTCTATGGCCTGCTCGCGAACCTCTTGCTTGGTATGAGATAAAGAGCCAAATTTATACGAATGTTTCTGCCCCTTCTGGTCCTGAAAAGTGTTGGAGTTTACCGCATCAAATACAAGATTATATTTATCTGCGAGTTCTTTCACTGCCCCGGAATCTTTTGGGATGTCCCATGGAATATGTAATGAAATAGCACCGCTGGAATGGTTAAGAGCATGAAGTAAACCCACATCCTTAATTTTCTCCTCCAGACTTCTGGGCTCACCTCCCATAGCAAATCTTCCGAACCTGGTTCCACCAGCCCCTAATGCCCAGCTGGGAATAGCTACCTGGAAAGCCCCCGCCTGCCCGATCAAACTGTCAATGTCGATATTCTGTTTATGAAGCTGATGAGTTAAAGCGTCAAATGCATCATTGTGATCCTCAACTGCTTTCTTGTTGTGCTCTTCAATATGAGAAGAAGTAATATTCATAAGGTGTACTAAATCTTTTTATGTTCTGCAGTATTATAATTCAATTAAAATCGAAGCAACCCAGTAAGCTTAAGCCTTAATACCGATGCTGTATATGCGATAAAGTAAAAGAAGCTTTGCCTCAATCCAATCAATTGAATACGGTTATCAAAGCATTAGTCTTTTATATAACACAATTTCGGCCTGACAGCCCTGAGGCTAACAGGACAGTACGCATTCTACTTACTCATTCTTCTCTTTTATCCAGAACACGGCCGTTCCAAACCAAAGGACCATCCCGGCTAGCATTAACTGTTTATGGGTTTCCAATGTAATATTTTGGGTGAATACCAGTATGGATGGAACGACAGTAAGTATCAATCCAATAATTGATATGGCAATAAGCAGTATTCGCATAACCGGGTGATTGTTGTTTAATTTTATCGCAGGAATGCATCCTTGAGTCCGCCATCAACCGGAATAACATGCCCGGTGGTATTGCTGAACTTGGAGCTTATCAGGCTGTAAATGGCCTCGCATTGTTGTTCAAGAGTTATATTACGCTTTGTTAGTGTTCGGCCTGCATAGAAGCCAGCTAACTTGTCGCGAAGTGATTCTGTACTTTCATCTTTGCTAAACTCGATACCATATTTGGTTAGAGAAGCAATCACACGGTCCCGTGGGAACATGCTACTTCCCTCTACCACTGTAGCAGGTGCAACACCGTTCACCCGTACTCTTGGCGATAATGAAATTGCCAACTCCCGTATCAGGTGATTTGCCGCAGACTTACTGGTATCATAAGCCAAACTGCCGGACTTCGGTACCACTGCGTTAGCACTCGTGGTTATCACCATACTGCCTTTCAGTTTTTGTGCATTCCAGATTTCTGCTGCTTCATCCGCTACAATGTAATTTCCCTTCACATTGACAGCAAAACTTTTATCCCAGGCCGAATCACCCACATTTCCGTGTTGATCAGGGGTGGGATACAGACCCGCAGTAACAGCCACATGATCCACACCTCCATACGCTAGTATAACTTTATGAAGGGCTTTTTTAACAGAAGAGCGATCAGTAATATCACAGCCTACACCAATAATATCACCTGAGCCACTGATATCAGAACCAGCCACTCCGATACCCATTCCAATTTCACTTAACACTTCTTTGGCTGTAGATTCAGCAGCTTCTTCATTAAGATCCAATGCCGCTACCGTTCCACCTTCTTCGATCAGGCGGGTAACCAGGGCTTTACCAATACCGCTTCCGGCACCAACCACAGCAATGATCTGCCGTGAAAGTTCACTTTCTTTTGGCATTCGTTGGAGTTTTGCCTCTTCAAGTGCCCAATACTCTATATCATAGGCTTCCTGTTTTGGCAATGCAGTATAATTAGCAACCGATTCCGCACCACGCATTACTCCGATTGCTGCAGTATAAAATTCAGCTGTCACACGTGACTCACTTTTGTTCTTTCCCCAGGCTACCATTCCTAAACCAGGAATTAAGATCACCGTAGGGTTAGGATCTCGCATTGCTGGTGAGGCTTGGTCTTTGTGATTGTTGTAATAATCAGCATAGTCATCACGATATTCAATGAGGCCTTGTGTAATTTTCTCTTTTAACTCATCTACGGACCCAGATTGTGGATCCCAGTTTACATACAAGGGCTTAATTTTGGTACGAAGGAAGTGATCAGGACAAGAAGTGCCCAATTCAGCCAGACGTGGAGCATCTTTGGAATTAACGAACTCTAAAGTAGTCTCGTCATCCTGAATGGTTCCTATAAACTGGTTTTGCTGACTTACCTGTCCGCGTAGAAATGGTAGTATCTTCGCAAAAACTTCGCGTCGCTTGTCTTCCTCCAGTGATTCAAATTTAGCCCCACCAAAAGTTTTTTCTCCTAGTTCGTGCTCTTCCAGATAAGCTGCTGCTTTATTAATTAGCTCCAGGCTTAATTCATAACATTCTTTATCGTCATTGGCCCAGTTTATAAGTCCATGTCCACCTAAAATAATACCCCGGATGTTCGGATTTTCTTTGATCGTTTCCTGCAGCTTCAATCCAAGTTCAAAACCGGGGCGCATCCACTCTACCCACGCAACTTCATCACCGTATATCTTTTCCATCAGTTCGGGACCGTTGTCTGCTGTTGCAATAGCAATCACTGGCACGGGATGTGTGTGGTCTACAAACTTGTAAGGAATAAAGCTATGCAATGGGGTATCAATAGATGGAGACCGAGGATTTAAATTGTATGTACAATGGGGATACATATGCACCATGGAGTCTTCAGCTGGTGTCTTCAGCCCGGTATTGTCCATGTTTTTATATATATCTTGGAGTTTCAACAATTTTTGTTGGTACAATGATGCAAAATTTGGCTTTTTTGCTGTACGCAGATCTCCTCCAGAACCTTTCACCCATAGCACTTCAGCTTCTTCTCCGTTAATGGGATCCTTCTCCATTACCTTGCTAGATGTATTTCCCCCACCTGTATTATTAACATAAGCATCACTTCCTAAGAGGTTCGAACGATACACCAGACGTGCCAACGCATCTTGCCCCTTAACTTTACTCTCATCCCATTTACTTTCAACTTGTCTGAAATAACTATCAATTATACTTGTTTCCATCTTCTTGTCTTTGTCGTTACTTAAAAATTTTTGTGTTGCTAATACTCAGCTTGTTGTTTGGTTCTATCTATGATCCTTAATAGTATTTCATGCTGGGACTTTAACCGATTTCGGATCCATAATTTTTCTCTGATATAATATGCTGAACCCGATGTATAAGAGTGAGGCTATAAACCAGCCCGGAAGTCCAAGGAAAAATATTTCAACACCCATATACAGATTGATTGAGAGACAAAGAAGTAAAGTAATTACCCAGGTCAATCCAGCCATCCAGTTAAAGTCTATGCCGGTATTTTCTGCAAGATTACTGATAAGGTTCAATTTCTTGAAAACCATGACATCCAAAAAGATAACGGCACCCATAGGCATCAGGACCAATCCATAAAGAGCTACGAAATCAAGCAATTGCATTACCAGAGCCGGGAAACAGGCTGCAATAGATGTAACGAGGCCTGTAAACAAAGTGACCTTCCAGCGCTTCCAGTTTGGTGTAACCGACTGAAACGCCAGACCAGCGCGGTAGATAGTTGGATTAGCAGTGGTCCAACCAGCAATAACCACACAAATTGCACCCGCTATACCAGCACTATTGTAGGCGATAATACCTGGTGCAATAGCTCCTGCTGCTGCTGCTGTAAGAATTCCCGATGCCATCCACGCAATGAAGTGACCAAAAAACATTCCGGAACCGGACGCAAATCCATGCTGCCATTTCTTGGCAAAACGTAGGATAGACATATCGGCCATCCCAATATGCATTGCCATGTTTGCAAACCATGCAAAAAACATCACATGCCAAAAGGTAAATTTACTTTGCCCTTCCGCCGGAATACCAGTCCATATTTTATCCTGTGCAACCGTCCAAAAATCAGAAATAGAAGTAACACCAAGTTTTGGGAGTGCAGCAAAAGCTGCAGCGATGAATACTAAAATCATCCATGGGAAAGCCACATTAGCAAACCACGCCACATAATCATATCCCATAATGGCAACAAGCGTAATAACCAGTCCTACAAAAAACACCGTTATTACCCATCCGATACTGGTAGGCATCCAATCCCCCAATTCTGGCATCGGGATTCCAAAAGGCAAACCAATAGCTGTAGCTGCCACAGCGATCATTGCTCCTGCAAGAAAGCAAAACATTAATGCATTAACCACATTATAAACCGAGGCCAGTTTGGAACCGCAAATTTTCTTCATCTGCCAGTAAAGGGTCAACTTGGTTTTAACCGCTACAGGCGCACATAAAAAAGCCCAGCTCAACACTGCCAGGACATTTCCCAGTATGAGTCCCCAAATTAATTCTCCGGTGGCAACACCATGAGCCACAAATAATGGCCCTATTACAAACTCAGTACCCGCAGTATGTTCCCCGGCATACATACCCAGAAACCCTTTCCATCCCTTACGTTTATCATCCGGAACCGGGCGCCGTTCATATTCATCAATGTTTTTTAGGCGGGCATCTAACCGCTGAATAATATTATTCATATAACATAATTTATGAGAGACCTTTTGGTTAATCAGCTGTTAGCCAGAAACAGGTTCGACTCCATTTTTACATAAACTTTGAGCACCAGAACTGCCCTTACAGCAATTATTAGCTACCAATTAGGATTCTTTACTTCTTAAGAGACAGCCAGAATTTAAATCTACTGTTCAGACTTACTTTTTTTGAAAAGAATTTTAGCCTCTTTTTTTATTTCAATTTTCGTTGTGCATAATGGTGATTTCAGTATGGATATCACCACTTATTTTCTCTTAATCCATATGAAATACTTGCTCGAGAGGACTTTCCACCGGAGAGTTGTCAGGGTTTACTTCCATAAGATCTTTCATATAATCCCACCATTTTTTCATAACAGGCAGTTGCCTGAGGGCCTGACCGTCGAAATTGTCTTCCAGCATTTGCACACCGAACAGAATATTGGTCTCTTCATCCAGAAAAATAGAATAATCATGAATACCGGCTTCGGTTAAAGCTTCTTCCAGCTCAGGCCAGATTTCATCGTGACGTTTTTTGTATTCATCTTTGAAGCCCGGTTTCAGCTTCATTTTAAATGCATTGCGGTACATATGTTTGGATTTTATATGATGTTTTTAATTTGATTGTACTATCTGTCCAGAACTTTCCAATATTCCAGAGCCCTCACCTCAGCGTTCAAAACTCTATCTCAATGCCACATCCCACACTTTAGAAAGCCGGTCTTTGCCATCTGGCCCTTCAACCTCAAGTACCACTACATATAGTCCGGGTTCTTTATATTTATGAATTGGGTGTTGCTCAGTGGAAGTATTACCATCTCCAAAATCCCATTTCCAGGAAGTAATATTACCTTCCGATTCATCCTTAAAAGCTACCAGTCTTCGATCCATATCTATTACATTGAAATCCCAATCTGCATCAACCGGATCCCTGAATTCTGATTCGAGGGGCATCAACTGGAACATGACCAATTCTGAGGCCTGTCCATACATCGTGTGCTCGGCCGACAGATTCCAGAAACCATCCTGCCCCCCTCCTTCATCATAATCCAATACTGCCCAGCTCAAACCAATCAATTTATTTTCGTACAGCATTGATTTAACAGCACGTTCGGGGCCTTCAGCTCCTGCATAATCAAAGGGTGTTATCCAAAATTCCAGGGTAAGTTTACCTGACTCGCCATGTTCAAAGTTGAAATCATATGCAGCATTCGCATATGGAAGATCTTTTATCCAGGATTGAGGTCCCCAGGCTAATGTCCAGTCTTTTCCGACAGCAGGGGTAAAAATGTGATAATTCTGAGCGTGAACCCCATGAAATGAAAAGTAAGCATCCCACTTATCAATTCGGGTATTTGGGTGAAAACGATCGATAAGCGGCCCTCCAGAGAGATCGGCATCCACAACTATTTCATAAGTGTCATTTTTAAGCCCTGTTTCTTCGAAATGCCAGTAATCATCTTCGGCTTCATATAAGAAATAAAGCCGGCTAAGTCCTTCCACCCATCCTACTTTAACATTTACAGTAAGAGTGCTGGGGTCAGGTTCACTATAACGCCCCTTATCGTCCACCAACTGGTCAGTACCGATATTATAGCTGGAGGGCACCATATCCCAATCAGAAGTATTTCCATCAATGCGTGGAATCTGATCCGCTGGAAACTGGAATATTTTAAAAGTAGTATCTGGTCTGCTTTGCCCAAAAAGTGATGTTTGAGAAATGGCAAGAAGTAGCAGAAAAGAAATAATGAATTTTCTGTGTGTCATATTATTTGAGCTTAGAACTGGGTAATAGCTTCACCAGAAATATCAATGAATCGCTATTGCATCGTATTTATCCGGATGTGCGGCTTCCCCTTCAAATTTATTCAGTTTTAACCCGGTAACACTTTCTGCTTCAAGTGCATGAGTATAATAATCGGGACGGTTATCTCCCCATTTCACACTGCAGTTATTTAGCCGTACTTCGTCTGCAAAACGAACACTAAATCCTGGATTGTCATGGGTCTCAATATCGGGATAGGTTTGGGTTGGGCGGTTATCAAACATTCCGCCAGGGTATTTGGTATGTCGATTCATGTTGATGTGAACATTATCAAAATCAATATCACGAATACGTCCCTCCGGCGTACCATTTATTCGAATACTATTCTCTGTTTCAGCATTGATATTTGCCACTTTAATATTATGAATCTCACCCACTACTGTATTATGAGTACGGGGAATAGCCGTAAATGAAATAGCTTCTCCTCTTCCCCACCACGGTGGAGAGAAAAACCGGGATTTAAAATTGATATCTCTGAATTCCACATTATAGACACTTCCTTCATCTCTCAGCTGAATGGTACATCCACGACAGCACATTTTCACTTCACACCGTTCAAACAAAATATCATGGATATCCTGGGTTGTTTCTGTCCCGATCTTTACTGCAGAGTCCTGGGTTTCCAAAACACAATCATGGACATGAATATTAGCAGAAGGCCCAAAATCTTCCTCCTGTCTTGTGGCTTTCACTACAATAGCATCATCACCACAGCGAATATCACAGTTTTTTATTTCCACATTGCGACAATGATCCGGGTTGATCCCATCACAGTTTGGCAAGTCCAGAACATTCCTAATAGTAAGATTGTCTACCAGCACCTGTTCACATCCTATCATATGCAACCCCCACAAGGGTGCATTTCCGAATGAAATGTCTTTCACTTCCAGATCTCTGCATGTATATAACTGGAACATTCGAGGACGCCAATTTCCGGGTCTCCACCATTCATCCACATCATCGTAATGGGTCATGAACTTCAACGACTGGCCGTCAATATTTCCGGTTCCTGATATCAAAAGGCCATTAGTATCACGGGCAGTTATTACGGCAGGGTCCTTGCCATAATCCTCCCTTTTTGTACTGATAAGCAATTCTGAATTATCAGCTAAATGAAAATCGATATTACTTTTCAACTCAATTGTACCAATTAGAAATTGTTTACCTCCAGGTATCAAAACCCTGGCTCCGCCCCCAGATGCTGCTGCTTCATCAATAGCACGCTGTACAGCTATAGTATCCAGTGTTTTACCATCTCCTGCTGCTCCATAATCCATCACATTAAATTCACGAATACTATGCCGAAGATATTTTCCGCTTGCAATGTTTGGCAAAAAGGAAGCACCTAATACTGAACCAACAGTAAATTTAGCTCCCATATTTAACACTTCCCTTCGATTTAGTTTTCGCTTTGACATGATGCTTAGGGTGATTTATTCTTGGTTTGGGATCAATAGAAAATCTCTGACACTGTTAAGTCTCACTGGTGAAGGATCTGTGTTATCAGCTACGACAGAAATATAAAAAATCGGGAAGCTGAGCCTCCCAATTTCCCTTCAGGGCAAACTGGAGTAAAGGTATCAGGGCTTATTTCCTGCCGTAAACCTGTAATCCACTATCGTTGATACCAACATTGAAATGCTTTGTCATATCCAGAACTTCAGCTCCTGCAAGAATTACCGGACCATATCCATGAGCAGCATACACACTGATCGGACGGTGGTAATAGAACGCAGGGTCAAAGGCCATACCTGTTCCAACACATGTTCCTTCAACCTGACCTTTTTCATTCACCTGGTTACTAACGGAATTCCATGCTAATAACACCATTGGTCCAAAGGATTTCTCATCAACCCAACCACGATTGATTGCACGAGCAATTGAATAGGTGTAAATTGCAGTAGCTGAGGTTTCCAGATATGAATCGTTTTTATCCAGAAGCTGATGCCAGCGGCCTTCACCTGATTGGTATTTCGCCAGTCCTAAGATATGTTTATGAAGCTGCTCACGAACAGCTTCAAATCCAGGGTGATCTTCCGGTAATACCGACAACAATTCTACTTTAGCCATTAGTGCCCATCCATTAGCACGTCCCCAATGGAACCGGGGTTTGTCTTCCATTCCGTCTACCCATCCATGGAAATAGATCCCTTTTTCTTCATCAAACATGCGTTTAGAGAATTGCAGAACCTGCTTAACGGCATCATCGAAATACTTTTTGTCGCCAGTATGTGCTCCCATTTGAGCTAAAGCCGGAACACTCATGAACATATCATCCAGCCAAAGGGTATTGTCCTGTGGACGATTACGAGCCAGTGTACCATCCGGGAATCTGAACTGATCGTTATGGATATATCCTACCAGGTTATTGATCAACCAATCCAGATCTTCTTCCTGATTGTAGCCTGCTGTTACAGATTTGATCATTGCTGCACTCATGGCTCCGGCATCATCTAATGCTCTGGGATGTATGAGTGATTCTACCGGGGTTTTCAGCTCTGAATTATTTTCTAGTTTCACGTGGTGTGAATTAACCACATCTCCCAGAAATTTTAGTCGTTCGGTGGAATATTTTGTGAATTTTTCATCGCCAGTCACTTCACCCGCCAACTGCATTCCGGCGTAGGTTACACCCCACTCATAACTCACTAAGCGAAAATCACCGGCTTCAAACTCTGTGTCACCTGAATAACCCGGGATGTCTGTAACTTCATTTTCGGTACCTGCTTCCAATAATACCATAGGTGTGTTAGCATTAAGGTAATCATACACGCGCGTTAAGGTTTCGGTAATTTGTTCTTCAGTTGCAGGTCGATATTGTACCGGATAATCTGGCCACAGCGCATGCAAAGGTGAATTACTATCGGTTAACGGTTCTTCTTCACCGGATTTCTGTCCGGTACATCCAACCGTGATTCCTGTTACGATAAATAATATGAGTATGGCCCTCCAGGGGGAATGAGATAATAAATAATGCATGTCTAGCTTTTTTTGAATTGAATTGATTAAAAGGTTAGATACCTGTGTATCACCAGGAAATTTTTGGTAGATCTACTCCTTTGGGATGCAGGGGTACCATCATAATATCGCTGCTGGTTAACATACTGGAATTAAACAATAACCACTTACCATCAGGGCTTATAGAATGATGAGAGTGTGCTTCGCGTGTAAAAGGACTTGGCCCATTTGGACGATGTCCGGCTGTAAGCATTTCCACTTCTTTTGTTTCCACGTTAATACGATACAGGTTACCATCAAAAGTATCTGCTACAACCCATTTAAGATCTTCGGTAGCATCAGAGTGCCAGTATCCGCCTTTACCTGCTTGGTCAAAACGGGTTACTTCATTGGTACGAATATTCATCAAAAAAACACCTGATGGCTTTTTCTGCAGGCGATCCAGATGCCCCATAACATTGAAAATAATGTGGTCTTTATCTGCAAATACTTCATGTGTAACCCACTCTTCTGCATTTTCTTTGTACAGAGGACGATTGGTTACTTTTCCATTTTCATCTACACTCATCGACCATATGCGTTGAGGAGCATCACCACCCGTTTCCCATGAATACATAATCTCACCAGAAACCCACTTATTGGCTTGCAGGTGATTTGCCCAAAGTGGTACTTCCAAATGTTTGATTGTTTCTCCGGTTTTAAAATCAATACTATAAATGGCTGATTGTTGTTTTGCAATTCGGGAGGCAAAAAACAAGCGGTCCTCATCAGCATCCAAACCTGTTCCACCTGATTCTCGCACGCCTTCCGGTAACTCAGCAATTACGGTTTCATAGTGAGCTGGATCAGAATTTACATTTCCATTTTCACTGTCTTTAAGTAAGCTACCCAGATCCAGTTTCAAAAGTACACTGTCTCTGATCTGGTATGCATTATTAGTTTTCCATCCCAAATGCAGAAACTGATTATTTTCACCTGTTGTAATTTGAACGATTTCATAGGTATCCATCGACATAGCATAGTACTGCCATTCAGCTCTGCTTGAGCGGAAAACAAGATATTTGCCATCCGCTGTCCATTGCGGATGATCCTGATAGATCTTAGAATTATTGTGTCGTGAAGTAGTAAGAGCAAGTATATCCACCCCGGTTACTGTATCTTTGATCGTAAGGTTTTCAGAAGCAAAACGTTGTCCGAAAACATCCTGGCCCGCCATATCAAAAGTATTATCCACATGAGCCCGATCTGAATAATCGATACCAGCAACTACCTGAGCGTTTACCGTTTTGGAGCCAGCAATACCAAACAATAAGGCTAGTAAAAGCAACCAGCCTGGTTTAAGGCTGCCGGGATAAGAATTTCGGGAGTTATTAACGCTCAGAGCTTGATTTTTCATAGTTGTCAATTATTTGGTGGTTAGGCCTTGATGACTTCAAAAATACATAGTCGTTTCATCTCATTAAGAGACAAGCAAAAGAGCTTTCTACTTGTAAAAAATTGATACATAGTTTTAATTAACTCATGATGCTGTGACCCAAAAAACCAACTATATGAGATGCATTCGCATTTCTTTCTTAGTCTCAATAAAATTTGTTTTTTTGAAAATTCACATGATAAATATGAGCAAATAATAGAGATATCCCCTTACTACCTTTTATACTTATTCTGCGCCCTCAAACTCCTTCAATTCCGGAATCCATTTCCCGGCTAATTCCAACGTTCCTATAACATTCAACGCCCACTGGCTTAAGTGACCAGTAGCCATATATTTGGGTATCTCATCTGTTGGGTATGGAATACCAGAGTTCCTGACTCTATCAAACTTATCCGGGAACCGGATCAGTCCGGTACCGTCTCCACCTTTCTTAAACATTTGTTCCCAGGCCAAACGGCCCAACTCTGCATCATTATTCTTATATGCAGCATAAGCGATGGCCCTTGGAGCTGCCATGTCGCCTTCCCCGGATCTTGCCCATTCTTCACATAGCTCTAACCAGGCTTCCCACCATTCCGGCACATCCAATAATGTCTCTAATTCAAATGCAACTTCTGCTCCTCCCATAATCATAACGAACTGACCAACCGGCAATCTTTGATCCGGAATATCATACAACATTCCTGTTTCCGGATCATAACCAAAACTTATAGATGTGAGTAAGCCATTTGGCATATTGGCCAACGCCTTCATTCCCGTCTCAATTTTATCCCGATATTTTGTATTCCCGGTACGTTCCCACTCCGTCATCCAGTTTCCAGCTGCAGCCAGCCAGTCTGGTCCGCTTCTGATATGAGAAGGATAAGGACTTTTGGGTAGAATCTTGCGAAGAGGGTCTACTTCGAGAAGAGCATGATCTGCATCTTTAACCTGTGTCATGAGATCTCCGGTACGTTCGTCTGTAGTCAGGTAATAATAAAAACGCTTTAGCAGAGACTGGCTAATTCTAAGCTCTTTAGCACTATCGCCCCAATGCCGAACATTATGCCTGGAACCAAGTCCGGCAAACCTACCCAAATGATAGACATCTACTTCCTGAGTATGTCGGGTCATTGCTTCAGCCATTTTGAAGATATCTGCCCTACCTGTTCTCAGGAAACTATACCACAGCCATACATCAGGACATTCTTCACTATTCATCCAGGCAAAACCGCCAACGTCGTACATCCATGAATTTCGGTATGGATCATAGGTATGCATAATATCTCCATAATCCCAGAACCCATACCAGCGATGTTCTTGCTGCTGATTTTTGTAAAATGAAAACATCATATCAAGTTGATCTTCCAATTTTCTCTTTATCGGAGAAGAACGATCCGGAAGACTCCAATATCCGAATGTGTTGGTTGAATAATAATACTCCGGGGTACTTACCAATCTTGGTGGATCCGAATACATATCTGATAATCCAAGCAAGTGTTCATTATCCGGAAGATGATCAAATGCCTTGATCATAATTTCAGTAGTACGGGCAACCCCATGTGCTTTACTGAATCCTTCTTCATAATCTTCATAGGATGCTGATAAGCCATGCCCTTTTGTATCATAATGCCTGAGATCCATGGCCGGGGCATCAGGCGACCACAACCAAATTGTGAGCTTAGATTCATCCCTGGCAATGTCGGTGACTTCTAACTGAGTTGGAGAGAGTTCCCAGAAATTTCTCATACTTACCGCCAGTCCTCCCTTGGTGTCACCTGTAAAAGCCATTCCGGATGAACGATTTCCTCTTGCGGATTTCACCCATGCCCCTCCTTTCCCGGTTCTTTTGGAAATTGAGTACGAACCATCATTTAGTTGTGTAAGTTTAAAGTCGTTCCAAATGGCAATATCATCAATGAGTTTTCCATTGGGTAGCTCATTTCTATTCTTAACCGGATTCCCGGAAACGTGATTGGAATAGATCTCTTTATCCTTTGGCGGTCTGCCTGAGATCAGCTGTGCCGGTTCTGAGAAAAGCCCTGTATCGCCAGAAAATTTGATCCAGCGATTGTGTGCCTGTTCCTTCATTGGAATAGTGAACTGTACTCCCAAGGCTTTTATAAAGTCTTGTTTCTGATCTCCATCAAAAACGAAGGAATGAACCATTTTTACAGAACTTTGGCCCGCATAAAAATATAATCTTATCACGAATGGTAACCATTCTCTGCTCTCATCAGGCGCTACATGATTTCCTTCAATTTTAACCACCGCCCGTACCGGACCAGATTGCTCAAGGGTGACATTAAGGATCTGACTTACGAATCTTTTTTGTTCCAGTATACTTTCATTCGCATACCGGGAGCGATCTTCATGAATTGCAATAAGTTCTCCCCCATTCCCGACCAGCTGACCGTTAATTGTCAGAGATGATAGAAATTTGGAGCCGGTTTTTGGGATCACCCCCTTGAGGACTCCTGTATCGATCTCAATCGCATTATTTCGGTCATCTACCTGAATGTGAGTTTCCCGATTGATAGAAGCTCCAACAGATAATTGAAATTGATCACCTGATGCCGAAGGAACAACAGTGGCCAACCCAGTCCATTTAATTGAACCGTCCGGCCAATAGGCCATAGGCCAGCTTTGTAAAGGGAGCGATGTACCCGAACTGTTTGTTAATGAAAATGAATCATCTGGTAGTACTTCTCCTTTAGAAAAAGGAACCCCCCAACTCACACTGATATCATTATCAAAATTGTTGTCGCCCAGCCATTTAACTGGAACACTAATGTTTTGAGCCGCAGACTGACCCCACACTCCTGAAAAGATCAGGAATGATATTAGCGTAATAGAGGCCACCCTATTGCTTCTTGCAGGTTTCGGTTTTTTATCTGGAATTCTCATCAGGGATTCGGACGGGTAAACACGCGGTCATAGTCCATCCATTTACTATTCATGATATCGATCTTTCTCTTTAGTTGGGCTGCCAGATCAGGCGAAAGAACCATGATCGATTCTTCTTCAGGACTTGAAGCCATTTCGATCAATGGAGTATCTGTGCTCATCAGCAATTCCCTTAACTCTACAGCATTATCGATCTCGTCACGGGCTATCCGCATCAGCTCCTGCCGTTTCCATGAGTTCTTGGCTCCAAGCACTGGATTGGGTTCGGGTTTGGTACTGTCATTCTTTGCTAATTCCAGCAGCGCCTGGTATCCGACCATGTTGTCCACAGAGCGAGTGAAGCTTTCTACTACAGCCAGTCTTTTATCTAAAAGAATCCATTCCTTGCGTTTCGACTTAGAACCTGCCCCTTCAATTAAACGTGAAGCAGCCTGCCTGGCTTTACCCAGATCCGACATCATCAATTCGGTAACACGCTGTACCAATAAACGGGCACCATACCCCTCATACATAAGCATCGCCTGAATATCTATCAGATTATTGGCCTGTTCTTCCCCTTTAGCCTGAAACAAAAAAGGGCGATAATAGCTTTTCTCTTCTTCTGTAAGTTCTTCGGGAAATGGTACCATAGGTCTATTTACCCATCTTGCCAAGACATTACCCATCCGGAAAACCGGCCCGAAGTTAAGACTGGACAAATGCTCCTCTGCATTATGTATACCCTCCCATACGGTCATGAGATCATCCGCATGATCTTCGCCTGCCATTTCACTGGCAAACTCTCTTAGGGTCACCATCATCTCAGCGCTATTTTTTGGAGATGACTCTTTTAGTTTTTTCTGAAGCTTGAATTTGAAATCAAGACCTGGCACAGCCGGAATTTTAGCTCCTAGTGGAGATCCCATTTCAGTGTTTTTAAGATCCTGCATTATCCCATCCGCTATTCCCATTGGATTAGGAACTCCTAAAAGCGGTGGATCAAATGCAAAACCATCACTCGGTCTTCTCCATTTAGCTCGTTCTCCATTATTTCGATACCACTCAACAGAAAACCCATCGGGCAATCCTTTTGCAATTTCTTCCGGATCTTCAAAGGTAGCTTCCATCCATTGTCTGGGAGGAATCCCGTACATATTCAGGAGTATATCCTGGCCGGCAGCTTCCGCTCCTTCATTAAGAGCATTCATAAAACTCTGTACACGATCTTTCATCGGTCGATGCTTACAATATGAAGGTCCATTTGCTCCAGGATAGAGTCCCTCCGACCAACACAGGCCTGAGCCTGCATCAGTTGTCACAAAAGAAAAAACCTCAACATCGGGAAGGGTTTCAAGCAAGCTCTGCATAGCTTCCCTGTACATTTCAAGGACTTCCGGCCGGTCCACATCAGGTGAGAAACGAGCTGTGCGGGACCGGTTAACCTGATCTACCCTTGGCCCCCTCAGTTTAGGATACTCTGTAAAAAAAGCTTCCGGTAAAACATGTGGTTCATTAGTTCTGTAATACCCTTTTAAACCATGACGGGTTATTATTTTCATTCGTGCTTTAAAGAGTTCAATGATTTCCTTAGCATATTCCATATCTGTATAAGGCTGAAGCATTTTCGGAGGGAAGATCTTCAAAAGAGATGGACGGAAAACATACCATGCCGGGTATGGATCACCAGGCACATCATGCTGCCACATGGAAAGGGGAATATCATAGGTGATCTTGACGTGAGTAAAACCTGCTTCTTTAGCCTGAACGACATACTTTTCAAATTCTTCGAGGCTCAGACTTTGCGCTTTTGTACTTGCAAAAATAGCTACACTGACAAATAAAAAAAAGGACACCGCAAATAATTTGGTTAGTTGCTGCATGATAAATACTAGGTTTAAAATTGGAATTATTTGATCTCGTATCTGCCTGAAACCGGAGCGGAGTTGAATGATCTCCATTTCTTCAATAGAGACATGCAGGCATCAATTCTACTAATCAATTCCCAGCTATACCTGACACACAGTTCTTGATAATTCGGTCACAAACACTTCTCAATATTGAGTAGTAATTTCGGTTGACTGTCTCTTTATAAATGGGTGAATATTCTATTCATGCCTATAAAATTAATAGACTTACCCAAAGGTTTTGTCATGAAAAAATTATGCTACTTTCTTTTAATAGTCTTCTTTTTTGTCTCATGCTCTTCTAATGAACAGCCTGTAACTCTCACTGAAAATGCCGAAACCTATACCCTTGATAATGGCATCGTAAAAGTCATGGTCTCTAAAACTTCCGGGGATCTGGTTTCTCTCAGATATAAAGAAAAGGAGATGCTGGGAACCTGGCTAACTTCTAAAAATGAACCTGACTTGCGGCGTGACCCACCTGGTGAAAATCTTTGGGGTTTAAACAGGGGAATGACCGACCATCAGTATGGTTTTTGGTCTCACGATGCAATGGGACCCAAAGATACTCAAGCGGCAGTCCCATCCATAACTATTGATCCCAAATCGAATAATGGGGAACGGGTTGAAGTTTCAATTAAAGGCATTTCAAATGGACGTAAAATGGGGACAGGCCCTGGTTCAGATGGAAATGGTCAATTTATGTCTGACATTGAAATTCGATATTCATTAGGAAAAGGAGAATCAGGTGTGTATACCTATTCTGTATTCACACATAAACCTGAATATGGTTTAACAGTTTTAGGAGAAGCACGATTTGCTGCTAAGCTTAACGACTTCTTTGACTGGATGAGTGCATCTGAAAAACACAACTTCTATTACCCGGTAGAAAAGAGATTTATAGATAAATATGTACTCACCGATTTACAATCCGAAAACAGGGCTTTTGGGTGGTCCAGTACTACTGAAAAAGTGGGTTTTTTCCTGATAAACCCCTCTATGGAGTATATGAGTGGCGGGCCTACCAAGGTCGAGTTCCTTGGGCACAGGGATACCAATCCAGTTGCCGCCCCTACGGTTTTGAACTACTGGAAAAGCAGTCATTATGGCGGAGCAACCTTAACGGTTGATGAAGGGGAAGAATGGAACAAAGTTGTTGGACCATTTTTGATCTATGTCAATTCAGAAAATTCTCCTGAAGAGATGTATTCAGATGCCAAAGAGCAAGCTGTAACAGAAGCCAAGAAATGGCCTTACTCCTGGGTTGATGGAGTAGATTACCCAACTTCAGAAGAAAGAGCTACTGTAAAAGGTACTCTCGTTTTAAATGATCCTATATCAGCTGGTGATTTCACAAATCTTTCAGTCGGACTCACTGCAGCGGAGTACAAAGCGGTTTACCCCGACAGAGATAGTCCTTCTATTAACTGGCAACGTGATGCAAAATATTACCAGTTCTGGACGAAGGGCAATTCCGATGGAACTTTTGAGATAGAAAATGTGCGACCTGGAGAATATTCTCTTTATGCATTTACCGATGGTGTACTTGGAGAATTCTTGAAAACTGATATTGTTATTAATAAAGGAAAAACTCTTGATCTGGGAAATTTAACCTGGACTCCGGTACGGAATGGTGAACACGTTTGGGAGATCGGTATCCCCAACAGAAATTCTTCCGAATTTTTCATGGGTGATCATTATAACGATCCGGAAACACCCATCAAATATGCTGAGCTTTTTCCAAATGATGTGAATTATACTATCGGTGAAAGTGATTTCAGCGAAGATTGGTTCTTCCAGCATGTGCCACATAGTATTGATCCTGACGCCAAAGCATTGCCCTACCGTGGTGTACCAGCTGAGGGTCGTGCAACTCCATACACGATTACATTCGACATGAATTCTGCGCCAACAGGAACTGCAACACTTCGTGTGGCTATTTCCGGCAATGGAGCTGAACAAATTGATGTGACTGTAAATGGAAAACCAGCAGGATCAATTCAAGACCTTATCAGAGATGGGGTTATCCCAAGACATGGAAAGCAGGGAATATGGCACCAGAGAAAACTAAGCTTCAATGCAGATATGATTAAGGAAGGGCAAAATACACTTACTCTGACCGTTCCGGCTGGCCCATTGAATAATGGCGTTATGTATGATTATGTCCGGCTGGAACTTGATGATTAGATTAGATTAGCTATGAATCATTGATTTAGGTGAAAATGTTTCTCCATGAATTGAACATAGATCTCCCAGTCTGAAGGAATTGGTCCATGCCCTCCCTTATGCATATAATAACCAAGTGTATTCATAATTGGAGTTTCAGCCGGAGGCATTTCATTCATTTCAATGCCTTTTTTACCAAACAATTCAAACACAGGGGTTGCTGCAACCGCTGCTAAAAATTCGCCTTTGGGATCTAACCAATAATCCTGATCACCGGTTTGTAATAATACAGGTCGTGGAGCAATCAGGGAAAGAAGTAAGTGACCATCAACGGGGATCTGTTTCGGATAGTCGGCGAACATTCCAAAGTTTTCAGCAAATTGATATGGATAACGTGAAGGGGCAGTTAAGTGTGCAATTGATTCTCCATAATCCCGCCTGTTAAGTGACGCCCCACCCGCTCCCGAGCAGCATGCTATAACCATGTCAAAACGTTGATCACGTGCAGCAGCCCAAAGTACAGTTTTACCAAGTCGGGACGCCCCTGTTACAGCTATCCTGTCTGGATCGATATCCTCATCCGTTTCTAAGTAATCCACAACACGGCTTAGTCCCCAGGCCCATGCAGATATTGCCCCCCATTCATTAGGTTTTGGTGACATTTGGCCTTCTTTTAAATACAGGTTTCTAACTCCCTTTTCCTTTGTAATACCTTCGGAAAAATCTGGTTCTATATCGGCATAGTAAACCATAACCACCCCAATTCCCCGGGATAAGAACAACTGCAGCTGATCATCAAAACTCCATCTGCGCATGCCTTCAGTTACAGGAACTTTTTCCTTTGTTTCTCTATCCCAATACGTTCCAGGCTTAACAGCCGGATCATTTACCCTGCTTGAATTTGGAGTAAATCCTAAGGAAATAATTACCGGAACAGGCTCCTGAACATCTGCTGGCAAATAGATCAGTATATCCATTTCCGGGCCGTCTGAATCACCTGAGAAAGACACTGTCACCTGTTTGCGAATTGCCTTCTTTTCAAATACAGGTGTTCCTATCTCAAACACATCAAATGAAATATTTGATCTGGGTTCCGGAGTAAATCCGTACTCAAACTGATAAAACAAATCCAGAAGTTGGGGACGACGTACATTCATCCAGGTATTAACATCCTCTACTTTTTCACCACTAACTAAGGTCAGTGGATCTTCCAATACATAACCACCTGCTTTTGATTCATCATAGTTAACAGGGATACCAGCTACATTTTCAGGCTTATTTTCCTGTGCATATGCCAATGAATATCCCCCCATAAAAAGAAGGATCAATAGAACACATCCAGATTTAAGCGAATTGTTAATTGCAGATACCATACTGATATTGGTTACCTCCTTTTTATTATTTTACCGTCAGCGAACCTGACACCAAATACCGGAAATCATTTTAACAGGGTCATTTTTTTTACAATTGAAATTCCATTCATCTGTAAACGATAATAATATATCCCACTGGCAAGATTCCCCGCATCAAACTCTAATTCATAAGTTCCACTGCTTTTAGTTTCATTTAGTAGAGTTCTTATCTCTCTGCCAGATAGGTCATATACCATTATCTTAACATTCCCTGATTTCGGAACTTCATAGGTGATATTGGTCGTGGGATTAAAAGGGTTAGGGTAGTTTTGTTTTAATAATATTTGTTCTGGTGAACTACCCTCTTCTTCATTACTAACACTAGTAGTATAGCTGGTTTCGATGGCTCCCAGGTCGGGGGCTGTGCTAAGAAATACGAAACCGATATCTGTTCCGGCATTAACAATTTTACTTCCTTCAGTGGGGCGCATAAAATCGACATCGGGCAAACTGCCATCCTCTTTTCGGGGAGCTGTAAGCAGATCTATATCGAGACTTTCAAAGTCAGAATCTGAGAGAGATGTGTTTAACTCCCAGGAATTCGTTTCAAGAGTGTTTTTACTTGTATCGATATAGGCAAAATGTCTGGATGCGAAGCCTTTGATATGACTTAAATTATTGATCAAAACGTGATCATATCCGTTACCATCAATATTATCAGCGTCATCACGGCTCGGGCGGTTCAGCATATTAAAGTTCACTGAATTTTGATATGCGGAGTTGTTATACCAGTAATTACCTGCCAAATGGTGATTTGCATAAAACCCGCTCGCTTTATTTCTGGCGGCAATAGAAAATGTAATAGTATGGTTCGGAATAACTTCAGGAAGTCTGTCAGCTTCATCGTGTGCGTGCCCACCCGCCTTAAATCCATTTCCATCTCCCAGACTTGTAAAGTCAGACGAATAACCGTTATAGAAAGCCCAACTGCTATCAATTGTAATAGCCGCATCTGCTCTGATTATGTCAAAACCATCATCACTATTAAACCAAACACGGCATCCTCTGATTACATTACCAATACCTTCTGAGTTAGGATGTACACCAATACCATCATTATTAGAACCTTTTCCGTCCTCTGAAACATTGTCCCAGTTCTTATAGGCATCAATGTTCAAAAATAAATTGTGTCCTCCATTAAAGTGTCTTAACCCGGTACCAACATTATCGTGTAAGCTAAGATTCTCGAATATGTTGTAATTACCTTCACTCCGAACAGCATATGATTCTGTGTGTTCAGTTATCGTAGTTTGAATTCCCGTCAATTCAAGGCCTTTGATATGAAGATAATCGCCTCTGGCATAGATACCCACAACTCTTTTGTCTGCCGGTTTGATAGCAGTGAAATCAAAAACAGGAGTTTCACCCGGATAAGCCCAATAGTTTATCCTATTCCCTTCAACCCCACTTTTGCTTAAATAAGTAACCGAGGCAAATATTCCACTCACATTTGAAATATCATTTTCATCAGGTTCGTAAAGTCCACCTCGTATGTATACGGTATCACCAGGTGAAGCCAGTTCCTGAGCTTTTTGGATACTAGCAAGGGGGTTTTCAATTGATCCATCATTTTCATCACTACCGTCAGGTGCTACAAAGATTTTAGTAAGCTCACTAGGTTCACTTACAGTTGTTGGATCATAGGATGGATCGGAGGTCACGACAATATGGTCGAGCAAGGAATTTGGTTCCCTTCCGAAAAAATCAACCTGATGTATACCGGTTGTATCTATCTGCAAGGTGGAATCGGCCCGTTCCCAACGCCACCCACCATAAGGGCTTCCTGCTATCTGGCCGCTAACTTTACCATCCAGCCCAAAGAAAAAAGAATCACTACTTCCATCCTGAAAGTAAACACGAGCCCAGATATAATGTGTACCCGTTTCAATAAACTCAACATTGTAGGATAGTTTGATATTTAGATTCTCTGCGTTTACTTCACTTCCGTCTCCGGCAGCCATATTTGCTTTCATGTAGCCTTCATCCAAATAATCAGCAACTACAGAGTCCTGAGTAAATGTATCACCTTCTTTTTCTTCCGAACCAGGTCGATTATTTGAAAACTGTTCAGCTGGAATTTGCACTAATCCACTTGTTTCTGACTGAATGAAATCTGCTTGTTCCTGAGATAAGGCAGAAGTGCTTAGTATTGCTA
Organism: Rhodothermia bacterium; assembly: GCA_030427885.1. Lineage (GTDB taxonomy): Bacteria > Bacteroidota > Rhodothermia > Balneolales > Balneolaceae > JAUICM01. The sequence goes on along the minus strand of JAUICM010000001.1, from coordinate 71,643 downwards.
AAAAAATAATTGCGAAAAGTGCCGATTTTCTCATTGTTCAAATATTTTGGGATATAGAAATTTTATTAATTGTCGTTATTTTGGTGCCTTTCGGGGCAATTTATCAGAAACCATTTCCAGGATTTCGATTGCATTCAAAGACCACTGACCGGCCGTATTCGTGCTAACCCTCCAGGCTTCGATAATGGGATTAAGTACCTCAGGGCCTTCGATTTTCTCAGTTTGCATGGCTGAAGTTGCTCCCCAGCCCGTGAGCTGCTTGATGGCCTGATCAGCAAAAGCAGGATTACCAGTTTTGTAATATGCATACGCGGCCATCCGATCCGGACGGGCAAACTGTCCGTCGCTACCTTCCGATCCGGTTTCCATATCTTTAACAACGACCTCTTTCGGAGCTCCAGCAAGACGGGCATATTGCAGCCAGGTTCTCTTCCATCCTTCATGATCCAAAAGTTCGGCAAGTTCAGTACCTACCTCTCCTCCACCCTGAATAGTGGCCAGGTTATATCTTCCTTTCTCATCTGAAAGTTGAAACAATTCGCCGGTTTGGGGATCGAAGCCGACCACAAGATTTCGGCCTGTCATAAAGCCCATCGGGAATTTCGCAATGGAATCCATTCCCTTATACAGCAAGTCTTTCCATTTTTCATCACTGGTCATCTCCCACATTGTCATATAACTGCTTGCAAGTGCCAGCCAATCGGGCCCCAGACGCAGACGTGCCGGATATGGAAATTCATCAGGGTTCTCCAATGGCATTGCAATACGCATTGGATCGAACTCCCTGATAGCCTCAGGGGCGTTTTGAGCAGTTTCTCGGATCAGGTCGCGGGTACGTTCATCGGTAGTAAGGTAGTAATAGAAGCGTTTTAAATGGGCTTGTGATATCCGTACTTCTTTGGCTCCCCCACCCCAATGACGTACGCTATGTCGGCTTCCGAAACCAGCAAATTTACCCTGATGATATACATCCACTTCCTGTGTGTGCCGGGTCATTGCTTCGGCCATATTAAATATATCCGCACGGCCTGTTCTAAGAAAACTGTACCACAACCACATATCAGTCATAAGTTCAGTGTTTTGCCATGCCATACCTCCCAGATCATACCGCCATACATGACGATCTCTGTCATAGGAATGAATTACATCCCCATAATCCCAAAAACCATACCAGTTATGCTGCTCAATGGAAGTTTGGTAATACTCCAGATAGGCATCCAATTGTTCCTCTATTTGCTTCTTGAAAGGAGTGCTGCGGTCCGGTAAACTCCAGATTCCAAATACTTTTTTTGCATGGTAGTATTCCGGCGTAGCTACTATTAGGCTCGGGTTGCTACCTTCCTTCGCCATCTTCACCATCTCCTTTTTTTCGGGCACATTTGATGCTGGAAATAACATCAACTCACTTGTTCGGGCAATTCCGTTTGCAATACTGAATCCAAGCTGTACATCTTCATACACCGATTCAAGTCCGTGTGGTTTAGTATCGTAATGGCGCATATCCATAGCCGGTGCATCAGGAGACCACATCCAAACATACATATCTGCTGCTTCTTCATTGGCATTTTGTATTTCCAGTGAAGAAGGATAAGACTGCCAAAAATCTTTGAGGCTCACGGCAAGTCCCCCGCTTACATCTCCTGCAAAAAATAACCCGGATGCTCTATCTCCGGCCCCGGCAGGAATCCAGGCGCTGTGATCATCGGTACGTTTCTCAATGGTAAAACCATCAGCATTGGGCTGATTAAGCTTGAAGTCGCCCCAAACCGCCCAATCTGATAAATAATAACGATCTCTGTCTGTGAGTTCATTCTTATTCGGAATTCTTATACCACTAAGCTGCTGGGGATAGACATCTTTGTCTGTTTCTGCATCCCTCACAAATCGTCCTCCCCTACCTATCATTGGCCGAATGGGTTCAGCCCACAGACCATCACCCTGACCGGAAAACCGAACATGACGATTATGCATCTCTTCACGCATCGGCACTTTAAAATGAACCCCTACTCCCCGGATAAAGTCCTTTTTCTGATCACCATCATATACCAGTGAATGCACCATCTTAACCGGGGTACGATCTGCATAGAAATACAATCGTATAACAAAGGGAAGTAATTCTTCACCTGTTCTTTGCGCCTGATGAGTTCCTTCAATTTTCACCACAGCCCTTACCGGACCTTCCTGCTCAATAGTTACCTTTTTCACATTACTTGTGAACTTTTGTCTTTCAGGATTATCCCAGGGACTTAACTCTGGTCCTTCTTGAACAATGGCCAGTAAGTTTCCATTCTTTGCAACGATTTTGCCATCCACTTTCATATACCTTATCACATCACCGCCCCACTTGGCAATAAGTACCTGCAATGGACCTGTATCAATTTCCCAGGTGGTATCACTTTCGCGAATCTTGATCTGCTTTCCACCACTGGCAGGATCCTGACCAGCTTTTAACTCAAACTCTTTTCCAACTGAAGGCCCTGTGGACATAGCTAATCCAGTCCACTTTACAGAACCATCCGGCCAAAAAGCCATAGACCAGCTTTGTACTGGGATGTTAGTACCTTTTTTGCTCCGCAAGCTGAACGTTTCATCGGCTTGAACCTCACCGCGTCCCCAGGGGACTCCCCAGCTCACTCCGCCTGCTACTTCAGGGGCATCACCTGAAAGCCATTTTAATTCCATAGGTTCTGGCTGAATCTGTGCTAAAACAGGAGCTATGATTCCAGGAATTACCAGAAAAAAGGATATCAGAAAAGAAAATTGTACTTGTTTTTTCATGGCGGGTAGTGTGATTATCAATGTGTAATTATTAACTATACTCTTCTACAACCAGATCAGACTGTAATAACAAATCACGAATTGAATCTAAAAACCTGGTTCAGCAGTAATTATCAAATCTCATTCAGCAGGTAGCAATCTATAAACCCGGAAATCTGAATAAATATGGTGTGTATTAACCAAACGGAACCCAAACCAACCCTCAGAATAAGCTGGAAATTGGTTTGTATTGTAAGTTACGTCTTCCATGGTGCCGTCAGCTTTTGAAATTTGGACTGTATCTCCTTCACGTATCTCATAGAATACTTTACCATCTACCAGATACTGTACTACATCATCATATACAACCAGCTGAATTGTATGGGTCTTATCAGGTTGAATAAGATAATCTTGCAGTCTGTCTTTTTCTGACAGAGCTATATGATCTATCCCTCTATCATGAGTAATTCGGGGGTAGCGACGAAAGCGGGTGGTGGTATTATCTCTTCCTCCCATACTGGCATAATAACCATGGAGGGTGTGGTATGATGGAAATGCCCCGGTATATTTTTCCTTATCAAATAAGTCTTTTGGATTTTCCGGATGCGAGGCGTGCCAGAAAGTATTTACATCCCGAACGACAACGCCTAATTCATTTACATAAGTTGATGGAACCTTCACTTTATAAGTAATAGCAATATTCCCTGAGAATTCATTTCTGTTCCAGATTGTGGCACCACGACCGGGTAACAATACTTCCAGAAAACCATTAAAAAAATCGATTCTCGGCTCTGATGAAGCCTCTGTTTCTTCCACTTGTATGATCCAGTCAGCATCATTCTTAAAATTATCTTCGTAGATCAAATCACCGACTTGAAATAAACCTTCTCCATAGCCTTCAATAACCGGAAATACTGTTCTTTCTACATTCCCTGTACGAGCTTTTATACCTTTTGAGTTCTCCGCTAACCAGGGTTCCACAGGATTCCGCTTTAAACCTTTTAGTGCAGAAACCACCATTTTGGCACTAAACTTTGCGCCTTCAAGGGTACTATGTACACGATCTTTAACAAACAATGCATCTACTTCATCATCACTCATTTTCTCATATTCACTACCAATGATTGCATTCAAATCAAGAAATGCCACCCCCTCAGCGGTAGCAACTTGTTCTGCCCACAAGTTGTATTTTACCAACTTGCTAAGAACTGTTCCATTTGTCGGAACTGGAGAACAAATAACCGGTGTAGCTCCGGCTTTCCGTATGTCAGAGATGTACCTCCTGAGATATTCACCATAGGTATAAACCGTTTCTTCTTTTTTGGTAAGCTGATTAAATAGATGCACACTTTCATCACCAATTCCATCTATTACGCCACGTGCCCGGCTGGAGTCATCTACGGGACTTGCATCATTATGACCAAATTGTATGATCACTACATCGCCCGGTTTTAGTAATTCTTTTTCCTGAGCCCAGTATCCTTGAGTCATATAGGTACGGCTGCTTCGTCCACCGATTGCACGGTTTACCACATTTACTTTATCGGCATCAAACCATTCATACAAATAACTGCCCCAGCCCCATTGCCCATTTGCCCCATCACCAGCTCCGTTACGAACTGTAGAATCACCTATAAGGTAAATAGAGGGTAAGTCTTCGTCAGAAGGTTTCGGAAGTATTATGTCACGTTCGTTAGCATTTTGAGCATATACATATTGAATAGGTATCACAAGTACTGATAAGAAGAGGATAAAGGTCATCAGAAAAGAAGGTAAAAAAGTACTTCTAGGTTTTAAGTAATGACCAATTATTGTTTCTGTAATGCTCATTAACAATGAATTTTTAATTAAGTGTTTACTTGACCGATTAGCTCTTTGTGTGTTAAGAGACCTAAATTCTGGCTAATATCCTCTTTAATTTTAAAGAGACATCCACCCACTATTTCTACTGAGATTTTATAAACCAAACCAGGGGTTTAGATTAGATAACTAATTCAGGTTTTTTAAAAAGTGATCATATATCTGTATTTAGAAAGTTGATCAATTTTAAACTCTTATCAATTGTTATGTATGAAGGTTGTCAGTTGCTATATCTGAAAATAGGATGGCTTTAAATTAAAAAGAGTTTCTCCAAACCGAAGCTTGAAGAAACTCTTTAATCATCTCTTAAATAAGATTAAATATTGCTTATTTAATCAGCATCATACGTTTACTCTGAGTAAATGTACCAGCTTCAATGCGATACAGATACATACCAGATGAAAGTTTAGATGCATCAAAGTTTACGGTGTAAGTACCGGCATTCATTCGCTGATTTACCAGTTGAGCAACCTGCTGTCCGAGAACATTATAAACAGTCAACTTAACTTCAGAAGTAGCTGGAAGCGTAAAACTGATCTTAGTTGAAGGGTTAAATGGATTCGGATAGTTGTTACCCAGATTGAAATCTCCTGGAACGTTTGAAGTAGATTCAATACTAGTTGGGATATTTGCAGCTGTTATATAAGCTGACTCCATAACGCCAGGCTCATAAACAAAAGTTGCATTTTCCATTGAATCCATCAATGCTGAGACATATGTATCTCTGTTTGCGTCCCAATCAGCTTTAGCAGTTGGGTGCCAGTTTAAGTCACCAAGAGGTAATCCATCAGTACCACCAGTCAGTAGGGTGTCATTTGAATAACTCAGATCCAGATAATCCATAGGCAAGTTATTTATTGGAGTACCATCTTCATTCCATTGGATTGGAGAAGTAATTCTCCAGTCAGAGTAGTTTGTTGCATCTGTCCAGTTGGCCAGGTTCCAGCCATTCATACTATCAATCTTTGTTGGATTTGTAGTAAACCCAGGGTCAAACTGCCAGTAGCTTTTGCCAATGGTGAAATCATCATCTGCAGTAATGGTTGAATCAACGTCCCCATTCCACAAGAAGTTTTGTCTTACATGTGCAGAATCATCCGCTCTTAAAGGATTAATGGTATCTTCCCAATATTCAGAGATAGCTGGGTCCAGATAGAAGCCGTTGAATCCATTGTATACAGAAACAGAATCAAGTCTGTTTTTTACACCTGCATGAAATTCAAACGTAGTAAAAGGAGCCTCATAACCATTGGTTCTTAAGTCACGACCTCTCCAGCTCCAGTTATAAAATAAACTATTTGCCTGAATAGCAGTAAACCAATGTAATTCATGAGCATTAACTTGCTGATTCGCAAAAGTATTATGAATCTCAGTCATGTTTGAATAGACAAAGTCACCACCATTTCCGAATTCTCGGGAACCGTTAAAGAGGGTGTTATTCTCGAAGGTTATTTGTGTAATTGCAGCATCAATACGGAATGGCATTCCACCGAAAGGTGAACCACCTCTTCTATCCATATTTAAGAAAAGGTTATTTGTGACAGTAAATTCTTCCAGTGCGCCAGTAATTCTGGTAGTGTGATCTCTGATGTCCGAAAAGATATTATTATCAAAAACAACACTTGTACCAGCAAAAGTACGGACAATAGAAGATATGTTTACATCATTTGGGAGGAGTCCGGTGAAAACACCATTTCTCAGTTCAACGCTACAACCCTCATTTGAATTAATCATATCTCTTGCTGTACCATCTGAAGCTGGTAACTGGAAGAATACCGGAGGATCTGTCTGGTCTTTAATCCAGGTATCCCCATCCGGGCCGATTATTTTCAAATCAAAGTTACATTCTAGTGTTCCGTCAAAATAGTAATACTCGCCTGCTTCGGCTAAATATGTTGTTTTGTCGGGGTCATGCGATCCATCAGAAAGACTATCTGCAGCGATTTGTGCATTTACAGCCAGTGCTGGATCAAGTGTTACTTGTGCTTGTACATTAGGTACAATCAACAGTATCAACGCGGGTAAAAATAGTATAAATTTTCTCATTATATACCTCGTATATGTTACTTCTGTTAGTTGTTAGTTGTGGGTTAAAAATTTTTACGGTTACAATTTCTTTTCATATTTCATTTTCGCCTATCGGCATAAGCTGATTGAATAATCTTTAGAATGAATAACGGACTCCTAATGTTGCTGTACGCCCATAATATGAAACATTGGATAGCTTCCTATTCGTGCTACTATAGGATCGATCAGGTGTGTTGGTTATGTTATTTACATTCAAAAATAACTGAAGTCCTTCAAGCCATGGAAGCTTTTGTCGGGCTGAAAAATCAAGTCTTTCATAAGGTGCTGTATAGGTATCAAGTTCTTTAAAAGTTGTATTTATACCCCTTATGATATTGTCAGTGTATTGATAGGATAATCTTGCTGAGAACCCTTTTATATCATAGCCAAGGGTTACATTTATAATATCATCCGGTTGATCAATCAACTTACCTGATCTTACCGTATCAACATCCACAAATTGAAAGAAAGGTGGATTCCCTACTCTTTTAGTGTAGAAGTTGGGATAAAAAGTTTCGGATTGTATGTGGGTATAATTAAGACTTAACACTATTCCTTGGAATACAGATGGCAGATACCAGAAGTTGGTTTGCCATTCAAATTCAATTCCTTTTACTGTTGAAGTTTTGTCTAAGTTGGTCCAGGTATTAATTCTGGTAGCATCTCCATTTTGTGGTAAACTAACCCTGCCATTAATAAGGGAATCATCTTTGGTTACATAGGTGATTGATGTGATGAAATCTTCTATTTCTTTATAGAAGACACCCACTGTAAATAACCCAATATGATTTTCATAGACCGAAACATATGCATCATAATTGTCCGTTGTAGAAGGCTTTAAGCTGGGGTTACCTAAACGCAAAGTTGGCGAAGCATATGTATCAAAGAATATATATGGAGAAATTGCCCGGTAATCAGGATAAATTATACTCTCGGTACGTGCCAATCTTACATCTAACCATTCGGTAGGCTTAATACGGAGCTGCATTTGCGGAAACCAATTTTTCCCTTCGGTGACATCACTTTGTAATGTTGCCGAATTATAATAGTGTTCACCAGGGGTTGTAAGCCTACCAAATACAACTGTTGAATCCGCAGTATAATCGAAATTAAATTGTTCATACCGAATTCCTGGTTGAAGAGTAATATATTTACCAAGATTAATTTCAGCCATGGCATAAAATGCCTGGAAATTCCTTGTATAATTATAATCATACTGGGTTGATCCTAATGGATCAGGAAGATAGAAGTCAAATTCTCTGGCGATTTGCTCCATACGGCGCATTTTGTCCAGTGAAATTAAGTTGTAAAACCTGCTCGCATTAACACCCTCATTACCAGCAAGAAAATCAGTTATTTCATAATTCGGATCGTATACCAGGGTATGTGCTATATGTGACTGATCATCAGCAATACCAAGTTCCGGCCATTCGGTTCTTAAAAGGTCAATAAAACTGCCGGTAAGCCCGCCTCTGTCCGTATTAATCGATAATACTTCTTCATCATTATCTCTCTCATTACGTTCAGCCTTTCCTCCAAACTTCATGTTTCCGGTAATATTATCGGTAAAGTTAAAAGGTAACTTAAAATTGAGTGCTACAGCCTGTGCCTGATCGGTTACATCCCTTATCTGTGAACTGGTTCCTGATGCCAGCTTATCTCTAGGTATGATCTCAGCAGCATTTAGTAATTCTATCGGACTAAGTTGATTTAAGGTAAGACTTGGATCAGCTGTAAATCCCGTTTCTCCTCCTAATAGTGTCCGCACATCCATTCTTAAGGTATTGGGATTGTCTTGCTTAGACACTGAATTAGAAAGGGAGAAATCCATTTGAAATAACCCAAAATCAAATTCACCCTGAAGTGCATTATTAATTACAGTGTTTGTGAATTCACCTGTTGATGCATACCCCCTCCAACCATATCCTGTATCAAAAGTATTACTCTGTGTAACCCCTTCCTCATTCAGACTGCTTATAAAATTATTCAATATTAATGAGCCGTTTGGAAGTTCATAATCTAAAACAAGACTTCCTCCCGCTCTTTGTCTGTCGGTAACTCTATCAGTAATGGTGACACTTGACAGATTAAGCTTGATAAGATCGCTGTCATCTCTGATATCTTCCCTATTGGTAGTATAGCCAGCTCCTAAGGCGTCTGAGTTTCTATTTTGATTTTCCAGAAAACCTGAAACCTGCACTCCCAACTTATTATTTAAATACCGGTTAGTAACTAATCCTGAAAGTCGATAATTACCGTATGTTTGCTTAGCCGTATAAGCCATAGATGCATATCCTGACTGTAGCGAAAAATTACTATGAAAACCTTCTCTGGCTTTACCAATTCTAAGGTTAACTGTTCCACCTACTGCATCAGCGTCCATATCAGCAGTTAATGCTTTCGTTACTGAAATTCCGGATAGTACATTGGGAGCGATCATATTCAGATCCACACTACGATCATCACGATCTGTGGATTGCATTCGAATACCATTAACCATGACCACATTGTATTGTGGTGACAAACCACGAATTGCTACTTTCTGTCCTTCTCCACCACTTCTTACTACAGAAACCCCCGATAAACGCCCAACTGATTCTGCCGCATTCATATCCGGGATTTCCTGAATTCTTTCTGCTGATACCACATTTGTTATAGTATTAGAAGATATCTGCTCGTTAATTGCAGACCTCTGTCCCTGGGCCTGTGCTGAAATTATTACTTCTTCTCCTTCTAGCGTTTCCTGTTCTAATAAAATATTCAACTCCAGTACTTGACCACCAACCACTTCTATTTCGGCAGTATAATCCTTATACCCGATAGAACTGGCTACAAGAGTATAACTACCAGCGGGAACCCGGTTAATCACAAACTCCCCATCTACATCACTGGGTGCACCAATACTAGTCCCGCTTATACCTACATTCACTCCGATCAATGGTTCTTCAGTAGAGCTATCCAGAACCATACCTTTTATTTGACCAGACTGAGCTGATAAAGATGTCATCCCCAGTAAGAAAACAAATAGCGTTAGAAAAAATTTCTTTCTGTCATTCCACATATTCTTTTTATCCATGACTTTTATCTGAAAAGCGCTTCCGCTTAAAGCATCAGCTTTTCTCATAATGTTACTTTCCTGTTTTGTTTTAAGAGACACCAATAAGTTTTATCTACTCACTTTTCGTGAAAAAAATATTCTCCAAGTGAACAATCTTATTTACTATTTGTATCTCCAAATTTATAAACCTAAGCCCTTAGTCCTTTATTCAGAGCCTTTATCGTTTACCAGTCTCAGAAAATGCTTGTTGAATCTTTCAATCTCCCTTTTTACATCTTCAGCAGAAACATCCGGGTTTTCGAAAGGCATATTTATAATTTTTTTAGCTTTACGAGTCAATTCCTGGTTGTAGAAACTTTCTAAATGCCATTTACGCCACTTTGTTGTTTCGTCTGCTGAACTCGTTCCCCTCAGCCAACGCAAAAAAGACTCATTATTGATTAGTGCACTGAAATTCTTCGTTTCATTCTTCAAATTAGCACCTCCTTATTGCTAAAGAGGTTCTCAGGCTTCAAATCTACTCATTAAAGAATTGAACTGATGAAACTAAGCTTACAATACCTGCACAAATTCCTGCATGCGATTAATAGCCTTAGATATATGGTTATATACACTTTGCTTATTCAAATCCATGATTTTTGAAATCTCATTGTTTGAGAGACCACTATAAAATTTCAAATATACAGCTTCCTTCTGGCGCTTAGTTAGTAAGCGAAGCGCTTCCATTAATTTCTGTTTTTTATAACGTTCTGTTTCGAAATGAATTAAAAGTTCTTCGCAGTTAAAGATCTGCTCAAAACTATTTTGCTCATAAGTTCTGTTACGCACTGCCTGATTTCTGTTTTTTTGTAAACGGCGAAGAAGAACTCTTCGAAGCGAAGAAAATAAATATGACTTAACTGAATTGGCTTGGCTTAAACTGTTTCTGTTTCCCCAAATATTCAAAAACAATTCCTGTATACCATCTTTTACCAGAGCGTTGTCGGGATAAATTTTATACCCGTACTTATATAGGTCTGAATAGGAATAACAATATAGTTTTGAAAGAGCATTCCTGTCTCCATTTATGCTCTTAAGCCATAACTTCTCCCAACTCTCGCTACTTTCAGAATTCCATTGCTTGGGTTTTGTGATTTTGGCTAACATTTTTGTCCTACTTTTTTTGCGAATCCAACACATTGTTTTATATCAGTTCTCCAAATAGTAGATCTCAACTCTTAATAGCACTTCTGAGTCTAAAATCAGAGAGTGAACAAATGTTCACTTGTGAAACAATGTTCTTTACCAATTTAAAAAATATTATTTCATTGTCAATAAATAAGTGGTTTCAAATTTTGAATTAAATTAAGCGCATAATTAACTATCATTTAAAAGTCGATATATTCTTTTTATCCAAATATCAGGGGATATTTTATTAAGTGTATAACTGGTACTATTGCGCTTCAGTTAATCAGCCGTGCCTGCTAACATAGCGGGAAAGAATCGTTTCCCCTTAGTCTTGGTTTATGTATTTTCAGTCCCTTCGACTCCATGAGATCACAAGGAAAATTGTATTTTTATAGTCATTTATGATCAGAGTTAATAATTCACTCGAAAAGCGTCTGCTTACCAAAGTAAGCTCCATGTATTATGATCAGGGGTATAACCAGCAACAGATAGCAGATCGATTACATTTGTCTCGTCCAAAAATTTCACGACTTCTAAAGCAGGCTCGTGAAGTTGGTATAGTTCAGATATCAGTAGTTTCACCCGCTGAGAATTTTATAGAACTTGAAAATGCCCTTGAAGACAAGTTTGGGCTGAAAGAAGTTCTGATTGTGGAAGCCGATCCTCAGGCTTCCGGTAAAGTGTTAAAAAAGCAAATTGGTACCGCAGCAGCTAATTTTTTCCATCGTACGATCTCAAATGGTGATACTATAGGAGTAAGCTGGGGTACTACTCTGGAAGCTTTTATTGACGCCTTACCTCCTAATGAAATTGAAAATATACATGTGGTTCAGGCGCTTGGTGGAGTCGGACCACCAGAAGATAGAGCTCACACAACTGATATTTCACGCAGACTATCTCAATTATTGAACAGTCGGCTTACCCTCCTGCCTGCTCCGGGTATTGTAGGTAGCACTGATGCAAAAAAAGTATTGCTTTCCGACAGACAGGTAAAAACAGCTTTAGATTTATTTTCTAAGATCAACACACTATATGTAGGTCTCGGATCAATTGAGACCAACCCTGTTTTAAAACCAGGATCCCATGAAATACCTGATTCACTTTACAATGAAATAATTAATTCAGAAGCAGTAGGTGATATAGCACTTCGGTTTTTTGATATTCATGGAAATTCAATCGTATCGAAGCTTGAAGAACTAACTATTGGAATAACCATCGAAGAAGTTAAGAAAGTTGATACTGTAGTAGCTTTGGCCGGAGGACCCGGGAAAATAAAAGTTATTAAAGGAGCTCTTTCCGGAGAACTAATTGATGTATTAATAACTGACCAGTTGACAGCAGAAGCTTTACTGAATACCTGATTACTCGTATTGAACTCATACTCATCGAAATCTTCTTTATATCACTTTTGAGAATATTTGAGATGTTAACAGTATGAATTGATCTGCAATGTCTCTTTCAAACTGTAAACTCTTTCGATTAAATTTTATATCTGATTCAATGAAATACAATACTTATCTGTCGCTAGTTGTTCCTTTTATTCTGGTACTAACATCCTGTAGTTCTGATACGTGTACATTTGTGATTACTAATAACTCAGAATTGGACAGAACTGACGAACCTGTAGTTATTAAAAGAAGCGAGATTACTAATAAAACCAGATTTAGCGATGACAATTTATTACCTATTGTCTTTTTCAATAATAAGCCCATACCCTCTCAGGTTGATGATATAAATCAGGATGGTTCATGGGATGAATTAGCTTTCACTTTAAACATCTCGGCTAATGAATCTAAAACTGTTACGGTTCAGTACGTAAAGAACTCCGAGTATCCGGCATTTTCAAAACGAACGAATGTCCGTTTTGGGGTTAAAGATGAGTCAGGTGCAATCACAAATCGTACAAATTTATCCATAAAAGCTGACGAAGTACCTACAGAACCCTTTGCCCGGTTTCAAATGGATGGGCCTGCATGGGAGAATGATTTGATCGGTTTCAGACAATATATTGATGGCAGAAATGCCCGGGATCTTTATGGAAAAAAGCTCCCTGGTATGGCTCTTGATACTGTTGGAATTTCACCCACAGGTGGACTGGAAGATAACTATCACGTGATGCTGCCCTGGGGTAGAGATATTTTAGCAGTAGGTAATTCCTTAGGTTTAGGTGGAATTGCCATTCTCAAAGATGAACAGCCTGTCAGACTTGGTATTAGACTAGACGATGAAAGAAATAATATTGAACTAACAAACTATGAGTTAATTACTGAAGGTGCTGTACGAAGCATCTTTACTTTAAACTATGAAGGCTGGAAAGTTGGGACTGAAGAACTCAGCCTGGAAAATACTGTTACTATATGGGCTGGAAGTTATGGTTATAAAAATACAGTTAAGCTAAAAAGTGATGATACTTTAGATACATTGCTGGTTGGCTTGGTAAACATAAACAATGATCTGGATCCGGTATTGAACGAAGATAATCCAGCTTTCACCTTATTTAGTACTTTCGACAAACAAACTTATGAAAAGGAGTATTATCTCGGAATGGCTTTGGCATTTCCTTCTGATAAGTATTTAATGGTTAAAGAGTCTCCTGAAAGTGGCGCTGGTATCACCAATACCTATCTGAATTATATTGAACTTTCCGGCGATAAAACATTCGACTATTATGCATTTGCAGGATGGGAATTAGGAAACAAAGGTTTTACAAGCCAGGAATATTTTCAAAACTACATTATTGATGCCGTTCGGAAACTCTCAAATCCGGTAACTATCGAATAACATAGCTACGAGTGGTTTGATCAATTCTACTTCAAAATTTTCAAACCAGATAAAACAAAAACTATTCTCTCTATTTAATGAGTAATAGCTTTTTCGTTTGTGAGAAATCCTGGGCTTCCAAGCGGTAGATATACATTCCTGAAGCCAGGTTCATTGCATCAAACACCTTTGAATGGATTCCCGCCGGCATTTCGCCATCCACAAGTACAGTAACTTTGCGCCCTGTCATATCAAATACCTGTAATTTCACCTTACTATCCTTCGGTAGCTGAAAACTAATGATCGTAGAAGGATTGAATGGATTAGGATAATTCTGTTTCAGGGCAAATTCTCCAGGCAGGGCGGTAACGTTTTCGTTTGAAATAGCCAGTTCATAATCGAAGGACTCGCAAGAGCCCCATTTATGAGCTAAAATCATATCCTCTTCACCTACAACATAACCACGACCACGGTTTGAGTCGTAAAAAGCAGAACATGAGATCGGTAAACTTTCCCGGTAATCATTGGCATTCTCCAATGTATCGGTCGTCAAATAATAATAGATACCCTTTTCTTCTGGCTTAAGTTCAGCCACGTAAGTATAAATGTCACCGTATACATTTTCCATGGGCACAATGTCCCACTCTACCATCACCCCGGTTATATACACACCTCGGGAAGTATCCTGCCCTTCCATATCCACTGCAAAGCGAATTTCCGTGGGATCTTGCTCTACATGAATATTAAAAGTGTATTTACTCTGACTACCACATGCATTGGTATATCGAACGATATAATCGCCTCCCTGTGCATCTGTCATTTTTTCCAGGGTAATTTCCCGTTCTTCAGATGTAAAGCCTTCGGGACCAGTCCAGCTCCAGCTCCCCTCAGCCTCAGCCTGAGGCCCCAGTGTTATAGTTGTACCAAACTCAAGAAAAGCATTAGACGAAGCCTTAAAATCATCTTCTCCTATCTTCAAATAGGGATGTATAGGTGTTAGAGTGCATCCTGATAATCCAGTTTGAGCAAATTCAACGTTTGGTGCAGATAGTGGGAAATCCATATCAGAAGCTACATAGAATCCCGGATGAGGTGGCTGGTTGTAGCCTGTATTCTGCCATGCTATTGCCGAACGATAGACTGGGTCATGCATGAAGGTATAAAGCCTATGTTCGGTAGGCATAGTAGTAGTAAATACCCGCAAATGGGCGTTATCATTTGTACGTAAAATCACTTCCTCACGCCAGTCACCCAATATATCGGCTTGCAAATTAGGATTTGATTTGGATCCATTTATAGAACCTGTACCATTACCATTCAGTAAAGTAGTTCCCGAGTTACTTGCCACACTCCATTTGGTTACCCTGTTGCCATTAAGAAGCTCACGACTTAGTTCCCCATCCCACCATACCACATGATTAATGGAGTTTGGAACTTGTCCAACTACATCCCCATCAATATCATACAAGCCCATACCACTGGCAGCCCAAAATTTAAAGCCCGGGACTTCAGGATCCAGTTCTGCTGCGACACCTCTCCCTATATCTCCGGATTTATCGATATTAATCAGCATAGAGCCATCATCTGCATTACGCAACGAAACTCCATATTGATCCCACTCATGTGGGGTAAAAATCTTGGGAATAGGATCATCTTTTATCATTTGTGTAACATGCAAGGCATCGCCATGTCCTTGCCCCGAGGTATGAAGACCTGAACCATCATCATCAATAACCACTGCGCCATATACCACTTCGTGCTTCCCATCGTTGTCGGCATCGGTCACTGAAAGCTGGTGGTTACCCTGCCCCTCCCAGGAACTATCATATTCCGGGTCATTGGTATCAAATATCCAGCGCTCTGTGAGCTGACCATCACTCCAATCCCAGGCTGCAACTACCATCCGGGTATAATAACCACGGGCGAAAATGGCGCTTGGTCTTTCACCATCCAGATAGGCTACTCCTGCCAGAAAACGATCAACCCGATTACCATAACTATCACCCCAATCGTTTACATTGCCGCGCGCCGGCACATATGTTGTAGTTGCAAGCTCTGCGCCGGTTTCACCGTCAAACACTGTCAGGTATTCCGGTCCCTCCAAAATATATCCGTCTCTGTTGCGATAATCAGCAGAGTGATTAGCGGAACCAGCAGGACCTTTACTTAGATAATTTCCATTCCCATCTCTGGTTCCCGGAGCAGTTTTCACAATAAGCTCAGCTTTCCCGTTTCCATCAAAATCAAATACCATAAACTGGGTATAATGAGCTCCCGCACGGATATTGCGTCCCAAATCAATCCGCCACATCATAGCACCATCCAAAGTGTAAGCATCAAGGTACACATTATCAGTTACCCCAGACTGAGAATTATCCTTAGCGTTCGAAGGATTCCATTTCACTATCACTTCGTATTCACCATCGCCATTCAAATCTCCAACCGATACATCATTTGGGGAATAGTAGCCACCTTCCGGACCTTGGGGCGGCTGGTTTAAAGGAATATCAAAATAACCGGAATTCTCGCCTTCGCTATTTGTAATTAGTCGGGCCGGTTTGCTGTCTGATTGTTCCACGCCCTCAACTACTGTGCGAACTGTAAATTCGGGGAAATCTCCTCCTACTGTGTCTGTAAAAATCGTTGCACCAGTGATGACTTCATCGTTCATTTTTTCTCCATCCCGGTACACATTGAATCCAGTGTCATATTCTTCATTTCCTAAAAGGCGCCATGAAAGCAAATAACCATTATCCTGCACAATAGCTATCAACCCACGATTCAGATTTTCCACTTGTTTGGTTTGAGCAAATACCTCAGCTCCACTTAGTGTCAATCCACCAATGAACATCAGGAACAAAAGAAAAATTCTTATTCCAATCCTTAGGTACTTGGTATTCTTTCTATCTATCATACTTATTGATTTTGGATTTCTGATTCTATAAGACACTTTCCAACCCTCACAGAAAGTCTGATCCTGACTTTATAGTCAATTTTGGGGGTTGAATATATCCCCCACTTTCAGTTTGTCACCAGATATATCCACTTCAAACAAATGGGGATACCTAAAGTAACGCCCATTTACACTTTTATGGCTATGGGCTACCATTAGCAGCTTACCTTCCAGAGTCCGGAACAGCATTCCATGCCCAAAATTGGGTGGAGTGATGGGTTCTTTTTGTTGTACCCATGGACCGTCTAAGGTACCGCTTTCTGAATAAGCCACACCTTGTGTGTACACATCAAATACCCAGCTGGACCATATCATTCCAAGCCGGCCGGTTTCAGTTCGAAAGATATATGGTCCATCGGTTACTTTATGAGGACCGATAGTCCCGTCTTCATATTCTTCTTTGCTCCAGGGAGAATCCTTAGCCCGAAACATGACTTTACGCTCTCCTACGGTACCACTCAGATCAGATTTCAGTTCGATCTTTTCCATTGTACCATTCCAGTTCTGCAACCATTCATAACAAAAGACCATGTAAGGTTTTCCATCCTGATCAACCCAGAAAGTACCATCTAAGGTAGGCTGATCGGCAGGCAGATATGTTGGATCCTCCATTGGTTTATAAGGACCTTCAGGATCATCACTTACCAAAACATGACTGGCTCTCCTCTCGATCTCGTTTCCTCTAACGGTATCAATTATTACATCCCGGTTTGTAAAGGTGGCGAAATAATAATATTTGCCTTTATACTCATGGATTTCCGCTGCCCAGATCATAGGGTTTGGCCCCATCCAGGAATCGGGATCTGTCATAGCCACTTTGTACGGTCCATCCCAATACTTCAGATCTTTACTTTTCCATAGTCTCCCACCTGTGCCGGTCATGTAGTAAGTCTCTGTATCCTTATCTGCTAAAATACTCGGATCACTCAGGCGAATGGAATTCAATGGTACGTCCCTTTTGATCTGTTGCTGCGCCTTTATATTTAATATTGGGATAAACACAATCATTAGCGTAAATAAATAAGGTGACCTTTTTCTCATAAAGGATTTATCCGGTACATCAGGATTCTAAATTCGTGGTCAGCTAAGCTGGAATCACAGACCATTGCAGTATGTATAAAGAGCCATACAAACGTGGGATATACTCATTATTCAGCTCTGATCAGTCATAACATATTGCTGCCTGATCCTGAAATGGATTTAAAAAGACATGCCAATGAAATTTCAGTTACATTCAATTCTAAATAAAACTGACCAAATCAAAATGTATACAGCTAAGCGTTCAGGAACTCATATCAAACTACCCATATTACTTCTAGTTCTCTCATCGATCGTAATATTTAATGGATGTAATCAAGCTGCAAAGAATTCAAATACTGAAGAGTGGGTTTCCCTGTTCAACGGGCAGGACATTAAGAACTGGATTGTAAAAATGAATCATCATGAGGCCGGAGAAAACTGGGGAAATACCTTTCGGGTGGAAGATAGCCTGCTGAAAGTTAGGTATGATGAATATGATGGTTTTAATATGCAGTTTGCCCATCTCTATTATGAAGAACCCCTCTCCTATTTTCATCTGGTTGCCGAATACCGCTTTGTTGGTGAAATGATGCCGGATGCCCCAAACTATGTCATCAGAAACAGTGGCATCATGTTCCATTCACAATCGCCATATACCATGCCCATAAATCAGGACTGGCCGATCTCTGTGGAATTTCAGCTTCTTGGAGGCCTTGGTAATGGCAATCCCCGGCCAACGGGAAATATGTGTTCTCCCGGAACCAATATCGTTTATGAAGGGAAACTTGATACTACTCATTGTATTAACTCCAGTTCAAAAACCTATGATGTCGATCAGTGGGTTCAGGTTGAGTTAATTGTACTGGGTGACTCTCTCGTCACCCATATTGTTGAAGGTGATACTGTGCTTCAATATTCCAAACCTCAGATTGGCGGAGGTGTGGTAAATAATTATGATCCGGAAGTGTTTCAGGAGGGGAAAATTTTATCCGAAGGATATATAGCTCTTCAAAGCGAAGGACAGCCTGTTGATTTCCGCAAAGTAGAACTTCTAAACCTTGAAGGATGCAAGGATCCGAAAGCTTCTAACTACAAAAGCTATTTCGTTAAGTCAGATCCTGAAAGCTGTACCTACTAGGGTATAAGTTCCTGAACATATGGTTGTACTTAGCAGGGTTCTTATTCAAATTAACCCGGCTAGTTACTGATTCTTCTTATCCCTGAGTTTCTTAAAATCGAACATATCTACAGCAGCTCCAAGAAAGACATTTCCGTTAGTTGATTCCCAAAACTCAACAACAACTCAACTTTCTGTATTTCAGTGTATTACCGTTTTTTTTAGTTCATTATTCCCATATGGAATGCTTTGATTTGTGACATCCATCTATGGGCAGTTGATCATGCGACTGATATATAAATCTGATCTACTTTTATCTTGATTGCGATCCAAAAACACTATACTTTAAATCGTATTACTACGATAAACGATTAAGATGGCAATTACCAAGACTGAACTCTTCTCAAAAGAACTTCAACAAACGGCTGAGATGCTTAAAGCTATGGGACATCCGGCCCGGCTTGCGATACTGGAATTACTAGCCAGACAGCAGAGCTGTATTTGTGGAGATATTACAGAACGACTACCACTTGCTCAATCAACGGTTTCTCAGCACCTGAAGGCTTTAAAAAGTGCTGGCCTTATCAAAGGTGAAATCGATGGGGTGAGAACCTGTTATTGCCTTAGCGAGCAAGGAGTTAAGTTACTTAAAGATCTTGCCCTCCCTTTTATCGAACAACTGGATTCTTTAAACGATCAAAACTGCTGTTGATATGCATACACAAGAGAAAACCCCCGAAGAACTCAAAGATACTGTAAGAAATAAATATGCTCAGATCAGTGAACAAGGCGCGGACTACAATGCCCGGAGTTGCTGTGGGGCTGGAGGGGAATCAAAGAAAGTATATAATATTATGACCGATGATTATTCGGAACTCGAGGGATACAGTAAAGATGCAGACCTTGGACTGGGATGCGGCCTCCCTACTCAATTCGCCAGGATCAGCAAAGGTGACACCGTGATCGACCTGGGTTCGGGAGCTGGCAATGATTGTTTTGTTGCCCGGCATGAAACGGGAGCTGAAGGAAAAGTGATCGGGATCGACTTTACCGAACCTATGATCAATCGAGCCCGCCTGAATGCTGAAAAACTTGGTTTTAATAATGTGGAATTCCGTTTCGGTGATATTGAAGAAATGCCGGTATCAGATAGTACAGCTGATGTGATCGTAAGTAATTGTGTACTCAATCTTGTACCAAATAAACAAAAAGTATTCAGCGAGATCTTCAGAGTATTAAAGCCCGGTGGACATTTCAGTATTTCAGATATTGTACTGGAAGGTGAACTTCCACATGCTCTTAAAAATGATGCCGAAATGTATGCTGGTTGTGTAGCCGGAGCGATCCAAAATGATGATTATATCGGGCATATTCAGGAAACCGGATTTGTTGAAGTAGAACTCCAAAAACAAAAACCTATTCAGATCCCGGATGATATTCTGGGCCAGTATTTATCCGATGAGGAAATTGCTGAATTTAATACTGGAAAAACAGGCATCTACAGTATCACCGTTTTTGCTCAGAAACCCGGAGAAACTCAGCCCATTCCGGAAAAAACCGAAACGATCTCTGTCATTGCTGAATCCGGGAGTTCCTGTTGCACAGGTTCAGGATGTTGCTAAAAACCTTATTCGTTCATGTATAGTTATCTGGAAAATTATATCTCGGAGATCATGCTATCTATTGATGGCATTCCAGCATCCCGTAAAGAGACTTTGGAAAAAGTATCCGGATACATCCGTAAAAAAATTGATTCTTCCGAACCAGTCAGGCTTAATTTCATTTGCACCCATAACAGTAGAAGAAGCCACCTGGCGCAGCTCTGGACAGGACTTGCAGCTCACCATTTTGGGTTAGAAGGAATTGAAACCTATTCGGGTGGAACTGAGGCAACTGCATTTAACCCCAGAGCTGTGATGGCAGTCGAAAGAGCTGGCTTTAAGGTTCATAACCCTGGTGGTGGAAATCCGAAATACGAAATTCGATACGATGATGACAGCTCCCCTTTCATCTGCTTCTCAAAAACATTTGATGACCCGGTGAACCCTACTTCCGGTTTTGCTGCAATCATGACCTGCTCCGATGCTGATGAGAATTGCCCATTCATTCCTGGTGCTGAATTCAGGATCCCGGTTACTTACCGCGACCCCAAGGAATCGGACGGTACAACTCATGAACCTGAAACCTATGATGAACGCTGCTTCCAGATAGCCTCTGAGATGTTTTATATGATGAGTTTGGTTTAAGTCCTCTTCAAACCAGATTAGTCAGTATTCTTATCTATCAGCTTCTTAAAAACATTCGTACTACCTGCTTCAGCCAGCAAACTTAGACCCCAGTTGATGGGTGATTTCGAGGGTGCTGAAAATGTTCCAGATGCTTGCTCGAAGCTAATGCTTGTGATTACTAATCAGCACAAAATTTTAATTGAATCTGCCTTATTTATACTCTAAAATAACGGTGTCACTAATACACTTTATTTTAATATGAGAATCTATAAGTCAGTCTTACTCAGCTTGTTGCTAAGCCTGAAAACTCTTTCCGTCTCGGCACAAATCAAACTTCCAAAACTGGTCTCAGATGGTATGGTGATGCAACGTAATGCCGTAGTTCCTATGTGGGGGTGGGCTGAGCCAAAAGAGGACATAAAAATCTCTTTCGGTGGTGAAGAATACAAAACCAGATTTCGAACCTGTACAATAAAGAAGGATTGCCAGCATCACCATTTAGTATAGAATGAAAAATCAGAAAACAGAAAGCCGGTTATGATAGATACTAACATAAAACACATAATTTCATGAAAGAAATAACACAGCCTTTCAGAGGTATCTCACGCTATCTATTGTTTATTTCGGTACTGACCATTTGTTGCACGGATTCAGCTGCAGCACAAAATTCAACCCCATTACAAATCACCGTTGATCCTGATCAAACAGGGCCGGTTATCAATAAGCATATTTTCGGTCAGTTCGCAGAGCATTTGGGGAAAGGTATTTACGAAGGCGTATGGGTAGGGCCTGACTCTGAAATCCCAAATACCCGTGGACTTAGAGATGATGTTATTGAAGCCCTGAAAAAACTCAAAGTCCCTAACGTACGCTGGCCCGGTGGATGTTTTGCTGATGAATACCACTGGAGAGATGGAATTGGAGCACCCGAAGAACGCCAGAAGAGATTAAACGCCAGCTGGGCAGGTCGTGTCGAGCCCAACACTTTCGGAACACATGAGTATTTTGATTTTCTGAATTTAATTGGTGCAGAGGCTTTTATTTCTGCCAATGTAGGTTCAGGGACAGTACAGGAAGCCGCCGACTGGCTTGAGTATCTCACAGCAACAGGATCTACACTGGCTGAGGAACGAGCGAAAAATGGGCATCCGGAACCCTATGAAGTGGGATTTTGGGGTATTGGCAATGAAGTTTGGGGCTGTGGCGGACCCTTTACTGCTGAAGAATATCTTAAAGAGCTCAAGCAATTTTCCAATTTTAGCACCAACTATAATCCTGAAATGCCCACTAAACATGTGGCTGTTGGTCCTGATGGAGATGGCTTTGGAGAGTATACAGAAGTGATTATGAAAGAATGGGCCCAAAAAAGCTGGGCGTGGAATATTCAGGGACTTTCCCTGCACCGGTATACCCGAAATGGTTGGCCTCCTAATATCATTGCCACCGATTTTAACGAAGCTCAATATGCAGCTGTCATCCATGAAACACTGGGTATGGATGGGTACATATCCAGAAATAAAGTCATCATGGATAAATATGATCCTGAAGTTCAGGTGGGTATTTATGTAGATGAATGGGGAACATGGTATAAAGCTACCGAAGGATCTCCTGAAGGATATCTGGAGCAACAGAATTCAATAAGAGATGCCATCGTAGCTGCATTGAATTTCAACATTTTTATCAGGCATGCAGATCGTGTGAAAGGAGCAAACATCGCACAGATGATCAACGTGCTTCAGGCTATGATCCTGACCAAACAGGAAAAAATGATACTAACCCCTACTTACCACGCATTCCGGATGTATGTGCCCTTTCAGAATGCTACCCGTCTGGATATTGAATTTGATGCAGGGAGTTATGAATCAGGAGAAGTGACTTTACCTGGGATCGATGCTGTTGCTGCTCAGGATGATAAAGGCAGAATTATCATTGCATTAACCAACGTGAATCCCAAAGAACCCACTACTATAGAGCTGTCTCTTGCTGGAATATCGATAAAGAACGTGGTTGGAGAAACCTTGTACGCTTCAACTATTGATGCCATTAACACATTTGAAGATCCTGAGAATGTAAGCCCAAATCCACTGAGTCCTGATATTTCGGAAGGCAAGATAACAGTAAAATTAAAACCTCAATCTGTAACGATATTGACCGTGGAGAAGGAATAATGAAAGAAAAGTTTAGATCAGTCACTTCCCTGATTCTTTGGGTAATTGCAACAATATCTATTTCATTATGCACACTAATACTGATCAGTTCTTCAGCCTTAGCACAAACTAATAAGAACACAGGAATAGAAATTGTACCCTCACTTAATGATGACCAAAGAACAGAAAAGTTTGATGAAGCTGATTATGGTGGATATATCCTGGCTTATTTTAAAGACCAGACTCAGTCTGCCTACCTAGCTGTAAGTGAAGATGGTTATACCTTTACAGATTTGAACAACAGTGATCCAATTTTTATCGGGGAAGAACTGGCGGAGCAAAAAGGAGTTCGTGATCCTCACATTACCCGTGGACCTGATGGTGCTTTTTACCTGGTTATGACCGACCTCCACATTTTTGGGAAACGTGCCGGATTCCGGGAAACAGACTGGCAACGCCCCATTGAAGAACATGGCTGGGGCAACAACAGGGCTATTGTGATGATGAAATCTTACGATTTAATTCACTGGACACATTCAGATTTCCGGGTGGATCTGGCTTTTCCGGAACTGGGCGACATAGATTGTTCCTGGGCTCCCCAGACGGTGTACGATCCTATCGAAGATAAAATGATGGTCTACTTTACCATTCGCTATAACAATGAATACGCGAATATTTACACCTCATATGCCAATGAGGAGTTTACCAAACTTGAAACTCTTCCAAAAAAGATTGAAAACATCGGCGGTATTGATGCTGATCTCACCAAAGTGGGCGATATCTGGCAAATGCACTATGTGTCCGAGCAAAAAATCCTTCATTCCACATCAGATAAAATCAACGAGGGTTTTCAGCCGGGTGATGTACAAATTAATCCCGATGAAGTTCCAACCGAAGCTCCTCAGGTATTCCGGCGCATTGGCACTGATACCTGGGTGCTGATGTATGATATTTACGGGGGTCGCCCGAATAATATGGGCTTCAGCGAAACCAAGGATTTTGAAAACTACACGAACATCGGTCGATTCAACGAAGGTGTCATGAAAGGCACCAATTTTGAACGCCCTAAACATGGAGCAATCACCTATCTGACGAAACAGGAATTAGAAGCCATTACCAATCACTGGAAGGTTGTAGTCGGTGATAACGACAGTAATTAATCTCATTATGATCAGCAACGTAATAACAGAAGAAATTGAATCCTTAAGCTAAGCTTTAACTATGAAAACCGTCATCCTAACATTTGCCCTTCTTTTAAGTTATTCAACCCTCTTTTCACAGGAGCAGTGGCTGGATGTAAACTATGCAGGAGACGGCAAAGAATATCACAATATGGATATTTACCTGCCTGACAATGATGAGCCCGCTCACAAAGCAGTGATCATCATATATGGCAGTGCGTGGTTTGCCAATAATATGAAAGG
Source organism: Rhodothermia bacterium (assembly GCA_030427885.1). Lineage (GTDB taxonomy): Bacteria > Bacteroidota > Rhodothermia > Balneolales > Balneolaceae > JAUICM01. Next base: position 47,085 of record JAUICM010000001.1, on the reverse strand, counting down.
GATGACTTATCAGGCCATGGGGAAGCCGCTGCTTGAAAATGGTTTTGCTGTTATTTCTATCAATCACCGTTCAAGTGGAGACGCCCCCTACCCTGCTCAGATTCATGATGTTAAAGCTGCTATTCGATTTGTAAGAGCCAACGCGAAGGAATATCAAATTGATCCCTCTTTCATCGGAATAACCGGGTTTTCCTCAGGTGGACATCTGGCATCACTTGCTGGAGTCACTAACGATCTCGTAGAATACACTGTTGACGATACTACTATGAATCTGGAAGGAGATCTTGGGGAGTTTACCTCCGTCAGTAGTTCGGTGGATGCAGTTACGGATTGGTTTGGTCCCGTGGATCTTGCCAACATGGATAATAATTGTACCGAGTTTAAAGATGCTTCGTCACCGGAAGCTGCAATGATCAAAGGAAATCCGGCGGACTATCCGGCAGCAATAGCATTATTAAGTCCCGTTACTTTTGTAGACGAATCCGACCCTCCTTTTCTGGTTATACATGGTGATGCTGATAATGTCGTCCCACATTGTCAGAGTGAATTATTCTCCGGTTTATTGGATGAGGCCGGGATACTCACGGACTTTGTCACTGTTGAAGGAGGCGGACACGGACCGGTAACTTTCAACCAAAATACATTTAAAAGAATGGTTGATTTCTTTTTATCGGAATCGGAATAACATTCAAAAAGATCTTAAACCAGATTAACCGGCATTAAACTATTGAATGCCAATTAAACCAACCTGAGCAATGAAACATTACTTTTTTGGAATTTTAGCATGTGTTCTTCTCGCTGTAGCTGCGACCGCATTTTTATCAAGCCAGAAAACTTCTGAGAAACCCATTTATTTAAACACTTCTTATTCATTCGAGGAACGCGCAGCTGACCTTGTTTCCAGAATGACCCTTGAAGAGAAACAAAGTCAGCTTGGGAATACCATGCCCCCAATTCCCCGATTAGGCGTTAATAAATATGATGTTTGGGGTGAAGCCCTACACGGAATCATGGGTAGAAATAACAACGCGGGAATGACCGCCACTTCATTTCCCAATAGTATCGCTGCTGGCTCTACATGGGATCCGGATCTCATAAAAAGAGAAACTGAAGTTATCGCTGATGAAGCCAGGGGTTTTAATCATGATCTGATCTTCACCCTCACCTACTGGTCTCCGGTAGTGGAACCAACCCGTGATCCACGCTGGGGACGAACCGCTGAATCTTTTGCAGAAGATCCATTCTTAGTATCTGAAATTGGTAGTGCATTTATCAGAGGACTTATGGGTGATGATCCAAAATATTATCAGGCTGTTCCAACCGGTAAACATTTCATTGCAAATAATACCGAATTTAACCGGCACACCGGAAGTTCGGATATGGATGACCGTGATATGCGGGAGTATTATCTGGAACCATATCGAAATCTGATCAGGGAAGACGATCTTCCATCTATAATGACTGCATACAATGCGGTTAATGGTACTCCGGTTTCAGCCAGTGAATTTTTAATTGATACCGTTGCACGAAGAACATATGGCATGCAGGGCTATGTAACCGGCGATTGCGGTGCTATTGCAGATATGATTCGTGGTCACAATTACTCCGAAGATGGAGCAGTTGCAACTGCGAAGGGCTTGATAGCCGGTGTTGATACAGACTGTGGAGGTGAGTATCAGAATAATACACTGGAGGCTTTAAAAAGAGGATTGATGTCTGAGACTGACATCGATCGTGCACTCATTAACATGTTCACCATCAGGATGAAACTGGGCGAATTCGATCCACGTGAAGTTGTTCCTTATTCTGGAATCAAACCAGATATCATCAATGATCCGTCTCACAATGATCTTGCTCTTGAAATTGCTACCAAAACACCTGTGCTATTAAAAAACGAGAAGGCTTCTTCTACAGGAGAAAAGGCACTCCCGCTTAGCGATAAAAACATTAAAAAAATAGCGGTATTGGGACCTCAATCAGATAAAATTGAATTAGGGGATTACTCAGGTCCGGTTGAAGATTCACTGCAAAGCACTCCCCTTGCAGGAATTCAGAATTATGTAGATGAACATGGATTAGATATCGAGATAGTTCACGCTTCAGGGGGAAATCTTGAACGGAAAAATGACTTCTTCACACCACTTCGGTTCTCAGCGATTTACTCTGATGGTGAAGTAAAAGAATATGATGCAACAAATTATGATGACGCTGCTCCCGGATTAATCACAGCATCACGTTTCGGAAGAACGTCTATTCGTGGTATTAAGGACGGAGACTGGGTAGCCTATGGAAATATTGAGATCACCAAACTGGATTCGATCCGTTTTAACTTTAACGTGGCTTCCAACGGTGGTGCTGTTGAAGTTCGTGAAGGTTCTCCTACCGGGAATATTCTGGCATCAACAGAGGTATCCAGTGATCAACAAGGTGGCTTTTTTGGTCGCTCTGCCACTATCAATACTGAAGTAAATACTTTAGGTATAAACGGTCCGAGAAATATTTACCTGGTTTTTCGTGAACCTGAAGCCCCTGCTACCGACAAAGCCACTCTCGATATTGCGGCTTCAGCAGATGCTGCAATCATTTTTGTGGGAACCGATCAAAGTACCGGCCGTGAGGAATCAGACCGGTTTTCATTGGCACTCCCAGGTAATCAGATGGATTTGATCAAAGCTGTCGCCAAAATTAATCCCAATACCATTGTGGTTATGCAGACAATGGGAATGGTTGAAGTGGAAGACTTCAGATATCACGAGAATATCCCCGGAATAATATTCACCGGCTATAACGGTCAGGCTCAGGGAGCTGCAATGGCCAAGATCCTGTTTGGTGAAGTGAATCCCGGTGGCAAAACTCCGGTGACCTGGTACAAGTCAGTTAACGATCTTCCCGACTTTAACGACTACACCTTGCGCGGTGGACCAGAAAGTGACGGCCGGACTTACTGGTATTATGATGGTGATGTTTCTTACGAATTCGGATATGGTCTGTCTTACACCACCTTTGAATATGCTAACTTTGAGATTGGCAGCAAAACCATCACCCCTAATAGTTCCGTTGCTATTTCAGTGGATGTAACCAATACCGGAGATGTTGATGGCGACGAAATTGTGCAGGTTTATGTGAAAACGCCTGAAAGTCCGGAAGCATGGCAACGCCCAATCAAACGCCTGAAAGGTTTCAAGCGAGTTACTATCCCTGCCGGACATACAAAAACGGTATCTATTGAAGTAGACGGAGCTGATCTATGGTTCTGGGATTCCGAAAACGATCGAATCACCTTTGACCAGGGAACCTATGTTTTTGAAGTAGGTGCCTCATTCAGAGATATCAAAGGCGAGGTAACCGCAAAAATGAGTGGGAGCTTTGATGCCAAACTATACACCGTAGTAGCTGAATCTGATCAGATCGTATTTGAACCGGGCGAAAGCACTCAGACAAGCCTTACCGCGAGTTTATCCGACGACAGCTTTATTGATTTGAACGAAGCTGAAATCCGCTATAAAAGTAATAACACCAGAGTAGCTACGGTTGACAGGTCAGGAAAAGTAACTACTCACAATCCGGGCATTGCTTCTGTTTTCGCATACGTAAGCTATGATGGAATTACCAAATCAGACAGCTACCCGGTTAAAGTGATGCCTGATCTTACACCTGAAATAGTTGCAGTGGATGGAAAGAGTATTAAAGGGTTTAATCCGGAAACCAAGGCTTATAGCTACCTTCTGAAAAACGGATCAAAAGTCCCTCAGATCACTGCATCCGCAAAAAATAAAAATACTGCTGTTGAAATAGAGCAGGCTGAGACGGTACCCGGAACAGCGGTCGTCAGCTTTATTGATTACAACACTTATCAAAAGAATACCTACTACGTGTATTTTGATGTGGCTTCAAAAAGTGATGAGTTTAACGGCAAGTTGGGATCACAGTGGGAATGGGTTCGGGAAGATAAATCCAGATACAGTCTTTCGTCCAATTCCGGCGCTCTCACTATAACCAGTCAGCCGGGTGATGTTTCTGAAGGCAGCAACAGTGGAAAGAATCTGCTGCTGCAAAGTGCCAACAACGACTGGAGCATTGAAACCAAACTTGTTGCATCACGGACTCCTGCACAACCCGAGAATGCCGGAATTCTGGCGTATCAGGATGATGACAATTTTGTGAAACTGATGTTCAGAGCGGTTATTAAAACTACCCGCCAAACCGGAGTTCAGCCAGGAACCATCGACCTTTTAGTTGAAGAAAATGGGATAGCGAAATCTGCAGGTTCTTTCAATCTGAAAGAAGAGATCATTGGTGATAACCCACTCTATTTGAAACTTAATAAGCAAGGAAGTACTTACACGGCTTTGTATTCACTCGATGGTAAGTCCTGGGAAGAACTCGGCTCAGATGCCATTCTTCTGAAAGACATAAAAGCAGGTTTAATAGTGAGTGATGGAATTATAACTCAAAGCATGACAAGTACTTTCTGGTTTGATTCATCAACCAACAAACCTGAGGCGCCCTTTGACGTTTCCTTTGATTACTTCCATATTTCAAATTCGGGCATCAAATAAGACATTCTAAACACAGTAATAACTAATCAAAGCAACCATGAAAACATATAAACTTAACATCGCCAGAAGGTATTACCTCTTTCTTTTTCTGGTAGTCACGGGGATACTATTATCAACACAATTATATGCACAAACCACAAGCAGAGTCGTTGAAGACGGGGGAACGGGCCCTTACAACGCACTGATGATCTCCGAAGCCTCCCTTCCTACCCATACTGTTTTCAGGCCTTCTGATCTCAGTTCTTTTGAAGGGGATCAAAAACTACCAGTTATTGCCTGGGGAAACGGAGCATGCGCCAACTCTCCATGGGAGCATGTGAACTTTCTGAATGAAGTTGCATCTTATGGATTTCTGGTGATTGCCATCGGGCCGATGCCTGAGGAAGGTGTTGAAGGTGGTCCGGGAGAAAGATCCACCTCTTCTCAGCTAACTGATGCCATTGACTGGGCTGTCGCACAGAATAAAGACAGCAAAAGTCCATATTACAACAAGGTGGACACTGAACATATTGCAGTAAGTGGAATGTCTTGTGGTGGACTTCAGGCTCTGGAAGCCGCCCCTGATCCAAGAGTTAAAACATTGGGTGTATTTAACAGTGGAATTCTTCCTCAGCCCGGCGGATTTCCAGGGATGCCTGCTCTCACAAAAGATCATCTTGAAAAACTTCACTCACCAACAATATATATGCTTGGTGGCGAGTCAGATATAGCCTACAATAATGGAATGGATGATTTTAAAAGAATTGATCATGTTCCGGTATTTGTTGCCAATATGGATGTGGGTCACGGGGGCACCTATCGTCAGCCACATGGCGGGGATTTTGCGAAAGTAGCTACGGCTTGGTATCAATGGCAGCTAAAAAGTGATGAAGAGGCTGGAAAGATGTTTACCGGAAATCCTCCGGGATTGGCTGCTTCAGAGCTTTGGACGGTGGATAAAAAGAATATTGATTAGAACCGAACGCTGTGAAGTCCTTCGGGCGCTCGCTGGTTCTGCCATACTACGTTAGCAACCTCAATGCGTCCACAGGTTCTGTCATAATAGGTTTAATTCTATAGCAACCTCACTGCGTTCACAGGTTCTGTCATAATAGGTTTAATTCTATAGCAACCTCGCTGCGTCCACTGGACCTGCGAGCGTTGGGGAATTTGAAAAGGCTTGATTCGGAAACTGCAATAAAGCTAAACAAATATGATAATTGAATTAAGATCTCCACTAATGTACTTTCACATTAATGAGATTTGAACTGGGTTCATATTATCACATATACAATAGAGGGGTAAATTCTGCTAATACTTTCCACACAACACAGGACTATGCTTTCTTTCTTGAAAAATTCAGGTATTACCTCTCTCTTACTGTTGAAACCTATGCTTATTGTATTTTAAAAAATCACTTCCATTTTCTTATTAAGGTGCTTCACGAAAATGAATCGGATAATAAAATAAGCGTAGTTCCGGAGTCTGATTTTGACTCACATTATATACTTCCAAATCCTGATAAAAGATCATTCCCCGTTCATACTTTGATCAGTCATTGGATGAATAGTTATTCCAAGCATTTCAACTCTAAATACAACAGAACTGGTCCGCTTTGGGATGGCAGAATTAACAAAAGAATCATCGATTCTGAAGAATACCTTCAAAATGTTTTATGCTACATCCACAGAAATCCAGTTCATCATGGTATTACCGATACCTATTCTGATTATCCGCATTCCTCATATTCTGCATGCTTAAATAATTCCTCTGATATTATTTTCTCAGATCTGGTATTAAACGTATTTGGCGGAAAGAATAATTTTAAAGCAGCTCATCAGGAGTTTAAGGGGAATTATGGGAAAAGTGAGTTTGAATTTTAATTCATCTTTTTTCTTTAAACCGAACGCTGTGAAGTCCTTCGGACGTACACAGGTTCTTGTCATATCGGCTTAATTCTATCGCAACCTCGTTGCTTACACTGGATCTGCAAGCGTTGGGGAATTGCTATTCTATCAGTTTTTGAAAAGCCGCTTTGCTACCATGGATAAATACAATTTACAGTTCATCCATGTGTGTCCTCCATCTGAGATAAAGTATTCGTATTCGATTCCTTTTTCGTCCAGCACTTCTGTGTATGGATCAATGGCACGTTTGGTAAAGTCGTCGCTTCCAACGCCCATCCAGAACATATTAAGGTTCTCATTGGTCGCTTCAGGATCTTCAAAAGCAACGGCATTGTTCCGCTCAATTTCATTTACACGCATACCAGGTGCGAATCCGATCACCCAGGAAAACAGATCAGGATTATTCAACCCAAAGTATAAACTGGTTCCTCCTCCACCTGAAAACCCAGCGATGGCCCGGTATTCTTTATCCTTCTTTACCCGATAATTCCCTTCCACATAAGGCATCAGGTTATTCATAAAATCTTTTTTGAACTCCTGAAGGTTTTCCCACTCGCGCAGACTGCCTGATGATTTACTGATCACTGGATAAGCACGTCCATACGGCATAACAATTATCATGGGTTCTGCTTTTCCTTGCGCAATCAGATTATCTAAAATGATATTGGCGCGACCAACTTTGGTCCAGGTTTCTTCAGTATCTGTGGTTCCGTGCAATAGATAAAATACGGGGTATGCTTTATCCAGGTTTTTTTCATATCCGGGAGGAGTATACACAACCAGAGGCCTTTCACCTAATTCCGGTGAAGTATATAAGTGATAAGAAACCGTGCCATGAGGAACATCCTGAATCGTATGAACCAAGGGTTCATCACCGGTAACTTCCAGAATGCTGGCTTGAAAGCCTTCATTAGGAAACTTGAGGCTGTTTTTGGGATCGGCTACACTAACACCATCTACAATAAAATTGTAAGGGTACATATCCGGTTTAATCGGATCTACAGTGACCGACCACAGACCTTCTTCATTCTTTGTTAGGTCGGCCTGACCCTGCATAAATTGCCCGCTTAGTTTAACTTCTTTGGCATCAGGAGCCAGATAGCTAAAGGTGACGGTATTATCGTCGTGCACTACCGGTGACTCGAATACCGGACCACCCCATTGTGCAAAACTTAGCTGGCTACCTGTCGCGAATAGAATTATTAAAAGAATGTTTTTTTTCATAATGGCTGAATTTACTTTTTAACGATCGATTTTATTAGGGTGTGGAAATAAAGCCCGAATTACGCATCCACCTGAAGAGTGGATGCATCCATTCCTCAACAGGCTCCCTTAGTACAAATCCGTGATTCCCTTTCGGATATAAATGCATTTCTGCTGGCACCTTATGTTTGAGCAACTGCTTATAGTATTGAATACTATTTTTGACCGGTACCAAACTATCATCACCACTGTGAGTAATATATGCCGGAGGAGTTTTTTCTGTGATCTGAAGCTCATTTGAATAAAGATCTACTGTTTCTTTAGTTGGGTTTAATCCCAATAATTCGTCTCTTGAACCCTGATGTGTAAGTTCTGCCTGCATAGTTATGACCGGATAAACCAGGATCTGAAAATCAGGACGTACACTGGTATTTTCAGGATTATCTATTAGTACATTTTCGAAATGGGTAGCTGCAGTTGAAGCAAGATGACCACCTGCTGAAAAGCCCATAATTCCGATTTTGTCTGAATCCAGTCCCCATTCTTTTGCTTGTTCCCTTATGATCTTTACCGCCTGTTGTGCATCCTGTAATGGAGCTATGGTTTTATTTACCTGAAGAGTATCCTCCGGAAGCCGGTATTTCAGTACAAAAGCAGTAACTCCATTTCGGGCAAATTCTTTTGCTGCAGTAACTCCTTCGCCTTCGAAAACAATTACGCTATAGCCACCACCAGGACAAATTATAACCGCGGCACCGGTTGCATTATTTTCATCGGGCCGATACACTTCCAGCGTTGGATTTATCACTTTTCGGAGCATTGCCGGCCGGGGATCAGCATCTGAGCCTGTGACCCGGTTATTTGGTACCTCCCCCGGATACAATGGAATAACCTGTTGACCAGCTACTGTAAGTGGTAGTACGGTTAATATTAAAAGTATAAACTTCTTCATACTATTGATGTTGGTTTTAATTTCTGTCATTTATTTACTGAGACATTCTCCGGCATCTTAATTTCTTCCTGTTCATAACCCATTAATTTCAGCATTTGAACTGCGTATCGGGTTCCAAGTATCCGGTACCCTTCCGGGGTAAAATGCAGATGATCACGCCGTGCAGGTGCTCCGGAGGAAGAAATAACATAGGAATTAGTAATTACCTCAGGAAGTGTTGCTATGATTTTATTCATACTCGCACAAGCCCCTTCCTGATCTTCATGAACCAACTCTCCAGCTAGTAAAGGTACCTGGCTCGCATCTAAATTCAGATCCTTGATGATATTATTATAGATGCCCCGAACCTTATCTGGCCATTCTTCATCTCCGGTGTTGGATTCACCCTGATGGAGTAATATTCCTTTAATAACACCTTTTTTTTGAGCCTCTTTAGCTCTATCAATTAAATATTGATAAGGGTTTCCATCATAGGTCTTGATAATACCTTCCATCCAACCTGGTGCTGTTGATGCATATTCCTGAAAATTGTCTTTCTGGAATAACTCAATTTTGCTACCTGCTACGGCAACACTAACAATACCAACCTTAATGTTTTCGGGAAGGTTTTCCACCAAGGTTCTTCCAAAATAATCTGCAGGACTCAGTCCACTGTTAGGTCGGCATAATGGAGGGCTAGCCGTATACCATGTTCCTTTCTGTCGTTCCAGCTCTGGGAAATCAACTGAGGCATATACCTGAAACCGGTCGTTTTCATATCCTTTATCCTGTTCTTCAATCCCTGGAAAACCCTCCATATTGGACTGCCCAAAAGCTATATAGATGTGGAAGTCCGGATCAGGGCTTTGTGAGTAGGCAGTATTTACAGATAGTAATGCCAGAAAAATAATGGAAGTTATAGTTTTAAGGTTCATGAAATATTCAGTTTTATAAATTTATCAAAACAAATAAGTCAGCTTTGTATGCTTATAGATCATAGCAATAAATCTGTTATTTGAATAACAATGGTGCATACTGGTAAAGAGACCGTCTCCATGTCTGCCATTCATGCCCTGTTTCAGGAGATTCGTAGTAAACGTACTCGATTCCCTGCTTCTCCAGCATTTCTTTGAACGCTCCAATAGAACCGGGAAAAGGCTCCCCTTCTTTTGTTCCCATTCCAAGCCAAAGTACGTCCAATTTCTCATTGACTTCATCCCCATTGTCAAAGGCACCATTCAGAAATGTTTTGGTATCGATCTTATCGCTGCTTGGATAGTTTGAGGTACCACTGAAGCCACCGTAATGCGAAAATTTATCCAGGTTATTCATTGTTATTCTCATGGTTTGATTGGCCCCCATCGAAAGCCCGGCAATGGCCCGGTATTCACGATCGGAGAGGGTACGGTATTCCGTATCAATCATAGGAATTACTTCCGTGATCAATACGTCCTCAAACACCGACATTGGACGCCCCTGCCCTGATGGGTTTGGTTTGTAAGCATAACCATTTTCCATCACAATGATCATAGGCTCTGCGTTGCCTTCCGCGATCAGATTATCAAGAATAAGATTGACATGTCCTTGAGAAGACCATCCCGTTTCATCCTCGAAGCTCCCGTGTTGTAAATAGAGAACCGGGAATCTTTTTCCTGGATTTGTCCGGTATTCAGCTGGGGTATAAACAAACGCTCTCCGAAACGACTCCGTTAATTTAGAATAATAAATATGCTCATTTACAGTTCCATGGGGCACATCTTTGTACGCATAAAATTCCTGATCATGAGCAGGGATCTCTATCCCGCTCCCCCAGCGACCAGCACCATAGTAGTATTTGGTACCGGGATCCGGAACGGAAGCTCCGTCAACATTTAACTGGTAGTAATGAAAGCCATCATCCTGTGGAGCAGACGTGCCGGTCCAGACTCCGTTTTCATCTTTAACCATATCGTATTTTACCCCGCCAATATCCAGCTGAACCAGATTCGCATTGGGTGCTGAGATCTGAGCCCTCACTCGTCCTTCGGAGTTAACCATTGGATATTGTTTGCCGGGCTGATTTACTGAAGACGGTTTAAAATCCTCCACAACCGAGCTCGTTTGACCTGAGGTAAACGAGCTGGTCATGAAAAGAAAAGCCAGTGTTAAAATTAGAACCGGTTTCATACTAATCCTGAAATAAAAGAGGTGCTAGCTGGTACAGACTTCGTCTCCAGGTCTGGAACTCATGAGCAGTTCCTTCAGATACATAAGAGACTGCATTATAACCGGCAGCTTTTAGTTCTTTTACAGAATTGATCACAAACTCGGGACGCTCTTTACTTCCGGAACTGATGAAAATCAACTTCAGGTTTTCATGGTCTTTTACATCGTCCGGAGCATATACTCCACCACTTAATAACGCATAGTAGGAGAACACATCCGGTCTGTTAAGGGTGATCATTTTAGTTTCCATTCCCCCCATTGAAAGACCTGCCATTGCACGGTGTTCCTGATCTGCTATAGTTCTGAAATTTGAATCCACATACGGAATAAGTTCATCTACGAGCACAGTTTGGAATGGCTTGATATCAAAATTACGCAGGCCACCAAATTTGATCTCGTTGGTCATTCCATAGGTATTTACAATAATGAAAGGGTCAATTTTACCTTCAGCAATAAGATTATCCATAATCAGATTAGCACGTCCCTGATTCATCCACGCGGTTTCATCTTCACCCCATCCATGCTGTAAATACAGAACAGGGTACCTTTTAGATGTATTCTTATAATATCCCGGAGGAGTGTAAACGAATGCTCTTCTGGATATATCTGTGCTGGGTGAAGGAAATAGAATTTGTTGAACATTTCCGTGGGGTACGTTTTTAAGAGCATAGAATTCCTGGTCATGTGCTGGAATTTCGATACCACTTTCCCATCGGATTGAACCATAATAATTCTGAGCGCCGGGATCATTAAACACTCCACCATCAATAGTTAAATGATAATAGTGAAAGCCTTCATCCATAGGACCTGCAGTGGTCCCCGTCCAGAATCCATCTTCTCCTTTGGTGAGTTTTGTTCCTCCCTGGCCACCAAGACCAAGACTAACGACTACGCTTTCAGCATCAGGTGCTTCAACCTTGAAACGTGCATATCCCTGTGAATTAACCATAGGGTATTCTTTTCCAGGCTGATTTAATACAGAAGGAACGAAGTCTTCTTTAATTTCCTGCTCACTCCCCTGTGCAAAGCACAGAGAAGTAGCAAGAAAAAGTGCAGTAATAAAAGTGAATGATTTTTTCATGAGACTACCTACTTTTGAAATGCAAGTTGGGCGAATTCATACAGACTTCTTCTCCAGCTTTGCCATTCGTGCGCAGTTTCCGGAGAAACATAGAAATGAGTATTTATACCCATTTCACCAACCTTTTCGGTGTTTTCTTTAGGGTCGCCGCCAAAACCTCGTCCATTACCAAGTTCCCGACTTCCATAGCTTATAAATAAGAGGTCGATATTATCTTTGAACTCGGGATTTGCTTCTACATCATCAGGGCTGATGCTTCCGCCACTAAACATTCCTACCTGAGAGAAAACATCTGAATTTGGAAGTGTAATGGCACGTGTTTGCATTCCACCCATTGACAGACCTGCCATTGCACGGTGATCCTGGTCTGAAATGGTTCGGTATTTCTTATCAATCATTGGGATGATTTCATTGATGAGCATATTCTTGAATCCATCAGCCCATCCACTTGGAGGCCATTGTCTGGGTCTTTCTTCTGCCTCTTCATCATCATTATCATTATTATTCGCTGGCGGGCGACGCATTGTCCAGTTGCCATCGCTCATTACGATAATGAAAGGAACAGCTTTTCCTTCGGCAATCAGGTTATCCATAATAAGATTTGTTTTACCCTGGCTGGACCATCCGAATTCATTTTCACCACCACCATGTTGCAGGTAAAGAACCGGGTATCTTTTGCTTGTGTTTTCTTCGTATCCCGGAGGAGTATAAACGAACGTGCGTTTCATTCCTTCGTTGATTTCGGAGTAATAAATATGCTCGCTTACGGTACCATGAGGCACATTTTTGAAGGCATATTTTTCGCTGTCATAGGCCGGAACTTCCACACCACTTCCCCAACGACCAGCACCATAAAAGAACTTACTACCCGGATCCGGCACAGAGGCGCCATCAATATTTAGCTGGTAGTAGTGAAAGCCTTCGTCCTGTGGTTCAGACTCTCCGATCCAGAAGCCTTCTTCATCTTTAACCAGATCGTACTTTACTGCACCAATATCCAGCTGGACGTAATTTGCATCCGGTGCAAAGATCTTAGCCCTTACACGACCTTCAGAGTTTACCATGGGATACTCTCTCCCATTTTGATTAGTTGGGGATGGTTTGAAATCCTCCTTTACAGTTGTACTCCCTGTTTGTGCTATACTAACTGTACTTATAGTCATTAAGATGACCATAACAGCGATTAGTTGTTTTCTCATTGTTTTGTTGTTTATTGATTCATCTTATTCAGTCAAGCTTAAAGGATAAAACTGAATATCATTTTTAAGTTTACTTCTAGTTTGTTTTTGCCCATGTGACTCCTTCATCAGTGCGGCGCCATTCGAAGTAGTCATCCAGTACTTCCAGAGCTTCTTCACTCGGAACTGGACCCACAAAAGGAACCGCTCCTTTTAGATACATCACATCGGGATTTTCGTTCGTAAATTGTGGCCATTCAGGTACGCTATTACCATTTGGATTACCATGTTTCGCGAAGTTGGTCCAATAAGTAGCCATAACTTCTGATAATTCAAGGTCGGAATCAGTGTAATTCTCACTTTCCAGATCTACGTGCTTGAACACAAATCCAACATCGTGTCCGTGAGGAGTTCCATGTCCATATTTTGGGGAATCTTCCTGAAACTCGGGGTGTTGATCGAAGTAGTAGTAGAATACCTTCGAAGTTCCAGTTTCCGCCTGGAGCTTAGCCCATGCCCAGGTTTGCCATCCAAACGCGGCATCCCGAATCAGATCCCTAGCAGTTTTAGGTACATTATTTTTTCCAACCGGATAGGCTTCGAGCAAATCATCGGCATAAGGACCGAATCTTTGTTCCACACTTTCTATGTGTTCCAGAGGGTCTGTAGTTCTTGAAAAACTCAGTCCTTCATCCGAATTATATCCTATTAATACCGGAACATCATTGTAGTTATTGGCTTCGTACATTTTGTACTGATCATCAGGGATTATATAGCCATCTACAATAGGCCATCCTCCACCTACTCCAAATCCACCGGGCAAATCCTGAGGTTCTATAGCACGAAGTTCTGCAAGAGATGAAACTCCTGCCCGATCCTGTAAGGCAAGTCCGTCTTTTTCAGCATCCTTCAGTAATTTCATATTCTCACCGGGAAAGGTTCTTGGTCGGTTTGGACCAAATGATCCTCCACTCTGAGAAATCGCTCCCTGAAACAGACCTGCCGCTTCAGGCGATGCTGCCAGCTGACTCACCGCGATTCCTCCGGCTGACTCTCCAAAAATTGTTACCCGTTCAGGATCTCCTCCAAACTTGCTAATGTTAGTCTGAATCCATTTTAGTCCGGCAATCATATCCATTAATCCATAGTTGCCGGATGCATTATTTGAACTTTCTGTTGTTAGTTCCGGATGTGCAAGGAATCCTAATTGACCCAATCTGTAAGCCACACTTATAAGTATCACTCCTTTCTCTGCAAGCATTTCTCCGGAAGTCCAGTCATCCGATGGTGAGCCAAAAGCAAAACCACCACCATGAATCCATACCATTACCGGTAATTTCTCATTGGGTGATGTCGCCGGGCTCCAGATATTCAAATACAGACAATCTTCACTTTTACCCGTTGAAGGCTCTCCACCCTGCCAACATGCCGGCTCATATTCCGTTGCTGATCTTGTTCCATTCCAGGATTCCGCTGGTTTTGGTTCTGCCCATCGAAGATCCCCGACTGGTGGTTTAGCAAAAGGAATCCCTTTAAATATCACAAGTCCGTCATCCATATATCCCTTTAGTATGCCCTGTTCTACAACAACTGTTGTCGGGTCATTAGTAGCACACCCGGCTAAACCAACGAAAAGCGCTACCAAAAATACGTGTGTTATTTTCTTCATTTTATGAATCCATTAGTTCATCAGGTATTGCTTATGCATAATCACCAATTTCAGAAAGATACCAGAACCTAATAAGTGTATTAAATACATTTATAATGTAATGAAATTAACTTTTAGTTCAACTCATTAATAACCTGTCAGTTAATTAAGTTTTATAAAAAAACCCGGCATGAGATATATACCGGGTTCTTTCAATTCAACTCATGCTTCTTTATCAGATGTAATGAACATTATTTAATCAATGTCATCTTTTTAACATCCCTGAAACTACCAGCTCTTAATTCATAGAAATACACACCAGTAGATAATGCTGATGCATTAAAGTTGATCGTATAAGATCCAGCTGATTGTCTTGCATTCACTAAAGATTGTACCAACCTTCCTGTGATATCATATACATTGATTTTTACATCGGCAGCAGCGGGTATTTGATATGAAATGCTGGTACTCGGGTTAAATGGATTTGGGTAATTATTATCCAATTTAAATTCGCCCGGCAATGTTTCCTCAATCTCATTGGAAACACTAAATTGAACATTTGCTGTATCAACATAGGCTCTCAACCAATTCAATGCAGGGCGTTCCCCACCATCATCACGGATCAGGAATGCATCCTGATCGGTTCTCCACATGCCTGATCTCCAACCCCACATGGTAACACCCTCTACTGCAGGGTGCTCCCAGAATACCGGAAAAATACGTTTGATATTCTCAAGCTGCTTTGCATCTGAAGTTGCATCGGCTATGGCATTAGCATCACCATCGATATCCAGCTCTGTTGCCTGAATAGGAAGTCCTGTTTCGGCAAGTAAGTTGAGTACAGAACGCATCTCAGCTTGTGTACCTACGGTCGAAAAAGCATGAGCCTGGACGCCGATTGCATCAATAAGACCACGGGATTTCAACTCGTCAATAATTCGCTTGTAATTACGTGCGGCTTGAGATCCCCATGAAACACTACTAACAATGTTATAATCATTGATCATAAGTTTGCTATTAGGGAATCGCTCCCGAGCCATTTCAAAAGCAGTAATTATCCAGTCAAACCCGGTTTCACCAGTTCCACCGAGTGCCTCAATATAATTTGCTTCGCCACTTTGGCCATCAGGTAATTGGTGCCCGTTCGACCCTTCATTAACCACTTCTACATAATCCAGATCATCATATCGTTCTGCAACAGCATCCATCCATTCTTCAATTTCCTCGAGCTGTTCTTCACTGCTCAGGTCATTAATCCAGCCTGGTTGCTGTCCACCCCAAATAAGAATATGGAACCGGAACGGGAATCCGTTGTCTTTAGCTAAATTATAAGCAGCATCCAATCCTCCCCAATTCATTTGGTCTCGTGTTCCTTCCACACTTCCCCATTTACCAGCGTTTTCAGGAGTTACCTGATTCCAGTAACTTTCAAAATTCTGGATCTGTGGAGAACTGTAAATGTTACCCAGCCATTTATTCTTACCCTTTGCGATTGGTTCCTGTTTTTCAACCACATTCGGTAGTTTTGTAACCCGGACATTATCAATAGTTATCGTAGCACCATCATTAACTTCATTGTTAAATTCGATACCAACTCTCATTCCATTGGTCTCATTACTGGCCGAAGCAACATGCTCAAAACTGAATTCCTTGTATTCTGTGTTTAAAGTTAGCTGAGGAGTTTCGAAGCCTCTGGCCCGCTCCCATCCACCACTTTCTGGCATACCTAAATACATGCGACCGATTCGGCCTTCAGAATCTGCTTTCATATACGCTGATACACGATACTTTTCTCCTTGTACTACGTTTATAGGCTCATTTACCACCTCATTTTCATACCAATTGGTACTGCTATTCCAGCTTACATTAAATACCAGAGCACGTTCATCCCCGTCAGCGGCATCATCGGTTACCTCAACAGACGATCCGGTTGCTGCAGAAATGGTCCAGTTTTCAGGTGCTGTAGCCCCTGAATCACTAAAGGTAAGACTACCATTATAGTTGATGATTTCTCCAACAGCATAAGGAGGTTCAGGAATTGAATCTGGATACGTAGATACTTCGCTATACTTTTCTACTTTGATGTAGTCGATATAAGTACTGTCACCATTGGCATGGGATTCAAAACCTAAATGTAACCCAATATTAGCAATGAATGCTGTATCCGTTTTAACTGTATCTAAAGTAATTACAGTCCACTCTCCGCTTGGAATAGAAACACCATACCGGGCTCCGCCAACTGCAGGTCCTGGATCAAAACTAATTGATCCGGTTGAAGCGCCTGTTGAACTTATATATTTGAATCGGGCTGAAACTACGTATTTGGAGTTTGCCTCAAATTGTATTCCTGTATTTACAGCCTGAATGTCCCAGGCATTGGTTACAGACCCAACATCAGTCAGTTTAGCCTTCAGAAGTCTGTTAGGCGCATTATCCGGGTCTTCTATTATTTCATATTCTGCATAATCAGTACCCAAAATCCACCAGTTTGGTGTACCTGTTGTCGGTCCTAACTCGGAATCAGAAAAGTCACCGTTAGCATTCACAAAATCTTCTGGTGTAGATGGCTCTTCAGTTGGCTCTTCGATTTTCGCTACGCTTATATAATCGATTTGAAAAATATCTCCGTTTCCTATTGATGGATCAGCGAGATGGAATCCAACATTAGCAGTTACTGCGGTATCAGTATACACTGTATCAAAAGCAAAAACCGTCCACTCATTATGATTAATTGCAGCCCCATACTGATTAAGCCCGACATCACCTGAAACAAAATTCAGGACTCCGGATTCTGAATCAGAACTAATGAATTTTATCCGGCCTGATATCACATAGGTTGAATTTGCTTCTAATAAGGTATTTACACTTGTTACCTGAACGTCCCACGGATTATCTACGCTGGCTGTATCTGTAAGTGTGGTTTGAAGTAAAATATTGGTAGAATCATCGGGATCTTTAATAAATTCGTGATCTGCAAAATCTTCGCCTAAGATCCACCAATCAGCTGTTGTAGAATCCCCAAGGGTGGATTGTGAAAAATCCCAGTTCGTATTCACTTGTGCATGCAATGTGCTGCTCCCTAAAAAAAGCAACCCTGCGATGACAGCTAACCACCTACTAAAATTTATATTCATGGTATTTAATATTGTCCTTTTTTTCATGATGTCAGTAATAGTTAGAGCTAAGGTTTAAATTGCGCTATTGTCTTTCTTAATCAATGATCTGAAAGCAAAATCTGGTTCCTCCTATTCAGGAAGTCTAAAATGACCAGATTAATACCTGCATAATTGTTTATTGCCGGGAAACGCTTCCAATCAACATTAAAAAAATTTGACTCCAGTTAGTTACGCAATTGTTGCGCATATTTGAGCAAATAATGTACTTTATAATCACTAATAATGGAAATAAATCTCGAGTAAACCAATGTAAAATTGGCTTTATTACTATTTCATATGTGATTATATCTATCTGATCTTAATGAGCAAAATTTGCCCAATAATTTTCACCAGCTTTTCTTATGTCTCCCAACAGATTATGGATATGTTTGAGTTTTAAAGCCGGTTTTGAACCTCAGATAATTTTGACGATCAGGCTTTTCAGATCTCCGGAATTTGAACTACTTCCGTAAAAAACTTCATATTCACCGGGAGTAACGGTCATTTTTCTTTGGTCCCGGTTATAAAATTTAAAAGACTTCGGAGGTAATTCTATTACGGCATTAACTGATTCATCAGGGGCAAGTTCAACTCTTTCAAATCCTTTTAATGTTTTTACCGGTCCGTCCACATCGTTAATTTTTCGAATATACACCTGCACAATCTCGGTTCCTGCCATGCCCCCGGTGTTTGTTACCGGAATAGTAAGGCTAATGGTTTCGTCGGGTTTGAAGGTAGTTTTGCTGACTTCAGCCTCCCTTATTTTGAAGGAGGTATAACTTAGTCCGTAACCAAACGGAAAAAGTGCTTCTCCTTCTTTCATATAGCGATAGGTGCGGCCTTCAAAAGAATAGTCTTCGATATCCGGAAGCTGATCAGAATGTCTGTAAAAAGTAACCGGCAGTTTTCCTGAAGGATTATAATCCCCAAACAAAACATCCGCTACCGCCTGACCGCCCGATTCCCCGCCATACCAGGCCTGAAGAATTGCATCAGCAGATTCTGTTTCCGGGGTTAATGCAATCGCTGATCCGGAATTGTTAACATAAATAACTTTCTTTCCGGCTTTCTTGAGTGCTTTCAAAAACTCCCTCTGTACAGATGGCAATTCAATATTGGTTCGGTCACCACCCTTGAACCCCGGATACGAAACAGGCATTTCTTCTCCTTCCAGCAATGTGGAAAGTCCGCCTACATAAATAACGGTTTCAATATCATCCAGTTTCTCAATAATCTGATCGTAGGTAACATCAAGTTCTTTACCGAGATTAAATTCAAGGTTTGCCTGCCAGTTCTCCCGTTGAGCATACCGGATCTCAATGGAATATGTATTTCCTGCTTCCACAGTATAAGCTACTCTGGATGGAAGTGTCCGCCAGTTAGTGTATTGTTCCTGTGATTCGCCGTTCACAATCAGATCAAAGAAACCAGTAGCTCCGAATCTGAATACTAATTCTCCGTCTTCTTTAGGGGTGTATTCTCCTTCATAGATTGCAGAAAAATCCTCCAAACCCACACCCGGAGCAAACTGGTGCTGACCCGCGACTGTGAGTTTCATGGGATTTACAATCTGCACGGTTGTTACCGGATCCCCATTCCAGTCAGGATCGTTCCAGTAGGTTGCTTTGAAACCTTTTTTCCCATCGAAGCTAATGTCTCCAAAGTAGCTTTCCAGCACTTTGTCTTCTACCAGATCAATTGCCTGATCGTAGTATATATGATCTTCCGGAATTTTAGATTTAATCCCATCAAGAATGGTGATGGTGCGGATCGGTGTTCCATTATAGTTCCCCCAAAGCATTACTTCATTATCTGCATTAGAACCCAGCACTGCTACTTTCTCAATGTCTTTGCTGAGTGGGAGTACATTATTTTTATTCTGAAGCAGGGTCATTGATTTCTGAGCCATTTCCAAGGCAAGTGCCCGGTGTTTTTCATTATTGATAACAGATGGCGGTATCTGTGCCCATTTGACAATAGAGTCATCGTCAAAATCACCCAAATCGAACCGTCCTATTAGTACTCTTTTTAACGCCTGATCGATATCCTTTTCCCGGATCAGTTGTCGGTCGACGGCTTCCGGAAGGCTTTTGTAGGTATAATTCGCCCAGTCGCATTCAAGATCCGTTCCTGCCCTAACTGCTTTAGCCGCAGCATGTACCGGATCAGTAGACACCCCATGAGAAGTATAAAAGTCATGAACGGCACCACAATCTGCTACCACCAGGTACTCATAATTCCAGATCTCCCGGAGGAGCTCATCCAGCATACGTTCGCTTCCGCATAAAGGATCGTCATCCAGCCGGTTGTATGCACACATAACCTGTCGGACCTTCGCTTCCTGAACTAATGCTTTAAAAGCCGGCAAATAGGTCTCATGAAGTTCTCTTGGGTCAATATCTGTCAGGTTGATAGAATGC
The DNA here is from genome assembly GCA_030427885.1 of Rhodothermia bacterium. Lineage (GTDB taxonomy): Bacteria > Bacteroidota > Rhodothermia > Balneolales > Balneolaceae > JAUICM01. Next base: position 26,819 of record JAUICM010000001.1, on the reverse strand, counting down.
CTGCTCCACTCAGGTCCGGAATGCACAGCATAATGTTTTGCTGCAGCAAGGAGCTTCAAATATTTCTCATCTTCTGGCCCCTGCAATCCTTTTACAACTGAAACGCCCATTCTGGTCATTAGATAAGGATCTTCGCCATACGTTTCCTGACCACGTCCCCATCGTGGATCCCGAAAAATATTCACGTTTGGTGTCCAAACTGAGAGACTTAAAAAGCGACGGTTTTCTTCTCCGCGGCTCCTTGCCAGATTGTATTTAGCCCGGCCTTCATCCGAAACAGCATCGAAGATCTCGTAGAGCAATTCATCATCAAAAGAAGCGGCCATACCGATAGGTTCAGGAAACACGGTAACACTATCGTTATTTGCATAGCCGTGCAGGGCCTCGCTCCACCAGTTGAATTTGGGAATTCCTAACCTTGGAATAGCTGGCGACTGATCCTGCAACAGCGACGCTTTTTCAACAAGGGTCAGACGGGAGATCAAATCCACGGCCCGTTCTTCGGAACTTAATTCGGGGTTTTGAAATGGGTATTGCTGAGCGTTGAGTGGTATTCCGGTAAATAAAAGAATACAAACGAGTAATCCTTTTTTCATATTTCTTGAATTCATTGTCATTGTCTTCTGGTCTGAGCATTCAGAACGTGGTAATGATATCCCTCCGCCTGAAATGTGTGATACTACATTCTTTATTTTACTGGCTTAACCCCTTCTTTGGTTTGCACCACCTTTTTAATGCTCCCATCTTCGTTAAAGTAGAGATAATCCACTGTAACACTGCGTCGATAACTTCCACCTGTGGGCAGTGTCCCGTTATGATAGAAGAAGTAGGTTTGTCCTTTATAGTCAATAACAGCCGGATGAATGGTAAAAGTATTCTCAGCACTCCCAGCCATAATTCCCCTGTATTCCCAGGGACCTTCAATACTTGTGGAAGTTGCGTAGTCGATTTGTTCGGCTCCTTGTCCTCTGCCTGCATAGATCAGGTAGTAAAGGTCATTGCGTTTATATATCCATGGTCCTTCAATAAAATTATCAAGCTCAACAATCTCAATTTCACCATCAAGCTCGATCATATTGTCTTTTAACTTCACCATCTTACAACTTGCGTTTCCCCAAAAAAGATAGGCTTGTCCATCATCATCAATATACACTGCCGGGTCTATGTCATCCCAGCCGTGTGGCATGTCGGTGGTCATCTGGTTTACAATAAGTGCTTTGCCAATGGCATCTTTAAAAGGGCCGGTTGGACTATCAGAAACGGCTACCCCAATGGCTGCCCCGCCTTCACTATCCTCATTCTTTTTATGAAAGGTGGAGACGTACCAGTAGAATTTGCCATTGCGTTCGGTAACGTGCGCTGCGTAGGCATCTCCTTCTGCCCAGGAAAATACTTCGGGTGAAAGTTTAGGCCCGTGATTTTTCCAGTTCACCATATCGGTGGAAGAGAAAACATACCAGTCGGGCATCCTGTAATTATCCGCGTCCACAGAAGCCGTGTCGTGTCCGGTATACAGATAAACCGTTCCATTATGAACAATAGGTGCGGGATCGGCTGTAAATAGTTCTGTGATTATTGGATTTTGTGCCTGGCTGAGTGAGGTTCCAAGCAGCACCAGAATCAGCGCGATATAACTGTACTTCATTGTTGATTTTATAGATTTCATGTTTCGTGAATTATCTGATCTAATTAATTGAACACCGTCAGTTGGGCCACAAAACCACCTCTTCGAAGAAGTCGAAAGTCAACCGTGCTATCTTGTGTTACTACTAAATGTTTTGTTTCAAATGTTGCATCATATTCGCCATCTGAGATCAAAGTGAGCTTATACTTTTTTCCTTTAGGCAAAAAGCTAAGATCAAGAGTATAGTTTGTATCCCAACGGTCGGAGCGGATACCTCCCACATACCAGTTTTCTCCTTTCTGCCGTGCAAGAACAGCAAGTTTACCCGGATATCCATCCACAAAGCGAGTGTCGTCCCACACTACCGGAACTTCTTTCAAAAATGAGCGGGCTTCATCAGGAAGTTGATAATATCCTTCAGGCCGGTCGGCGAAATGCTGAATACCCGATTCAAAAACCACACTCAACGCCAGTTCGTGTCCATATGAGGTAATATGTGCATGCTGGGAATTGGTAAATGTAACTGGTGTATAATCCATGGGACCTACCACATTTCGTGTGAACGGCAAGGTAGTATTATGCTTTGGGGCAGTGGTCGTTAGTTCCGGGGTGTTGTTATACCACTCTGCACCACGAACTGCTTCAGAGCTCATGAAATTCGGATACGTTCTTGACCAGCCACGTGGCACGATTGATCCATGTACATTTACCATCATCTCAAACTCGGCAGCATCTTCGATGATGTCCAGGTAGTAGTTGATCATGTGTTGTTTTTCACTTTCAAAGAAATCTACTTTCACACCTACAAACCCCATTTCTTTAAGTTTAGTGAATTCTTCTACTCTGTTCTCATGAGTAAGCATTCGGTCTTTCGGTGTAGCCGGGACCCAGTTATGATCTCCGCCTGAATTATACCAGATCCATGGCTTAACCCCGATTGATTCGATATAGGCTGCCGCATCTTTCAGATCACCTCCATTCCCCATCGCATCCCACTCCCAATCAAGTAAGGTGTATGGCCAGTTCATATAAGCTGCCAGATCAGCAAATTTCTTAACTACCTGGTAATCTTTGGTTCCGTGATTATTTGACCAGTAATTCCATGAAGCAATACCGGGTTTGATCCAGTCAGTATTCTTTATTTTCGAAGGTGGAGAAACATCCTCAATCAAAGTAGACTCAACAATATCTCCCAGATCGCCGATAATAATTACACGCCAGGCGGACTTCCATGGAAGTTCAATTTCCGGTTCAGGAACCCCGGTACTGCGGGCATCACCTGAATCAGGAAAAGCCAACTTGTAGATATTGCCATCTGAAGTATTTCTGAGTTTTGTTCCAACATAATCCCGGCCCAGGTCCCCTTCATGGATCAAATACCAATACTCTGTGTCTTTGACATTAAAAAGTGCCGGAATACCCCAGTCCTGCTGAACGGATCCATCCAGCATTTCATCATATACCCGCTCATTCGCAGGATTCCAGGGCTGCAACCAACGTTTGGTGCTGTCAGGAATATGATAGGCAGTGAGTTCATCCATTATTTTATAAGTACCAGATTTTTCAGGGAACTCATACCGGAAGGTAACCCCATCATCAAACACCCGGATTACCAGGTTAAGTTTTGCTTTAGATGGAGACTGAAACTCTACGGTAACTTCCCTTGCAGTATTTGCACGATCTTTCCGTTTTCCATGAACTGCCGTGTACTTTTCTGTTATTGTTTTCGCTTTACCTGTTTTTACCAGTTTCAAACCTTCTGAAAAACTCTGATCATTTCGGATGAGGCCCAAACTGATTTTTGGAATGAGTTCTGCGGCTTCTTCCCCATCAGAATAGTTTACTGTAAGATGCCATATCCCATTTTCACATTCAGGCTCACATGATAATTCTACTGAGATTTGCTTATCAGGAGACTGTATCACAGCCTGCCGGGCTGTCACCGAAACGGTAGCTGCTAATGTAATTGCAACACAAAATGAGCTGATTTTGAAATTCATTGTTTTAAATTTTCGGTTCTGTATTTCTAATTTTCAAAAGACACTTCTAACATATCTCCTGTGTACTCAACCTTCTGATTGAAGCTGGTTGAATGCTTTATTCCGGTTCCTCTTTCAGAATCAACAATGACGATGTTAAAGCCTCGCTCCTCAAGTATTCCCGGGAATGACCCTTTTCTATCGCCAATCGTCAGCTTATGTTCAGCATCATCCCAGTTAAACGAGATGGTAGAGTACACCCCTTTTTCATAGTTGTAATTATCAAATTCATCTTCATACAACACAAACTCCCCGTCTTCGCCCGGATAGATCCGGATTTCCAGATCATTCCATTTTTTCTGTTCAGCGTACTGAACATCAGGACCGAAAGGCAGAATGGAACCGGCTTTCAGGTACAGCGGAATGATATCCAAAGGAGTTTCTTTTTTGATAATTGCCCCACCAGTATGCTTCTCACCGGTCCAGAAATCATACCATTCGGTACCGGCTGGCAGATATACTTCTTCTGATTTGATCGTTGAAAGATCTCTCACATTCACTGTATCTGTTCCCTGTACTTCTTTCCGGAAATACATTGGAGTGGTGACCGGTGCTACCAGAATAGACTTCCCGAACATGTATTCATCATTACGATCGTGCACTTTTTTATCGTCGGCAAAATCCATCATCAAGGCACGCATCATGGTGGAATGATTATTGGTAACCTGCCATGAAGTGGAATACAAATATGGCAACAATCGGTATCGTAGATTTATGAACTTCTCAATGGCATCGTATTCAGGATCTCCCAATTCTCCAAACTGGTAAATTTCTCTGGGTGCATCGGTTCCGTGGGAGCGCATCATTGGGGTTAAAGCTCCGAATTGTAACCACCGCACATACATTTCACGGTATTCAGGATCTTCCAAAGGGTTTGGGTAATCCCACAAAAAGAATCCGCCAATATCACTGTTCCAGTATGGAATTCCCGTGAGTGAGAAATTCAGTCCTGCTGCAATTTGTGCGTGCAGGGCGTCCCAGGAAGCCACAATATCACCAGACCATGTTTGAGCGCCATAACGCTGTTGACCTGCAAAAGCAGACCGCGTAAGGATGAATACCCGCTTATCAGAAGTAAAATCTCGCTGATGTTCGTACACTCCACCTACCGTCATTAGCGGATAGGCATTCCGGACTTTCCGAAAAGAACCCATATAGGTTTGGTTATCCAGGTCATCGTCTTTCTGATCGAGGTGATCCGGTTCGGTTGAATCCATCCACCAGCCATCGATGCCCACTGAATAAAGTCCGTCTTTTAAATATTTCCAATAGATATCCCGGGCTTCGGGGTGATAGGCATCATACACCTGAACACCAGATGGATAATCCATATTCGGCGGCCATTTCTGAGAACCTGATTGAGGCCAGGTGGAGAAATCCATCAACATCCCTTTCTCACTCAGCTCTTTATATTGTTTGGTTTCGGGACCGAATGAAGACCAGATTGAAATAATGATATGAGCATTTAAATCATGAATATCGTCGACCATTTTTTCAGGATCGTAAAAGTCCACATTCAGGAATTCCATAGCGTTCCACAGGTAGTTATTTCCCCAGTATTGCCAGTCCTGAATAATGCCATCAAGCGGGACACCCAGATCACGATATTTCTGAGCAACCCCAACGGTTTGATCCTGCGTTCTGTAACGCTCCCGGCTCTGCCAGTAGCCAAAAGTCCACAGCGGAAACATGGGAGCCTGACCTGTGAGATCACGCATTTTCCCAACCACCCCATCGGCATCTCCACCATACATAAAATAATAGTCGACTCCTTCACCTACTTCAGATCTAAACGACGTTTCATCAGTAGTATCTTTAAAAATGGTTGGAGAATAATTGTCCCAGAATAGCCCATATCCCTTTATGGAATGCAGGAAGGATGTGAAATCTTCGGTATTGTTCTGAACCATCCGCACTTCCACGCCCCTTTGCGACATATTTCCCGCATACAGCTGGCCAAGCCCATACACCGCTTCGTCTTCATCAAGAGTGAAAGATTGAGTTACGGAATAGGTTTGTTCTCCGGCATCATTAAAATCTTCAAAATTAACTCCTCCGGCTTTTTCCTTGAGTAAAGGTTTACCATCAGGACTTAAAAATATAACCTGACCCGTTTGTCGATCTACGGCAACCTTAAGATTCCTGGTTTGAACCACTACAGAATTATTCTCTTCTGAAACTGAAAACTTTGTGTTCTCAGCCTCTTTGATCACTGAAAGGCTTTCTTTTGTGAACTTATCTCCGGCCGGAAATTTTATTACCCGAATCGTTGATTCATCGAACAGCTGAATTTTGATATGTACTGATCGAACAGTTAATTCTAAACCCGTTTTAGTTACTGTATGATCCTGAGCCTGAACTGAAAATGAGATCAGAACACTTAGAAAAATGAATAAACAAACCTTATTCATAAGACCAATCTCCATCAGGTTTTAGTTAATTAACTTTTATTCAGCAGTAATGTTGAAGTAATCAAAATCAACGAACCCACCTGTTGATTCGGTTGCATAATTAAACAGCGCAAACCGGTAGCCCATAAAATGAGGTAAGGTATAAGACATTTGAATTTCTGATCCCAACTCTTTCCAGTTTTCCCCATCAAGGCTATACAAAAAGTGTCCTTTATCTTTACGTTCTTCAAAATCCAGAGCGGCTTTCAGGTAAATCACACTCTGATCCAGAGGAATTTCTTCCACGATTTCTTCTGCTTCCCTCGGACTTCCTTTTGCCATGATCAAAGACTTTTTTCCACCAACCATTTTGATTGCGATATAGCCATAATTAGCCTGAAGAGCACCAAGTCCGGCCACATCACCGTTCTTCATATTGCCCACATCAATTGCAATTTCACCGGTGGATCTTGGCCCAATGGTTCTCTGAGTAAGTGTATTTTGAGTATAAACAAACGAATCTCCCACGCGGTGATTGGTAATCCGAAGATATCCGGGGCGCTCCGAAACCGACCAGTATTCATTAACAGGATTATGGTTCCATTGCCACACTAATGGTAAATCAGGATCTCCTGCTTCTCTGCTGAAATCATCTGAATTTACAACACCGGGAATCAGGCTTTTACTTGCCGGTAAAGACCAGAGGGTGTCAGGGACCACTCCATCAGTGCCAATTATTGGCCATCCATCTTCCCAGGTTACGGGAGATAAATATGGAATTCTTCCTACTGAGCCATAGTCACGGAACAGAAATGCGTACCAGTCACCTTCCGGGGTTTCAATTAATCCGCCTTGAGCAATGCCTCTGTCTTGCAGGGCAACTCTACCTTCATAAGGACCGAACAGGGAATCAGAACGATGGATAATCACCGTCCTCATTCCACCTCTGGGCCAGCTGATATTGAATAAATAGTATTTACCATTCGCTTTATACATCTGTGACCCTTCAGCAGGAAGCATAATATTCGGCCCTGAAGGTTCCGTGGCATTTTCAATCAACACTTGTTCTGTTCCTTCAACAATACCAGATAGGTCTTGTTTTAATTCTACAATTCGAAGTTCTCCTGCTCCCCAGACCAGGTACATTTTTCCATCTTCAAAAATCAGAGTGTTGTCATGCAGTGAAGGTGCAAAAGTATGTTCTTCCCATGGTCCGTTTTCGATGTCTTTGGTTGTGTAAATATGAGTTCTTCCACTGGTAGCTGAGAACGTGGATATATAATAGGTTCCATCATGAAAGCGCAGTGAACTGGCCCAGGAGCCGCGACCATAGGTTTGCTCACCATTTTCCATATTCATAGCATCGTTATCAACCAGGGTATCATAGGCATAATTAACCAGTTCCCAATTCGACAGGTCTGTTGATTTCATAATTGGAACCCCGGGACTCATATGCATGGTAGTGCTGCTCATGTAATAAGTATCCCCGACCCTGATCATGGACGCATCAGGAACATCTGCCCAAATGATGGGATTGGTCGCTCCCATTTTAACTCCAGGTGGTGAATTCTCGCATCCAAAAGCTAATACTGATGCCAGACTAAGTAACATAACTGCTCTTAGTGTTTTTATTTTTAGAAATGGAATTCCTTTTTTCAACATCATTTGATCCTATTTAAGTAATGTCATCTTTTTAGTCTGAGTGAACCCTTTGGATGTTTTCAACCGGTAATAATACACCCCGTTTGAAAGTCCGGTCGCATCAAAAGTAACCTGATGAGAACCGCTAGCTTGCTGTGCATCAACTAAAACAGCAATTTCGCGCCCAAGTCCGTCAAATACTTTGAGTGTAATGTATGCTGACTCAGGCAAGCTGTAACTAAGCTGTGTGGTTGGATTAAATGGATTTGGGTAATTTTGTTTAAGCTGATAATCGAAAGGAATATTTGTACCCGTTTCATTATTTGTGATCTGGCAAATATTGACTGCTTCATCACCCAAGCCCTCCGGAAGTTGCTCATAATTGGATAATGCGATCTTATCCAGCTTGGCACCATTCTCTCTGAAAGCTACAGTAAATGTATGCTCACCTTCGGGCAATTCATACAAACCCAGATTTACCCATTGCCATCCGGATGTTACCTGTCCATTGATCGTAAAAAACTCTTCCTCATTGAATCTCATATAAAAGGAGTCATCGTCATAAGTGGGATTATTAAAACGGGCAAGTAGTTTATATTCACCAGCAGTATCAATAGAAAATGGAATGATAATATGGCTGGCAGTATCTGAAGTGGCTCCGCTAACATTTTCCATTCCGTCTCGCGAAGTCACATAACGACCGTTTGAAGCTCCCGCATCTTCCACAACTTCCCAATTACTCCCCACAATGGCGCATTCCGGTTCATAAAAAGCAGCATACGTATTAACCGGGCCTCCGGTCTCTTCATTGAGTTCGATCTCAATTCCGAGTAATGAAAGCATTTGAGCAGCATATCGTGTTCCTAACTTTTGCTTTCCACTGGCATCAAAATGGAGTTTATCCGCAAGCACCGTACATCGACTGGAAGAAATAATGTAGGAATTGGGAATTACCTGTGGAAGGGTGTTTATGATAGAATTCATTCCCGCTACCGCTCCACCCTGATCCTGATTAACTAATTCTCCTGCCAGCAGTGGAATAGAATCTGCTTCCAGTTCCAGATCAACAATAAGGCTGTCATACACCGATTTAACTTTGTTTGGCCACTGCTGATCTCCACCATTCGACTCCCCCTGATGCATGATGAAGCCTTTAATTACTCCGTCTTTCTTAGCCTCCAAAGCCAGATCTACTAAGTATTGATAAGGATTACCATCATATTCATTAATAATATTGATCAGCCAGTCTTCGGTTACTGAATCGACATAATCCTGGTAGACTGACTTCTGGAAAAGCTCAATTTTACTTCCAGCTACTGAGACATTAATGATTCCGACCCGAATACTATCTGGCAAATGTTCCACCATAGTTCGCCCGAAATAATCAGCCGGTGAAGGCCCAGTGTAACAGCGGGCTAAAGGTGGCGTTGCAGGGTACCAGTTGCCCTTTTCACGATCAAGATTTGTACAATCCACCGCTTGAAAAACCTGAAAACGAGGGTCTGCTACCTGGTCCTCGGAAGAAACTGTTCCCCCTCCTTCCATATTTGATTGCCCGAATGCCAGGTAAATGTAAAAATTTGAATCAGGTTCTGCATTTTGAGCATAAGTTGTTATTGAAAGAACGGTGAAAGTAAAAAGTAAGAATGCTGCGCGCATAGTATCGCTATACTTCATTTTTAAAATTGTAACTCCAATTCGGAAGGAACCAACATTTCACTAGAATTCCTGGCCAACTCCAATTTAACTATAAGTGTTTCATCCACACTTACAATTTAATAAATTGACTCAAAGTATCAATGTTGTTGCGTTTTATTAAAAGTTCACCAATTTGAACAAAATTGTATAGGAATAGGAAAGTCATGAATAAGAACAGTAAGTGTATTTCGGTTGTACTATCGTTGATTATGTTAACTCTGGCGGGATGTTCAGTCTCAAAAACAGATATTGAAAGTCCTGATGGCAACATCTCCGTTTCTGTGTACACGGAAAACTCAAAACCGTACTATCAAATTAGATCTGGAGGGATTGAAGTTATTGAGCCTTCCAGTCTCGGACTAAATCTTGATGGTGTTAATCTGTCTGATGGAACTGAACTCGTGGAAACATCCACAGTTTCAAAAATATCTGAAGAGTATGAAATGCTGCATGGTAAACAGCGAGTGATCAGCTACGAAGCGAACGAAAAGAGTTATACTTTTCGTCATTCTGGTGGACAGGAATACACGGTGATTTTCCGCGTTTCGGATGATGGAGTAGGATTTAAGTATCAAATTCCCGGTAGTGGAAGCGAAATTCATTTCATTAAGGAAGAATACACCTCATTCAATTTTCCGGATAGTTCCAGAGCCTGGCTGCAGCACATGGCGAATGCTAAAACGGGGTTTGCCCGAACCAATCCTTCCTATGAAGAAAATTATTCGGTAGATATAAAAGTGGGTACACCCGCTCCCGATACTGCAGGCTGGGTATTCCCGGCATTATTCAATACAGGTAATACCTGGGTTCTGATCTCGGAAGCAGGATTAGACGGTTCATACCCCGGCACCAAACTTCAGCAATATTCTGAAAGTGGAAACTATAAAATTGAGTTTCCTCAGTGGGGTGAACAATTTCCGGGTAAGGCCCTGGATCCGGAATCAACATTTCCCTGGGAAACCCCCTGGAGAATTATAGCTATCGGCGATCTGAATACGATAGCTGAGTCTACCCTGGGTACTGACCTTGCTGACCCCGCTGTTGAAATGAATACAGATTGGATCAAACCCGGACGATCATCTTGGAGCTGGGTGAAATTAGGAGATGCGGCCACTATATATGATGTGCAGATCCGTTTCATTGATTATGCATCTGAAATGGGGTGGGAATATGTACTTATTGATGCTTTCTGGGATCGTAATATTGGATACGATAAGATGCAGGACCTTATTGATTACGCTGCAACAAAAAATGTTGGAATTCTTCTTTGGTATAATTCTTCCGGAAGCTGGAATGATACCGAGATGACCCCGAAAAGTGCTTTACTGACCCATGAAGATCGTGTTAAAGAATTCTCCAGAATCCATGAAATGGGTGTTAAAGGTATCAAAGTCGATTTCTTTGCGGGAGATGGTCAATCTATGATCCAGTACTATCTGGATATATTTAAAGATGCTGCTGACTATGAACTTTTAGTTAATACACATGGAGCTACCCTTCCCCGTGGCTGGCACCGTACTTGGCCAAATCTTATGACCATGGAATCAATTAAAGGATTTGAGTTTATAACTTTCTTCCAGGGCAATGCGGATCTGGAACCTACAATAAGCACCATGATTCCATTTACAAGAAATGTATTCAGCCCTATGGATTTTACTCCAATGAGTCCAACCCCTATCAGAACGGTTGAACGAAAAACAACTCCAGCTTTTGAAATTGCACTGCCTGTTATTTTCACCTCCGGTATTCAGCATTATGCCGAAACTGATCTGGGTATGAAACAAGTTCCTGAATTTGCCCAGGACTTTATTAAAAGTATCCCGGTTGACTGGGATGAAATGAAGTTTATTGATGGCTATCCCGGTAAGCTTGTAATTATGGCCCGAAGACAGGGAAGCCGTTGGTTCATCGCCGGAATTAATGGAGAATATGAATCCAAAACGGTTGAAGTTGATCTGTCATTTATTCCTGAAGGAACTTCCGGAACACTCATCAAAGACGGAACGGGTACTTATATGTTTGATCGGGAATCGGTCACTCAAAACGGAGAACCTATCAGTATAGATCTGGAACCAGCCGGAGGATTTGTAATGCTTTTCGATCAGAGATAAATATTTAGAAACGTAGTCAATGTTTTTCTCATAAAACAACCATAACCAACCACTAACAATTATGAAACTCACAAAAACACTCCTCTTCTTTTCGGTGCTCTTCTTCGCAGCTTCTGCTGTGGCGCAAGACGGCACCATTTATCCACTTGAAGCTCCTGATGAACCCAATGCCATACCGCTTGGAACAGGAGGCGTAGAAAACCAGCCTGCTCCTGAATCATGGTTTCGCCAATGGGGAGACCCCATGGCCCGCAACATTTCTACTGCAACTTTAACTCCTTTTCTCCCCGATCCTGATAAAGCCAACGGTGCGGCTGTGATTGTTGCACCCGGTGGAGGTTACATGTGGTTGTCGATGGGGAATGAAGGATGGGAAGTTGCTGAAGCACTTGCCGAGCAGGGAATTGCAGCTTTTGTACTTAAATACAGACTTCGCCCTACTGCAGAATCACTGGATGATTTCACAGATTTTATGAATAATCCAAGACCACGTCCTGCTCCTCCAACAAATTCTGCTGAATCCGGAGATACCCCTCCACCACCACCGCCACGCTGGAACCTGGACAATCAGCTTGAAGATGCTGAAGCAGCTTATAAAATGATCATCGACCGGGCTGATGAATGGGGAGTTGATACCGACCGTATTGGTATGATCGGTTTTTCTGCTGGTGCAGGCTTAACCATGCATTCTACCCTTAATTCAAAAACTATGAAACTTGCATTCATTGGACCTATTTATGGCGGCATGGGACCTGTTGATGTGCCTGAAAATGCTCCAGCAATGTTTAATGTTATTGCAACAGATGACTTCCTGTTCAATGGACAGAACGGTGTAATTGAGTCATGGTATAAAGCAGGAGTGCCAGTTGAATTTCACTTATACCAGAATGGCGGCCATGGCTTTGGACTTGGAAATCCTGACCGTACCAGCAATCGCTGGTTTGATGCCTTCATTTACTGGTTAGAGGTAAATGATTTTCTTGAGACTAATTGAGAAAATCTGCCCTTCTATTTAATTGCGAACCGAATGTTAAAGGAGTCTCCGGGAGACTCCTTTTTTTATTCTGAGGCTAATATAACATTAAACGTTTTCACTACACCCTGGAATTCAAATTCTACTACTGCTGTCCCAGATATAGATTCGGCCTGATTTACCTGAATTCCTACTTCTGGATCACTTGCAGAAGCAGTTACAGTTGGCACACTCGTAACTGATGACGGAAGAGTGTAAACAACTTCATACTGGTCATAGCCTACAATTCCATTCTGAGGCGTTGACCTTACCGGTGTCTCCGGAATCTTTAGTTCTTCCCCATTAACCTGAATACTAACAGTTGGAACAACAGGGCGGACAAGTTTCTTTTTGTCGGAACTAAAACCAAGACCTATTAAATCAAAAAGAGCGGTTGTATCGGCACCTTCAGCCACAAGAAACAATGCATTTTTTTGATCCAGATTATCCACCTGATCAGATACATTTATAGTGAACTCTGTGATTTGTTGAGTTGAATTTACAGGAACATTGATTTCTCCGATTTTGGTACCATTCCAGGTATCATTATCCCAGGGGCCATCCAACCAAACATTAACCCTGAAAGCCTTGGATGTTTTAGGGGTCAGAAATAAACTGAATGTGGTATTGTTTCCTGGTTTAGTGCCCTTAAATGCTTTTAGGCCTTTTTTGTCTTCCTCAAGCCCACCAAATCCAAAATATTTATAGCCGATTATATTACCATTCTCAACATTTGAGACCGGCATATTGTTGTCCCAGATATCCCAGGAATCTGATTGTTTACTGATATCCGAAAGGTAGGAAGCATACCCTGCTGAATAGTATTTATAAGGATCCAATCCGTAAATATTAAAGCCTTCGGATGTTACTTCAGCGCCAGTGTACTCATTGCCCTGACTATCTTTTGCAGTCCAGATATTATCATCCGCGTATGGATCATATGCTCTGATTACCACCTTACCTCCCTCTGATACGGGTTCTTCATCCCATTCAATAGTAACAGGTGCCACCATTGGCTGACGTGCATTTCCAAAACCTCTCGGAGCCCGGTGGTAGAACGCGTACCATTGATCATTGATCAGCTCAATGCTACCATGAGTATTATGTCCGGCATAAGTTGTCTGAAGAGTGGTACCATCTTCTCCAGGTACAACGGCACGCGAGTCTACAAGAACACCTCCGCTTTTCCATGGCCCGAGTGGAGAGTCTCCATAAGCATATCTGAGTGCTGAATTGGTACTGCTCAACCCATAATCAGGACCAGAATACCCGCTGTATACCCACAAGTACTTATTGCCGATTTTTCGAATTGATGCCGCTTCAAAAAAGTTAAATGCTCCAAGATCCTCATCCGGGTAAACGTGTGGATATTTAGTGCCTTTCGGATCTCTGATCACCCCATATCTGAAGCTGGCTGGGATAAACCTGTCAATTACTTCTGTTCCGGGGCGAAGAGAGTACATCGTATTTTGATCCAGTTCGCCAGCAAGTGATCGCTGGAATCCCCAGTATCCATATGCTCTGAAACCAATGTCGTAGTCAGGATCATTTTTGTCTGTGATGTATTCTATGAAAACCGCTGGATCAAAGCCCATGATACTTCCTTCCACCGTTCGTGTACTGTCATCCGTCAGATTTAATACTTCAAACGGACCATCAGGTCGATTACTTTTAGCGACCATGGCTTCTCTTCCCCATCCCCGGCTGTGCGGGTATAAGTAATATTCCTTTGCGCCATTCTTTCTCTTTACTTCAACCAGATCAGGAGCAAACATCACATCCCATCTTCCGTTGATCTGATAAGTGAATAGAGAACCTTCATCTCTCCAGTTGGTAAGATCTTCAACCGGAGCCGACCACGCCCTGATATCGGGGCCGCAATAACTGGTTGTACTTACATCATGGGAACCGATTATGTAGATACGATATTTCCCCGGGTTATCAGGATCTTCGAAAACTCTTGGTTCACCGTCCGGAAGATGTTCCCATAAAGGTAAATAAGGATTACCCACCGCTTTATGGACATATTGACCGGTCTCCGGATCAATTTTAAGTTGTTCTCCATTACCAGATGGTTTGCAATTCATAATCAGGAATACAAACAAAACCATCAATACAGGCTTTGGTCTTTTGAAAACGAACGAGTAGTTCTTCATTTTGAATGTCTTTTTTGGATTAACAGAAATCATTACCCGAAATCTTACCAGATAAATTTTTCGACTAATATATAAGACTAATTCCAGAAAAAAGAGGTACCGTTCTAAGTTTTTAAACTGGATAAGATCAGCTGTCAGTTTTGTGTTTCAGGTTTCAGATCATCGGTACTTTCATTGGTATAAAAGTTTAATCTTTCCGACTGTTTTCTGAATATATCTTCAATCACTGACATCTCTACGGTATATTCAGGATTAAAATTTTCTGAACCCATATACTTAATCAGGCTTTGACGTAACTGTCTCGCTGCCGGCCTTTCATCTAATCTGTTGGTCAGATCAGTACTACTTATAAGCAGCTTTCCTTTGCCAACTTGTGCTTCCAAAACAAGACCTAATTTCCGGTTTAGGTGATAGGTATCAATGGGCTGAATCAAAGGCTCAAAATCATCCGGAAAACCCTCTAGCCACATTACCTGTTGCCGGTTCAGAATATCAAACCATTGATAATTGCTATGGTATTCCGTCGGAAAATCATTAAATGCAGGGTGCTCCGGGTTCAAAAAAATGCCCAATGTGTGAGGAGGATTCATCTGGAACCAGGATGTGTTCCAAAAAACAGGACGAAAGTATTGAATAATGTCTTTCCCGTATTGCACTTTTCCGGCAGCATCAACAAAAACTATTCCTCCTTCATTCAAGACATTCTTAGCTGCTGTATCAAGGCTGTCGGTTATATAAATGTTTGAAATTCCCGGTTGTATTGGGTCAGCGGGATATACCCAGAAATCCCAATCATTGGCATTACCATCAACTGTGATTGTAAGGTTTAACTTTTGAGCTCTATCAAATTGTGAAAGATTCAATTTCACTGTTCCGAGTGTAATGGTATTATCTAATGGTATTGTTCGGGGGGGGAAACTACCGGATGCTACTTCTTCTCCATTATCACTTTTAATTACCCATCGGGCTTCAATATCATCTAAAGGCTTCGGGCCGAAATGCGATAGTTCGGCGCTGGCATGAAAGGTTTCATTGTTTTCCCAAACAAATTTTTCAATCCTAGCCAGTGGCACTGTTGCACCTGAAAATCGTCGGAATTCTTCTGGAGAGATATATCCCTTTTCTTCCCAAAATGTATTTAAAACCCCGATCAATGCTGTTCCTTGCCCTGGAAAATCATTCAGATCCAGTAACTGGAAGCCGGCAAAACCCGGAGTTCTGAGTGCAGCTTCGATCTCGGCTTTATACATAATTGACTGCAGTTTTCCAGAGGCCATCATAAAGTCGTGACCTTTTCCTTTCATTCCATTTTTTTCCATAAGAGCCCGGAAAAGCTCAAAGTTTTTCGCTTTGTACACACCGGTATATTTGTCAATCTCTCTGAAGTCTGGAAATACATTGTACTGTCCGTTCTCATGAGCCACGTAAGGAATATCCGTATCTTTAATACTTTCATAATGATCAAACATCGTGCCCGGTGTACCATCTTTCCATTTAAGTCCCCTGGGACCCGAACGCACCAAAAAGTCGCTTTCAGGAACAATCGGCCAGCTCATTCCTATTGAAGCTCCTGTATATAGTCGCCGTGGGTCTTGTGCCTGCCAGTGGTTGACATAAGCGTTGAGATATCCGACCTGATTTCCTCCTCCTGGTTCATTCCCTGCCGCCATCATTACAAATGAAGCGTGATTACCGTACGCATCCAGTATTCGGCTTGTCTCTTCCATCAGGTAATCATCAATTGGCTGACCATCCCCCACAGTTACACCATGATTAGGCCAACTTGCCGCCTCGGGTTGCAGATAAATGCCCACCCTGTCTGCTGCTTGAAATGCTGCCTTTGGAGGACACCATGAGTGGTAACGAACATGATTAAGCCCATGCTCTTTCACAGTCTTGAATATTTTTTCCCACTCTGGAATTTCAGTCGGTGGATATCCCGTAAGTGGAAAAGCGGCACAGTCCAGTGTTCCACGAAGAAAAACAGGGCGACCATTTACTGCAAATCGGGTCCCTTCAGCAGTAAACTCACGCATACCAAACTCTTCCTGAATACTATGTGTACTCTTAATCCCATCTACATATAATTCTGCTGTTAACCGGTACAATGCCGGGTTAAATTCATCCCAAAACTGGACATCTTCTCCAAGCTTGTATTCAATTTCCATGCTCAGTGAATCTCCTTCCACCCTAAAAGATTTCGTAAAAACAGGCACTTTATGGCTTTTATCTGAATTAAATGAATTTGCAGAAAGCTGAACTTCACCGGCAGCCGCCTTTCCGGTCATATTCCTGATATCAATAACTGCTCTAACAGATTGGTTTTCTATGTCAGGATAGAGTTCTATATCTGCTATGTGAACCGGCGGACTGGCCTTAAGCTCCAAATCACCCACAATACCATTCCAATTTCCCTGAGTATGGTCGGTAAGGCTGTGGGAATCAGGACCAACGTTAACTTCATTTAGCCGGTTATCTACCCGAATAGTTAGTCTGTGTGTGCCCGGGCTTAAGAATTTCGTAAGATCGTACTTGTGAGGTGTGGAAAGGCTACGTTGTGCAGGCCCTGCTTTCATATTATCCACCCAAACAGTTGTCTCCCAGTGTGGACGCTCCAGATTCAATTCAATTTTATTATTACTCAATCTCTCCGGAATGGTAATTTCACGGCTGTACCATGCAGCTCCAACATAATGTTTAGATGGAGTAAGCCAGAATGGAAATTTAATATCATGCTTCTGGCGATATTCTTCATACCGGTTATCATAATAAAATGAACTGTCGTAAATAGAACCGGTCCACTGTGTTTCTAAAGTGGGTTCAAAACCTTTGTCATATTCCATCATGGAACCGGGCAGCCGAATAGAATCTTCAAAGTCTCTGGCAAACCATTCTTCACTAACTCCAACATCAAGAGTATCCATTTTAAATTGCCATTCTCCTGATAATGAAATCAGATTGGGATCATTATTTTGAGAACATCCCGGAAGCATAAACACTACCAGAAATAGGTAAATTGATCTTTTTAATATTTCATTCATACCTGGAACTATTGATTGATTTAAGAATTTCATCTTTTTGTGTTCACTCATTTATAAACCCATAAATGGTTACAGAACCTATTCTCAGTATTTGAATTAGCTATTCAACTTAACATGTTGGTACTTGGTAAAATCAAGATGTGTTTTGGCTCCAAAGTGCATAGCATCCTTAGCCAGAATATCATTGAACAGGGCACTTGACTCAGAGATATTACCCGCTAAAAGATTCCCCAGGGCAATCATATAAGTGCAATGGATTTTATTTCTCAGAGGGAGATCACCGTCAAAAATGAGAAGATCAGGCAGGGAAACAGCGAAATAATCAATTTTGACCTCATCATTCATATGTTTTTTTCCATAGTTGATCAGCATTTGATTTAACTCTTCTGCTTTCCCGTGTTCCTCCAGCTTTTGCCAGGCCAATGCCTGATAGAATATTTTATCAGCGGGTTGGTCATTATAAAAAATGGCAGCGGCAGGTTCATACTCTCCCTCTGCAGCTTTAGCCCAATATTCTTTTGCCCTAACAGTATCATTTAATTGCTCACAGGCTACACCAATCCAGTAGAAAATGTCGTTTTCGCGAGTACCTAAAAGTTTCCCCTCCCCCAAATTTTCCGGATAAGTACGAGCCTTTTCCAGCTTTTCAATAGCATGATGGTATTCCCCTCTATATATATCTTCTTTTGCCAATTCGGTCAGGCTATAAACGTACTGATCAGAAACTCTTCCTTCACCTCCTTCCCAGGGATGAAATTTACGCCCCATTAGGAGGTCATATGCTTCACCGTACCGGCCAAGAAAGTTATTGAGAGCGGCTCGTTCAAGATAGAGGTCATCCCGGAACTCAACCAATTCCAAATGCTCTTCCAGAAAAGCCAGACGCTCCCGGGGATCTTTGTTTGTTCGTTTATACAACTGATCTAGCTCCATGAGAATACGTGCATCTGAAGGATCCAGGAAAAAGGCTTTTTCATAACTTTGAATTGCTTTTTCAGGCTCCTTTAACTTGTTGAACAAAGCAATCCCCAGGTTACGGTGTACTGTTGGAAAACTGTTATCTATTCTTTTAGATGTCTCCCAATAACTTATTGCGAGCTCATCTTGTCGTTTATCATAAAAAAGACAGCCAAGATAATAGGGGGCCATAGCATCCTCTTTGTTCAACTCCATGGCCTCCCTCAACACTGGAATCGCCTGCAACCGATTAGGAAAGCAGTAATCAGGAGAAGCGGCAGCGGCTATACGATAGAACTTAAGAGCCAATTTTTTATCACCCTTTTTGTTATAAAACCATCCCAGATAATACAGAACCATCGGGTATGTTCTTTCCAAGCTGTCATCAACAGCGTGCGAGAGCAAACTCACAGCTTCATCATATAGTCCGGAAGAAGCATAATCAAGCGCATAGGCTATCAAATTCTGAACAGATAGACGTGATAACTTTATAAACTTATCCAGAGCGGACTTCCTTTTTTCTGTTTCACCTGTCAGCTCATAAATAAGATACTTTTCAAAATAAGCACTTAGGTTAAAAGGGTCCCTGCTAATAGCAGTTTCTGTGCTTTCCAGGGCTGCTTTATATTCCTTTTTTCTTCTAAGATTGGCTGTTTTAAGTGACCAACCCTTGCTGTTCCCAGCATTCCGGTCAAGCGACTTGTTGATATGCTCAAGGGCTTTCTCAAACTCGCCCCGACTTGTATTAATTTCAGCCAATGAGAAATAGCTTTTATCCTGCCAGGCGCTGTTCCATACAGATTTATAAAAAGCAGTATATGCCTCAGCTAATTTTCCCTGATATTTCAGACAAAGACCCAGATTATAAAAAGCTTCTCCGTTATATGGATTAGTATTCCTTTCAGTTAGCGTTTCAATTGCTTTTCTGAAATAAGCCTCACTTTCCTCAAACCGTCCTTGCCGCAAATACCATGTACCTAGTGCATTATTATTCCTGATATCTTTGGGGTCTCTTTTCAGGGCCTCCTTATAATAAAGTTCGGGTTGGTACGTGGCATGTCGATATTGTTCCAGATGCAGACCTGTGAGATAGAGTTGTTCGGTACCCTCAATTTCTTCCGGCTGTTTTGCAGATTTTGCCGGCTCCGGAATTTCTTCCTTCCGGTTTTTGGATGGTTCATACCTGATAAGCTCGAACCCCTCTCTGTCTTCTACAATCAGTACATAATCTTTATTGTTAAGTGAATGATCTGAATCAATGCTTTTTTCATACGCAGATTCAGGACTGAGGTCAGTTTGATCTTCATAGATCAACTCACCCTCTGCAAATAACTTAACCTGAACCCGCTCTTGTACCGAGGTCGCATAGATCTTCAGGTCTGTTTTTTTATCATCACTGGGTTCAATGTTTAATAAAATATCCTTTGTAGCATTTTTCACTACTCCCAGTTTTTGATAGGGCATAAAATATTGTGAGAACGACTTTTCCTCATAAGGCATTAACCAGGAAAAATCCGGCTGATTGTCAGTAAATACCCCTGTCATAAGCTCAATATAGGGCCCGTCCTCATCCGTTAAATTTCGGTCCCATGCCTTTCCAAAATCACCATTTCCCCAGGTCCATTGTTTTTTACCCGGAGAAATATGATGGTTGGCTACATGTAACAGTCCTGCTTCGGTATTATGCTCATATCCACCAACAAAGTCGTAATCCGATTGAATAGCCATATATGATGTTGGTACAGGCAGGTTCTTGTATCTTGAAATATCAGTACCCGGCGAATAATCAACTTTATAATAAGTTCCTTCGGCGATCGGAAAGGTAGCTACATCACGCTTCCCATGATCAAAAACTGCATTAACATCCGGTGGGAATACCGATTGATAATGTTCATCTACACTTACTGCAGGATTCGCCCACCATAAAAATGTTTGAGGGAGAGCGTTACGATTATACAATTGAACGTTAATTTCAAGATAGGCTTTATCCGGGTAGATGGTAAAACCGGCCATCCCTTTTGTATGGAACATTAGCTCAATTTCATTGGTCCAGGCTGTTACAGAGCCATCTTCATTTTCATCAATCTTATAGTCTACCGGCTGAAAGGTACTCGGGCGATGGTGTTGAGGCCAGTTAAACTCAATCCCTCCCGATATCCATGGTCCTAGTAATCCAACAAGAGCCGGTTTTATAACCTGATTATGATATACAAAATGCCTCTTTTTAATTTTGTCGTATGCCATTTGAACCCGCCCTCCGAGTTCAGGCAGAATCAGAACCTTGATGTACTTGTTCTCCAGAAACAGACCGTTATAAATCTTTTCTATTTTATCATCGTGAATCTTTTCAATAATCGGATTTGGATAAACCACTCCACTGCTGCCCTGGTATACCCTTTTCTGGAAAAACATGGGATTCTTTTCCGGCTTATCAACCGGATAAGTAGGTATAGAAACTTTTTCTTCCCAGATTTTGACCAGATTATTGTCCTTCATTACCAAACTTATTCCTGCATTAATTTGTAAGTTCTTTTTCAAGCTCTTCCAGTGACTTCCCTTTAGTTTCCGGTAATTTTTTACGGATCAGTACAAATC
This sequence comes from Rhodothermia bacterium, assembly GCA_030427885.1. GTDB lineage: Bacteria > Bacteroidota > Rhodothermia > Balneolales > Balneolaceae > JAUICM01. Next base: position 5,555 of record JAUICM010000001.1, on the reverse strand, counting down.
CTAAAATGCAAATGGACGCATATAGTCCAAAAGTCAGTGCTGTACCTTTTGAGCCTTCCCCAAGCCCTTCGTTTAGCATCGGAAAGGTATAGGTTAGTACCAGAGAAGCTGCCCACAGAGCAAATACTGAAACTGACATTGCTGCTCCCCGGATATGATTTGGAAATATTTCGGAAATAATAACCCAGGTAACCGGAGCCAGAGAGGTTGCATAAAAGGCTATTGCAGCTACAACAAGTATCAGCATATGAACTCCAAGCATCTGTGTATAGTAAAAGAAAGCAAGAACCAAGTAGATCACGGCAAGTCCTCCGGATCCGGTCAACATCAGCTTTTTACGCCCGATACTGTCAACCGTTTTCATAGCAACAAGTGTGAAGATGAGATTTACAGCCCCGGTAATTACAATGTTGAACAACATATCCGTAACGGTGTACCCGGCGCTGGTAAATACTTCATCGGCATAATTGAAAATTACATTTATACCGCACCATTGCTGGAATACAGCTAATCCTATTCCTATCATCAAAATGGGAAGCACAGAAGGCTGCCATAATTCTTTTATATCTACCTTTTTAACCTCACTATTCAGTGTATTCTTTATCGACTTCAATTCAGTAGCTGCATACCCGGCCCCACCAATTTTTCGTAATACTTTTTCCGCTTCTCCATTCCTCTGCTGCTTAGCTAACCATCTGGGACTTTCCGGAACAAACCATGCCAGTACAAAGAAAATGAAGGCAGGTAAAGCCTCTACTCCGAACATCCATCGCCAGCCAAACTGCCCGTTCCAGGAACTAAGGATATATTCATTTGAAGCGCTCTCTCCTACAGGCTCGGCGATCACCCAGTTGGCTATTTGTGCTGCAAGAATTCCAAATACGATAGTAAGCTGGTTAATAGATACCAGACTTCCACGGTGTTTGGCCGGTGCTATTTCCGCGATGTACATTGGAGAAACATTGGAGGCTAACCCAATACCGATTCCACCTAAAATGCGGGCATATACAAAAAAGGAAAAGGAATCTGAAAGTGCCGTTCCTACCGCTGAAATCGTGAATAATATTCCGGAAAGTATGAGTATTTTTTTTCGACCATATTTGTCAGTGAAAAAACCAGACATTGCTGCCCCGATCAAACACCCAACCAGGGCATTACTTACCGCCCAGCCAATTTCCGCTGAAGACTCAAGTCCGAAATATGCCTCATAAAATGGTTTGGCTCCCCCGATCACAACCCAATCATACCCGAATAAAAACCCACCTAAGGCAGTTACTGATGAGATCGCCAGGATATAGCTGAACCTGAATTTGTACGCGTCTTTATGATCCATTTAATCCAACTTTCGATTAAAATCTTATTACAAAATAATAAGTTGCTTTATTCATCCATTTGAATTGCAGATACTTTAATGTATTAAACTACAGCAATAGGATTTTATAATGAACAATATATGTTAGCATATTTGTTAATAAATGGACAAAAGGTTAAAAAACATGGACAATTCTACTATTAAATTACATATGAAAGGAGAAGGGTTCTTAGGCCAGAAAATGGTCGTTATCCCCAGTAAACTCAGAAGAACTATTAAGAATAATCCGATCACAGAGAATCTATATCTGACTGATATAGGATATTACCCGCATGCAGAGAATCACTTTAGAAAAAGGGATAATGGAGCTGAAGAATATATCTTGATTTATTGTTTAGAAGGGCGTGGGTGGATAGAAATGAATAGTACTATTTTTGAAATTATCCCAAATTCGTATGTCATAATACCTGCTAATCTACCCCATAAATACGGAGCTGAAGAAAAAAAACCATGGAGTATTTATTGGGTTCACTTTAGAGGAAAAATTGCAGACAGCATTTATAGAAAATATCTGAACTTAGAGCTTACCGAAAGAAAGATAGCCCACAACATACCTTTTACTGATAAACGTATAAGTTATTTTGAGGATATAATTGCATTGCTTGAAAAGGGATATAGTACCGACATTATTGAGTATGTAAATATCCGTCTTTCACAACTATTGGGATCATTTATATACCCCCACTTTCACGCAAAAAATAATACTACCCAAAACAGTTCTGATGTTGTCAACTCTGTAATTCAATACATGCAGATGAATTTACATTCATCATTATCGATTGAAGAGCTAGCCAATCACCTGAATTACTCCGCTTCACATATTTATTCACTGTTTAAAAAGGGAACGGGTTATACACCAATCAGCTATTTTAATCATTTAAAAATTCAGAAGGCATGTAACTATCTGAGTTTCACAGACAAAAGTATAAAGGAAATTGCTTATAAACTGGGGTACAACGATCCCTTTTATTTCTCTCGAACCTTTAAAAAACTGATCGAGCTTTCTCCTTCTGAGTATAGAAATAAACTGTAGATTAATATTATCAACAACAGTAAATATTTATTTTCCTGTGGCTTGAACAGAGTGTCACAGGATGTTTAGCATATTAGGATCATAAAAATAACACCAATACCTGAATGGAAAGGTGAAAAAAGTACAACACCTTTAAGTTTCCCAACTTTACCCACCTGACTCCGCAACATTGTAGGTTTCTTTGAGCTGAGATCTTAATATGTATAAGTAGTAATTCCTGTCCATAAAAAAAAAGACAAACCAACATGCGCTAATTTGTCCTTTTTAGCTCCCCGGCTCAGGGCGAAATGCGAACTTATTTTAGCGTAATATGGCACGTAGAGACAGTTTCGAATGATCTTGGTCAACAAAAACTAAGTCTCATTAGATCAGATCAAGTGAAAAAATACCCATTTTTAGAAGATGCGAACTTTAGGTTAACACCCTTATTAATTGTTAACTCTCCAAAACTTCAGAAACGAAAAAATAAGGCCAATAAAAAACTTTCACGAGCCGAACAAAAAGAATTATTTACCCAATTAATAAATGAAGGAAAAGTAGACTCAAAAGCAGATTTGGCAAGAAAATTTGGGGTTAGTCGAGCATGGGTTACTAAAGTATTAAAATCTCCTTGAAAATTTTCTCACCATAAAGATATTTTGGTCTAATCCATATTAAAAAAGTTTCGCAACAATTCAGTTACGAAACTTTGGCTATCAAGTATAAAATAGTCCTGATGTCACTTGTCGATATAGAGGTCATCTATGTTTTCAAGGTAACTATGCTTAAAAATTTGACTCCTGACATCAGGTACTAAAAGCTAGCAATGATTATATATATATATGTACTTTTTGTGATAAGCAGATAAATAACTTGATGTTCTGGAATGATATTAATTACTCGTCTGGTACCTACATATAACTTAAAGGCCTGCTGGTACCAGCAGGCCTTTAAAATCAAGATAATTCAGAAACTATCTTAGTTATCCCACCAAACGTGAGTTGATTCGTCATCCGTTCCCTGAGCAGAAACCGCTGCAGTGTAAGCAGCTTCGTTAAGCTGACTTTCAGATGAAGGATATCCGTGACGAACAGGAATCTGGCCTGAAGTGTTCAAGGCATCTGGGTGCGGAACAAGCGTTGGGTGATCCAGTCTTCTCCACTCACTCCATGCTTCGTAACCATTACCGTACAGAGCTACCCACTTTTCGTATGCAATTTGATCCATTGCATTTCCTGCAGTGTAAGCAACTTCTGCGTTAGCCATGTAAGCAGCCAGAGCTGTACCGTCACCGGTTACACCCCACTGATCCCAGGAAGCGGCAATACCTTCAGCATACAAGGTAGCAGCTGTAGCATCTCCACCAGCGATCCAACCTCTGTGAGCAGCTTCCGCTTGTGCAAGCTTAACTTCTGCCATTGAGATGATTGCCAGTGGTGCATCCTGTGCACGCATAGCCTGACCTGGGAAGGATACTTCAGCATTTGTGATAGAACCCGGATCGGAGATATGGTAGGAAAGACCAACGATATCAGAGATCTCTGTAACACCATCACCATCATCTGCATTTGGAGCAGGATCGGCATATGCAGTAAGACGCATATCAGTAAGAGCAGCCATAGTGTCCGCAAGTACATCAGTGATCGCATAATCCGTTCTGGTAATAAAACGTGCATACCAAGGGTTTTGGTTTGCTGTTTCTGCAAGGTATGGATACCAGACGTTATCTGTGATCACACCTGCATTCAGTGCTGAAACGAATTCAGTTTCTGCAAGAGAAGGGTTAGCTTCAGACATTCTGAGGGCTATTCTCAAGCGAAGTGTATTCGCAAATTTAGCCCACTTATCCATATCACCATCAAAGATGAAATCACCGTTTACACCAACTCCACCATCCATTTGAGCAACAGCTTCTTTGAGCTCTTTAATAAGATCAGTATAGATGGACTGATCGCTATCGTAAGCAGGAGAGAAGTTGTCAGCACCTTGCAAGGCTTCGGTGTATGGGAGATATCCCCAGCGGTCTGTCATCATATGATAGAAGTAGGCTTTCATGATACGGGCTACTGCGATCTGGTTGGCATTGCTACCACCGCTGATCACATCGCCTTTGGTTGTCTCATCGGTGTTTAGATCAATGATGGTTTGAAGGTCTTTTAGTTCAGTAAAATACCACCCACTGAAGTCAAAGCTTACATTCTGATACCGACATTCTTCGTTGTACTGAGTACAAGCAGTATGTTGAACATATGCCATTGGTGTTGTTGCTCCAATCACATCACTTACACCTCTAAGTGAATTTGTCAAAAGTAGCTCCGTCTTTACTAATGAAGGGTTGTTCGGATCCACGTTAATGTCTCCGAAGTCATCGCAATTTGCGAATACAACCACTGCAAGTAGAACTACGCTTAGTTTTTTAAAAGAATTCATAGTCATTTTCTTATTTGGAAGTTTCATGTTATTGCCTCTGTTATGATTAGAAGCCAAGATTTACACTGAAACCAACTGAACGAGTACCTGGTAGTCCACCACCTTCCCAGAAAGAGAATCCGGTAGTACCGTTCTGTACAGTTGATGGATCAGTACCATCTTCTTGAGCATAAATCAACCATAGGTTTTTAGCGTTTAAAGAAACACTGGCACGACGCAGTGGAAGATTAGAAAGCATGCTACCTGGCAAGTTGTACGTAACACTTAACTCACGCAGTTTAACATAGCTTGCATCGTAGATCCAGGCGTCTTTAATGCCATATACGTTTCCGAAATAAGAAACTGCATTCATCAGACTTTGTCTTGGCTCACCAGTGGTTGCATCAACACCTTCAACAAGAACACCACCGGAGTTACTACCCGCATCAGAAAGAGCGATGATAGTTACTTCGTTTCCGTTTGAATCAAGTACTGGATCACGCAGTGGGTTTCCAAGAGTGTTGTTTCCAACAGTCTCATTAGTCAGACCAGAGTAGGCTCCGAACATTTTAGAGATAGAGTAGAACTGGCCACCTTTCTGGAAGTCAATGAAAGCTCCGAAGGTGAAGTTCTTGTAAGAAACATCGGTTCTGAAACCACCTGTCCAATCTGGAAGGATGTATCCCATCTCTGCGTTCAGCTCACGAGTGTAGAATCCACTAGGTGCGATGAGTTTGTTTCCATCATCGTCATATACGAATC
>JAUICM010000012.1 GCA_030427885.1 Rhodothermia bacterium | reverse complement strand
TAGGATTTGGACTACTTGGAGGGGTTTTCTTTGGAACAATTGCTGGAACATCTCAAAGCATGACAATAAGTGCTGGCTCTGTGGTACTAGCACATCCCTGTGATGATCAGGAATGTGCGAATACTATAACTTGTGAAGACAATCCAGGAGGAGATACACGCTGTAAATATGAGGATGAGTTTCCATTTGACTGTGTAACAGAAGGTTGTTTATAAATTGAAACTGAAATTTTAAATCAAAAGATAGAAAAATGAAAAAAATACTTGTATTAGGATTTGGACTACTTGGAGGGGTTTTCTTTGGAACGCTAATGGCTTCTACTCAAGGGGGACTCAAAGCCGATTCTGAAGTATTAGCAGCTCCTTGTCCAGATATAGAATGCGCTGCCTCAACCTTTGGGGGATGCGATGATAACCCGGGGGGCCATACAGAGTGCAATTTAAACGATGATGAAAATGGATATAAATGTGCTACTAGAATGTGCGAATAATTAATTGGATAAAAATTAATAAATATGAAAAAGATTATAATAATTGGATCAGGAATACTTGGTGGAATATTCTTTGGAACTGTAATGGTTTCTCCGCAAGATGTAATCAATGCTGATTCAGACATTATTGCTAATCCATGTGAACAAGATGAGTGTGAAATTGGAGCCTATTGTATAGACAATCCTGGAATGAGTACTCAATGTAGAATAGATGGACCAATTCAGTGCAAAACTCTTGGATGTTCTTAGAATAAAACCTATTAGGAGTGATTTTTTGGATTTTCAAGAAGGTGCCAGCAAAACAGAAGCATGTCTTTAATTTAATCCTTTTCTTAACCTTAGTTTAAAATCACCATAACCACATTTAAATGAAATCTTATAGTAAAGTAGTCAAACTATTTTTATTAATATCTATCACATTTTGGATAATGTGTGATTCATCGGATAAACCAAAGGTTGAGGCGGCTAATCAATATAATGATGTTTCTCACCCTACAGAGATAAATATACCAAAGAATGGATTATCAACTACGTATGTAGAGGAGAATTTAGGTGATATTGTTTCCTTTATTAATAACTCTCCAAAATTAGTCTTAGGAAAGGAAGAAATGTTAAGTAATTCAAATGACTCAGATATTTTTGGAAAAATCGGAGGGGTTGTAAAAATTTCTGAGTCGTATGTAGTGCTGGATACAAAATTCAATGAAATTCGAACATATACTCTGAACGGAGCGCATATTGAGTCATATAAACTTTCAGGAAGAGGACCAGGAGAATTTTTAAGACCAAAGAAATTAATTTCATATGGTAACTTGGTCATAGTACTTGATGTCTATAACAAAGCTATTATATATGAATTTAAGAATGAGAAATTAATATTTAGAGACGAAATAATTACTGATTTCTCTCCAGAGGATATGTGTGTAATGGGAGAAGACTTAATAATCAGGGGGATAAAAGCGAATAAAGATGAACCGGAGAAACTAGAAGGAACAATACTGCATTCTTACTCTCTGAAAACTGGTGAGTACAATAATTCATTTGGTCCGGCCTATATCTCAACAAATTGGCTTACAGTAAATCAACTATCTGATGGCCCAGTTGTTTGCATTCAGGATAAAGAGTTAGTTTTATTTGCTTATGAATATTTGCCGTATTTATATGCAATAAATCTAGAAGGGGATGTTCAATGGGTGTACGATTTTTCAGATAAGTTCTATAAAAATAGCATTACAGAAATGTATGAGGGTGGCAGACCTGCCATTGAATTTGGTGCATCAGGAGATGAATATTTCGAACAGATTACAAACATAAATTATTTTAGTGCTAAAGAGCTTGTTTTAGTGCAGAACTCTGTTCTTTTGAGAGAAAATTCATCTCAGAAAGTACGAACAATAATAGTAGATCCATTTTCCAAAAAGAGCTATGCAGATAGTTTCGAATTTCCTGTTATTCATTCGATTATGGAGTCAAACATAATTTCTAGTAATTCAAAACCATATCCAACCATTGAAGTTTATGAAGATTGATAAGCTTAAAAATAATATCATTGTTGCAATAATAGGAGTTCTTGGGTTTTTATTCTCTTTTTTTATCGCAAAAAACGGATTCAGTTTAGATTTTTTTGAAAAAGAAAATACCTATCCAGAGATATCAAATGAGGATATTTATAGACCGCAAAAAGAGGAGATTGTATTGGTATATATTGGGAGTTCAGTTTGTGCTATATCAAATAATGAACAGCTCCCGGGCTACTTTCATACGATTAAAGATTATTATAAGAACAAAGCTAAAGAGGATTCACTTGGGTTTCTAACAGTAGGTATTTCTAAGGATTATAACGTATCTAATGGAATAGAACATTTAGCGAAGTATGGGGCATTTAATGAAATAATGACTGGAAATAGCTGGCATAATCTTGGATTGTCAAGGTATCTATATGATGATTATCCTGGTGATCCGTCTACTCCACAAATTGTAATTATGAAAAGAATTAGGGGGGAGTATAATGGAACTAATGGGAAAAAATTCTACAGAGGGATTGATTCGGAAGAGGAAGTGAAAAGAATAATGGGGTTGAGAGAAATAGAAAAATTTATCAATGTGATAGCTGTTGCCAATAATTAAGTTGTGCTTTTAAAAACATGAAAAAAAGCATATCTCTTTTCATTACTACATTAGTAATTACTTTTATTTCAACACTACTTCTCTCTACAATTAGGTGTACTGAGATTTCTGGGGAGTCGATGATGCCCACTATTCATGAGGGAGAATACGCAATTCTGATAAGATGTGATACTTATTTATATGAGTGCAAGTATAGCAGGGATGATATAATAGTTTTTAAAATAAATGAGAAAGAGTATATCAAAAGAATCGTTGCAGTTCCCAACGATACCTTAAATTATAGTAATGATACTCTTTTTGTGGTGAAGGATAAAAGCCTGACTGGAGTAAGTGTAAAAAACTGGAAGTACAGATACCTTGTTAAGGATGAGCTAAATTCAGAATCATTTATTATGCCGGAAGAAAGGTATTTTCTATTAGGTGATAATATCAATAGAAGCAAAGACTCAAGATCTTTAGGCTTAATCAGTAAGTATGAAATTACTGGTAAGCTACTACTGAAAATTTAATTTTCATTTCAATATCAATTATATAGGTAATTCATTTAAATTAAGGACTACTTTGATATTGCAAAGAAGGCTAAATACAAGGAATTGTCTTACCACCATTTTCAGTTATAACGCACTTTTCGTCATTCATTGAATCAATACAGATACCCTGATCTTTATCATATTCTGTTTTTGGACAGGGCGGAGAAGCAGTTGCTGTTTTTTCGGAGGCTAAAGAACCAAGAATAAAGCCTAATGTTACAAATGAAGATATTAACAATTTTTTTTTCACTATAGTTATGTTTAAGGTTTTTCTAGTTAACTAAATATTTTTTTAATTCGCTGGGTGATTTTCCAGTATGTCTTTTAACAAACATATACAATGCCTGGTCATTTGGAAATCCAAGTTCTCTTGCTATACAGAAAAGAATTTCATTAGGTGAATTCAATAGGCACTCTTTGATTTTCTGGATCTTAGTTTTTGTGATCATTTCTTTGGGCCTTACCCCATAATAATTCCGGAAATGACGTGAAAATAATTTATTGGAATGAAATCCAAGTGCGTCACTCCATTCTGATACTGTATTAATTTCTGATATGTTATTTTGCAAGATCTCTAGTGCTAGCTCAATATTTTTCATATCTCCTAAAGGATTCTTGAGTTAATATTATTTTAGTCAATTCTCTCTAAGCTGAAATTATGCTAAATCCTGTGGAATTAAATAATTAATACATAAAAATAAAAATATTATTTAATGTTTTGATTATAGATATGAATATAGGTAAATATTTCAGTTAATTAAGTATTAAGATAAGGCATTGTTGTAAGAAAATGATTTGTCCCTTGTATAATATCTCCAGGCGATCTTAAAGTAGTTCCTTACCATAGCTACAAGTTTTTAGTTACAAGCTTTAAGTATTTAGCAGTAGTGCTTGACGCTAAATACTTAAAGCTTGAAGCTATTAGTTATTCACTTTTCAAATTCTTAACGGGATCCTGTATTGCTGATTTAACTGATTGATAACTTACCGTAAGCATAGCTATTCCAATGGCAATTAACCCGGACAGAATAAACATCCAAATATTGATATCAATCCGGTAAGCAAAATTACTCAGCCAGTTGTCCATCACATACCAAGCGATTGGTGTCGCAATAAATATCGAAACAGTGACCAGTTTTGCAAATCCTGAAGAAAGCATTAGGGTTATTCCGGAAGTAGTAGCGCCAAGAACCTTTCGTATGCCGATTTCCTTCTGGCGCTGAATGGCAACGATGCCGGCCAATCCAAAAAGTCCCAGGCAGGCAATGAAAATAGCCAGAAATGAGCTGTAGCTGATGATCTTGCTCCATTGCGCTTCGTTCCGGTAGAGATTATCCATGTCGCTGTCGAGAAAGCTGTATGTAAATGGGATCTCTGTGGTGATCTGCTTCCATGTTGAACGGAGCTTTGCAATACTTCCGGGCATATCATCCGGGGAAACACGAACCATGATATTAAGGATTGGGTCCCGTGGGTTCATGTAGATCATTACTGGTTCAACGGTGTTCTCAAGCGACTGGTAATTGAAATCCTCCACTACACCAATTATGGTTGGGTTGACCATCCATCCCCAGTCGACAGGGAATGCATCGCCCACTGCACTCAGATCCAGGCCATGACGCTCAAGGAAGGTTTGATTCACAAGAATAGCTGAAGTTGAATCGGAAGACAGACGGGTGTCAAAATTTCGTCCAGCAACCAGGTTCATTTGTAAGGTATTAATGTAATTTGGGTCAACGCGGAATACGGCAGTTTGCATCACTTCCCCATTATACTGGTAGCCTCTACGCCATAGTCCGCTAGAAAAAGAAACATTGGCTCCGGTGAAATCCAACATGTGAGTATCGTTGCCAAGTTCATTTCTGTAAATATCCAGAGCACGAACTCCATCAGTACCATTAGCTGGAATCACAGCGACCTGTTCGCCAGAAAATCCGAGGTTTTTTTCCTGAAGGAAGCGTAGTTGATCGGTCATGATCAATGTGGCGGTTACAAGAAAAATAGTAAGTCCGAATTGAGCGACGATCAGTGATTTGGTGAAGTTGTTGGAGCCTTTAAAACTCATTTTTTCTTTCAGGGAATCAATGGGCATAAAACCAGAAAGTACCAAAGCGGGATAACTGCCTGCCACCACGCCGGTGAAAAGGAATATCAGCAGAACTCCGCCGATGATCCGGAGGTTTCCAAAAGCATCAGCAAGAGATAATTGTTTGTCAGCTAATTCGTTGAATACCGGGAGTACAAATTCAGTGAGTACGAGTCCGGCGCTAAAAGCGATCGCTGTGAGTAAAATAGCTTCTCCCCAAAACTGGATCATAAGTTGATTGCGTTGGGCACCCACAACTTTCCGGAGACCTACCTCTTTTACTCTTTTAGCAGAACGACCGATGGCCAGGATCATGAAGTTAAAACAAGCGATCAAAAGTACTGCCAGTGCAATTCCACCAAGTACATAAGAATAGGTTGGGTTACTCGGGCTTGTGAATGCTCCGGGGAAATCAGGGTCAAGATGAACATCGAGCAAGGGTTGGAGGTCGTAAATAATAGGAGGGCCGGCGGTGGTAAGAGTACCATCAGTACGCATCTCATCGAATGCATCTCCCATATAGGTATTGATGAAATCGGGGAGTTTAGCACGCAAGGCATTGACATCAGTTCCTTCTCTTAATTTCACAAAAGTAACCGTTCTTGTTCCACGCCAGCTATCTTCAACCCTTTTGTAAACCTCATAGTTATCGATCACCGTTTGGATTGGGATGATAAGAGAGAATTGAATACTGGAATTCGAAGGAACGTTTTTTAACACGGCATCCACTCTGAACTCTTTGAATTCTTGATTGATACGGATGTCCATGAACTGACCGACAGGATTTGCTTCGCCAAAATATTTCTCAGCCATCTCCTTCGTAATAACAATGGAATTAGGATCTCTGAGTGCATATTCCGGATCACCAAATTCAACAGGGAATGAAAACGTGGAGAGGACATTATCATCAGCAAATGCAAACCCATCCTGATCAATAAGTTCATTTCCATCTCTGATAACCATACTACCAAAAGGTGTGAACCGGGTATAACTTTCGACCTCAGGCAGATCGTTTAACATGGCTTGCCCGGTTGGAAGCGGGGTGAAGATATCTCTGTCGTATTGAGTGTCCGGAGTTTGAGGACTTCTGTACAATCTATAGATATCAGCTTTATTTTCGTGGAACTGATCATAGTTCAGCTCATCATTCACAAACATTAGTACCAGCAGGCAGAAGCTGAGTCCAACAGTTAGCCCGGAAATGTTAATAAAGCTGTAGAGCTTCTGCTTCCCGAGATTACGAATGGCGATCTTGAAATAGTTTTTTAGCATAGTGAACAGTTAGCAGTGAACAGTTAGCAGTCTACAGTGTTTTGATCATTGATAACTTTTTACTGAAGTACTGGATTTATTCATTCCTCAGGCTTTCTACAGGGTTGATGATGGTTGCTTTGTAGGACTGATATCCGACGGTGAACCATGCCACCATAATGGTCAGCAAACCAGCAAGCACAAAGGTGAGTGGTTGTATTTCAGTGCGGTAGGCAAAATTTTGCAACCAGGTATTTAATCCAAACCAGGATATGGGAACCGAGAGTACAAAAGATATAAGCAGAAGTTTAGTGAACTCTTTATTAACGAGGAAAACGATCCCTTTTGAAGAGGCTCCCAGAACTTTCCTAACACCGATCTCTTTTGTTTTACGAACTACCAGGAGTGATGCCAGGCCAAACAGCCCAAGGCAGGCAATGATGATGGCCAGAGTAGAGCCAAAGGTCACAATACTGCTGAGTCGTTCTTCCTGCCGGTATTGGCTGTTCACGGCCTGATCCAGAAAGGTAAGATTGAAAGGTGAGCCGGGATTAACTTCATTCCACACTTCTTCTATCTTAGCGATAGTGGACGGAACATTCTTAGAATCTATTTTCAGGCTTATCGTTGGTGAGGACGAATCCAGATCCAGATTATCAATGCCAGAGAAGATAATAGATGGAGTTATCACCATAGCAAGAGGTTCAACTTCGGTTCTCAGAGATGCATAATTGAAGTTCTGAACCACACCGATGATCTCATGAGCATTAAACTCAGGACTTGGAAGTTGGGCATTCAAGGGATCATCCCAGCCAAATTCATCCACAAAAGCCTGATTTACAATGATGCCCTGACTCGCATCTGATGAGATCTCATTTGAAAAATTTCTGCCTTGTTCGAATGTAAGCCCCATCAGGTCCAGGTATTTCTCATCGATGAAATTCAGGTTAAAGGCGTGCAGTTTGTCTTCTGTATCACGGAAATCTGCAGACATCCAGCGAGGGCGCGCAGGAGTGTACAAGGATGAGGCAATTCCCTGAACTTCAGGAACAGAACCAAGTTGAGACTCGAGCAGATCAGTCATTCTTGAAGTTCGCTGCATAAGGCCTATGAATCCGGTTTCCTGATCCGGATTATCGTCCAGTTCGAGTAACACCACTTGCTCTTTTTGATAACCAAGGTCTGATGACCGCAGGAAGTTAAGCTGATCATTTACCACAAGTGTGCTTACGATCAGAAATATGGAAAGTGTAAACTGGAAAACCACCATTCCGGTTCTGAATATGCTTCTGTCTCCTTTCACGTGGATTTTTCCTTTCAGTACTTCCACAGGTTTGAAACCCGAAAGGATCAGTGCAGGGTACATACCTGCAATAAGACTTATGAACACAGTGAGTCCAAGAAACAGGAAAGCTGTATTCCAGCTAAAACTCAATACCAGGGATGTCCCTGAAAGGTCATTGAAGTATGGTAGTAACATTTCGGTGAACAACAGGCCGATCATGAATGCAAAGATCGTCATCAAAAAAGCTTCACCCCAGAACTGATACATGAGGTGAGTACGCTCAGCGCCAATGGTTTTTCTGATACCCACTTCTTTAGCACGACTGGCCGATCTGCTTATTGAAAGTGTCATGAAATTCACGCAGGCAATAAGCAGCACTAAAAGAGCAATTCCTGCGAGAATATAGAGGTAGGTTGGATCAGTCACCTGAGCGATACCGGTTGGAACTTCAGTATTCAGACGTATATCAGTCAGAGGCTGCATCCCGATCTCATAATGACTTCTGCTCCATTCTTCCTCACCAAGACTGGCCTTCATCATTGTCTCCAGTTTTGCTTTGGTATCGGTGAGCAGAGCAGACTCACTTAACTGAACATAGGTTTCAGTTACTACTGAGAACCAGCTTTCATAAGCTCCCGGACTAAATAACTGCCGTCCGTTTTCCATTGGAATTAGCAACTCGTAATCAATACTGGAGTTGATGGGAGCATTTTGGAGAATGCCCGATACCGTAAAGGGCTGAAATTTATCATTTATCTTTATGAGTAGCGTTTTACCCATCACATCCTGTGTTCCAAAGAATCGGTCTGCTGAATTTGGAGTAAGTACCACATTGGAAGGTTGAGCAAATACCGAGCTCACATCACCTTTGATCAGTTTGAAATTAAACATGGTGAAGAATTCAGGGTCAACGAGCTGAACAGGTTCAGAAAAACCTTCTGCTTCATCACTTGATTTCACGAGATTATTGTACACATATCTTCTAACGACAAGCTCAGCTTCAGGAATGTTGGCCTCTATCGTTTCCTTCAGGCGAAGAGGAGTTACCGTATTCCAGTAAATGCTTCCATCTCCATAATCTTCATACTCCCAGGTTCGGTAGATACGATCTGAGTTTTCGTGGAACCGGTCGTAACTGAATTCATTGGTGAGATACAAAAGTATCAGTAGACAACAAGCAACTCCAATAGATAGCCCAAATACATTAATTGAGGAATAGACCTTATTCTTTGTAAGATTCCGAAAAGCGATCTTGATATAATTTTTCAGCATAGTTATCCAGTTAGCAGTGGTCAGTAAGCCGTAAACAGTTAAAAGAATTTAGGTCACTGATAACTGTTCACTGCAGACTTATTTCAACAACCGTACCAAAAAGTTAAAATCGCCCTATTTGATTGAAAAAGGGCGATTTTAGTAAAAAGAATGTTCGCTTTTATACAGGTACTGTCCGATTTTGAACAGTAAACAATGATCACTGCTAACTGTTTACTAATACTGTTATCACTCACTTTTCAGACTATTCACCGGATTCACAAGCGCCGCTTTGATAGATTGCCAGCTAACGGTCAGCCATGCAATGATGAGAGCGGAAGCACCGGCCACGGCAAATACCCACCATTCAATTCCGGAACTGTAAGCAAATTCTGACATCCACATGTTCATTAGGTACCATGAAACAGGAATTGAAATAATGATCGATATCAGGACAAGTTTGGTGAAGTCTTTTGAAAGTAATACGACCAGACTGTTTACTGAAGCTCCGAGTACTTTTCTTACTCCGATCTCTTTGGAACGTTGTTCGGCGGTAAAAGCGGATAAGCCGAATAATCCAAGGCAGGATATAAATATGGCAACAAAAGCGAATGCCCTGGCGAGTGAACCGATTCGCATTTCGGCTCTGTACAGGCTGGCATATTGTTCATCCATGAACTCATAAATGAATGGGAAATTCGGATTGAATTCCTTCCATTTTGCTTCGATCTGTGAAAGGGTGTTTGAAATATTAGATGATTCGATACGAACAAATGCTCTCCATCCAAATTCAGGATATAATCGGAAGAAAGCAGGGTTAACTTCTGTCCTGAAACTCTGAAAATGAAAGTTCTTGGCAATGCCGATGATCTCATAATCTTCATCCCAAAGCTGTATAACCTTTCCAATAGGATCTTCCATGCCCATGGCAGCAATAGCCGCTTCGTTAAATATGATCTTGGAAGTATCGGCTCCAAATTCTCTGGAGAAGGACCGGCCTTCAAGTAATTCCACTCCCATAGTTTTCAGGAAATCGTAGTCGGTGGTGATATTCTCGAACAGAATTCGGGTATCGGGGTCCTTTCCTTCCCAGTCTACACCCAGAGTATTATTGTTCTGGCCAAGAAATGAATGTGAAGTCCTTGATGCCAGCACTACACCCGGTATAGTTTCGAGTTGTGAACGGAAAGAATCCCATTGTTCACCAACCTGGTCTTCAGTGGTGAAGTAGATCAGGTTTTCTTTGTTGTATCCCAGATTCTTGGTCTGTGTGTATTGTATCTGGCGATAAATGATGATGGTGGAAACGATAAGTACGATCGACAGGCTGAACTGAAATACTACTAATCCTTTTCGGGCGAAAGCTTCTTTCCAGGATGATTTCAATGAGCCTTTGAGCGATCTTACTGCTTCAATAGAGGAGAGATAGAATGCGGGGTAACTTCCGGATACAAGCCCTGTTATGATAACAGTACTTATAAAGATCACAAGCAACAATGGGTTCGTATAATCAACTGAGATCGATTTCTCAGTCAGATCATTGAACAGTGGAAGAAATGCTTCAACCAGAAGAATGGATATAAATAAAGAGAAGAAGCTTATGATCATAGATTCGCCAATAAACTGACCTATGAGGGAACCCTGACTTGCACCAATGGATTTACGGATACCCACTTCCTTAGCTCTCTTGGTCGCTTTAGCTGTACTAAGATTCATGAAGTTGATGCAGGCGATCAGCAGGATAAAAATGGCGACTATTACGAAAAGGCGAACGTACTCGATCCGGCCACCTGATACTACCCCATTATCAAAAGAGCCATACAGATAACGGCTGGCAAATGGATAGACAAACAGATCAATATGAGAGCCTTCATTTTTTCCTTTTATAAATCCTTTGATCTTTTCATTGAGAGCTCCAATATCGGTGCCCTGGGCTAACTTAGCGATGGTTCTAGGACCGTTGTTTCCCCATTCCTGAGCCCAGTCATTCTCAAGATACCAGTCTTCATAATTCAGCAGACAGTCAAATTGAAAGGTGGAATTAGAAGGCATATCGCGATACACACCGGTAATGGTGAGTTCCTGATCGTTATCCAGAGTAAGACCTTCTCCCACAGGATTTTGATTCCCAAAATACTTTTTAGCCATGGTTTCGCTAAGTACTATTGTGTTGGGATCGGTAAGCAGAGTTGCACGATCACCGTACAGAAGGTCAATACTTAGTATCTGGAAGAAGTCATTTTCCACATACAATCCATTTTCCATGAAGGAGTCATTCCCTTTGGTGAACAGGTAATCACTATTCCAGGTATAAGTGGAGATGTACTGGAACTCTGGAATTTCTTCCTTCAGTGTTCGGGCAAGAATTCCGGGAGTGGACAAAGTGGTCATCAATTCATCTGAGTAACTTTGAAACTCCATCACCTGAACCACGCGGTCGGAATCAGCATGATATTGATCCATATTCATCTCATCGATCACCCAGAGAAAGATGAGAAAACTACATGCCAGGCCAATGGATAATCCGGCAAGGTTGATAAAGAATGAACTTTTGTGACGTCGGAAGCCGCGGAAAGCGGTCTTAAGATAATTTTTTAGCATAGAATAATCCCGTAGCATTAATGGTACCACTAACACGAAAGAAACGGGCAGTGGTTACATGGTTAGTTATCAGTAAACAGTAACCAGCGAAAAATGATCACTGTTCAATGTTCACTGTATTAATCATTCGCTTTTCAGGCTATTTACCGGATTTGCAAGGGATGCTTTTAAAGATTGAATACTTACGGTAGCTAGTGCAATAGCAAGAGCGATTACTGCTGAAAAAACAAAAACTGCAATTCCAATATCGATGCGGTAGGCAAAGTCGGTGAGCCACTGCTCCATAAAATACCAGGCAAGAGGCGCTCCAATGATAAACCCAATACCTACAAGTTTGATGAAGTCAGCAGATAGCAGGGTAACAATACTCGATACAGAAGCGCCCAAAACTTTTCTGATTCCGATTTCCTTGGATCTCAGTTCAATGAGATAAGATGAGAGACCGATCAAACCAAGACAAGCTATGAAAATGGCTAAGCCTGAGAACAGAGTTAACAAATTGCGGGTTCTTATTTCAGAATTATATAGTGCATTCAACTGTTGATCCAGAAACTCAAATTCAAATGGCCTGTGTGGAGCGATATCTTTCCAGACATCAGAAAGATACCCAAGAGTTTCACGTGTGGAATTAGGTGCGATCTTGATGAGAATATAATTGTACATATCAGCGTCTATGAAAAGAGCAAGAGGATCCACTTGTTCATGGAGAGATGCAAAATTGAAATCTTTTACTACGCCTACGACTTCACCTTCCCGTCCCCCGAGAGCATTAAAAGGTTTGCCGATTGCTTCTTTGGGAGTCCACCCAAAACTTTTAGCCAGGGTTTCATTCAACAAATAAACAAAACCCTGGTCTTTGGAATAAGAGGGATTATCAGGAAAACCCTCCCCAGCTAATAACTCCATTCCCATGGTTTCAACAAGGCTGGGGTCGGCAGCTCCCGCAGCAATGGAGATTCTGTCTGAGCCGGGGGCTGTTTCAGCGGTATATCCTCCAAATACTTTACCGGGAATATTCGACATATAAGTTGCACTCAGAACTCCGGGTTGTCGAAGTATTTCAGATTTCAGAAGATCTTGTTTTGCGGCCAATTCAGAATCCCTAGCAGGTAATACAACGATCGATTCTTTATCAAAACCAAGGTTTGAAGTGAGGATAAAATCCGTTTGCTTAAAGATGATCGCAGTACTAAGGATCAGAAAAGTAGATATAGCAAACTGTGAGATAACTAATCCTTTGCGAAGCCTTCCATCCGACCCTTTTGTACTAAACAAACCTTTCAGCACCTTTACAGGTTGATAGGATGAAAGCAGCAATGCAGGGTAACTGCCTGCAAGAAGTGAAGTGATTAAAACTATACTGCCCAGCAGATACCATGTTGCGGGGTCTGAGATAAGGTTCAGATCAATTTTCTGATCCATCAAACCAAAAAATGTGTCTTTAAATAACTCAACAAGAACCAGGGCTGTTCCAACTGAAATAAGTGTAAGAATGATCGACTCACCATAAAATTGCTTGATCAATTGTCCCCGAACAGCACCAAGTGCTTTTCTGATCCCAACTTCAGATGCTCTTCGTGAGGAACGGGCAGTAGCTAAATTGATATAATTAATGGTTGCGATCAGTAGGACCATAAAAGCAAGAAAGATAAAACCGTAGATATTCTGCTTACTTCCCATTGGAGCGATTTCATAGGCGGTATTCTCAGAATTCAGGAACAGCTCTTTTAATGGGAGCAAATTCAGTGAGACATTCCTCTGTTCTTTTACCTGTTTATTCACGAATTCATTAACGCGTGCCTGAACATTTTCAAGCGAGTTTGGTGAAGTAAGAAGCAGGTAGGTATAGAAATTAGCGGAACGGATTTCTGTATCAGTCAGTTGTGACCAGGCTGCCATAGTATGCATTGAACCGATATAATCGAATCGGAAGTGAGAATTAGACGGCATGTCTTTAATCACAGCTGTTACAGTGAAGTCGTTTACCATATTGAAGATTCGCGCGTTCACCGTTTTCCCGATCACATCGGTATTACCAAAAAGCTTCAAGGCAGTAGATTCGGTAAGAACCAGCGACTCCGGGTTCTTCAAAGCAGAATTTTGATCACCATTAATGAACCTGAAACTGAAGATGTTAAAGAAACTGGAATCAGCATAGAGAAAGCTGTTCTCCTGAAAAGTATCGTCGCCGGTTTTTATAATAATCGGATTATAGCGTGTTGGCTCATATAGTCTTACCCATTTCTCGACATCAGGGATCTCAAATCCGAGCGAAGGGGCAACCATTGAAGGTGTCACTGATATAACCCGTTGATCTTCATTATCCACCATGTTAACCCGGACAATCCGGTTGGCGTTTTCATGAAAGGAATCGTAGCTAAGTTCATGTTTCACATAGATCAGGATCAGTAAGCAAAGTGCAATGCCTACCGCTAGTCCCGTAACATTAATTGCAGAATATCCTTTCTGTTTGATGAAATTCCGAAGCGCAATTTTGAAATAATTTTTTAGCATGATTTTAGCCGTTTTGCCATTAGCTATTAGCTTTTAGTTTCAATGCTTCACTAAAAGCTAATAACCAACAGCTGATGATTATTCACTTCTTAAACTTTCAACGGGGTTCAGCCTCGCTGCACGGAAAGCCTGATAGCTGATAGTGATCATAGATATCAGAAGGGCGATCATTCCGGCCAGAATGAACCACATTGGATTGATCGATATACGGTAGGCGAAGTCGGTAAGCCATTTCTCGATCACATACCAGGCAACAGGTGCCGAAACAAAAAGGGCGATCACAACCAGCCAGAGAAAGTCCTTGCAAACCAGAAGTATGATATTTTCTGAAGAAGCACCCAGAACTTTTCGCACCCCGATCTCCCGTATTCTTGTTTCGATTGAAAACGAAGCCAGGGCAAATAACCCCATACAGGCAATGAAGATCACTATAGCCGAAAAGATCAGGAAGAGTTTTCCCCGCATTTGATCCGCTTTATATAATTCTTCGAACCTGCCGTCCAGAAAGGTGTATTCGATCGGGTTTTCAGGATCAAATTGAAAACCGACTTCCTTGAGCTTAGCTATTGTTTCCTGCCAGTCGGAGGTAACAATATCCAGGGTGTAGTAGTCAATGTTATGAATAGGATTTCGGTACGAAGCTATCATGACCGGTTTCTGAGCCTGGTGCAACGACTGAGTATCAAAATCTTCAATTACTCCCACTACAACCGGAGAGTAAGGGGTATTCTGCTCGTCAAAGTCACCATCCCATATAGTGCTCGGGATATTTAGCACCTGACCAACAGGATCTTGCAGATTAAGTTTTTCAGCTCCCGAACGTGTGATCAGCACAGAATTGGAGTCAGCCAGTTCAGTTCTCAGGTTTCGTCCTTCCAGGAGTTTGATCTCATAGGTATCCAGAAAATCACCATCGGCAGCAATAAACATCATTTGTGTTGAGAGGTCCGAATCTGTTCGGTCCACATTCGCAATAGGCTGTACTTTCCATTCGCCGGGAACACGATTAGAAACGGAGACATGCTGAACTTCCGGAAGTTTCAGGAATTCCTGTTTGATACTCTGGAATTGTGATCTGAAAGCACCGCTGTTGATATCGATAACCAAACGGTTGTTGTAATCGAACCCAAGTTCCTTTTCTTTCATATAATTGAGTTGCTTATAAATGATCAGCGTTGATGCGATCATACCAATAGAGATGGCAAATTGAGCAACAACTAAAAGCTTGCGAAGTGAAAAGGCAGATCGTCCTATCACTATTTCATTTTTAAAAGCAGCTGTTGGGTTCACTCTGGAAAGGAAGAATGCCGGATACAAAGAAGACAAGAGTCCGGATAACATTGCAACTGCAATCAGGCTCAGAACCAGTGGCATGCTGTCGAAAGGCAGAGTAAGTGAACGATCGGAAAGGGTATTGATATATGGTAAAAGTACTTCCACCACTGTAAGGGCTAGTGCAAGCGAGAGAATGGAAAGGATGACAGACTCTCCCAGATATTGAGTGATAAGCTGGCCTTTTCCGGCGCCAAGTGTTTTCCTCATTCCAACTTCCCGGGTTCTTCTGGAAGCTGCTGCAGTGGACAGATTCATATAATTGAAGCAGGCGATCAAAAGTATCAACACAGCCACAATAGAAAACATGTATAGATATAAGGGACTTCCTTTGCGGGCATTTAAGCCTCCTTCAATACTGCCTGAGTATAAATGGATGTCAGCAAGGGCTTGCAACCGAAACTTGCTCTTATATTCAATATCATCGGGATAATTTTCAGTGACAAGAGAATTCAGTTTCTGCTCAAAGCTCTGTTTATCGAAATCCGGTTCAGTCTTCAGGTAGGTAAGTATTGAATTGGCAGTCCAGTTAGTGGCATAAAAATCACTGAGTCCAAACATAGGTTCCCAGGTTGCCCGGGTATGAATGGTTTTCATGTCGATGTGCGAGTTTTTTGGGAAATCCCTGATCACACCGGTTATGGTGGCTTCAAAACGGTTGGTGTACAAACTCTCACCCAATACATCTTTTTTACCAAAATATTTAAGTGCAACAGATTCTGTGATCACCAGATTGTTTGGTCCCACTAATGCTTGCGATGGATCTCCGTACAAAAATTCGAAATCGAAGAACTCAAAGAAATTGGGGTTGGCAATCCAGATCGATTCGTAATCGCGGGTCAACGGATCATTACCTACAGTTAATCGTCCAATAGGTAAGATCTGGGTTTGGTCTGTTATTTCAGGGAATCTGGATTCTGCTTCCGGGCCGATCAAAGGTGCAACCGGAGCCACATCCCGCGAGCCCCCGGATGGTTCGGTAATATGTTGAACCACCCGGTAGATCTCACGGGCATCATCGTGGAAAGTATCAAAACTGAGTTCATCCATCACAAAAAGAGAGACAAGGATAAAACAAGTGAATCCCAGTGTAAGTCCCAGGATATTGACCAGAGAGAAGGTCTTATTCTTGATAAGATTACGGACCGCGATCTTGTAGTAGTTTCGTAGCATTGTGGTGGCTGGTTAGCCCCTAGCTATTAGCTTTTAGTAGAGGCACCACTAAAAGCTAATAGCTAACAGCTGTTGATCATTCATTCTTCAATAACCAGATATCAACAAGTATACCAAAAGAGAGAAATCGATTGATTTAGCTGAAAAAAGGCGATTATAGTAAAAATAATGTCCGTTTTTATACAACGGGTGTTCGGAACCGAACAGTAATTCAGTAAGTAGCTTACTCTTCTTTTTTAAGTTTAAACCAGAAGATAAGTCCGTTGGGAAGTTCTGACTTATTTTGGATGAGCCGGTGCGTTTTTGAATCAAACCAATAAGTGCTGGTAGTTTGCTGAGCTTCATTTTTGAGCACCCATTTGACTGCATCAAATACCTGCCCGTTGAGTTCAATTCGATCATTGCCAAAATGTTGTGCTTCCTGAATCCGTGGTTCTTCGATGTAGGTCATAACAGGCAGGCTGATCAGGTCTTCAACATTGGGATCAGTCTTCACAACAGACAATAAAATGTGAGGCCAGTGGAAATCATAGTAGCGGTCTTCTGTGGATACGGTATAAGTAGTATCAGTTTGCATATTTGGAACATTCCGCCACATTGAAACAGCAGTTTCGCCGGGAGTATGGTACCCAATCCGGATATTCTGCATATCCTTGACAAAAGAGCGATAGCTCACGGGTGAGAAATTGGAACTGTTCACCAAAATACTGTCGATCATGGTTACATTTGGAAGTTCCTGGGTAAATGTAATCAGAGTCGTGCCATCTGATTTGTTCTTGGTGATACGCTCATAAATAGTACCAAAGGTGGTGCTTTGGCCATTCACTTCCCGTTGATATTCAAAGATCTGCTCACCCGCCTTGATCTGGCTGGGATCGATATCCTGCGCGGTAAGAGTTGTTGAAATAGCTAGAAATGTGGTAATTAAAAGTAATTTTCTCGACATATTTTTAGTTGTTTGGCCATTAGCTATTAGCTTTTAGTAAAGCCGAGAAACTAAAAGCTAATAGCTAGCAGCTAGTTATCATTCACTTCTTAAACTATCGACCGGATTAGCTGATGCCGACCTTATTGCCTGCCAACTTATTGTTGAAAGTGCAATGGCCAGTGCAACCATTCCGGCGATAACGAAAATACCCGGGCCTAACTCGATCTTATAGGCGAATGCTTCCAGCCACTTGCCGGAAGCGTACCAGGCTATTGGAATGGCAACTACGAAGCCAAGGATCACCAGTTTCACAAAATCTTTTGATAAGAGGGTTACGATACTGGCAACAGAGGCTCCGAAGACCTTTCGGATGCCAATCTCTTTTACCCGCTTCTGAGCGGTTAAAGCAGCAAGACCGAATAAGCCAAAGCAAGCGAGTAAAATGGAAGCAATAGAGGAGATGCGAATAATCTTATTCCAGCGAATTTCTTCGTTGTATTGGTATTGAATGAGATCATCCAGGAAGGAAAATGTGAAAACCTCTTCTGTGTAAATCTTATTCCAAAGCTCTTCAAGTTTGGAAATAGTTTCCGGCATTTGGGAGGATGAAATCTTAACCAATATTGTTCCGGGATTTCGGTCAACTGCTTCAATATGTCTCAGTGCCATTGGTTGGAGTGGATCATACAAGCTTTTGAAATTGAAATTCTCGACCACACCGATCACTTTTTTACCATCAAAAGGACCAGTCCATCCCTGGTTTTCGGGTCGGTCAACCAAGATCTGTCCCACAGGATTATCCCACTTCATAGCATCTGCAAATGCCTGATTTATGATCATCTCGTCTGGTGAATAGGTATTTGAAGTAGTGGAGAAATTCGACCCTTCTACTAGTTTTATACCCATAGTTTCCAGATAGTGCTCATCTATGGCTTCGGAACTTATTCCATCACCAAGCTCGGAATGGGTAGTAGAGGACATCATTTGGGCCATACCCATTGTAGGAACTCCATAGCTTGAGTAATCTCTGTATTCACCACCTGTGATGGAAGCGGAAATAACCCCTGGAATTTTGGTGGCTTCATCAGCAAAAAGTTTACCGGCAAATAATCCATCCTGAAGTTCGGAGTTGAATTCAATGGCGGCTACATTCTCAGGGTTAAAACCGATGTCTTTATTAAGAATAAGACTCAGTTGCTGTTGCATCACAAAGGTTCCGATCATCAGCGAAGTGGCCAGACAGAACTGAATTACTATAAGTCCTTTTACAAAAGCTGGAATTTTTTGAGCAGTGGTATTTCTGGAAAAAAGTGAAACAGCACTTTTGCGGGATATCTGGAAGGCTGGGTACATACTGGTGATTAAGGTCAATAGAACTAAAAGGCCCGCTACTGCCAGCCATAACCTGAGATCAGAGAACAAACTGAGGTTCAGTTCCTTTCCAAAAATAACTCCCACGTACGGCGAAAAGGCTTCTGCCAGAACCAGGCCCAGACAGATGGCAAGAAAACAGGTGATGAATACTTCGCCAATGATCTGAAATTTGATCTGATGTTTGATAGCGCCCACCGTTTTTCTAATCCCGATCTCATGAAAGCGGGAAGATGCACGACTCAAGGTTAAGCTCATGAAATTGATCCCGGCGATAACCAGGATCACAATAGCAATACCTCCAAGGATCAGTGAGTATGTTTTATTGGTGCTTTGGGTGTAATATGAACGAAATTCTTCATTAAAATAAACTTCAGCTAATGGTTGCAAGCTGAATTGATTCTTATCTCTGTTAATCCATTTTTCTCCATAATGTCTGATCAGAAAAGCGGGGAATTGGGCTTCAAGGTCTTCAGGAGTTGTCCCGTCTTTTAAAGTGATCCAGGTTTCCAGAAAGCCGATGTACCAGTTTGTTTTATATCTTTCTCTGCGTTCGGGTGTTTCTTCAAGAAATTTGTTTTCAAACGGAAGCAAAAATTCGAATTGAATGCTCGAGTTTAAAGGAACGTCTTTGGCTACCCCTGAAACCACATAATCCATAGGTTCATCCAGCAAACGAATGGTAAGGGTTTGCCCCAGAACATTGGTTTCTCCAAAATACTTGATGGCTGCCGATTCAGTCAGTACAATACTACTGATTTTATCCAAAGCGCTTTCTGGATCTCCTGAAATGAGTGGGAAGCTGAATGTAGTTAGAAACTCCGGGCTTACTGTTGATATCCTCTCTTCCAGGTATTTTCCGTTTAGAAGGATATCTCCAACTACTGCTGAATAATTGATCACCGATTCTATTTCGGGCAACTCTTCTTTCAGTGCAACAGATTGTGCATAAGGGTGAATTGTACTTCTTCTTAATTCATCCGAATTTTGGTTTTCAGAGGTCTCCGTAAGTCGATAGATCGAATCTCTGTTTTTATGGAAGTCGTCATACGACCATTCGAACTGAATGTACATTACCAGCAGGATACAGCAGGTGAGGCCTACGGCTAATCCGGAAAGACTTATGAAAGAATCGATCTTATGTTTTCTAAGATTTCGAAGAGCAATTTTGATGTAGTTTTTTAACATAGTGGCAAGTTTTTAGTTACAAGCTTCAAGTGTTTAGCGTAGTTGAAAAACTTGTAGCTAAACACTTGAAGCTTTCGGCTTTTAATCATTCACTTCTCAAACTCTCGACCGGATTAGCCAGTGCTGCTTTGATAGCCTGAAAGCTGATCGTCAGCATAGCGATTATAAAAGCGAGAGCACCGCCAGTCAGAAATACCCAGACAGGTATATTTTCGTGATAGGCAAAAGACTCAAGCCAGGTACCCATTCCATACCAAACAATAGGTGTGGAGATGATGAAGGACACCAGTATCAGCTTAGCAAAGCTGGTAGACATCAATGCCACTAATTGGGTAACTGATGCTCCTAATACCTTTCGAATACCAATTTCCTTGATCTTCTGCTGTGCGGTAAATGATGCCAGTCCAAATAAACCCAGCATAGCGATGATCACTGCAAGAATCGCGAAATAAGTAAAGGTTTTGCCGAGGTTCGCTTCCGACTCATACTGATTGGTGTAATAGTCTTCAACCAGGAAGTAATCGAAAGGATAGTCCGGACGGTAGGTTCCCCAAAGGTCTTCAATGAAAGCCATGGTTTCATCTTTGTACGAGGCTACGAATTTAACTGCAATGCTATTATTTCTTCCCTGTGAGATCACAAAAACCATAGGTGCGATACTCTGGTGCAGGGATTCAAAATGAAAATCCTCAACCACTCCGGTGATAAATCCCTGCCGGCCGCCGTAATTGAATTGTTTCCCTAATGCTTCTTCATTCGAAGCGTATCCTAATCGTTTGATCGCGATCTCATTCAATATGAATGCTTCGGATGAATCACTGGCCAGATTGATATCGAAATTCCGGCCGGCAACCATATCAATTCCAAACAGGTCCAGAAAATTGTGGCTTACGTGGATATCGGCAATCCGGAAATTAATGTTCATCATTTCCCCATTTACTTCGGCTGAACCGCCCTGTGAGTCCAGAAGTCTTCCGGAAGGAACACGACTCTGCATAGAAACATCCGTGACTCCGGGCTGTTGGACCAGGATATCCCGGATACTTACGTAATTCGACTCAATAGCAGGATCCACCGACATCACCGCAATATTCTCGCGGTCAAAACCCAGCTCCTTGGATTGCAGGTAATCAAGCTGACTGTACACGATCCCCATGCTCACGATCAACCCGATGGAAATGGTAAACTGTACAACTACCAGAACCGAACGGAAAAGTTGGTGTGAATTCTTTGCTTTGTAGGAGCCTTTTAACACAGTAGCCGGCTGGAATGAGGATAGGACTACTGCGGGGTAACTACCGGCTACGATTCCGATCACTGCAACTACTCCAAGAAGAGTAGCAATCCATTTCAGGTCGTTATAGTAATTGAAGTCGAGCGACTTATCGACAAAATCATTGAAATAGGGGAGTGCAAGTTCCACCATAACTATGGCCACGATCAATCCCATAAAAGCCAGTAAGAAAGACTCTCCCATAAACTGGCGCACCAGGGATGTTCGTTGGGCTCCCATCACTTTACGCAGGCCAACTTCATTGGCACGTTTGGCGGATCGGGCAGTGCTCAGATTCATGAAATTGATACAGGCTATGAATAATATGAACAGTGCAACAGCGGTGTAAATGTAGATATACTCGATATTACCATTATTGCCGATCTCAGAATCAAGATGAGAATGCAGGTGGATATCGGTGATGGGCATCAGGTGCAGTGCCATCGTTTCAGAGGCATCAAATTCTGCATTAAATTGTTCTCTTGGGAAGATCTTATCGATGAAATCCGGGAAGCGGGTTTCAAGATCGTTGGCATCCGTGTTTTCTGAAAGCAGGAAATATGTTGAGAAGTTATTACTTCCATAATTACTCATGAAAGCCTCAGGTCCACCATAGAACTGAATCACTGGCATCATTGAAGCCATCATATCAACTTCAAAATGGGATGTTTTCGGGATATCTTTCATCACGCCATTCACCTGCAGTGGAAACTCCGTTCCCTGCATATTGAACATAAGTGCTTTACCAACCGCATCGGTAGTTCCAAAATATTTCAATGCAGTTCGTTCATTTATTACAATACCATTTGGCGTTGAAAGAGCGGTTTCGGGATCACCCGCAATCAATTCCCATGAAAAGACCTTAAAAACCTCAGGATCCACGAAATAGAAATTATCCTCTTCAAAGTGTTTGTCTTCGTAGCTGATAAGAGGGTCCTGACCAAAAAAGCGGATCGAATATTCGATCTGAGAATCAAACTCTTCTTTCATCAGCGGGCCAAAAGGTGGAGCAACATGCCCAAGATGAAGGCTTGTTTCGCCGTCTCTGTTAAACCATTCCCGTGAAACCCGGTAGATCCGGTCTGACTCAGTATGATATTTATCGTAACTAAGTTCGTTATTAATAAACAACAGGATCAGAATGAATGCCATAATCCCGAGTGCGAGTCCGAATACATTAATAAATGAATAACCTGGATTTTTGGCCAGATTCCTGAGGGCGATCTTAAAGTAGTTTTTAAGCATAATATTAAACGTTCAGCCGACAGCCATCAGTTCTCAGATACAGTGTTTGATACACTGTTAGCTGAGAACTGAATGCTGATAGTTGGTTTTCATTCATTTCTTAAACTGTCAACGGGGTTCATAAGTGCTGCTTTGATGGATTGTCCGCTTACGGTTATCAAAGCGATCAGCAACATCCCAATTCCGGCAATGGCAAATACCATCACTCCCACATCGGTACGATAGGTAAAACTCTGGAGCCATTTGTTCACTGCGAACCACGCAACCGGAACAGCGATCACATAGCTTATAAGTATCAATTGGATGAATTCTTTAGACATCAATCCCAGAATACCCTGAACACTGGCACCCAGAACTTTTCTTAATCCGATTTCTTTGGTTCGTTTTTCTGCGCTAAATGCTGAAAGACCGAACAAGCCCAGACATGCAATGATCAGTGCCAGAATGGAAAAAACTCCCATCAGGTTTTGAATACGGTTTTCGGCCCGGTACATCTGGTCAAATTTCTCATTCATGAAGGAATAGCTGAAGGGCTGTGATGGTGCGTATCGTTTCCATTCGGTTCGCAGATATTCCAATGCAGAAGCAGCGTCTTCCGGATTGATCTGATAGGCTATATTCTGATGGCCCTGGCTGTAGAAGAATCCCAATGAAGTGATATTTTGACGGAGTGATTCATAATGGAAATCTTTTACTACCCCAATAATGGTAAATGATTCGTAGAACTCAGGATCGGGTGATTCTTCTCCAAATCCTTTGATCACCTTACCAATGGGATCAATGATCCCCATTTTTCTAATGGCGGCTTCGTTGAGAATAACCGTATTTTTATCACCTGATAGTTCTTTTGAAAAGTTTCTTCCTTCTACAATTTCCATACCCAGGGTAGGGATGTAATTTTCATCGATATCCCAAACCTGCATACTGCTGGTGTTATCTTCATTGGGGTCTTTATCCTCAGGCCAGAAAACGGTATCACTTCTGTTATATCCGTCCACAGGGAACGCACCTGCCACAGTAGCATTTCTGAGCAGACTGTTCTTCATGGTTTCATTTCTGAACGTCTGTACCTGGTCGGTATCACCCAATGCAAATGCTCCGTTAAGAATGAGAACCTGATCTTTTTGAAAACCAAGGTTTTTGGTTTGGATGAAATCCAGCTGTCGGTTAACAACAAGTAGTCCTACAATGATCACCATTGAAATACTGAACTGGAAAACGACCAGTCCTTTTCGGAGAATATTATGTCGTTTAGCTTCCGAAAAAGAACCTTTTAAAACAGCCACAGGTTTAAATGAGGAAAGAAGAAGAGCCGGATAGGTTCCCGAGACCAAACCAGTAAGCAGAACAATAATCGTAATCCCACCAAAAACTTCCGGTTGTTTAAAGTAATTGTTGGTGATAGTGGTTCCAGAGACCTCACTGAAGAAAGGAAGAGATATTTCCACCAGAAAAAGTCCGAGTATAAACGCGATCAGGCTAAGCATAATAGATTCTGCCAGAAACTGAATAGAAAGCTGAGATTGTAGGGAACCAAGTGTTTTTCGGATACCAACTTCTTTAGCTCTTTGAGCTGATCGCGCCGTGGACAAATTCATGAAATTGATACAGGCCAGAAGCAGAATAAACAAAGCCAGTCCTGCAAATACATATATATAGGTCATACTGCTGTTAGCCTCAAACTCTCCGCTCAGATCGGAGTTAAGGTGAATACTGAGAAGTGGCTGAAGTCTGTATTCAACTTGGTTACCACCCGCTTCAAACTCTTCAAAGTTTACTCCCATGATGCTAAGAAGCTGGGGCTCGAGATACTTTGTTTTCATGAGCTCAAAATTCTCAGAAAAGGCATTTGAATTGACACCTTCACGAAGAAGGACATATGTCCGGAAGTTATTGCTGAACCAGGTGGTATTTTCAAGAGCTGGATGATTTTTCAGCGACATGAAGAAATCGAACTGGAAATGAGAAGTTGATGGGATATCCTCAATAACACCGGTAATGGTATAGACATCTTCGTCATTGAGAAGCATGGATTCTCCAAGTATATCCGTTCTGTTAAAATATTTTTTAGCCATCGACCGGGTAAGCACGATCGTATTGGGTTCCTCAAGAGCTGATTCCGGATTGCCCGAGATCATGGGAAGGGTGAAGACCTTGAATATTTCAGGGTCAGCAAACACGCCGCCGTATTCTTTCAGATTTGTATCCTCTTTCCGGATAAGCATGCTACCCCAGGTGATCAGTCTGGCTGTGGATTCCACTTCGGGAAAATCACTTGCCAACGTTGGTCCCATTAGGGTGGGTGTATAGGCAATATCGAGATGGTTGCCTGAAAAATCTATCGTAGTGGCTACACGATAGATCCTGTCTGCTTTCTCATTGTATTTATCGTATGACAACTCATTCGTTATATACAGCAGTATCACTATACAGCTGGCAAGACCTACAGCAAGTCCAAAAATATTAATAAAGGTATAACCTTTCTGTTTCCAGAGGTTTCTCCAGGCGATCTTAAAGTAGTTTTTCAGCATTTTTTTAAGCATTCAGCTGACAGCTATCAGCTCTCAGCTACAGTGTGTTGTTCTCACTGATAGCTGAAAACTGACTGCTGATAGCTAGTTATTATTCACTTTTCAAACTTTCAACGGGGTTGGCCAGAGCTGCCCGGATACTTTGCCAGCTCACAGTTGCTATCGTAGCCAATACTGCCATAACCGCAGCAATTATGAACACTGCGATACCAATATTGATGCGGAAGGCAAAGTTTTGGAGGTATTTCTCCATTGCAAACCATGCGAGAGGGGCTCCTATAAGGAAACCGATCCCCACAAGTTTCAGAAAATCAAAAGATAGCAAGCTGACAATTCCTGAGATGGAAGCCCCCAGCACTTTTCTGATTCCAATTTCTTTTGACCGTCTTTCGATCAGGTAAGAGGACAGACCAATTAATCCAAGGCAGGCAATGAAGATGGCCAGACCTGAAAAAAGAGAGAGTAAATTTCTTGTTCTGATATCAGATTTGTACAACGCATTCAGCTGCTGATCAAGGAAGTTAAACTCAAACGGTCGATGAGGTGCGATCTGCTCCCATACATTTTCAATAGAAGCGAGACTCTGATCAACATTATCCGGAGATATTTTTACCATCAGGTAATTATATCTCCTTCCATCCATGAATAGAACGAGTGGACTGACTTCCTCATGAAGAGATGCAATGTTGAAGTCTTTTAAGACTCCGACTACCTCGCCATCTCCGACCACATTGAATTTCTTTCCAATGGCTTCTTCAGGAGTCCATCCATATTTACTAATAAGTTTCTCATTTAGCAGATAGGCAAACCCTTGTTCAATATCATATCCCGGATTTTTAGGGAAACCATTACCTGCCAGTAAATGCATTCCCATGGTTTCAACCAGGTCCTTGTCTGCAGCACCAGCCAGGGTTGAAACTTCATCATCATCAGGAAGGTGTTGTGAGGTATAACCGCCAAATATTTTACCAGGTACATTCGACATGTAACTTGCATTAATCACACCAGGTTGCCTCAGGATCTCTGATTTGAGTAGGTCTTGTTTTTCCGAAAGTTGATTGTCCCGGGCAGGAAGGACGATAATTTGTTCATCTTCGAAGCCCAGATTTGAAGTAAGTATGAAATCCGTTTGCCGGAAGATGATCGCAGTACTCAGAATTAGAAAGGTAGATATGGCAAATTGGGAAACAACCAGGCCTTTTCTTAGGGTTCCGTCAGATCCTGATGTTCCCAATATTCCTTTAAGCACTTTAACGGGTTGATATGATGAAAGCAGAAAAGCTGGATAACTTCCTGCAAGGGTAGAGGTGATCAACACAACACCAAAAAGTAATACCCATGTTGATCGGTCAGCCATCAAATCGAATTCTATGTTTTGTCCCATCAAACCAAAGAATGCGTCTTTGAACACTTCCACCAAAATGATCGCTAATGCAACAGAAAGCAGGGTTATTACCAATGACTCCCCATAAAACTGTTTCACAAGTTGTGAGCGAACAGCACCAAGAGCTTTGCGAATTCCAACTTCAGATCCTCTTCTTGAAGAACGGGCAGTTGACAGATTTATATAATTAATAGTGGCAATAAGAAGTACCATGAAGGCCAGAAAAATAAATCCGTAAACTTTGCTTTTACTGCCCATAGGGGCGATTTCATAGTTCTCGCTCACTTCAGAGTTGAGATATAATTCTGTGAGTGGCTTATAAACCAGTGAGACATCTCTCTGTTCTTTTATATTTTTCTCAATGAATGCATCTGTTTTTTCTTGCAGAGTATTAAGAGCATCAGGAGAAGTGAGCAGGAAGTAGGTGTAAAAGTTGGCAGCGGCAATCTCGGTATCGGTTAGCTGAGACCAACCTGACATTGTATTCAGGGAACCAAGATAATCGAAGCTAAAATGTGAATTTGCAGGTACGTCTTCGATTACGGCAGTTACCTCAAAAACATATTCAGAGTTGAAAACGGTGGCGTCTACTGTATTACCTACTGCGTTGACGGAGCCGAAAAGTTTTTCAGCAGATGATTTAGTGAGAACAAGGGAACGTGGAGCTTTTAATGCAGTAGCTGGATTTCCAGCCATAAATTTAAATGAGTAGATGTCAAAGAAAGAGGAATCGGCATAGAAGAAACTATCTTCCTGAAATTTATTTGCACCAGCTTTAACAATAACAGGACTGTATCGGGTGGGTTCATAAAGACGGACCCACTTTTCAATTTCCGGAGCAATTGCCGAGATAGAAGGAGCTACTAAGGACGGAGTAACAGCAAGTTGTTCACCATCGGTGTCGACCATATTTACCCGAACAATACGCTCAGCTTTTTCATTGAAACGATCGTAACTGAGCTCATGCTTCACATACATGAGGATGAGCAGGCAAAGTGAGATCCCGATCGCAAGTCCAGATATATTGATAAAGGAATATCCTTTGTGCTTTACAAGGTTTCGTATCGCAATCTTAAAGTAGTTTTTCAGCATTTTTTTAAGCGTTCAGCTGACAGCTATCAGCTCTCAGCTACAGTGTGTTGTTCTCACTGATAGCTGAAAACTGACTGCTGATAGCTAGTTTTTATTCACTTTTCAAACTTTCAACGGGGTTGGCAAGAGCTGCCGACATCGCTTTGAATGATATCGTTAGTGCGGCGATAACCAGAGTACCAGCCAGTGCCATAGCAAATATTCCAATACCAAGGTCGATCTTATAGGCAAAGTCAGAGAGCCATTTTTGCATCAGATACCAGGATATTGGAGCTGCAAGTGCGAAAGAGATACCCGTGAGAAGAGCTAGTTCGCCTGCAAAGATCTTGAGGATATCCAACAGGTTAGCTCCGAGTACTTTCCGAACTCCAATTTCCTTGGTTTTGGTGGTAGCCATATAAGAGACCAGCCCAAACAAACCGAGACAACCAATGAGGACAGCGATCACCGTAAAAGTGTTCATAATGTTCGCAGTGCGTTGTTCGGTCTCATACATTTCAGCAATATTGTCGTCCAGGAAACTATAGTCGAATACGAACTCAGGGAAAGAATTGGTAAAGGCAGTTTCGATCGCAGCTATAGCGTCAGCAGTTCGGTTAGTCGATATCCTGATGCCTCCTGTATAATAAGATCTTCTGGTGGTGAGGATAGTAGGCTCGAGGTTAGAATGAAGGGATTGTGTATTGAAATCTTTGACCACACCAACGATAGGAGCTTCATTTCCCCAAAAGACATTTGTCTTTCCGATCAGGCCTGCATAATTGTCGCCATAACCTACCTGTTTTGCGAACGACTCATTAACAAGGTATTTATTTACAGTATCAGAAGGAGTGAGGTTCTCGCCCGCCAGGATTGTCAAACCATAAGTTTCTACGAAAGACTCATCAATGAATTTTACCTGTGCATTATTTTCATGTGCTACAGTGTCATCAATTACTTTATAATTTCCCGACCATGTGTTATTACTGGTGGTACCGGTATTGGAAAAAGTAGCATTGATGATGCTTGAATTTGAAAGAAGTTGGGTTTTGAAGGTCTCCAGCGTCTGTTTATTGTCATCAGGAATCTGAATTTCAACTATTGCATCTTTATCATAACCCAGGTCTTTATTCTGGAAATACTTTATCTGGCTTGCAATGATCATGGTGCCAATGATCAAGATCTGGGTAATGGAGAACTGGATCACTATCAGACTTCTTCTCAGAGTTAATCCTCTTCCAAAGCTGGCATTTATCTTGTTTCGGATCGCTTCAATAGGACTGAAATTGGAAAGGTAACGGGCCGGGTACCATCCCGCAGTCAGTGTTACCAGAAGGAATAATCCGGTAAGAAAGATCTGTGCAGAAAAATTTGTCAACATACTTAGTTCAGGAGTAAAGCCAAGTAACGGCTCAAGTCTGGGTAGTAAAACCTCAGTAAGACCAATACCCAGAATAATTGCGATGAGCGTTACAAAGGCAGTTTCGCCTAAAAAGTGGAAAGTGAGTTGAGTTTTGGTTCCACCGAGGGTTTTACGAAGTCCTACTTCCTTAGATCTGGATACTGCAACTGCTGTATTCAGATTTACAAAATTGATGCAAGCTGTGAGCAGGAGGAGCAGCCCTATGATACCCAATGCAAATAATGTTTGTTGTGCAATAACCCGATCATTGTAGTTGCCAAATCTATCATCAAAGTGAATTTCTGAAAGAGGTTGAAGAAAATATTCAATGACCTCAGCCATTTCCTCATTACGGTACTTCGTGATCATAGGATCGAACTGAGCATTAACTTCTTCGGGGCTTACACCCGGTAGTAATTTCACATAGTTCTGAAGAGAACTGGCGCTGGTCGACCATCCTTCGAAACTGTCTTTGAAAGAGTACCCTGATCTGGAAGTTGAATGTCCTGAAGCCAGCAATTTAAAAGGGAAGTCAGAGTTTTTAGGTGAATCCTTTATTAAACCGGTAATTTCGAGATCAACCTCACTGCCTACGAATGCTACAATAGATCTGCCAATAACATCAGAGGTGCCAAAGATTCGTTCAGCAAGGCTTTTTGTGATCACAGCGGTATTTGGGTTGACCAAGGCCTTTTCCTGATTACCGGCAATCCATGTATAAGTGAAGATGTTGAAGTAATCCTGGTCAACAAAGGCGATCTCTTCCTCTTTAAAGCGGTTGAGAAGTTCACCGTCTTCATAAGCAGAAAGAACTGGTGTATTAGAGAAATTGTTGTTTACAAGAGTTACATATTCAACACCTGTAATGTCATTTCTGATTGCTTCAGCTCTTGGATAAGGTCCGCCTTCACTGTAATTAATGGTACCATAGTCTGAATCTTCCGTAACAACACGGTAAATACGGTCATTATCCTGATGCCAGGTATCGAAGCTAAGATCAAACTGAATAACCAAAAAGATCACCAGAGCACAAACCACTCCGAGTGTCAGTCCTCCGATATTGATGAACGTATGGCTTTTATTTTTGATCAGATTTCGGAACGCAATTTTGAAATAATTAGATAGCATAATAATACAGTTGTCAGGGATCAGTTAGCAGCAAACAGTAAAATGATCACTGGTCACTGTTTACTGTACACTGAGATTAGACGTGGAAACCTTCTTTCATATTCTCAGTCACTACATGGCCATCAAACAAGTGGATCACACGAGTAGCGAAATCGGCATCATGTGGAGAGTGAGTTACCATTACGATGGTTGTTCCTGCTTCATTCAGCTCTTCCAGAAGCTTCATTACTTCATTACCATGATCCGAATCCAGGTTACCAGTAGGCTCATCGGCAAGGATCAGTTTTGCATTAGCAACTACCGCACGAGCTATGGCTACACGCTGCTGTTGACCACCTGATAGCTGCTGAGGAAAGTGATTACGGCGATGCATCATATTCATTCTTTCCAGTGCAGCTTCCGCTTTTTGCTTTCTCTCATCCGCACTCATTCCGAGATACAAAAGCGGGAGTTCAACATTTTCGAACACAGTCAGTTCGTCGATCAGGTTAAAGCTCTGGAATACAAATCCGATGTTACCTTTCCTTAGCTGGGCACGTTCGCGTTCGCTGTATTTTGAAACTTCATGCCCCAGGAAGATATATTCTCCGTCAGATGGGTTATCCAGAA
This sequence comes from Rhodothermia bacterium, assembly GCA_030427885.1. GTDB lineage: Bacteria > Bacteroidota > Rhodothermia > Balneolales > Balneolaceae > JAUICM01. The sequence continues at coordinate 15,028 of JAUICM010000012.1, read as the reverse complement.
GCCCCATGATATTCAACAGGGTTGATTTTCCGCATCCCGAAGGACCCATAATGGCTACGAATTCTCCTTCTTTGATCTCCACATTTACATTATTGAGTGCGGTGGTCTCAACATCCTCAGTTATGTATAGTTTGCGTAGGTTGTTTGCTTGTATCATTCTTTTGTCGGTTTGATTTATGTCAGTTTTAAAATTGGTTTGTAAGTAGTTTGGCTTTTTCTGGTCTTACTTAACAGCAATTAGCCGTTGGCTGTTAGCTATTAAGTAAAACAAAAAGTGATTATGAGAGATTTTAAAAGTCTGAAGGTTTGGCAAATGAGTCATGAACTTGCACTTTCCGTGTATAAATCAACCTTCGATTATCCAAAAGAAGAAGTCTATGGATTGGTTTCTCAAATGAGAAGGTCAGCATCATCGATACCAACAAACATAGCCGAAGGTTGTGGACGAACAACACAGCAACAAATGGCATACTTTCTCAATATTGCCATAGGATCTGCCTCGGAGCTCAGATATCAATTTATCTTGGCTAAAGACCTTAATTATATCTCATATCAAGTTTTCACAGAACAAACTGAAATGGTAGATCAGGTGATGAAAATGCTCACCATTCTTCACCAAACAGTCTCAAAAGCTAGTAACTAACAGCTATCAGCTAATAGCTGTTAGTTTTCCTCAAATTCAATTCAATTCCAGTACCTCATTATCACCAAAAGTGTCATAGCTTGAGATGATCACCTGATCACCAGCTTCCAGGCCTGATATAACTTCGAAATATTCAGGGTTTTGTTGTCCCAGGCGGATCGGGTGCCGGACAGCACGGGTTCCTCCATCCTCAAGTTTATATACCCAGCTGCCTCCTGTTGTCTGGAAGAATCCACCACGTTCAAGCAGAGTTGCACTTGAGGCATCGCCCAACTCAAGTCGGATTCGGGTACGCTGACCTCGACGAATTCCCTGAGGAGCATCCCCCACAAATTCCATATCCACTTCAAACTGTCCATTTGTGATAACCGGGAATACCTTGGTGATCTCCAGTTCATGCGTCTCGCCTGCAAATTCAAAAGATCCTTTTAATCCAGTGCTGATCTTTGACAGGTGAAATTCATCAATACCTACCCGAACCTTAAAATTATCGAGCTTATCAACCTGGCCAATTCGTTCACTTCTTGAGATAGATTGTCCGGGTTGCATTTCTATTGTGGTCAATTGCCCGTTTGTCGGAGCTGTGACAATCAGGTTATTGAGAATATTTTGAACTGCATTAAGGCTTTTCCACATTCGTGCTTCAGAATCATTAAGCTGTTTCAGTTGATTAATGGTTTGAATGGAGTCTTTAACATATGATTCATAAGTCAGATTAAAGCGCTTTTGCTCATACAGGTAGTTTTCCTTAACAGACTCAAATTCTTCTTTTGAGCTTAGTTTCTGATCATACAGACTTTTAGCTCTTTCAAATCTTGGTTCCAGCAGGTCTAATTGATATTGAGCATTTGCCAACTGTTCTTTAATACGCAAACTGTTTTGCTCCAGGTTAAGCCGTGAATTTCTTACGTTATTGATCTGATCGTAAAGTCCGGCTTCCTGTTGAAGGACCTGCAACTGAAGATTGGAATTTGATAATACCAGTATGGTATCGCCCTGATCAACATTAGTGCCGGATTCAAGAAGTACGTCTTGTACAACCCCGCCTTCAATTGCATCCAGATATATAGTACTAATTGGCTGAACCGTACCTGTAACCTGAATAAACTCCTGAAACGAGTCCTCTTTTACTGTAGAGATTGTGAGTTTGTCTTTCTCAACATTCAGGGTTGATTTGAAATCTGCGAAGATGAAACTGTACAGGAAGAATCCGGCAACAACAAGCCCTCCCACAATTGTGAGGATACGTTTTGTAGTCCAGGTTTTTTTCTCAATTTTTCTATCCATTCCCATGGGTGTGTACTGCGCGTTAATTAAATTTTCTGATGAATTGATATTTGTTAAAGTCTAAGTCAATTACTGTGCCAAAGAACAAAAAATGCCTCAAAGGGTATTTATTCGGCGATTTGTAGCATCTGACTGTACATTTTGATACACTTACTGTTCGAAATCGTACACTCATAAAATTGGATGTCCGGTTTGCGTTGAACCAGCCTGCTTTTTGGAAATCAGAAGTATTTGGGTACGGTATTTGTACAAGCCATTCCAGACTTTTGAAAAGCATAGATCTGAACTTTGAATTAAGTATATGGACGTAAAACAAGGCCGAGTATTAGTAGTTGATGATGACAGTGATGTATTACAGGCTGCCCGACTTTTTCTGAAACATCATGTGGCTTCAGTAGAGACCGAAAAAGATCCCAACTCCATTTCCACGCTGCTCAGGAATAATAGTTACGATCTGATCTTACTGGATATGAATTTTACTGACGATGTAAGTAGCGGAGAAGAAGGTTTTTTCTGGCTCGATAAGATCCTGGAATTGGACCCATCTATCGCGGTGATACTGATCACAGCCTATGGCGATGTTGACAAAGCAGTGAGAGCAGTAAAAGCCGGGGCAACTGATTTTGTGTTGAAGCCATGGCAAAATGAAAAACTGCTCGCAACAGTTTCCTCGGCATTAAAACTCACCAATTCGAGAAGACAGGTAGCGGCACTTAAGCAACAACAAAAGCAGTTAAGTAATGATATCGATCATCATTATCGGGATATTATTGGCAGAAGTTCTGCAATGATGGAAGTATTCCAGACTATTGAAAAAGTTGCCGCAACGGACGCCAATATTCTGATACTGGGCGAGAATGGAACCGGGAAAGAGATGATAGCACGTGCCATTCACCGGCGCTCCGAACGGCGTGAGAATGTATTCATCAATGTGGATATGGGTTCAATATCAGAAAGTTTATTCGAAAGTGAGTTATTCGGATATGTGAAAGGGGCATTCACGGATGCCAAAGAAGACCGGGCAGGAAGGTTTGAAGTGGCCAATGGCGGAACGTTGTTTTTAGATGAGATCGGAAATATTCCCCTGACGCTCCAGTCGAAGTTGTTGACAGTATTACAAAGCCGAAAGGTTACCCGGGTTGGCTCCATGACATCAAAGCCGGTAAATATCAGATTAGTTTGTGCAACCAATCAGTCGCTGAAAGAAATGGTAAGCAGCGGGGACTTCAGGCAGGATCTTCTGTTCAGGATAAATACGATCGAGGTTCACCTGCCACCACTCAGAGACCGAAAAGAAGACATTGAACTGCTGTTGCAACACTTTAATAAGCTATATTGCAGTAAGTATAAAAAAGAAGTGAAAACCATTGAGCCTGCAACGCTGAAGAAGCTAGAATCATACCCATGGCCGGGAAATGTGAGAGAACTTCAACATGCAATTGAGCGGGCGGTTATAATGAGTGACGGAAAGGTTCTGCAACCAGGAGATTTCTTATTGACCAGAGAACAGGATTCTGCAGAAAGCGTAATGGTAGAAGATTATAATCTGGAGGAAGTCGAGAAAATGGTGCTTCGTAAAGCACTCAAGAAACATAATGGGAATATTTCAAAGGCTGCAGAGGAATTGGGTTTGACGCGCGCATCATTATACAGAAGGCTGGAAAAATATGGTCTTTGAGACGGAGGACAAATAATGATTGGCCGTTTTAGAATTGGCGTTGTGATCAGGGTGATATTTCTGGTGGCAACGGTTTTGTTTCTTACCTATATCATCACGAATACTGAATATGTGGTAAGCTCGGCACTGATCAGCCTAATCTTCATATTTCAGGTAGTTAATCTCATCCAGTATGTTGAAAGTACCAATAAACAACTCCAGCGGTTCTTTGAAGCAATAAGCTATAACGACTTTTCTCAGAGTTTCAGCACAAAAGGCAGTAATAATTCTTTTGCTTCACTCAATGAAATATTCAACGAGATCATTGAGAAATTCAAGAACGAGCGGGCCAAAGGGGAAGAAAATTACAGATACCTTCAAACAGTAGTTCAGCACATAGGTATAGGACTTTTTTCCTTCAACCAAAAAGGGGAGATAGAACTTCTGAATACCGCAGCGAAGCGACTACTGGATGTTTCAGTGTTACGAAATGTGGACCAATTGAAGGAAGTTAGTATGCAGTTATATGAATCCGTTATCGGGCTCAAAAGTGGCAGCCGGACTTTGCTGAATTGCACCATCAACTCTGAACGGATGCAGCTGGCAATCTATACTACTGAATTCAGGATGAAAGGTGATAATTATAAGCTGATATCGATTCAGAATATTGCTTCCGAATTAGATGAGAAAGAAATGGAAGCATGGCAGAATCTGACTCAGGTTCTGGCACATGAGATCATGAACTCCATCACTCCGATTGCTTCACTTTCTGATACGGTAAATACTATGTTGATGGGAGATGTTTTCGGATCAGAGGCTCCGGCACCTATTCCGGCTGAAACACTGGAAGATGTGAAAGAAGCACTTGGAACTATCAATAAAAGAAGCCTGGGATTGATGCGGTTTGTGAATTCATATCGTAACATCACTCAGATACCGACACCGATATTCGAGGTGCTTTCTGTGAAAGAAGTGTTAAACAGAGTTCGGAATCTGATGAAGGGCGAGGCTTCAAAGAGAAGAGTAGAGATCGAGGTTAAAGTAGAGCCCGAAACCCTGGAAATAACAGCTGATTCCCAGCTAATAGATCAGGCACTTATAAATATTGTGAAGAATGCATTCAAGGCTCTTTCGGATATTGAGAATCCAAAGATCATATTATATGCAAAGATCGATGAAGCAGGGCATTCAGTAATAGAAGTGGAAGACAATGGTCCGGGTATCAAAAAGACTGTATTGGAGAAGATATTCGTGCCTTTTTATACGACTAATAAAACGCATGAAAAAGAAGGAGGCTCAGGAATAGGGCTTAGTCTTTCAAGGCAGATCATGAGGATGCACGGAGGTACTCTGACCGTACCAAAAAGCGAGAAAGGATCTACAGTTTTTATGCTTCGCTTTTAAACTGAGAATTCGGAAATAACCGGTAACAATCTTAGTATACTCACGTAGTTGTGAAAGTTATTACCTAGGTATCATAAACATTAAAGGGCAAATTAATCATTGACGAACAAGAGTTCTTACATACTATTTGGGTTCGGGTTGATCGGTATCCTTCTGTTCTTTTTTCTAAGGTCTGATATTGATTATAACGGCAATGGAGCCATCAGGGAAAGTGCAGCAGAAGTCGAACAAAAACTGGAAGGTATTGCATTCAGGCTTGGGTTTTCTGTAGACAGTCTTGCTGTGGCTACTTTTTTTCAGCAACACAGCCGGTACCTGGAACTTCTGAAGGACTCGCTGGAAGAAAAAATAACCCCGGGGAAGATGAACGAACGTAAGGCTCATACACAAAGCTGGGTTAGTGTGATCGGTAAAAAGGATGAACTTAACGGGATATTTTCTTCTGGTAATTCTCTTTTTGACACCGAAGGGCTCCTGAAGTTCGTTACTAATAATGAGGGCAGGGTCATCAGGATCATCGACCATGACGAAAACCCTAACCCGACTTTTGTTCAGGCCGATTCCATTGAAGCTGCAGCCAGATTGATAGTGGGAGATATTCTGGGGTATCCACTGGAAAACTATATACTCTCCGGAACGGAGCTGGACACAGAGCTCGGAAGTGAAGGAAGAGATACTGTTACTACATTCCAGTCTGATAGTAATAACGATAAGACGGAGATCGCTTTTAGCTGGGTAAGAAAGTCCGGAGTAATGGAAGGCCCGCAAACACTGGATTTGTCGCTTGATATTCTGGTTAAAGAGTTTATATCAGATACTGATTTCAGTACACGATTTGGATATGTGGTACGGTCATTTTCAGCAAAAAATGATCTTGAGCCTCAGGATTTAAATTCAGGACATTCCAGCCAGGTTTCGTTATTCGACTATGTATTAATTGCCTGTGCTCTGGTCCTGGCTATCATGGTGTTCATCATAGGGGTGAAGAATATTTTCAATAGAAAGGTGGAATGGAGACGGGCTCTGATGATCTTCATCAGTATTGCGCTTGCAACCTGGGGTTGGAGAAGCATTTATTTCTGGAGCACCATAGATGGGTTCCTGAGTTCTGCAGGTTTTTTCAGTGCGATTTTAAACTCACTACTATGGGGGTTGATTCTGGGGCTTTATGCCGCCCTGGCTTACATAAGCTGGGAAGCATTCGCCCGAAGCTATAAGCATGGTCAGGTTGAATTGCTTGATGCATTCTGGCAAAGGAAATTGTTTGTACGAGAGTCTGGAGAAGCAATGATCAATGGTTTTTTTATTGGTGGTATCTTGCTTGGGGTATTTACAATGGTGCTTTATCTCAATGATACTTATTTCTTTCAATCGGATAGCCAATTTGGATTTTCGGAAGCCAGCATACGTCCCAAAATTCTTACCATAAATATGGCTGCATGGAGCGCTACCTGGCTCATTGGGTTTGCACAAATCGGATTTGTGTATGGAATGACAAGACACTGGATCAAAAACAGCTGGGTAGTATTGGTTACTTCTATCATTCTGAGCTCGCTGTTTCTCACAGTACTCGGTAGAATTTTTGCCACACCGGATGGATTGATCCAGGACATAATCATATTTCTGTGCATTGGTACAGTGATCGTATATACTTACGAGAAGTTTGGAATTGTAACGGTAAATACTGCCTGGTGGCTGTTTATGAGCGTATTGCTGATATCTCCGTACATCGGTTCCGAGAGTTTAGAACTGGCGTCAGTTGGTTGGTTTCAGGGAGTTCTTATTGTGAGTCTCTTTGCCTATGGTTTTATATCCTACAAATATGGAATACCGGTATCAGAAGTAGGTGATTACATACCAGAGTATCAGGAAAGGATGGCCCAGCAGCTCAGAGTAGAGAAAGAAATCGAAATAGCCAGGGAAAGCCAATATAAACTTATGCCTGTTCAGCCACCGGTAGCCGAGGGATTTGATGTATATGGATTCTTCCTCCCGTCATTCGAAGTAGGGGGTGATTATTTCGATTATGTGCTCTCAAATGATGAGAACGGAAACCCAAAAGCATTAACCATGACCGTGGTTGATGTGTCAGGCAAGTCGATGCGGGCTGCCATGCCGGCTGTATTTACCAGTGGTTTATTGCTCTCAAGGATGAAAGACGATCCGCCTGAAAAAATTCTGTCCGATGTATCAGATCCTATCTACAACAGGACCGACAAAAGAACTTTTATAACCTGTGCAATGGCTAAATACGAATTGAATTCCAGGGTAATGAAAGTGGCAAATGCAGGACATTGCAAACCCATACTTAAAAGGAACGGGGTGGCTGATTTCATTCAAACACCTGAACCACGCTATCCTCTTGGCCTGAAACCGGATACAAAATATGAAGCACTTGAATTGAAATTGAAAAAGGGAGATGTATTTCTACTCTATTCCGATGGCTTACCAGAAGCTATGAATGATGCAGGAGATAGGTTCGGGTTTGAAGAAGTTCCAAGACTCATGGAACGAATTGATACCGAAAAACTGTCTGCTAATGAGATCGCTCAGGAGATCAAACGCACAGTTCAGAAATTCAGTAATTACCAGCTGGTTGATGATACAACCGTGATCTGTCTGAAAGTATAACCGGGCTTCAGAAAAGGTGTATTTAATTACCTATTGGCCCGCGAAAAGAATATGTTTTAGGGATAACACAAACGAATAATAATTATGGCTCAGGAACAAGAATTTGAATTCAATCTGCCACCGCAGTTTGATAAAATCACGAAAAATATCCGGATGATAATCGTCGGGATCGTTGCTGTTATGGCGGCGCTTTCTTCCTTCTTCACCGTGGAAACTGAAGAAGTTGGAGTAATACTTAGATTTGGAAAATATGTCGGGGAAGCAACGCCTGGACTGAACTTTAAACTTCCTTTTGTTGATCAGGTGGAGTTTGTGCCGGTTCAGCGACAATTGAAGCAGGAATTTGGATACCGTACAGCTTCAGCAGGAGTAAATACTACCTATCGGAAAGCTGGATATGGGGGAGAATCTCTTATGCTAACCGGGGATCTGAATCTCGGGGATGTTGAGTGGGTAGTTCAGTACCGTATCGATGATCCATATAACTATCTGTTTAAAGTTAGAAATGTTGATGAAACTCTGCGCGATGTCTCTGAGGCAGCCATGCGTCAGGTTGTGGGCGATCGTACAGTGAATGAAGTACTTACAGTAGGACGTGCTGAAGTGGCCTCTGAAGTAGAAGTGATCCTACAGGATATAAGTAATGAATACGAAATGGGGATCACAATTGAACAAGTGGTTCTTCAGGACGCTAATCCACCAGACCCGGTAAAACCATCTTTCAACGGTGTAAACGAAGCTCAGCAGCAAAGAGAAACACTGATCAATCAGGCCCGTGCAGATTACAACCGTGTAATTCCACGTGCTGATGGGGAAGCTCAGCAAACCATTCAGCAGGCTGAAGGTTATGCACTTGATCGCGTGAACAGGGCGACAGGTGAAGTGTCTAGATTCAATGATCTGTATGCTGAGTATATTAAAGCTCCTGAGGTTACAAAGAAACGGATATTCCTTGAAACTATGGAAGACATCCTCCCCAAAATGGGACAAAAGATCATCACTGATGAAAAAGGTAATAGTGTGATACCACTGCTACAACTTCAGATGGATGGTGTGAAGAGTAATACTAATAGCCCACAAAATTAGGAGGGAGCCATGAAAGATTTAAAAGGAACAATACTTCTGATATTAGCAGGTGCAATAATTCTTGTGGGTACTCAGACTTTCTTTATAGTCAATGAAACGAATCAGGTAGTGATAACTCAATTTGGTGAACCAAAAGGCGAAGAAATTACTGAGCCCGGACTAAAGTTTAAGATCCCGTTTTTGCAGAGGGCAAATTACTTTGAGAAAAGATATCTGGAATGGGATGGGGACCCGAATCAGGTTCCAACCAAAGATAAAGTGTTTATTTTTATTGATACATACGCCCGCTGGCAGATCACCGATCCTCTGAAATATTTTGAGCGATTGGGTAATGAACGTGGTGCTCAGGCACGTCTGGATGATATTCTTGATGGAGAAACCCGAAATGCAATAGCTTCTCATGATCTGGTAGAATTGATCAGAAGTACCAATCGTGAGCCGATCGAAGAAGGAGTAATTGCTGATATTGTGAATGACTCTCTACAGACGATTAGCATTGGTCGTGAAGAGATACAGGAGCAAATCCAGAATCTTGCAAATAAGCGAACCTCTGATCTGGGAATTGAAGTACTTGATTTCAGATTTAAGCGGATCAATTACGCAGAAGAAGTACGACGTACTGTTTATGATCGTATGATCTCCGAACGGAACAGAATTGCTGATAAATTCAGATCTGAAGGACAAGGCGAATCATCCCGCATTAATGGTGAGAAGGAACGAGAGCTACTGCGCATTCAGTCTGAAGCTTTCCGGGAAGCAGAAACTATTCGTGGTAAGGCTGATGCAGAAGCAGCCGCTATTTATAATGCAGCATATAACAAAACCTCAGCTGCACGGGAGTTATACTCTTTCACTAAAAGTATGGAGACTTATGCCAATACCATCGACAAACAAACATCGCTGATCATTTCAACAGATAGTGAATTCTATAAATATCTGAATTCCATCGAATGATAATGTTAAGGGGCTTCGGCCCCTTTTTTATTAGCTCTAAATTTTTTTACCTAATTATGTACTGTAGAAGCAATTAAGTACAATGGCTAAGAATCAAAAGTATATCTCATTTATAGTTGGGGCCATAATTTTCTTTCTGGTGTACACGGTTACTCAATACCTGTTTATGGAAGGTGAGATCAATATAGTGGCAAATATTGTAATCGCATTGATCTGGTCAGCGGGTATGCTGGCGTTTGAGACCTGGCGGAAAAAGAAAAATCTAGGTCTCTGATAAGATATTTAAGTCTTGTTTTGTATTATGATGTAGAAAAGATCCGGGAAGGTTAAATTTCAGAATTCTGGTTTTAAAATAAGTTCGGGTCACATTATAAATGCAGCCAGTTGAATCTAAGAGACTTTTTACCAGCTATTGATAAAAAAGTAAGGATCGAAGAGCGATTGTTTGAGATCACCCTTGCTCTTACCATCTTTGTGTTGTTCTTCTGGTCGGTATTCTCTTTGATCGGAGAGTATACGTCGATCATAAAACTGATCTACATCTCTAACTTTCTGATCTACACCGCTTTCTACATCCTTTTGAAAAGAGGAGCATCATTTACATTGATGAGCTTCCTGTATTATGCATCTATGTTATTCACACTTGCATATGCCTGGCTACCGGCAGGCGGAATTTCGGGGATTATATTACATATGTTCGTACTTGTGTATGTATCTGGTCTGCTGATACTCCCTCTTCGAGCATATCTTGTGTTTATTGCTGTCACCATCGTAATTGTGTTGGTGTACAGTGTGCTGGAGATAAAAAATCCGGGCCTTGCTGCTCCTTACAATTCAAAAGCTGATCTGATCCGGGATCTGGTGATCTCCAGTATGATCTTGATATCTATCATCGGATTTGCACTGTATATTTTCAAGAATGCGTATCTCAATGACCGGCAACAATTAAGTGATACTATTAAGGAGCTCGAAGTAGAAAAGGAGAAAGCACTGGCTGCTGACAATGCAAAGTCAGAGTTCCTGGCTACTATCAGCCATGAGATGAGAACCCCGCTGAACGGTATAGTCGGGTTGGCCGAATTACTATCGGAAACTGAGCTCAGTACCGATCAAAGGGAGATGTTGGATAACCTGAGCTACAGCAGTGAGATCCTGTATAATCTGATAAGTGATATCCTGGATCTTACCATGATCGAAAGCGGTAAGCTGGTATTACATAGCAACGAGATATCCATTGATAATGAGTTGAGTCATATAACTGATACTCTCAGACCAAGGCTGAAAGACAAGGGACAAAAGGTATCACTGAACTATGAGCATGATCAGCGGATCAGCAAGACCCTGAAAGGAGATTTGTTCAGATTTCGACAGATATTGATAAATCTATCCAATAATGCTGTAAAATTTACTGAAAAGGGTTCCATTACAATAAAAAGTGAGTTCATAAGAGAAGATGATAAACTTCAATGGATCAGGATGTGTGTATCTGATTCTGGAAAAGGGATACCTAAAGATCGTCAGGAATTGTTATTCAGTAAGTTTTATAAAGCAGATACCGATGTAAATATAGAAGGGACCGGTTTGGGCTTATCGATCTGCAAAAACCTGGTAAGCATTATGGGGGGCGAGATAGGGTTTCATTCTACGGAAGGAAAAGGATCTGAGTTCTATTTTACTTTACCATTTGCTAAAGTGGAATACAAAGAAAGCCCGGCAGAGAAGGTTACTCATGACAGTGATAAGTTCAGCAGTTTAAAAATTCTGATTGCCGAGGATGTACGTGTGAACCAGTTAGTGATCAGAAAGATGGTTCAGAATCTTGGGTTAAAAGATATAGATGTGGCGGTAAACGGGGAGGAGGCTCTTGAAAAGGCACTAAACAAGAAGTACGATATCATACTGATGGACGTACAGATGCCGGTAATGAACGGAGTGGAATCATCGGCAGAAATCACAAAAAGACTCGGTGATGACAGACCCGTTATCATTGCTGTAACAGCGAATGTCATGAAATCAGATCTGGAACATTATCGCAAGGCCGGAATGAAAGACCTGCTAAGTAAACCAGTAACCTCCGTACTATTAAAAGAAATTCTGGAGAAATACATCTGAAATTTTCCGATCAGGCAGCAGCATGTGAATCAAAATCTAAATCGAGTAGTTCACTCAGGATCTGTTTGCTACGGGTGGTATCGATCTGAGCTCCTAATTTGATCAGAATATTATAGAGCCCCGTATGCACCCTGCTTGTATAAATAAAGTGCTTTGAGCCTCTTAGTTCATTAGAAAGAGGAGCCTCTTTTGTGAAATGCCGGATCTGCTGATCATAGGATGGATCACTGAAATCAAAGGAATTATATCTGTAGGGTTTAGAGAACATGATGCCGTAATTTCGGGCAAAATTATAATACTCTTCTTCTCTTTCAGGGGTCTTAGAATCTGTATTGATGACCTCGAGCTGAATGTATAGATCACGGATAGCATCCTCATCATTTGCCAGATGAGTTGGCAGTAACTTGAGGTAATTGATGAAGAAATCCTCAGGGAATTTTTTGACACAGCCAAAGTCAATTACACCAAGTTTTCCATCATAGGTAAATAGAAAATTGCCAGGATGGGTATCGGCATGTACATACCCGCCAACACGTATCTCCTCATGGAAAAAATCCCATAGAAGCTGACCGAAATGATTTCGTTCTTTCTGGGAAGGATCTTCCTTCAGGAACTCGCCCAAATGTCGTCCTTCAATGAACGACATAGTAAGTACTTTCTGTGTGGAATGATCTTCGATCCATTCCGGAATAAGAATAGTGTCGCTTCCAAATCTCTTTCGAAATTTTTCAATTTGTGATCCCTCATGAATGTAATCAGTTTCTTCAAGAAGAGTTTTCTTGATCTCTTCGAAATATGGATCAATAGAGCCGCTGTTTTTTATAATTCGTTTAGCAAGGGTCTTGGCAACAGCCATATCCGAATTGATAGTCTCACGCACATTTGGATATTGAATCTTAACTGCGGCTTTGCGACCATCTTTAAGGGTAGCACGATGTACCTGGCCAATAGAAGCAGCTGCAAATGCCTCCGCTTCGAATGAGGAGAACAATTGTTCCGGATAGGCGCCCAATTCTTTCTTAATAATAGATCGGACCAAAGCCTTATTAATAGGTGGTACCGAATATTGTGCCTGGCTCATTACTTCTGCAAACTCATCGGGTAGAAATCCCTGATCCATACTCATACCCTGAGCTATTTTAAGCGCAGTGCCTTTGAGTTTTGTGAATTCCTTAAACACCTGTTTGGCATTATTGGTATGAAATTCTTTTGAATCACCTTCTTTGCCAGACATTTTCTTCTTCAGGTAACGCTGGGCATAATTAGTCCCAACTTTTATCCCTGTTTTGGCGATGATCTTACTCCGTTCAAATTTTGATGACGGAAAATCACTCATGTTCTACCTCTTCTTCAGTTTCTTCTTTTTTGTCTTTAAACAGATCTGAAATAAATCCACCAACTATGGGTATATCATCTCCAATTCCTGCAGGTCCAAATAAGTATTTGATCAGATCAAAACTCTTATCAAATGTTTTGTTATAAACTATTTCTTCCAGCAATGAAGTTAATTTATCAACTAAAGCCAGTGTACGTTCCTTTCCATCAGATTCGTCAGTGACCCAGAATTTAACCAGGTACAGGTATTGTGTGGTTAAAAGTGAATAGAAAAGATCTTTCATCAGAAAAGCAGCACTCACAGCAACCTCGCTGTCAGAATTCATAAAGTCTCTGAATAATTCTTTCACCTCTTTATGGAAATCAGAGGAGCCCCCTTTCTTCAGTACGGATCTGTTGAAATGATGAGCAACAAAAGATGGGTATTCATCCATCATATCAAAAAGAGTATAGATGAAGTTTGAAAATTTTTCACTAACTCTGTACTCCTCAAATCCATCGATCTCCGAGATCATTGCCCAATACTGATAGACCAATGATGTAAAGTAATATTCACGGATCGCTTTTTTGCTTGGAAAAAGATCAAAGATCTCGGAGGCAGTCAGGCCTGTTGTTTCAATAAGTTCCGGGATCGTGAATTTCTTCTGCTCCTCATAAATTGTTGCAGCTGTTAAAGCGATCTCAATTTTTCTATTAATCTCGTCTGTATTCATTATCATATTATTTTCTACAATTCAGACAAACCTGAAATTACAATAGTTCGTTCATACATAGTTGATGGTCAATTTGTTTCTACGAATCTCTTTATTAGCTTCAGTACTTTAAATAAAATAACCATAAATGAATTATCAGCGCGATGCATTATTCCTGTTTCTCACAGGGATATTCTTAACATCTCTTGTTTTGGGTAACGTAATAGGTACCACAAAATTCGTAACTATTTTTAGTGTTGATCTTCCGGGCTGGCTGCAGGCAATTACTCCGGAGCTTGTAAGGAATGGAAGCAATTATACAATGAGTGTTCCTGCTGGTGTGGTTGCATACCCGTTTACTTTTTTGGCAACGGATCTGATCTCTGAATTATTTGGACGCAAAAAAGCGCAATTGGTAGTTTGGGTAGGATTTGCCATGAATTTCTTTATGCTGATGTTAATGAGTATAAATCACTGGCTTCCAAATGCAGCAGGGGTGAGTGGTGGCTTAAGTCTGTTTGAAGGTGTGTATGAATTTATGGTACTAAATGTAGTTGCCAGTATGATCGCCTATCTGGTGGCTCAAAGTGTGGATGTACGTTTATTTCATTTCTGGAAAAAGAAGACCAAAGGAAAGCATTTGTGGATACGGAATAACGGATCTACGATGGTAAGTCAGTTAGTAGATTCCACTGCCATCCTGAGCATTCTGTACATTGCAGGTAATCTTGGGGATGATATAAATACTATCGGTGCCTTGATCATACTTATAGTTAATTCATATCTGTTCAAATTCTTCTTTGCGTTATTTGATACACCACTGTTTTATGTGGGTGTTAAGGTATTCAGCCGCTTCAATGAAGATCCTGAAGGTCATAGTTTGTATTGATTTTTTTAAAAGATCAGACCCCTCAGAAAATTATTATTTGAGATAAGATCAGCCAATTAATGAGATAGGGAAATTTAAGTGCGGATCTCACAAAAAAAGTGAATATTTTCTGAAATTAAACTTGCAATGAATAGGTGCTTCGCCGTACCTTTGTAATCCTTTCGAGGAAACGAAATCGCTGGTTTAAAACAAAAAGTTTTGATCAGCTTTTTTTATCTCAAAAAGGCAAAGTTCTCTGACATATTGTAAGCATAAAACAGATTGTTTGTGCGAGCTTAAGTAAACTAGATATTCTTTTGAATGATAGGAAAAGCGTAGGGTCCGGCTCACAGAGTATA